>CAWCIY010000001.1:0-26152 GCA_963795715.1 uncultured Pseudomonadota bacterium
GCGAGTGAGAAACGCCTACAGATATATTGATACAAATTTGCGCAATATAATTTCAGTGGACTACTACGCGAATTTTTCAATTGGATAGCATAGTTACCTGCAGTATTGTAATATTTTAGTTAATCGCAGTTGTTAACGTTGTTGCATTTAGGTACCAAATGTTTTCCCTGTCGTTGGCTGTATTGCAGTCTCTACTTTTTGTTTAATCTGTGATGCTAAATTTGTCAATCTTTGAGTAACTTTTATGTTCAGGGTAAGCAAAGTAGAGCATAAGGACTCCGTATCTTTCTTAACGGGCGTATACTTTGATCGGTATCCCCGGGCTTCCTCCTGGTCTTTTGCGGTTATCCACTCTGGGCGACCGACATACCTTTTCTCATATGCAGAATACCCGTCTAACCACATATCAGCATCACCCAGGCGTCTATCTGCCACATTATAATCAGTGTAAACTTTATATAGCATTTCCCAAGTGCATTGTTGTAATTTTACCGATTTTAATGTTGCAATCTCCCTTGTATATTCATCGAAAATAAAGGGGGAGTTTTTCATTGTTTCGAGTAGTTTTCCCCATTCTTCAATCGTTTTCGGGTTAAATGTGGTAATTCTAAATATATTTTTGTAGTAGTGCTTCATATTATGTTCTTCACACTGCTTCCAACTCATCGGTACTACACCTCTATTTTGTTTTATGATTTCTGCTACAACTTCGGGATTCATACCAAAAATTGCGGCCCCAAATGGATGCTTATCTTGCTTTTCATCCAAAAATGCACCTTTAAGAAAAGCATTTTTAACAGCTTTTAAATCACCTTGCTCGCAAGCGGTTATCAATTCGTTTTCGTTTTCTTTTATAAAGGCAATTTTTTCACGATCAGTCAGGCGAGCAATCATTTGCTCACGATCAGGGGTAAAAAATCCGCCACGCCAGTCTTGTATCGGTTTAATTTCATTACGCACCAGTTGGGTCAATTCATTGCGTAAAGTTTGGTTTTGTTCTTGCAACATTTCATTTTGAGCTTGTAAGTCCCGAATAATTTGCTGTTGTTTCCATAAAAATATGCCTAATACGCCATGATTTTTGATTTCTTTTTCTTCTGACGCCTGTAGCTCGGCTACGGTCTGGTCCAGTTGTTTCACTGTATCCGTGCGATTTTGACTTTCCGCTAATTGACGCGCCGTTAGCCTAGCTCTATTTTTCAAACCTGCCGCAGCGCCCGCTTTTAACAGCGCCACGACTACCTGATTCGCTCCGGCTTCAGCCGCGGTATGTAAAGCGGTATTGCCTTGATGATCGACGGCGCCCAAGGACGCTTCTCGTGTCAACAATAAGGTGATAATGTCCACACGATTAGTACTAGCTGCCAAATGTAGCGCCGTTTGACCTTTGGTGTTGACCGCTTGCAAGTTAGCCCCGTGATCTAATAACCAGGTGATCGTGCTCAGCGACCCGGCAGTGACGGCGCGATGCAAAGGAGTGCACCCTTCGGCGTCGGTTGCTTCCCGCAGATCGGCAGGTAAGGTTTTAGCCTCGCCTGCCAATGCCGCCAATATCTCAGGGCCGTTTCGTTCGGCAGCCAGATGCAACGGGGTTCTGCCGTTGTTGAGTGCACGGTTGGACTTAGCGACCGCTTTCAACAGAGCAGCCACCATGCCCGCATTGCCTCGTCGTACTGCGGCGTGTAACGGTGAATCATTCAGGCGCTTATCTTCTAAGTTGGGATCCGCTTTACATTCCAGCAATAGGTTCAAACTACGCGCGCAACCTTTTTTGACTGCCTGATAGACTCGGGTTTCTCCTTGGGCGGTTTTGGCCTGTGGGTCAGCGCCTATACGCAGCAGGCAGCGAATTTTGTCTTCATCTTCTTGTCCGACACACCAGGCTAGCGCTTCGTTGAGTGCACGCCGGTCAAATCTCAGCGGCCAACCGCCGGGCAACGGTTGGATTTGTGTGATTTGCTGACCCATTCGGATCATCAGTTTTAATAACGTCTGAGTGTTTTGCATTGAAAAGAAATCAGCCGTGGCTAAAATCACTTGATGGACAGGCAAGCGGCCTTCCTGATCCGCTCGCAGCAGCCCCGCTAACGCCAATCCGCGTTGCCGGTTTTCCAACAGTTCAATCATCATTTCCATTGCTTTAGGATTTCCCGCCGCAGCAAAATGCAAGGCTGTTTGACCGCCATGATGATCTTTAAACGCATGTACCAGTAAACGCCGGTCACGGCTGGCCAGTTCTTTGATCTGCTTTTCATCTCCGGTTTTACAAGCCGCTTGCAGTTCCACAATCCAGCTTTGTGGCAAATACCATTCTTCAGAATCTTTGAGTGCGGAATTTTTTTCCACTAATGTGTTGATTTGTTTTTTAGCGAATACATTAGGGGTGAGTTGTTTATTTTCCAATGGTTTATTGGTAATGGGTGAAGTTATATTTCCTTTACTAAACCATTGCTCAATGGCCTCGCGCTCATACATTTGTCCGTCGCAGGTTGTCACCGGATCACGAATGAGCGATTGAGTGATCGGGCATAAAAAATCCTCATCAATCTCTATCTCGGAGGGTTGAGGGTGGAGAATGCTTTGTAGAGTTGTCCAGGCTTTCTCATCGTGGTTGAGATCAGGTAAGGCGTCGACGAAACCGAGTAAGGCGATTTCTTCAATGACGGTTTCAGTGGTATTGACCTCCGGCAGCACTATTTTTATGTCTTTTATGTCAACAGGCTGTTTATCTTCCGTAGACACTGAAAAATCGCCGGGCATGGGAGCAGGTTCTTTGGTGGTGGTTTGAGGCTGAATTCTCATAGTATCACTCTCCTTATGATGATGGATTTTTCCTAAGTTGACTTTATGCTGGGACGTTAGATTATTAACTGGTTTACCTAGTCGATGCAAGGAGAGATCAACGAGCGAATAGGATTATTTATTCACGTACCCTATCTCTGCATAGAATTTGTTCTATATTGGCAAATAGCTCTACATTTTAAGTTAGTGGCTTTTATTTTCTCTACTGGGTTTATAGGTTGAGATTAAAATATGAACGAAGTTGGGGAGGAGGAGTACCAAAAATGTAAAAATACTTTCCGGCAATACAGGAAGAAATTTTTAAAACCAATTAAAAAATTGGTGGGTGTGATCAGCCTGATTATTTCAAGAGGAATAAAAATCACTATCAAATAAAATTGATCTAAATTTTCACATAGCTACGTCACTGCGTTTTACGCAGTGACGTAGCGATCATTGTAATTCTAACACCTTCAATTCAAATCATTATTTCATCCCATTTGTCACTCAAAACAAGGGATGGTAGAGAAAAATATGGGGACAGTCATAAAAACCACTATTTTTATAGGTTATTTTTAAAAATATTTTAAAAAAACTATTGACTTTTTATAAAATTCATTTACACTATGCGCTATGAGTCGGCGTTTTACACGACATTAAGCCAGTAAAACATGTGACAGCTTCGAGTATTCGTCCTGTCATTCAACCTTCCTAAGTTATTCTGCTCGTCAGGTAACTTTAATAGTTTTGCCTTAAACAAGACTATTATTCCTCTCTTGATGCTTTTTCTCGTTTGGGAATGGGCATATCTGTTCTTTCGGAATGGATTCATAAGTATAAATACAAATTAATATAGATAAAAACTAATCAATAATAATTTTAAATCGATGTTACAAACTTAAAAATCATAAATTAAAAATTAAACAATTCATTCAATGTCATTTTAATAAAATACAAAAAACAGCATTAAAATCCTTAAATACTGAAATGAGGATAAATGAGGAGATTAAAAAATAAAGAAAGATCAATCTACATTAAATTATTGAATAGGTTACAGGTTACAAAATAAAAATTAAATAAAAAAACAGAAAATTGAAAATTTATTTTTTACAGGAGAGCAAAATATGACTGAACAGCAAAATAAAATAAATAATAACAATCAAGAAATCAAATCAAATTACATTAAACAAGAAAAATATGAAAAAATAAAACAATGTCAGGAGAGTATTTTTGAAGCAACTCAAATATCACTCAGCGTTAAAAGAATTATTAATGAATTGATTACAGAAGACAATCTACAAAACATAAAAGACAAATTTATTAACTTATTTCGTGGCTAAAACCCTCGACCTTTAGCTCATTAGCTGAAGCAATTCAGCCTTTCACACTTTTAACGGGGTGTGAATTGGGGCTTAACACTAAGCACAATAACCGTTTTAGAGGGATTTTCGTCAAAACAGACAGGGAGTTTAGGAATTATGAGTTTTAGAAAACAATTTAAACGATCTTTATATCAGGTCTTGCAAAAAGACCGTGAAAATTCTTTTGCCACACGGCATGATCGAACGCAAATATTATTTGGGATTGCCAAAGAACTGCATGATTTGGATTATAAACTGTCTTCAGTTCAACAACTGAAAGAAAAACATGTCAAAGGATTAGTGCAGCATTGGCAGGGTCAATCACTTAAAGTCAGCACCATTAAGAATCGACTCTCCGCTTTACGTCGCCTGGCGATTTTAATCGACAAACCCTTTATACCCGATAACAAAGCATTACAAGTGGGTTCCCGTCACACTGAACCGCTTAAAAATAAGGCTATTGTCAATCCCAATATTACTAAAATTACTGATCCGTATGTGCGAGTATCCTTGGAACTTCAAAGACACTTTGGGCTGCGTCGGGAAGAATCGTTAAAAATCAAACCTTATTTGGCAGATCATGAATACAAATTAGTTTTATTGTCTTCATGGTGTAAAGGTAATCGTTCTCGTGAGATTCCGATTCGGACTGCCGAACAACGTCGATGGTTGGATGAGGCCAAATTATTAGCCTGGCATGCGAACCGATCTTTAATTCCAGAATCGAAAACCTATATTCAGCACCGCTATGTTTACGATCAGCAGTTGCGTCATTCAGGGATTCGTTCGCATGGGCTTCGCCATGCGTACGCGCAGGAACGTTATAAAGAACTCACCGGTTGGGAAGCTCCGATTGCCGGAGGGCCTGACCCAAAAACATTGGATTATGAACAGCGCCGTAAAGATACCCTGGCGCGAATGATCTTAACCGAAGAACTTGGCCATAGTCGAATTCAAATTACTCGAAAAAATTATCTAGGGTAAAACACCCCCAAAAATAAATTGATCTGTGTGGAAAAAAGGAAGCGCAAGAGCGATTCAAAAAATAGTGCTTGCGCCAGTGTAAAAACAAAATAAAAGGAAAGAAACCATGCGTCATTTCAATAGTGTTAATCTGATTCACTTATTACTTCAAACCAAAGCCAAACCGGAATTAGGAGATTCTAAACAGGATCGGCTCCAGCGGCTCAATCGTCAGGCTACCTTGTTGTATGACCAAGCTTCACGGGAAGCCGAACATTATTCTTCAGCGATTTCTGGAAAGCCGAGTGATGTGCAGAGAGCGGCCATTGCCGCACGAGTCACTGCGGAACTGGCGCGGGTAAATTTAGCGAATACTCAGCAATTCAATGCCGTGTTTGCGGCGATTGAAGACTGGCAGCCTGATCAAAAGGGCCAGGTCGTTCGTAAGGTATTACTCAACGTCTTGCCGCAAGCTCGGCAAAAACAGACCTTACAGGTGATCTGCCAGGATTATAAGTTGCACTTGAAAGAAGATATTGTGAACGAATTGAAAGAAAATCATCCGCAGGAATACGCTCAATTTACTGCCAATCAGAAAATCAGAGGTGTCCCGTTGCCGGATTCCGGCCAATTGCCTCAGCAAGTGACTCAAGCCGGTAGCAATATGGATCGGTTTGTCGCCGATCATCCACAAGGCATTCCCAACGGCAGTGATAGTTTGAATGCCGCCATTAAAAAATATGCCGCCGTCCATACCATAGCGAGCACCTTAAACACACCACAACCTATAGACCGGCAATTGCAGAGTTTTAAACAAACGTTTCAATCCCAGAGCAAGATCATTGAAAAAGATCGTGATGGTTGGGGAATGAAATTTATGAAAGGGGTAGCGACTGTCTTGTCGCTGGGCATTGCCTGGGCCTGTGGGATTTGGAATGTCAAAGGCCAGCAAGCGGCGGAAAAGATCACTGAGACTTTGAAACCGCCTGCGCCGATTCCGGGTTTAAGTTAATTCAGAGAAATCTGATCGCATTCATTTAATCACTCTTTTTTATTTTTTTTCAGGAGAAAATGTATGAGCAAACTCATCGAACAATTTTTAACAACGCATCGTCAATGTGCGGCGCAAGGTTCGGTCTTTAATATCAGCCCGACCTTAGATCAAGAAGCCTTGGCGATCATTGAGCAAGCCCAAACCGAAACGCAAACACGTTCCAAAGGGAAGGAAGCGACTCAACAGCAAAAAATATTCAATAAAGCCTTAGACGCACGATTGACTCGGTTGCTGGATAAAGTAGATTTATTAAACGCTATGAATTACACCACGCTGAGAAATGCGATTCATCGTTGGTGTCCGTGGCAAGCCAACCAGCAGCAACGCTGTCTTCAAGTTCAGAAAAATTTATTGACTTTATTGCCGGCTGTCCGCCAAAAACAGGAATTATGGCAATTATGTCAAGAGTATAAAAATCATTTGGCCATGGAAATTGAAAGCCAGGCTAAAAAGGACTCTGAGCAAAACTATTTGATCACCACCCAGGGCCGGACATTATTGTTTGGTGCGCCGCCGGTGAATGAACGCGCTCAGGTAACGATAGTCACGGATGCTAGGTTGCCCGTCGAAAAACTGACGACGGAGCCGACACGAACCCTGGGAAAATCTGATCAACCTCCGCCTTTAGTGGTGCAGAAGTATCAAGCGGTGAGTACATTACAAGCCACGCTGAACACGCCGGTTAAATCTGCCCCAGAACAATTGAAAGATTTTCGTGAGCAATTCAAGCATCAACGGGGAATCATCGAACAAGATCGTGATACTTGGGCGATGAAATTTGTCAAAGGGGTAGCGACGGTTTTTTCCGTGGGCATTGCTTGGGCCTGCGGTATCTGGAACGTTAAAGGCAAAGAGGCTACTCAAGGTTTGCAGACAGTATTAAGCCAACCGCCTGTACCTGCAGTCACTTGCCGGGTGGGTTAGTGAAGGGTGAATATCATCCCTGATGATAACTTTGATCATCTGATTCAATTCCCGGTTATAAAAAAACCCGGGGTTGAACGGATGATTTCTTTTATTCTATCCTGTCCACTATTGAAAGAGGTCACTGATGAAATATTTACAAACACTGTGTGAACAAGCAGAGGTGTCACTGGAATTGAAATATTATGTACGATATTTAAATGCCCTGGAAGCCGCGCTCTTAAAAGAAGCCGTTAAAAAAAATTCCGGGATATACGCTCTGACTCTACTGAAAGCCTTCGCTTTAAAAATATTATTTTTGTTGCAGCATTCTCCATTTTTATTCGGAGAATCGGATTGGCAATGGCGATTAAAACAAAGTCAATCGGCATTAACTGCTTCAAAAAATACGGATGATCTGCGAATCGCTTTGCGTCAAGCCGATGATGTGATTGCAACCGCCAATGTGACGGAAACTGTGCGTAACCAGATTGGGGGTGAAGCTAAAAATCAGGGTGTATTAACTCACGAACAAGCTCAGCGTTATGAGTCTATTCGCCAAGAGTGCATAACTCGACACGAATCGCTGAATAATTTAGAAAATACAGTGGATACGACCCTCCAGAATACTGCTCCACCATCACCATCCCAGATGATGGTTGCAGTTCAGTCTCATGCACCTCAATTTTCGCATTCACATCCACTGCGACCCTATGATGTGAAAATGGCGCAGGCGCGTTTTTCAAAAGAAAATATTCATCATCAAATTCAATGTGAAGGCAATGCACGACCGGTTTATCAAAATTTGGCAAAAGAGTTAGGGCAAAAACCGATGGCTGAGAAAGTAGTCGAAGAAGTTCAAAAAGCCAAAACCAGTTTGCAGGGTCGAGCCGAGCGGTTAGAACAAAAAATAGAGGACAATCGCCAGAAAATCATCCAAGAGGCACAATTTGCCATTGAACATCGAACTCAAGTGACTTTAGCGCATGCCAATCGAATAGAACAGATTGCTTTATCACTGGCTGTTGTTATCCATACTGTAAAATCGCATTGCCAAAGCAACTATCAACCATTATTGAATTTAATGGTGGAAGCGCAATCTCTGCAAGAAAATTTGAACGAACAAAAAGAAAGTCAGCTCTTGCAAGAAAAGTTATTGGCTATGAATTCCCATCGCTGCATCTATGAAAGGTCGATTACTTCTTGCCGGGCAATATTGTTTATTGACCATCGCCAACGACAGCACCAACAGCAATTGAATAGAGATTTACAAATGGCGCTGGCTCAATTAGTCATCCCAATTTGTAGTTTTAATGATAAAAATACTGTAGCGACTTCCGAAACAGTCAAACAGCTTAAAGCCACTTCGGATAAATTAGCGATTCACCAAGGATATTTGGCGCAGGAGCAAAATAAAATTAATCAGATAGAAAACATATTTTCTGCATGACCTTACGCAAACCATCGAAAATCACTTCTATCACGTGTCCTATTTATCAAAAAATTAAATCTCAAGGAATTGAGGTGTTTTCAGATCAGGCATTTAAAACCGAAACTTTATTCGTCCATCCCTGTTGATCTAGGAGTGAACAAAACTAGAAGTGCTTGAACGAAGTTCATTTTTAACTCCTAAACTGGAACGTATAGATTCATAATCTGCATGGGGTTTACTCTGTTGCCTTTGCTCATTCAATTGAAGGATAAAATTTGCAAATTCTTGCTTTTCAATATCCTGAGAACCACTTCTAACAGGATTTTTTAGGCGGTCTCTCCTAAAATCACTAATTTTTTGCCTATGCTGGATTTGTTCATTCGGCGGCAACCCTGCTACTACATTATTGGCCATTCCTATTAATTGCTCGTCAGTTTGCTTTATGTCTCTACTGATAGAGGGTTGGAATTTTCTTTGAAATAAATCAGTGGGAACAGATGAAGACATGACAGGAGTAAACGAAGAACTACTACTGCTACTGCTATAAGTGTTAGAGAAACTACTGTCAGAACTATGAGTACTGCCAATAAACCGTATATTACGAGTTGAAGCAAGCGACGAATTAGACATCATTGATTGACTATCAGAATTTATTTTTTGCTCTTTTTCATCAGAAATATTCGTCAACCTATTATACTCAGACTGACAGGTTAAAAGAAAACCCTTTAGAAACTGAACACGCTCTTCATCTGAATTTTGAATACTCCTTCTCACATTTAATTGTTCCAACATAATAAATTCTAATTGCTGCAATGTAGAAATATTAGGTTGTGTATCTTCAGTTAGCTCTAACGTTGTCTTTTGTTCATGCTCATATTTATGATCCTTCTGCTCCAATTTTTCCTGTTTATCTATGGCGCTATACGTATAAGTTTTATACATAACATAGAAAGTCTGTATAATTCTAGGGGTAAATTCAATCCGCTCCACAATTTGACTTAACAGTTTAAAATCTTCTTTAAACTGTTCAAGTTCATTATTCGTTAATTTTTCTTTTTCTTTTAATTGAATGATATATTTATTTAATTTCTCAATCTCTTGTTCAGCTTCCACAATTCCTGTCTTAGCATGAGATACTCTATCCTTACCACCCGCGATATCTGAATTTAGCCTCTTGTTGTATTCCTTTAATTTCCGACGTTGGTCTCTCATATCTTTAATTTCTTCCTTTAATTCTTGAATATGTTTTTCCAACTCTTTAATTTCCTCTGTGGTTTCTTTGATCTCATTTGATGGAATATAAAATTCTATATTATAATCAGCACTCTCACCTTTTTCGGTGATATATTTCGCTTCAAAGGTACCCGTATTTTTATCTACTTTCGGATGAGATCCAGAAGTGCCTTGAGGATTCAACATAACACCAGAAGTCATATTGACTTTATGTTCAATAAAAGATCGACCAATATTTATATTGACTTGTTGTTCATGACGCATAAGGAAACCTATACCAAATAACCATTTCCATGCGGTAAGACTATGCTGAAAGGGATAACTTCTATAAAGAGCAGGTTCTTCGTGATTAATTTCTGATAATCTCTTATCAAGATATTTTAATCCGGGAGATTTCATATGTAATCCATCAGATCGAATTAATTCCCAAGCAATTTGTGATTTATCAGAGTCTGATTTTATCTCTATTGATTTATTATCTAAAAATTCAAAACTTTCAATCAAATACTCATATTTTTTTCTGAAATCGCGGCCAAAAATATCAATATCTTGAGTCTCCCCTATGTTATTTATGTAATAAATTAAACTTTTATGCATGCTATGATACAATGGAAACAGCATATTTCGCCTATACAGATCAAAAATAGATCTAAAAAAATATTCTCTGACTTTTTCTTTATCTGCAATAAAGATATAAGTATTACGATAATTCTTTTTCAATTCGGCAGGCTTAGGTAATGATTTTAAACAAATTAATTTGTATCCCTCTTTTTTAGACCAGATATTCTCCTTAAATTCAGTAATTTTGACCTTATTAATTTCCACTGAATTCTGTAAATATTTGACGTATTCATCGGTGTCAGCTTTCTCATCTATTTTAACAGTGTGACCTCTTTCTGACGTAATTTTCAAAATTTTGGGTAAGCAGGGTTTCAAATTATCGAGTATAGGCTCAGATGTTACCTGATCAAATTTTTCATTAGTGATTTGTTCAAATTCGTCTTTACTAATCTTATCGTTTTTTTTCTCCCCGGCAGGATCAAAAACTAAATATTCCAGAAAATCATCTTTCTTTCTAATATAAAATTTGCCTTTGTCAGGCTTTATATCCTCAGACAATAGGCAAAGATCGTATCCTTGCGCTAACAATAGCGTTTTTTCATGAAATTTGATTGATTCTTGATATTCTGCCACGCGTTTTCTTCGATCATCTATTAACACAGGAATTGTGCTCACGGCTCGTTCTAAAAGAGCATATCCTTTTGCTGCGGTGGGAACCAAGAACTCATCTTCAAATTGCTGTAATGTACTGCTACTATCCGTGGGAAAAGTAAAATTCTCAGGCTTGATTCCTGGGGAAAATTCGATTTTTTTAAAAATGTGAGTTCTACTTTCTCCCCCGTCCTTGGGGTTAACGATCATAACACGATGGAAATTATTATCTTGTATAATATTTTTGAATAGTTTCTGTGTTTTTGGGTCTTTAGAATCAGTTCCAATTTCTTCTAATGTATACTTGATTTCATCTCTATCTAATTCTATATTGTTAAAAACAAAAAAGATCGATTCCATAATATTAATATTTTGATTTTCAAAGATTTGTTCATTACCTATTTTTATAAAACGAAGTAAAAAATCAAATAGCTCTCTAATTTGCGTTCCTCGTCCGGCGCCGGGTTCAAGAGAAACACCATTAATCAACACAATAATAGCTCTCACTCTTCCTGATTTAGCGGCTAAAACAGTGGCAAGTGTAGCCGCTACTTCCTGTTCTTTGTCTTCTGCACCTGTATTGCTAAAACCCGGGCAATCACAATAAGCGAATTTCACGCCGTCACTTCGGTATACTGCTGGCATAGTAGTAACTGCATGAAAAGTAGATTCCATTTTTGCCAGAATTGGTTTTTTTTCAAAGAACTCTTTATTATCTCCAGTTGAAAACTGAATAAATTTTTTCTTAGTTTTGATACTTTCTCTTACTGTAAACTGGCATTCTTCTAGTCGTGCTTTATTCTTATCGCTGTCTTTAAAGTCTAAAAATTTGGCTCCCTTAATATTCTTATCTTCGTCTAGTTCCCAGCCTAAAAAATAGTTAATGACGGTGCTTTTTCCTGCACCTGGCATACCTAATACCATCACTATTTCATCCTGCTCAGGATTAATCAAACTGATGGTTTTTAATGATTCTTTAAGTTCATTTTTTAATTTTCCTACATTGAGAGGTTTTTCCACCTTTCTAATGGGTTCTTGTATCTCTTGAGAGGGTACTGTTAAAGAAAATTTTTTTAAAAATTGCATACAAAATCTCCTTATGTTATGACGAATGATTAACTCCGTATCTCATTAATTCAGCGAAAAATCGCTAAAAATCTGCAACCGCTGTCAGTTTTCTACAACTGAATCATTTTAATTATTTTTTATCTGCTAGAAACCCATGTTGTATCATTTTCTTGCGCAAGGTGCCACGGCTGATGTTCAATAATTTAGCCGCCAAACTTTGGTTATTATGGCAAAATTGCAACACCATTTCCAAGAGTGGAGATTCCATTTCAGCTAGAAACAGTTCATACAGGTTATAATGCGTTGCACCGTCCAATCTCAAAAAGTATTCTTTGACGGTGGCCCGAACCGCATCGCGTAATGTGCCCGGTTTAGATGACGATGAAGCGAACGAATGGATATCCGGTGCGATAACGTCCGTATCGTGTTTCACCGAAAGGGGTGACAAAGGCTGGTTCATAAATCCTCCCACTCAAAAATAAACGCCTTTTTTATTGGCTTCCATTAACCTACTTTAGTTCTATTGGGACTATAGAAACGCAAGGTATTGTACCGGTTTGAACAAAAAAGTCAAAAATAAGAGCCATTTTTTAAAAGATTGCAATTGTTAAGCTTTTTTTTGAGGTATTTTTTGTGTACCTGTTTTAATCTGTGAAGGAGAAGACGGCTGTTCGCGCTGGTTGTTTTCTAAATAATCAATCCGTTTTTCCAAGGTTTCATTTTGTTTTTGAATCATCACTTTCTCGGTATGAGCACGCTCGTGCGCCAAAGCAGATTCTCGATAGAGCTTCTCTAGTTCTTGGCAACGGGCCTGGGCGTCTAAAAGGCGTTGATCGGCAATAGCTAATCGCTTATCCTGTTCAAGGGTTTGCTGCTGAACTTTCTGTAATTCTAGGGTTAATTGGTCTTTTTCTTGATCGGCTTTCAGCAGCATGTCTCCCATCTCAGCCAGTTGTTGCTCCATGGCGGTTATTTTACCGGATAATTGCTGTTTCACGAGCGTTGTTTTACGTGCGGATTCGGCCAGGATGGCTTGCCTCACTTGAGAGGATAATTCTTCATCCAGAGCGGCTAATACGATATTTTCCTGCTCATTACGCCAGGTATTTAGGTGTTTCGAGATGGCGCTAGCAGCACCCCCTGTCTTAGGAATCACATTACGGAAGGTAGGCGACTGCCCCTCCTTCAAGAGTGATTGACACGCTAAGGCGACTTGTTCATAAGTTACTCCGGTTTTGGCCATAAAATCTCCTTTAAAATAGTAGCGTAACAAAGTTGTTACGGTTACGTTATGTTACTCTATAACGACAATTCCGGTCAAGTGCGCATAATAGCGATCAATCATGGGTGTTATGGCAATAGCATCATGACACTGAGCGAGGCGGGCGATTGTGTACTTCTGTCATTTCAGCAAATGTTTTTCGATCATTTTATAGAAAAAATAGTTACAAATTCTTATAATAGCTCCCAATCAATTCAGTTAAAGAGGTAAATCTATGAGCTTTCTTGAACGTCTTAATGTCTGTAATCACTTTGATCGGCAATCCGTATTACCTTTCATGATTGGTCAACAACAAGTGGGCTGGATTAAAAAAAATCACTGTCCTTTTCTTAAGAATAAAACTAAATTTTTTCAATTAGATACTGATCAAGTATGTTTAATTGATCGATTCGATAATTATGATCAAAGAACACAGGCCATTGCCAAAGTAGTTTTTGCCTTACGGAAAGAAGGCATTGTGTCTGATTGGCGCAGCGAATTATATCCGGTTTCACCCGCTTATGGACAAAAGCCATTACTGGCTTTGGAAAGGTCAATCGCTCCTTTTTTTGGTATTAAAACGTACGGCACCCATTT
Source organism: uncultured Pseudomonadota bacterium (assembly GCA_963795715.1). Lineage (GTDB taxonomy): Bacteria > Pseudomonadota > Gammaproteobacteria > Coxiellales > Coxiellaceae > JAFEDN01. The sequence continues at coordinate 13,866 of CAWCIY010000001.1, forward strand.
AAACGGTTACTACGAGAAAGATCATCAAATTTGGGTTTGGATTTCACGACGTGCTTCTCATCTGAAATTTGCCCCGGATAAATTAGATAATTTGGCCGCAGGCGGTTTAACGTTAGGTCTGTCTCCTCAAGAAAATATGTTAAAGGAAGCGGTTGAAGAAGCGCAAATTCCGCGTGAGTTATTAGCTCACATGCGAGGTACGGGCGCAGTATGTTATCTCATGGATACCCCACGAGGCATTACCCCCGATACCATGTTTGTCTATGACCTTAAATTACCAGCTGATTTTAATCCTACTACAGATGGAACTGAAGTCAGTCATTTTATGATCTATTCATTAACTGAATTAGCGGCGTTAGTGTATGACACCGACTATTTTAAATATAATTCTGCTTTAGTCATCATTGATTTTTTGATTCGGCACGGCGGCATTTCTGCTGATCATCCTGAATATTTAGAGACGATCACTGCATTAAGGCGGCCATTATTTGCAGAGGACGTCAGTGGATGGCAAAATATACGAATATAATGGATGAGTATTCTCGAATTATTAAAATTCGTCCTGTTTATCAAGTCAAAAAATTACCGTTCGTAGCGCGCGTTTATCGTTATGCTTATGACTATCATCCGCTAAGTCTGCCTTCTCTGTTTCAAACCAATCGCAAAATAGGCTCACGCATCGTGCGTTGGCTATTTAAGTCAGGATTCGGAAAGCGTCAAGGGCAATTCACTCTACAAACTCCACAAGGGATACGTTATTGTGATATGAATATCAATAATAGTCAGTTTCATGCAATTTATTTTCATCGTTTTCAAGGAGGATATGAGCCGGAAGTCTGTGCTTTATTAGATGTTCTGGTTGAACAGGCTGATATTCAAACTTTCTATGATATTGGCGCTAATTGGGGAGATTTTTCAGGTTACGTGGCGACTCATCCTTTATTTCGAGGGAAAATCTGGGCTTTTGAGCCACAAGAAACCGCCTTTGCAGACCTGCAAAAGTTTGTGTGGCAAGCTAACTTAGAAGAGTGGATTGAATGTCATCCATTGGCTTTATCCAACACAGAAGGCTTAGGTCACATTCAGTTACCCGATGATTTTCATTCAGGGTTAGGACAGTTATATCCAGGCGGCAGTATACCCATAAGAAAATTAGATAATTTAGCTTTACCTCCTCCTGATCTTATTAAAATAGACGTTGAATCCCATGAATACCCGGTGATCTTGGGCACCATTCAAACGCTCATCAAAAATAGACCTTATTTAATTTTTGAAAGCTTGCCGGTAAATCACGCCGACAATCATAAAATTTTATCTGAACTATTTTCAATTCAGTATCACTGTTTTGAAATCCACTATTCTGCTCTTTCAGAGAATTTAGAATCCTCTGTACTGAACTTAATCCCCCTCACTATAGATTCAAAATCTACACAAAAACGAAATATTTTTGCCTGCCCTCATCGTAATTCACTCATCGGAGGGAAAGATTTGATGGGTTGTTTCATCAGGAAAATGGAGTAAAATCTCATTCTACTAGGAGGGTATATTGATGAGCGAATATCAGTACTATGAATTTTGCAGTCTACAAGCACCGCTGACTGCGGAAGCGCGCAAGGAATTGCATTCTTTATCCAGTCGAGCGACAGTGACCAGTCATGGCGCATCGTATGTTTACCATTATGGTGATTTTCGAGGGGATGAGAAAGCGCTGTTATTAAAATATTTTGATGTCTTTTTTTACATCAGTAATTACGGTACGGTATGGCTCATGTTTAAGTATACTGCTCAGCAGGTTAATAGTAAGGAATTAAAAAAATACGGTATCCAGAATGTGATTAGCTGTGAAAAGCAGCAAGAACATATTATCTTATCTATCTATGTCCAGAATGAAGAAGGTTTTGGCTGGACTGAAGGGGAAGGCATACTGCCGGAATTGTTACCTCTCTACGAAGAAATTAAAGCGAAAAATTATCAATTTTTGCGGTTAGTCTCGGCCATTCATCATGAATTGATGGGAAAAAAAGATAATACCAACCCCATTACCGATTTCAAATTATCTGTTGCACAGAAAGCATTTCTTCAAACAACAGGACTGAACGATCTGTTAACATCTTTAGCCTAGCCGAAGATAAATAGGCTAATTGGCATAATGATACTGATCGAGGAACTTGAGCGATGAAATTAGCCAATTTTTTCAGATTAAATTCTTCAGAGATTTCTGAGCAAATTCCAATGAATTCACCAGTTTCTACACCTCTACTGAAAGAAGGAAATATTCAACTCAATTCAGACAAACAATATTTTTTCAGCAAATTGATGGAAAAAAACTCTGTCCTGAGATATCTTGGAAAAAATATATTCACGGTATTTTCTCTGGCATTAGGAGGCATCGTTACTTTTTACAATTTGAGGGATGCTACGGATAAGGAAGGAAGTTTGTCTGAAAATGTCTATCTGGCTTATGGATTTGCTATTTCTGGAATTTTATGGCGATTAAATTGGAAAAGCAGCGACGTCATTCCAACCATCCTATCTTTAGAGGAAAAAGATACTGAAATTAAAATAAAAGATAAAAAAAATCTTCAGGCTCAGCAATCCATTTTTCCTGCAGAACTCACTGAAGATACACCGATCTTAGGTGATAATAATATTCAAAATATCGCTTATCAAAAACAGATTGGGTCATTTACTATTAAACGGATAGGCCATAATATAATACCATCCGCCTGGCTTACACAATCTGTTTATTTATTCGTTAGAAGCGCTCTTAATGAAGGGCCGAATAACTATATCTTTCCCTATACTATTCTCATTGGTTTAGCAACTGGCCTTCTATTTCATCTCAGTATTCAACCTTGGTCGTTAATGGGTGCGCGAGAATGGATACAAAAAAAGCGAAATTTGTTGTCTGCGTTGGAGTTTTTAATCTTTACTTCATTGAGAATATATCAAAATAGTAATATTCCTTATTTATTTTATTTTTTAACGGCTTCTTTTTGGAGTGGATATAATCTTTATGATGGAGCAGTGACGCTTTTAGGGAAATATTCTAATCAAAACATTTCAACCGAAAATACCCTAACAGCCACTTCCATTCACGTTCAACTAAAGTCTGTTTTAAGCAGATGTATTCAAATATTATCTTTTCTGAGTGGAGCGGGGCTTATAGCTTCTTCGATTTTATTGTTGAGCTACCTGGAGGTGGCAGATACGATGATGCGTAACACGGAAGCAAAATTAATGGGGGCCGTGGGTTGTTACTTATCAACTTATTCTTTGGGAGTGTATTTAGGTCAAAAAATTAATCCGCGTTATCATTCCCGAATATTATTTCTGTGTACTTATTTATTAGTGCCTTTTGCATCCCCAGGTTTAAGCGTCATCCATTATTTAGCCCTGATGAATGGCGGTTTATGTGGTGGTATAGCTCATTCTGTTGTAACGCAACAATATCACAATCGAATATTATCCATGCAAGAAATCCAACTACAACTAAATCAATTAGCTAAACAATATCCTCAATGGTTGCTTGAATTTAAGCAAGTCATGTTGCCCACCGATCTTTTATTAGTACAACACCGGAAGAAGTCTTATAAAATTAAACAGGTCATTAGTCTAATGGCATTTTTCACTGCCGTTTTTGGCGCTCTTGGTATTGGCTTTAATACGGCTACTCAAACATCGATTCCTTTATGCAGTATAAGTTACCTTGTTGCCGTACATTGGTTAATGCCAAAATTTCATCCTAATGTTTATAGTACTAAACTATTATCATTTTTATCTAGAATTTTTTATACCAATTCATTCTCCATTGCCTATATGTTTAAAATAACTTATTTAATCGTAATGGATAATGAATTCGATGAAGTTAGCAGTGAACCGAGAAGTAATTCTAGCGCAGTAGACTGGATTAGCATTCCGTTACTGAATTTATTTCTCGGACTGTTAGGATCAATTACAGTTCACAAGTTATTTAATGGAGGGTATATTCCTTACGTTCCCAGACAATCTGACGTTAATTCATTAGAAAAATTATGTCAAACCGTGGCTGATGGAAATTTAAAATTGACTTATCCTCCAAAAAATAGAGAGATGCCAAAAGAATTATTGAGTTATTATTTTCTCAATTTTATGCAGATCAATTTATCTATAGACAGAGACCAATTAGAGGAGAAAGAATTTAAGCTGGTGAAACCTAATGAACCAAAAAAGGATATTGTAGATCCCGAGATGAAATTATCATTTGCGGATTGTCCTCATCCATTAAAACAGTGTGCATTCTTTCATCATCAACGTCAGGATACTGAACAATATAATCAACCGCATAGCTTGTTAGCTAAATTGCATTGTCATCAGTGTGATAGTGATGTGTTGAATATAGAAGGCTATTATAGTCGAGAGGATGAAAATTATACCGCCAGTCGATTTGATGCCTCGTTTGAAGAACGTGTATTTGATTCTACTTTCCGAGGTTATACCATACCGCATCAATATCCGTTTGGGCTACCTCCAGAATTATCTTTTGATCAAAATATTCGGAAATTTACTTTTTAATATTTAAACCTAAATTCTGCAGAAGAATGATTTTAAGCATTAAATTAAGAGCAAATATTAAATGATTAATATCCTCAGTTTAAATTTATTTGTGTACTAGTGCCTCGTCAACATTCAATTTTCGGGTAAATTGACTTCAACTGTGTCGAGCTTTTTCGAGGTTAATTGCCAGTTTACTCCCCGTTAAATTTATTTACTTTTTAAGCCCGGGCATGGCATGTAAAATGACATACTGTTTTTATTAACGAGGAGGCAGGATGTTATGAAGAAATATATTGTTCGGCTATCGACAGAAGAAAAACTCATTCTGGAAGAATTGATAAAAAAATTAAAAGGGGGGTCTCAAAAAGCAATGAGGGCGAAAATTTTGTTAAAAGCAGATGCGAATGGCCCAAACTGGAATGATGAAAAAATTGCCGAGGCTTATGGAATTCAGGTAAGGACAATCGAAAATGTGCGAAAACGTTTGGTGACAGTATGGGTTTTCGGTGGCTATATACGCATTGTCGTTGCCATTTTTTTTATTTATGCCTCCAGAGAAAATACCTAAATTACCCACTCCGCCTCCTGAAATACGATTCACTGAAAAAGATGCTACTAAATTATTTATTCTGTTTTGTGGTGGGGTGCTTGGAATCATCTATGGTTTCGGGAAAATTATCGAGGGCATTTATAAAACTTTTCAAAAATTAATAATCACCACTCCTCAAAATGTTGCGAAATTAACACAAAGCACGTTAAACAGAGAACAAAATCCTTATCCTTTAAGTTTTTTATTTAAATCATTACCTTCTTTTAAAAAACCTAACTCTTCTACTGATAAACATGATCAATTATCTGTTATGAGAGTTTATAATCACTGATGTCCACTTTCTTTCTGTTATGATTTATTGTTGTCTAGTTCCTTCTAATAATTCCTTCTTCTCTATTCCTGTTATACCAGCAGCTTCAAGCATAGCTTTAGTCGCTTTTTCTACAGAAGCACGTACAGGGTCAAGGTCTAATCTAGCATAAATAGCAGTGGCTTGAGGAGATTTATGATTCAGTGATTTTCCAATAATAGCTAGAGATGCACCGGTGCGGGCTTGCCAACTGCCCAATGTGCGGCGTAAATCATGAATGCGCAAGTCTGCTATTCCTGCTTGTTTAAGAATACGGCCCCAGCCTTTTTTAGGTTCGGTTAAATGGCCGGTTTTGCCTGTGCTGGAAAATACAAAATCGCTGGTAGCTGTTTCTTTTCGCTGTTTGAGAAGAAAATAGGCTTCTTCTGATAATGTGACAATTTGTGGAGTCTCATTTTTTGTTCGGGGGATACGCCATTCCCGGCTGTCTAAATTAATTTGATCCCAACGCATAGCCAGCACATTCGATTTTCGTGCACCCGTTAGTAGGGCAAGAATAATATAGTCGCGAATATTATCATTAGGTTCTTGCGATAAAGCTTGAAAAAAGCGAGGCAGTTCATCCGACTGCAAAAAGCGATCTCTCGATTGCTCTCGGAATTTTTTAATGCCTAAAGCAGGATTGGCTTTGTCCCATAGGCCAAACTCGGTAGCCTTATTAAATACTGTGCTGCAAAGCGCCAACAACCGATTGGCGGCATAACGTCCTTTATCGCGTCCAACTTCTTGGTGTAATTTTTGTATGTCGGTTTTGGTGATGGTAGATAACTTACGCGACTGCCAGGGGGTCAAATAACGATTAAATACGCCTTGGTCTTCATCCCAGCTTCTCTTATGGATTTTGGCGTGGCGTTCTAAGTATTCATCAAATAAAGCGCCCAAGGTGATTTCTGCTCGTTCAGCCCGGCGTAGATCATTAGGATTGCCGCCTTCAGCAATGGTGGCGTTGATGCGCTCGGCTTTGCGCCTGGCTTGCTCAATGGATAAGTCTGGAAACCGACCCAGAGTAACCCGTTCGGGTTTGCCATTAACCCATCGGTAAACGATAAAAGAATAAGCGCCATTGCTGGTAATACTGATACCCAGACCGCGCATCTTGGTATCATAGTAGTAAGCCCGTTTGCCGGCGAGTGGTTTAGGTAAAGCTTCCAAAGCTGCTTTAGTAAAGTTTAATTTCTTGTCCACCATATTGCTGTTGCTCCTTATGCGTTATACTATTGGTGCTAGGCTGGTGCTATGTTAGAGGTGAATTTCGGTATGATTTGGTATAACACCATCAAACATAGAATAACGCTAAGTGATTATTTTGTAAAGTATTATCAACATTGATCAATCAGGGTAAATGGTGTATCCTCGACATTTGTAATCAGCCGGTCGTCTGTTCGATTCAGATCGCCAGCTTCTTTATAATCAAATACTTATATGATATCTGAAAAATCCTGAAAATTACATGTAGAAGCCATGTAGCTTTTATAATCCGCTACGCGAAAAAATAATAGGAAGGAACTATGGACTGGCAAGTCGTGACGAAAAAATAGAAGATATGAATAGAGTCATTCATTGTCGTGACCGTATTCTTCATTGGTGCTAAAAAGCCCGTCATGTAGCTTGGTCTCGGGAGTTTGCGACAATAATATTGGTGAAGCTTATAGCTATCCCGTCTAGAAGATTGCTTAATTTTTGTCAACTCCTGCGCTGAATGACTCTACCCTTAAAATGTTATTCATTATTTGGAGGTGATGCAAGATGTTAAAGACCAAAACAAAAAAAATGGACTTGTTAAATCCCGATGCCGCTGGCATTGATATCGGTAGTACTTCGCATTTTGTCGCGATCCCAGAAGACCGTGATAAGAATCCTGTTCGGGAATTTCCTAATTTTACTAAAGATCTTAATCAGCTTGCTGATTGGTTATCAGAGGTGGGTATCAAAACGGTGGCTATGGAGTCAACGAGTGTCTACTGGATTCCACTCTATGAAATTTTAGAAGAAAGGGGCTTTGAAGTTTTTCTGGTAAACGCCCGTCATATCAAAAATGTGCCTGGCCGTAAATCGGATGTGGAAGACTGTCAATGGATTCAACGACTGCATTCTTATGGCCTTCTCCGAGCTTCTTTTCGTCCTGATCAGCATATCTGCACATTACGCGCTTATTTACGGCAACGAGAATCCTTAATTCAAAGTATTAGTCAGCAAGTTTTGCACATGCAAAAAGCATTAGCGCAGATGAATGTTCTCTTGATGAATGTTGTCAGTGATATTGTTGGAGAAACGGGTTTGAAAATTATTCGGGCTATTCTCTCGGGTGAACGCTCACCCGAGAAATTAGCCAGCTATCGAGACAGAAGATGTAAGCAGAGCCGAGAGGTCATTGAACAATCATTGTATGGCAATTATCGGCCAGAACATCTCTTTGCCTTACGGCAGGCTGTGGAACTCTTTGATATTTATCAGGGCAAAATAGCCGATTGCGATCATGAGATTGAGCAGGTTCTCAAACAGCAAGCGTCCCTTGAGGCCGAGAAAGAGATTTCAAAGACATTGCCTGATAATCCCAGGAAACGTAAGCATAATAATTTGTGCTTTAACGCGCAGGGCTACCTGCAACAAATGACGGGTGTGGATTTAACCAAAATAGATGGGTTGGGCGCTCATTCAGTATTGAGAATTCTTTCCGAAATTGGATTAGACATGAACCGTTGGCCAAGTGCAAAACATTTTGGTTCCTGGTTGGGATTAGCGCCTGGCACGAAGATATCGGGAGGGAAAAGACTCAGTGGGAAAACAAAACCTTCATCGAATCGCGCAGCCACGTTGTTGCGTATGGCTGCAAGTTCATTACACCGCAGCCCGTCTGCTTTAGGCGCTTTTTTGCGGCGACAAAAAACTCGATTAGGCGCACCCAAAGCTATTACTGCAACGGCTTACAAAATTGCGCGGCTGATTTACACATTGCTGAAAGATCAAAAACCATACCAAGACTCTGGAGAAGATTATTATAATCAACAGTATCAGGGTCGGATCATTAAAAGTATGGAAAGAAAGGCCAAAGCGTTAGGATTTCAATTAATACCCATTTAAGCCGAGGGTAGAATTTAAAGTTCCCTAGAAGAAGGATTGCGTAACACTTTTTGGAGCCTTTGTAAGATTATTTCAGGCTTATTAACAAATGGCTTGGCGGTTGCTTTTCGTTCGATTGGCTTCGCAAGCAGCGTGAGCATCACTCGCCCAATGCGGATGTTTGGTGGGTGCGCTATCATTGGCAAGAAGTGAAAGCCGATATTGCCTTAAAATTACACAGTGGGGGGGGGTTACAGATTTTCACCACTGCGCCGTTATGTGATTCAAGGTGAAGCGGTGGACGTGTGGTGCGCACAAGACGCGCTGGTGTTAAAAGCGATGACTATCGTGCTAGAAAAATATCTCAATCCATTACTCTCTCAGCGCTGTTATCATATTTCCGGGCGCGGCGGATTAAAAGGCGCGGTCCGTTCTGTGCAATCGGGCTTGCGGCCAGGACAATTTTTTTTCCGCAGTGATGTCCTCTCGTATTATGCTTCGCTTGATCATGACATTATCCGCCAACAATTTGCCGCGGTGATTTCCGATAAAACGGTGTTGACATTGCTGGATGGATTTTTAAATCATCTGATTGATAAAGACGGTTTGCTGATCGAGAATAAAAAAGGTGTGCCGCGCGGCTCTTCTTTGTCACCGCTCATCGGCGCAATGTATTTACAACCTCTTGATGATGCGATGGCAAAATTGCCTGTCCGTTACTGCCGTTTCATGGACGATTGGCTAATTGTGGCCGACACGCGCTGGAAACAGCGGCAGGCGATTGGCGTTATGAATGAGATTCTTGAAAAATTAAAAGTCAGTAAACATCCCGACAAAAACCGATGCCGGGCATGTGAAAAAAGGTATAAACTTTCTTGGCTACCGGTTCAGCCTGGAAGGGTTGACGACCAGTCAGCAAACATTGAGCCGATTGGCAACCAATATGTTGCAGCTTCAGGAGCAGCAAGTGAGTCATTCTCGCTTGGCAATGTATTGGCGCAGATTTATCAATTGGAGCTTTGACGGGTTACGTGATATTTTAAATTGGGACAAATGGTTATCCGCAACACTTAAATATTTTGGCGAAGAAAATTTACTCTGTTTGTTACAGCGCTACTCTAAAAATTGTTCACCACCTCCGGACGTTTTGCATACTCAACGAATTGTTTAATCTGTGTTCTGAAACCTACATACCCCGCTTCACTTTCCATACATACCCCGATAAAGTAGATATCCCAGTTAGCTTCCCGTTCACCCCAACCCCTCTTCTCTCTTAAACCGATGAACCTTTTAAACGCATCCCAATTTTCAGTATCTTTATTATGCCATTGCTCATCAGCCTTCTTCAAATGAAATGCCCTGACAAACGGATTGGGATCCATTCTAAGGAGCAACCAACTCCATGCTTCAAAAGTTTTCGGGTCAAATTTAGGCACGATAAACACTTCTTTGTAATGCTTCAGGTTATGTTGTTCACATTCTCCCCAGGTCATCGGCGCTATACCTTTCGCCTCTTTGAGTAATGCATTAACCACATCAGGGCACATGCCCCATGCCGCCGCTCCTAATGGTTGTTCGCCCCTCACATTGGCCATGTCTGGTTTAGCACCTTGTGTTAATAATGCCGCAACCGCTTTTTCATCCCCCTGTTTGCAAGCAGCTATCAGTTGATCTTGCAGTTTTAATTGCTCTGGGCTGGCCGCCGGTTTTGGCGGTGGCATGATAGTTTGTGCAATCGTTTGTGATAGCGACGGTAGCGGTAGCGTTGATTTCGGGGATTGAACCGGTGATTCGTATTTCAAGTCTTTCTGTGTGTAGTTTAATTCCGCTTGATGTTGCTGTTTTATTCGCTCAATTTCAGCTTGTTTTTCTGATTCTAATCGCCGTTTTTCTTCCCCAATCTGCCGTTCGTGCGCTAACTTCATTTGCTCCATTTGCGCCTTTAATTTTTTAATTTCCGATTCAGAATCATCCTGTGGCGATACTTTTTGTTCCACCAGAGGTTTTAAATCCGCCAGCACTCGGATGGCGGTGGGCCGCTGGGCGGGCGTGGTTTCCCAACACGATTCAATAATTTTCTTCAATGCCGGCGGGCAGTCGCCCGGAATTTCTTCTTTTTTCCCTTTCTCAATCCATCGCGCCGCCACCATCGGATTCGATGCTTTCGCGTAGGGCAGTTGCCGGGTCACCAATTCCCACAGCACCATACCGAAGCTGTAAATATCCGACGCCGTCGTCATTTTAGGTTCATCATCAAACAATTCCGGGGCCATCCATAATACCGTGCCTTTGGCCGTGACCGACGATTGGCTACCGGTTTCGTGTTTGACTTTCGCCAAGCCAAAATCCGCTAATTTAGCCCGTCCATTCCTCAGTAAGATATTTAAGCTTTTTAAGTCCCGGTGTAAAATTTTACATTCGTGTAAATCCGAGAGTCCTTGGGCCGAGTCTGCCGCGATTTGATAACGGGTTTGCCAGGGTAAGTCCTGACCGTTACGTAATACATCATAGAGAGAACCTTGCGGCATCAGTTCCATCACCAGCGAGTAAGGCGTTTCCAGGCAAATTTTAATGAGTTTTACGATATGTTCGGACGAAATGCCGAGTTGGAACATAATTTCCGCTTCGCGCTTGAGTTCGGCCAAGGCGTCCGTGCTTAAATGCCCGCTCAACTGTTTGATGGCCACGGGTTTGCCTTGGTAAATGCCTTCATATACAGCGCCGAAACCCCCTTTACCTAATAAGCGTCCCAAGATCAAGGCGCTGGCGGGAACGGATAAATCAATTCGAATGCCGCCCTGAGAGTCGAGTTGCGCCAGACCTAACTTGGCAGAAGATAGGCTTTTCTGTTCGTGCGGAAGCGAAAGAGGTAGTATGTCGCTGCCGCCCACGGGCTGAGGTGGGGCGGTCATCAGGGAACTGTCCTGGAGAAAGCCAGTACCGGACGGATTCGGTGAGGGATTGTTAGATTTCGGTTCTTGTTGCATCGCTCTAAGCTCCTTTGCGTTAATTAAGTACTTTCCTATATCTGGGACAGAAACATTATTAATAATCTTTGAGAGAGATGCAAGGAGTTCTGAGTTCATAAGCTGGACGGCGCTTAACATTCTCTGAATTTCTATATCTACGCTACGTCACTGCGTTTTACGCAGTGACGTAGCGAAAATAGTCATTCTAACACTTTCAATTTAAATCATAATTTCATCGAACTTGTCACTGAAAACAAGGGATAGGCGGGAAATGACAAGGGATAGTCAATAAGAATTCCCTATTTTGATAGGCAATTTCGTAAAAATATTTTGAGAAAAATGATTAACTTTTTGAGTCATCCATGGGTACTTTAGTAATCGCGATACTCCGGCTCATGACCTCTTACCTTGCAAAATGTTTTTCTCCTTTTGAATCCTTGTGCACTATTTAACGCTATTCCATGGATACAACCCGTAACTCATCTGCATCACCCCCAATAGCAGCTAATCACACAGGTTAAATTTCTGGTGTAAGAGATTGGTGCGTCATCATCGGTGCGCGATGGTGAAGTTAAACTTGCTCTCGCTGTGCCTTTTGGCGTGTGAGACACAGCGGGGCGGCTGGGATGAAAAAAATAGAGACCGGTGTGTACAGTGGCGTTGTTGCAAAAGTTGAAGCGCGACAGTGAACGCTGGTGGTTTCAAAATCCGCCAGGCTGGTTAGAGAGCTGAACATGGGTTTCAGCGTTTATCTGGTTTTCCTGATAATTTGATAAGATAAAGTAAGATATTACTTTATCTT
>CAWCIY010000002.1:0-2396577 GCA_963795715.1 uncultured Pseudomonadota bacterium
AATGGAGCGCTAACGAGAAATATTTTCTCTCATATTCCTCATCATAAAAAAATTATTATTGAAAAACACGATATGATGTTGGAAAATTTGGATGAACTATATTTTTATACATTGCCTATCTCAGAAGCTAAGTCTGTGCTTGAGTTATCCAAAAATGTTGAGTCTAGAGACAGCTTTGCGCATTATCATTTCAGCATTTCTCAAATCGATAAGATATTTCGGATATGTCCAGACGCTTCTGATCGCCTGGATGGTTTAATAAAAATTTCACAAATTTATTTGGCTTTAGCATTTAACTCTAAAAATATACATGAAACATTATTTAAAGAAAAAATAGAAACTGAATTATCAACCGCAGCGCAGATAATTCTGCTAGCCATTGTTAATCATATTAATTGTAATTTTCACCAAAATTTTGAAATAGATACTGGAACTTTGGAAAAACGTATTCGTTTTTATGAGGTAGCGAAAAATATTGTTAGTTCTTGTTATGCATTGAAGCATTCTCAATACTATTCCATAGCGCAAGGATTTTTATTTAAAATTCGTAATAGTATTGCGACAGAATTGAAATTAACTTCAGATTTGAATGATATAAAAGAATTAAAATCCATCAATAAAAGTGATTTTTTTAATATGATGGATGTTATTTATAGCAAAGATATCAAATTAAGTAATTCATTATTGCTTAAATTGTCTTCAAATGTAAAAACTTTCCAAAATGTTAAAGAACATGAAATGTTTTTGAACGAAAATAAATTAACTTCAATGATTGTGTTGGGTGATTTATTTACGGATTATGATTTTTTTAAGCCATTACTTCAAAATATAAATTTCTGTAATTTCCTACTGCAGATTTATAATACTAACGAAATAATACTTGAAAATCTTTCAGAATCAAAAGAGAAATATGAAATCTCCAAAAAAATAGCGCCGTTCTATTTAAGGACTTGCTTTTATGCTTTAATGAATTTTTACCATCAGGAAAGTTCTGTAAAAGGTGACAAAGATAAGTTAATTTCTTGCCTCGAAAAAGCGAAAAATGAATATTGTGAAAATGCTCTCTCAAAAGATAGAAACTCGTTATCTAAAGCCAGACGTTTAGGCGCCAAATATTTCACAAATACCACCGCGGCTCTGACGCTCGGTGTGATTCATGGTTTACACTATAAAAGTCAGCATCGAATCACGTTCTTTTCTCGTACTGATTCAGAAAATCGATTAAAAACCTTACATCGCGATATAAACATCAAAATTACTTCATCCCATTAATTCGGGTGCGCCACGAAAGTCGCCTCCGCTATGTTCTGGTCAAATAAAAATAGACATCCCCGAATACTTTGTTGCTTTAGGATAATACAAAAAAATGACAATGTAGGCAGTAGAAAAATCTTACCTGATGGGGGTTCGCAAGGGGGAGAAGAGCGGAGCGATCTCCCTCTTCATTTCTGAGTTCCGGCTTTGCCGGAACTCAGGATCAAAATGAGAAGCAATTCCCGTTCAGCGGGAATTGCGGTCAGTATTATTCTTGAGTTTCGTTTTTTTCAACGTCAGGAGTTTCTTCGAGGATACGAAGATCGCGCAGCGAAACTAAAGCGGCGACTGGTTTACCGCGGCGGGTTAAAATGACTCTGCGTCCGCCGTAAGAGGCTTGATTAATCAGTTCAGCAAAATTTTCTCTTGCGGCCACTGTGGTGATGGTTTTCATGTACTTTGTCTCCAGATTTAGGCTTTAAAAAAATATTATTCTATTCAATAAGTTAATGCACCAATTGAGCAATTTTAACGAAATGAACGCTAATTGCACCTAAATTGTACATAAATACGCTTTATAAGTCAAGATTATTTTAATTATTTATTTAAAGTATTTATTTTAAGTATTTTCTACAGATTTCTCTGTGATAGACTGGATAGAATTTCCCAACAGCATAATTCTACAGCATATAGAGGGGTTCGTTCCTTGCGAAAGGGGATTGAGATCTTTTTTTGGTAAATAAACTCTTGATCTTTAAACAGCGTTAGATTTACCAGGTTGGGTTCATTTTTATTATGCCAATAATTCTCCAATCCTGTTAAAACAATATGGTAATCACTGTCTTCGGGAGGGATCGGGGTAAAACGAAGGTATGGATGAGAATCGGGAGATAATAAGACTATCGCTAATAAACCCCCGCTCATTCTGTCGTCGATAGTGATCAGTTTTCTATTTGAAATAATCCAATCTTTTAATTGCTGCGAAGCTTTTTGTTTACAGGGGCTGACTGAATTTAATCCAATAAAATCATCTACTTGCATACGCATTTTTTCAAATTCACTCTCATCATCTGCCTGTAATTTAACTTCTAAATAAGGCCAGTTTACTCGATAACCGATGCTGCAGTGGGAAGCGGCAATCAGGGGGTCTAATAATTCCGCGATGGATCCTTCGCTGACTCCTGTCAGTAGCCATTCACATCGGTACTGCCTTTGTGAAAAACCATTTTTAAGTAAATAAGGTAAAATATCTCGTATCACCATTGGCCTGCATTCAAAGGGTGGGCCAGGTAACATGAAAATTGGCTTTTGCTCATGCATTACCAGGCAGCCTGCGGCAGTACCATTGTCATTGGGTAAGATTTCAGCGCTGCGGGGAAATAAACATTGGATGCGATTATTTTCGGGAATTGGAAGTGACAAGCTTTGCAACCGAGCCACAATGTGCTGCCAGCAATGTTCATCAAATTCTAATACTTCATTTAATACTTGACTGAGCGCAAAACGGGTACGGTCATCTGAAGTGGGGCCCAAACCACCCGTAATAATAAGCGCTTCATGGTTCTTTAGCAGAAAGCGGATACTTTCTTCGATCTGAATTTGTTCATCGCTGGCGGTCAGGTGCAAACCAGGTTGTATAAATTGATTATATAGTTCTAGAGCGATGGTTTGGCTATTGGTATTTAATACGTCGCCATTGGTTAACTCGTCTCCTGTAGACAATAAAGCGACTTTTTTACCTATTTTGGCCATTCTTGTTCCAAATAAGGTAACTTGTTGGGTGCTTCTTTCCATTCATCGGCATCAGGCGGAGCTTCTTTGCGGGTGGAGATCATAGGCCAGTTCTTTGCTAAATCGGCATTTATTTTGACAAATTCTTTTTGCTCGGCTGGCACATCGTCTTCAGCAAAGATGGCGTTGACAGGGCATTCCGGTACGCATAGATGGCAATCAATACATTCATTGGGGTCAATAACTAAAAAATTAGGTCCTTCGCGGAAGCAATCCACAGGACACACTTCCACGCAGTCGGTGTATTTGCATCGGATGCAGGCTTCAGTCACAACATATGTCATAAGGTACTCATCTCTTTAAAAAAATTGCTATTTAATGTATTATATCGGAATGGTAACTTCTGAACAAATTAAAGAGTGGATTGAAGCTGGTTTGACCCAAAGCTCTGCTCAAGTTACAGGGGATGGGCATCATTTTGAAGCGATCATCATTGCTTCAGCATTTCAGGGAAAAAATCCACTGCAACGTCATCGTCTAGTATACGCTGCTCTTGGCGAGCGTATGAGAAAAGAAATACATGCGTTATCATTGCAAACTTTTACTCCAGAAGAGGTCACTCAATGAATATAGAAGAAAAGATTCGCCAAACTATCCAGGCCAACCCGGTAGTTTTATATATGAAAGGCACTGCTGATTTCCCCCAATGTGGGTTTTCTGGGCGTGTGACTCAAATTCTACAAAAATGTGGGGTTAAATTCCTGAGTGTCAACGTGTTGGAAGATGAAGCTATCCGCCAAGGCATCAAAGATTTCGCAAATTGGCCGACCATTCCGCAACTTTATGTGAAGGGCGAGTTTGTCGGAGGCTGTGATATTGTAAGTGAAATGTATGCCAAAGGAGAGCTGCAGGAATTCTTTAAAAAAGCAGAAGTTCTATAATCCATACACCTCGTCATCCCGTGACTTGATCGCGGGATCTAGAGGACTACATGAGGCCGGTGGTTTTTTAGAAATCCTCCCAAATTTTGTGATTTTCGTGTTTTGGGGGTGATTTTTTATCACGTAAGCGGTTAATTCGTTTATATTTATTGATTTCCGCTTGCTGAGATGCGGAGCGCGGATTGATTGCATCAAACTCAGCCAGCTTTATGTCGATAGGACTCACGTAGTTTTTATTAGTTTTTTGCATGTGGTAAAATTCTCCATGGAAACAAAGAATAAACTTAACTTAAAAGGTTTTCATTTTCAAGAGCTATTGACTCCTTCCGGATTAAAAGAGCTAGACAATCAATTTTTAAAATTTTTAGCCAAATCTGATCCTAAAAAACACAGTTTATTATTGCAGTACAGAAGTCAGTCACAAGAAATATCTGCTACCGAACTTAGCCAGTTTTTAATCGAATGTGCAGTGATAATTGAAGATTTTATAGCGGTCTTATTTGATATTGAAGATGAAACTGCCTTACTTCGGTCGCAAACGCTTTCTCATCGTCCCTTGTTCGCTTTTAAGGCCTATTACGTGCTAAAACAGGCTAAAAAGAATCTTGGCAGGGGGTTAAATTTAAATTTTAATGAATTAAATCAATGGGTAAGCAATGAATTATTATCTAAAAATTTAAATTTAGAAGATCGGCAACTGGCGATTGCTAAATTAGGTATTTTATTTTTAGCAGATCCAAAAAAACAAAGTGATGAAATCAGTAAAATAGTAGATTGGTGTATCGCGGCAATGACCCACGCTGAAGGTAGGGAAATGATCAAAACTTGGGAAATTTTTCATATTCCTAAGCACTTAGATTTTCAAAATTTAGTGGCAGTGGAGGTGGTTGCTGGAGACCCCCATCGGCGCTTGCAGGGACCGCATTTGCGTCATCGGGATGGGTTTGAGCTAACTGATTCAAGAATGACCCAGCGTCAAGTAATGGCTGAAATTGATTATTGTGTCTATTGCCATAAGAATCAGGGAGATTTTTGCTCTAAAGGTTTTCCAGTTAAAAAAAATGATCCAAAGCAAGAGCTTAAAGTAAATAATGCAGGTGAAACTTTAACTGGTTGCCCATTAGAAGAAAAAATTTCTGAAATGCACGTATTAAAAAAAGAAGGTTTTGGCATAGCGGCTTTGGCCATGATTATGGCTGACAACCCGATGTGTCCAGTAACCGGTCACCGTATTTGTAATGATTGCATGAAAGCGTGTATTTACCAAAAGCAGGAGCCTGTCAATATACCTCAAACAGAGACGCGAATATTGACCGATGTTTTAAGTCTTCCTTGGGGTGTAGAGATTTACGATTTGTTAGCCCGTTGGAATCCGTTGCGTTCCGAGCAATGGGTGTTAAAACCTTATAACGGTTTGAAAGTTTTGGTAATGGGCATAGGGCCGGCTGGATTTAGTTTAGCGCACCATTTATTGATGGAAGGATTTGCTGTCGCGGGTATGGATGGATTAAAAATTGAACCATTGCCAGAATACTATTTAACTCAGCCTATTTACCAGTATGACGCCATCACTGAAAAACTATCGGATCGCATGGTCAGTGGTTTTGGTGGGGTGGCTGAGTATGGAATTACTGTCGATGGGATAAGAATTTTCTAAAATTAGTTTATCTTAGCTTATCACGAAGGCATTATTTTCAAGCATTTGGAAATGTTCGCTTTGGTGGTACTTTAAAAGTAGAAGATGCTTGGACTTTAGGATTTGATCATTTGGCATTGGCAGTAGGGGCGGGATTACCTAAAGAATTGTCTATCCCGAACAGCTTGGCGCCAGGTATGCGCCAAGCCAATGATTTTTTAATGGCGTTACAATTAACTGGCGCCGCTAAAACAACTAGTTTGGCCAATTTGCAGATACGTTTACCGGCTGTAGTGATTGGCGGTGGTCTCACTGCAGTCGATACAGCGACTGAAGTGCAAGCCTATTATCTGGTGCAGATTGAAAAAATAGCTACACGATATCAGCAATTACTAGTCAGATTAGATGAGAAAGCCGTAAGATCTTGTTTTTTACCAGCCGATCTTAGCATTTTAGATGAATTTATGACGCATGCATCGGAATTGGCTGAAGAACGGCAAGCTGGCTGAAACTGAAAATCGCAAGCCCGATTTGATTAAACTGATTCGTAAATGGGGTGGGGTAACCATTGCCTATCGGCGAACTATGCAAGAATCTCCGGCTTATCGCCTCAACCACGAAGAACTGATTAAAGCTTTTGAAGAGGGCATCTATTATACGGAAGGTTTAGAACCTGAGGCGGTGATTTTAGACGGGGATGGCCAAGTTCAAGCGCTTCGTTGTGCAGAGATCTCTGTTTTGCATTCGGATGATGAGCCAAAGCAAGTTCTTCCTGCGAGGAGTATTTTAGTCGCCACCGGCGCTCGCTTAAATGTGGCTTATGAGTTTGAACATCGCGGTACATTTTTGCGGCAGGACCGGTTTGAATATCAAGCCTACCAACAAGTGAATGGCGACTTGCAGCCTGCGGATATCCAAACTCATGCACATGTAAAAAATCATGATTTTGGCGCTTTTACAAGTTACACCAAGGATGGTCGTTTGGTTACTTTTTTAGGAGATACCCATCCGTTATTTCATGGCAGTGTGGTCAAGGCCATCGCTTCGGCAAAAAGGGTTTACCCAAAGATAACTCAGGCCTTAGCGGACAAAATGAGTCTAGGCGATGAACAGGAATATCGTCACTTTAATGAAAAGATTCAACGATTCTTTACTGCCAAGGTAGTATCGGTATTACGTCATAACCATTTAGTGGTGGAATTGCAAGTCCATGCACCTATGGCGGCCAAAAATGGCGGTGACGCCCAGTTTTATCGACTGCAAAATTTTGAAGTGCAAGCATCTATTAAAAATGGTGTTTTGGTACAAATGGAAGGAGTGGCGGTTTTGGGGGTTAAACATCCAGAGGATTCCAATATATTGTCTTTTTTTATTGTTGAAAAGGGGGCGAGTTCTAAGTGGGTAAGAGACTTAAAGCCCAGTCAATCCATTGCGTTGATGGGGCCTACCGGTGCACGAAGCCCGCGTTTGCCAAAACCTTCGGTTATATTAGTGGTTGGAGATATTTTATCTCCCGCGTTTTTACTTTCAATGGCGCAAAAATTTCGCCAGGAAAATCATCGCATTTGGTATGTAGGTCAGTTTACTGATTTAGACGATATCTATTGCCGCGATCGTATTGAGGAACTGTGTGAAAAAACTCAATGGCTGACTTCCTCGGAAAATATGGTGGCGGCATTGCAACAATTTGATTTAAGCAAAGTGGATCAAGTTTGGGTCATTGGCTCACATTGCTTGCTGCAACAAGTCCGATCTGCGCGGACGCAGGAATTGCATGATTTGGCCGCAGAAATACCTGTTTTGGGGTCGGTGTACGGTCCGATGCAATGTATGATGAAAGGAGTTTGCGCCCAATGTTTGCAATGGCAGATCGACCCGGTTACCGGCAAACGCACCAAAGCAGTTTACGCTTGCTCTTGGCAGCATCAACCCCTCGAACGTGTCGATATTCATCACATTAGCGAACGGGTAAGCCAGAATCGCTGTCATGAAACTCTAAATGATCTCTGGGCCGATCATTTTCTATTTTCTAAAGCGTAACTGCTATTTGGATTTGTAACATATTTTTTAACTTGATCCGTTAATGCTTGACTGTGATACATATCTAAACATTTCAACAAATTTAATTTCCCGGAGCCTTGTTTGGTGTGATATTCTCGAGCTAAATATTGGTCAACAATACCCTCTGTTTTTCCAGTGCTATTTTCAACATCGTAATCAGTCCAAAAGTTTAAAGCACTGGCAGTATCCAAAGCATCGCGGCTGGCGTGTGGATCCTTTTTATAAGCGATGGCAATACAGCCTGCCAGCATCATGTCTTTGTAATTTTGCGAATATGTTCGGGAGGCTACTTCAGGCGTTGATATACCAAAAGCAGGTAAACTCAATATCAAGGTGAGAACTAATATTGCCGCGAATCGAAAAACGTTCATCGCAAACTCCAGAAATTGGCTTTATCATAACAGATTGACCCATTCCATAACGTAGCATGACCGCCGGCATTTATCCAACCAGAAACTTCAAATAATACAACTCCTTTTTTACCTCTTAAGCGTAACTGCTATTTGATGCGGAAGAAAAAGAAATATCTAACCTGCGCTGCAGCTTGGCTGGGGGCGCAGGATTTCAATTTATTATTACGGGTGCTAATATTCCGGAGTCGATTTTGGTAGTCACTTTCCAGGGGGCGTGGGATTTTCTGGGCTGAGTAATTTCCCACGAATGAGTTTGGTGAGGTAATAGGTATTGAAATGTGTCAAAACCGGATAAAAGCTGACCGTTGTAAGCCAAATCAATATGAACAATTTTAACATGCATATTTCCAGTGTTTTCCACCGATAAGATGAGCTTATTGTTTTTTCCAGGCTTAATTTGCCAATGTAATTCAGGTTGGGCGAGAATCAGCGGCTCAATAAATACCGGTATTCCTATCCGCAGCGAGATCATTACTGAACTCTTTTCTTGAAGGTTTGAAGAAGTTTGCGCCGGTACTTGTTGAATATACAAACGTAAAGCTTGTTCTTCCTGGGCGGGGAACGCTTGTTTAATCCAACCGAGTCGTAATAACTGCTGTTGACCGGGCTTGATGAAAACAATCGGCGGCGTGATCAAAAGATTCTGGGTTTCAGTATAAATATCCTTGCCGCCTTGCTGCTGCCAAGTATACGCCTTAACTTGGATTAAAATCGGACTATCGCCCCAATTGGATAGCGTAATTGAATCCACCGGATGTGGCGGGGCAAGTTGTATTCCTAGAGGGTCAATTTGCAAATTCGCAGCTACACACCGCCCCCAAATTATTAATAAGAGTGCTAAAAAAATCAGTATTTTTTTCGTAACAATCATCAAAAATTAACTGTTGCTACTACCGTATCGAGATAAGCCCCAGCTACCACGGCTTGTGAGGCTGGAATGCTGCCGCAAACATTATAAGTTTGGGGTAAAATATTAGAGGACACCGCTGGAGTAAACAAACCAGAACCTGAGTTTGTCCAAACGGTGGTATTGGTGGGTGGATAAGTGCATGTTACTCCGGGAGAATTGCCAGATGGTTGATACAATTGATAAGTTAAAAGAGTTGGAGTCGGCAACCCGCCATTAGTCATTTGTCTCGTATTTCCGCTGCTGGGGGGATTAAGACCTGTCCCTAGACCTACAGTAGGAGTAGCGCCCGGGGTACAGACGAGTACAACAGAGCCTTGGGCATTTGTAGCATTTCCGCTACTTGGATCATAATTGCCAAAAGCCAATGGAAGAGTTGTAATCGTACAAGCAGATATCACAGTGGCGCTTACTGCAAGGTTCGCTGTTGAACTGCCGGCAATAGCATCTGTCATGAGAATCGGGACTAATCCTGCCAATAAATAAAGCGTTAGCTTTTTCATGCGATATACTCCTTTAGAATATGCTCAAACTGCGGGCAAGCCCGTAACTTGCGCAATGAGTTTAGTCACTCGAGCGAACTTCCTTCGCGCGGAGCAAAATATCAAACGGGGAAAACACTCCGGGCGTCAGCCCGAGGTATTTATAAAACCATCGCGTGCTCACTATAACAATAAAAAAATCTAACGTAAATACTGGTCGTCTGGTCGTCAAAGTGATATCTATACGTTATGATGTGATCTTCCATCAGGGACGGAGAGAAGGATGAAGTGCGGATCTCAATCTACAAAATTTTATTTTTATTTAGCGGATTGTGGATAGCTTTATTAAGCGATTCATTCGCGCAACCAGCCGCGCCGCCAGTCTTTCAAGAGTGGTTATTGGTAGTTAATTTTAATTCTACACTTCACGACGATATTGAATTATTTTTGCAAGACCCTCAAGGTGAAGTATGGGCCAGCGTTCAGACTCTTTATGAATACCATTTTATAAAACTAGATCAATATCGGGCCATCAACTATCAAGGCCGATGGTTTTATCGGCTGCACGATTTTCCAGGATTGACTTATCAGTTGGATCAGAATTATCTGGTATTAGCCATTGATGCTCCGCCGAATTTATTGCAAAGCCAAAGTTTTATTAAGACACAATTTATTCCCACCGAAGTGCCACCGCCTCCGCCGGGAGGATTTCTTAATTACGATCTCTCGGTCCAAACCTACACCAACGCCAACCAAGCTGGTGGAATTTTTACCGCTGGCATTTTTAATGCCCTAGGTGTGGGCACGGCCGGTGTTTTAGTGCAGGACCAATCCCCCCAACAGAATCAAGACGACCGCAACTTTAAATATATTCGCCTCAATACGACTTGGCAAACCGATTTTCCCATGGCTATGAAATCCCTGCGTTTAGGAGACACCTACACCGCGCCCAGTTTATGGAGCCAATCAGTAGGGTTTGGCGGGGTTCAATGGCGCACTAATTTCGGTACGCAACCCACTTTTGTGCCGTTTCCCTTACCTAGTTTCAGCGGTGAAGCCGTGCTGCCTTCTTCGGTGGATTTACTAGTGAATAGTTCCTTGGTGGGTACTCAAAAAGTAGATCCCGGGCCATTCACTATCTTCAATCTGCCGGTGGTGACCGGCATCGGCGACGTTACGGCAGTAACCACCGATTTATTAGGCAGGCAACAAGTCGTCACGGCGCCTTATTATGCTACCGCTCAATTGTTGAAGCCGGGTTTACACAATTCTTCCTACGAAACCGGTTTTGTGCGCAATCATTACGGAGAAGAGAGTAATAATTACGGGCCGTTTTTTATTGCGGGCACTGATGCATTTGGTATTAATGATTGCTTTACCGCGCAATGGCATGGAGAGTTACTCGCTCAACAACAAACCGCTGGGGTTGCGGGATCTTATCAGATGGGTTTATTAGGTGTGTTCAGTGGTGCAGCCGCGATGAGTCATGCTGATGATGGCGGTATGGGTGAATTAGGATTGGTAGGTTTTCAACATCAAAGTTCTATTGGATTAAGTTTTGGTTCTAATGTGCAAGTCTCTTCACCTGCTTTTGTGGAATTAGGTTACGATCAACATTCTTTTCCCAGTGTTCAAACTCAGAGTTTTATCGGATATCCTATTACCAGCGGTTCGAGTGCTACACTGGCTTATACATTGCAAGCTAATCGCGGCTTTCCAAGTGCCAGTATTTTTACAGGCAGTTATTATCAATCCTTGCCGTGGGGATTCAATATGTCATTGACGATACTCACTAACATCGGTGGTGGAACTACTAATCAAGGAGTTTTTCTGACTTTGACACGTGCCCTGGATGAATACACCAGCACCAACGCAGGTGTCAATGCTCAACGCGATCATACTCAAGCTTTGCTGCAAGTTATTCGCACATTGCCAGTGGGTACCGGATATGGCTACAACATCTTGGCTGAGCCGGGTGACAATTCTACCTATCAAGTGGGTGTCAGCGCCCAAAACGATATAGGCACTTATAGTTTGACTGCAATCCATCAAGATAATCAAAATGGATTACGTGGTGAAGTCAGCGGCGCTGTGGCGACTATTGCAGGGGAGGGTGTTTACTTATCGCGCTTGCTTAACAATAGTTTCGCTATAGTGGAAACCGGGGTTCCGGGCGCTACAATTTTTAATTTTAACCAAGAGGTCGCCACCACCAACAAGGAGGGTGTGGCGTTTGTGCCTAATTTGGTTGCTTATCAGAATAATCCTTTGAGTATTGATCCTAATCAACTGCCCTTGAATGCTGAAATTGGTGCGACTAAAATGAACGTATTACCTTATTTTAGCAGTGGCCGTCTGGTGCAGTTTCCGATTAATATGATTCGTTCAGCGCAAATGCAGTTAGTCTTGCCTTCGGGTGAACCGCTGCCGGCAGGCGCGGAGGTGATGCTATTAGGTAACCCGGCGGTATTTTATGTGGCAGAATCAGGCACGTTTTATGTTTCCGGCTTAGAGCCGAAAAATACTTTGATAGCGACTTGGGATGGACAATCTTGTCATTTCCACCTAGACTTGCCACCAACGAACGCAATATTACCTCAATTAGGAAAAGTAGTTTGTGAACCTGGTATTCTTCCATCGACGCCTCCGCATTAGCCCATTATTTTCTCTGGGGTTGGTGGTGGGTTTATTATTATTTGTCTCTCCCAGTTTGGCGTCGTGCACTTTCACGGTTAGTCCGGTCAGTTTTGGTAATTATAATGTTTTTTCATCGACTGAAACTGATTCTACCGGCTCGATAAATCTTGTCTGCACTTTAGCTATCTTAGTGCAAATCAGTCTGTCGACCGGTCAAAGTGGAACTTTTAGTCCGCGAATGATGAAAAACGGGACAAATTCGCTGCAATACAATTTATACCAAGATTTGGCTCATACTATAATCTGGGGCGATGGCACCGGAGGTTCTCAATCCTTCTCGCAACTCCTCACTATTTTAAACCCTAGCTTTCCGATTTATGGGCGTATCCCTCCGCAGCAAAATGTTCACGTCGGTACTTATACCGACACAGTGGTAGTCACCACTAATTTCTAGTGTTAACACAGGAAGGATTAGGTGGGGGGCAACTTTTGTTTCTGGAACAAGGCGCAAAAAAATGTTAAATTAAAAATCTAAAATACGAGGAAAGCAAGCGCATGATCAAACAATTATCTCCTGAAGAAGCCGACCGGCTGCTGGCTGGCGGCAACCTGATTATTATCGATGTTCGGGACCAGGAAAGCTTTTCTAAAGAGCATATGAAAGGCGCTATTCAGTTATCCGTGGCGGATATGAAAACCTTTTGCCAAACTACCTCCAAAAATCAGCCTTTATTGGTTTATTGTTACCACGGAATCAGCAGTCAAGCAGTAGCACAGCATTTGTTGGACCAAGGGTTTCTCACGGTCTACAGTTTACTAGGTGGTTTTGAAAAATGGCAAAGTTGTTATCCTACTTCTGATAAAACCGAATGAATCTTAAGTCATTACTTGCAGCCGAAGACGCCATTGTCATTGCTCATTATTATGCTCCTGATTCGATGCAGCAACTGGCAGAAGAAACCGGTGGTTTTATAGGTGATTCTTTAGCAATGGCTCGATTCGGTCAGCAGCATTCGGCTACCACCCTGGTGATCGCTGGAGTCAAGTTCATGGGTGAAACGGCTAAAATACTCAGCCCGGAAAAAAGAGTGCTCATGCCCACACTGGAAGCCAATTGCTCTTTAGACTTGGGATGTCCTGCAGAGCAGTTTGATCAATTTTGTGATCAGCATCCAGAACGAACCATCGTTGTTTATGCAAACACCTCCGCTTCTGTCAAAGCGCGAGCAGACTGGGTGGTGACCTCCAGTAATGCAATCCAAATTGTAGATCACCTGGATGCAGCGGGACACCGCATTTTATGGGCTCCGGATCGTTATCTTGGCAGTTATATTGCTCAAAAAACAAGTGCAGACATGGTTTTGTGGCAGGGGGCTTGTGTTGTCCATGAGGAGTTCAAATCAGAAGCGCTAAAGCAGTTGAAATCACAATATCCGCAAGCGGCTGTTTTAGCTCATCCTGAATCTCCGCAAGAAGTCATTGCTCAAGCGGATGTGGTGGGCTCAACCGCACACTTATTGCCCGCCAGTCAAAAGCTGCCAAATCCCGTATTTATTGTCGCCACCGAGCAGGGAATTTTTTATAAAATGCAGCAGGCATCTCCGCAAAAACAATTTTTGCTGGCTCCTACCGCTGGAGTAGGGGCGACCTGTCAAAGCTGTGGCCGTTGTCCGTGGATGGCGATGAACCAACTTAAAGATTTAGAGGAAGCGTTACAGCAAGGAAAAAATGAGATTCATGTACCTCCTGACATTTTGGCACGGGCCCGAATTTCCTTGCAAAGGATGGTTGATTTTAAGGAGCAAGCATGAAAGAAGATTCTCCCTTACTCGATGTGATTCAGGAAAAAGCCAATATTCTAGGAGTGCCTGATATCAAATATCATATTTTTTTATGTTGTGATCAGCGCAAGCCAAAATGCTGCAGCCTAGTGGATGGTTTACAATCCTGGGAATATTTAAAAAACCGTCTTCATGAGTTGAACTTAACCAGTAAAGGCGGCGTTTATCGAACTAAGGCTAATTGCTTACGTATTTGTATGCAGGGGCCGATTGCTGTGGTCTATCCAGATGGAATTTGGTACCATTCTTGTACGCCGTCCGTTTTAGAAAGAATTATTCAAGAGCATTTTATCCAAGGACGACCTGTTGAAGAATTTATTATTTACAAAGCACCCAAGTGAACATCAACGAAAAAGGCCCACTCCGGAAAATGCATGTGCAGTTAACGCAGCCAGTGGATTACACCTTAGAGTTGGACCAAAACCGTATTTATCTCAATCCTTGTTTAAATCAATCTTTGTGTTTTCGTTTCACCGGCAATATTTTTTGTATCCAATGTGGCCGTAAAACTAAAACCAGCTTTCAGCAGGGTTATTGTTATCCGTGTATGCAACGTTTAGCGGAATGTCATTTTTGCATTATTCACCCTGAAAAATGTCTGGTAGAACAACAAAAATGTGCTCCAGACGATTGGGCGCATGCACAGTGTGCTCAACCTCATATTGTGTACTTAGCTAATTCAACGGGGTTGAAAGTTGGCATCACCCGATTGTCACAGACTACTACACGATGGATTGATCAAGGCGCCTGCCAAGCTTTGCCTATGATGCAGGTAGCCAACCGGCGCCAGTCTGGTATGATTGAAAAGTGGTTAAAACAATTTGTAAATGATAAAACCGATTGGCGTAAGTTGGTAAAAGAGCCCGCAGCATTATTAGATTTGACCATATACCGCCAAGAGCTGCTATCCAAAATAGAACCTGTATTGTCGTCCTTTTCAGCCGAAATACAGGTGCTGGATGCTTCCGTAACGCAAATTAATTATCCCATCACCCGTTATCCCGAAAACAAAACCAACTTATCATTTGACAAAACACCTCAAGTCAGTGGAAATTTACTGGGTATTAAAGGACAATATTTATTTTTAGATACGGGTGTAATTAATATCCGTAAGTTTTCCGGGTATGAGGTAGAGGTCACATGTTAGAAGTAAAAATGAGTTTTTTGCAGAGTATTGCAAATTTTGTCGGAGTGATCGGTGTTGCGCTCGTTTTGCTGGCCTATATATTACTACAAACCGGTAAAATGAAGGCTGAATGGATCAGTTATTCCCTTATAAATGCAATCGGTTCTGGGTTAATTTTAATTTCTTTATATTATTATCGAAACTTAGCTTCCTGCATTATTGAAGTAGCTTGGTTTATTATCAGCCTGTATGGTCTAGTTAAATCTATTTTTAAACATTATCGGCGCTTGCGTTTTACTTAAGCATTTATAGCGCTTTCGTTTATATAGAAAACGAGAAACCCACGTGATGGAGGATTATCAAGGAGAGAACCGCGATTCTCCCGCTTGAAAGCCCCCAGGAATGTGTTTGCTACTTATGAACTAAGATCGCGCGCAGGGGTTCATCTGGAAATTTGAATGACTATCCTGACTTTGATTTTCCAAGTAAAATCATCTGATAAAAAATACCAAAAGGAGTTTAATATAATGGAAGATATCTCACCTTCTGATTTAAAAACTATTTTGCATTCTAAACGAGCGAATGTTTATTACTTGGAGTATTGCAGGGTCTTAGCTAACGGTGGAAGAGTTGAATATGTTACTGAGGAAGGTAAAAAATCCCTTTATTGGAATATACCCATTGCAAATACCACATTTATTATGCTTGGAAATGGAACTTCAATCACTCAACGTGCAATGCGTGAACTTGCAAAGGCAGGTGTAATGGTTGGCTTTTGTGGTGGTGGAGGTACACCATTGTTTGCTTCTGATGAAGTGCAGATTGATGTTACTTGGTTAACGTCTCAAAGCGAATATCGACCTACCGAATATTTACAGCTTTGGGTGAGGTTTTGGTTTGAAGATGAAAAACGGCTTGATGCTGCAAAATCTTTTCAAATGATAAGACTGGAACAAATACGGAAACATTGGTTAAGCTCAATTATGCAAAGAGAGAATAACTTTAAGGTGAGCGAATCCCGTTTAATTTCTTTATTGGACTCTTGCAGACGAGGCGTAGAACAGGCTAAAAACAGTAACGAAATATTAGCTCAAGAAGCGATGCTTACTAAAGCATTGTATGCGTTAGTAGCTCAAACAGTAAAATATGGTGATTTTACACGTGCTAAACAAGGCAGTAGTATTGATATTGCGAATCGTTTTCTGGACCATGGAAATTATCTGGCTTATGGCTTGGGAGCGGTGGCTGCATGGGTTTTAGGGCTACCGCATGGGCTTGCCGTGTTACACGGTAAAACCAGGCGCGGAGGTTTGGTTTTTGACATTGCAGATTTGGTTAAAGATGCCTTGATTTTACCGCAAGCATTTATCGCAGCAATGTCCGGCGATGGGGAACAAGAGTTCCGCCAACGGTGTGTGGAAAATTTTAATCGTGCGGAAGCCTTAGATATCATGATTGATTCGATTAAGCATGTTGCTGAGAAACTAGGTAGGGTGAAAGATGAATGTACTGATCGTGTCGCAGTGTAACAAATCAGCTTTAGTGGAATCACGCAGAATACTTGATCAATTTGCAGAGCGCAGAGGAGATCGAACATGGCAAACTGCTATAACTCAGCAAGGCCTGGACACTCTGCGAAAAATGTTACGTAAAAATGCTAAGCGTAATACCGCAGTAGCTTGTCATTGGATTAAGAGCAACAACCGAACAGAACTATTATGGATTGTGGGTAACATCAGACGTTTTAACGAGCAAGGCGCAGTTCCAACCAATACCACTGAACAAGACATTTTACGTAGTTATGACGAGAATCAATGGCATACCGCAGAAGATATAGCCTTATTATCTGGAATAGCAGGCTTGTTTCATGACATCGGAAAAGCTAACTTGATCTTTCAAGAAAAATTGCAAGGAAATGATCAGCTTTATGAAGCATTCCGCCATGAATGGGTTTCTTT
Source organism: uncultured Pseudomonadota bacterium (assembly GCA_963795715.1). Taxonomy (GTDB): domain Bacteria; phylum Pseudomonadota; class Gammaproteobacteria; order Coxiellales; family Coxiellaceae; genus JAFEDN01. The sequence goes on from CAWCIY010000002.1 coordinate 16,988, forward strand.
GATACTGTTCAAAGCGTTTGTCAATGATGCAAAAAATGATATTGAGTGGTTGCAAAAATTAACCAATTTAAAAGTTGAGGATGAAGACTTTATTTTAAAAAATATTAAAATGTCAAATGAAAGTAATGTTTTTGCTAACTTACCTCCTTTCGCACAAACCATAGGTTGGTTAATTGTGACGCATCATTATCTACCCCGAGGAGAAAACACTTATTGGGATAAAATAGATTCATGGCTAAATGGCTCGCGATTTAATGATGCCTGGAAACGTATTGATAAAAAACAAAGAAGAGTTAACCAAAATCTGTGGACTTTTCCCCACGGCACTCCTTTGCGCAGTAAAACCTGGCTGAGAAAAGCTCAGGAACTAGGGTCTCGAGCCTTGATACGTTCTGATGTATCCAAAAATTGGTTAACTCAAGATTGTTTTACTAGTCACATTGCAAGAATGGTTTTAATGTTCGCCGATCATAGTTATTCTGCTTCTGATCCCCATAAAGAATGGCAGGATGGTGCCTACGGAGCATTTGCAAATACAGACAAAAACAATCATTTAAAACAAAAATTAGATGAACACAATATAGGCGTAGCGAAAAATTCTATGCGAATGAGCAGATTTTTACCTAATATACGTTTAGATTTACCTTCTATTACTCGTTGCAGGGATTTTAAAAAACGTACTGAAAATGAAAAATTTCGCTGGCAAGATAAAGCTTATGATTTAGCCTGTACTCTAAAACAACGTTCTGTAAGCCATGGTTTTTTTGGTATTAACATGGCTTCTACAGGTTGCGGCAAAACGCTGGCTAATGCAAGAATTATGTATGGATTGTCAAATGAAAAAATAGGATGTCGGTTCAGTATTGCCCTGGGGTTAAGAAATCTTACTTTACAAACTGGTGATGCTTTAAGGGAAAGATTATGTATCGATGAAGAAGACATGGCTGTATTGATAGGTTCGCAAGCCATTAAAGAACTCTATGAATTTCACAAAATCGAAGAAAGAGATCCTGATGAAAGATCTGGGAGCGAATCAGCCAAAGAATTTTTTTCAGAACATCAATATATTCGTTATGAAGGGACGCTTTACGATGGCCCTTTTAAAAGATGGTTACAGAAATCAGATAAATTAAATAAACTGATTAGCGCTCCCGTGTTGGTCAGTACGATTGATCATTTAATCCCCGCAACGGAAGGTGAGCGGGGTGGCAAACAAATTGCCCCTATGTTGCGTTTGCTGACTTCAGATTTAGTATTAGATGAACCTGATGAGTTTGATTTAAAAGATTTGCCTGCTTTAACTCGTTTGGTTAATTGGGCTGGGATGTTAGGCTCTCGTATCCTTCTTTCTTCGGCAACCTTGCCGCCTGCATTAATTGAAGCTTTATTCGATGCTTATCAGGCAGGGAGAAAAATTTATCAAGTAGCAGTTGGTGAACCTAACGTACCTCTGAATATATGTTGCGCCTGGTTTGATGAATATGGCGTCAGCCAAAGTAACCATGAAAATTTAAAGAATTTTACTGAAGCCCACAAAGAATTTGTTAATGGACGAGTCAATAGATTAAAGAAATTGCCGCCACTTCGTTTGGCTAGATTGTTAGCTATAAACTCTTCTTCCAATAACCCAGGTGAGGTGATTGAAGCCATTTCCCGCACCATTTTTCCTGAGTTTGTTCATTTGCATAATTTACATCATCAACAACATCCTCAATCTAATAAACGAGTTTCAATCGGTTTAGTGCGGATGGCGAATATTAATCCTTTGGTGGCCCTTGCCAAGAAATTATTCATCATAACACCCCCGCCAAATTTTAGAATTCATTATTGTGTCTACCATAGCCAACATCCTCTGGTTGTGCGTTCAGTGATGGAGAGTCATTTAGATAAATTATTGAAACGCCATGATCCGGAAAAAATTTGGAAAGAAAAAATAATTTCTGATGCTTTAAAAACTTATCCGGAAGATAATCATATTTTTATTGTTTTAAGTAGCCCAGTTTCCGAGGTGGGACGTGATCACGATTATGATTGGGCGATTGCAGAACCGAGTTCCATGAGATCATTAATACAATTGGCCGGGCGAATTCAGCGACATCGATATTCGCCGCCAAAAGAATCCAATCTTATAATTTTTAATAAAAACTACAATGCACTCATAGGAAGGCAAACTGCTTATTATCAACCCGGCTTTGAATACGATAAAGCAAATTTTTTATTAAACGATCACGATTTAAATCAAATTTTGACCCCGGAACAATTACAAAATATTAATGCTATACCTCGTATCCAGGAACGAAAAATACTAGATGGAAAAAACAATTTTGTAGACTTAGAGCATCAACACACTCGCGCTAAACTTTTTGGAGAAAATTCTTTGTACAAAGATTATGCTGCGCGCTGGTGGCAGCACTCAATCGATTGGTGTGCTGAGATGCAAAAGCATACTCCTTTTCGTGAAGGTCAAGTAGATGATTGTTATGTTTTTTATTTTGAGGAAGAAGGTGATACTCCTAAATTTAATTCATTAAATAGTGATGTGTTGACTAATATAGATAGGGAGTTATTTGAAAGAGAAAAGATTTTGAAGGCAGAACGGATTTCAACCTGGGGATATCAACCGTACGAAGAATCCATCTTACAACAAGCAGAGTTTAATCAACTTACTATTTCAGAGGCTTGCCGCAAATTTGGGGAGATTCGGCTAAGAATCATTGAAAAAAAATGGTGTCATCACAGCGATTTGGGTGTCTATTGTAATTTGACGGAAGCTTAAAGATTAAGCTGCTTTGGTGCGATGAGAGTTATAACTTCTATTTCTTTCAATAGAAAGATGCATCCCCATCGCTTTTAAGATCTCGGTAATGCTTTTGAAATAAGGGTTGCCTTTTTTAGAAAGCGTTTTATAAAGGCTGCTCCGGCTCTTACGTGATTTTTTAGCTAAGTTGGCAATGCCGCCATGCGCTTGTATGACATGTTGTAATGCTATTAAAAAAACATCTAAATCACCTTCTTCCAAAGCGGTAGTCAAATATCCTTCCGCTTCTTCAAGATCCTTGAGTGATTCAATCAAATATTCCTCATAGCTTAAACTTTTTTTTCTTTTCATAAATTTGAATCCTACGCAAGGTAAACAGTCATGTAAACTTAGGAAAATAGATTTTAACTTAAAAAGTATAATAGAATGAATATCATAATATTCAGTGCTGCCTGTACGGCAGTTAAAAAAAAATATCACTCCAAGTTTCTAAGCTACCTGAACAGTAGTGCATATGTTTTTAACATACATTTTGCAAGATGTCTATTAAATTATTTATTTAATCAAAAATATCACACCAAGGGATTGACTTTTCAAAACTAAACAGTAATACTGTACATTAAGTTCAAATAAAGGAGTTTTAAATGAGCATTTTAGAAAATACACTGTTATCAATTTTGATTAAAAATATTTTAAATTTAAATATTTATTTTGAAATATGTTATAGGGAATTTTTGATCAAATTTATATTAAAAAAATTTTAAAAGGAGATTAGAATGTCTTTTTTTGAAAAAATAGTTAATTATCTGTCCAATAAATCAGCCGAAAAATTGCTGAAATTCGACAAGGACACTGCAAAGCTACGTAAATCCGTCTCAGTTCCGAATCAATTGTTTGAATTTGAGGCAAAAAGAAATCTGGAACGGTTTAAGTTAGAGGAAAATCTTCAGCCTGCTAACTGGCTGACTGATGCAGCAAAACGTGCAAAGCAAATCAGCATAGCGACTCACGCTCTAAAATTTACCCATACCGATGCCAAAGGAAGTAGTATTTACAATACGAGTTATTACGGAGATCACATTTGGAATAATTATTATCTCAGCACCGCCGCATTATCTACGATACAAACAGATATCGTTGGCAATGCAGCCGCACTAGACGTTGGAAAATTATTACAGATCGAACACGAAGGTAAAAGTTTAATTGATTATATTTCAAGCGGTGATTCTTCTCTGTTACGGCATTTTGCATCTTCTGAAACTCAGTTATCTGAATGGATGCATGGTTTTCTACAGGTATTAAGACCCAAGATTCTAAGCTCCCATACCTTAGCTAAACAAATATATTTTCCCATCAATGATCACAAATATCATTTGCTTAGCCCTATATTTGCGTCTTCATTGGCGCAAGCGTTGTATAATCATATTTACCAAAGCCGCTATAGTGAATCTGCCAAAGCGGCTAGGAAATCGAAAAGAGAAAATAAATATTCTACTGATATCATAAAAAGCTATCCTAATTTGGTGGTGCAGACTTTCGGTGGAACAAAACCTCAAAATGTTTCTCAATTAAATTCTGCTCGCGGCGGTAAAGTATATCTATTTAATTGTGCTCCACCCATTTGGAATTCTAATATTAAAGCTCCTAGAAAAAATTTTATTAGTAAATATTTTGATCCTTTGGTCAGAACACAAATTAAAGATTTAAAGAATCTTTTGCTGAGTATGCGTTACAAAAATAAAAATAAAACGAATCGAGACCGGCGTTTTGATCACGTGGAAGAGCTGATCAATAATTTATTATTCTATGCTGCTCAAATTCAAAGTTTGCCACCAGGATGGAGTGCGGATACAAATTTACCGAAGGAGCAACAATTATGGCTGGATCCTGGAAGAGCTGAGATTGATGAAGAGTTTAAAAAAAATTTTCAAAAAATGGAATGGATGCAGGCAATAACAAATGAATTCGCACATTGGCTTAATCAAAAACTTCGCCATAAATACTTAAATATGGGCGATCCTGAATACGATGCTTGGCGAAAACAATTATTGAAGAGCATGGATGGTTTAAGGGAAAAACTGGAGGTTTAAAATGAAAGCTTTCTTAAAATTAAAACGCATCAAAATTGAAAATGCGAATGCTGTTTCAGGATTAACCTATGGTTTTCCAGCAGTGAGTAATTTTCTGGGATTTGCCCATGCTTTATCTCGTCAGATCAATGCCAAAGGAATTGAATTAAAACTCAAGGATTGCGCCATCATTGCTCACGAGCACCAAATTCATAAATACCAAACCGATACTTGGGGTAACGCAGCTTTTTCTTTAACTCGAAATCCCCCCGATAAAGAAGGAAAGCCTTCAGCTTTTAATGAGGAAGGAAGAATGCATTTAACCGTTTCATTATTAATCAGATGTGATTTTGATATGGATGACTTGAAAAGTTTTAATTACTCAAAAGAGGAATTTGAAAACCTTGTAGAAAAAATTGCCTTGAATCAACGATTGGCAGGAGGAACGATCTTAGAAATTGATGAAGTCAAGTTTAGAGAAATTCCTGAAAATCTTGAAAAAAAGTATAAATTTATTCGAATGGAAATGCGTAAATTATTACCGGGGTATTTGCTGATTGAAAAATCAGACTTGTTGGCTGAGCATTTTATGCAGTTAAAGTCCCAATATTCCGAGGCAGAAATGATTGACGCGTGGCTTGATTTCATTGCTATTAAATCTCGAGCTGAAAAAAATGAAGACAATTCCCAGCAAGAAAAGGTGGAATGGAATATTATTTCCAAACCCTCTGGAGGATGGCTTGTACCAATTAATATAGGCTATCGAGCAATTTCAGAACTTTATCCTCCGGGTCAGGTTAAGCAGACTCGGGACCTCACCATTCCTTTTCGGTTTGTCGAATCCGTTTACACCATTGGTCAATGGATTAGTCCCCATCGTGTTGAGACACTAGAAGACATTTTTTGGCAGTACCAAGCTGATCCAGAGCAAGGTTGGTATCTTTGTAAAAATCAATTATTTTCATCGAGAAAATAATCGTTCTTAACTTTAAGGAGAAATTATGAAAAAAACTTCGATTAAAACTGCTTCTGTCTTGGCTTTTGAAAGAAAATTGGCCACGTCAGATGCATTAATGTTTGCAGGTAATTGGAAAGATATCTATGTTGAAAATAAATGGCAGCCAATTACCATTCAAGAAAAATCGGTTCGCGGCACCATCTCTAATCGTTTAAAAAATCTCAGATCAGATGACCCTGCTATATTAGATGCGCAGATAGATAATGCTAATTTACAAACTATTGATATTGCTGCATTACCTTTTAACACTGATACGTTAAAAATTAGTTTTACTCTACGAGTATTAGGTGATGTGTTTAAACCCTCCGTTTGTAATGATCAAAATTACCAAGCTATTTTAAGTCAAAAAGTCAATGAATATATTAAAGAACGTGAATTTTCTGTTTTAGCTGCACGTTATGCTGAAAATATAGCAAATGCGAGATTTGTATGGAGGAACAGAGTAGGTGCTGAAAAAGTAGAAGTTCATATTTCTTCTTTGGGAGCGGATGGAAAATTTGAAAGTGATACTTTTAGTTTACGTGAATTTAGCTCGCCGAATAAAATTACCAAATTGGCAAAGTTAATACAAAATGGTTTGTTAAATAAGCAATATACTTTTTTTAAAGTAGATGCTTATATCCTTTTAGGGGAAGGTCAAGAAGTTTTCCCTTCTCAAGAATTGACTCTAAGTAACGAACGTGATAACAGAAAAAGTAAAATTTTGTATTGTTTGAATGGGCAAGCCGCTATTCATTCTCAAAAAATCGGGAATGCATTAAGGACTATTGATACTTGGTATATCGGCGCAGAAGAATTAGGGCCAATCGCTATTGAACCTTATGGCGCAGTAACCACCCGTGGTAAAGCTTATCGTCAACCAAAGGATGATCAAGATTTTTATACTTTGCTCGATGGATGGATAATAAAGGATAAAGTTCCTGAATTAGATCAACAACACTATGTGATCGCTAATCTTATTCGTGGGGGTGTTTTTGGTGAATCCGCTAAAAATAAAGAGGAATAACATATGGATTTTTATTTTGAAATAAAAGTTTTACCTGATCCTGAATTTAAAGAAACTGTTCTAATGAATGCGCTATTTGCTAAATTGCATCGAGCATTAGTCGCTATAAAGAACGGAACAATTGGCATTAGTTTTCGTCAAGCAAACGAAAAGTCATTAGGTAATACGTTGCGTTTACATGGAACTAGTAAAGAACTTAACCAATTAAATGATATTAATTGGTTAAAAGGGTTACGTGATTATACTATGTGTAGTGATCTGCAGCCGACGCCAAATTCAACCAAATATAGAATTGTTAAACGAGTACAGGCTAAGAGTAACATTGAAAGATTAAAACGACGTTCAATTAAGAAGGGTTGGTTAACAAAACCAGAAGCCGATCAGAAATACTTAAATAAAATGGCTCAGGTTTTGAATATGCCATACTTGCAATTGCAAAGCTCCTCTACAAGTCAAGCTTTTAAATTATTCATTCACCAAGGTGAATTGCTAGAGAAGCCAATTGTTGGAAAATTTAATGCTTATGGATTAAGTAATGAGGGCACTATCCCTTGGTTTTGACCCTTTTTTTCGAGGCTAATGTAAGCTATTGATTTTAAATTTATTATTTTTTGAAATTAAAAAAGGGTTTTATCGATCTTATGATCAATGTTCTTTAACAATCAAGAGCTTATAGTCAAACTACGGCGATTCACTGCCGGACAGGCAGCTTAGAAAAGCGCCGTTGCCTGTTACCGGGCCTCCCGCACATTCACTGCCGGACAGGCAGCTTAGAAATGTGGATGCAAGAGTCACAGTCCCATTCCCATATTCACTGCCGGACAGGCAGCTTAGAAATTAGATCCCGGCATGCATGATGTCGCAGCGCAATTCACTGCCGGACAGGCAGCTTAGAAAGGAACTGCATGCTAATTTAAATTACAATCCATATTCACTGCCGGACAGGCAGCTTAGAAACATGCGCCAAAGTAAAATGCATATTCTTAAAAAATTCACTGCCGGACAGGCAGCTTAGAAAAGTGAGATATTCATAAGAAGCACCTCCATTTTATTCACTGCCGGACAGGCAGCTTAGAAACAATCCGGATGTGGCTAAAGTCAATGTCACGGATTCACTGCCGGACAGGCAGCTTAGAAACAACTGCAAAAAATGGCCGCCTCCTCTTATAAATTCACTGCCGGACAGGCAGCTTAGAAATTCTTGTAAAGCCTGTGGAATGGGTTTATCCGATTCACTGCCGGACAGGCAGCTTAGAAATGCACACCTGATAATGGGAAATTACCTAACCAATTCACTGCCGGACAGGCAGCTTAGAAACGATGCATAAGCATTTCTAGATGCAGCAATGGATTCACTGCCGGACAGGCAGCTTAGAAAGCATGAACAAACATGGACGCAAACAGATTGGGATTCACTGCCGGACAGGCAGCTTAGAAATAAAACATCTTCAGCACGTGGCAATAGATTGGATTCACTGCCGGACAGGCAGCTTAGAAATATGACATTGCAGCTTTTGCGGCTATTCCTAAATTCACTGCCGGACAGGCAGCTTAGAAATATGGGCATATCTCTTTGATGCTGCCAAAGGAATTCACTGCCGGACAGGCAGCTTAGAAAGACTAATATGGAAAAGGATATTACGACATTTGATTCACTGCCGGACAGGCAGCTTAGAAATATCAACATATTCTGCTTTCCTACTTCCGAAAATTCACTGCCGTACAGGCAGTTTTGAAAAGCAATTGGAAAAAATTTTAGTCCCTCGATGGGTTAAGATAAATTATTATAACAACCCAGTTAATATCGTATTTAAAAATTTTTGCCCTTGAGGGGTCAGGGCTAAATATTCAGAATCGATTTGAAGCAAGTTTGAATCTATCTTTTGAGTTAAGGTCTGCAAAACTTCTTCTTTAGCAAGCGCAGTGCGTTCAATCAATAGAGAGAAAGGAATTTTTTCATTCAGTCTGAAAGCATTCATTAGAAATTCAAATAATAGTTCTTTCCTAGATATTATTTGGGTTCCACCTAATACAAGACTTGTTTCTAAATAATCTTTAGGGTTTTTAACTTTCCAGGAACGGCATACCGATTGATGCTGCAAATTCGTAATTTTGCTGTGTGCTCCTGCGCCTATACCAATGTAATCGCCAAATAGCCAATAATTGTGATTATGTCGCGAGAAAAAACCTTCTTGCGAATAAGCTGAAACTTCATATTGTTTAAAACCATTGGCTTGTAATAATTGCTTTCCTTGTTCTTGAATTTCCCAAAGGATTTCTTCTTCTGGTAAGGTTGGCGGAAAGCGATGGAAGTAAGTATTGGGTTCAAGAGTCAATTGATACCAGGAAATATGCTTGGGTTGGCACTGGATAGTTTGGTATAAATCGTCCATTGCTTCCGCTATTGACTGACCGGGTAAGCCATGCATGATATCGATATTAAAATTGGCAAATCCTGCCTGCTTAGCCATTTTGACAGCATCTGCCGCTTGTTCGGCATTGTGAATTCTGCCCAATGCTTGCAATTTTGTTGGATGCCAACTTTGAACTCCCAAGGATAGGCGATTAATTCCTGCTTCGCGAAATCCATAGAACCGTTCGATATCGCTGGCCCCTGGATTCGCTTCTAAGGTAATTTCTATGTCTTTAGGTAGATGAACAGATTGCGCCAAGCACTTAAATAGTCTTTGGTAAGCCGCTGCGGAAAATAAACTGGGAGTGCCGCCGCCAATAAAAATGCTGTGAATGGGACGATCTTGGATATCGGCTCGATGCGTTTCTAGATCAGCCAAGAGTTTTGCGATATACTCCTGCTCCGGAATTGCATCACGGAGCGTATGCGAATTAAAATCGCAATAGGGACATTTGCGTATACACCAGGGGATGTGAATATAAAGACTTAATGGAATATTCATACTTTATTTTATCATAATTAATTGAGCTTATACGCAAATGGCTACAAAAATTTACTCATCATTATTTTTAATTATTTTCCTATTTTTTTCTGGATGTGCTTATGCCCGTGAAGATGCAGACTTGGTTTATTCGCAACGGCCTGAACAATATGGTTTGAATTTGTGTCATCAGCCTGGGTTGCATTGTATTTCAGTAAATAGGGGTGATACTTGGGAAAAAAAATTTCCTGATAAAAAACAGCGGGAGCAGGTACAACGGTTAAACCGCACTAACATTCCTTTAGGGTATCGACGTTGGCTGCTCGTACCCGATTCCTGGAAAAACCAAGATTTTTTGGAGTTGGGGCCTTTCGCTAAGAAAATAGATCCGCCACAACAAAAATTATTAGTGGTGGACCTTAGAGTTTTTGCCTTTGCCGCATACGATGCGGAGGGTAATTTACAATACTGGGGTCCGGCGAGCGGAGGGGACCATTGGTGCTCAGACAGCCCGCTGCATTGTGAAACCGCTACCGGTTCTTTTAGAATTTATCGGAAAAAAGGAGCGGATTGTATTTCTAATAAATATCCAATTGCCAGTAAAGGCGGCTCGCATATGCCCTATTGCATGTACTATTATCAAGCATATGCGCTGCACGCCTATCCTATGACTGGGTTTGCACACCGTAGCCATGGTTGTATTCATTTATTTTATGGTGATGCGCAATGGTTGAATGAGCACTTTGTGGAAATAGGTACGGCGGTAGTTGTGAAGAAATAGTCAATAGATCATGGACGATATGAATGAATATCTTGAGCCTTGCAAAACTTTAGCCTCTCAAACGGGCGAAATCTTACTGAAATATTGGAATCAAGCCCATTTACAGACGTTTAGAAAATCAGATGGCACACCTTGCACCGAAGCCGATTTGGCCGCTCACAAAGTAATTGCCGAGGGTCTTGCCAAATTGACTCCGGAAATACCCATTCTTTCGGAGGAGGGTGAATTAATAGATTTTTCACAGCGGTCCCAATGGCAAGTTTACTGGTTAATCGATCCTTTAGATGGGACTCGAGGCTTTTTGGCTCATTTAGAACAATTTAGTGTCAACATTGCATTAATTCAAAATCACAGGCCAGTTTTTGGCGTTATTTATGTGCCTGCAGCCAGAACATTTTACTATGCTTGCCAAGGTGAAGGCGCCTTTAAACAACTTGGCCAGAATACTCCACAGCGTTTAGCTATTGCCAGCAAAGAGGCTGCTTCCCCTTGGCGAATTGTAGTTGGGCAGTATTCTCAAGCCAAACGCATATCTCAATTGATTAAAGACTCTTGTGCGTTTGAAATTTTACACGTGAATGGTTCGGTAAAGTTTGGCTGGTTAGCGGAGGGCCAAGCAGATTTCTATCCCCGTTTTGGTCCTATTTGTGAGTGGGACATTGCTGCAGGAGATTGCATTTTGCATGAAAGCGGCGGTGTTATGGTTGATTTACACGGAAGAACATTGCAATATAACTGCCAAGATTCGCTGCTAAGTCCAGAATTTATTGCCTTGGCTGATCCTCGTTGGCAAGAACATTGGCTAAGGCTTATTAATGAATGAAAAAAATTTCTTTGGGAGATCACTATGAACAAAAAGGTTAAAGTTGCGGTAACCGGAGCAGCAGGCCAAATAGGTTATGCGCTTATTTTTCGAATTGCTTCAGGCCAAGCTTTTGGCCCGGAAGTACAAGTAGAGCTGCAACTTTTAGAAGTACCTGCAGCGTTGCCTTCCTTGCGCGGTTTAATCATGGAACTGGAAGATTGTGCCTTTCCCTTGCTGACTAAAGTCACTGCCTCCGATGACCCTAATGTGGCCATGCGGGATGTGAATTGGGCGGTTTTAGTCGGGGCTATGCCGCGAAAAGCCGGTATGGAGCGCAGTGATTTATTAAAAATAAACGGGGCTATTTTTACCACTCAAGGAAAAGCGATCAATGAACAAGCCGCGCGCGATGTCAAAGTGTTTGTGGTCGGTAATCCTTGCAATACCAATTGTTTAATTGCCATGAACAGTGCACCGGATATCTCACGTAAAAATTTCTTTGCAATGACTATGCTGGACCAAAACCGAGCGGCCTCACAATTGGCTATTCGTGCGGGAGTTCCGGTTACCGCAGTAAGCTCAGTCGCCGTTTGGGGAAACCATTCCGCCACGCAATATCCTGATTTCGAACATGCATTAATAAACGGCCGTCCGGCGGCCAGTGTTATCAAAGATGATGAATGGTTACAGAATCAATTTGTTCCTATGATTCAAACGCGGGGTGCTAAAGTGATTGAAGCCCGAGGGGCGTCTTCAGCAGCCTCTGCTGCCAACGGGGTTATCGATAGTCTATGGCATCTGAATCACGACACATTGCCCGATCAGTTTTTTTCAGTTTGCCGATGTTCGGAAGGGGAATATGATATCGATCCGGGTTTAATTTTCTCGTTTCCTTGCCGCACCGAAAAAGGAGAAGTAAAACCAGTATTGGGTATTCAGCACAATGATTTTGGTCAGAAAAAAATTAAAATTACTTTGGAAGAATTAAAGCAAGAGCTAAAAATGGTACAGGATTTAGGATTGATTCAGTCTAAGAAGTGATGACTGATTCCCCCTTTGTCAAAAATCCCAAAGAGATTTATCCATTAAATGACTAGGCTGTACGCTTCCCAAGGCATGTAAAATATTGCTGGGTATTTTAGGATTTTCTTTAGCGAGTTCATCAATTAATTTTTTCACTCGCACCCGGCTTAAATTTTCTTGAGAACCGCATAAGTTACAAGGGATAATCGGAAAAGCCTGCGCTTTAGCATATGCAATGATATCTTGTTCTTGGCAATAAACCAGAGGTCGAATTACAATTAAAGATTGATCGTCCGTGATTAATTTTGGCGGCATCGATTTAATTTGACCGTTATATAAAATCGACATCAGTAGAGTGCGAATAAGATCATCACGATGATGTCCAAGGGCTACTTTATTAAAGCCGTTATCACGAGCGTACTGGTAAATGTTTCCTCGTCTAAGGCGTGAACATAGCGAGCAATAGGTTTGTCCTTCTGGAATTTTTTCTTTGACTACACCGTAAGTATTGCGCTTTAAAATTTCATAGGGAATTTTTTGTGCTTCCAGCCAAGCCCTTAAGCCTTGATCATCCCAGCCAGGCTGTGACTGATCTAAAGTAAATGCTTTTAAGAGAATATCTTGGCGAACGCGACGCAGCTGTTCCAACATACACATGAGGGTGTAAGAGTCTTTGCCCCCTGACAGACAAACTAAAATACGGTCCCCAGGGTCAATCATCCGGTAATCAGCAATTGCTTTGGAAGTATAATTCAATAATTTTTTTTCAATACGATTTTTGTTCATAATCAATACTCTATCCAATCTGTGGAATAAGCGCAATAATGTATACTATAATTAATATATAAGTAAAAATAATTAATTAATAATAATCAGGAGGTTAGGGTTATGCCAAGTAAAAATCTAACCAATTTTTTAAAAGAACACAATGTGAAATACACTACGGTAAGCCATACTCCTGCATATACTGCACAAGAAATTGCTGCCGCCGCCCATCTGCCGGGTATTCAAGTTGCAAAATCGGTCGTGGTAAAAATCGACGGTAGATTTTGCATTTTGGTCGAACCGGCTAACTATAAAGTAGATCTAAAGGCCTTACAAAAGGAATTAGGAGCACACAGTGTAGAATTGGCGCATGAATATGAGTTTGAAGACCAATTTCCTGGTTGCGAAACAGGCGCTGTGCCTCCGGTGGGCGAATTATTTGATGTCGACGTCTATGTAGACGATGTTATCAAATATCAAGATGAAATTGCCTTCAGCAGCGGCAATCACAGCGAGCTAGTGAAAATGCGTTACGCCGACTTTGAAAAATTAGTTAAGCCCAAGCATGTGCATTTACATTAGAAGTAATAAGGGCTGTATAACGGGCCACAAGAAGCATACTTGCAGTCATGGTAATAAGGCCAAGGATCACAACGATTCGGCGCGTAGGGAGAATAGTGAACGCAATGGTTGTTATGGCAGCGGTAAAAATAATTGGGGTGATAAACCGTACAAGGACCGGAACAATAACATCCTATGAGTACAGGCCCACAGGGTCGGCAAGGCCCGTTTAAGGGGCAGGGACCTGGAGGAGGGGGTACTACAGGTCCAGGTCCACAAGGGCCGCCAGGTACTGGGCATGGGCCAGGTCCAGGGCCAATGGGGTTACACCCGGACCAAGGATAAAAAGGGCCGTCAACACATCCTGAAAGCAGTAGTAGTATTGGGAAAAAAACAATTTTCATTTTTGGGAAAAAACTCATAACACCTTCCTTGTTAATAATCTTCTGTCAAATATATCAAAATAAAGCCGTGAGTAGAAGCAAGACAAAAACTTCTGTATATTGAAACATATATGGAATTTTATATTGCTGACCATCCAGGAATCAGAAAATCCTGCTTGGCAAAAATTACTGACCTGATTACGTCGTCGATCACCTCGGGTTGTTATCCGGGGGCTGTAGTTTTGGTGTTACATCAAGACCAAACCGTTTATCGGGGAGTATTTGGTCATAGAATGCTTGCGCCTGAAATCAAGCCCATGCAGTGGGATACTCTTTTTGATTGGGCGTCCTTAACTAAAGTGGTGGTAACGACCACAGCCATTATGCAATTGATAGAAGGCGGCCAATTGCACTTAGATTTACCCGCTGCTGATTACTGGCCAGATTTTAATGGCAAAGACAAAGAAAAAATCACTATAAAACAATTGTTGACCCATACCTCCGGTTTGCCGGCGGTTTTATCTTCTTGGCAAGCCCCGGATAATCCGGCAGCCGCTTTCCAGTTAGGATTAACTAAGATTTTAGAGACTGATTTAATTGCACCTTCTGGCAAAGAAATTATCTATAGCGATGTCAATTTTTTAATTCTAGGTTATATTGTCGAGCTCATTACGCAACAAAAATTGGCAGACTATGCACAAAAAAATATATTCGAACCATTGAATATGTCTTCCACTGGTTTTCTACCTGCTATGGCATTGCGAGAGCAAATTGCGCCTACGCTTTCACCCGATAATCAGTTTAAATGGGGCAGTGTGAATGATCCAACTACGGAACGAATGGGTGGGGTCACCGGCGTCGCTGGTTTGTTTGGCAATGCCCAAGATTTAGGTACTTTTGCCCAATGTTTGTTAAATCAGGGAAGAATCAGTAACGATCGATATTTATTAAGTCCTTTATCTATTTCACAAATGACAATGCCCCAAACCCCTTTAGAGATTTCGGAAAAAAGGGGATTGGGTTGGGATATTGATTCGCGCTTTTCTTTTCGTGGATCTTTGTTGCCGTTGGGATCGTATGGCCATTCTGGTTGGACCGGGACTTCATTATGGATTGATCCGTTTTCGAAAACTGTGATTATTATTTTAACTAACCGCACCCATCCGGCCCCTGCGAAAAAAAACCAATTGATTGTAGACCGGCGTGCCGTGTCTAACATAGTAGCCGGAAGCTTGAACACCCGTGATCAGGATCGCGGGATGACGAGTTGATGCTTCTCACCTACCACTTGATTATTTCTAAAATCTAACTGATAATGGAAATCATTCTCATTTACGAGGGGTGATTTTATGAAGAAATCTATTGTGGCAATATTGGCTGTTTGTTTTTCCACTGTGGTGATGGCGGCGGAGACACCTTTGTGTATCTTACCCCAGGCAAATCCCACCCAAGGAGAAAACCCTGATCCAGGCTGCGCCAGCATTTTACAAAACGCCAAGAAATTTGCGCAAGCAGTGAAATATTCTTCATCATGGGTGAATACTACCTCTATACCTTTACAACTCAGTGTCGGCGCAGTCTACTTGCAGCCAATTACTATGGCTCCAGCGGGAATGATGCGCCCTCGAAATCAGTCCGATATCCATTTAGAAATGGATATTCATGCTAAAGAAAATTTAAAGTCTCGGGGATTTGCACCTGGAGATTGGCTGCCTAACGCTGAAATAAATTATACTATTCAAAAAGTAGGCGATCCCAAACCGCTCATCAGTAATGGCCAGTTGATGCCAATGGTGGCTTCAGATGGCGCCCATTATGGCGATAATGTGAAATTGGCCGGTCCCGGATTTTATATAGTCACTTTTGACGCTCATACTGATCCCCATTTTGGTTGGCATGTAGATACCGACAGCAAGGTATTAGGAACTGAATTTGTAATTTGGCAATTTAAGCAAAGCTATTTAATGAAATGGACTGGCGTCGGTAAACTAGGTGGTTATTAAGGAACATGCATAAAATAAGAGTTCTTTTATTCATCCTATTATTTTTTTTGATGAATGCTGCTGTTGCAAAAGGCGAAGAACCTATCATTATTAATGCTACTGTATCTGAGAGTCACATTGAATTTTCTCCCAATATTATTCCAGAAAATATACCTTTTGTTATTCATGTAATTAATCAAGCAGGTACACCTATTGAACTGGAAAATGCAGATACTTCTGTTGAAGTGTACCCTAACGTGGATAAGACGTTCAAAGTGGGGCTTACCTCTGGAAATTATGTTTTTTTTAATGATTTCAATGCACATACTAAAACAGCCACTTTGATAGTGAAACCAATGGCTGCAGTGCAGAGTACTGTTCAACAGGTGCATCGAGAAGCACAATCTGCCCGTTTAAATATATCGGGTATTTTGTTTATTGTGTGGAGAGAAAGCGTTGAAGCCCTGTTAGTAGTGGGTATTGTTTATAGCTGGTTGAGCCTAGCAAAACAAGAGCGTCGCTCAGGCATATTATTTTTGTGGCTGGGTGTTGTTATCGGATTAGTTTGTGCAGCTTTGATCAGCTTTTTATTAATAACTATGAATCACATCCTGTCACCGGATTCTGCCAGTGCTTTCCAAGTAATGATGACTTTCCTAGCAGTTGGGATGATTGTCTACATGGTGAAATGGATGCGCGAAAACGGTAGAACATTAAAAACCAATATGCGCCAATCTTTGGAGAAAAATGTTGCAACTCGCTGGAGAAACATTTCTATTTTAACCGTTGTTGCTATTGCCGTTGCTAGAGAGGCCAGTGAAGCCAGTATTTTTATTTATGCGCTGGGTTTGGGGAGTCAAGATCATTTATCGCTGAAAATGATTGGCATTTTTGGATTAGGAATATTATTAGCCGTGGCCACCGTTTCACTATTGCAATTGGGAAATAAATTTTTTTCTTGGCGATTTTTTTTCAAGGTAACTGAAATATTACTGCTATTACTCGGCGGCGGTTTACTGCTGAATGGCATAGACAAATTGATTTTATCTGGAATTTTAAGCCCAATTCATAACAAAATCTGGGATACTTCGTTTTTAATTAGCGATGGCGGTTTCTTTTCCCCCATATTATCAAGCTTTTTAGGGTACCGCGCTGCGCCCTCTTTAATGTGTGTTATTGGATACGGCATTTATTGGATTATTGTTTATTGTTTAATGAAAAAAAAATCGAATTTCCATGCGATATAATGTGACTCATTTAGGATATTGGTTAGCACGGCATCAAAAATTGATATGGTATATACAATGGGCCATTATTCTGATTTATATGTTACTGATGGTAATACCGGTATTTTTACCTCTGCCAGATGAATCGGCCACTTTATTTCATCATTTCACCGTATTTGCTGGATTTATGTTTTGGGGCATTTGGTGGCCCTTTGTATTGATTAGTATTGTAGTTTTTGGGCGATTATGGTGTGGAGTTTTTTGCCCGGAAGGCGCTCTTTCTGAATTTGCTAATCGTTATGGCCGAGGAAAAAGTATCCCAAAATGGCTGCGATGGGGCGGATGGCCTTTTGTTGCTTTTGGCATTACCACACTGTACGGACAAATGACCAGTGTTTATCAATACCCAAAACCGGTATTACTGATTCTGGGAGGGTCCACCTTGATGGCAATAATTGTCGGTTTTCTTTATGGCAAATCGAGCCGCGTATGGTGTAAATATTTATGTCCAGTCACAGGTGTATTTAATTTACTGGCAAGATTGGCGCCATGGCGATACCAACCTCAACAGGAAGCGTGTAGTAAAAACCAACCAGCAATTCCCGGTCAACGGGAATTAACCCTACGCGATGGGGGTTCGAAGGGGGAGAATCGCGATTCTTCCCCTTCATTCCGAGCAATTGGCTTTGCCAATGCGCAGGATATAAACAAGAACAGCAGTTCTCGCCCTTGGGCGGGAATTGCTGAAAGCCAACTGCAACAAATTAAAGGTGTAAGCTGTCCAACTTTACTGCCGTTATCGAAGATGACCGGCGCTGCCAATTGCTTAATGTGTGGTAAATGTGGCGTTGCTAAAAATGCCATTGAGTTGAAATTACGTTCACCTCATGAAGAAATAGTGGTTTATGGCGGTAAAAAAAATAGTATCTATGATAGTTTGTTGATTATCTTTGGATTGTGCGGGTTAGCATTAGCCGCTTTTCAATGGCCGAATAGTTTTTGGTTCTCGCATTTTCGTGAAATTACGGATTCATGGTTATTGGCTCACCAAATAACCTGGGTTTTTAATACCAATGCGCCATGGTGGATTTTCACTCATTATCCAGAGCGAGGCGATGTATTTAGTTGGGTATACGGCTGCGAAGTAGTCATTTATATTTTAGCTGTGGGTGCTGCAATTGGAGTTATTTTAACGATTTTGGTTATTGCCGCAGTCAAGTGTGCCGGCTCGTTAACACTCAATCGATTCAATCATTTTAGTCAATCATTAATTCCTCTAGGGGGAATGAGTGTTTTTGTTGGATTATTTGCCAATACTGTCAGTATATTACAAAAATATGCCAATGTCGGTTTTGTTTGGATAAATGCATTCAAATTCGGTTTATTAATTCTGGCCAGTTTATGGAGTTTGTTCCTAGCCTATAAAATTATTAAAAATTATACTGCCTCAATGACTCGCCTTGTCTTAAGCTTATCGATCATGACTGCATGTTTTTGTATTATCAATTACTCTTGGATTTTATTACTGTATGTATGGTCGCTTAAATCTGATAGCATTCCCTGGAATGCCGGGATTTTTTCCTGACATCATATTACTAAGATAACTTCAAATTTAAACGTATTTGCGAGAGAATATTTCCCGGCCGTAGCCAAGGCGCTAGCTACGGGGCGAGCCGCATGCGGCTCGCCCCAAATGCGATTTATCCGCGGCACCCTTGGGCGTAGGCGGGAAATATTCTCGGTGTATGGAATAAATTGAAATTTTTTTACCTCAAGAGAAAGCTTATGGAAAATTATAAAACCGCTTTTATTGATTTTCTTTATCAAAATAAAGCCTTATTATTTGGAGAATTTACTTTAAAGTCCGGACGTAAAAGTCCTTATTTTTTTAACTTAGGGCTTTTTAACACTGGCGGCAGCCTTAAACGTTTAGGTGAATTTTACGCAGCTGCTTTGCAGGAGACAGAATTTTCTTACGATTTTCTATTCGGCCCAGCTTATAAAGGCATTCCATTGGTAACAGCCGTGGCTGTTGCACTTTATGATTTATATCAGAAAGACGTGCCTTATAGTTTCAATCGTAAAGAGAAAAAAACCCATGGCGACCAAGGGGCATTTGTCGGCGCCGCCATGCAGGGAAGTATGGTAATGGTAGACGATGTGATTTCTGCGGGCACTACCGTGCGAGAAACTTTGGAGATGATCAAACCGCTTCCGGTTCACTTGTCTGGTATTTTGATCGCCTTCGACCGGCAAGAGCGGGGGCAGGGGACTTGTTCAGCAATCCAAGAGGTCATGCAAGATTATCGCATCCCAGTTTGCAGCATTGTTAACTTACAAGATGTTTTAAACTATATGAAAGATCAGCCTCATTTATTTTCTTATATTTCCGCAATCGAAGCTTATCGTGATCAATACGGTACTCTTTTACACGATGGCGGATCGCAAGGGGGAGAAACGTGATTCTCCCCCTTCATTCCTGCATTTGGGCTTTGCCCAAGTGCAGGATAAGAACAACAAAGCGATTCCCGCTGTCTTCAGTGGGAATCGCTGACGGCGCTCGGAGTTCAGTCTGAAAACCAGCAAAGAACATTTTATAGAGCGACATCGCGGCGGTGAGCGCGCCATCCTGGTGCAAATGGATTGCAATCAAGCCTCCTCGTTTGAAGATGACTTAGCAGAATTTCGATCATTGGCTGAGGCTGCTGATGTAAAGATTTTAGCGGTTATTACCGGCAAGCTGAATCGTCCCAATGCTAAATTTTATGTAGGCTCAGGTAAGGTTGAAGAAATCTCACAACAAGCCGGTTTGCTACAGGCGGATGTGGTTTTGATCAACCATCCGCTGAGCGCGGCCCAAGGTCGCAATCTGGAAAAAATTCTGGGTTGCCGCGTTTTGGATCGTACCGAACTTATTTTAGATATTTTTGCCCAACGTGCTAGAACTTTTGAAGGCAAGCTACAGGTAGAACTGGCACAACTACAACATTTAAGTTCGCGGCTGGTGCGTGGCTGGACCCATTTGGAAAGACAAAAAGGAGGCATAGGCTTGCGCGGCCCTGGTGAAACACAACTTGAAACCGACCGTCGTCTAGTCAATGTTAAAATTCAGGCCATTAAAAAACGTCTTGAAAAAGTTTTAAGTCAGCGTCAGCAAGGCAGACGCGCCCGCCAGCGTGCCGCAATACCCGCTATTTCTTTAGTAGGTTATACCAACGCAGGTAAATCCACTCTGTTCAATCGCCTGACTTCTGCCGAGGTTTACGTGGCTAATCAACTCTTCGCGACTTTGGATCCCACCCACCGCCAAGTACAATTGCCGCCTGTGGGTACGGTTATATTTGCCGATACCGTGGGTTTTATCAGGGATCTGCCACACGATCTCATCGCCGCATTTAGAGCGACGCTGGAGGAAACAGAACAAGCCGATTTACTTTTGCATGTTATTGATGCTACTCAGCCGCAATATTTGCAATGCATCAGTGATGTAGAAAAAGTGCTGCAAGAAATTGGCGCGGATCAAGTACCCTGTTTGCGGGTCTATAATAAAATTGATTTGCGCCCTAATTTAAGTCCGCGATTGGTGCGCGACCATCATGGTAAGCCAGTGGAAGTATGGCTTTCTGCTCATTCAGGTGAGGGGGTGACGTTGCTGCTAGAGGCGTTACGTGAGCTTTTGCCGGGCCAGATTATTTATACTGAAGCTAGGTTAAAACCGGAACAAGGCAAACTTCGTGCAGCCCTCTATCGTTTAGGGGCAGTTCTGTCTGAGCAAACGGATCAAGAAGGCAACCATTATCTACAACTAAGAATTCTTCGTACCGATTATGTTCGCTTATTTGCTCGCAATTCCCACTGAAGTGGGAATTGCTCCTGGTTTGGATGCTAAGCCGCAGCAAAGCTGCAACTTAGCAATGAAGGGGGAGATCGCTCCGCTCTTCCCCCCTTGCGATCCCCCATCAGGTAGAGATTTTCTACGAAAATTATTTTTAAATTGAAATTAATTTAATATTTAAGATATTTAAGGTACAATAGGAATCTCATTTTGGGGGTACAGGATGGCATTAAACGGTACGCAACGCAACGGCAACAAAGATCCTTGGCGCAGTGGTCATGAAGAAGGCCCACCTGATTTAGCACATATCTTTAAAAAAATTTTTGGTAAATTCAACCGGCCTGTTGAGCAAATGGATGGGGTCGACGAAATAGTCAGACCTTATCGTTTATTACTTTTAGCAGTGGTCATATTAATGGCAGTATGGGCGCTGGCGGGTATTTTTTTAGTTTCTCCGGCTGAACAAGCGGTTATTTTACGTTTTGGAAAATATGAACGTACTTTAGGCCCAGGGCCGCATTGGATTCCCCCTTTGTTCGAGCGCCGTTACGTAGTCAATATTCAACGGGTCAATAGTTTTCCGTATGAATCAGAAATGTTGACTCAAGACGGCAATATTGTTTCAGTGAAAATCCAAGTGCAGTATCGAATCGCCGATCTTAAAAATTATCTATTTAATGTGGTTTCCCCAGATTCTACTTTGCAGCAAGCGGCTTCTAGTTCACTGCGGCAAGTGGTGGGTCAAATGAACCTAGACCCTATTTTAACTACCGGACGCGAAGAACTGGCACAAAAAGTAACGGATTTATTACAAAACACGCTATCCAATTACCACAGCGGTATAGAAGTACGCGAGGTGACTTTACAATCCTCCAAGCCTCCAGAGGCGGTGACAGTTGCTTTTGATGATGTGATCAAGGCCACCGAAGACGAAAAACGATATATCAATCAAGCCGAGGCCTATGCTAAAAAACGGGTATTAACGGCTCAGGGACAGGCTTCCAGAATTACTCAGGAAGCAGATGCTTACCGCTACGCCACTGTGGCCCGAGCCACGGGCGAAACTGCTCGTTATCTGGCGCTGCTTAGACCTTACCAAGAGGCGCCTGGGGTGACACGTGAACGATTATATTTGGACACCATCACTGAGGTGCTTAAAAATACGCGGAATATTGTGGTGGAAGGCTCGGGCAACAATGTGATGTACTTGCCATTAGATCAGTTGTTGCATGCTCGGTCTGGTCAAGCAAGACCTACGGATAGAAGTGCTCAACCCTCCACTCCCGCCAATGAAAACTTGGCTTCTACTAACATCACTCCTACAGATTCCGATAGCTCAAGTGTTGAACGTCCCAGTTACCCCGCAGAGGAAGAGAATCGATGACTCCTAAAATTATAATCGCAGCGATCATTGGCGTGATTATTTTGGTATTAGGATCCGCCAGCTTTTTTACGGTACACCAGGGAGAAATGGCTTTGAGCTTGCGTTTAGGCAATATTGAGAAGAATTCCCAAGGTCAAGCTCGTATTTACGGACCGGGTCTTCATTTTAAAGCGCCGTTTATTGTGAATGTGCGTAAGTTCGATACGCGCTTGCAGGATTTAGAAGATAAATCCCCCCGCATTTTGACCCAAGAGCAAAAATACTTGTATGTGGATTACTATGCGAAGTGGCGAATTAGGGATCTACCACTTTATTATACTCGTACCGGCGGTTTTCCCGATAATGCCAAGCAGTTATTAACTCAGAAAATAAACGATTCCTTACGGGCGCAATTCGGCAAAAGAAATTTACAGGAAGTGGTTGCAGATCAACGTTCCGATATCATGGCATTTTTACGCTCATCCGCTAATTTAGTTGCCCAGGGATTGGGATTAGAAATAGTCGACGTTCGAATTAAAAGTATCGATTTAATGCCGGATGTTCAGGATTCGGTTTTTAAAAGCATGAGCACTAAACGTGAGCAAGACGCCACCAGCTACCGTTCCAGCGGTGTAGCTGAATCGGAACGAATTCGGGCAGAAGCCGATGCCACCGCCACAAAAATGATTGCGGACGCCAATCGTCAAGCATCTGAAGTTCGGGCTAAGGGAGACGAGGATGCCGCTCATATTTACACCACCGCTTATCAAAAAGATCCCGAGTTTTACAAACTTTATCGCAGCTTACAGTCTTATCGAGAAGTTTTCAGTGAAAACCACGGTGTTATGGTTTTAAAACCAGACAGCCAATATTTTAAATATTTCAATCAAGCAGGAGTTTCCGCCAAAGGGAACTCCACTTTACGCGATGGGGGATCGCAAGGGAGAGAACCGTGATTCTCCCCCTTCATTCCTGCATTTGGGCTTTGCCCAAGTGCAGGATAAGCACAATAAAGCTATTTCCGCTGAAGTCAGCGGGAATAGCTGTCAATCAAGCAGCCAATTCTAATTTAACTGAACGTCACTAAGTCAATCCGGGGAGAGTCGGGTGGGTAAAAATATCATCATATTGGGCGCGCAATGGGGGGACGAAGGAAAAGGAAAAATTGTTGATCTATTGACTACTCACGCCGCTGCGGTGATTCGGTTCCAGGGCGGTCACAATGCCGGACATACTCTGTATAATGCTCAAGGTAAGAAAATTGTTCTCAGATTAGTTCCTTCAGGAATCATTCACGACAATATTTTATGCCTCCTTGGCAATGGGGTGGTGCTTTCCCCCGAAGCTTTTTTAACAGAAATAGACGAATTACAGGCCTTGGGAATACATATTGGAGACAGACTCAAAATCAGTCCAGCCTGTAGTTTATTATTACCTTATCATGTTGCATTAGATCAAATGCGTGAATCCGGTCCGGCGGCGATTGGAACCACCCGCCGCGGAATAGGTCCGGCTTACGAAGACAAAGTGGCTAGACGTGGCCTGCGGGTGGCTGATTTATTGCACTTACAGCAACTAGAAGAAAAACTATTCGCTTTAGCGGATTATCATAACTTCGTGTTGACAAAATATTATCAACAGCCGGCCATAGATCCGAAAAAAGTCTTGGCGGATTTAACCTCCAAAGCGGCACGAATAACGCCGATGGTTGAAGATATTAACCTGATACTGTACGAATTAAATCGTCAAGGTAAAACTTTAATTTTTGAAGGCGCACAAGGGGTGCTTTTAGATATTGATTTAGGAACCTATCCGTATGTCACTTCCTCGAATACCACCGCCGGGGCGGCGGCCACAGGCACTGGCTTTGGCCCTCGTTATTTTGATGAAATACTCGGTGTGGCCAAAGCGTATGTCACCCGTGTCGGTGCGGGTCCTTTTCCCACGGAATTAAAGGATGAAACTGGACAAGCTATTGCGGAAAGGGGACAAGAATTTGGTTCAAACACCGGCAGGCCACGGCGTTGTGGTTGGTTTGATGCGGTGTTGATGCGTCAAGTGATCATGGCCAATAGTTTTTCCGGATTGGTGTTAACTAAGCTAGATATTTTAGACACATTTCCGAAAATTAAAATTTGCACGGGCTATCGTTACCAAGGTAAAACTTTCGAAGTGGCTCCCTCAGACCTAAACGTGCTCGCCCAGTGCGAGCCGGTTTATGAAGAAATGCCCGGCTGGCAGACGGATACTCGCGGCATGACCGACCTACAAAATTTACCTCAAGCGGCTAAAGACTATGTCG
Organism: uncultured Pseudomonadota bacterium; assembly: GCA_963795715.1. Taxonomy (GTDB): domain Bacteria; phylum Pseudomonadota; class Gammaproteobacteria; order Coxiellales; family Coxiellaceae; genus JAFEDN01. Next base: position 41,759 of record CAWCIY010000002.1, read on the forward strand.
CCCGCATCAGCGATCTGACCGGCATCCCAGTAGTGATGTTATCCACCGGCCCGGAGCGCGATCAAATCATCCAGCTGCCCCACGCATAGTGAATAAACTAAAAAAAAGGTATCTACACAAGTCACTTACACGACAAGTTGTGCAAAATTTCGTCATCCCGACCCCGTGACTTGATCGCGGGGTTGACCGCGGGATCCAGGGAACCCGTATCGTTTCTAGATCCCGCGATCAAGTCGCATAGGCGTCAGTTTAAGGAATTTTCTCTGACTTCCCCCTTTGAAAAAGGGGGATTGAGGGGGATTTTTTGAACCAAAAGACCCAAGCCTGGTTTAAAAATCCCCCCTCACCCCCCTTTTTCAAAGGGGGGAATCGAAGCAAAAGCCCTTAAACTGACGCCTATGCGATCAAGTCGCGGGATGAAGTAGCACGCATTAACTTAATGGCAGTGGTCCGATGTCCCCAGCGCCGCATCGCAATAACTATGTGAACGTGGCTACTTTTACTGGTGGAAGCAGTCCTAGATTTCGAGTTGCAGTTTCTAAATTAGCCATTGCTTCTTGAAACTGAGTGATAAACTCGTAGTCCTCCCAGGTATTTTTTCCAAATAGTGTGAATCCTCGGTTTTCAGTAATGGCCGCTTTCGTGAAACCAGTTTCCGATTTTTTCAATTCCTCGAACAATTTAGTAAAAGGTTGAGGTGGTTTAATCTCACTCTCTACGAAGTGTTGTGCCATACTTTCCAAATTTCTTTTTATACTGTTGAGTCCCAATTTTTTCTTTCTGGTTTTTTCAAAACAGCCACACTGTGAAAGTTGTTCATCAATTTTAGTTAATTGTTCTCCAATAATTACAGCGGGAGTTTTAACGACTTCAACATGTTTTGATTCGTATGTTCGTAATTGAATTACTTGTAATAATCCTTTCTTTGCAAAAAAATCAGTAATAAAGTCTACATCACTAAGTAATTTTCTAACAAAAACTTTATCATGTTCAGTATATGTTTGGGAGTGAAAACTATAACAATTTCCTTCTACCTTTTTCGCTATATTTTCGAACTCAGTTATGTAAGATTTTAAGTTTCGAAAAGAATTCTTAAGGTTGTCTCCTTCTTGTCCCTGAGCATAACTTATTAAGTTAGTATATTCACGAATGATGAGTTCAGCCGTATTCCTTTTGTCACGGGTCTTTTTTGAAAGCCCTGTATAACAAGCCTTTCTTTCTTCTGCAAAAATTTTAGACTGTCTAAGCCGTTCAATTAAATGGGAGTGGTTTAGGGCATGATCTAAGGAAACTTTCTCTGCTTCAGCTTGAAATTTCTGCAAATCTGCCTGATAGCCTGGAATTTTGTTTTTGTAAGTTTCAAGCTCTTCTAATTTACTATGAATTTCCTCTGGTGTGGTTTTATATACCACAACCAAGTCTTCCAGACTTTTAGCCTCTGACATAGGAGAAGATGAAGTAGTGGATGTTTTATCATCATCAAAAGATGAAGTACGCGAAGAAGTTTGAGTGGGGGTGCGGGTTCTAGGTGTGCTATGTTGGCTATCTGGTTCTGGAGATGTTGCGGACAGGGGGGATAGGTGTGAGGAGTAGTTTAGGGTAAGAATCTCAGTCATTCCACTAAATCTTTCATATGCGCTTCTAGAGTCATTCTGATTTATTTCCTGTTCATCTATTGTTACTTCTTCCACTATTTCTTTCGTTTCGATTGCTTCACCTTTAGGTTCAGATTCAGAGTCAAGGCGTTCCATCGTAAGATTAATATCAGTTATGGGAGAAATGGCTGAACTAACAGTATTTTTCAAATCACCCATTTTTTGCGAGACAAGACCTAAAGCCTTTCTAACCTTTTGTTTTCTAGTCTTTTCATAAGTTGTTACTTCGACGGTCCCGTTATCATTTAGTTCCAATTCGTGACCATTTAATACTTCCAAAGTTAATAAATTTCCGTGAGCGGCGCTAACTGATTGGAGGAAACCAGTATAATCACGTGATACTTGATCTTTCTTTTGATTAAAAACTTCTATTAGAAGATCTGTTATATCTCTTGAATGTGTTTGTAAATCACGGTGTATACTTGAATAAATGGCTTCAAAGTTACTTCTTTTAAATCTTAAGTTTTCACTTCTGCTTTGGTAATCTTCCAGTGTTTCTAATCCCTTGATGTCTTTAAGTTTTTCTATTTCCTTAATTTCTTCCTCTAACTTGCTTATCTTTGATTTAAGAGCATTTAATTTAGGAGCAAAAGCTTGTAAGCTTTCAGTTACCGATTCATTATAACCCAACCATTTTGCAATTTTTGTAATTTCACCGTTAAGAACTGCTAAATCAGAATAAGAAGCACCTTTTATTTCCGATTGAAGAGTCTCAATTTCTCTCTTAATTCTTTCTTCTTCCTCTCTCTTCAGTCTTTCTTGCTCTCTTCGCGATTCTTCTTCACTATTTTTTCTTAGAATATCAATAACAATTCGTTCTGCTTCATTTTTTTGATTGTTATCAACTGCACCTTCAAAAGCTTTTTGATCTACATTCTTCACTTCAAAAAGTTCTACATGTTTAGAGGAGGCCCGTTGGTAACTTTGACGGATATCTTTTTCCCAATGAATCCTATCTTCTCTTAATTTAGCCAGCGTTGATTCAACTGGGTCTTTTTTGTTCTTCAAGAAATCTTCAACATCTTTAAAACAATAGCTTAGCGTACGAACCTGTGAATCAGTAGAAAATTGTTTCAAATTTTCATACTCTTGTTTTGCTTGCTGCATTTCCTTTGCGTCTTTTTCAAGCTGTACTTTTTCTTGTTCTTTTAATTGTTCTATTGCTTTCTGTTCTTTTTCTGTTGGCTCAAGGATATCAAATAGTTTTTTTCTTAATGGAGAAACAGGCCTTAAGCTAAAAAGCATTTTAAATAAGTGATTATTTCGTTCCTCCTTGTAAATTTTTAGCCAACCAGGTTTTTTTTCTTGCAAGATAGTTTCAAGTCTTTGTACCCATTGAATTATTAGTTCTTCAGGAGAATGGGTGATGGGACCAATGTGATCTTTTTCTGATATTCTTTGCAGAATTTTGGGTAAGAAACGCTGGAATCTATTGACCTCATTTCTCTTAAATTCTTTGGTTTCTAATGGTATCAATAATTTTGATATTTCTTGTGCGGAAATAAAGCTTCTGTTGACTTGGTCACCGCGACGAACAGCATATTCCAAGACATTATTATTGAATCCTCTGATATATATTTTTCCTGACTCCATACTAGATTTCTTGAAATATGTATTTTCTAACTTAAAGTCATAATCATTTTTTTCATTTACCTCTCGATCTGACATAGAACAGAGGGAATACCCAGAATAGGGTTGAATTTCTTCATATTCATCACAGTGTTTTTTAATTTTTTCAAATTCTGTTTGAAGAGATTTTATCTCTTCAAGTAACTCATTTGACAATAGATTTAAGGCTTTTAAGGAAACTAATCTTTTTGAAATGGGAAAACTTGGGTTTGGTAGAGTGTTTTCAACAAATTTAAAAAGAGATTCTATCTCAACTGAACCCTTGTGTGGGAATCTTTCTTGTAATTTTTGTAATTCATATTTTTGAATACATTCTATGAGGTAATTTGTAATTCGGTCTTTTGCTGATCGAATTTTTTTTATAAGATTCTCTTTTGAGTTCACATTCTTAGGGTTAATTGATAAGCGTTCTAAAAGATTATATTGTTGTTTTGAAAATTCTTTAAAATCTCTTTCCTGGATTGGCTCAAGCTTTTCAACTTCTTTTAATAAACGTAAATTACTTGCTGGTATTTCTTTACTAAAAACGGATTTATATTGCTCAGATTCGAAAATTTCTATAGAATTTTGATAAGTTTTATCAAATGCTTTTATATCGTCACTAGAGTAGGAGTCAGTTCTTATTTCTAATTTTATATTTTCGATTTCTTTTTCTTTTCTTTTTTTATTATTTTTTTCTCGGATTTCAGTGACAATTTCATCTGTCGTGTTATTCCAATTCTGACTTACAGCAAAATTAAAATAATCTCTACCTTCTTTTTCAATTCCGTAAAGATTTTTATATTCCTCTGTGGCAGTGTTGTAAGAAATAGCAATTTCATTTGCCCATTTTTCTCTTTCATTTCTTAAGATACTAAGGGTAGGGTCTATGTTTTCTCTTTTGTTCTCCGTGAATACTTCGAGATTTTTAAAATAATAATTTAAGTTTGGTAAATCTGAAAAATGTTTTAATTCCTCATATTCCTTTTTTAACTCTTGCATTTTTTTAGCGGTGTCTTCTGCTTTTTTTATTTCTAAACGTTCTTTTTCCGTCAAGTTAAGAATAGCTAAGAAGTCTATTCTTACCTGAGAGGTTTGGGGTAAATTTAAAAGCATTTTAAGTAAATTGATTTTTTCTTGTTTATAAATGATTAGCCAGTTGTTGTTTTTCTCTAAACGTTGCTCTAATCCTAGCACCCAGTCAATTACTGCTTTTTCTTCGTTTGAGCAATATTTCTGTTCTTGTCGGCACTTGCTAAGATCCTCAATTTCTTTTCGATGAGAGGCAATTTCTTGTGGTAAAGTGTTAAGTTTATTATTCGCGTCTTTTAAATAAGCAACTTTTCTATTTATAGGGGCATCGGGAATTTTAGCCATGTAAAATAGTTTTAGAACCATCTGCACATCCTGTAATTCTTTTGATTTGTCGTCTCCAAATTTTTCTGTGAATTTCCTAGATTCATAGGAAATCACTTTTTTGAGCAAGGGATCTAGGAGAGGGGGGATGGATGACTGAATTGCTTGAATAAACTGCTCTTTGGTTTTTATTTTTCTAGGATCAATTCCTAATTCTAATAATAATCCTGTATTACCTTTTAATTCATCAAAATCTTTACTGGGTATAGAGTCAATTTCTTTTACTCTGAGTAATAAACTGTGGGTTCGTTCTAGTTGTATCGAAGGTAAAATATCCTGGTATTCAGGAGAAGTAAAAAAATTGACTGCTTCTTGATAAAAATTGGGATCAAATAATCTTTTCATAACGCCCTCTTTGTGTTTAAGAAATCAATTATTATTGTAAATTCCATTTACCCTTTAGTTCGAATCTAACACAACAGAAGATATTGTCAAGCGTTTTTGGCACAAGAAAAGAAATTTTTTCTTACAATGATTGGAAAGGATTATTAGGATGGTGTGCCGAGAAGAGGACTTGAACCTCCACGGGTTTCCCCACAAGTACCTGAAACTTGCGTGTCTACCAATTCCACCATCTCGGCAGGTACAGAAGTTCAATATTGTATCAGTAATCCGTGATTATTTGAAGCGGGTTACCGGTATTTCCTATTTTCACTTTATTTTGTACGATTACTACTTTTCGTACATCAGATTAGTCCGTAGTGGCAAAAATCTCTTCGATGGTCTTGGCATCTAGAATTTTTTCACCCCAAAGGAGTAAGGATTGGGTATCGGCTTGTTTAATTTGAGCTAAGTAGTGCCCAGGAACAGTGTGAAATCGGCGTTTAACCTGATGCAAGAACAATTTGGCTTGACCTTGCAGCTCACCTTGCTCTATTCCCTGTTTAATTCCTTTCTCCATCCCTACTCGGGTAAATTCTTGAGCTAAAGTAGTCATATAATCTCCTGTTTCTGATAGTTGTTCTATTTTTTGGCGAAAAACTCGCACTTTATGCACATCCATGCCATTAATTATGTATTTTACCACAGAGGAAGCTAAATAAAATCCATTATTTCCTGTTTTTTCTATATGACGAATCCATGGCAGTAACTGTTCCAAGAATATTTCGAAATTCAATTTCCTATGTTTTAAAGTAAATTCCATTAGTCCAGCCCAGGGCCGTTGTTTAATGTTTTCATCTGATAATTTTTGTAAATCCAAGAGTTTTGCTGGGGCTTTGAACCATTTTCTCGCCAATGGCGCTTGCTTACCAAACAAAGCGAATAAATCCAGAGGCTTCATCCAAGGCGAAGCACCGCTGTAGACAATCAACGGATAGATTAGAGGTAAAGCTTGATTAGGATACTGTTTGAGATGTCTTTCCATGATTCGGACCTGATAAATCAGGATGCGAAAAGCCATAAATGGATCAATACCGGTTTGATGTTCACATAGAATGTACAGATGAGCAGAATCATTTTTAAATGGGACTTTATAAAGCACGTCAGCAGCAGAAGCTTGATAAGATCCATCGAGAAAGGAAGTTTTTTCTATTTTAAGTAAATGTAAGTTAACTTTACGCACCAGCGTTTGTGGTAGATGGGCCAGGCAGAATTCATGAGCAACCCTGGGCTCTTCCATAGCCATTTTAAAGAATTTATCGTGAGGATGGTGAATAACTGCAACCATGCCAAACAGCTTACATGGATTTAATAAACAAGAAACCTCGGGAAAATACACTTTATTTTTCGTACAGCACTTGCTTTTCGTATATTTGTCCTGAGGTTTTGCTGTATCTATTGGAAAATGAGAATTAGAAGCTTCCAGTCCATGCGCCAACGCGGCATTGGAACTGGTTCCCCAATGCGCGTTGGTGTTGTTGGTTTCAATGCGATTGCCATAATTCGGAGGATTCTTTTTCTAAATCATCCATCATGGCTTTTAAAAAGCGGGCGGATTCGCCGCCGGTCACTACTCGATGATCAATGGTGATTGACAGCGGGATGATACGGTGCACCACAGGTTTGCCTTTTTCCGCAACTACAGCTTCTCTAGCCTTACCAACCCCAATAATGGCTACCATGGGCGGTAAAATAATGGGATTGCCATAGCGCCCAGCGAAAGCGCCAAAATTCGAAAGGGTGATGGTGGCGCCGTGAAGATCCGCCTGGGCTAGACTTTTTTGTTTGGCTTGTTGTTTAAATTGGTTAATTTTCTCGCGCAATTTTTCGTCGCTGTGTGTGTTTATATCTTTAATGACCGGAACATAAAGCCCGTGTTCAGTATCTACTGCGATACCCAAGTTCACCTCAGCGTTCATTTTTAAAGAAAGATGAGCGTCATCAAAAGTGGCGTTTAAAATCGGCACGGCTTTGCAGGCTGCGGCGACGGCGCGAATAAGACGTACAGTAATGTCTTGTTTGTCATCCCATCGAGCAATGTCTGCATCATCGGAAAGGCTGATTGGGACCACGCGCTTGTGCGAATCGGTCATACTGAGATTCATAGCCCGGCGCACAGGTGACAGCGATTCCGAATCTGCCTTGCCAGCGGTTTTTTTCTGGGCGGCTTGTTCGATTTCCTCCACGGTGATCACACTCCCTTTAGGAGTGATATCCGCTAGATTTACCGATAATTTTTTAGCCAATGCACGTACCGCAGGTGTCGCTTTGATTTCTTTTTTTCTTTTTCAAGAACAGATGGCTCAGACTGGGGTGATTTTTGTTTCGTTTGGCTAGGAGAGGCCGACTCTTCAATTTCATTCTCACTTTCGAAACCAATTAACGGTTGCCCAGTTTCAATGGTGTCTCCAGGCTTGCCAAATAATTTGGCAATTTTACCTGAGTGAGGGGAGGGTACATCTACCAAGGCCTTGGCGGTTTCCATGGAAACTAAGGGCTGATCCGCTTTGACTTCATCTCCCGGTTTCACATACCATTCGCGAACGATGGCGTCAGGTAAACCTTCTCCTAGATCAGGCAAATTAAAAATGTTCATAAGCTAAGCTCCAATTTTCTTTTTACTTAATAATTTTTCTAAAGCAATGGTTTCTGCCATTTGGGTCGTCGGCAGATTTTCTTGGGTGGAACGTTCAAACAGATGTAGCATGTTATCATACATTTTAGCTATTTTCTCATCGGCCATTCTGGGGTTTCTATAAGTATAATCAATGGCTGCGCTAATCAATCCACCTGCATTGATGGCAAAATCCGGGGCGTAAAGGATGCCTTTTTCATGTAAATGCTTGCCAAATAAATGGTGCGCTAATTGGTTATTGGCCGATCCGGCGATGATAGAAGCTTTTAAAAGGGGAAAGGTCTGAGCATTAATGACGCCGCCCATGGCGCAAGGTGCGAAAATGTCACATTGAACCTGATAAATTTCTTCCGGAGCAACCACATTTACTTTGAGTTCAGCGGTGATTCGTTGTAAGGACTCTGGATTTACATCGCAAATGGTCACTAAGGCTCCGCGCGGAATTAATAATTTAGCTAAATGATAACCCACATGTCCCGCCCCTTGTATGGCGACATGTATTCCTGCAAGATCTCGCCGTTTTAATTTGAAAAAAACTGCAGCTTCTATCCCATACAAAATGCCCTGAGCGGTGCAAGGGGATGGGTCTCTTTCGTTGCGGTGCGTTTTGGCTGCACCGATGACATAAGGGGTTCGTTCAGCAATCAAATCCATATCATCGGTGGAGGTGCCCACATCGATTGCAGTGATATAGCGGCCATTCAGATCGTGCACGAAATCACCAAAAGAATGAAAAAAAGCTTCCCGGTCAACAATTTGTTTTGGTTTTAGTAAAACGGCCTTGGCGCCGCCATGTGGCATATCGTTGAATGCAGACTTGAGGGTCATCATCTGAGCTAAACTCAAAACATCCTTAATAGCTGGGCTGATTGAGCGATATGCATATAAACGGCAACCCCCTAAAGCCGGTCCCAACGTAGTATCATGAATTGCAATCACCGCATTTAATTGAGTTTTTTTATCTATTTTAAAATGAACCGTGCCAAAACCAAGCTGCCTGGCATAGCGCTGCAAGCTCTCGTAACGATAGAAACTTTTGTTGGTTTTTTTCATGCCCTTGGTCCATTATTAACTGGGCGAAGCTTAACTGAAAGTAGGGGTTATTTCAAACAGGGGCTTCAGCATTTGAAATGTCGGGCGTCACTATGATATAAAAGCACCCTATGATGAAGAACCAATGGCCTGTGGCAAAATTGATTGCGCATCGCGGCGCTTCGGCGCTGTCGCCGGAAAATACGATAGCCTCATTGGAAAAGGCTTATGAATTGGGGGCGACTTGGATCGAAGCGGACGTACGTCTGACTTTGGACTATGAAGCAATTATGTTTCATGATCAGGATCTGGCCCGTTGTACCAATGGCCGGGGGCTGGTCCGTAGAACTCCGTATGCAGTCATCGCCAATTTGGATGCCGGGGGCTGGTTTAGTCCAAAATATCATGGTGAAAGAATTCCCACATTAGATCAATGGTTGCAAGCTGCAGCTAAGCGTGGTTTGGGTATTATTTTAGATTTAAAAGGGAGTTGGTTTGAAGCGCGCCGTTTAGCAGATCAAGTCAGCGTGCTGCTGTCCAGACGTTGGCCGGCCCATTTGCCGCGCCCGATTATCTCTAGCGATTCCCCAGCGATGCTTCGAGCGATGGCCGCGCAGCAATTAAATTGGAATTTAAGTTATATTATGCGTGGAGAAACCTCAAATTGGCAAAAAATAATCAACAAACTACACTGTATTTCAGTTCACATTAATCATCAATTTATTTCTGAATATTGGATACAACAACTTCTGAAAGAAAAGTTGCACATAGCCGCATACACAGTCAATGATCCAGTTCGAGCCCAGCAATTATTTGAAATGGGGATCGAAAGCGTTTTTACAGACGACCCGCGATTGCTGTCACCTGATTTTACACCGGGACATTGATTCTAATCAGTCATAATTACAGTTAGCTGTTAGCTCAACAAAATCCAAACTTTTATTGATAAGCTCATCTTCTGGGGTTTTTATTGCCGAGATAGTGCGTAAATTAGTGACTAGCAGACTAAATTTATTAGAGGATATGAGCTTATCTTCCAGTGTTGATAAAGCCTCTTTAACCGCAAAAAAATGTTTTTTGGTAATAGCTGGTTTGACGTCCTGCTCAGAACCACCTTCACCATTATAATATTTTAATAAATTTTTTAATAAAATTTCCCTGCTTTCACTCTTTTCTAATATCGATAGAAATATAGATGGAAAAAGATTTAATACGGTGTCTTTTAAAATAGCTTTTGTTAATTTTGCTTCAAGTAAGCAACACTGCTTAAATGAGGCAGCAGTTAAGTCAGCGTCTTTAAAATCAGTCCCACGGCAATCTGTATCGATAAATATCGCTTTGGGTAATTTAGCTTTTCTTAATGAAACCTGACCCAGGTTAACCCTGTCAAAAACCACTGAAGCGTTTACCTTGCTGGTTAAAAAACTGAGATCGCATTGATATAGATTACAATCAATAAAACTGACCCCATTACAATTTAAATACAGTATTTTAGCGCTTGTAAATACCACTTCAGTGAAGGAACAATAAAAAAATTTAGAACGACTTAAAATTTTTTCACTAAAATCGAGTTCTTTATAATGGGCATCCTCCTCTAGCATTTCAGATAAAAATTTATCTTCAAATCTTTTGATATCAGTGTTTGGAATCTGAGCGCTTAGATAATTGCATACCATTTCTACTAAAGAACTACTTATAAACTGCCCAAGAAAAAAGCCAATGGCTTCATAACGGTCTTTAACCGGGTCTTTATAAAAAGATAATTTGCTCATTTAACCCCCGTTTTCTTAATATATCCTTAAGGATTCTGCTGTATAATGCATATTATATAAAATATATTATGCCATAAAGAGTATACAATACCATGAAACCAGAAATATCACAACAAAATGCCTCAGAAATATTAGTCGCTTTATCTCTTCAAGAAGAAAAAGAAAAAAAAGCCTCAAATCAAAAAGGTGTTCCTGTAAATGGTAGTTTACCTATAATAGAAATATCATTGCTACACCAAGTGCAGCAAGTCAATAAAGAAACCAAGCTTGTTGAAAAAGTCGAACCCACTAGATTTGGCGAAGATAAATTAACTCCAAAATCTTTTTCTGAGCCTTTATACCAGGACGTAGCCATTCCTGATAATAAAGACCGTGCTTACTTGCGTTCTACGGATTGTAATCAAGGCCGTAACGGCAATTGTTGGTTTGTGGCTTCTTTCGGAGCTCTATTGAGCCTTCCAGAAGGGGATCACTTTTTATCCTCATGTATGCGTGATTTATCACAAAAAGTGTCCGTAATATACGATCAACGGGATAGGAAATACATATTATCCACCCCAGAGGATTTGTCGAATCCTAAAATTGAAAAAGAGGAAATTACTCTTGGAAGATTATGCGGTTTACCAGATGATTCTATTTTAATCCGTTTCCAAAAAGATGGGCAACCCAAGTATGTGACAGTAGATAAATCCACCATTGAAGGCAATTTTCCTATCCAAGGCGCTAATTACATTAAAATCTTAGAAAAAGCTTACATTGGATTATATTTAGATGGAGATTACGAAAACGCCTGGGCCTCAAAAGCAGCGGCCAAAGATAGAGACTATCCTATTAACATGGAGGATGTATTTAGTGCGCTTACTGATGGCAGAACAATCTATTCAAGAACTACCTTAGATGTCAGTGATAGTAGAAAAGAGCACACAAAGAAGTTTTCGGATGCATTGTCTAGCAAACTTTTTTCTAGTGAAATAAATGAAATATTGGATGGAAATAAAGACTTAATAGCTGTTTATAAAACACTAAAGACCAAAGCGCAAGAATATATAAAAGAAGAAAAATTAGAATCTTCGTCAGAAAAAATTATCGCCCTGATGTCGCGTGCCGCAAACGAGTCTCCAGATAGAAACCGAAAAAATGCCGAAGAAGTGATTAGTCGTTTATTAAATCGTCTCCAAATCTTGAATTCAGAAAATAAATATCACAAGATGTTCGCTGCTAAGTTGTTCGCGTTATTTGCTGACGCATCGGCGTCCCCATTTACAGAGATTAAAACTGAAAAATTGCAAAAAATGCGACCTATCATTATTGGTTTTGATCCTGAAAAAATTATTGCATCAAATAAGGGACGAAGCAATGAACCCATTTCCGAAGATGGATTAATTGGTACCCATGCTTTTTATCTTTCCCATGTAGGAAAATTAATGGCGTCTGCTCCTGGTCAACGAAGTTTCTTCACGGGAGGAAAAGTGTATGACGTTGTCAATATAGTCAATCCTTGGGGTGAGAGAGGCACCGCAGTGCTTTTAGATGAAAAGGGTGGTCTAACAAGAATTAAATGTGACAATAATATGTCATCTATTACTGTTGATGATTTACTTAAGTGGGGAAAGGAGATATGTGAATGTAGTTTTTCTCCGACGATTCAAAGCGCTACAGAAGTGTCAAAAAACTCATTAGCCTTTTTAAGCCAGCAAGTACCACAAGAACCTGAATTTGCATCTGAATCTGAATCTGGATCTGGATCCGAACCTGAGTCTCCACAAGACCAGGCACAGGAATCAATAGGAACACCAACGACACCCACTACCTCAATAACCTCTTTCCCAATTATTTTCCAACCAGGGAGAACGTCAAACTTAACTTCGAGCACATCAGAAAATAGCTCCGGTGTAGCGTTGGGTACAGGAACCACGGTTAGCTGAGTAAAAAGTTTTGAGCTAACCGCTTACTCACACTGTTCAAATAATAAAAAGCCTGCCATTCCTGACGTTGGATGGGGGCTAAATCCCCGGTCGCTTGAATGATTTGCCTTTTTCGTTGGGTAGATTCATAAAGGCTGATCGCGGCAGCTACGGAGAGATTTAAGCTGGCGGTCATTCCATACATTGGAATTTGATAATGCCAATTGCAAGCTTTTTTGGCTTGAAGAGATAATCCGCTATGTTCGTTGCCCAACAAAAGACAAACCGGTTCATTGAGTGGAATAGCGTTTAAATGATATTCGGCCTGGGGCAGGGCGCCGGCTAAGCGGCAATTTTCTTCGGCCATTTGTGCTAAAAAATCGTTAAACTCTTCATAAAAAAGGATCTCAACCCAGTCCAAGGCGCCTTTACTGATAGGCCGAATTCCCTTAATTTCTTTGCTAGGCGAAATAATATGAATTTTCGCCACACCAAAAATTTCACAGCTACGGATTACCGCAAAAGCATTTTGGATGTCCGCCGGCATTTCCAAAGCCACTTGAAGGCTGAGCAATCGGTTATCTAACACTTGCTCGATTCGTTGCTGTCTGCGAGCGGAAACAAAGGGTTGTAATCGCGAGATTATTTTTTTTGCCCCGTGTTGTTTTATCAATGAGTTTTTGGAACTGATTTTCATTTTTAATATAATAACATAAAACCAAGCACAACGCGTGGTACTGATACTCATTGTGCTGATACACATACCCATTCCTATTGCGCAAAATTTACGATAAAATATGTAATTTATGCAAGGTTATAACAATCTAGACTCTCATGCTCACTTTATGCGTCAAGCCCTACAACTGGCTGAAGAGCGGCGGGGGTTTTGCGCTCCCAATCCAGCGGTCGGCGCGGTAGTGGTTAAAGAGAATAAAATTATTGCCAAGGGGCTTCATTGGGCCTGTGGGGAACCTCATGCGGAGATGGTAGCGCTTCAATCACTAGGAGCTGCAGCAGGTAGTTCACTGTATGTTACTTTAGAGCCTTGCTCACATTTTGGAAGAACCCCACCCTGTACTGATTTAATTGTTAGCGGTGGTGTGAGTGAAGTATTTTTTGGAATGAAAGACCCCAATCCCAGAGTCAGCGGGGGAGGCGAAAACGTATTGCAGAAAGCAGGAATCCCTTGCAGTTTGTTAGCGTTGGACGAAGTGAAAAACTTCTATCAAAGCTATCGTTATTGGCTGAAAACCCAATCGCCTTGGGTTACGCTCAAGTTAGCGATTAGTTTAGACGGCAAAATTGCAGGGCTGGATGGGAAACCGGTCGCAATCACAGGAGGCGAATGTCAGCAATTAACTCATCAATATCGTCTACGCAGTGACGCTATTTTGTCCACAGCAGCCACTGTTTTAGCAGACAATCCTCAATTGAATGTGCGTCTGAATGGCAATGTTGAAGTCAAACCTTTATATCTTTTGGATAGCCGACTCCGTGTTCCTTTGCAGGCCCAAATTTTCAAGACCACCCGTTCTGTGACCGTGTTTCATTCGCCCAAAGCTTCTACGGAAAAACTCAATCTGTTGAAGAAGCATTCAATCCGGTGTATTGCCGTCGATCAGGAGGGTTCGTTCTTAAATTTAAAGCAAATTTTAGCGGTTATCGGCGCAGACGGCTGCCATGATTTATGGGTGGAAGCCGGCGGACGTTGTTTTCAAAGTTTTGTTAACCAAGGTTTAGCCCACCAGATTTTAATTTACGTCAGTCCAAAAGTGTTAGGTAGCGAAGCCATAAACGCCTTCCAAGGTACTTGGCCCGATTTCTATCAGCCGCAAGATTGGAAAAAGTATGGTCAAGATACTGTAATAGCTTTTAAAACTTTGGTAAAATAAATACGCCTTCAGGGCAAGGTGAAAATCCTTACCGGCGGTAGGTGAGTTGCAAAACTCATAAGCCCGCGAGCGCTTTTAAGAACTTTCTTAAAAGGTCAGCAGATCTGGTCCAATTCCAGAGCCGACGGTTACAGTCCGGATGGGAGAAGGTTATAGGAGCTTTTGTTTTGATTCCCCCCTTTGACAAAGGGGGTGAGGGGGGATTTTTTTAGACCAGGCTGAGTCTTTTGGTTCAAAAAATCCCCCTCAATCCCCCTTTTTCAAAGGGGGAAGTCAGAGAAAATTCCGGCTGGGTTACCTTCTCCCTTGTTTAATTAAAAAAAAATTTGATTTAAGTAAACAAGGAGCAAAATGAAAAAAAAGAATCCTTTTGTCAGCATAGAAACTGCCCTTAACGAAATTAGTCAAGGTCGAATGGTTATTGCAGTGGACAATGAGAACCGTGAAAACGAAGGGGATTTAATGATCGCTGCCGAACATATCTCTTCTGCTGCAATCAATTTTATGTGTCAATATGCCCGCGGTTTGGTTTGCTTAGCAATGACAGAACAGGATTTTTTAAGACTGAAAATTCCTATGATGACTCAACAGAATGGTTCGAAACATCAGACTGCATTTGGAGTTTCTATAGAAGCGGCGCACGGAGTCAGTACCGGCATTTCTGCATCAGATCGTGCCCACACTGTGAAAGTAGTCATCGATCCTAAAAGCGGCCCTGAAGACATTATCATGCCTGGTCATACCTTTCCGTTAAAAGCGAGGCAGGGCGGAGTATTATCCCGCCCTGGCCATACCGAAGGAAGCGTGGATTTAGCACAATTATCGGGTTGCAAACCTGCAGCAGTCATCTGTGAAATTATGAATCCAGACGGCTCCATGGCGCGTTTACCTGATTTAACGAAATTTGCTGCCGAGCATCAGTTGAGTATGGTGAGCTTAGCTGACTTGGTACGCTATCGGATGCGGCATGAAAATCTAATTAATTTAGCCGATAGCATATTTTTACCTACTGAACAATGGGGGAATTTGCAGTTACAGACCTTTCAAAATCCTTTTTTCAAAGATGAATCTCTGGCTATTATCAAACCTACGCAGAAGCCAATTCCGCCTTTAGTACGTTTACATTCTCAATGTCTTACTGGAGATATTTTTGGTTCCCAAAGATGTGATTGCGGCCGTCAACTGACTATGAGCTTAAACCGCATTGCTGAAGAGGGGGGAATACTGTTATATTTGCGGCAAGAAGGCCGAGGTATCGGCTTGTTGAATAAAATTAAGGCCTATGCTTTGCAAGATCAGGGATTGGATACAGTGGAAGCCAATGAGCATTTAGGATTTGCTGCGGACGAACGCGATTATGGTTGGGCTGCGCAAATGTTACGTTCTTTGGGCGTGCAGCAAGTAAGATTAATGACGAATAACCCGCATAAAGTAGCTAATTTGGAAGAATATGGGGTGCAGGTTTTAGAGCGAGTGCCGCTGCAAATTGACCCCAATCCCAACAACATGCATTACTTACGTACTAAACAAGAAAAATTAGGCCACATTCTATCCCCTATAGGAATTTTATGAAAATAGCCATCGTAGTCAGCCGTTTTAACAGTGAAATCACTGAGCGCTTGTTGCAAGGTGCGGTTGAGCGCTGCCATGAAATCGGTTTTACCGATAAAAATTTACATATTGTTTGGGTGCCCGGCGCGGTGGAAATACCTTTGGCGGCTCAACAATTTGCTAAACAAGAAGACTGTGCCGCAATCATCTGTTTAGGAGCTGTTATACGGGGTGAAACAGACCATTATCAATATGTTTGCCAACAAGTGAGCTATGGCTGTCAAAAAATCGCGCTTGACTTTGATGTTCCAGTGATCTTTGGTGTGCTGACTACCGATACCGAAGAACAAGCCTTGCAAAGAACAGGGGGTACGCAAGGTCATAAAGGGCGAGAAGCGGCGGACACTGCATTGGCTATGATTGAGTTAATGCAAAACACGGCTTGTCCTTGTGACGTATGTGAATAGGGCAGTGCCGTCATTCCGCGACTTGATCGCGGGATCTTAAGATTTGACGAAAAACGGATACGAATATGAGTTTTAGAAATCCCATTCTTCAATCCATTACACAATGGTTTGAGCGGACTTTTGCAGATCCTGAAGTGGTTAGTTTATTCATGACTTTAGTCCTGGGAATTTTATTAATCGAATTTTTTGGCGGTATTCTCATGCCGATTATTGTCAGCATTATTATCGCCTATTTGCTCAATTCTCCAGTCAGATGGTTGGTGCGGCTAGGTTGTCCTCGGTTATTGGCGGTTTGGTTGGTTTATATTATATTTCTCGGATTATTCATTTATGGCATGCTTTATGTGGCCCCATTAATTTGGCGGCAATTATTAAATTTAATCGAACAAATGCCAAATAATTTTTTTGCGGCTCAAGTTTGGCTGGCGCGATTTGTCGATAGACACCCATTTCTATTCTCTACCATCGATGTGCAACATACTTTATCTTATTTTAAAGAAAAATCTCCCATGTTTGGACAAACCGTCTTGCATGCTTCGCTGAGGGCGATTCCCAGCATGGCGGAAATGATTTTATATTTAGTATTGGTGCCGCTATTGGTATTCTTCTTTTTAAAAGATAGCCAGCTTATTTTAAATTGGTTGAAAAGATTTCTGCCGCGCAGGCGTCTGTTAGTTCGCAGGGTTTCGCAAGAAGTATATGGAAAAATCGGCGCTTACGTGAAAGGGCGTGTGATCGAAATTTTTATTGTCGGTGTCATCGCTACCATCGCCTTTGAATTATTAAATTTGCAATATGCTATTTTATTAGGCGCCCTGCTTGGGTTATCCGTGATAGTTCCTTATATCGGTGCGATTATAGTCACCATTCCAATCGTTATTTTAGCATTACTACAATGGGGACTCACTGCCCATTTTGGGTATACTTTATTGGTTTTTGCAATTATTTTAGTGGTTGACGCCAATATTTTATTTCCCATTTTGTTCGCCCAAACCATGGATCTGCATCCTGTGGTTATCATTTTATCGGTCCTTATTTTTGGCGGCATCTGGGGATTTTGGGGAGTTTTCTTCGCTATACCCTTGGCTACATTAGTCAATGCAGTTTTAAAAGTATGGCCGCGTGTATATTAGAATTTTAAATTTTTGTTAATGTTTTATACCTACTGATCCAAAAATCCCCCCTCATCCCCCTTTTTGATTCAGAACATCCTGTTCCTCGGGGCTTCGTCCCGCGCTTACGCGCGTCCAAATCGGCTGTCCGGCCGATTTGTCAAAGGGGGAAATCAAAGTAAAAGCTCTTAAACTGACGCCTATGAGGTCTTCTCACTAGGTTAATCTGTAGCTCAGATAGTTAAACCTAAATTAATCAGTTGCCACCTACTGCGAAGACCTAGTGCACTGAATCTTGAGGCTTTTTTGTGAATTTTTTCCTTCACCGTACGGAGGAGTACGGCTTCAGGAAAAAATCCACAAAAAAGCCTCAATCTTCAGCGCACTAGGTCTTCTCGCTACGGTGGCAACTGATTAATTTAGGTTAAAATTTTCCCTTATTGGCACCCTCTTCGGTTAGGTTTTTATGAGGCAATTCGATTTACGCGCTAATGGGAGATTTTAATAAAAATTTAATAATTGTTATTTACACTCTATAAATATTTGTTAATTAATTAAACAAATAAATAAAAGAGATGATGAATATGAGTAAACGAGTAGAAGTGCAACATGAGCAAGAGGGATTAAAAGTTCAAGTGGGAAGCAACGCCAGCCTACCATTAATTTCAAGTGAAATAAAATTTAAAGAGCGTATTGGTAATGGCAATTTCGGTGTGGTCTATAAGGCCCAGGTAGAGGGGAAAGACATAGTAGTTAAGGAACCGAGCGATTCTGAAAGAAAAACTTACCTCGTTAAAGAAGCAGAATTACTACATAAATTTGTACATCCTAATATAGTTACCTGTCACGGAGTGGATAAAGAAAATAACCTAGTCATGGAGTATATGGATTGCGGTCATGTGCTGGGATATATTAAAAATGGCAATGGCGATCGGGATGCTCACCTGGCAATTGCTTTACAATTAGCTCTCGGTTTACAGTATCTCCATAAACAGGGATTTATCCATATAGATGTAAAAAGTGTAAATATACTGATAAATAGTAATGGCGAAGTTAAGATCGGTGATTTTGGTTCCGCTGTTAAGGCAGGTACACTAACAGGGACAGTCTTGACTGGTGAAGTGGGGGGAGGAACCATACTTTATCAGCCTCCCGAAGTATTTTCTTCACCTGAAGAAAAAATAAGTTTTCCATATGATATATTTAGTTTTGGAACATTTTTAGGTGAACTATTTGTTAAAGATCATGTTAAGTTAAAAGGATCGACGATGAAGGCAATCATAGAAAATAATAAGGAAAATAAACTTCATCGGTCTTTATCCATCCCTGAGCTGAAAATTCATGGTGAGGCTAATGGTGAGACTAGAGAAGCTACTATTTTAGAAGTACTTTGTTCCTTATACTATAGCTGCAGAGAAGTGAAACCGGAAAAACGTCCTTCCATAGATGAAGTCGTTGAAAAGCTGAAATACCACTGTGTTGAACAGCTTAAAATAGATATAGAGAGCACTTTAAAAAATGCTTTTAGTGTTTATAAATCAACGTCCCTCGCACCAAAACCATTAGAAATTAAATTAAATAATATATCTACAATCTCATTAGAAGATAAAAAAAATAATAATATAAATTTGCCTCCACAGAATTTAAATCCAAGCGATGGGGAATTGGTCAATGATTCTACCTTCTGTACGATATCACAAAATAAACATTTTATGCCTAAACGGGTTAAAGAAATTCTAGAAGAAACGAAACATATTGTTAAAGAAAATAAAAAACCAGATCAAGCTACCGTATGTTACCCTGATAATAAAAGATATGTTTGTAATAATGTTTGGGCTTTTTTTGGCAACCCTCTTTATGAGGCTGATCGAATAATAAAAAATTCCTCTATTCAGTTAGCAATAATACATAAATACTTAGACATGGAAGGGCCGACGTACGAGTCTACACATTTAAAAACCTATATAACAATTCTCAATCAAATAAACAAGGATCTAATCAACTCCATAACGGCATTTTCTATAAATCACATAGAAAGTTCCACAGATATCTTTAAGCTATGCAAGAAACAGCTAGAGACTGTAATTTATTATCATGAAGAATTAGAAAAAGCGTTAAAAAAAGCAATCGCCTGGGAAAATGAACGGGAAATTCAAAAACCTAATGATAATTACCACAGTGTTAAGGTTTAATAATTCAGGTAAGTACTAGGGTCTGTTTACATTTCTACTATGCCGGGCATAAACCACTGATTTTCTGCGCTCCGCTGCTCATTTACTAGCATGTAAACTGCGCTGCGGTGCTTGAAAATCAGTGGTTTCTGCTCCGGCCTAGCGAAATGTAAACAGACCCTAATGCTTCTGGTAAGGGACTACTCTTTTTCGTCGTTAAAAGTGCTAAAGAGCTGACTCATATCGGTCATCTTACTTTGTGTAACTTTACTGACTTTTTGTGTGGCATTGTTAATAGCAGCAGTGATCAATTCTTGCATGATTTCTTTTGTTTCGGTCAACAACTCATCCGCTAAAATAACATTTTTGACAGCATATAACCCATTCATGATAACCTTAACCAATCCTGCGCCTGATTCTCCAACTACTTCAATTTTGGCTAATTCTTCTTGATTTTTTTCAATCATTTCTTGAATTTTTTTAGCTCCTTTCATTAAGGAACCTAAATTAAATTTATTCAACATGTTTACTCCGATATAGGTGCTCGTGAGCGAAAGGCATGACTTAAAGTACTGCCGTCTAAGTATTCCAATTCGCCGCCAAACGGTACACCATGAGCAATGCGAGTGCAAGTGATCTGGGTGTCATCGATATGACTGGCAATGTAATGTGCGGTTGCTTTGCCTTCCATAGTAGGATTCGTCGCCAAAATCAATTCGGTGACAGTTTCATTGGTTAACCGGTTTAATAAAGCCGGAATCCCGATTTCTTGAGGCCCTAATCCATCCAGTGGGGATAAATGGCCTTGTAAAATATAATAAAGCCCTCGATAAGCAGCAGTTTGCTCAATAACAAAAACATCTGCAGGATTTTCCACTACGCATAGCAGACTTTGATCGCGCTGCGGATTGCGGCAAATTGCGCAAATATTTTCTTCGGTATAAATCCGACAGCGTTGACATTCTTGTACTTTATTCATAGCTTGCTGCAAAGCTTCCGCCAACGCCAAACCTTTGTCGCGGCCATTAGCCGCTAGTAATTGAAAAGCCAGGCGTTGTGCGGTTTTGGGTCCAATGCCCGGCAAAGCTTGTAAGCTGTGTACTAGCTGCTTGGTCAAAGGGCTTAACATTACGAATTATTCAGCAATTCCCGCAGAACGGGAATTGCCTCCTTGTTTTGAACCCCCATCAAGTAAGGTTTGCCTACGAAAATGATTCTGTTCATGCGCTTAATCCATTATCCCTGCGAATTATTTACCTTCTTCTTCATCTTCAAGTGAGATATTTTTAATATCTTCTGGAATATTCATGCTTTGTAGCAATTCTACCGTTTTGCTTTGAGTGGTTTTTTGAATTCGCTCACTTAAATCTTTCCAAGCTTCTTTTAATCGATATTCAAATTCTTTCTGGCTGAATTTTCCAGCAGCGTCAGCAAAAGCGCGCGGAAGAATTTTGATGTCTTCAAATTGGTAGGTGGCAGTCATTATAATTTCGATTAAGCCATCTTTGGATTTACCGTTTACTTTAGTTTCTCCCAGTTTGGCATAAGTATCTTGCATTTGCTGTTGCATCGCAATAATGCTGTTTTTTATTTCTGTCAGCAATGAATTTTCATCCATGCTAGGCATTCCTTCTCGGCTCATAGGCATATTTGTTGGTTTCATAGTTCTCCCCTTTGTTGTAGTTATAAATTCTAAGACTTATCATGAATACTGGCTTTGATCACAGTAGCATCAAAGTTTTGTATCATGTGTTGCACAACTGGGTCACTGAAAATTACTTTTTCAGCGGCCTGTTGTTGTGTTTCTTGTTGACGCCGGGCAAAATTTGCCGGCGTTTCCTGAACGGTTTCGTCAAAAATGATCTCTACTTTTAGATCATAGCCATAGTATTGAGTTACGGCTTCACGAATACGTTCAATATGTTTTTGATTCATTAACGGCTTTTGTTTCGGATGTAATCGAAGTTTAATTTGTGTCGCAGTCATTTCTTGCAAAGCGCAGTGTTCTGCCAGCATTTTAGTTGCACCGTCCAATGGTAATTGTTTCACTACCTTGTTCCAGTCGAGAGATTCATTCTTCAGCGATTCCCGCTGAAAACATCGGGAATCGCTTTCTGGTTTTAAATCCTGCGCATTGGCAAAGCCAATTGCTCGGAATGAAGGGGGAGAATCGCGGTTCTCCCCCTTGCGAACCCCCATCGTGCAGGGTGGAGTTCCCTTCAGCGGGAACTCCTGTTCATTTTTAACCGGCGTAGCTGCAATACTGCTTTTTTTAGCGGTGGCTTCTTCGTTTTGGGGGATAAAAGCCAGCATGCGCAGTAAAGCCATTTCGAAACCACTGCGTGGAGTAGGCGCCCACACTAAATCACGCTGACCGTGTAAGCCAATTTGATAGTATAATTGAACGTCTTCGCGAGTCATAGTTTGAGCGAACTTTTCCAAACCTTCTGCAGTAATATAGTTTGCCGCGTTTGGGATAGTTTGTAAAATTGCAATTTGATGCAGCAGTGAAAGCAAATCTGCTAATGCCCGGCCAAAATCGGCGCCTTGCTCCGCCAATTGAGCCGCACAACTGAGTAGTATATTAGCATCTTGTGCTGCCAAACCTTCCAGCGTTTGATACAAAGTTTGGCTATTGATAACGCCTAACATCTGTTTCACATCAGCAGTAAACACTGCGCCGTTGCCAAAAGCGATGCTTTGATCCAGCAAGCTGAGTGCATCCCGCATGCTGCCGTCTGCTGCTTTAGCCAACAAAGAAACAGCAGCTTCTTCAAATGAAATGTGTTCTTGGGTTAAAACGGCTTGACAGTGAGTGCTGATTTGTTCCGGCGACATGGCCAGTAAATGGAACTGTAAGCAACGAGATAATACTGTGGCAGGTAATTTTTGCGGATCTGTGGTCGCTAACAAAAATTTGACGTGTGCAGGGGGTTCCTCCAAAGTTTTTAATAAAGCGTTGAAGCTATGCCCGGATAACATATGCACTTCGTCAATCAAATAAACCTTGAATCTGCCTTTAGTCGGTGCATATTGCACATTGTCTAGTAGGTCGCGAGTATCTTCCACTTTAGTGCGGGATGCTGCATCTACCTCTAGTAAATCAACAAAGCGGCCGCTATCAATTTCCCGGCAGTGACTGCATTGTCCGCAAGGAATAGGGGTTATTCCTGATTCACAATTGAGGCATTTTGCCAAAATACGTGCGATGGTCGTCTTACCTACACCTCGGGTGCCGGTAAATAAATAAGCATGATGCAGGTGAGATTGGGCTAAAGCGTTGGAAAGTGCACGCACCACATGGGTTTGACCGACTACATCAGCAAATTGTCGTGGACGCCATTTTCTTGCCAAGACTTGATGTTGTTGTTTGCTCACGAATTTAACTCTTTTATTAAAATAATGGCCACAGCAGCCGCACTCCGGCACCCGCATCCACTTGCTACCGTTGCTCCCTTCCGGGCCTGGCGGGGTTTACAAAGTAGCGTTGCGGAGGGACCGCTATGGCCATTAACTGGCGGAGAGAGAGGGATTCGAACCCTCGGTACGCCTTTTGGACGCACACCCGCTTTCCAGGCGAGCCCCTTAAGCCACTCGGGCACCTCTCCAAATAATCAGTCAGATTATACCAGTTTTTGGGAGAGAGTAGTAGTAGTATTATTGACCCGATCCAGCAAGGGCTGGTGCTCATTAAGATTCCCCTGCTGAGAATTTTTATTCGTATTTTTTGGAATCAAAATATGTATATTACAGCCAACAGGGGAACCTGGCTTATAGACTGTAGCATTTGTCGTACTCGACATCGTTGACGACTGGTTTGATATTGGCAATAAAATACTTAGCGGGTCTGACGAAGTTGGCGATAAAATACTACTTAGCGAGTTTGACAAAGTTGGCGATAAAATACTACTTAGCGGGTTTGACGAAGTTGGCGATAAAATATTTAGCGGGCTTGGCGTCTCCGATAAGTTTTCAGAACTTTCTTCCCCTCGAGCTTTTGATTCAGAAATCGGCGTCGAAGTGGGTGAAGAAGAGATTGGTGGGGTTTCTCTGTCCGATAGATTTTTTGAGTCCGTAGTCGAAGAGCGGCTTGATGAAGTTTTTTGGTCTGCAAGATTTTTAGACAGCAATGTTTTAAAAATTTTACCTTGTACTTCGCATATTATTTCAGGACTTCCGGAAATTTCATCGTAATCAATCTCAGAATTGAGTACACATTTTACTTGGGTTCTAATGTAGAATTTTATAATTTGCTCACATAATCGATTCATGATTTTAGTTGATTTTATTAAATCCATTTCGTAAGTTGATAAAACACCATCACGTATAACGACTTTATTTACGATGTCATCGCCAAAAGTGGGTAACTTACGGGAGTGTAAATTGCTTAAAATATTTTCTGATTCTATACTAGAATTGTCCGGCAAAGTTTCTAAAAATTCAGAAAAATCATCAACAAGTTTAAGATATTTCTGCTTAGCTGATTCAAAACTCTCGAGAGCCGTTTGCGTTTTATGTTGCAGTTTTTCTATTAACAATGATTTTTCCAATGGATCAACAGAAGGTGTTTGTTCTGTTCGTATAGGTGATTTTGAAATTTTATAAAATCTTTTATGGTTATTGAACGATTTCCGGGAAGCTCGTAGTTGGTTTACTTCTTCAATATGAGTGGTTCGATAACCGTATTTTTCGGCATTAGTTTTATCTGTTATTTGAAAATAACGTTTTTCCCCTTTTTCATCGATCGCACTGATTCCTGGTTTCGATATTAAATCAAAGGCGCTTATTTTATCTCCATTTTTTTTCACTAAAGTGACATTTCCCATTTCTGCATCGCTTTTAAAAGCATTACTGTAGAAATGTTTTGCTAGAACTTGTGCGACAACCAATGCTGATTTTCCCTTTTCAGATAGGGGAAGTTGACCCAGTTTAACAGCAACTTCCGATATCAATGCCTTAAAGTTTTTGGGTTTTAAGAGGGTTTGTTCGATCCGATGTGTTAAATAATGTGCGAACTTCTCAATTTCGGTTTCTTTTAAAGTCAGCAATTGGTTTTCTAGGCTTTTACCCAATGCCAATGCCGCTAATTGAAAGATGTGGTGTTCATCAATTTTGGAGGACATTCCCATCATGATTTTGACCTTATCGTCTATATTTTTTTTATAGTTATGGTCACTTACCTGTTCTACGATTTCTGCAAAAACATAGGCTGAAGTACTGCCTAACACGGGAATGAAGTTTAGATTTAATAGCGCGCCGCCTATGAGTGTGAGCCAAGTCTGGCCTGCGGAATGACTACGGGGTACTAAACCGGAATTGATAACAGCTCTAGCAGTTTGAATGGCTTCAAATTTCTTGGTGAAAATATTAACGAAAGTATCTACCTTATGATGCAAAGAGGAAGTAGAAGCACCGTCGTATGCTTGCACTTTTTGCTCTTTTAAATCTTTCAAAGCTTCTTGGAAAGAGAGGGTTGTGCCAAATATCGATTCAAATATTTCATATTTTTCTATGTTACGCATTATTTATCCCAAATTTTAAAGTTAAATTAAATTTATGGGTAAAGAATAACGCACCAATATTAATGCATTATTAATTGATTAATTTTTTTTTAGCAATCCGGAATGAATTATTATAAAGATAAGCTAATCTTAAGAATTTTTTTCTTGTCAGACAGGTTTTTATCTTATATTCTGAGGCCAGAAAAGTTTGTGTCCTTCCGGGAAGCGTGCGTGCCTTAATTAAATTTTTCAATTATGATGAGTGTACCGCATTATTTTCTGCATTATCATCGAAACATGTCTTGATTTTTTGATTGTTTTAATACAGACTCCTTGCCCATGACAAGATCGTCATGAAGAATAAAACGGAGTTTGAACTGAATATCACTCACCAGTTGCCAAAAATCATCAATAAATCCCCGGAAGAAATGGATGCCTTGCTGCGCAAGATTCGCGAAACGAATTTGAATCCGGAGGACCAGGAATTAGTCACGGGTTGCATTGAATTTGCGACCTGGTTACCTGAAGCGATTCGCGAAAAAAATATTAGCATTCGCAACCTCCAACGCTTGTTATTCGGCGAAGGTGGCGGTCGCTCTAAGAAGAAAAAAAAGAAAGACCCTAAAAATTCATCGAATCTTCCGGAAAAATCAATGGAGTCGTCTACCTCGTCGAATGCAGAGGGGAACGCCGATCCTCCTCCCGGCGACACTGACACGAATGGTGACAACCCACCCGGTGATCTGGAGGTTCAGCCTCTACCTGAAGCCACCCGCAATACCCGTAAAGGCCACGGTCGATTAGGGCAAGAGTTCTACATCACAGCGATCAATATCCGAGTGTCTTTAAGTACCGTGCAAGCCGGTGATGAATGTCCTGGCCAGTGCGGCGGACGTTTATATCCGCTCAAGAATCCCGGTATGGTGATTCGTGTCACCGGTAACGCATTAGCCACAGTTCACCGTTATATTTTAGAGAAGTTACGTTGCCATTTGTGTGGTGATGTGATGACCGCTCCGTTACCACCGAATGCACCGAAGGAAAAATATGATCATGCGTTCAAGGCGCAATTGGCCATTCAAAAATATTATGTGGCGGTTCCCTTTTATCGTCAGGAAAACGTGCAACGATTATTAGGATTTCCCTTGCCTGACGCCACGCAATTTGAGCTGGTGGAATCCGTGGCCGATGCGGCGTATCCGGTAGTGAATAGCTTAGAAAAGAAAGCCGCCAATGGGGAATTAGTTCACAACGATGATACCAAAGTGAAGATATTATCGATCATGCAAGAGAATAAGGCTAACCCAGACAAAGACCGCCCCGGCATGCACACCAGTTGCATTATCGCCAAAAGCGAAGGTCATACCATCGCCTTATACTATACGGGAAAACGCCACGCAGGAGAAAATTTAGCGCAAATACTGCGCCATCGTGAAAGTACTAAACCTCCGATTATTCAGATGTGCGATGCGTTGCCGGTCAATATTCCGAAGTCATTTAAAACGATTCTGTGCAATTGCCTGGGTCATGGTTTTAGGAAATTCCGTGATTTATTAGATTTTTTCCCTGAACCGTGTTTGAAGGTGATGAAATCTTTGGCGGTGGTGTTTGAGAATGAAGAAAAAACCCAGGGGATGTCGGCGATGGAACGTTGGCGGTATCATCGCCAGTATAGCAAACCAGTGATGTTAGAGCTGAATCGGTGGTTGAAGGCGCAACTGGAGGAGAAACAAGTGGAGCCGAACAGTTCGCTGGGAAAAGCCATGCGTTATCTGTTAAAGCACTGGAAAGAGCTACGTCGTTTTCTGGTGGTTCCTGGCGCACCCATTGACAATAATATTGTGGAACAGGCGCTCAAAATCCCAATCCGAGGCCGTAAAGCGGCGATGTTTTACAAGACGGAGCATGGCGCAACGATCAGCAGTATTTTAACGAGTTTAATCCAGACGGCGGCGTTATCGGGAGAAAATCCGTATGAGTATCTGGTCGCTTTACAAGATTATAAGTCGTGGGTATTTAAGGAGCCTGAGGCCTGGCTGCCGTGGAATTATCGGCAGACGTTGGCCAGGATGTGTTTACGTCTGGCGGCCTAACGGGTGAAACCGAAGGAGTGACCCGTCGCCAGGGCTCGGACAATCGAGCCGGGAGAGGATGTCCCTGGTTGAACAAGATCAGGAGTTCGACCGGTTTAATGCGGTGAGCATCTTCGAAAGTGGTCGGCCACCATTTTAATCTACCGACAGAAAATCGCTTGATGAAAAGCCAAAAGCCGGAACCATCATACACTAAAGCCTTAATGGCAGTTCGGTGTTTATTGGTAAAGACGAAGACAGTGCCGGAATAGGGGTCTTGCTGTAACTGTTGCTGGCAGAGCGCCACCAGAGAGTCGATACCTTTCCTAAAATCACAGGCCTGAATAGCGAGGAACAGTGGTTGAGTGGGAGTTAATGATAACATGGCTCAAGCTCTCCACTGTTGAATGAGGGTGGTGAGTCCAGGGGAATCGAGATTGTTAACGGTTAATCGTGCTCCGTCAGGACGTTGCCATTCCACTTGATAAGTCTGCTGCTCAGCGGTGGAGGGTAAAAAAGCTTTAATAAAAGGAGATGGCAGTTGAGGAGTTGGCGTCGACTGAACCGGTGGATGCGCTTCTGGCATTTGAGGAACGGAATGGAGACGTCGGCGCAACTGAGCATGGTTGAGGTGCAAAGTATTTAATATCCGGCGTTGCCGATAGTGGGGAACGAGTTGAATGACTTGCTGCCAAAGGGAATCGGGTATTTTGTTATCATTGCCTTTGTGGCTGCGCCAATGGTCGAAAGCTTGCTTAACCGAATCCAGGGTTAAGTGGCCTGAAGGCTGCTGAGAGGTTGTTGTCATAGTGGCTCCTTTAATAATAAGTGAACGGAGCCATTAGGATAACGAAGTCAATGGTAGAAAATCACGCACGCTTGCCGGAAGGACACAAAAGTTTTTATATATTTGGAGGAAAAAGATGAAGCAAGATAAAGATAAGTCAAGCCAACGTGGGAACCTATGTGTTTTACTAGTATCCGGCGGTATAGGTCTTTTAAAATTTTTAAGCTCCCCCTCTCAATTATGTTTGGTACTCGGCAGCGCCGTTGTAGCGCAAGGGGTTGCAACCAGAGGTTCCTCTTACGGAACTCCCACTCCACAGGTGGAAATGAAATCTGCTAATTACATCGAGGTAGATGAAAGCGTCCTGAGTTACATAAAGGGTGACCCTTTCCCGGGTTGTGAGGATGTAGATTCTTTCGATTGGTGTGACAACCAAAATGGGGGTGTACCGGCAGATTATCCTACCTGTTTTAGCAAACAAGGTTGTTGCCCTTGTCCCGCGTGTAGTCCTACTAACTATATTGTTTGTACAACTACACCCGCACCTACGCCACCACCAACACCGAGTCCGACTCCTAGCCCAACTCCGAGTCCAACTCCTAGCCCAACTCCAACAACCACTCCTGCACCTACATCAACTCCAACTAACACTCCAACACCCATACCACCCCTTGCTCAAACCAGTAATTACCCAGGATATGCGCAATTTTTTACAAGCCAAGGCTCTTTATTTGTAGGGTCGCTGATTTTTCGATGTGTTGCCGACCATAAGGGTAGTAATCCTGTTAAGAAAGCATCCAGATCTCTGAGCTGGGGAAGTTTCGTCTCTACCGTTGGCTCTGGGCTTGCGTGGTATTTGAAGAAAGCAGCAGAAGTCACGATAGGTCCTGTGGCCAGCGTTTTGGCTGTGGGTACACTGACTGGTGTGTTGAGATACACTTGTTTTGGTAACAATCCGCCGTCAAATGAGCCTTTATTAGAAATAAAGCAAGAAAATATAAATATGATAAAAATCTGTGGGGTGCCGATTTGCCCCTCTTGCTGTTAATTTAGGAAGAGCTGTTGCAAAGTACTGAGATAAATCTCAGTTAACTTAGCCAGATCATCGAGCCTAATATGCTCGTTGATCTGGTGAATGCTTTTACTGGGCGGGCCTAATTCGACAATTTCACAACCTAGTTTGGCAATAAAACGTCCATCAGAAGTGCCGCCGGTGGTATTGGGATTGGGTTCCCGGTTGCAAACGGTTTTAATCGCCGCCGTGCACGCTTTGGCTAATTTTCCTGGCGGGCTAAAAAAAGGCTGTCCAGAAATTTCCCATCTAATTTTATAATTTAAATCATGATCATCCAGTATTTTATGAACGCGTTGCTGTAACTGTTCAGAAGTACTGGCGGGTGAAAAACGAAAGTTAAATCGGGCTGTCAGTGTACCGGGAATAATGTTGGAGGCCCCAGTGTCCGCTTGGATATTATAAATTTGAAAGGAAGTTGGGGTGAAAAATTCGTTGCCAGAATCCCAGGTTACACGGGTAAGCTCATCTAATGCTTTAAAACTGCGATGGATGGGGTTTTCCGCTAAGTGCGGGTAGGCGATATGTCCTTGCTTGCCAATCACTTGCAAAAAACCATGCAAAGATCCGCGCCGACCAACTTTAATAGAGTCTCCCAAGTCTTGTTGGCTGCTGGCTTCGCCGATTAAGCACCAGTCTGGTTTAATCCTTTTACTTTCAAAATACTCCACTATTTTAACGGTGCCGTCGTGGGCTTCACCTTCTTCGTCACTGGTGATCATAAAGCCCAGTGAGCCTTTATGATGAGGGTTTTCTTTTATAAAATATTTAACAGCGACTATCATGGCTGCTAAAGCACTTTTCATATCCGCCGAACCGCGTCCAAACAAGCAATCTTCACGCACCGTGCCGGTGAACGGGTGTGAGTGCCATTTTTCTACCGGTCCTGGCGGCACCACGTCGGTATGTCCTGAAAATATCAGAAAGGGGCTTGACTCACCGTGCCTGGCCCAAAAATTATTGACCTTACCCGAAGGTAATTTTTCAATGACAAAACCCATTTGGGATAATTCCCGAATTAGTAAATCTTGACAACCATTGTCATTAGGAGTGATGGATTCACGATTGATCAGTTCAATAGCAAGCTGCAATACTTCTTGGGACATATCTTTCATATGAATTCCTTATTCAATTCGCAATAATTCATTGAGTGAGACTTTTTGACGTGTTTTGGCATCCACTTGTTTCACTATCACCACACAATGACGGCCATAACTGCCGTCAGCGGAGGGTAGGGTTCCGGGAATGACGACTGAACCCGCTGGAACTCTTCCATACAGTATCTGTTTGGTTTCGCGATGATAAATCGGTGTACTTTGGGTGATAAAAACCCCCATGGATAAAACAGAACCCTGTTCTACCACCACTCCTTCAGCAATTTCTGAACGCGCTCCGATAAAGCAATCATCTTCAACGATGGTGGGTTGTGCTTGTAACGGTTCCAGCACACCGCCAATGCCGGCGCCGGCAGAAACATGCACATTTTTTCCGATCTGGGCGCAAGAACCCACACTGGCCCAGGTGTCAATCATGCTGCCGCTGTCCACGTATGCGCCGATATTGACATAGCTTGGCATCAGAATCGTGTTAGGAGCCAGATAGGCGCCTTTGCGTACACAGGCCGGAGGCACTATGCGAACCCCTAATTTTTCAAAAGCGGCTTGATCGTAGTGGGCAAATTTTAGTGGTAATTTATCAAAAAAATGAGTAAATCCGGCATCTATAATTTGGTTGGCGTGGCTTTTAAATGACAGCAAGATGGCTTGTTTAACCCATTGGTTAACAATCCAGCCCTCTGCAGTTTTGTTGGCTACTCGAATTTGACCACAATCCAGTAATTCAATGGTCTCAGCAATGGCTGATTGTAGCTCTGCAGGGATACTGCCTGCGCGCAGCTGCTCTCGCTCTGCGTAGTATTTTTCAATAAGTTGCTGAAGTTTTTGCATGAGTTCTCCGAATCAATGATGTGAAGATTATTCTATCAGCAATCCGTGCTTGCGGGAATTACTCCGGTTCAGTATTATGTGCAATCCACGGGGTATAGCGCAGTCTGGTAGCGCGCCTGCTTTGGGAGCAGGATGTCGGGGGTTCAAATCCCTCTACCCCGAAGAATCGTCATCCCGCGACTTTTCTAGATATCGCGATCAAGTCGCGGTATGACGCGGTTTGGCGCCTGTAGCTCATTTGGATAGAGCATCGGCCTTCTAAGCCGAGGGTAACAGGTTCAAATCCTGTCAGGCGCGCCAAATATGGTGGACGTAGCTCAGTTGGTAGAGTCCCGGATTGTGATTCCGGTTGTCGTGGGTTCGAGCCCCATCGTCCACCCAATTACTTCACAAGGTAGAAGGGAATTTCCTTACGCGATAGGGGATCGCAAGGGGGAGAACTGCGATTCTCCCCCTTCATTCCTGTACTTAGGCTTTGCCTAAGTGCAGGATAAAAAACAATGAAGCTATTCCCGCTGTTTTCAGCGGGAATAGCTGATCACTTCACCTGTTCTCAAAGTTAAAACTTCATAGCCGGTATCAGTCACCGCTATAGTATGTTCCCATTGAGCAGACAATTTATGATCCTTGGTTACCACAGTCCAATTGTCAGGCAGAAGCCGAATATATCGCTCACCCGCGTTAATCATAGGCTCGATAGTAAAAGTCATACCAGGTTCCAAAATGATCCCAGTTCCGGGTTTGCCATAATGAAGTACTTGAGGGTCTTCGTGAAAAATTCGTCCGATACCATGCCCGCAATATTCGCGCACTACCGAAAAACGGTTTTTTTCTGCATGCGCTTGAATGGCTGCACCGATATCTCCCAAATGAACCCCCGGCTTGACCATTGTAATGCCCAAATATAAACATTCTTGAGTCACTTCTACCAAACGGCGGGCGTAAGGAGGCACTTCACCTACATAAAACATTTGGCTGGTATCGCCATGAAATCCATCCTTTATGACCGTGATATCGATATTGATAATATCTCCCTGCTTTAATTTTTTATCGTTAGGTATGCCGTGACAAACCACAAAATTGACTGAAGTACAAATAGATTTAGGGAAGCCATTATAGTTCAGCGGTGCGGGAATGGCGTTTTGAGTTTCAGTAATAAAACGGTGACAAATGTCATTCAGTTCGTTGGTGGTGATACCTGGGCGCACATGCGGTGCAATCATTTCTAAAACTTGCGCCGCTAAGCGGCCGACAGTTCGCATTTTCTGCATTTCTTCTGAATTTTTAATAGTAACTGACATTATTATTCCTAAGTGACTGTAAAGCTGTAGTAGTTTGCCTCAAAATATGATATAAAGCCAATCACAAAAAATGTCCCCAGGAGTTTCTGTAAGGAAGCTCCTCTTTACGCGATGGGGGATCGCAAGGGGGAGAAACGTGATTCTCCCCCTTCATTCCTGCATTTGGGCTTTGCCCAAGTGCAGGATGTAAACAAATTCGCACATCTATCGGCACATCGTTTGGGGTGCTGGCGTAAGTCAGTCTGACGGTGGGGTAGGTGGAGGTTAAACTAAAACCCTGGAGAAAATTATGATCGAAGTGACTATGCGTCAAATGTTAGAAGCAGGTGTCCATTTTGGCCACCAAACTCGTTATTGGAATCCTAAAATGGCGCCTTTTATTTATGGTTCGCGCCACAAAATCCATATCATTAATCTTGAAGAAACTTTGCCGCGTTTTCGCGAAGCGCTAAAGTTTTTAGCCAATATTGCTGCCAATAAAGGTCGTATTTTATTTGTCGGTACGAAACACGCCGCAAGAGATGTGGTGCGTGAAGAGGCCATCCGCTGCGGTATGCCTTACGTCAATCATCGCTGGTTAGGAGGGATGCTTACCAATTACAAAACCATCCGTCAATCCATTAGAAGGCTCAAAGAATTAGAAGAGCTGTTGCAGGATGAAAAAATAGTTTCACGTCTTACTAAGAAAGAAGTGCAGCATTTGGTTCACGAAAAAGACAAGTTGAGCACCTTGATCGAAGGTGTGAAAAACATGGGCGGGTTACCGGATGCTTTATTTGTAATTGATGTCGGTAATGAGAAAATTGCGATTCGCGAGGCTAAAAGACTCAGTATTCCAATCGTGGGAATAGTGGATACCAACAATAATCCCGATACCATTAATTATCCGGTACCTGGAAACGATGACGCTTTGCGCGCGATTCGTTTTTATTGCAAAATATTGGCAGATGCCATTATCGAAGCTCGAGGTGTATTGGATTTGGGTGTACCCAAAGCAGAAGAAACCCAGCCTTTGAAAGCTAAAGTCAAAGTTAAAAAAGTAGTGAAAAAGAAAACGGATGAAGAGACTGATAGCGATAGCGATGATACTGTAGAAGCGGAATCCGAAAATGAGTCTCATACGCCTTCGAAAGTGTCTGTAAAAAGAAAACCAGCTGTTGCTAAGAAAGCCGTTGGTGAGGAAGATGAAGAGTCTGATGAACGGCTGGCTAAAACGAAGAAAAAATCAGTACGGCAACAGCGTGGGTCAGAAGCTCAGTTAGGGGAGGATGAATAATGATGATTACAGCCAGCATGGTCAAAGAATTACGCGAACGCAGCGGCGCTGGAATGATGGAATGCAAAAAAGCTTTGGAAGAAACTCAGGGAGATATTGAAGCCGCAATTGATGCGCTGCGCACCAGAGGGCAAATTAAAGCCGCTAAACGTGCAGGTAAAGTGGCGGCAGAAGGCACAATTGTCATACGTGTAGATGAGAAGCAGCAAAAGGCTTGCATCTTGGAATGCAATTGCGAAACTGACTTTGTTGCCAGAAGTGAACATTTCCTCGAATTCGCGCAAGCAGTGGCTGGCGCTTGCCTGCAAGCAGGAAAAGAGCAATTAGATGAGGTAGCTAAATTACCCGTTTTAGGTAAAACAGTGGAAGAAGCCAGGCATGATCTTGTCGCTAAAATCGGCGAAAATGTGCAACTGCGAAGAGTGAAACTGGTGCGATCTTCTGGAGTGGTGGGTAGTTATTTGCATGGCGGCCGTATTGGTGTATTAGTGGCAATCACCCAGCCGAATATTGAGTTAGCGCGTGATATTGCGATGCATATTGCTGCTACCAACCCTCAAGCCATCGATGAAAAAAATGTTTCTCAAGATTTAATCAATCGGGAACGGGAAATTTTTATTGCGCAATCGAAAGAAAGCGGCAAACCCGATCATATTATTGAAAAAATGGTCAGCGGCAGAATTGCAAAGTTTTTAAAAGAAATTTGCATAGTAGATCAACCCTTTGTAAAAGATCCAGAAAAGACTGTGGGTGAATTATTAAAAGCACATCAAGCCCAAGTGACTGAATTTGTCCGATTTGAAGTAGGCGAAGGGATTGAAAAACAAACCCAGGATTTTGCTGAAGAAGTTAGATCACAAATTGAGAAATCAAAATGACCCCAACCGGTTTGCAACCCATTTATCGACGCATCTTACTCAAAATGAGTGGAGAAGCACTTATGGGCGGGGGGCAGCGGATGATAGATCCTGCAGTCTTGGACCGCATGGCCAATGAAATTGGCGAAGTCTATCAACTGGGAGTGCAAATCGGTATTGTGGTTGGGGGTGGAAATTTTTTTCGGGGGGTGACCATTTCGGAAGCAGGTATTAATAGGGTAACAGGCGACCACATGGGTATGTTGGCTACTTTAATTAATGCTTTGGCCATGCGAGATGCTTTTGAACGTTATGGTTTACCCGTACGTGTGTTGTCGGCAATTCCCATGAGTGGAATAGTAGATTATTATAACCGCCGAAAAGCCATCCATCATTTGCAGCAGGGGCGAATTGTTATATTTGCTGCTGGAACAGGTAACCCGTTAGTAACTACGGATTCTGCTGCCAGCCTTCGCGGTATTGAAGTGGAGGCCGATATTGTTTTAAAAGCCACCCAAGTGGATGGAGTTTACTCCGCTGATCCTAGACGCTTTCCAGACGCTATCCGTTACGAAAAACTAACTTACCAAGAAGCTTTAGAAAAAGAATTGGCAGTGATGGATTTGGCGGCTTTTTGTCAGTGTCGAGATTACAATATGCCTTTATGTGTGTTCAACATGCAAAAACCAGGTGCATTGTTGCGTGTAATAACCGGTCAAGCCGAAGGAACATTGGTGACCAATGAACTGGCAACTCGCCTTGCCCAAGAGAGTCATCCTGAGACTTGATCGCGGGATCTGGGGAATTTAGCGAATTGGAGATATATATATGACTGATTCTGCCATATCACAAGCTGAAAATCGAATGAAAAAAAGCGTGCAAACTTTGCAAGATAATCTTGCTAAGCTTCGCACCGGAAGAGCACATCCGAGTATTTTAGACTCTATTAGAGTGGAATATTACCAACAGCAAGTGCCTTTAAGTCAAGTGGCCAATGTGGCAATTGAAGGGCCTCGCACTTTAACAGTCACTCCTTGGGAAAAGGATATGGTTGCTAAAATTGAAAAAGCAATTCGTACTTCTGATTTGGGATTAAATCCAACTACAGTGGGTACTTTGATTCGAGTTCCCCTTCCGTCTTTAAATGAAGAAAGACGTAAAGAATTAGTGCGCATAGTTAAAGACGAAGCTGAGCAAAGCCGTGTTGCTGTGCGC
This sequence comes from uncultured Pseudomonadota bacterium, assembly GCA_963795715.1. GTDB lineage: Bacteria > Pseudomonadota > Gammaproteobacteria > Coxiellales > Coxiellaceae > JAFEDN01. Next base: position 77,382 of record CAWCIY010000002.1, read on the forward strand.
AATATTCGTCGTGAAGCCAATCAAGAGTTTAAAACCTTATTGAAAGATAAAAAAATAAGTGAAGATGAGGAGAAACGCGCTGCAACTAAGGTGCAAAAAATAACGGATCAGTATATTGCCCAGATTGATAAAATCGCAGCTGAAAAAGAACAAGATCTGATGGTTGTTTAATTACTGATGAGTCACGCGCATTCTCAATTAAAACATGTCGCAATCATCCCAGACGGAAACGGTAGATGGGCCAGAAAGAGATTACTACCCAGAGCTGCCGGGCATCATGCCGGTGCTCAGGCAGTGAGAAGAGCGGTTGAATTCAGTCTGGAGCACAACTTACAAGTTTTGTCGCTTTTTGCTTTAAGTGTTGAAAATTATCAAAGAAGGCCGCCGCACGAAGTTCAGCTATTGTTAAGTTTATTTCTAGAGTCTTTACAGAACAATATTCAAGAATTAAATCAAAAAAATGTTCGTCTACGAATCATTGGCGACCATACCCCTTTTGGTAAAGACTTATTACAGCAAATTGAAAGCAGTGAAAGGATTACAGAAAATAATACTGGGTTGCAATTGGTAATGGCTTTGAATTACAGTGGCCGCTGGGATATAGCGCAAGCTGCTAAGAAAGTAATCCAACAAGTCATGGAAGGTAAATTATCTCCCAACGAAATAAATGATTTGATTTTACAAAAATATTTAAGCTTATCGGAATTACCGGAACCTGATCTGTTAATTCGCACGGGGAATGAGCAACGCATTAGTAACTATTTATTATGGCAATTTGCATATACAGAATTATTTTTTATGGATATATATTGGCCGGACTTCGATCGTCAAGCGTTTCAACAAGCGGTAAATTTTTACTATTCTAAACAAAGGCGATTTGGTCGAACTGGTGAACAGGTTGCCACGCAATATGCTTAAGTACCGGATTCTCACCGCGATCGTACTATTACTCATTATTTTATCCATGATGTGGCTACTGCCTTCTTGGCTTTTTTCATTAGCTGTTTCGGTATTTTTTATTATTAGCGCTTTTGAATGGGCCGGATTGATCGGTTTACAAAGCTTGCAGGGGCGTTGCGCCTATGCATTCTTGTTGTGTTTGTTATTACTGACAAGTTATTTCCTCAATCCTTTCCCCCTTCTGATAGTTGCCTGTATCGTTTGGTTGGGGGCAGGGGCTGTGGTGGTGGCTTGCCAGCGGGAATTCAAAAAAGCTTTTTATTTAGATGAGCCTTGGTTAAAAGGTGTTTGTGGTTTGCTTATGTTAACAGCCTGCTGGAAGGCTATTTCCATACTTCAAGCGACTTCACCATTGTGGCTGCTAATCAGCTTAGCGGTCTGCTGGTTAGCAGATACCGGAGCCTATTTTTCCGGACGATGGTGGGGAAAACACCCGTTGGCTTCCAAAATTAGTCCCAAAAAAACTTGGGAAGGCTTTTGGGGAGGTTTGATTCTGACTGTGGTGTTTTTTGCGGTACTCAGTTTGCTGCTGCCAATGAATCTAGGCCAAAGAGTTTTTTTTATCGTGTTGATTACCTTCTGTGTCTTCTCTTCAGTAATCGGCGATCTTTTTGTGAGCCTATTAAAAAGAAGAGCAGGTGTGAAAGATACTGGGACATTATTACCAGGTCATGGCGGCTTGCTTGATCGTGGGGACAGCGCCTTGAGTGCAGTAGCCATATTTGCTTTAGGTTTTTTACTATTAAAGTGACAGCAATTCCCGCCCAAGGGCGTGAACCGCTATTTTTGTATCCTGCGCATTGGCAAAGCCAATTGCTTGGAATGAAGGGGGAGAATCGCGATTCTCCCCCTTCAAACCCCCATCGCGCAGGGTCAATTCCCGTTGACCAGGAATTGCTGTTAAAGTGAAACATACATTGATACAATATCGGGTTTATGAAAAACAGATTATTAAAATTATTCTTAGGTAACGTAGCTTTATTGTTTGCAAGCTCAATCTTTGCTCAAACCTTTGTGGTTAAGCAAATCCGGGTGTATGGTTTGCTGCGCGTACAAGAAAGCACGGTTCTCAGTTATATGCCGGTTCATATTGGCCAGCCTATTACCACTCAAGATACAGTTAACATCTTAAACGACTTATACAAAACCGGTTTTTTTTCAGATGTGCGATTAGCTAGGCAAGGTGATACCTTAATTGTTTCGGTCGTTGAGCGGCCAACGATTGGACTCATTCAAATCGAAGGGAATAAAGAATTTACTGATAAACAATTATTGCCGGTATTAAAAAGCATCGGCATACAGGAAGGAATGCCCTACGATAGTTCTAAGGTTAATGCCATCGTGCAAGGTTTGCGTGACCAATACAATCAGCTGGGTTATTACGCAGTGCAGGTAAATGCGGAAGCCATACCAGAACCTCGTAACCGGATATTATTGCACATAGTAATCAAAGAAGGACCTATCGCAAAAATCCGCAGCATTCATATAACAGGCAATCAAGCTTTCAAAGAAGGTCAGTTATTAAAAGTATTTACCTCAAGGACCACTTCGTGGTGGAAGCTGACTTTTTTAACCAATAGTGACCGCTATTCTAAAGTGCAGTTAGCCAAGGATTTGGATCAATTACGTAATTTCTACCTCAATCATGGTTATCTACGGTTCCAAGTGTTGGACCAAAAAATAGTGGTTTCACCTGATAACAAATCAGTGAACATTGTGGTCACCATTAGTGAAGGACCTGTGTATCATGTAAAAGGTTTCGATATTAAAGGCCTTACCGCTTATCCATCAGAAGTTCCCAAGATTAATCAATATTTAACTGTACTGATGAAGCCGGGGAGCACTTTTTCTAGGCAAAACATGCTGAATAGCGCTGAGGCCATACGGGTGTTCTTCGCTAGCAAAGGTCATGCTTTCCCTGTAATTACTCCGCAACCCGATATTGACGATGTCAATCACACTGTATTTATTACTTTCCTGATAAATCCTGGTCCTGTGAGTTATGTTAGAAACGTTGAATTTACCGGTAATACACGTACTGTAGATGAAGCTTTACGCAATCGCGTTCTGCAGATGGAAGGAAGCCCTTATTCTATCGTCGATGTAGAGCAATCCAAAGCTCGTCTGGCATACTTACCTTATTTACAAGACGTCGGTGTGGACACTTATCCTGTTCCGGATGTACCCGATCAAGTAGATATACTTTACCATGTAAAAGAAGTAAATGCTGGAAAAGCCAGTATTCAAGGTGGTTATTCTACTTCCGACGGATTTATTTATGGTGCTAGTCTTTCCGAACCTAATTTATTGGGTACTGGAAAATACGGCGCGCTCAGCTTTAACGCCAGTGAGTTTCAAAAAAGTTATAGCTTAAATTACGTTAACCCGTATTACACTACTTACGGTGTTAGCCGCTCTATCACTATATTTTCAACGATCACTACGCCGACTACCAATTTGAATCAAGCCAGTTATTCTATGGATGGGTATGGCGGAGCAGTTACATACGGCTTACCTCTTTCCTTAAATAATAGGCTCAGCTTGGGATATGGTTATACTTATATTGTTTTACATGATGTCAATGGCGATTTAACGGCTCCTAACATCAAAGATTTTGTTGATGACCACCCATCCCCCTATAATCAATTTAAAGGTATCGCCAGTTGGAGTTTCAGCACCTTGGATCGCGCCGTTGCGCCAACCAATGGTTTTAGTCAAGTGCTGTCTGCAGAGCTAGGTGTGCCGGTAATTTCAAGTAGCTTAAGCTATTATACAATGACAGAACAAATGAAGTATTTTTATCCTTTAGGCTACGGTTTTATCCTCAATCCCGATGCTTCTGTCAGCTATGGTAATGGTTATGGTGATGTGCACCAACTCCCATTTTTTAATAATTTCTATGCCGGTGGTATAGAAACCATTCCTGGTTATGCCCCTAACAGTTTAGGTCCACAAAATCCTTTCCAAACTGACGCAGCGTTGGGCGGCAACTTAAGATTACTGGGCGGCTTTAATTTTATCTTTCCTAACTTCACTAATAAAATTCGCACAGCCTTAACTTTTGATGCGGGTAACGTTTTTCAAACAAACCATGTTGACCCCAATCAAATTTTCTATGAAGATGTCGAATTGAAGAATATACGTATGTCTGCCGGACTTATGGTAATATGGTATTCCCCAATGGGACCGCTGGAATTCAGTTTGGCTCAAGCGATCAATACTAAATCGGTTGATCAAAGACAATTTTTTGGCTTCTCCTTTGGCGCCAGTATATAAGCTTCAGGAGGAAGGCGGGAGAGTTTTTTGGGAGCGGCTAAGCCGCCGCAAGTGTGCAAGCGTCTTTGTTTGCGTGTTTTATTTTTGGAGGAACTATGAAAAGAAAATTGATTCTCGTTGGAACTTGCTTAGCTGCATTTTGGTCTTTCAGCAGTTTTGGCGCGGGTGTTGCTGTGATCGACATGCAACAAATTTTTCAAAACTCTAAACAAGTTAAATCAATTAATGATGGTTTAGAAAAACAATTTGCTTCACAAAAGCAAGGTGTTGATCAATTAGGGAAAGATTTGCAAGCCAATGTGGATAAATATAAGAAAGACGAAAGCGTCATGGACCCCAAAGCTGCCAACGCTTTGAAAGATACCATTCGTGATCAAGAGCAAAAATTGCAACAACAACAAACTGATCTTCAAAAACGTTTGTTTGAAGCGCAAAACAAAGCAATGACTGATTTTTTGGATCGTATTAAAGGCATTGTAAAAGGGATTGCTGCTGGTCGTGACTACGACGTAGTGCTACCTAAGAATGCTTTACTTTATTCAAAAGATAATTTAGACATTACATCACAAGTATTAGATTCTTTAGATAAACAAAAGTCCTAAGTTGGAAAGGATTATCATGTCTCGGCATGATAATCCTGCTTTGTAAAGATGGTTAAATATAATTTAGATTTTATTGCCAAAACTCTCTCCGCGGAATTAAAGGGCGATCCTTTATGTCAGATTGATCGTGCCGAACCGTTGGCAAGTGCGAAAGCCGGGGCGATTTCTTTTCTAGCGCATGCGCGGTACAGTCCCCATCTTGCCCATACTCAAGCTTCAGCGGTGATCATCAAGGCAGACGATGTAGAACAGTGTCCGACCAATGCCATTATTGTCGAAAATCCGGAATTGGCTTTTGCGAAAATCTTGCCTTTTTTATACCCTGATCCTAAGCCTGATGCAGGCATCCATCCTACAGTGATTATTGGTAAGAATTGTCAAATTGATCCTACTGTGACAATAGGTCCTTATTGTGTGCTAGAGGAGGGTGTTCATATTGGCGCCCATTCTGTGATTAAAGCAAGCACTGTGATTGGGGCTGATAGCAAAATTGGCCAACATTGTTTAATTTACAGTCGAGTCACTATTTATCACAGAGTAAAAATTGGCGACCGAGTTATTATCCATAGTGGTGCAGTCATTGGGGCGGATGGATTTGGTTTGGCTCACGATGGCAGACAATGGGTTAAGATACCACAAGTAGGTGGAGTCGAATTGCACAATGATGCCGAAATTGGAGCCAATACCACGGTCGATAGAGGCGCCTTGCAAGATACAGTAATAGGTAAGGGAGTTAAAATAGATAATTTAGTCCAGGTCGCTCATAACGTTCGGATTGGAGAGCACACTGCTATTGCCGGATGTGTCGGCATTGCAGGCAGTACTGAGGTTGGACGTTTTTGTATGATTGGCGGAGGGGCTTCCATTAACGGCCATATTAAATTGTGCGACGGCGTGATGCTGACTGGTACTACCGTAATTAGGCAATCACTTACCGAACCTGGAATTTATTCCTCGGGTGTGGATGCTCAAAAAAATAGCACTTGGCGTCGAAACGTGATACGATTTAATCAATTAGATGATTTAGCCAAACGCTTACGCCGGTTAGAACAACAACAGGAAAAGTAATATGGCAGGAGGAGTGACATGAAACCACAGGATATAGAAGCAATTAAAAAATATTTGCCACACCGATACCCTTTCCTAATGGTAGATAGAGTATTAGAAGTAATTCCTGGAAAATCTATTACGGCCATAAAAAATATCACTGCTAATGAGCCTCAGTTTACCGGTCATTTTCCTCGAATGACAGTAATGCCAGGTGTTCTCATGGTAGAAGCAATGGCTCAAGCTTCAGGTATACTGACCTATGTTACTAGAGAGATTGTTCCTGAAGGTGAACTTTATTTTTTAGCTGGTATTGACAATGTCCGTTTTAAACGATTAGTAATACCCGGGGACCAACTTCGTCTGTATGTAGAGTTAACAAAACACCGTTTAGACGTATGGAAGTTTATCGGTACCGCCACTGTGGATGGCGAAGTTGCATGCACTGCTGAATTTATGAATGTCAGGGAACAAAAGTGATTGATAATCGTGCCGTAATTGATTCCAGTGCTAAAATTGGTCCTGGTGTGAGCGTAGGTCCTTTTACTCGTGTTGGTCCCAATGTCGAAATTGGAGAAGGAACCACCATTGCCTCGCATGTAGTGATCGATAAAAATACCAAAATTGGTAAATACAACAAAATTTATGATTTTGCCGCTCTTGGGGGAGATCCACAAGATCTAACCCCGCAGGATAGGGAAACTTATCTTGAAATTGGCGACTATAATATTATCCGGGAATTTTGCACTATTAATAGAGGTTCCAATAAAGCTTCTGGGAGTGGTGTCACTCGAGTGGGTAGTCGCAATATGTTGATGGCTTATATCCATATTGGTCATGATTGCCAGGTCGGTAGCCATATTATTTTTGCCAATAATGCTTCCATTGCCGGTCATGTGACTGTGGATAATTACGCCAATTTGGGTGCATTTGCTGCGGTTCATCAATTTGTACGCATAGGTAGTTATAGCTTTTTGGGCCGTGCTACCAAAGTAGGTCAAGATGTGTTGCCTTATATGCTGATCACTGGAAACCCGGGAGGACCCACAGGACTTAACTTAGTGGGCTTAAGGCGGCAAAAGATCAGCCTTGACTTAATGAGAGCGTTAAAAAAGGCCTATCAACTCTTTCATCACCGCGACTTAAAATTAACAGAAATTCACCAAGAGCTGAAAGTAATGGCTCAAACTTACCCAGAGATTCAGTTGTTTTTAGATATTTTAGAAAATACCAAACGTGGCATTGCCAGACCTCGGTTAAATCGTAAGCATATTCCTTTATCTGACTAATTAATCCTTCTTGTCAAAAGGGATTTCCTTGCTATCCCTCCTGCATCTGTCTATATTTAGAACATGTTAAAGGGAAAAGTATATTCGGGGATAGAAAACTTAAAAGCGATGCGTTATGCAACTAATTATAATAATTATTTACTTTCAATAATTTGCCGCAATATTAGTGACAAACAAAAAATCTTAGATTTTGGAGCAGGCTTAGGCACTTTCGCTATTCCTCTTTATGAGAAAGGATATAATATACATTCCGTGGAATTGGATCCAAAAATGCGTTCCAATTTAAAAAAACACAACATTAACGTTTATACTTCTACCCAAGAAATTTCCAGCGGCAGTTTTGATGTTATTTACGCTTTCGATGTACTGGAACACATCCAGGGGGACGCTGCTGTTTTGCAAGAATGGTATCGTATTTTAAAACCGGATGGTAAAATCATTATCTATGTGCCGGCTTTTCAGATGCTTTACAGCGCCATGGATCAATTAGTGGGTCATGTTCGGCGTTACAATCGTAAAACTTTAAAAAAATTGGCTGAGAAAAACTTTACCATTGAGCAACTTCGTTATATCGACAGTGTTGGATTTTGCGCCGTTTTAATCAGCAAACTTTTAAAAAGGCAGTCCGGTCAATTAACACCTTCAATCGTGAAAACTTTTGACCACTTTATCTTTCCAATCAGCTTGAAGTTGGATTTCTTTTTCAAACATCTTTTTGGTAAAAACCTACTTCTAATAGCATCCAAAAAATGACCTTGAATCCAACTCACATGATGCTTACAAGGATGATGCAGATGTAGCAAAAGATATAGGAAGTAGTGTTAGTGCCTTACGAGACTGGACTTACTATAATTTGGAAAAGAGTCCGGATGCTGTTAAGAGTTTAATTGAAAGCTATTTGTCTAGAAATTACTATAATCCCTTAGTTGAATCAGAAATCAAAGGTATCAGGTTTGATTTTTTAAAATGCCTTGATATGTATCATAGTAAAAAATTAGACATTCTTGTACAGGAATTGGTAAGTCATCCGCAGCGTACTTATCGAGATCAGATCAATTAATTAACAACTTCGATGGTAAAAATACATGACCCTAATCTTCAATCTTCCAATACTCGACTGCCACACACTGCTAATGCAAGCTGATAAATCAAAGCATTATCCTTATTACCAGTAATTTTTAAGGAGGGAAAAGTCGGGCGCGGGCACGTTAAAATCTCTGGTATCCTCTCAATAGTCACATTTTATTTATACTACCTCTATTAAAAATGGCCAAGTCTAGTTCTGGTAGCATCGAAAAAATGACTCTTATTCGGCCACTATTTCAAGAGATGAAATTTGAAGATAGCCAGTATCACCATTATTCTCGTAACTTCTTTTCCACCACATAATAGATAATTGATTATTACTATCGGGTGGGAGAGGTAAATAATCTCCAATTGCAAATTGTTGACCCATTTGACCGCCGCCGCCACATTGACCGCCATTGTACTGACTAGGATTTTCGATGCTGCCTATACATTCCATTGGACCATGCGAGACGCCTTGTCCACCGGGTATAGTCGCCGCAATCAGTTTATATTTTCCCCCAGGTTTTAAGTTGTTTATTACCATAGAAGTAATAAAAGCGGGATCATTTGATATGTCAAAGGTATTTTTATACAGTACCGAATTTACGGTCAGAGTATTACTAATTTGGATAAAGGAAGAGAGCGTAAGAAGATAACCGTTGCTCGATCCTTGAGCCATACTGTTAATATTAATCTTCAAATCATAACTACTGTTCAGTTCCCCGGTTGGAGCTTGTACTTTCAAAGTATTCCCATTTACAGTGACTGGATCCCCAGCTTCGACTGGAAAGACAGGTGGGTTAAGATTCGTGAAAGTAACTCGATCATTGCTGACTGTCAAAGGATTCCCATTGCCATCGTAATATTGAATACATTTGCTTAAATCCAAATAAAAAGGATTCCCGCCCGGCTGAGTAACGGGAAGTTTTGCGCCGTTATTAAGCTGGCAATCGCTGCTTTTTTTCCAATCAAACTTAATAGAATTATCAGGATTGACAGTCACACTGATTTGTTGGGGTGTGCCGGAGACGCCGTCTGGATCATCGCCATACTTGACGATTAAACCAACTGGTTTTGGGATGTTATTAATATCTCCAGCATAAAAAGCGCCGGTGGTGTCAGGTTTTCTTACTAAATACCAATTTCCTGTGGAATCTGTTTTAAGATCCCAGTAAGGGTAAGAACCGCCATCGAAAGAAAATTTCACGCCCTGTGGACCCGGCGCTGTAGAGAGATAACTGTTTAAATTAATAGAGGAGGGAGCAGATCCCTGATCGAAACTGATACTGGCGGTCGATTTACCGGGATTCCATTGGGGTTCATTATTTGGGTTAAAATTAATATCTAATTCTAAATCCGCTTGCGCTTGAACGGGTTGGGTAAGTCCATTTTTGTATCCCAGAGCTGTAACAATGACATGATACACATTGGCTCCGCCGGTAGGTGTTGCTGCATTGGGTATAGGGGCGGTCGAGTAGATTACGGCTTCATTAGAAGATGAATCTGATTTTAAATCCAAATGCAATTGAGACTGAGGCGTGTTGCTGCTGCCTGCTAGACTGAGTGAATATTCAACGCGGTCAAAAAGGCTGCTATCGAATTTAAATATCCCTTGAGTTTGAACTTCCTGAATAAAGTTTCCTGTGGAAACAGATTGTGAGGGAGGATTGGTGACGTCTATTTCGTAGGGAACTACTTTTTCGTCTTTGATTGCTAATACACGTGGGGCACTGATGACTGGTTTTTCTATCCAAGATTTCAATGAACCAACACTACCATTAGGCACAGACCCATAATTCACTACGGGGTATGATAATCCGAAGCTGATGCTGGTAGCATTGGGTTGGCCAGCTTGCCCTTGAGAGTAAAGTCCGGTAACGGCGGCTTCGATGTGTGCTGGCAAAATTTGGCTAATTCTGACGCTGCTGTCCCGTTCGGCGGCACTGTTGGCTATATTAGCACTCAATTTAGTATACTGCGTCAATAATAGATCCAATCCTGCATTATAAGCGATGGTGGTGGTATCTTGATTACTTTCATATTGAGTATCATAAACTAAATGACTGTAACCGCCGCCCAACGAAATTAATAATTGTCTAAAAGGCATTAAGCTAATATCAGAAGTAATATTTTCTTCAGTGCCTCCAGCAATTCTTCTCAAATCCTGTTGAGGAATGTCGTTTTGGTAAAAAATTATTTGTGGTAAGTTTTTACTATTGGCTTGGATGTAGTAACCGTTTAAGGTGAAGCTTTGCAACACGTTGCTGTCAAAAAGATATTCATACGCAGCGCCAAAGGCATTTTGGTTTACGGCTTCAGTGATTGTACCGCTGTCAAAATCAAAGGGTAAATTTTGTTGCAAGTATTCATAAGTGATTTTAATTTGCTGGTGGGCACTGAAACTATGACCTAAAGTGACGTTAGCCCGTTGTTCATTTTGGCCGTAAGCTAATCGCAGGACTATGCCGTTATCATAAAAAATTTGCACATATTTTAACTCAGGGATCCATCCTAGTTGGGTGTCATAGCGGGCTCCCAGACCAAATGGTCCAAAATTGGACAAAGGATTTACCATGGGCGCCATGGCTGTGACTGGGACTTCAACGGATTTAGGTCGAGATTTTTCGATACAATCCATTACACTCGTAGAGTCAACACAAGCAAAAGACCCATCGGTATCATCGTCCGCTCTAATTGTTTGCCAATTGATTAAAAAAAAGAGCATCGACAGAAAAATGAAAAATATACCTTTTTTTTTCATCTTGAATTCCTATTATACATTTCAAAAAAGTTTTCCAAAAGTTGGGATCACAGAATAATCTTGAAACCTTAAGGAAATCTTAAATCTGTAAAAAAAATTTACGCAAATCCTTTGTGGGTTGTAAAAATATCAATTTATCCCATAAATCGAGAATATTTCCTGCCTACGCCAAGGGTGCCGCGGAAGCAGAGAACTTGCAGCAATTCCTGCCCATTGGCGAGAATTGCTGGGGAACTTGCCTGATTGCGTGTGACTGAGTAAACTACCGACCATTGTTTTTTATGTATTACTGTAACGCTGCTTGAAAGGTATATTGATTGTGTTAAGAAAGCTCTTGCCTAAACAGGCTAATTTTTTTGAACTTTTTGAACAGGCCGCTTATCAAATAGAAAGTGCAGCAGAGCATTATTTACAGTTGGTGCATCATTTAGCTCAAGCCAACGATTATGCTCAACTGATTGCAGAGCATGAAGCCATGGCTGATAATTATGCCCGCGCCAATTTTGATTTGCTCAATAAAGCATTTATTACTCCTTTTGATCGGCATGACATCCATCGCCTAACCCGCAAGCTAGATGACATTATTGATGTTTTAAACAGAACAGCTCGTAGAATTGTCCTGTATCAATTTAAAGAGCTGCCAAAAGGAATATTAGAAATTTCCGCTTTCGCAGTAGAAGCGATCAGAGCGGTTAAAAAAAGTATTAGCCAATTAAAAAATTTAAAGAATGCAAAAGAAATTATTCGCTTATGTAATAACATTAGTCAATGCGATCAACAAGCAGAAAAAATTATGCTTGAAGGGGTGGGTGAATTATTTTCAAAAGAAAATGATATAAAGTACCTGTTAAAAGCCAAGGAAATTTTTGAATACAGTATAGATATTGTCCATCAATGTCATGACTTAGCGGATATCGTCAAAGGCATTGTGTTGGAGTATTCTTAATGAGCCATGAATTGTTGTTTGTAATTTGTTTAATTGCCTTGGCTCTGATCTTTGACTTTTTAAATGGTTTCCATGATTCTGCTAATTCTATCGCCACCATTGTTTCTACCCGTATTTTAAAACCACACTGGGCCGTTATCTGGGCGGCATTTTTTAATTTTATTGCTTTTTTATTTTTTAAACTGCAAGTTGCAGCGACGATGGGTACGGGTTTAATTGATCCAAGCGTAGTTGATAAACAGCTGATTTTTACTACGCTCTGTGGCGCTATTTTTTGGAATTTATTGACTTGGTATTACAGCATCCCATCGAGTTCTTCGCATGCATTGATCGGTTCCTTGGTTGGCGCCAGTTTGGCAAAAGCAGGAATACATTCCATTCAGATAGTCGGTATCAGTAAAGTAGTGGTTTCTATTTTTTTCTCGCCGTTACTAGGATTTGTCTTAGGCGTAATATTTATGTACACAGTCACCATTGTATTTTTTCATTTTAATCGCGCCAAGGTAGACCGTTGGTTTCATAAGCTGCAGTTTTGTTCCTCTGCTTTGATGAGCTTGGGTCATGGCGGCAATGACGCCCAAAAAACCATGGGTATTATTGCTATTTTATTGTTTTCTTCACACTTGCTGGGAAAGACTTTTTATGTGCCGTTGTGGGTGATCATCACCTGTAATTTTGTGATGGCTTTAGGCACTTTGCTGGGTGGATGGAGAATTGTAAAAACCATGGGGATGCGCATCACTAAATTAAAGCCGGTGCACGGGAGTTGTGCAGAATTTGCCGGTGCGCTCACCCTTTTTGCCGCTACCCACTGGGGAATACCAGTATCTACCACTCACACCATTGCCGGAGCCATTTTCGGAGTAGGAGCCAGTAATAGGTCATCGGCGGTGCGGTGGGGAATCGCTCAGCGAATTGTGTTAGCATGGGTTATCACCTTGCCGGCATCGGGATTGTTTTCTGGTTTGTTGTGGTTGCTGATACATTGGCTAAGGAAGTTTTCCTAAGGAGCACTATGACTTCAAAAATAGAAGAAGCCTTCAAACTAAAAGCAAACTTTTTGCCGATGACTGTGATTAAGTTTATACGTTTAGACCCACGTAATGTGCTGCAACAGCTTAAAGAAATCCAGCTTTCCGCTCCTAATTACTTTCATCAATCACCAGTGGTGATCGATCTTAGCCAATTCAAAAGATCTGCTAAAAATTTAGATTTAGCTCAATTGACGCAATTGCTGCGGGAAAATGATTTAATTCCGGTAGGCGTTGAGGGCTTACTCCCCGAGGAAGAAATCCTGGCTCAAGAACTAGGATTGGCACTATGGCGAGGAAGCGCTGCGGCAACAATTTCCGGTCAACGGGAATTGATTCTGGGCGATGGGGGTTCAAAGGGGGAGAATCGCAATTCTCCCTCTTCTTTCCGACCGGAACGAACTAAAAACCTGTCAAACAAAGCAGTAGTTTTGCCGCCAAAAAGGGTTAATACCATTATCGCAAAACCGGTTCGATCCGGAACTCGTGTGTATGCCAAGCAGAGCAATTTAGTGTTATTGTCGCCAGTCAGTTCTGGCGCCGAATGCATTGCAGACGGTGACATTTTTTGTTACGCTCCGGTGCGAGGTAGAATGTTAGCCGGAGCTAATGGCGATTTACAAGCACAGATTTTTTGCCAAACATTGGAATCTGAATTAATCAGCATTGCCGGTTATTATCTACTCTATGATGAATACCCTGAAGAAAAAAACGGGCTTTTTCAAATCATACTAAAAGACAATAGAGTGCATATCATTAATTCTTTACTTGAAAGGAGTGTATCGTGTCCAAGATAATTGTCGTGACATCCGGTAAAGGTGGGGTGGGGAAGACGACTACCAGCGCATCTTTTGCGATGGGACTGGCGATAGCCGGTTATAAAACAGTCGTCATTGATTTCGATATTGGATTGCGTAATCTTGATCTAGTCATGGGATGTGAACGCCGTGTTATATACGATATCGCCAGTATTATTCATAAAGAAGCGACTATCAAACAAGCCTTAATAAAAGATAAAAATAATCCAAACTTATCGATCCTTGCGGCTTCTCAAACACGCGATAAAAATATTTTAAGCCTAGAAGCTGTCGAAGCTATCATGATCGATCTGCGTGAGTCTTTTGATTACATAATTTGTGATTCACCGGCGGGGATTGAACAAGGGGCTTTGATGGCCATGTATTTTGCGGATAGTGCTCTAGTAGTGAGCAATCCTGAAGTTTCTTCAGTTCGTGACGCTGATAGAATCCTAGGATTTTTGGATAGTAAAACTTTGTTGGCCTCTCAAGGTAAGGAAATTGAAAAACATTTGGTGGTCACTCGCTACTCACCTAAAAGAGTCACCAGTGGAGATATGATGTCTCTTGAAGATATCAAGGACCTTTTGGGGATCCCATTATTGGGTATTATCAGTGAATGTCCTTCAGTATTAAAAGCTTCGAATATGGGTGAACCGGTGATCTTAGATAAAAAAAGCAAAGCAGGTCAAGATTACGACCAGATTGTCAGACGTTTTCTAGGTAAATCCGGTGCTGCTTCGGCGACTGTCAAGAAACCGATGTCGCTGTTACAGCGATTATTCAAAAATAACAGGGAGCTTGTATCATGAAGTGGATTAATAATATTTTAGGAGGGCGTTCTGGCCGGGTTGCTGCAGACCGTCTAAAAATTGTAATTGCCCAAGAACGCTCGGCGCAGGGACAACCTGATTTCCTTCCCTTGCTTCATAAAGAAATCTTAGCAGTCATTGAAAAATATATGCGCATCAGTTCGGATATGGTTGAAGTGGATTTCAGCCACCAAGATAAAAGCGCAGTATTGAAATTAAACGTTATTTTACCGAATAGTTCTAAAGAAAAATAATTTTAAAATCCCTCTCCACCTCCCTTTTTCGAAGGGAGGGGCTTTACATTTATCAGGCGCCTAAAACTATAGAGCGAGGCGGCGGCAGTATTTTTTGGTTAAGCTTGAAAATCTCACTGATAGGTGACTTACTACGGGTAGGTTCTTTTTTATGGTCAGCTTGCGATTCATTAAACAATTTCGTCACACCAATGGCCAGTAAGGGCAATTCACTCTCAGTTTTAGGAAAATACTTGTTGATAATTTCTTCCATTTTCTGAAGAATCTGAGCGGCCGTTGCTAAAGTTCTCCAAGATGCTTTGAGATTCTTGCTGAAAAATTCATAGAGTTCTTCCAATACGAGATCGCTTTGTGAACCAGAGTTCTGAATCCAAACTGTACTGATAAGATTAATCATTAATTTACAGAAGGGCCAGATATCATCTCTGGTTGAAGCCAACATCTGAGTGGAACCGTTTGGACCACATAGATCTTTTACTTCACATACTTCTCTAATCGCAGAAACAGCCTCTACGCTTCCATTTTTTTCCAAAGTGGTTGCTTCCTGTTCGAATGAATCACTGCAATTGACAAAAACTTGATTAAAAGTATTGTATTCTTTTTTGAGTGTTTCAAAAAGTTGCGGAGTTAAAGAGTTTGGTTGAATTTTAGAATATTCTATTTCTATTATTTTCATTTCTTTTGATGCAT
Source organism: uncultured Pseudomonadota bacterium (assembly GCA_963795715.1). Taxonomy (GTDB): domain Bacteria; phylum Pseudomonadota; class Gammaproteobacteria; order Coxiellales; family Coxiellaceae; genus JAFEDN01. Next base: position 92,915 of record CAWCIY010000002.1, read on the forward strand.
TTAGCATATCCCGTTTATCCCTTCTCAAATCTCTATACAATTCACTCCAGGGAGAAATCCATATACGGGAACCCTTGTCATTGAATAGTTCTTGGGGACTGTCACTGCTGAGACTACTGAATGAAAAATCAATCATTCTTGGCAAAGGTACTAATCGCTCTACTTCCTCGCCTTTTTGATTTACTATTTTAATCATAGTATTAACCATCAGATAATTTTCTACCTTTAAATCTCTCCATATAATACCTTTCTTTTCCAGTATGGCTAATCCAAGCATTTGAGTATAAAGTACCAACAGAAAGTGCTCAGGATTCATCTGGCCGGGAGGGGTCATTTTTTTGCCCTCAACCCAATCCATTTGATCGCCTTGAGCCAGCGCAGAATACAGAGTCCTCTTTTTTTTGCCCCCTTTTCCAATACGAGTGCTTCCACTGATGCCTACATGGGCGGCAGGCTCACCAATCATCCGGGCAAATTTGATTTCTTTATCTAAATTTTTGATTTCGCTCCCGCTAGACACGACTGCAGCGGTAAATATTTCAAGTTTGAGCATTGTTGGTGTCCAATGGGCACAATACTTAACGGTCTTATAAGTGCCTCTCGAAATTTCTTTCTTTTTTCTTACTCCGGCTTTCAGTTCTTCGGTGGTCAGTGGTTGTTCTTTTAGACGTTTATTATTTTTAGAGTTAGGAAGATTACTATTGGTATGGAAAAATAAATGAACTTCTTGATCGACAACTATTTCCACACCGAGGTATCTGTCGCCTTTTTTGGGTATTTCACCAGTCACTTCGGGTGCATAAAACACAGCCAAATCTTGCGATTTTAAAATGTCTTTGGTTATGGATTCACCATTATTTGCAATCCATTGAAAAATAAGTCTTAGATGGGTTGTTGAAATATGTTCTTGCCAAAATTCCTTTTCTGAGGCTGGAAACTTGGAATCATCCTGTTGTGCTAATCGGGTGTCCATTTCTGATGAAGCTTTGAAAAATACTGACAACTTGTTCTCAATTTTGGTTTTCATGATTTTAATCCTCTATTTGTTATCGGACTTGTGAGTTGTGTACTATAGAGATGATTTATTAAAATAGTCTTAAATGAACTAATTTTTAATGCGAAATAATTGGGAGGAGCTTACTTTTTTATCGGCAGAAATACTTAAGGAAGCATTAAGATAATTACTGTATAATAGGGACTTATCAGTACCTCTACAGGAGATTGAATGATCCTTTCATATATTACAGTTGCCGGCCTATTTTTCCTAGTCCTGTATGGGCTGTGTCAAAAGCTCCTGTTTAAACGCAAAATACAGTCGTACTATCCTTCTAAAAAGGCCTATTGGCGAGAAATTAGAAATAGCGTTGTGACATCCATCATTTTCAGCATCGTTTCTTTTTACAGCTTCAACTCAAGTTTCTTTAACACCCACGGCGCTTACCATTATTTAGGCGCTTATTGTCAAAATTGGATGGTTATTGTACTGCTGTACCTAATCATGTTTTTCATACATGACACATACTTTTACTGGACGCACCGTTTGGTGCACAACCGCTATCTTTTCCGTTGGGTGCACTTAGCCCACCATCGTTCAAGCGCGCCGTCTCCATGGGCAGCCTTTTCATTTAGCCCGATAGAAGCACTCATTCAAGTGGGAATAGTACCTATTTTCTTGCTGATTATCCCGGTATCCGCCTTACATGCTAACTTATTTTTCATATTATCATTACTTTATAATGCCTACGGTCATTCAGGGTTTGAATTATATCCCCGCCGGTTTATCAACACTTGGTTAGGTAAAATTTTAAATACCGCGGTGCACCACGATTTACATCATCTTGGACAAAAGAAGAGTTTTGGTCTGTATTTGGTGGTATGGGACCGATGGATGAAAACAATGCATCCTGAATATCATCAGAAGTATGAAGCGGTCACTAGTAGGAAAGTACCTGCCCACACATCCTTGTGTGGTCGTTCACCCTAATACCTTGTGCTCATCCGAAAGTTCAATCACACTATTGGTCTTATATTTAATCAGTCCGTAAAAGGCGATCACGGAGAAAACCACTACCAAAGTAGTGAATTCCCAGCCATTTACGTTGGGATTCTGAGTGGGGGAGATGTAAGTCAACAACCAAATCCCACAAAAATACAAGGTAATCCCCAAACTTTGTTGAATAGCTGCAAGTATATCTAGCCAGGATCTAGAATTTACTAAAATAAAAACGATTTGTAGAATTAAAAAAGAAAATAGAATCTCAGAAACTGCTTTTAAATGTCCTAAGGTAGTCAGGTAGGTAAACATCACAAACACAAATAAGGCGATCAATTGGCCGCCCCATAAACGAAACGGATAGGCCTGGGTAATCAATGCTTTTCGGAATACACACAGAGCAATGGGGATAGGCAAATAGGAAAGAATATGAAAAAGGCTTAAAAACTCGGCTAATTGGGTCCAACTGCGAAATAAAATTAAAAATAGAACTGCTAATACGGTATTTGCGATCAAAGAACGGCGTGAGATATTATATTGAGAATGGCTGGTGTTAAAAAATCCAGGCATTTGCCCACTTCGCGCCATAGCAGTAAACATGCGGGTGGCTGTTCCGGTAAAAGCGACGCCTGCTCCTGAAGGCGCCACCGTTGCGCCAAAATAAATAATAGAAGTAAAAGTGCTGATCCCAATCAGCAAGGAAAGCTGGATCATAGGTGCACTGAATTGCAATTCATGCCAGCCGTGGGCCAGCATGGCCGGTGGAACTGCTCCGATGAAAGCAGTTTGTAATAGTAAGTAGACACCCAAGCAAAACACCAGCGATATCACCAAGGATAATGGAATGGTTCTTTCGGGCTTTTTGATTTCACTGGCGAAAGAAACAATAGACTGAAACCCATTAAAAGACACAATAATACCAGTAGTTAAAATCGCCCCTAAAATCGATTTCATGCCATAAGGCAAAAACGAATCGTTTACGGCGGTAAAATTGCTAGGATGAAAGGCGACTCCTATAAAAATTAAGGCAGTCACAACAGGTACAATGACCTTAAGAATAGAGAGGACATTATTTGCTTTAGTTAAAGTCTTTGCGCCCCAATAATTCAGCAAGGAGTAGATTAATACCAGACCTATAGATAAAGAGTTGCCAGCCCAGGTCAGCTGATCATTTTGAAACAAATACGGTTTCAAATGTGGGGTTAAATTCATTAAATACTGTACGGTTGCATCCGCTTCTAAGCCGATTACTGCTACGATACCAAACCAGTTTGCCAGGGCGAAAGGGAAGCCAAAAAATTTATTATGGGAGATAACGGGGACAATGGCTGAAAGACCTCTTTTCGGGTACAAAGTGGCCACCTCAGCGAAGCACAAGGCAAGCATTAACATAATGAAACCACTGACAACCCAGGTAATTAAAGCAGCCGGACCTGCAATTGCCGCAGTTTTAAAAGGAGAAAAAAGCCAACCGCTGCCAATAACGCATGAAACACCCAAAAAAGTAGCTGAAATAAGGCCAATGTTTTTTTTATTCATAATACCGCCTGGTTAAAAACAGAACTATTGTATCAAATTTCAAGGAATATCACTACCTTCTGCCAATAATCTCTGCCCTTCAGATCTTTAAACCATTGTGCATTCAAACAGAGCCAATCTTCTGCTCACGCTCGCAATGACGTCTATTATAATCAGCGCCCCATTTTTTTAAGTGGATCAAAACCGGAGTTAAAGTTTTGCCAATACTCGATAATGAATATTCTACTTTGGGTGGAATTTGCGGGTAAATCTTTCTTTCAATAATTTCCGCTTTTTCAAGCTCCCTAAGCTGAGCGGTTAACATTCGCTGGGTTACATCAGGGATTAAACGTCTAAGCTCATTAAATCGACGAGTTTTACTACACAAAGCAAAAAGTATCAGTATCTTCCATTTTCCACTGAGTATTTTAATGGTTGAGTTGATTGCAGCGTTATCAATAAGAATATTATTGGTTTCTTTCATTTTTAATCCTCAATTTAACAGTATAGTAAAGGATACTATAGCACATGAATGTATCTACTTACCATAATTAACTCTATATGCTATAGTCACCATAAATTAATCTTTCGGAGTCGTTCATGTCTGATAAAGAAAATTCAAAATGGCTGGGACTGATTGGCATCAGTATTGCTGGATTTTTAGGTTGTTTAGACTTAACCATTGTCAACACCGCTCTGCCTTCCATACAAAGTAACTTAAAAATCAGTGTGACTCAATTGCAGTGGGTGATGACTTCGCTCTTACTGGCATTAACTGCTTTCATGGTCATTTCCGGAAAATTATCGGATCTTTATGGCAGAAAACTCGGTTTATTTTTGGGAATGATATTATTTGCGATTTCCTCTTTAGGAGTAGCTTTAACTCCCGGCATCAATTTTTTAATCTTTTTTCGTTTTCTGCAAGGAATTTCCATTGCTTTTTTATATACTGCACCGGTAGCCCTGATTCCCAGTTTATTCCCAGAACATCAACGGGGCCGAGCAACGGGTTTATTAATTGGCGCAAATGGTCTGGGTTTAGCCTTGGGTCCGGTCATCGGCGGTCTCATTGTCAGTACTTTAGGCTGGAGATGGATATTCTTCATTAATCCTCCCATTATTTTAATCAGTTTTCTTTTTTGCTGGAAAAATGTTGCTGAATCCAAAAGCCAGACAGAGAATCGAAAAATTGACTGGTGGGGATTTATTTTGTTACTCATATCCATCCCTTCTCTTATTTTGGCTTTGGTTCAAGGAGAAGCATGGGGTTGGTTATCAATACCGATCGTTATGTTATTTTTAATCGCAATCGTGGGTTTGGTTTTATTTTATTACGTTGAAAAAAAAATTACATCGCCTATTATTGAATTTCATTTGTTGGCAAATCGGATTTTCTTAATTGGATTAACTGCTAATTTTGCTTTAGCATTATTTTATGCAATTGATTTCTTTTTAATTCCTCTTTACTTACATTACATTCATGGTCAAGCGGGTTATCAGATAGGTCTTTCCTTGTTACCAGCTACTTTTATGGTGTCAGCCTTATCTTCCGTCACTGGTAAAATAGTCGATAAAAAAGGGCCAAAAGGTGTTTTATGTTTTGGATTAATAATGTTTGCCATATCGGCATTACTCCAATTGCAGTTCGGGGTTCACTCATCTATGTATCTGGTGTTATTTTCTTATCTTATATTTGGTGTGGGTTGGGCTTGTATCTTAAGTCCGTCCATAGTGGCCGCGCTATCATCAGTTCCAAAAGAGTCTACCGGGGTCGGCATGGGAACTATAGGCACATTACATAACCTGGGTGGGGCCATCGGCTTAGCATTAGGGACTTTAATCTACAATGTTATATCGAAAAAAACATTGTCATCATTGCTAAGCCAGCATCAAATTACAACGGGAGATTGGGTTAATCAAGCCATTGCTAATACAGACAGTGCAGTACAAATTATTCAAGCAAAAACTGGCTTAGGTTTAGGGGAAGTAACCGAATTTTTTCATCACTATTTTCTCAAAGGATATCAAGGGGCCGTCGGGTTATTAGTAATCAGCTCATTACTGGCTTTATTGGCCGTAATGTTAGGATTAAAAAATAAAAAAATAATGGGTGAAAAATAATATTTTTAGTCCATTGCCTAGCAAAACGTTGACAGCCCTTTCAGTTCCGGTTTAAGGTTCACACTGGCAGCATAGCTGCAGGCTATTTTTCGCTTTTTCTAATGTAGATGAAATACTTGCACCAGCTGCTTTCAAAGATGTAAAAAAAGAAAAGGGGTTTTCTACTGTTTCTTTGCTTTGGAACTGTTTTAATTTTTTTAAATAAATTGGATCATAGCTCACATTATCCTCTCGATCTCTTTCGGGAAGAATTCCACACTCTTCTTTAGAAATTAAAAAATATTGACCGTCTATTATTTCAAATGCAAGATGTCTAAAGTATTTGTGTGGGGGATATAATCTTTCATATTCATTTGGGTATAAAGAAAGATCCATAATATCGGGGGCCGTTCCTATTATTAACTGGAAAAAATTTAAGGGTTTGTCTTTTAGACCAGAAAAAGTGCCTTTCATTTCAAAAATGCTACTGCTAGTAAAACTTTCTTCTATCAATAAATTTCCTTTGGACGCTGCGTCACGCAATCTTTTAAAATAAGGATCTAATTCTGATAAACGCATTTGCCGGAAACACATTTTTTCAGTTTCTTGTTCATTCGGCTTTCTTTTTTTGTTCACCGCTATAGCAGCAAGATTTTCAAGGGCCACAATATATTTCATTTTTTTTTGAAATTCCGGATTATCCCTGGTAATAATTGTTGAATTCTTCAAAAAGTTAACTGAATGATCGCCATTCTTACGAAGGTTATCATTGATCAGTAAATACCAATTTCTTGAATAAAGATGGATAGCCATTTGTTCTTCAAAATGTAAATTTGTGTCTGGTTGAAATTGCCATTTATTTTCTAGATCTGAATTATATTCATTAAAAAGTAATAAAGCTGTTTTATAATGTTGTTTGAACAATTTGATTTGTTCAAAATCAATTCTTTTCTTGTAAAGTTCGGTCATATTGACCTTATAATCCATTTTATCATCCTTCCAACGGGCAAATTGATTAGAAGATTCATAAGAAAATTTAATATCTGAATTTATATCTAATACTTGCCAAAGAACCAGGTTCATTGCAAGAGTGCTATCTCGCATCTGTCGAGAGCCTTGAAAAACGGGTAGTTTATCTAGTTGAGGTTTAGCTTTAGTTTCGTATAGTTTTATTAACTGATCTTTAATTCGATTTTCTTCACGACTTCTAGATTTTTCATCACTAATTTTGGCTTCCGGAATATAGAATTCTTTCTGTTCTTTTTGCTCTTTCTGTTCTTCTTGTTTTATCAATAGTGGCGTTTCATCAGAGTTATCCAATAATGGATTGGGGTTCAGTAATTCGTTCTCTACATTTATTTTTTTTTCTTTTGGCATAATAAACGTCTCTTTTAAAAATTGTATCATATTAGAATCTGTTTGCAATTACCAGCCTCTGTCATTGCGAACTTTGTAGAAATTTTGTACTGGATTGCTTCACTCGTGCTCCCCATTCGTTTTAACTAGGCAAGCTCTTTTTTTGGCGGTTGACAAAATGCACACATTGTGCTAAATTTTACAATGTGGCGGAACAAAAACAACAGTACGATTTTTCGGCTGAGAAGAATCAGCAACTGATAAAAGAGCGAGGTATTAGCTTTGAAGAGGTTATTGCAGCAATCAGTGAGGGCGCGGTGTTAGATATATTACCTCATCCTAATCCTGCTAAATATCCTAATCAAAAAATATATGTACTCAATCTGAATAATTATGTTTGTTTGGTGCCCTTTATAAGGAAAGATGAAAATACCGTTTTTCTAAAAACCATCTTCCCTCATCGAAAATTAACAAAGCAATATTTAAAAAGAGGTGGTTATGAAAAAGAAAAAGAAAAATGATGATATTTTTAATGTTAAATTAGATCAAGAAGAACAGGAGATCAGTGATGCAGTTGATCAAGCCCTTGCTAAGGGTAAATTAAAAAGTGATGATAATTTAAAAGAAGAACTTGCTTTTGCAAAGGAAGCCGCAGCAAATTATTTTCGCAAAGATAAGCGGGTTAATATTCGCATCTCTGGAAATGATTTGGCTCGCCTAAAACGGAAAGCAGCATACAAAGGATTGCCTTATCAGACCTTTATCGCTAGTGTCTTACATGAATATGCTGCTGGACACTTTGATGGCTCAGTATGAAGATCACAGGGCCGTCTTATGCATATCTTCCACGCCCTCGCTACGCTGGAGTGTGAAATATCCGGGATATGTCGACGATACCGCTGGACTTTTGTACAAAATTCGTTACAATAAACATTTTTGCGGGGTTGTAAATGGAGATCCTGGAAGAAGCACTCACTTTTGATGATGTCTTGCTATTGCCTGGTTTTTCTTCGGTATTGCCGAAAGATGTCAGCCTGACCACTCAACTAACTCACGATATTACGCTCAATATCCCATTGTTATCCTCAGCTATGGATACAGTTACAGAAGCTAAACTGGCAGTGTCCATGGCAGAAGAGGGCGGCATGGGTATCATCCATAAAAATATGTCTGCTGAACAGCAGGCGATCGAAGTCCGCAAGGTCAAGCGTTATGAAGGAGGCATTGTCGCCACTCCGATCACTGTCACTCCGGAAACCACTTTAGGTGAACTGATTGCGCTCACCGAAGAGTATCATATTTCCGGGATGCCCGTGGTAGAAGGCAAGAAGCTAGTCGGCATCGTTACCAGCCGGGATATTCGCTTCGAAACCGATCGAGGCCGCAAGGTGGCTGATTTAATGACACCTAAACCAAAATTAATCACTGTTCCCGAAGGTTGCAGCAGAGATGAGGTATTGAAAGTTTTCCGGCAACATCGTGTGGAAAAGTTATTGATCATCAACAACCAATTTGAACTGCGCGGCATGTATACGGTGAGAGACATTTTACGGTCTCAAAAAACACCTTATGCTTGCAAAAACAGTGCAGGTCAACTGAGAGTCGGTGCGGCGGTAGGTCCCGGCGCCGGATCCGCAGATCGGATCGCAGCCTTAGTGGCGGAAGGGGTGGATTTGCTGGTGGTCGACACCGCCCATGGCTTTTCCAAAGGGGTCATTGACCAGGTAAAGTGGATCAAACAACATTATCCTCAGGTTCCGATTATGGCCGGGAATATTGCTACTGCGGATGCGGCGCAAGCACTGGCTGAAGCCGGAGCGGACGTGGTCAAAGTAGGTATGGGCCCGGGTTCTATCTGTACTACTCGTGTAGTGGCGGGAATTGGTGTGCCGCAAATTACCGCGGTGAATCGTGTGGCGACTGCAGTGAAACATAAAAATGTCACTGTGATTGCTGACGGCGGAATCCGTTTTTCCGGTGATGTTTGCAAAGCCATTGCGGCCGGTGCACACGCGGTGATGATTGGTGGTTTATTTGCCGGCACAGAAGAAGCACCTGGGGAAGTGGTTTTATTTCAAGGACGTTCTTATAAATCTTATAGAGGTATGGGTTCCGTTGGCGCCATGTCGCAAAATCACGGTTCCAGCGATCGTTACTTTCAAGAAAGCCAAGCTGAAATCGGCAAGTATGTACCCGAGGGTATAGAAGGCAGAGTGCCTTTTAAAGGCCCTTTAAAAGCGGTGGTTTATCAACTCATGGGTGGTTTGCGTTCAAGTATGGGGTACACCGGTGTCACCACAATAGAAGAAATGCGCACTAAAACACATTTTGTGAGAGTGACTGCAGCCGGAGTTCGTGAAAGCCATGTCCATGATGTGATTATTACCAAAGAAGCGCCTAATTACTGGGTAGATTCCACCTAAGGCTGGCTCTAACTATGAATATCCATCAACATCGTATATTGATTTTAGATTTCGGTTCTCAATATAGCCAGCTGATTGCACGTCGAGTCAGAGAGTTGGGTGTATATTGTGAGTTATATCCTTGCGACGCCGATGTGGCGGTGTTACAGCATTTTAATCCGCACGGAATTATATTATCTGGCGGACCTGAAACTTTGACTCGGGAAGAATCACCGCGTATCCCTCCAGCGATTTTTTCATTGGGGCGGCCGGTATTGGGTATTTGTTACGGTATGCAGGCCATGGCCTTGCAGTTAGGCGGGAAGGTCGACACCGTCTCGAAGCGTGAATATGGTTATGCCCAAGTAAAAATAGAAAACCCATCGCAATTACTAACGCAAATAGAGGATGCCTTGTCCCCGCAAGGAGAGCCGTTGCTAGATGTATGGATGAGCCACGGTGATGCAGTCACTGCTTTACCGCCTGGGTTCAACGTCATCGCCAGTACCAGCAATTCCCCTTTGGCTGGAATCGCCGATTTCCAACGTCATTTTTACGGCTTGCAATTTCACCCGGAAGTCACTCATACCAGACAAGGAAAACGCATTTTGAAACGTTTTGTATTCGATATTTGCGGTTGCCAACCCAGTTGGAATGCAGCCAATATTATTCAGGAAAGTGTGGCTAATATTCAAAATAGGGTGGGTTCCGACCCAGTTCTGGTGGGTTTATCCGGCGGTGTCGATTCCTCAGTAGTTGCGGCGTTAGTGCATCGGGCCATCGGCGATCAACTGACCTGTATTTTTGTGGACACCGGTTTATTGCGTTTGCACGAAGGTGATGAGGTCATGCGGCTATTTGCCGACCATCTAGGAGTGAAGGTAGTGCGGGTGAATGCTCAAGCACGATTTTTAAATATCCTAAAAGGTGTGGAAGATCCTGAAAAAAAACGCAAACTGGTAGGACAAGAGTTTATCAAGGTGTTTGAAGAACAGGCTGAGCAATTATCTGCAATTCAATGGTTGGGGCAGGGCACGATTTATCCAGATGTGATTGAATCTGCTAAAACTAAATCAGGCAAAGCCCATGTAATTAAGTCCCATCACAATGTAGGTGGGTTGCCTGAAAAAATGCGTCTTAAGTTGATCGAGCCTTTACGTGAATTATTTAAAGATGAAGTACGAGAAATGGGTGTGCAGCTGGGATTGCCCAACGACTTAGTTTATCGCCATCCGTTTCCTGGCCCTGGATTATCGATTCGTATTATTGGCGAAGTGAAAGCAGAATATATTGCGATACTGCAGGCTGCAGACGCTATCTACATAGAGGAATTAAAAAGGCATGAGTTGTACCAAAAAGTCAGTCAGGCTTTTGCAGTTTTTCTACCGGTCAAATCAGTTGGAGTCAAAGGGGATGCTCGCAGCCATGAATATGTTATCGCTTTGCGCGCAGTCACTACTACCGACTTCATGACGGCGCATTGGAGCGAATTACCGTTCTCGTTTTTAGCATTAGTGAGCCAAAGGATCATTAACGAAGTACCTCATGTTTCCAGAGTGGTGTACGATATTTCCAGTAAACCGCCAGCTACTATTGAATGGGAATAAATGTGGCTGATTCTCATCACATGTGGATGCAGGAGGCCTTGCGTTTAGCGCAAAAGGCTGCGGATGAGCAAGAAGTTCCGGTCGGCGCGGTAGTGGTTTATCAAAATCAAATAGTGGGTTGCGGTTGGAATCAGCCGATTAAATTATGTGATCCCAGCGCCCATGCGGAAATTGTCGCTTTACGTCAGGCTGCTGCACGCTTAGGAAATTACCGTTTATTAGATTGTAGTCTTTATGTCACTTTAGAACCTTGCGCCATGTGCTTGGGCGCTATGCTGCAAGCGAGAGTCAAACATCTTTATTTTTCCGCTTTGGACCCAAAAGCGGGCGCCGTCAAAAGCGTATTCCAAATTTTAGACGCACCCCAATTAAATCATCGCATAAGCTGGCAAGGAGGGCTGTTAGCTGAAGAATCGGCGAGGCTATTACGCTCTTTTTTTCAAGAACGAAGGTAAGGAACGTGCACGTTCCTTAGACTTGTTCTGCAATTAAATTATAATTAATTAATAATTAATTAATAATTCATTAATATTAATCTATTACACTAAAATTTATATTAATTTATAGAATAGAGTGATAATTATGCGAATAGTCCTTTATGGTTACTCCGGAAATGGTTTTGGCGATTTGGTTTTTCTAAAAAGATTATATGAGGCTTTGAAAACAAACGAAACTTATCAAATAACTGTTGTAACCCCTAAAAAAGATAAAGAAACTCTTAATGAGATTTTCCCGGGAGAATTAACTAAAGTTATCCATTCAGAAGAAGAATTTCAGCAAAAAATGGTAGGTAAAATAGACCTTTATATTGAAGGGCCAATCCCGACTAAGACTGTTGATGGAATTTCCGTTGCCAAGAAATTAGGAATACCGCTCGCAACCCCTGTGGTTTTATTAGTCGAATACAACCTTGTGAACGCTATGGGTTTTGACAAAAGATACAACGAAATAATGTCTTCATTAAATCGTAATGGTTATCGAAATGTGATGAAGTTCGGTACGGGATTAGGACCAGATAGCTTGGGAATATGGATTGATCAAGAATTAGTTGCTGCTTGTGACCCAGATAAAATGAAGGAAAATTGGCCAAAATATTGGGATAAGCTGGAGGATTTGGGGGGTAAGTTATTAAAAGAAGACGAAATAAAATTTCCTGCAGAAACGACGGATATTACTCTTTTCTATTCTGCTAAATCCGATACCATTCTTGATTTTTTAGCTTTTTATAAAAATCTAATCTGCCACCAAAAAAGAGATCAGGTTTTAGTATGTATTGGTCATACGCCAGAAGTTTTTGAAGCAAACTTTGCAAAATGCCAGGAAATGAAAGAATTGCAAACAGATTTTAATTTCAATTTTATACGATTAGATGACCAAAAAGCCGGTGTTTCATTTGGTCAAGAAAAAACTAAAGAATCGCAAAATTTGCGAATAGTCTATGGAAAAAAAATCACGAATCTACAAATGAAAGCGCTGATGGTATTGGCGAGATGGCTAGCAATCACTGGGGATCAATCTCTATCGGAGGCAATTTCTTCTGGAAAATTCTTTTATTATGAAACTGTGATACACAAAGCTTTTCTGGCGGATGTTCTCAGTGATCTCTTAGGCCGGCAAGTGAAGGATGCAGAGGTTAAAAAAGTAGTCGATTTTTTATACTATCATCCACTATTGTATACTGATGCTGGTGGCAGTACCCCTTTGCCTATTATGAAAAAAAATCGAAGTAAAGATGGAATAAATTTTTTCGATGTAGAAAAATTGTGTGCGGCTGTAGGAAATGAAAGTATCCAAGGAAATATTAGTAAGGCGGTATGTTGGTTGAGATCAGATCCCAAAAATAATTTAGCCACTAATATAAAAACTTTGGTTGCAAACATCCTTGAGGGTAAACATGAAAGTAAAGTTGTATGTGCACCACATCCAGCAAGCTATGCGCCTTTTAGGTCTGTGGGTAGGGTTCAAACATTGTCTGGATACAGTATGAGCAGGCCGTTGGGAAGGACTCCATTGGGTATAAACACGGCAGTTCCTAGACCAACAGTACCACAATTAGCACAAGCTCAGTCCTTGGAGAAAAAAGAGGAAGCTGTCAAAGCAAAGTCGCCTTTGATAGAAAATTCATTTATCCCCTCAAGTACCAGTGGTAAAGAGACGTTGCAAGATTCTCCCGCCAAAAAAATCACTGAGGAGGTTGTTGATAAAACTACTTTTAATTAAACTATGCTAAGTAGGAGTGAACTTTATGACGGAAGTATATGAAAAAATATCTTTTTTTTGATTTAGATCCCTTAAAATTAACGGTTGCCGACTACCTTCTGATACAAGAATTTAAAAAAAAAGGATCAGAATTTTCTAAGCAATTAACTGAGCTATCTGCTCGTACCATTTTAAAATTGGTTGAGATTGATCCGGATTTTAAAAAATTTTGTCAGGAGGAACAATTTAATAGCCATTGGACCATGCTCTGGCAGGCGCATGCTCCGAAGCTGAGAGAAGGTTGTCAAGCATTTGATGATTATCCTTGTCAAAGCCCTTTTCTTCGGTTTTGCGGAGTGCATTTTTTTTATATTTCAGCAGAAATAGCTAAACACCTTAAAAAAGATTTTACTGAGCATGAGATTAAGTATTTAAAGAGGGCTTTGCAATGCTCTTCAATCCATGCTCTACGCCGGTATACTACCTATCTTTATAATCATTATGAGTCCAAAAGCGATGAAAATTATCTTACCCAATTAAAATATATTAAAAAGAAATGCGAGAAACTGGTTGATAATTATGGGAGTTTTGCTTATCTCATGTTAGCTGAAATTTATATACGCTTGTGTCGGTTAGCTATTTCCAAAGAAGATATTGCAGCGGCTCACCCCTTTTATTTATCGGCTCTAACTTGTTGTGATTATGCTGATTCTATACTTCAACAAAGTAAAGCCTCTATTAGTAACGCCAGTTTAGGACAAGGGCTGGAGATGAGTAATTCGTTGCATATTGCTTCTCCCGCCAAAGCCAAAGAGTATATAGAAGGAAATTTCAAAGATTTGTTCGAATCTTATATTCTTTCATGCAGCAAAATCTGCCAATTTTGATGTGAAATTATTTGCCAACCTCTTTATAATTGGTCTCTAAGCACGTAAACTGTACCCAGTAAAAAATCCCCCTCAATCCCCCTTTTTCAAAGGGGGAGGAATGACCCCTCCCTTTGAAAAAGGGAGGTGGGGAGGGATTTATAATTAAAAGTTACCATAAATTCTTTAATTCTTTGTATGGAGAGACTAAGCATGAACCTGAAAGATATAACGCCTGGAAAAAATATTCCAGATGATTTTAACGTGGTGATAGAAATCCCTGCACAAGCGGGAATGATCAAGTATGAAATGGATAAAGACAGCGGTCTGTTAGCGGTCGATCGTTTTATGCCAACCGCCATGTATTATCCTGCCAATTATGGCTTCATTCCAAATACTTTATCTGGCGACGGAGATCCGGTAGATGTTCTAGTCATTACCCCTGTTCCAGTCCAAGCTGGAACCTTGATCCGCGCCCGGGCTGTGGGTGTATTAAATATGGAAGATGAATCGGGACATGATCGCAAGATATTAGCATTGCCTATTAAGAAAATCTGTACCCAATTAGCTCATCTTGAAAAATTGGAAGATATTCCTGAGGTTTTACGAAAAAGTATTGTCCATTTTTTTGAACAATACAAAGCATTAGAAGTGGGCAAGTGGGTTAAAATTTCTGGATGGGAAGGGATAAAAGCAGCGGAACAGGAAATTAATGAAAGTATCCGCCGGTACCAAGACCAATGATCGGCGCCAGCCGTCAAGCTATCACTGACGCTTACCGTCAGGACGAAGCTGCCTGCGTACAAAACTTGCTGCGTCTATTGAATTTTACTCCAGAAAAAGAACAACCCATTAGGACCCTGGCAATTGATTTGGTTAAGGCTGTACGCGCGAAAACGCATGAGGTCTCAGGAATTGAAGCGTTGATCATGCATTATGATTTGTCTACCAATGAAGGCATCATGTTAATGTGTATTGCCGAAACCTTATTGCGAATTCCGGATGCTGAAACAGAAGATTTACTCATTCGTGATAAACTCACCAGTGCGCATTGGGCAGAACATCTGGGCAAAAGCCAATCTACTTTCGTCAATATTGCGACTTGGGGGCTGGCGTTGACGGGTAAACTACTGGACGAAAAAACCCAGCAAGGTCAATTTAAAAAAACATGGCGGGAATTGTTGCTGCGTTGCGGCGAGCCCATTATTCGCCAAGCTGTGAATCAAGCTGTCAAGATCATGGGTAACCAATTCGTAGTGGGCAAACAGATCGATGACGCCGTAAAAGCTTCCCAAGCCAATTTAAAAAAAGGTTATTTATATTCTTATGATATGCTGGGCGAGGTAGCCCGAACCCAAGCCGATGCTGATCGCTATTTTCACTCCTATCAGCAAGCCATAGCACAATTGAGTTCACGGTTCCCGCAAGGAAAAGGCGATATTATTCACGGGCCGGGAATTTCCGTTAAATTGTCGGCACTTTATCCTCGTTACGAATATACACACCGCCAGTCGGCGGTGGCTGTGCTCACCGCCAAGCTGCATCAATTAACTGAGCAGGCGCGTCAAGCCAATATCGGTTTAACAGTGGATGCAGAAGAGGCTGACCGTTTAGAGATGTCTTTGGATATTTTTTACGGTGTTTTTAGCCATCCGGATTTTGCCGATTGGCCTGGCTTGGGCCTGGCTGTGCAAGCTTATCAAAAACGTGCTCTGCCAGTGATCCAGTGGTTAATTGAATGCGCCAGAAAATTAAATAAACGAATGAGCGTCCGCTTAGTGAAAGGAGCTTATTGGGATACAGAAATTAAATTAACTCAGATCGGTGGGTTCAGTGATTATCCGGTTTTTACCCGCAAAGCCAATACCGATGTCAGCTACTTAGCTTGCGCACAGCAATTGTTGACTGCTCAGGATGTCATTTATCCGCAATTTGCTACCCACAATGCGTATTCAGTCGCTGCCATTTTAAAGATGATGAACCATGGCGACGCTTATGATTTTGAATTTCAGAGTTTGCAAGGGATGGGGCGGGCTTTACATGATCAGCTCATTGAGCGAGGTTACTTATGCCGGATTTACGGCCCAGTAGGTAATTATGAAGAACTTTTGCCTTATCTGGTACGAAGATTATTAGAAAACGGCGCCAATAGTTCTTTTGTCAATCAAATCGCCAATCCCAAAACGCCGTTAGAAAAATTGGTTACCAATCCCGTAGAGAAAGTTCGCTCTTATGCCACCATACGCAATCCTAAAATATCTTTACCCAGAGATCTTTTTGGTCCTTCGCGCATTAATTCCGCAGGCTTAGATCTCAGTGATCCCAAAGCTTTTCGCCAACTGGAGGAGGCTATGACCCCGTTCTATAAACATCTATGGCAAGCCACGCCCTTACGAAAGCCTATCAATCATGCTCGAGCCGAAATGGTTCGTAACCCAGCGGACCATAGAGAAATTGTGGGCCATGTGTTACCAGCCAGTAAAGCTGAAGTGGAAGAAGCCCTGGTCAATGCGGTAGAAGCGTTTCCTTCTTGGGACAAACGGCCGCTCCAAGAACGTGTCGATGTATTGCTGAAGGCTGCTGATTTATTAGAAAAAAACCAGGATGAACTGATTTGTTTAACGGCACGTGAAGCTGGCAAGACTTTCGCTTCCGGCATAGCTGAAGTGCGTGAGGCAGTCGATTTCTGCCGTTACTATGGTCAGCAAGCCTTAAAAACTTTGGCGGATGAACCCTTGCCTGGTCCTACCGGGGAAAGCAATGTGTTACGTTTGTCTGGTAGGGGGCCGGTAGTATGCATCAGTCCCTGGAATTTTCCTATCGCCATTTTTACGGGCCAAATTGCCGCTGCCTTGGTCACCGGCAACACGGTGATTGCTAAGCCGGCTGAACAGACGCCATTGGTTGCTGACCGAATCGTGCGTATATTTCACGAAGCAGGGATTCCAGAAAAAGTCCTGCAACTATTGCCAGGGACAGGAGAAACTGTAGGTGCAGCTTTAGTATCTGATTCACGTATCCAAGGGGTTGTATTTACTGGATCTACTGAAACCGCTAAATCTATCAATAAGACTTTGGCTCAAAGCTCAGGACCGATTATACCTTTGATTGCCGAAACGGGGGGAGTCAACGCTATGATTGCTGATTCCTCGTCGCTACCGGAACAATTGGTCAGCGATATCATTTCTTCCGCATTTGACAGTGCCGGCCAACGTTGTTCGGCATTGCGGATTTTATTTTTGCAAGAAGAAATAGCGGACAAAGTGCTTACTATGTTGCAAGGAGCCATGGCGGAATTGACAGTGGGTAATCCGCTGGAGTTAAGTACCGATGTTGGCCCTGTAATCGATGTTGACGCCAGAAAAGCCCTGTTGGCGCATATGGAAAAGCTGAGTGCTCACGCTAAGCTGATTTACAAGGTGGAATTAAAACCGGAAACTGAGCAGGGCACTTTTGTGGCTCCTCAAGCCTATGAGTTGCCCAATTTGGATTTGGCGCGCAAAGAAGTTTTTGGACCTATTTTGCACGTTATTCGTTATTCCAAAGACCATTTGCCAGAGCTTATCCAGCAAATTAATGATTTGGGTTATGGTTTAACTTTTGGTATTCAAAGCAGAATCGATAGCACCATGGATTTCCTGCAAAAAAATATTCTAGCAGGTAATATTTATGTAAACCGGAATATGATTGGCGCGGTCGTCGGAGTACAACCGTTTGGCGGCAGCCGATTTTCCGGTACCGGTCCAAAAGCTGGCGGCCCGCATTATCTCACTCGCTTATGTATTGAAAGCACCTTAACGATTAACACCACCGCAACCGGCGGCAATGCGGCCTTAATGACTTTGGAAGATAGCTAAAAACCTTGTTTTAAAAAATACGGTATATACCCATTACACCTCAAGATGCGAACTTTTAGCATCCCATTGACACATCGCGATCGCCGAGTTGCTCAATCGCCAAAGCTTGAAATACAGGGAGTATTCCTGCGCTTTGGCTCAATCGCAACTCGGCGATCGCTCGGTCACTGGGCGCTAAAACTTCGCATCTTGAGGTGTAATGGGTATAGACCCAACTTGCACCCTGTTCTAAAATGCGGAACCGGATTAGGGAGAAGTTATGTCAAGGACTAGTGATCTCGACAATATCGATAGAGAAATAGATGATACAAAATCCTCTGAATTTTATTTATTATTTCAGAATCGCCTTCCTCGCTGGAATTATTGGCCCTGGACATTGATTGTGAGCTCGGCTTTGTTGTCAGGAATTTTATTTACGGCGGCATCTCGTAAACGGGAGGTAGCACATACAGGCTAAAATGAAAACGCTTTGACCTATTGCCTACATTCCTGCGATCTTTTAGATTTTTTCTGATTAAATAAATCATACTAGCCACTTTATTAGTCATTGCTTCGCTAACGCTTCCAATGACGCTCTTGTTCCCTCTCCCGTACCCGGGAGAGGGTTAGGGTGAGGGCATTTGTTAAATTTTTGAGCCCCCTCACCCCGACCCTCTCCCCCGAGTACGGGGGAGAGGGAGGAGTAGAGCGCGTCTTTTCTAATATTTCTCCATCTTCTTTGGGGGTGAGGTGCTCGCAATGACGTGGTGAAATTTATTAACCTGCTGATTTTTATTGATAACTTAATTGTAAAACTTCAAAAAAGATCGCAGGAATGTGGGTTTTCTCTCATAGTCGGTGTAATTGGAGTTCTTCAGCTTACTGAGATCAACGTTTTCATCATAATTTTTGGCAGTTATCCCACGCTGATGCAGATTCTGTGCAAATTGTCCTGGCAGGGTTTTCAAGCTGGAAATATCATACTGATTTAAATAATGAATAAATGGCTTATTTACAGCTCTAATAATGGCTATATCGAGTAAGCCTCCTCCATAAAAACCTGCATCGGCTTGCCGGAGCTTATTCATGGCAACGGCCACTACCGGTTTGGGTTGATCAGTCCAGAAGCCTTGATTTAACGACACATTGGGGTCAGCGCAACCTGCCAGCAATAGAACGATGATTAATAAAAAAGTTTTGTTAATATATCTTTTTACTTTTAGAAAGTACATTTTAATTTCCTTATCACATTAAGATCAACAAACTTAACTTAGCATTTTCAGGTTTTAAAAAATTCCCAAAGATGTATCATATTCCAGCGGAAGTGTTGCGGCGAGCGGCAATTTACTTAATCCCGATGGAACCCTCGCCAATATTGTCAGTGTTAATACCTATAAAGCGGGTGTTGCTGTTAATATAGCAATTTAATCTAACAAGGTTTTCCTCTATTAGGTATTCCAGAGGTAAATTTATTACGTCTTCCAATCCACATCGATGAGGATATTTTGAGGTATTCATTCGTGAACGAATTTAATCAAGCAATAAAACATAGTATTTTTGGCAAACCTTTGGATGTGCTGTTTTCTACTAAAACAACTATTCCTCTTTTAAAATCCAATGAAATTCTTGTTAAAATAAAAGCAAGAGCTATCAATCCCTCTGATTTATTGTCTATTGAAGGTATTGGTCCTTATAGAAAAATTGAGTTACCGAGTACTCCTGGTTTTGAAGGAATAGGTATCGTCGTCAAAAATGGTGAAGAAGTATCAAGCCCCCAAGAAGGTGAACGTGTTGTTTGCATGAAAATGAGAGGATCTTGGCAAGAGTATGTCGTTCTACCTGCCGAGGAAGCGTTGGTTATTCCAAAAAAAATATCAGACAATGATGCTGCTCAACTTTGTATTAATCCTTTAACGGCATGGCTAATCATTAATGAATATAAATTTAGTAAAAATGATATTATCATTGGCAATGCCGCCAATTCTACTATGGGAAAACTTTTTGCTCAATTTGCTCCAATTTTTGGTTATACGTTTATAGGAATGGTACGCAGAGAAATTCATATAAAACCTTTGCTTAAATTAGGAGCCAGCCTTGTTGTTAGCTCGGAAAATAAAAATTACTCAAAATTGATATCGGATTTTACTAATGGGCAACACCCCAATATTGGTGTGGAAGCAGTAGGTGGAACCGAGGGAGAAATTTTAATTCGTACTTTGAGGCCAGGAAGTCAATTAATTTTATATGGTTCTTTATCACTCTCGCCATTTTCTGAAAAAATCTTTAAATATTCGTATGAGCGTAAAGTAAAAATAGGGCAATTTCATTTAAGAAATTGGATTCATTCACAGCCTCTTGCCTGTAGAAAAGATGTTTTTGCTGAAATGTTGACATCTCTGTTAAAAAGCAAAATCTCTCTTCCTGTTCAAGAAGAGTTTGAGCTACCAAAATATAAAGAAGCCATTACCGCAGTGAGTCAACCTAGAAATGGTAAAATTATTTTAACCTAAATTTTGAAGTTGCCTCCTCCCTTACGGCGAAGGTTAGGTTTAAGGTAACAGAGTCAAGTCTAGTCTTATGTCTTTATTTTCATAATTATCTATAGGACAATATATTCAAAATTTTTATGGCAACTTAATCAGCAGATGGGGTAAATATGAAAAAAACATTTATTTACGGGCTTTTAGCAACTTCTTTTTTAACTTGTTCAGCTTTAGCGTCTTCTTTTGATGGTGTGTATATCGGTGCAGGGGGCGCCTATTATCAGAACAAAATGGACGTTTCTTTGGATCAAGAAGGTCTATTATCTCCGGATGTCAATTTCATGGGCAATACCAGTTTTTCTACTGCCAGCCCTTATTTTCACGGTCAAATCGGTTTTGGCCATGCGTTTAGCCGTTTTTATTTCGGGGGCTTGGCGTTTGCTGATATCGGCCAAAGTGAAAATTCCGGCGTCATTACCAGCACTTGGCAAAGTTCGCCGATGCTTAAAGCAGATGTCACTGCCAAGCTGAATAATATTTATGGCTTCGATTTTAAACCTGGCTTTTTACTGACTTCTAAATTAATGGTTTATGGTTTGGCTGGTATAGCTGCAACCAATATTGAGGGTACGGCTACCTTTTCAACACAAAATGGTTCTATTTCCACCGGACAATCCCAGAATTTCAACACTGACTTTAGTGCCGGTTACCATTTAGGCGCAGGGATCGAATACTTGATTTTACCGCATCTTTCAGCAAACTTGGAATGGTCAACTATGAAATGGAGTGTTTATGCTAACGGCGATCCAGAATTTGATTGGTTCAATTATAACACTTTTGTTTATATGGATAAAATAGATATTAATTCAGATCGCATTTTAGCCGGCCTCAATTTTCGATTTTAATCGATGGGCTACGCTTTGACTTATCGATAAATATCGATTATAATTATGACATACAAATCATTTATCGATAAGGTACCATTATGCAAGTTGTTATTTCTCCTAAATTTCAAATTGTTATTCCTAAGGAAGTACGTGAAGCGCTGCATTTACAGCCTGGTGAAAAGCTACATGTTTTTCGATACCAAAATCGGCTTGAATTTATACCAGTAAGAAACATCAAAAAATTGCGTGGTTTTTTAAAAGGCATTGAGACAGTGATTGAACGAGATAAGGATAGGGTATGAAAAAAAATGTGGTCGATTCTTCGGGATGGCTTGAATATTTTGCAGATGCAGAGAACGCACAATTTTTTGCTCCAGCGATTGAAAATACCAACAATTTGATCGTGCCTAGTATTTCGTTGCTTGAAGTGTTTAAACATGTTTTACGTCAGTGTTCAGAAAAACTGGCTTTTGAAAGTATTGAGTGTATGATGCAGGGTGCTGTGGTTGATTTGGATATAGAAATTTCATTGAGTGCAGCTAAACTAGGTATTCAATATAAAATTCCGCTAGCTGATAGTATTATTCTGGCAACTGGCATTATCCACGAAGCAACTATTTGGTCCCAAGATGCTGACTTTAATGGTTTACCGCAGGTTAAATATATTAGTAAAGGAAAGAAGCTATAATTTAAAATTTTTCCTGCAGGTCGCGATTCAATGATTCTGATCATTTCTACTGTTTGTTTCAGAAGAATTTTTACAACATATCGTGTTATATAAACTGCTGCAACATCCTGAAATAAAGCCTGCAAAGTTTGGATTTGGTTCAGCCAATTAAAGCCGGCGGCCCGCACTACCTGACTCGCCGCCACCGCGACTGGCGGAAATGCCGCTTTAATGACTTTAGAAGACAGCTAGCCGTTTCCTCATTCCCCCTTTGACGCTTCTTATACTTAACCTATCGTTGCAATTGCTTTCTTCTGTAAATTACGGTATAATATATGCAAAATTTACAGATGTTCCAGCAGCAGGTTATATATGAAAAAAATATTAAGTTACGGGCTTTTGGCGACTCAATTTTTAACTGTTTCCGCTTTAGCGTCTTCCTCTTCTTTTAATGGCTTTTATATTGGCGCGGGCATTGCTGATTATCAAACTAATACGAATATTTCTATTGACCAAGAAAATTGGTATTCATCCGAAGTCAACTTTGTGGGCAGTAGCAATTTTTCCGCGAATAGTCCTTATTTTCACGGCCAAATGGGTTATGGCCACGTGTTTTTTAATCATCTTTACTTTGGGGGATTGGGGTTTGCTGATGTGGGCCATGGAGAAAGTTCCGATGTTATCAAAGGTACTGGGGCCTCTTCTCAGTTGCAAGCCAATGTGACTACCCATCTTAATAACGTTTACGGTGGTGATCTGAAGATGGGTCTTTTGATTACACCTAAGTTATTAGTCTATGGGTTAGCAGGTTTAAATGCACAAGATTTTGGAGGCACCGTATCATTTACAGCTATAAACGGCGCCACCCCTGTAGGTCCAGGCATAGATTTTGGCAATGGTTATAGGTTAGGAGGGAATGTAGGCGCCGGATTTGAGTACATGATTATGAATGATCTTTCGGCTGACTTGGAATGGTCATATCTGGTTTCCAGCACCAGCCAGTTTTTTATGGATATTTTTGATGCGGGTCTAGTGTCAAATGATCAACTGAATATGAGCTCGAATCGCATTCTAGTTGGGTTAAACTTTAGATTTTAACAGCAATTCCAAACCACTGGATCCCAATCTTTTTGGAAATTCTGATTATAAGATTTCTCCTAAATTTCAAATTGTTATTCCTAAGGCATTGAGACAGTGATTGAACGAGATAAGGATAGGTTATGAAAAAAAATGTGGTCGATTTGGATATAGCGTTCATTGAGTGAACAAAGTTTGGATTTGGTTCAGCTAACTTTTGATAGTCTTTGGTGGGTGATTCAAGATCTTGAATGCCCATATCCGTGTATTCAGTTGTGACACAGCGGAATCGATTTTTAATCGTTAATCATGCAGCATAAAACAGCGTACATAATGATTTTGTAAAATTTTCCCTGCAGGTCGCGATTCAAAACATTCTCCACTGGCTAACGGGCAACGAGTGTTAAATACGCAGCCCTGAGGCGGATTGATTGGAGAGGGTAGATCACCTTTTATTAGCTGCGTCTGCTTATTTTTTTCGAAGTTTGGGTTTGCCACTGGCACTGCTGCAAGCAAAGCTTTAGTGTAGGGATGAAGCGGTGCAGCATAAATAGATTGTTTAGGGCCTAGCTCCATAATATGGCCAAGATACATCACCAACACTCGATCGCAAATATGCCTTATCACCCCGAGATCATGAGAAATAAATATAATAGTGAACTTTAATCTTTGTTGGATGTCTTGTAATAAATTAATGATTTGCGCTTTGATGGAAACATCCAACGCGCTCACTGATTCGTCACAAATAAGCACTTTAGGCTCTAAAATAAGTGCGCGCGCGATACCGACACGCTGACATTGTCCGCCGGAAAATTCTTGTGGATAACGATTGGCCTGATTTGGACTTAAGCCTACTAATTTCATAGTTGAAATTACTTTTTCAATGACTTGTCTCTTTGGCATTCTTGGGTAAAATGTGATTAAGGGTTCTGCGATGATTTCGGCAATGGTCATACGCGGATTCAGAGCTGCAACCGGATCTTGAAACACAAATTGCAGTTGTTTATGCACTTCATGCCATTGTTTAGCTGAGGCTTTTGCCAAATCAATACGGCCATCAAATATAGCGTTGCCGGAAGTAATGGGATTCAAACCGCACAAAGCGCGTGCTAACGAAGATTTACCACAGCCGGATTCTCCAACAATACCCAGAGTTTCACCTTCAAATACATCAAAACTAACGCCATCCACTGCATAAACCACTTGGTTAGCTTTCAATAAGCCACCCTTTTTTTTAAAGTGAATTTTAAGATTGTTTATTTCCAGAATTTTTTTCTTCATATGTTTTCTACATCAAGTGTGCATTTCATCACATGGCGCGGAGAAATTTTTTGCAATGGAACGAAGCTGCTGCATTTTGCATTTACTTTGGGACATCTTTCTTGAAATGGGCAGCCTGCAGGCAAATGCAACAAATTAGGCGGCTCTCCAGGAATCGTTTTTAATCGTTCAACGTCATGATCAAGATTGGGAATAGTCGATAATAATGCTTGAGTATAGGGATGACAGGGCTTGCTAAACAATTGTGATATGGAAGCGGTTTCCATTAACCAGCCAGCATACATCACATTCACTTGATCGCAAATATTGGCGACTACTCCCATATCATGAGTTACAAACACAATCGACATATTAAATTCTTGTTTCAATTCTTTTAACAAAGCTAAAATTTGTGCCTGTACCGTCACATCTAATGCGGTGGTGGGTTCATCGGCGATCAGTATTTTTGGTTTAGTTAATAATGACATGGCAATCATCACTCGTTGACGCATGCCGCCGGAAAATTCGTGCGGATAAAAGTGAATGCGTTGTTTGGCATCTGGAATTTTAACATGTGTCAGCATGTCAATAGATTGAATCAGTGCCTGTTTATAGCTCATTTTTTTATGTACCATCAATACTTCAGTCATTTGCGCACTGATTTTCAAATAGGGATTGAGCGATGTCATTGGGTCCTGAAAAATCATGGCAATTTGATCACCACGGATTTTATTTAATTTTGCAGTGCTTAAACCAATGAGTTCTTGTCCTCTAAATTTAATCGAGCCGGAGATTTTACTGTTGCTAGCCAAAAGGCCCATGATGGCTAACATCGTTTGACTTTTGCCGGATCCAGACTCACCGACAATACCCATGACTTCACCCTCATAGACTTTAAAAGATAAACCATTGACTGCTTTAACTGGCCGTCTTGAACTTTGAATTCAATGGTTAGATTTCGAACTTCTAATAATGGTGTCTTATTCATTGGTTTCTCTAGCGTGGATCTAACGCATCACGCAATCCATTGGCTAGAAAAGCGAAAGATAATAACGTAATAATCATTAATCCTGCTGGAAATAATAACAGCCACCATGACTGCATATTTTGCGCACCGTCTGCAATGAGCATTCCCCATGAAGTCATCGGTTCAGTCACGCCTAATCCAAAAAAACTCAGCACAGCAGAGAATACAATCATATTCGGAATTGTCAGCGCAGCATAAACAATCACCACACCCAATAAATTGGGGATGACATGCCGGGTAATGATTTTGAAATTACTCACACTGGAGATCAGTGCGGCTTCTACATATTCTTTATGTTTGATACTTAAGGTTTGGCCACGCACAATGCGTGACATGTCCAACCAAGAAATGGCAGCAATGGCCGCAAATGATAACATCAGACTATTGCCGAATATTGTGATCAGTAAAATGCAAAAAAATAAAAACGGGATTCCATATAATACATCGACAATACGCATCATCAAAGTATCTACTTTACCACCGATATAGCCGGAAATAGCGCCGTAAAAAATGCCAATCAATAGCACAATAAAAGCTGCAGCAAATGCAATTTCAAAGGTAATACGTCCACCTAAAAAGCAACGCACCCATAAATCCCGGCCTAAATTATCAGTGCCAAACCAATGTTGTACCCCTGGGTGGTTGCAATATTTTGCTCCAATCAGTTTTATCATAGGCCACGTGATTCAACATCGGTACAAAAATACAGAGCATTGCTAAGAAGATGATAACGATTGCACTAGCCATCGCCAGTTTATTATGTGACAGGCGTCTAAATGCGTTTAACCAGAAGCTACGAGTTTTAGGTACATTTAAATTTAAATTTTTAGTTTTAAATATCATTTTTTTTACTGTTTAATTTTAGGATCTAATAATATATATACACAATCTACCATAAAATTAAAGACAATCGTCAAGGTACTTCCTAGAATAGTGATTGCCATAATCATATTGTAATCACGATTAGTCGCTGCGTTGGTAGTTAAAACTCCAAGCCCTGGTAAAGTGAAAACCTGTTCAGTCACAACGGCGCCTACCAAAATTCCTGCAAACATAGGCCCTAGTAAAGAAACCACTGGCAATAAGGTGGGACGAATCGCATGTTTGAATAAAATTTTCGCGGTCGGTAAGCCTTTAGCGCGAGCTGTGCGAATATAATTTGAATTCAGTACATCGATGATGCTGCCGCGAGTGACGAAGGCAATGGTGGGGACGTAGGCAAGTGCTAATACCAAAACCGGTAAAGACAAATGGGCAAAATCGCCATCTCCCCATCCGCCAGCCGGAAACATCCTGAATGTGACTGCAAAAATTAATACAAATAATGGACCGGTAACCATGGTAGGAATGGCGGTAAGCACAATGTTGCTGGATACTACCAGTTGGTCAAACCACGAATTTTTATAAAGCCCGGCATACGCACCGAAGACAATTCCCACAGGCACTATGATAACGATGGTATAAATACTCAGGCGCAAGGTCACCCAAAAACCACCCATATTTTCCGGAAATAATAAGCTATTGATGGATTGCCCGAGGTATTTCATGGAAACGCCGAAACTACCATGAATGAGATCATTTAAATAAAGCAGATATTGCTGCCAAAGCGGTAAATCCAAACGATATTGTTTCATCAATGCTTTAAGGGCTTCGGGCGATAACACCCGTTCGCCCTGAAAAGGATTACCCGGAAGTAAATGCACTAGAAAAAAAACCAGGGTGATTATCGCCAGCAGAGTCGGAATAGATACCAAAGCACGCTTAACGATAAACTTTAACATAGTCTTTTACTCTTTAAATTTAAACCATTTACTTATGACATGATCTAAGTGATTATCTTCGATATCGTAATTCTTCACCCGTGGGCTCACCAAACGAAAATAGGTATGCTGATACAACGGAATCATCGAGTAATTATTCATTGCCAGAGTGAGCGCTTGGCGGATTAATTTAACTCGTAATGCGGGATCATTGGTATTTTGCGCCTGTTTCAGCAGATCGTCATACCCCTGGGTGCAACTATGGGCATTATTTTCAGTGCCGTGACATAGATACAAGGTGGTATAGCTATCAACAGAATCATAATCTGCGATCCAACCATCCCGCGCAATGTCATAGTTGCCGGTATGCCGGGCTTGGATAAAGATTTTCCATTCCTGATTGTTACTGGTGACTTGAATACTTTCAGGGCCAAATACTTGTTGCCACATGGAGGCAAGCGCTAGGGAAGTTTTTTTATTCAGATCTTTAGTATTGTAGGATATATTGATCTGAAGTGGGTGCGACGGACCATAGCCGGCCTCTTTAAAAAGTCGCCGAGCTTCGGCAATTTGCTTGTCTCGCGGCCAACTGGCCCATTCATAATCTAAGCCGGCAAATTTACCACCTTCGATTGTGGAAGTGGCATACGCATACAATGGTTTTTGATCCTGACCCAATACGTCTTTCACCAAGGCTTGGCGATCTACCGCCATCGATAATGCTTGGCGTAATTTGATATTGTCCTTAAATTTAGGGGAAGTCATATTGAAATCGTAATATTCATCGCCTTCCCAGAGCACGGTGTGTTCTTGATCAGGCATCTGCGCTTTGATTGTTTTGTATTGATCAATGGGCAGCAGATAAGTCATATCGATACTGCCGGTTTTATATTGGTTTAATGAAGCATTGGCGTCGACGATCGGGAAAAATTTCACTTGCGCAATCGCTACCTGGTTGGCGTCATAATAGTAAGGATTTTTACTGACCAGAATATAACCCTGCACCACGCGTTCATCTAGTTTATAGGCGCCTGATGAAACCATGTTCTTAGGTTCAGTCCATGCTGCGCCAAACTTGTTGATATTGGCTTGAGAAACCACAGTTAAATCCGGTTGTGCGGCAATGGATAAAAATGAGGGATCGGGATTAGCTAAATTGATCTGCACGGTACTGTCATTCACCGCCTTAACACCCAGTTGTGAAGCAGGCAGTTTACCATCTAAAATAGCTTGTCCATTCACTAAATTACTGACTAGGAAATTATAAGGGGAGCCGGTTTTAGGATCAGCCAAGCGTTGATAACTATACACCACATCGGCAGCGGTGAGCGGCGAGCCGTCGGAAAATTTTAGGTTGGGACGTAAGTGGAAGGTGTAAGTTTTGCCGTCCGGTGATATCTCCCATTTTTCGGCTAGTCCGGGAACAGATTGGTTATGTTGATCTTGAGAAGTTAACCCTTCAAATAAATCGTAAACCACTCTGGCGCTTTGAACGTCTTCGACCATCTGCGGATCCAGCGTTGCAACATCGGCGCCCATGTCAACATTCAGCGTGGGTTTTACTTGACTCGGTTTTTTAGAGCAGGAAACCAGAGCAAAGCTGATCATCAGTATCATCGCTGTTATAATCAAATTTTTAAATTTCATCGGACAATTTCTCCAGCACGTTTTTAAAAGCTAAACCATTTACTCATGACATGGTCTAGATGATTATCATCAATATCATAGTTTTTAACCCGTGGGCTAACCAAACGAAAATAGGTATGCTGATACAATGGAATCATCGAGTAATCATTCATTGCCAGAGTGAGCGCTTGGCGGATTAATTTAACCCGCAATGCTGGGTCAGTGGTATTTTGAGCCTGTTTCAGCAGATCGTCATAACCCGGAGTGCAACTATGAGAATCATTTTCGGCGCCTTGACATAAATACAAGGTGGTATAGCTGTCAACAGAATCATAATCCGCTATCCAGCGATCTCGCGCAATTTCATAGTTGCCGGTATGCCGGGATTGGAGAAAGGTTTTCCATTCCTCATTGCTACTGGTGACTTGGATACTTTCAGGGCCAAATACTTGCTGCCACATGGAGGCAAGCGCCAGTGAAGTTTTCTTATTAACATCGTTAGTGTTGTAGGATATATTGACCTGAAACGGGTGCGAGGGACCATAGCCGGCCTCTTTAAAGAGTCGCCGAGCTTCGGCAATTTGCTTGTCTCGCGGCCAACTGGCCCATTCATAATCTAAGCCGGCAAATTTACCACCTTCGATTGTGGAAGTAGCATAAGAATACAATGGTTTCTGATCCTGACCCAATACGTCTTTCACCAAGGCTTGGCGATCTACCGCCATGGATAACGCCTGACGTAATTTGATATTGTCCTTCAATTTGGGTGACGTCATATTAAAAACATAATATTCATCGCCTTCCCATAGCACGGTGTGTTCCTGATCAGCCATCTGCGCTTTGATTGTTTTGTATTGATCAATGGGCAGCATGAAAGTCATATCGATACTGCCAGTTTTATACTGGCTTAATGAAGCATTGGTGTCGACGATCGGGAAAAATTTCACTTGCGCAATCGCTACCTGGTTGGCGTCATAATAGTAAGGATTTTTACTGACCAGAATATAACCCTGCACCACGCGTTCATCTAATTTATAAGCGCCTGATGAAACCATGTTCTTAGGTTCAGTCCATGCTGCGCCAAACTTGTTAATATTGGCTTTAGAAACCACAGTTAAATCCGGTTGTGCGGCAATGGATAAAAATGAGGGATCGGGATTAGCTAAATTGATCTGCACGGTATTGTCATTCACCGCCTTAACACCCAGTTGTGAAGCAGGCAGTTTACCATCTAAAATAGCTTGTCCATTCACTAAATTACTGACTAGAGAAATTATAAGGGGAGCCGGTTTTAGGATCAGCCAAGCGTTGATAACTATACACCACATCGGCAGCGGTGAGCGGCGAGCCGTCGGAAAATTTTAGGTTGGGACGTAAGTGGAAGGTGTAAGTTTTGCCGTCCGGTGATATCTCCCATTTTTCTGCTAGGCCAGGAACTACGTAGTTTTTCTGATCCTGAGAGGTTAATCCTTCAAATAAATCGTAAACCACTCTGGCGCTTTGTATGTCTTCCGTCCATTTGAGGGTCTAATGTGGCGACATCAGCGCCTAAGTCAACGTTCAGCGTGGGTTTTACCTGACTCGGTTTTTCAGAGCAAGATACCAGGATAAAGCTAGTAGTTAATATGATCGCTGTAATAATTATATTTTTTAATTTCATTGGCTATTCCCAGATGACTGATATACCCCGAGTATACCATAAAGATATATTATATTCAACTCCCAAATGGGGGGGGAATCAAACAGATGCGCCCCTTTTTATAATTTACTATTTCTTATTGTATGCATTAATTATTAAATTATAATTAAATAATGAGCAAAGATATGGATAAAAAAATAGCTTGGTTTCGTTTTGTTAATGGCCTGAATGATTTTTTAAAGCCTGGGCTTAAAAATCAGATGCTTAAGTATTGCTTTCGGGATGCGCCAGCGATTAAAGACGCCATTGAAGCTTTAGGCGTGCCCCATACTGAAGTAGGGGCCATTTTAGTGAACCAAGAAACGGTTGGTTTCTTTTATGCGTTAAAAGAGGCAGACCGGGTGGTCGTTTATCCTTCTTCTGAATCGGCAATAGAACCGGTGCGTTTTATTTTAGATGTACATTTAGGGACTTTGGCCCGGTATTTGCGATTATTAGGCTTTGATGTGTGGTATGAGAATGGCTATGATGATAACCGAATCATTGCCTTAGCAGAGCAGCATCAACGTACCATTTTGACTCGTGACGTCGCCTTGCTTAAAAATAAAAAAGTGGGTCAGGGTTATTGGTTGCGGCATACGGATCCTTACCAGCAAGTTCGCGAATTGATACAAAGGTTTTACCTACTGGACAAAGTTAAGCCCTTAACACGCTGTTTAGTTTGTAATGGTTTAATAAACCCAGTGCTGAAAGAGCAGATTATTGATCTATTACCTCCTAAAACCAAAATTTTTTATCATGAATTTTTTCAATGTCAAAAATGCCAGAAAGTCTATTGGCGAGGCGCTCATTTTCAAAAAATTCTAGACTTAATAGATTCCTTTCGCCAGTAGCCTTTTTACAATAAGCTTGTTAATATTGAATTTTTTAAATTAGGGAGATTCTATGACTCGGCTGGTAATGAGGATTTTTTGGGTAGTACTACCTTTTTGGATGGGTTTGGCTTTGGCAGACAGTACTGCTTTGCCAACCAAAAATGATCGTATGAGTTATGCCTTGGGAGTTGAAACTGGTAAATCTTTTAAAAATCATGGCATTACCGTAAATAGCTCAGCCTTTGCGCAAGGTTTGCAAGATGCTCTGACCGGCAATAACACTTTGCTGACCAACGATGAAATTAATCAAGAGTTGAAAGATTTTCAACGTTCTGCAGCCAGTCAATTGCAGGCTCAGACTCAGCAAAATGGGCAAAAAAACCAGCAGTTTGGTAATTCTTTCTTAGCGGCCAACAAGGAACGACCAGGCGTCGTCAGCACACCCACTGGGTTGCAATATAAAATCATTACTCCTGGCAAGGGTCCAAAGCCAACCATTAACGATTTAGTCACTGTAGATTATGAGGGCCGTCTGTTGGATGGTAAGATTTTTGATAGCTCTTATGAGCGGGGTACTCCGGCCAGCTTTCCTGTCAATGCAGTGATCGCTGGTTGGCAAGAGGCGTTGCAATTAATGCCGCAGGGGTCCACCTGGGAAATTTATATTCCGGCTAAATTAGCCTACGGCGAGCAAGGTGCACAAGGCGTCATCGGTCCTAATGAAACTCTGATTTTTAAAGTGCATTTAATTCAAGTTAAGAAACAGGAAAATAATACAAACCCGGGTACATGATGATTATATTTCGAGGGAAGCCAGCACACACACTTTTTCGATTAAATAAGCAATTGGCGCTACTGCAGGCGATCAGTCCAGTCGAGTCGTTAACAGCCGAGTTTTGTTACTTCTTCGATGTAGATAAAAATTGGCAAGAAAATCAGCGGGAGCCTTTAGCCCGTTTATTGCACGCATCGGCTTCGGCTCCGGACTGGACTACTGAGGGGGGTGAAACCTGGTTTTGGGTAGTGCCTAGAATTGGCACGCTTTCTCCCTGGTCTACAAAAGCCTGTGAAATTATTGAAAATTCAGGCTTTGCCGGAGTTAAAAACGTAGTTCGAGGCATAGCCTATTGTGTAAAAACCTCTGCATCGGTCCAGGATTTTACCCAAATTTTGCATGATCCACTGCTCGAGTCAGTTTTACTCAATTCGGATGAGTTTGGCTTAGTGTTTCAAGAACACCGACCGGCACCGTTAAATTTTGTACCTGTTTTGGAGAAGGGTAAGAACGCCCTGCTGGAGGCAAACCAGCGAATGGGTTTGGCCTTAAGCGAACCCGAAATTCAATATTTATTAAAAGTTTTTCAGCGCTTAAAGCGGAATCCCACGGACGTGGAAGTCATGATGTTCGCTCAAGTCAATTCCGAACATTGCCGACATAAAATTTTTAATGGCCGATGGGTTATTGACGAACAGCCGCAAGAGTACTCTTTATTTGAAATGATTCGTTATACTTTTCAGCAAAATCCAGGGTCTGTTTTGGTGGCTTATGCCGATAATGCCGCGGTGTTGAAAGGTTCAAAAGTACACCGCTGGTTGATTGAGCCTCAAACCCGCCAATATAAAGAAGTCATAGAATCAGCCCATATTGTTTTTAAGGTTGAAACGCATAATCATCCGACGGCCATATCCCCTTTTCCAGGGGCGGCAACGGGCAGCGGTGGCGAGATTCGAGACGAGGCAGCTACTGGGAGAGGGGCCTATCCTAAAGCAGGCTGGTCAGGTTTTGCAGTATCCCATTTGTTGATCCCGGGCTTTTCCCAGCCTTGGGAAGAAGACCCCGGTAAACCGGCTTATTTGGCTTCTGCCTTGGATATTATGCTGCAGGCGCCCCTAGGTGCGGCTTCATTTAATAATGAGTTTGGCCGTCCCAATATCGCCGGCTATTTTCGAACCTGTTTATTAACCCTGCATACTGAATTTGGTCCTTCTCACCGTGGCTTTCATAAACCCATTATGATAGCCGGGGGGCTGGGCACTATTCGCGAGTCGCAAATACAAAAACATATTTTACCGGCAGAATCGAAACTGATTGTTCTGGGCGGACCGGCCATGGCTATCGGATTGGGGGGGGGGTCTGCTTCGTCCCGTTCTACTGGGGAAAATGCTGAAAAGCTGGATTTTGCTTCGGTACAACGTTCTAACCCGGAAATGCAACGGCGTTGTCAAGAGGTGATTAATGCCTGTTGGTCTTTGGGCGAAAACAATCCTATTTTGAGTATCCACGATGTAGGAGCTGGCGGCTTAGCAAATGCCTTACCTGAAATCGTTGCGGCAGCGGAGAAGGGAGCCAAAATTGATCTACGCGCTATACCCAATGCGGATCCGGGTATGTCCCCCCTGCAAATTTGGTGTAATGAAGCACAAGAACGGTTTGTGCTGGCGGTAGAGAAAAAAGACTTAGCGTTGTTTGAACAAATTGCTCGCAGAGAACGTTGCCCTTACGCGGTGGTAGGGGAAGTGACCGCTAAACCGGAAATCATTGTTGGAGATCCCCATTTTAAAAACAATCCTGTCTCTTTGCCTAATTCAGTATTGTTTGAAGAAATGCCCAGACTGCTTTGTAATTCGCAACGGGTTTCTTTCACCATGCCGCCGTTTAAAACCCATGAGCTCAATTTAGAAGAGGTTGCCCGACGAGTATTACAATTTCCTTGCGTTAGTAACAAAAGTTTTTTAATTACGATAGGCGACCGCAGTGTCACCGGCTTAGTCGCTCGCGACCAAATGGTTGGGCCTTGGCAAATACCGGTGGCAGATGTGGCTGTAACCAGTGCAGATTATCGTGGCGTAGCCGGTGAAGCTTTAGCGATAGGTGAACGGCCGCCGATTGCCTTAGTCCATCCCGCAGCTTCTGCTCGAATGGCGGTGGGCGAAGCGATTACCAATATTGCAGCTGCTCGGATTGAAGACATCAGCAAGATTGCTCTTTCCGCAAATTGGATGGCAGCCACGGATTATCTGGGCGAAGGTGCAGCGCTATATGACGCCGTCCAGACAGTGGCGTTAGAACTCTGTCCAGCTTTGGGGATTTGTATTCCCGTTGGTAAAGATTCTTTATCCATGCGCACCCTTTGGCAGGAAGAAGGCCAACCTAAAAGTGTCACCTCGCCTTTATCATTAATCATTACGGCCGCAGCTCCGGTATTGGATGTTCGAGCAACATTAACCCCGCAATTACGCACTGATCAAGAAAAAACCATATTAATATTAATTGATTTAGGAGAGGGCAGTCATTGCATGGCAGGTTCCGTTTTGGAACAAGTTTACGGCGCCATAAGCCAACGGCCACCGGATGTGGACGATCCTGATTTGCTAAAACAATTTTTTCATGCCATTCAAACCTTAAATCGTGAAAATTTATTGCTGGCGTATCATGATCGTTCTGACGGGGGATTATTCGTAACGATTTGTGAAATGATGTTTGCCGGACGTGTGGGTGTGAATTTAACATTAGATTCACTGATTAAAAATGAAAATACCGCCGATCCAGCGGTGATTCTTTTTAATGAAGAATTAGGAGCCGTGGTGCAGATTCGTGAGCGAGATCAGCAGCGGGCTTTTGATATTTTGCAGCAACATCAGTTAAAAGATTGGTCATATTTGTTGGGCGGGATTAACACCACCGATCGGCTGGATATTAGCTATCGAGGCCAACCCATTTTCCAGCAGACGCGCACTCAATTACAACAATGGTGGTCAGAGACCAGCTACCGTATGCAAATGTTGCGGGATAATCCTGAGTGCGCCCAGGAAGAATATGATAACTTGCTCTCAGAAGATCCTGGACTTTCTGCCAAGCTTAACTTTGCATTGCCAAAGGGGGAGAACCAAAATTCTTCCCCGGCTATGAACCGGAAATCGCCAAAAGTAGCTATTTTACGTGAGCAAGGTGTCAATGGTCATATGGAAATGGCGGCCGCTTTTGCCCGTGTTGGTTTTTCGTGTGAAGATGTGCACATGACCGACCTCCTTTCAGGTAAAGTAAAATTAACTGAGTTTACTGGGATGGCGGCGGTCGGTGGTTTTTCGTACGGAGATGTTTTAGGAGCAGGCCGGGGTTGGGCCCAATCGATTTTAAACCATTCCCAAGCACGCTCGATTTTTGCTGAGTTTTTTAACAGGCCGGATACTTTTACTTTTGGCGCCTGTAATGGTTGCCAAATGCTGGCGGATTTAAAGGAATTAATTCCAGGCGCCGAATCCTGGCCGGTTTTTACGACTAATCGCTCTGAACAGTTTGAAGCCCGTTTGTCTATGGTAGAAATTTTGTCTTCACCCAGCTTATTCTTTAAAGGAATGGCCGGAAGCTTTTTACCCATTGTAGTGGCCCATGGTCAGGGAAGGGCGGAGTTTTCAAATCCCCATGATTTGGTGAAGTTGGAAAAAGAACAATTGGTCGCCTTGCGCTTTGTAGACAATCATTATCAGGTTACTGAACGTTACCCGTATAACCCCAACGGCAGTCCTAAAGGTATTACTGCATTATCTTCTCGCGATGGCCGAGTGCTGGTGGTCATGCCACATCCTGAGCGTGTGTTCCGCACCCAGCAATTTTCTTGGCATCCTGATCAGTGGGAAGAGGATTCCCCCTGGTTGCAGATGTTTTTGAATGCGCGAGCATGGGTTGGCTAAAAGTAACCGCGATTTAACCTTGAAGATGATATTGAGCGTCCATAGTTTCTTCAAAAAGAACTTTAGCGATATTTTTCATGGTTTGTGGGAAAGCCGCACCGAATATCGTTGGGGCCATTACTGAAGAAATTGCTGGGAGCAGACGATTTCCTTCTAGATATCCGCCCACACCCCCCATAGCCGAAAAAACCGCGATGATAGCAGCCATTGTTTTTGCACAGCCGGATTCGTTCTCTGCATTTGCCTCAAGCCAGTAGGTAAATCCAGCCGACACTCCGCAAAGTTGGCGTACGACCACTAAATTATTGTAATTGTCTTTTCCAGTCATCGAGTTATCAGTTTCGCTAGCATAATCAAGAACGACCACACCTGCGGTAAATAACAAGCTCAACATCGCTACACTGGTATCACTGGTTACGATTTCTCTAATTTGTTGAAAAAATCTCATATATAATATTCTCCAGATCAGCAATTCCCGGTGATTTTTAACTATTTGATTTAATAAAATAAATCACCTTTATAAAAAAATAATTTTCGTAGAAAATTATCCCCGCGATGGGGGATCGCAAGGGGGAGAATCGCGATTCTCCCCCTTCATTCCGAGCATCGGCTCCGCCGAGCGCAGGATAAAAACAGGAAGCAATTTTCGCTGTACTCAGCGGGAATTGCTGTCTCCAGATCAGCTTTATTTTACAGTATTTTCTTCTTCCTCAATTTCTACCAATGAGTGATTAGTAAATAAATAATCTTTCAATTCTTTATCAAAATGAGGATCATGACGCCGGATCCATTCGAGCACCATGGCGGCGTGTTCTTTTTCCTCATCGCGATTATGCTGTAAAATAGCGCGTAATTCAGGATCTTTACAAGCGTCCATTCGTTGATTGTACCAATCTACCGCCTCCAATTCTTCCATTAACGAAGTAATGGCTCGATGCATATCACGGGTTTCATCACTGAGTTCAGAAATGGGTTCGTGGTAACCTTCATGAGACATAATAACTCCTTTATAAACGAAAATATGTGCCGATAGCGACGGTTTTATTGTAAGGTAATGAATAAAATTGAATATCCGGAACAGCATTACGTAACATAAAAGAAAACAAATATTTTTGCCAGTTCCATAAAGAGTCTATTTTTCGATTTTTAGTAATTTCAATGGCAATAATCTCGACAAAATAGGCCATATTTTTCACATCAATTTGAAAAGGCAGAGCCATGGTTTTGGTCATCACTTCTAAAATATTCGGTAAATGGATATCTTCAGCAAATCCATAATGCATATTTAATAAATAAAAACCTTCCGCTTTTTGTAAGATTTCAAATTTTTCCGATAAAGGGTAAACGGTTTATTTTCAATTAATAACGCTTAAAAAAATTAGGGTTTTGGTCAAAATCCGATTAATTTTTAAATGATGCAATAAGCTACCGCCCATCTCGTCGTATGGATCAGTAATAAATAAAGTGGTTCCGGGTAAACGTGGAATGGTTTTAGCATTTAGATCAGCAATAATATATAGAATCCGACAAAGCTTCTTGATAATTTAAGCGTCGCAGTTGTTTAAAGCCTTTGCTCCAGCTATACATGATAATAATGCCGGCGCCGGTAATGAATAATGGAATCCAACCACCGGTCATAAATTTAAAGGAATTTCCAAATAAGTTGGCAAAATCAATAATAAGAAAAGGAACAAAACTGATAATTGCAAAAAATTCCAATGCCAAACACTATGGGCAACTTGCGCCACTAAAATCGTAGTAATGATCATATATAAGTTGACTGCAATTCCATAAGCATTGCCTAAATTTTCCGAGGATTTAAACATAATCACCAATCCACAGGTGCCGACGGCAAGAAAAAATTGACCAGCGGTACGTAAATTTGGCCTTTTTCACGGACGGAGAGTTTGAATTATTTTGAATCGAGGGATTAAATTTAATAATGTGGCTTGCTTTGATGATAGAAAATACCGCAGAAATGATTGCTTGAGAGGCAATGATAGTGGCAAAGGTGGCCAGAAACAATAAAACCGGCAAAAACCAATGGGGAGAAATGACTATAAAAGGGATTGGCGATGGATGAGGGATGGAATAGTAAATGGGCGCCTTGACCAAAATAATTGAGTAACAAGCCGGGTAAGGCTACAGTAAACCAAGCAAGTCGGATGGAGTTTTTGTTAAAATGGCCGATATCGGCATATAAAGCTTCGCCGCCGGTAACGCAAAGAAAAACCCCGCCTAAAGCAATCAGTGACATGGTTTTTTCTTCGACAAAGAAATGAAAAGCATAATACGGATTGACCGCGGCTAAAATGTGCGGATGTTGCAATATTTGCAGTAAACCCAGTACTCCGATGACAATAAACCAGATTAAAATAACTGGGGCAAACAAATTACCAATTTTTCCAGTGCCGATGCGTTGAATCCAAAACATAAATAACAAAATCACGATAGTGACGGGAATAATAAATTTAGAAAATTCTAAAGAAATTGCACTCAGACCTTCCACTGCGCTCAGTACTGAAATGGCGGGGGTGATGATGCCATCGCCAATAATTAACCCGATTCCAACCATGGTAATAAATACCAGCCATCGGCCTTCATTTTTTATCTTTTGCTTCAGTAGGGCGGATAACGCTAAAATGCCCCCTTCACCATCATTGTCGGCGCGTAAAATAATCAGTAGATATTTGCAGCAAATGATTAGCACCAAGTACCAGAAAACAAGCGATAAGACCCCATAAATATTGGACGCCGTTGCTGGCAAATGCAGTAAAGCCTGCCTTAAAGAATATAACGGACTGGTGCCGATATCACCATAGACTACGCCCAACGCCCCAAAGGAGAGCCCAAACAGGCGGCGCCAGTCTATTGAAGTATCTTCCATTCATTATTGCCTTTGTCAAATTAATTGACACAATACTAACAATAATTCAGCTTGATCTCAATGTCTGTTTATAAATTGATCACATCTTTCTTACCGAAGTCGGTAATGTTAAGATACCACTTAATCACAGGAGACTTTTTATGATAATACTAGACACCAGCTTAGGTTCTATAAAAATAGAATTAGACCATGAAAAAACTTCGAAAACCGCGGACAATTTTTTGCAATATGTCCGAGATGGTTTTTACGACGGGGTTGTTTTTCATCGAGTGATCAAAGGTTTTATGATTCAGGCCGGTGGATTTAAACCGGGGATGCAGGCTAAAACTCCTGGTAAATCCATAATGAACGAAGCAGACCAGGGCGGTAAAAATGAACGTGGCAGCATTGCGATGGCTCGCACCAATGATCCGCATTCGGCTGCGGCGCAGTTTTTTATAAACCTGGTTGATAATGATTTTTTAAACCATAAAGCGAAAACTCCTGAAGGTTGGGGCTACTGTGTTTTTGGTAAAGTAGTGGACGGTATGGACACGGTGGACAAAATCGCTAAAGTAGCCACCACCACCAGTGCTGGCCATCGAGATGTTCCAGAAAACGAAGTAGTCATTATCAAAGCGCGGGAAGTCAGTGATGAAACCGGTGCAACTTAACCAATCTGTGCCTGATTTTACTTTTGATTCAACCGAGGGGTTGCAACGTCCTTTCCATGAATTAAAAGGCAAAACAGTCGTATTATATTTTTACCCTAAAGACAACACCTCGGGTTGTACTTGCGAAGCGGAAAATTTTCGCGATCATTATTCCGCGTTTCAGAAAAAAGATGCAGTTATTTTAGGGGTTTCTCGAGACAGCTTAAACAGCCACAAAAAATTTAAAGAATCTTTGCAGCTACCGTTTGAACTGATCAGCGATAAAAATGAAAACCTGTGCCAATTGTTTGATGTCATTAAACCAAAAAAGATGTACGGCAAACCCGTGCGCGGAATTGAACGAAGTACTTTTTTGATAGACTCTGCAGGTATTTTGCGTCATGAATGGCGCAAGGTAAAAGTGCCTGGGCACGTTGACGAAGTACTTCAATTTACAAGCTCTATGAAACTTGCTACCCATGATCCTTGCTAACAGAAATTTCCAAGTAGTTGTTAACTTGGCTAACAATTTCACCTGAACGGTATCCGGAGGCTTGGATAGTTACGATATAATCTCCCGAAACGGTGATTGGGGCGGTAGAAATCAGCTTTGCCTGAAAATTGCTATTCTTTTCAATAGCCAGATTTAAAATGGATTTTGGCAGAGTGTGAGTAGGTGAGCCTGTTTTTGCAATAGAAATAATTTGATAGTCCACTTTATTAAATGCTTGAACGTTGAAGATAAAATAATCTTGTAATGAGATTGCAGTTAATTCCCTGCCAATTTTAATATTTTGTTTTGGAATAGGTTGAGTAGTCATTTGTGTGCTTATTTGGTATTGCTCGCGCTTTGCCAAAACCCGGGTGTTATAAATTACTGGTTTTTGTACCCATTCTTTTAGATCTCCAATGCTTTTGGAAAAGGTACCGGCGTAAGTTTTAGGAGCGGGGTAGGATAAACTTGCAGTCAGGCTAGCGCTTCCTGGAATGTCGTTGGTGGTTGCCATATATTGACCCATCAAAGATCCTTCTAAACTCCAGGGTAAAACTTTACTGACTTTTCCGGTATAGGTACGTCCTGCCGTGGTATTACCAATGCCGGTTGAAACCAAAGTAGTGGGGGTCAATAAATGAGAAACGTCTGTATTGTAAACGATGGCGGTTTGGGTTTGTGAATCTGACCATTTAGTATTCAATTTCAGGGTGCTGAAACCACCACCAATTTTAAATAAACTGCCGTTGAAGGGTGTTACAGTCACAGCGGCGCCATAATTTTGCTGCATGGTTCCGGCAATACGCCGTTGGTTAATATCGGCAAGATTATTGTCCACAGACTTTTCCAAGTCCGATAATTCTTTACTATTGGCCTGGATATAATTGCCATAAACCTCGAGTGCTCTCACTATCCCGTTATCGAGTATATAACGGTACGCAGCCCCAAATGCATGTTGATTGACCCATTCATTTACCTTGCCGGAGGCAAAATCGTACGGCAGATTTTGGGCTAAATATTCATAGGTGAGTTTGATCTGTTGCTTAGGAGTGATGGAATAACCCAAGGTGACGTTGGCGCGGCGTTCATTTAAACCGGCGCTGAGTTTGAAGGCTACCGCGGTGTCATAAAAGGATTGAGCATAGCCCACATCCATGATCCAGGCGAGGTAATTATCATAACGAAAACCAAGGCTGACGGGGCCGGTAAAACCTAAAGTTTGGCTATTGAGTGGCACAGAAGTAATTTCGGCTTGTTTAGTGGCCCCT
Source organism: uncultured Pseudomonadota bacterium (assembly GCA_963795715.1). Lineage (GTDB taxonomy): Bacteria > Pseudomonadota > Gammaproteobacteria > Coxiellales > Coxiellaceae > JAFEDN01. Next base: position 134,065 of record CAWCIY010000002.1, read on the forward strand.
GGGCGCGTTCGAGAGATACAGTCCAGGACATTAACCGCAGAAGCGCAAGTGAAGGCGGCATCGTTTTGAATATCGTCAGCGAAGCCGGCAGTGGAGGTAAATAATAATCCCCCTAAAAGCATAAAAATTGCGGTAGTGGTAATCTTTACAGGAATCACTGTATAAATTTTAGACTACAATACGAGATTAATCATGTTTGCTTTTAGATAGACAAATTGACCAGTTTGTTTCAAAAACTTTCTTATTGCCTACATTCCTGCGATCTTTTAGATTTTTTCTGATTAAATAAATCATACTAGCCACTTTATTAGTCATTGCTTCGCTAACGCTTCCAATGACGCTCTTGTTCCCTCTCCCGTACCCGGGAGAGGGTTAGGGTGAGGGCATTTGTTAAATTTTTGAGCCCCCTCACCCCGACCCTCTCCCCCGAGTACGGGGGAGAGGGAGGAGTAGAGCGCGTCTTTTCTAATATTTCCCCATCTTCTTTGGGGGTGGGGTGCTCGCAATGACGTGGTGAAATTTATTAACCTGCTGATTTTTATTGATAACTTAATTGTAAAACTTCAAAAAAGATCGCAGGAATGTGGGTTATTGACATAATTTTCAAAACATGTATTATTTAGACATAAAAAGCCGTTATTAGAGAGAATAAAGAAATAATGAAAAAAGAATTTAAAAAATTATCTGAGAAATTTAATCAAATATGCTGGATCGCTCAAGAAAATAACGAAGAAAAACTGAAAAATTATCTCAAGCAAAATCACAAGACTATTGGTGATTCTGAATCTATAATTATCAATTCAGTTGATCGAGAAATATCTCCTGTATTCGTATTAGCTTACCAGAATGAAGTTAAAGCAGTTGATTTTTTATTGCGGCTAGGGGCTCCTCTTGTAGATGCCTTCTGTGGATATGCATTAGCTGGAAATTATCAAGCATTACAAGGAGACAATGAAGCTGGAGAGTATAAATATTTTAAGGCGCCTTATCCGCCTCTTGATGAAAAGCGAGTTGGCAAGATTGCTAAATTTTTAATTGTAGGAGTTCCTCATTATATAGTCAGTGATTTTTATAAGTATTTACAATATAAGGATGATTTGCTTTTATCAGTTTTCTGTGAGAATTTTGCTGATGAACTGATTAAAGTAGGCATCTCTCGACATCGCGAAGGATTACTTAAATGGTTGCTCACACATTTTGAATTGTCTGATTCTTTATTATATAACACTTGTAGTTTCTTGTCTGATTCAAAGAGTGTGTCATCTTATAATCCGACGTCTTTAATGCAAACTGCTTATGAATTGTCAATTCGGGAATATCATTTTGCATCTAAAATAGTAAATTGGCCGTCATTATATGTTTGGCTTTGGCAAGGGCCACGGCTCATGCGGTCTAATAAACTTCCCTTAGATATCTTTATTCATGTGGCTTCATTTTTATGTGTTGGGGATGATGCTAGTTTCTTAGCGCAAACCTATGTTTTTGAAAAAACTAAGCAATTGTTTTTATCTTCTTTGAAAGAAGAGGACAAATTAGTTCAAACTAAACAAAAAAGAAGCAACGCTATTTTAATTCCAAAGTTTTCCAAAATCATTAATCGAGACTTTTTCCGAAAACAAATCAATGATGAAGTAAAAAGTCAGCAAGAGAGCGAAGATCGACGTCAATCCACCATGCTTGCTGATGATCAATCCAACCTTTTTGTCAATACTCAATATACACTTATAAAAATACCTCATCATAATTCCACAATCAAAAGTGCTTGTGAACGCTGCTCAGAAAGAATGACCGAAGATATTTGTTATTCATAGAAAAAAAAGGGCGATGGTCTATGAGGGTGAGGTCAACCTGTCAAAATTAAATGGAAACAGTACTAGGAGGGTTTGGTCCAAATGCCTTAGTTGAGATATCCATATTTTAATATGGCAAAATATATGGCTATATGTTAATATTAATTATGGAAAATAGTATAAGTCGAGCGAAGCATGGAGTTTCGTTTTACCAAGCGCAAATGGCATTTTTGGATCCAAGCCGTATTATTGCGGAAGATTTAGAACATAGTCATAGCGAAAAAAGATATTATTGCTTTGGGAAAGTAGATCAAGGTATTCTAACAGTCCGATTTACTTATAGAAGTAATAAGATTCGTATTATCGGAGCTGGTTACTGGAGGCAGGGGAGAAAAATTTATGAAAAAGCGCAAAGTAAAATACACTGATGAACCTATTGGCAAGGTAAAAATTTTGCATGATTTTTTGCCGAGCCCCAAAGAATTAGTTTTAAAAGAAGAAACTGTTAAAATTACTTTATCTCTTACTAAGGAAAGTCTTGATTTTTTTAAAAAAGAAGCAGAGTTACAACACGTCGGGTATCAAAAGTTAATCCGTAATTTATTAAATTATTATGCTTCTCGTTATAAGGAAGACACATCTCGAAAATAGGCTATTTTACAAATTTACAATATAATACTACCCACACATTAAATTCGAGCTTCCAATTTTAATTCTGACGCTACCACACTAACAATTTTATGCCGACCGTGGCCAGGATTAACTTCTTCATGAGTTTTAACTAATCCAAAATGTTCTAGCTCGTGAATATCTCGATATACTGCCGCTCTATTTCTTTTAGCGGCTTTTGCTATGTTAGTGATTGAATCTGGATGTTGACGGATGGTTTTAATTAAAGCAATTTTTGTTTCGCTTAAAAAGTGCAACATTTCCAATGGATCTTCAAATGTAATAGTAAATGATGGTTTAATTGGTTTGCCCTGGTCAGCAGCACGCATGTTTTTTTTTAAATTCTCAAAAAATCCTTCCACAGAACCTGTTTTAATTAAAATGCTTTTTTGCTTTTTCATGCAAAACTCTCCATTCTTCTTCGAAAATTTTAGCTGTTTCCTCATAACTTATAACGGTGATGTCGTCCATGATGATTGTCATAACCAAGCACTCTATTTTTTAGGAAGCGCAATGGTTTCATCTACAATTTTAATCAGCTTCATGAGTATTTCCTTATTATAATTCTTTTAGATGTATTTTTAAATAACAAAGGGATAAAAACAATACAGTAATTAATTAATGTAGGAAAAAAGTTAGGAGTAATTTGAATATTTTAAAAATCTTTGATAGCATGGACGGTTAAGGGGTCTCCATCTCGGACTGGATCAGCCTAAAGATGGAGACTTTTGTAGCGTCCCGGCGCAGTGCAGTGAACACAGCGACAGGACTAACCACAACCAACTAAACCATAAGGAGTTGATCATGGCTAAGCCTATTCTATCTGATAAATCTAATTTCGTCTTGTCCTCTCATCGCGGTCTGTCTCCCACCGATGTGGTGCAAGATTGTTTGGAAAAAATTCAATCTTTGCTGCTAATTTGCTCAAAAGGTTTTGATTTTTCTGTTTTGCCCATTGCTTCGCAGCACCAGTACCTCTCTTTACTAGATGACCTAGCTGAATTAGCGCTAGGTCATTTAATGATGTATCAAGAAGAGTGTGGTGATGATTGGTTTTCAAACTGATGAGAATTCCTCCGAGATTGAACAAGAAAATGATATGCTCAGGACCCGACCCCATCCATATTGTCTATTGACATGAGGGAGTTGAGGAAACACTCTTATCAAATATCATTGCTATACCGGGAATGGAGAAAGGTGAAACAAAATATCCTCCAAGAGCTCTACTATTTAAGTTAATTATAACTAAGGGGTCGTAAGTCATTGTGGTTGTTCCGTTACCATGATAATATGTGTCGTTTGTATATGATGCATTTCCACTGTTATTTGTATTAGTGTTACTACCAAATCCCTTATATTCATTTTGATCTTGATCGTTGAGTTTTGGTTGAGAAACAATAAAAGTATAATCGCATGCCTTGCCATCGGCAGCTGCTGAGCCTCCTAAATAACCTATCTTTTTACTTTTAAAAGGATTAACGCCCAAGTAAGCATCTCCACCCACTCCTACGCCGCCATTGGGCATACATGCCATTGTTAAATAATCTCTTACTTGGTAACCTTTCACGACAGTGGCTAAATTGCTTCCTAGTGGATTATTTTTATCATAAACCGCGGTGTAACACTGTTTGCTACTACTTCCTGAATTAGGTACGGTCATTGTAAGGGGACCTTTCCACTGGATTATAACTTTCTGTGGATCTGTATCCGGTAAAACTTGAGTAGCCATAGTTGTTCCGGAATCACAATAGGAAGTTCCCGAACAAATTTGAATGTTTAAGGAAGGTGAATTATTCACATCAAGAGCATCTATGTATTCAGTAGTTCCTGACTTATTTGTTTTTCTCAAAAGGTACCAATTGTTTCCATTTTGGTAAATTTGGAAATTTCCATCATCACTGATTAATTTGCCGTTTGAAAACTGATAACGAGGATTAGACAATTGATTGATGTTTGATAACTTTGTATTGTTAAGCAAAATAGCCGCCCCAGTAGTACCATCGCCTGCATTTGTGGTATCGATAGAGTCAAATTTCATTACTACTGGTAAATTTGTGTTAGTCCAGCCATTAATACCAATAGTTAAAAATCCCGCTAGTGGAACATTATTGGCTACGCCTCCCTTTGCTACGCTAGAAGGTTGAAACAATGTTGGAATAGAAGAACCAGATGTTGGATTAGGATAACTCCCCAGATCTGAACCGGTTAACCCTGAAGTTGGGATCACAATTTGGGAATTGCTATAGCTTGCAATGGTATGAGTACCATTAGTCACCATAGGTTGCGTAGAAGTTAGAATATCCCCTGAGACTAAAGTAATCTTATCAGGCGCAGGCGCTACAGTTTGTATAATGCTGTTGACAGGGTCGGCATTATTATAAATGGTATAGCTTGCTTGTCCGGAGCTTCTATTGATTATAGTTTCTAAAGAATAGGGGGTACCGGGTACTTGAGAAGTCTGGAGAGTAACTGCGGAATCGGGTAATACAGTGATAGTGAATGGAGCGCTGTTACAGGTATCGCCGGAACAGACTGAGATGTTGTATGTGGGTGTCGAATTTACATCTGAGGCATCGACAATCATGGTTTTGCCATCTGTTCCGAGGGTTCTATGTCTAATTAAATACCAGTCATTTTTACCTCCGGTATTATCGTTAAAGATTTCAAAACGATTATCACTTGAAAGCGTTCCTCCGGTATCAAATTTAAACTGCAAATTAACCACGTTATTTGCGCTATTAATTAAGTTATTTAACGAAATTGCGCCACTGTTAGTGGTTGTGTCAGTGTAATTAAAGGCGTCGAATTTCATACTGTTAGCATAAGAGGTTTGTTTCCACGCAGGAGGGGTGGTAATGGTGACAGTGAGATATCCCGTCAAATCCAAATCCTTGGCAGTTTCACCTTTGGCAATACTGTTAGGTTGGGTTAATTTTGCACTTGGATAAGTACTACTAGGATCATTTGAACTTGGATAAACGCCAGGGTCTTTATCTGGATCTAGGGTAGTAGAAACCGTAATATTAGTACCGTTAGTAAATGTCGCAATATTGTGTTTACTATTCCCATTTACGATCATTGGGTTAGGAGTAGTAATGATATCTCCTACAACTGGGGTAACTTGATCCGCAGCAATCGTTTGTATAACACTGTTGCCTGGATTTGTGCTATCAAAAATCTGGTAGGTGGCTGCGGGTGTGGTGTTAACCACAGTTGGCGGTAACTTATAATTTTTTTTAGCATCGTTGAGTCTAAGAGTCACACCTGAATCATGTTTGATGGTAACGGAGAAATTAGGGTTTTCATTAGGGTTTTCAGTTGCTACGAACGCATTCCAAGCTTTGATGTCTAAGATTTCTTGCTGTGTGACGGTGCTGGCATCATAAGTATTATTTTTTTGGTCATTGGGTTGCCGGACTAGATAATAATCTGAGCCGACCTGATTGATTTTCCAATTATGGGTAGGATCTATATTTGAACCATCTTTAAAAGTAAATTTCAGTCCTGGAATTTGTGCTGTTGAGGGAACATAATCATTCAACCGGATGACATTGGTATTGTCGTCAAAAGCAATGGCCGGGGTTTTACCGGCATTATTTCCGGTATAAGCGGTGTTGGATATGGTTGGAGCTGTATAAGGGAATTGAACGGTTAAATAGCCAATTGAGGGACCCGCGCTTTGATTTTGGTAACTGGTTACATTGAAGCTGATATAACATTTCTGATCTTGGGTATTAATGTATTGATCGGTAGGAATGGTTGCAGTAATTATCCCTGTGGAGGTGTTTAAATTATCTTGAGTTACCCAGTCGCATTTGGGTTCCTTTTGCGGGCTAATAATGTTAAATGTCAATTTACCTTTATCTTGAAAAACAGTATTGCCATTCCAGGAAAACTTAGTTGTAGTCATGCAAGGAGCGGGAGTGGTATTTTCAGCAGAGGTAAAGCATCCATTCGGGTCGTATGGATTAAGGTCCGCGGTATAAGTGGGATTTGCACTGGTTAATTTGGGATTGGGTAAGTAATAATCTTTATTTATTGAAGGGCTGGTCATATTGGCAATAATCATAAGATTAAATACCCCCGGAGAACCTGATACTCCATTGAGAGTAGGGACGGCAGAGAAATAATAATTAAGTTTTAAATTATCCACTTGGCTTCCGTCATTATTTAGCGGTTGAATTTCTATATAAGACCCGGAAGTATCTTTATTGATTTTGTTAGGTGTTACTAAATCTGAATTATTAGAACCAATGTTACTAGGATCATAATCAACCCCGGGATAAGGATTAACCAAATAATTAGCTAGGTAAATCTTAGTTGAATTTACGGTGGTATTACTATCATAATTAAGGTTTATTTGAAGTGGATATTGGAACGCAGGGGCAGAGCTGTCATTGACAGTAATAGAAGTAGTGGGTAATTGAAAGTCTTGGTTTTGATAAAGGCTGTGTGCACTCAAAGAAATATTACACTTACCTTGCGTCTGAGGCGTCCCTTGGATGATGCCGGTGTCAGGATCCACCGATGTAATCCAGGAACAGCCGTTTTCTCGAGTTTTGTCTATTTGAAAATTGTTGAGCTTATCCGGCAGGAGGCTGCCGCTACTGTCTTGAGTGGGTTTTAGAGGAGTGTTATTCCCTGGGGTATTGAGTGGTTGTGACGGATAAGAAGACAAAACGCTAACACTGGGTAATCCAGTGGGGCTCCAAGTAGGTAAGATCACAGCCGTAATCGTTTTAGTTGGTAAAGTAAAGGGGGGCTGCCCACTGGCGATTTTGCTTTGGACTGTTAAAATTACGTTGCAAGTATTGGTAATTTTACCGGTTAAGGTCCCTGTAGTGCTTTGTCCTGCGGGGTCGGCGTCCTTGAAATAAAGGTCTGAACAAGTGCCTGCCCCCTTAGTATCTATTGAAAAAGTAATGGTGTCATCGGTAACTGGAGTCTTATTTGGATAAAGAGTTTGAGAAAGTAGCCCAGCATTTCCTGAAGTATAGGGGCCTAAAATAGTTTCAGGGTACGGGCCGCCGGTTGTTGTGTCTTTTATTACGATATAAGAATTTGTATTAGTGCCTATCGTAATTCTATTGGGTAAGAAAGTATTAACACCATTCTTCCAGTCCGGTAATGTATAGATAATTGCATTAATGTTAAAAGCTTTTGGTCCTAAATGGCTGACGCCTGCAAAAGTAGGTGGACTAGCAAGACTTTGGACATCCATGTAAATATTACAAGAAGTCGCATCTAATGGAACCGGATCTGTCGTGTAAGGGTTGCCGGTGTCAGGATTTATCTTCAGCCAATCTCCGCAAGGATTGAATTTATTGGTGGTTGTAGTGTCAGGCGTAAATTTTAAAGTATCATTCGGCAAGTCTCCAGCGGCATTTTTTGTTTTATTCAAATATTGGCCGGTAGAGCCCGGATAATAAGGATTAACATAATTAGTCAGTGTAGTTGGTGTGTAGACCTGTCCCGGAGTAGCCGCCGGTTGTAAGTCAGCCGACTTCCAAGTGGGAGGATATACGTTACTATTGATCGTAATATTGATGATCTCTTTTTCGGGTTTGGCCGGATGACCGCTGGCCATACTGGTTGCAGTCAGAGTAATAGGGACTTGGCCTATCGTGAGATTCTTGTCTACGACCATATTTGGAGTAGCTGTTAGGGATTGGTTATAGTCTCCGGTAGTGAGAGAAACCCAGGGTGCCTGCGAGTTATCCAAAGTGAATTTGAAATTTTCCCCCGGTGTCGCCGTATTAGTAATCAAAGGGAGTAGAGGGATGGGTGTTCCATTATTATAATTCTCACCGGGTTTGGCAGGCGGTAGGGTCGGATTATTGACCCAAGAAGCTGCGTTTAAACTGGCATAAGGAGTAACGGTTACTTCGAAGGGGATTGAAGTAGTGGGTAGAACGACCTGCCCATTTCGATAACCCGCTGCTTGCAGAGTCACGGTATAGGTTGTATTTTGCCCGTTAGGTATCATGGTTTGGGTAGTGGGGGAAGACACCACTTGGGCATTCCAGCTATCAATTTGTTTGATAGATAGATTTAAATTGTCGGGTACGGCGGTTGTTGTTCCTTTGATCACCGTGGAGAGCGTGTAATTAATTTTGCTATACACTTCCTGATTAAAGGAAAAATAGTCCTGGGTGGGGAGTGCAGAAGGCAGTGAAGTACTGACGGGGATAGTCTGATTGGGAATATTGGCTTTTTGAGTAATGCCGACAGCCAACTTACGTTCCTCCGCTTTAGCCAACACCCGGGTATTATAAATCACCGGCTGTTCGACCCAGGATTTTAAGTTGCCCATGCCTTGCTCGAATACATTCGCGTACGTTTTTGGGGCGGGATACGATAGGCTGGCGGTGACGCTGGTGCTGCCGGGAATATCATTGGTGGTTGCCATATATTGGCCAGTTAACGCCCCTTCCAGGCTCCAAGGTAGAATTCGGCTGACCTTCCCGGTGTAAGTTTGACCTGCGGCGGTATTGCCGATGCCGGCTGAAACCATGGTTTTAGGGGTTAGCAAATGGGATAATTCGGCGTTGTAGGCAATGGCAGATTGTTTCTGGGGATCTGACCATTGGGTGGCAAAGCTTAAAGAGCTATAACCGCCGCCGACTTTTAATATAGTGTTTTGGAAAGGAGTGAGTGTCACGGCTGCGCCATAATTCTGTTGAGTTCCGCCGGCAATGCGGCGTTGATCAATTTGGGTGAGCTGGTTGTCGGTATACATTTCCACATCGGAGAGTTCTTTGCTACTGGCTTTGGTGTAATTGCCATAGACTTCTAAGGCGCGCACGATGCCGTAATCCAGCATGTAGCGGTAGGCGGCGCCGAAAGCATTTTGATTGACCCATTCATTGACGGTGCCGGTGGAATAATCGAAGGGTAGGTTTTGGGCCAGATATTCGTAAGTGAGTTTAATTTGTTGTTTGGGGGTAATGGAATAGCCTAAAGTGACGTTGGCGCGGCGTTCGTTGAGACCTGCACTGAGTTTGAAGGCGGCTGCGGCATTATAGAAGGACTGGGCATAGCCAACGTCCATGATCCAGGCGAGGTAATTGTCATACCGTATACCGACGCTGACGGGACCGGTAAATCCTAGGCTTGGCTATTGATGGGGATTGAAGTGACATCGGATTGTCTAACCGCACCGGTACCTGTTTGAGAAATACAATCCATGACATTGACCGCCGAGGCGCAGGTAAAAGCGGCATCGTTTTGGATATCGTCTGCTAAACTGCAAGAATATGCAAATAGTAATCCTGCAGGGATTAGTATTCTTCCAATAAATGCGCTTGAGATCTTCATATAAAAATGACCTTTCTATAATCTGGTTAGCCTTACTGTATTAATTTTAGTCTATTTTGAGGTTTTGGTCATTTTTTGATCATTTATAGCCGGCAAAGCCGATACTCGAGCAAATTATACCTAGCTGAGTTTCGTGCAAATCCAAAAAAATTATTGTAAATTGTACAAACTGATAAATTTTAAAAATGCAAGTCAAGGTCTTGAATCTTAAATAAATAATTTATTCGAAAATCGAAATTGGGGGATTTAGGGTCACCCATTAGTCCCAGAGGGATTATCTGGATTTTACGATTTTAATAGACGTTACGCTTGGGTTATTTTGAGTATTTTGTTTAGTAAACACTATACTGGCTTTGCTATCGCTTCCATTAGTAAACTCTCCTGAAGGAGCTGCTGGATCGTGACTCCACCAGCAAGTAGGATGACTTTGATAATCGGGGTTCCAAGAAGGTGGCTGACTAACGGGCGTTTGATCACCTTTAGATCCTTCACTTCCAGATTGATTGCATGCGTAAATATAATCTACAGAACCCGTATAGCTAGCTACCTTATAATATGTACCAGTAATAAATTCATTTACGCCGCTAATATAAGCTACTGAACTGGTGGCGCCATATGAAGAGAAACCTAAATTGGTATTATTAATAATATAATATTGTACATTTAAATTTTGAGAAACTTGTTTATTGTTTGTGTATGCTTGACTTGAAACAGTCATGGGCAAAGTTAAATTAGTTCCTAAATCTCTTATGGTGGGGGTGGCGTTTAATTGATAACCGGTTGTTATTGTTGCAAAGCCCTGACTACCAGAAAAAGAAATCGTATCGTCACTTATTGGCTGTCCCTGATAAATATTTTGAATGCACTTTCTTAAATCAAGAGTAGTAGGTGTACCCGATTTAGATGCATTCGTAATAATCGGTGTGGGGCAATCAGTACTGTTGACCCAAGTAGGAGTGATTTCATTGTTTTTATCAATTGTAATAGGTAAATTTACCGGAGCATTTGGCGGAGTATTAGTATAATGATCGTAACCACCAGTTACTGAAAGCGTTACATTACAGCTATTACTTTGTGTATCTGAATGATATGTTTTAGAGGCTATTGGAATAGGCTTGTTACTAACGAGTCTGTTGGAAGCATCTACTTTGAACCAGGGCGTTCCATCATCGTCCTTACAGGTTGAAGCATTATTATCGATAACAAATGGAGTGGCCAATGGTTCTCCGGGTCGATTACTACGAATGATGCTGTTTAAGTCTAAACTATAACTGTTATCCCCAAATTTAGTGTTAGGAGGATTACTCAATAAGCTTGGTGCAAAATTATCATTTAAATCTGGTTTTATAGTCAATGTTCTACCGGGTACGGGCTGTGTTGTGTTGTCTGCACTACTGGTGGCGCTAACATTAACTTGGCAAGTGGTATCACCGGTGTAGGTCGCCGGAGCAGGAGGTGTGCCCGTTAAAGTCTTGCCATCACTTGCCAGTGTTAACCATGAGCAGTTTGGTGAAGAAAAATTGGTAAATGCTTTTATTGAGTCACCTTGGCGATTGCTAAAAATCATAGTTGAAAGATCTGCTGTGTTGGCAGGATATGGCACAGTGTAGGTGGCGTCAGGAGGTGTTCCTGGTATAAAGTCTGGTTGGAAAGGTGTGATAGTATCAGGCGAAATGGTTATGTCTTCATCCGCGTTGCCTGTATCGGAGTTAGTTTGACTTTGCGCCGTTACACTGATATGGCAAGGAGAGGAATCCGTTGGGTATTGTGGAGGATTAATTTGCTGCAATTTTTGGTCAACAACATCTAACCAGTTACAAGTCCAGGCGCCGTTGGCTGTGTTTTTAGTAAACCCCTGTAATTTTTCTCCTGGACGGTTACTAGTAATAATGTCTGCTAAATTCTGGGTTTGATAATTTTGATGATACATCGCGGGTAGAGGAGAACCGTTATTGAAAGTAGGTTTTAAATCCACATTGGTGTTGGGTTTTATTTTGATAGTTGCCGTAACGTCGGCATTAAATGAAGAATCATAACTGCTGATCACATGAATAGTGACATCACAACTGGTGGAAGTAGTCGTATTGGAAACAATGCCATTGGTTTTAAGATGATTGTTGTTCTGATCTACCACAAATGAGGGTGGAGTTGGGTCGTTAGGATCATTGCATTTTTGACTGGATGCTTTAAATGGTGTGTTTAAATCCTCACCCACACGGTTGCTTTTTACTATAGTATCCAATGCCACATTACTATCGTAACCTTGACCAATTAGGGCATCATCAAGGGTGAAATTCGTAGGAGTAGGAGCAAAACCTTGACTGGTATCCGGAATAAAATGAATAGTGGCCCCTAAAGGTTGTGGACTGCTTCCAGGAGCTACAGAACTGCTAACCGATAAAGTAATCGTACAATCCTGACTAACTACGTTAGGCGCTTTTCCTGTTAGATAATAAGGGATTCCTGTATTGGGAATGCTTAACCAGTTACAATTCCAAGGTGTACCTTGTGAAAAGGACAAATTATCGCTAGCTAGATTACTCCCCACCGCAGTATTTAAATTTATATTGGGAGAACTATTATAAGCCACTTTAATTATTGAACTGCCACTTTGCCAAAAGGGCTGGAAAGGCGCACTGCTGGTGACTTTGATGAGTTTTGCATTTAGAGAGTAAGGCACATTATTGTTTTGCTTGCTAATAACATCAATATAAGCATAACAGTCGCTTCCGGTTACTGGTCCGTTAGATTCCAGCGTTTTTTCCGTTACTTTTAACCAGGTACAAGGTGATGCTTTTGAGTCGGCGTCAGGAGTTTTCTGAAAAGTGATATTCTCATCTGGCGGATAGACAATTTGTTTATTCTTTGTGGTCTGTGATAGATATCCCGCTGTATTTGCAGCATAAGGATCAAGAACTTTGTTGTTTGGCAAACTATAATTCATTCCTACGTTGGCATCAGGCAGAACGCCTTGTACAGCAGGATTAATCCAATCAGGTAAGATAATTACAGTTTTGATTACGGTAATTTTTGGTTTAGGTAACATGTTTGTGGGATTTTTAGGAACGTTTGTGCTGGTAACGTCAACGTTTACCCAACAATCCGTAGCATCAGCAGGGACAGGGCCATCAGAAATAAGATATCTTCCGTTTACAATCTTTAGCCATTTACAATCATCTGTATCCTGTGGATTGTGCATTTGAAAAGTTACCGTATTTGGGGATGGAGTCGGTTGTATCGGTTGTTTATTTATTTCATCTGGGGTTGTAAATCCAGCTGGGGTGGGAGAATATGGGTTAAGATCATAACCCGTAGTACTCCCCTGAGGAGTATAAACTGCTTCTTGAGTGGCTACCGGAAGTGATAAGTTATCCACCCAATTTGGAGGCGTAGCAATAGAACTAATCGGGATGGTAAGAGTCTGATTTTCAGGGTTAGCCACATGACCGCTAGCAAGACTAGTGGCTTTTAGAATTATAGTGGCTTTGGGATCGGTGGTATTAGGGACTTTATTATTAGCATCTCCAACCAGATATTTATGATCTACTAAGTTGATCCAATTGGGATGATCGTTGGTTGCATAATCGAAAGTGAAATCTTCTCCTGGAATACTCGGTGTTACATAGTTAATTAGAGGTATTTGTGTCCCATTATTATAAACAGAATTGGGAGTTGCCGTGGGTAATGTAGTATTACTTGACCAATTTGCCGCTTTGATGCCTGAATCTTGTGTTACAGTGATATTAAAACTAGATTGAGTTTTAGTAACTATATTTTGACCCCTGTAGCCATCCGCTTCAAGGTTTACAGTATATGTGACAGGTTGACCATTAGGAATCATGTCTTGTGTGGTTGGATTGGACATGGTGATGATAGCATTTAAACTGTCCGTATATTGCACGCTCAGATTTAAAGTTGTGTTGGCTGGATTTTGTCCTATGGTAATTGAGGTGGGAGTATAGGTAATTTTTTCGTAAACACCTGGATTAAAAGAAAAAAGAGCATTGGTTTTTATGGCAGGCATTTTAGCGTTTATGGAAACGTCGACAGGCGGAATTTTAGCAGCGGTTATCCCTGCAGCTATTTTCCGCTCTTCTGCTTTCGCCAACACCCGAGTGTTATAAATCACTGGTTGTTGCACCCAATCTTTAAGGTTGCCGATGCCTGCAGCGAACATATTGGTATACGTTTTGGGAGCGGGATAGGAGAGGCTGGCGGTGACACTGGTGCTGCCGGGAATATCATTGGTGGTGGCCATATATTGTCCGGTCAAGGCGCCTTCCAAGCTCCAGGGTAGAATCCGGCTGACTTTTGCAGTGTAAGTTTGGCCTGCGGCGGTATTGCCAATGCCAGCGGAAACCATGGTTTTCGGGGTGAGTAAACGGGATAATTCAGCATCGTAAGCAATGGCGGATTGTTTTTGAGGGTCAGACCATTCGGTATTAAAACTTAAAGTGCTATAACCGCCGCCGACTTTTACGATGGTATTTTCGAAAGGCGTGAGCGTGACGGCTGCGCCGTAGTTTTGTTGGGTGCCGCCGGCGATACGGCGTTGGTCAATGGCGGTAAGCTGGCTGTCGGTATACATTTCTATATCGGAGAGGTCTTTGCTGTTGGCTTTGGTGTAATTGCCATAGACTTCTAAGGCGCGCACGATGCCGTAATCCAGCATGTAGCGGTAGGCGGCGCCGAAAGCATTTTGATTGACCCATTCATTGACGGTGCCGGTGGAATAATCGAAGGGTAGGTTTTGGGCCAGATATTCGTAAGTGAGTTTAATTTGTTGTTTAGGGGTAATGGAATAGCCTAAAGTGACATTGGCGCGGCGTTCGTTGAGACCGGCACTGAGTTTGAAGGCGGCTGCGGCATTATAGAAGGATTGAGCATAGCCAACGTCCATGATCCAGGCGAGGTAATTGTCATACCGTAAACCCACTGAAACGGGGCCAGTAAATCCTAAGGCTTGGCTATTGATGGGGATTGAAGTGACATCGGATTGTTTCACTGCGCCGGTACCGGTTTGAGAAATACAATCCATGACATTGACCGCGGAAGCGCAAGTGAAGGCGGCGTCTTGTTGAGTGTCATCGGCTAAACTGGAGGAATGTGTGAGTAATAGACTACCCCCCAACAGGATAGCGGCTGCGATCGTCCCTAATCGGACCATAACAGTTTTAAAAGAATTCTTTGTGGTATGCATAAGTTGCCTTCTATTAAGCATTTAAGCTTCTGTACTAATTTTAGACTATTCTTAAGGGTTAATCATTTTTTGAACAAGCTTAGTATAAGCTTAAGAACCTTAAGGAATGCTTAAGAAAACGATGCCGTATCAATAAAAAGATGCTCTTTCATACGAAAGTCAAATATAATATATTTAACTTATAACGATGGTTTTATGATAAAGGCAATTCGAAAAGAACTGACGGTACAAAAAAGACGCTGTCATAGAGTGAGAGTTGAGGCAATTGCTTTCCTTACTAGGAAAAGGGAAAGGAAGTTTCTCTTCTCCGGAAGAAGCTGACGATTTCATCCGAGGGGAACGTGGCCTGGTTGGTGCACTCAACTTTGTATGTAGTGAGATTTAAACGTCCAGCAGCCATTTTGGCAGGTATTTTTGTATAATCGATATTTCATTTACTTGGAAATTTTCTTCATCTTGATCCATGGTAAGTAAAATGTTGGTCATTTTATTTATATATTGATCGGTGGTAAGAAAAGCTGATAACTCCCGATCTCTATTTTCGGCGGAAAGCCCACTGGTCACCTGGTATTTATGATATTGTCCTGATTTATCATGAACAATAAAATCAATTTCTTTGTTGTGCATGGTGCTGTAATAAACGGATGAAAATTTTTTTTTGAGTTTGAGAAATACCACATTTTCTAGTTGCTTAGAGTAATTGTGGTTGATATTTTTAAATAGATTGATAATACCAGTATCTACAGAATAATATTTTTTATGAGCTTCAAAGATTCGATTTAATTTCCAGTCAAATCTATCCACTGAATATACTGCAAAAGTTTTAGTAATATAATCGATATAAGTGGAAATAGTATCTTGTTTTATGGCAATTCCTTCATGCTTAAGAATATTACTAAGACGTGTTGCCGAAATTACGCTACCGATTGAAGAATGCAAAAACTGCAAAATTTTTTCAATGATCAAAGGTTGTCTGACATTAAACCGTTCGATTACATCATCCAAGATCACTTTGCTGACAATGCCTTGCAAATAAGAGTAACATGTAGTTGGATTATTAATGGAAAAAATCTCGGGCAGTCCACCAAACTCCAGATATTGAGAAAAAAGTAATTTGATTTGGGGGAGATGTCTGTAAAAATCAACCTCATTGTCAAGGATTAACTGATGGTGGGCCAAAAATTCTTTAAAACTAAAAGGAAAAATTTGAAATTCAATGAATCGTCCGGCAAGATTGGAACCTATTTCAGAAGATAATAATTCCGAATTAGAGCCGGTTAAAAATATCTCAATATCCCGTTCCTTTTCATACAAGGTTCGGATTAGTTTGTCCCAATCAGAAACGTGCTGGATTTCGTCAAAAATCAGTAATTTTTTCCCTGGTCCGGAAAATTCTTTTAAAAAGCTTTGCACTAGATCGTCCAAAGCAAAAATATTATGCAGAGAAGTTAAACGGTAGTCTTCAAAATTAAGATAAAGGATATTTTTCAGAGAATATTGTTTTGCTTCAATTAAAGCACGTGCAGCCATTTGCACTAAAAAGGATTTTCCGCTTCGCCGAAATCCGGTGATTATTTTAATCGGCTTGGAGCCGGAAGCTGCGCAGAGTTCTTTCTGGTCGTCTCTAACCAAGCCTTGGACGGTGGCAATCAGGTTTTGCCATTCAGAGATAATGGGTAAATATTGTTTGGCATTCTTTTTGTCCATTTTAAAATTATACTTTATAAAGTAATTTTATTCAAATTTTAATTACTTTATAAAGTAAGATTTAAAAACTTTGCAGAGTATCCGAGACTAGGTTGAATTAGCTAAGGGGGCCAAAACACGGTTTTCTCAGTTGGTTGATGCTGCTATAAATGGGCAAGAAATTGTGATTGCCAAAGATGAATTTGCTAAGCTCCCCCTTTGAAAAAGGGGGATACAGGGGGATTTTTTAAACCAAAAAACTCAAGCCCGGCCTAAAAATCCCCCCTTACCCCCCTTTTTCAAAGGGGGGGACTTAAAATGTTTAACTTAAAATCAAAAACTCAAAACTGGGGGGCGGACTGTTGGGAGCGGAGTAGTAAACGATCGATAATACGCCGTCTTCTCCAGTTTTAACGATTTTATCGCCACTCACTGAGTAAAATGGATTATTATTCCAGTCTTCATCGGATTTAATCATATAAGGTGAATAGAACGGACCGTAATCAAAATTAGCGCCTTTTACCTTAGATAAATGGTAGCTGTGATTTTTTTTCAAACCACGAATTACAATACTTTGATGATTTTCGTAGAAAGAATGCACTTCCATATTATCGCCTTCCACCACTGCTAGCTCTACTTTAATTTTAGTTTGAATAATATTCTCTTTTCCTGTGGCTTGGCTGTGAATCACTAGATTGAGCGGATAGGGTCCACCAATCTGATCTTTGGGCGGAGTGCCAAGGAGACGGTTATCTTTAATCGACAACCAATCGGGGCTGCCTGCACCAAGGCTGATTTTAATTTTATCATTGGGCACGCTGGTTTGAATGTATTGTTTTAAATCCATGACATGTTGGAAACCGACCGTGGCTACTGCAGGATTGGGATTCTGCCAAGTCGGTTGCACTAGCTCGGGATTGGTTTGAATACGGATAGTCAATAGCTGCTCGCTGGTTTTATGGGTGTGCTGGCTAGTAGCCAATAATCTCACCGTTTGAGTGGAACCTACTTCGCTGGCAAGTATGCCTTCTGGTTGGATCTTTAAGAAAAACTGGTTACCTTCTTTAATAAAGCGGACCCAACTAGGAGAACGGAATTGATCCATACGATAACTAAAATGGTCGCCGCCGATGTCATCCTGTACGTATTCGCTCAAGGGGATCCGTAGAGTATTGTTCTGAGCAATTTTCACATCCGGGAGGGTGGTTTTTATCCATTGGGGTACGCCTCGATAGACCATAAAAGATTGAGTATAGTCAGTTGTTTTATTGCTGGCTTTGCTGAGTACCCGTAATTGCACGGTAAAAGTTTTGCCTGCGGCTTCGTTGGGGACTGTCCCTTTGCTGACTAAACAATGACAGAGTCTATTTAAAGTCAACCATTCTGGACCATTTACATAGGTAAATGTAAATTCATCATGCTGGTAATGGTTTCCTATGCCAGTGGCAAGATCATCGCTGCGATAATTTTCGCCGACAATTGGACTGGTAAAAAATTCTTTTTTCCATTCAGCCGCTAATTTTTCATCGCGATTAACAGGGATGATTACGCTGGTTTCGCTGGTCATACCGGTGACTAGACTTTTAGTAATCACGTTAATTTTTTGCTCGTGATCCAAAATAGACGTTTCTAGCGGTGAACCTGATAAAATACGGGTATTTTGTATTGAAAGCCAATAGGGTAGAGTGACTAAATCAATGTGGAAACTGAACTGATCATTACGAATATTGCTACGCACATACTGGGAAAGATCCACGGTGTATTTTTGGTTTAAAGTAGCCGCGGGTAAGCTTTGCCATTGGAAAGGCTGCGGACTGGGGTTGACGTAAAGTTGGCCAGAGTAATCACTGCTTTTCCCACTCATTTTGCTGGTGACTTGCAACGCCACTGGATAAGTTTTTCCGATTGCGGTTGCAGGGATTTTTTTGGCAGATAAGGAAAAACCATCTTGGCCAATGTTCAACCATTCCACTGAGTTATTAATTAATTGAAAAGTCAATTGATCGTTTTCCGGTAAATCGTTCAGCTTCACTGCAGCGGCTAAGTTGATATTGTAAGGTTGGCCTGCAATAGCGTCTTGAAAATGGAAATTGGGCTGCCATGTTGGTGCGGGCAGACTATCGTTAGCCATTATTTGAATGGTCAGCTGCGTAGAACTAAATTGTCCATTGCGAGGATTGGTAACAGTTAGATAAATAATTTGAGTTGTATGGATGTCTTCAGGGCTTATTTTATCCGCCGCAATATGCAACCAGTTATGTTTCTTTAAACTTGCCCAGCTAGGATTAGCCTTGATGGGAGTTAAAGAAAATAAGAAGGATTCTTGTTCTGAATTGGGGACGATATACTCGTTTAAATTAATATCCGCATAATTTTTTTGTCCGATTTTAACCACTGGCAGACTTTTCAAATTCCATTGCGGCGCAGGAGTCGAAGTGTTATCGCGTGATACTGGATCGAGGCCCGGCACAAGCTTAACCGCGGGATCTTGAAGAGGTGTACTCTTTTGATTAACCGTGGGTTTAATGACTGGTTTGGCTGTATTGGCGGTAAGAGAAATAATTTGTGGTTTAGCCACCGACTCGGGAGCTATGATTTTAGCAGGAATCATCGGCGAGGGTGGCGAGATTTTTTCTAGCTCAGCGCCGTTTTCTGAGAGTATGGTATGAATATCGGCTTTTTTTTCTTGAGCCGCTTCAATTTGAGGGGCTACAATTTCCTGTGAGACTACAACTTTTTCCGAAGAAGATTCCGGAACCTGACTGGTTTTAATCTCCGGCTGAGGAACTGGGCTGTTTAACCAGTTCATAAACTTTGACCATTTTCCGGGCGCTGCCTCGGCGCTGTTGGCAATACCGATGACCCCAGACACGGCTAGAACCGCAAAGAACCCGCATTGAATAATTATTTTTCTCATTCTGGCTATTATAAACAGAATTCCTTAAGGGAACATTAAGATTTTCAGCAATTTACTTAGATTTTAAAATACCTGTGTTATAGAAAAATTATTTAATAAATTCTTAATATGCCTATGTCAAGAATATAAATATATTAGTTAAATCGTAGAATAAAAAATATGAAACAGAAAAAAAATTTAAATAATATATATAAACGAGCACTGTTAATGAGTTATGATATAGGACTTATTAACTTTGGGATGAGGCTAAGTGGGGTGTCTTTACCCAGTCAAATCGAAATATTATTGGAGGTACGAAAGAGTGGGAAGGATACGGGTCAAGAGATTTTGTCGGATTTTAAGGATGCACGTAGATTTCTTGTAGAAGCGGGTGCGGATTGTGGAACATTTTCCAAAGCTTTTTTTGATTTTTTAACCGATTCAAAAAGTAATATTAATGAAATAAAAGCTCAGCAAGATTTTGATTCTCTTAAAAAAGAAATAACTGAGATAAAAGATTACCCTTATGTTATTCAAATCTCGGTTCCAGGGCACCAATACGTTATTTTGGTGACTCACCAAGAAGAAAATAAACCACAAGGACAAATCTATCAAACCAACACCCATCCAGATTTGGAAGGAGAAAAATTCAATTTATATCAATGGCTTGAAAGCAAAAATAATAAAATGATGGATGTAACTTATCATTTGAATGAAATTAATAGCCTATTGAATCCTAAGGAGAAAAATAAAAAAGAAATTTTTGAAAAATATTACTCAATCCCTTTATCAGAAAGAGGTGAAGAAATAAAAACAAATAAAAAGTTAACTAAATTAATTAAGGATTTTTCACAACCGCAAGTGCGTTGGTTGATTGGTAAAATTAATCATAAACAAGCTTTCGTTAAGCTTAGAGATCTTTCCCATTCTTGTTTAACAGAAATGGATGCTCTAAAAGCCTATTTTAATATAGCAAAATCTAAAAATTTTGTGGATGAATTCACTCGTAAATTGGATTTGGATGAAATTACATTAGAATATGATTTTACTGAAAATTTCGAAAGTTATCTTGCAGAAGGTACTATTTCGCTTAGAGCAGAATCGGCGCCAGAGAGCAAGCAAGAAACAGGTCAGTATGCTCATTTAAAGGATTTGAGCATTACTATTGTAAAGTCCTCCAGGACAGAACTGAGTTTCTCCCACCGGGAGACGATGGATGCTGTTATACTCGCACCCGCCTGAGGTTACTGTTTAGAGGGTTCCATCCCCGCCAATAATTTTTTAACCTCGGTGAAGGTCGCTTCTATTTTCTTTACGGATTTAGGGGCGACAAAAATGGTGTCGTCACCTGCCAAGGTGGCTAGGATCTCGGACTCTGAATTTTGAAAATCCAGCATTCGGGCTATTAAAGAAGCTGATCCAGGACTGGTCTGGATTACCACTAAAGTCTCATTAGCTACTATCCTTAATATAAGGTGAGTCAAAGGAGCCTGGGTTGTGGGTGGGGCTAATTCTTTAGGTAATCGGTAGCTAATTTGACCTTGAGCATTTTTGACCTTAATGGCGGCTAGCTTGTGTAACAAACGAGAGATCTTGCTTTGATTGATGGCAAAACCTAGGGCAGTCAATTCACGGCATATCTCTTGCTGGGTGGAGGCGTTACCTCGACGTAAGATCTCACTCAGCGCGGACACTAAGGCGTTGTGGTCATAAGCGGATGTTTGAACCATGGGTTCGATTGTAACCCAGCAGGAGGCTTTATGGAATGGGACACGGAAGGATTTGGTTTTTATCCTGCGCATTGGCAAAGCCAATTGCTCGGAATGAAGGGGGAGAATCGCGATTCTCCCCCTTCAAACCCCCATCGCGCAGAGTCAATTCCCGTTGACCGGGAATTGGTGGAAGTTTTAATCGTGGGAGCAGGGCCTACAGGCTTAATGTTGGCTTGCCAGCTACTGCGGTTTGGAATCAGCTTTAGAATCATTGATAAACAGCCTGATAGATCTCAAGAATCCCGAGCTTTTGGCATCCAAGCCAAAACCATGGAAATTTTTCAAAATTTGGGGATTGTGGATCAATTTTTGGAGCAGTCTGTGAGTGTTCCCAGTATGTATTTTTATATCAATGGTAGACGTCAAATAAAAATGAATCTCAATCAAATAAAATTAAAAGATACTCCTTTTCCAGGAATTTTTTTCTTACCGCAATCCGAAACAGAGCGGATTTTGATTGCAGAACTGGCTAAGAAAGAGATTACTATAGAAAGGCAAAAAGAATTAGAAACCTTTATTTCTAACCCCGAATCTATCAATGCAGTGGTAAGAGATTTAATGACCGGTGAACAGGAAAATATTCGTTGTCTTTTTTTAGCCGGTTGCGACGGCGCCCACAGCATAGTGCGTAGGACTTTAGCAATCCCGTTCGTGGGTGCACCTTATAATCAAGACTTTTTTCTGGCGGATGTGAAGATGCGCTGGCCAAAATCAATAGAAACTGGACTGATGCTTTTTTTGGATTCCAAAAAAGGGTTTTTGTTTCATGCTCCTTTTTCTAAGGATTTCCACCGCTTGATTGCAGCCCCTATGTCTCCCATCATTAAAAAAGAAGCCATCAATGTCCCAGAAATTCAAGATTATGTGCGCAATGTTACACATCAAAATGTGAATATCACTGAAGCGAAGTGGATGAGTCGTTTTCATTTGCATCACCGGGTAGTGAATCAATATCAGCATGACCGCGCGTTTTTAGTGGGAGATGCCGCTCATATTCATTCTCCGGTGGGCGCACAAGGAATGAATACCGGATTACAGGACGCCACTAATTTGGCATGGAAGCTAGCCATCACTCTGCGGAAGCAGCTTTCCGATGAATTGTTAAAAACCTACACTTTAGAAAGAGAATTTATCGGTAGGAAATTGACCCAAACCACCGACCGGTTTTTTGTATGGTTAACTTCGCCTAAAAAAATAATTAAATTTTTTCGTCCGCTGGTTTTAATATTGCTTTTAAGATTAATAGCAGGCTCTAAAAAAATTCAGGAACGGCTTTTTTGGTTGATGTCAGAACTCGGTATCTATTATCCAAAAAATAAATTTTTGGTAGGCAAAAGAGCAGGGCGCCGGGCGCCGGATGCGAGATTAAACAATACTTCTTTATTTATGTTACTAAAAGAGCATCCGTTTAATGCGCTTATTTTTCTAGAATCGGAAAAAGAAAATGCCCTGGTGAATGCGAATCAAATTCTTGAATTGGAACAAAAACACCCGGATTGGCTTATATTCCATAAAATTATTTTAAATAAGAACACCGAAGTCCTATTTGCACGCTATAACATATCCAAATCGGGAATTTGTGTTATCCGGCCCGATGGTTATATTGGGTTTTACTCTACCAAACTGGAATTCACCGAGTTGTTTGAATACTTGCAAAAATTCTTTTTGAAATAGCTTTTTTGTTTCCGTATTGATATACCCATTACACCTCAAGATGCGAACTTTTAGCATCTTGAGGTGTAATGGGTATATACGAAATGTATTATGAATGTCATTAAAATTTCTCCATAATTCCTTGCCAGGTCAATTTAATCAATTCCAAAATATGTGCATCGGATAGCTTTCCAACTCCTTTCCTTTATTAATTTTGAGAATAGCAGCATTAACATCTTTGAAATCTTTAACAAAAAATTTTGAAATTAATATAGCCCTGGTCCTATTTCCTGAATAACCAAAC
Organism: uncultured Pseudomonadota bacterium; assembly: GCA_963795715.1. GTDB lineage: Bacteria > Pseudomonadota > Gammaproteobacteria > Coxiellales > Coxiellaceae > JAFEDN01. The sequence continues at coordinate 157,352 of CAWCIY010000002.1, forward strand.
CATCCTATGTCATTTTCACGATTAGCGTGCTCTAATATGTTTTCCATAGTAATTGAGCCTCTGTCTTCTTTTTTTGGCCAAAATGATCTACGACTAGGATTTTTATCATAAAATTCAAAAAAGATTTTGACTGCCATTTGCTTATCCATTTCAGTGGTGGGCAGAGAGATAATTTCATAACTATCCATCTTGGCATCCGTAATTAATACACTTGCTTTTTTATAACCATTATCTAACTTAATTTCTAAACTCGAGTCCAGATTTTTTGGAAAATTAAAAATCTCTTTTAATGTTTTTTCAATATCTGCTTGTTGAATGTAGGGGGTTGTTATTATTATGAGATTGCTTTGGATACTTATCGTGTTTACTTTTGTAAATTTATCATATAATTTCTTAGCAATAATATCTTTCATTTGTAGTATTTTGTTTTTATCGATTAGCCGGATGCACCATTGCAGTGCTAGTTTGTTATTCGTTGTTTTTAACTGGACACCCACTTCATCAATTCCTTCTTCTTTTAAAAATTCATAAGTTACATCTATTTTTAGCTTGATATTGAAAGAAGAAATTTGATACTCTGCATGTCGTTTTGCAATATTTGGCAGCAAGGTAGTTGGTTGTTCAAAATATTTCTGATCACCTGAAGTTAAAAAGCGTAAAGTGGGTATTCCTTTTTCATTAACGAAGGCTTCGCATTGTGTTTCAGAGTTACGAGGGTGTTTAAACGTAAACTTTAAATGGTTTTCTTTTTCATGAAATTGTATTTCGCTAATATCGCCAACGTTGAAATCATTCGAAGAAACATCGGCTCCGGGATTGATTGCTGCTTTTTCTATGTCTTGTAAAGCATTTAAAAGAAAGGTGGTTCCATTTTTAATATCATTTCTATCATCCCAGAGTAAATCAAGCACTAAAGTAAGGCTGTCTTCTTTTTCTATTTTTTCACCAATTATAGATTGCGATGAATAAAACGCCTCCTCGATAGTGCAGATCTTTATTTTTTTCATGGCCGTGCAAATAGCATTATTTTTATCCCCCGGGTTCCAACGGTACATTAAGGTTTTCCGGCAAAAAGGCAGGGGATTATCACTCATTTTTTTGATTATTATTCCATGATATAGAGGTTCTTCTAATACGAATGTACCGGATATATGTTCATTAATGTTATCCACTAAAGCGTTTTCTTTCGGTTTTGTAGCTATTAAGCCACTTTCCTTTAATAGAGTTTCTTCGCTTAATGAGATCATGGTTTTTTCCGATGAATAGCGATAAATTGGACGAAAAGGTTTTCCAAGCTTTGCTCTTAATAGGATTGCATCTCTCGTATTTTTTTCTCCTTCTGCGGCAATAATGCCGGATATTGCAGTTTTTTGATACGTCCCTAATATTTCACTGTATTTTAAACTGTTCTTTCCATAATAATGGTATCCTTTATCTGGAATATGACCGCGCCTTCTTTGCTCTTGTTCCCAAATTTTCTTGCGCAGGGCTTCTAAGGTCGGTCTGTTTTTCTCGCCATGGTGAAAATAATAATTAAATTGACCTGATTCCGCCTTTGCACTAAAGATATTTTGTTTGTAAAAATACGAGAGTTTTGTTCCTTTTTCTGGATTAGGGTCAATAATAAAAGCAACCTCAGCGCCAACGAATTCTACAGGCAGGTCTGCTTGGTAAAACGAACAAGGTCTCCATTTGAATCCTTTAGGAGTATTTATTTTTTCTTCTTTTGCTATTATTTGCCTATAGATAAATTTTTTTAGGTCCATTGTAGACTCTAATTTATTTTCTTGTAGGACTTTGGCATTTTTATTTAAGGTGGCAAGTTCATCATCAATAGATTGAAATGAAAGTCCCCGGATGACACAACCTTCATTAAATAGAGTATCCAAAGTATTAATGTGATTTTTTGAGTCCTCAATTTTTTCTTCTCTTAATTTCTCGATGAGATTTTTGATGATAGTGCTATTTTCTCTATTATATAAATCGAGAATGCTTACTTTGCTTAGGTCAATATCTTCATATGAAATTATTTTTTCTTTTTTAAGGCAAGAAAATACAATATGTTTTTTGAGTAATTCTACTTGTGCGTTGTAAACAGCTATATAACAATTATCGGCTGTTTCACAAGATTGATGCAAGGGGGTAATATTTGCAGATTCACCTTTAAAAGTATCTATTGTCAAAAAATGATTTTGTATGATCGCATCGAGTTCGCTTAAAAAATTAGGACATTCCTTTAAATCTTTAATAATGTCTAAATAGTTTTTATCAAAATTATCGTTTGCTACACGAATAATATCCAAACAATCGGCATCATGAACAATTTTTTCTAAAATATTTTTATTGTTCCCATCTTTGTTTTGAATGGCCATTGCAAAAGGTTCAATTTCTTGTGCTTTCCAGCCTAAGGCAACCATATCTCGACGAAAATTATCCGCATGTTCTTTTGCATCTCCTTTTATTTCACTGACATTGGCGGAATCATGATAAATAGCTGCAAGTTTTAATAAGTCAAGATCTTTTTCTGTTAAAGCGCGACCTGTAAGGGGATGTTTTAATAATTCTGGTTTATATTTTTTGTAAAGTTCAAATATCATTTCTACATTCAGTGCAGTAAAACTTGCATGTACACCGCCATGATGACGGCGATGGACTCCATTTTTCGCCGGCATTGCACCTGGGTAGGGTTTTAAGTAATAGCTTGCAATGGCTGCTTGTGCGATTTCAGGAAAGGAAGAGGTATTGCTTAATTTTTGTTCTTTAATTATTTCGTCGAAATTTCGCATATTTAATTAAACCTTGTCATTCATGTGTATAGTAAAATGTATAGTAAAAAATTATTATTAAAATAATATTAATTTATATACTAAGAGCGAATTGACCAGTATTAAACCTAACTAAAGAAGTTATTTTTAGGAGACGAAAACCCCAGCGTTGGCCAATAATTTACCTAACCAACAACAAATGTGAATTTTATTAGAAAAAACATTGACTTAGAAAGCTTTAGCTACCGTTACAGACACGCAAAATGTGAAGGCAAAGGGGAAATTGCTAACGGGAAGGGCCGAGGATTGAGGACAAATGAGGTAAGTACAGCGATTCCCGGGATTTTTATCCGGGAATCGCTGCCGCTAATTTCAGCTAATTTCAGACTAATTTCAGACCATTGACATATCCTTTATAATGAATTATTATTCAAAAACAGTGCATAAATATTGAGTTAATTGCATAACATGGCTAAAATTTCAGTTTATCATTTACAAAAACGCTTCAAGGATCACATCATCCTAAACGATGTGAGCTTTACTGCCCAGTCCGGTGAAATAGTGGCTTTACTCGGAGGAAGCGGTGCTGGTAAAAGTACTTTATTGCGCTGTTTGAATTTGCTGGAAAGACCCAGTGCAGGCTCAATTGAAATTGCCGACACTAGACTCAATTTTTCGGAAGCGGTTCTGAAAATTACTGAAGAACAGCAAAGAAGTTTGCGGGCCAAAGTGGGCATGGTTTTTCAACAATTCAATTTGTGGCCGCATCGTTCCGTATTAGGCAATTTAATTGAGGCGCCTATCCAGGTATTAACAAAAACCAAGGAAGAGGCGATCTTGGAAGCACAAACGTTACTGGCTCAGGTTGGTTTAAAACATAAGCAAGTGAGTTACCCCAGCCAGCTTTCAGGCGGCCAACAACAAAGAGTAGCGATCGCCAGGGCGTTGATGATGCATCCTCAAGTCATGCTTTTCGATGAACCCACTTCTGCTTTAGACCCTAAAACGGTCTCGGAATTGCTGGTTTTAATGAAAACCTTAGCGCAAAAAGGGATGACCATGATTATCGCAACCCACGAAATGAGTTTTGCCCGAAAAATTGCCGATCAAATCCTGTTTCTAGATCAAGGACGAATTGTCGAGCAAGGTACTGCAGATAATATGTTTTTACGGCCACAAACAGCCGAATTTGCCAACTTTATTCAAGGAGTTTATCAATGAAATTTGTTAAAAAATTAAAAGTCTTATTAGTTGCCATCTGCTTTTCTGGTAGTTGCTTTGCTGCAGATACTAAACCGTTATCATTTGCCACAGAAGCTACCTATCCGCCGTTTGAATCCATTAACAACCAAGGGCAGATGGTAGGTTTTGATGTGGATATTCTAAAAGCCATTTGCAACGTTATGCAAAAAACTTGCAACTTTGTGAACCAACCGTGGGATAGCTTAATTCCCGGTCTGGAATTAGGCAAATTTGATGTCATTTTTGGAGCTATGAATATTACCGATGAACGCCGGAAGCAAGTAGATTTTACTCAACCTTATTTTACCAGCAGCGGCACATTGGTGGCGACAAAATCCAGTAATTTTTCTTTGGATGATCCTAAAACAGTGCAGGGTAAGACCATTGGGGTGCAAGGATCCACTACATATCAGTATTACCTGCAAGCGAAATATGGTAATACCATTCGGATTAATCGTTATGGCAGCATTCAGGATGCTTTTTTAGATTTACAATCCGGAAGAGTAGACGCCGTTTTTGGTGATACTCCCATTGTTTTATCCTGGCTTAAAAACCCTAGTAATTCTGCATATGCCCCCATGGGAACGCCAGTCAAAGATGCTAAATTCTTTAGCCAAGGTTACGGTTTTGCCGTCAAAAAGGGCAACGCCGAATTACTCAACCAACTGAATAATGGTCTGCAAACCATTAAAGCCAACGGTTCTTATCAACTAATTTTACAAAAATACTTCGGAACAATGCAGTGAATTGGTTTGAAGGTTATGGTTATCAACTAGCAATTGGAGCATTCACCACAGTAGCTGTAGCTATCAGCGCTTTAGTATTAGGTTTGACGATGGCGTTGTTGGGCGCTTTGGGAGAACTCAGCCATAGCCGTTTTATACGTAACTTCAGTTTGACTTGCACGGCTTTAATTCGTGGAGTTCCTGAATTATTGGTTTTGTTTGGTATATATTTTGGCGGCGCCGCTTTCCTGCGTTGGGTGACCGGCCACGATTTACAAATCAATGCTTTTTTCGCTGGAGTTTTTGCTCTAGCCCTGATTTTTGCTGCCTATGGCGCTCAAACTTTAAGAGGCGCTTTTTTGGCTATCCCTTCTGGGCAACGTGAAGCCGCCTTGGCGCTTAGTTTGTCGCCCCAGCGGATTTTTTGTCACATTTTGTTGCCGCAAGCTTGGCGGTATGCGCTTCCTGGTTTAGGCAATTTATGGTTGGTGTTGTTAAAAGATAGTGCTTTGATATCTTTATTAGGTTTATCTGATCTTATGAATAAAGCTCAAATGGCCGCAAGCAATACCCATCAGCCTTTTAAATTCTATATGATTGCAGCCATCATTTTTTTAATCTTAACCACTTTGTCACAAGTTTCATTTAATAAGTTTTGTAAAAGTTACCGGTAGAAAAAAATGATTGACACCATTTATCAGTATCTTCCTTCCATGTGTTCTGGTTTAGTAGTCACTATCGAATTGATGCTGGGTTCGTTGATATGCGGGTTATTATTGGCGCTGATCTTTACTCTGTTTGCGGCCAATGGCAAAACATTTTTAAAAGTGCCGGTGGATGCTTTTGTGTTCTTCATCAGAGGCACTCCTTTACTGGTACAAATTTTTATTATTTATTACGGTAGTGGTCAATGGGTTTGGCTGCGTAGTACTTTTTTATGGGATATTTTGCGTCACCCTTTTGGTTGTGCCACGCTCGCCTTAGCGATTAATACCGCTGCATATACTACGGCATTGTTGGTTGGAGTTATCCGGGCGGTGCCTCGAGGGGAGATTGAGGCCTGCCAAGTACTGGGAATGTCCAAATGGCAAATGCTGAGAAGAGTGGTTTTCCCCCGGGCTTTTCGATTAGCGTTACCAGCTTACTCGAATGAAGTCATTATGATTTTGAAAAGCACCTCTTTGGCCAGCACCATTACTTTGCTGGATTTAATGGGCATGATGCGAGATATGATCGCAAAAACATATCAAGTGTTGCCCTTTTTTATCGTTGCCGGAGTTTTTTATTTGTGCCTTAACAGTATTATTATTGGAATTTTCAAACTGTTGGAGCGCAGGTATCATGTGGTCAGTGTTCGTTGACAAACATTTGATTATATTCAATAATGAAATAGATTCAATGATATTGGCAAACAAAAGGATCTGATAAAAATGAAAAAAATTGTTTCTTCTTTACTAATCATCCTTTGTGTTTTATTGTGCAGTTGTATGAAACAATCTGTGGTTGAAAGAAAAATAAAACGAATTGATCAAGATCCAACCCATTATGTCACTGCAGGTCAAAAAACTTTTACCGTTACCCCTCAACAATCAGAACAACTCAAAAAATTTTTTTTAACCCTGTATTTTTTCCCCTGGGATGGTGATCAAACCGAAACCAATCAATTTGTCTTAAGCAAAACTCAGACAGAACTGGCATATGATTTGCAAAACCCGGGGTTTACCTTTAATCAACATACCTACTCGCCGGATGACATTAAAAAATTCATTGAAAACAGTAATCTTGAACATTATCCGAGTATCAATAAACCAGGGATTATGATTAATTTTGCTGAAGTCAGAACCTTTCCTACGCTTTTGCCTTCTTATAATGATCCTAAGAAAGCCGGTGAGGGTTACCCATTTGATAACTGGATTGTTTCCCTCGCTGCTCCTGGAACTCCAATCCGAATTTTAGAACAATCAAAAGATAAAATTTGGTATTTGATTAAAACCAGCAGTTACTATGGATGGGTCCCGAGTGAAACTGTCGCCTTTGTTAACGATGCTTTTATGCAAGAATGGAAGAAATACCCATTCTTAGTCTCTCTACAGGACGATGTACCCTTGCAAACTCAAACTGGATTGACCCTTTTTTCCATGCGCAAAGGCGTGCTTTATCCAAGCCCTGCTCAAGGGGAAAAAAATCAAGTGTTGATGCCGGCCATCGATAACGATGGTTATGCCAGGATAATTTCTGTATTCGCTGACAGCGCGTTGACCCGGCCTTTCCCAATGACACCCACCGCTAGCTCGATTGCTGCATTGGCAAAAACTTTTATTGATTCCCCTTATGGGTGGGGTGGTTTATATCAATTGCGTGATTGCTCCGCAACGATGCAGGATTTGTTTGCTGGTTTTGGATTTTGGTTGCCACGTAATACCCTGCAACAAGCGACAATGGGAGAAAAGATCGATTTGACCGGAAAAACTTCCGAAGAGAAAAAACGTATCTTACACGATCAAGGAGTCCCGTTTTTTACCCTGATACACTTTCCCGGCCATATTGGCCTTTATTTAGGAGAAAAGAACGGTGTACCTTATTTGCTGCAAGAAATGTGGGGCATTCCTACCCATGATGTTTTTGGTAATGAAGGACGAGCGGTGGTTGGCCGCACAGGAATTACTACGCTCGAGTTAGGAAAACATTACATTAACGTTAAGCAAACTCAATTGGACAGAGCCGACGTCTTAGTTATTTTAAATCCAAATAGCTTTACTAATCCCGAAGACACCTTGAAAAATATATGGACAGTACAACCACCAGCTAAGAAGTAGAACATATCACTTCGTCACCCTGCGATCAAGTCGCATAGGCGTCAGTTTAAGGGCTTCTGCTTCGATTCCCCCTTGACAAATCGGCAGGACAGCCGATTTGGACGCGCGTAAGCACGGGGCGAAGTTCCATAAGCGCTAACTTATTTTGACATGTAGCAGTAATCAAGTTTGTGCTTTGGTGATCAGCCTTTATAGTAATAGAAATAGGAATATTCATGAATGAGTAAAGTCTAGTTTCATTATTAAATGAAATACCTGGAGCATTATTTTATAGGGAGTTTTAAACATGAAAGGAATACAGAACACTTTCCCGGCAACTGAAATGTCGAGTTCGTCATTATCAAACACATCTTATGTGCCGATACTGCAAGGAATTTTAGATGGTATTGGCTGGAAAAGCCCATCTATAGCTATTAATGAAGCGCAAAAATCTGAAACAGAGCGACGATTGTCTTTTCAAGAAATAGAACGATTGTATGAACAAAATCGGGATGAACCCCATCGGCAAAGATTATTAGCCGCGATTGAAGCACAAATTGCCGCCGCTAAAGCCGAACTGCGTAGCACCAAACGTCTTCAAAAAGAAGCGCATGAGGCATTGATAAAAAAATCATCGACAACCAGTATGGCGGGTAGCTTAGGCAATTGGCTGATGGAAAATATCCAATATGCTTTTGATTCTACTCCTGAGCAATTAATCAAACGTTATAGCGGCATTGCCAAAGATCGAAAAGCTCAAATTAAAAAATTATCTCTGTATCGAAATAAACTTTCCTCTGAAGGTATTTCCGATGACAAAATAGTACAAACTGACCATATTTCAGTATCACCTAATTTAACTTATCCAAGTTCATTTAATTTGAATTGTTTAAATGGAACAAACGGGTTTATTGCCAATCCAAACTCATGCAGTGGTTGCGATATTTATGTTAGTGATGCAGGTGATATTAATGCTGATGGAATTGCTGATTTTATGATGGCCATAGACGATCTTGGTGTGAACAGTTTGGCAATATATATAGTCTTTGGTTCGTCGAATATAGGAGAGAACGTTCAACTTAATTTGAGAAATTTAAATGGAAAGAATGGATTTATTTTTACTGATAATAACCATTTCTGTTCTCCTGGTATTAGTTACGCAGGGGACATTAATAATGATACTATTGATGACATAATTATTGGCTGCAGATGGAGTCTGGGTCCCACTTTCCCAGGTTTGGTTTATGTCTTATTTGGAAATAAATCGATTGGTTACAATGGCACGTTCAAAGCATCTGATTTGAACGGAAATAATGGATTTATTGTAACAAATTTATTCCAACCGCTTGTTGGCGATGCCGGGGATTTTAATTCTGATGGTATAGATGATATCGCTATTATGGATATACCTAAGGGAAACATGTATATCGTTTTAGGTCAGCCGGATATAGGAAAAACTGGTACTTTTAACTTATCTGATATAAATGGCAGTAACGGATTTTTTATTACTGATTCTAGCTTACTTTATTCTTATTATACCCCAGATAATTTAGGTGATATTAATTTAGATGGAATTGATGACTTAATTTTAGGGCCATATGTTATTTTTGGCACAAATAGGACATTTAATACAAGTGTAAAATTATCTAGTTTAATAAATGGGATAAATGGATTTTCGTTCCAAGGTTTTACGAATTATTTATTTGATACCAACTATGCCGGTGATATTAATGCTGATGGTGTAAATGATATTTTGCTTTCTGATGGGGGCTGTAATATCTATGTCATATTTGGCAAAATTAACATAGGATTTAGTAGTATTCTAGAATTATCTAGCTTAAATAAAGAGAGTGGCTTTCGTATCAATGCTTTCTTTTGTAATTACAATAATCTCTATTATTCTTACATTTCTGTTAGTAATACCGGTGATATTAATCAAGATGGAATAGATGATTTTATAATTGGTTTTAGTTATAATTATAGCTATTGCATTACCCCTGATTGTTATGGGCATTGGTTCTTTCTAGGAAATGGTAGTGTGATATTTGGAAATAATCTAATTGGTAGCAATGGAGTACTAAATACTTCTGATTTAAATGGTTCTAACGGCTTTAATTTATATTTGTATGATACAGGAAAAATAGCTGTAAGCTATATCGGTGATATCAACAATGATATGATGGATGATATTTTAATTGGTAAATCAATTAACGAAGATGAAGCCTATATCGTTTTTGGAGGAAAGCCTCTTAATAATTCTCTAGCGCCATTACCTCCGTCGCCCCCACCTCAATGTCAATCTCAACAGCCTAACTGTACTCAACCTACACCTCCTCCCACACCAAGTCCTACTCCTAGTCCCACGCCGTCGCCAACACCAAATCCGACACCCAACCCAACGCCGAGTCCTACCCCGAATCCAACACCAAGCCCAACTCCCACGCCAACGCCGTCGGCTCCTGCATCAACTCAATCGCAGCAAAATACCATTATTATCGCAGTAACTTCTGCCGGCATACTTACTTTAGCTCTACTTTATTGCGCCTATAAATATAGAAAAAAATCTCATAAAACAAATTTAGCTGATCAAAAATCTCTTAATCCAAGTTCAAGAAAACCATTGCCTCAGTCAGATGAAGTAGTGGCGGAAACTGAAACGTTAACAGTGCCAACAACCGACATTTCGTCGGAAGTATCCTATCATTCTTTGCCTGCAGAACCGAGCGTAATACCTGATTCCAGCTTTAGCCAAGGTTCTACTCAATCTATGGTGGTCAGTTCTTCATCTGCTGTAGAGTTAAAATCACCTATTCAGAATAAAACACCGGTTATAGATGAATCCGGTGAGATCAAAGTTTCTTTTGGGCTAAAATTTGCCGAGTTGAAATACAATGAAAAAGATAAATTAGGTCAGGGCGCTTACGGGACAGTTTACAAGGGAACTTATAACTATAATGACGTGGCCATCAAAAAATTGCATTCCACTCATCTCAGTTCAACCGCATTAAGCGAATTTAAAAAAGAAGTCACTATTATGGGGAAAATGCGCTCGGATTACGTAACGCCATTAATGGGAGTTTGTTTAGAAGCTCCCAACTATTGTTTGGTCATGAAGTGGATGCCTAGAGGGTCATTGCACGATTTTTTACAAACTTCATCGAATTTGCCGGAAGCCACTGTTTACCGGATTGCATTAGATGTGACTTATGGCCTGCTACATCTACATCAAGCGAAAATTATTCATCGTGATTTGAAAACTTTAAATGTTTTGTTGGACAATGAGTTGCGAGCCAGAGTCACGGATTTTGGATTATCGAAAATCAAATCTGAAACCAGCAGCTCTAGTTCAACGAAAAAAATTAGCGGCACTCTCGCTTGGATAGCGCCGGAATTATTTAATGAAAAAGCGGTCGCGACTCAGGCGGCTGATATTTATGCGTTGGGAATGATTCTGTGGGCGTTAATTATCAAACCTTACACCACTCCTTTTAAAGGTTTAGCCATTAATGCATTAATTGCCGCAAAAATTTCTCGCGGCTTAGAGCAAGAAAAGATTCCCACTACTTGCCCGAGTGAATACGCTAAATTAATTCGCTCTTGTTGGAAAAAGCCCAACCAACGTCCTGACGCTAAAAAAATTGCCGATAATCTTTACGTTCTTTTCTCTAGCGCACAAGATCTTCAATCGCCAACCAAACCAAATTTAGTGTCCTCCACGTCCACGGTAAGTGTGATCCCTAGTTATATGAGCAATCCATTATCTTCTTTAACCTAAAATATTGATGAGGTCTTCGTCATGATGACTGCTATTAGTGTTCTCAGCGTTATAAAAAACATCTACGTTACTGCGGATGCTATTTATGAATGCGTGAAATTGGTTAAAACGAATCAATCGCAATGTAAACGCTTAGTAGAAAGAATTCGGGTGATTGTTGAGGCTATCGCTGAGTTAGACCAGTTAAAGAAAATTCCTGATTCGAACACCTTTGAACGCGGGATAGATGCTTTAGAAAGTAGTTTAAAAGAATCTTACGATTTTATTAATGAATTTACTCAACAAAAACGATGGTTTTATCAAGCATTAAAATCGAAAAAAAATGAGAAACTGTTTGCAGCTCTTAATCATCAGTTGCAGAATTGTTTAGCGGATTTGAATTTGAGTATATTAGCCAAACAGATTACAAATCGTCAACAGGATGTCGAAGATCAAAAAGCAGATGCTGTAGAGATAAAATCCACTCAAAAAGAAATTCTATCTTTAAATCAAAATATGCTTATAGTCTTAAATCGGTAGATAAAATTAGTCAAGCGATTGCTTGGTGTGCGCCTGAATTATTATACTCTGGTACTACTACTGTTAAAGCCGATATTTATAGTTTAGGTACTATTTTATGGGAAATTTTTACCGCCAAAAAACCATTTGCGGATTTAACCACCAAAATAATATTAAAAAAAATTCAAACGGGTGAAAGAGAGGAACTAACCGCGGCAATTCCTAAAGAAATTCAAATGATGATTAAGGCTTGTTGGTCGGCGGACCCGGAAAAACGTTCGGATATGAATTTGCTCATTCAACAACTAGAAGCTTACGATCCCGCTAAGTTTCTTTACCATCAGGCTCAAGTCTTGGAGAAGGCGCAAGACTATAAGTCGGCTCAAAAATATTATCAACAAGCCGTAGATTTAAACTTCGTCGATGCCTTTGCCAGCTTAGCCATGCTGTCTCTGAGCGGTAAAGGGGGAATAGCGGTAGATAAAACTCAAGCCTATCAGTTGTTACTTGCTGCCGCCATCAAAGGTTATCCGCGCGCCATGAAAAATTTGGCGATCATGCTAGACAAAGGTGACGGGATATCCCAAGATCAACGAAAGGTTTTTTTTTGGTATCAAAAAGCAGGAGACTCTTCATCGCTAAAACGTGCGCAACGCTTAAAAGAAAAGTTATCCTTGGAAACACCCACCTTTCTGGTCTAAAGTGAAGTCCCTGAAGCCACCACCCCTCGTGAATAAGACGTTAACGTTTGCATTTTTGACGAAATTTGAAATGAGTTAAACAAGTTAGCGCTTATGGGGCGAAGCCCCGAGGAACAGGATGTTCCGAGTCAAAAAGGGGGGGGGAGGGGAAATTTTAGACCAGGCTTGAGTCTTTTGGTTCAAAAAATCCCCCTTTTTCAAAGGGGGAAGTCAGAGGAAATTCCTTAATTAGTCGAAGAGATTTTATAGATTTTATTATCTTTCTTCTTTTTCCCTTTCTTTTTCCGGAGATTCTGTCGATTGTGTAGGCTGTTCTGTAGAGGGTGTATGATTCTCTGGGGGTGAATCCGGTTTGGTAGTAATTTGCTGTAATTGACTCGGAACTTCCGCGCGTTGAGGATGAAAAGGGGTTTCTTGTTCAACAGGAGCGGTGGGCTGCTCAGGTTTTGACGGTAAAGCTTTTTCTGGTTCAACCACAGATTTTGGCGCTTGGTAATGGGGAGTTCTAGGAACATTACTGCTACGAGTTTGTCCTGGTCCTTTATTACTACGTAATCCTTCTTGAGGACTACCGCCTTGAGGACCACCGCCGCCATGTCGACGCTGACCGCCGCCGCGTTGGTCGCTCCGCATACCTTCTCCTCGACCGCCATGACCGCGATGTCGTTTGTGTTTTGGTTGAGCTTGGGCTTGAGGTTGAGCTGGTTGAGCAGGAGGAAGCAGAATGAGTTTTTTTTCTTCCACAGGCGGCGTTGTTACCACTGGCTCTTTTTCTGCACCGAGCACGACTTCCCATAATCTTTTAATGATGCCGCCCGATTTTTTCCTTGAAGGTGGAGGAACATGGGTGGCTGTGGTCAAAAATTCTTTTATGGCGGGTTCGGTCATTTTGGTAACAGCAGTTTTTTTACGCACCACTTGACTGCTGCCTTTTTGTTGCTGTTGTTTGATCACTTCATAACTGATAGAAGTTCGATTTTTTTCTTTCACTTTTCTAATTTGATAATGCGGCGAATGAAATTGCGGATTGGGGATAATCATGATATCCGCTTGCGTTTGCTGTTCAATTTGCTGAATTTGGGCCCGTTTTTCATTAATCAAGATAAGTGGCAATATCAACCGGTAGCATTACTTGCAATTGTACTTGTTCAGTTTTAGCAGTTTGCTCTTGAATTAAATTGATAATGGAATGAACCAAAGATTCCACAGTGCGAATGGAGCCTTGACCATCGCAACGAGGGCAGGTAATCCGGCTGGAACGTCGTAAGGAAGATCCTAATCGTTGCCGGGACATTTCTAGTAAACCAAATCGAGAAATTCGGCCAATTTGAATTCGCGCGCGGTCCTGTCTGAGCGCATTGCGTAGACAATTTTCTACTTCACGTTGATGAGAAGTTTGTAACATATCGATAAAATCGATCACAATTAATCCGCCAATATCGCGAATTCGCAATTGGCGGGCAATTTCTTCTGCCGCTTCAATATTGGTATTAAAAGCAGTTTCTTCAATATTACTGCCTTTGGTGGCGCGGGAGGAATTAATGTCGATGGCGACCAAAGCTTCAGAATGATCAATCACTAATGAGCCGCCGGAAGGCAGTTGCACGTCGCGTTGATAAGCGCTTTCAATTTGTTCTTCAATATGGAAACGGCTGAATAGGGGTAAAAAACCGGTATACAATTGTAAACGTTCGGCAAAATCAGGTCGAACCTGACTAACATAATGGCGGGCTCTTTCAAAAGCGGTGGTTTCGTCAATGATCACTTCCTGCATGTCTTGACGTAAATAATCGCGGATAGCGCGAATAATCACATCGCTTTCTTGATGGATAAGATAAGGACCGGGTCGGGCGATGGCGGCTTGTTTAACGGCTTCCCAATAACGCAACAATACATTGAGATCCCATTCTAATTCTTCTTTAGAGCGTCCAACGCCGGCAGTGCGGATAATAAGACCCATGCCTTCTGGAATTTGCAGTTGATTGAAGCTTCTTTTAAGATGTTCGCGGTCATCGGTTTCCACTCGCCGGGAAATTCCGCCGGCGCGCGGATTATTTGGCATCAACACTAAATAAGAACCCGCAAGACTAATAAAAGTAGTTAAGTGCCGCGCCTTTATTGCCGCGTTCTTCTTTTTCGACTTGTACGACCAGTTCTTGACCTAGCTTGAGTACAGAGCGAATGTCGATATTTTCTTCATTGGGATCAGTTTCAGTTAAAAAATATTCGCGGGAAATTTCTTTGAGAGGCAAAAAGCCGTGCCGTTCTTCTCCATAATCGACGAATACAGCGCCTAAACTGGGTTCAATACTGCTAATCCGGCCTTTATAAATATTGGCTTTTTTTTGTTGAAAATCAGGACGTTCAATATCTAGATCAATTAATTGTAGACCATGCACAACGGCAACACGCAACGCATCTGATTGCGTTGCGTTAATCAGCATTCTTTTCATTATTGTTAAAACCTTTTAATTAGCGCTAAAGCCTTCTTTAATTTTTTTTGTAAGGACACTAAAGCGCTTCGCTATTCCTGCCAGCCTAAAGCTGGGCCCAAATCTGTGGTAGTAGCCTACCGGATTAATCATTGCTAAACTGTCTTGAGACCCGTAGATCAAATCAAAGACTTTTGTTAATATGCAATTTTTCTAGGAATTAACTATACCAGGTTTTAACTGGTTAAGCAAATGTACAGTAGTGGGTGAATGAGAAAATGGTAAAAATGGTCATAGTCCAGCCAGATTCGGTAGGGCAGAGAATTGATAATTTTGTTTTTAAACACTTAAAAGGAATTCCTAAAGTAAGAGTTTATCGTGCTATTCGCAACGGTGAAGTCAGAGTGAATCAGGGAAGAATCAAGCCTGAGTATCGAATAAAATTGGACGACAAAATACGCATTCCACCTTTGACTGGAGTTCGCAAAAGTAAGATCCATTCCTCGAACGGAAGTAAGCCAAGCTATATTAAAGCAAATTGTATATGAGGATTCAGGACTCATCGTATTAGACAAAGCCTCCTGGCTTGGCAGTCCATGGCGGATCAGGAATTCAGGGAGGTATTATTGAGTTGCTGCGTATGACTCGGCCGGATCTACGCTATTTAGAATTAATCCACCGCATTGATAAAGAAACTTCTGGTTGTTTGTTGCTGGCCAAAAATCGAAAAACTTTGTTGGCATGGCATGAACATCTGCTTCATCGCCGGGTGCGTAAGCAGTATATCGCTTTAGTGAAAGGACGCTGGGAGGGCGGGGCGCGCCGGGTTGAGGAGCCGTTAAAAAAAAATATTCTCAGCAGCGGCGAGCGTTTGGTTAAAGTAGATCCAGAAGGAAAGCCGGCTGTAACCTTATTTAATCCTTTGAAGAAATTTAAAGATATGAGTCTAATCTTAGCTAGCCCTTTAACTGGAAGAACTCATCAAATTCGGGTGCATTTACAATCTATAGGTTACCCTATCGCGGCAGATCAAAAATACGGTGATGAAGTTTTTAATAAATCGGTTAAAAAGTTGGGTCTAAAGCGTCTTTTTTTACATGCCGCCAGCATTAGCTGTGCTTTAGATGAGCAAAATCCTGAAAATGCTTTTGGGATTTGCGTCATATTATCCCCTGACTTACAAGCTTTTTTAGAAAAAACTGCTGGTCAATTATAAATATTAAGCTCTCATTTAGTTTTATTATTCCTCCCTTTGAAAAAGGGAGATTAGGAGGGATTTATATTAAAAAATTCCCCTTGATCTCCATTGGCAAAGGGAGCGTGCTCATTAAGCAACCATATAGAAGCCTAATGAGGATAAGAAGTGCTTTTATTTTTTTTAAGGTATTGGTTAATATAATTATCAAGCTCCTTACTGTAAAAAAGATCAATGCATTTCATTGTATTAAATTTCGAAGGAATTGAACCTGTGTATTTTAGCTTGGTAAATTCATCAGTTAGCTTATCTAAGCCATAAAAAGTTTCTATTGGCTCCTTACTGAATTCGAGATAAGCACTTGCTGTTGAATCAGCATCTTCTTTTATGGTGGAGTTATTATAGACCTTACCTAGGCATCGGCTTAACGTCCAATTTTTTAACAGCTCTTTTTGAGTATATTTGCTGGAAAGATCCTCAGCTAAAGAGTGGCAGGCAAATAATAATAAAGAAGAAGTCAAAAGCTTAAAATATAATTTTATTTTAATAGCCATATCAAACCTGTATCAGGTGAAAATGATCCATTTAAATGCTAAAAACCAATAACGGGTTAAATAGTGAGTTTTCATTTTATAGGAGTTTTTGAAGCTGAATATTTTTTAATAATCATTTCAAGTTCCTTGCTGTGATAGTAATCTATACATTTCATAACAGTTAATTTCTCTCCGTATTGGCCTATATATTTTTTATCTAGAAATTTCTTTCCAGTTAAAGCGGCTTCTGTATATGCCTCTAGAGGCAAATCACCAAATTCAGTATATCCTCTTGCAGCTGCAGCCGCTTCTTCTTTTACCTCTTTCGAACTAAATCCATATGCAAGACAGGTGCTTAATGCATAATTCTTTAAATATTCAGCGGGTGTATAAACAGTTGAAATTCTAGCAAAAGCTGAATTGCAGATTATTGTACCAATAAAAATCAAAATTATTTTAGCAACCATATAGAAGCTTCTGTAGTTTACCAAGGCGAATGACTTCTCCTTAAGTGCCCCAGCCCCCTGCGGGTCAAATATCACAAAAGAACTGATCATTCACCTGCCCACAATGGAATTTTCGCTCGTAATCGATGCCAATAATTGGGGGGGAGATTGACAGTGATGCCTCTTTCGTGGCCCAAGTAAATGAATGAAGAGCAAATTTTATCCTTACAATCCCAAAAAAATTTACTCGCATCCACAAAATAATAAACATCTTTATATATCAGCTTCCTGGTTCGTTCATCGTAAATTTTTAAAGAACCCATTTTTGAATTATAAAAAATTTTATAACTCGCATCACATACTATTACTTTATAAAACTTATCAGGAGAAATTTGTGCTATAAAGCAATTTCTTTCATCTATAGGCTTAGGCAGAAATAAAATATAAACAGGAATCATAATTAACAAGAATAAGAATATTAAAAAAAATAATAATATTTTCATATTAATTTAATCTATATAACAAACTGCAAATTTGTCTCTTGTGTTCCCTCAAACATCTGACTGGATGTAGGCTTGAATGATTGGCCATTGGAGAACACTAACATATCTCCTCCTTTCCCATATTTTTCTCGCCATTTCCTAAAATGTTTGTTTCTAACACAAAAATAAGTGTTTTCTTTAGTGGGCTTATCTCCTGAATAGTGCACTAACGGTGAATCGTCATAATTATCCAAGTAAGCCCCCAGGCTGATATCTAAATCATGATGATTCCAATGCCCTAAGTATTGTGAGCCTCCTTTATCGTCATTAAAATCGTAGGTATCACGAGCATATATCACAATGCGAGGAATAGTTACTAAGTAGTTATTGCTACTCATAGGAGTTACTGTCACTTCAGCAATCGCAGCCGCCATTTCAAATGCGCCCAATGCAGCATATAAGTCATCTGTTCCAGACAAGTATCGTGCCAGCTTATCATTTGGAGATACATCTATATCCGCATATTGAAATTGCCAATTTTTATGAAATGAATCTGAAATTAGCTGTCCAGTCCAAGGGATTATTGTATGGGGCTGACCATCCAGTAATCCGGCATTCTTGAGAGTATTATGAAGGGGATCCTTAGCTCTCATTAAATAATTCACATCTCTGAGTTTAGAGATTGCCTCTCTGACGCGGGAATAGCTTTGTAACCACTCGATGGTGATTGTGGTGTTGTCAATTAATTCCGGGCGTGAATAAAGAACGTGTCCATGCTTCTCATTGTCCGTCATAGTATAAGCTTTTGCATTGAACCAACTATTTAACAACGCTTTTCCTTTGGGAAAGTCTTTGATCGCCATAGTATCGGGAATTTGGGTCAGCTTAAACCAATCCAGCATGACCTTCACGGGCTCGTTATTGGATGAAGGGGTAAGTGCAGCCTTACAAACTAAATCCGCAGTGCACTTAATAGTTAGTTTTTCTGCTGGCGCGGAAATTACTTGCCCCGTGGGTGAAGTGATTAAAGTGGGTGACGATTTGTTAACAAACCAAATATCAAAATTTTTCTCTAAGACGCTCTGAGTTGCTGTCATGCAATTAAAATCTCCATTTGTGGTAAAACCTGTAGTTCTGCTTCTTCGGACTGATTCGACATCACATAGACTGTTTTAGCTTGTGGAGAGGATATTCCGTTCACTCCTTGGCTTGGCGTTTTAATAAAATAATTGATGCCACTCCTCAATTCTCCAGTTTTTTGATCGTGGAATTGAAAATGCTGGTTGAATACAGACTGGGACGGTTCTGATTGGGAATTTGACCCAAAGATGACATTAGAGCCTATGGAAACATTATTGCCGATAAATACCCGAGGCTCTCCTTCAGCTACTTGTATATTGCTTGAGCAAGTGCTGATATTACCATTGCCACTATCGCCATCTCCTAGTAAAGCCAAACGGCGGCCATTGACTACCACGCAAGCGTTGCCTGGCGGGATAACGCCAGTAAATCCATCGGGATATTGCATCAGGTCACCTTCGCAGGCCGGTGGCAGGCCTTCAAAAGTCATAGTGGTTGGCTCGGTAACCACTACTGTTCCTTGCCCATGTGAACTGTGAGTGGATTGATCATTCAATCGAGCAGGTGATTTTGCCATTATTCTCTCCCTCATTGGCATTATACTATCGGTGATAGGAATGTGGCAGTAAAAGCCGGTAATTTATTAGTGCCTATGCCTGTCCTTAAGTGTGGTTACAGGGGTTAAGCGACAATATCACTGGTGAAGTGCTTTCCGCACTATCCCGTTTGGGAGATAGCGCCTTAATCATCCCCTGCGCCACAGGCCTATCAATTCTTCCACTCAACCTAAGAGGAAAACGATATGGGTAAAGATACCTTAAATAAGCCCCGCTGGTCAAAGAAAAACACTTTGGGCAATCCAAACTACGGAAAGCTGCCTAAACATCTGGAGCATATTAACAAGATGGCGGCTGGGATAGATATTGGTTCGAAATCACATTTTGTCTGTGTACCCGAAGGATGTGACGCCGTGAGTATACGAGAATTTCAGAGTTTTACGGCTGATTTGCACGAACTGGCGAATTGGTTAAGGCAATGCCGGATAGAAACAGTTGCCATGGAGTCAACGGGAGTTTATTGGATTCCGCTTTATGAGTTATTGGAGTCGCAAGGTTTTGAAGTCAAGCTAGTCGATGCGCGCCATGTCAAAAATGTGAGTGGCCGTAAAACGGATGTCATGGATTGCCAGTGGTTGCAACAATTGCACACGTATGGGTTACTCAGTGGGGCGTTTCGCTCAGAGCATCAGGTATGCGCTCTCAGAGCCTATCTACGGCAGCGGAATATGTTAATTGCGCAAGGGGGAATTCATATCCAACATATGCAAAAAGCATTAAGCCAAATGAATATTCAGCTACATAATGTGATTAGTGATATTACTGGCGATACCGGAATGAGAATCATTCGTGCAATAGTGTCAGGAGAACGCAATCCGGCGTTACTAGCGAGATATCGCGACCCACGATGTAAAAATTCGGTAGAAACGATAGAAAAGTCATTGACGGGCCATTATCGGGCGGAACATCTGTTTGCGTTGGCGCAGGCACTGGAACTTTATGAAGTATATCAAAATAAAATAGCGGCTTGTGATAATGAAATTGAAAAACAGTTGTCTCAATTTAAAGAAGTTGTCAAATTGGAAAAAAATGAAATGGAAGAAAAAGTAAAAAAGAAGCGAAAAAAACCCTCGAATTGCAAAAATGCATTATCGTTTGATGTGAGAACACACTTAACAGGAGTGGATTTAACGGCGATTCCCGGAATTGAAGCTTCGAGTGCTTTAAAGATTGTCTCAGAAATAGGACTAGATTTAACTCGATGGAAAAGCAGTAAACAATTTGCCTCGTGGTTAGGTTTATGTCCTGAAAACAAAGTATCAGGAGGGAAATGGCTGAGTGGCAAAAGTAAGCGCACCGCGAATTACGCGAGTAAAACATTACGGATGGCGGCGAGTACGCTTTATCAAAGCCAAACAGCTTTAGGAGCTTTTTTTCGTCGTTTAAAATCACGACTGGGAGCGCCCAAGGTAATTACGGCAACAGCGCACAAATTAGCAACGATTATTTTTAACATGCTGAAAAACGGAATGGAATATGTAGAGACAGGCCAAAATTATTACGAAGAGCAATATCATGAACGCTTGGTTAAAAGCTTAAGTTTACGAGCTAAAACTTTGGGTTTTGATCTGGTAAAAACTCCGATTAACTCAGTAGTTTAAATGGGAGTTCTTTGGGAGATAATCAAAACTCCAAAAGTATTTTTGGAGTTTGTGTGTTACTGTCTCCTGACTTACAAGTTTTTTTGAGCAAACTAACCTCCAGCTCGTGTTTCATTTATTTTTATTTGAGTATTTTTTAATGATCAATTCACCGATAAGTGCAATTTAGGTACTTTTCGGACCTGATAAAGCTAAAGCTTTCACCCCGCAGCGTTGATATAGTTTCTTATAATCAATAGGGATTTTTTTAAGTACGAGTTTGTTGTTTAAATCCACATAATCCAATTGCAAATCACCTTTTTGTAGAAATTTTGTTTTCTCTCCAAAATCAGTATCTGGGTAGATTTTGATTTTGTAAGTGAATGGATTTGAACATTTTTCGAATATAGGGGTCACGACTACTAAATTTTTACTGAGTACTTGATAAGCTACTACATTTTGTTTGGCGTTATGATCAATAGTTTCAGTAAAAATAGAACTCATTTGATTAGTACGGCGATTAAAAAAGCGGGTACAAAAATTAAAATCTTCTGTATTTTTACCACAAGAAAAACCTATATCAATTAGGTCCGGGGTATCTGCTAATGTACTAACTGAATCTCTATCTTGATAACGGTAATTAGATTGGTAAACTAAAAACTGTTGCTGTTTGTAATTTGAAATAAAAATTTGGGTAGAATTGGAATGGTTTTTTAAATGTATAACGTTTTTATCGAAGGGACCAGAAAAATCGACAGAAATTGCATTGGCTTGATGAATAATGAACAAAAGTATAGGTAAATTTATAAGAACATGTTTTTTCATTTCTTCACCTTCTTGATTTTGTTATCTGCTCGTCTGCTCACCCGAGCTGGTATGTTATATAGAGTAATTTCATTAGGATCTAACCCAGGTATATTTTCCCTATATTGGTCTGGATTATTGATACCGATTAAAAATGAAGGCGTTTTTCCATGCATACCTTTTGGACTGTAATAAAAATTAGCTTTAGTTACAATTTTATTTTGGTAGTAAATAGGTTGCAGTACATTTTTGATATGATCAATTAACCTTAATTCTCTATCGGTCAATGCTCGACGATGCTGTATATGTTGATGATGATAAGTTGTCCAAGCCTTAACAAATTGCTCATGGCCTTTGACAGGTGGGGTTGCAAAGAAATCCTTTTTATTCCAGTCCTTAATTTTTTTCGGGTCCAGGTAAGCATCAAACCCCGTATGCTTAATCACAGTTTCTGGAGTCGGATATCGCCACCATATTCCGGTAGCCACACGATTCATGATTACAGAACCAACAGCTTGCCAAGCACGTGGATGATGCACTCCACCCATTTCGCCGAAGACGGTGGCTACAAAAAGATGAAATCCTTCCTCGGTTCTTTTTTGAATCTGACGTCGCATGTAGGTTGCCGGACTTGGACAGCAGCCGACTTGGCGACAGATACGATTACTGGCTGTTGGTTGGTGGTTGGAATCATACTGAATATAACTCATTTCAAATTCGGTATAATTAAGAGCGATCAGTTCTTGGTGGTTATCTTCGTTCAAGTAAGAATAGTACTCGCTAATAAAAACATTACTGAGGATATATTGGAGATAAGGCAACAATCCATTGTTGCTGGCATAACAAACATGAATTTGAACTTGTGGGAATTGCTTTTCCGCCACACACCTGCCCAAACAAAAGAGGCGAAGCTTGATCCGGGTCTTTGAGGACTTCGATTTCGTAACCCATTGCAGTGGAGCGGACACGATCAGCAGTTTTTCCAGGAACAGTATCGATTGGCCGATCCAAGCCCCAATTAACAGCACAGATGGGTATCCATTGCTGATATCCTTGTGCAGAGGTAGAACCGGGAATCCCTGGAATATTTAGATACATTGACATATTTCATCCCTAAAAATTTAATTTTCAGGTATTATATGCCTTATATTTTTATAAATCTATAGAAAATTTTATTAAAATCTAATTCTATTATTAGGGGGAGCGTCGGATATTGACTACCCACATTAAAAAAGCGATTTGCTGTGCTTCCAATTTAGGATTAGCGCCCAGTGGTTTTTGCGTCACATTACACAGTTTCTTATCGTTGGGATGATTCTTAAGTTCTTGTTCGGCTTTTGGAACGAGGGACATAATTTTAATTCAATTGACTTATGAAAAATCGATTTTAGCATATTGTTGAATAAGGTCATTCAAGTGATTTTGTTCTTTTTGGATTGCTTGATCCATTAGGTTTCTGATAGTAAGATATTTTTCTTCCCAAACTTTATCCGAAGGCGTGTCTTTAGTGCAAAGGTTTAGATAGCTTTTATCGAAGGCTATAAAATTCTCCATCTCAGAAATAACTTCTTTATTAAAGGTAAGTAAACCCTGTTCGATTCCTGCATTAATTTGCAATAATTTTCTGTTCCTATCACACTTTTCATCTTGTTCAATTAAACTAAGCGGCTGCTTACGGTTACATTGCAATTTTACTGCGCTTTCACTTACAATAAAATCAATTAGTGATTTATTTAAACGCTGATAGCCTTGTTGCTTTAACCTAATATTATCTTGAATTAATTTTATTTGGTTTTCCAAATTACTAGCTTGATCGATTTTCTTTGTGATTACGTGATTATACCACATTGTGTGCAGGTTTAAGCTTAATACCAACATACCATAAATGATTATAATCCATGTGGATCCATCAAAGGAGAGAAATCTTTTTAAAGCTGCCAACATTTTATTTAATTTTGTTTCATAGTTTCTGTTCATTTTATTACCTCTTTTATATTTATACGTTCTAATTAGTTATTTATTGACTGCTTCATAAAGACTAGGAGGGAAAGTCTTGCAACGGGCCTGTAGTCTTTTGAGTAATAATGAACCGAATGATCGCATTATTTAAACGAGTGAAGCCATCTATTTTATATTGCTGTGCTTGCTCAGCTATTTTTATTGGAGTATCTAATGAATAGGTCTTTTCCATCTTTCTATTAGTTTCATGGTTGGACCAAAGCGAGCAACTAGAAAGGCTAAGTATCAATAAGCCTGTTACTAAAGCTGAAACAGAGAGTGAAAAAATGCAATTTTCATTTAAGAACAGTTTTTCAAGCTGTTCTCGAGAATGTTGTAGTAGATTTTTTTTATGTTCTTTGTTCATCATATTTACCTCTATTGTTTAATTACTTGTTGTTTTGACTTTGTATCTTTATCCACAAAATCAATATGCATTATTTAAACATTTATGAACTAGGAAGTATGTAGGATATCTTCGCGATGTGACACATACAGAGGAAATTTAAATTTCTTTATATAAATCAGTTATCTATATTATATATAAAGCATAAAATAATGAAAAAAATCCGGATTTTACTGGTAAGTTCTTGAAAAATATAATGATTATTTAATGCGGAAATTTCCTACAAAACGTATGGGAAATAGACTGCATAACATTTGGACAGAAAGTGTTTAAATAATACCCAGTTAGGGTGATGGATTTCATGGAAAAGCAGAAAAGAGTAAAAAGTATAAATAGATAGAGGTAAGTCCATGAAAAAAGATAATTATTCAAATTCACTACAAATTTTAGCACAAGAATTAAACAATTTCCAGGAGCTTTTAACTATTTCCTTCCAATCGGGAGCAGCCGGAAATTCAAAAATATGGTCTTTAGAGCAAATAATGAATTCTGTTCAAAATATTAAGGTGCTAACAGGGGAATTCGAAAGTGTAAAAAGTTTAACTTTAATAAACCAGGATTATAGCAATTTTTGTTTCTTGTTGTTTGAGGGCAGTATTATGGCTGACTATTTATTAGCTAAAAATAATACTCCCAAAAAGATGCAGAGACTGGCTAGTTACTGGAAAGATACCGCAGTTAAATTTAAGCCTTTTTTGGAGAATAGCATTTATAACGAAATGGAGGTAGGGATTCATCAGGTAAGTAATTGAAAAATTAGAGTTTTATAAAATGAATAAAATATGTACATTTAGTACGTTTTGTGGTAAAATAATCTAAACTAAAATGGGTAAATAAGATGAAACAAGTAGAGAAAGAAACAATAGTTAAACAAAATGAAGCTCAATTCAATTCTACTAGCGAGCCAAATCTGTTGCCTCAAGCAATATATTTATTAACTCAAACAATGGGCATTTTAAAAGATCATGTTATTTCACAGGAATTGAAAGAGAAAAAAAAGAGCAAATTAATAAAAACTCTCAATTTTTTAACAAATAATAAAATAATTATTTCTATTCTATCCGGCTTCACGGTGGTTGCAAGCAGTGCTTTACTGCATGTGTATACTGGTATTCAAAACAATCTGGATCTTTTTGATAAAACAGTTGGGGATGTGATAGGAGCGAATGAAGAAATGTATGTTTCATGTACATCTTTCTATAACAACAAGAATCTGTTGCCGTATTTTCAACAAAAATCTGTATTAGATGCGAGACATGATTTAAAAAATAAATTGGAACCATTAATCAATCAATGGTCTCTTTTAGGAAAAAACATTTCACGGGAAACTTATATATCGACAGGTAGATTGATTTGTCAGAGCGGGACGCTTATTAGCTCTGGTATGAATATGTGCAGTCTATCAGCTTTAGATACAAATAGACTTACAATTTTGAGAAAGGAAATTCAAAAAAATATAAAGGAAGATAAAATTCAACACCAACAATTTGGAGAGATTTTGAAGGATCTTTCTCATTATACTATAAGCTTTTTTTCAAGAAAAAAAACTGAATATGATCCACTAGTATGTAAAATGGGTCAAATAACAATACAATCCTCCTATACACGATAACAATATTTGTTCTTTAACATAAGATAATTATTACATAAAGTAATTAAGACTGCAGTTGTTAGGTTAACAAAAACAATAAAAACTAATGAATTATTTATGAAGGCAAAAGCTTTTATAAAAAAAACAAACCAAAAATTATTCAAGAATGAAACCATTAGCATATTTTTTAAAAAAATTCTCAACATACATTATATATCAAAATTATTACTCAAAATTTTCTTTTATTTTAAACAAGGAAAAAGACACAGATAGTGACCTATCTATGTCTTTTCTAATTAATTAAACACACCATCCTGCTTTTGCTTTTTGTTTTTTAAAAAATCTTCTTAGTAGCTTCATTTTAATCTCCCTTTCATAACAAACAATTAAATAATAAGCTAATCAATCTTCTTATAGTTAATTTAGAATGACAAGCTCTCCTTTCTTTGGCAAAAAGCCATAAGAACTTTTAAAAACTTTCCTATATCTGTATATCACAAAATAAAGGACAGATCCAGATCAACTAGGGGAATATCAAGTCAACTGAATTATAGGCGCATCCCTGTTTTTGCTTTTTGTTTTTTAAAGAATTTTCTTAATAGCTTCATTTCAATTTCCCTTGTAACATTCAACTACTAAGCTAATCAACTAGAATATATTCTTTTAAATCTGATTGACAAGCTCTCCTTCTTTAGCTAAAAGGCATAAGAATATAAAAGAATCTGTTACAATCTTATCATATTATTTTATGATAGCAAACTGTTTTGAAGCATTATTCGTTAATATTAACAATTTTCAAATCAATTAACAAAATAAATACATGTTAATATTTTTTACCTGCTTCTGTTCTCTATAATTTTAATATAGTTAAGGACAATTTTTTTCTTCAAAAAATCTGCACCAAAATTACACTATTTTCTAAAATAAATCTAGATTTTTTCAGCAATTTTGTTAATTCAATGAGAATTAATAAGCATTCGCGTGCAATAATGACATAATAAAAAAATTGTATTGCTTTTTAAAAGATGTTTAGAGTAGAATTTTTCATAAAACAGTGAGAAACAAAGACATGGATACAGCAAGTTTGAATGCTTTAGAGCAAGCAAAACGCTTAATAGAAGAGGTAGATTTAGGCCCCGTGGTTGAGCGTTTGGTTAAAATTGATAAATGGAATAGGGAAGATGCAATTAAAGCTTCAAAGCAATATAGAAATTATCTTTTTCTTAGAAAAAAATATCCGAATGAAAAATTACCGCCTTCCAAAGAAATAGATGATGTTTGGCATGCACATGTTTTGCATACACGTGATTATCGACATTTCTGTAAACAAGTTTTTGCTCATTGCGAAGATCAATATTTGGATCATGATCCTCATCTTTCTGAAGCAGGCAATATAGCATTTTTGGAACAGTTATTTGAAAATACTCAAGAGCTTTATCTAAAAGAATTTGGACATTATATCTATCAAATTAGAGCTGGAACTATCATCGGAAGCTTAATGAGCAAAATTAAAGTTAAATTGATTAAAAAATATCCTCATTTAGCATTGGAATCGAATTAATTTTTATCTGAAAAAATATGGACTGTAACTCTAAAAAACAAGAAAAAAACTTATTTCGTAAATTCTGTTCTTGGTGCTTATCGAGACTCAAATTGTTCATTTTCATACCTTGTTTTAGTTAATAAAAATGGTGTGGTCAACACCAATGGTTTTTCCGAGTTGGATAGCATAAATTAAATATATTCGTATATATAATACCATGGATTGCACTCTTCTGAATCGTTCACTATGATTCTTATCAATCAAAAAAATCCCATTCAACCAGTACTTTGATACGAGCCTTTACTGAATATGAAGATACCTTAATCATCCGCACAAAGTTAAATAAAGACATAAGCCAAGCTTCAGGTGCTCAGAAGGCAGAGCTCATCAATAAGGTTCCTACCAGTGATCAAAAGCTCGCTGCTGATAGTAAAGAATTGGATAATGCCTTGGAAAAAGTGAAGAAATATTATCCAAATGAGATCTTATTAAAAAATCGTATCGATCAATTTGAAATTTGGAAAAAACAATCAGAAGCCAAAATAGCCGCTTCTGCCGACACAAGAGAGTGGCTTTTAACATACATAGATAAGATGACAGGAATAAAAAAAGCTCTAGAAGAGATAGTAGTCAGTTCCAAAGATTCAATGCATAAATTTGGAAACCACGGGAATTCTGGAAGAGCCAATAAAATTAACTCAATATAGTATTGACTTAAAGCAAAAAGGCTACCAACGGTTAAATAACTCATTAATTGTTTTAAATGAAAGGGCTGTAAAACAGTAATGTAACAATAAACAGCCGGTTAGTTTAATTACTCAAGATGAAAAGCGGGATAGAAACAGAAATTTATTGCAAATAAATGCAGAAATCGAACAGGATTTACTAACTTTTAACAAAGAGGTTATTTCTGAAGTCGAGAATTTTATAAACTTCGATAAAAGCTATCTAAACCTTTGCGCCACAGATACGCCTTCGCATGAAGTATGAGAGAAAAAGTATCTTACTATTCGAAATTTGATGGATCAATCTATGCAAAATGAGCAAAACCGCTTGAATGATCTTTATCAACAATATGCCAAGTGATTTAGCGAGGTTTCTATATACCGCGATCAAGCCTTTCAATTAGCGCAGAAAGTTGGCATTGAAAAAATCAGCCACAATATGCCATTTTAGCTGGTTTTTTTTTGAAGAGAGATTTTACGAATTTTAACATTGTTTTCTCCATTTTGAATTGATAAATGCGTAAAAAAATCACGCTCCTTTTTTATTGCAACTACAATAAAATTCCTAATAACAATACATTCTTTTAAATCTACTTTCAAGTAAAAAAATAAAATTTTCATTTTGTCAAATTGGAGAGCTGACATAAGATTAACTTAAGCGCAATACGCCATTTTGGCTTACTTTTTTTGAACAAAAATTTTACAAATTTTAATATTTTTTTCTCCATTTTAAGTTAACAAATGCATAAAAAGTCACGCTCTTTTTTTATTGCAACTGCAATAAAATTTCTGATAATGATATATTCTTTTAAATCTACTTTCAAGTTAAAAAAAAAGTTTTGATTTTATCAAACTGGATACAAAAGACTACAAGAACTTCATTATTTCTTTCCTCTATATAGTATTTCGTAACAATTTTGCCAGATTTTTTTCTGTTGGACGTTTTCTAAACGGAATACGTTTAATAGAGTGAATATATTCACCAAATTCTTTTTGATAAAGTCGTTGTGTTTGTGCAAACATCTCTGCAAGTTGTTTTAAAGATAATCCTTGATCCTGGCCATGATGTGGAGAATGGTGCAGATATTCACCAAACACTTGATTACAAAAACGGATATAATCTTGAGTATGTAAAACATGGGCATGCCAAACTTCATCTATCTCGTAGGATGGTGGAAGTTCATATTCTTTATATTCAGTACGATATTTAAACCTTAAGAAGAGATAATTTCGATATTGTTCAATTGCTATTTCGGCCTGTTTCGGTTTCCAACCTTCAATAAAAACCAGTCGCTTAAGTACTGCAGACAAATCTGCTGAATAAATTAATTTCTTCGTATGTTCCGTGTCAGTATTCATACTATCCTTTTTTAATCAACTGTATGCATTTTATTTAAATTCTAGGAAATGTCAATTTTTTTAATAACTTTAAAGCTTTCATATTTAATTTCCATGTATGGTTCAATTTACTGATATTTTATTAATCATTTACTATTCTTACTTAAGACGAAATACTGGTTTAAATTTTTTATTTATTTGCTTTTATTTTTAGCAGTAGTATTTAATATGGTCTACTTATGATTCTTACTCAATTTAAAAAATCCCATTCTACTAGCACGTTGATACAAGCATTTACTGAGTACGAAGATACTTTGATTATTCGCACAAAATTAAATCAAGACATCAGCCAAACTTCAGGTGCTGAGAAGCTGCGCTCATGAATAAGATTCATGGCAGTGATCAAAAGATCGCTGCTGACAGTAAAGAATTGGATAAAGCGTTAGAAAAGGTAAAGAAATAATATTATCCAAAATAGCTGCTTCTTCTGATGCAAAGTCTTAGCTTTTAACATATGTTAACCTGATAACAGGAATAAAAAAAGCCCTGAATGATATAGAAGTCAGTTCCAAAAATTCTATTAAAACTGAACATAAAAAAATCATGGCTTTGGTTCCAGAAGCTGAAGCAAACCTCAAGAAACATCTCAATGATAAGAGATTATGCACTGTAATGAAGCGTCCCTTGGCCACTAATCCTAAATTAACAGCACAGTTTATAGTTTAGGCAGTCAAACTGCCCTGATTATTTATGATAAACCAGCCTTATGGGGAAATTGGGAGTCAAGGCTCAGTTAATTGTTCCTGAAGAACCGGCGGAGAAAGTAAATTTGCCAGTCCGTCGAAAACTATGAAAAACTATTGCCCTAGAATATGAAGCTAAATTATCAGGCTACCGCCTAGATTGGCAAGAATGGACTTACTGGATCGCTTACTGACCTTTACCAGCAATATTCTAGGATTGACTAACTCAACTATTCTGTAAGTTGGAAACAAGGACTCAGTGAATATTGAGTCCCCAAATTCCGCGCAATATATCGTACCAAAAGTAACTTATGTAGATAACTAGTAGTCAAACTGCAGTATAATGTACCTTTAGATAGAGCGAGAGACAGTCCCGAGTAGCATGTTTCATCCTTGATTTTTTTGTTTGAGAAAGTTACTATTACGGTCTTTATCAAAGATGTTGGAGAAAGTCCATGGCCGTACAAAAAAGCCGAGTTACCCGTTCAAGACGTGGGATGCGCCGTTCACATGATGCTATTATCCGCTTCCGCACTTTCAGTTGATCAAATGACAGGGGAAACCCATCGCCGTCATCATGTTGGCACCAGATGGCTATTATAAAGGTGAACAAGTTATCCAGGTTAAAGTTCAGACTGAAGAAAAAGAAGAATAGTCACTCCATGCTAAAGACCATTGCGCTGGATGCGATGGGAGGAGACCACGGCCCGCAAGTTGTTATTCCAGCGGGTTTGCAAGTTTTAAGAAAACATCCTGATTTGCGCCTTATTTTTGTTGGCCGTGAAGAAATAATCACATCCTCTGTTGGAACAAACAGGCGCTGACGTTTCTGATCGTTGGAAAATTCATCACGCCGCTGAAGAAGTCGCTATGGATGAATCGCCTGCCACCGCTCTTACGTTATAAAAAAGATTCCTCCATGCGAGTGGCCATCAATTTGGTGAAATCACAAGAAGCGCAAGCCTGCATCAGCGCTGGCAATACCGGCGCATTAATGGCCACGTCGCGTTTTGTACTCAAAACTTTACCCGGCATCGATCGTCCTGCGATTATTACCCGTTTTCCCACCATACAAGAAGACCACCAAGTGCGAATTTTGGATTTGGGCGCTAACGTTGACTCCAGTGCGGAACATCTTATGCCAATTTGCGGTGATGGGTTCGGTTTTTGCAAAAGCAGTTGATAATATCCCCAATCCTCGGGTGGGATTATTAAATATCGGTGAAGAAGCTATTAAAGGCAATGAACAGGTAAAGCAAACCGCCGAATTGTTGTCGAAACATACCAAGTATTAATTACATAGGTTTTATCGAAGGAAATACTTTGTTTGAAGGGAAAGTAGATGTCGTGGTTTGCGATGGTTTTATCGGCAATATCACTTTAAAAGCCGCGGAAGGCGTTGCTCATTTAATTGCTCATTATGCCCGTCAAGCATTCAATAAAAATTGGCTGACCCGATTAGCCGTTTTGCCTGCATTACCAGTATTTGCAAAGCTTAAAAAAGAGTAGATCCGCAACGTCGCAATGGCGCAATTTTGCTTGGGATTAACGGGTATCGTGGTAAAAAGTCATGGCCGAGCCGGCGTGATCGGATTTGCAGCGGCCATTGAGGAAGCGATTTTAGAAATTGAAAAAAATATCCCGGCCTTAATAGAGCAGGGTTTGAAATCTGATACTTTGGTTTAAATAATGGTTCTAATATAATGATATATAGTAAAATACTTGGTGTTGGTTCATATCTACCGGAAACTATTTTGACCAATGCTGATTTAGAAAAAATGGTCGATACTACCGATGATTGGATTATGCAGCGCGTAGGTATTCGAGAACGACATATTGTCGGTAAAAGTGAAGATACTGTGTCCACTATGGCGGTGAAAGCCGCCAGGCGGGCCTTAGAAAATGCCGAATTACAACCCAAATGATATTGATATGATCGTTGTTTGTACCGCTACCAACGATTATCTTTTTCCTAGTGCAGCCTGTATTGTTCAGCAGCAATTAGGTATTAATAATAATTGTCCGGCTTTTGATTTAAATGCGGCTTGTGCAGGATTTATTTATGGAATAAGTGTTGTAGATCAATTTATTAAAACCAAAGTTATACGTAATGCTTTAGTTATTGGAGTGGATGCCTTATCCAAAACCGTGGATTGGAAAGACCGTAGTACTTGCGTATTATTTGGTGACGGGGCAGGGGCCGTGGTTTTACAAGCGAGCTGAACAAGCCGGTATTTTAGCCACTCATATTCATGCCGCTGGCTGTTATACCGATGCATTTACGCTAAAAATCCTTTATGGGATTCGCAACCCTCCATGTATTCATATGAAAGGCAATACCGTTTTTAAAATAGCCGTCACGCAATTAGGTAGTATTGTGGATGAAACTTTAGCCAAAAGTGGTTTAAAAAAAGAAGAAGTCGATTGGCTGATTCCGCATCAGGCCAATTCACGCATCATTGAAGCCACTGCTAAACGATTGAATTTACCGATGGAGCGAGTGATTTTAACGGTTGCTGAACATGGCAATACTTCCGCGGCTTCAGTTCCTTTAGCTTTAGATCATGCGTTACAAGCAGGACAAAATTAAGCAGGGTGAAGTTTTGATGTTAGAAGCCTTTGGTGCAGGATTAGCTTGGGGTTCTGTGCTTATTCAAGTATTAGAGGAGTAACATCGATGAAGAAAATTGCGATGGTTTTTCCTGGTCAAGGATCACAATCTTTAGGCATGTTGTCGGCTTTGGCCGGAAATTGATATATTCGACAAACTTTTGCCGAAGCCAGCTGCAATTTTAGGATATGATCTTTGGGAATTAGCTCAGCAAGGACCTGAGGAAAAACTCAATCAAACTGAATATACTCAACCAGTATTATTGACGGCCGATATTGCCGCTTGGCGAAATTGGCAACAGCCAGCAAAGCCTATCCCTGCAATTATTGGCCGGACATAGTCTCGGCGAATACAGTGCCTTAGTGGCTGCTCAAGCGTTAGACTTTAGGATGCGCTTAAATTGGTCGCCAACCGCGGCCGTTATATGCAGGAAGCAGTTCCGGAAGGCGTGGGCGCTATGGCAGCGATTGTGGGTTTAAATGATCAAAAAATTAATGAGTTATGCGAATCTAATCTAAAGAAAAAAATGAAGTATTAAGTCCTGCCAATTTTAATTCCATCGGCCAAACGGTTATTGCTGGTCATAGCGCAGCGGTCGACAGAGCCATTATTCTAGCGCAGACCAAAGGGGCTAAAATGGCCAAACGAATTCCTGTCAGTGTTCCCTCCCATTGTGAATTAATGCAGACGGCCGCCAAACGATTAGCTGCAGGATTTAGTCAAAGTGACGATTCATTCTCCACAAATACCTGTGATTCATAATTGTGATGTCAGTTTACATCACTGATCCGGATGCTATTCGTCAAGCTTTGATTCAACAATTGACCCATCCGGTGCGCTGGGTGGAAACATTCAATTTATGGAAAAACATGGCAGTAGAAATTCATTGTGGAATGTGGACCTGGCAAGGTCTTAACTGGCTTAAACAAACGAATTAGCTCAATTCATCAAACTTATCACAACCTGATGGCCGAATTGTGCGCGGTCAATTTATGAATTAATGGAGGAATTATGGGGTTATTAGCAGGAAAAATAGCACTGGTCACCGGCGCAAGCCGGGGATTGGTCAGGCCATTGCTTTAGAATTGGGCGGGAAGGGGCTACTGTAATGGGCACCGCGACCACCAGAAGGCGCTGAAAAAATCACTGCTGCTTTTAAAGCAGCCAATATTCAGGGCGCCGGGCTATACTCTAAATGTACGCGACCCTGAAGCGTGTCAAACGTGGTTACTCAAGGCGCAAAATGATTTTGGCCCTGTCGGCTATTTTGGTCAATAATGCCGGCATTCATCGCGATAATTTGTTATTACGAATGAAAGAAGAGCAATGGGATGAAGTGATTAATACCAATTTATCCGCCGTGTTTCGCATGAGTAAAATTTGTTTAAAATCAATGGTGAAACAACGAAGCGGGCGAATTATTAATATTACTTCCGTGGTTGGCGTCATGGGCAATCCCGGGCAAGTGAATTATTGCGCGGCAAAAGCGGGAGTGATTGGCTTTACCAAAGCGTTGGCTTTGGAAATGGCCGCTTATGGCATCACCGTCAATGCGGTGGCCCCGGGCTTTATTGAAACCGATATGACCAGTCAATTCACTGCCGAACAACGCGAATGGATTGCTGGAAAAATCCCGATGAAACGCAGCGGAACGGTTGAAGATATCGCCAATACTGTGGTATTTTTGGCATCAGATCAGGCCGCCTATATCACTGGCCAGACATTGCATGTCAATGGCGGAATGTGTATGGTATAATGGCTCTGTTTGTTAATAATCTTTAACTTTAACTTTGAGGATTGAATTATGGCAGCAACTGTTGCAGATCGTGTCAAAAAAATTGTGGTTGAACAATTGGGGGTTAAAGAAGAAGATATCTCCAATGATTCATCTTTTGTTGATGATTTAGGCGCAGATTCTTTAGACACTGTTGAATTAGTAATGGCTTTGGAAGAAGAATTTGGTATTGAAATTCAAGATGAAGAAGCTGAAAAAATTACCACTATCCAACAAGCTATTGATTTTATCGAAAAACAAAAGCAAAAAGAGAAAGTGCTTAATGAGTGCATTCGAAGGCAGAAGAAGAGTTGTTGTAACCGGGCTGGGAATTGTCAGCCCGGTAGGTAATACTATTCGAAGCTGCCTGGCAGGCAATTACTCAGGGTAAAAGCGGAGTGAGCCAAAATCACTCGCTTTGATGCCTCGTCAGTTGCCCACCCAAATTGCTGCTCAAGTGCAAGAATTTTGATCCCAGTTTGAGTTTAACGGACAAAGAAGTCCGCCGGACCGATTTATTTGTCCAATATGCTGCTGAAGCTGCACGTCAGGCTATGCTGGATTCTGGGTTGGAAGTCACTGAGCAGTTAGCGCCTCGCGCCGGGGTGGCTATTGGTTCAGGCATTGGCGGTCTGCCGGGTATTGAAGACAATTGTCTGGCCTTAGATAGAGGTGGGCCGCGTAAAATATCTCCATTTTTTATCCCCGGCAGCATTATTAATATGGCGGCGGGCTTAGTTTCCATGAAACATCATCTGATGGGGCCGAATATTTCCATCGTCACCGCTTGCACCACCGGCGCTCATAATATCGGTCATGCTGCGCGGATGATTATCCATGGCGATGCTGAAGTCATGGTCGCCGGGGGCGCGGAAATGTCGACTATCGCACTTGGGCATTGGTGGTTTTAATGCTATCAAAGCCTTGTCTACCCGCAATGATCAACCCGAAAAAGCCAGCCGTCCTTGGGACAAAGATCGAGATGGATTTGTATTCGGTGAAGGAGCCGGAGTATTGGTTTTGGAAGAACTGGAATTTGCCAAACGCCGTGGAGCAAAAATTTATGCTGAATTAGCTAGGTTTTGGCATGAGTGCGGATGCTTACCACATGACCGCGCCTTGTCCTGATGGCGCAGGATTTGTGTTATCCATGAAAAATGCACTGGCGGATGCCGGCATTGCGATTGAAGCGGTGGATTATATTAATGCCCATGGCACTTCAACTATGGCGGATGTCATTGAAGCCAAGCCGTCAAAACTGCTTTTGGTGAACATGCTTACCAGCTGGCGGTCAGTTCAACTAAATCAATGACCGGGCATTTATTAGGAGCAGCCGGGGCAGTGGAGGCCATTATTTCAGTTTTAGCCATTCGTGATCAAGTGGCGCCGCCGACTATCAATTTAGAAAATCCGGACGAAGGTTGTGATCTTAAATTTTGTCGCGCAAACTGCGCAACAACGCAAAATCGATGTGGTATTGTCCAATTCTTTTGGCTTTGGCGGCACTAACGGCAGTTTAATTTTCCGTCGTATTAATAGATAGGGATTCAGTAATGGCGTCGTTAAGACGATAAGCGATAGATTTGCCTGGATTTTTTATTCCTGGTATTTTTAATTGTTCGTGCTCATCGCGTGCTTATTAGAAACTATTGCGGGCCGCTGCTTATTTTGCATTATTTATTGGCAGTTATTTCTTAATGTTGGACTTTGGGAAGGATGGGCTGGCATCATTTTGCTCATACGCCCATGATATCCTCCGGATTACTACCACGGTGATTGTCACACCTAATTCAACACTGAAACAATTGGCTGCTGAGCTTCACGAACGGGGCTTATTGCCTCATCCTCATTTTTTTATTTTACTTGCCCGTCAGCGTGGGCGATTCCAAAAAATTACGCGTAGGCGAATATGCTGTAGACTCCGGAAACTACACCCGAAACATTACTGAACAATATTGTCACCGGCAAGGTAGTGATGCGAAAAATGACATTGGTGGAAGGCATCACCATGCGGCAAATCCGTGCAAATTTGCTGGCTAACGACTGCCTTACAACATATGGCTGTCAAACAAACCGATCAAGAAATAATGACCGCCTTAGGCCATCCTGGCAATTCTTCCGAAGGCCATTTTTTTCCAGATACTTATGTTTATACTTGGGGCAATAAAGATACTGTGATTTTACAGCAGGCCTATCAGCGCATGAAAAACTTATTAATCAAGAATGGCAGCAACGCGCAGGCTAATTTGCCTTATCAAACCCCTGAAGAAGCATTGATAGTGGCTTCATTGGTGGAAAGTGAAGCGGTTTTACCAGCAGAGCGTCCAATCATTGCTGGAGTGATTCTTCGACGATTGCAGAAAAATATGAATTTGCAAATTGATCCAACGGTGATTTACGGCGTAGGTAAGCCTTATGGTTCGGTTATTACTTTAGAAGATTTACGCAATGATAATCCGTATAATACTTATCTGCATAAAGGCTTACCGCCGACGCCGATTAATATGCCCAGCGCTGCTTCTATTTATGCGGCTTTGCATCCGACGCCCGGCGATGCCTTATATTATGTGCCCAAGGAGATGGCGGTCACCAATTTTCGGCGACTTATCCGGAGCATTTACAGGCGGTGAAAAAATACCGGCAATATAAAAAATCTGAAGTCGGATAACAAAAATGGTATGGGTTTGGCTCTTTTTATATTTCGCGTCGTTAAGCTTATACTAGTTTATGAAAAATTATTTTATTTCTTTTGAAGGCATAGAAGGAGTAGGCAAAAGCACTGCCATTAAATTTTTGAATGCGCAGTTACAATATCGGCAAATTGATTTTGTGGTTAATCGGAGCCGGGCGGCACTCAAATTTCTGAAGAAATTCGTCACGTTTTATTAAATCACCATCATGAATGATGTATTTAGATACGGAATTATTGTTGATGTTTGCTTGCCGCGCGCAAAATATTGCTCAAGTCATCAAACCTGCTTTGCAACAAGGTAAATGGGTGATCATCTGATCGCTTTACCGATGCCAGTTATGCTTATCAAGGTTTTGGGCGGGGAATGTCCTTAGAAAGAATTGCTACTTTGGCCGATTGGGTGCATGGCGATCTGCAGCCGGATATTACTTTTTTATTGGACGCGCCCGCCATATCGGTATTGAGCGATTAAAAAACGACGCAGCAAGGACCGGATTGAAAGTGAGCGGTTAGAATTTTTTGAGCGTGTGCGGCAGGGTTATCTGAAATTGGCCGCTGAAGCGCCTAGCCGTTTTCGGATTATCCATGCAGAAAAATCATTGGCGGATGTGCATCACCAACTGTTGGCGGAACTGAACAAAATCGTGTGAGGAATTCATGGTTGTTTATCCTTGGCAGCAACTACAATGGCGGCAATTGCTAACTCAGTTTGCGCAATCCCGGTTGCCGCATGCTGTTTTATTGCAGGGCTCTGCAGGCTTAGGAAAGCTAGAGTTCGCCAAACAATTTGCAAAATATTTATTATGCAATAATAGATCTTCGGAAAAAGCCTGTAATCAATGTCCTGAATGTCTTTTGTGGCTTGCAGATAATCATCCCGATTTATGGGGTGTTTTTCCTGAAGCCACCGGTAAAAATATTAAGATTGATCAAATAAGAGAAGTGATTACCGGCTTACAGAAAACGACTCAACGAGGCGGATACCACATAGCTATTATTGCTCCAGCAGATGCTTTAAATAGAGCTGCTGCGAATGCCTTATTAAAAACCTTAGAGGAGCCGGCTGAAAAAGTAATTTTATTATTAGTCAGTCATCGTCCGGGAGTTTTGCCCGCAACAATTACCAGCCGTTGTCAGTTCATTCGATTTACAGCAGGAATTGAAGCGCTTCCTTGGCTAACTCAGCAGTTGCAAGCGTTACCTTACGCGATGGGGGATCGCAAGGGGGAGAACCGCGATTCTCCCCCTTCATTCCGAGCAATCGGCTTTGCCGATGCGCAGGATATGAACCAGGAAGCGATTCGGGAATCGCTGGCCCAATCGTTGCTGAGAGTTGCGGAATTTGCTCCCTTAAAGGCGATGGAGTTAGCAGCGGGAGACTATTTTAATTTGCGTAATCAAGTCTTGAGTCAGTTACAAACAAATTCAATTGATTATCCAAAATCAGACTTATTGGTATCCTGGCTGGATGCTTTCTTCTCCATAGCGGTTGATTTATTGCGTTTACAATTGGGTGCGAACACTCAATGGCTGGTTAATCCAGATTGCGCGGTGCAATTACACACCTTAGCAAAAACTTACACCCGGCCGCGATTATTGTCGCTTTTGTCAAATTTAAGTTTAGCCCGGCAAGCTGTGCTAAATACGCAGCTGCATTTAAATGAACAATTATTAGTAGACAGTTTATTTATTAATCGTCATAAGGAAAATACATGCATTTTGTAGATTCGCATTGTCACTTGAACATGTTGGATTTGACAGCCTATCAAGGTGATTTAGGGGCTCTCATCGAACAAGCTAAAAAAGTGGGAGTTAAGCATATCTTATGTGTGGGGGTGGATTTAGTTCATGCCCAAGAAGTTCTTGAAATCGCTGAGCGTTTTTCTAATGTTTCCGCCAGTGTAGGAGTACATCCCAGTGAAAAAATACAGCTCACAAAATCCGATTTAATTACACTGGCTCGTCACCCTAAAGTGATTGCCCTTGGCGAGACAGGTTTAGATTATCACTACAATAAAACAGGTTTAGAAGAGCAAAGAGAACATTTCCGGTTACATATTCGCGTAGCTAAAGAATTAGGAAAGCCCATCATAGTCCACACACGTGAAGCGAGGGAGGATACCATTCATATTTTACAAGAAGAGCAAGCTGAAACCATCGGTGGAATAATGCATTGTTTTACTGAGAATTGGGAAATGGCGCAGCAAGCTTTGGCATTGAATTTTTATATTTCTTTTTCAGGCATCGTGACTTTCAAAAACGCAACCGAAGTGGCTGAGGTCGCTAAAAAAGTTCCTCTCGATAGAATCCTCATTGAGACAGATGCCCCTTACTTAACCCCTGTGCCGCATCGAGGCAAAAAACCCAATGAGCCGCAGTATGTCAGTTTAGTGGCGGCTCGAATTGCCGAATTGCGCGGAATTGAGGTCAAACGTGTAGCTGAACAAACTACTGAAAATTTTTTTAGATTGTTCCCCGATCCGTCCGCGTCATAATGCGATATCGGATCGAGTTCGCGCTATCATCCTGCGGGATTGGTGAATTATTCACCGCACACAGTTTCTATTAGCATTGTGGCTACTTCATAAGGATTTGCATTGGCTCCTGGACGCCGGTCTTCAAAATATCCATGACCTTGTTTAGCAACTGAACGCGGTATACGTACCGAGGCGCCTCGATCCGCTATACCAAAGGTGAATTTATCAATGGGAGCGGTTTCATGCTTACCCGTAAGTCTTAGTTCTAAGAAAGCACCATACACTTTAATATGTTTGTCATGGTTTTTTTCTAAAGCTCTGATCGCTTTATGAATAGCATCCATTCCTTTTTTGGGATCACGAGTAGCTTTGGTTGAAAAGTTAGTATGCTTACCAGCGCCATTCCAATCTCCTTTTACCGGTTTTGGATGAAGTCGGGCGTTAATATCATAATCTTCACCGATTCGGTATAACAACCAGCGCGCCAACCATAAATGATCAGAAACCGTGAGGGGGTCAGCACTTTCAGTAGGAATACCACGATAGCCAATTTGAAATTCCCATTGTCCCGGCATAACCTCGGCATTGATACCATAAATCATTAAATTGGCATCAATACATGCAGCAGTATGCTCTTCCACCAAGTGCCTGCCAAAAACCTCATCGGCGCCCACGCCGCAATAAAAAGGACCTTGCGGTGCGGGATAACCGCGGTCGGGCCAGCCAAGCGGTTGTTGACCTTTAAATAAAGTATATTCTTGCTCAAATCCAATCCAAGGATCGTGTTCCTTTCCATATTTATCCATGGCTTCACGCAATTTTGCACGTTTGTTTGAAGGATGCGCTGTCCCATCAGAATTCATGACTTCGCATAAAACCAGGTAGTTATCTCCACCTAACAAAGGATCATCGACACAACAAACTGGTTTTAAGATCAAATCAGAATCGTGGCCGGTAGCTTGGTAAGTGGACGAGCCATCAAAGTTCCATTCAGGTATATGCTTCAAAGATAAGCCGCCTTGAACAAATGGCAGCATTTTCACTTTAGAACGTAAGGTTTGCGACGGTTGACTGCCGTCAATCCATATATAGGTGGCTTGAGATATCATATCTAGCTCCATCAAAGTAAGTTACGGAAAAGCCATTGTATCACTTCTAAGTTTAGAATCCAGAAGGTGTTATATCAAGTCAGCAATTCTCGCTCTTGGGCGAGTTGCTATGATGTATTAAGAAATCTTCCTCCATTATAAAATAAGGTATTGAAGTGAATAATGGAGGAAGATATATGTACAAGTACGATTATACAGGAAAGACGATATATATGGGAATTGACGTTCATAAAAAAACCTATAGTTGCGTCAGTATCTGCGAGGGAGAGGTTATTAAGCGTGATACGATGCCTGCTAAGCCTGAGGTATTACTCAGTTATATTCATAATCATTTTCAGGGAGCGGAGGTTAAAACAGCCTATGAAGCCGGATTTTCAGGTTTTCATTTGCATCGTTTTTTATTATCGCACGGAATTAAAAACCAGGTTGTGCACCCTGGGGCCATTGAAGTAGCATCGAGAGATCGGGTAAAAACGGATAAACGCGATGCATTAAAAATAGCGACCCAACTAGCGAGTCATCGCCTGAAAGGGATATTTGTGCCGACGGTCGAACAAGAAGGGCGACGGAGCGTCACGCGACTCCGTCAGCAAATTTGGCAAAGTCGGCAGCGAATAGGGAATCAATTGAAAGGCCTGTTATTTACGCAAGGATTGATGCCTGTAGAAGAAGATGATACGAGGATATCTGCTTGCTGGATCCTGAAGAAATTAAATGAGCTATCCGATATTCAAGTGCCTGAGGACCTGAAGTATAGTATTCACTGTTATGCTCAGGAATGGCAGGACTTAACCCGGAGTTTAAAGATGATTGAAGAGCAACTCAAAAATCAAGCCCAGGAGGATGGATTAACGATGATTTATGAAAGTGTCCCCGGCATAGGGTTATTGCATGGCCGGGAACTGGCGAATGAATTAGGGGATATGAGCCAGTTTAAAAACGAGAAGAGGCTCTTTAGTTTTCTGGGACTGACCCCGAGTGAATATTCTTCTGGAGAGCACGTTCGACAAGGGAATATTAGTCGACAGGGTCGGTCTATATTCCGTAAAATATTCATAGAAGCCGCATGGGTGGCCATCCGTCAAGATCCCAATTTGAAGGAGATTTATGACAGATTATCCGCCCATCGAGGGAAGAAGCGGGCTATTGTTGCGGTAGCTCGACACCTGGCAGGGCGGATCAGAGCCTGTATTAGAACAGGATGCTTATATGAGAAGAGAGCAGCGATCAAAGATCAAGTGAAGCAGCAACAGTTTGCGGTGACCCCGTAGCAATTCCTGTGAGTCTGAGAGGACCACGTTAGCGAGTTTGGGGCACGCACCTTATTAAACTGAATGAACAGCTTGTGCGTATTTCTACGGAAATAACCACGAATAGCAGATTAGGGCAATAAGCCTTGTTTAAATGCTGAAGATCTTTGAAGAAAAAAGGTAATCATGCGCTGTGATCAGCTATCGCTGATCACAGCACATCACCCAATGATGGGGTCGCCTGCGAACAGTCAAGGCTAAACCCCTTTGGGGTGCGCTTCGCGCAGCCTTGACTGTTCTTCGGCTCTTAATTTTTTAGACCATTTCGGATGGAGGGGATTTCTTTGTCCCTAACCCTTGACAATACACATAGCGGAATTGCTGATATCAAGTTTGCTTAGATGGATGAATCGTTAAGCGGTTGAGCCAAGGAGTCAATATTAAAGTAAAGACCGCTACCCCAAACCCCAGATAAGCATAATTTTGGAAAGCATGCGCGTAGATAGGATTGGTGATCAAGGTATTGCCGATGAGTTCCTTAGGGATGCTGGCTTGTTTTCCTAAGTAACCTGCAAGCAAACCACCGTAACTAAGTCCTAAAAACCAAACACCCATCATGACCGCAACTAATTTCTGTGGCGCGAACTGAGTCACCATGGAAAGACCTATGGGCGACAACATTAATTCGCCGACGGTGATAATCAGGTAACTTAATACAATCCAGAACGGACGTATCATGTGATCTGTTTCAGGTAAATGGATTCCAAATACCAAAACCTGCAAGGCAACGCCAATAATCGCTAAAGCTAAAGTAAACTGTAATCCTCTTGAAATAGCTTTTTCTTTAGACTGTATTTTTTTCCACAAAAAAGCAAATGGTGGACTTAGTAATAAAATGAAAAAAGGTTGTAAGGAAATAAAGACCACAGGATGAATGATTTTACCAAAGATAAACCGGTCAACATTACGATCGATAAATAAATTTTCGACAAGAAAAATTTGAAAATATATGGCCCAGAAAGCGATCGATACAAATATTAGAATCAATAAGGCTAACATTTTTTGACGAGCTACTTTATCCAGACGGAAAGTAATAATTATTAGAAAAGCGAATACTAACAAACCAAAAATAGTCAGAATAGTGTTACCGAAGTTTACTAATTTTAATAGGTGATAACAAATCGTAACGCCTAAAATCACCACCAATAAAGAAGACCCCTTTTGGTAAAACCAATCCTTGACTGAGTTGCCGGTTCTTTTTAAAGGTAGGCCTTCATCTCCATAAAACCGATAACCCAATCTGAAAAACAAAATAGCCAATAATAATCCCAAGACTGCAGCACCAAAACAAGCATGCCAGCCAAAATGAGTTTGGATGGAGCCGCTGGATAGTGTGGAGATAAAGACACCAAAATTGAAAACCATATAGTAAATGGTGAAGCCGGCGTCACGCCGGGGATCGTTTTCATGATAAAAACGACCCAGAAAACTAGAGATATTCGGTTTTAAAAAACCGGTCCCTAAGATAATAACGGACAAGCCTAAAAACATAGCAGCTTCTTTATTTGCCAAGGGTAAGGTTAATAAAGCATACCCAGCCAATAAGAGGTAAGCGCCAATCAGAATTGTATGCCGGAAACCTAAAAACCGG
The DNA here is from genome assembly GCA_963795715.1 of uncultured Pseudomonadota bacterium. GTDB lineage: Bacteria > Pseudomonadota > Gammaproteobacteria > Coxiellales > Coxiellaceae > JAFEDN01. Next base: position 200,930 of record CAWCIY010000002.1, read on the forward strand.
TCGGCACATAATCCGCCAATGATAGGGGATAAATAAATTAAAGCGGTGAATTGACCCATAATGGCATAAGATTGTGTATCCGGAAAATTAAGCACTTTAGTCATGTAAAAAATTAGCAAGCCTTGGACGATGTAAAGCCCAAAACGTTCCCACATTTCAGTGAGTGATAATGCGTACAGCGCGCGTGGTTGATTCATATTTTGTCAATTATCCCATAAGAAATCCTTATAAACAAGCTAAGCGCGGGGCAATTTGCATTTGCACTCATAAGAAGCTAAAGTATTGAAATACAAATCTTATTGAAAAATTGAATGATTAAAATGATTTTCCTAGAAAAACATTACCTGATGGGGGATCGCTTCATTGCTAAGTTGCAGCTTTGCTGCAGCTCAGCATCTAAATCAGAAAGCAATTTCCGCTTCGGCGGGCATTGCTGATGGAATTATTGATCACTGTAATCGGGGCAGTGCTGGCCGTGTTTCTGGTTATAGTAATCCATGAATCCGGGCACTTCTGGGTTGCGAAAGCTTTTGGCGTTAAAGTGCTCCGTTTTTCTATCGGTTTTGGCAAACCGTTATGGTCTAAAGTGAGCAGAAGTGGCACAGAGTATGTTTTAGCCATCCTGCCGCTGGGCGGTTATGTGAAAATGTTGGATGACCGCGAGGTCCAGGTTTCACAAAAAGATTCCCAAGGCGCTTATAACCGCCAACCCTTATTGGTTCGAATGGCCATTGTCGTTGCAGGCCCAATTACTAATTTCATTTTAGCTATTTTTGTGTTTTGGATTATATTTTTAATGGGAGTTGTCTATGTAAAACCGATAGTAGGCCAAGTTCTCCCCGGTTCGATTGCGGACCAGTCAGGGATTAAGAGCGGCGATGTAATCCGCTCTGTACAAGGCAAAACAGTGGTCCAGTGGCAACAAGTTCTTTTCCGCCTGATTGAAGGGATTGGTCAAGACCAAGTAAAAATGACTACTCAAACACCTGGTCAGACTCCGCAAGATCATAACATTTCATTAAAAAATTGGCGTCTCACAGATATTGAACCAGATCCACTGACTAGTTTAGGAATAATTCCGTTCCAACCACCGAATTCCCTGCCATTGTTGATAAGATTGTGCCTAATTCCCCAGCCAGCTCGCAGTGGTTTGCAAACTGGTGAACAAATCATCCAAGTAAACGGTCAACCGGTTAAGAATTGGCCAAGTTTAGCCGAATATTATTCAAAATCATCCTAACCAAGAGCTTTCTTTAAGGGTTCAAAAAGAAAATACCGCGCGTAATTGAATGTCCAGTTGGACAGTCGAACAAAAAAGGTCATTCGACAGGATATTTTGGCGTAGAAGTTAAAACACCAGAATGGCCTAATGAAATTTTAATCAAACCACATTATTCTGTGATTACTGCATGGGATCCCGCTTTGCAACAAGCGTGGTATTTAACTATATTTAATGGCATAGTTCTGGCTAAAATGATTGGCGGTAAAATTTCTTTACAAACTTTAGGCGGCCCTATCACCATTTTCCGTTCTGCGGGTGCAGCTTCGCAAGCAGGGCTAAAAGTTTATTTAGGATTTATTGCTTTTATCAGTGTCACCTTAGGCTTTATTAATATACTGCCCATTCCAGGACTGGATGGTGGACATTTTTTATTTCAAATAATAGAAGGTATAATTCGGCGACCGATATCAGAACGATATCAGATGCTATTATTGAGAATAGGTATCATCTTGATTATTCTTTTGATTGCACAAGGAACGATCAATGATGTCAGGCGTATCTTTTCGTAGTGGAGGTTATTGAATGAAATTGCAACGTATTTCCAAATTAATAAGCGGGGCCTAGCATTTCTATTTTGTTGATGTTGGGACTCAATGGCTGCGCTTCGAATAATCCACCAGCTCCAGTAATGCCTGCGGCTCCCAGTGGACCGCCATTCTGCTTCATTTGCTTCTTCTGCAGTATGCAATAATAATCCTTTTTTGCAAAAGTATCAGTGCTCGTTCATACATGTGGAACAAGCAGCGCGAAGCGGTGATGCAGATGCCCAATATGCTTTAGGTTATTTGTATTATTATGGAATTGGCACTACTCAAGATCGGCAGACCGGTTTGATTTGGATCAGAAAAGCTGCGGCTCAAGGTCAGACAGTTGCTCAAGATGCTTTGCGGGCATTGTCGGGGACTAGTTCCGCAAAAGCGGGCAGTGCTACAGCAAGCAGTACCAGCAATACGGTAGCGTCAAGTTCCGCCAGCAGTTCAACGGCAAGTACTGCCGCTTCTGCGCAACCCGAGAAGCCGCTAACCGATTACTTACCCAATTACGGTGAGAAAAGAGTAGATACAACTGCTCCCCCTTCGGTTAATTCTCTCTAATAGTCCTTCTCAATAATGGAAACAATAATATGAACTTATTACGCAAAATAAATTGGACTAATACCTTATTTTTGCTTTTGACTCCGGTGGTTGGCATTGGCGGCGCCATTTACTTGGCTGCCCATGAGCAAATTCATGTTGGAACGCTCATACTTGCTTTTATTTGGTTGCTAGGCAGTGGTTTTGCAATTACTGCAGGATATCATCGTTTATTTGCTCATCGTACTTATAAAGCCAGTAAAATTGTAGAGATTCTTTTTTTAATTTTTGGAGTAGCTGCTTTTCAAGGCAGCGTTTTGGAGTGGGGTACAGACCACCGGAATCATCATCGCTATTCGGAAACCGACAAAGATCCTTATAACATCCACAAGGGCTTTTGGTACGCTCATATCGGTTGGTTAATGGTGCTCAATACTGAATCACGTGACTATAGCAATGTGGAAGATCTGGCTGCAGACAAGTTAATACGTTTTCAGCACAAATTTTTTGGCCCATTGTCGGTTTTTTTTGGCTTCATTATGCCTACGCTGATTGCTGGGATTTGGGGAGATTGGCTGGGCGGTTTTATTCTGGCTGGTGTGTTGCGGACAGTACTTAACCACCATTTTACTTTTTGTATCAATTCTGTTTGCCATACTTTTGGAGAGCGAATTTATTCGCTGGAACAAACTGGAAGAGACCATTGGTTTACCGCTTTATTTACTTATGGAGAAGGGTTTCATAATTTCCATCATCAATTTCCAATAGATTATCGAAATGGAATCCGGTTTTACCACTATGACCCTACGAAATGGTTAATATGGTTGTTAAGCAGATGTGGTCTTGCTTCTGATTTGAAAAAAATAAGTATAGCAGCTCTTACCCGTTATCGTTTGCGTGCGGAAGAGCAAGTTTTATTGACCAAATTGAAACAGGGTTCCGACGTTGTTTTACAATATATGCATGAATATCTTATTCCTTTACGCACTCAAATTTTACAGTTGATCGCCAAAATTGAGGCTATCGAAAAAACTGGAAGAATCAAGGAATACCGTGAGCAATTGAAAGTAGCACATGCAGAATTAAAACATTCTTTATGGGTTTGGAGCCGCATGACTAAGGCTTTATTATTTAGCGGAAAAATTAAAGCTGCCAGTTGATTTCCGGGCGGTCCATTTCTTTTAGCCAAATATTCGCCTTGGAAAAGTGCTTACAACCTAAAAAACCCCGATGAGCAGAAAGCGGTGAAGGGTGGGGAGCGGTTAGAATTCGATGCTTGAAAGGGTTAATAATTCGAGATTTTTGCTGAGCAGGAGCGCCCCAAAGCAAAAAAACAATACCTTGTGGATGCTCATTTAAACTTTCTATCACTTTATCTGTAAACTGTTCCCAACCTATTTTGGCATGAGACTGAGGCTTGCCAGCTTCTACAGTTAATACTGTATTCAGTAATAAGACACCTTGTTTAGCCCAACTTTCCAAAAAACCCTGTTTTGGGATGGTGCAGCCTAAATCATTTTTTAATTCCAAGAAAATATTTTGCAACGAAGGAGGAGGGGCGATACCGGGCTGAACTGAGAAAGCCAAACCATGTGCCTGATTAGGGCCGTGATAAGGATCTTGACCAATAATGACTACTTTAACATCTGCGAAAGGAGTTAATTTAATAGAATTAAAAATATCTTTTTGGGGTGGATAAATGACCTTACCAGCCGCTTTCTCTTTTTCTAAAAACTGTAAAATTTTTTTAAAATAAGGCAGTTCTCTTTCTCCAGCCAGCAAAGTTTGCCAAGTGGTCTGATTGGTTTGGGTAGATGTATTAGACATTAGCTGGGAAAAGTGAGTGTATTATTGAAACCGCGATGCTGTAGCTGCGCCATCACAGATGTTTTTTGAATATCTTCTAAAGGTCCAATTTGTACACGATACAAAGTTTTATCATTGACATAGAGCGGTTTAATCCGAGTAGATTGATGCGTCAATTGAGCCACTTGGAGTTTCACTTGTTCCGCCTTGGCCATTTGCTGAAAGGCGCCTACTTGAACATAGGAAGTCTTTGAGCTTGTCGCCAAGATAGGCTTGTCTTGAGCAGGTTCAAATGTAATGGCTTCTACTTTTACCTTAGTAGTTCCTTTTTCTGCATAACCTAATTTTTTGGCAGCGGCATAAGACAAATCCATAATACGTCCGTTTGCAAACGGGCCACGGTCATTGACTTTCACTATTACTTGGCGATTATTTTCTAAATTAGTAACCCGCACATAAGTTGGAATAGGTAAAACCGGACTTGCTGCTGTCATTGCCAACATATCGTAAGGTTCATGGCTAGAAGTCAGTTTGCCATGGAATTTTGAACCGTACCAAGAGGCGACACCTACTTGTGAATATCCCTTAGCGGTATTTAAAACATAATATTGTTTGCCAACCGCCGTATAAACACCGGGGTTTCCATAAGGGGATTTGGGTTCATATTTGGGAACTGCATCTTTAATTGCGCTGACGTCTATTGGAAAAGGAGGTGGCCCATCCGATTGTGACGTTGTGATAGTCGGTTTTGTCTGACCCGGCATAGTGCTACAAGCAGTCAAGCCTAACAAAATAGCTAAAGAAGAAACAAGTAAACGTGAGATTGTAGTAATTTTAACCATAACCTATCCGTGTAATCTTTACAATAATATACCATAATAGTATCGTATTGCAACCTTATAAATTTTGAATGGGGACAGGATGTTAAAACGGGATATCTCAGGGACCAACATTTTGATTGCTGCCGCTGGAGGAATGATTGGTTCAGGTTGGCTGTTCAGTCCATACATCAGTGCGCAAATTGCCGGCAGTGGAGCGCTGATCAGTTGGATTATCGCAACTGTTTTTATGATTTTAATCGCATTGCCGCTGTGTGAATTGGGAGCCATGATTCCAATTGCTGGTGGAATGGCGAATTATCCAACTTTCACACATGGTCAGGAAGTTGGTTTTTTATTTGCTTGGGTATCTTGGCTTTCGTATGTAGTCATGACCCCCATAGAAATCCAAGCCATTCTTCAATACGGCAGTCATTTTTTTCCTTCACTGGTAATTATGGGTAAGACCATCACATTATCAGGTTATGGTTATTTAGCGGCCATAGTAATCATGTTAGCGGTAGTGCTATTAAATACTGTCGGTATCAAAATACTTGCGGAATGTAATAAATATGCAAGTATTATCAAGTTCATCATTCCTTCGGTCGCTATTTTTTTCTTTTTAAAATCCGCACATACTTTTTCTAACTTAAACCTGTCTTTAAACCATGGCTATAATTGGTCCGCTATTTTTTCGGCATTATCAGTCGGCGGGGTCGCATTTGCTTTTACCGGTTTTCAAAACGGCCTTATGTTGGCGGGTGAAGTGAAGCATCCACAGCGAAATATTCCGATTGCAATCCTAGGTGCGGTCGCCGTGGGTTTTGTTTTGTATTTCACTTTGCAGCTAAGCTTTATTGTGGCTATTCCTCAGCAATATTTAGCAAACGGGTGGCAAAATTTGCATTTCCCAGGTGAGAGCGGTCCTTTGGTCGGTTTGGCTTTATTATTAGGGTTGGGGATTGTAGCGACTCTTTTAATGATTGACGCTTCTTTTTCCCCTTTTGGCACTACTTTAGTCTATACCGCCGCCACTTCCCGCATTCTTTACGGTATGGCTATGAATGATCATTTGCCTAAATTTTTATTGAAAGTGAATCGTTTTAAAATACCGGTTTGGACTTTATACATTAATTTAATAGTTGGCGCCTTGTCCTTTTTACCTTTTCCAGGGTGGCAAAAAATGGTTTCATTTCTTTCTTCGACCAGCATTTTATCTTACGGAATTGGTCCTATTTGTCTATTGGCCTTGCGTAAGCTTCATCCGCAATCACACCGGCCTTTCAAATTAAAAGGGGCGGAATGGATTTGTTATATCACATTTTATGCTTGTAATTTAATGTTATTTTGGTGCAGCTTTGAAATTCTTTGGAAATTATATGTAGCTGTGTTGGTAGGGTTAACGATCTCTTTAGTTCATCAGCGCAAGAGTTTGTTTTCTTGTAGTAAAAGTACTGGATGGTTTTTCATATATCTCACTGTCATGTTAGCGCTTTCTTACCTAGGCTCTTTCGGCGGAATAGGGTTGATTAAATTCCCATTTGATCTACTGGTATTGTTACCCTTTAGCTTTTATATGCTGTACCTTTCGCAAATTTGGCTGAGCCCCGCAGGTAACGTCCATTATCTAACAGAACCTCATCAGCCCCACGGCTCGACCGCGGGATAGTGAATATTGCTTTTTACTAAGTGATATGAGATTATAATATTTTTTTGTACAAAAAAAGTGTATTACCTAATGTTACTTAGGAAAGCGATGCAACAGATTACAGCTACCCAAAAAATAAGCTTCTTAAAAAAAATGGAGTGGTCAGAAACCCTGTTTTTCCTGTTGATAGCAGGAATTTTCATTATTATAAATTTGCCAAGCGTAAATACAATATTGTACGAACAAGCAGATATAGCTGCCAATGGACTACTTATTCAAGATGCAAAATCACTGCACTTATTAGTTGGAAATTATTCTAGATTAGGCTTTAACCATCCGGGCCCTGCTATCTTATATGTTTTGGCTTTCGGTGAATTGATTTTTTATGACTGGTTGCATTTGGTGAATTCGCCCATAGCAGGTCAAACCATTGCGGCAGCCTTCTATAATACTTTTTGGATCGCTCTGATATTTAAGCAAATCCGGCAAATAACTGGTTCAATGATTTCTTCGGTTTTGACTATTTCAGTTTTTTTATTAGTCACTACTTTTTTAGATAAAGAAATTTTGACTAGTTTGTGGTTTCCGTATTTATATTTTTTTCCATTTGCCGCTTTTCTTGTTTCAATATCGAGACTTGTATATGGAAAAACAGAATCACTGTTTACTGTCTTTCTAAGTGCAGGATTTCTGATTAATGGTCATGTCTGTTTTGTTCCATTAATAGGAATTATTTTTTTTATTATAACAATTTTTAATTATTGTATTTCTAGAAAAAACTCTACCTGTATTCGCATATTAAGTAAGAATTTTCTTTATATAAACAAAAAATCCATAATCGGGTGTTTCATTATTTTAATTTTGTTTTTTATGCCATTGCTATTGCAAACCATCCTTCACTTTCCAGGTCCTGTTCCGGATTACATCGCTTTTAGCAGACAACCTAAGACTAACACTCTTTGGGAAATATTTCAGTATGTGAGTTTCTATTGGAAAGGTAAGGTTTTCTTTTTAATGGGGATCAGTGTAGGCTTGGCAATGTATTTTTTTTCCCGTTCTTTATTCAAGAAATCCGTCACAGATGTACGTTCAATACTGATTACTTTTTTTGCCGCAACTTTTTCAGCTCTTTTTTATGCAAAATATGGCATTGATAATCTAAATATGTCGTATATTGAGGTGTTTTATGGAACAGTTCCCGCTTTATTGGTCGCTCTGATGTGCTTATGTATTTACCAAATGCTAAATATTCCTCAAAAAAGAGAATGGGTTTCGGTCCTGGCAGTCTTATGCCTCATCTTTTTATTTACGCGAATCTATCACCCTTATAAAGCATCTTTTCCCGTAGGTGAACAGCACACCACAAGTCAACTTGACATGACAGAATTTATTCATTCATTAGAGATTATAAAATCTAAATCTAAAAAAAGATTGGTACTGGATTTAGATGTACTGGAGTTAGGTGACAATCAAGATCGGGCACGAGACTGGGACAAAGTTTGGGGAAATTTAGTGGGAATCCAATTATACGCAAAAAGAAATAAAATCGATAACTTATTTTGTATAAATAAAAACTGGCATATTTTATTTACTAAATCGGCTCTTTGCAGCAACGAAGAAGTTCTAACAGGCAAAAGATTTATTGTTGTTAGTAATAGTGATAAAAACCCAATAGGATTACCTGTAATTAAGGGAATGGGACTTGAGTTTTATGAGTACTCTCCATTTGATATCTCCCAGGGAAAATATATCAGTGTATCTGATGCTCCGTTCTTATTTGAGGAGTATTTTCTTCAACGCGGCTGGTCGGATGTAGAGAAGAATTTTGTTTGGTCAGAGGGAAATGAATCACATTTATTGTTTCGATTAAAACCTGGTTTTTCTGGAACTGTACTACTGGATGCCAGCGCGTTTGTTCCCTTTCCTGATTCCAAAAAATTATTGTCTGTATATGTTAATAATACGTTTGCTTCCAATTACGAGTTCACTCCTGAGAATAACCGAAAGAAGCTGACTATTTCAGTTAAAAATCTCAAATCTGAAATCATAGATATTAAGCTTGTTATTGACAAGGTAGTATCACCGCATGATTTAGGGTTATCTCCAGATCCTAGAAAAGTGGGTATTGCTTTATATGGCATACAAGTTAAATAAAATTATTCTTCCTGGTGGCGCTGGTCTGGTTGGTCAGAATCTAGTGATCCAGTTGAAAAACAGGGGCTATCAAAATATAGTTGTTCTGGATAAGCATCGTGCTAATCTGGCAGTATTGAAACAGATTCATCCGGATATTACTGCTGAGTATGCAGATCTATCTAAACCTGGGGATTGGGATAGACATTTTTCCGATGCCACGGCAGTGGTGATGTTACAGGCACAGATTGGTGGTCATGATTATACGGAATTTGTTCGTAATAACGTAGATTCAACGCGCCTTATCTTGGATGCTATAAAAGCACATAAAACACCTTATCTCGTACATATCAGTTCTTCGGTGGTTAAATCAGTAGCAGATGATTTTTACACTTGTACTAAGAAAGATCAGGAAAGCGTGGTACTGCATAGTGAGATCCCTTGTACAATATTGCGCCCGACTTTGATGTTTGGTTGGTTTGATCGTAAACATCTGGGTTGGCTCTCACGTTTTATGAAAAATGTTCCGATATTTCCCATCCCTGGAAATGGACGATATATTCGCCAGCCTTTATATGCTGGAGATTTTTGCAATGTCGTTATCAATTGTATTGAAAATAAAGTGATTGGAGGAATTTATAATATTTCGGGTCATGAAAAAATAGATTATATTGACATGGTTTATGAGATCAGGCGGGCAATCGGTGCTAAAGCCTGGATTATACGAATTCCGTATCGACTTTTTTATGGGTTGATCTGGTTATGGGGGATTGTAGATCAAAATCCGCCATTCACGGTTCAGCAACTTGCGGCGCTGAGAGCCAAAGATGAATTTGAAGTTATTGATTGGCCAAATATTTTTGGAACATCTTACACGCCATTTAGGAAAGCCATTGATATGACTTTTAATGATCCTATTTATAGCCGAGTGGTGTTGGAATTTTGAATATGAAACAAAGAATTGCGGTGTTGGGAGCAGGGCCTATGGGCTTGGCTGTCGCTTATCAATTAGCAAAAGATGGATACCAGCCGATTATTTTTGAAGCCGATGATCGCATCGGCGGAATGACTGCTTCATTTGATTTCTCTGGATTGTCCATTGAACGGTATTATCATTTCCACTGCACATCAGATCATGATTTCTTGGCTATGTTAGACGAGCTGGCATTGTCCCATAAAATGCGCTGGGTAGAAACCAGAATGGGATATTGGTATCAACAGCGGCTACAAGCTTGGGGCAATCCACTAGCGCTCCTTCGGTTTCAAGGACTCAGTCTTCTAGCAAAATTCCGCTATGGTCTTCATGCTTTTCTCTCTACCCAACGCACTGACTGGAAGCCGTTGGATCACCAAAATGCGACAGACTGGATTAAACGTTGGGTAGGCAAGGAAGCTTATGAAGTGTTGTGGCGACGTTTGTTCGACTATAAATTTTACGACTATGCCCACGGATTATCGGCTGCCTGGATATGGAGCCGCATCCGGCGTATTGGTCGTTCACGTTATAATATATTCCGGGAAAAACTCGGTTATCTGGAAGGAGGCTCTGAAACGTTGTTGCAAGCCATGCGCAAGGCTATTGAAGCGCATGGCGGTGAGATTCGCCTAAAATCACCAGTTAATCGTGTTATTATCAAAGAAAATACCGTGCGTGGCGTAGAAGTAATGGGAAAATTAGAAACCTTTGACAAGGTGATCAGTACAATCCCTTTGCCTTATATTCCTCGTCTAATGCCTGATTTACCGACAGATATTCTCCATCGCTTTCAATCGGTTAAAAGTATCGCGGTAGTCTGTGTTATCGTCAAATTGCGCAAGCCCTTCACCGGAAATTTCTGGTTAAATACTAATGATCCTGAGATGGATATTCCTGGCCTGGTAGAGTATACCTGTTTACGACCACTAGACCAGCATCTCATCTATGTGCCTTTTTACATGCCAGGTGAACATCCTAAATTTGCCGAAGCTGATCAGATATTTCTCGATAAAGTGCGCCGTTACCTAAAGAAGATTAATCCAGCTTTAAGTGATGATGATTTCATTGATCTGCGAGCAAATCGTTATCGTTACGCGCAACCCATTTGTGATCCGGGCTTCCTGGACAAATTGCCTCCAGCCGCATTGCCAGTGAAAGGTCTTTGGGTGGCTGACACTTCTTATTATTATCCTGAGGACCGGGGAATATCTGAAAGTATAGGTTTTGGAAGAAACATGGCCAGGGAAGCAATGAAGTGATGCAGCAGTTTCTGTCGCGGCAATTTCTACTGTTTTTATTGACCGGGGGGATGGCGGCGGTTATTAATTTTAATTCCAGAATAATATTAAATACTTGGATGAGCTTTTCTGATGCGGTAATTTTGGCTTATTTGATTGGCATGACCACCGCCTTCATATTAGCCAAATGTTTCGTATTTACCGAGAGCCAGCAAACCATTCATCGTTCCGTTGTATTTTTTATCATAGTCAATGTGGCTGCGATATTACAAACTTGGGTAATTAGTATCAGTTTGGCATATTATTTGCTACCACGGTTAGGGGTGACGTTATATGTGCGCGAGATTGCTCATTTAGTTGGTATATCAGTTCCTATCATTACCAGTTATGTTGGTCATAAGCATTGGTCATTTCGGTAAAATGAGGTGTTATGTTGAGTGATACTTGTCCTTTGGTGGTTGACCTTGACGGTACACTGATTCACACCGACATGCTGCATGAGTCTGTGTTGAAAATCTTGCGAGATCACCCATTACAGGCTTTGCGCATTCCTTATTGGCTATCCCGAGGCAAAGCTACTTTGAAGCAGCAGCTAGCTCAGCGCGTTGATTTTGATCCCAGCATTTTGCCTTATAACATGGATTTATTGCACTGGTTAAAACAACAACGAGCGGCAGGACGCAAGTTGATATTGTGTACGGCTACTGATCTTTCAATGGCTACCCTCATTACTGAGCATTTGGGTTGCTTTGATGAGCTGATTGCCAGCGATGGTCATGCCAATTTAGCGGGCAAACAAAAAGCGGCTACGTTAGAGCAGCGTTTTGGTTCTACTGGTTTTGATTATGCCGGCAATTCTCGAGCAGACCTGGCAGTATGGCAACGTGCGCGTCGAGCAATTATTGTCAATGCATCCAACCATTTAACTAAAAAAGTTGAAGCACAATGTGAAGTAGAACGTATATTTCCATCACGAACTTTGGGAATGGGTATTTGGCATCGAATGATGCGTCCGCATCAATGGTTAAAAAATTTATTATTATTTATTCCAATGCTCGCAGCGCACTATCTAATTAATTTAGCGATGTGGCTAACTTTGGCAATGTCTTTTGTTTCATTTAGCTTATGCGCTTCGGCTGTTTATATATGTAACGATTTGCTGGATCTGGAAAGTGACCGGCAGCACTTGCGTAAGCGTAAAAGGCCTTTCGCCTCAGGATCAGTACCCGCTTGGGTAGGAGTAGCTGTGTCGCCGCTATTATTGTTGGGCAGTTTAGCAATAGCCGAACGTGTTGGTAATCTGTTTGCTTTATCATTGTTATTTTATTTCTTACTCACTTGTGCTTATTCTTGGAAACTGAAACGTTTAGTATTAGTTGATTGTTTGACCTTAGCTATACTCTACACCATGCGTATCATTGCTGGCGCTATGGCGGTGGGTGTGTCATTGTCTTTCTGGTTATTGGCATTTTCTCTTTTTCTTTTTTTATCACTGGCTTTTGTCAAACGCTGTGCTGAATTACAATCACATTTGCATTCTGACAGCGGCAAAGCAAAAGCCCATGGTCGCGGATATTACATGAGTGACCTCCTAATAATACAAGCTTTAGGGATAGCATCCGGCTATGCTGCGGTTTTAGTGCTGGCGCTTTACCTAAACAGTGATGCTGTCTTGCGATTATATCTAACGCCAGAATGGGTATGGGGTACGGTGCCAGTGATGTTGTTTTGGGTAAGCTGGGTATGGTTACAAGCACATCGGGGTAAAATGCACGACGATCCCTTAATATTCGCTGTGAAAGACAAAGCAAGTTTGTTCTCAGGATTGATTTTTGTAGGTTTTTTAGTGCTAGGCACTATGAGCTGGATATGGTAATTGCATCCTCCTGGGGAAGATTGGGAAAATGGCCGCATGACGTCCATGTCCTGACGGATAGGCGCCATGTCACCGATTTATTAAAAAGTGACCGGCCGGGTATTGCCTACGGCATGGGACGTAGTTATGGTGATGTCTGTTTGAATCCAGGAGGGATTTTATGGAATACCAGCCGATTGGATCGCTTTATTAGTTTTGATGAGCGCACAGGCAGACTAAGCTGTGAAGCGGGCGTACTATTGCGTGACATCCAGCGATTGGCCGTTCCTCGCGGCTGGATGCTTCCTGTCACACCGGGCACGCAAATGGTCACGGTAGGGGGCGCTATCGCCAACGACGTTCATGGCAAAAACCATCATTTAGCTGGTTCATTTGGTGATCATGTTCAGCGGATTAAACTAGTCCGCACAAATGGCGCTTGCATTGAATGTGGCCCAGACTATTCGCCCACATGGTTTGCAGCAACCGTCGGCGGCCTCGGCCTTACCGGTGTCATAATTGAAGCTGAAATTCAACTACGCCCAGTGAGTAGCCCTTGGCTAGACACCGAAACTATTTCTTATCGAAGTTTGGATGAATTTTTTCATTGGGCGGATGTCTCAGAAACCGAATGGGAACATACCGTTTCTTGGGTGGATTGTACTTCAGGGCGGGGAAATAATGCTCGCGGAATTTTTATGCGGGCTAATCTGGCAAAAACTCACGCCAGCGCCAACACACCGCCCGATCGAAAGTTGACTATTCCTTTTGTGCCACCACTATCTTTGGTTAACCGGTGGTCATTACGTCCATTCAGCCGGGCGTACTTCCATATTAAAAAAAGACAAGCTGGAAAACAGATCATTCATTATGAAACTTTTTTCTATCCACTTGATCATTTACTGGAATGGAATCGGTTATATGGACCTAAAGGTTTTTTTCAATATCAAAGTGTGGTGCCACGTAGTGTTGGGCGTGAAGTAACTCAAGCGATGTTGAATGAAGTCACTCATTCAAGAAGCGGGTCATTATTAACCGTGTTAAAAACATTTGGCAACCGACAATCAATGGGTATGCTCAGTTTTCCGCAGCCTGGAGTTACTTTAGCGCTGGATTTTCCTAATCAGGGGGAGAGAACACTAAAACTATTTGAGCGGCTAGATGCTATTGTGCGAGAAGCCGGTGGACGAATTTATCCCGCTAAGGATGCTCGAATGCCTCGAGATTTATTTCAATCCGGGTACCCTCGTCTTGCTGAATTCTTATCATACCGTGATCCAGGCATCAGTTCGGCACTATCACGGCGATTAATGGGAGATTAAATGGATAATAAAAAAAGAATTGTTATTGTTGGTGCTACTTCGGCGATTGCTGAATATTGTGCGCGTGAATGGGTAAAAGAAACAGCGGTTGATTTAACTTTAATTGGCCGAAATCTTAGTAAAATTAACTGCGTGGCCGAAGATTTGCGGGTGCGCAGTCCGCAATCGGTTATTCGCGTGATTATCGCAGATTTTGTTGAACCATTAGCCATTCGCCGGCAAGTAGATGAAATCTTTGAGCAAGGGCCGGTGCACACGGTGTTGATTGCTCACGGTTTATTGCCGGAACAGTCAAGCTGCCAGGAAGATTTAAATTTGTCTAATCATGCCTTGACGGTAAATGGAATTTCCCCAGCTCTATTTGCAGAGGCTTTTGCCGGCCATATGCAAAAAGCTGGTGGTGGTGCTTTAGCAGTCATCAGTTCGGTCGCAGGAGACCGAGGCCGTAAATCAAATTATGTCTATGGAGCCGCGAAGGGACTAGTTACACGATATGTACAGGGTTTGCAACACCGTTTAGCTGGCACTGGCGTCAAAGTCTCGCTGATTAAGCCAGGGCCGACTGATACCCCAATGACAGCTCATTTCAAGCAGCGGGGTGTAGAAATGGCGAAAGCTGTCGATGTGGCGCATCTTATTGTTCGAGGCATACAACAGGGAAAATCAGTAATTTATGCTCCTAAAAAATGGGCTCTTATTATGCCCATCATTAGTCATTTGCCTGATTTTATTTTTAATAAATTAGATATATAAACCTTTCAGCCATCAATCGTTAATTCTGATTCCCGTTTTGGCTGTTTATTTATAGATACAAAAATATCAGCAATTCCGCTATGTGTATTGTCAAGGGTTAGGGACAAAGAAATCCCCTCCATCCGAAATGGTCTAAAAAATTAAGAGCCGAAGAACAGTCAAGGCTGCGCGAAGCGCACCCCGAAGGGGTTTAGCCTTGACTGTTCGCAGGCGACCCCATCATTGGGTGATGCGCTGTGATCAGCGATAGCTGATCACAGCGCATGATTACCTTTTTTCTTCAAAGATCTTCAGCATTTAAACAAGGCTTATTGCCCTAATCTGCTATTCGTGGTTATTTCCGTAGAAATACGCACAAGCTGTTCATTCAGTTTAATAAGGTGCGTGCCCCAAACTCGCTAACGTGGTCCTCTCAGACTCACAGGAATTGCTACGGGGTCACGCAAACTGTTGCTGCTTCACTTGATCTTTGATCGCTGCTCTCTTCTCATATAAGCATCCTGTTCTAATACAGGCTCTGATCCGCCCTGCCAGGTGTCGAGCTACCGCAACAATAGCCCGCTTCTTCCCTCGATGGGCGGATAATCTGTCATAAATCTCCTTCAAATTGGGATCTTGACGGATGGCCACCCATGCGGCTTCTATGAATATTTTACGGAATATAGACCGACCCTGTCGACTAATATTCCCTTGTCGAACGTGCTCTCCAGAAGAATATTCACTCGGGGTCAGTCCCAGAAAACTAAAGAGCCTCTTCTCGTTTTTAAACTGGCTCATATCCCCTAATTCATTCGCCAGTTCCCGGCCATGCAATAACCCTATGCCGGGGACACTTTCATAAATCATCGTTAATCCATCCTCCTGGGCTTGATTTTTGAGTTGCTCTTCAATCATCTTTAAACTCCGGGTTAAGTCCTGCCATTCCTGAGCATAACAGTGAATACTATACTTTAGGTCCTCAGGCACTTGAATATCGGATAGCTCATTTAATTTCTTCAGGATCCAGCAAGCAGATATCCTCGTATCATCTTCTACAGGCATCAATCCTTGCGTAAATAACAGGCCTTTCAATTGATTCCCTATTCGCTGCCGACTTTGCCAAATTTGCTGACGGAGTCGCGTGACGCTCCGTCGCCCTTCTTGTTCGACCGTCGGCACAAATATCCCTTTCAGGCGATGACTCGCTAGTTGGGTCGCTATTTTTAATGCATCGCGTTTATCCGTTTTTACCCGATCTCTCGATGCTACTTCAATGGCCCCAGGGTGCACAACCTGGTTTTTAATTCCGTGCGATAATAAAAAACGATGCAAATGAAAACCTGAAAATCCGGCTTCATAGGCTGTTTTAACCTCCGCTCCCTGAAAATGATTATGAATATAACTGAGTAATACCTCAGGCTTAGCAGGCATCGTATCACGCTTAATAACCTCTCCCTCGCAGATACTGACGCAACTATAGGTTTTTTTATGAACGTCAATTCCCATATATATCGTCTTTCCTGTATAATCGTACTTGTACATATATCTTCCTCCATTATTCACTTCAATACCTTATTTTATAATGGAGGAAGATTTCTTAATACATCATAGCAACTCGCTGAATTATAACACATTGAAAAATATGGTAATAAAGAATATTGAAAATATAATTTTCGCAGAAAAACCCCTCCAGATGAGGGATCGCAAGTTCGATGCGAGCGGTAGCGACCTTTCCCTTCATTCCGGAGTTCTGGCTTTGCCAGAATTCCGGATAAGAACTAGGAAGCAATTCACGCAGAGCGGGAATTGCTGCAAAAATATCTTGATCTTGGTTAGGTGATCAGTTAAAATTACCAGTTTTTAAACCCTTGCTCCGGATGAAACCGGGGCTGTATTCGAAGTACAACCAAAAGGAAAAAAGGCTTATGCGACATTATGAAATCGTTTTTTTAGTTCATCCTGATTGTAGTGATCAGGTTCCGGGAATGCTTGACCGTTATCAATCCATGATAAAATCCAGCAAAGGGCATGTTCATCGTCTTGAAGATTGGGGCCGGCGGCAATTGGCTTATCCTATTAATAAAGTTCGTAAAGCCCATTATATTTTGATGAACATCGAATGTGATAATGCGCTTCTTCAGGAATTGGAAAGCGCTTTTCGATACAACGATGCGGTATTGCGCAACTTGATTATTAAACGTGATCGGTGCTATTACTGAGCCTTCACCGATGATGAAAGATCAAGAATATAGCGGTCATCATCGGAGTCATAAGCAGGCTGATCATGATGATTTTGACACCGTTGAACCCGCTGAAACATGAAATTGAATTTGAATCTGAAGAAGAGAGGAGATAATCATGGCTACCTATTTCCGTCGTAAAAAATTTGCTTCCGTAGCGAGAAGCGGATCATGCTAATGAAATTGATTACAAAAATTTACGAGTTTTAAAAGAATACGTTATGGATTCGGCCGGATAGTTCCTAGCCGTATAACCGGAAGAAAAGCTCGTGATCAACGCTGTTTGGCTCGTGAAATTAAAAGAGCACGGTTTTTGGCGTTATTGGCATATTGTGATACCCACGAGTAGAACATCTAGTGCTGCGTAAGCTGGGGCAATACCTTTTAGCAAATCCTCATCACGCCATGGCGATGGCTTTACTTTGCGCGGTGTTGCCTTTAATTTCTTTACCTGGGGGATTCCTGGCAGGTATTTTGGTCGGATTTATTACCCTAGGCCGTGGATACAAATCTGGGCTTTTGGTTTTAGCTGGGGTCGCTATTCCAGCCATCATCATGGCGCTTTGGAAAAAAGTATTTTTAATGATATTTTATTTTGCCGATGCGTACTCGTCTGGATATTGGCTATGGTTTTTCGAGCCACTGTTTCTTGGCGTTTAGTTTTGGAAGTAATGACATTACTAGGCATTCTGAGCATGTTGGGATTTTTTATTTGGTCAATAGGGGATGTCAGCGGCTGGTGGGTGTAAAACTTTAACGCATTATCAATCATTATTTAGTACTATCTTGAGTGGGAGTAAGCGAAGAAAAATTACAGCAAATGATGGCGCAAGTTGGTTCCCGTGGCTACCGGTCTTGTTACTGGCTTTAATTTTAGTGGGTGCATTTTGTCAGCTTCTTTTAGCACGGTGGTGGCAATCCAGCAATTTACAGACCCGGTGGTTTAATTAAAGAATTTGTCGAAATTCGCAATGGTTATATATTGGCGGTTTTATTCAGTATCATTTTGCTTGTCGCTTTATTTGGCCTTGGATTCGCGGTGGATTTATTGCCTGTAGTAATTTTACCCTTAGCAATAGCTGGTCTTAAGTCTTGGTCATAAATGGGTTAGGATAAATAAAAAAACTGATATACTTGTTGGTGTTGATTTACATCGGCTTGGTTTTTTTACCAGTCATCTTTATGGCCATTTTGGCCGTTTTAGGTTATATTGATACCTGGTGGAATTTTCGTAAACGAGTTAGCTTTTCGTGATATGAAGGTATTTAAAATGCAAGTTATTCTACAACAAGAAGTCGCCAATTTAGGTAAAGTTGGCGATCAAGTCACACGTAAAGAGATGGTTTTGGGCGCAATTATTTGCTGCCACAAGGAATGGCTGTTTTAGCCACGCCAAAAAATATTGCTGATTTCGAAACCCGAAGGGCTGATTTAGAAAAGACTGCAGCCGATGTTTTAGCCAATGCTAAAATCCGTGCAGACAAAGTCGCTGAATTAGAAATCACTCTATTACCGCCCACGCTGGGGATGAAGGCAAATTATTTCGGTTCAGTCGGTCCAAGAGACATTGCGGATTCCATCACAGCAAAAGGCGTACAGATTGAAAAGAAAGAAGTGATTATGCCCGAAGGACCCGATTCGTCAAACCGGTGAATTTACCATTACACTTGAAATTGCACAGTGAAGTGTACTGTCCCAGCTGAAAATTAAAATCATTGGTGAAACCCGCACTTAATTACTGTAGTCTGTCAATTTCGGGAGTAGAATACCGCGGTCGATGCCGCATTACCCCTCCCTTTTGAAAAAGGGGGCGTAAAGGCGGGATTTTTAGTATCAGCCCTTCGGATCTTTTGGTCAATTAAAAATTGCCCCTCAGTGCGTTTTTTTCAAAGGGGGAAGCAGAGCACTGTCAGAAATGACTGTTCGCTCAGTGATCCTACTTATGCGAAAATTATGTCAAAATCGAATCAAAGCAGTTGCACCTCGCAGCTCCCAAAGTGCCTCCTCATTCCATAGAGGCTGAACAAGCTGTTTTAGGCGCGTTAATGATCGATCATCGAGCCTGGGATCGTATGTCCGACCAATCAGTCACTGAAGATTTTTATCGAAATGATCATCGTCTTGATTTTTCAGGCCATGAGCTACCTAGCTGAACGAAGCCAGCCATTTGATGTCGATTACCGTTGCAGAAACCTTGCAAGATTCGACAGCAATTAGAAGTGGCAGGTGGAGAAGGGTATCTTTTTGAATTAGCGAAAAATACCCCCACTGCAGCCAATATGCAGGCTTATGCCGAAATTGTGCGGAGAACGAGCGATATTGCGTCAATTGATCAGTGTTGGCACTGATTTAGTTGAAAAAGCTTACAATGCTACTGGCGAAGAAAGCAAAGAGCTTCTGGATATTAGCTGAGCAAAAGGTATTTAAGATTTCCGAACAACATCACGCGAAACAGGCCCGGTGGATATCAGCACGATCTTAGCGCGTACCACGGATAGAATTAGACGAATTATTTCGAAAAGGCGACGCGTTAACAGGTGTTTCCTCTGGATTTACAGATTTCGATAAAATGACTTCTGGTTTACAAAAAGGAGAATTGATCATTATTGCCGGCCGTCCTTCCATGGGTAAAACCAGTTTTGCCATGAATATTGCTGAAAATGTCGCAATTAAAACCCAAAAACCAGTGATTATTTTCAGTATGGAAATGCCTGCGGAATCATTAACCATGAGGATGTTTTCTTCTTTAAGCAGAGTAGATTTAAGCAAAGTGCTTACTGGTAAGTTGAGTGATTTGGATTGGCCACGAATTTCAACAGCGGTATCCTTGTTGGCGGAAACTCGAATGTATATAGATGATTCCGCCGGTTTGACGCCTTCAGATGTTCGATCTAGAGCGCAGGAGAATAGCCAGAGAAAATAATGGACTTGGTTTAATTGTGGTAGATTATTTGCAATTGATGCGTGTCCCGGGAATGAAGGATAACCGGGTGTTGGAGATTTCAGAAATCTCTCGTTCGCTTAAAACATTGGCTAGAGAACTCAATGTTCCGGTGATTGCACTTATCGCAATTAAATCGCAGTTTGGAGCAGCGCACCGATAAGAGACCTGTCATGTCTGATATTCGTGAATCAGGGGCTGTGGAACAAGACGCAGATTTAATTGCCTTTATTTACCGTGACGAAGTTTATAATAAAGAGACAGTCGATAAAAATATGGCTGAAATTCTCATTCGAAAACAACGTAATGGTCCTATTGGGGACTTCAAAGTGACTTTCTTAGGACATCTGACCAAATTTGAAAATTATGCCGATGCAGAAATATTGGATCGAAATTACCTATGAGTAATAGCGTGCAAGCTGAAATTGATTTAGCCGCAGTGCGAAATAACCTGCGCCAGGTACGAAAATTGGCACCCACAAGCCGTATTTTAGCCATGGTGAAAGCAGATGCTTATGGTCATGGCATGGTTCGAGTTGCTGCCACTCATGCACTCGAAGGAGCGGATGCTTTCGGTGTCGCTTCTTTCGAAGAAGCAATGGTTTTGCGCAGCGCCGGTATCAATGAACCTATAGTGATTATGTCCCGGTTTGATCGCGCAGAACAATTATCCTTATGTGGTCCCAATAATTTTGCTGTGGTTGTTCACCAACCTTACCAAGTGAAAATAATAGAAAATAACCCCTTGAAACAGCCATTATGCATTTGGTTAAAATTAGAAATTGGGATGAATCGATTGGGTTTACTACCGGAGCAATTTGTAGATGCTTGGCAGCGCTTGCAAAAAATTTCCTGGGTAAAAAAACCGCTGATATTAATGAGCCATTTTGCTTGCGCCGATGAACCAGAGCATCCCTTAACCAATCAGCAAATTAAAGTCTTTAAAGAACTAACTGATCATTTACCAGGCCCGAAAAGCCTATCAAATTCCGCAGCCATTTGTTCGCGACCGGAAGTGGCTTATGATTGGGTCAGACCTGGAATTATGTTGTACGGCGCTTCACCTATTAAAAATAAAACCGCGAGTGAATTAGGATTAGAACCAGTGATGACTTTTAAATCCCGTTTGATTTCGATCAAACCTACCCGAAAGGGTGAAACGGTAGGTTACGGTGCAACCCAAAAATGCCCAGAAGATATTTTGCTGGGGGTGGCGGCAGTGGGTTACGGTGATGGTTACCCCCGTCATGCTTGTACAGGCACGCCGGTTTTAGTAAATGGAAAACGTTGCCGGTTATTTGGCCGAGTGTCGATGGATATGATTGCTTTAGATTTACGGGCAACGCCTGATGCCAAAGTAGGTGATTCCGTTATTCTATGGGGTAAGGGGCTTCCTGCTGAAGAGATTGCCGATAGCGCCGAAACTATTACCTATGAATTATTCTGTCATGTCAACCGTCGAGTTGAGTTTATCACCCGTGATTAATGTAAAAGCCATTGCCTGGAAGTGCCGCAGAGGTATGTTGGAGCTGGACATACTTTTGCAAAAGTTTTTTGAACAACATTTTTCAGATTTATCAACTCAAGAACAACAATTTTTTAATAGCTTACTTGATGAGGATGATCCCTTACTGGCCAGCTGGCTTTTTGGTTCAGAGCAACCGAATGATCCAAACTTTGCATCTTTAATCAGTAAAATTAAACCTATTGAGCAACAAAATTAAGTAATTTCAATGAGATACACGATTACCGGATTGATGGTCACCATCGAATTCATTAACTTAATAGCAGTGATGGGAGGCATCATGTAATCTTCTGTACGCTATGTACTTCCTTAAAAACCCCGCCTCGTGCGGGGTTTTTTTTTGCTAATTTTTGTTTAAGTTAACATTTAGTTAATCTCTGTAGTTTAGACTGACTCACTTTAGAATAGATAATTAAACTAAACAACAAAGAGATGAATATATGCAAAATGATAAAAAATATGAATTGAGTGAAAATCAACAGCCACAAAAAGTCAAATTACTCTACACTCTAGAAATAAGCGAGCTAACAGAGGACCTCCTCGAGGATTTTGAAGAAAAAGTGGATAATCAAAAGATACCTTATAAAGGAATATCTGGAGAAGGAATAGAACTTTTGATAACCAGTGGATATTTATCTGAAACCACCACTGCTTTTTTAATCCATCCCTTAATTCAAGACGACAAAACAGAAAAACTAACTCCGGCAATTAAGTCAGAATTTATACAATTAGTGAGTTGTCTCGACTTCCAAATTGGTGAATTTATTAAAAATTCCATTGATGCGGCTGTGGCGCGCTCTTTATATTTTGAATATCAACATCCAATTATTTACATTCTCTTGGAGAAAACTCAGGATCATTATACCATCCGTATCTCAGATAACGGCACTGGGATCCCAACTGAATATCTAGAGAAATTTAACAATCCCAATCATTTTGATTCCAAAGATATCAACGAATCAACTAAAACAACTAGAAAAGGACAATGCGGAGGCGCCGCGCAAGGTTTAAAACAATCAAAAGAAAAAGTGATTCAAGAGCTCAAAGGAACTATTTCCGCACAAAATTTCGGTAATTTTGGAGATGGTGCTTATTTGACAATTACCATACCAAAAACATCTCTTTCGAAAAGTTTTGTTCCTAATGAGGAAGATTCGATACCTGCTCAGCCCCGAAGAGCTAATAAATTGATGGCAACGATCAAAGAGAACAATCGTAACCCTTATAAAGAGAAAATAGTGTTTGACTCAGATTACGAACTTTCAGATGACGAAGACGAAAGTAAGGAAGATTTAGTCAGTTCGGAAGCTGATGATCAAACTACAGAGGAAACGCAAAATGTGATTAATAAAGACAGTAATTTTGGTACATCCAATAATTTTTATAAAGCGCAAAGTCCGAGGAATAACATCACTATCAATACTTACTCCGCATCAGACCAGACTAGTTCTAGTTCGCCAATTTTCGGTGATTAATCGTAAAATTATCCAGGGGATGCTAATTTTGCATCAACCATCCCCTGGATTAGCCCCTGGGTTTCTGTTTCAATTAATTTTAAATCTATGATGACATTAATTTTCTGCAAATTTTCCCTCTGCTGAGAAATTAAACCAGCGATGGATTGGGGGGCTTTTTCATCGGTATAAAAAACCTTGAGTGGAATTTTGATAGCTTCTTCAAAAGAACGTTTTCCATAAAAATTAAATATCTGTTTTGATGATTGCGGAATCAAATGCTCAGCTGCCAAAAGGTATTTGAACGCAAAGCCTGCGTATTGCAGATAAATTGGATTGTTTTTCATGAAAAAATAATTACTCGCAAAAAGATACGCCTGTCCAAGAAGTATGGATCCCGGGGCAAGGTATTTTAACAATAATGGTGTCAAAGTCATCAAATTTTGCACTATTTCCTCCGGTGTTGTTTTCTGTTCCTTTTGATCAGAGGTTAAATCTTTTATGCTCCTAATAAAATACTTCACCGCCAAAGCCGCCGCCAAAGCGGAACCCATTTTCATCGCTTTTTGCAAAGTGGGCAAATCATGTAGTGATTTGTCTATATCTTTACGCCGTTCAGGATGATTAAAATTATAGGCTACAGTGTAATAATATAATCCACACAATTGCCTAAAAGGCGGCAAATTAGGTAGTACCCTTTGGCTCCACCAAAGTCCCGGCGTTCTGGACTTCACCAATGTTCTACTATGTTGCCTAATTATGACTTTTGAAATTTCAGTGATTTTCTCGTCTTGGTCAATATCATCTAGCGTTTTTTCATCCAAAGATTCCACTAATGATATTAAAGCCAATCCTTCTTTAATAATAATCTCTTGAGTTAAGCTTGCTTTCAATACCATTAACTGCTGTTTAATAGTTTCTATGCTCATCAATCTTACCTATTATAATTATGTAGATATATTATCAGATTTAGAATTAAATCCAAGCGCAATTCCCGCTAGCGCGGGAGCTGCTTCCTGATTTGTATCCTGGGCCCCAGTAAAGTTGTGGCCCAGGAATGAAGGGGGCACACTTTAGTATTACGGGTACCAATAGTTATTGCAACACAGGTGTCAAGTCCTGAATTCTTAGTCCTTAAGATAAATTCTGTATTTTTCCGAATCCCTCAATATTATGAACTTAGGATTCAGGATTTGACCCCGCTAATTTCGCGCCATGCCTGTAATGGAGAGGGGTGTCACATCCACACATTTTACGATAATTATTTGAAAAATAATGGAATTAATCGAGGACATATACGTGTAAATCAAAACATACGGATTTGACACCGCTATTTCGCTCTGGGTCAGTTCAGTGTATGCGGTTATAATAAGTAAGAGTAAAAGAAAATCTTTTATCCTAAATTAATCAGTTGCCATCGTAGCGAGTTTGTTAATACCTCCGGTAAATACCCAAGGAACGAACTTCCCAAGGGAACTTCGTTAGAAGAAGACCTAGTGCGCTGAAGATTGAGGCTTTTTTGTGGATTTTTTCCTGAAGCCGTACTCCTCCGTACGGTGAAGGAAAGAATCCACAAAAAAGCCTCAAGATTCAGTGCAATAGGTCTTCGCAGTAGGTGGCAACTGATTAATTTAGGTTTATATAAAGGGAGTCGTTAATATGTCAAGAAAGTTGTTAGATAAAAATCGTGTTTACACTGATCTTGGTTCACTGCAACACGGAATGTGGCGCGAGACTAAAGTTGGCAAAAAAGTTGAAAAATTGGTCGACCTGGAGTTGCCAAATATTCCCGGGAAAGCTGATTTTCAGGAAGGCATGAATCATTTTTGGACGGAGCAAAGGGCTCAAGCATTGCCACATTTTGAGAAGTCGGCGCAACATCGGTATCCTCCTGCGTATTTATTTTTATATTACATGTACAACCAAGGTTTTGGTGTTCGCCGAGACGTATTAGAGTTAGGAAAATTTCTTGGACTCGTGGTGCGGCATAAGCAATGGTTTCACGATCAAGCGAAAACAGATAATCCTGAGGCGCAATTTTACCTAGGATGGAATTATGAGTGGGTGGAGTGTAATCCGCACCAAGCTGCGGTATGGTATACAAAAGCAGCAAATGGCGGACATGCAGGTGCTCAAGTTTCTATTGCTGTGTGTTATCAGCTGGGTACTGGGGTAGATAAAGATAGCAAAATAGCGGAAACATGGTACATGGAAGCGGCGGAGCAGGGAAACATAATCGCTCAAATCCATCTGGGTAAATGTTATGAACATGGAATAGACCATGGATTAAGAGTTTGTAGAAACGAGAAACAGATGGCGTTTTACTACAAAAAAGCAGCTGATCAGAGAAGTGCATTTGCGCAATTGAGCATAGGGTGCTGTTATTTAAATGGTTTAGGCGTGATCGAGGACAAGAAATTGGCGATATTTTATTTCCAGAAAGCTGCCAACCAGGGTAACGTAGATGCTCAAATCAATTTAGCACGCTGTTATCAGCAAGGGATAGGCGTCGATAAAGATATGAAATTGGCAGTGACCTGGTTGCAGGCAGCGGCTAAACAAGGAGACTCAGATGCCGAAGCCAAGCTAGGCTGGTGTTATGAGAATGGGGAAGGAATAGCTAAAGACAAAGAGCAGGCAAAGTCTTATTACAAGAAAGCGGCCTTAAAAAATCATTCTCACGCGCAGAGTTATCTCCTCAATTTATTAGAACGGGAAAGGGCAGCTCCGCCCCAGCATGAGATTGAAGAAAAAGAATTTGCAATAAAGGTTGATCAAAGTGCGGCAGATGAGAAAAATCCAGAAAGCCCACAGAGTCCGGTTGTGTATAGTCAAGAAGAGAAAAAGGAGGTCATGTGGCACCAACAAAAGGCTAACTTGGGGGATGCTCGTTCGCAAACCCAATTAGGCTGGTATTATCAGGAAGGTATAGGCATACCTAGAGATGAGAAAAAAGCGGTAAATTTGTATCAAACAGCAGCCGCTCAGGGAAACTCAGATGCTCAAAACAATCTGGGCTGGTGTTATCAGTATGGCATAGGTATCGGTGTAGATTTAAATATGGCCATATTTTATTATGAAAAAGCGGCCAATCAGGAAAATGCACTTGCCCAGTGTAATCTTGGCAGGTGTTATCAGACTGGCGCAGGTGTAGAAAAAGATATCAAAAAAGCCTTTGAATATTTTAAAAAAGCGGCTGGTCAGGGGTATATAAATGCCCAAATCATTTTGGGTTGGTGCTATGAAACAGGAGCCGGAGTCGCCGAAAATAAGCAAGAGGCGGAAAAATGGTACCAAAGAGCTGCTTCAATAAACAATGCTTTTGCATCGGCCACTGCTGGGCTGAAAAAAAAACCGACGGTTCCTCCTTCTGTAGCTGGGAATTCCAATAACGTCTTTAACAACCGTGTTCGATTATCCAGTACAGCACCGGTTTCCTCATGGCGTAGTAGATGCCAGATTTAGCCAATAATTCGTTTCTATGCAGAAATTTATTCATACCACCTTTGGGTTTTTCCTTAAGGAATAATGCCATTCCGAACCACGGTTTCCAGATCCCGCCCACAACTTGGTTTTTGTCCGCGAAGATGATGATGACTAAATAATCTCGTTATATCTCGTTCTGATTCTCTATTTTCTTCTTCTAATAACTCCGGTTTCTGCCCTCGTTGAGCAAATAAGCTTAATAATAATAGTAAAGGAATTAATGATATTTGGTTCTGTGCAGCATATTGCAAACAGGCATAAGGCAATGGCGAAGAATTTTGGTGCGCCTCAAATCTGGTCATCACTTTGGGGATAGAATTGACATCAAAAATACCCGCACGCTGTTCTTTACGCAGCTTTGCTTGAACCCGATTTTTTTCTTCTAAAGTTAATTTACTATTTGGCATTAATAATGAAATGTTTTCAATAGAATTTTGGCGAATAATCTTAGAGGATAAATTTTGAGGGAGAGCGTTTTTAGGTAACCCACTTAACACAGCATAAAAGTTATTAGATGTTGCAACACTTTTAAGTGCGGGTTGAGTCACATAGGTGAAGTCCGTTAAGGGTCCTTCAAACATAATAAATGGATTATGATCAGCAGCTTGTTGCAATTCAGAACAATTTCCTATCCATCCAATTCCCTCTGCTGGCCCCCCTGGATAAAGAATCCCTAAATGAATCACATTTACCAAATATCTTTCTTTCGAAATTAATTCACCTTTTTTGGTAAAAAGTCTGAAATCAATTCCGTGAAACCGTCTTGCGTTTACCCAATAATTAGGACCATAATCAAAAAAAAGCAAATCGTACGGAAAAACATCACTAGTAGTTCGAACCTGAAAATTTTTACCAACTATTTCAACATTTGAGGTCGCTATCTCGGACCATTTTAATTCTTTAGTCAAAGATATCTTTTGTTTTAATGTATTTATGTCCATAGCTCCTTGGACAAAACGCATCACATTGCCAATTAATAATGCATCAATGGTAGAGTTTGTTTTAGGATTTGTCGCTTGATAAGGAGATAAGGGATCAATTTCAGTACTGCCAGTATAGGCGCCAATGATAGTATTTTTTGGTATGAAGTCCGTAGCTACTAGACACTTACCGGTAAAATCTTTTCCCTCACGAATGGCAACGTTTTTATGAATTGGCGAGTCAACTCCATCTATCCACTGAATCATTTTAAATTTCTGACAAGCTTCCTTGGGAGTTAATGTATGTAATTGACCTTTTTCATCTATAAATTTTGTCATAGGCGCCTCTGTTCTTTTTCAACTTTAAAATAGCGATGCTAGCATTATAGCCGACAATCAAATATAATTAAATCTTATACTCAGAATTTTGAAAAAGACTATAACAATAATTCATGACAAATAATAGGATCTGTTACAATTTGCGATAATAAATTGATTTATAAGAGCGAACTCGTAAAATTGCGATTCCACAAATCAGTAATTGTTTCCCAATTGAAAATTATTGTTTCTGCTTAGACATTTTTCAATTTAATTTTTATAAAATTAAACAACAACATTGGTTTTTATCCGGTGTTCTTTCTAAATGCGAGCGCGATTTGAAGATTCCGCCCTGAGTCATGTTAGCCGTCGTTTCTAGTAGCACGGGTGTTGACCAACACAAAAAGTGAGTATGTGGTAAAGCAAGGCCGTTGCGTGTTAAAAACAAATTATGTGGTTTTCGTAGCAAAAAAGTTTGAAAAAAGCCGTACAAGTACTGATTAATGGTGCGGGCAATTTCAACACCATTTCCGCGTCCCACCTGCATAGGGCTGGCGATAATTTCAGCTGCCAACGCTTCTTTAACCTCTTTCTGTTGAGGAGTATGACGATTAAACGCTTGTATCACAGGATGATATTGCAAAGTAGAACGATCAGAAAAATTATTATGATCACTATATAGTGCAGAATCAGTATGGCTTTTGAGTACAATATGATAGCCATTGCGTCTTGTGACAAATGCACTTGAGCCAGAATAGCTACTGCTGCCCCCAGAATAAATTTGGATCCAAGTCGATGCATGAAATTGCAGACTGGGTATTTTGCATGGTTTACGGATATCATAAGTGATGGGGTTTGCTAAGTCTGTCGGAGCATCCAGGGCAACTACCGTTTGAAAGAATTTATCATCATTTTGTCCCGCTAAGATGGCGGCTACCCCACCCATGGAATGACCCAGTAATCCCACGTGCTTGAAATCAATGATAGAAAATAGATCATCTTTGAGTGATTTCCCTCGAAGGCTTTGATCAAGCTTCATCAATTCAGCATAAGCCATTTGGGGAGTTTTCTCTGGATTATCGGTGTTATCTAAACCGATAATAATATAGCCATGGCTGGCTAATTCACAGAGCATATTTTCATATTCCGGTGTATTGGCTTCCATTCCCGGAATAAAATAAATGAGTGGCTGCTTTTGGGTAAGTGGGGTTAAGTTGTGATAGGCAAAGCTGATTAAATCTTGCAATGATTCAATGTCAGAATCGCCGAGATGCTCAATTTTGCAATCACGAATATCTTTCTGATATTTTTTTACGCCTTTTGGGTAATAGCCAGATCGGCCAGAAATTTTTTGTTCTGAAGGATAATATATCCGAAAATTGCATGTTTCCAATGTAAAATCTCGATACCCGATAGCATAGCGGCCCGTCGGCTGTAATAAATACTGGTCGGATGATGATGTCATTTGATGCATAAGTTTCTCCCTAAATTAATTAGCTATTTTTAAATTGAATTATCCAAGTAAGGGCCTTTTGACAAATTTTTTCTTCATTCGCATAAGCAATGGAATGACCCAAAACTAATATGGATGTTAAGATAATGAAATTTTTCATAAGTTCTACCTCATTTGTTATATGAATAGTCAATGTGAATCTATGTGTTCGCAGTATAAAATAAATTGAAGTGAAAGATTGTATAAGATTTGTATTAGCGAGGAATACGAATTGTAAAACGAACGCCCCCTAAAACGGAGTCGGTCATTTCCAAGCAACCGTGATGGTGTTTCACAATCATTTGGGCAATAGCAAGTCCCAGGCCAAAGCCTTTTCTGGCGGTATTTTCATCAGTTTCTAAGCGAAAAAATGGCAAAAATATCTTCGGTTTATCTTCGTCACTGATGCTTTCGCCATCATTGTCAATATGAATTAGACAGATATAATCTTTTAATTCCAAAGTCACTTGGATTTGAGAATCCGCGTATTTAAGCGCATTTTCTAGCAAATTATAAATCACATGCTTCATGAGATTTGGATCGAATTCAATCAGAGTATTTCCTGGAATATCAGAATATAGAGATATTTTTTTGGCTGTTTGCCGATATTTATCGATACAAGCCTGCATCCATAAATTAATATCCGTGGCTTGGTAATTTAAGGGTAAATTTTGATTACTGAAACGGGCGTAGTTTAAAAAAGCGGTTATCAATTCATTCAGATCAACCAAATCTTCCTTAATACTTTGGATATTGGCTTGCGCTGTGTTAGAGAGGTTTTCTTTTTCAAGATTATCGATAGCGAATAACATGGTGGATACCGGGGTTCTACATTCGTGCGCTACAAATCGGGTCAAGTTCTGCTGGGTATTCATCAAATTTTGAATTTTCTCACCCATTTTTAGAATATTTTGATAAAGGGTGCGCAAGGTAGAATATTTGCTCACCACAGGCAGATTGTCAAATTCGGCGTGGCTATACTGCGCAGCGATTTGGTAAATTTTACCTAAATTACGGCTAAATATGTAAGTCATGAAAATGATAAAAGCAATGGCGATGAATACAAAAATAATCATAAGAATATAAGATTGATATTGTGGATAGAATAAATAAGGGATAGGACCCATTTTTAGTATCGAATTATCTTCTATCCAAACGTAGATATATTCAATTTTTCCATCGCGATTAGGAGGAGAGAGTACTATATCCGAGTTTTTAAAAGATGGATCTAAACTGGTAATGACAGACAAGGGAATACCATAGATTTTTTGTAATTGTTTAAGCTGATCTGGCCAAGCTTGGTGAGCAGTGTGTTGCAGTTCCAGAACAATCAAATGTGTCATCCATGCAGAAACTCGATGGGCAATCCAGGTAATGGGAATTTCCCGCATCATCAAGGCATACTCGCTTTGATTGATGCGTTGATAGGAAATCGGTTCCGAAACGCCGTAACCAAAATAAAATTGGTCCTTTTCTTTAACCACTATAAATTTCCCTGCATATAGCTGCTGCATTTTAGCTTTTGCAAAATGTAAATCGGCTAAGGGTACAATGACTGCTACATTTCCTGGCGGTGGTTTTAATTGTTGGATTATGCTTGGCCATTGATTGGATGGGTACGGTTTTAACTGTTCTTGTAAAGAATAAAAAACGCCCTGGTTCATAGCCTTTATGGTATTTTCAAATCCGCGCTCAGTCATTTTCCCCGAAATAAAATATAAAATGGCGATGGACACTAACCCAAGAATGATGAATCCGATCATGTATTTTAGTAACAGTTTAAACATACCGTCACTTCACTCGTTACGCCAGGCTGAGGATATTAACACATAGCCTTTAGCACGCACGGTTTTAATGCGAAAAGGTTCGTTAATGTTATCGCCGAGTTTTTTGCGCAAATAAGAGATGCGCAGATCAATGGTTCTATCGATGCCGTCATAAGATGTGCCTCTTAATGCTTGCATGATATTTTCTCGATTCAGTGTTTTATCGGCATTTTGAGCTAGAAACGCCAGTAATTCAAATTCGGTAGGTTTAAGTTCTATGGATTCGCCAGATAAAGTCACTGTGCGTTGCACTAAGTCAATTCGCAGGGCGCCAAAATTAAGCTGCTGGGGTGGGGCAGCCGTCCGCTGACGGCGGTTCAAAGCCTCCACACGCGCCGCCAACACTTTAGGATCAATGGGCTTTACTACATAATCATCTGCGCCGCTGTTTAATCCTAAGATTTGATCTTCCTCTTGCCCCAAAGCCGTAAGCATTAAAATCATACCGCTATAGTGAGCACGCACAGATTGGCAGATTTGAATACCATTAAACCCGGGTAATAGAATATCTAAAATGACAATATCAGGCTGGTCCTTCAATATCCGGTAAACCGCTTTATCGCCTCTGGCTTCTTGAGAAACTGTATAGCCCAAACCCTTCAGGTAGGTTTGAATATAATCAGCCAGTTTTTTATTGTCTTCTACAAGTAAAATGCGGGTCATAGGGCAAGATATCTAATGTAAATAATCTATTTTATCCGAAACCGTTTGCTCAGCAAATAGTCTGAATACGTCTTTTTTTAACTTAAATATCCATTTATACTATTAATTTACAATAATTTAATCGTTAAAACTTATGGGAGACAATCAGCGCTGAAGAAGTGCTAGCCTATGCTAAAGGCGAGGCTAAAGGTGTTCGATCTCATTCGCCTACTTGATTGACGGAAGAAAATTTAATATATAAAATTAGAAGATAGCTACTTTTTGAAGCTACAACGAGGTGGATAATGTTGCATCCAATTAAAACAGTGGGAAAACGAGAGTTTATCCAACATACCAGTAAGTATCTCAAATTGGTAGAAAAGCGAGGAGGAGAGCTGATCATAACTCATCAGAATGAGCCTGACTTGTTGTTGACGAAAATAACACATAAATCTCTTAAAGATTTAAGAGGGCTGACGGTCAAAGTGCATGGTGATCTTAATGAACCAGTTCTACCAGGTTTTGACGAATGATATTAGATACCTGTGCTCTTGTTGAAATCTGCAAAGATTCACCCAGCCTTTCGGCTAAGACCATTAAAAAAATGGAACAAGGTTGTTATATTCTTTCTATTTCCTTTGCTGAAATAGCATGCAAAATTAAATCTGGGAATTTAGAGATGCGGGTTTCTGCCAGAGAATTGTATGCTGATATTTGCCAAATTAAGAGCGTAGTTATAGTGAATGTGGGAGTAGATGAATGGATTGAGGCTGTTGAACTGGATTGGAAAAATCACAAAGATCCCGCAGATCGAGTGATTACTGCTTTCGGTATCAAAAAACAGATTCCTATTGTCACCAATGATAAAAAAATTAAGGAATTTTATAAAAAAGTCATCTGGTGAAGAAAATCTTATCACCTTCCACTGGACTGAATTCTTGCTAATTGTTATTCTAATAAAATGATCAGTGCATTTTCAGATTTTCATGCATTTTGGCGGATGGGAGGTTATGCAGCAGAAGTATGGCCGGCCTATGCTGTGGTTTTTTTAGTATTCTTAATGCAAATTATAGTGACTAAGAAGAAATTCAATCGTTTGTGCAAATTATTGTACCGGAAATATGCTAATCCAACGTAGAAGGCGCGTGTCTTTTTTAATCCTATTAGTTTTGAGCATAGGAATCGCAACTACCTTCGCTTTGTATGCTTTACGGCGAAATGTAAATTTATATGAGACGCCCCATCAAGTGTTGCAAAGATCACCACAAAACGAACAAATCTTTCGGTTAGGAGGATTAGTGCTTAAAGGCAGTGTGCATCATGACGCCGACTTAAAAGTACGCTTTACTTTAACAGATTATCAAGGCAGCATTCCGGTGGAATACCAAGGCGTTTTACCTTCGCTTTTTCGAGAAGGACAAGGCATCGTGGCGCAGGGACGGATGAATAGCCAAGGGATTTTTATCGCCGATGAAGTTTTAGCAAAGCATGATGAAAATTACCGACCGCCTCAATTGAGTAGACCTGAAGCTTAAAAATGATACCTGAACTTGGACATTTTTCATTATTTTTAGCCATTTGTTTGGCGTTAATTCAAGTAACCATTCCGCTCTTGGGAGCGGTCAATGACAATAAACCGGCTATGCAACTGGCTCAATTCACTTCTTGGGGACAGTTTTTTTTTGTAGCCCTTGCATTTATCAGTTTAGCTTACGCTTTCCTAACCAATGATTTTTCAGTTCTGTATGTTGCGCAAAATTCCAATACCCATTTACCTGCATTTTATCGTTTTTGCGCAGTATGGGGAGCGCACGAAGGGTCGTTACTATTATGGGTTTTTATTTTAACAGGCTGGATGGCGGCTATCAGCCTGTTCAGCCGCAGCTTGCCGGACAATCTAGAGCACGGGTGTTAGCGATTTTAGCGGTTATGGCGATTGGTTTTTATTTATTTTTACTGACCACATCCAGTCCATTCGTTCGTTTATTTCCTAATCCACCGGCAGAGGGGGCGGATTTAAATCCTATTTTACAGGATCCAGGTTTGGCAGTTCATCCGCCCATGCTTTATATGGGTTATGTCGGATTTGCAGTACCCTTTGCTTTCGCACATCGCCGCATTATTAACCAATCAATTAGATCCACAATGGGCTCGATGGTCTCGACCATGGACCACAATTGCCTGGTGTTTTTTAACTTTAGGTATTGTTTTAGGAAGCGCTTGGGCTTATCGAGAATTGGGTTGGGGCGGTTGGTGGTTTTGGGACCCCGTTGAAAACGCTTCATTCTTGCCATGGTTGGCGGGAACCGCATTAATTCATTCTTTAGCGGTGACAGAAAAACGTCAACTTTTTAAAGCATGGACGGTTTTATTAGCAGTTTGTGCATTTTCATTAAGCTTACTAGGCACATTTTTAGTACGTTCAGGCGTGCTGGTTTCCGTACATAGTTTTGCCGCCGATCCGCAACGTGGTTTATTTATGTTGAGTTTTTTATTTTTCGTCGTCGGTGGTTCATTGCTGATTTATGCTTGGCGCGGCAAAGTTTTGGTGACTACTGGACAATTCAGTTTAGCTTCACGTGAATCATTATTATTAATTAACAATATTTTACTATTTGTAGCCATGTTGACGGTCTTATTAGGCACTTTGTATCCGCTTTTTATTGATGCGTTACATTTAGGAAAAGTTTCAGTCGGGCCGCCGTATTTTAATTTGATTTTAATCCCGCTGATGACGCCGATGTTCTTATTAATGGCAATTGCGCCATTGTTTCAATGGCAGAAAGCTAACCTGAAACTATTTCAATATAAACTATGGCTATATTTGCTAATAGTGCTGCTTTTAGCCGCTGGCTTGCCCATTTTTTTAGGGATTAAACTGACTATATGGTTTTTTTGCAGCTTGTTTTTAGCCTTGTGGTTAATTATATGGACTTTACATCATGGAGTGGATTGGCGGCCTTGGCCATTTCCCAAAAGATTTGCACTCAGCCAATGGGCTATGATTTTGGCGCATTTAGGTGTAGGTGTGACCTTGCTGGGAATTATTTGCAGCACTGCTTAGACTCAACAAAGAGATGTGGGTATGCGAGCGGGCGACCAAGTACAAGTTGGTCCTTACCAGTTTGAATTCCAAGGCGTAACTCGTTTAACTGGACCTAACTATCAAGGCACACAAGCCTCAGTGGCGGTTTACCGGCAAAAAAAATTATTATCCATCTTAACTCCTCAGCAACGTTATTTTCCTGCATCAGACGCCGCCACTACAAAAGCTGCTATCAACGCGGGTTTGTTTAGAGATTTATATGTTGCTTTGGGCTCTTCTTTACCGGATGGCGCATGGTCTTTCCGAATTTATTACAAACCTTTTATTCGCTGGATATGGGCCGGAGGCGTTATGATGTTTCCGGCGGTTTAATGGCTGTTGCCGATAGGCGATATAGGAAATATTATGTCACAATTTAACTCCTTACCCAATGGGGGATTAATCAGGAAGCAATTCCCGCGAAGCGGATATTGCTGGAGAAAACTGGATGAAAAATAAGCGTTTCTTTATTGGCCCGCTGGTTATTTTTATGATTTTAGCTGTTTTTTATGGGTGGGCTTGCACCGAGATCCTCGCAAAATACCTTCGCCCTTCATAAACAAACCAGCGCCTTCGTTTCAAGCTCCCAGTTTGCAAAACCCGCAGCAAATGTTAACTGATCAAATTTTAAAAATAAAATGACGGTTTTGAACGTGTTTGCTTCTTGGTGTGTAGCTTGTCAGGCGGAGCATTCGGTTTTAATGGAAGCGCATAGAAGCTTGCCGAATGTTCAATTATTGGTTTAAATTATAAAGATGATCGCAATAAAGCCATGACATGGTTAAATCATTACGGCAACCCTTACGATCAAGTGATAGCGGATGAGCCGGGTAGAACTGGCATCAATTTCGGGGTTTATGGCACCCCGGAAACTTTTATTATTGATCAACAAGGCGTCATTCGTTACAAATTTATAGGGGCCATCAGTCCAAATGATTGGCAACAAACTATTTTGCCCATATTAAGAAAAGCAACATGATGCGAATATTTTTATTTTTGATTTTCTCATTGATAATACCTGCCACGTTTGCCGAATCGATGGATCTTTATCCTTTTCCCAGGGCCAGTCAGCAACAACAATTTCAAGGATTAATAAACCAATTGCGTTGCATGGTTTGTCAAAATCAAAATTTGGCGGATTCCAATGCAGATTTGGCCAAAGACCTGCGCCGGCAAGTGTATGAAATGGTATTAGCCAATAAATCTGATCAAGAAATTAAACAGTATATGATTAGTCGTTATGGAGATTTTATTTTATTTAAACCACCTTTTAAAACACAAACCATGGTTTTGTGGTTAGCGCCATTTCTGTTCTTATTAATCGGTTTGTTAATACTATGGCGGCGGACTTTATGAACTTGTTTTTTTGGGGCATTATTTTATTTTTAACTGCAATAGCTTGGATTTTTATAGTCCTTCCGTTTTGGCGCGCACCAACCCGCACCGGATCTTGGACCAAAATGGGTTTACTCAGTTTTCCTTTTTTGGTTTTAGGTATGTATTTACTGTGGGGTGGCAGCCGGCAGCTTCTGCATTTTTGGGCTTGGCAAAAACAAGATCAAATAGTGCAGCAGCAAACGGCCCATGCCGATCCTCAACAAATCATTGCCCAGTTACAAGCGCATTTGCAACAAGCCCCCGACAGCGCTCAGGGGTGGTATTTACTGGGGAAACTTTATTTGGATCAACAGCAATTTGCCGAAGCGGAATCCGCTTTAAAAAAAGCGTACGATCTTCAACCGCAATCTAATGAAATTATCATTAGCTTGGCCAAGGCTGATTTCTTCAACCATCAAGCGCATTTATCTGCCGATATGGCTAAAGCGTTAAGTCGTGTGTTAGAATCATCCCCGCAATCCATAGACGCCATTAATTTATTAGCTGTAAACGCTTATCGAGATAAAAATTATTCGCAAGCGGTCAGTTATTGGCAACAAGCGTTAGCATTTGTTCAGCCTGGCAGTTCTGATAGTAACACTTTACTAAATATGATTAGCCAAGCGCAGAAATTAGAGAATAAGGAGAAAACCAATGGCAGAATCCGTTGACGACATTACGATTGATTATAACGAAGAGGGAATATTAACCACTAAACAATTAGATAAGGTGGTATTGACCCGTGGAGCATGGGCTACCATCATGTTCCGCTATCAAACCTGGGATAAAAAAAAGCAAGCCTATGGTCAGGAAGCTTATAGTATTCGCCGTTATCAAAAAAAAGGCGGTACTTACATGCAGCGTTCGAAATTTAATATTTCCAGTCCCGATCAAGCTAAAAAAATCATTGAAATTTTAACGAATTGGTTACCTTCGTAACAATTTATTCCTCCCTTTGAAAAAGGGAGGTGAGGAGGGATTTATATAAAAAAATCCCCCTCAATCCCCCTTTTTCAAAGGGGGAAATAAATAAGTTCAATCAAAAATCATTAAAATAAAAACAAAAAATAATAACAAATGGATGGCGCCTTGCAGGATGTTAGTGCGCCCGCTGACAAAAGTCAGAATAGACATAATCGCAGTTAAAATTAAAATGGTAGTGTCACTATTATCTAATCCTAGAACAACGGTTTTGCCAGTAATTAACCCAATGATCAGAACCGCCGGCACCGTTAAACTAATGCTGGCCAACACTGAACCTAAAGAGATATTCACCGACCGTTGTAATTGATTTGCTAATGAGGCGCGAATAGCACTCACTGCCTCTGGAGCCACTACTAAAATGGCTACCAGCATTCCTCCTATACCAGGTGGTGCATTCAGTTCATCCAAAAAAAAATTCATCGGTATGGCAGATTGTTTAGCAAGAAACAAAGTAGGAATAAGATAACTGATCACTAAAAAGGTATGAAATTTTTTAGATTTTGGGGGATAAGGAAAATGTAATTCAAAAGGCTTGGTGTTTTCATTAGGAATATCCAACAGAAAATGAGCGCGATGACTGATGGTTTGAATCAGTAAAAAAATGAGATAAATAATTAAAGAAGTAATAATAAAAAAAATCGATTGAAAAGTAGTGAAGGTGGGTGAAGAAGTGGAGTGAGTGAAATTAGGCAAAACCAAAGTCATAACCGCCAATAAAATAATAACGCTTAAAAAAGCAATCGAACCCTGTAAATTATACTGTTGCTCTTTGTAACGAATACCGCCTGCAAGTAAACTCCAGCCTACCACGCCATTTAAGATAATCATGATTACTGCATACATAGTATCACGCGCTAATGTAGGATTTGGCGGGCCAGTTAGCATGATGCTGGCGATTAAAGAAATTTCAATCGCAACTACAGATAAAGTCAGTATTAAGGTACCGTAAGGTTCGGGCATGGTTTCAGCCAGTGCTTCAACGTGATGCGCTATTTCAAATGAATTCCATAAGATTAATATAAATAATCCAATGAAAGCCAATGTTAAAAGAAAAGGATGTCGCATTTGGACTAGCCAGTCGTTACCTAAAATTAAAAACACGAGGACAACAAACCACCCTATTAAAAAAGAGGGTTCTGTAAATAAAAATTGATAAATTTTTGATTTCATAAACTAGTTGAAAATTAACATAAGGTATGCAAAAAATAATAGTAGATGTAAAGCACCTTGTAAAACATTAGCACGTCCACTGGCAAAAGTAACCAGTGCATTGATTAAGGTTAACACTAAAACAGTTATATTGGCTTTGGATAGTCCTAAAATAATCACTTGACCGGAAAACAATCCAAACAATAACACAATCGGGATAGTTAACGCGGTGCTGGCTAAGACTGCTCCAAGCGCAATATTTACAGATCTTTGTAAATGGTTGGTAAGAGAAGCGCGGATTGCACTTACAGCCTCTGGGGCTAACACTAATGTCGCCACAATTAACCCACCGACGGAAGCGGGCAGATTAAAAAAACTCAAAATAGTATCTATGGGTATAGAAATTTTTTTAGCAATTAACAAAGTGGGAATTAAGTATGCGATGACTAAGAACCCATGATATTTATTGCATTTTTTAGAATATTTGAAATGTATCTTCATCGGTTTGTTTTGTTGTTGGGAATCGAAAGGAGAAACAAAATGCATTCGATGACTGAAGGTTTGCATAGTCAAAAAAATTCCGTAGATAATGAGTGAAGTCATTATTAAAAAGAGAGTGAATTTGGGGGAAAAAGTATTGCCAGTTGTGTTAGTGAAATCCGGTAAAATTAACGCTATCACCGCTAATACCAAAATAACACTCATAAATTCAACTGAGCCTCGTAAATTGTAGCGTTGCTCGCGGTAACGTAAACCCCCTAAAGACAAACTTAAGCCGACAATGCCGTTTAACACAATCATCAAAATGGCGTATATCGTATCTCTGACCAAGGCTGGATTGTCGTTGCTGACGATCATAATATTCACCATGGAAACAATTTCAACTGAAGTGGCGCATAATGTTAAAATCAAAGTACCGAAAGGTGCTCGAATGGATGCGGCTAATATTTCAATGTGATGCGCTATTTCGAAAGAATCCCAAATGACAAGAAAAAATAGCCAGAAAAATAAAATGCCAAATGAAAAAGGATGAAATAAATTAGTAAGATATTTTTCTGGAATACTAAATTCAAATAAAAAAAAGACCGTTAACCACACTAACCACAGAGCTGTTTCGTGTAAGAGTAATAATTCCGTCAATTTCTTAATCATGCTAGCTCCCAAGCTTTGATTAAGCGTGGAATGAAGCAGCACATAGCAATATTCTGTATTGAGTCTATTTTACTGTACATTAACCAAACATTACAATATAATTTTGTAGGAAAAATTTTGAGTTTACTCTAGGATTTTTAAGCCTCAATCTTCAGCGCACTAGGTCTTCGCAGTAGGTGGCAACTGATTAATTTAGGTTAAAATAACTTTATTTTAAAAAGGAGATAAAAAATGCGTTATCCAGAAAATGTCACTCGTATTATTGAACCCATCAATTTAACAGCAGCTTATGCTACCTTTGGTTTAGGTTCAGCAATAAAATCAAGCTTTCTCACTTCCGTTACCAAATTATCTTTAGGTGGTATTGGATCTATTAATTTGATATCAGCTTTAGCTCCGGGCAAGGGAACGCCAGAAAGGGTGGTTACCTTGATAAAAACGGCCACAGTTTACTATGCAGGTTTTGTAGACGGTCTGCTAGACATTGTGAAGGATTCAAAAACCATTATTGCCCCTGCCATGCAAATTCTTACAGGTGTTTTTGCTTATAGAACCAAACTGGCTTTTAAAGGGGATGACGTGGTGGAGAAAGTATGTGCAGGAGTTTTGACGGTAGCCAATCAAACAGGAGTCATTGGCTTGTTGGTTGAAAATGATACTGTTTTTGACGTATCTTGTTTTACTGCCGCAGGCGCCGGACTTTGTCTTACCTTACATAGAATCAACCAAGAATGTAAAAAAACAGCCGAAGGGAGTATCAATACTACATACTCAGAGATAGTGGATGAAGAGTCTTCAACTCGTACTTGCTGCGGTAATTAATCTTTATGATGTGATATACTGTCCCGCAGTATGAATTCATTAACCAAATCAGAAGCGTTAGAACACTTACTGCGGGTAGGCGACTGGGTTCGTTGGGCTGCTTCCCAATTTAACCAAGCGGGTTTGTTTTACGGTCATGGCACCGAAAATGCTTGGGATGAGGCAGTTAATTTAGTGTTGACATTATTAAACTTGCCTCCGCAGACCCCTGCGGAGGTTTTTCATGCGGCCTTAACGCCTGCAGAAAGATTAAAAATATTTCTAGTCATTCAAGAACGTATTACCACCCGAAAACCCTTGGCTTATTTATTGAAACAAGCCTGGTTTTATGGCCATCCTTTTTATGTGGATGAAAGAGTATTGATTCCGCGTTCGCCCATTGCAGAATGGTTAGAAAAACAATTTTCACCCTGGGTTGATCCCGAAAATGTGAACCGAATTTTAGAGATCGGCACGGGTAGCGGTTGTATCGCCATCGCTGCTGCTTGGGCTTTTCCACAGGCTCAAGTCGATGCTGTCGACATCAGCCCGGATGCATTAAAGGTTGCAGCGGTCAACGTTAACCGTTACCTGTTGCAAGACCGGGTGCATCTTCATCAATCAGACTGTTTTGATAATATTCCGGTCAAACAATATGATATTATTTTAAGTAACCCGCCTTATGTTAGCGCTGAAGAATTAGCTCATTTGCCGGTAGAATATAGCCATGAGCCGAAGATAGCACTCTATGCCGGAGCCGATGGCTTAGAAGTAGTTAGAAAAATTTTTGCAGGCGCTAAGCGGTTTTTATCTCCGCAAGGAATACTGGTCGTCGAAGTGGGTAATACGGATGAACAATTGGCCCAACATTTTCCAGACCTTCCTTGCACTTGGCTGGAACTTGAAAAAGGCGGACAAGGTCTATTTTTATTAACTGCGGACCAATTATAAAATGGAGACGGGGGGTGTAGCTCAGCTGTGAGAGCGTCGCGTTCGCAATGCGAAGGCCGGGAGTTCGATCCTCCTCAGCTCCATATATACCTTACCTCGCCATAATTTGAGCTTTTTAGCATCCCATCTATGGGCCATCTTGAGTTGTAAAAAACACTTACAGAGTGATACTATGCTCGTGTTTTTTACAACTCAATCTGACCCATACCTGGGCGCTAAAAAAGCTCAAATTATGGCGAGGTAAGGTATCAATAGGTATAAACATGAGTAAAAAAGTAAATATCGCTATTGTAGGCGCCACCGGAGCAGTCGGCAGAACCTTTATCGAAATATTAGAACAAAGACAGTTTCCTGTTGATAAACTGTATCTCTTGGCCAGCGAACATTCTGAAGGTGAAGTGATTCTTTTTGAAGGCCGTAGCCATCGAGTAAAAAATTTAGAAAGTTTTGACTTTTCTAAAGTTCAAATGGCCTTTTTTTCTGCAGGTTCAGCTATTTCGGAAAAATATGTGCCCAAGGCGGCTGACGCGGGATGTATTGTGATCGACAATTCTTCCCAATTTCGTTACGACCCCGAGGTGCCGTTAATTGTGCCCGAAGTGAATTCTCACGCTTTAGTGCATTATCACAATAAAAATATCATTGCCAATCCCAACTGTTCTACCATACAAATGGTTGTGGCTTTAAAACCGATTTACGATCAGGTGGGCATCAAACGGATTAATGTCACTACCTACCAATCCGTTTCGGGAGCCGGAAACAAAGGGGTAGAAGAATTGGCCAAGCAGACGGCTGAATTGTTAAATGGACAATCTACCGAAACTAAAGTTTTTCCTCAACAAATAGCCTTTAACATCATCCCTCAAATTGATATCTTTTTAGAAAACGGCTACACCAAAGAAGAAATGAAGATGGTTTGGGAAACTAAAAAAATTTTGGAAGATGACCGCATTGAAGTAAACCCAACTGCAGTGCGAGTACCGGTTTTTTATGCGCATTCAGAAGCCGTGTCTATCGAAACCGAACATCCGATCTCTGCAGCAGAAGTCTCAGAGCTGTTAACCAAGGCTCCGGGAGTACTGGTTATGGATAACAATCAATATCCTACTCCTTTAAATGTCGCCACTCTCGACCATGTGTTTGTAGGTAGAATTCGGCAGGATTTAAATAACCCCCAGGGGATAAACTTATGGATTGTTGCCGATAATGTTCGCAAAGGAGCTGCTTTAAATGGGGTTCAAATTGCAGAATTGTTGCTGAATGAACAACTGGTATTGCACTGAATCGGTTTAAATTATTTTTTTATAACTGGTTGCTAACAATAAAATGATGATTACAAATGCAACTAAACTAAGTAATGGAAAAGTAATAAAACCGAATAGTTGCCAATCAATGGTTTCACAGCTTACCCCATTGGCGTCGACCCTGCAGGGAGTATAAGGCGCTAAAGCGGGCACCATTTGAATAAGATAATGGTACAGTGCAATCAAGGCGCCTAATCCGGCTAAGGGAATAGCATAGATGGCAAACTTCGAATCGTTCCTAAAGGTGGCAATTCCCAGCTGTATCGCCAGTGGAAACATACAAACCCGCTGATCCCAGCACAGTACACACACCTGCATTTTTAGAATTTCACTGGCATATAAGGCAATGAAGGTAGCGGCCAAAGCGACTATCCACGCGAATAAGATACGATTTTGCATATTATTTCGCAGCGTCTATCGCTTTTTGGATATTCTTGAAACTGGGGGGATCCACAAACCGTCCATTGACATAGACAGCCGGTGTGGCCACACTGTTGCCCTGGATTTTGGAAGCAAGCTTAAAATTATTTTGAATAAAATCAGTATAGGGACTTTCGTAAATACAATGGCTTAGCTTATCTTGGTCAACTCCCTGAATGACTCCAGCAAACTGCATCAGTTGGGGGATAGTAGCCCAATCTTCATTTTCAGGGGGTTGATGCTGATACACATTATCGACAAACTGAAAGAACCAATCCGGATTTTGCGCGTAAAGGCAGCGTGCTGCATTGGCCGCCGGCATGGATCCAGGAATAAATGCCACGTTTATGACAGTATATTTAGCAATGCCTGGTTCAATGTACTGAGCTTTCATTTTAGGAAGGACTGAGTTGTTGAAATTTCGACAAGCGATACATTTTAAATCTTCAAATATGACAACTTGCACCTTGGCATTGGGATTGCCTTTAGTAGGCTGATTGCTAGTGTCAATCTGAAAAATTTGCTCTTTTTTGCCAGAATGTTTCGGTAAAAAGGCCAAGATACAACCCACTGCCGCTAACGCAATTACAGCAATGACAATTTTTTGGAGGACTGATTTATTCATAGCAAACCCCAACAAATGACCCGCAGCCATTATACACATATTCAACCTGTATGGTATAGTACGCGCCTATGAATTTAAAAAGCATTAAACTAGCCGGTTTTAAATCTTTTGTAGATCCGATCATCATCCCCATAAACTCAAGCCTGACTGGAATAGTCGGCCCGAACGGGTGTGGTAAATCCAATGTGGTGGATGCGATTCGTTGGGTGATTGGCGAGAGCTCCGCAAAACAATTGCGAGGCCAGGCCATGGCGGATGTCATTTTCAATGGCGCCACCCATCGTAAACCGGTCGGACAAGCCGTCGTAGAACTGGTTTTTGATAACAGTGATGGCAGAATTTCTGGAGAATATGCTAAATTTTCTGAAATTTCGGTCAGGCGTGAAGTGCAACGGGAAGGTCAATCCCAGTATATGCTAAATGGAGTGCAATGCCGCCGCCGGGATATTACCAATTTATTTTTGGGCACTGGTTTAGGCGCAAGAAGTTATGCCATTATCGAGCAAGGTGTGATTTCTGAACTGATTGAGGCTAAACCGGAAGAATTGCGCAGTCATTTAGAG
Organism: uncultured Pseudomonadota bacterium; assembly: GCA_963795715.1. GTDB lineage: Bacteria > Pseudomonadota > Gammaproteobacteria > Coxiellales > Coxiellaceae > JAFEDN01. Next base: position 245,068 of record CAWCIY010000002.1, read on the forward strand.
GAAGTCTCTGGAATATCGAAATACAAGGAACGCCGGCGTGAAACTGAATTGCGCATGCGGCATACTCAAGAAAATCTAGACCGTTTGAATGATTTAAATGAAGAATTATCTAAGCAGCTCAGACATTTAAAACGGCAAGCAGAAGCAGCGGAACGATATTCCGAACTCAAACAGCAGGAGCGCATTTTACAAGCAGAAATTAAAGTGTTGCACTGGCAAAAGCTGTCTCAGCAATTATTAGATCAGCAAGTTCCTTTGGCGCAATGCCAATTGGTACAAGAGCAACAAACTGCTTTATTGCGAGAGGTGGAGACCCGTTTAGAGAAAAATCGGCTTGAGCATCATGAAATCAATGCTCAGCGCGATGAAATTCAAAGAAATTTCTTTGCTATGGATAAAGAAATTGCGCGGTTAGAGCAGCGCATTCAAAGCTTGCAGGAGCAGATTTTAAGATGGCGCAAAGAGCAGCAGGAAGTAGAGCAGCTTTATCATGAGTTGGAAGAACATGCGCAAGAACAACGTCTGAATATCGAGGAATTACAAACTGAACTCGGCTTGTTAGCTCCCCAAACGGCGGCAGCTAAGACGACTGCTTTAGCTGCAGGCCAGACACTGCAAGATGCAGAGAAACAGATGCGGGAAATGCAGCAAATTTGGGATGTTTTTCAACAAGAATTTTCCCAACTCACTTCACAGATCAGTGTTTTAACGAATAATTTACATCACTATGAGCAACAGAGGGCGCACCTGTATTCCCGTCAAGCGCAGTTGCACGAGAGGCAAAAACAATTACCTTTGTCTAGTTTAACAGAAGAAATCTCGCCTCTAACCAGCGAAGTAGAGACCCACCGCCAAGAATTGGAAGCCTTGAAAACTGCCCAAGACCAGCTGAATGAAAGCAGCCGTATTCTACGTCAGCAAAACGCCCAAACCAAAGAGGAATGGGAGCGGCAAAATAAATTATTACAGGGTCTACAACAACGAAATGCCTCGTTGGAAGCGTTACAGCAATCTGCGCTCGGTTTTCATGACAATCAAATACAAGATTGGTTGAAAAAGTATGCCCTTCATAGTCAGGCGCGTTTAGCCCAAGTGCTGCATGTAACCAGCGGTTGGGAATTGGCTGTGGAAACGGTTTTAGGTAGCTATATTGATGCTGTTTGTTTAACTCATTTAGAAGAATGGATCGAACCTTTAGCTCAGATTCAACAGGGCCGATTAACATTAATAGAGGAAGCAACAGAGCAAAGTCCGGCCGTTGTTTCTTTGCATCTTCCTCTATTATCAAGCCGAATTCACAGTGCATGGCCGCTTAGCGGGTGGGTGGCTGGTGTTTATTGCGCCGAAGATTTAGCTCAGGCGATGACCCTGCGGGACCAATTGCAACCGGAAGAATCTATTATCACAAAAGAAGGAATTTGGCTGGGAAAAAATTGGATACGGGTGAATAGAGGAAAGAATAAAGAAAGCGGTGTGATTGTGCGAGAGCAGGAGTTAAAGCAGTTAGCCCAAGAAATTTTACAGGCGCGAGAGAAACTTTTATGGTTGCAGGCTAGTCTAGCTGAAGGAGAAGAAAGCCTACGGGATTTAGAAGAGCAGCGAGATTCCTATCATCGAAACTTTCAAAAAATCAGCGCAAAATTAACTGAGCTGCAAGGCCAATTAAGTGGCCGGCAGAGCAGACTGGCCGAGTTAGAACATCAACAACAACGGTTAAGTAAAGAAATCAGTGAGTGTGAGTTATCAATTCAAAATCTGCAGGGGTTATATGCTAAAAATCAAGAGCAGTTAGCAAATTATAAGCATAAAGAAGCTGACCATAACCAAAAAAAGATCGAGTTGTTGCAATTGTTAGAGGAAAGACGGCAAGAGTTGGCTAAAGTACGTCAACAAACTGATCAACAACGTAGAACTGCGGATGAATTATCCATTCGTTGCGCTGCCATTGAAAATGAATTGGCATTGTTAAAACAAAGCAGTTTGCGCGATGAGCGTCAACGCCAACAGCTTTCTGAAAGAAGGGAACAATTGGCTAATCGTTCCGAAAATGAAGAGGTCTTAGAAGATTTACGAGCGGAGTTACAACAACAATTAGCGTTACGATTAAAAATTGAAGAGGATTTACGTAAAGCACAAGACTTGTTAACAACTCATATTAAAAACCAAGAACAACTTAACCGCCAAAGGCAAAATACTCAGGAGCAATTAACCGCCGCGCAAACCGAGTGGCAACACTTACAAATGGAACAACAAGCGTTATCGGTGCGTCAAAGTGCCATTCAAGAACAATTAGCTGAACAAAATTGGGTGTTGGAAGAATTACTCACTCATTTGCCGGCCCATGCTAATGCTGAACAATGGGAACAACAGTTAATTGCAGTGGCCGCTACAAATTCAGCGATTAGGAGCCATTAATTTAGCAGCTATTGATGAGTTCCAAGTGGTGAACGAACGGAAAAGTTATTTGGATAAACAGCAGGCCGATTTAAATGAAGCCTTAACTGTTTTACAATCGGCTATCCAAAAAATTGATCGAGAAACCCGCAGCCAATTTCAAGATACTTTTACTAAAGTGAATCAAAACTTCCAAGAGCTTTTTCCACAAATTTTTGGCGGCGGCAAAGCAGTGTTAGAATTGCTGGATGAAGATTGGCTCTCCGCAGGGATTATGGTAAAAGCTCAACCGCCGGGAAAACGCAATGCCACTATTCATATGTTGTCAGGTGGTGAAAAGGCTTTGACGGCAGTGGCTTTGGTGTTTGCTATGTTTAAAATTAATCCGGCGCCGTTTTGTGTTTTAGATGAGGTAGATGCTCCGTTGGATGACATTAATACCGGCCGTTTTTGCCAATTGGTTAAAGAAATGGCTAAAACGACGCAATTTATTGTGATCAGTCATAACAAAGTGACTATTAGCATGGCTGAACGATTAATGGGGGTGACAATGCAAGAACCAGGTGTTTCCAGGATTGTATCTGTCAATGTGGCTGAAGCTGTGGCTTTGGCTGAAGCATAAAGGCATAACTCAGGTTAAGAGGAAAAAATGATTCAAGGAATTATCGCGATCGTGTTGCTAGGGTTGGCAGTAGTCATATTTTTTTGGGGACGGCGTCCGATGGAAAATCTGCAACGTGAAGACCCTGATGTGATTTTAGGTTTGGCAGAAAAACAAGCTCCAACAGTTCCAGCTCCAGCGTCGCCTGAATCGTCATCCCCGGTATCGGTGACCACACCGGTGGTTTGCACTGAATTGCCACTAGAAAGGCAAATTTTATTTTTACGCGCACCAGCCGGACGGTCTTATGGTGGATACGAATTATTGCAATCCTTACTCAGTTGCGGGTTTGTTTTTGGTGACCAAAATATTTTCCATCGTTATGAAAAAAGCAATGATCAGAAAATTATTTTATTCAGCATTGCTGCGGCTACCAAAACCGGAGAATTAAATCCTGAAAAAATGGCAGGGTTTACTTGCCAAGGCTTAAGTTTTTTTATTACTTTAAACGATCATTTATATCCCAGCGTTAATTTCGAACTGATGCTGGATACCGCACGGCAACTGGCTGAAGATTTAGGTGGAGAGCTCTTAGATCAGAATCAATCACGGCTTACTACAGAAAGAGTTCAACAAATCCGCGAAACAATTAAGCATTTTGAAACCAGGCAACTGACCATGGAACTGTTTGTTTGAGCATTCCAGAAAAAATTCGCCGGCGTGCTGCAGAATTAGCTGCCAGTATTGATGAGCATAATTATCGCTATTATGTTTTAGATGCTCCGAGTATTCCGGATGAAGAATATGACCGGCTGTTTCGAGAATTAAAAACAATAGAAGAACAATATCCTGAATTAATTACGCCGCAATCACCTACGCAGCGCGTAGGCGCCGAGCCCTTAAAAGCATTTGCCGAAGTTCGACATACCATACCCATGCTATCCATTGATAATGTTTTTAACTTGGAGGAATTACAGGCCTTTGAGGAACGAATACATCAGCGTTTAAAGGTCAATACTGGAATTGAATTTAGTTGTGAACCGAAATTAGATGGTGTAGCGATTAGCTTGCTTTATCTGCAAGGAGAATTAAAACAGGCTGCCACCCGTGGCGATGGTATTGTCGGCGAAGATGTCACACAAAATGTGCGTACCATCCACGCTGTACCTTTACATTTACGTGAGCGTGATTTTCCACGTTTAATAGAAATCCGTGGCGAAATTTTTATGCCTAAAGAAGGCTTCGAACGCTTTAATCGAGAAGCGGCGCAAAAAGGCCAAAAAATTTTTGTAAATCCCCGTAATGCTGCGTCGGGTAGTTTGCGACAATTAGATCCTAAAATTACCGCTACCAGACCTTTAGGTTTTTTTGCTTATGGTTGTGGAAGGCATGAAGGTCAGCCTTTGCCTGCCACGCATTTCGAATTTTTAACAAAATTACGTCAATGGGGATTGCCCGTGGCTGCTGATGTCGATTTGGCGGCGGGAGTGGAAGGTTGTGAAAAATATTATCGCCGTATTTTGAAAAAGCGTGACCATTTACCGTATGAAATTGATGGGGTGGTCTACAAAGTCAATGAATTGGCTTGGCAGGAAAAATTGGGTTTTGTCTCACGCGCACCGAGATGGGCTGTAGCTCATAAGTTTCCGGCCATTGAAAAAGCCACACTTTTGAAAGCCATTGAGTATCAGGTTGGCCGGACTGGCGCAGTGACGCCGGTTGCGCGTTTGGAGCCGGTATTTGTCGGCGGCGCCACAGTCAGTAACGCGACCTTACATAACTTTGATGAAGTTATTCGCAAAGATGTGCGTATAGGGGATAGGGTCATCGTGCGGCGTGCCGGCGATGTGATCCCTGAAATTGTCGCTCCGGTGTTGGCCGATCGTCCACCCGGAGCTGAAAAAATTCATTTTCCAACCCATTGTCCCGTTTGCGGAGCGGATGTGATCAAAGCTGAGGGAGAAGCCATCGCCCGTTGTATGGGGGGATTGTATTGCCGGGCTCAGGTTCGGGAAGGTATTAAACATTTTGTGTCACGCCGAGCCATGGATATTACCGGGTTAGGTGATAAAGTCATCGAATTGTTAATATCGGAGGGACTGGTAAAAACCATTCCGGATATTTATAAATTTTCGGCCGAGACTCTAGCAGAATTGCCACGATTAGGTGAAAAATCTGCTGAAAAATTAATAGCGGCCATTGAACATAGCAAAAATACCACGTTTCCACGTTTTCTATACGCGTTAGGTATACGCGATGTAGGAGAGGCCACCGCGCGGGCTTTGGCCGAGCATTTTGGTGATTTGGAACCACTGATGTCCGCCAGCGAGGAAACTTTGCAAAGCGTGGCCGATATCGGCCCAGTGGTATCCGCTCACATTCATGCTTTTTTTCAGCAAAAACACAATAAAGAAGTCATTCATAAATTGCTTGCCGCTGGTGTCAAATGGCAGCCAATAAAGATATCGCCAAAAACTAAGCCTTTGGCTGGACAAACTTTTGTACTGACCGGTACTTTATCAAGCATGACTCGAGAACAAGTTGCAGAGATTTTGCAAAACTTAGGCGCCAAAGTGAGTAAGAGTGTTTCTTCCAAGACTACTGCAGTAATCGCTGGTGCCGATCCCGGCAGTAAACTGCAAAAGGCGCTGGATTTAGACATTTCAGTGTGGAACGAAAAAGAATTTTTAGGGAAAATTAATCGCTAGGGAAAGATTTAAAAATAAAATATCTGCAAGGAATTCTTTGCTTTTAATTTGTTGTTCTTTTCATAGGCTTCCGGATGATATTTATATATTCGGAAGAATTAAGTATTATTTATACTAGTATCGATTCATACTAGGGTCTAGATGGTCAATCCAGCCAATGATGCCACCTTTCAGTGAGTAAATATTTTGATAACCATGAGTTTTTAAGAGCTGGGCAATTTTTTGGCTTCGTCCACCTAATTTGCAATAGACCACGATAAGTTGATCATTCTGAATTTTTAGGTTATTAACATTAAAATGGCTGGAAGGCATTAGCTCACCGCCTAAGCTGCAAATCGAGCGTTCGAAAGGCTCACGCACGTCAATCAAGTGAATGCATTGATCCGGCTGCTGCAACCATGATGAGAGTAATTGTGGTTCGATTTCTGAGACCATTTCTTCTTTAATATCCTTTTTTTTAAATAAATAACCGGATAATTCTCCTTGCTGACAAAGAGGGCAGCCGGGATTTTTGTTTATTTCATATTCTTGAAAACACAGAGTGGCCACGTTCATTTGTAATAATCTTTTTAGCAGAGGTTGTCCTTGTTTAGTAATTATTTTAATGGCTTCAGCTGCTTGAAGACTTCCTAAAATTCCAGGTAAAACACCCAGCACTCCCGCAATTTCACAATTGGGTGATAATTCCGGCGGAGGAGGTTGAGGATAAATGCAGCGATAACAAGGTCCCTCTTGATAATTAAAAACGCTAAGCTGCCCCTGAAATTGATAAATACTGGCAGAAATCAACGGTTTTTTTAAAAGGTGACAAACATCATTAATTAAATACCGGGTTCGGTAATTATCGCAGCAATCTAAAACCAAATCATAAGGCTGCATGATTTGTTCGGCATTTTCTTCATTGAGATTTACAGAATAGGGAGAAATTTTGCAGTAGGGATTTTGTGCTATTAAGCGATTTTTAATACAGGTCACTTTCAAATTGCCGATATCTTCTTCGGTAAATAAAACTTGGCGATGTAAATTGTTAAGTGAGACGGTATCGTGGTCTACAATACCAAGCTCGCCCATGCCGGCTGCGCATAAATATTGGGCAGCCGAATTGCCTAAACCTCCTGCTCCAATAATTAAAATTTTGGCTTTTTTTAAGGATGCTTGACCCTCGAGGCCAATGACAGGAAAATGGCGCGTATACCTTAAAAGTTCTTTTTGAGACAAATTCATCAGTAATTCCAGCTAAAGATTATAAAGTACCTAGAAAGTAACCGAATCCCAAAAATGTCGAGGCCCAAATGATAGCGCCGCTGAAAGCGAATAAGGAGAATTTGCAAAATGAAATTCGCACAGTTCCAACCAGATAGCCGGTAAAATGCCGCACGCCGGGTATAAAATACCCGAAACATAACACCCACATGCCAAACCGGCCGAACCAATGGCGGGTGCGTGCGATGCGTTTTTCAGTCATACGTACCAATCGACCATATTTTGTTAATAGCACACTGCCGCCGTATCTGCCGATAACATAGCTTAAAGTGATGCCGCACATCGCACCTAAGTATGCAGCTAAGACAGTAGCTGTCATTGTTAATGAGCCTCTACTGATTAAAAAACCGGCGGTGACCATGAGGGTTTCATCTGGAATAGGCAATGCCAGTATTCCCAGTGCTAGTAGGAAAAATAAGGCAATCGCTCCATAATGGACTAAATGATGAGAATTATTTTGTACAACTTGTAGAGCTTGGTTAATTTCATTTTGGAAGACCATGACTCATGATACTCATTCGCGGGCCATTGTCCAGAAATTCTCGGGATTTTCAATCCCGAGAATTTCTTCCCTGTTTTTACGCGATGCTCGGCAAAGCCTGCGCTCGCGCTTAAGGGGAAGAATCGCGATTCTCCCCCTTAAGAATCCCCCATCGCGTAAGGAATTATCCTGGGAATGGCTGGCCATTGTCCAATAGTGCCGATTCTACTACAGTTTTTCAGATAAATATTCGGACTTTAAGCGCCCGATAGTCGTCCAGATCGAAACGATTTTTGATTGAGAAATACGAAGGAATAGTATCCCTATTTCGAGTGTTTCTCAATCAAAAATCATTTCGAGATGGGCGGCTAGCGGGATGCTTAAAGTTCGAATATTTATCTGAAAAGCTGTATAGTAGTTGTCATGATCAGACCTCTACCTTTATACATTGGATTGCGTTATATCCGAGCGAAGCGGCGCAATCGTTTCATTTCCTTTATCTCTTTCGCTTCCACTGTAGGGATTGCTTTAGGAGTGGCGGTTTTGTTGACTGTACTGTCAGTAATGAATGGATTTGATCAACAAATTCGCAGTCATTTTTTTGCAATGGCGCCGCAAGTGACTGTGAGCAGTACTTCTGATATCACCGATCATTGGAAGGCGTTACTGGAGCAGTTTACTCGAAACCCAGAAATAAAAAATGGCGCGCCTTTTGCCAGCGGTGAGGGAATGTTGGTTAAGGCGGATTTGTTACGAGGGGTTAAAGTGTTTGGAATTTTGCCTACGGAAGAAACCCAGATTGCTGAATTGGCTGAACATATGGTCCAAGGAAACCCGAAGGAATTGGCTTCAGGATCATTTAACATTATCATTACTCGTTCTTTGGCACAGCAATTAAATTTACAACGTGGGGATACCATCAACGTTTTTACTTCACAAGCCACCACTACACCTTTGGGTTTATTTCCACGTTATCGACCTTTTACCGTTTCTGGAATTTACACCAATAACAGTAATAGTTTGCAAGAATCCGTCTATATTGCCATGGGTGATGCCATAAAATTATTTGCCGCAGGTCCCTATCTTACGGGGCTTCATCTTAAATTGGATAATGTTTATCATGCCCAGCAAGTTCGGCATTGGTTACAGAAAAATTTATCGGACGAGTATACTGTAAGTGATTGGACGATTGAATCAGGAGCTTTTTTTCAAGCTTTGGCTTTAGAAAAAACAATGATGTTTATTATCTTGTTATTAATTATTGCAATTGCGGCCTTTAATTTAGTTTCTATGCTCATGATGCTGGTGAATGAAAAGCAGGCTGATATTGCTATCTTACGCACCTTGGGCGCTACCCCAAGTGTCATCAGAAATATTTTTATAATTCAAGGCTCTATTTTAGGAATTTTAGGTACTTTAGTAGGTTTGATTGTTGGCATTATCTTGACGCTCAACATCACCGCCGTCGTCAATGCTTTGCAGCAAACGTTTCATGTGCAATTTATTCCTACATCCGCCTTTTGGTCCAATTATTTACCAACCCATCTCTTATTAAAAGACATCATTGTAGTGTGCGCCATCTCTATTGGATTAAGTATCGCCGCTACCTTGTATCCAGCATGGGTGGCTTTTCGAATACAACCTGCTGAGGCTTTGCGTTATGAATAACTTAGAATGCCGTAATCTCCGCAAAACATTTAACGATGGTAAGCTCCATGTGGAGGTGCTAAAAGATGTTAACTTAAAGGTACACGCCGGAGAAATGGTGGCCATTGTGGGAGCTTCCGGCAGCGGCAAAAGTACGCTGCTTCATTTACTGGGGGGATTGGATCGTCCTTGCGGTGGTGAAGTCATAGTAGCCGGGCAAAATATTGCTCAACTCAGCGAAAGCAACCGGTGCCATTTAAGAAATCAGAGTTTAGGATTTGTGTATCAGTTTCATCACTTGTTACCTGAATTTACTGCTTTAGAAAACGTATGTATGCCATTGTTAATTCGAGGATTAAATTCATCTGAAGCCATTAAAAAGTCTAAAGAGATGATAGATTTAGTGGGTTTATCAACACGGTTAGCGCATCGGATAGGTGAGCTTTCAGGGGGAGAACGCCAACGGATTGCGATTGCCCGCGCTTTAGTAACTAAACCACTCTGTGTTTTGGCAGATGAGCCGACTGGAAACTTAGATAATATGACTGCTGATCATATTTATGAATTGATGAAGCAGTTGAATTCTGCTTTAAAAATTAGTTTTGTTATTGTAACTCATAATTTGCAACTAGCGGGACAAATGCATAGGCAACTGGTACTTAAAGACGGGGTTTTGAATGCCTATTAAACCTCTGGCGCTTTGGATAGGATTGCGATATACCCGTTCTAAAAGACGTAGTCGCTTTGTCTCTTTTATCTCCTTGGCCTCCATTATTGGCATTGCTGTTAGTATCACGGTACTCATAACTGTTCTATCTGTGATCAATGGTTTTGATGAGCAAATTCGCAATCGCTTTTTTGCAATCGCTCCTCAAGTAACTGTAACTTCCACACAAAATATCGTTCAAACTTGGTCACAAATGTCTCAAGAATTGCATCATCTTCCGCAGATACAAGCCGTTGCGCCGTTTGTAAATGGCCAAGGCATGTTGATGAATGGCGAAATACTACGAGGCGTAAATATTCTAGGGATCATCCCAGACCAAGAAAAACAAATTTCAAAGTTAGGTGCTCAGGTTGTTGCCGGAAATTTAACTAGCTTAACGCCTAATAGTTTTAACATAATGATAGGAAAAAGCTTGGCACAGCAATTGGATTTAAAGCTGGGAGATGTGGTCAGTATATTTGTGATTCAAGGGAGCGAGGAGGGTTTAATACCGCGTTTTGATTATCAGCAATTCAAGGTAGCTGCTATATTTAGCAGCAGCCAAGGTTTTGGATTTGATCAGGTTTTGGTCTATGCGAACATGGCTGATGCGCAAAATTTTTTAGCATCCACCCAACATTGGAATGGTTTGCACATAAAATTAACTAATTTATTTCAAGCAAGTTTAGTAAATCAGCAACTTAAATCTTTATTACCAGGTAGTGATAGTGTGACTGATTGGACCGAGCAATATGGAAGTTTTTTTCAAACTTTAGCAATGCAAAAAACCATGCTATTTGTCATCTTATTATTTATTGTCGCTATTGCGGTTTTCAATCTAATTTCAACATTAATTATGGTAGTGAATGAAAAACGACCCGATATTGCTATTTTACGCACTCTGGGTGCAACCCCACTGATGATAATGACTACTTTTATTGTGCAAGGAGCACTTATTGGTTTAATTGGAACATTCTTTGGTTTAATAGGCGGATTAATCTTATCGTACAACATAACGGGTTTGGTAAATATCATTCAACATGTTTTTAAAGTGCAATTAATATCTGAATCTATTTATTTTGTGAATTATCTTCCCTCCCAAATTTTGTGGACTGATGTGATTGAAGTTTGTGCAATTTCTTTTGGACTCAGTATTTTGGCTACAATTTATCCTGCTTTGATCGCTTTTCATACACAGCCTGCAGAAGTATTACGATACGAATAGTAACTCATTGGCGAATTCAAAAAAATCAACTACAGTTAATTGTAAATAGCAAAAGGGATTGCAAGGGGAGGAGAGCGAATCGATCTTTCCCTTCATTGCTGAGTTGTGAATTACTCATTTTAGGTTAAGCATGGAAGATCTCGATAAATTATTATCGCAACAACAATCGCAGTTGTTACAACGAATTAGTTACATCATTGTACTAACTTGTTGTTTGATTACCTTCAGTCATGGACTTTCAGTTCTTTTTGGCAAAAACATCCCTTATGCATTTCTTTCCAAATTGGATTCTTCAGAAAATTTCATGGTATATGATACCGCATTTTCTTTTTGTGTGGCCAGTATTGGGATATTAGGAGTTATTTATCAAAAAAAATATCTCACCACTGCTGCTATATATTTTTTAATTTTGATGAGTATCATTACAATCGTACAATATTTAACTAATAATGAATGGAACATTACTGGCCGGTTATTTTATCCTTTATTAAATCTTGAAATGGAGCGTCCTGGGCGAATGCGTCCTTTAACCCCATTTTGTTTTTTACTTTTTTCTATGATGTTAATGCAGTTAATGAATGTAGCCTACAGGTCAAATTTTAAACTGGTTTATGCCTGCACCCAGGGGATTATCATTTTGTGCCTGGCAATTTTATTTTTATTTGGATATACCTTAGACATTTATCACGACAATTTTAAAAATTCAATTACCTTAATGACCGCACATGCCTCAGTGGGTTTTTTATTTTTAAGTTTAGCTTCGATTTTTACTGTAATTTATTTAGATAAGGAAAGACCCAGTGAGTTTAGAAAAACTATCCCCTTATTGATTTCAGCTTTTATCACCATAGCTAGTTTATTGTCATTAAGATTAATGAATTCAAGGGTAGGTGTACTGGAATTGGTTAGCAAAATAAATTGGATAAATACAGCTCATGAATTGATTTTATCTTTTTTAATTGGTACTGCTGTCTACTATTTTCAAAAAAATTACTTATACGGTAAAAGTTTTAAGACCTTGTATGCACGGGCAAAAGCTACCCTAGAAGCAGCTCATGATGGTATTTTGGTATTAAATTCTTATGGCAATATTGTTGACTATAATCAAAGGCTTCTCAATTTATGGTCATTAAATTCAGATGAGATATTAAATCAAAATTATCCGAAGTTTTTTAATTTAATTTCAGCAGAGTTAAAGGAACCGGATAATAATCTTAATAAATTTTTTGACTTTCAAAAGCAAAATGTTCAACAAACTTGTGAACTGAAATTAAAAAATGGTAATACTTTCGAATTTTATGCATATCCACAAAAGTATGGTAAAAAAATAATCGGCTATGTTTTTAGTTTTTATGATATTACACACTTAAAAGTAGTAGAAGAAAAATTAACCTATCAGGCTACTCATGATGTCTTAACAAACCTGGCTAACCGATTTTTATTATTTGATCATATTGAACAATCTATTGCTCGAGCTAAACGTGAAAAGAAAATATTTGCTATTCTATTCGTAGATTTGGATTTTTTTAAAATGATTAATGACTCTTTGAGTCATGTAGTTGGAGATAAAGTTTTAAAAGCTGTGGCCACTCGGCTACTTTCTTGCACCAGAACCGAAGACACCTTAGCTCGAATAGGGGGAGATGAGTTCGTTCTGCTGGCTGTAGATTTAAAGTCACTGAATGATGCCGCAGTGATTGCTCGAAAATTTATTCAAGTTCTAACGCCTCCATTTTATATAGATAGACATGAACTATACATACGATGCAGTATTGGAATCAGTATTTATCCTAGTGATGCTGAAGATGCTAATAATTTGGTTAAATATGCTGATATTGCCATGTACATAGCAAAGAAAAAACAAGACCATGTGCAATTTTACACGCATTCCATGCATAAGCATATTTCAACCCGGCTACAATTAGAAAATGAATTACCCAGAGCGCTAGAGAAACAACAATTTGAAGTTTACTATCAACCCATCGTTGATATGGCTTCCCATAAGGTTTGTGATACTGAAGCATTAATACGCTGGAATCATCCTACTCTAGGTTTACTTCTTCCTTCAGAATTTATTACCGCTGCTGAAGATACCGGAATTATTAGCGCAATAGGGCAATGGGTTCTAGAAACAGTCTGTAAACAAAATAAAGAATGGCAAAATAAAAAAATATTAAATACAATCATCAGTGTTAATATCTCTATCAAACAATTACATCTGCAAGATTTTGTAGCGATGATTTCTTCAATTCTCGAAAAATCCCAGCTTTCTCCTGAATATTTGCAGCTAGAACTAACGGAAAGCAGATCCATAGATAATATTGAACACGTCGGTCAAGTTTTGAATGACTTAAAGAAAATTGGAATTAAAATTGCCATAGATGATTTTGGTACTGGTTATACTGGATTAAGCTATATTAAATATTTTCCTTTAGATAAATTAAAAATAGACAAATCATTAATCGCTAATATTCTTAACAATTCTGTTGACAAAGCATTAGTCGATACTATCATTGATATGTGTAGAAATCTTAACATTAATTCGTGTGTGGAAGGAGTAGAAACAAAGGAGCAATACCAATATTTACACGATAAACAGTGTAATCAAGCGCAAGGTTTTTATTTTTCTCGGCCTCTTAACAGACAAGATTATGAAAATTTTATCCTTAATTTTAGTTAAGAGGTGGTTTAAGAGATGATGGTGTTTAAAAAGTATTTGAAATTAATATTTATATTTATTCTATTGATAGTGCCTGCACTGGCTTTGGCGGAAATTCCTGACAAGAAAGTTGCTTTTTATTATGGTGAAAACCCTCCTATCGAACGCTTATCGAATTTTTCCATGGTGGTGTTTGAACCGACAAGTAATGTGGATCCTAAAAAATTTGATACCAAAAATCGTACGGCCTTGGCCTATGTTTCGATGGGAGAAATTGAGCAAAATGATTCGAAAATTCCCGCCAGTTGGATCATAGGTAAAAATAAAGCTTGGAAATCCTTAGTAGTGGATCAAACGAATGTTGAATGGCAAAAATATTTTTTAAATAATATGATTACCCCATTATGGGAAAAAGGCTACCGAGGATTTTTTTTAGATACTCTAGATTCATATCAACTGGCTAATTTAAATTCGCAGCAGCAAAAGAACCAACAGCAAGCTTTGGTTAATTTAATCCAAACTATTAAACAAAAATATCCAAATGCTAAAATCGTACTGAATCGAGGGTTTGAACTTTTGCCATTTTTAGAAGGAAAAATCGAAGCTGTTGCGGCTGAATCTTTGTATTCAGGTTGGGATAATGAAACGCAACAATATGTACCAGTGAGTCAACAAGAAAGACAAGAATTAATATTAAAACTTAATGAAGTAAAAAAAATGGGGCTTCCCGTTATAGTAATCGATTATGTAGCACCCAATAATCCTAATGAAGTTGATATTATTTATAAAAAAATTAATAAGCTAGGATTTTATCCATGGGTTACCAATCATGACCTTACTGCTATTTACCCGATCAAGTATCAAAAAAATGGGAATGAATTACCAAGGAAAATTTTAGTATTCTATAACGGAAAATTGAATGACATTGATGACAAGATAAGATCATTAGGGAATTTATATGTCACAATGCCATTAAATTATTTAGGATATGTCGTAGTTTTAAAAAATATAAATGAACCTTTACCTGATATCTCAAAAAAAGAATATGCCGGTATAATCATAGCAGATGTAGGTAAGGTTACAGGAAAAGAAGATCAAATTTTGAGTTGGGAATTAAAGCAAATTCACAAAAAGATCCCTCTGGTTATTTTAAATGATTTTGGATTCAATTTAAGTGCCTTACGTTTAAGTAAATTCGGTTTAACATATCCGTTATTTCCACATCGAGCTCAAGATATTAGTTTAATCTCTAAAGATAATATTATCGGATATGAAATAGCACCAGCGGTAAAGCCAGAAAGTTTTATACCAATTGCTATTAAAAAAGGAAGGAGTTTAATTACTTTTCATGATGAACTCGGTAATAAAGGGGATATGGCTGCGCTAACCCCTTGGGGTGGATATGCATTAGATTACTTAGTAGTGGAAACTACTAGTGAAAATTCCAGTCGCTGGGTGGTAAACCCTTTTGAATTTTTTAAAAAAGCGCTACGGCTGCCTGATGCACCTACTCCAGATACTACTACGGCAAATGGAAGACGGATCATGTTGGTGCATATTGACGGCGATAGTTTTGCAAACAGGGGTAAATGGTTTAATGGACCATTTGTTGGAGAAATAATGAAGCATGAATTTTTAGAACATTATAATATCCCTACCACAGTTTCCATTATACAAGGTGAGGTAGCATCTAATGGATTATATCCCAAATTAACACCTGAGTTAGAAAAAATTGCCAGAGAAATTTTTATTTTGCCTAATGTCGAAGTTGCCAGTCATACATACAGCCATCCGTTTGCATGGGAGGATGCTGCCAAATATAAGGGTAGTAATCCTAATCCATTTAGTTTACGTATACCAAAGTATCATTTAAATATTGATACAGAAGTGAAGGGATCTGTCGATTATATTAATAAATATTTGGCTCCTCCTGGTAAACCTTGTAAAGTTTTTTTGTGGTCAGGAGATGCTGATGTTCCCGAGAAGGCAGTTACTTTAACTTATCAGTTAGGTCTTAGTAATATGAATGGTATTGGAACGAGTCTTAATAAATACCATACTTCAATAACAAACGTTTCTCCTTTGGGAATGTTTAATGGTCCTTATTTCGAAATCTTTGCCCCAATAACCAATGACTTTGAATTTACCGATAATATGTCAAAACCTTACTTTTCTATTATTAGCGTAATAGATACTTTCGAAATGACTGACAAACCTAAAAGACTAAAGCCCATCGATATCTATAATCATTTTTATATCGTTGATGAAGTTGCAGGTATCAAAGCTTTACACCTGGTTTATGATTGGGCTTTAAAACAAAGTATTAATAATATGTTTGTTTCAGATTATACAGCTAAAGTATTAGATTTTAATAGTCTTTCAATAGCTAAACAAGATAAAGGTTGGCAGATAGATACTGCCGATAAGTTAAGAGAATTTAGGGCGCCAGTAAAATTAGGATATCCAGATTTAGAAAAAAGTATTAACGTCATTGGCTTTAATAAAATTAATGATTCATATTATATCCATTTGGGCCCAGGGGGACATTCATTTATTCGTTTGACTAATGAGGCGCCGAAAATTCCTTTCATCGTTGATGCGAATGCCGAGGTAACCAATTTTAAACGTGATAAAAATAAAGTACATTTTTCTTTGAAAGGATATATGCCGTTAAAATTCACCCTTGGCAGCATGTCACGGTGCAATTTGACTAATGGTAATAAAATAGTTTTACCGAAGGATAAACAATCTGACTTTCAAAATTATAACTTACAGGAAAGTAAGAATGACTTCACCATCGAATGCACCTAATGAGAAGAAAGTGAGAATTTCTTCCTTATATATAATTATATTTGTAGCTTTGTCATTAGCTGCGTCTTGGTATTTGTTTCCAAAAAAAATATTAGTCTCCAAGTTATTAAATGGTGAGCAAGTTAATCAAGTTTCCTTAATTTATTTAAGAAATTTAGCTACAGTTAGACCTGATGATTTAGATTTACATTTAGCACTGGCGGAACATGAACTCAAAATTGGCAATTTTACAGAGGCTGATAAAGCTATTAAACATTTTGTTACTTTAGAGCCCAAAACTAATCAGGAATGGCGAATGCTGATGATTCACTATCAGATTACAAAGAATCAAACATATGCTTATCAAGAAGGTAGTAGCCAACGCCTTCAAGGGTTAGGTAAGATGAAGCAATTATTATCTGCCCTCAGTCATGCTAAAAATTTGAATGAGGCCGCATTAAAGGAACTGTCTAAGGATGCTATCAGTTTGAATAATTCTTCGCTAGCAATTGAGTTTTATCATGAAATTATAGCCATTGCCCCCAATCAGCCAGTTGATTTTTTTGTCAACGCCGGAAAAGTTGCTTTGTATGCTAATTCATATCAGCAAAGTGCTGACTTTTATAAGTCAGCGATGATAAAAAGTTTAACTATAAATAATAAAAGGAATTACTTTATCCTAGCGATTAAAAGTCTAATTGCCGGTGGACAATCGGATTCAGTAATTCGATTTGCTGATAAAAATATCGATGGGTTAGCCAATGATCCTCAAACATTATTGTTTTTAGCGAAATATGCCCAAAGTTCTAATAACGGTTCTGCGGCACAAAATTATATTAAGAGAGCGCTCAATTTCAATTATATTAGTAATAGTAAAAAGAACCATTAATATGTATAAATTTAAACTTAAAATATCAATTTTGATGATTGCTGCAGCATTTGCTTCGACAGCATTCGCTAACCATTTGCCTAAAAAAGACAAACATGTAAATAATGAGATTGTGGTATCACCCATAAATCATGATTTTGAAGTACAACTTAATAAGTATGACCCGGCGTTATATCAATTAGCCTATCAAATATTTCTGCAAAATAACAACATTAAAGATGCATTTGCTATCGCTGTAGCAGCTGTGAAGCAGGATCCAAATAATATTGATTGGCGTCATAAGTTACTAACAATTGCAACTTGGAATGCAGAACCGGTTGTTGCTTTAGATTCATATTTATATCTTGCTACTAATTTTAAAGATCAAAATTCATTTTTGAAAGGAATAGACATAGCAAGAAAAATTCATGAAGATGAATTTTTAGCTAAATTCTTGAATTTAGAAATAAATAAAGGCAATTCGAGCCAAGAGCTTTGGACAGAATATTTAGATACCTTAACAATAATTGGTGAATTACAAACAGCTATTGACGATCTAAATATGAATCAAAAATCATTATTTCCTGGATTTTATTTAACAAAAGTGATTGAGCTGTCTCATATTTTAACTCGGCTGGAAGATGAAAAAAAATTATTAGTTGAATACCGCCATAGACTTGGAAATACTTCTTACTGGTCAGTAAAAGAAAATACTATAAATCTAATTAAAGGTGATTTTAGAAAATCATATTATGAATTAAAAAGAGCGAGTAATGAAATTAATAATAATGATTATAATTTCTGGCAAACGTATGCTCCTATTGCATGGCTGCAGAACAGAGACTCTGAATCTATACGAGTTTATAAGAAATTATTATCTCAGGAAAAACCGGCTGATAGTATTTTTGAAAGGTTAGTTAATTTATACATTTATAAATCTCCTCAAGTTTCTTATTATTATGCAAATCAAGGCAGACTTTTATATCCCAAAAATATTGATTTAACTAAAAGTTGTTTCAAACTCGCGGCTATACTCGGGAAATGGGAAGATATAACTAATTTATGGAAGGTTCTGCCTGAAGAAATTAGGCAGAAATTAAAGTTAGATGCAAATTTTTGGTCTATTATGATGATTAGTTGGCAACAAAAAGCCGAATATACTCACTTCGATTTTCTATGGCGTTTTTATTCTGTTGTTCGAGCATTTCCTAATGACTTGGATTTACGTGCTCAATATATTAATTTTTTGGTAAGTAATAACCACCTTGAAATGATTAATAATCTTCCACCTACTACAAATAGTTCTGATCTTTATCTTTCTTCAGAACTTTGGCCTTCATATGCCTTAGCGTACTTACACTTACATAATCACGCTATGGTTTATGAAATTGCACAATTATACAAAAATCAATTTAAATTTTATGCCAATGATGCTCATTGGCTATTAGTTTATAAAGGGTTTCTAGAACAAATTTCATCATTAGATGAAGCTAATTCGTTAAAGCAATATGCATGGTCTATATTCTTACAGCAAATTAGTAAGCAAAATAAATCAATGGACTATGAACAAATTATCGACTATGCCTCTTTAGCAATTGACTCAGATCCTGGAGATACTTCTTTATCTATATTATCGTACCTACAGAAAAATATAACACCGGAAACCGCTGATTTAATGTTAAGTTGGTCTCTTAAGCAAGAGAATTATGAATTGGCTGATGCTATTTATAATTTCTATTTGCAAAAACAATGGTTGGTTCCTCCACAATTAGCTTTGGCTATAGCTTTGTATCATCAAAATAATTATTTAATGCATGATTTAATAATTAAGCATACACCTGAATTGCCAAATGGTGACCGGATACAAGCTGCGGAAAATACAGGAGAAATTTCTTTAGCTCAAAGCTTTGCTTATGACAGCCTTTCTGAGCAACCGCGTAATAGTGAATTATATGATAAATATTTTGCGCCTCTCATGTTGAAATCCTCTTATAATTTTAATTTTAATCAACAATATTTCCAATATGGTCCCGAAGAAGGCCCTAGAACTAAAATAGAATTTTCCTATCCAATCACTCCTGGAATTATGTTGACACCCTATGGATCAGTTTGGTTTCTTCAGGATATTGATACTACTCAATTGGCTACCGTACCAGATAAAGATCTACGAACTGGAATAAAAGCTTTAATTACACAAACCCATGGCAACTTATTTGTAGATGTAGGGTATCGTGATAACTTAGATTCTTTTGCTACTGCAAAAATTGCCAAAACTTATGACTTTAGTAATGATCTTACTGGTTTATTTACGATTGGTTATAATCAACAAGCAGATGATACATCACCTTTGCTAATCGGTGGAATGAAAGATGAATTATCTGCTAACCTCAATTATCATATTACTAGCAAAGACATTCTCCAAGGCAGTTATTATCAAAATCTTTTTTACACTCAAAATGGACAATGGTTGGCACTTGGCCAACAGCAGACCCTCAATTATAAACATTTATTTTGGGAAAGTTATCCGGATTTTAGTATGGAAGCTTACGGTAGTGGTTACCAGTATGAAGACCGCGCAGGAACTGTGACTGGCGATGCTGCCAGCCTAGTGCCAGTTGGCACCACGCCTGATTCAAACTTTTTTATACCTGCTAATTTTATTGAATATGGTATTACTGCGGAATTTGGCCAGAACTATCATGATGACTATACTTATCGTATTCGCCCATTTGCTGCGGTTACGCTTATGGAGAGTACCACAGCAGGTTTTGGTACACTCTATAATATTGGTATTGGCGGTTCGGTTTTTGGTAAAGATCATTTGGCATTATATTATGAAGAGGCAAATAACCAGGGATCAGGTATTAGTAAAGAACGCATTTTTGAATTTATGTATCAGATTTATTTTTAACAAAAGGAGTTTGTTATGGTTTATTTTCGCAAACTGTTATTGCTGATTTTTTTATCAGCACTGTTGATAGGTTGCACTACAATCAATGTTGCACCGCAAGTAGCTGTCATTAATCCAGATTGCCGTTGGGGTATTGCGACATTCGTCAATAACACTGAAACACCTCAAGCTGGAAAAAGAGCGATGAGTATTGCCGCAAACTTGTTGCGTTCCAGAGGTATTGTTGATCTCTCTGTTTACCAACCTTATGCAGATTGCAGCTTACTGAATGTTTGTCCTAATGCAACTACTCAAATCAAAAATGTTTTGGCATGGGCTAGAAGAAATAAAATTCGTTACGTCATGATGGGATCCGTAAATGAATGGCAATATAAAGTTGGCCTGGATGGAGAGCCGGTAGCTGCCGTAGATTTGGAATTATATGATTCGTTTAGCGGCATCGTTGTTTGGAGTGCTGTCGGTAGCAAAATAGGCTCTAGTCGTTCTGGTTTAGGAAATACAGCTCAAGATTTAATGGCTCATATGATTTCAGATTTAAGGATTTGAAAAATGCGTAATTCATTGGTGCTACAAAAAACCTATTTTAAAGAAAAATATAGCTTATGGGCTATCTTGGAAACCCTCTGCTTAACAGCAGGGGTTTTATTGATTTGTTACTTAATTAATCCAAAAAACCCTATGTTTTTACATGCTATTTTCCCATGGCCTTGGATTGCTTCAATCATTATTGTATTAAAATATGGTTTTGGTTACGGATTCTTATCTGCAGCGATAATTTCTGCTTTGACAGTATTAATAGGGCCTCGCGACGCTTTAATTATGCCTGATTATCAAAATTATATTTTGAGCGGTTTTGCCTTCACATTATTTTGTGGATTATTCGTCACCAATTTAAAACGTCGTTGTCAAAACGCCGAAGCATTACTCAATTTTACTGAAGAAAAACTAAGTAATTTATCACGTTCCTATTACCAGCTTAACATTTCGCATAATAATTTGGTGCAAAACCTTATTATCCAGCCAACCACCATTCGTGGGGTATTAGAACAATTGCAAAAATTAAATATCAACAGTCAGGCAAAAAGGTTAATCCCTGAAATTGCCTACCCATTCCTACAATTGGTTAGCGATACCTGCTCTTTGTTTAAAGCTGCTATTTACCGTTATGATTCAAAAATTTTAAATACTTCCCCATTGGTTGAAGTGGGTGGCATGAGTACACTGAACTTAAATGATCCAGTGGCCAAAAATTTTATAAAAACAGAGGAAATCAGTTATATCCGTGGTGACAATGCGAATGCTCATTATTTAGCTGCGATCCCAATGCGTAATTATTCAGGAGAATTAGTTGCAGTATTGATGATTGAGGAAATGTCTTTTAAAAACTTGACACAAGACACACTTAAGTTGGTTAGTATCCTGGCAAATTATTTTATTGAAGATATCGCACTACCAGAAAAAATATTAGATGTGGTTTCTAAAATCCCTGATTGTCCGATCGAATTTGTAAAAGAGCTCCAAAAGCTATTAAATTTAAAACTAAGAGTTGGTATAAATAGTGCTATAACTACATTATTAATAGCCCATGAGTATCGGCATTTTTCTATCATAGAGTACTTTATTAGCCATAAAAGAACTTTAGATACGGTATGGGTTAAAGAAATGCCCGGATATGATGTCATTATCACCTTAATGCCCTTAGCAGATGCCAATGCTGTGCAAGGCTACTTTAATAGAGTATCCAAAGAATTATTATCACAATTTAATCTTAAAGTTGATCAGGGTAAAATTAAAACCCGATCACAGCAACTATTGCCACAATTGGCGCCTATTACGGTGATAGAAAACTTTAATACTTTAATACAGGAAGCTGCTGGTGTCAATTAACTTACTACTCACTCTTTTTTTAGCTAATTGTATCATCAGCATCATCATTTCTGGTTTTCTATGCCTATTTGTTGAGAAAAAAGCTTTTTGGTTGTTGGTGGTTATTGCTTTTTTTATTCCGATTGCTGGATGGGTTTTGGATTTATTACTTATTGTTCTTTATAAATATTTCCAAGAAGCCGATACTAACTCAGAAGTTGATGTTTTAAAAATATCGAACTATATTAATGAAAAAAATCCAAACATTAAAATTTATTCTGAAGGCTGGGCTGCTACCCGGTTAATGCACAATTCATTTTTAAAAACAGAACGTATACAGGCCCTTAATATTATTAATAGAAATTTCAGTTCGGAAGTTAACAAATTGAATAACCTATTACTTTTTGATGACTGTGATGAAATAAGACTTTATGCGTTTAGTTTGTTAGAGAAACAACGTGATCATTATAATGAAAAAATTTATTCACTGTTAAAATTATATAAAAATATGAGTCCTGATAGTGAAGGTATATCAATTCTTGAGAAGAGAATTGCAAAACTATATTGGGAAATTTTCAATCTCAGACTTGTTGAAATTGAATTAGCTGAAATCATAATCCAAAAATGTTTATCTTTTACTGAAAAGGCACTGAAGAAATTAAAAGATGACCCCGAACTTTGGTGTTTATTAGGCCATTTATATTTTCAAAAAAGTTTATTTTCAGAAGCTTTAGAGGCTTTGTTGTATGCAGAACAAAAGAAAGCACCGATTACCCAAACAATACCGTTAGTTTCTGAGTATTACTTCAATAAAAAGGACTATATTAATGTAAAAAATCATTTATCTGCTGAGCAATCGCTTTGGGTGATACCTAATTTTAATAAAATCGTCCAATTTTGGTGTGAGAAAAATGAATAGATACCCCCAAGCGCAAAAAGCGGATATTGGTTTGCTACTAGAGGGCTCTTATCCTTTCGTTTTAGGAGGTGTTTCTCAATGGGTTCATCAATTAATCGAACGGCTACCGCAATATTCTTTTGCTCTGATCTATTTAGGTAGCACTTCAGAAAAGCTAGGTAAAATTTGTTATCCTTTAGCCAGAAACGTAGTACACTTACAACTTGAATACTTATTTCCGCAAGAACGACCATTAACCTGTTCTAAAATTAAAAATTATGATTTAGACTCAATGAAGGAGCTTCATGAAAAATTTCGGAATAGTGATGGTTCAAATGGTTCAACTTCACGCTGCGAATTTGCTTTTACTCTGGATTCAATAGATAAAATTTCTTCAGAACAATTTTTATTTAGCAAACAGAGCTGGGATTTTATAGTAGAGCAATATACTAAATATTGTGAGGATCCTTCCTTTATAGATTATTTTTGGACTATAAAGAACATTCATCAACCATTGTGGCAATTATCGAAAATAGTAAAAAAAATTCCAGATCTTAAATTGGTACATTCCATTTCTACTGGATATGCCGGCTTACTCGGCGTTTTATTAAATCAACAAACAGGCTGCCCCTTAGTATTATCTGAACACGGTATTTAT
Source organism: uncultured Pseudomonadota bacterium (assembly GCA_963795715.1). GTDB lineage: Bacteria > Pseudomonadota > Gammaproteobacteria > Coxiellales > Coxiellaceae > JAFEDN01. Next base: position 268,743 of record CAWCIY010000002.1, read on the forward strand.
ACAAAAGAAAGACGCATTGATATTTTACAAAGTGAGATTGTTCGTGATTATAGTTTGGTCTCAAATTCAGTCAATGATATAAGTTACTTACGAGATCTTTGGAATCGGTATTTTGCAACATTAGGCCGTATCTGTTATCAAACTGCAAATCCGATCATTAGTTTATTTAAAGCAGCCAATCAGTTACAAATTGAAGATGGTGCGGATGGTAATAAAACCCTCATCATTCCTAATGGAATTAATATTGAAAGAATCAAGAATTGTCGCCGAGAATTTTCACAGAAAAAAAATCTTGTTGGCTTTATTGGTCGCCTAGTTCCAATAAAAGATATTAAAGATTTCATACGTGCCATCGCTCTCATTAATCAGCAATATCCCGATTTTCAATTTTGGATCATCGGTGCTGATGATGAGGATCCCGAATATGCCCAAGAATGTCGAGAATTGTCTACTAATTTGGGATTGACAGAATCCATTGAATTTAAACCATTTCAAAAAATAGAAGATCTATTTCCTTTATTAAAATTAGTAGTGTTAACTTCTATTAGTGAAGGAATGCCCCTGATTATGTTAGAAAGTTTTGCTGCGGGTATTCCAGTTGTCGCTACCGATGTAGGTTCTTGTAAAGAGCTTATTGAAGGAAAAGATTCTGCTGATCAAGCGATTGGTTTAAGCGGTAAAGTTGTACAAGTGGCTGACACACAGGGTATTGCTAATGCCATCATAGAATTAATGACCGAACCACTCAACTGGCAACAAGCCAGTCAAGCTGGCATAAAACGAGTCACGGAATACTATGATGAAAAGACAATGTTAGCTAAATACAATGAAATTTATGTCAATCTAATAAAATAGATGGTTGACGCAATCAAGGAAGACTTATGGCTGGTATCGGTTTTGAATTACGCAAAATCTTACGTAAAGATACTATTTCAAGTAATATTACTGCTTATGCTATAGCGGCCATAATTAGTTCTGGTCCATGGGTGATTAGTATTATTGGAATACTCTTTTTAGGAGTGATTATAGGTGTTATCCCGGCTTATCATATATCAGTCAGCCAAGTTCAAGTTTCTATCACTTATTTAATTGCCTGTAGTTTAATATTGAGCGGTTTTGCTCAACATAGTTTTACTCGTTATGTGGCGGACCAGTTATTTTTAAATAAAAGCAATAACATTATTCCTAACTTAAATGGCATGATGTTACTATTAACGGCTTTTAGCGGCGTCATTGGTTTAATTGCTATTATATTCTTTCTTCCGGGTCAAAATGTTTTATATCGTCTTTTAATGCTAGGTTCATTTGTAGTTTTATGTAATATTTGGATGACTACCAACTTATTAGCAGGGCTGAAAGATTATAAAACCATTCTACTTTCTTTTTTATTGAGTTATGGAATTGTTTTTGGGTTAGGATATTATTTGCGTAAATATGGTTTGCAAGGATTTATGCTGGCTTTTTTTATAGGTCAAGTATTACTATTAATTTCTTTTTTATTTTCCATTTATAAATTTTATCCCGCACAAAAATTTCTTGATTTTCATTTTTTGAAACCGGGTCATTTTTATTTTTCTTTGGTGGTTACCAGTTTTTGCTATAATTTAGGAATATGGATCGATAAATTTATTTTTTGGTTTGCACCGACTACCAGTTATTCAGTCATCGGATTCCTAAGAGGTTCCCTTATTTATGATGTACCCATTTTTATTGCATATTTGGCGCTCATTCCAGGAATGGCTGTGTTTTTATTAAGAGTTGAAGCTGATTTTGCCTATTTTTATCAGCAATTTTTCGAGGCAATACGTGAAGGCCAAACATTGAGTCAAATTCGCGCTATGCGTGACCAGATGACTAATTCCGCTCAAGACGCCATTGTTGAAATAATTAAAGTTCAAATGGTGACTATTATTTTTATATTCTTGTTAGGAGATAAGCTATTACATCTCCTGCATATTTCTACCTATTATAAAAATTTATTATATATTGACGTAGTGGGTGCAAGCTTACAAGTTGTTCTTTTGGCGATATTAAATATCCTTTTTTATTTAGATCGTAGAAACCAAGCCTTAAAGCTTTGCGTTATGTTTGTAGTTTTGAATTTCATTTTCACCCTTATTACCATTTATTACGGTCCACTGTTTTATGGCTATGGTTTCACCTTAGCCCTCACTTTTGTATGTGCTTACGGAACTCATATATTAAATAGTGAGTTGTCTGACTTGGATTATAAAGCAATTATGCTTCGATAGGAGGAGTGATGGCTCGTTATTTAGTCACTGGAGGAGCTGGTTTTATCGGCTCACATTTATGTGAAACACTACTGGACGAAAATCATAGCGTGCGAGTGTTAGATAATCTGTCCAGCGGTCATAAGGAAAATTTGCCTACAAAAATTGAATTGATAAAAGGTGATTTAGCCGATAAGGCTTTACTAGATAATTTGATGTCTGATGTAGATGGTTGTTTTCATTTGGCTGCTTTGGCTTCCGTCGTTACTTGTAATCAGGACTGGTTAAAAGCTCATAAGATTAATTTGACCAATACTTTACAGGTGATTGATTGTGCTCGGGGTAACCATTTGCGAAAACCTATTCCAGTGGTGTTCGCTTCTTCAGCGGCGGTTTATGGTGATAGCCTTCATTTTCCTATAAAAGAATCTGATCCTGCTATGCCCATTTCAGTTTATGGGGTCAATAAACTTTGTTGCGAATATTACACTCGCATAGCCAGTGAATTGTTTCAAGTGCCTTGCACTGGTTTAAGATTATTTAACGTTTTTGGCCCACGACAATCGCCTGATAGTAGTTATTCTGGAATTATTACCCGGTTTTTATATAAACTGCAAAAACATGAGCCCTTAACCATTTATGGATCAGGGGAGCAAACTCGTGATTTTATATTTGTTAAGGATGTGGCAAGATTTTTCTTAGCCGCTATGCAAAAAACCAGCAAACAAATGAAGATCTACAATGTTTGTTCTGGCCGGAGTACTTCTATTAATCAATTAGCAGAAATTTTACAAATGCTTTATCGTAAAAAATTAGATATCCATTTTGAGCCGGACAGAGTGGGGGATATCAAAAAATCACTAGGAAACCCAGAACTGGCTAGCAAAGAACTTGGAGTTAAAGCGGAAGTTTCTATAGCAGAAGGGTTAAAAGAATTATTATCTCATTAAGGTTTGCATATCTTTCAATTGCTTTTTCCTTTTTCCGCAAGATTATGGATGCCGTCTATTAATTTGTTGGTGTAAGCAATCAAAACAGCCGATCCAACTAAGGTTATATGAATCACAACTTGCCACATAACCACAAAATTGGTTTTATCTCCTGGTTCGATAAAGGTGCGTAAAAGATGAATTGAAGAAATCGTAATCAGCGCCAACGCTAATTTTATTTTCATGGTACCTGAATTAACTTCCCCTAACCATTCCGGGTGATCGGGATGACCTTCTAACCTTAACCTGGAAACAAAAGTTTCAAATCCGCCCACAATGACCATAATTAATAAATTGGCAATCATGACAACATCTATTAAATCCAATGCTTGTAACATAATGGCTGTTTCGTTTAATTTATTGACATTTTTTACCAAATTTATTAAGCCTATACCAAATTCATAAACATAAACGCACAGCACTATAATAAGACCCACGTACAAAGGCGCTTGAAGCCAACGGCTTGAAAAAATTAGTTTAGGTAGGTAGCGATTCATATTTTTTTTCATGAATAAAACGTTATAATGATTAGCAAAGGAAAGCAAGAGCTAAGCCAGTGTGGTATAAAATATGAATAAAAAATTTTCATTGAGCGCGTTTATCCTATTGATACTAGCCGAAGTCATGGTTGGGATTAATATTGTAGGTTCGAAATACTTAATCGCTTTTACGCCACTATTATTTTTATTAACCATGCGTTTTTTACTGGCTGCTTTCTTTCTGTTGCCATTACATTTAATGTCACCCTTTGGAAGAATCGGTTTTTTCCATCTTTGCCGCAATTTAAATAAACGCGATTGGGTATTGTTAGTGACTCAAGCCCTTTGTGCGGGTATTTTATTCAATTTGTTGATGGTTTTTGGATTACGTTATACCGAAGCCAATGCCGCAGGCATTATTTCTAGTACTTTACCTGGTTTAATCGTAATCGGGTGTTGGCTGTTCTTAAAAGAAAAGCTTACTTTGAAAAAATTGGCCTGTGTAGGCTTAAGCGTTTTAGGTTTAATTGTCATCAGCGTTCACCCTGGTTCGAATCATTCTGGTGGTTTTAAAATAGGCAATTTACTGGTTTTTTTAGCATTGATTCCAGAAGCCGCCTATTATGTTTTAACAAAATTACAAGCCAATCGATTACCGATTTTTTTAATGTCCGCTGTAATTAATGCCATCAATGGTTTACTGCTTCTGCCCGCAATGTTGTTCATGGTGAATGTGCATCAGCTACATTTTTCCTTTTTAGATTGGATAGTCTTGATTACCGTAGGGATTTCATCGGGTCTTTTTTACGTATTTTGGTATTTAGGCGCTAATAAAGTGGATGCGATCATGGCTTCCTTATCAACTGCCGCCATGCCGATCGCAACTGTATTTATTGCGTGGTTTGCGCTTGGAGAAGTTGTCGGTCTGTGGCAATTAGCTGGAATGGGTTTAGTGATCGCAGCCATTTTAGCCTATGGCATATAAAAGTGGGCATTCTCCTTTTTATGGTGAATGGTTACAATTCCTGATTCAAACCAGGAAGCAAGTCCCGCTGAGCGGGAATTGCTAGACTACGGTGTAGTTGGATAACTGGGATAAGAAGGATTTGTGACCGGCGTGGCGCCTGGATAACCCGGGCTAGTAGGATTGCTAGAGGGTCGGTTTGTCGGATTAGCTGGATTAGTTGGGTTAGTCGGACTTGCTGGATTTGATGGACTGGTGGGACTCGCCGGATTACCTGGATTTTCAGGGCTCCCAGGGCTTTCCGGATTGTTCGGATTATTAACATTTGCTGGATTATTTGGATTAACCGGACTATTAGGGCTATTCGGATTCGCTGGATTATATGGGTTATTTGGATTATTAGGATTGCTTGGACTATTTGGATTACTTAAATCATTGTTAGGGGCAACCGGGGTCCCTGGAGTCGGCAGAGAGTTATTAACTTGAGCTCCTGCCAATTGAAAAAACAGTAAAGATGCAGTAATACCAAAAAATAATTGCCAATATTTTTTCATAAAAATCTCCTTTTAATCAAAAAAAAAACTTATCCATGATCAGTGGCTGAAACCGTTCACGAGATTAACTAATTCCCGTCATGTGGCTAATTATAGACTCTGATGGGATATTTTTGCTAGTAGTCGCTGCCATGACTAAGCCAGTTCTTACCTTTAGTGAGTCTGGCCACCAACATACTGCAAACTGTATTACCGGTGACATTGAGCAGAGTCGCGGGCGGATCGACGATAATGCTGATAGCAGCAATAATGAGTAAGCTTTGTGGTGGAAAGCCGTAGACAGAAAGGATTAGCATTTCTCCTACCATACCGCCGCTGGGAATAGCTCCCATTACAGTGCCTACCATGACGGCTACAAAAATGGCTTCGAGGATGACATGCACTCCTGAAAAATGGAGATGGAAAACACCGAATAAAAATGCAATTTTAACCATGCCTGCCAAGGTGGAACCATCTTTATGGATGATGCCGCCTAGAGGCACTACGGTTTCGAAAATTTCCGCAGGCACTCCCATTTTCTGAGTGGCTTGAAGGTTGGCAGGGATACTGGCTGCACTGCTGCAGGTGGCCAAAGCAGTTAAACCGGGTAAGAATACATTTTTCCAAAAAACGATTACACCGGTTTTTTGGGCTGCCAGATAAGCATAAAAACTATAAGCCACAATAAAATAAATAATGGCGGCAGGATAATAGGCAACGGTGGCGCGGAAATAAGTAGTTAATAACTGAGGGCCTAATTGACCTACCAAAACGGCAAAATAAGCAAAAAATCCGATGGGAGCGTAATACATAACAAAACCTACGGCTTTCATTGAAACTTCGGTACCTGAAAATAAAAACCGGCTGAACCATTTACCTTTTTCTCCTGCGTGTGAGGCAGCAAATCCTACTAAAATGGAAAAAACGATTAATGCCAAAATATTACCTTTTGAAAAAAGAAAATAAAAATCATTTACAGTAAACATATTTACCAGTTCAGTAGCAAAATCAATCTGGTTGGCGGAGGTGGGAGGCGTCAGATTTACCACCACCCCAAGACCTGGGGGATAAATTTTAACGACAAATAACATAAATACTGCCGCGATAACACCGGTAAAAATGAAGACCAGTAACATACGAGAGAGTACTTTCCACAATTGCGTGGCCTCGCCAATAGCACAAATCGCGGAAGAGATGCTAAAGAAGATCAGTGGGATTACCACGGTAAACATTAAATTTAAAAAAACATCTCCGAAAGGTTTTAAGACTACTGCTTTGGTTCCCATTATAGAACCACATACGCTACCTAAAATAACTGAGCAAAGCAGTATAAAGGGGAATAAATAGCCTTTTATTTTTTTAAAAAACATGAAATAGAATTCCTTTAGACTTCTTTTAAGTATAACAGCAAAAAATAAAATAGCTAAAAAAATATTTCAGCGCTTTATTCACCATACCCCATCTTATTTCCTATGTTTTTATTAGAATAAATTAATACTAAACTAATATTTAAAGAGTATAATATATAATCAGATAATTTACTGTTAGTTGACTCTTGAAGTTTAGTGGCAGAAATTAAATACTATACATCAGGGCGCCAAGGAGAGTTATGCCTATCGAAATTTTTGTTGGTGATATCACTGCCTGCAGTGAAGAAGCGATTGTTAATGCAGCGGATGAATCTTTAAATCCAGGCGGTGGCGTTTGCGGGGCTATCCATCAAGCAGCCGGTCCGCAATTGGCGGAAGCTTGCCGCGAAATAGGACACTGTCCTACGGGGCAGGCAGTAATAACACCTGGCTTTCAATTAAAAGCAAAATATGTAATCCACACAGTAGGGCCAAGATGGCAAGACGGTTTGCACGGTGAGCAAGAATTATTACGGCAATGTTATCAAAGCCTCTTTCATTTAGTAAACCAATACCGGCTTAAAAGTATAGCGATCCCGGCGATCAGTACGGGTATTTATGGTTTCCCAATCAGGCCAGCAACTGAGATTGCGGTCAATATTGCTAAAAAATATCAAGAAAATTGGCCAAGGGTGCTGATCCGTTTTGTTTGCTATGAAAAAAAAATCGATAAAATTTACGAAGAATTACTAAGCGCATGAAAACGATTGTCTATTTTTATTTGATTTTTCCATCAGCCCCTAGATTCGGGCTGGTAAAACTAATTTTTTAGTAAAAATCTTTTCATTATCTTGAATTAGAATACTCTGTGATCCCTGTTTTTTGCTCCATTATTTGACGTTTATGAGCTACTGGAATATGAGAATCTTTCTTATAGTGATCTTACCACATTTTCAAAGCTAACAAGCAACCCGATCATAGCGGATTTTTACAGATGATAAGCAAAATTGAGAAACTGATCTTGGAGGATTTGAAATTACCATTGGAAAGTCAAAGTCAAAACGAGAGCGACCAGGTTGCCAGCTCGACTTTATCTTAAAATATTGTTTGTAGCCTCAGAATTTTTTTGTATTAATATCTTGGCAGCTCTGGAGTTTTTCAATTATTTTCTGATAATCGGCTGCTGAATATCGCATACAAACCATTTGCGCCGTTGATTGAAAAGAACCACCGCCAAAATCTTCAATCGATTTTTTTTTACATTTAATGTAGAGTGGCTTTTCCCAATTATTTACTTTATTTTGCAAAACTAAAGCACATTTTGGAAATTGCTTTTGTTTTTGAACGACTAAATCATGTAACTTTTTACGTTCAATCTCATAGTCCCTCCAAGTACAAAAATACATACTTTGTTGATTTTCAGTGTTTTCACAGTCTGCAAGCAATCCTTTTAAATCTCTCACTGATATACCACTTATTTTTTGAACTGTATTAAAGGCATCTTGCTGCTCACTGGCACAGCATGTCATGGCTAAAAATACTAGAATTATTATAGACCATTTCATTTTTTCATCTCGAAAGGTTTTGCTTCCTCAATCCTTCTATTCATCAATCCGGGACTATATATGGGGTTACCCTTTTTCTCAGAATCATGTGAATGGAGGTACACCGTTCTTTTCATTTGTTTTGCTACAGAAGCAAAATCACCTTTGTTGGCAGATTCTAGAGTATTCTTTCCTTGCTTTTCTCCGATGTTATAGTAGCGTTCTGGCTCGTATTCACAGGTTGATTGTACATAAATATTCCTTTTTATGTAGAACTAGGGGATTTTTTTATATTATAAACTTTTTTCAAATTCTATCAATAGGGCGCCTTCGTTGACTTTATCACCTGCCTGATAAAAAACAGATTGAATTTTACCGGAATAAGGCGCAAGCAACACATGCTCCATTTTCATGGCTTCCATGATTAACAACTTATCTCCAATATTAACCATTTGACCAGGTTTAACATAAACTTCGACAATGGTGCCGGGCATTGGAGCAGTAATATTTTTTTCCTTAAGACTGTTTTCCGAGGCTGAAATAGGATTATAAAGAGTAAATATCCACTGCTGTCCTTGAAAGAAAACAATGATTTCTCGTTCTTCATAAAAAGTAATGGCAGAAATCGTTTTATCAGATAGTTGAATGTTAACATGATAATCGTTAAGCCATTCAGCAGCTGGGTGAAAACGCTGATTTTCCCAAAAGAGTTCCAGGCCAGTAACAGTCTGTATTACAGATATTTGCCATTTTTTAGAATCTTGCCATAAATAAAGCACCGTTGCGGCAGAATGATTTAGCCGCCAATGATCGCTGATAAACCAGGGTGAAAGGCTGTCTTCATTTTGCTGTTGTAGGTGCAATAATTCTTCTTGTTGATATTTTCTAAGAGCTAAACAAGCGATGAGGATTGCTTCATTAGAAAGCTCTTTCGGTTTGATCAGCAAATTGCTTTGATTTTCAGGAATAAACTGAGTGGTGATTTTTCCATTTAGGAATTGATCGTGATGTACAATCCTGTAAAGTAAACTCCAATTGGTGTGTATTCCCACTACGGCAGTTTGATCCAGCATTTTTTGCAAATTATGAATGGCCTCAAGACGGTTTTCGCCCCAGGCAATCAATTTTGCTAAAAGTGGATCATAATAAATACTGACTGTGTTCCCGGTTTGAAAACCGCTGTCACAGCGGACATAGCGATTAGTTTGTTCGGGTAATATAAAATGCTGCAAAACTCCTGCTGAAGGCATGAAATTATTTTCAGGATTTTCAGCATATAATCTGACTTCGACCGAATGCCCTTGTTGAATAATTTTTTCTTGCTGTAAGTTTAAAACTTCCGCCGCCGCGATACGTAATTGCCATTCTACTAAATCGAGTCCGGTAATCATTTCGGTCACCGGATGTTCTACCTGCAGGCGGGTATTCATTTCCATAAAATAAAAATTTTCTTGTTCGTCCAGCAAAAATTCTATAGTGCCTGTACTGCGGTAATGTATTGCCGTGCCTGCTTGCAAAGCAGTTTTAGCCATCTGCAATCGCGTTTTTTCACTGATACCAGGTGCGGGCGCTTCTTCAACGACTTTTTGATGACGGCGTTGTACTGAACAGTCTCGATCAAATAAATAAATTCCTTTGCCATATTGATCAAATAAGATTTGTATTTCAATATGCCGAGCCCGTGACAAGTACTTTTCTAAAAAAACTTTAGAATCACCAAAACTGGCTTGCGCTTCTCGCATAGCACCTTGAACTGCTTCAGCCAATTGTTCGGGTTTTTCCACCAACCTCATGCCCTTACCACCGCCGCCTGCAGATGCTTTGATTAAAACTGGAAACCCTACCTTTATTGCCGCTTGTGTTAAAGCTTTAAGATCCGTACAGTCGCCGTGAAATCCAGGAACGACTGGAACTCCGGCATTTTGCATAGTCTCCTTGGCCAGGTTTTTATCACCCATGGTGCGTATAGCATCCGCTGAAGGACCGATAAAGATCAATCCTGCCTGTTGTAAACGTTCAGCAAATTCAGCATCTTCCGATAAAAAACCATATCCGGGATGAATGGCTTGTGCCTGGGTTTTTTGTGCAGCTTCGATGATGTTATCGATATTCAAATAGCTTAAACTGCTGGACGCAGGTCCAATGCACACGCTTTCATCAGCCATCTGTACATGCAAAGCTTGCGCATCTATTTCGGAATAAACCGCCACAGTGCGGATATTCATCTTTTTGGCTGTTTTGATAATACGGCAAGCAATTTCACCGCGATTGGCAATTAATAGCTTTTTAAACATTCAAAACTCCAGGCGTTCGCACTTTTAATGGCGCTCATTTTATTATTCCCTCTCCCACTTGTGGGAGAGGGTTAGGGTGAGGGTCCCAGGGAAGCTCCCTCACCCCAACCCTCTCCCTGAGTACAGGGAGAGGGAGGAATAGAGTGTCTTTTCTAATATTTCCCACGATTTTTTTGGGTGGGATACTCGCAATGATCATTACATTCTAAAAACACCAAACGACGTATTTCCTATCGGAGCATTTAAGGTGGCGGAAATACAAAGGCCCAGCACTCGGCGGGTGTCAAGTGGATTAATCACGCCGTCATCCCACAAGTGAGCACTGGCGTAATAGCTGCTACCTTGTTGCTCGTATTGAACGCGGATTTCTTCCATGAAGGCGTTACGTTCAGCTTCCGGCCATGTTTTTTGCCGCCGCTGTAATTGCTCATCTTTGACTTGCGCTAATACTCGCGCGGCTTGTTCACCGCCCATGACGCTGATTTTAGCGTTTGGCCAGCTAAACAAAAAACGTGGTTGAAATGCTCTGCCACACATGGCGTAATTTCCAGCTCCGTAGCTGCCGCCAATCATCACAGTAATTTTTGGTACTTGGGCGCAGGCAACGGCTGTGACCATTTTGGCTCCGTGCTTGGCAATGCCTTCGTTTTCATATTTTTTGCCCACCATAAAGCCTGTGATATTTTGTAAAAAAATCAAAGGAATTTTTCGTTGGCAGCAGAGCTCAATAAAATGCGTCCCTTTTAAAGCGGATTCAGAAAATAGCACTCCGTTGTTGGCAATAATCCCCACAGGATAACCATAAATATGGGCAAATCCACAGACCAGCGTAGGCGCATACAGGGCTTTCAATTCATCAAATTCAGAACCATCGACTAAGCGGGCGATGATTTCCCGCACGTCATAAGGTTTTTTAGAATCAGCGTTGACAATGCCCATTAAATCTTCGGCGGGATAAGCCGGTTCCAGTATTGAAGAGACTGCTACAGTTAATTTTTTGCGCCGGTTCAAATTTCTGACGATATTGCGAGCGATGTGTAAGGCGTGCGAGTCATCTTGTGCGTAATGGTCGGCTACTCCAGAAATACGGCAATGCACGTCAGCTCCGCCTAATTCTTCGGCGCTGACTTCTTCACCTGTAGCTGCTTTGACTAAAGGCGGGCCGCCCAAGAAAATGGTGGCTTGGTTTTTAACCATCACTGATTCATCCGCCATGGCGGGTACATAAGCACCCCCGGCGGTGCATGAACCCATCACTATGGCGATTTGCGGAATGTTTTGTGCCGATAAGCGCGCTTGGTTGTAAAAAATGCGTCCAAAATGATCTCGGTCTGGAAACACTTCATCTTGTTTAGGTAGATAAGCGCCGCCGGAGTCGACTAAATATAAACAAGGAAGATGATTTTCGGCAGCGATTTCTTGCGCCCGCAAATGTTTTTTTACCGTGATTGGATAATAAGTTCCTCCTTTGACCGTGGCGTCATTGGCGATGATGACACATTCTTGGCCTTGGATATGTCCAATGCCAGTGACGATGCCGCCTGCCGGGACTTCATCTTCATAAAGTTGCCAGCCCGCTAATGCCGAAAATTCTAAAAAAGGAGAGCAGGGGTCAAGTAATTGATTAATACGGTCTCTGACTAGCATTTTGCCATGATCTAAATGCCGTTGTCTGGCGCTTTCAGGGCCGCCCTGTTGGATGTGATTGAGCGTCTCGCTCAATTTAGAAATTTGCTCAAGCATTCCCTTTTCATTCGTTTTAAATAACTCGCTTTGAGTATTTATTTGCGAACGGATCTTAGCCATTGATAACCTCTATGGCTACTGCAGTGGCTTCTCCGCCACCGATGCATAAGGCGGCGACTCCGCGTTGTAACCGACGTTGCCGCAAGGCATGAATCAAGGTAACCAAAATTCTTGCTCCGGTAGCGCCGATGGGATGCCCCAAAATACAGCCGCCGCCATTCACGTTCACTTTTTCATGCGGCAGCTTTAACTCTTGCATTGCCACCAAAGTCACTACAGCAAAAGCTTCGTTGATTTCAAATAAATCGACTTCGTTCAAATTCCAACGGATCTTATCCATTAATCCGCGGATAGCGCTAATGGGTGCGGTGGTGTACCAAGCAGGGTCTTGGGCAAAACTAAAATGCCCTACGATTTTGGCCAATGGCTGCAGTCCTAATTTACGGGCATAAGTCTCAGTGGTTAGAAACAAAACGGCTGCGCCATCGGCAATAGAGCTGGCGTTTGCAGCAGTGACCGTGCCATCGGGTTTAAATACGGGTGCTAATTTGGGAATTTTTTCAGCTTGTACTGAAAAAGGCCCTTCGTCGGTCGTTATTTTCTCGGGCGGTTGTTTTTTTCTGGTGATGGTGACGGGTGCAATCTCATCTTTGAACCCATCGGATTCGATCGTGTCTCGGGAGCGTTGTAATGAAGACAAGGCAAAAGCATCCTGGTCCTGGCGAGTGATATGAAATTTTTCGGCGCATAATTCTGCAAAATAACCCATATGCCGCCCTTTTTGGTAAGCATCTTCTAGTCCATCCAGCAACATATGATCGTACAATGTTTGATGGCCTAAACGATAACCTTGTCTCGCCCCGATCGCCAAATAAGGGGCTCTACTCATGTTCTCTATACCGCCTGCCACCATAAACTGATGGCTGCCGGCGCGTAAAGTATCATGGGCCATAATAACAGTCTGCATTCCTGAACCACACATTTTATTGACCGTGGTGCAAGGCACTTGAGTACTTAGCCCAGCCTGCAATGCGGCTTGTCTGGCAGGGGCTTGGCCTATTCCAGCAGGCAAGACGCACCCCAAATAAACACTGTCCACTTTATCTAAAGAAACTCCAGACTGTTCGCAGGCTGCGGAAATTGCAGCGGCGCCCAATTGCGGTGCAGGCGTATCAATAAATACGCCGTTTAAATTCCCCATGGGCGTGCGTTTGGCGGCAACTATCACAATGGATTCTGGATTCATGATTCTCAACTCTCTTTAAATAATTCACGGCCGACAATAATGCGGCGTATTTCTGAAGTACCGGCGCCAATTTCATATAATTTGGCGTCTCGTAGTAATCTACCGGCGGCGTATTCGTTGGTGTATCCGTTGCCCCCAAGACATTGAATGGCTTGCAAAGCCATTTGGGTGGCTCGTTCGGAAACATATAAGATTACGCCGGCGGCGTCTTTGGCAGTGATTAGCCCTTGGTCACAATTATGTGCGACGGCGTACAAATAGGCTTTGGAAGCACTCAAAGTGGTATACATGTCGGCAATTTTGCTTTGAATTAATTGAAATTCTCCGATGTATCTATCAAATTGTTGGCGTTGATGGATGTAAGGCAAAACGATATCAAGGCAAGCTTGCATGATTCCTACCGGGCCACCAGCCAAAACCACGCGCTCATAATCCAACCCGCTCATGAGCACAAAAGTACCCTGATTGAGTTTCCCCAGAATTTGACTGGCAGGAATCTGGCAGTTATCAAAAACTAATTCGCAAGTATCAGAACCACGCATTCCTAATTTATCCAGTTTCTGAGCGGTACTAAAGCCAGGGGTGTTTTTTTCTATGATAAATGCAGTGATGCCACGCGTTTGTGCTTCCGGGTTGGTTTTGGCATACACAATTAACACATCTGCTTCAGGGCCATTGGTGATCCACATTTTATTGCCATTGAGGATGAAAGTATCATCTACACGATCGGCTCGTAATTTCATGCTCATCACATCTGAACCAGCCCCAGTCTCACTCATGGCCAAGGCGCCAACGTGTTCTCCACTGATTAGTTTAGGTAAGTAATGCTGTTTCTGCTCCTGGGTGCCAAAGCGATGTAATTGGTTCACACATAAATTAGAGTGGGCGCCATAACTTAAGCCGACCGAACCTGAAGCACGGCTGATTTCTTCCATAGCAATCACATGTTCTAAATATCCCATTTGACTGCCGCCATATTCTTCTTTAACGGTAATGCCCAACAACCCCATTTGTCCTAATTTTGGCCATAAGTGACGTGGGAATCGATTGGATTGGTCAATTTCATGCGCAATAGGCGCTATTTCATGCTGAGCAAATTGGTAAACGCTCTCTCTTAGCATCTTGGCCGTATCCTGAAGTTGCAAACTGGCGCCGTGAAACATAATATGATACCTCTAAAAAAATCGTACTTGATCGTACCTGAAGGTGGCGGGACAAGCAACCGCGACCCTACGCGATGGGGTTTGAAGAGCAATTGGCTTTGCCAATGCGCAGGATATAAACAAAAACAGTTCTCGCCCTTGGGCGGGAATTGCTGGGAGGTAGCCATGAGTCAACAAGCGTTTCTATCTAAGTACTGGATATACAATCTAAATGATTACCGGCAAATCTTTGGTTTGACCGATGAGGAATTGCACAAAACAGTATTGGACTATCCAGGAGGAATCTCCAGCGTGAATGCGGAACTGTATGCGCAAGGCTTTAAAATTGTGAGTGCGAGCCCGTCTTATCGCTTGGCTTTTAAGGAAATGCAAGAGCGCGCAAAAGAAATATTGCAAAAAAAAATAGTTTATTTGCATCAGCATTTAGAAATGCTGTCCAATCCTACGCCAGAGGTGGTCAACGAAGTAATCGGTCGTTGGCAAATAAGCGCTGAGCAATTTTTAGCAGATTATGAGCGAGGGAAAAAACAAGGCCGGTATTTACCTTTGGAGGGTCCGCCGTTTACAGACTTAACCCAAAAATTTGAATTGTTGTTATGTACCGATTTTTTGTTTAATCAGTCACATGAAACCCCTCTATCAGCCCAAGAAATAATGAATGAACTCTGTAAGCTTTCTTCAGAAATCCGAATCTTTCCATTACCTGATGCTAAAACTCCGGTTGCAGCCGAACTGGGCCCGATTATGCTTTTGTTTCAACAAAGTAATTTTGGCGTTGAAGTGCGGGCGGTGAATTATCAATTACGCACCGACGCCAATGCGTTCCTGCGAATTTGGGCCAAAGAATGTAAAGTTACTAGCGAATAAAAAAGTATGTGGTATTCGCTGTTACGTGCTTTGTTTTTTAAATTGGATGCTGAAACCTCCCATTATTTGGCTTTGAAGCTGTTAAAAACAACGCCTGAAAACTGGATTAGACGTTTCAATAAAGTTCCTTCACACCCCGTTAAAATTTTCGGTCTTAGTTTTCCCAACCCAGTAGGATTAGCAGCAGGATTGGATAAAAATGGTGACTTTTTATCAGGCCTTCAGGCTTTAGGGTTTGGATTTGTAGAGCTGGGAACGGTCACTCCGAAACCGCAGCCTGGTAATCCGAAACCGCGCTTATTCAGAGTCACTGAGGCACACGCCATCATTAATCGAATGGGTTTTAACAATCTAGGAGTGGACCATTTGGTCGCCAATTTGCAACAGCGAAAATTTCCTGGAATCGTTGGCGCCAACATTGGCAAAAATAAACAAACTCCGTTAGAACTTGCGCATGAAGATTATGGTTATTGTTTGCGGCGTGTTTACCCTTGGGTAGACTATGTTACTGTGAATATTTCATCTCCTAATACGCCGGGTCTACGTGAATTGCAATCTAGTCATTATCTTCATCAGCTTTTAAGCACTTTAGATCACATCCAAGAAGAGTTGCTGCAACAAGGTGAAAAGCCAAAACCGTTGCTGATAAAGATAGATCCGGATTTGCAAGAGCAAGCTCTGATTGAAATGGTATCGGTTATTCTAGACCATAAAGTCGATGGCATGATTGCTACCAATACCACCTTGAATCATCGTTTGGTAGCGCATTTACGTTATGGAATGGAGCAGGGTGGGTTAAGTGGTGAACCTTTGTTCTTAAAATCTACTCAAGTGTTAAATAAACTGGTTAATCTCCTCAATGGAAAACTGCCGGTGATTGCAGTGGGAGGGATTTTATCTGCGGATGACGCCTTAGAAAAATTAGCCGCCGGCGCCAGTTTAGTGCAACTCTATACAGGATTAATATACCAAGGTCCAAAATTAATTTCCGAAATTGTCACTCATCTGGGATAAAAATAATGAATTGCCCAACAGGAACTTAGAGATCAATGATTCAAATAGACAAAGAAACTTATCAGCAAATGTATGCGCGATCTTTGCAAAATTCTGAAGAATTTTGGGCTGAACAAGCTCAGATTTATTTACATTGGTTTGCCCCTTGGCAACAGGTAAGACAAGGCGATTTACGTAACCCGCCGGTAAGATGGTTCGTAGGCGGCATTCTAAATGCTTGTTACAATTGCTTAGATCGGCATCTTCCCCAAAACGCTACAAAAACCGCAATTATTTGGGAAGGAGATAATCCAGAACAAACCCAAAAACTAACTTATCAAGAATTATTTATCCAGGTATGCCGCTTTGCTAACGTTTTAAAAAAACAGGGCATAAAAAAAGGTGATCGAATTTGTATCTATCTACCCACAATCCCGGAAGCAATTGTAGCCATGTTAGCGTGCGCCCGCATCGGAGCAGTGCATTCAGTGGTTTTCGGAGGTTTTTCCGCAGAAGCATTGCAAAATCGTATTCAAGACGCCGGTTGTAAGATGGTGATTACTGCGGATGGCGCTTCGCGTGGCGGAAAACTAATTTATCTTAAAAAGACTGTTGATCAAGCTTTGCTGCACTGTCCACAAGTAGAAAGTGTTATCGTGGTAAAACACACTGGGATAGCTATTGAGTGGCAAGCACAGCGGGATATTGATTATTCATCCGCCATGGAGCAAGTCAGTGATCATTGTCCTGTGGAACCGCTCGCGGCTACAGATCCTTTTTTTATCCTTTACACCTCCGGATCGACCGGAAAACCCAAGGGAATTTTGCATGCGGTGGGTGGATATCTGCTCTATGTCACCATGACTTTTAAATGGGTATTCAATTATCAGCCAGATGATATTTACTGGTGCACCGCGGATGTCGGTTGGATCACCGGGCATTCTTATCTGCTTTATGGTCCTTTATCCAATGGCGCCACCACTGTTCTATTTTCAGGTGTTCCCACTTATCCAACTCCCAGCCGTTTTTGGGAAATGGTGGATCGGTATCAAGTCAATATTTTTTACACTGCGCCTACCGCCATACGCTCACTCATGCGTTTTGGAGACGAACCTGTGCTTAAAACTCAACGCAGTAGTTTAAAGTTGCTAGGAACCGTAGGCGAACCCATCAATCCACAGGCCTGGGAATGGTATTACCAAGTGGTCGGAAATAGCCGGTGTCCGATAGTGGATACTTGGTGGCAAACCGAAACCGGTGGCATTATGATTACTCCTTTCCCAGGAGTTGCTCCCTTGGAACCAGGGGCGGCCACCTGGCCTTTTTTTGGTATAAACCCAGTATTGGTGGACGAACACGGTCGCATCATTGAGGGGGAGGGATCGGGAGAATTATTAATTGCACAACCCTGGCCAGGACAGTTACAAACGGTTTTCGGCGATGATCAACGTTATTACCAAAGCTATTTATCTGTTCATCCTGGTTTTTATACCACCAGTGATGGCGCTAAACGAGACGCCAAAGGTCAGTATTGGATCAGCGGCAGGATTGATGACGTATTGAATATTTCAGGCCATCGCCTAGGTACAGCGGAAATTGAAAGCGCCCTGGTGGCGCATCCGCTGGTTTCAGAAGCAGCAGTCGTGGGCTGCCCGGATGAGATTAAAGGACAAGCGGTTTTTGCCTTTGTCACCGTACTCGCAACTATCAACCCAGATGAAACGCTGCGTCATGAGTTAATCCAAGGGGTGCGTGAAAAAATTGGTTCTTTGGCAGTTCCTCAGTTTATCCAATGGGCGCCGGAACTTCCTAAAACTCGTTCAGGTAAAATTATGCGCCGATTATTGCGAAAAATAGTACATGGCGAAATTGAAAATCTGGGTGATATTTCTACCTTAGCAAATCCACAAGTAGTGACAGAGCTGATCAAAAAAAATCCAATAATAAAAAAGAAGTAAAATCAAGCACTTAATTTTTATTCTTCCTACCAAAAATATTTCTAAAAGTCAAGGAAAACTTTAGGTTTATCGTCTACATTTACCAGTGAGGATTCCTTCATACTTTTTCTGGAGGGGAAGAATGTTTACAAAATCGCTTGAAGTAACCCTAAATCAAGCATTCATGCAGGCTAGAGAAAAACGTCATGAGTTCATCACTGTTGAACACTTATTATTTGCTTTATTAGACAATGCCGAAGTCAGTGTTACGCTCATTGCTTGCGGAGCCAATTTGGACCGGTTAAGAGCCGGACTAGGAATTTTTATAGATGAAACTACACCGCATATTCCACTGAATGCGCAACGGGATATCCAACCCACTCTTAGTTTTCAAAGGGTGTTGCAACGCGCTATTTATCAGGTTCAAAGCACCGGAGGCCAAGAGGTCAACGGCAATCATACGCTCATTGCACTTTTCGGAGAGACCGACAGTCAAGCTGTTTATTTTCTCAGTCAAGAAAATGTTAGCCGTATTGATGTGATCAATTACACTACCCAAGGTATTTCCAAACATTCCCGAGAGCAAGAAAAAAATCGTTACCTCACTGATATGAATTCCGGCACTGGCGAATTAAATCTTACTCATGAAACGGTTACTGAAGAAAATCTCATTGAAACTTATGCTATAAACTTAAATGAACTCGCTTTGGCAGGAAAATTGAATCCGGTTATTGGCCGCGAAGCAGAATTAGAACGTAGTTTACAAATTTTATGTCGTCGCAGCAAAAACAATCCTCTTTTTGTAGGAGAAGCCGGAGTGGGTAAAACTGCAATTGCAGAAGGACTAGCTCAGCGGATAATCAAAGGAGAAGTACCCAATTTATTAACCTACACAACCGTCTATTCGTTGGATTTAGGTATGCTGTTGGCAGGAACCAAATATCGGGGTGATTTTGAAAAACGTTTCAAAGCGGTATTAAAAGCATTGAGTAGACAAACTGGGGCAATTGTCTTTATTGATGAAATCCATAATTTAGTGGGGGCTGGGTCAGCCACAGGCGGCACTATGGACGCTTCCAATCTCATTAAACCATTACTGAGTTCAGGAGAGCTGCGTTGTATGGGCGCCACCACTTATGAAGAATATCGAAATTATTTTTCTAAGGACCATGCGCTTTTACGCCGTTTTCAAAAAATTGATATTGCTGAACCCAGCGCCGAAGAAACCATCAAAATTCTAGAAGGTTTAAAACCACGTTTCGAAAAATATCATCAGATCCAATATACCGAACTCGCCCTAAGAAGAGCAGTGGAACTATCTCAACGCTACATGCCGGATCGACATCTTCCCGATAAAGCCATTGATGTAATCGACGAAGCCGGAGCTTATCAACGGCTGCAATCTCCTAATAAGCAGCAAAAAATGATTGATATTTCTGAAATCGACGCAATTGTTGCCAAGATGGCCAACATACCAGTGAATAATCTAACCCAATCAGATAAACGGCAATTAAAAAATCTATCGGTTCGGCTTAAAAGAGCCGTGTTTGGTCAAGACCGCGCAATTGCTCTGTTGACTGGCGCCATTAAATTATCTCGATCTGGATTAAGGGATATCAACAAACCCATGGGTTCTTTCATGCTGACCGGTCCGACTGGGGTGGGAAAAACTGAAATTACTCGTCAATTAGCCAAAGAGTTAGGAGTCAGCCTGATTCGTTTTGATATGTCAGAGTATATGGAACGTCACACCGTATCCCGTTTAATAGGCGCCCCGCCAGGATATATAGGTTATGACCAAGGCGGATTATTAACGGAAGCTGTGATAAAGCAACCTTACGCTGTACTTCTGCTGGATGAAATTGAAAAAGCCCATCCAGATATGTTTAACATTTTATTACAGGTCATGGATTATGGTTATTTGACAGATAATAATGGCAGAAAAGCAGATTTTCGCCACATTATTTTGATAATGACTACTAATATAGGAGCTCATCGTCTGGAAAAACATTCCATGGGTTTTAATGAACAGAATAAAATAGAGGATAATCTGGAGGATATTAAACAGCTGTTTTCACCGGAATTTCGTAACCGTTTAGACGCCATTATTCCTTTCCATTACTTAGAAACAGAAACTATCCTAAAAATTGTCGATAAAAACATTAAACAGCTCCGCAAACAATTAGCCGAGAAAAAAGTAACTTTAAATATTACCAATAGTGCTAAGCAATGGTTTGCCAAAGAAGGCTATGATCGAATCATGGGGGCAAGGCCCATGGAGCGTTTAATTGAGGAGCAGCTCAAAAAACCTTTAGCGGAAGAATTATTATTTGGAAGATTTTCTAATGAAGGCGGAGAGGTGCGTGTCGGCATAGAGGATGGCCGTTTGCATATTCAAATTATCAATCAACAGGATTTGATGAATCAACAGCAACCCGCTTACACAGAAGACGAGGAAACCTAATCTTGCTCCTCTTCAGTTGGACGGGGTTTGCCCGTGTCGCGATAAATAATTCGGCCACGGGTTAAGTCGTAAGGGGTGAGTTCAACAGTCACCTTATCACCAGTCAGAATACGAATATAATTTTTTCGCATTCTTCCCGAAATATGGGCAGTCACGATGTGACCATTTTCGAGTTTAACTCTAAAAACAGTGTTAGGAAGCGTATCGATGACCACTCCCGGCATTTCTATATGTTCTTCTTTTGGCATCCGGCAATGATGCCTGATTCTTCAAAATTCTGCAACTACTGAGGGCGAGTCGCATGCGACGAGCGCCCAGCCATGGATGGTTGGGCAGGTTACGGCTCCATGGATGGTTGCTTGCACAATCTTTGGTTTATACTATTATACTTTAAAATAAGCGTCTTCTTTAGGGATCATGGGTATGCTTTTTTTACTCCGTTTTTTTCAAATCTTTTATAACAAGCTTTTTCCTTGGGTCTCAATAATATTACTTTCCATTTTATTAATGGCTTGTAAGCCACAACCTAAAACAGAAAAGTGCTCTCAAATTGTTTCCAAGCAGACTTGCCAAATGATTGGGCAGTTATTAATAGTCGGTTTTGGCGGGATTAATCAAAGTCCGGAAGGTAAGATTTTATGGAGCGATCCGAACGGTACTGTATTTAAAAATAATTCTAATATTGCTAAAGATATTTCTGATTGGCACATCGGAGGTGTCATCATTTTTCGAGGCTCTTTTCGCGCCAGAATTACCGGTAAACTCTTGCGTGATCGAAATATTCAAAACGGCGATCAGCTAACCAAACTGAATCACGCCTTGCAAACTTATAATAAAAAAACACGCGTCCAACAAAAATTACCAGCTTCTCCTCTTTTTATAGCGATTGATCAAGAAGGAGGTTTAGTTAACCCTTTGGTGTTTGTCCGTGAATTACCAAATTATACGCCAGAAGCTTTAGGGAATAACCAAGCGATTAACTCTGCAGATCCACAAAAGCTGCAAGAAGCTTTGGCTTTTAGCCAAAACTATGCCAAAAAAACCGGTTTTTTTTTAAGTCAGTATGGTTTTAATCTTAATTTTGCTCCTGACGTAGATGTTAATGTCAATCCCATCAATCCCATCATTGGAGGTTTGGGCCGCAGTTATTCCGCTTCTCCCGACATTGTCACTGCCCAAGCTGGACAAACTATTAATGGTTTGCATAGCCAGAATATCATAACCGCTTTAAAACATTTCCCGGGGCATGGTAGTTCTACAGGGGATACCCATATGGGTTTGGTTGATGTTACCAACACCTATCAAAAAGATAAGGAGTTGTTACCTTACCAGCATTTAATCGGCCAAGGCTACGATGATTTTATTATGAGTACTCATGTGATTAATGGACAAATAGATCGCACTCAGTGCCTTCCCGGCGATCCCAATAATCCAGAAACTTGGTGTCCTGGGACAATGTCTTATAAAACATTAACGGAATTATTGAGAAATCAGCTTCATTTTAAAGGAGTTATTGTTTCGGATGATATGGCCATGGGGGCTGTTGCCAATCAGTATTCTTTAGAAACGGCTTTGGAAAAAAGTCTCAATGCCGGGGTGGATATGTTTATCATTTCCAATCATGACAATGATTACACTCCTACATTTGTTAACACCATTGCTAAATTAGTAAGGGACGGAAAGGTGCCGCAAAGTCGGATTGAAGATGCTTATCAGCATGTTCTAGCGGCAAAACAAAGATTACTCTAACCCTTGCGCAGCAATTCCCGCCCAAGGGCGAGAACTGCTGTCCTTGTTTATATCCTGCGCATTGGCATAGCCAATTGCTTGGAATGAAGGGGAAGAATCGCGATTCTCCCCCTTCGAACCCCCATCGCGTAGGGTCAATTCCCGTTGACCGGGAATTGCATTGTATTGCATTTTAAAGAGATTGGAGTAAACTTATGCGCAATATCAATGATATGTTCAAAAAATAACTACTCAAAAATATGTCATCCACACGCATCCCTTATAATTGTTTTGACCCCTTACTATTTAGAGAGCAGCTTACGGAAGAAGAGCGCATGATACAAGATAGCGCAGCTGCTTTTGCTCAGCAAAAATTAATGCCACGCGTACTTAAAGCCTATCGTAATGAATATTTCGATCCCATGATCATTCGTGAAATGGGTGAGGCCGGTTTACTTGGCGTCACTATAAAAGGGTATGGCTGTGCTGGGGTCAACTATGTGAGTTATGGTTTACTTGCTCGTGAGATAGAAAGAGTGGATTCAGGTTACCGTTCCGCGATGAGTGTGCAATCCAGCTTAGTGATGCATTCTATCAACGTTTACGGTACTGAAGAGCAAAAAGAAAAATATCTGCCAAAATTAGCGACCGGCGAAATCATTGGTTGTTTTGGTTTAACTGAGCCTAATCATGGGTCTGATCCTTCTGGCATGGAAACGCGTGCTAAAAAAGTATCTGGAGGATATCGCATTTCTGGTAGCAAAATGTGGATTACCAATTCACCCATTTCCGATATTTTTATTGTTTGGGCTAAAAACGATGCTGGACGAGTGCGTGGTTTTATTTTAGAGAAAGGCATGAAAGGATTATCTGCTCCCAAAATTGAAGGTAAATTTTCTTTACGCGCTTCAATTACCGGTGAAATCGTTATGGATGAAGTGTTTGTTCCAGAAGAAAATATGTTCCCTAATATTGAGGGCTTAAAAGGACCTATCGGATGTTTAGAAGGTGCTCGGTTTGGCATCGCTTGGGGAGCTTTGGGTGCAGCGGAATTTTGTTGGCAAGCTGCAAGACAATATGTGTTGGATCGTAAGCAATTTGGTCAGCCCTTGGCAGCCAATCAACTGATTCAATTCAAGTTGGCCGAAATGCAAACCAAAATTACTTTAGGTTTACAAGCTTGTTTACGGGTAGGTCGGATGCGCGATGAGGGAATCGCCGCCGCTGAATGTATTTCGATGATCAAGCGTAATTCCACTTTAGTGGCTTTAGACGTAGCACGTGAAGCGCGTGATATGCACGGCGGCAATGGAATTGTGGACGAATTTCATGTCATTCGTCACATGGAAAATCTGGAAACCGTTAAAACTTATGAAGGCACTGCCGATATCCATGCATTGATTTTAGGTCAGGCGATCACCGGTATTCAAGCTTTCCGTTCTTTAGGTAATGACGATGCAATTTGATGTATTGATTGTTGGCGGAGGTCCAGCAGGCTTAGCGGCTGCAATTGAATTACGTAAACGATCACAAGCAATCAGCGTTTGTATTATCGAAAAAGGGAGTGAAATTGGTGCACATATTTTATCGGGAGCTGTTATCGATCCCCGCGCGCTCAATGAGTTAATACCAGATTGGAAAGAAAAAGACGCTCCTCTTAAAATCCCAGTGAGTCAGGATCAGTTTTTATTTTTGAGTAAAAATAAAAGTTGGAAAGTTCCACAGTGGGTTCTCCCCAAAGAACTGCAGAATAAGGGTAATTACACTGGCAGTTTAGGTAATTTATGCCGTTGGCTGGCAGAGCAAGCGACCGCTTTGGGTGTGGAAATTTATCCGGGTTTTGCAGCAGCAAAAGTGTTATTTGACTCGAACAACCGTGTCAAAGGAATCCTCACCGGAGAAATGGGAGTAGCCAAAAACGGTACGCATAGACATGAATATACTGAAGGTGTCGAATTACAAGCAAAATATACTTTATTTGCCGAAGGTTGCCGTGGATATCTATCTGAGCAATTAATGAAGCATTATAATTTACGCAGTGAAGCCGATCCTCAAACTTATGGCATCGGCATTAAAGAACTATGGGAAATTAAACCCGAATTACACCGGCCTGGGTTAGTCCAACATACCGCTGGGTGGCCTTTGAGCAGCAACAACTATGGCGGTTCGTTTATTTATCATCAAGAAAATCAACTGATTTCCATAGGTTTGGTAGTAGGACTGGATTATCGTAATCCATTTCTCGATCCCTATGAAGAAATGCAACGTTTCAAAATGCATCCAGATATTAAACCTTTATTTGAGGGCGCCAGGCGTATAGCGTATGGTGCTCGTGCTTTAAATGAAGGGGGCTGGCAATGCATTCCCAAATTAACTTTTCCTGGTGGTGCACTGATCGGTTGCGCCGCAGGTTTTCTGAATGTAGCCAAAATCAAAGGTAGTCATAATGCCATGAAATCCGGCATGTTGGCAGCAGAGGCAGTCTATCAGGCATTACAAAACGATTCTGAGGGCGGAAAGGATTTGGGTGCTTATGAGCAATTGTTGCGTGATTCCTGGGTAAATCAAGAATTGTATGCGGCTCGTAATTTTCGACCTTTTTTCCGTTATGGTTTAGCTTTGGGCACCTTACTAGGGGGTTTGGAATTAAAAATATTCAAAGGCAAAACGCCTTGGACTTTGCGTTTCAAACATCGTGATCGTGATTGCACGCTAAAAGCAGCGCAATGCCAAAAAATTATTTACCCAAAACACGATGGTGTACTCACTTTTGATCGAATGAGTTCAGTTTTTTTAGCCAATATTAGACATGAAGAAAATCAACCCGTTCATCTGCATTTAAAAGATCCGGCTAAATCTATAGAAATTTCCTATCGAGAATATGACGCCCCTGAGCAACGATACTGTCCAGCGGGTGTTTATGAAATTATTATGGACAGCACAGGCCGTCCGCGCTTACAAATCAATTCTGCCAACTGTGTTCACTGCAAAACCTGTGATATAAAAGATCCGGCAGATAATATCGTCTGGGTAGTTCCGGAAGGTGGCAGCGGACCGAATTATTCTGGTATGTAAAACAGCAATTCCCGCTGAATTATAAACCATTGAGAAGTAACCTATCCTGATGAGGGATTTAAACCAGGAAGCAAGTCCCGCTTCAGAGGGAATTGCTGATATGTAAAAAGAGTGAAGACTATGAAAATATTGGTTCCAATTAAACGAGTGATCGATGCTTACACCAAACCCAGAGTTAAATCCGATTTCTCTGGAGTAGAAACTCAAAATGTTAAAATGTCGCCCAATCCTTTTGATGAAATTGCTCTGGAAGAAGCCATTCGGCTCAAACAGGCTGGGAAAGCGAAAGAAATCGTCGTGGTGTCTATCGGGGTAGCTCAATGTCAAGAAGTTTTGAGAACCGCATTAGCGATGGGTGCAGACCGGGCCATATTAGCGCAAACCAATGAAGAGGTCCAACCTTTAGCAGTGGCAAAATATCTCAAATCACTCGTGGAGCAAGAAAAACCGGATCTAGTCATTATGGGTAAACAAGCCATAGACGATGATTCCAATCAAACCGGACAAATGCTCGCCGCTTTACTGAATTGGCCCCAAGGGACCTTCGCTTCGAAAGTCACCGTTATCGACAATAAAATTGAAGTTGAACGTGAGATTGATGGAGGACATCAAACCATCAGTTTTGAGCTGCCCGGTGTGATTACTACGGATTTACGTTTAAATGTTCCACGGTTTGCCAAATTGCCGGACATTATGAAAGCCAAACAAAAACAATTGGACATTATCCCTTTTACCCCTGAACCTTCACGATTACAAATCTTAAAAGTAGAACCGCCACCGGCCCGCAAACCTGGAAAGAAGATTTCTAATGTCGACGAATTAATTAATGTGCTTCGTAACGTTGAAAAGGTGATCCAATGAAATGCCTAGTACTTGCTGAATACGATGATAAAGGATTAAACAAAACTACTTACAGCACTATTACAGCTGCAAAACAAATCAGTGATGACGTTACCGTGCTGGTGGTAGGGTCTGGTGCTGAGAAAATTGCCGCAGAGGTTGCTAAAGTAGGCGTGAAGAAAGTACTGGTTAATAATGCCGAAGTATATAATTTTGGTAAAGCAGAAAGCATTTCCATGATACTAGCAGAAATCGGTAAAGCATTTACTCACATATTGGCCTCTGCGACTAGTTATGGAAAAAATATCATTCCGCGCACCGCTGCATTACTCGATGTAGCACAAATCTCTGATATCATCGAAGTAGTCGATTCGGAAACCTTCAAACGTCCTATCTATGCAGGCAATGCCATTGCCACAGTAAAATCGAAAGATGCCATTAAAATTTTGACCGTGCGTTATACTGCATTTAAAGAAGCAGAATTCCAAGAAGCCGCTGCACCTATAGAAAAATTAACTCAAGTATTTGACCATCCACACGCTCACTATGTGGGAATGAATTTGAATATTTCCACACGTCCTGAGTTAGCTTCCGCCGCCATAGTGGTATCGGGCGGACGCGGGTTGCAAAATGCGGAAAATTTTAAAACTTTATTAAACCCTCTGGCAGATAAATTGCATGCTGCTGTAGGTGCATCCCGCGCGGCAGTGGATGCGGGTTATGTCGATAACGATTATCAAGTAGGCCAAACCGGTAAAGTCGTCGCTCCCCAATTGTATATAGCCATTGGAATATCTGGAGCTATTCAACATTTAGCTGGAATGAAAGACAGTAAAATTATTGTTGCTATCAATAAAGACCCCTCTGCTGAAATGATGCGAGTAGCCGATTATGCACTAGAGGGCGATTTATTTAAAATCGTGCCTGAACTTATTGAAAAACTATAATCCATTATTCGTGAACGGGCAGTTTCCCTTATTGCTTTGCCCCGTAATTTTTATTTGTCTATTGACGATCACGATCATTTAGTATAGTAGTTTATAGTCAATGTCATATTTTTGTCCAAGACACATGTTGCTGGATTGCGATGGCTGGTGGTACTAACAGAACAAGTTCCCGATATTTTTCCATTATTATCAACACCATAAGAAAAATTAACTGTATCTCCATAGGTATGACCATCACTATTCAAAAATTCAATCGTAATTCCTCCAGTTGAAGAAGTTAAGGTGAGGGGAAATGATCCTTTTTTAACTCCATTACAATCTGGTAATTGCGGAGATGACCCACAAAGCACACCCCCAGCAGCATCTGTTTCCATGCTTACAGTAAGAGTGGCTGAAGTCTGGGCGAAGATAGAATGCACACAAAACAGAGTAATCATTCCGCAATATAAAATAATTTTATTTTTCATATCATTTTTCCTATTTTTATTATAATAATAAAATTAGTACATTTTTTTCCATTCCGCCTAGAGGATTTTTTAACCTAAATTAATCAGTTGCCACCGTAGCGAGACTCCGTACGATGAAGGAAAAAATTCACAAAAAAGCCTCAAGATTCAGTGCATTAGGTCTTCGCAGTAGGTGGCAACTGATTAATTTAGGTTTAAGAAAACCTTAATCCTAAAAAGATCGGGGTGAGGCTTAATCTACGAATAGATGTCATCTCTATCCCCAAAAAAAGTATACCCTACAATTGTGCAGTGATATAAGAAAGCAGCCAGCCCGGAAATTTCATATTCCAAAGTCCTAAACATCTAGAACTGTTTGTTTCCAGGCTAGATGTTACTTATCTATCTCATTTCGTTAATAATTCATGAATATTTTGTATTATTCTTTTTTTTTAATATTATTTTAATATTAATAATTTATTTTATACAAAATAAAATAAGCTGTAGAGGTAATAATATGAAGCGTAATCGAGGTTTTCAAATTCAGTTAGCAAAATTAATTAATTCTGAATATAAGCTAAGTAACAGAGAGAAAATTGAAATTTTGCGTACATTTGTTGGAGATCCAAGTATAGAGATAGGTAAGCATGCAAAAAATTTTATAGAGAATCTTTCTCAAGAACCTAATAAAGCTAGTGAACAAATAAATGATTTTTGCATAGAATATGCTTGTTTTTCATTAGTGCAAAAATGGCAAGACGTCATGATAAGGAAATATCCTCGAATTCCTTATGAAAATAAACCAGAAAGCGGAAAAAACTATTATACTTTTTTTGTCTCAGAATCCGTGTCTGGTGGGATTGGAACAGGTGCAAAAAAATTAAAACTATCAGAACTGATAGAATCAGAAAGCACATGTAAGCAGGTTGGGGCTGTGCTCGGGCTTGGCGCCGTAGCCATTGGAGGAAGTCTGGTTGGAGGTGTCAAGGGTATGTACAATATATTTTCCCGAGGAATATCACTATTAAGTGAAACAGAACAATTTGAAGTATTCTATTTATTATCCTTAGCCAAGGATAAGGATAAGCAAACGCAAGAAGCAATTATTCAGGGAATTGTTAGTGAATATGGTCTTAAATGGCATTTAGTACAAAGTGATTCCAGTGTTGAATTAATAAATTTATTGGCAAGCAAGAAACCGATAGATACTACAGAAAATAAATTTAAAGCTATTATCGACTATATGCGCAAACCTGGCGATGGAGGGGTCATTTACAATAATGGCAAAGGTTTGTTTTCTACCATTGCTGAAGTAGTTTTAAGTAAGCGTAAAGAAATTGTTCCCCCAGGGAACAGGAGCGGTTTAGGATTTAGTTTTACTGATATTAAATAACCCTAAATATCCAAACTGAAATGTTGGTAAGTAATCGAAGTCGCCACTCGGCCTAGAGGAGTTGAGAATAAAACCTTCTTGGATTAGATAAGGTTCTAACATATCTTCTAAAGTGCCGCGGTCTTCTCCTAAGGCAGCGGCTAGACTTTCAATGCCGATTGGTCCGCCTTCGAATTTTTCAATCAGGGTTTGCAGAGATTGCAGTAATATAAGAAAGCAGCCAGCCCGGAAATTTCATATTCCAAAGTCCTAAACATCTAGAACTGTTTGTTTCCAGGCTAGATGTTACTCATCTATCTCATTTTGGTAGAGCATGTAGTGCCCCATCGCCAATTCCAGCAGATCGTGCAGTAAAGACAAATACTGATGCCGTGAGCCCATGGGCAACGATGAAATATCGAAGCCATGGGAAGCCATGGGTGCAGACTAGCAACATTGCCATGGCAATCGCATTGAATTTCTCTTCTCCCTATTTCAAATTTAGAAGTCTTTCTATCTCTTGATTTATCAGTCTTTTTTCTTTATAAAATAGTGAGTTTTATACTAGGAAAGGAGTGCCTGATGAAATTGGAGAATACTTTTCTCGAACATTTTTCAGATCTCAAAGACCCTCGATTAAAGTCCCATCGTAATTTTAAATACAATCTGACTGACATTTTAGTGATCACTGTTCTCGCCACGATCTGTGGGGCTGACAATTGGGTAGAAATTTATAAATTTGGTTTAGCGAAAGAATCCTGGTTAAAAACATTTTTGGAATTACCGAGTGGGATTCCCTCGCCGGATACATTCGCTCATGTATTTGCTCGCTTGGACCCGGTGGCCTTTGAGAGAGGTTTTGCCCAATGGATAGCCTCTTTAAGCATTGATTTAAAGCAGGAAATCATTGCCCTGGATGGTAAAACAGTGAGAGGGTCCGGAAATAAAAGGCAGGGACATCCCGCCATTCACCTGGTCAGTGCCTGGGCTACTCGAAATCGGATGATGTTAGCGCAAGTCAAAACCGCTGCCAAATCCAATGAAATTACCGCCATCCCCCAAGTACTGGAAATGATTGATGTCACAGGGGCTACCGTCACCATTGATGCGATGGGTTGTCAGACCAAAATTGCCAGACAGATTATTAGGCAGGGAGCGAATTATGTTCTTTCACTCAAGGAAAATCAGCCGACGTTGTATCAAGCCGTCTGTGCCATTTTTGCTTTAGCCGAAGGTGGAGAAAAGAAATATAAAAATATGTTACACTTACGTAAAGTAGAGAAACTTCACAACCATGGCCGAATCGAAACACGGCGCTATACATTGATATCTGCCCGGAAAGAAGCGGGTTTTAGCGTCCGATTTCCGGGTTTAAAAGGGATAGGGAAAGTGGATATTACCCGAACCACCAATAATCAAGTGGAATATTCCACCCGCTATTTTGTCACCAGTTTAAACTACGAGCAGATCAATACTTTTGTGAAAGCGGTTCGTCAACATTGGCAAATCGAAGTAGACTTACACTGGTCTCTAGACGTGAGTTTCCGCGAAGACTTGAATCAATCTCGTATTGGGCATTCCGCTGAAAATTTAGCGCTGGTGAGACGGATAGCACTGAATCTTCTTAAACAAGAATCCACTCATCAACATGGCATCAGCTGTCGTCGCAAAACCGCTGGGTGGGATCACCAATATTTACTCAAAGTGCTCACAGCTGATCAACGTTTTAAATAAAAATTCAACAAACTTCGAAGTGTATTCTTGAACCCCTGACCGTTACTTTGTAGTCAGCGAGTAGTGAATTTTTAAAGGGTGGACTTCTCTACCTATTCAGCATATTCATATCAGAAAAAACTACTTACAATCAGACTCTTTCAGTTATTACCTCGGATAAAATTATTTCGGCACAGGATATTAAAGAATTTTTTTCAAGGTTTGTTTCAATGCGATTGCCATGGCAACATTGCTTTAATCTTTTCCAAACAATCTTGAACGATATCGGCAGGGGGTAAACCCTGGTGAGAAGACAAGACGAAATCCGAATTATCGGATACAATGCGCTTAACCATGATCAACTCTCCTTGAGTTTAGTTGGTTGTGGCCAGTCCTGCTGCGGTGTTGGTATCACTGCCGCGGGACGCTACGAAAGTCTCCATCTTAGCGCCCTGTTCTGGATGCAAGGTGGAGACATTTCCTTAAGGACGTACATTAACAAAACTTTTCAAACAGTTCAATATTCATAATTCAGTTTATTAGCTTTCAAAAAAAATATTTTTATTCAACATTCCCTAGAATTCCGGTATTGTCTAGAAGTGACGTTTTTGGTATGTTGATAATCGGAGTTATATATGCCGAGATACCTAGATCCAAAAACCGACATAGTGTTTAAGAAAATTTTTGGCCAACATCCGCATTTGTTGAAAAGTTTTCTAAACGCAGTACTACCGTTGCCGGAAGATGGTTTAATTGTCAGCCTGGAATACTTGCCCAATGAGCAAGTTCCGGTTATTCCCGCTTTCAAATACACTATTGTAGATGTACGTTGTACGGACCAACAAGGCCGGATTTTTATTGTTGAAATGCAAATTCAGTGGACGACCGGTTTTATGCAGCGAATGTTATTTAACGCCAGTAAAGCGTATGTAAGTCAGCTTCAAAAAGGCGAGGAGTTTCATTTACTCAAACCCGTGTATGGCCTGGGGCTGATCAATACGACTTTCGATGCGAATGAAGAAGACTGGTATCACCATTATAAGATTGTGAATGTGAAAAAGCCGGCTAAAGAAATTAAAGACTTGCAATTGGTGTTTATTGAACTGCCCAAATTCCAGGCCAAAAATTTGCGGGAAAAAAGGCTACAAGTGTTGTGGCTGAGATTTATATCGGAGTTAAATGAAAAAACTAACCAAGCCCCACAAGAATGGTTGGAGACACCCGACATTAAAGAAGCCCTGGATTTGGCAGAAGAAGCCGCCTACACACCCGAGGAGCCGGCTTCTTATGATAAGTACTGGGATGTAATTAGTATCGAGAAAACACTGCTGGGAAATGCTGAAAGACGAGGTGAAGAACGTGGTGAAATACGCGGAGAAATAAAAGGCGAAAAGAAAGCTAAAATTGCTATAGTCAAAAAATTACTGGCTAAAGGTTATCCTTTAGAAGAAATTGCTGTATTAACCGATTTGACTCAAGAAGAAATTCTTCAATTTAAATCTAACAATAATTAAAAATTCAATAATGATATGCAAGACATTGAATATTTACCCTCTATAAAATATGGTCATTGCGAAAGTCTTCATCTTAGCGCCCTGTTCTGGATGCAAGGTGGAGACATTTCCTTAAGTACGTACATTAACAAAACTTTTCAAATAGTTCAATATTCATAATTCAGCTTATTGGCTTTCAAAAAAAATATTTTTATTCAACATTCCCTAAAATTACATTGCAAAATTTAACTTTGCTATTTATAATTTTTTATACAAAAATGGAGAATCGACATGGCACGCTATCTTGATCCGAAAGCAGATGTAGTTTTTAAAAAAATCTTTGGTCAGCATCCTCATTTGTTGAGGAGTTTTCTAAATGCTGTACTGCCTTTGCCGGAAGGAACCTGGATAGAGTCATTGGAGTATTTAAGCAGTGAGCAAACCCCAGAAATTCCGGTATTTAAAACCACGGTAGTGGATGTAAAATGTAAAGACCAGATGGGCAGAATATTCATTGTAGAGATGCAAATTCAATGGACGGATGCATTTAAGCAGCGGTTATTGTTTGGAGCCAGCACTGCTTACGTGCGCCAACTGAAGCATGGAGAGGATTATAATTTATTAAAGCCGATTTACGGTTTAGGATTGTTAGCCAGTGTCTTTGATAAAGAAACTCCGCAGTGGTATCACCATTATAAATTAGTGAATATCGGCCAGCCGGAACGAGAGATCAAACATTTACAGTTAGTATTTATTGAACTGCCGAAATTTAAACCGGCGTCCTTTCAGGAAAAAAAACTGCAAGCGCTCTGGTTAAGCTTTATGTCCGAATTAAATGATGAGACCCAAACTATTCCTGAAGAATGGTTAAATGAGCCGGAAATTGCAGAAGCAGTGCAACTGAGTCAGCAGTCAGCTTATACAAAATTGGAATTGCTGGCGTATGATAAATATTGGGATGCAGTGAGTACAGAAAAAACCTTGCTTTCGGGAACATTTCAGGAAGGAGTTCAACAGGGAAGTCATAAAGAAAAAGTACGAATTACCCAAAAATTATTACTTTCTGGAATGAAAAAAACCGAAATTATGGCAATCACAGGTTTATCATTGGAGGATTTAGATAGGGTTTTGCAGGAGATCCCATAACTGGATCAGGCAATCTTTGTGTTGCCCAAAGTATGAATTTATATCCCTTCAGTCAGAAATTTATCTGCATCTAAGGCAGCCATACAGCCGGTGCCGGCAGAAGTTACGGCTTGACGATAGAAAGAATCAGCCACGTCACCACAAGCAAATACTCCTTTTACGTTGGTGGCAGTAGCGCGGCCAGTCAGACCGGATTTTACGATAATATATCCATTATCGGTCATTCCTAATTGGCCGCGAAACATTTGAGTATTAGGGTCATGTCCAATTGCTATAAATACGCCTGATATTTCCCGCGTTTGAGTTTCGCGGGTGTGAACATCAATTAATTTAACCTCTGTGACTTCTTTATCATTTCCCAAAATCTCTTCAAGAGTATGATTCCATATAACGGTCACATTAGAATTAGTTTTTTCGATGAGTTTATTAACCAATATCTTTTCAGCCCGAAATTGATCACGACGGTGGACCACTGTGACGTGTTCAGCAATATTAGCTAAATATAAAGCTTCTTCCACAGCAGTATTGCCACCACCCACTACCAGTACTTTTTTACCTTTATAAAAAAAGCCGTCACAGGTAGCGCATGCTGAAACACCTTTTCCTAAATACTGTGTTTCTGAAGTCAATCCTAAGTATCGAGCGGAGGCGCCGGTCGCTATAATCAGGGCATCACAAGAATATTGATTAAATTCACCTTCTAAAAGAAAGGGGCGATGTTTTAAATCGACAGACCTGATGTGATCAAAAATAATTTCAGTATTAAAACGTTGCGCATGTTGCAACATTCTTTCCATCAGTGCTGGCCCTTGTAATCCTTCTACATCGCCAGGCCAGTTATCTACTTCGGTAGTGGTAGTGAGTTGCCCACCTTGTTGCATGCCGGTAACCAAGACTGGATTCAAGTTGGCGCGGGCTGCATAAATCGCTGCCGTGTAACCTGCAGGTCCAGAACCTAGAATTAATAATCTGTGATGTTGACGTTGACTCATATCGTCAATAATATTAACAGGTTCCCCCCTTTGAAAAAGGGGGGAGGGGGATTTTAACTTAAACCAAGCTTAAGTCTTTGTTCAAAAAATCCCCCTCAATCCCCCTTTTTCAAAGGGGAAAATACCTTGAAATCCACATATAGGAGCAGATTTTGGCCAAAAAATCGCGGAAAAAAAAGAGGGATAAAGAAAAAGAAAAATCCCAAAAGCTAAGTCGTTTTTTAAAACAAAGATTGCATGAAGGATTTGTCATTCTAGTAATCATGATTGCGGCTTTTTTATTGTTGTCTTTAGCCACTTATCACTCTTCCGATCCCAGTTGGTCTAATTTGGTGAGTACTCAAAAAGTGGGGAATGCGGGTGGTAGGGCAGGCGCCTGGATTGCCGATATTTTATTGCATCTTTGTGGTGATTTGGCATTTTTAATTCCATTGCTATTAGTTTATCGCGCCATTTTAGTATTCAAACAAGAGAAAGATTTAGAAGATTCACCCTTTAAATTGATTGCCGCTAGTCTGCGTATCTTGGGATTTTTTCTAACGTTATGTGCGGGAGCTGGTCTGGCTGGACTAGGATTTTCAGCTGGGGGAATTATCGGCAGCTTAGTAGCATCTACTATGGTGAAAGTTTTTAATCCGGTCGGTGCTAATCTCATCCTTGTCATGCTTTTTTTTATCGGCGTCACTCTTTTTACGGGCATGTCCTGGCTCAAGGGCACAGATCAATTAGGACGCATGGCCATGGGCTCAGGACGATGGCTAATACAAAAAATTAAGTTTAAGCCTAAACTTAAACCTAAACCTACTTTGACAGTCAAAACCCAGCCACCTGAACCGGTTAAATCTGAAGCGGTGGAGCCAAAACCAGAACCACCAATCGTTAAAAATACGCCTAAAGCCAAACCTAAAATCAATGCTGAGCCGGAAGATATTTCTAAAGACATGCGCCGAGCGCCGCGTTTTGCCCATTCTTCCTCGGAAACTTTGCCCAGTTTATCCCTGCTAGATTCTTATCAAAATAGCAAGATAGTGAAAATTAGCCCTCAAGAATTAGAAATTTTATCTCGGAAAGTGGAAACCAATTTGGCCGATTTCGGAGTGACTGTTCAGGTAGTGGATGTACATCCTGGCCCTGTAGTCACCCGTTTTGAATTACAATTAGCTGCAGGAACCAAAGTCAGTAAAATCAGCAATCTTTCTAAAGATTTAGCGCGTTCTTTATCAGTGATCAGTGTTCGAGTGGTAGAAGTCATTCCTGGAAAATCAGTCATAGGCCTGGAATTACCTAACAAAGAACGAGAGACTGTTAGCCTACAAGAAGTTTTAGGATCAAAAGCGTATGCCAATTCCCGCTCAGCGTTGAGTTTAGCTTTAGGTAAAGATATCGCGGGTCATCCTGTGATAGTAGATCTGGCTAAAATGCCGCATCTACTGGTTGCGGGAACCACAGGAGCCGGTAAATCCGTTAGCTTGAATGCGATGTTATTAAGTCTATTATACAAAGCAACTCCCCAACAATTACGCATGATTATGATAGATCCCAAAATGTTAGAACTTTCGGTGTATGAAGGTATTCCTCATTTATTAACGCCGGTTGTGACTGACATGCGCGACGCCGCCAGCGCATTGCGCTGGTGCGTTATTGAAATGGAACGAAGATACCGTTTAATGTCGGCTTTAGGGGTGCGCAATATTGCAGGGTACAATACCAAAGTACAGGAAGCGGCAACTCGCGGCGCCCCGTTACTAGATCCTTTACCCAGCGTAGATGGTGAAGAGAAAAAAGTATTACAGGAATTGCCACAAATTGTGGTATTGGCTGATGAGTTTGCCGATATGATGGTAGTGGTAGGAAAAAAAGTCGAAACGCTGATTGCTCGGTTAGCGCAAAAAGCCAGAGCGGCAGGTGTGCATTTAATTCTAGCCACTCAAAGACCTTCCGTGGATGTCATTACTGGCTTAATCAAAGCCAATATTCCTACTCGAATAGCTTTTCAAGTTTCATCTAAAATTGACTCCAGAACCATTTTGGACCAATCGGGCGCTGAACAATTATTAGGGCATGGGGATATGCTTTATTTAGCGCCGGGTACGGGTGTACCGATGCGTGTTCATGGCGCTTATGTGAGTGACGACGAAGTCCATAGAGTTGTGGCGGATTGGCGGCAAAAAGGAAAACCGGAATATGTAGAAGAAATTCTAAGTGATATTTCGAACTTAGAAGGCAATGGTTCCTCAGACGATATTATGGGCCCAGTGGAAGGAGATGCTGAGCAAGATCCACTCTATGATGAAGCAGTGGCTATGGTTGTCAAAGCAAGAAAAGTTTCTGTTTCCAGTGTTCAACGAAGATTTAAAATAGGTTACAATCGCGCAGCACGGATAGTCGAAACGATGGAAAATGCTGGGGTGGTCAGTAAAATGGAAAGCAACGGCTCTCGTGAAGTACTTGTTCCGGCGACAGAATAAGTTAAATCTTTTTTGTTCTAATCCTGCGCATCGGCAGAGCCGATTGCTCGGAATGAAGGGGGAGAATCTCGATTCTCCCCCTTGTGATCCCCCATCGCGATGGGTGGAGTTCCCTTTAACGGGAACTCCTAAATTTTTTTTATCTAGGAGGATAATATGCGTAGACGATCAATTTTATTTGGTTTTTTATTCTTTTTTTTTCAATCAATTCTTGCAGACAATTCGAGTGATCAATTAGCAAAATTATTGGGCAGTTATAACAGTTACCAAGCTAATTTTTCTCAGTCCACTTATGGGGGAAAAGGCAAAAGCCAGCAAAGTCAAGGCCGTGTTTATATGCAAAAGCCAGGTAAATTCCGTTGGGAAACTATTAAACCCTATGAGCAAACAGTCATTGCTAATGGAGATACTTTGTGGATTTATGATGCTGATCTGATGCAGGCTACTCAGCAATCACTGTCAAGGCGTGGCTTTAATCCTGCTCAACTGCTGACTGCACCTGTAGCAGATTTGACGCAAAGATTTAATATTACTCAAGAAGGGAATGGTTGGTTTAAGTTGACTCCTAAAAGTTCCAGCAAAGGATTTCGGGCGGCTTATCTACAATTTCAAAATAATCAATTAACCGGTTTGAAAATTATTAATCAGTTTAACCAGACAAATGTTTTTTCTTTCAGTCAGATACGAATCAATCCTAAACTAAGATCTGATTTATTTGTATTTCATGCCGCTGCGGGTGTAAAAATGCTAAAAGCAGGGCAAGAAGGTAGAAAGCAATGAATGTTCGTCATCCCGCGACCAAGTCGCGGGATGACGCTCTGCTGGTGCGAGGTTCCATTTGTTTTTTTTGAATACTTGTGGTAGCTTTTGGAAAAAAATAAACCAGGAGCATACACATGAAAGGAACCAGATTTTTAGCCACAAAAAATAAAGAAGTAAAAGAAGATAAAATAATGACCTTATCTTCGAATTTAAATTGCCTTCATTTTAAATGCTTTTCTAGCTCGTTGAAAGTATTTAGAATAGGAGTTAATTTTAATTTGCTATTTAATAACAACGTACCGCTGCAAAAATTAAATGATCTACTCACGTTAGATCTTAAAGATATTCAACAAAAACTACCCGCATTGTCTTTGACCCGTACTTTGCTGCAGAGCATTGCTTGGAATGAGGGTGCTTTATGGGTCTCACAATGTAATTTTTTGGCTCCAGAATACACATGGATAGAAACGCTTAAAAATGCAGAATTTGTAACGCTATCTATCTATATCAACCGCTTTGAGGATTTACTCTCGCATAGGTACTTATCTTTTTGGCAAGTCGCAGAATTTGTGGAAGGCTTTTTATTCGCCGTTGCTGGAAAATATTCTCAGGGTTTAGCTCATAAACTTGCTTTTCTTCTTCTAGACGCTACTTTAGCATCATACTTAAAGTACTCTCTCAGTAAGAGGATTCCTCCTAATAATTTTTATTCATTTGTTTTTAACCTATTTCAAGAATGTTTTGTTAAATATGGTTATGATATTTCGATATCAAAATCTTTAGTTACTGCCAATTTGCCAGTGGATTTTTTAATTGCTTTTTATGGCCACAGTAAAAATAAAGCGTCAAGGGACGACCTGTGGAATTGGGGTGATGAAAATCAAAATGGTGTTGTATTTGCTGACCATTTTGATCAATTCTGGTTGGATAATTATTATAACTTAGATGAAATAGAATACTTTAAACGAAGTATTTTTCCTTTATTTAGTATAAATAAAGCTCCAGAGTTTAAACAATCCCAGAACGCTCAGAGATTTTCATTCTCTCCTATGTACATTTTGCCCTATGATTATGCTGTGCAGAGGATGTATAATAACTCCTTTTAATGAGGAAGGTTCATGGCTCACCAGGCTGATTTGTCAGTTCCTTTAGCTACGCGTATGCGTCCAAAAACGCTTGAGGAATTTGTAGGACAAAGTCATCTGCTGACGAAAGGCAAGCCGCTGTACCAAGCCATAACCCAGGGTCATCCCCATTCTATGATCTTTTGGGGACCGCCCGGAACTGGCAAAACGACTTTAGCAGAAATTATAGCGCACAGTTGCAAGGCACAATTTGAAAAACTGTCCGCAGTACTTTCGGGCGTAAAAGAAATTAGGGAAGTCGTTGCTAAAGCTCGTTTAGCTAAAGAAAAAACGCATCAAGCCACGCTCTTATTCGTGGATGAAGTTCATCGCTTTAATAAAGCTCAACAGGATGCTTTTTTGCCGCATGTAGAGCAGGGCGCCATAATACTCATTGGCGCAACGACCGAAAATCCATCGTTCGAATTAAATAACGCCTTATTGTCTCGTCTAAGAGTATATATTTTAAAGCCGCTCAGCGTAGATGAATTGATTTTGATAATCGATCGAGCCTTAAGCGATAAAGAAAAAGGATTAGGCGAAGAACCTATTCAACTGACTTCAGAATTGAAACTAAGAATAGTGCAATTTGCTGATGGCGATGCTAGGCAGTGTTTAAACCTACTCGAAATTATGGCTGATTTCGTAAAACCACACCGGGGAAAAAAGATAATTACCGAAGAAATACTCAATGAAGTATTAAAAACCGGAGTGCGTCGGTTCGATAAAGGCGGTGAATACTTTTACGATCAAATATCAGCTCTGCATAAATCTGTTCGTGGCTCGGATCCTAATGCAGCATTGTATTGGCTGGCTAGAATGCTGGATGGCGGGTGTGATCCGGAATATATCGGCCGACGGGTTTTGAGAATGGCCAGTGAAGATATAGGCAATAGTGACCCACGCGCATTGGACATTGCTTTGGCTGCCTGGCAAACGTATGAGCGATTAGGGAGTCCCGAAGGAGAACTGGCCTTGGCGCAAGCGGTGGTTTATTTAGCGTGCGCCGCTAAAAGTAATTCAGTCTATGTCGCTTTTAAAGAGGCGCTAGAAGATGTGCAACAATATGCTAGTTTAGAAGTGCCTCTTAAACTTCGCAACGCTTCGACTCGCTTGATGCGTGCGCTGGATTATGGTAAAGATTATCGTTATGCTCACAATGAACCGGAGGCTTATGTCGCTGGCGAATGTTATTTTCCAGAAGGGATGCCTGAAAAACAGTATTATCATCCTACAGACCGAGGATTGGAAATAAAAATTAAAGAAAAGCTAGGGTATTTAGCAGAGCTGAAAAGACAGGCAAGAAAAAAAGAGGATTAATTAGTTGGGTCAGAAATTAATACGTGAAATGATTGCCATCGTCATAGGTGGCGGCATAGGTTCAGTTTTACGTTTTATCCTGTCACGATGGATTCAAGACCGAACGCAAACTGCATTTTTTCCCTGGGGAATTTTATCAGTCAACCTAATAGGTTGTTTATTGATTGGGATTTTGTTTGGTATCTTCGTGGAAAATATGAACACCGGCCCCATATTTCGAGCCGGTATTTTTATCGGTTTATTGGGCGGTTTCACAACGTTTTCTAGTTTTTCTTTAGATGCAATCTCGCTGTTATATTCTGGAGCATATGGAGCCGCCACACTCTATATAATTATAAGTGTTTTCTTAGGAATTTTGGCAACCGTATTAGGTTTAAGCTTGGTTAAAATTATTTTTTAGGAACAAAAATATGTTAGATCCGAAATTACTCCGTCAGAACCCTGAAGTTTTAGCTGCTCAACTTGCAAAGAGAGGGTTTTTCCTTGATCTTCCTTACTTAAATGAGTTGGAATCACAACGCCGCAATAGTCAGCTAAAATTGCAAGATTTGCAAACTCAACGCAATCAAATATCAAAAGCCATCGGTCAAGCTAAAGCCAAAGGGGAGGATATCACCGGGATGCTGGCCAGTGTCGCCCACTTGGGGGAAGAATTAACCCGCGCAGAAAAAGAAATGGAAAAGGTCCAGCAGGAACTTTTAGAATACCAACTTAAAATTCCCAAT
This sequence comes from uncultured Pseudomonadota bacterium, assembly GCA_963795715.1. Lineage (GTDB taxonomy): Bacteria > Pseudomonadota > Gammaproteobacteria > Coxiellales > Coxiellaceae > JAFEDN01. The sequence continues at coordinate 309,693 of CAWCIY010000002.1, forward strand.
TTATTGGCGGTTTCAGTGCCAGATGGCCAGGATGAAAAAAACAATGTAGAAGTTAGAAAGTGGGGTACGCCACAATTTTTTAATTTTCCAGTGAAAGACCATGTTTCGTTAGGGGAAAATCTTGGCGGTATTGACTTTGAAAGTGCTGCTAAACTATCCGGTTCACGTTTTTCAATACTCAAAGGACCTTTGGCAAGATTGCATCGTGCTTTAGGACAATTTATGTTGAACCTACATATTCAGCAACATGGCTATCAAGAAGTGTATGTGCCTTATCTAGTTCAATCCAATGCTTTATATGGGACCGGACAGCTGCCTAAATTTAAAGAAGATTTCTTTTTTATATCGGGAGAGAGAGACCTTTGCCTAATTCCAACGGCCGAAGTGCCACTCACTAATTTGGCCCGGGATCATATTTTTGATGCCTCTGAGTTACCTGTTAAATACGCTGCTCAAACTCCTTGTTTTCGGAGTGAGGCGGGCTCCTATGGTAAAGATACCCGGGGTATGATTCGGCAGCATCAATTTGAAAAAGTGGAATTAGTTCAGTTCGTGAGACCTACTGAGTCTTTTGAGGCACTTGAAGTATTAACTCAACATGCTCAGCGGGTTTTGGAAGAGTTAGAATTGCCTTATCGAGTCATGCTGCTTTGTGCTGGCGATACCGGTTTTACATCCTCAAAAACTTTTGACATTGAAGTATGGCTGCCGGGACAAAATTGTTATAGAGAAATTTCATCGTGCAGCAATTGTACCGATTTTCAAGCCCGGCGCTTGCAAGCCCGTTGGCGGCCGCAACCCGGTGCTAAACCTGAATTACTCCATACCTTAAATGGTTCTGGCGTCGCCATTGGCCGATGCTTAGTGGCAGTTATGGAAAATTACCAGGATGAAAATGGGAATATTCGCGTACCTAAAGTGTTACAATCCTATTTAGGTGGGGAAACCTTGCTAAAAAATTAGCTTTTCAAAACAGGGTCCCTATCCTCTTGAGGGGCATAAGAAAAAATGACACTTCCGTCTTTAGTTAAATTAATCAATTCAGGTAAGTCTTCTGGATTAACTGCCAGACACCCGAAACTGCGGCCCATTCTCCCTGTGACTCTGGCAAATTCTTCACTCACGTAGGGTGCTGCATGAACTACTAAGCGCCGGTTTTTAGCATTATCGTTAATATTTTTCTCAATTCCATTGATAATCATACTTTCCCCATGGCTGCCCCGATAAACACCCTCAGTAATAAAAATTCCTAAACTAGATTCACGTGATTCAGGTTGGTTTGAAAAATACAAACTGGTTAAATTGCCAGTATTATGTCCATGAGCAACCCATATTTTCATTAACAGCCGATTGGTTTTTAAATCGATTACATACATTCTTTTCATAACGGAAGGCTGAGAATAATCTACAATAGTTAAAATATCTTTTTGGATCTTGGCATGTATAGAAGCGTAATTGTACGCACTTAAAGCAAGCTTGACGATTTTTTGATCCAATTGAGTATTTTTTGAAATTTGTTGAATGTGCGAATCCTGATAGCCAGATGCAAAGGCCGGAATGTAAATCAAAATTAAACAAAAAATGAACGATTTCAATGCCAGCATAAAATTAATGAAAACACGAGAATAGCTAAAAGTCAAATATCAGATGGAACATTATTAATTATGTGTTAAAATTTAATCTGCCAGAGTTTATAGGAGATGGGTATGTTAAAAAATGGATTGTGCATTGCAACCGTAATATTTTTTTGTTTTCTTACAACTGTTGGTTTAGCGGATAATCCGCCGACCCAGCAGCCGCAGTCAACAGCGCCGACAACTCCTTCCAATTTAAACCAAGTCCCGGGGATTTCTGCGTTAGATATCTCTAAATTAAAATCCGGGCAAACCACGCTCAATGTCGGACATTATAATCAACTTCCTCCTTTTTATTATGGCGAAGAAAATGCCACGGAAGGTTTTGGTTATGATATTTTTTCCGAAGTAGCCAAAAAAGCAGGGTTCACTAAAGTACATTTTATTGGTTTTGATAGTAATATTGATCTCAATTTACAATTACTGCAGGGTAAAATTGACGTGATTGCAAATTCCTGGGACTTACCCGGTATGCGTAAACAGTTTTTATTATCCGATCCTTATTATAACAAAGGCGGCTTAGGATTCTTGTATTTCAAATCTAAGGGGTCGTTCCAAACTGCAGCCGATCTTAAAGACCATAAAATAGGCGTTTTTAAACACGGATATGCAGATCATTACTGGTTGCCGATTAATGGGATTCCTAAGGAAAGCATTCAAACTTATTCTACATTGAAAGATATGATGGTGGCTTTAAGAGATAATGCTATTGATGTGGCGGTCATATATTATCCTTTGGCTCAGTTAGCTCAAATTCAGGCAGGGGATAGTGTAAATGCTGTCTTAGTACAACCCATAAACGATGTTTATGCAGTAAGAACTCAAGATGCCGAACTGCTTAAAGCACTCAACGATGCCATCACTTCCCTCAATCAAGACGGCACTCTTGAAAAATTAACGGTTCAATATTTTAATCCGGAGCCAGGATAACTATGCGACTGGGAATCATGACAGGTGGAGGAGATGCTCCAGGTTTAAATGGAATAATAGAAGCAGTCACTAAGACCTTAATTGGTATGGGCCATTCAGTGTCTGGTATTTTAGATGGGTTTGAAGGTATTTTTGCTCAACGCTTGGAAGAACTCACTGAAAAAAGAGTCAATGGCATCCACGCTTTTGCAGGTACGATATTAGGAACTTCCAATAAATGTGCAACCTACGGCAGGGAAGATGAGTTTTTTCAAAAATACCAGCAATTAAAGCTCGATGGTATTATTGCTGCAGGTGGTGATGGCACATTTAAAGGACTTTCTGCCTTTCAAGGAAAGATCCCCATAATCGGAGTACCTAAAACAATAGATAATGATTTAAGTGGTACTGAAGTGACTTTTGGCTATGATACTGCTTGTTCAGTAGTCGCCAATGCCATCGATGCTCTAAGGACCACCGCGAATGCTCATATCATAAACGCACTCTATTTTTAGAAACGATGGGCCGTTCTGCCGGCTGGATTGCTTTAGGCGGTGGGATGGCGGGTTATGCGGACGGTATTCTTATCCCTGAAAGGCCTTTTAATTTAATAGCTTTAAAACAGGCTATTTTAAGAAAACGAGCCGAAAATAAGAGGGGACTCATTATTGCAGTTGCGGAAGGTGCTCATCCTGCGGGTCATACTCCCAAAGTGTCTTTTAAAGTAGCGGCAAGTCCACAATCGGAACGGTTTGGAGGTATCAGTGAATTTTTGGCTCGATGGTGCGATCAAGAAATGGAAGAAGAATCCCGTCATGTGGTGCTCGGCCATTTGCAACGAGCTGAAAAACCCACGACCACCGATCGTTTTTTAACATTGTCGATGGGTACAATGGTAGGTCAATTAATTAAAGCATCCGATTGGGGAAAAGCGGTGGCGGTGCGTGCCGGTAAAGTCACTGCTGTGCCTATTGCAGAATTCATGGGTGAACCCAGATTGGTTTCGGCTCAACATCCTTGGTTGGAAATCGCTAAATCGGTGGGAATCTTTATATAAGGGGTGATTATTTTTATAATCACCCCTTATGATTTTGCATGTATCCATTAAGTGTGAAACCAACTGTACTATAAATTATTTTTCTGGTTATATCCCCAGATTTCTTCTAGACTTGAATATGATATCCTATGGTTTTTATATTCCCAATTGAGGTATTTAATGAAAGTCGCTATTCTATCGCGAAGAAAAGAATTGTATTCAACTCGTCGCCTAAAAGAAGCAGCAGAAGCCAGAGGACACGAAGCCACTATAGTTGATTATCTACGTTGCCACATGAATATTACGGCGGAAGAGCCTTCCATGCATTATAAGGGCAGGCAACTCCCCTATTTCGACGCCATAATTCCTCGTATAGGCACCACTCGTACTTTTTATGGTGCTGCTGTTGTACGTCAGTTTGAAACCCTCGGTGCGTTCACTATCAATTCCTCACTTAGCATAACTCGTTCTAGAGACAAGCTTCGATCCTTACAGCTTCTTTCCAAGAAAAATATTGGTTTGCCTATCACAGGGTTTGCTCATTCGTTACATGATGTGGATCGGTTAATTAAATTGGTTGGCGGTCCACCTTTGGTAGTGAAGTTAATAGAAGGCACCCAGGGTGTCGGCGTGGTCTTAGTAGAAACCCGTGAAGCCGCTTATAGTATTATTCAAGCATTTATGGGTCTTAATGCGAATATTATTATTCAAGAATTTATTCAAGAGGCCCAAGGGGCTGATATTCGTTGCTTTGTGGTCGGTGATAAGGTGGTCGCCGCTATGAAGCGACAGGCAGAACCCGGAGAGTTTCGTTCTAATATTCATCAGGGCGGCGCTGCCCATGCCATTAAAATCTCTAGGGCCGAAAGAGAAACAGCAATAAAAGCAGCCAGAATCATGGGCTTGAAAATGGCGGGGGTAGATATGCTGCGCTCTAACCGAGGTCCTTTAGTAATGGAAGTGAATTCTTCTCCGGGTTTAGAAGGTATAGAAACTGCCACGGGTAAAGACATCGCTACCCTCATTATTAAATACATTGAAAAGCATGCTAAAGCGCATCGTCCAAGGAAGCATTTCGAAGGATAGCAGATTTTATGGGCATGGATGCACAACACCGCGATTTAGTCATCAACAGTATCATCATTCCTCCAGGCGCACACAGGACCATCATGCTTCCTATGCCGAAGTTATATGACTGGACTCCCATGAATATGCCGGTACATATTATTAGAGGATTGGATCCCGGCCCTATTGTATTGGTCACTGCCGCAGTTCATGGGGATGAGATTAATGGGGTGGAAATTATTCGCCGTTTAATTAAAAAAAAATTTCCCAAACACATGAACGGGACTCTTATCGCTGTACCCATTGTGAATATCTATGGTTTTCTTTATCAAGACCGTTATCTCATGGACAGAAGAGATTTAAACCGGTCGTTCCCAGGTTCTAATACCGGTTCCCTCGCCTCACGCTTAGCTTATTTGGTTATGAATGAATTAGTGGCTCATGCTACGCATATCATTGATCTTCATACCGGTTCTCTGCAACGAACCAACCTGCCACAAATCCGCGCGAATTTAGATCTGCATCAAACTGAGAAACTGGCTAAAGCTTTTCAGGCTCCCGTTATTTTACATTCAAAAGAACGGGATGGTTCTTTACGGCAAGCAGCCAATGACAGAGGCATTCCACTGTTGTTATACGAAGCTGGGGAAGCTTTGCGCTTTAATGAAAAAGCCATCCAAATTGGCCTTAAAGGAATAATGAATGTCATGAAAGCTTTAGACATGTTGCCGCATGATAATCATTTTTCGGCTTATTTCCATTCGCCGGTAGCACGGTCCAGCTTATGGATGCGAGCCCCTCACAGCGGAATTTTACGAGCTTATACGGTTCTAGGAAATAAAGTAAAAAAAGGTGAAAGATTGGGGCTAATTGTGAATCCAATCGGTGAAGAAGAATACGAAATAAATGCGCGTATTGCAGGTATGATTGTAGGTCAAACCAATTTTCCTTTAGTCCACGAAGGAGCCGCTCTGTTTCATATAGCCTCTTTTAAAGCAATTGAAATTGCTGAACCAGAAATAGTGGAAGAGCCTATTGAAGAGGAGACGCCTCCTTGGGTAGAACCACATGATTAAAAAATTAGATCAATTATTATTAATTGGTTGGAGAGAATGGTGCACCCTGCCCCAGCTGAATATCCCAGCAATAAAAGCCAAAATTGATACTGGAGCTCGCACATCGGCCTTACATGCTTCCGATATCCAAGTTCATTGGAAAAAAGGACGACGATTTATACAATTTGCAGTGTATCCTCTGCAAGGCAATATCCAAATTAAAATCCATTGTGAAGCGCTTCTGACGGATGAAAGAATGATTACCAGTTCCAATGGCTGCCGCGAACATCGTTATATTATCAAAACCCAAATTAAAATTGCTAATCAAGTTCGGGAAATTGAATTAAGTTTATCTAATCGTGACCCTTTAAAATTTAGAATGTTGCTGGGTCGCGAAGCTCTTAAAAATTTAGCGGTAATCGACACCGCCAGATCTTTTTGCCAAGGCCGGATAAAAAAAATCGATTTAAGTAAGATCTATCCTCATTAAGTGCGCCTTTCTCGTGCTCGCAAGCTACGCATAATTTTAGAAAAATCCACCATCCATGAGCCGGTTATGATTATTAGAAAGGCCGGACGTTTCCAGGAAAAGCAATTCTCCAACAGTCACGCGAAATTTTTGAGTTTTAATCATTCCTTAATGAAAATAGATTAAAATACACATTGAAATTTTTAAAAATTAGTAAATAAAAAAATAAATTAAATCAGGTAGTTAAAATTGAAAAGTTTCAATATTGAGATGTTTCCTGTCCAACAAACTGGTAGCAATTGTAAGACTGTTGCAATTACCGCAATTGACCAACATTATGCGTTAAAATTGGGATATTCACCAATCCCATTGCATAAGCGTTATGATGGTGCTCCCCTATTATCAATGAGACAAATTGCAAAAGAGTTAGGCTCATTGCAGGGTGAGTTATTGGAAATAGGGATAATAATCGATATGCTAAAACATATTGGCTACGATCCTCAAATTTTAGAGTGCAAAGATGTAACAACATTTAGAAAACATATTACAGAAAGTCTTCAGAACGATCATCCTTTAATTACGTTTTTTGCTGTAGAGACAAGTGGTACTTTATATGGTTTGCCGACTGACTATAATGGGACCAATGAACATGCAGCTACTATTAAAGGTTATGATTCTAATACTGATAAGGTGACTATTATGCACTGGGGACAGTATTTCACCTGTCCTTTAGTGGAGTTATATCAATCCACTCAAAGTTTACCAGAACAAAGAGAAAAAGAATTTTATAAATCTGTTAAATCTGAAAACTTAGTGAGAAAATATCAAATTTTGACAAAAGAAGAGGATATAAAGGACACTTATTCAAAAAAGCAAAGTATCGCACCAAGGCCAAATACTGGCTTTAAAAATAAATTAATTAGATTAAAGGATTTCCCTGAATTAAAGAAAATAATAGAAAAGAGGAAAATTAATTTAGCAAAAGAAATAAATCTTAATTACCTAATTAAGAGAATTGAAAACAATATCTCTAAGGAAAAACTCCTAACAGCACAAAAAGCAGGAAATCAATATAAAGCAATACTAAAAGATTTGATTAGTCAGTATCTGTCAGATTCTAATAGAGATAACTTTGAGAAAGCTCTTATAAAAGCAGGGGACAATTATTTTAATGCCATTTTTTCAACAAATGAAGATATTTTAATCAATAAAAACCGTCAAGAAAAAATTAAAAATTTAATTCAGCAAGTCCATAAAGCAATTTTATCACATTTAGTTTGTGAACATGAAGAGAAGAAACAAGAGCATCAATCAAAAGATATAAATCTGTATGTTATTGAGCATGTTTCTAAATCGGTTATTATTTGTAACGATGAAATTTTAGAAGGTGACACTCTTGAAACACTTTCAAATAAAGTACGAATTGTTCCTAGTGAATTTGGACACCCTAACTCATTTTTTAAAGAACTTAATTCTCTTAATCTAGCAATGCGGATAAAACTTTTTGCCCAATTCGTTCATTGTGAAAATGAAATAACATTTGATCTCACCGAAGATCAGGTTTTTAATAATGAAGAAATACTCAGTATCATATCCTGTATATATTATTCTAACAGCCGCCAAAAGGAAATAGGACTAAATGAAATTATTGCTTTATTTCCAAAATTTGATAATCAAAGCAATGCTAAATTAGCAACTTTAAAATTAACTATCTTCAAGAATCTTGAATTTTGTCAGGAAAGATTTGAGAATTTCATTCAAAGTTATCATAAAGTCATACAAGATAATAAAGCAGAATCAGAGGAGCAAAAGTCGGCGTTTAGCAAAATAGTTCAAGATTTCGATTTAAATAAGATGTTGGTTTTACACGATATCAACAAGGTTAGTGATTTGCTGGATAGTTTCGCTATTGAATTGCACAGAATTCTTCCGCAACATCTAAAATCACAGCACTCACCGAATATCACAATCAGCCTAAAACAAAGAAATATTATTGGAATATTAGAGGGATTTAAAGAGAAATTGGTTTCAGATTATAAATATCCAATGCCAAAAATTAAACAAGCTATTGTAGATCAATTAGATATTGAAATGGGTGGTCACTGTAGAGCGCTTTCAGGATTTAGATCTTACTGTATTGCTTTGGAAAAGCAAAATAATCCCACCGTATTTTTAAGTGAGATTATTAAAACAGTTGAAGTAAGAGAAATAAATATCCTGCAAACAATAGATAAGTATCGAAATGGGCAAACCATTTCGGCTGGACATCATCAAATAATCAACGATTATATTCGATCAATCGTTCTGCCTCAAAAACACACAATTCATATTCTAGATGGCGAACACAGAATTATTCCACTTTTACATTATAAGTCTATAATTGATGATCAAGATAGAGTCTTCAACCAAGTAGATATTAAAAGTAAAGGTGAAGCATTATTTGATATTGAATCTATAATCAACGAACTAAGAGACAGAAAGCAATCGGGTGATTATTGTATTTATAGTACCTTTGGGGGCCATCAAACCTTTTTCTTTTTATCAGTCAAAGGTGAGAACTGCGAGTTGGTTTATAATGATCCTAATTTGCCTCATTATATTTTCTATGACTTAGATGATAAAAATTTTGGGAAAAATATAATGAAACAACTGCATGATTCTCATCCAGGAAATTTGTCATGTCCTGTGCCTTTTTATGTCACTCAGTTGTCTGCACCTAATAGTGCGCCATCAGATCTTTATAATCGGAGTGATCTTGCATGGCATGCGGAACTAGGTAATGAAAGTCAGTTTTCCAAAATTCTAAATGAGGATAAAAATGATTATCAATTGTCAATAAAGGAAAAAAGAGATTATACTCCATTGCTTTGCGCTGTCGTTGGCGGTCACAAGAATATTGTCCAAATTATTTTAGAACAAAAATATGTAACTAAAACGGAGGATATTCAAAATGCCATAATGGTCGCTGTCGAAAATAATAATTTGGATATTTTAAAATATTTAGTAGAAAAATCACCTCAGAGTGTTTCTAAAAATACTTTATATAGCTTATTTGAAAACCCGAAATACAAGAGCAATGAAGAAATAATATCGTATTTATTAACTAAAGGTGTACCAGCATAAAAACACAATGTAAGCTCAACGCTTTGTTGTGCATCACACTGAGATCATGGGTTGAGCGTGCAGCAGTAGTCACAACCGTGCCGTTTTTAGCAGCAGCTTGGAAAGAATTATTCAAATTGGCTCCGCCCACCGTATCAAAAACCACATCAAAACCTTTGCCTTGGGTTAGCCGTTCGATATATTGGTCAACATGACCCACTCCGCCTACCCCACCGTCATTAACTTATTTGCAAATGCGTTTCAAATTCGAAAGCAAGACTTTCATAGATTAGATTCCTTTTAAAACTATTTTAATAAACATAAGTCATAATTTCTTCAAAGAATAAAAAGAAAGGTTTAAAAACTCTATGAAATTATCACCAGAGCAATTGGCACAATATAAACAACAAGTTGAAAATCAGCTTCAAGCACTCACCCAAATCAGTGACGAAAAGCATATTCAAACAATCGCCGCAAAACTAGGCAACATTGATAATGAGGCTACCACCACGGTGCTCTGCGAGCTTCTAAAAAATCAGTTTAATAATACCAGCCTAGCAAATGCTTTCTATGACTTAGGAAAATTGTTGAAAGGCGGATGTAAGGACCACCAGAAATACCAAAATCTACTAAAAACTTTAGTGGCTAGTTCTGCCGCTTCTCCAACTGAATTAAAATCTGATTTGACATTTATTGAAATTAATGATAGTAATCGTGTGTTTGTGATTCAATTGATTACTCTTTTAAAAGGGTTATATAAACGTAGTCAATACAATGCAACATTATGGGGAGCAGGATTAGCAGACACAATGTCAAAAACTCTTACAGGTCTAAAACGAGAAGAAATTGCTAAAAAATTTGAGGAAGCGGCAATAAATTTGTCAAAACGGCTGACTGCTACACCCTTAGCTCAGACTACAAACTCCCAAATTACTTCTCGAGATTTTATTAGCTCTGAAACCCATATTATCTCGGCTCACATAGATATAGACCAAAAAATTCGTGATGGAGTATCCGTTAGTTCTCACACCCAAATTCGTTTCTTTGAAGAACATAAAAATTCTACAACCAGTAGTACTGAAATTCAAATTTTTCCTGTTAAAGAAAATAAACAAAATAAGACCCAAATACCTGCTGATATTGAGGAAGGCAGTAAACAATTAAAAAAATTAATCGCCGAAGTCGATGCCAAGTCCATTAAACCTATACAGATTAAAAATCTTTTAAAAGAAACCCAAAATCTGCAAAAAGCATTACTTTCATATGATTCCAAACTCAGTGAGCAAAAATTTCAAGCTGAGGGTGAGCATAAAGAATATCAAGCTTATCTGCAGAATTTTTTACAAGAACAAAGCGCTTCCTCCCTTAGCGAAATCCACTCTAAATTTGAAGATGAAGTAAAAAATTGCATGTTATATCAAAACTATTTGGATGAATTAGAATCCATGAATGGAATTTCTAAAAAACTATTGACAATTTTGCCAAAAAGTATTGATGAAGATAAACAGTTAAAAGTTTTAGTCCAATCTTATCAGTCAGGCAAAACTGGTTCACATCTTTCATTTTCAGCATGGCAAAACTGGTATGGCTTAGAAAAAACGAAATCATTACTGCAAGCCTTATTAAAAAACAAGATAGAAGAATCACTTCAACGGCAGTCTATTTTGAAAAATAATTCTGAATTAGGTTTATTCTTGCAAAACTATATCAGTGATGTATCCGCAAAGATATTGGAAATTGGACAAGCCAAACAAAGTATTGCATCTTACTTGCAAGAGACACAAAAAACTGAAGAAAATTTGTTAAAAATACAAAAATTAGGTGGAGATTGCGATCGTTTAGAAATCCTAAAACAAGAATTTGATAATATGTTAATAATACTTAGCACTGACAGACATAAATTAACCCGTTCTGATCCAAAAACTAAAAGTTCTTCTATTAAGAGCTTCAGTTCCAAATCCGTCTATGATGAAATCCATGATAAAACTCTTGAGATTGCTGCTCAATTAAGAGAATATCAAGGTACTTTATTTAAACTGGTACATTCACAGAAAGAACAAAGTTCAGTATCCTACACACTCAGCAGCACTTAACTCATTTAGTATTATTAAAATGAAATTACGGTATTGTTTTTCAATATTTACTTTGTTACACTCATAAATCAAGTAATTAATACAAGGAAATGTATATGCCAAGACCTTCATTTCATTTAGCGTGGCTTGCTTCGCAAAGAATTTATGATCCAAATCAACCATCAGAAAAAGTAGCACAAATAATTGGTGGTAAAGTTGATTATAATATACATCTCCCGGCTAATAAAGGCGGATGGTCAAACACTTGTGCGGTTCGGATGAGTTATATACTTAATTATTCTGGCATACATATTCCATTTGAATATGACAAAACAGTATCGGGTGCAGATGGTAAATGGTATTTTCATTACGTTAGGGACGTCATTAATTTTTTAAAATTTCATTGGGGTAAACCAGATATTGTAAGTAAATACCCACCCAGTAATCATAGAGAATTGTCTGGAAAAAAAGGAATTATTTTGTTTGTAATTTCTGGATGGACTGACGCAGGAGGACATGCAACATTATGGAATGGTTCACGATGTTACGACCATTGTTATTTTAATGAACCTGGTGCATATTATCATACTGATTATGCTAATTTTTGGTTTCTCTCATGAAAAAATCATTTCTAATTACATTGACTTTTTTTTATATGAACAGTTACGCTGCTAATTCGTATCATCTGCCTGACGCTGCATATCGTCCTTATGGGCAGAATTATAGGGATATCGCACTTACTTATTGTGTTGCCAGGGCTTACCGATCCGAACCAAAAGCATCAGAAGATGCTATCTATAGTTCTAGTGGAATAGATAATTGGACACGCTATGATTTGGAAAATAATACTGGGCAGATAGAAAAATTAGTTAATAAATATCTTTCTCGGGAGTATCACTCTTTTGAAGGACCTAGTATTAAATTAAATTTAATGAAATGTATGGATATGTATCATAGTAAAGAACTAGATGCATTGGTAAAAAAATATGTCAGGAAGCCAAATCGAACTTATGTCCAAGATTATCCTGAAGGTGATCATTTATCCTAGTAAACTTTGCCCTAAAATCTGTGGAACAAAGCAATTAAATCTGCTTAGTTGGGGCCTCTCCTCCCGTAGAAGCGGCTCCCAGAGCATGGAGGGCGTCTAAAACTCTGCTTAACATGCTGCTACGGTGTTCAGAAGTCAAATCAGGCATGTTTTCTTCCTCAGCAACTTGTAATTCGCGGGCGTCATATTCCCATTGATGCAAAATTTTTATTTTTTGCTCTTTAGTCAAAGATTTGTCTTTGACTACCTCCATAGGTTCGCCGTAAACGCTGGTTGGATCCAATAATGCATCTTCCAATTTGCTCATGCTGTAAATCTCAAAAATCCACACACTATTAAGAATATTGCTAATAATAAAGCTAAAACCGATAAAGAGAAATAGGCAATTTTACGGTGATGGAAATATTCCATCGTTTCCGGAACAGCATGGGGAAAATTCAATCGAACAATTCCCTTTATTAGGGTAACCCAAGCCAAAATGGTAATGACTATCCGCCAATCGGGTACCCAGACATTATGCACTAAAACCATTAATATTCCCAAAATGATGGAAATAAAAGCAGTCAGGGTAATCGTGGCTGGTTCCTGTACCCATTGTTGAAAAGTCCTAAAGAAAACACGATGATTGAATATCATACTTAAACTGATAACCAAAAGGTATACACCTAAAGCGCGGGCCAAAAAAATTGAAACTTCCATGTTCAACTCCTTCCTTGATTGATCTTTGTTAATTATAGATCATGAATAATAACTTGCCAGCGATTTCCTCTTAAGAGGAAATCGCTTCCTGGTTTTAATCCTGAATCCTGGCCAAGCCAGGACTCAGGAATGAAGGGGGAGATCGCTCCGCTCTTCTCCCCCTTACGACCCCCATCAGGAAAGGACTGTTCTATAAATTAGAGATCAAAGCATCTCCAAAAGCCGAGCAGCTGACTTCTTTAGCGCTTTGCATAAGTCTTGCAAAGTCATAAGTAACCGTTTTATTTTTTATGGTTATTTCCACGGCTTTTATAATTCTATTCGCTGCTTCAGTCCATCCAATATGTCTTAGCATCATCTCCGCTGAAAGAATTAAAGAGCCAGGATTCACTTTGTTTTGCCCTGCATACTTGGGTGCAGTGCCGTGAGTGGCCTCAAATAAAGCAACACGATCGCTTAAGTTGGCGCCGGGAGCAATACCAATGCCTCCCACTTGAGCAGCCAAAGCATCGGAAATATAGTCACCATTTAAATTTAGTGTCGCAATCACGCTATATTCTATAGGCCGCAGCAAAATTTGTTGCAGAAAGGCGTCAGCGATCATATCCTTGATAATGATCTTTTTATGCGTTTTTGGGTTTTCAAGCTCATGCCAGGGACCACCGTCCAAAGGTTTGGCGCCAAATTCTTTACGAGCTAAAGCATAGCCCCAATCTTTAAAAGCGCCTTCTGTGAATTTCATGATATTGCCTTTATGAACCAAAGTTACTGAATCACGGTCATTATCAATGGCGTATTGTATAGCCCGTCTTATTAAACGCGTGCTGCCCTCCTCCGAAACTGGTTTTATACCAATCGCACTGCTGGCTGGAAAACGAATCTTGACGACTTTCATGTCATTACGTAGAAAGTCAATCACTTTCTTGACCTCTGTGCTGGAAGCAGGCCATTCGATACCGGCATAAATATCTTCAGAATTTTCTCTAAAAATAACCATATCAACATTCCATGGTTCCTTTACCGGGCTGGGGGTACCGTCAAAATAACGCACCGGCCTTAAACAAACATATAAATCTAAATCTTGACGCAAAGCTACGTTTAAGGAACGGATGCCGCCCCCTACTGGAGTGGTCAATGGGCCTTTGATACCTACACTATATTCGCGTAACGCTTCCATAGTTTCAGCAGGCAGCCATTGGTCTTTGCCATAAACATGCGTAGCTTTTTCTCCAGCATATATTTCCATCCAGCTGATTTGTTTTTTGCCTTGATAAACTTTTTCTACAGCGGCATCCACCACTTTACGCATTACTGGAGTGATATCTACCCCTATCCCGTCACCTTCTATAAAAGGGATAATGGGTTTATTGGGCACATTTAAAGACAAATCACCATTAACGGTAATTTTTTCCCCAGTTTTGGGAACTTGTATATGCTGGTATGTCATAATTCTTTTTCTCCTTAATACAGTTGCCGTCATTTTAGCATGTTCGAAATAAACATGGCATCACCGTAACTGAAAAATCGAAAATTTTCAGCTATAGCAATTTGATAAGCTTTCATCACTAAATCATATCCACCAAAAGCTGCAACCAGCATTAGTAATGTTGATTTAGGAAGATGAAAATTGGTCAAAAGTGCATCCACGCACTTGAACTGATAGCCCGGGCGAATGAACAAGTTAGTTTCACCGCTAAAAGGAAGTAATGTACCTGATTGGGCTGCGGTTTCTAAGCAGCGGGTAACCGTAGTTCCTACAGCGATGATACGTCCTCCTTGGCTTCGGCATTCTAAAATAGTTTCGCAGGTTTCAGGAGTAAGACTCATCAATTCACTGTGCATTTTATGTAAATTCAATGCCTCAACACGTACTGGTTGAAAGGTGCCCGCTCCTATGTGCAAAGTCAAATAAACAATTTTTACTCCTAAAGCTTGTACTGCAGAAAACAGCTGGTTATCAAAGTGAAGACCTGCCGTGGGTGCTGCGACCGAGCCGGAGTGTTGGGCGTAAATCGTTTGATATCTTTCTATATCAAAATCCCTAGAGGCGCGTTCAATATAAAGAGGTAAAGGAATCGAACCATTTTGATTTAAAAGCTCAAGTAAATTTAATTCGGTGTGAAAATGCAAATGAAACAAATCATTTTGACGCTCCAAAACTGTGACGGGAGTTCCTGCTAAAAATATTTGGCTTCCTGATTTAGGCGATTTGCTAAAACGTAAATGCGCCAATGCTTCATTGTTAGATAAAATTCGTTCGATTAAGCACTCTATCTTTCCACCACTGGCTTTAACGCCAAATAGACGTGCTGGTATCACTTTAGTATCATTTAAAACAAGTGCATCACCTGCTTTCAGCAAAGCTAAGATATCGGTAAACTTTTGTGGTTTTATTTCATGAGTTAGCGTATTTAAAGTTAATAACCGGCTGGCACTGCGCTGCCTGAGCGGATACTGGGCAATGAGTTGCGAAGGTAAATCGAAATTGAAGTCATTAATATGATCGTAAGCCATGCCATAGTCTATACTTAAGCTATTGATATTTGGAATTTTATCATGTTGTTCAAAAAAAGTAAATTAGGATTGAGATTACTGCGTCAGTCTGGCAGAGTTTTTAGAGAAGAAAAAAAATTATGGCTTTTGCCTTTAATTGGGCGAGGCTTTTTCTTCCTCATTTTAGTAACCATTTCTTTTTTAGTTTGGAAAATCCGCTCGGGAGACCTGTATTCAAAACTAACTTTAGGTGATTTTTTAATAATCTATTTAATTGTCATATTGGCATTATGGATTGGTAACATTATTTCTACTTATTTTAATGCGGCTCTCATTTCTGGTTTGAAACAATATGAACAGCATCAACTGGTCTCTTTAAAAATTGCCTTAACCCAGGCCTGGAGTCACTTGTGGGGTATTTTCATTATGATACTAGCCTATTTTACAGTAGGCGCATGGGCCGCTTTATTCCGAAATCGCTCTTCAACTACCAGCCGTTTTAATAAGCTATTGTTAGGATTACCTTGGATATTTGCCTCTTTTTTTGTATCAACCTTAGTAACGGATACTAACAGAAGTTATTTCCAAAATCTTCGCCGTTCTAGTCAGTTGATGTTTGATATTGCGGGGAGCCAACCTCAATTTAATTTTAGTTTTTTTTGGATAAGCATAGTACTCCGTTTTATCAGCTTTGTTCCGATGTTGATAGGTTTACAATTACATCAGTCCATTTGGAGAATTTTCGGAACGGTTTTAACGTTTTTTATCTTGCTACTAGTTGCAGTTTTTTTTAATGGAGTTAATGTAACGCTACATTATGCACTGTACCAATATTTCGCTTATGGTAAGACTTTTAAAAATTTTCAATCTACCGATCTTGCTGAAAGTATCGGCCGTGAACAATGGCTTGATTGATCAGAAATTCTCGGGATTTTCAATCCCGAAAATTTCTTCCCTGTTTTTACGCGATGCTCGGCAAAGCCTGCGCTCGCGCTCAAGGGGGAGAATCGCGATTCTCCCCCTTGAGAATCCCCCATCGCGTAAGGAAAAAATCCCGGGAATGGCTGTTGATTGATCAGAGAGGGAGCTTACTGCGTTTGTTTTCCCCAGCGCCAAAGGATAGTAGCGGCGCCTAGAAGCATTGCAGAAGTGGTTCCTAAAGCCAGTCCATAGATTCCCCAATGAAAAATAAAAGCAAAAATATAGCTCAAAGGAATTCCAATAAACCAAAGACAAACTATACCTATGTACATGGGGAAACGCGTGTCGAATAAGCCGCGCAATGCTCCGGTCATTACGTTTCTAACTGAATCAAATGTCATGGAAAAAGCCATAATCAAAAACAACCACCGTGTGATATGAAAAGTTAATGAATTAGTAGGATCGGCAGTATTTAGATAAAATGAAGCCAAAAGTTTAGGAAACAACACAAATATGCACCCTGCTATAATCGACCATAAAAGAGCGATTCTTAAGCTAGCGTATCCTAAACTTTTAATTTCGTGAAATTGGCCACTTCCCTTGGCTTGACCCACAGCAATCCCACTGGCTTGGGAAAGCGCAAAAATGGGTACTACGATTAAAAATAAAAATTGATTGACAATTTGATAGGCCGCTAAAGCATTCGTGCCAATCCATCCAACCATGATTGCACCGATAAACATACTGATCATTTCAGCGCTCATCTGCAAACTCATGGGCCAACCGAGTTTAAACATCTGTTTTAAATATTCTTTGCTTTTATGGGCCCGAAAATTAAAAAGCTCAAATTGAGTAAAACTCTTGCGCCACCATAAAAAAGCAAACATCAGTAAAACACTAAACCAAACCTGAGCAGCCATAGCATAACCCAAGCCTGCAACACCCAATGCTGGAAAACCGAATTTTCCAAAAATAAGTACATAGGCGGTAATGAGCAAAATGATTACGCTGAGAGAACTGGTGATAATCACTAAACGTTGTTGATGAGTGCCATAACAAAGTTGTTGATTACAAATCGCAATCAAAATCGGGATAACTGCAAACATATAAGCATGAAAAAATTGTGTAACCAACGGAATAAGATGTGGCGGTTCGCCAAAGTGTAATAATATCTTGCCCATAAACCAAAATAAGCACATCAAGGGAATGCTGATTGCCAGCGCCAAGGTCCAACCGAGCTGCATAAAGCTTCCGATAGCGAGAAAATTTTTAGCCCCGTAAGCATGCCCGATTAGAATACTGAGGGAAAATAAGATAGACATCCCCACTACCAAGATGGTGATTTGCGTACTAATCATCAACGCGCTGGCAGCCAATACTTCGTGACCCAGATGCGACAACATGATCATACATAAAAAACCGCTGGCTACAGTAAGCAGCTGTGTCCCCGCCATGGTAAGGGCCAAGGGTATAATTTTTTTTGTGGCAGTTTTAATACTGGTAGGATCTAATGTAGGTTTCATAACAATTTAACAAAAATCGCCCCTTTCGGTTTCGATTAGAGAGTTTAGAATAACAATGATTACTTCCCCTCCCGATGAGGGGTCGCAATGGAAAGTGGGATCTGGCTTTGCCAGAGCCCAGGATTCAAACAACTACTTCTTCAATTTTTCTTCTAATTCTTCCAGGGTAACCCCTTTGGTTTCAGGTACGAACAAGGCCACAAACACAATGGATAGGATGCAAAAACCCGAAAACAAGTAAAATAAAGAATGTTTACCAAAAGTTTCCATAAAACTCAGAGCATAACGCATCACTAAACCAGCAAAAGTCCAGTTCACCATAGTGGTAATGGTCATGCCGACTTCCCGGCCTTTTAATGGAAAAATCTCAGAGCAAACAATCCATGCCACTGGGCCCCAGGAAAAAGCAAACCCAAAAATATACACGATCACTGCCGCCAATAAAACAGTTTTAGGTACTTGGCTTATCAATGCTACATCTGTGGTATTTCCAATGGAGTGAAACGCAAGTCCTGCCGCTATCATGCTGACAAACATAATCACTGCACCCACGTAAAGTAATTTTTTTCTACCCCATTTTTCAACTAAAGAAATTGCTGGGAAAGTGAAAAGCATATTGACGGTAGGCACAGTCATCATGGCCAGCAATCCCTTCATGCCTGCAAAACCGAAAATGGTGGGCGCATAATAAATCATCACGTTAATGCCCACTAATTGCTGGAACATCTGCAGCACAATACCGATGATTAAAATTTTAATAAAATGTTTTTTAAAGACAGATTTCAAAGTATTGCCTTTGCTTTCTGCCAATACTTGCTCTATTTCTTTCAGTTCCAAATCAACTTCTTGCTGGGTATTAAAAACACGTTTTAAAACTTTGGCCGCCTGATCCTTATGATTTTTTAACATAAGCCATCGCGGACTTTCTGGAAGTATTAAACTACCCACCAGCATTAACACCGCAAAAAAAGCAATGACTAAAAACATTAAAGGCAGAGCCACATGCGCGTTTGTAAAAACGGAAGCGATATAAACATTGGTCGCTGAAATTAAGAAAATGCCGATTGTGATCATTAATTGAAATAAAGACCCCATGGAACCTCGGATGGAGGCTGGCGCTGTTTCAGAAAGATATAAGGGTGTGATAAAAGAGGCAATACCCACTCCGAAACCTAGGAAAAACCGGCAGGCACGTAAAATAAAGAAAGGAGGTAGAAAAGCTGAAACGACTGAACCTAATGCAAAAATTAAGCCAGCCAGTACTAAGCTTTTTTTACGTCCCAAACCTCGGGCGAATACACCAGAAAGTAACGCTCCAATTACTCCGCCTACGGCTAAAATAGCAGAATACTGCTCCGCTCCCTTGGTATCTAAGTGATAAGCTCCTGTTATGCTCGTCAAGGCATTGGCGATAAAACCTTGATCTAAACCAAATAGTAATCCCCCTAAAGCTCCGATTAAACAAATAAAATAAACAATGCCTTTATAACTTGTAATGGGCTGATTATACGTTTGCACTTTCATAATTTCTCCAAATTAAAATATAAAGAAGAATATTTTTGCCCGGGGCCGGAGTCGAACCGGCACGAGATTTAAGTCTCGAGGGATTTTAAGTCCCTTGCGTCTACCTATTCCGCCACCCGGGCACATATAGTCAAACTATGACATCAAATTAGTAGGCTGGGGTCGGAATCGAACCGGCGTCCACGGCTTTGCAGGCCGCTGCATAACCACTCTGCCACCCAGCCGTTTAGCTCTCTAAAAAATAGAGCGGGAAACGAGACTCGAACTCGCGACCCCAACCTTGGCAAGGTTGTGCTCTACCAACTGAGCTATTCCCGCACAAGACACCATTATTGCTTTTCTAACGCCATTGTCAAGAGTAAGGCAGGTTCAGGCAGAATTTTTAAAATCCGGCCAAGCCAGTTTGATATATACAATCATTGACCAGAGCGTGAGAACCGCAGCTACACATAAAAAAAGAGCCCCTAACCATAAAATCCATTCGAAATGAGTAGCCGGTGAATACCAAAGTAACAAAATTAAGGCGATCATTTGCAAAGAAGTTTTTATTTTGGCCACAAAAGTCACCGCAACACTGGTTCTTTTACCAATTTCAGCCATCCATTCCCGCAACCCGGAAATAGCCACTTCCCGCCCGACGATGACTGCAGCAGGTATTGCTAATCCCAAGATAAGATGTCGTTCTACTACGACCACCAAAACCACAACAACCAATAATTTATCGGCGATTGGATCTAAAAACGCACCTAATTTAGTGGTCATTTGGAAGCGACGCGCCAAATAACCATCCAGCCAATCCGTGATACAGGCCAAAAGAAAAATCATAGCCGACAGGGGGTGGGCCCAGGGAAACGGTAAATAGTAAAAAATCACCACCAACGGAATAACAAATATTCGTAGTAATGTTAAAAAAGTAGGTAAATTCATTCATCCTCTTTTCATGGCAAATGATGATCAATGAAAAAAATCAAAGATTCTTTTCGCAAGTTCTTCGCTAATACCTGAAACGCGCATTAAGTCTGCTACACTGGCTTGCCTTAACCCTTGCAAGCCGCCAAAGTGTCTCAATAAATCTCGTCTGCGCTTTGGTCCTATGCCTTCAATGGACTCCAGCGAAGACACGGTTAATAGCTTAGCACGTTTTTTACGATGAGAAGTAATGGCAAAACGGTGGGCTTCATCCCGTATCATTTGGATAATATGTAAACCTGGATGGTCCTCAGGTAATCGAATAGAATCTTTGTTTCCAGGCCGCCATAGCTGCTCTAAACCGGCTTTACGCGAGGGACCTTTGGATACCGCCATTAAACTGACACCACTGACTTGTAGTTCCTCCAAAGCGCTAATAGCTTGAGTCAGCTGCCCAGGCCCTCCGTCTATGAGCAATAAATCAGGCAGTGGTTTTTCCTCAGCTTTTATATGAGTGTAATGTCGAATAAGCGCTTGCCTTAAAGCTGCGTAATCATCTCCCGGAGTAATTTCTTTGATATTAAACCGTCGATAATCACTGCTTAAAGGACCTTGATCATTGAATACTACACAGGAGGCGACAGTCGCCTCTCCGCTGGTATGACTGATGTCAAAACACTCCATTCTTTGAATAGGGTTAGGCAATTCCAAAGCTTTTTGTAGTGCTTCCAGCTGAGCAGTCACTTTATTATGTTTGGCCAGATGCTGACTGAGTACAAAACCAGCGTTGGTATCTGCCATTTTTTGCCATTGTTTGTAAATAGCCAGTTTACGATCAGTGATGGAAATTTTTTTTTGCAATAACTCGCTAAGTGCGTTTTGTATCCACTCTTTATCCGTTAAAGTATGTGTCGAAACAATGCGATCAATAGGTTCATCCCTATGTATAGGATTTAAATAGTATTGGGGGATAAAGGCGGATAATACCTCCTCTATTTTACTAGAAGGTGGAGTTTGAGGAAAAAAAGCTTTATTGCCTAATAGTCTGCCATTACGAACAAACATTACAACAATGGCCACCTGCCCCATTTGCTCAGCGGCGCCTAAAATATCGATATTTCCACTGTCACTTACCATGCTTTGTTGCTCTTGGATTTTCCGTAGCAATGAAATTTCGTCACGATAGGCGGCAGCCTTTTCGTATTGCAATAAATCAGCCGCACGTTCCATTTTTTGTACTAAGTCAGCAATAATTTCTTCATTTTTTCCGGAAAAAAACAATGATACATGCTGTACCTGTTCTGCGTAAGCTTCCTTAGTAACATAGTTCACGCAAGGCGCGGTACATCTTTGAATTTGATATTGTAAACAAGGCCTAGTGCGGTGTAGAAAAAAATTATCACTACATTGCCTAATTTTAAAAATCTTTTGTATCAGTGCTAAATTTTCGCGGACCGCCCCAGCACTTGGATAAGGTCCGAAATACTTTCCGTGTAAACGTTTGGCGCCTCGATGGAAATCGAGCCGGGGGAAGTCATCTCCTATAGATAAAAAAAGATAGGGATAAGATTTATCATCTCGATATAAAATATTGTAGCGGGGTTTATGTTCCTTAATTAAATTGGCTTCGAGTAGTAAGGCCTCATTTTCACTGGCGGTTATGGTCACTTGGATATCGACAACTTGTGCCATCATCACCGCAGTCTTAACATCGTGGGGCCTCAAACGAAAATAACTGCTGACCCTACGTCTTAAATTACGCGCTTTGCCCACATAAATGACCTTCCCTTCCGAATTGAGCATCTGATAAACGCCCGGTTGACTGGGAAAGTTTTTAGAATTAAACGCGATGCCCTGTGTCTGCATTTATTTAATCCAGATAAGGTTTGATTATGGCCGAGGCAGGGAATTGAAATTTTTAGAATTACTATGCCCCAAAAAGTACCTCGGAATTTTAGGTACTTGAAAATTATTCGAACCACCTCCTCTTCCATAAACTACTATAAATAATCGCCGTCGGCATTGCAATTTTATGTTTAGTGGCCGCCTTATGAAAACAAATAATTAATAATGAGTTAATAACACTTAAAGGCGTGCCCGTTTCGATCCATTTTCTTTCTTTTGGTTTGCCTCTTGTGCGGGCAGCCACTTCGGCTGGTTGCCGTCCATCTCGGCAAAACCTCTGTCCATCAACTCCTAAAATTACATCGTCCATTGGCGCTTCTGCAAATACCCTAAATTTTAACCCCATGACATCATTTTTTCTAAAATACAAAAATGACTATTTATGATTCGATTGTTCGTCTATTGTTTGTCAATTCAAACCACCGTCATTACAACGCAGAAATTGCCCTCATCCGTTTAGTACAAAATAGTTCCATAAACACTTTGAAATTCCTAAATATAAGCTAAGGGGTTTTGGAAGTTTCCCCCTTTGAAAAAGGGGGATTAAGGGGGATTTTTTGAGCCAAGCTTCTGTGTTCAGTCCAAAAATCCCCCCTAACCCCCCTTTTCCAAAGGGGGGAATCAGAGGAAAAATCTTTAGCGTGACGTCTATGCCTATATCCCTTCGCCCCTTTGGGAAGAGGAGGAGGAATTTTTTTTTTCGTATTTTTTAAGGTTTTCTTAATATAACTTCATTAAGTTATCAACAAAAAATTCATTCCCAAAACCAAAAAGAGTATAACTATGACAAGAACAGCAAGCCCCGATTTAAAGCTAATCAGGAAAACATTACTGGAAGCCAAACAAAAAGGTAACCCATTAATTTCAATTATAGAAGAAGGGACAATAGGCGTTGAAGTACCCAGATTAAAAGGAGAACAGATTTTCCCGCGCATGGAAGAAATTGTTAAAGAAGCTAAATTTGAAGTTTTAATCATGAGTTACAAAATAGACGCCGAAAGTGATGGGGAAGCTCATCTTAAAGCGGCTTTAGCCTCGCTCTCAAAAAAGGCTCGGGAATCCGGAGAAAAAATCGTTGTCAGGTTGTTAATTAATCGAAGAGGTGGGCCGGCCAGAATTGTCAAACCAAATGCGGCAAACAACTATTTTAGAGAACTCAAGCCCGACACTTACCCAAACCTTGACTTTCAATATATCGAACACAGTCATAGCGCTTTCGGATCATTTCACGCAAAAATGATCATTGTCGATAATGAAACGGGTATCCTTACCAGTGGCGACATGATGAAAGTGGATAATTATAGTAAAGGAAAATCAGGATGGGTTGAGTGTGGTTCTTACTTTCATGGCGCCAGTTTAGTGAAAAGTATGCGACAGGAGTTTATCAATTCCTATTATTCTAAAAATAGCCATCCCATAACAGGAATCAAAAAAGACATACCTGAATTTGAAAGCAAAGAAAAGTCCATTGAAACTGATTCAAAGCTTCTTCAGACAACAGCATTATTTATTTCAAAAAAATCTAACGGCCACATTTATAAGCAGTATGATATGTCGCCATTTGCTTTAGCATTAATCACAGCCATTAAATCCGCAGAAACATCTATAAGCATTATGACTCCAAATATGAATGTGGAAGCTATTGTTCAGGCACTGGCAGATGCACATCGCCGTGGAGTTCAAATTAATATCATTATAAATAAACACATGGGTGATGACCTACAAAAATATATGGGAGGAACCAACCAGAATGGAATACAGAGACTGTTGGATGCCATTGGCCAAAGAAAAGGTAATCCTCTTACTAATTTAGATATACGGTGGGCAACAGATGACTCTGGGGAGTCCATTATGCCTAATCCCCATATTAATACACTCCATGCGAGAGTGTCTTGCATTGATGATTTGGTGTTTGTGGGTTCATCCGTCTGTGATAAGCAATCCACTTATCACTCTAAGGAATCTGACGTTATTATGCACTCCGCCGAAGTCAGAAAATTATATATGGACACCATATTCCTTCCACACTTTAATAAAGGCGTAAAATTGCAGGAAGACCCCTCTAACACAATTAAATTTTCCGGAAATTTTGAGTCTTCCGATGAGAAAACTTTTATAAATCATAAATCTTTCCTCATTGGAGAATTGAATTTGTTAACAGCTCATAAATTAGATAAATTAAACTCTACAACACCTCTATTTACAACGCCTTATTTGGGAGGAAGAGATATTAATCTCGAATCTGATCGGCTTATTTTAATGGCTAATGCAGTCAAAGAAATTGAAAAAGCCAAAAATCCCCAGGATTTGGAAAAAACAATCATAAAAATCCTGAAAGCAAATATTCTTTTAACTAAAGGTTTGTCAGCGGATGACAGTAAATCTGCCGATGATAGTAAATCTTTATCCTGGTTTAGCACCAAACCACAAAAAACTTTTAAATTTGGCAAACTTCATGCCCTGCTAAAGAAATATCTGTCTCCATCCGCCAGCTCCGTGGTTGATTTAATGGAATTATCCAACCTTCCACAGGAGATTCAACGCCTCAGTGAACCAAAGACCAGAAGTAGTTTCTCCGATAGTTCGGATGACTCTGAAGAGAAGAAATCCTCAACCTGGGAATACCTCCGGGAAGATGACTCCAGCTATACAGACTATCTATTTCATCAACTGCGACTAAAACAAAATTCACTTTTCTCACATACGGCCAAAATAGATGAAATATCTTTATTTGCTTTGATTGAATCCATTAAGTATGCAAAGCATTCCATCAATATTCTGACTGCCAATTTAAATGATTCCGATATTATCGAGGCGCTCGCTCAAGCCTGCAATCGCGGAGTTTATGTGAATATTGTTATGGAAAAACACCGTAATGACTTTACAGAAACCAAAGTGGAAGTCGGAGGGAAAAATATGACTCGGATGACTCAATTAGTCAAATGGGTTAATCCTTCCAGGCTCTCTTACCTTAATATTAGATGGGCGACAAATCCCAAGGGAGCTATTGTAAAACACAAAGAACCTTATGGTGTGCATGGAAAATATGCCTGCATCGACAACAGACTGGTATTGACCGGTTCAAGTCCCTTAGATAGGCAAGGCGCCTACCACTCCAAAGAAGCCGATCTCATTTTTGAAAGTAATGATAAGGCAGCAGAATTTAATAAAGTATTATTCAATGATAAATTCGAATCCGGGAAAGATTATCATACCGATGTATATGAAGAAATTATTGGCAGACTCAAACAATTAATAGGGTTAAATAATAAAGAATTGCAGAATTCTCTGCATGATTGTATTCGCCAGATTGAGACCTCAGACATACAGGAATTTAATAAAGCCCGGCAATTATTAGTGAACATGCTTCCCGGGATAAAGCAGTCTGGCATTCACGTTGAGGAATTTATACAAACAATCAATAACGAATATGCCATTCGCAAGATACCCGTGGTCAATGTAGAAATGAACACTTTCAGACATAGCGAAGGCGCATATCCGCATACATTATGGCATCCAGCACCGCTTTCCCGGACAGTCACCAGCAATTCGGATGACCCTTTAGCGGCCCTGGTCGACCAGATGACAGGTACGACGGGTGTGGATGGAAGTGGAGAAGCGGAAACTCAAACCCAGATCACTACATCGTCATCCCAAGGCATGAGTCTTGTATCTTAGAATTAAAATGCCTGTTAAATAAAGCAGCCAGACTGGCGATACGTAAATAAGGACTTTTAGAGGCTATCTCTAAATATTGAAGGGTAAGTTCGACCTGCTGCATGCGGGGAAGAATCAGTTTTTGAAAAAATTAGAAATTACAAGGACTTCAGGACTATTTCGGAACGTGTTGGAAGGTGAAACAACGGAGAGGCAGGGATTCGAACCCTGGGAGGGGGATACCCTCAACGGTTTTCAAGACCGCCGCATTAGACCGCTCTGCCACCTCTCCTGAAGAGGGCCGTATTTTAACCATTAATGATAACTGTGTACAGAAAAAAATTTCTTGACACTCCCACGTTTTGATTGGAATTGCTGCCAATTGAATAATTATGGTATAATTTAATGAAATTCTTTAAAAAGGAGATTGTTATGCCTTCAAGTCCAGTAAGTATTGCCCGCCGTCCTGAGGCAGGTTTAGCTGTCAATAGAGTGCTACGCAACACTTACTTTTTACTCAGTCTGACATTGTTGTTCAGTGTCGGCACCGCAGTTTATGCCACTATTACTCAAGCACCGTCGCTGGGCATCATTGGTTTACTCGTTGGAATGTTCGGATTATACTTTTTGACCATTTGGCTACGCAACAGCGCCTGGGGTTTACTGGCCATTTTCGCTTATACGGGATTTATGGGATATTCGTTAGGACCTATTCTTAACTTTTACATTCATAATTTCTCCAACGGCACCCAAATTATAATGACCTCTTTAGGCGCCACCGGTTTAATATTTATGGGCCTTTCGGCATATGTACTAACCACACGCAAAGATTTTAGTTTTTTGGGTGGTTTTATCACTGTAGCCGTGATTACTGCGTTTTTAATGGGCTTGGCAGGTTTAATATTTCAAATGCCTATGCTCCAGCTGATTATTTCCGGTGCTTTTGCCGTAATCTCTTCTGCTTTTATACTCTATACTACCAGCCAAATCATAAATGATGGGGAAAGAAATTATATCATGGCGACCATCAGTCTTTATATCGCCATTTTCAACTTATTCCTTAGTTTGCTTAGGATATTAAGCTTTTTTGGCGGTGGAAACAGCCGAAATTAACCATCTTCTACTTAAAAAAGGCGCTTTTAGCGCCTTTTTCATATCTATTCTTAACTTAAGTGCTTGATTAATCGAGCCTGCCTTCTTTTTGTGTTCAATTATTAATCAATTTTAAGCCTCCCTTAAGGCCAAATGTGTACAATAAGTACTCAAATTCGGAGGTATTAGTGAATGAACAATATAAAAGCAAGCAAGAAAAATAAGATAAAACAGCTTTTAAGAAAAAAAGTTATCTATATCGCCCTTGCTGGTACATTAGGGTTAACCTTTTTTGTACCTTATATTATTAAAGTATCCAAAAAACCGGTCGCTCCGGTGATCAAAGTCCAGCCTGATCAAATTCTGAAACACTTAGTTGAGCAGATTCCAGAGCAACCACCTGAAATTGTTACGATAGAAGCGGCTATAAAACCTATAAAGCCGCAGGTTAAAGCAGTCCCTATCTCGGAATTAAAAAACACTAGTCCTGTAATAACTGTGTCACAATCGGTAACCAGTACTAAAGTTACTGATACTCCTAAAGAAACTGTTAATAAAGAAACTACTTCAAAACAAGAAATTAACCAGATAACCTCTATTAACACCCATAATGCGCCCAACAAACAGAAAACTCCTGTACAGGTGGAAGCACCTAAATCCAATAAAACGGTAGCACTTAAATCTAAGAAAGAAACTGTTAATAAAGAAACTACTTCAAAACAAGAAACTAACCAGATAACCCCTATTAACACCCATAATGCGCCCAGCAAACAGAAAACTCCTGTACAGGTGGAAGCACCTAAATCCAATAAAACGGTAGCACTTAAATCTAAGGTAGAGTCTGCTAAAAGCAAAAATTTGAACGTTCCTAAAGTGCAAATTGTTAAGACTAAAAATGCTAAAAAACATCATAAATCAACAGAGAAATTACCTGTTAAGAAACAACAATCTAGTGCGGTTTCTAAACCCAAGGATAAAATCTCTATTGTAGATACAAAAATTGACAGAACTTTTATCCGCAAAATGGAAGGCTCTAATTTAAAGGGTTACGTGCCTTTACCTCAATCGACTCAAAGTGGTGTTACCATAGCCGACGGGTTCGATTTAGGCCAAATGCGTATGGTGGAATTCAATAGATTACCCATCAATAGTGTATTAAAAGCTAAATTAAAGCCTTATGTAGGATTGAAGAGATTCACCGCTAAAAACTTCTTAATGTATCATCCTCTGACGATTACTAGGGAGGAATTGAATGAATTAAACGTGGTGTCGGCTGACAAAGATTTACAACCTTTGATAAAGGCTTACCATCGTACTACCGGACGGTCTTTTTTAGAATTACCGTCTGCAGCACAAACTGTCATCTTTTCATATGCTTATCAATATGGGCCTTATTTTATGTATACTTCAGGAGGCAGACAATTGTGGCATTATTTCACCACGGATAATTGGGTAAGAGCCAGTGACGTACTGCGCAGTCAAAGAATGTATGCTTCACGCCGCAGAGCAGAAGCCAACTTGCTCCATAAAATCTAGCAGCAGCGCCCTTCCCCCTTTGAAAAAGGGGGATTGAGGGGGATTTTTTGAACCAAAAGACAAAAGCCTGGTCTAAAAATCCCCCCTCACCCACCCTTTTTCAAAGGGGGGAATCAACTAACGACTAATCTATTGAAAATAAACGAGTTTTTTCAAAATTTCTCTATTTTTAATATTATTTTAATGTACAAAATGTACACTTAATATAAAGGGAAGCCATAAAAAGAATAAATTATGAGAGAAATTTATGAAATTAGAAAGAACTCTTTATGATTTTAAAAAACACCTCATACATATTTTGGCTGCTGGAGCCATTGCTTTATCCTGGGGTACAGTGACCCATGTGAATGATTATCTTCATGGCCATTTAACAGTAAGTCCTAGTAAGGCTAAAACTAAAAAATCCAGATCTAAAGTCTCAAAAGCTTCTACTCATGCGGCCAGTTATGAGATGACCAGTGCTCCACCCTTGCTTGAAATACAGGGCAGCAGTAGCATTGATAGGCCAGTATATGCTGAGGCAGCCGTTTTAATAGAGCCTGGACCTCCAATGGGGCCTGTTTCTGCTGAAGAACTGAATTCAATCAAGCCGATGCAAGTGGCGCCTGTGGCCCGTGCATCACCTACCTCTGTTAAAAAAGTTGTTAAACCAGAAATTGTTAAACCAGCGCCCAGTGTTAAAACCCAAACTGTGGGCTCAAGTTCCAGTTTAGTGACTGCGGTGGCAGCAAAAATTGGGATGGGTATCACTGCTAGTACTACTACTAGTACTGCTAATACTACTAGTACTGCTAATACTACTAGTACTGCTAGTACTACTAGTACTACTAGTACTACTAGTACTACTAGTACTGCTAGTACTGCTAGTAAAGATATTAGTATTACTCAAACTAAGATAGACCGTAAATTCATACGAGAAGTGGAAGGTTCTGCTCTAAAAGCATACGTACCCTTGCCTAAAAGCACCCAAAGCGGTGTTACTATTGGGGATGGTTTTGACATAGGACAAATGCGTAAGAATGAATTTGAAAAACTACCCTTAAGCCAATCCTTAAAAGCGAAACTAAGACCTTATGTGGGTCTCAGAAAAATGACTGCAGCTAATTTTTTAAAATCTCATCCTTTAACAATCTCCGAGGGTGAGCTACAAGAACTGAATGTCATTTCAGCCAATAAAGACTTACAACCCTTAGTTAAGGCTTATCAAAAAGCGACTGGGAAATCTTTCCTGGATCTACCCGGAAATGTTCAAACCGCTATGTTCTCTTTTGCTTATCAGTATGGACCGGGGTTTATGCATCTGAGTGGTGGACGTCAGTTGTGGCATTCATTTGTCACTCAAAATTGGCAAAAAGCCAGCACTATTTTGCGTCACTTTAATGATAAATATACTGGTAGACGCCACCAAGAAGCCAAATTATTAGAGCGCGGTCATTAACGGTCTTAATGCTCTCTTAAGGGTTCTTGGCTATAATATGTTTCATAACTCAGATTTTGAGTGAATTCCGATTAATTGGAAATATTATGAGTAGAACGACCCTGATCATTACTGTAGTAGCCTGTCTAACATGGGGTCCTTTTGCTTTAGTCGATAAAACACAAGCGATGCCGAATAAATCAGTGGCTTCTGCAGTTTCTAGTGAGCCAAAGGCTGTCACAAGTGTTCAAGAAATTAGGCAAAAGTGGACGTTCCCATCTACTCTGTGACAATTACAGTATGCTTACGAGCTAGAAAAGTATACATGGTGGGCACGACAAAAAGGGTGAACATAGTACCAATTAACATACCGGCAGCAATTACTAAACCAATATCAAAACGACTGACGGCCCCAGCTCCAGCCGCTACTAGCAAGGGCACCACCCCTACTACCATTGCTGCTGTAGTCATGAGTATAGGTCGTAAGCGAATCGAGGCTGATTTTTCAATCGCTTCCCTGATACCTAACCCCTCTTCACGCTGTAATTGATTAGCAAACTCTACCATTAAAATACCATGCTTCGTGATTAGGCCAATCAAAGTAATCAAACCAATTTGAGTATAGATATTGATACTGGCAAAACCCATATTAATGGGTATCAATGCGCCGCAAATAGATAAGGGCACACTGATTAAAATTATAAAAGGGTCTCTAAAACTTTCAAATTGCGCCGCCAAAACTAAAAAGATCACAATGATGGAAAATAAAAATGTGTAAATTAAAGCGGAACCCTCCTGAATATATTGTCTAGACATTCCAGAATAATCATAAGTGATAGATTGCGGCAATATTTTAGCAGCTTGATCTTGTAAAAATTTTAAACCTTCAGCGATGGTATGTCCTGGCATCATCATGCCGCTGAGCGTAGCTGAATTGAGTTGTTGAAAAGCGGTTAGTGCGTTGGGTTTAGTTTCTTCCTTAACAGTAATCAAAGTAGATAAAGGTACTAATCCAGAAGGTGTATTGATATAAAGTTGATTAAGAGATTCTGGATTGAAGCGGAATTGTTGTCCTAGCTGGGGAATGACATCATAACTTCGTCCTTCCATATTGAATTGGTTGATACTCTTGCCACCCAAAGCGATGGCTAAAGTATTGCCGATATTAGCCATACTGACACCCATTTGAGCTGCCTTATCCCGATTAATTTCTAAATGAATTTGTGGTTTATCATAGCTCAAGCTGCTATTGAGGATAATAAATAATCCACTTTTTTGTGCCGCTTGTTCCATTTGCACTGCGTAAGGATACAAAAATTCGAAGGGTTCAATGGTATTCAGATTAAATTGTATTTGCAGCGGGCTTCCTCCTACCGGGAGAGAAGGCAAGGGATAAACAATGGAGCGTAAACCTGCAATACTACTTTTTAATTTTGGCTGTAATTGAGTATTGAGTTCTCGTTGAGACTGACTACGTTGATCCCAAGGTTTCATAATCACACCTGACATAGCAGACCCAGGGAAATTAATCGTGAAATAGTCACTGATACTGGGAAAGCCGCCATAAATTTGATTGATTTGATTGGTATAAGCTTGGGTATAATCGAGATTGGCATACTGAGGTGCACTCGCCATCACGAACAATACCCCTTGGTCCTCTTCAGGAGCTAATTCCTGTTGTGAAGTAATATAGAGAAAAACACAACTCACTAAGATAATGATCGCAAAAATCACGGTGACAGGACGATAATTTAGGACGTTATGCAAACGAATTTGGTAAAAATTCTTTAACCTATCGAATGTGGTATCAATGTAGTGCACGATGCGGCTTTTGCCAATATCGACTGTCAGTAATTTTGAGCACATCATAGGAGATAAAGTCAAAGCAATAATACCGGAAATAATGACTGAACTGGCCAGTGTGAATGCAAATTCAGTAAATAAAGCGCCCGTCATTCCACCCATTAAGCCAATCGGAGCATATACCGCTGCTAATGTAATTGTCATCGAGATAATGGGTACAGCAATTTCTCTGGCGCCAGTGATGGCTGCCTGAATTGGAGCAATCCCCGCTTCAATATGCCGGTAAATATTTTCCACGACTACAATCGCATCATCCACCACCATACCAATCGCCAAAACCAAAGCCAACAAAGTTAACACATTAATGGAATAACCCAATATGAGCATGACTCCCAGCACACCAATGAGCGAAAGCGGAATGGTCACAATGGGTATAATCACAGTGCGCAAAGAACCTAAAAATAAAAAGATGACCACAATAACAATAATCGAGGCCTCAATGATGGTGCGTAAGACCTCGTTTATCGAAGCTTTTATATAAATCGTAGCATCGTAAACAACTTTGCTTTGCAAGGTCGGTGGATAACCCCTTTCAATACCGGGTAAAATTTTGCGGACATCACTGATAACCGTTAAGGGGTTGGCGACAGGGGTAGAGTTCACACCCACGAAAATAGAAGGCTTGCCATTGAAAATAACAGAGGTATCGTAATCAGCAGAACCCAATTCCACATCAGCCACATCCTGCATGCGAATGACTTTTTCACGATAGGCTTTGATAATGATATTTTTAAAACCGCTTACATTTTCCAAACCTGTCGCAGCATCAATGGGCGTAGCTACATATTCTCCTTTGGTTTTACCCGCAGTCGATTGGAAGTTATTATTAGTCAGAGCCTGAGAAATATCGGTAGGGGTAATTCCTAAAGCCGCCATTCGAGTTGGGTCAAGCCAAATTCTCATGGCGAAAGTTTTGGCGCCTAATATTTCCGCTTGTGAAACGCCAGAAACCGTCTCTAATTGCGGGACTACCGCTCGAGAAATATAGTCGGTGATTTGCTCTGGGGTCATTTTATCGCTGCTAAAGCTGATATACATCAGGTCAGTGGATTGCCCGGTGTCTTTTCGGATTATCGGTTCTTTGGCGTTGCTGGGAAGATCACCTTTCACTTCCGCTACTTTACTCATCACGTCGGTAAAAGCCGCATTGGGATCGTAGTTTAATTTTATATATACCGAAACTACGCTGACATTGTCATTACTGCTGGAGGTCATATAGTCAATACCTTCAGCACTGGCAATCGATTTTTCTAACAGGGTAGTCACAAATCCTTTTATTACATCCGCAGAAGCCCCAGGATAAACTGTAGTCACGGTAATAACCGTGTTTTCCATTTTAGGATATTCACGTACCTGTAAATCACTGAGCGCTCGGATACCAAAAATAAAAATCAATAAACTGACTACCATAGCCAAGACAGGTCTACGAACAAAAATATCTGTAAATTTAACCATACGGCTACTCGTTTAGCTTGACACTGTTACTGATATTAACCGGCATACCCGATTGCAGCTTTAATTGTCCGGAAGTAACTACTTCATCTCCTGCTTGCAATCCGTTCAAAATTGCAACCTGACTGTCTTTGCGTTCTCCCACGGTCACAAAACGCTGCTCAACATGATGAGTCACTTTACCTTGTTTATCTTTGTCGTTAATAACCACATAGACTGAATCACCATGCAAGCTATAGGAAATGGCGGTTTGCGGCACGGTCACCACCGCTTGTTGTGTCGGTAAAAGTACTTTAACCTCTGCAAACATACCTGGGTACAAATGGGTTTGCGGGTTAGGTATTAAACCGCGAACACTCAGGGTATGAGTATTGGGATCTGATCGCGCATTTAAAGCGAACACTTTGCCATCAAAAACATCTTTGGGATAAGCTTGAACAGTGATTTGCACCGGTTGGTTCCGGTAAAGAAATTTAAATTGCTGCTCCGGTAAGGCAAAATCTACATACAGCGGATCCATTTGTTGCAGCGGCACCAACGGTTGTCCCGGACTAATGTATTGACCTACACTCACTTGTCCTATTCCCAAGCGGCCATTAAATGGCGCTTTAATTTTTTTGAATGCAATGGAAAGGTCTGCAGAAGCAACTGCTGCTTGGGCCTGTTTTAATTGAGTAGTGGATTGATCTAATTCACTTTGTGCGATTACTTTTTGTTGCGCTAATTTTTTCTTCCGGTTGTAATCTGCCTGAATAAAATTAAGTTGTGCTTGCTGAGTTTTTAAGGTTTGTTGATCAATTGCATCATTTAATTGGATGAGCACATCCCCTTTTTTTACATCTTGTCCAGATTGAAAATAGACACCCACAACTTGTCCGGGAACTTGTGAATTGACATCCGTTCCCTGTACCGCAGATAAATTGCCAACTGCAGACAATGTCGGTGTCCAATTTTGAAGTTGAGCGGTAGAAGTTGAAATGGTCACAGGCTGGGAAAGCATCTGTTTAATGTATTTTCCCATAAAAATATTTCGTACTGCATGGAAACCAAAAACCAATCCAAAGACGATTGCCAAGGCCACGATAACGATGATTATGCGTTTTGCCATGTTTTTACCCTGTTGCTGCGAAAGTAGCGTTATGATAGCAGTTTGGATTACAATTTGCACTAGTCCGCCCCGGTGGCACAGATGGATAGCGCGGTCCCCTCCTAAGGGACAGGTCAGAGGTTCAAATCCTCTCCGGGGCACATTTCTCGCGAAGCGTGAAATGCTCTGGTTTATATCCTCGCATTGGCAAAGCCAATGGCTCGGAATGAAGGGGGAGAATCGCGATTCTCCCCCTTGCGATCCCCCATCGCGGGATGGTGGTGGAAATCACTAATTTTAATTGATTAAAAAAATCAAGAGGTAACAAATGGTTTCTAAAAATAACGCTACTAGAATAGAAACAGACAGCATGGGTAAGGTTGAAGTGCCGGCAGACCAGTACGGCGGGGCACAAACGATTAGATCACTACACAATTTTGCGATTGGTAGAGAAAAAATGCCTCCAGAGTTGATTAGAGCATTTGGAATTTTAAAAAAAGCAGCCGTAATGACTAACCACGAGCTAGGCAAATTATCCGCAGAAAAAGCCCGGTTAATTATGCAATCTGCAGATGAAGTCATTCGTGGCGAATTGAATGAACATTTTCCCCTTAAAATTTGGCAAACCGGTAGTGGCACTCAAACAAACATGAATGTCAACGAGGTCATCAGTAACCGGGCCATTGAAATAACCGGTGGTGAAATGGGTAGTAAAAAACCCATCCATCCCAACGACGATGTCAATATGTCGCAATCTTCTAATGATACCTTCCCTACCGCCATGAATATTGCTACGGCGGAAATGCTCATCAACCAATTAATTCCTGCTGTCAGCAGCCTACGAGATGCACTTCAAGCCAAACAAGAAGAATTTAAAGACATTATCAAAATAGGGCGCACACATTTACAAGACGCTGTGCCGTTGACGCTAGGACAAGAATTTTCCGGTTATGTGGCGCAACTTAACTTCAGTTTAGAAATTCTTAAACAAATTCTGCCTTATGTTTATCGCTTAGCGATTGGCGGTACGGCTGTGGGCACCGGTCTAAATACTCACCCGGATTTTGCCGAGAAAACCGCTGGGCATATTGCTGAATTAACTGGTTTACCCTTTGTCTCAGCTGCCAATAAGTTCGCAGCTTTGGCTGCCCACGATGAGTCCGTTCTAACCAGCGGCGCTCTGAAAACCTTAGCCAGCGCACTGATGAAAATAGCCAACGATATTCGTTGGTTGGCATCGGGTCCACGCTGTGGTCTCGGTGAATTGATTCTGCCTGAAAATGAACCTGGGTCTTCTATTATGCCGGGTAAAGTCAATCCAACACAATCTGAAGCGATGACGATGGTGTGCGTGCAAGTTTTTGGCAATGATACTACGATTACTATGGCTGGCTCACAAGGTAATTTTGAATTAAATGTTTTTAAGCCGGTCATTATTTACAATTTAATTCAATCTATTTATTTACTGAGTGACGCCTGCCGCTCTTTTACAGAACATTGTGTCAATGGCATTCAAGTCAATCGCGAGAGAATCAATGACTACTTAAATCATTCTTTAATGTTGGTCACTGCGTTAAATCCGGTAATTGGTTACGATAAGGCAGCCGCCATTGCTAAAAAAGCATATAAAGAAGGAACTAGTTTGCGTGAGGCCGCCATCCAATTGGGTTATTTAAGCGGTGAAGAGTTTGACGCCGTTGTTAAACCAGAAAAGATGTTGGGTAACTCGTAACTATTTGATCGTAGACTTCCCCCTTTGCAAAAGGGGGAATCTCTTACCGCGCTTCACAAAGATTTTAAGAAAAACTAGCAGCCGATATTAAGCGGGCATCTATTCTCACATCCCGGTCATCACGACGCGCAGGACCAAAACAACAACAAAAGGCATCGCTGAGTTTAACTTTTATCATCACTTTCACGCTAGCGGCCCGTTGTTTCACTCCGCTACAATAACTTTCATCTTGTTCAAGCAGATTCCAACGAGGTTGCTTGATATTATATTCCTCCAAGATTGTTTTAGAAAAATCGATCACTTCTCCAGAGAGTCTTTTATCTTCTGTTGCTTTCACTTGAGTATATCCCACTGCCAATAATACCAATGGAAAAATAGCCAGCATGGCGTAAAACAAAGAATCAGGTGTCTCCCAATCAATTTCTTTGGCAAATAATTGGTCTGCAATTGCTTTTGCTATGACGGGTAATTGATCGGTTAATTCATATGCGGCAGCCACTCCCATTAAACCGCTACCAATAATTTTAGCACTCTTATATAAGAAAACTGGCGGAATGATTATTCCCCATAATATGCCGTTATATCGGCCATTCACTGTATTCCAAACAATTTCCGCAATGGGATTGCTCAGAAACATTTTTGTAAATAATCCAGGACGATCTATCCCTGCCTTTTTAATAATATGATTGAACAACTTACCAGCATACGTTGATACATAAATAAATTCGGAAGCTCCAATCGGAGTAAACCATGCTATACCAATAGAAACAAAGGTAGAAAGCCCAAACATTTTTTGTAAAGCATCCACTAATGCCAGGATATGCACGCCGGCACGAAAAGTCGGGTAAAATTTAGCAAAAGCAGGTAATGGATTAATGTAATCTACGTTTAAACCGCATTGACGAAACAACCAAGGCAGTCCCGGCAAAGGAATCAAATAACGACCTACGGTTTTATAAAATCCGGGTTCGCCATATAGCGCTTGACGTTGAGCCGGCCATTTACCTAATGTCGAAAACAATTCAGACATACCATCTAAGTATCCAAGAAATACGGCTGCTACCAATGTCGTCGTGCCATCTCCTAAAATCCGGGTTAAGGCAAGTTTGATGCCATAGGAATACATCGCTCCCCGGATACAGGCTACTGTATATGTTCCAGTATCTTTTAGATGAGGTATATAAGGACTTATTTTTATATGTAAATATTTACATAAATCGCGTAGGGGTCGAATACTTTTTTCGTCATCTTCCGGGGCTTCTAAAATGTCTGGTATAATTTCGTCTACAGTTAACCCTGAATGGCCTATCGCTTCTAAATCAGAATCATCTCGACCTGTGAGAACATCTGCTCCATCCGGCATTTTAGCAGTATCGGCATACATCGCCTTGGTAGTAAAACCGACCACGGGAGCTGCAATGGCAGCAATAATAAGGGATGGAATTACACCAATACCCCAACCGATGAATGAACTAGTACCACCAGTCAAGGTGGTAACAAAATCTTCTGCAGGCGCCAGGAAGTGAAATTTCTTTTTCCAAGCGCTTAATGAACAGTCAATTCGAGATCTTTTTTGAGGGTGTATTTGTATAGATTGTTCTCTTGAGAAACCGTCATTATTCATATCTGCTCCTTATCACAGTCCGTATAACAAAGAGAGCAGAATAAAAACTTTTTATTAAGAAAATATTAAAAAGGAAAAATATTAATTTATCCCATAAATCGAGAATATTTCCCGCCCATGCCAAATGTGCTGCGGATAAATCGCATTTGGGGCTATCCCGCGATCAAGTCGCGGGACGTTAGACCGGCTATCTATTTTCAGCGCGTTCTTTTTCGATAAACTCAATCCATTCTTTTGTTTCTTTAGATTTAGGATCTAATTTTAACGCCCTGCGGAAATAAGAAAGCGCTTCCTGCATGTCGCCACTGTTATATAAACAAAGGCCGATATTATAAGCCAACCCAAATTGTTCGCCAAAATAATGTTCCGATAATTTATAATATTTGGCTGCATCGGCAAAACGACGTAAAGTATGGAATAAAATACCAATGTCAAACATGACATCGTACCCTTTGGGCAAATAATAAAAATTTTCCGCCAAATTGGACATATGACTGGTCAAATATTCTACGGTTACACTTTCCGCACTGGTGATTTGTTCGCATATTTGCTTACTGAGCTTTTGGTAAATATGTGGATCCCAATCGGTGAAAGCCAGGTGAGCCGCTAAGGTATTAAGAATACAATGCTGGAAGTTTTCGCTAATATTACGATGGAGAATAAAATAATCGCTGGGGCTAAGACGCTCAATCTGTTCGAATAATGAAAAAGCAAACTCAGGATAATCGTTATAATCAAAACCACTGATATAAGCGACGTTTTTAATACCGGTTCTCAAACTTTGCATATAAGCTTTACCGCCGGTATGCTCAAAATAACGTGCAATGGCATCAAAGTTTACCATCATAGAAAAGCTACCATGAAAAGCCAAATGAGGATGATCTAGATGGTCCATTTCTTGCAGATGTGTATAGCCTTTATCTGTTGAGAGCACGAGTAATTTGCCGTCACTGAGTTTTTTTAAATTTCTGATTGTGCGCAAACCTGCAATGGGAATTAAAATATTACTTTGTGTTAGAAGATTACCATAAGCATGAACAACTGCATTAAAATCTTCATCATCATAGTAATGCTCATCAATATCTTCTGCTTTGTGAGTAATCTGCACTTGTTCCCAATCTACCGGACGGCCGTTTTTCATATTTTCATGATAAGTGGTCAAGCTAACCAATGAAGCTTTCACTTTACCGTCACTTACCGTAAAAGCGTCATGCGAAACAGTATCAAAAATGTAATTAGCAATCACCGTCATTGGATTTTTTACACTGCCCGCGGTTAAGATTTCGCCATTCTTACGTAGATGAATGGTGGTGTCTTCTTCCATATTGAAGATAGCAAAATCCAACATGCCATTTTCCAAGAAGTGTTGTAATGCCGGATGACTGTCCCAGTATTTAAGATTGCTTTCTGTAAAATCTGTCATGACATATTTGAATTTTATTTTTTCTAAACCTAATTGCTGTTGCAGTTTTTCAATCTTTTTCAAAATATAGAAACTTAATCGACCTGAGCCTGTTCCCAATTCTAATATATAAAAAGGCTCATTTATGGAGTTCAGGATTTTTTTTGACCCACTCTTGAGCTAATCGCACAATAATGTGAGCATAACTATTGGCAAGAAAAGGA
Source organism: uncultured Pseudomonadota bacterium (assembly GCA_963795715.1). Taxonomy (GTDB): domain Bacteria; phylum Pseudomonadota; class Gammaproteobacteria; order Coxiellales; family Coxiellaceae; genus JAFEDN01. The sequence goes on from CAWCIY010000002.1 coordinate 349,143, forward strand.
TTGCTGGTAACATAAAAAGGGACTTGGTTAACCCAAGCATCAATCCCCTCCTTATGAAAATATTCCCTTTGCAAGGCCCAAAGACAAGATTCTGAAAACTTTTTATCTTTTTCAATAACTACTGTACTACTTCCAAACACCGCATACCCCCTCATTTATGGTTATCACTAAAAAAATTCTACCCATAGGTAGCCCAATTCTATAAAAAGAACCTTAAAAAAACCTTAATTAATAGATGGTATGTTCACTTCCGGATTACAATCCGCCTGGTAATCTATGCCATCAAAACCAAAACCAAACAAATGATAAAATTCATTTTGGTAACCTATTAAATCAGCTATTTGCTGTATATTCTCAGTGGTTACTTGCTGCCATAACTGCTGCACTGCGACTTGTACCGAAGATGCCATTTCCCAATCATCCAAACGGATAAAGCCTTGATCGTCTATTATTGGTTTATTTTGTATGTATAATTTATCTTTGAACAATCTTACTATTTGTTCTATACATCCTTCATGGGTCCCCTGTTGCTTCATAATTTTGTAAATTAAAGAAATATATAATGGAACCACAGGTATTGCAGCACTGGCCTGTGTAACCAAAGCCTTGTTAATAGAAATCAATGCCCTCCCCCCAATTTTTGCCAAACGTTTATTCAGCATATCAGCAGTGGCATGTAAATGTTTTTTTGCTGCACCAATCGTTCCATCTTTATATATAGGATGAGTCAATTCAGGTCCTATATAAGAATAGGCTATAGTTATGGCTTTATCAGCTAATAAGCCTGCGTTCATGAGCTGTTCCATCCACAAGGTCCAATCTTCTCCGCCCATTACTTTTTCTGTGGCTAATATTTCTTCAGAAGTGGCTGGTTCAATTTCAACCGTCTTAACAACGCCAGTAAAAGGATCGACTGTTTTATTACAATAAGTTTTACCGATGGGTTTCAGTACTGAGTTATAAACTTGACCAGTATCAGGATCGATACGCCGAGGTGAAGCAACACTATAAATAACCAAATCTACAGGACCTATATTTTCAATCGTTTCTAATAGTTTGTTTTTTAATGGCGTGGCTAAAGGCGTCTCCATTGATACTTTTAGCAAAATACCCCGCTTGCAGCGCCAGCTTTTCAAAAGCGGCTGTATTATACCAACCAGGTGAGGCGGTTCGTTTGGAATCGGCGGGCCGCTCAAAAGAAACTCCGACAGTTTTAGCTTGAGCGCCAAAAGCAGCCACTATGCGGCTGGCTAAGCCATAACCTGTTGATGCACCTATGATTAACACGTTTTTCGGACCGCTAAACCTTCCATGAGATTTAACAAAATCCACTTGTTTTTGAACAGCTTCAAAGCAACCCTGCGGATGCGCTGCGGTACAAATAAAACCCCTGATTTTGGGTTGAATAATCATGTTTGCTTCCTTTTGATCTTTCTTTAAGAAGTAAATGATAACAAAAGAAAAAATAAAGAGGAAGAAGTAGATATTTGAAGTGAGCAGGCTACCCAGGCGGACAATTTAGAACAAGATGGCAGGAAACCTTCCATTGAATTGTCCGCCCAAGCAATCCTTTGCGTTTGCGAAAAGACGACATGCGTGAGCTGATTTTAACAATTTCAAGGTGGCAAATCACCGTGATGCATTAGGCTTCCTGCTACTAGGCAAGCTTGCTCACAACATCAACAAGTTAATTCCCTATCTTTTTAATGTTAGCTCTCGTATATCGACCTTTCGTACATTTAACTATAGCAAGCTTTTTTTAGATTGCAAGTTTTTTTTAAAAATATTTTATAATTTTTTGTTTTTGTAACAAAATATTCTGAAATTCTCGAAACTACATTAACTTTATTCTCTGATCCCACGACCAGATGTGATCAAATAGTAAGCAAAAATAAACAAAAGAATAATTAAAATTAACATGACACCAAAAGCAAGTAGCAAAGAAGTATCCGCAATCCCAAAAAACCGAAGCGAAATGCATTAACAATATACGCTATAGGATTAAAAAATGAAACAACTTGCCAAAAATGGGGTAATAAATGAATAGAATAAAAAACTCCGCCTAAATAGGTCAACGGAGCTAAGACAAAAGTAGGAACAATAGCGATGTCATCAAAATTTTTGGCATACACTGCATTAACCAAACCACCTAAAGCAAATAAAAAGGATGAACAAAGAGTTACAGCAGCTATGATACCAAATGAGTGAACATGTAGATGAGTAAAAAACAAAGCAATGATAGTAACGATTGCTCCAACAACGATGCCACGAATGATGGCGCTGACAGTGAAACCCAGTACCATGACATAAGCCGGCATGGGAGATACCTGTAATTCCTGGATTTGTTTTTGGAATTTTGCTATAAAAAAGGCAGAAACACTGCTGGTATAAGAGCTGGTTATAATTTGCATCATAATTGAGTCCAGGGGCAATGAATTGCAAATAAGAAAATCCCCCCATTATCTCCGATACGCTGACCAATAACACGACCAAATATAACAAAGTACAATATAGTAGTAATAATTGAGGGTAGAAAAGATTGTCGCCAAACACGAAAAGTTCTTTTAGTTTCGCGAACTACAATGGTTTTAAATGCTATCCATTCTAAAGTATTCACTTTGCCTCAATCTTCAGCCGGGATTGCTGTTTGTCGTTAATTCTAAAAACAATTCTTCTAAGCGATTACTTTTATTGCGCATACTGACAACATTGATACCTATATTCACGCAATTGTTCAAACAAAAAACTTAAACTACGTTTTCCTGAAACCTCCACTTCTAAAGTAGTAGGATCTAGCCGGATAAATAGTAAACCCTTCAAGTGAAGGTAATTTCTCAAAAGGTGATTCCAGATATAAGATAAAATGTTCTTTATTAAGTTGCCTCAATATTGCTGACATTGAAGTATTGGTTACAATTTTTCCATGGTTGATGATTGCAATATTTCGACATAAGTTTTCTGCTTCTTCTAAATAATGGGTGGTTAGAATAATGGTTATACCATTTTCATTCAGTTCAATTAAAAATTTCCACATAGAGCGTCGAATTTCAATATCCACTCCAGCAGTTGGTTCATCCAATATTAACATCTTAGGCTGATGCACCAATGCCCGAGCGATCATTAATCTACGTTTCATACCACCGGATAAGTGCATTGATAATGGCATTACGTTTTTCCCATAAACCTAATTTATTTAAATAATACTGGGTAGGCTCACGAGCTTCAGTTGGAGAAATACCGTAGTAACCCGCTTGATAAATTAAGGTATTGTATACGGTATCAAAAATATTCATATTAAATTCTTGTGGAACTACACCTATAAAAGATTTAGCCCTTGAAAAGTCAATATCTATATCCGTATTCAAAGATCTTTACCTTCCCAGATGTTTTATTAACCAGTGAAGTAATGATGCCAATAAGAGTAGATTTACCTGCGCCATTTGGCCCTAACAAAGCAAAGAAGTCACCGGCCTCAACTACTAAATCAATGCTTTGTAAGGCTTTAACTCCGGTTTGATAGGTTTTAATCAGATTGTCGACAACTAAAGCCTGCATATTTCATCTAGGTTTTGCGATGCGCACCACAATATTCCTGCCTTGAAACTTTTCACCGTGTGCCACTAAGGCGTTTTTAGCCTCATTAGCATTACGATAGGTTACAAAACCAAAGCCTTTGGAACGGCCTGAACCATAATTTCTTACAATCCGTACTTGTTCAATAGACACCGAATTTAACAAAATAATCTTTCAAATCCTGCTCGGATACCTGGTATGATAAGTTACCTACATAAATTTGATTATTCAAAGCTTCTTCGGATTGTGTAGGAGCCTGAATTTTATTTTTTTTTCTCAGAAAACGAACCAATAAAAAGATTACTATGAGAACAACTACAATGGTTGCCACGATTAAAAGTGTTAACATGTTTTCCCTGCCTATAAGAACAATTATAAATGACGCCTTGGAAATGGTATTTTAAAAATCAAATCAAAAAGATACCACTTTGAAGGATTCCTGAAGCAAATGCAAAGCATTTGCCGCTACAATATGAACCATTAATTCAAAAAATAGATTTTAGAAAAGCATAAAGCAAGTGTAAAGTTATTTTTGCTTTTTTTCTGCATTAGAGCTAATATGCTACGACTTTGCACAATCCTAATTTGTGCAGTTACCTCCTGCTGCGAAGAGCTATTGCACTGAATCTTGTAGCTTTTTTAGAAATTTTTTCCTTTTAGCTCTTCTCGCGAGGACGAAGGCAACTGCAGAATTTAGGATAATCCTACTCCAAAGAGAGTGGTGTTTATTAGCAAGCTTCTAGTTTTTTCATCGGAGGAATCAAAATGGATGATTTAGCTTCTGGTCATTGCGTTTCTTGCGAACTGGGACAACCCCCAATCAGCTTGGATCAAATACAACAACACCTACAAAAAGTACCAGAATGGCAATTAAATAAAGAAAATACTGTAATCAGTCGAACATTCAAGTTTAAGGGTTTTCAAAAAACAATTTTATTTATCAATGCGTTAGCATGGATTATTAATCAAGAAGGTCATCATCCTACTTTAGAAGTAGGATATGATTATTGTACCGTCAATTTTACCACCCACTCCGCCAAAGGACTTACTATAAATGATTTTATCTGTGCGGCAAAAATAGACCAACTTTTGGTGTAAGTGCTCGTAATGGGGTCAACCGCCGCGGTATCTAGGAATTTAGTCTGTCAGGTGAGTGTGAAATATCAGGTTAAATTTTTTTAAAAATGAGTTCATAAATTTTTTCGCCAACAGCAATACTTCGTTGCTCAAACTTAGTAATTGGCCGGTCCGGTACGGGGGGAGAAATTTCCTTTTCCTGCGCAATTTAAAAAACCCGTATGCGCTTCTATCCATTTCAGCATCTCGGAAGCATAGCTTTCGCAATCTGTAGCTAAATGTAAAATTCCACCTGGTTTTAATTTTACAAATAAAGAACTTATAAATTCAGATTGCACCAAACGACGTTTTTTATGTCGATTTTTAGGCCAAGGATCGGGAAATAAAATTAATATTTGACTTAAATAATTATCAACAATACATTGATTTAAAATAATTTTAATATCATTATTAAAAATGCGAATATTCTTAATTTCAGCTTTGGTTATTCTAGACAATAAAGCACCAATTCCAGGACGATGAACTTCTACACCAATAAAATTTTTTCTGGGTATTTACGGGCCATTTCGGTTAACGAATGGCCCATGCCAAACCCGATTTCTAAAATACACTCCTCCGGAAAATTGATATAACCGGCCGTAATATCCAAACCGTACTTCGACCATTCACTGATAATGCACGTTCCTGCCCCACAGTCATTCTCTGTTCACGTTTAACATAGCTACGAATAGTATGAGTTTTATTTTGCATAGACTCCTGATACTCTATCTTTGATGCGGGTGTAGTTCAATGGTAGAACTTCAGCTTCCCAAGCTGATAGCGTGGGTTCGATTCCCATCACCCGCTCATTCTCACCCTTGCGATTACCCATCAGGTGGAGGAAATGGAAAATTATTTCACAGATAGTTTACTACATTGGTTTCCAGAACATGGCCGTCATAATTTGCCTTGGCAACAAACTCTTCACCCTACTCGTGTCTGGATATCTGAAATTATGTTACAGCAAACTCAAGTTAGAACAGTAATTAATTATTATCAAAGGTTTATAACTAAATTTTCAACTATTAAATTACTTTCTGAGGCCACCTTAGATGAAGTATTAAGCATTATGGTCTGGTTTAGGTTATTATGCTCGGGCCAGAAATCTGCATCGGTGTGCTCAAGTGATAAGCGCAAGAATATCAAGGTCAATTTCCCAAAACGGTAGAAGATCTTGTCGAATTACCTGGCATTGGCCGTTCCACTGCTGGAGCAATATTATCTTTTGGCATGAATATTCGTGCTCCTATTCTGGATGGCAATGTTAAAAGAGTACTGACTCGATATTACGCTATAGAAGGTCTCGCCAGTGAAAATAAAATAAATCAGCGTTTATGGCAGATTGCATTAACAACACACCCTCCGAAGATTACGCTCAATACAACCAAGCCATCATGGATTTAGGGGCCACGGTATGCACCAGCATAACCCGCGATGCTTAGATTGTCCTCTTAATACACATTGTAAGGCGTTCACTCTGAACCGTATCCATGAATTTCCCTGGGTAAAAAAGGCGAAACTCAAACCAAAAAAAACCATACTGATGTTGGTTATTATAAATGTCGACTAGCAAATTCTGTTACATAAAAGAGAGCCCACGGGAATTTGGGGAGGTTTATGGGGGTTCCCTGAATGTCAATTTAGAACAAATTCCCGATCAATGGTGCGAAAAAAATTTAGGAGCCAAGCCGGTTAGCATTGACAAATTACCCGGCTTCAAGCACATTTTTACCCATTTTGAATTAACTATTTACCCGGTATTGGTTAAAATAACTCAAGAACGGGTAATCAGAGAAACAGGGAACCATATCTGGTATACTCCTGAAGCCAAACTACCCGGTGGTATTGCTGCGCCTGTAGAAAAACTATTAAAACAAATTCGGAGACACTCATGACTCGTATGATTCACTGTCAAAAATTAAATAAAGAATCTGAAGCTTTAGAAACCCCTCCTTATCCTGGAGAGTATGGGCAATGGCTGTATGAGCATATTTCCAAGGAAGCATGGCGTCTTTGGTTAGAGCATCAAACACGTTTTATTAACGAATACAGACTAAATCTCATAGATTCTAAATCGAGACAATTTCTATCAGCTGAAATGAAAAAATTTTTCGCCAACGAGGATGTGTCTAATCCCCCGGGCTTTAAAGAAGAGCAGGCTAAATAAAACCTTGACTCTCTGATTTTAAATAGGTTTAATTATGGACTTTAGCAACCGGCCAGATAGCTCAGTTGGGTGAGCAACGACCGATGTTCCAGTGGAACATCGCAGCGTTGCGAACGCCTGACCAGGGATGGTCAGGCCGGGTTATCCAGAAAAAGATTTAGTTACGCCAAGGAAGGCAAGCAGTTTATGGCCAGATAGCTCAGTTGGTAGAGCAGAGGACTGAAAATCCTTGTGTCGGCAGTTCAATTCTGCCTCTGGCCACCAAAAATCAAGCACTTACATTAAACTATTTAGGGGCACAAAATCGCTTGCGCGACTTTTGCGTGCCCCCTCCAGATGAGTTGCTTCACCGTGGTTCAAAACTTCCATCAGCGATGCTTTTTGTGCAGCTAATTGAGGACTGTCTATCGTGTTACTGGCCATACGCCTTGCACCACCAGCAGAGGCTAAAACAGAAGAATCACGCTTGACACACGCCTTATTCGCAGCTGTAATTAAATTAACCAATTCAGCCGCGGAATAATGCGTAGTAATACGTTGACTCTTATGCCCCAACAAATCTTGGCGATCCTCAAAACTCACACCCGCCGCTCTTAAGCGACGTCCAAAAGTGTGACGAAGATCATGAACTCGCACTTCGAGGTTAACCTTCTTACGTGCTCTTATCCAAGCTGTGTTTAGCATCCTAGTCACAGGTTTATTACGATAGGTAAAAACGTAAACAGGATGTTGACCTCTAGCCTGTTCTACCACAGATCGTGCTATATCGTTAAGAATAATCAAACGATCTTGCCTATTTTTTACTCTTTCACCCGGTATAATGAAAACTGTGCCACCCGAGTCATCGACAGGTACCTCCCATTCCCAGCGCAAACCACAAATCTCCTGATCCCTACATCCTGTATTGACAGCAAAGAGGGCCATTTTGGCTAGATGTTGGGGTAACACTGCAAACAAATGTTCTTGCTCATTCCAGCTTAATGGGTGTGGTTTACGCTCCTCTAGTTTTGGCAAAAGTTTAATTTTTGGCGCATTGACTAACCAGGTTAAATTATACTCATCTAACCATTCAGTTGCAGCCAAATTCAAAATTCTTCGCGTTAACTGTAAACCATAGTTAATCGTGCGCGCTTTCACACCTTCACAGCGACGATTATCTATATAAGATTGTAAACTACGACCGGCAAAGATAATTGTCGTCTAATAGGCGATGCAATGGTTGAAGAATCCGCGTTACAGAAGGCTCAGAAAGAACGTTATCATTCATCACTTTAATGGTGATTGATTGACTAAGGAATTGTTTATATACTGACCGATTATTTGAGGAAATCTCTTCATCAACCTAAATTCGGCAGTTGAAACCTACTACGAGGGTCTACTGCGCTGAATCTAGCAGTTTTTTGGGTTAATTTTATTTCACCATAAAATCCGTCATATCTCCCGCTAACGTATCTAACACAGTGATCAATTCTCGACGAATCTTACTGATCCCTTGGCCCAAAATTACCCATATTCTGCTAATAATCCCCGAATTTGATTCGCCTGGGCTGTTCACTGTTTAACTGCCAATTCTCGTGCTCGATGCACCAACAACATTTCTTGTTGGCCAATCCGTTTAATGGGTACAAACCTCATCTCAGGACGGCTTACCACCTCCACTATCCCTTCTGCATCATTTTTATCATTCTTATTCGAGATTTGACATAAGGCTTCACTAAGGGGGCGAGATTAGTTTCACTTCGTGCCCGAAGCTCTCAAACTTCCTCGCCCAATAATGTGAACTTCCCCAGGCCTGCATTCCAATTAAACAAACGGGTAACCGAGCGACAAACTCAGCCAGCTTAGTACGTGTTATTCTTTTGCGCAGCACACACTTCCCGTGAGCGTCTGCTCCATGTAATTGAAAAATATTCTTTGCCAAATCAATGCCCAATACTTTAATATTCTTCATGTGGACTCTCCTACTTTTTATTGGAGTAGAGCCAACTCTTCTTGAAATGGTACTATTTCCATGCGTGTTACTCGTTTTCTGTGGTAAGAAATTGAATTATAACACGTTTCTTTAGGGGGAAAGTACTTAATCTATGCTTTTTCCACTCTCAATCTACTTCTAATCTATTGTATTTTAATCCATTGCTCCCAATGGGCTCTAGGTAATTCCAGTATAGGCATATACCCGTGAAGTAGTAGATAGGTTATCTTTATCGTCATCATCATCTATTGACCTTGGAGGGCGAAGAGCAGTAGATCCATGTGCTACAGTTTGTTGCCCTAAGATACGATGCATATTTTGAGACAATGCAGCAGACTGTTTAGGGATGCTTACAGAGAGTTGAGCGGAGCTGGCAGCTCCAGGGGATGCTGTTGCCGCTGTATCTTGCAGTAATGATGGCACTTGTTGTGAAGGTATGCTGGTGGTGCCGAGAGGAGACCGGATCCTCGTTAAGAATAATTTTAAGCTTGTTAACCTATCAGCTTTCAATTTACGGATATCTTTTATTAACTGTTTACAATTACGAATGGCTCGTTCTGTCCGCCTACCAACACGGTCAGTCAACTTACTCTCCTGTACATATAATTCTATCAATTGATTGGCCTCTTCTATAGCAATGGAATGGCGATCAACCAACTCCTGCGGCGCTGCCAAAGGCAGCTTATCCTGCAAATGACTATCCTGAAGAAGAGCATCTAATTTTCCCAAATTGGTCTTAATCTTTAGACGTCTACTTTCAAACCTAATTTCTCGACGTAAACGATTATAATTTTTCCAAACATCGTTCACCTGTTTTTCCACCTCAGGCGGTAATATAAGTGCACCAACCCATTTTTGTCCCAATTGGTTAGCTCGCTGAAAAAATGCAGTGTGACGAGAAACCAATCCAGTCGATGCTCCCTCAGGTAAGTACAGTGCAAAACGCATATCTCGTGGTGACATTGTATGAAAACTTTTCAGACTGTTTCGAATGTCATCGATTCGGCTTCTTTCTTTTTCCTCCATCCAACGCTTTTCTTCTCGCTCTTGTTCTAAACAGACTTCCTTCATTAGATTACGCCCTTCTTCTAAGGTTTTTTTTACTTCTTCCTCAAATTTTGGCGCCGATAGCGGTGTAATGGCAGACTGTTGTTGTAATAATTGACTGGCTTTCTGTTTAAAGAAAAAACGTCGAGAAACAAGTGTTGTTGGATCTTGTCCAAGTAAAGGTAGAACATAGAATTGGAATAGCGGCCCCTGAAGCAGTTTATTCAATTCATCCAGCTCTTTTGCACGATCCGCTCTATCCTTCATAATACCCAATTCTGTTATTACACCATGGAAACTTTGCAAAAATTGCCGCACCTGCTCATCCACGCTAGGCTTTGATAAAAATGCCATATCATTGCGTCGCTGTAATAGTTCATTAGCTTCCTGAATACATTTAAGAATATAAATTCTCGATTGTGGGACAGCTCCAGCTCCCAACGCAAAGATAATTTCTGGCCGCTGAAGTAGGATACCTAGCTTATCCAAATTGCTTTGAATATCTAAGGTACGTAGATTATTATGAATCTTAATAGCTCTTATTAAGCTGTCGCACTGAGAAATGCACTGAATTATTTCTTTTTCTTTAGAATCCGAAGCTAAGAATTCAGGTGTAAGTAGTAATTCTGTCAACGTCTTAGCTTCCTTGGTGATACTAGCATGTTCCACTGCAAATTCTTGAGGTGGTTTTGATTCGAGAACTCGATCTTCAAGTAAGCTAGATAATTTTTGGCGGTAAATCATTGGCTTTCGATTTTGGGCCTCGTTCATTACTATTTCTATTTCCAAAGTTATTCGGAGAGTAGCCATATCGCTTTCTTTTTTTTGTGATAATGCCTTAACTTTTTCTCGTGATTCAATAAGAAATCGACTTAATATGCGCGGCATGTCCATGGACCAAACAAAGTCGGCTTGTTTAAGCAACTGATTCAATGCATTTAGCCTTTGCGTATTAATATCTGCAATTAACTTTTTTGAATTTACCGATATTTTATCTAATTCTATTAACGTTGAGAAGACATGCATATAAGTAGGGTCATTCAAGTGTTGTTCGGCTATTTTCACTTGTTTTTTTAGCTCTACCAGGGGACGATATAGTGAAGGTAAAACGCCAGTAACTAAAAACTTACTTATTTTATCTAAATAAGTTTCTAATTCTCCTAATATGTTACGCATAATTTTGTCTGCGCAGTAGCTCAAAAGTTTACATAACACCTCATGAAAATTCGAGTCAAATAAACATTTATCATCTTTAATTACGGTAAGTAAATTGACATCTTTTCTACCTGTAATATATTCTGGGCGATTTCGACCGGGTGGTCTTCCCCAAAAGCGTTCATTATAAAGTAACCTTGCATTATCACTAGCCAATTCCTTGAATAATGGATGTTTGAGCAAGTTTTCGAAGTCACTAAATTGTTGCATAATAGGTTCACGACGAGTCTTTATCTTCTCTTTGTCCGAAGTTATTTCTCTTATCAATCTTTGAGCGTCTTGATAATGTCCAGTGAAATTAGGAGGAATTACAGTACCTCCGGGAATCACTCGATAGGTTAGCTCACGGTTAGTATTTTCTATAAGGTTTTCAGCTTTCCTCCGTAAGTCATCCCATTCCCCGATAAAGCTGAGTTGTTGTTTTAATTCATTTAATGATTCTCTTAATAATTCTTTAGTGCTAGTTAATTCACGCATTTCTTTTTCATGGTTTTGTTTCTTTAATTCCTCTCGCTCTTGTCTTTGTTCTCTTACTAATTGTAAGTACCGATTACTTTTTTCATCCTGTTCTATTTCTTTTTCGCGTGCTTTCCAATCTATTGTTAGTTTAGGTGCTACGGGTGCTGGTTGTGGGACAGATGTGGTAGGTATTGCTCGCGGTGGAATGGAGATTTTTTCTTCTGCGGGTACTCCTCTAGTCGTAAAAGAACTTTCATCGTGAGATGCACTGCCTGGAAGAAGTGAAGGTTTTATTATCCCAAAATTAATAGCGGAATTACTAACAGTAATATCACCAGCACAAATATTTTTAATCGTTTTTGTGACAATATCATCGCCATCCCGGTAATAGCTAATAGTGATTGAGAGGTTATAAATAAACTCATTACGAAGGGTATCCCAGATTCCAGAGTCTATTTGACCAGTTTTGTTAGGTTCAATATAAATATTTATTCCTTTGAAGGTAACTTTAATAGTATAGTCTGAATTGTTAGTGATATTAAAACTTGTCATGGGATTACTCCTTAATAAAAATTTAAAACATTATGTTATTACAAAAATAATAAAATCTCCACTGAACTGACTCTATAAAACTCTAAAACTATTTTTAGTAGATAGGGGAATTTTTAAAGAACTAGTTTGTTTATTTTCTTTTGTACCGCTTGACAACGCAGTTAATTTTGGCAGAATTCCTTTGGGATGGCTTGACTGGCTGCTGGTTTGTTCAACTAAATCAGGGATAACATCTTTTATAAAATTAGACATATCAGTTTTACTGCATGTTTTCGCGAACAGTGCCCGTTGTGTTGAAGATAGTTCTTTATAAAGCTCCTTTATTTTTTTCTCTATAAAGGGTCGAGCTCCGTTAGCAATTAACTTTTTTTCCCGAGCAGACAATAATTCTGTTGACAATATATCCTTAGTAAGTTCGCCCATATTCATTTGATCAAATTTATCTATCCCTGGAAATGGAGTATGACGTTTGAAAAAAGGAATGATAAAATTCTGTTGCTCTTTGAAAATGTCTTTTATTTTTTTAATTTTTTTCGATGCATTTAAAGTTGTAGAGCTACTCATTGAAGTATCTTTATTAATGAGAACACGATAAATTTCTTCAAATAAAGAGTCTTCGTCTACTCGACTGATAGGAGGAGTTTGATTCTGTAAGAACGTTTCTAATTGAAAATAAGCCGGTATATAACCATATTCGAGCGATATCAATAATAATCGTATCATGCTAAATTTTAGCATAATTGCTATCCATGCCGATATCTCTCTTATCATAGGTTCTGGTTGAGTGATAGACCAGGTAATAAACATCTCATAGGCAATGTCTAATTTTTTCACCGTATATAATGCATTAAATAGTGGCGTTGGCAATTTGACTTTGACAAGCTCTTCATTAAATTTCTCGACAGTAATCAAGCTGGGTGGGTTACTGTTATTGACTGGATAAATTTGGTCATAAAATTTTATTTTAACATGGTCATCAACAAATATACTTTTTAAAAATTGAACAGTATGAAATCGAGCTTCCGTTTGGCAATGTTCACACTTAGAGTGATCTAGAGAATGTATCCCTTTTTTTTCGTCTGTTATTTCTTGTAGATGCAATTTAGGCTTTTCATAAAGCTCAGCAATTTCCCGGTGGACAGTTGTTATTGAATTAGTTGTGACAGATAATTCTCTTTCGGTATGTCCAGTTCCGTCAGGCATTAACATTAATACACGTTTGTGAATAAAGGACTTATTTAGCGCCGTAAAATAATACTTTTTCCTTTGCAATAGATTTTTTTCTAAAGTACCTTGAAAATAGAGCAGGCTGCTTTCAGTATATATCAAGAAATAATTATCTAATAAGGGTTCATAATAAGGGTGTTTTCTGTTAGTACTAACAATATGTTCAAATGTATTTTTTATCTGTTCAAGCTCAGACCTGAAAGATCCATTATCTTGAAATTTTTCATATTGTAAGTAAGTCGCCGCAAGTTGTTGATAGATAGTTAGTCTCTGATCGATATATTTTTGATTGCAAAATTTTACTATGCAATTATAGTTAGGTTCTAATAATAAATCTTTCCGTATACTCTCTTCTTTACAAGCCATAAATAACGCGATAATAACCATTTTCTTTTTTAAATGACCTTCAAAGGATAATTCTTTTCTGTCTTTATTTTCTAGTTCATTGGAGGTTGCGAGTAGCAATTCTTGTTTTAGTATAGGTGTAAGAATATCTTTGGTTTCTTTCCCTGAAATGTTTTTCGGCGCCAACTTTTTAAATAAGTCGGAATGCTCGCGTAATGTCTTAACGACATAATCATGATTTCTGTTAACCCATAATTGATATAAAGGTAATAAGTACAGTTCTATTGTTTTTTCGTTTATTATCGGTTTAGGCTCATGAACATTTTTACTATCTATGGATAATGCAAATCTTGCCTTGCGCTTTTTTTCCTTTAAATTATATATTTTATTTTCATACGCTAAAAAATTCTCTATAGAAAGTACAAAAAAATCAATTCTGCATTCGAGTAACTCCTCGTCAGTCAGATAATTATTCTGTTGGCAATGTCTTTCTACTTTTTCATCATAATGTTGCCTGAACTGAATAGACATCGGTATATTGCCGTTGGCATACAGTACTCCTAAGAAGTATTGTACTAATGCCTTTTGGTAGAGATGTATGGGATCCTGAGAGGAATCCGCTTTACTTGACAAAGTCAGCTCTAGAAACCGTAAGTAGCAGAAAGTGACGAATGGTTTTTGTTCCATCATACTCACAGCAGATTCTATGGTTTGATCAATATCAACGAGCAGATCAGTTACTTTTCTGTTTTCCATTGTACTGATTAATAGAATCGCTTTCTGGATAGTTTGTAGCTTGTTAAGACGCAGTAAATAATGGAACAAACAAAGTTGGCTGTCTTGTTTTCGTATGAGAGCAGGAACTTTTGATTCCGCTAAGGGGAATAATAGATTTTCAAACGCTTGACCAATGACCGTAAGCTGGTCGTCTGCGCCTTCTGCGAATAGCATGCCTGGTTCAAATTTCTTTACTTGCTCAGATAAGCTTTTTTCTGGGCTTAAGATTTGTTTCACGGCTCCTTGTGTAACTTCTTCAAGGAGCATATCAAAACTATGGCAATCTCCTTGCGGTATTCGTACCTCGAAATCAAGCGACTGATCTATATTCAATACCTTCAATGATAAGCTCGCACTAACTTCTATCGTTGTATCGCCTGGAGAAAGTATGGGTATTTTTACTGATAATGCGCTCCTTACTCCGATTAAGTGGTGCCCTGTGGGAAGCGATAGCGACAATTGGGCATTGACAGCGAAACAGAGTTGTTTCTCGTTAATAATAACTAAAAGTTTACTATCCAATAACAACAGTGCTAAGTCAATGTGAGTTTGTAGGCAGATATCCAGTCCCTGAGGACTTATTTCTACATAAGCATCCATGACGGAGTTAAAGAATTCCACACGGGCGTTTGCATGAATGCGAATTTTTTTATATTCCTCTAAGTTGCTTAAGAAATTTAATCCGGGAATGCATGCATATAAGACGGGCCCTCCGACATCAATAGGCGGCTGACGTGAACCACTGTGTGCTGATTTGTTAATTTTTAATAAGCCGCCTAATAGTTCTATTGGCTTGGCTCCGCCAACTAAGGTTAGACCATTGTAGATACTAAAATCCAATAGGATGAACGCCTCTAACAGGTTATTAACGTTAATTTGACCTGCTATCTGGGCAGATAATTCTTCTATATCGATATGCACAATCAAGCGATTACCGCTGTCTGAGAGGAGCTGAGCAACTTCTTTAGCTTCGCTGTCTTGCAATGCTTGAGTAAAAGTTTCATCGCTAACTGGACCAATCGCCACCGGTAATAGTTGTTGTAATTTCTCAACAGTCGATGAATATGTAGCACGCTCCGACGGAGATAATAACATCTGACTAATGCCTTTGATGGATAAAGCAAATCCTGCTGGGAATTCTAGGCGGAAAGCCTTGAAACCGCTTGCCCCAAAGCTAGCCATCACCTTACCTTTCTCCTCATCTGATGTAGTCAGTGCCAGCTTATCTTCATCGGCAATGGCAAAATCCCCTATTAAACCAGCACTTAATAGGCCGTCATATTGCAGGGTAACGCTTACTCCATGTAGTACTATACCTAACCATTCTGCAGCCAGACGAAGGATGAAAGTTCCTGCTATTTTTGGCATGCGAGAGTTGCCTATGTTGACGGTTAACTTACCTTCTAGTTCAACCGTCTTTGGTAAGTCTAGTGATAAACTACCTTGTATATTAAATCCCACAAAATTTTTCTTTCCGCCTCCTAGCGTGCAACCTATTTTGACTTTCTTAATGGTTAAAAGACCCAGATTCAGCTCTCCAGGTAACGATAGATCCTCGGTACTGATTGCAGGTTTTTTGCCATGCGTATTGAGCTTAATGGGTAGGTATAATTCTGTTTTTATCAAATTGCAAAGGCCAGGTATTCGATGCAAGGGAATTTTAGCAGTAAGAGTAGAGCATTTGGTCCAACCATAATCTTTAACATCGGCATTGCAGTAGACAAAGCCAAAATCGATGATATCAATATCGGCTAGAAAACCATAGCTCTTCGGTATAAGTCCTTTCGGAAGACGGCAGTCGATATAAATAACTTTGTCTTTGGCCGCTGTAAACCCTAATTGACGTGGCTTCAGTAAGCTAATCGAAAGCGCATCAGTAGATAACTGCATCAACGCAGGGGTAATGGAATAATGCAATGTGCCAATATCAGCAGGCAATAATTTTTCTATCTCAGAGAAGGCGGGACCGGTTTCTACTAGCTGTAATAAAGGAAGTAAAATATCTTTATACAATTGGCTAACGTCTTTTTTCTCAATAGTTCCCTCAATTTTGAAGGTGGTTGAATAGCCGATAGCCATGGAGAAATTTGACTTTAGGCCGCCTATTTGCAAAACGCCTTCCAAACTGAGTTGTAAGGGTGTCTTTTTCAAAGGCCTTTGATCGCTATCTTTAAATTCAAAATTGGTCAATTTAAATTTCATATTTTCTAAAGCAATACAGGTATCTTTTACTTTGTATAATTCCAGACCGCCTGCACAGTCAATGATAAAACTAAATCGTTTGCTGCGTGGCCAGAACTCGCCAGAAATTTGGCTAATCGATGGACACTGATCTTGCAACCATTGGGGTAGACTGTGGCTCAGGGCATTGGGAATAAAATCACTAATTTTTTGGGAGGATGTCGGCTTTAATTGACCGCTTAGCTTCCACTCGTCTTGCCTGCAGCCAGGCAGCTCGCCGACTAAGCTTAAGCCTTTCCACAAGATTTTCATGGCTATGCGGATATAAGTATGTTCGGGAGCAAAATTAACCTTAATAAATAGCTCTATCGAGTCTATTTCAATACCAAAAATACTTAATTTTTGTATGACTACTGGCATATAGATATAGGGTTTGAAATCCTGCTGCCTACTCCAGTGATACTTCAAAAATGGGATAGAAAGCGATTGGTAAAGATCACTGATAAAGGAGGGTAAATAAGTTTGGAGATCGATGCCAAGCTTGGATTTAATAACGTCAAAGTGTGGAAACGAAAAATAACTTTTTTCATCCGGCGGGGTCAATGCAAAAATAAATTGATTATTGTTGGTGGGAGTGGGTATATCAACTTGCAGTTGCATGGTTTCAGATAATTTTATGATTAAACCAGATGATGATTTCAATAAGATTGTGACGATTTTGTCCAATGGAAATAGCATAGTGGCCAATTGAGTGATGTGCGGCAACACAGCTTGGAAGAATAAGGGAGGACAGTTAAATCGTAGTAGTAGCTGAGTTAAAATTGCTTGTAAATTGCCCTCGCTGTCAAGCGGCTTAGCTTTGTGATCAGAAGGTAGCGCCAGCATTGTAGGATGTGGCTTTTTTCTTTTTTTAGAGCTGGATCTTGGTTCGGCCAGTGCTTTCATGATTCACTCCAGTTGTTACAGCTCTTTTATGACATCGAGTTTGCTGGTTAAAATTTTATAGGTAAGATTTATTGAAAAGTAGATGATCTTGGACCAGTGGAAGGTATTGTTGGATTGGAGGGGCTATGCTTTTTTTGGGGTGTAGAAAATAATCTAGAAGGATTGCCTGCCTGCGAGACACTTTTTCTTTTTTTGCTTACGCCGCCTTGCGTGCTATTGGTGGAAAATGCTTGCGGCACAGTAATCTCGGCTACATGCGTGCTCTTACTTTTTTTTGATGCTTTAACTGGTGAAAATTCAGGATAAGTATACATTTCTTTAACTTTAATTTCTTCCGGCGGTAACCAGTTTATGTCTTTGTCGTTGAGTTTAGCGGGAGTGGAAATGAACGCAGGATGTTTCTTATCCGGCGGTTCTAATGTAAGGTTAGGATAAAAAATGTTACTCTCTTTTTTTAATTCGCCTAAACATTTTTGACAACAAGCTCTTGATACACCTAACTTGGCTTTTAATTCTGCTGTTGTTCTGGTTTGTGTTAATAGTTTTTTAAATTGGGCTACGCATTGCATTTCAGCGTGGCACTCGGCATTTTCTTCTTTCGTCGTAGGCATTGTTTGAGGGCTGAGGATGATAATGGGTGGGATTGCTGTTGGATTGGTTAGACACTCTTTTTTGAAAAACTCGTAGGCAATACGAGCCATTTTTTTAGCTATTTTTAGATTTAATCCAATTCCATTATCGAAGTACTTTACTTTTTTCCGTATTTCTTCTCTTACCTTAACATTTGCAGCTATATAGCAGGTATTATTGCACAACATGACGGCAACAGTATCATTATCGACTTCTTTGCTATAAACGCGAGGAATATATGTGGGGGCAATGCATTCTAACCCTTTGCTCTGTAGAAAGGACGTGATTTCATCAGAAGCATGTTTTATTGTGCCTTGATTTTTCTTAAGAAAGGCATCCATTCGTTTTTGGACATGCTCAAGCTTGCTTTCATCAGATTGTCGTATTTTTGCCATATTCCCTTTTATAACTTCTTTTAAAAATTCTTCCACTAAATCTTCAGTCAGACCATCAGGCAATTGAGGACTTAGTTTGTGCTGATCAGAGAAAATTTGGTGATGAATAAGGGATGCCAAGACATTTTCAAGTTTTAAACTGTCGGATGGAAGCTCAGATAGTAGGCCTGGCACAGGTGGGGCCTCGATGGCGGGAAAGTTAAATGAAAATTCTTCAAAATCGCGCATTATTGTCCCTACATACAATAACCAACTTTTTGCTGTTAATTTTAATCAAAACTGCTGGCATTGACAAGGTAATTAATTCCTTTGTGTCATACCAAAGTGATAATGTCCCCATAAGGCCAAAATGAAAATGTCCCTTATTGTATAAAACATGTTAGTCTTTATTGTTTAAATATCAAGCAACGAGGGGCGACATCAATGGGAGACAACTTGCTCATGAGCAAAAAAGAGAGGCAACGCAAAGCGATTTTAGAACAGGTATTGAGCGGCCATATAAAAGTCGCCCAGACGCAGAAAAAAGACTTCAGATCAGTGATAGACAGCTCAAGCGCATTATTGCAAGATACAAGCAATTGGACGATGCTGGACTGATGCATAAAAGTCGTGGGAAGTCCTCAACACAAGCTTACCCGGCGACAAAGAAGCAACAAGTCATTTCACTCTACAAGGAAAAATATTTAGGTTTTGGACCTACTTTTGCATCAGAGAAACTATTGGAAGATGATGAGCTAACAGTTAACGCAGAAACGCTTAGATTATGGCTCAAAGAGGCTGGGTTATGGGAAACCCATCGCAAACGTAAACAGCACCGGAGTCGGCGAGCCAGGCGTGCACAGTTTGGAGCTACTCAAGTGGTGGATTACCGATGCAGGCATTCCGATGTCCATTTATGTTGACTTAAAAAGTCTTTATGTGTCACCTAAATCCTTGCAGAAAAAAGACGAGGATGGTGAAGAACTTGTAGAGCCGGATTGGCTGACTCATTTCTCAAAAGCCTGTAAAAAGCTTGGAATTGAAGTGATCAAAGCCTACTCGCCACAAGCAAAAGGACGTGTTGAAAGAAATCATGCGGTTTACCAAGACCGCTTCGTTAAGGAACTTAAGTTAAAAAAAATTACCACCTTAGTAGGAGCTAATGAGTTACTCAGAAACGGCTTTATTAATAAGCTCAATGAAAAGTTTTCAAAACCCGCCAGTAATGATCAGGATGCCAATGTTCTTTTGCAGTCAGGAGATGATTTGGAGCAAGCCCTCTGTTGGGAATATACACGGCAGGTTAAAAACGATTGGACAGTGCAACTTAATCATCAGCATTATCAAATTGAAAAAAATGGTTCTACTCCTGTCAGCCCAAAACAAAAGATACTGGTACGCAAGCACTTGGATGATTCAATTTCATTGTGGGTGAAGGATAAGCGCTTAAAGTCTCATGCTATTGATGAACGACCCCAGGTCGAAAAAGATAAAAAGCAGGTGGATCAGAGTAATAGTCAAAAACGCTCTGAGATAGGCCGGTTAAACAAACACAAATCACCCTGGAGTCAATTCAATCCGGGTTGGTTGAAGTCTGAAAAAACAACCGTATCTGCAGTAATCTAAGTGCGCCGCGACTATTGGAAGATCACTATTAAAAAAAGGGGCCAGCCCCTTAAACCCCGAGATAGTTGAAGATACAATGCAGGATGAAAAAAAGAGGGCAACCGTAGTTACCCTGCATCGTATCACGATCATCGGGTTCTCATCCTGTACCGTATGATCATCCTATCAAAGAGTTAAAATATGTGCAATGAGTGAATGAGGAAGGGGACACTTTCATTTTGGTTTGCAAACAAAGTTGAAATAATTGCTAGAGTTACTGATTTTGGCTAAAATTGGCTAAGATTTTTGAGTGATTGGTTTAAAAGCCTTGCGCGACTTTTGCTTGACTCTGTTATGCTTTACTGTGCGCAACTCAGCATTTGCAGTGGGTTGCCCGCCTTATAAATTATTTTAAAATCAAATAGTTATTATATAAGTGATCGCCTGAAAATCCTTGTGTCCCCAGTTCAATTCTGGGTCTGGCCAAATTTTTGGGTCTTTCCCACTTTAGGTGGGCAGTTAATCAAACACATAATACTTTAACCCGAATTCTGTAATTTTCAAAATTACGGAAGCCATAGGCCCACCTTTGAATGAGTTTCATCTTGCGATGAAAACCTTCCATGATGCCATTGTTCTTAGTAAATCGCCACAAAAATCTTTAAGTACTATAAATTTTACCCCCATAACTTCGAGGACAATACAAAAAATTGACATTAAAAAATTTTGTGTTCAGAATATGGCCTCAACTTTAATATGAGAACGTATAATCTATGAAATTTGACACTGAATATAAACAATTAGAAAAACTATTAAGGCACTATAGCGACATAGAATTTGTAGACAAAGGCAAAGCAATGATGCCATTAGCATACGCAATCTGGGGTGGCGATCCCACAAAAGTTGGGACAGTTGCAAAAGGTGCTGGAGCTGTAGCTGCATTTTTCTCTATATTTGTTACCGGTATTCCCGGACTGATTGGTTACAAACTTTTTAATAACACCAATATTAAAATTGAAATTATAATAGAGCTAATGGAAATAATAAATAATATTAACGGTAATTTTAGAGTTAGAGGGTATCAAATGGAGAATGAACAAATATCCGAAAAATATAAAAAAGAAAGGAATATTTTGCTGAAAGTGACAGGTCACAGCGCGGCTTATTCTGAATTACTTCAGATAGCAGATAAATTAGATCAACATTTTGATATCAAACCTTCTATTTTAGAATTAAATAGCAGAAATTTTGAGGACATACCTCAAACTGAGGAAAAGTCATCATCTTGTTCATTAAACACTTTCAGTTTTAATTACACACCCTCCTCCTCTTCATCTATTAGCTTAAACTCATCCTCTTCGAGCCTCCCTAATTTAGGCGCCACATAGACAAGCTCCTAGAAAATCCGTCCCATTAAAAGGGACGGATTCACCATCCCCATAAAACTTGCTATCAACTACATATTTTAAGAAAATATTACAACTTTGATTATGATATGATTTATTATCAAGCAAAGTCTGAAATTTATCTGCTAACTTAATATCATCATTATATCGATGATTTAAGTTCCGATGATGATGCTTTATAATCAGAATTTTTTCGTTTAATGTAAATATCATGTAAATTTGGATAATTTTTTTTGTCTTCAATATCTATAGTTAAATTCAACATCATACTTTCCTCTTTATACAAATATTAAGAAAGTAATAATAATTTACATATATAAAATATTCTCATACGCTTCTAAATCAGGCGTTAATGATATATTCATGATGACTACTAAATTGACATTTGTTATTTTGGCGCTATTATGTTTCTTTTAAATAGGGAAATGAAATGGCTCAATTTATAGGTAGGCAAGAAGAGCCGGGAGGTAGAAAAAAGCAGTGTTATTTTATTTTCATTCTGTGTCTGTTTCCGTTTTTATCTTTTGGTTGGGATCCTATGGGGCATAAAGTCATTGCTGGAATAGCTTATGCCCATTTAACACCTGCTGCTAAAAAACAGGTGGATCAAATTACCCAAACGGGCGACCCTAATTATCCATCATTAGCACGATTTTTGTACGCTGCTGCATTGCCAGATATTTGGCGAGAAACCGATCCCAGCAAAAAGAATTGGCATTATGATAATCAACCCTGGAGTATTGATGGAACGCCAACTGATCCTGCGTCTGACATTAATTTTATTACTGCATTGCAAAGAAACATTGCTATCTTAATAAACCCTACTGCAACGCTGGATGAAAAATTTGTTTCATTGGCCTGGGTTGAACATTTGGTTGGGGATGCTCATCAACCTTTACATTGTATCAACCTTTTTAGCAAAGATTTTCCTCAAGGTGACAAAGGCGGTAATCTATTTTTAATTAAAAATAAGGATACTAATAATTTACATGCTTACTGGGACCAAATAGTACATGAATTTAACCCGTCTTTACCCTACCCTTTAACTCACGCCAATGTCACGCGCTTAAGTCAAAAATTAGAGTCTCAAAATCCTCCTGACGATTTTGGCAATCAATCCAACGACCTCAAATTTGACGCTTGGGAAACAGAATGTTACCAACTTGCCAAAACCAAAGCTTATGATCATTTAAAACCCAACGATACACTTTCTCCCTCATATCAAGCAGTCGCTCAGGTAATCGCCGGTCAACAATTAACGCTTGCCGGTTATCGTTTAGCACAAATACTCAACATGTCCTTTTTAAAGAGTTGACGTAGGCAACCCTTAGTAATCACTCCACCCTACTCGATAAATTTTCCCTGTTTGCGCGCCTTCAACACTTTTACTGAATGCAAGAGCAGCCTGAGAGGCAGGAGTCGGAATAAAACCGCGAAAATAATCGGCATAACTACTCATAGATTCTACCAATACAGTAGGGCTGACCACATTAATGCGGATATTACGCGGCATTTCAATCGCAGCGGCTTTAATAAAACTTTCAAGTGCACCATTGACCATCGAAGCCGAAGAACCAGAGACTGCTGTGTCACATCCACACATTTTATAGTAAGAATTTGAAAAATAATGAAATTAATCCAGAAAATATACGTGTAATTCATAAACAACAAAAAATCTATGCAAAGTCTTTGAATAGTACAAATTTTGCACGTACATTTCAAATTTTAATCCATTGATTCTTTTTAATATTAAATCGAAATATATGGATTTGACACCGCTATTCTCAAGAGAAATTCATGTTGAAATTTGGCCAGATTATATTTATATTATAAACATAAATAGCTACCCCCCCCTACAGAAAGCGGTATAACCCGCCAGAGTATGCGTGGTGTCCCGCCGATAGTTCGGCCTAGTATTCATGGGTATGCGGTTAAATAAAAGAGAAATTCATGTTGAAATTTGGAAGGAAATAATGAAAAAAGAATTAGAAAAAAACGATAAGGTGAAACTCCTTCTTTCAAAACTTAATTCGGAATCCCCACTGCTGCAAACTAACTATCGAAGTGAACAAAAGAACATCTCGGTATTTGTTAAGCCAGAACTAAACGAAAGCTGTGTACCTGAAGTCAATAAAGGCCGTCCTTTTCAAAGTGAAGCTGAGGCGAAAGCGTTAAATGCGAGTTTCACTGAAAGCACTTTTCTAGAAATTAAAGAATTCTTGATGGCAGTGATCGATATGTCCCTTAATTTTCCTTTAGAATTGAATAAAATAATGATAGAGTATCTTTTAATAGATTTTTCGACGCTTAAGGGCACTTTTGATAAATTGAATAGTCGCCTTAACGAATTATCTCCGGTAGGAATGGTGGGCGCCTTTGATTGTGCTATGATACTAACAGCGCAGCAAGTTTTGAGTACTCTTGTCTCTTCAAGTCCAACGAAAAAAATAAAACTACAATCAAAGCAATTTCCACATCTCTTTAGCTTGGATAAAGATAGAAATCCAGTAGGCGCAGAAATATATCCATTCAATTTTTTCCTATTGATGGTTTCTCACCCAGTTTATGCGTTGAAAAAACGAGAAAAAATAGAGCCCTTTCTCTGGCGTGGCCTCTATTTGATGTCACCTGAAATCGCAAACGGTGATTATCAGAAAGTGATGAGTGATAATATATATATCGGGAAATACAATAACAGCACCTTGCAACTGGTTAGTCGGTATGAAAAAGAAGTCAAAAAAGATTTTATTTCTAAAAACGAATTACCTCAATTGGAGCCATTTTTTTTAAAAAACAAATTTGAACAAAATGAAGTTAATAAATGCGCGGATCTCTTGCCAAAAATTCTAGAAATTACCTCAAATCGAAGCCTCACTTTCTTTGCGCGTATAAAACAAGTGAAGAATATTTGTTTAAAAATTAATGACTTAGAGCAAGACATTGAAAATTTTATTGAGTGGGCTCATTTGCTTCGCGATTGTCAGCAAATACTCCCGAACTTGAATTCTCCCCGTTGCATAATAATGTAAGGAAAAGTTTTCCCATAGTGTTTGCCAATTGTTTATCATCAGGCAGGTTTAACTCAAGAAGATGTCGCCACTTGAATGGGAACTAAAGTGCCAGAAATTTTCTAAGACATGCTTTTTCTCATTTAAATTGACAAGCTTGCAAGCTGGCACCTAAGAATAAGAATACTCTATCATGCATCCTACAAAAAACGGTTCTACTATCACATCAAGATGAGTGTAGTATCCTTTAATTATCTTTGTTGCTGGGTGGTGAGAATCACTCCAAGAACAGCTACCACCTTCATCAGCAATAATAAAAGCATAATAACCAGAATCGTTTTCAGGATTATTTAACACTACATCATAAGTAAAGTTAAGCCCCCGTAGGCTAGATAAGTCGGTACTTATATAGTTTCCATCGCCAATTCTCATTTGATAAGAGCCGTTGAACTTAGTCAAATTTTTGACGCTTACCGATATTTCTTGAGCATAAGCTGTTGCAATTATTGTTGATAAAGCAATTAACAGAGCTGATTTTTTGAATATTTTTTTCATAAAAAGTCCCTTTTTGAAATTTTAATTTAGTTTCCTACATATTGGCAGTGATAACCTTATCAGATTTTGAGGAATTGATCAATATAGCTCGAGTAGAGGTAATAGTTAGTGCTCGGTCATCTCGTATTTTAAATTAGTAAACATGAACCCATCGACAAGTGCTTAAATGCCGGAAATTTTCGAAGACTTGCATTTTCTCATTTAAATTGACAAGCTTGCAAGCTGGCATCAATGAATTTTGTCACAAGGAGTTGAGCATTATGACTAGGAAGATCGCAGTTTTGGTTGGCAGCCTTCGTAAACAATCTTTTAATTTAAAGATGGCGAAAGTGCTTATCTCACTGGCCCCTGAATCCCTAAAATTTGAAATTATCAAAATTGGCGATCTCCCACTCTACAATCAAGATCTGGACGACGAAAAACCCCCTTCAGCATGGATTACATTTCGTGAGCAAATAAAACCCTGTGATGGACTCTTATTTGTGACACCGGAATATAACCGTTCGATTCCTGGAGTTCTTAAAAATGCTATCGATGTCGGATCTCGTCCTTATGGTCAAAGTGTGTGGGGAGGCAAACCTGCAGCTGTCATCAGTGTTTCCCCTGGTGCAATTGGCGGGTTTGGTGCAAACCAGCATTTACGACAAACCTTTGTATTTTTAGATATTATCGCTATGCAACAGCCTGAGGCTTATATAGGCCAAGCTAATGAAGTATTTGATGCACAGGGCCGAATTGCAAATGAAGGCACACAAAAATTCTTAAAAGAATTCATGAATAAATTTGCAAACTGGGTATCAAGAGAATTGGGATGATGACTTTCTCAGAGGATGCTTTACTGACAAGGGTCTTAAAACCTTATAAAGAAAACTGTCGTTATCTACAAAGCGCATCTGTTGAATACCGTTCCCCAGTATTATTAGCCAAGGGTAAATTTTCGATACCCCAATCTTGCTATATTACGGATACAGGACACTTCAATGCAGTGGAGTTTAACCTATGCTACAATCAATTGGCGTATTATCTTTTAGCTGAATGTGTTCAACATAAGCTTTTGAATGGTCTTAAAACATGGGATATTGAAGACTACAGTCTCCATCAGCTTTCTAATATATTGATTGTTAAATTTTCTAGTTTCTTTCAAAAATTAATCTGTTCTAATCAATTTAATGGATATATTGAAGTGAAAAGAACATTTAAAAAAGAAAAAACGCTGTATGTCCAAACTGCTTGTGGTTTTAATGATGACTACGGCGGAGCAGCTACTGGTAGCGTTTTATTTGTAATCTTGGGTATAGGGTAATAATATACCCCAACGAAAGCCACTGTCTTGCAATCTTGCAAATAGCTCTTTATATTGCACCCATGTTATTAAAACGTCTAATACAATGGGCTTTGGCGCCTGTACTTTGGTTTGGCTTTTTAAACGCCTGGGCAGAGACTGTTTCGGCTTATCAAATAGAATTAATAGTTTTCTCACATGTCAATCCAGAGGCGCTAAAATCGGAATACTGGCCTATTGCAGCACCATTGACCATCTCGGAAAATACAATAAATTTACCCAATGAACAAATTTTTTCGGAAAAACAATGGCGGTTAAAATCACAGCATCAGTCATTGCTCAGGATTCACTACCCTATCCTGCTTCATCTAGCATGGCGGCAAACTAATTCCTCTTTACAACAAGGCACACGAATCCATTTAATGGGCGGAGATGTCTATGGAGATAACGTTTCTCAAATGAATGGCGCATTGAATATTCATTTAGACCGCTACTTTAATTTGAATTTTAATTTACAATTTTTAATTCCATGGAAAGATATTCAAAATTGGGGATTAGAAAATTTAACTCATGCTCCGCAAGATGATTATTTTGCCTTTAATATCAATGAAAAGCTGCGTATGCGCAGCAACGAGCTAAATTACATAGACCATCCTTTATATGGAATACTCATTGAAATCTTTCCAATCATGACTTAAGGATAAACAATGCAGCCTTCAAAAAAAAGAGCGATCATTTCATGGTGTCTTTATGATTGGGCTATAGCTCCTTTTCCGGTTTTGATTACTACTTTTATATTCGCCACTTATTTTACCGAAAAAGTAGCCGTCAATAAAATTGTAGGCACCACCCTATGGGGGGAAGCGAACGGTTTTGCCGGTTTATTTGTGGCTCTAATTAGTCCTTTTTTAGGCGCCATTGCTGATCAAGAAGGCCGGCGTAAACCTTGGCTGTTGATACTCACTATTTTAATAATAATTTCATCCGCCGCACTATGGTTTGTGCAACCCAATACCCACTCTGTTGTTTGGGCATTATTTTGGGTGGTCTTAGGTACGGCTGGAATAGAAACCAGCACCGTTGTTTATAACGCGATGTTAAATGAACTAGCTCCGCCTCATTATTTAGGACGTTTATCCGGCTGGGGCTGGGGTTCTGGATATGCCGGCGGTTTAGTGGCTTTAATTATCGCTCTTTATTTTTTTATTTTTCATGGTTCTACTTGGTTTGGTCTAGATGAATCCACTGCAGAACATATTCGAATTACTGGTCCTTTGGTTGCTGCCTGGGTAATCATTTTTTCCTGGCCTCTATTTTATTTTACTCCGGATCGTCCCAGTACCGGTTTAAGTCTCATTAAAGCCACTAAAATGGGTTTGAAATCTTTAGGACGAATTTTATCCCTACTAAAAGGAAAGTATAAAGTCATTTTAATTTTTCTCATTGCTCGTATGTTCTACATTGATGGACTGATCACTATTTTTTCCTTCGGAGGTATCTATGCCGCAGGCCAGTTCCATATGTCAATTGCAGAAGTCATCCAGTTTGGAATCGCCATGAATGTTGCGGCAGGAATAGGAGCGGCCATTTTTGGCTGGTTAGACGATGCCCGAGGCCCTAAAATCACTATCCTGCTCACGTTATTGCTCATGATTTTGTGTGGAATAGGAATTTTAATTGTTTATCAAAAAATTTGGTTTTGGGTTTTGGGAATGGGATTAAGTTTGGGAGTCGGTCCAGTACAAGCAGCCAGCAGATCTCTTTTAATCCGTATTTCACCTCCGGAAATTATTGCTGAATTGTTTGGATTATACAATTTTTCTGGAAAGGCTACTGCTTTTGCAGGACCTTGGGTTCTAGCTCTCGCCACGCATTGGTTTAATAACCAACGCATTGGTCTAAGCACAGTTTTCTTTTTTATGATTACCGGAGGCATATTATTGCTGGTTGTAAAAGTCCGGCCACTCAATTAGCTTTCGCGTAACTATTCAGAGGTATTAATTTGCAAACGCAGAACTTTCAATAGTGAGCGTTCCTATCCACTTGCTGAATAGTTATGTTTTCGCAATTTTATCAGCTAAATAACCTACAGTACTCACATAATAATTAGAATCATTCCAAGTCTGCAATACTTTAAAATTATGAAAGATCATCATAGCAGGACCGCCGTTTAATTGAATAATTGAAGCCGGTAAATCAGCTGCAATCTGCTGACCATTCATTTTTACACCTAGGTTTTGCCATTCGTGGACTGGCTTAACGATAGTTTTGCCTATCAAAGCCTGATCAAAATCGGCAGGTAAATTGACTTCTACAGCCCATGGCTGGCCTGGTTGCCAACCATTTTTAGCAAGATAATTTGCAATTGAAGCCAAAGCGTTTGGTAAGTTTTTCCAAATGTCTTTTTTACCTATATTTTGATAATCTACCGCATACTTATACCAGCTGGATGGTAAAAACTGTGGATGGCCACTGGCGCCCGCCCACTCCCCTTTAAAATCTTCTAAAGATACCTGTCCATCTTGGATAATATGCAAAGCCAGCAATAACTCACGTCGAAAAAAAGCTGGCCGGTTACTGATATAACCTAACGTAGCCAGTGACTGTGGTACTGAAAATTTGCCCATATAGTGGCCATAATCTGTTTCCAGCCCCCACAAAGCCAGGATAAAAGCAGGATCTACTCCATAAGTCCTGCCCACATTCGTCAGTAAAACTTTATTTTTTTGATATTCTTGACGGCCCATATTAATACGAGCTGAGTCAGCACGAGTTTGTCTATATTCCAGAAATGTCAAGCGATGTTCTGGTTGAGAATTATATAATTTAATGACCGTTGGGTTAGGACCCGGGATAGAATTAAAAACTTGATCAAAAACTGCGGCTTGAACGCCGTCTTTGATGGCCTCTACCCGTAGTTGCGCCACATAGGATTGCCAAGATTCATCAGCCAAAGCACTCCCAAAGCATAAAATATAAACAATCAACGCTGTAAAGTAAAACAAAACCCGTTTCATGAGCAACTCCTTAAAAAATTCTAGTAATTCCCGGTCAACGGGAATTAACCCTGCGCGATGGGATATAAACAAGGGAAGCAATTTTCGCCCCTTGAGGCGGGAATTGCTGAAAAATTCTAGTTAATTATAATTTTAGGCGATTTTGTGATAAGATTAAACAGTAAGCTTCAAAGGAGTTACCATGGCGGAAGTAAAAACTGAAGGTCTGGCAGGCGTCGTTGCAGGCCAAACTGGAATTGCTACAGTGGGTAAAGAAGGGGTTGGTCTGAGTTATCGAGGATATACCATTGAAGATTTATCTGCGTTTACCAGCTTTGAAGAAACTGCCTACTTACTCATTTATGGTAGCTTGCCTAATTCGAAGCAGCTGGCTGAGTACCAACAAAAATTAGTTCGACTAAGAAAGTTGCCGAACGAACTAAAGCAGATACTTGAACTGATTCCCGGCGCCGCCAATCCAATGGACGTTCTACGCACTGGCTGTTCTGTAATGGGTACGCTCGAGCCCGAAACTGATCAGAACAACGCAGTAGAGATAGCCGATCGACTCATTGCTTTATTTCCAGGGATGCTGCTCTACTGGTATCATTTTCAAAATAATCACCAGCGAATAAATACCGAACTTCCAACCTCCGGTACGGCTGCATATTTTTTACAATTACTGCACTCTGAAAAACCTGAAAAAATACAAGTAGATGCCTTAAATACTTCACTGGTCTTATATGCCGAACATGAATTCAATGCTTCCACTTTTGCTGCCCGAGTCACCAGCGCCACTCTTTCAGATTTTTATTCTGCCATCTGTAGCGCGATCGGGACTTTACGAGGCCCGTTGCACGGCGGCGCTAATGAAGAAGCCTTAAA
Organism: uncultured Pseudomonadota bacterium; assembly: GCA_963795715.1. Classification (GTDB taxonomy): domain Bacteria; phylum Pseudomonadota; class Gammaproteobacteria; order Coxiellales; family Coxiellaceae; genus JAFEDN01. The sequence continues at coordinate 379,460 of CAWCIY010000002.1, forward strand.
ATTAATTGAGCGTTTTGAAACTCCCTCAGCAGCTGAAGCCGGCGTCAAAAAAATGCTTGCCAATAAAGAACTCATCATGGGATTTGGCCACAGAGTCTATAAAACCTGCGATCCACGTTCAGAAATTATCAAAAGATGGGCGAAAAAATTGTCTGAACGACATCATGATAAGGACATGTTTACCATTGCTGAAAATATCGAAAAAATCATGTGGGATGAAAAAAAATTATTTCCCAATCTAGATTTTTACAGTGCTTTGGTTTATTACTTTTGTGGAATTCCCGTGGAATTTTTTACCCCTTTATTTGTATTTTCACGTACCAGCGGTTGGGCGGCACATATTTTTGAGCAACGAGGCAATAATAAAATAATTCGTCCTAATTGCTGATTATATCGGTCCACCCATCCGAACTTTTGTACCCATTAGATCAGAGGTAAAGATGGAAATTACCCAAAATATCCGACCTGAATTTGACAAAGAAATCATTGCAATCGCCGAATACGTTTGTGATTACACTATTGACAGTCAGCTAGCTTATGAAACTGCTTATTATGATTTATTAGATTCTTTGGCTTGTGCGTTTATGGCACTGAAATTTCCTGAATGCACAAAATTGTTAGGTCCAGTAGTTCCCGGCGCAGAACTTAAAAATGGTGCACGAATTCCTGGAACAAGTTTCAAGTTAGAGCCTGTACAAGCCGCTTTTAATTTGGGCACTATGATTCGTTGGCTGGATTACAACGATACCTGGCTGGCTGCTGAATGGGGGCATCCTTCCGATAATATTGGCGGGTTACTCACTTGTATGGATTACTTAAATCGGCAAAAACAACGGTTAACACAATTTACTATTCAAGATCTTTTAACTGCCATGATTAAAGCCCATGAAATACAAGGGATAATCGCATTAGAAAATAGTTTTAATCGAGTTGGCCTAGATCATGTGGTTTTGGTGAAAGTAGCCACTACCGCGGTAGTAACGCAATTATTAGGTGGAGATTTTCAACAAGTTTGCAATGCGATTTCCCAAGCCTGGCTGGATGGTCAAAGTTTGAGAACTTACCGCCATGCCCCCAATACCGGTTCACGCAAATCTTGGGCTGCTGGCGATGCCACCAGTCGAGGAGTGCGTTTAGCTTTATTGACTTTGGCAGGAGAAATGGGTTATCCCAGCGTTTTATCGGCAAAACAATGGGGTTTTTACGATGTTTATTTTCATGGCGAGCCTTTTCGAATAAACCGTCCTTATGCTAGTTACATAATGGAAAATATTTTATTTAAAATTGCTTTTCCTGCGGAATTTCATGCCCAAACCGCTGCGGAAGCCGCCATTAAACTTTATCCGCAAGTCAAAGATCGCTGGCAGGAAATTAAAAAAATTCAAGTTAAAACTCAAGAATCGGCTATGCGAATTATTAATAAAACAAGGGCCGCTGCATAATCCGGCGGATCGAGACCATTGCATTGCAATATATTATCGCGGTTGGTTTATTATTTGGGAAATTTAACTGCCGACACATTACGAAGATGAAATTGCCAAAGATCCTCGTATCGATGAACTACGAAAAAAAATGCAGATAGTTGAAAATCCTGAATTCAGCAAAAATTATTTAGATCCAGAAAAACGATCCATTGGCAATGCCATACAAATATTTTTCAAAGACGGCAGCAGCACTGAGGAAATTGCTATTGAATATCCCATTGGCCATCGCAAGCGGCGTGAGGAAGGTATCCCAGTTTTAATGAAAAAATTTACTGACAGTGTTAAAGAATGTTTTCCTCTGGAGCAAGCTGAAAAAATTATTAAGTTAGCACAAAATAAAAAGCTATTTTTGAAAACACCAATCCAAAAGTGGATGAACCTATTATATTATCCAGCATAGAAGTTTCCATTGATGAGAAAAATGATATGAATGAACAAGATTTTTTGGGCACACAGGCAAGAATATTAATCACTGAATGGCAAGCCCATAGCAAAATTAGTGGCGGTACACAGTCTAGCATCCAAAGATAAATCCATTACCAAAATTGAAGATCTTGAAAGTTTTGATATTGAGAATTTGGAAAATATCACTTTTTCAACTGAAGATGAGCTACCCAATATCTTAACTGAGAAACAAGTTCAAACTGCTTTGCAAGGCCCTTTTGGCTTTTTTATTCGAGAAAAAATGACAGCCTATGCTAGAATTACCCGCTTTCGGCTAGAAGTGCATCTTAGCAAAGATGAATTATTCAAAGACAAAAGAATCGTACTCAGTGATGACGAAAAAATTCCATCTAAGAAAATAGAAAAAATGAGTTTTGATAAATTGGATCAAATACAACATGAATTAAATGATTTAACAGAAACTCATCATCAGGAATGGCAAAATTTTATCGAGGAATGGACCCATCAATTATTAAATTTTTTTCATAAGCTTCATGCATCATTAACGGAGAGAGAAATTACTGAATTACAGAGCGAGGATATCGCTACCGAATTATTACCTCGCTTTATTGAAGTGGGTATAAAATTACCCCAAAAATACCCTCAAATGTCTTTTTCTGATTATCTATTTTTAAAAGCCTTGTTAATTATGCAAAGCGCACTTAGTCGGCAACACTTACCACATGATGATAATGAGTTGCAGCAAAAATTAAAAGGGTTTAAAAATGAGTTCGCGCAAATGGCAAAGCAAGAACAACAACTTCGGGAAGAGCAAAAGAAAATGAGCATGCTGATTTTATCAGCCCTGGATTAACTATTAATGCGGTGAGAGTTTATGGATGAATATGGTCTAACTTTTTCCAAAGGCTTTTTACCGGAGCAGGATCCTTTAACGCAATTGCCATCTCGCTTTTGCGAATGGGAGAAATGCGCTGAAAATTTACCGAAGTGGTTAACCAGCGACCAATTTGAATCAGTTATTCACAATTTACCACCGTTTCCAACTATCGATGGATTGTCTGCCCCTGAAATAGAACGGACCATGCTGATTTTATCTTATTTGGGACAAGCATACGTATGGAGTGATTTACAGCATCCTAGAAGCCTAATTCCCGCGAAGCTAGCAGTGCCATGGCATCAAGTCGCCAGCACCTTGGCAAGACCTCCCATTCTATCCTATGCTTCTTACGCCTTAAACAATTGGCGCCGATTGGAGCCAAAACGAAAAATCGAACTCGGTAATATTTGTTTATTACAAAATTTTTTAGGTGGCTTAGATGAAGAATGGTTCATTTTAGTCCACGTCGCTATTGAAGCCCGTGCTGCACCTGCAATCCAAGCAATCATTGTCGCAACTAAGGCCGCTGAACATTTCGAATTCGACCAGCTTAGTCAGCAATTACAAGTGATTCAAGAAGCGCTGGCCGCTGTATGCGAAATTCTAGCCAGGATGCCGGAGCATTGTGACCCCTATATTTATTACAATCGGGTCCGGCCTTATATTCATGGCTGGAAAAACAATCCCGCCTTACCTGTGGGAGTAATTTATGAAGATGTTGTGGAATACAACAACAAGCCCGTCCAGTTTAAAGGAGAAACGGGAGCGCAAAGCAGCATAATCCCCCTAATGGATGCTTTTTTTGGAATTCGCCATACTAAAAATCCTTTAGAAGCCCATTTGGTAGAAATGCAAGAATACATGCCAAGATCACATCGAAAATTCCTTGAACGAATAAGTCGACAAAGTAAAATCCGTTCCGTAGTGCAGGCTTGTCATCAACAATACCCCCAGTTAAGAAAAATTTATAACGATTGTTTGCATTTAATTTATAAATTTCGCTCGATACACTTTAGTTATGCGGCTCATTATATTCAAAAACAACAGCAAATTTCGGGCGGGAACCCCACAGAAATCGGTACAGGAGGCACTCCTTTTATGGAATATTTGCGTCTCCATAAGGAGGAAATTGAACAACATCTCATTTAAGATTTAAGGATAGTCCCATGAAAAAGCTCTTATCTAGACAAACATGGTATTTTTTCAAAAATGATAAAACTAACGAATACAAATTGGTTGAATTTGTACCCTCTCCTGAGAGTCCACCCTCCCCTGATCCAAAAGAAATAAAACAAAATCTCAAAAAGCCAGCGGGTAGCATAAATGATATGGCTGCTTATGTTTTTTTCTTCAGTAAAATAAGAGGTCCCAACAAAATACTCCAATCTCGTTCTACCCCCAATTTAAAAAAGTATCGTCCTATAGGTAGCGCTTGATGAGGGATCGCAAATTAACGTCCACTTTTGCCCCAGATTGGACGTTTTGCGTGCGTTATGGTCCAATGCGGTTGCCATGATCGCAAGGGAGACCTGGAGCTCGGTATCTAAACCAGGAATGGTAATTTTGGCATAAAAGAAGTATAATAATTGCATTATGAAAACCAACTCAGCTAGCCTACCCATTGCAGTCTTCGATTCTGGCGTAGGAGGCTTAACAGTTTTAAGAAGATTACAAGAGCAATTACCCCAAGAATCGTTTGTTTATCTGGGGGATATGGCCCGAGTGCCCTATGGAACAAAAAGCCCTGCCGCCGTCATCCGTTACAGTTTAGACGCCGCCCGCTTCCTTCTTTCTGAAAAGATTAAACTACTGGTCATCGCGTGCCATACTGCCAGTACTTTGGCCTTGGCTGCCTTGGAGCAAGCCTATAATTCCTTGCCCATCGTGGGTATGATAGAACCTGGCGCCCAAGCAGCTTGTACCGTTTCCAAAAACGGGCATATTGCGGTCATTGCTACTGAAGGAACCGTTAAAGCCCAGGGATATCAAAAAGCTATTCAACAAATTCGTGAACCGGTAAAAGTGGTGGCACAAGGTTGTAGCTTGTTTGTTTCACTGGCAGAAGAAGGTTGGGGATCAGGACCGATAGCAGAATCTATTGCCAAACGTTATTTAGAGCCCTTATTTAACCGCGACCCACGTCCGGATTGTTTGTTATTAGGTTGTACTCATTTTCCCTTGTTAACAGAATCGATAGAAAAAGTAATCGGAAAAGATATTTTTATCGTCGATCCGGCTTTAGAAACAGCTCAAACTGTTAAGCAAATTTTGGCAAAAAAAAATTTGCTTAATACTCAGAGTGTTTTAGAAGCCAGTTTACGCTTTCTTGTAACCGATTCGCCTGAACGCTTTGTTTTTGTTGCTCAACAATTTCTTGCTAAACCATTAGATCCAACCCAAATTCAATTAATCGATACATCTTTATTTTAAGAATTTTATTGTATAAACAAAGGTAAGTACTGATCATATCCTTGAGTTGTCAGCTCTTCCAACGGGATAAAACGTAACGCCGCAGAATTGATACAATAACGTAAACCAGTAGGCGGAGGCCCATCTTTAAAAACATGTCCTAAATGCGAATCTGCTTCTTTACTCCTTACTTCAGTACGTGTACTAAACCAATTCCGAGTTGTTTTTTCAACAATATTTGCCGTTTCCAGCGGTTTAGTAAAACTGGGCCAGCCGGTACCTGAATCATACTTATCCAAAGAACAAAATAAGGGTTCACCAGATACTATATCGACATAAATGCCAGCTCTATGATTATTCCAGTAAAGATTATTAAACGGAGGTTCAGTTCCATTTTTCTGAGTCACTTCATATTGAATTTTAGTTAAACTTTTTTTTAATTGCGAAGATTTGGGTTTCATAAAAATTGCTCCGTGCATGGTGCATATCTTAATTATAGTAAACGATCCTTAAATAGGATTTTTAAAGGAAAGTAACAGCACATATCCTAGCAAGAGATAAATTGGGAAGATTATAAAAGCAATATGATAGTCAAAAGGAGAATAAAAACAGAGATTGTCTATTATTTTACCATCCCAATCCCAAGCTAAAAATTTACCAAAGAGGTACAAAGTAAAAGCTGAAATAACGACTATACCTACATTAATGATAGCGGTAACCAAACCGGCTACGTTTAGGTTATTGGCTTCTTTACCTATTAAATAACTTAGAATAAATATACTGCCTCCTATTCCTACAAAAAAAGCCAATAGGGTGCTTAACCAAAAAGGATGGTAGTGCATATAAATCAGTAAAATAAAACTGATCTCTTGAACTAAAATTCCTCCCTGCATGATATAACGGCGGCTGGAAATACGGTCATGAATGTAGCCAATTAAGATACCACCTAAGGCCAGGCCCAAAAAGACAAAAATGGTCAAAACAAAAGTTTCATGGTCACTGTATACATAGGTTTCTTGGAAAAATGGCCTAGCAGAATAACTGGTCAATATAACCAATGGAGCTACGGATAGACCGCTGTATAAAGACAATAGCCAATTCTGCGAATTCCGCAAAACAGATCTGATTTCCAACCATGTGGGTTTAATTTCTGAAAATGATTGGCCTTTTTGACTAAAACTTAAACATATCGTTAAAAACAAAAGCCCTGAACATAGACCCCAAACTCTCAATCTCTCTACTGCAAAAGAGCCCACATTTCCCACGTCAGTTTCACTGTTAAGCAAAATAATGGCTAAAAATAACCCGGCTGTTAATGACAAGAAATAGCTTGGCATATTTCCAGTTATCATTTTCAAACAACTGGCTAACATATAGGCTAGACCGGAGACCACCAATATCCTGCCAATAAGAGCAAAATATGAAAGATTATGACTGTAAATAAAGAGGAAAACGCCCAGAAAACATAAAAAAGCTGATAGAAAAATTGTGAAATTAATTCCTAGTCGGTCTAAAATCAAACCACTTAAAAGCAACTGCGAAGCAAAAGCCAAAAATAACCATTCAGCAATGTGTAAATTTAAGGAGTTCATTTGCAGCAAAGGTGGCTGTAATAACCAGTAACTAAAGTCTGGAAAAAGTTTCAAATAATAGCTGTAAAGGAAAAAAACTGTTAAGCCAAAAAATAGACAAGTTATTGTTTTTAAAGCTTTTATACTTACCATTGATTTATATTTTTGTATTTTTAATATTAATATTTAATTCAGTTTAAGATTATCTTAACATATTTATTGTCCAAAATCAAAACAACATGAAGTACTATGCAATGGAGGATTTGATTAGCGCGCCCGGAGAGACTCGAACTCCCGACCGCCTGGTTCGAAGCCAGGAACTCTATCCAGCTGAGCTACGGGCGCAAAACTGTAGCTGCCATCCTTGGCACAAATTCATTTCTCTTGGATAACCCTGCCTGGCCTTCCTTGGCCAGGCGCTCAGCGAGCTGCGACGCATGCGTCGGTCTCGCTTCGCCCAGCTGAGCTACGGGCGCAAAATTGTAGCTGCCATCCTTGGCGCAAATTCATTCTTTTAGTTGTATTTGGCGCGCCCGGAGAGATTCGAACTCCCGACCCCCAAGTTCGTAGCCTGGTGCTCTATCCAGCTGAGCTACGGGCGCAAACTGTAGCTGCCATCCTTGGCGCAAATTCATTTCTCTTGGATAACCCCGCCTGGCCTTCCTTGGCCAGGCGCTCAGCAAGCTGCAACGCATGCGTCGGTCTCACTTCGCCCAGCTGAGCTACGGGCGCAAAAAACTATCCCGGAGAGAGAGGGATTCGAACCCTCGATGGAGCTTTAGGCCCCATACTCCCTTAGCAGGGGAGCGCCTTCAGCCACTCGGCCATCTCTCCTAAAGTTGAGCATAATAACACTATGAAAGATGGATTTAAATAGAGCGCCTCCACCAGAGCAGGACCTACGTATGAAAAATCCTCTTGACACAAGCAGCCAGGTGAGTGTCGGACATGGAATTTGGAGTGATCCACGTTTTATCCACCAAAGTTGCTTGATTGGGGTCGGCCTCATGATCCATTAAGCAACGGATTATTTTTGCGTCCCTACAAAAACGAATAGCAGCATATAAGGGACTCATATGCTCATAACTTGAATTATCCTTAACAAAGTGTGACACAGGGAGATTAACATCTGCTTTTGACTCAAGGAGTATCTGTAGGGCCTTTAATTTATTACACATCACCGCAACATGCTGTGACGAAATTCGGTGACTGCGATTAGGATTAGCACCGTATTTTGATATCAACCATTTTAGGACTTGGACACTGCCATATTGGGCAGCTATGTTTACTAGATTGCTTCCGCCTGCAATTGATTTGTGCTAATAATAATTCCATTATTTCTAATGAACATGCAGGGCTATCGGATTAAAAGTTAGCCAATCATGCAATTGGATTTCATCTTCTAGAGTCTGTTTACAATTCATTAATTATGTTTTACACAAGAATTTTGTCATTGCGAAGTGCTAGCGAAGCAATGAAATGATGTCTTAAGTTTGGCAGGGTCAAAAAAAATAAAAACGTGCATCAAAAAAATTTACCAATTATTCGTACTGGCAAATATTGCTCTAATGTCTGAAGAAGATGTTACGCCTGACACTAATGAGCTTACTTAAGGTCCGGACGTTGAATCTGTATCTATTTTATTTAGACTGAGAGATTTGGTATTATACACAAATAATCTACACACCATTGGAAAAAATATGCGTGAATTTTTTATTAGTGATGAAAATAAATTAGAAGCTAGCAACCTAATCAATCGGATATTAACAAGTGAAGTATTCTTTCAGCAGCTGCAGCCTTATATACAGCTTACCCATCTCATTTTACTCAGGGATATAGGAGAAATCTTATATCGCATCCGCCAGGGAGAAAATTTAAAGCAGTACAGAAATTTTTTTGAAAACAAAATTGAAGAATTAGAAGTGCTCATCAGTGAGCTGAAAGAAAATAGGAACACCAAAATAATAATCATGCCTGGTGAATTTAAATTTTTACTTGTACAAGATGCCTTATTAAGGCTAATGTCAATACTTTATAAAAATTATCAATTCACGCCAAAAGTTGTTAATCGCACCCAGGATTTTTTTATATATACCCGAAAGAATTACAAAATTTATTTTTATTTTACCAGAGCCCGTTGCGAAGAAGTAATAAAGGAACTGAAAAGTTGGCAACTTTCTCAGTATCATAATGATTTGATAAAAATCATACACGATCAGAAAGTGGATATGCCATCCCTTTACATGGATGGCGGCTGCAGCATTAATATTCCTTATTTCTTAACCAGAGATTTTGAACTGGAAGTTAATTTTGGCAATAACGGAACGGAAAAAGAAAAAAAAGAAAGTGAAGCTCATGCTCTAAATTTTTTGGCCGTGCTTGGCTTCACTCAAGATTCTAATGGAACTGGATATGCCAACGGCTTCATTCATCATTATCATGCTAATCATGAAAAAGCAAACCCCGCTAGCTTATTCTTTAATAAATCTGCCAAAATTTTTTCAGATCGCAACTGCTATTTTCGTGTTTCAAATGGAAAAATCACAGAAGAGCAAAGGATAGATCTAAGGCAAGAAGTGGCTAAAAGATTAGTTAACGAGTTAACGCCCCCTCCTTCGAATAAAGTGCAAGAAGTGAAAAAAGATTTTTTAATATATGTCAAGGAAAATAAAATTTTTTTTCGCTTTACAAAAGAGCATTGTCATCAAGTCTTAGAAGCATTGGGTGAATGGAAATTTTCTCAGTATTACAAAAATTTACTCGGCAAATATAATCTTAGAACTTTAAATTTAGAAGAAAATAAGGAACTAAAAATGCCGGTGTTTGAGACTGATGGTGAGTGCATTTCTTTTCCTTATTTCTTAGATCGAAATTTTGATAAGGGGGTAAGTTTTGGTGAGAACCAAACAAAAATAGAGACGGATGAAAGTGCACTTCGTTGTTTAAATTTCCTGCGTGAACTAGACTTTCCTCGTGAAATCCCATTTTGGCTCGGCTACGACAATATCAATGATCTCATTGATCATTCTATAGGAAAATATGAGAACAGATATGCTAAAGGTTTCATTCGTCATTCCAGTTCTAAAAGAGAGTTTTTAAACGCAAAACCGAATTGTCTATTCTTTGATCAATCGGCCAGGATTTTTTTAGATACCAACAGCTTTTTTCATGTTTCAAATGGAATAATCAGAGAAAAGCAATTTAGCTTTGCAAAAACTAAAGACGTCACAGCTATTAAAGTCGACACCATTAGAGGAAAGAAACTAATCAATGCCATTATTAAATCCGACATAAAAATTGATAAACAAATTTGGCGTGGTAACAGCGACGTATTCTTTGCTAAATGGCGGAATATAAACGTTGTTGTTAAGGAATCTCTTATAGAGCACGGTAATAAAGATATTTTCAAAGAGGCTGCTATTATCGCCGGGTTCGAGTCTCATTATGTAGTGAAGTTATTAGGTGTTACATTAGAAAAACCCTTTTGGCTGGTGTTGGAACATATGGCCGGTGGTAGTTTATATCGCCTACTCCGCAATAGGGGTCAAAATTTGTCTTGGACGGTACGTTTATGGATAGCTCTGAAAGTTGCCATGGCTCTGAAGGATCTTCACCAAAATAATATTTTGCATCTGGATTTACAAAGTGGAAATGTTCTTTTGGATGAAGGCGATAATGGCGTCCTTTGTGTAAAATTGACGGACTTTGGTTGTTCTTTATTAAAGTCCGAGGACATCGTGAGTCAAGAAGTATTTGTAGTATCGGACTGGAGAGCGCCGGAATTATTTCAAAAAGAAAAAAAAATAACAACAGCAGTTGACATATTTTCTTTTGGGATAATGTTATGGGAAATAATCACTCTCTCGCAGCCGTCTGAAAAAGAGGAGCCTGAATTTTTTGATAATCTTTTACGCTGTAGTGATACGAAAATTGTAGCTAAATACGTGGACAGTTCCCAAATGCCGGAAGGTACAGCGGAGAAGCTTATCATGATTGTAAAGGATTGTTTGAATGGTGACCCTAAGAACCGTCCTACAGCGGCTGTTCTGGCAGAAAGATTGGATAGATTATTTAAATGTTTTTCTGGCTTCCCTTCTTTATCAAGAACTAGTTTAACGTTAAATCCTTCATTTCAGTTGGTAATGAATTTATTACAGGGAACGATGAGAGATACCCCGGATAATTCTTCAACCCAAGGCGCCAGAGCTATTTGGTCTGCAGTAGTTAAGGAAACCCGCGAAATCAATCAAAAACACCTTTGCGATATTAAAGAAACAATCTTTAAACGGCTAAAGCGTTTAGGTTATGAAAAGGAAAAAGCGGAATTTATTCTTATTCATGCGCCTCGGTACTTAAAGGAAAAGGGTGTGGTTGTCTGGACCTTTGACGCCAGCCAGTTATTGAATAAACATGAAATAAAAGAAAGTCATCATCCGGAAGAACCTCAATTACCTGAATCCTTTGGAGAAAATAAATTCACCAAGCCGCGCTTTGGAAGATTAATTTTACCTGGTTTTAAGAATTTTCCCGAGGCTAATACCAGTGATGGCAATTCTTTTATGACTTTACTTCTTAATGACCAGATGTTATTTCTTCCTGCTGAGAGCTCTCAGCCCGCTTCTATGCCATGTTCATTAGGAACGATGGAATTATTGTTCGCACAAAGTGACGATGAATGGGTAAAATACATGGCTAACCGGATATTATATAATGCACTTCCGAAAAATTACGACCCAAACAAAAATAGCGTTATAGTACTCATACCCCCTCAACTAAGCGCATCAGAATTTGAAGTGTTATTTATTCATAACCAGGAACATCTTTGTAGTTTGAATGAGCTTGAGACGTTACGCGAAACAATCCATCCAAAGATTTTCTGTTTAAATTCTAATCCTTATCCCCTGGCGAAGAAACTGTTAATAAACGCGATTCAGAAGGATGACTCCCGCCAAGTGGATCGATTCCTAAAAGAATACCCTTCGTTAAGAATCCTAACTACGGCCTGGGACACCAGATACTGCCTGTCGGATACCGCTATCAAATATGGCAGAGCCAAAGTTCTGAAATATTTGATCTCAAATTACAGGGGCGATCTTCTAACCTCACCACTGCACGTTGCAGTACTGCGTAATGAAATAAAGGCGGTAAGGATGCTTCTGGATGCAAAAATAGATGTTGATCTCTCTCGGCCATTCTTTCTAAAATCTCAAGATTCTCCTATTTTTATGAGTCCCTTGTTTGCGGCTGTTCATTTTAAAATGGACACAGAAATAATCAAATGTTTGCTGGAGTATGATGCTGACCCTCATCGAGGAACTTTGGTGAATAAAAAGTTAATCAGTTCTCTGCAACTATCGCTGCTGCAAGGTGAAGATTTATTCGGTGTATTCGGTAAGGTATGGGGAGCTATACTTAAGCGGTGTGTTAGTCACAGTGAAGACGTCTCTATATTAGAAGCTGCCGTTAAAGAAAAAAGCGTTGATGCAGTTAGGATTTTATGCGATACCCTTGATTTCAAACTCCCGGAAGCTAAGTCAGCATTAGCTTTATCACAAATTTTAACGATCCAGCAAGTGATTAATCAATATTTAATCAAAAAATTTGAGAAATTATATAATGAACAAGTTAGTTTTAATTCAAATAGCGTTATGCGACTAAAATTGATCAATAAAGAAATTACAATTTTTTCCGAAATAGAGCAACATGAGAAGGATGATCCTCTTATCCACACTATCCTCTCTCAGATGTGATCATAGTGCTAGCCCGGATATTCACTCAAAATTTGAAATAAAATTTTTGCAGCCTTTAATATTTTTTTTGAATCCGCTTCTCCAAAGCCGAGTACTAAACCTTCTTGAGCCTGAATTTTTGAGCTGGATAAGTAATATCGCTTTAAAGAACGAGCAACAATGGCTTGCTCATTGGCTTGTGCTTCGATTTTCAGGCTATCAACATAAGAAGGCATCAGCAGAAAAAATATATCCTGTTTCAATAGGTTCTGTAGGAGGGAATTAATTGGTAATCTATTTTTACCCGATGGGGGGTGAGCCGCACCCTGACCAGAGTCAGGGCAGTAGTGATTGAGCACTATCGTTTCACCAGGATGGTGAGCTACTTAAATTTGGGTACTTGCTTTTTCGTCAAATAATATGGAGCAAAAGGGGACGTTCCCAGTTTTCATGCGTAGGCCCTGTGCCCACCGAAGCTTAATATTCAGTGGGAATTGCCAGAAAGCACATAGCCTTCAGCGAGTAATGCCGAAAAAAAAACCAGCCCAGGGTTACTGGGCTGGAATAATTAAAAGTGGTTAATCAAGATTAAAGGTTACCGTCTTTATCCACGGCTTCGTCAGTATCTTGAGAAGATTGTTCTTGGGTGAGTCCGCCTGCGCCGCCTTGTTTTTCCTGTTGGATGCGTTGATAAATTTCTTCGCGATGAACGGACACTGTTTTAGGAGCATCAATGCCTAAACGCACTTGATTGCCTTTAACGCCCAGGACGGTTACTTTTACCTCATCGCCAATAATAACTGACTCACTTATCCGTCTGGTTAAAATTAACATATTTCTCTCCTTTCGTTCCCGTATATTTTATTACTTTTTATACTCTTATAGCCTATCTAAATTCTAGTACAATTCTAACCTAATTGGTACTATTATTTTATTTAAACATATAAGCTAATTGATTTTATAATGATATTTTTATCGTTAAGAAAGGCAGAATGCAGTATTCTCGCGCCTAATTCCATATATTTTTCATCAACTACGGCTGAAATGGTTACTTCGGAAGAGGTAATTAGATGAATTTTAATACCTTCCTCCCCCAAAGCATGGAACATTTTTGAAGCCACTCCGGCATGGGTTTTCATCCCAATACCCACTAACGATAATTTGGCAATTCGGTCATTGACCAGGATTTCGCATGGATAATGCAATTGTTGAATCAAGATGATTGGAAATGGATAAGGCTTGCTGGCAATCATCTAAAGGGACGGTAAAACTAAAATCAACTTGCTGATTATCCAATGGTGGGGTATTTCACCAGCATATCCACTTCAATAACTGCATTTTGAATGGCTTGTAGCCAGTGGTCGATCCAAGGGGAATCGACAGGTAAACCTCGTACCGTCAGTTTAGCTTGATTGCGGGCAAAAGCAATGCCTGAAACGACTGGGTTCAGAAACTTCCTCATCTTGAAAAGTAACTAAAGTGCCCTCTCCTTCCACAAAACTGGATAAAACCCGCAATGGCACGCGGTGCCGTTCCGCTAAACGTACTGAAGAAGTTTGCAAAACTTCTGCCCCTAAGCGAGCTAATTCTAACATTTCACCAAAAGTAATTTGAGATAACCGTCTTGCCTCATGCACAATTCTCGGATCACTGGTATAAATACCTTCAACATCAGTATAAATTTGGCATTCATCCGCATGTAAAGCGGCTGCTAACATCACCGCTGTGGTATCCGAACCACCCCGCCCGATAGTGGTAATATTGCCTTCACCATCGACTCCTTGAAAGCCAGTGACCACTGGCACAATCCCTTCTTTAAATCCGCTTGGATCGGCGTAGTATCAATATGTGTAATTTGCGCTTTGCCATGACGTTGATCCGTAAAAATCCGCGCTTGAGCAGCCATTATAAGAGCGGGCAGGACAGCCGACGTTGTTTAGAGCCAAACTGACCATAGCCGCAGAAACTTGTTCCCCGGTGGCAATCAAAGCATCATATTCTCGAAGGGTTCAGGAGTTGTGGTGATAGATTGAACCATATTGATTAGCCGATCGGTTTCATGCCCCATGGCTGAAACTACCACGACCACATCATGGCCAGCTTGACGTGTTTGTTGAATTTTATCAGCGACCCGGCGAATGCATTCGACATCGCCTACTGAAGTTCCGCCAAATTTTTGTACATATAATGCCATAAATTTTCAACTACAATTTTTCAGACACCCAACTGGGAACTGCTGTTAAAATAGTACTTCATTATCCATTCGGGATTACTGCACGCATTGCCTCGAGCTAAATCCGGTCTTCCCCAACTTTTGCAGCCGTTGATTTGTTCAGCAACGATTGGGTCAAGAATTCTCGAGCATGTGAAACTAGAAGGTAATCTGTTGCTAACTCCCACAATCAAGTTGAACTTTTACTCTTCCTGCACTGTTGCCACAAAATAATGGCCGGTTCCTGTTTTAACTTTTGTTTAAGCTGATCCATCATTTTACGTAAAGTTTCCCGATCTGTTTCTGGTCATTTCAATCGCCAACACCTTAATATCACCTACTTGATGGATACAGCTTGACTTAACAATGCTTCTGTTTGCTGATTAGCCAACTGTTGCTTTAATTGTATCACTTCTTTAGACAAAATGCGTTGTTCATTCAAAATTTGCGTTTAATCTTTCGACAATTTTATGTTTTTTCTACTTTTAAAATGTTGCCTATTTCTTGGAGTTGCGCTTCGTTTGCGTGTAATCCATCCCAAAGCTTTAGCTCCAGTCATTGCTTCTATCCTGCGCACTCCAGCGGCAGAAGGCATTTGCGCTGATAATTTTAAAAACTCCAATCTGGCCAGTACGGCTAACATGAGTTCCGCCACAAACTTCATGAGAAAATTCCCCCATGCTGACACTGCGCACTTTATTGCCATATTTTTCTCCAAACAAAGCCATCGCCCCTTTTTGTTTAGCTTCTTCCAAATTGCTTTCTTCAACATGGGTAGCCACATTGGCGCGAATGGCTTGATTAACCGATCTTCTACCGCTTGAATTTGCTCAGGGGTTAATGGTTTGGAATGAGAAAAATCAAATCTGCAACCGATCAGCCGCCACAAAGAACCTTTTTGAACCACATGCTCACCTAGAACATGCCGTAAAGCTTCATGCAACAAATGAGTGGCCGAATGATTTAAAACAATATCTTGCCGAGTACTATCCACTTCGGCATCGGACGATTCTTTAATGCGTAACTTACCTTCAATCACCTTCCATAATGCAGATAGACTGCGCCATGTTTTTGGGTATCTTCCACCTGGAAACGGCCCTCGGTATTAAAAATATAACCGGTATCGCCCACTTGCCCCCCAGATTCAGCATAAAAAGGCGTACGGTCCAAAACCACAACTCCGCGTTGGCCTAATCTCCAAAACAGTACTGGCTTATCATCATGCAGTAAAGTAGTAATCACCCCTTCTCCATGCAGAGATTCATAGCCAGTAAATTCGGTTTCCCCGGGAATATGCAAATGTTGAATATGATGCATTTTAAAATGCTGGGCTTGTTGGGATTGTTGACGTTGGCGTTCCATGCTTCTTCAAAACCGGCATAATCCATGGTGTAATCCCGTTCTCGCGCCAAGTCAGCAGTTAAATCGAATGGAAATCCATAAGTATCATATAGTTGAAACATAGCTGCACCGGGAATTTCTCGTTCCTTTCAGTTTAGCCATAACTTCATCAAAAACTTTAAGTCCATTCTCTAAGGTATTGGAAAATTGTTCTTCTTCCTGAAGAAGAAGTTGTTCAATCGAGGTTTGCGCTTTAATTAATTCAGGATAAGCTTCACCCATTATTTTAACTAATGCCGGCACTAAACGGTAAAAAAATGGCTGCTGTTGATCCAGTTTATAGCCATGACGCACTGCTCGACGGATAATTCTGCCGCAACACATAACCCCGTGCCTTCATTAGAAGGCACTACTCCATCGGCAATTAGAAAAGAGCTGGAACGAATATGGTCGACAATCACCCGCATCGAGGCCGATTGAAAATCTTGATAGCCGGTTATTTCAGCTAAAGCGCTGTAACAAAAACTGAAAAGTATCGATATCGTAATTATCATGAACTCCTTGCATAACCGCAGCAATGCGCTCTAATCCCATACCGGTATCGACACAAGGTTTAGGCAAAGGATGTAATTGACCAGAAATATTACGGTCATATTGCATAAATACCAAATTCCAAATTTCCACGTAGCGATCACCATCGCTGTCAGGGCTGCCCGGGCGGCCCGCCGGCGACAGCCGGTCCATGATCATAAAAAATTTCGGTACAAGGTCCACAAGGGCCGATATCACCCATAGACCAAAAATTATCTTTTTCGCCACAGCGGGTAAACCGCTGTGGATCAATATGCATTTTTTTTAGCCAAATTTCTTCGCTTTCAGCATCATCTTTAAATACAGTAACCCATAATCTTTCAGTGGGAATTTTCAATTCTTTAGTTAAAAAATTCCATGCCAATTGAATCGCTTCTTGTTTAAAATAATCTCCAAAACTAAAATTACCCAACATTTCAAAAAAGGTATGATGCCGGCGGGTATGGCCTACATTTTCCAAATCATTATGTTTACCACCGGCCCGCACACAACGTTGAACACTGGTAGCGCGCTGATAAGGACTGTTGTTCAAGTCCTAAAAAAATATCTTTAAACTGCACCATGCCTGCATTGGTAAACAATAAAGTGGGATCATTGCTTGGAATCAATGAGCTGCTCGGAACAATCGTATGATTTAGATTTTTAAAATAATTTAAAAATTCTTGACGTAATTGTTGACTAGTCATTGTTTTGCATAGAAACCTCCCAAAATTATGTACTTGTTCAGGTGTAAAACCCGATAAATTAAAAACCGCATTTGCTTGGCTTGCTCTTTAAATCCTTGAATTTTGACCCTCCAAATTTTTTTTGCCAAACTCGTTCCAAGCACTATCAACCATTCTTCGCTGTTTTCATCTGACTAATTCTGCAGTGGATCTCGTGAATTCCCCGCTCTGCCAATTCTGCTGAGATTCGCCTAGGCCCATAGCCCGCTTCACTGCGATAACGAATATATACTTTCAGTAAAGCGAACATCATTTTGTAACTTGTCTGCGGACAATTCTTCTAGAATTGGGTTCACTTCTGCCGAACTCCCAGCCCTTGGCTAGTCAGTCTTTCGTTGCAATTCATAGTGTGAATATTCTCGGCGCGCTAAAAATCTAAGAGCTTGCTGTACAGCAATTCGCGTGAATCGATTTAACCTCGACAGTTTCTTCAACTAATCCTCTATTCGATTTTTTTTCGGTAATAATTTTTCTCGTAAGGCTTTTTCAATTTCTTGCGCCACAGCGGGGTTTTCTTTTAAATATTGACGGGCATTATCTTTGCCCTGACCAATCCGAGTGCCGTGATAGCTATACCAGGCGCCTGATTTTTCAACTAATTTCATTTTCCGAACCTAAATCAATCAATTCACCTTCCCAAGAAATACCTTCCCCATACAAAATATCAAATCCAGCTTGTTTAAAGGGAGGCGCAATTTTATTTTTAACGACTTTGACTCGTGTTTCACTACCTAAAATTTCTTCGCCTTTTTTCACTGAACCGGTACGGCGAATATCCAAACGTACCGAAGCATAAAATTTTAAAGCATTACCGCCAGTGGTCGTTTCCGGATTGCCAAACATCACTCCAATTTTCATGCGAATTTGGTTAATAAAAATCACCAAGGTATTTGATTTTTTAATATTGGCAGTTAATTTCCGCAATGCTTGCGACATTAAGCGGGCTTGCAAGCCCATATGAGAATCGCCCATTTCTCCTTCAATTTCTGCTTTCGGGGTTAAGGCCGCTACGGAATCGATCACCACCATATCAACCGCGCCAGAACGCACCAACATATCGGTAATTTCTAATCCTTGCTCGCCGGTATCTGGTTGGGAAATCAGTAGTTCATTAATATTAACGCCGATTTGTTGCGCATAAATGGTATCTAACGCGTGTTCGGCATCAATAAAAGCGGCAGTGCCGCCTTGACGCTGACAAGAGGCAATGACTTCCAAAGTCAGTGTGGTTTTACCGGAAGATTCTGGACCATAAATTTCAACAATACGCCCTCTAGGTAAACCACCAATGCCTAAGGCAATATCCAGACCGATAGAACCGCTGGAAATGAGCTTCAATATCCCGAGCGACATCTCCATCGCCCAAACACATTAACGAGCCTTTACCAAATTGCCGCTCAATTTGCGCTTTAGCGGCACTCAAAGCTTTTTGTTTTTCACTATGCTACAGCTCATTTCATTCTCCTGTTAGTATTTACATATTCCAATAACCAGTGGAGGGCGAAACTCACCGAATCCACGCGAATCTGTTTGCGGCCACTGGTAAAATGGCCCACTCGGCTTTGACAAAACCCTGCCGGTCCGCCAAACCAAAATAAACAGTACCCACTGGTTTCTCCGCACTGCCGCCGCTCGGGCCTGCTATTCCAGTAATACTTAAAGAAATATCTGCATGACTATGTTTAATAGCGCCTTTTGCCATTTCCACGGCAGTTTCTGCGCTCACCGCACCATATTATCCAAAGTCTGTGGATTCACACCTAACATTTCAATCTTGGCGGCATTACTGTAGGTCACAAAGCCGCGCTCAAACCAAGACGAAGCAATCCGGCACAGCAGTCAGTTGATAAGCTAACCCTCCGCCGGTGCAAGATTCCGCCAACGCTAATGTTAGCTGATGCCGCTGCAATGCGATAGCTAATTGCTGACTTAAATAAAAATTATTTTCATGAACTCATCATGTTCATTATGCCTGACTTCAAGCAATTGGCAAATACCGTAATTTTCGCTGAAGCGAAAATTACTTCTAGTTTCTACCCTGCGCATCAGCAAAGTGATTGCATAGAGTTTCCTTCAACTGAAACTCCTAAGTATACTGTTAATCTTTATTTAGATAAAAGGATAGTTGTTTATGACCACAGCGGTGGCTCCCGCGCAATCATACTCCCATGATGCAACAATATCTGCAACTAAAGGCGCAATATCCCAACACTTTATTGTTTTACCGGATGGGTGATTTTTACGAGTTATTTTATCAAGACGCTGAGCGCGCCGCCAAATTATTAAATATTACCTTAACCCAACGCGGTCATTCCGCAGGGGCGCCTATTCCTATGGCGGGAGTTCCTTATCACGCAGTGGAAAATTATCTGGCTAAATTAGTACGGTTAGGAGAGTCGGTGGTTATTTGTGAACAAACCGGCAACCCAGAAACCGCAAAGGCCCGGTGACCCGAGAAGTGACTCGTATTATCACACCCGGCACAGTCAGCGACGAAGCATTACTGGAAGAACACCGGGATAATCATCTGATGGCTATCGCCGAACAGGATGAAAATTATGGCTTGGCCGTTTTCGATATCACCAACGGCCGGTTTATGGTGGAAGAAGTGCAATGGCAAGCCGGCGCTGTTTGCTGAACTGGAACGATTAAAACCTCGGGAATTATTAATCAGTGAAAACAGTCAAGATTCTGAATTCCGTCTTACGGATTGTGCCCTGCAACGACGGCCTGCTTGGGAGTTTGAACAAAGCACCGCGCAGACCTTATTGTGCCGTCAATTCGGCACTCAGGATTTAACTGCTTTTGGAGTTAGACATTTGCCTTTGGCGATCGGCGCCGCAGGATGTTTGTTACAATATTTGCAATACACCCAGCGTTCGGCACTTGCCGCATTTGCAAACTATGCAAGTGGAGCATCATCAATCTTATGTGCTTATTGGATGCAGCCACCCGCCGCAATCTGGAATTAACCCAGAATTTAAGCGGCGGACAACGAATATTGTTTAACCAGCGTCATTGATCACACTAAAACTGCCATGGGCGCGCGGTTATTGCGCCGCTGGGTTAACCAGCCGTTGCGTGATCAGCAACGGCTGACTGAAAGACAACACAGCATTCAGGAATTTATTCAAACCGGATTTGCACTGATCACATCCGCAAATTTTATCTGGTTGCGGTGACATGGAGCGGATTTTAGCCCGGGTGGCTCTGGGTTCGGCTCGGCCCCGAGATTTAACCAGTTTACGCCATACATTAAGTTTATTGCCGCCGCTGCACCATGAATTAGTGAAAAGCTCAGACTGAACGACTGAAACATCTAGACCGATTGCTTGGGTTGTTTGATCATTTGTATCATATTTTAGTTAAAGCGATTGTAGAAAATCCGCCCGCGGTTATCCGCGATGGCGGGGTGATTAGAGAAGGCTATGATCCAACCTTGGATGATCTACGTAATTTAAGTACCAATAGTCAAGAATTTTTATTGAATTTAGAGCGGCAGGAACGTGAACGCACTAAAATCAGCAGTTTAAAAGTGGGTTATAACCGGGTTCATGGCTATTTTATTGAGATTTCCCGGCAGCAGGCGCGCAGGCCCCTACAGAATATATCCGCCGCCAAACTTTAAAAAACGCTGAACGTTACATTACTGCCGAATTGAAAAACTTATGAGGATCAAGTGCTCAGCAGCCAATTCCGAGCACTGGCGCAGGAAAAAATACTTGTATGAGGCACTGTTGGCACAGATCAATCAATCACTTGTCTCCACTGCAAGATTGCGCGGCAGCCCTGGCTGAATTGGATGTTCTCAGCTAATTTTGCTCAAAGAGCGGCAAACTTTGAATTGGACTAAGCCCGAGTTAATTTCAGAAACTCCAGGCATTACCATCAAAAGCGGGCGCCATCCGGTCATCGAACAGGCCTTGGAAACTCCTTTTATCGCCAATGATACCCAATTCAATGATGACCGCCGCATGTTGATGATAACCGGCCCGAATATGGGAGGAAAATCCACTTATATGCGGCAAACGGCTTTGATTGTGCTTGTTAGCCTACATAGGCAGTTTTGTTCCCGGCGGAAAGGCAGTCCATTGGCCCCATCGACCGGATTTTCACCCGCATCGGCGCAGCGGATGACTTGGCCAGCGGCCGCTCTACTTTTATGGTGGAAATGACTGAAACCGCTAATATTCTGCGAAACGCCACTGACCAAAGTCTGGTGCTTAATGGATGAAATAGGCCGCGGCACCAGCACTTTTGATGGTCTTTCCTTGGCTTGGGCATGTGCCGACGCATTTAGCCACGAGTGATTAAAGCGTTTACTTTATTCGCTACACATTATTTTGAATTAACCACATTAGCAGAAACCTACCCGGATGTGGTCAATGTCCATTTGGACGCCGCAGAATATGGCGAACGAATTGTCTTTTTACATGCCGTAAAAGAAGGCCCCGCCAATCAAAGCTATGGGTTGCAAGTAGCCCAATTAGCCGGAGTGCCGCAAAGCGTGATTCAAAGAGCTAAAAAAAAATTGCTGGAATTAGAACAGCAGGCAGCAATTCCCGGTCAACGGGAATTGACTCTGCGCGATGGGGGTTCGAAGGGGGAGAATCGCGATTCTCCCCCTTCATTCCGAGCAATTGGCTTTGCCAATGCGCAGGATATAAACAAAAACAGCATTTCCCGCCCAAGGGCGGGAAATGCTGGACAGCAATCACTTCCATTTGATGAACCATTAACTCATCCCATTGTGGAAATACTGACCCAACTTAAACCAGATGAATTAACCCCTAAACAAAGTTTAGAAATTCTGTACCAACTCATTAAACTGTGTTAGACTGAAATTTATATGCTGCAAGCAATTATATTTGATTTCGATGGCATCATAGTGGATAGTGAGCCTTTACACTTTCAGGCTACTCGGCATGTTCTTTCCTCTCTTGGCTTATCGATTGACTACCCTACTTATTTGCAAGAATGCGTCGGGCAACCGGATTTTAATAATTTTCAACGCATTGCCCTCAAAAATCATTGGGACGCCAGCGAGCAACCAGTCCAAGCTTTGGTTGCCGCCAAGGTGAAATACTTTCGAGATCTTTTACCGACTGTTCGACCTTGCCAGGGTGTAATTCCATTGATCAAAACGGCCGCCACCCAATATCCTTTGGGTATTTGTTCGGGTAGTTTTAAAAATGAAATTAGCCAATTACTGAGCTCACTGAATAATGAAGATATGTCCCATTTTTTTAAATGTTTGGTGACTATAGAAGATGTCTCCGCCGGAAAACCAGACCCCGCAGGTTACCGGTTGGCGGCAAAACATTTGGGCGCCTTGCCAGAATTTTGTTTAGCCATCGAAGATTCTCCTGCAGGGATCATTGCTGCCAAAGCTGCAGGAATGTCGGTTTTAGCAGTTACCACAACCCATCCCCGCGAAAAACTGAGTTTAGCGGACCGTTGTGTCGACAGCCTGACACAAGTGACTTTGCCAGATTTAAACCAAATCACCCTAGCTAAAGTCTAAGAATACCATCATCACACCAATTCGACAGCCAATTCTTCTGTATTCTCAGTAGCAGTATAAACTTCTAGCTCCAACTGCCCTGCCAGTTGCGCACCCATTTGCTCTATATTTTTTGGCTCTGGCAATAAGGGTAGTTGACTGAGGCTTTGTAAATTAAAGTCGTCTAAAAATTTTTTGGTAGTGGCGTATAGACTGGGTTTACCAGGGACATCGCGTTGGCCCACAATACGAATCCACTCCAATTCTAACAGTGATTTTATAATTTGAGTGCTTACAGCCACACCGCGAATTTCCTCAATCTCACCCCGAGTTAAAGGTTGACGATACACTATTAAAGCTAAAGTTTCTAAAAAAGCCCTGGATAATTTAGCGGATCTGCGCGCCTGCAGTTTTTGTAGCCAAGGGGTAAATTCATTTTTAGCTTGAAATCTAAATCCACTGGCGACTTCTACCAATTCAACACCCCGATTTTTAAAACTTGCTCCTAGCTCAGAAAGTATTTCCCGCAATTCATGGTTTGAAACTGGAAATTCTTCCGCGAGCAAATCTTGTAAACGCTCAAGCGAAACCGGTTCTCCTGCCGTGAACAAGATAACTTCAATTATTTTCTCTATCAAATCTGAATTTTCTGTCATTGCTAACTTTTTACCTTGACATAAATTGGGCCAAAATGCTGTGATTGTACTATTTCAATGGCTGATTGTCGGATTAATTCCAAAACAGCTATTAAAGTGACCGCTACCCCCATACTGCCCTCACGTAACGTAAAAAAACGGGTAAACTCCACAAATTCCTGGGAATTAAGTTTGCTGAGCACTATGCTCATCCGCTCTCGAATTGATAATACTTCTGCACTGACCTGGTGTTTGGCAAATAATTTAGCTCGCTCCAACACCGCTTGCAAGGCTAAAAG
This sequence comes from uncultured Pseudomonadota bacterium, assembly GCA_963795715.1. Lineage (GTDB taxonomy): Bacteria > Pseudomonadota > Gammaproteobacteria > Coxiellales > Coxiellaceae > JAFEDN01. Next base: position 403,241 of record CAWCIY010000002.1, read on the forward strand.
GATATCATTTAAATCTACTTCCGGTTTTATGGGTTCTTGCGGCATTGCCGGTAAATCCACCGTAGCTACAAAAATATCACGCTCCAGTCTCGGAAGTTGGTCTAAGTTATTGGCGGCTTGGCGAAAACGTTCATATTCTTGCAAACGCCGCACCAATTCAGCTCGAGGATCGCCTGCCTCAGCCGCCTCTTCATCCGCCGGTCTGGGCAGTAGTAATCGGGATTTAATTTCAGCCAGCATCGCCGCCATCAACAAATACTCCCCAGCTAATTCCAACTCTAATTGCTGCATCAATTCGATATATTGCAAATATTGCCGAGTGATTTCAGCAATGGGAATATTTAAAATATCAAAGTTATCTTTTTTTATTAAATAAAGCAGTAAATCTAAAGGTCCTTCAAAAGTCTCTAAAAAAATGCGCAAAGCTTCCGGTGGAATATACAGATCTTGCGGCAGTTCTGCTAACTGCTTGCCGTTGATTTTGGCAGAAATTGAAAGTGGTTGCTCGAGCATATCATATTTTATCATTTAAAATCGTTAATATCACCTTTGCCAGCACGTACAATTTGAGGAGGCTGCTGAGTTAAATCAATAACACTGGTGGGTTGTACACTGCAACTACCGCCGTCGATGATAAGCTCTACTTGGTTGCGTAACGCCGAGAGGATATCTTCCATTTCGGTGAACGGTTCATGATGGCCGGGCAACATCAGGGTCACACTCATTAAAGGCTCGCCCATAGCTGATAATAAAGCCTGAGTGATGGGATGATCAGGCACTCGCAAGCCTATGGTGCGCCTTTTCGGATGCACCAGCCGGCGGGGCACTTCTTTAGTGGCCTCTAATATGAAGGTATAAGCACCAGGGGTGTGGGCCTTCAGCAACCGAAAGGTAGGGTTATCTACCCGGGCGTACACGGATACCTGCGAGAGGTCGCAGCAAACTAAAGTAAAGTGATGGTTTTTATCCAGTTGCCGGATGCGGCGTATACGCTCACTGGCGGATTTATCCCCTAAGCGGCAACCCAAAGCATAAGCTGAATCCGTGGGGTAAATGATCACTCCACCCTCTTGCACTATTTTAACTGCCTGCTGAATCAACCGAGGCTGCGGATTTTGCGGATGTATCATTAATGTTGTAGTCATACGGGATATTCTAATCAAGGTTGCTTCCTTATGGAAGCTCAGGTAAAGTGCACTTTTTCTAGGAAAATGGCTATGAAATTTTTATTTGATTATTTTCCCATCATTTGCTTTTTTGTTGCCTACAAATTTTCCAATATTTATACGGCGACCGCAGTGACTATTGGCGCTTCTTTACTGCAACTAACTGTCTATTGGCTGGTACACCGCCGTTTTGAAGCCTTACATTCGCTTACTTTTGTTTTTATCGTTTTGCTGGGAGGCTCTACTCTGCTTTTTCACAAAGATATCTTTATAAAATGGAAACCCAGTGTTATTTATTGGATTTTTGCTATTACCCTGTTGTGTAGCCAATTTTTTAGTAAAAAAACCGTGCTGGAACGAATGCTCAGTGATAAAATTACTTTAACCGTTAAAATTTGGAAGCGTTTAAATCTAAGCTGGGCCGTTTTTTTTATCTTAATGGGTTTTCTCAATGTCTATGTTGTTTATCATTTTGATACCAATGCTTGGGTTAACTTTAAGCTCTTCGGCACCCTCGGTATTACTGTGGTTTTTATCATTTTACAAGCCTTATATATGGCTCACTACATGCAAAAAAAGGAATAACTTTCTTAAGCTATGAAAAATAAAAAACGTATACAAGAAATTGAAACTCGTTTACACCAGGCATTTCATCCGCTGCATTTAAAAATAGAAGATCATAGTGCAAAGCATTTAGGTCATGCCGGCGCCAAAGATGGCCGTGGACATTTTCAAATACAAATCACTGCCCAGGCTTTTCAAGGGAAAACACTTGCGGAAAGCCATCGTATGATTTATACTATTCTAGGTGACATGATGAAAACAGATATACACGCTTTACAAATAGAAACAAAACCCATAGCACTGTCCGAATTAACTGATTTAGTGATAAAAACGATATCTGCGCATAAAGCTCAAGATATCAAAGTTTTAGATGTAAGCTCCTTGACTGATGTCATGGATACAATGGTTATTTGTACAGCTACCTCCATCCGCCATGCCGCTTCTATGGCAGAAAAACTGGTGGAGGCCACGAAAAAGGTAGGAATTAAACCTTTTAATAAAGTTCAAGACCAAACTGATACGGGTTGGATTTTGGTAGATTTATTGGATGTTGTCGTGCATATCATGCTGGCTGAAACTCGGGAATTCTACAGTTTGGAAAAGCTTTGGACGGCTGCGGAAAAAAACCGCAATAGCACAAATTGACATGCACATTAAATTGGTCGCTATAGGGAATAAAATGCCTGAATGGGTCAACGCAGGTTTTGCTGAATACATGAAACGCTTACCTGTCGATTACCAATTACGGCTTATCGAAATTCCCAGTTTAAAAAGAACCAAATCCAGCAACCTCGAACAACTATTACAAATCGAAGGAGAAAGATTACTGGCTGCAGCCACACAGCCAATTATTGCTTTGGACCGGCAAGGAAAAGCTCTGAATACAAAACAATTGGCCCAAGAATTACAAACTTGGCATGATTACGGCAGTGAACCTAGCTTTTTGATTGGTGGCCCTGAGGGACTTTCCAAAGCGTGTTTAGATCGCTCGGAAAAAATTTGGTCCTTGTCAGACCTGACTTTCCCTCACCCACTGGTGCGCATCCTGATGGCAGAGCAAATTTATCGAGCTTGGAGTATAATTAGCCATCATCCGTATCATCGATCTTAGTTCTATGAAAAGACGATTAACTATTAAATATCATAGAGGAGAAGTTCAACTTTTCTCTCGCAGGGTCATTGTTTGCGCCGCTTTAATACTGATGTTTATCGGTTGCTTGATTGGCAGATTGTTTTATTTACAAGTCTTTGAACACGAATTCTTTTCTACCTTATCTGAACAGAATTTAATGACCATAATCCCTACTGAACCAAACCGGGGTTTAATCTACGACCGCAATGGCGTACTGCTGGCGAAGAACGTGCCCTCTTTTAATTTGATGTTAAATCCTTCCAAAGTTAAAAATGTGGCAAAAACCATTAGCCGGCTACAGGCATTTATTAATATTTCTCCGCATGATATTGAAATTTTCAAACGCCGAATGAAGCAGACTTCTCCTCATCAACCCATCCCATTGAAGATGAAGTTAAATGAAGACGAGATCGCTCGATTTTACGTTAATCAATACTTTTTCCCAGGAATGAGTATTGAAGCACACATGATTCGCAATTATCCCCAAGGAGAATTGTTCAGTCATGTGTTGGGGTATGTTGGGCGTATTAATGAAAAAGAACAGCAAACCATTGACAAGGTAAATTACAGTGGTTCCGATTACATTGGTAAAAATGGCGTTGAGAAACAGTATGAGCAACGTTTACATGGCACAGTCGGGAATCAGGAAGTAGAAACGGATGCCAATGGCCGTATTTTAAGGATTTTGAAAGAAAATAAACCCGTTTCTGGTCAGGATCTTTATCTCACAATTGATAGCCGGTTACAACAAGCAGCCAGTGACGCCTTAGGCGATGAAACTGGGACCATTATCGTCATGAATCCAAGCACCGGTGAAATTTTGGCGATGGTCAGCAAACCTTTTTATAACCCAGACATGTTCGTCATGGGCATTACCTCTCAAGATTATCAGCAAATGCTAAACTCTCCGGATAAACCGTTGTACGATCGTGCCCTGCGCGGTATATTCCCGCCTGGTTCTACTATTAAACCCTTTTATGCCATCGGCGCTTTGGATAGTGGGGTCATTACTCCTGAATTTAAAATTCATGATAGCGGTCTTTTCACCCTTCCCGGCGTCTCACACGTTTATCATGACCATGGATGGAAACAAGGGGGTCACGGCATTGTCGACGTGATGAAAGGCATTATTGTTTCCTGTGATACTTTTTTTTATACCGTAGCAGAGAAATTAGGGATTCGGGCGCAAGACCGGATTTTACAAGGATTCGGTTTTGGCAAACCCACCGGAATTGATTTGCCGAATGAATTGGCAGGATTAGTGCCCACCCCTGAATGGAAACGTCGAGTCCACGGAGAATCCTGGTACATGGGTGATTCTGTGGTTATGGGCATAGGCCAAGGATTTTTATTGGTAACTCCGTTGCAACTAGTGCAAGGTGTGTCTTTGATCGCAGAGAGGGGGATCAAATACCAACCCCACGTCTTACTTAAAGCTACGCAAAATGGCAAAAATGTTTATCAGCCCACATCCCAGCCCCAGCAACTGCTTAAACTGCAGGACCCCAAAATTTGGGATATGATTATTTCCGCAATGCGACAAGTGGTCATGAAGGAAGGAGGTACCGCATACAATTTTTTTGACGGCTCTACGGTGAGATATACTGTTGCTGGAAAAACAGGTACGGCACAAGTAGTCAATCGTGAAGGCGGTGAAGATCAAGATGAAAATACCCCTAAGGAGTTAAGAAACAACGCCTTATTTATCGCTTTTGCACCGATCGATAATCCACAAATTGCCATCGTTGTTTTATATGAACACGGGGTGGGCGCAGCAAAATTAGCTAGAAAAGTCATGGATACTTATTTTCAAATTCCGCCGCCGATACCACAAAGACAACCTGGACAAGTGCAACTGCCCGCTCCCAGAGAAAATCATGGAATTTCAAATTCGTCACGACAAACTGGAGCGCCGCGTACCGGATTGCCTCCTCCACGCTAAAAGGTGCTAAAATAATGAACAGCAATGAAATTTTAACTGATTCCTATCAAGACCGTATTAAAAGTAAATTACGGCGGGCCAATTGGAACACTTTACACATCGACCCATGGCTTACATTAGCCTTGTTATGTTTGATTTCTTTCGGCTTAATCATTTTATACAGCGCCAGCAATCAAACTCCTGGGATCGTTGAAAAACAGCTGTTGCGGTTAGGGCTAGGATTTGCAGTGATGTTTATTTTTGCTCAAATCCCGCCTCAAAGATATTATCAATGGACTCCCTGGTTATTTATAGCCGGTTTGCTTTTATTAGTAGCCGTTCTTTTTATAGGCCAGGTTCAACAAGGGGCGCGGCGCTGGTTTGATCTTAAACTTTTTAATCTTCAGCCTTCTGAAATCATGAAATTAGCAACACCTATGATGTTAGCCTGGTTTTTAAGTGAAAAAACACTGCCCCCTAAATTTCGTTGGGTGCTGCTAGGTGGGATTATGATGATTATCCCGGTATTACTGACCGCCAAACAACCCGATTTAGGGACCGCTATTTTGATCGCCATCGCTGGATTGTTCGTCTTAATTTTAGCGGGCATCAGTTGGCCCTTAGTCATTACTATTTTATTGGGAATCGCCTCCGCCGCGCCTTTTATATGGCATCACATGCATGGCTACCAACGAAACCGCATCTTGACGTTAATTAATCCAGAAAGTGATCCTTTAGGAAGCGGATACCATATTATCCAATCCAAAATTGCCATCGGCTCCGGTGGCGTGTTAGGAAAAGGATGGCTGCAAGGAAGCCAGTCTCACTTATCATTTTTGCCTGCACACACCACGGATTTCATTTTTGCGGTCACCGGTGAAGAATTCGGTTTATTTGGTTGCGTCTTATTACTGTTAATTTTTCTAGCCATTTTAGCCCGATGTTTATATATTAGCGTTAAGGCTCAAAATACTTACGGTAGATTACTGGCCGGCAGTTTGAGTTTTACATTTATCATTGGAGCGTTAATTAATATTGGTATGGTGATTGGAATATTACCGGTGGTTGGTATACCCTTACCCTTGGTCAGTTACGGCGGTAGTTCACTGCTGACAATTATGGCGGGTTTTGGCATCATTATGTCAATTCACGGTCATCGAAAACTTTGGTCCAAGTAAGAGGAATATTAAAAAGTAGAAATCTATGAAGAAAATAATCATGGTAATGGGATTGGCTTGTGTTTCTTCTTATGCTGGGTCTGCTGTAACACCAACATCACCTCCGCAACAACCTCTTACCGTGTCTGAATTTGTAGACAAATTAGTTAACGCAGATCACTTTAATCGTGAGGAAATCACAGACTTATTCCAACATACGGCTTATTTGCCCGAAGTAATTGATCGCATGAATCAACCCTTTGAAGAAAAACCCTGGGATTTTTATAAGAATTTTTTTATCACCGAAGAAAGAATCCATGATGGCGTGGCCTATTGGCAGGAACATGCGGAAACTTTAGAAAAAGTCAGAAAGCAATATGGCGTTTCTCCGGCTGTCATTGTCGCAATCATTGGCATTGAATCCAAATATGGCCAACAACCCAGCAAATTTCCAGAACTTCGTACCTTGGCTACGCTCTCCTTTCACTATCCAAAACGAGCTGCATTCTTTCAAAATGAACTTGAAAATTATTTATTGCTAAGCCGGGAATATCATTTAAATCCAACCCAGTTAAATGGGTCCTATGCCGGTGCTCTAGGTATTCCACAATTTATGCCTAGTAATTACCGGCAATATGCGATCAGTTATGATGGTAAACCCAGCGTCAATCTTTTAGAAGACCATGAAGATGCTATTGCCAGTATCGCCAATTATTTACAAAAATCCGGTTGGCAACCTGGTCAACCCGTTGCGGTAAAAGTTAAAACCGGTCATTCCACCGCAGCACTGACTCAGTTCCTTTCATCAGACGCCAAACCCAACTATAGCTTGCACTTTTTACACAAATATGGCATAAAACCAGTTTCTGCTCAATCCGAGCGTAAAGTAGCCTTAATTGCCATGCACAATACCTACGACAGTGAATATTGGCTTACATTTCAGAATTTTTACGCAATAATGGCCTATAATCCTAGAACTACTTACGCAATGGCTATTTATCAACTCAGCGAAGCAATTGATAAAGATTATGAAGGATTCATTAAAAAAAGCACAAGAATTACATCGGCAAGGTGATTTAGCTGCCGCCTTAGAATTATATATGCAAATATTGGCAGCCACACCGGATGATGCTGATGTGTTGCATCAAGTTGGCATTATTCATGCCCAACAGCGTAGCTTTATTCCTGCGTTAGAATTTTTGAACCAAGCCTTGCAGCTGCAACCCAAATCGGCTGCTTTTCATAATAGTAAAGGCAATGTCTTTTCTTTGCAGGGCGCTCAAGAGGCTGCTCTTGCGGAATATCGCCAGGCTGTTAAAGCCGATCCAAAATATGCAATCGCTTATAACAACATTGGCCGTTGCTTATATTTGCAAGAAAAATTTATTGCAGCACAAAAATCATACGCCAAGGCCATAGAATTAAACCCTAATTTCAGTGATGCTTATTACAACCAAGGGGTATTGTTACTCAAACTAGGCGATTTAGCGCAAGCCCAATCCAGTCTGGAAAAATCGCTTTCTTTTAATCCAAAAAATGCTGCAGTTTATGGACAAATGGCGCAAATCTTTTTGCAAAAAGCCGATTATCCTCAAGCCATAAATTACTTGCAAAAAAGATTATTGCTACAGCCCAACCATTTGGATTCCTGGCATTATTTAGGTATGGCGTATTTGACTTTAAATCAGCTAGAAGATGCGGTGCATAGCTTTGAGAAAGTTTTGCAATTTACCCATCAACACCCGGAATGTTATGAGCACTTGGCAATTGCCTATTTAAAATTAGATGATAAAGAAAAAGCGCTCACTTATTTTTTAAGACAACTTGAAGTGCAACAAACTGCCAATGCTGCCTATAATATCGGCGTGTTATTGATCGAAAAGGGTCGCCACAAAGATGCGATTGAGTATTTAAAACATGCGATAATTTTAGATCCACTTCATTTACCGGCGCATTTGAATTTAGGAGTAGAATATTTAAAACTGCAAAACCAATCGGAAGCTTTAAATCACTACCAGCAGGCAGCTGCGATCAAACCGGATGATCCCGAAATACAACATATCATCCTGGCGCTCACTCAAAACAAAACTCCGGATAAAGCGCCTGCAGAATATTTAAAAAATTTATTTGATCAATATGCCGGTTATTATGATAAACATTTGACAGAAGCATTACGTTACCGCGTACCGCAGCAAATACATGCTGCTATCTACCAGGAAGCCAAAATCGAGCAGGCAGAATGGAATATTTTAGACCTAGGGTGCGGCACCGGTTTGTGCGGCGAATTATTTAAAGAATTTGCCGCTAAACTGAGCGGAATTGATATCTCTGAAGAAATGGTAGCGGTTGCTAAAAACAAAAAAATCTATGATCAATTGATTGTGGGAGATATTGAAGAACATCTGGATAGTTTTACGGAACTTGATTTAATCCTAGCAGCAGATGTATTTACTTACATCGGCGAGTTAAATGAAATATTCAAAAGAGTGAAAAAAGCATTAAAAAAAGAGGGTTGGTTTGCTTTTTCTGTAGAAAAAACCACAAAATCGCCTTTTGAACTGCAAGCTTCTATTCGTTATGCACATTCTCAAGAATATTTAGAATCATTGATTAAAGAATATGGCTTTAAAAAAATTCGTTTAGAAGAAACTAAATTGCGTACTCAAAAGGATCAACCGGTTCGAGGTTATTTGGTGGTTTTGCGTAGCGAACAGGTAGTAAGATAAATGAACTTTTTCCATGCTGCTCCAGTTTTCACAATTGCCGCAATTACTTCTGTTATTGGCAGTCTATTAGTTGGATTGGTCAGAAAATTAGAAGCTTGCATTTATTAACCACTCATCATGAAGTCGCTTTTCCCATGTTTTTACAATTAGGTGTTATTTATGCGGTAATCTTAGCATTCATTTTTTCTTTCATGTTAAATAACATCAACGACGCTTATACAGACGTCAAACAAGAAACGACTAGTATGCTTAGTTTATCACAACTGGCTTCTGGTTTTCCTCCCGCCATGCACCAAGAGATAGACCAAACACTTATAAACTACACCAGAACCATTATTAATGATGAATGGCCCAAAATGGCCGAGCGCAAAGAATCTTCCAACGCCAGTAAATTATTAAAGCAATTACAAAAGATATACATAGATTACAATCCAAAACAGGGTAAAGAAGAAATTATTTATACAGAATCACTACAGCATCTGATGTCCTTAAGAGAACATCGTAGAATGCGAATCTTTACTGCAACGGAATTTGAAATGAAAAGACCTTGGATATACTTAGGTCTTTTAGGAGGCATCGTAGTAGGAATTTCTTATTTCTTTGGGATGAAAGATGTTGCAATCCAAATGTTGTTAACCGCAGCGTTGATATTTACCATTTCCTCTATCTTGACCCTAATGATTATGATCAGCCATCCTTTTGAAGGACCCTACGCGATTAAACCCAGAGTATTTGAAAATACCTTAATGCGTTTAGAACAGATCAGCCAAGAATAAGAATCAACCGCTATTGGACAATTTCTCTAGGCCTCCCCTCTTCATTCACAGCCACAAAAGTAAAAATACCTTCCGTCACCTGTCTACTCTTTAAAGTGGTTGGAGAAATAACCCAGGTTTCTATTTTAATTTGGATAGAGGTACGACCTAATTTATGCAGACTGACATAACAACTGAGTAAATCACCCACTTGTACTGGGGCAATAAACGACATCGCGTCAATCGCAACGGTAACCGCTCGCCCCTTGGTATACTTCAGCGCATAACTTGCCCCTGCCAAGTCCATTTGAGAAACTACCCAACCGCCAAAAATATCGCCATTGGCATTGGTGTCGGCCGGCATAGCAATGGTACGAATTTCCAACTGTCCGTGAGGTTCTGTTTTAACTTCTACTTTAGCCATATTCACCTACTTTTTCTTTAATTTTAAATGATGCCCATGTCTTAAATGCAACCAATGGTCTACAGACCATCTTCCTGAACCATGCAGCATGAGTAACATTAGCACCATCGCCCATGCCATTTGCTGATTAAAATTAGTAATTCCTTCGGGGGTCCAAATAAAGTTATAAGAATACATGGTAAAAATATTAAAAAGAAAAAATAATAGTATGATGATTCTTCCGCCTAAACCGATGATTAGGAGGACCGGCAAAATAATTTCCACAGCAATTACCAATCCAGCCCAATAAGGACTGTGTAATAGATTGACCGTATGATTCCAGTTCTCAAATTTATACCAGCCATCACGTAAGAAGATTTGCGCCACCCAAACTCTAGCAATTAAATCCCCGAGAGGGATTAATAAATTCAGTAACCATAAAAAAGGACTCAGAATAACGGCACTCGATTTAATGAACATTCAATATCTCCTGTTATTTATTATATCATACCCTAATTGACTGGCATTTTGCAGTCGAACCGATTAAGATGGCGGGATGGAAAAAGACATTACCGCTGATTTCTTCATCAAAAAATATAAATTACAGCCGCATCATGAAGGTGGGTACTACGCCGAAATTTTTCGATCCGACAATAAAGTGATGGTATCGAAAGAATATGCTTCCGACGAACGCAGCGCGTTAACGTCGATTTACTTCTTACTTCCCAGTAATAGTTTTTCGGCCTGGCATAGAGTCAAATCCGATGAAGTTTGGATTTATAATCATGGCTGCCCTATGACTATTTTAACTTTAGGAAATAATGCCAAGTTAGAATCTCAAATTTTAGGGAACCCGGTACTCCATACCGACGCCCAATACCAAATCACCGTCCCACGAAATACCTGGTTTTGCGCCTATCTTAACGAGCTTCAACATTTTTCGTTAATCAGCTGCATAGTAGGCCCGGGCTTTGATTTCGCTGACTTTGAATTAGCGGATCGCCAGCAATTAATTCAAGCTTTTCCCCAACAGCAAAAAATCATTGAAAAATATACATTGTGAGGAATAGGAATTACTTCTTATCATCCACTTCTAAAGCTCCTTTGCGAATATGCAATATCTTATCGCGAATTTCAGCGGCTTTTTCAAACTCTAAATTTTTGGCAGCGGTAAACATTTCTTGTTCTAGATTGTGAATGGTCTTACTGAGTTCCGCAGGCGACATAGACAAATAGTCTACTGATTCTTCCGCAATCTGTTGTGCTCTGCCAAAACCACCGCCTTGAGGCGCGCGTTCACGAGCACCTTCTAAAATATCACGAATCGCTTTGACGATGCCGCGCGGGGTTATGCCATGTTCTTGGTTATATGCAGCTTGTTTTTCTCGACGGCGATTGGTTTCAGCGATGGCTCTTTCCATAGAACCAGTGATTTTGTCAGCATACAAAATCGCTTTACCATGGATATGCCGCGCCGCTCGGCCGATGGTTTGTATCAAAGAGCGTTCGGAACGTAAAAATCCTTCTTTATCAGCGTCTAAAATCGCCACCAGAGAAACTTCTGGGATATCCAAACCTTCACGCAATAAATTGATGCCTACCAACACATCAAATTCACCCAATCGCAAATCTCGAATGATTTCCACCCGCTCAACGGTTTCAATATCAGAGTGCAGATAACGCACGCGGACACCGTGGTCGTGCAAATAATCGGTTAAATCCTCCGCCATGCGCTTGGTTAAAGTAGTTACTAAAATGCGCTCATTTTTGGCCGTGCGCTTTTTCACTTCGGAAAGTAAATCATCTACTTGAGTGACCGCAGGCCGTATTTCCAGTTCAGGATCCAATAAACCGGTGGGTCGAACCAGTAGCTCCGCCACGTCTTCAGTATGTTCTTTTTCATAAGGGCCGGGCGTAGCCGAAACAAAAATTGTTTGCGGCATCAATTTTTCAAATTCATCAAATCTTAGCGGCCGATTATCCAACGCCGAAGGTAATCGAAAACCATAATTCACTAGATTTTCCTTGCGCGCACGATCACCCAAATACATCCCACCCAATTGCGGTATGGTGACGTGGGATTCATCGATGATCAACAAAGCATCCGGCGGCAAATAATCGAATAAAGTGGGTGGCGGTTCGCCGGCGGAGCGGCCGGACAGATAGCGTGAATAATTTTCGATACCAGTGCAATAACCCATTTCCAACATCATTTCGATATCAAATTGAGTGCGTTGCTCCAAACGTTGGCGTTCAACCAATTTATTGGCTTTTTCTAGCTCAGCAAGACGTTCACGCAATTCCAATTTAATTTCTTCAATTGCTTTTAAAACTCTTTCCCGCGGTGTTACATAATGAGTTTTAGGAAAAACGGTGATTCTAGGTATTCTGGAAATAATTTTCTGAGTCAAAGGATCAAAAATACTGATATTTTCCACTTCTTCATCAAACAATTCTATTCTGATCGCGTCTTTTTCTGAATCTGCTGGGAAAATATCAATCACATCTCCACGCACCCGGTATGTGGCGCGTTGAAATACAGTATCATTGCGAGTGTATTGCATCTCTGTCAAACGATGCAAAATCTGCCGCTGATCCATACGATCACCCCTACTGATGTGAAACACCATGCTGAGATAAGCTTGTGGATCGCCCAAACCATAGATAGCCGACACGGTTGCCACAATCACTGCATCACGTCTTTCTAATATGGCTTTAGTGGCCGACAATCGCATTTGTTCAATATGTTCATTGATAGAAGCATCTTTTTCGATATAAGTATCCGTGCTTGGAACATACGCTTCCGGTTGATAATAATCATAATAAGACACGAAGTACTCAACCGCATTACCCGGAAAAAACTCGCGTAATTCCGCATAAAACTGTGCTGCCAAGGTTTTATTGGGGGCCAAAACCAAAGCTGGCCGTTGCACCGCTTGAATAACATTGGCAATGGTAAATGTTTTACCGGAACCAGTGACTCCCAACAAAGTTTGATAAGCCAATCCGGATTCAATATTTTCTACCAATTTTTTAATGGCGCCCGGCTGGTCGCCACTGGGTTTAAAGACACTGCTGAGAGTAAAGGGTTTAGTCATGAATAAACTATATCATAAATAAGGAAGTCATTACCTTCTTTAAGCTTTAGCTAAGCAGCTAAGGGATCACGTAAGTTCCGCTTTACTTCGAATTACTTTTTTTGCTTCTGCAAAGCGCTGCGTAATGTTTTCATATTCGCTTATTAATTTTAATTTTCTTCGAAAGAGTTCTCTAAATTTCTTTAAAATATGGTTATGCAAATAACTGAACTATTGAGTAATTTGCATTACTCCGGTTGTATTGATATCAGACCCATAAAAATCATTATGAATGGCCACTGCACCAAGGCCTTGTTGGTTAATTTCATCTGAAGGATACCATAATAAAACATTTTCATAAGTACAGTTAGATTGTATTTCCAATGGTGTTGTGTCGCCCGGATTAATTTGAATTACTGGAGTTCGAACTTGTTTTGGCCTTATCCCATCCGGATTACAATAAATAAAATATTCAGCATAAGCTGCATTAATTTTTCTACCTTCGGTATCGATATTTTTTAAACTATATGAGGTAGTTTCTTGTTCTATCTTAAAAAAAACCTGCCCATAGATCCATGCTCCCGAGACCCCCGGTAATGTACAAGCCTCAGTGTAAGTGATGGGGTTATAAATAGGTGAGCCAGGAAATCCTGTATTCGGACATTGGTCAGCCAAAGAGAGTCCGCTAAATAAAAGTCCTGTCATTGTCACAGAAACGATTAACCTACTTGTTAAAATTTTCATAACTTGCTCCTTTTTACTTCCCAGGGTCCGCATAAAAACATTTTTAATACGGGAGACCTGTCTTATATCCTTACTGTCATTTCACTGCAAGTTTTTTATTGATATACTAAAAACAATTTATGAATTTCAGTACACTATGTTAAAAAAACTTTTTTTATTATTACCACTTTATTTTTGTTTATACAATGTGGCCTTTTCCAGTTCCAATGAGCCGCAGCAGCCTGCCATGGCTACCCAGCATCACCACCCTGAGGAATTTATTAAGTCCATTGAAAACGACCCACAGGCTGGAAAAAAAATTTATGACCAATTTTGCTCAACCTGCCATGCTCGGGACCCTAATATAGATGTCGGCGCCCCACGAATCGGAGTCGCCAGAGATTGGAAACCACGCATGCAAAAGGGATTAGATGGACTTTTGACCGTGGCGATTGTAGGACTCAATCAGATGCCTCCTCGCGGAGGGTGTTTCGAATGCAGCAATGCACAACTAAAAGCCGCTATAATATATATGCTGCCTGCTAAAACAACCCAAAAATAGGGATTCATATGAAATATCATTTTGCAAAAAGAGTGATTCAGGTTAAACCTTCTGCTACCGTGGCGATTAATACTTTAGCAAACGAGTTGAAGGCTGCCGGCCGGAAAATTATCAATTTAAGCGTCGGTGAACCTGATTTCGACACGCCCGATTTTATTAAGCAGGAAGCGATTAGGGCGATTCAATCTGGATTTACCAAATACACTCCTACCGAAGGCATTATTGAGCTGAGACAAGCCATTGTGCAAAAGTTAAAGAGAGATAACCAATTGGAGTATTCGCCGCAACAGGTTATGGTTTCCGCAGGCGTAAAACAGTCTTTATTTAATTTGATGCAAGTAGTTTTAGAGGAAGGCGACGAGACCATTATCCCCGCCCCTTATTGGGTTTCATATCCGGAAATGGTCAAACTGACGGGCGCCACACCCGTGATTATTCCCACCTCTATAAAACAAAGATTTAAAATTAGCGCGCAGCAACTGGCAGAAGCCATTACCCCGCGCACTCGTTTACTGATTATCAATAGTCCCTCAAATCCATCTGGAATGGCTTACACTGCAGAAGAATTGAAAGAACTGGCCGAAGTGCTGGAAAAAAATCCGCAAGTGCTGATTGCCAGCGATGATATGTATGAATATATTTTGTGGAGTATGCCGAAATTTGTGAATATTTTAAATGTAGCTCCCGGATTAAAAGAACGCACTATCGTCATGAATGGAGTTTCTAAAGGTCACGCCATGACTGGGTGGCGAATCGGTTACGCCGCCGGTCCACTTGAAATTATTCAAAATATGAAAAAGATTCAGTCTCAAAGCACTACCACTACCGATTCCATCGCCCAAAAAGCATCTGTGGTAGCCATTTCTTGCGATCGCAAACTGCTGCAATACATGTTTGACGCTTATCGTGAACGGCATGATTTTGTACATCAAGCGTTAACCGCCATGCCCGGCGTAGAGTGCGCTGCCGCTGACGGCACCTTTTATGCCCTACCCGATGTCAGAAAAGTGATCCAGCATTTAAATCTCACCTCAGACATTGAATTGGCCAAGGCACTGCTTGAGAAAGGCGACGTCGCCATTGTCCCAGGCACTGAATTCGGTATACCCGGACATATTCGTATTTCCTATGCCACCAATATGGAAAACCTGCGCCTGGCAATGACGCAAATAGCGAAAGTATTTGCTGGTAAATAATTATTTAATGGCTTCAGTTTACTTTTTGCCGGGACCCATAAAATTTTTACGGTATATCCCGACCGACTATTTAACCTTCTATGAATTCAGAGGTTAAACGATAAGCAATCCTTCATAAAATGCTCCAAATGGTTGGTTTAAGCTTTTAATCTGAATTTCAAGAATCCAACCACCTGCTGCAAGTTTCTCAGGATATGTATTAGCACCTTTAGTCCAGGCATGTGTATGAGGAAATGCGCCAATTAAATGCCCGGCAGGTGAAAGATTAAATAGCACATCCCGATGTTTAGCTTCTCTAGTTATAAATTCATATAATTCAATTCCGGTTGGATTCTCATTTTTCCAATATCTAATGCCTTCTTGAAAAAGAATTTCACTAGTGTTTTTCAAATGAGAAAATTCCTTATTTTCTCCAAAAACAATCGTTTTACCTACATCACCTTCAATCCCATCTTTGACAATGCCAATATCAATAAAGGCTATATCTTCTTCCTGTAAAATATAATTTGTCGCAGGCCTGTCTTTAAAAGTACAAAGAGTATTTTGATTAAAGCAAATATACGGTCTATGCCATAATTTTTCTATACCATGCTCTTTGAATATTATATGTGCCGCATCAGTCGCTTCTGACTCGCTTATACCCGGCCTAATGATATCAATGATTTCATTTAAAATGTTTTGCGCAACAACTGATACATCTACAATAATCTTAGATTGATTTTGCGCCGTATATAAGTTTGTTTTTTTTATTAACTCATTCATTTTAGTTGTTTGTTTATCGCGCATCCCTTTGACTGTTAGATGGTATTTTCCAGCTTTAAAGCTTCTAATTCTCCTATATGACAAGTATATTAAACACTTCTATTGAATTCAACTAAGATCCTGAATATAAATTAAAATCCCACATCGGAGAACACAAATCACGCAGGGTCACTCATTAGCTCCCGGTCGTCAATAGGCAAGCTGCGATAAACGCATCTTAGTTTTCAATATTCGGTGCATTGAGGCCTTCTTACTTCTTACTGACTCTAAGCCACGCTGAACTAACTATAAATATCCAAATTACTGCAAATAAAGATAACTTTTTGTTTATAGTATTCATTATTTATACCTCGTTTGTGATCAATCATAATTTAATAGCTCTACTGAGAGATCATCTGTTTTCGGGTATTGACCTGCGTCCTCATCCTGATTAATATGTTTCTTCCTTACTGATCCCCGGTAGCTCAGTCGGTAGAGCAGGTGACTGTTAATCACTTGGTCGGCGGTTCAAGTCCGTCCCGGGGAGCCATAAAATCAATCACTTATAAGAACTTTTTAAAATGTAAAATTTCTGGTGCTACTCTGGTGCTACTAATTAACCGTCACAAAGTACTATGCTAGAAAATTCATTTGAGAAAGACACAACCTATGAGACTGTCGCCGCTGCGCTTGAAGCTTCCGAGCAAGCGATTACTGAAATTTTTTTCCTCCCGCCTCACACTCCTCTCACCTATGCTAGTTTTTTCGGCATGGGCGTCGGTCGCCGCGCAGTAGCTTTATCATCAGGTTTTCGCGCGATGGTCAAACAGCGCAATTCACTTTGCGCCATGCCGATGGTGCGCATGCAGCTTGATACCGCTATCCGGTTTTATGCAGGGTTCTTCGTGACCGATCACCAGCAGTTTTGTCGAGACGTTCTGAATGGCAAACCAATTAACCAAATGAAAAGCAAGGATGGCTCCAAAATGCATGATAAATATCTTGTTCAACGTGTGGCAGAAAGGAATCCCTGGATGATTGATGTTTATGAGACCACTTCAGGCTATATCCATTTTTCACATCGCCACATTAAGGAATCGATTCGAATGCATGAAGACGGAAATGCAAGAATGATAATTGGCCCAAACGATTTTGATCGAGAACATAAGCATTTTCTAGAACCCATGCGATGCATGCTTCACCTGAATGAAATCATCAAGTTTGCATTGCAAGACTGGTTTGGGCGGATGTGTGATCCAGAAGGTATTAAGAAATCCGCAAGTGAACCATGGGGAGAAAAGGTTCAATAAGGAAAACGAGCCGGGATAATAAGCTATTCGTGTAATCCTTTTTTGCTCTTTCATCAAAAATACTTTTTAACGTTTCAGCTATCAAGCAGTAAGTTTAGAAGATAGACAAGATTTATTAGGACATAAATCGAGTAGAATCACTGCGCCCTTCCGGTGAGAATATGACCGTCATTAAATTTTTCAATTATAGTGAGTCCACACTATGATTTTCTTGCAAAGAAGGCCGCGATAATTAAAAATAATAACGTTATTTGCTTCAATGAGCTTCTTGGTGAACTCGCAAAGTTAGTCTTTTAATAACTCTTGATTTGATTCAATTATTTGCCACCAAACGGAACGTTTGAACCCGATTCCTTGCAGCTAAGATCGCCAGCCACTGTTTTATCCTATTCCCAATCTGAGCGATGATAATTTAAGCTGAGACGCCAGCAACTCCAACTGCTGGATGCGAGCTTTAGCCAAGGATTGGAGAGCACGCGCATCCCGCGGGACATCATTGAACCAGCCATTTCCCTCGCCGTCCAACACAGCCTTTTTAACGAACCAACACTCATCTTTATCACTGCCCCTCACTAACACACGCTTTTCGCCCTGCGACCACGCATAGTATGGTGAAATCTGATAAGTTAGTATGCCGCCACGTTCCCGGATCCGTGGAAGTGAAGCTTCTGTGAAGTTAGGGCAAGGATGAAAAGCACGATCTGGCCTAAAATACTCATTAATCACATGCACAGGCAATAGTTTTTGGGCTCCTACCACTACTTGTTGCCAATGATGCTCGCGTTTACTTTCAAACATTTTCCAATTGAAGCTGTCATAATTATCTGCGTACGCCTGCAACGCTTTGATCAACGGCTGCAAACTAAAATGTTTACCATGCACCGTGCCTTTCTTTTCCAATACCTCAAACTGCTCTCTTTGCTGCTCTTCCGGTAAATATTTCCGGATCATCTCCCACATGTGCCAATCCATCGCCCATAACGCATATTGAAACGCCGTGATTTCCTTAAATTCTCGACCTGATAAATCCGTCACTGTTCCCGCGTGCAGTAACAGATCCCGATCTCCTTGGATCAGCGCTTCCGCATCATCTTGTTCGCCTTTTGCCACCCATTGTAGCAATTGTCCCAACAACTTCGCACTCACTACCGGTTTAGCCCCGGATTTCTGCGCAGTCAGACTATAAATGTTCTGCGATGCCAAAGTCATTAGTTCTGTTTTAGATGAAATTAATGGCTTTTTTATTTCCGGCAATGTTAGCCTTTCAGGGGAATGCTGATTGCGCTCCTCCAGGGAGGATAGTTTAGGTTGAGACGACTGCCCTAACTGTAGTGTCTGGGTATAATAACTGGTGGTGGGCAATAACTTAGATTGAAGCAACTCCAGTTGCCGCGTGCGTGTCTTCCACAAGGATAGGAGAGCTTTAAGGTTGACCCATACCATCCCCCCTCCGCCACCCAAACCGCCGCCCCCTAGACCCCAGACCTTGCACCCCCTCACGTTATATTTATCTCTGATAAAAGCATACGTCAGTCCAAGTCCCTCTTCCGATGATGAAGACATAAACCACGAGCCACTAACAGTTCCGCGGGCAAGAGTGTATGTTTCTATCTTTTGCGTCCGAGGTAACCTGGACTCCCACTCTGATAGCCAGGGTCCACTTCGATCATTACGGCAATATTCATTCACGACATGCACGGGCAACAATTTTTGTTCTCTACCCACTTCCTGACACCACTGATCTTCCGCTTGCTTGTTATAGTTCCATTTTGTAGCATTATTCACATACGTTTGTAACGCTCCGGTCAAACCTTGCAAACTAAAATGCTGTCCATAGGCCGTGCCTTTGGTTTCTAATTCTTTCAACTGTTGCCCTTGCGCTTCCTGCGACAAATATTTTTGAATCATCGTCCACATGTGCCAATCCATCGCCCATAACGCATATTGAAATGCTGTGATCTGCTTAAATTCTCGACCCGATAAATCCGTCACTGTTCCCGCGTGTAATAACAGATTCTGATCTTTCTGGATCAGGTCTTCCGCTTGATTCTGTTCGCCTTCCGCCACAAATCGCAGTAATTGCTCCAGCGCTTTGACATCTACCACTTTAATTAGAGACTTCGGTGCAGGCGTAATGGTAAAATGACTCTGCGATAATGACGGCAGCGATGATGCCGGAATTTCCGGTTTCGGCGCTGACGGGCTTTTTTTCAACTCCACTTCCTGCCGCTTGATCTCTCGCCCCCACTCCAGTTCTGCCTTTAATCGTGCATGGTCTTCCGCCATCTTTTCAGATTCCACCCGTTGCCGCTCATCTTCTGCTTCTTTGAGCTTCAGCTGCATTACCTCAGCTTGAAATTTCTTCATCTCCCCATCTTCTGGGTCTGCCAAAGTTAATACTCTCGATTCCTTTGTGGTAGATACTGGCCTCTGTGCTTTTTGCTCCTGACTGATCAATAGGGGTTTTAATTGCTCTACTACTTGGCTCGCTGTCGGACGTTTCGTGGACGTTAAATCCCAGCAAGATTCAATAATCGTTTTCAATCTCGGCGGACAATCGCCCGGAATTTCTTCTTTTTCACCGTCTTTAATCCAGCCCATCGCCTGTAATTGATTTTGCGCATCTTTAAACGGAATTTCACGCGTGGATAATTCCCATAATACCATCCCCAAACTCCAAATATCTGCCGCCGCTGTCACTTCTGCTTTACGCTTGAATAATTCTGGGGCCATCCATAATACCGTGCCCTTAACAAGGCTCGACTGACTGCTGGTTTCCTGTTTGACTTTAGCCAAACCAAAATCCGCCAGCTTGGCCCGCAGACGGTCGTCCAACAGAATATTCAGACTTTTTAAATCCCGGTGCAAAATAGAATAGGCATGTAAATCTTTCAGTCCCCAAGCAGCATCCAGCGCGATTTGAAAACGAATCGTCCACGGTAAATCCTGACCATTATGTAATAAATGATACAGAGATCCTTTCGGCATCAATTCCATCACCAGCGAGTAATGCGGAGCTTCCAGACAAATCTTTTTCAGTGGCACTATGTATTTAGATTCCACTCCCAACTGAAACATGATCTGGGCTTCCTGGCGTAATTCCTTGATGGCCTTCTCGGTCAAATGCTGCGCTTTTAGCCGTTTAATCGCCACCGGTTGTTCATTCCACACCCCTTCATACACCGAACCGTACGCGCCTTCACCGAGTAATTTGCCCAGCCTTAAAACCTTGGCTGGAATAGTAATCTTGATACAAATACCTCCCTGTGAATCCAGTTGCGCCAAAACGGGCTTGGTGGGCGAGACAATTTTTTGATCGGCTTTCGACAAGACGATTGGCGGCATCTGTGTGAGCAGCGAACTGTCTTGTAGAAATGGAAATAGATTTGACTGCGATTGATCCTCTTGGGGTAACTTCATGGTAAACTCCTGTTATGTAATTTCGGATAAAAAAATATTTCAATAGGGACACGAAAATTATCAAGTAAAAACAGCCGCTCTGCAACTGAAAAACATGAACAGGTATCTATTAAAACGGTTCTTATGGGTTGATAAAGAACAGGTATAGTAGTTTTAGGCAAACCCATAGTCTTGTAAAAAAGCGTCTCGTAAAATAGGATCCAGTGATGACTAACATAATAATCTTCTTATTCGAATCGCAAGAATTTCTACTAATTGCTAATTTATAAAAATAAGTTAATATTTATGTTCACTTACTAAAGCCACCTGATACAAAGGATTTTTCTATGAAAATAACAGAACTGATAGGGAACGACGGAGGAAGCGACTATAGCACTGACTCCGATCAAGAAACAAAAATATTTCCGCCAACAGAGGAAATTGGATCGTGTGACGTTAGCGAGATAATTGATAAAATTAATAAAAAATTTGCGGAAAATAAACCTATTGACTTAACTGAATACCCTCCTTTATATGTTATTCATTATAGAGGTATTCATTATTTTAAATCGCTCTTCCCAAATCCAGCATTTAGAAGAACCCGCCGGCATAAGATTAGGGAGGATAAATTTCATGAATCTATTTATAGTCCTGCAATTTATCAATTAGCAGAGTTACCGATAGGCGATTCTATAGATAGCCGAGAAAAAATAATACGTATTCGTCAAGCGCAAAGAAAACTGAGCAAGGATTTTACAACCTTAGCTAACAGACCTGCGCAAGAACGATCATGGTGGGGGAAAAAAAGGAATCATGAAAAATTGCTTTATCAACATTATCAACGATTTGTAAATACCTACAGTGAATTTCGTACAGAAAATAAGGAGAAAAAACATGAGTGCTATCGTGTCATGCCCGGCACTGAAAATCCTTATGTGTCTACTGCGGATGAAGCACGACATGCAGTGTTGTATGCATTAGGCGCCAAAGCAGAGTCGAGCCACGGGCCCTTAAGACCTGGATACACGTCTAATGGTCGAGCCAAACACCCTAAAGTCGGTGACGTTCAAATAATAGTTCATAAGTTGCAAAATTTAGCTGCTAAGCAACCCCTATATCTATCCGTATTACAAGCCGAAAATAAAGTTGATATAGGTGGTAGACTTTTGAACGAACGTGAAACGACATTTAAGGGATGGATTACCGCAAAGCACATCATACACACTCAACAAATTCGCTTTCCTTCGTTTAATATTGAATTTCGTCCGGCTTATCACGCGCATAAATACGGTATTAAATCAAAAAGTTTTAATTTATATAGGCGATCTATTTTGGATAGAGGTAGGACCTACGAAGAGACAACATTATTAAAAAAACTAGCGGATCATTATACAACCCAGCTCCATCATAAAGCTCAACAATTCGTAAAAGACAAAAAAGGATATATTGTTTATCTTGGTTTGGATGGACAATTACGTGCAAATCTACCTACAACAATGAGTGTTCGTGATGAAAGGCGCAATGGGAGACTGACAGGGCACGAATCTTGGTTTGAGTATAATCTTTCAAAATTTCTCGAATCGAAATCGAATAATGATACAGAGAGTGACGAAGAATTCCCAATGCTTCGAAAACAACCACATTTAGCAGCAACCGCTTGTCAAACTGGTCTAACTTGTTTTTCCCAAGCTAATTATGCAGATGCTATTCACGCGTTTTCTCAAGCAATTAGGTATGATTATAAAAATGCTAATTATCACGCTAACCTTGCTTTATCAAAATATTTATTGAACAAAGAAGATGTTACAGCCGGAAAGGACTACTTCGTTGCTTCGCGACTTAATCCCGAAATCGATAACCACTACGACCCTGTATTCCAAAGCTATTTTTCTGATATGCGTTTAAAGAGAGCAAAGTGGTTTAACGATCAAGGAAACTTAAAACATCTAGCGAGAGATGAAAAAGCAGCTATTATTAACTATAACAGAGCTATCTTATATGATGAGAATCCCTTCTTTTACGTCAATCGAGCATTATCAAAATATTTATTAAACAAAGAAAATATCACTGCTGGTTGGGATTATTTCGTTGCTTTGCAACTTAATCCCGAAATTGACAACCAATATGACTCTACGCAACGAAGCTGTTTTTCCGATATGCTTTTAAGACGAGCAATGTGGTTTAACCATCAAGGAAATCTAAAACATCAGGCAGGAGATGAAAAAAAAGCCATTGCTAAGTACACCAAAGCTATTAAATATAATAAAGATTCTAGCTTTTATGCGAATCGAGCTTTGTCCAAATATTTATTAAACAAAGAAGATGTTACAGCTGGGAGGGATTATTCCTCTGCTTTACGACTTAATCCTGAAATCAGTAATCAATATGATTCTACACAACGAAGCCATTTTTCCGATATGCTTTTAAGGCGTGCAATGTGGTTTAACCATAAAGGAAATCTGCAACGTCAATTGGGAGATGAAAAAAAAGCTATTAGTAAATACACTCAAGCTATTGCACTAGATGATAAAAGTGCATATTATTATATGAATCGCGCTATTGCTAAATATATGCTCGATAAAAACGATATAACCGCTCAGCAAGACTATTCACAAGCCACCTTATTATTTCCAAGTATTATTTCTAATTATACTGATCCCGCTTTTCAACCTATTTTCCAACATCTCAGTCATGCTCAAACTCAATCGACTCTGCATTTATCTAATTTCCAAAATATAATTATTGTATCTTCGAACAATAAAACCATCCCAAACAGTACTAATGAGAATACAGATAAAAAATCTTCTTCTCTGGAAATGGGTAAACTGCCTTTCGGATAAAAAAATATTCAAAAAACATAAGATTTCTTAATCGAATACCCTAAAAACTATCATTTTTATCTTCCGATTTATTTTTAAAATGTGTGGTATGATTTAATAAAAATAATCAAGGCCAAAAATTTTATTCAACTTTTTATTTCAACTGATAGTCTTGAATTTTTAAAATATTTAAAGAATATTGCAATTAATAAAAAGGATGGAGACGCAAAAAAAGGAAAAGATTGTGAATTTTTCTTGTTTAAAAGAAATGAAAATCAACTGAATTAATCAAAGGAACCTATAAAGAAAAAAATTAATAAATTCAATAGGAAAATTGTTTTCTAAAAACAAATGGGTGCAGTTTCAGACTGGCGCAGCGAACTATACCCGGTCGCGCCGGTTTATGGACAAAAACCTTTACTGGCTTTGGAAAGATCGGTGGCCCCCTTCTTTGGCATTAAGACGTATGGTACACACTTAAATGGCTACTATAAGAAAGATCATCAAATTTAGGTTTGGATTGCGCGACGCGCTTCACATCTAAAATTTGCCCCAGATAAGTTAGATAATTTGGCAGCAGGTGGATTATCTTTAGGGTTATCTCCTCAAGAAAATATGTATAAAGAAGCGATTGAAGAAGCCCAAATTCCTATTCAGTTATTGTCAAACATGCGGAGTGCAGGAGTTGCATCCTATCTGATGGAGACGCCAAGAGGCATTACTCCCGATACAATGTTTATCTTTCCTTGAATTACCCTCTGATTTTACGCCGACCGCAGACGGAGCTGAGGTCAGCAATTTTATGACCTATTCTTTAACTGAATTAACGGCATTAGTGTATGATGTAGGCAGCTTTAAATATAACTCTGCTTTGGTGATCATAGATTTTTTGATTCGCCACGGCGGCATTTCTTCTGATCACCCCGAATATTTACAAACCATCACCGCATTAAGGCGGCCATTATTTGAAAACGTACGAATGTAATGGATAAATATCCTCAAATTAAAACAAGAAAAATGCTGGCGCTTTTTCTTTATGAACATAAGCGTATTTCTCGGTAAGGCATGTGAATTAGGTGGCATGAGTTATTGGGAATTTGCCGAAAAAAATCGTGAACTACTATCCCCTACTTTGATAAAGATTTGCAGGCATTTAACGGATGTCTAAAATCATAATAGCAGACTCTTCAAAGAAATTTGTTGAAGATTGACACTCTAATTAGACCTCCTCATACTACGAGTATGGCTAATCGATTCCTGCTTTAAATCTAACATCATCAAATTTAGCCTGAGAAAATCTCCAGAAAAGCATTTTCATTGCGATTAACAAATTGGATATCATCGTTGGGCAAAGTCGTCCCAGCCCTTGAGAGTAAGTAATGAATACTGGAGGGCTTGGTCAACACCCTGTCTTTCCTTTTTTAAATTAGTTTTGTATCAGTGCTCAATAAAAGCCTTTGCTCCTGCAACAACTATTAAATACGGATTAATTAATCCGTCAACCCTACTCAATAGATTAGGAAATTCATACTCGCAATAAGGGCATTTTGGATTGCTGCCAGCTCAAAACATGCCACCACAAGGACAAGCCGGAAGTGAACGAGAAATTTCTTCTAATAATTCCCCTGAAACACCTCGTGTCATTACTTGATGAAAATCCCCACTTCTGCGGATTACATTTAAACACTTATTACAATAAAAATGCAGAAACAATTGAGACATACCACTATATCTCTTATATCCAAATTTTTTTTCACATATTGGACATAATATTCTACAAGGATAATTTAAAAAATTGAAACTGATAAAATAAATTTTTAGAAATTTAAAAAATTTTTTAAACATTCATCATCTTGAGGATCATTATTCGGCAGGATTTGCCACGATATTACCTTTAGGATCAAATATGCGCTGGGTTGACTAACACCGTTCCAACGCTTGATATTGAAAGAAAAATTTTTAATTAGCTGCGTTTCTTACTATTGAAATCATTTCCTTTTCGAGAGTAATATCATCCGTTAGTTCATAGGCTCTCAAGAAGAGTTGTGTTTGCCCCCCTTCTAATAAATACTCAGATACTTTTATAAGTGTATTAACGTGTTTCTTTAATTTCTCATTTTGAATCCGAGGAAGTGTTTCCTTTAGTCTACTTACAAAACCTAAACCATCATAGGCATATATATATTTGTCACTCTGGGGAAATTTTTGTTGGGTTAAATCAATGTCTCCCCGAAAACTGGTATCATAAAATTCCACTGCACTGAAATCATTTCCACGAAATTCATTGAATTTTCTTCGAGACATCCTTGGCGTACCAAAGAAATTAATTTTTTGTAGCTTTCCTGAAAAAACACAGTCAATAAACTGACAATCGCCAAAATTTAAGTCTCTTATATAAACATTTCTAAAAGAACAGCGGATAAATTTAGCATCTCCCGCTCCAATACCGTCCAAGCGAGAACCGTCAAAAATGCAGTCCTCATAAATAGAGGTGGGATCTATGTTAAAATCCTCAATGTTGGATATTCCTCCTGTACCACCAAAACGCATATCCTCCACGGATAAATTTTTAAACTGACACTGTGAAAAATGACTTTTTACGACAATGAAGGAATGAATCTTTTTGCTGGAATAGTCCTCACGTTGAGCGTTTACATGCTTTAAAGTAAATATTTGACTTTTATCAAAGGGAGGACCGTCAATTTTTTTGGCTTTAACTTTAATTATCATGGCGTATATCCTATCGTTTCACTTTCTACAACGTTTCGTTGCCAAACGGCAATGGGTGTACCGGGATATCTAATCATATGGCCGGGCACTCCTTTCGGGGTCGTCAATTCAACTAATCTATCTTCCAACCCATTGTCCAAAGTAAAATCAACACCTTTCCTCGAATAGATAACCGAGTCATCAAATACCTTATTTAATATTTCCGCCGTCGTATTGTGCACTGCCTTACCTAAGGCTAAATTTCTCATACTAGGATAATTTTCATATTGGGCAGATTCTTTTTCACTCAAAGAATTTAAAAGTTCTTTCAGCGGAAGATTAGCAGATTTATTTGCTACCCATTCTACCAATTCTACGTTAGATTTGAAACCATTTTTAACTAAAAATAGCTCTTTTGCGATGTCCGATGTGGTTTTGAAAGAACTGCCTTGTTGAAGGATTCGTTCCCCCTCTGCAATAATGGCAGAGGATGAATCTCCTGTCCTGCGGTGGCGTATTCGTATTGCGTAGTTTCTTTGGAAAGCGGCCCGTCCGTGTAACTGACATATTGATCCTTTCGAATCAGCCGGGATTGGCTGTCCAGGAAAAAATCCGCCATCCAGGCGCTTCTCACTTCTACACCGACTTTTCCCGAAGAATAAGTAAAATCCGTTCTACATTGACCGTCAGCCGCCGGTAAATAAAGGGTCTGCACCCGGTAACTCAAAACGCTATTTTGTGAAAAGCTCACAAAATCGATCGTTAATTGGGTACCGTCGTCTTGCTGGATGCTCTTTAACAGCGGCGGATTGATGGAAGAATAACCGTATTGAGTTTGATAAACCGCCGTTAAATCCTGACCGTTGAGAGAAGCACCGGATGTGATTAATAAACCGTTTTTATCAAAATCATAAGACTGGATATAAGAACCGTAATCCTGACCGGGCTTTTTCACGCGGATTCTATCCAGACGCCCACCGTCAGATTTTGAGTTGCTGTCGAGCCAGTATTCAATTCCGGAAGGCCCGCTGATGTATTGCAATGTTCCTCTGACAGGATCGATATAATTGAAAGCGGTGACATTGCCCCAGGCGTCGCGGCGTTCCTCAATTTTTCCATATTTGTTATAACGCTCGCAGACCTGGGTTCCCGGATGATACCAAAACCACTGGTAATTTTGATCATCGTAAACAAGATAAGGCGTGCCGTTCATTAAACCCGGAGCAAAATACATTTTCTGCGATGAGGAGCCGGAATAAAAAGTGTAAGGAGTTTCGTGCCCGTCTGCTTCGGTAAAAATAATCTGTTTGGCGTCGGCTGTGTCCGGTGGTACAAAATTTTTGAGAGGAAGTCGCCATGCCGAAGCGGTGGGGGATTGGCTGTTATAGCAATACCCCAAAATCACCGCTTCTTTAAATTCCGGAAAGATCAAGGCCCTGTCGGCCACAGTCAGATTGAAGCTGGCGATGTTATAAAATACCCGAACTTTTCCCTTAATCACTACAGCCATCTTTCCGCTAAATGGAATTCGCCGAGCCACTATTTCCCAAAGCACCGTCCCAAGACTATAAATATCCGCTGCTGCAGAATGTGGATTTCCTTCAAATAACTCAGGCGCCATCCACGGTATTGTGCCCGCCGCAGATTGGCTACCTTGTCGGGATTGAGTCGAGGCGGAAGATTTTATTTGCGATAAGCCAAAGTCTGCTATCTTAGCTTCTCCAAACGTATTCAATAAAACATTATCACTTTTGAGATCGCGATGAAAAATATTAATGCTGTGTAGAGCGTGCAGTCCATAACTGATTTGCTTTCCCCATAACAATTGTTGGGCGTAATCAATTCTGATCTCCGACTTAGCCAAACGCTGAGTTAATGTGGCTCCATCGCAATATTCCATTACCAAACCATAAGAAGGTTCTAGAAAAATTCCACGAAAACCTACTAAGTATTTTGATCTCAATTTATCCATAGCTTTCGCTTCATGCAATATAGCTTTACGATCTTTTTCAGACAATATACCTCGAAAATCATAGATTTTGATCGCTACGGGTTCTCTACGGAAAGTTCCTAAAAAAACCTGTCCATAGGCACCTCTACCCAAAGGCTTAGTTTCATCATAGACCAAATCTGTGTAACTAATTTGTATATCACGAACACTCTCTGGAAAGTGCACAGATGCGCTCGAATCTTGAGGCGATCCTGAAGAAGGATTACTGAGGTCACTCTTGAATTCCGGGCCATTTTGTTTTATATCAGTGGCGCCCCCTGTACTTTTTGTTTCCATATGAGGAATACCCGGCATAGATTCTATAAGTATTTGAGGCGATCCCATAGAAGAATTGCTGAGTTGACTCAAAAATTGTGGCCCTGACTGCAGAGTATCATCCTGCTCTTGGCCCGATTCCATTTTAAACATAACTCCTCCTAATTTATCTATCTACAAACCTACAAGCGAGTAGCAATCCTCTAATCAAGTGTCCTTATAATGGCAAACGCATTGAAACCACTAACATTCATTTTTGCTCCATATTTTTTATATTCATTTGGTATTATGAAAGTGTGTACTTGTCTGAGTTGAAGATGAAGAATGATTCATTTGATTAAGAAAGGCTGTATCATTAGTAGATACTTTTCCAGCAGCATGTTCATATTTCTTTTGCCATTGTTTTGCTTGTTTTTCATCTTTAACGGTTCCCACTCCATAACGATAAGCTTCTGCTAAATTTCTCATAGCTAAAATCTCACCAGAAGCGGCTAAAAACGTCAACAAAGAAACAGCTCGCTGTTGATCTGCCTGCTTTTCAGTTTCTTTACTGCCTTCGCCGCGTATCAGCAAAACCGCCAATTTGGTTCCTGCTTTGGCAATTTTTTTTGACCAGGCAATTTCGTATTGTTCACGTGCCTTAGCATAATTTTTTTCAAAATGATATTTTTTGGCAAGTTCATAAGCTGATTTTCCGGAAGAAGAATTTTTCTTCTCATCCACAAACGAAGCAGGAGGACTTGAGGGCGAAAGTGACGATATCGAATTCAATGTTAATTGTGATGTAAACTGTGGCGAAAGAGAGGGGACAGAATATTTATTTTCTATATCCCCTTTTTTTTCTCTTTTGATTTCACGAGTGGTCTGCGGTTCATGCGGTAATGAGCGTGTTGGAGAATTGAATTGATATTTTTCATCAAATTCGCGATTTTTATGTTTTAACAATTCCAAAGCATTCATAAATGCTTTTTGTCTTTGAATATATTGCTCTCGGCAAGCCTGACGATATTTTAATAACTTAGGTTCAAGACGACCAATACCTAACACAGTAGGTAAAATGCCTAATGGTTCAAATTGGGTTAACTCTTTAATGTAATTCTCAAAGGATTGCCATTGTCCAGTCTCTAAGGGATGCCAGGAACGGCAATCGCGAATCAGAAATTTGTTAACTGTAGCAAAGGTTGCATTATAATCACCATCAAACATTAAAGGTAGTAGAAAATCTGCGCTTTTTTCATCTTGAGTAGATCTTTGTCTATATTCATCGAGCGCGAATTTAAGCTCTTTACTCACATTGGTTTCAACACCAGGTTTGGTTCTCTCTGCATAGCGATGAGTGCCAATTAATAGAATATACTAACTTTGCTTAATATTAGAACGCATTTGTATATCCAGATCACCGGTCATTCGTTGTAAATCTAACCAGGGGATCAATCCTGCATGAGTAAGATTTTCAGCTAAATATTTAAGAAAAGCCTGCAAATGGGTAAATTTAGTTGTCCCCTCATTTTCCCAGGCGTAACTCAGAAATACCTGCGTTTGAGTTACATTCAAACGATGATTTTCTTCAAGCGTTTCCGGTAAATATAATCTTGCTTGATCCGCCATCATGGCTTTAACTTCTCCAAGAAAATCTTTCAATAAATTTTGGCGTTCTTTGAGATCAGCTTGCTGCACTTGCTGACGCAAGTGAATCAATTCTTCAATCTCGGATTTAACCAACGGCTTACTCATAGTTTTACTCCTAAATGACAAATTTTAAAACAGCGATTTTAGTACTACCCAACTTACCTTGATCCCCACATCGGGATTCTTTTGAGGTGTTTATAGTCCGACTAGCTGAAACTATTTATCATTGTCGAACGTATTGCTGTCTCAATTCCTTGCCTAATTTGTGTCCTGTAGAGTAATAATTCTTCTCCTATATACTCAACAGTGGTGCTCCAGTCAAGCTCAGGCTGATCTTCAAATTCTTTACCAGGTTTGTCCAATTTCCGGGTAGACTTTTTCTTTACCCATGTTAGAATTTCGTCCCACGTGGGACGATCAATGTCCCACCAATCATTTTGTATTACCCTGGCATGGTGAGTTTGCAAAAATTTATTGGGCGTGATTTTGGATAAAACCTTATGCCATTCCGCAAAAGTTTTTGGCGTAAGTTTCGATACGGCAAATACTTCACGGTAGTGAGTCAGGTTATGTTTTTCACATTCCGACCAAGTTATCGGAGCTATACCATCTGCTTCTCGCAATAAAGCATACACAATCACAGGACTCATTCCCCACACTGCTGCGCCTAAAGGATGTTCACCCTTAACATCAGTTATGTTCGGTTTAGCTCCTTGTTTTAATAAGGCAGTCATTGTTTCCTCATCTCCTTGTTTGCAAGCTGTAATCAGTTGACTTTGCAATAGCTGAACTTCCTTTATATCCATCGGCTTGCCAGTTGGTCTAGGAGCGGGCATTAATCTCTGGCTATCAAATAACAACTTGGATGACTGTTTGCTATGATCCCCCCGACATAATAAATTAGACTTCAGCAATTCCATCTGCTGTGTTCGCGTTTTCCATAAAGATTGGAGAGCAATTAAGTCTGCCTTAGCCTCCCAGGGCGGCACTATTGACCCTGGCCGGCCCTCTCGATGTATTGCAAAACTAAAATTATATCTTATACATGCATAATTAATGCCTAGCCCATCTAAAAATGAGGGCGCTGTAAACCATGTCCCTTTAATATATTTTGTTTTTGATTGGGTGTCCCGAACCTTTAGCTCTTGTGTCCGTGGTAATTGAGACGCCCATTCTATCGGACATGGATAAAATGAACGATCTGATCGCACATATTCATTCACGAAATGCACAGGCAACATTTTCTGCGCCCCACCAACTGCTTTACACCAATGTGTTCCCGCATATCCACCATAATTCCATTGTTCGGGAACCTTATCTACATAAGTTTGTAGTGCATCAATTAATGGCTGCAAACTAAAATGTTTTCCTTGTGGTAAATCTTGGTCTTTTTGCGACTCCCATATGGATAATTGTTCAGCTTGTATCTCTTTCGATAAATGTTTTTGGATCATTTTCCACATGTGCCAGTCCATCGCCCAAAACGCATATTGAAATGCTGTAATTTGTTTAAATTCACGACCTGATAAATCCGTCACTCTTCCCATATGTAGTAATAAATTCTTATCTTTTTGAATCAAAGTTTCTGCTTTATCCTGCTCACCTCCTACAACAAATTGCAGTAGTTGTTTTAGATCTTTAATATCCATTTCTTGAATCGGAGGCTTAGGCGCAGGCATCATTGTTTCACTACTGGAAGACATGTCTGGAAGATTTAGCTTGATTTCTTTTTTCCCTCCCGTATAAATACCTTCCAGTTTTTTTGATATATCGAGATTTTTTACGCTTGATCTAACATGTTTGAGATCACTTCCACTAGATGATAAAGAAGGAGATAAGCCTTCAAGGTTTCTCAACGCAGTTTCAAATTGATACCCCACTTGTTCCGCTGTTGGGCGTTGCTTAGCTTCCAAATGACAGCACGCCGTGATCATCAACCGAAATATTTCCGGGCAGGGAGTCGGCAGTGGATCACGTTTTCCTTGCACAGCCATAGAGATCATTTGACCCGCTAGCAGTCCCGCATACGGCATCTTCCGGCTTACGATTTCCCAGAGCACCACCCCTAAACTATACACGTCGGCTTTCTTAGAGTTTGATTCGCCGTTGTGCAACTCCGGGGCCATCCAAGGTAATGTCCCTACAGTCCCCATAGCGCTACCTATTTTTTCGTGGCTCGCTGAAGTCGATTTAATTATGGATAATCCAAAATCTCCCACTTTGGCTTCTTCGCGACCGTTCAGTAAAATATTTTTACTTTTAAGATCGCGATGCAAGATATTTAAGCTATGCAGTTGGTTTAAACCATGGCTAATTTGCACTGCCCAACGCATTTGCTGTGGAAAAGCCAATCCTCCAGTGGTTTCTTTAAGACGTGCTTCTAATGTTCCACCCTCTGCGTATTCCATGACAAGGCAATAATTCTGATCAAAGCTGACGCCATAAAAACCAATTAAATAAGGTGATGATTGCGGTAATCTCGCCATTAAACCAGCTTCTTTTAATACTTCTAGTCGTTGCTCTGTTGGTAATACACCGGGTATATTATAAACTTTAATGGCTACTTTTATTTCGTGATAAGTTCCGGTATAAACTTTTCCATAGGTTCCCTGCCCTAAAAGATTCCCAAATCTTAATTCATTATAGCGAATTTCCCAACCGATTCCCCTACTTTCAGTAGAACCAGAAAATCCACTCACAGATTGCTGTATTCCACTGTCAAATTGTGGGCTTCCCGAAGAGGATGCAAATGATGATGAAAATGAAGGATGTCTTGACATGATTGGATACTCCTGTTCAGTTCAATAAAGGTATTCCCTAAAATCCTAATCTGCAGTTCTCACGAAACTTCATTGACGATTATACTTGAAACTCACAAAAAGTAATAACGATCATATTAAGCTTTATACAATGATTGAAGTTAGTTTAACGGGGCCTACAAGTACGTCGTCTACCACACGACAATAGTTATTTCACGAAAATAATTGCTATCCTGGGGTTATAGTAATAAATTTGCCGCTTAAAAAAGCTAAACACTATTTCAAAGCCATCGAGCATGAACAGCAATGAAAAAATTCTACAAATCGAAAAATACCGTCAATCATGTAAAAAAACGATAATCGGTAGAGGCGGTTTATTTCCGAAGGGATTGATTCCATTCGATAGATCCCTTCTGTTTAAAAATTTTTCAGATAGGGATTTTCCGATAATTGCTCACGAAAAAATCTGGCAGATCATGGGATCAGAATTCATTAGACTATAGAGTTCAGTTAGTCACCCTTTTAAGGATCATCAATGCTAAATTCATTGCCTTATAGTAACTATTTTGATTCTTCCTGGCAATCAATGGAGAGAATTCCGATCGTGCTGTTATTACTCAAAGAAGAATTGCATCAGTTAGAAATTGCTCATGAAACGGATTTAACTGCTCACTGGGATCATCTGCAGCAAAAACTGACTGCTTATCGGACCCTGTATCAACATTGGAAACAGGCTAATTTAAATCCGAGGCAAACCGAGTGGATTAGCGAAATGAAATTTTATTTGCAAGCCTGGCAGCAAACGATTTTTTCATCGCCTTCTTCAGTATCTTCAGGGGCTTCGTTATCCATCACTCAAGACAATTTAGCCCATAATCCTGATTCTCTAAGCCTTTGACCTTATTCTTGAGGGACACGAAAAGCATGAAATTCGATAAAAAATTTACTCCCCTCTACAGGTTCAATTCTAACCGATCTCGATCATTCGGCGTTTGGACGCTCCTTCGTTGGCTCTTACAAGGACGCCGATATCAGATCAATTCACTCAAAAAGCTGGAAAAACCGACCACTTCTCATCGAATAGCCGATGTAGTGATCTGGATCGCCGGATTAATTGTGTTGACCATCGCTTTTACAACATCTGGTCGGCGCTAAACTGGAACTCGCGTTGTCTCCTCTGGAAATCACTCATCATGGCGCATCGGTTGCGGATTCAGTCTCAAACCGATCAGGAGATTTTATGATTGATAATTACGTCATTCATATTACCCTATCTCCTAGCGAAGCAATCATTCGCAAATGCCAACAAAACTTTGAATCTAACACCAGGCCACTAATTCTAACTATCGGTAATGGCGTATCTGCCGTAAAAGTGTTAGCTGAAAATGCAGGGCTATCAAGGCGAATTGAGATCATGGATGCCGAGCAATTTTTAACAGCTAACTTAATGAACTGAGTTTATTTAAAACTTCTGCTCACGTCGCCACACTGGAAAGATTAGTTGCTGCCTACAACCGAATTATCTCGGAACATGAGACTGATCCAAGCCTAAGAATTGAAATGAGCTAATGGAAAAAAGCTCTACCGACAATCTAACCCCCCGCCAAAGAAAACATGCCATGAAACAGATCAAAGGGAAAAATACAGCCCCTGAATTGAAAGTTCAGCACATTTTAAAAGAAATTGGATATGATAATTTTCAACTTCACCCTGAAAATATGGTAGGAAAACCGGATATTATCTGGGCTGATCATCACTTAGCTTTATTCATTCACGGCTGTTTTTGGCATGGGCACGATTGTCCACGCGGCGCTCGAATGCCCAAAACCCATCGTGATTACTGGCAAGCTAAAATAGAACGTAACTTTAATCGAAATCAATCAAATCAGCAATATTAACACAAGCTGGATGGCGTATTCTGGTTATTTGGGAATGCGAATTAAAAAATACAGATGTTATTAAAGAAAAAATAAGAAAATTTTTTGGAACATCACTTAATTGGGTCAAATAATTTATTCGGTAGGAATTTTGCCATAATCCATAGATGCACGGATAAATAATTCAATTTTAATTTCATCTTTATCACCCGATAGGCTCCTGCAAATTTTTAGTAGGAAAATTTACGGTATAGTAATCAATATAATTATTGCTAGCATTAGTAATACTTAATATTATCCTGTTACATAAAATTTGCAATATTTTTGTTTTTTTAAGCGCCTTGATATAGTCTTCCTTTTCAGGAATGCCTCCATGCGCACCTGTGTTTCGTTGAGACCACGCTCTTTTTTCTAAATCACTAAGAGTAATATTTAATGTGGCTAAAAATTTCTTTGTGATTATATCTTTAGGCGCCTGATTTAAACTACAATTAATTCGATTAACTAAGATATTTAAAGTCTCCTTATCAATATTTTTCTCTGCAACCACTTTTAAAAGATTATCTTTCAAAGGATTCCAAATTCTGGCATAAGAATTCGTTCATGTTTAGGTAAAGAAGAGAGTTCTGCTATAAGCATTACATAAGTCAATGGCACTAAGATAAGGAATTGAAGATTTTCAACAGCAAGCTAACTTTCTCCAGTATAACCACAGATCCCCATGCGCGGTGAATTTACAACAGGAAGTAAAAACTCTTCGCCTTCGCAAGCATTGTGTTTTTTCTTACATTGTTTGCAACAGAAATCGTAACAAACTGAACAAATAACTTCCGGATGTTTTTCACAAGTTGTGCATTTAATATCTGCAGGCAAATTGTTTCTTGCTACCTTTTGAAGATACTTTTGTTATAGCCCTTGGAAAATCAGATGAGATCGGGCAGTTTCTTGGAGCCATACACCATTACGAGTTAGGGGAACGAATAAATTGTAGGTTATGAGTTTATTTGTTTACAAAGCCGATAAAAGGTAAATTTTGAAGAAGTAGGAAGAAACTTAAATATAGTTAATCAACAATAAATCCACCCGATTGCAGTTTAAATAAATTGGCATAGATGCCATTCTTTTTTAAAATTAATTCGGCATGACTACCTTCCTCCACAATACGGCCTGCATCAAAAACTAAAATCCGATCTGCTTCGAGAATGGTTGAAAGACGATGCGCAATCATAATTGACGTACGGCCAGTAGTAAGCGTATGCAGTGCATCTTGTATTGTTCGCTCGCTTTTAGAGTCAAGCGAACTGGTGGCTTCATCTAAAACAAGAATAGGACGATCGGCCAATATTGCCCGCGCAATGGCTATGCGTTGACGTTCGCCTCCCGATAATTTAACTCCTCGCTCTCCTACCAAAGTTTCATATTGTTGCGGGAGTCCCATGATAAAATCGTGGATATGCGCTTGTTTTGCAGCGCCATAAATTTCTTCCTGAGTGGCATTTGGTTTTGCGTAGGCAATATTTTCGTGCAGTGTGCGATGAAAAAGGATAGGATCTTGTGGCACTAGTGCAATAGCACTACGCAATGATTGACGAGAACCCAAGTTAATATCTTGACCATCAATACAAATACGACCTTCTTGAATCGCGTATAAACATTGCAGCAAACGAATAAAACTGGTCTTACCCCCACCTGAATGACCAATCAAGGCAACGCGTTCTCCTGCACGGATTGTAACAAAAAGGTTTTTAAAAATTGGAATAATTTTGCCGGGATAAGTAAAACTAACATTCTCAAATACAATTTCGCCTTGATGAATACTGAGATTGGGATGCTGATTAGCATCCACAACTTCAGGTGGTTCTTGTAATAAAGTGATTACGGCATGAAGATCGTAAGATGAAGTCAAAATATTTTTAATATTTTCTCCCACCTCTCGTATATAGGATTGCATAATAGTATAAGCAAAGGCCAAATAGGCCATGTTTTCTACTGTCGCCATGCCTTTGAAATAATACCAAGTTCCACCCCCCATCATTAATGCTAACATCCCCACTAATAACAAGCGTTGAATAGTTCCCGCTGTATTCCCCAGATGATAAGCACGTAGATTTTTATGCCGCAACAGGGTGGTAATGTCATAAAATCGAAACAGTTCACGCTGTTCTTGTGCATAGGCTTTTGTAGTGACCATACCACTTATACTATCTGCTAAATGCGCATTAAAAGAGTCTTGCGCATCGGCATAATGTCCTTGGGCGGGGCCGGAAATTTTAAAAACTAAAAACGCAATAATTATGATAAAAAGGGTTAAGTAAGCAACCATTAGCATGGCTAAAATTGGAAAGCGCAGCGCCAAAAATATCATGCTTCCAATTAAAATTATGACGGTTGAAAAAATACGCATCAGAATTTGATCTTCAAAAACTTCAATTTTTTGTCGAGCACGATTCATTTTAGAAATAATGCTTCCTGCGAAGGTACTTACAAAAAACTGTTCGGGAAGACGTTGCACGTGTTTAAATGCGTCATCGATTAATGATTTAAATATTGTTGTTTCGAAATTATTATAAATAATATAAGCCAGTGAAGCCAATAAAGTCTGAATGAAATAAACACCAATAAAAATTTCAAGGCGATTTAGAATCAGTGCGTGATCACTTCGCTCTCGAATGGCTCCTAAAAATGAAGAAAGCGCACTAGGCAAATAGGCTTCAAATAAAGCTGCAACTAAAATCATCAACAAAATTGCAATTAATTTCTTCGGTTGCTTAACCCAATAACCTGCAGCGAATCGCAGAACATCCAAAAATGAAAGCCGCTTGAAATCTGGCATAATAATTACTCTTTTTAATGAAGAATAGAAAATTTAATTTGTTTAATAACTATTGTCAATTTTTTGAGCGAGATTGTATCCTTATCGACGGAACAGAACCTGTCGCCATAGAAAATGCAGCCATCGCCTTTGATAATATCCGCTGCCAACATTCTTTAGGCGTCAACTGCAGGCAGTTGATTTGAGTTGACTAAAAAAATTGAACTAAAGATCGGTGTATTTTTCAACTTTATTGCCTCTCGCATGCCGATTTGTGACAATCATCTTTTTTTGCCTTCCCAATTGCACTAATCGACCCAAACTACTGAGTAATAAGGGTCGACTGGTGTGAGCTTTTCCACATTCGACGATTTTTTTAACTTAAATAAATAACTGTAATTTCTGGCTTCCAATTCATTCATGACCTGATCCGTTCCCCAATCACAATCGCCTCGAATAAATTGGGGTTTTTCCATTTTCCGGTAAACGATCCAATAACGATAATGTCTAAAGTCCCTTATTCTTCCATGGCTTTTATTATTTTACGCACATCCTCCTCGGTAGAAATAGAGTCTATGCTTAGCGTGGCGACTTCTTCAAATAGGCTATCGCGCTCAAGGTGCTGTTGATCCAGGAATGCTTTTCGATCAGCAATAGGGAGTATGGGAGATGATTTCAGCTTCGCATTGATGAAAGGCTTCCTCACCTTGTTTCCCTAAAATTTCATTTAAGCTTCGGCCAATGTAACGTTCCAAGCCAGGATTGGCGTCAATAAACTGCCAACCCAGCTTTTTAGCTAAAGCTTCACCCCGCAATGATTTACCCGTACCGGTATGGCCGACGATAAAAATACGTTTATATTTCTTCACGTAAATACACCTCAAAGGTCGCACCAGAGTAGCACCGGAAATTTTTTATTTCTACCGCGACGCTCAGCTTAAAGGCTTTGCTCTGCGTGTCACCGCTAATGGTATCAAAAGTTTTGTCGTTGAAAAACTCGTCAACGGCAAAGTCCGGCGCATGACCCTTGGCCGCTATAGGGAACTCACCGTCGAACAGGCACGCCGGGAAGCCCAAAAGCTACTGGGCAAAATTTTTACCGGCATTGACCCACAGGCCGAGAAACAAACCGCCGAGCTTCACGGCACCACCCTGGAGCAAGTGTTTCAGGACTATCTGAATGCCCGTAAAGAGTTAAAGCCCAGAACGCTCTATGATTACCGGCGAGTCATGGCGCGCGTCTTTTCAGAATGGCGAAATAAACCCTTGTTGGCTATCACCAAAGATAAAGTCGCCAGGCTGCATACTCGATTGGGCGAAGAAAACGGCCATGCGTACGCCAATTTAGCCATGCGGTTCTTGCGTGCGTTATTTAACTTCGCCGCCGGGCAATATGAAGACGCCCAAGGCCGTTCGTTGATTACCGACAACCCTGTTAAGCGATTATCTCAAACCCGCTCTTGACTCTGGCAGAAAGCCTGGATATTTCCGCTTACGCCGTCAAGCGGCTGATCAATCACAAAATGACTAACGATGTGACGGCGGGTTACATTATTTCCGACGTCGAAAGACTGCGGAAACCGATGCAAGCTATCACCGACAATCTATTAAAATGGATGACCGCAGAATCATGCTCTGTACTCGATGCAACTTCATCTCCGTGATCTGATTTATAATATACCTGGCCGCTAACTCTTTGTGAAAATCATCGGAGAAACTTAAGTTTTATACCCACGGGCCTGGTGGTTTCCAAAGAGATTTAAATAACTCGTCTCTATGTCTTGAATCCAATATTGGTTGAATAAATTGCTTAATCTGTTCAATGATTTCCTGGAAAGTCACCGAAGCGGCTATCGTCAAATGATTTTTTTCAACAAAAGCATTCCATTGCTGGAGCCTTGTTGTATGCACTGCCGAATCAAGAAAACTCAGCGAGTCGGATATCGGAATAGGCATCTGACGCTTTAAAAAAGTTTGGTGAATCGCTTCAGATAAACGTTGGCCTGAAAAAGAGAATTGCCGCAGCAAAAACCAAACATCAAAATAATCTTTGATGCGGCTGTTGATTTCACCAAAACGAACCATCGCATGGACTTTTTCAGCAATCAGTGTTTCGGGTGTGTAACCTAAAATAACAGGGCCAGTCATCTTTAATAAAGTGGGATATTCTAAAAGACCAGGTTCGGGGTAAACTACATCACCAAAACCAATATCCATTTGCATTCTTACCCGCGCCTTAGCCAGTTCTCCATCAAATCGAACATGTATGCCATTATACTCGTTTTGTTCCTGAATGCGTTCGCAAGCCACGGTTTCCGAAAAAAATTTTACAGCATCCTCCGCACAAGGGATATCGCATATTTCGGTCACTACTTTAACGATATTTTGCTGAGAATTTGAAGTGATGCCTAAAAAATCAATATCGCGAGTCGCACGACTTTCCGTTAAATTCCAAACAAAGAACATTAAAGCACCCTTTAAGATCAATTTATTTTTATGCGAAGAAACGGATAATCGGTATAAAAAGCGTTCTATCAAATAATATTGCAATACTTCATCAAAAGGCCGTTTGGATTCACGCGCTAAATTGGATAACCGCTGCCGCACTGAGGCAGCCAGGTCTTTTTTTATTTTTTTAAGTGTGTCATTCATAGCGCTTCAATATAGGGAGTAATAATTTTAACTACACGACAGATGCGAGCATATTTTAATAACTCTGTCACATTGGCTCGTTTATCCTGACGCCAATAATTCCTTAATGCTTCGACAGCCACATCAATGCCTATTTTATTGCGAAATTTAAAGCAATCCACCACGGTCTTTGCGGGTGAATATACTGCAATCTTCACTTGATTGACAGCGTGGTATTCAATGCCCGCTTCAAAAGAGGCTTTAGAATATCGATATACTTTTAATGGCGGGTACTGGACTTTAGGTTGACGCCAACCTTGCTGGTAGGCGATATGGATAAAACGCGGTATTTGGGTAGTCAATTCGTGAAAAGCAAGAGCCGAAATAAGGCAAACTACTGCTTTAGGTAAGCGCTTTGTAATCAATATTAAGTCGGAATAAGCGGCCTCTAGTGTGTGATCTATTAAGCGATAAAGGCCCCTGTCTATTTTTTCGATGTCTCCTTTTTTTTCCATAGCATACAGCGTCTTTGAATTAATACCCAAAGCTAATGCTTCAGAAGTTCGTAAGACTCCTCCACATTTTTTAAAAAATAAGATCGCTTTTGAAACAGTCACTTCAGTCATAGTCAGTAACAAAAATGTATATAG
The DNA here is from genome assembly GCA_963795715.1 of uncultured Pseudomonadota bacterium. Taxonomy (GTDB): domain Bacteria; phylum Pseudomonadota; class Gammaproteobacteria; order Coxiellales; family Coxiellaceae; genus JAFEDN01. The sequence goes on from CAWCIY010000002.1 coordinate 444,225, forward strand.
TTATAAACAACTATATACGATATTATACCATCGGATTAAGATAGACAAGCTTTATTTAGATGAGGGGTTATAAATTAGCTTGCCTTCCATTGACCCCTTAAATTCTGCATCAGTTTGTTGCAGAATTTCCCAAGAACTGACGTCTGTGCTTATTTCACTTTACTTTAGGTAAAAAATTGACTGTAGCCCAAAATTTATTAAGAATACCGCTACTGCTATCTCTTGTCCCACCATAGCGACATTTTTTTGATCATTTATTCAAGGAGTATTTTATGAAAGGATTAGGGCAAACGGGCGCTTTAGAGCAAAAATATGAACAACCCTATTTTATCGGCAGCGAACCCTTAAAATTACCCTCGGCGTTGCCGGATGTCACCGGAGACGCCAAAAAGCGCGAGACGGCGGAAGCTTTCATGAAACCGCTCACCGTAAATGTAAAGATTCCTTCCCGCCTGGTTGATAACCATTTTGGACAAGACAATGCTAAAAAAGAATCGACAGGAACTAATTCTAAAGAATTTACCTTGTTGGATACCAGCAAAACAATAGATAACAAAATATCTATTAATTCTGCTCACGAAAAAACAAAGTTACAAAGTAAATTTTGGCAAATGTGCAATGAGGGTAACGTCGAGAAAATGCACGAATTAATTTCTAAACAGGTCAATTATAACTTAGCTGACTCACAAGGATGGACGCCGCTTTTGTTAACGATACGAAGTCATAAAGATGAGGCGGTTAAGCTTTTGCTTGATCAAGAAGATATTAATATCAATGGGTGCAATTCAAAAAATATTAATGCCTTGTCTTTGGCGTGCCAGTTAAAAGCGAAAGACATCACCAATTTATTAATGGCTGTAACACCATTACCTGCGCTACAGTTAGAAATAATTATTGAAACCGGTAGCGATGGAATAATAAAACCAATTCTGGTTAAGTATTTAAACGAACGCAGATTTGCTGTAGATGAACTCTATGGAGTAAAATTAATGCTCCTTATTAGACAAAAGCTAACTCTAAGTTGTAAATTCATAATTGAGAAAATGCGAGATCTGGCGCCAAGCTCAATCAATCAAACTAATAGAAATGGCGAAACTGCTCTCATACTATCATTTATTTGCTCTTGGCTTATTTTCAAGACCGGCTACTCGAAATTGTTCTGGCAGTTTAGTAATGAAATATTTAAATCCATAAAAGATATATGAATATCAAACAAAATGAAATTCATGTTTGGGAGGTTAAATTTGATCATTACTCTAAGAATTTTAATTATGATCAACTTCTCAGCTTGGAAGAGAAATTAGAAGCTGAAAGATTTGTAAACGATACTTACAAGCACCATTATATATTAACCCATTATTTTCTGAGAATAATTTTAAGTTATTATTTAAAAACTGATCCTCAAGATTTTGTATTTTTTAAAAATAATCACGGAAAGCCATACCTTAAAGATATTGCATTAAAATTTAATTTATCTCATGCCAAGAATTTAGTGAGATATGCGATTTGTGGAGAGCAGGATGTTGGTGTGGATATTGAATGGATTGATGAAACGATCGACTGGCAAGGACTCGCTTTCGAGTTTTTTACTAAGTCCGAAATCATAACGTTAAAAAAACCCGTAATCAATACTGCTGGCTCATAAACAGCGATCCCCGCTCTAAATTATCGATGCTTCTTTATTAAAATTTGACGAAAATAAAGAGGAACAGCTAGCACCATGGGGATGATTATAGGGCGTCCACCCCATTCACCGCCGATACCCCAGATTCGAGGGAGCATCCTCTTCTCCTAGAGTCGCCATTAACTCGTCCAATTGATGATGCAACCGCTGGTTCGTCGCATGTTCTGTTTGAATACCGATTTGCACCGGCTCAGCTTGTTCCTCTACAAAAAAACTATTAGGATGATTCCCTAGCGACTGATGGTTATCGGAAGCCGGCAATACTGGGGTCGAAACGCCAAGCGCCGAAAATGGATCATATCGTTTCATGAACATTCTCCACAAATAACAAAATGACCGGAAATCCATGACCGTCATTTCAAAATACAAGACTGATCTTCCGTGATCAACCACCTCTATTATTACGTCTTTATTTCTTAGTTTCGGTTATTTTAAGAGGCTTTCTTCCAGTCATCAACTTTTATCAGTTCAAAACTGCAATTCAGACAGTAAAAAACGCCGAAAGGAATTCCGTGAGCGTAAAATCATTGATTTTGCTCTTTTTAGAATTGACATCGCATAAAGCAGTATGGAAAATTACAAAATATCAGAAAAGTACATGATCTTTATATCAAGATCTGAAAATAATGGCAAAAAACTTGTCGCAAAGCAATTTTTGGAGTGGAAAATTTTTGAAATTTCAACGGATACTCGCGTTAATCTACGGAAGTAAAGGAGGATTATCAGTTTTTTTTACTGTCTGAATTGCAGAAAAAAAACACAAATCTTCTTTATATTTTAAACCCCTAGTAAGTTGATGTTAGTCTCAATTCCTAGTATTCTGAAATTCATATTTCGAACATAATACATAATACTTGATTTTTAGAATAATTATGCCCAAATTCATAGTAGCTTTTTTCCTGTTCTTTTTTGGGAATAGACTTGCCCCTATGCTGTCAACACCAACCATTGAATAACGCTGGCGTGACTGTTACTATTTCTTCTGGGCTATGATAATCATCAATAAAGCTTCATGAGAGCTTCGGAAATGAGATTTTAGGGAATATACTTATTGAACAGGAGTACACCGCTTGTCAAGACTGCCTTCATTTTCATCATCATCCACTTCCTCTTCACTAAGCCCACGATTTGATAGTGGAATACAACAATCTGTGAGTAGATTTTCCAGCTCTACGGAAAGTAAAAGAACCGGTTGGGAAATCCATTATAACGAATTAAAGTTTGGAAACCTTTTGGGTCAAGGCACATACGGAAAAGTTTACACCGGAATCTTTCGCGAAATTAAAGTGGCTATTAAGGTTTATGATTTACACAGTACATTACCAAGCGAACAACAATCAGAAGTACTAAAAGAAGCTGGTTTAATGGCGCGATTGCCGAAATCACCTTATTTAATCGGTTTTCATGGGGTCAGCTTTGATCAGAATTATTGTCTGGTCATGGAATATGCGGAGGGAGGAACATTACAGACGCGGCTCAATAAGACTAGTGGAAAATTGACTTTGCCACAGCAGATGCGGTGGGCAATGCAGATCAGCTATGGCTTAAACCAACTGCATAGCTTGAATATCTTACATCGTGATCTTAAAAGTAAAAATATTTTACTGAACAATCGCGAAGAAGCTAAAGTAGGAGATTTTGGGTTATCTGTAGTTAAATCGACTTCCATAAGTCAGTCGAAAACAAGCGACGCCATGGGAGCAGCAGGAACATTACCTTGGATGGCTCCGGAATTATTTACAGGTAAAGCTAATTCAAAACAAACTGATATTTATAGTTTAGGAATTGTATTATGGGAAATTATCAACCGAGAAGTTCCATTTAAAGATAAAATGGCCGGGGTAATTGTGGGTATGGTATTAGCAGGAAACCGAGAGACTTTACCCAAAAAATGTCCTGAGTTATTTAAATTGATGATTACGGGTTGTTGGAATCAGGATGCTAAAAATAGGCCGGATGCTCAACAAGTGGGATATCAATTTGAAACTGCATTGAGGAGTCTTGAAAGCCTACCTTCTTCTTTGCTGTCCGTAGAAAAAAAGTCACTTCCAATAAAAGCCACACATAGCCCAGTCACGAAAACCATTACTACTTCATCCTATTCCCCAACAGTATCACAGAGTTGGCAAACCTCAATACCTGCGCCAAAATCATTGACCAGAGTGGAGCAATTGAAACTGCAAGATCAACTGATTTTGGCCTGCAAGCAGGGAGATGAGAAAGCAGTCACAGCATTATTCAGACAAGGCGCGAAACCGGATATGACCAATACAGGAGGCGAACAGCCATTGGGCGCGGCAGTGTGGGGTATGTGTCCTGGTGTCGTTAATGCCCTGATCAAACAAGCAGAAGGGATTGCACCAATGCTGTGGCTAGAATGCGAAGAGCATAATCTGGACTGCTATAAAGAGATATTTATTATACCAGAATTTGACCCTAGGTCTTTGGCAGAATGGTATGCGTTGGTACAAAAAATAGATACTAACTTGTTTATCAGAGCCTTTCATTTAAAAAAGGTGGATGAGTACTGGCATAATAGTGACACATCGAGTTGGGATAATTTGAGGTCATACCTTCACGATAATCAAAATTGCTATGAGAGAGACGATCCAATCAGAAGTAATCGTACGATACCGAGTTGGACGGAAGATGGTTTTGTGCGTTTCAGAACACAGATTCAACAAAGTATAGAAATTGCATCATGTCAGAGAGTATATCCTAATTCACACAGTCCATTACTACAAGATCGATTAATCGTCGCCTGTAAACAGGGAGATGAGAAAGCTGTCAGGGCCTTACTTAAGCAAGGAGCTAAACCGGACATTGCCAATCTGAAAGACGAACAGCCGTTAATCATCGCTTGCAAACAGGGAGATGAGGAAGTTGTTAGAGCGCTGCTTAAGCAGGGTGCTAAACCAGACATTGCTACTCTGAAAGGTGAGCAGCCGTTAGGTGCGGCGGTGTGGAGCATGTGTCCTGGCGTCGTAAATGCTTTGCTCGAACAGGAAGGCGGTATTGCATCAATGGGGTGGGAGGAATGCGAAAAACATAATCTGAACCATTATAATGAGGTATTTATCATACCGAAATTTGATCCGAAGACTTTTGAAGAGTGGGAGACTTTAAAAAGCAAGTTGTCTTCTAACGGTAACCTATTCATGCAGATGTATTATCAAAAGAAACTTGATGAACAGTGGCGAGGTAATGATGCATATAGTTGGGAAAATGCGAAAAGGTGGTTGAGTGGAGCAGGATTATGGAAAGATAGCTTGGAGCAGGTAAAGAAAGAGGCGATGTATGGTGAAGTGACAGCGAGAGCAATAGAAGAGGAGTATGTAAGTTACAGAACACAGATTAAACAAAATGTAGAAAGAGTATCACGTTCAAAAACATCGTCTAATGATTCTGATACAGCTTTACCTCATTATCTAAGAGGGTCGCCGGTGTCACGGAGTTCACAAATATTGATGCCTGCACCAAAATCCCTGACAGGTGCAGAGCAATTGAAACTGCAAGATCAACTGATTACGGCCTGCAAACTAGGAGATGAGAAAGCGGTCAAGGCATTGCTTAAGAAAGGCGCGAGACCAGATATGACTAACGCGGGAGGCGAACAGCCATTTGGCGCAGCGGTGTGGGGTATGTGCCCAGAAGTCGTGAATGCTTTACTAAAACAAGTTGGTGGTGTTGCGCCGATGACATGGGATGAATGCAAAGAACATAATTTGAAATATTATAAGGAAGTATTCATAATGCCAAAATTTGATCCGCAAACTTATCAAGATTGGCACAGTCTTCTGCTTAAAATGGATTCAAGCCCATTTCTACAATCCTATCAATTAGAAAAAGCTCGTGAAAATTGGAATACCTCATATTTATCATATGTGTCAAGTTGGGAAACTTTTAAATCGAAGATATGGTCTGACCGGACTGTCAAAAGTATGGATGGAAAGATAGTACTATCGAGTTGTATAAATAGTCTGCCTGTTCGCGAAATGCAGTCAGGACTTACAGCCTTTAAAATAGAAATTGAACGGATGATGCTCTCGAAACCATCGATAGGCTCATCCTACAATCTTCAATCCTCCTACAGTTGATATCCTTGTAGCCTTTCTTCTGTTTTTTTGAGGGCGCCGCCTCTTAAGTCAAACTAACTAACCACAAACTAACTAACCATTGAATAACGCTGACGTGATTGTTATTATTTCTTCTGGGTTATGATAATCATCAATGAAGATTCATGAGAATTTCGGAAATGAAATTTTAGGAAAATATTGATTGAACAGGAGTACACCGCTATGTCAAGACATCCTTCATTTTCATCATCATCCACGCCCTCTTCACTAAGCCCACGATTTGACAGTGGAATACAACAATCTGTAGGTAGATTTTCCGGCTCTACGGAAAGCAAAGGAACTGGCTGGGAAATTTGCTATAACGAATTAAAGTTTGGACCCTTTTTGGGTCAAGGAACATACGGAAAAGTTTACACCGGAATTTATCGTGAAATGAAAGTGGCCATTAAAGTTTATAATTTACACAGTACATTACCCAACAAACAACAAATGGAAGTATTAAAAGAAGCTGGTTTAATGGCGCGATTACCAAAATCACCTTATTTAATTGGTTTTTATGGAATCAGCTTTGATCAGAATTATTGTCTAGTCATGGAATACGCAGAGGGCGGAACATTACATGCGCGTCTCGAGGCTAGCGGGGAACTGACTTTGCCACAGCAGATGCGGTGGGCAATGCAAATCAGCCATGGTTTAAACCAATTGCATAGCTTAAATATCTTGCATCGCGATCTTACAAGTAGAAATATTTTACTGAACAATCGTGAAGAAGCCAAAGTGGGAGATTTTGGACTATCCATAATTAAATCGACTTCAGCAAGCCATGAGAAAATCAGTAGCGCTATGGGGACTGCAGGAACATTACCTTGGATGGCCCCGGAGTTACACAACGGCGAATCAAATTCCAAGAAAACCGACGTGTATAGTTTAGGAGTAGTACTCTGGGAAATCGTAAGCCGGAAGATGCCGTATGCGGGACTGATGATGAATCAAATGATCTCTATGGCTGTACAAGGGAAGCGTGATCCACTGCCAACTTCCTGCCCGGAAATATTTCGATTAATGATCACGGCGTGCTATCATTTGGATGCCAAGCAACGCCCAACAGCGGAACAAGTGGGATATCAATTTGAAACTGCATTGAGAAGCCTTGAAGGCCGATCTCCTTCTTTATCATCTAGTGGAAATGATCTCAAACACGTTAGATCAAGCATAAAAAATCTCGATATATCAAAAAAATTGGAAGATATTTATGTAGAAGGGAAAAAAGATAAGAATTTATTATCGTACACGAGCACAGTAGCCAGTCAAACCCAATCCTTCAATCCCTTTTTGGAAGATAGCTCATTGATGACAGTCTTACCTTCTTCACAACAGTACCAGGCAGATGCCAAATTGTACGATCAGCCATCCAGCTTAATACCCAAAAAAAAAGATGAATCATTTTCAGACAATCTATTTGCTTTTACCCCAAGGTCGGTTGATTTACAGCACGTTGAAAAAGTCGGAAATCTACTTCATTTAGTTACTGAAGGTGAACAAGAAAGTGCAGAAAATTTGATCTTTAAAAATCCAGAATTATTACTCATGTCAGGGAGTGTGACTGACTTATCGGGCAGAACATTTCAAAAAATCACCCCATTTCAATACGCACTTTGGGCAATGGATTGGCACATGATAAAAATGATATTACGTTATCTCCCACAAGAGATGGCCAAACAGCAATTAACAGAATTAGAAAATAAAGGAACTGAACATGGAAAACAATTTAGTTTAACTTTGCTTGTTGATACTTTAGGAGAGTATCTTATTAAATATAATAGTTCGAAATGGGAAGAACTAGAAAATCATTGGGTTAAAGTTGGGAAATTGCAACGCCTACTACCAGTTCATATAGTAAATGAATATTGTCGATCTGATCGTTCCTTTGCCCCGTGTCCATCATTTTTGGAAGCTACTTTACCCCGTACCCGTCGAATAATGTATGAATATAACAATAAAGAAAAGGGTGAAATTCGTTTGACTGACCGCGGCGAATGGTATACTTACCAGTTCAGAAACAATAATTGTTCAGGATTCTTTCGTAATAATCATGGCGGGGCAACAACAACTCACAAAAATATAACAGATTCCCTAGGAGCAGAACTTTTTATTTCACTTATAATTCCTATTGGTCTGCCTGTTTGGGGATACGCGATGATTGATGCTCCCTATGATTTCGATGTGCGACCAGACTTTATTGCTCTTCAAAAATTATTAAAAGTTCGAACACAACAAATTAATGCATTAAAATATCAGTTACAATCGGACACAGTATTGCAAACATCCGCTTTTAACAGCATTCCATCTGTTTTTAAAATTACTGACAGCAAAACGCCAAAACAGCAGCAATTATTCTTACCTCAAGATACTACTGCACCATCACCAAAGACTACAACATCATCATTGGAACTAAAAAAATCTATTTCAAAAACAGAACAAATATCTCCAGTATCACAAAACCTTTATAGCTTAACTGCACCAAAACCGGCAGACAAGGTATCAGTTAATCAAAAAGCGCCGAACCAATTGTTAAAATCCCAGTTATTGTCTGACACTGGCGATAATAATGTGTTTGAGTTTTAGCAAGAAAAATTCAAAGAGGTCAAGGAGAAAACTATGAGTAGGCGGTTGGTTATACCAGAAGTTGAAGAATTAATTCACTTGCGCCAGCGAGTACAAGAAGCCGATCTCGAAAAACATCAAAATTTATTAAAAGATTTTCTTGGAGAGGTTAAAGCTATGATAGCAGATCAGGCAAAATTGCATTTGCCGGAAATGCTTGCAGACCATCGGTTGGCCATAACTCAGCCGCAAGTATTTTTAAGTTATGCTTGGGAAATTGAAGGCACGACTAAATATACTCACTTGCATACTTTCCTTAAATATCTAGCTGAAAATCTTACTCATGCTGGATTGACTGCTTGGTTAGATTTACAACGGATGACCGGCGATCTGGATACACAAATGCGTTCTAACATTAAGCGAAGTCAGTATATATTATTAATTGGCACTCAACGTTATGCAGAAAGAACCAAACCAGGGAGTGAAACCAATGTCTGTAAAGAACTTAAATTTACATTGGACGAATATGAGAAAAGATTTAATCAAGATGAAAAAAGCGCTGATTTTATACTGCCATTAATGTTTGAAGGTGACTATAAAGCAACTTTTTCTATCGTTAACAAATTCTTGATCCGAGATTGCCGTTCCTGGCATCCTTTAGAAACTGGACAATGGAAATCCTTTGAGAATTACATTAAAGAGTTAACACAATTTGAACCATTGGGTATTTTACCCACTGTCTTGGGTATTAGCCGTCTTGAACCTGAGTTATTAAGATACCGTCAAGCCTGCCGGGAACAATATATTCAAAAACAGAAGGCATTTATGAATACTTTGGAACTATTAAAACATAAGAAGCGCGAACTTGATGAAAAATTTCGATTTAATTCTCCAGCACACTCATTACCTCATGAGCTGCACACTTCTTGCGAAATCAAACGAGAAAAAAAAATAGATATAGAAAATAAATATCCTGTCCCTTCTCTTCCGCCACAATTTACATCACAATCAATATCGAATTCTATCCCTCCGATTTCTCCCTCCAGCCCTCCTGCTTCGTTTGTAGAGGAGAAGAAAAATTTTTCTGGAAAATTAGCTTATGGAAATGGCCATGGGAAGTTTTTAATAAAAATCCGGTCACCATCGGGGCGACACCCATTGTGGGTGAAGCGGATAATTTTTTCTCGCTCTGTTGAACGCTCAGCCATTCAGGTGGATATCCGCGTTTTTGATCGTATTTAACTCTCTGGTAAAGAAACTGATTATGGTTAAGTTGATGTTGTTCACAGAATTCTTTTCGAGTTAATCTACTGCTTTTCCAAGCAGAGACCATTGATTCCCAGTCAATTTTTTTGGTTTCAGCAGCAGCGTCATTGGGTGGTGCGATGATATTTTCCATTGAGTCTCCATCAGTTATTGGTATCACCGTACTATAAGCCAGTTTGAAAATTAAAAAAGAGTGCGGATTTTTTGACGCTTACTCTCATTCATCGTAAACTTCTAAATTTTGCGTGATCATTGTTTTTAACCAGAAGAGATCACGCATGGCCATACTATATCAAGGCAGCAACCGCCGTTATTTATTCATCATAAACATTGCTAAGAGATAAAGTCTTTATTAAGTTTCAAAAACTAGCGTTACGGTACTCGATTGATTTGTTTCAGGAGTTTTTGTCAGCCTGACTTAGTTGCCATCATTTATGAAGATAAAATAGTCACTTATGATTCATTAAATAAAAAATCTAATCAGATCGCTCATTTCCTCAAGAATCGAGGACTACCAACTGAAAGCATCATCGGGATTTGTCTGGAACGCGATTTAAATATCGCTGCTGTTATCCTAGGGGTTATGAAGGCTGGGTTTGCTTATCTTCCACTAGAACCTAATTACCCGATTGAACGATTGTCTTATATGATTAAAGACAGTAAAGCAGCAGGATTAATACTCAATCAATCAATATTGAAAAATAAATTTTCTGATTTTCAAGGTCATATTTTCTATCTGCCCGAATTGCTCAAATTTTCAGAAACTGAAGCTGACGATAACCCACTCACTTTGCCTTGCCCAGAAAACTTAGCCTATGTTATTTATACGTCTGGAAGCACTGGCAATCCGAAAGGAGTAACAATTAGTCATCGCTCTCTTCATAATCATATGACTTGGATGCAAAGAGAATGTGGTTTTAACAAACAAGATATATTTCTTCAAAAGACCCCTCTTTCTTTCGATGCATCTGTCTGGGAATTCTTTATCTCTTTTTATGTGAGTGGAAAATTAGTTATTGCTCCTAGGGATGCTTACGCTAATTCCGAACAGCTGGTTGATTTAATCATTTCAAATCATGTGACTGTTTTACAGATAGTTCCCGTTATTTTAAAGGAGTTGTTAGCGATTAAAAAATTTAAACAATGTGTCAGCCTAAAGAAAGTTTATTGCGGTGGTGAAGCCCTCACTCCTGAGCTGATTCGCGATTTCTTCAAAAAAATGACCATAGAACTACATAATCTCTATGGGCCAACCGAGGTGACTATCCATGCGACTACCTGGCAATGTAGCTCAGAAGATGGAAAATTAAATAGTAGTTTAATTGGCAAGCCAATCATGAATGTTAAAGTATATGTTCTTGATCAGCACATGCAACTACTCCCCATAGGCGTCATGGGCGAATTATTTATTGGTGGTGAAGGCATTGCAACAGGTTATTTACACCAGTCTGAATTAACCCAACAAAAATTTATTGATAATCCCTTTGACAAAAAAAACGGAACTAAATTATATAGGACTGGTGACATAGCAAAATGGCGTCAAGATGGCCGATTGGAATATTGGGGACGCTGCGACGATCAGGTTAAAATCAGAGGATGTCGAATAGAATTAACTGAGGTAGAGCATCATATTGCCAAATTTCCTTCAGTGGAACAATGCATGGTCACTGTCCATGACAGTGGACCAGGTAATCAATTCTTAGTTGCTTATTTGACAACCAATAAAAATTTAGCAATTAATCCTCAGGAATTGAGAAATTTTCTTCGTCAAAGCTTACCTTCCTACATGATCCCTAATTATTTCTATTTGCTAGATCATTTTGCAAAAACCCCGAATGGAAAAATTGATCGAAAAAATTTTTCTAACTTAACCAGTAAGCTGCTAACCAATGATGAAAATTATACCGCACCCAGTAATCACATAGAAGAACTATTGGTTGATATTTGGGAATCCATTTTGAAGACAAAATCTATCAGCGTTCATGATAATTTTTTTGATTTGGGTGGCAATTCTTTAGATGCCCTGAGAATATCTACTCACATTTATGTGGCACTCAAAATTAAAGTCAGCTTAGGAAAATTATTTGAATTCCCTACCATTCATGAACTGGCTAAGATAATTGAAAATGATTTAAGAAAAACTCGCAAAAATTCCGAAACAAGGAATAAGCTTAAAATTTCCTCATTAATCCATTTAAACAAGGGGTATTTCAGAGCTCCTCTATTTTTGATACACCCTATAGGAGGCAGTGTTTTTTGGTATAAATATCTGGCACGTTATATTGACCATAAAAGATCGCTATATGCCATTCAGGATCCGAGTATAGAAGCTAATGAATTTTTATTCGAAACATTAGAAGAAATGGCTGCTTTTTATGTAGAGATCATCCAGAAAATCCAGAGTAGTGGCCCTTATCTATTAGGTGGAGCCTCTTTCGGCGCTACAGTTGCAATCGAGATTGCCAAGCAATTACAAACGCGTGGAGAAATAGTTGAGTTCGTTGGCTTGTTGGATGGTTGGGCATTTTATCACGCATTAGAAAATGATAAGTCCAATTTTGATCAGGTAATGCGAGAACAAAATCAAAGAATTTTTACCAATTTTATTCAAAATGATATCACATATGCCGACTTTCTATTAAATTTACAGTGGCAACGTGAAAAAATGTTGTCCTGTTATCAAATCCCGAAGTTAGACATGAAATTGACTTTATTAAAGGCCATGGAGCTATGGGATATTTTTAAACAAGAATCATTGAATGGATGGCAAAATTTCACAACTAAACCTGTTGATTGCCATCTAGTTCCTGGAAATCACGAGACCATGTTTTATGAGCCAAATGTTCAAATCTTAGCTAGCAAATTAAATCAAATATTGAGTTTACTTAAAATTGAACAGCATTATCCCGAAGATCAGTCAGTGGCTATTGCATAAGGAACTTATCTTTCCTATCCAATAATACATAATTAGCTAGAATTTCTTTGCATGTGAATATAGTCATCACGAATGAATTTTTGATATGGTCATTGCGAGCGTGAGCGAAGCAATCCAGTTTCGAACTTTGTAGAAGCTCTGCAATGGATTGCTTCGCTCGCGCTCGCAATGACGAGGACTCCTAAAACCCAATCGCTTTGAGTATATCAACTGATACTCTCTAAATAATTAGTGCCATCGATTGAGGAAAGAATTAAAGCGTGTCATTATTGCAGTAAGCGATTTTAATGCAGGAATGGCGAAGCTGTAGTGTTCGGAATACCATCAATCGTCTCGATTACCAGCAAACAAAAGTGAGAAATTAGTAGACTACACCATTTTATATTCTTAAAAGGAGTTGATATGTCTCGAAAGAATGGCACAAGGTATGCAACGAATAGTAGAAAAAGAAAAAGGGATCGAATTGAAGCAACACCGAACACTCCATTTTCAAATGTATCCTTAAGCTCATCTACATGCTCTAGAATTAATCCAGACATATCTGAGTTGGACTTAGAAGAGATCAAACCAATCACTAAATTGTTAGATCGAGATGAAAGCGATGAGGATGGGGATAAATACGAGATTGAGGCAGATGAAGTTGAGGAAGAAGAAAAAAAGGATGGTGAAGATGAAGGTAAAAAGGAGAAAAAAGGTATTGAGGTTAGTTTAATTACTCCGAAAAACATTAAAATCAATTTAAAGAAGAGTACCGATAGATTGGCTAACTGGATTGAAGCTTTTTTAAAAAGATCAGAGCTTTTATATATCACTGAAAAACCATTTGATTATCAGCTTAACCCCATTAGAGAGTTTTATGAAAATCGTCAAGTAACCTCCACTCCGCAGGCAATTACTTTTTCAATAGCGACCGGAGTAGGTAAAACATTCTTGTTTGGTAGCATAGCTATTATTACACAAGAAAAGACGTTGATTGTTTGCCCCAGCAATATCTTATGCGAACAAACCATTGATCGTTTAAACCAGTATGCTAAAAAACATAATCCACAAGAAGAGAAAACTAATGATTTTAATATTCGAAAAATCAGGCCAAAACCCACTAAAGAAGGTTTAATAAGTTTATTTAGTTCGAATCATTGTATAGTCACCACATACGCAATGTTAGTGAGACATTTAGAAAAAATACCCTGGTCTATAATAGATTCTGTGGTACTTGACGAAGCTCATCGCTCATTTTCTGAAAAAAGATCAAAAATGGTAAAGACGATTATGAGCAACGAATGTAACATTTATGCTTATACAGCGACTCCCAATAACAGGAAAATAAAACGTGGAAAAGGTAGTGTAACCAGTTGTGAGGAATTGCTGAATTACCCTAACAATATTATCACTTCTCTTAGTTTCAAAGAAGCCATCGAAATTGGCGCTAATGTACCGATAGTTACCGCGTTAATCCAAATAGAGAGTGTTGAGTTAAAACTGGAACAAAAGAATGCTGGAAGAGAAATCTCTGAAGATCAGGCTGGCAAGCAGTTAAATCAATTAGAGGAACAAAAAAAAGATATTTATGCCGCTATTGTTGATGTTTATATGAACGGTGGTGATACTGAGAACGATGAAGGTAAGAAAATTTGGCATCGTGGCCAACAATGTATTTGTTTTTGTCCAGGTATCGACTCCGCACAAAAATTGGCCGAACGTTTTAGAGAAAAAATTACGAACCTAGATCTTGTAGATCCTGATAAATCGTTGCGTAAAGATTATGAAGAAAACAGAAAAAAAACAAAGTTAGGAGAATTCTGTATCGCAAAATCAGTAAATTCAGCGTTAGATAAGCGTGAAAGCAAACAAATCATTACACAATATCGGGCGGGTGGAATTTTAATATTAACCGGCGCTGACATGTTGATCGAAGGCTTCGATAATCCCCGAACCAGTATAGTCATCAATCTTCGTCCTACCAAATCAGAAATTATAAAAATACAAAGTTGTGGGCGTGGTTTTAGAAAAGATAAAGACGATAATATTAAACGGGAGAAAATCTGTTATATTTATGATTTATATTGGGGTAATACAGATTGCTTATATTTCTTTCAATATTTAGAAACTGAAAAACATAAATATCAATTTCACTGGGGTGATGTCAATGCTCGAAGAAAAAAATTACTTGAAAATAAACGAGACCTTTATCAAAACTTCACCGAAGTGCCGATTACAGAAATAGCGGATAAAATTAAGATTATTCGCAATGCCGAAGGAGCTTCAACTATCATTCGTGGTTTAAGGACTAAATCTGACAAGGTTTATAAAAAAAATACCTCGAAAGTTTCAATGTTTAGCGATTATCAGCATGAAATAGGTTGGTATTCTCCTATCAGTGCAGAATTTAAAAGTATATTTAATGAAATAGAAAATTTAGATCAATCATTAAAAATGATTAATGAGAAATTTACAGGGTACGATCTTCATGTTAAAAATCCAGAGCACTCTAGCGAAGAGAAAAAAATATCGGAAAGTCTCTCTAAGAAACCTCGACAGCATAGGGAATTGATATTAACATGTACTGATATTCAAGAGCGTCTAATCAATCAAAGCTCATGCGTCAAATCTCTTCTCGAGGACATGTTTTCAATTTCTCAAAAAAATAATACTGAAAGTAAACATACTACAAAAACCGCATCAAAAAATTCAGCATCAAAAAATATTGATATAGAGCCCCTTGATAAAATTTTAAAAAAATATCAAGAATTAATTCAAGCAATAACTAATCAATTTGAATGCTTAGGTGATCTAACCACTTTTTTAAACGTCAATGATCCTTCTGGAAATGTCTTAGAAAATTTGAAAAATCTAATCAAAAACCTAAGTTACAACTTATTAGTTCATCGTAAAGATATTATTAAAAAGTTACATCAGGATAAAATCGATCAATGGGTGAAAAAGCATGACAAATATGCGTTGGAACAAATCATTGATGATTTTTGCTATTACCATATCAATAAGCAAGGAGGTGAGGAATTTGAAAAAAAATATGCTATTTCTGTTACGAACATTAAATTGATAAGGGGAATTATTAAAAGCTTAGCCAGCAAAAATTTTAAAGAATCCTCCCGTAGCAATGATATGAATTCTCAGGATGACTGTTCTCAAGATTCGCAGGACGAATCTTCTGAAGAATCTAAGCAATTTTATGAATTTCCAGCTTTAATTCGCTATATAGTAAAGTTCCGGGGAAAGCATTTCCAATACAAAATTGAGATTTTGGAGGATCTATTAAGCACAATACCCGATGACAATCCTTTAGATTTTATTCGCGATGGATATGGGTATAAAGGCACACCCTTGCATGCCTTGATAAGAAATTTTGAACCCGAGATAGATATAGACTTCTTCTTTTTACTGTTGTGTCGAATTAATGATATTGATTGTGTAGATAAAGATTTTAATTCCTGTCTTCACAGCGCTGCTCATGAAGAGAAGAAACTGGAGTGGCCAACAGCTCAATTACTTTTATTAGCGATGAAAGCCAATCCTAATTTGAAAAATACCGAAGGAGCAACCCCAGCATCTATATCAAAAGAATCACTCTGTAGAGCAATGTATTCCAAACAGGCTCAAGGCATTTTAACGCGCGACCAAAATGGTCGTAATGTTCTCCACCATATTTTAAAAAATAATAATTTGAATTATAGCACGATAAAAAAACTTATTGATGCTAAGGCAGATGTGAATGTCAGGGATAATAAAGGACTGATGCCAATCATGTATCTATCTAAAATAAATCGCAAAAATATCAATATTATCCAATTACTATTGGAAAAAAAGGTAGATATTAACTCTCAAAACAGTGATAATGAAACCCATCTTCATCTTTTATTCAAAAATTTTTACGAGGAAACCAAAGATATTGGCTCAAATTACCATGCTCGTAACAGCCCAGCTTTAAATCCATTTGAAAGAGTACAGTTGTTCAGTCAACTTATTAACATGAAGGGCAACCTCACTTTGCAAAATTCCAATTTAATGACTCCTTTAGAAATAATTTATTAACAATTCAATCGACTATTTGATTTACTTAGACCCCAACCCTTTAAGAACCGGCTTAAAATAAAAAATTTGACCGATTGTTTCCATGTAATAAAAAATTTAAATGTGATTCCGAATGATATTATAAGTACAGCTTTGGAAAAATTACTAAATACTATCAATATGTTGAATACAGAATTTAAACCTATAACTTTACAGAGACCAGAAGATGATATTAAGATGCCTGAAAATCCGCTTTCTTCTCCTATAACAGACCTAAAATTAAATAGTATTCCTCCAGTTAACAATTTAGAAGATCGTCAACAAGAGCAAGAGGCATACTACCGAAGTATAGAGTTTACGCCTTCAATAGCTTTACCAACGCCATCAACTGCAAAAAAATCTCACACAAAAGAGCTTAGTGAAACCAAAGAGGAACATAAAAGCGTGGTCGAAGATAAAGATAATTTAATTCATATCGGACAATGGGGAGAATATTTTATTTACAATAAACTGCGACAGCATTATCGTGATAAATATCAGGGTAACATTGTAGAATTTTTTCCTCCGCAAGTTTTAACCAATTTTGAAGCCAAGCAATATAGTGGGTTTAAAGGATTTCAATTAAAAGGATTTCAAAAGAGGGATCATCGTCTATTAGAAGTCTTTATCACTGTAGAATGGTTAAATATGTGGCCAAAAGGGTGTGATCTTCTGACTGAACGAAAGAATTATGAAAAATTTAAAAATACAGATATGATTATTACTAAAATAAGGGCTTATGATATATTTTTGCTTGAACGACTGCCAGCTGACCATGAATTAAAAACTCATCTTAATACGTACATTTTTGTTTATTCTGCTTTACTTTCCTCGGTTAAGCTTTATTACATTAATAAAAAGGCTGACTCTCGAGAACAAACTCATATTAATGGTTTTGTTATTTTGTCATTGGTTCGTCAGTACATTCAGATTATGAAAGATTCATGGCAAGGTTTAGTAGAAGACCAAAATACTAAAATGCAATTAATGCGACACATATCGGCTGGTTCGGATGGTAAATTCATTAAAAAAGAACGTTACATAGAAATTAAAAGTACCTCTTGGCTAGAGAAACATGGTACGGTATTTAAAAAAAATCAGTGCAATGCAATGCGCGAATATAAAGAAAAATATTGTATTTACCGGCTATTTGGAGTGCCTAATATTAATGAAGCTGAAATTGAAAATCCAGTCAATAAACCCAAAATAAATAAAATTAAAAATCCTTACAAAAAAATTCGTGATGATCAATTGAATTTTAGTTCTATTACACTTGAAATTTAAATTTCAAAATAAATTCATTTTCTGTTTGATTAACTAAGGACTCTCGCATAGGTGAGTAAGTCGGCGGGGAAGCTTCGCCGACTTACTCACCTATGCGAGGGTCCTAACAATTGACCCGGATTCTCTACGAAGAACTCCTGGATTGTCAGGTTAATACTTCTTGAGCCCAATTCATGAAAATTAATTTTCGTACAGTGGAGTATTATCGCGAAAATATGAGGGAAAAGATTAGCGCCAGGTCAAAAAAAGACTTAATTACTAAAGTTAAGGAAACTGATTTTATGGGCTATATGCCTCATTTGAAAAAAATATGTCTAGAGTCTCCGAGTTTTAAAAATACATAAAAAATGCTAAGTGTATATTTCTTTTTAATATTTCGTTATAATAGATAAGGAGGTGAGTCCATGAGTTTTATCGAACGTCTCAATGCATGCAATCATTTTAATCGACAATCGGTTTTGCCTTTTCTGATTGATCATCAGCAAGTTGGCTGGATAAAAAAAACCCATCTCTCATTCTTAATGAATAAAACTAAATTTTTTCAATTAGATACTGATTCTGTTCAACTAACTGATTTTTTAAACGACTATGAAAAAAGAACGCAAGCCATTACCGAAGTCGTTTCTGACTTACGTCAAGAAGGGGTAGTTTCTGACTGGCGCAGTGAGCTATATCCTGTTGCACCCTTTTATGGACAACAGCCACTTCTGGCGTTGGAAAGATCGGTAGCTCCCTTTTTTGGTATTAAAACCTATGGTACACATTTAAACGGTTACTATGAAAAAGATAACCAAATTTGGGTGTGGATTGCGCAGCGCGCCTCACATCTGAAATTTGCACCGAATAAATTAGACAATTTGGCTGCCGGGGGCTTATCTTTAGGCTTATCCCCCCAAGAAAACATGTTTAAAGAAGCGATTGAAGAAGCCCAAATTTCCACTGACTTATTATCAAATATGCGAAGCGTAGGTGCAGTATCTTATTTGATGGATACACCGCGTGGTATTACACCAGATACTATGTTTGTCTATGATCTCAAACTACCTGCGGATTTTAATCCTACTACCGATGGATCAGAAGTAAGTAGTTTCATGACATTTTCTTTAAGTGAATTAACCACATTAATTGATGATACCGACCATTTCAAATACAATTCTGCTTTAGTCATCATTGACTTTTTAATTCGACACGGTGGTATTTCAGCTGATCATCCTGAATACTTAATGACAATCAATGCATTAAGACGGCCATTATTTGAAGAAGATGTCAGTGGGTGGCAAATTTGACGAGTTTAATTTATGAATATCCCCAACCTATTAAAATTCGTCCAATTTATCATGTCAAAAAGTTACCATTCATAGCACGAGCTTATCGTTTGGCTTATGATTTTCGCTTGCTAAGTCCACCTTATTTATTTCAAACCAATCGCAAAATGTTCTCACGTATCGTGCGTTGGCTCTTTCAGTCAAAATTCGGAGAACGTCAAGGACAATTCACCATACAAACTCAGCAAGGCATTCGCTATTGCGATATGAATATTGACAACAGTCAATTCCACTCTATTTATTTTCGTCGTTTCCAAGCGGGATATGAGCCGGAAGTCTGCGCTCTAATAGACCTTCTCATTGAAAATGCAGACATTAAAACCTTCTATGACATTGGCGCTAACTGGGGGTACTTCTCAGGTTATGTAGCTAGCCATCCCCTATTTCGGGGAAAAATATGCGCTTTTGAGCCACAAGAAACTGCTTTCGCAGATTTGACGAAATTTGTACAGCAAGCGCAACTAGAAAAACTCATCCAATGTCGTCAACTGGCTTTATCCAACGGAGAGGGTTTAGGTCATATCCAATTACCGGACGGTTTCCATTCTGGACTTGGACAATTGCATCCGGGTGGCAGTATCTCAATAAAAAAATTGGATAGCTTAAACTTGCCTCCTCCCGATCTCATTAAGGTCGATGTCGAATCACATGAATACCATGTTATTTCCGGCGGAATCCAAATGCTAACCCAAAATAGACCTTATTTAATTTTTGAAAGCCTATCAGTAGATAATCCTAATAGTCAAAAAATTTTTTCTGAACTATCTTCAATCCAATATCATTGTTTTGAGATTAACTCCCCTCCCCTCTCATATGACTCAGCATCCCGTGGTACTGACATTAATACCCGTCACCGAAAGTTCAAAATATAATCAAAAAAGAAATATTTTTGCCTGCCCTAATCCGAATTCGTCCATCGGCTTCAAAAATTTTATGGATTTTTTTGTAAATTCAAGAGATAGTTTTAGGTTGAAAACAAGTGAGAGTGACCGGTAGTCAAGGTTAGGGGCTAAAGACATACACTGTACGTCATGCCCATAGAGCAAGAAATAGCACACCTAAAAAGGTACCCAGAAAGCCTGTGTAATTCCTGTGAAAATGTGCCAAGAAAAATAAGGATTTTAAGGGCAATTTAGGGAAACAGAGAGGAGATTGATATTAAATAAATATCAATAAAATTAAAGAGATAGATAAAAAGAGAAGTTTTGAGGTAACTATTCAGCCCTATTCCCATCGGTTATGATTCAGAGAAGAATTAAAAGTAAAGAAATCAATGACATGATCATATGTTAATGAGATACTGTGCAGGCAATGGATGAGCTACCTGATTTATCAAAATTAACGGACGCAGAGAAGGATCAATTATTATCCTTACTCTGGGAACAATGCCGACTATTACGCGCCCAGATACCGCAATTAGAAACCCAGATTAAAGCCCTCAAAGATCGTTTATCAAAGAACAGTCAAAATAGTAGTAAACCCCCATCAAGTGATCATGGGAGTAGGCCGAATCCTAAATCTCGTCGAAAAAACAGCGGCAAAAAAGCCGGTGGCCAAAAGGGTCATGTAGGCCATCGTCTTAATCCTACGGACACACCGGATTACATAGTGGAATATTCAGTGAACCATTGTGAGCATTGTGGGGAAAATTTAGAAAAGGTTGCGGGAGAATATGATCGACGCCAAGTATTTGATATTCCAATTTTACGAGTGGAAGTAACCGAACATCGAGTACAAAGGAAGATGTGTGCATGCTGCGGCTATGAGACGCAAGGAGATTTGCCAAAAAGCATTAACCAACTGACTCAATATGGCCATCGAATTAAAGCGTTAATGGTTTACATGAATCAATATCAATTATTACCGTTCCACCGATTGAATGATTTTTTTAAAGATGTATTTCATCAAAGGATTAGTGTAGGGACTTTTGTTAATGCAAAACAACACGCCTATAAGAAATTAAGTCTGATGGAAGAACAAATTAGAAACCTATTAAAGGCCGGGAAAAAACTACATGTGGATGAAACCAGCTTACGTGTCATGAAGCAGCGAAATTGGTTGCATGTGGCCAGCACGAATCAATTGACTTGTTACGATATTCACACTAAGCGCGGTACTGAAGCATTGGATGAAATAGGTTTATTGCCGGATTTTAAAGGAATATTAGTGCATGATCACTTTAAACCTTATTTTCATTATGGTAGTGGCCATAGTCTTTGTAATGCGCATCATTTGCGTGAGTTAACTTTTGTTCAGGAGCAAGAGAATCAGCAGTGGGCGAAAAAATTAGAAAAATTATTACTAAATTTAAAACACAAAGTAGAGATTCATTATCAGAAAACATTGACTCGATTACCTGATCGAATTTTAAGAGGGACCCGCTCGCGTTATATGGGAATTCTTTACAGAGGACGCACAGAATGTCCAGCAGCAATTGATGAGAAGAAAAAAGGGCGTCAGAAACAATCCACATCCAGAAATTTATTAGAGCGGTTAAGGAAATTTAATCAGTCTGTTTTAGCCTTCATGTATGATCCCGCGCTTCCCTTTGATAACAATCAGGCAGAAAGGGATATTCGCATGGTTAAGGTGCAGCAAAAAATATCGGGATGCTACAGAAGTTGGCAGGGCATAAAAGCTTTTTGTAGAATCCGGGGTTGTCTTTCGACACTTCGGAAAAATGGTCTTAACCTGCTGACTACATTAGAAAATGCCATCCAAGCCTCTTCGGCTATACCTTTACCTCAATTAAGGGCTGAATAGTTACAGTTTTGAGTAACCTTGCCTCGAAACCTGTTAATCACTTGGTCGGCGGTTCAAGTCCGTCCCGGGGAGCCATAAAATCAGTAAGTTGCAACAATCTATAAAAACAAAATATTCTCGGTGCTACCCTGGTGCTACTTTGAGCAGAAATCAAAATGACTTTTTAATTGGGGTATGGCCTAGAGTTTTTTATAGAAGCCCGTTAAGTTGGGTCATCCGAATTAATACTTGCAAAGGATTCCGTGGATACTTTAGAGTTTATTATTCAACTTATAAAGGTTATTATTTGGCCTGCTGTGGTTTTTTATATGATTCGCGTTTTTAAACCAGAATTACAAAAGGCTATACCAAAACTTGCAGATAAACTTAAAAAAATCAAACTTGGCCGGAACTTATCGAAGTAAAAGAATTTGATAAAACTGTCGAGCTTGCTAGAGAGGAAGTTAGTCAAACAGCCGCATTCTCCATAGAAGAAAATAAAAAGAAATCCGCTCAGCTCAACCACGATGAGAGCGAAATACTTGAGGCAGCCAGAATAAATCCTAATCTTGGAATAATGAAATTATCATCGGTCCTAGAAAGAGAGGTACGTACTTTAGCTGTTCATTTCTTAGGACAGCAGAATCCGAATTTAAAAAGATCTTTTTTAGAACTCTGTAAAATTTTAATTAGTGAAAATTATTTTCCACCCCATATTACGCAGTCACTAAAAGTATTCTGGGAGTTACGAAATAAAATTGTACACGGAAATATATCAAAAGACGATGAAAATATTATTAGGGTTTTAGATATAGGTTTAATTCTTCTTGAAACTATACAATCCATACCAGTTACCGAGTCATAAATAATTTTAATGGATAAATAATTTATGATAAATTCAGAATCATTTAAAGATATTTTTTTAAAGGCAGATAAGGCACATAAAGAAATTATAAATTGTTACCCATCACTGCCTCCTGCTGATCCACGTTTGGCTACGGGTGCTCATATCAGAGCGGTTTTGAGTTCTGTGTATCTAATGACCATCCACTTTGATGATAATCTCCAAAACTTAAATTGGTGGCAGAAAAGAGGATTAGATACAATATTTATACTCCCAAATAATCACCATAAGGAACTAGATAACTATTTGCTCCTTATAGGATGGGCAGGTCTAATAACTTATCCCTTTTCCCATTTTGAAGCAGGTATTCGTCAAATTGCGCGGGAATTATATCCTAATAACTATTCATACGGAACAGCTTCTTTTGAAAGCATCTATAAAAGTTTTCTTTCTAAGCTAGAAAAAAAAGGATGGAAATTTTCTCTAGGAGATTCAATTGAATTTCTAGAATTATATCGTGAAACTAGAAACACAATCCACAATAACGCAGTGTTTTTTTCTCCAAAAGGGGAAAATAAAAAATGTACCTGGAGAGGTAAAGAATATCATTTTAAGCATAAACAAACTCAAGATTTTAGAATAGATCACTGTATAATGTTGGTAGAAGATTTAATTGTACTTAATTTGGAAATTATGAAGAATACAATTTTACTATCAGACAACTTAGGTTGAAAAAGTCGAGGTCACCAGGGTCACCCATTAGCCCCTGCTGAAGGGTGATCTGTTTCCCGGTTTGAATCCGGTACTCTGGCAAAGCCAGAACCCCGGAATCCAGGGAAAGGTCGCTCCCCTCTCCCTTGCGATCCCTCATCAGGATAGGTTTTTCTACGAAAAATATTCATATTGAAAAATAATAATTTCAATATTTCATATTCTTATAACTCATTTTTGCTTTAGCAGGAACTGCTGTAAAATCCTACAACCTTATTTTCATTTCTAAGTAGACTGTCAGTGGCAACACTCAAACCATTCGAAACCGAATGAACCATGACCCTCTCTTTTTAGGTACCGCGAATTCCCAGCCACTCTTTAACACTGTCTCGACCCACTCCATCTATCTCTAAGCGATTAGCAATGTGAGAACGCATATTATGCCAACAAAACGGCTCAATAATAGCCGATTCCGATACAATCTCTTGCCAGCAGTGTTTAAGATAGATGTATTTCACGTTGCCTTCATGAGGGAGGAAAACAAGACCTTCTACATCATCATTCCCGTTTTGGTACCGCCAACGTTGTAATACTTCTAACACTTCTCTGCTTAAGGGAATGCAGCGAGTGTTATTTCTTTTATACGATAGAACCGTTAGCCGCGCTCGAGAGAAATTAATGTGTTCCCAAGCTAAACGGCATAGCTCTCCTGGTATTAATCCTGTATTGAGCGAGAGTAGAATCATGGGTTTTATCGCATCTACAAATAAGTGCGGGTCGCTATGCCGCAAATGAGGAGGAATTAGAACTGCTTGCGACCCTAATTTTTTCTTCTCTGGAATCTAATGTCGCTCTGAAACGGTCTTCTTCTTCCGGGCTTAAAAATCTCCCCGGGATGGATTGTGGTGTTAAATTGGCTTTCATCGCTTAAATTCTCCAAAAACCGAAGTACAATAATATCATATTATATTCAAACATAAAAGAAGGCGGGACAAGAGCGCAGGCAGCTCTCTTTGTGAAAGTTGCGAAGGTCTGGAAGCGCTTGTAGAAGGCAGCTATCGTTTTTTACGAAATAAGCGCGTCACAGCTAG
Organism: uncultured Pseudomonadota bacterium; assembly: GCA_963795715.1. Classification (GTDB taxonomy): domain Bacteria; phylum Pseudomonadota; class Gammaproteobacteria; order Coxiellales; family Coxiellaceae; genus JAFEDN01. The sequence continues at coordinate 468,855 of CAWCIY010000002.1, forward strand.
TCAATTTTTAGCTTTTCGTTTTGATGGAAAAAAGCCCATGATAGGTTATCGTCAAAATGAAATTTTTCACATTATTTGGCTTGATCGAGAATTTAAAGTATATGATCATGGCTAAAATGCACCCTCTTCATCTTCATTAATCAAAGGGAAAAGCCTAACATGAAATTTCTTATAGTTCACCCTGAGTAATAGTTTGCTGATTGATAAAATTTTCCAAATCTGAGCGGCGGTATTTAACTAATCGACCTATTTTTACATAAGGAAGGTTGTATCGTTTAACGCAAGCCCAAATGGCTAAAGTTTGCGGCGTAACTCCTAAGTATTCTGCTGCTTCTTTTCGAGTCAATAAATCTGATTTCTGAAATATATTTGAAAAATTTTTTGATTGCTCTATTTTCATAATAATTTTTCCATAAAAATTAATTTCATTAAAAATACTATTATTGGCGCGTAACGCCATTAGTACGGTTACTTACTAGTAAACGGTATTAGTTATGTCATAAATACCAGCTCCTAATCATTGAATGTTTTTTTGTAAAATATTCTCTTCTTCAAACAATGGATTTTGTTCTTCCCCAATTTTTTGGGGATTTTTATTTTTAAATAGAGTGACGTTAAAGCTGAGTAAAGCCCATGCCGCAGTAGATTCACTTTGGGATCGGCCTTTTTCTATTGATTTCTTTTCAGACCGAAAATGAGAATTGTGAATATTTTTCCACTTATCGGCTCCTTTCTCACTCTCGGCTTCACATAATGCTTTGGTCGTTGAAAATAACTCCGTGTCCTTCCGGCAAGCGTGCGTGATTTTCTACCATTGACTTCGTTATCCTAATGGCTCCGTTCACTTATTATTAAAGGAGCCACTATGACAACAACCTCTCAGCAGCCTTCAGGCCACTTAACCCTGGATTCGGTTAAGCAAGCTTTCGACCATTGGCGCAGCCACAAAGGCAATGATAACAAAATACCCGATTCCCTTTGGCAGCAAGTCATTCAACTCGTTCCCCACTATCGGCAACGCCGGATATTAAATACTTTGCACCTCAACCATGCTCAGTTGCGCCGACGTCTCCATTCCGTTCCTCAAATGCCAGAAGCGCATCCACCGGTTCAGTCGACGCCAACTCCTCAACTGCCATCTCCTTTTATTAAAGCTTTTTTACCCTCCACCGCTGAGCAGCAGACTTATCAAGTGGAATGGCAACGTCCTGACGGAGCACGATTAACCGTTAACAATCTCGATTCCCCTGGACTCACCACCCTCATTCAACAGTGGAGAGCTTGAGCCATGTTATCATTAACTCCCACTCAACCACTGTTCCTCGCTATTCAGGCCTGTGATTTTAGGAAAGGTATCGACTCTCTGGTGGCGCTCTGCCAGCAACAGTTACAGCAAGACCCCTATTCCGGCACTGTCTTCGTCTTTACCAATAAACACCGAACTGCCATTAAGGCTTTAGTGTATGATGGTTCCGGCTTTTGGCTTTTCATCAAGCGATTTTCTGTCGGTAGATTAAAATGGTGGCCGACCACTTTCGAAGATGCTCACCGCATTAAACCGGTCGAACTCCTGATCTTGTTCAACCAGGGACATCCTCTCCCGGCTCGATTGTCCGAGCCCTGGCGACGGGTCACTCCTTCGGTTTCACCCGTTAGGCCGCCAGACGTAAACACATCCTGGCCAACGTCTGCCGATAATTCCACGGCAGCCAGGCCTCAGGCTCCTTAAATACCCACGACTTATAATCTTGTAAAGCGACCAGATACTCATACGGATTTTCTCCCGATAACGCCGCCGTCTGGATTAAACTCGTTAAAATACTGCTGATCGTTGCGCCATGCTCCGTCTTGTAAAACATCGCCGCTTTACGGCCTCGGATTGGGATTTTGAGCGCCTGTTCCACAATATTATTGTCAATGGGTGCGCCAGGAACCACCAGAAAACGACGTAGCTCTTTCCAGTGCTTTAACAGATAACGCATGGCTTTTCCCAGCGAACTGTTCGGCTCCACTTGTTTCTCCTCCAGTTGCGCCTTCAACCACCGATTCAGCTCTAACATCACTGGTTTGCTATACTGGCGATGATACCGCCAACGTTCCATCGCCGACATCCCCTGGGTTTTTTCTTCATTCTCAAACACCACCGCCAAAGATTTCATCACCTTCAAACACGGTTCAGGGAAAAAATCTAATAAATCACGGAATTTCCTAAAACCATGACCCAGGCAATTGCACAGAATCGTTTTAAATGACTTCGGAATATTGACCGGCAACGCATCGCACATCTGAATAATCGGAGGTTTAGTACTTTCACGATGGCGCAGTATTTGCGCTAAATTTTCTCCTGCGTGGCGTTTTCCCGTATAGTATAAGGCGATGGTATGACCTTCGCTTTTGGCGATAATGCAACTGGTGTGCATGCCGGGGCGGTCTTTGTCTGGGTTAGCCTTATTCTCTTGCATGATCGATAATATCTTCACTTTGGTATCATCGTTGTGAACTAATTCCCCATTGGCGGCTTTCTTTTCTAAGCTATTCACTACCGGATACGCCGCATCGGCCACGGATTCCACCAGCTCAAATTGCGTGGCGTCAGGCAAGGGAAATCCTAATAATCGTTGCACGTTTTCCTGACGATAAAAGGGAACCGCCACATAATATTTTTGAATGGCCAATTGCGCCTTGAACGCATGATCATATTTTTCCTTCGGTGCATTCGGTGGTAACGGAGCGGTCATCACATCACCACACAAATGGCAACGTAACTTCTCTAAAATATAACGGTGAACTGTGGCTAATGCGTTACCGGTGACACGAATCACCATACCGGGATTCTTGAGCGGATATAAACGTCCGCCGCACTGGCCAGGACATTCATCACCGGCTTGCACGGTACTTAAAGACACTCGGATATTGATCGCTGTGATGTAGAACTCTTGCCCTAATCGACCGTGGCCTTTACGGGTATTGCGGGTGGCTTCAGGTAGAGGCTGAACCTCCAGATCACCGGGTGGGTTGTCACCATTCGTGTCAGTGTCGCCGGGAGGAGGATCGGCGTTCCCCTCTGCATTCGACGAGGTAGACGACTCCATTGATTTTTCCGGAAGATTCGATGAATTTTTAGGGTCTTTCTTTTTTTTCTTCTTAGAGCGACCGCCACCTTCGCCGAATAACAAGCGTTGGAGGTTGCGAATGCTAATATTTTTTTCGCGAATCGCTTCAGGTAACCAGGTCGCAAATTCAATGCAACCCGTGACTAATTCCTGGTCCTCCGGATTCAAATTCGTTTCGCGAATCTTGCGCAGCAAGGCATCCATTTCTTCCGGGGATTTATTGATGATTTTTGGCAACTGGTGAGTGATATTCAGTTCAAACTCCGTTTTATTCTTCATGACGATCTTGTCATGGGCAAGGAGTCTGTATTAAAACAATCAAAAAATCAAGACATGTTTCGATGATAATGCAGAAAATAATGCGGTACACTCATCATAATTGAAAAATTTAATTAAGGCACGCACGCTTCCCGGAAGGACACATAACTCCTGGTTTAACAAATCCAGTTGCTCCTCTCGGGGATGTTTACTGATTTGAAATGCCCGATAGATGGATATCCTTTTAGGGACTGCCTCGATGAGTTCGGAAATTCCGTTTTTCACTACTTTTTTAGCTTGTTGGTAAGTTTTATAATTACCAAAATCGGCTAGCTCCGCGGCTATTTCTTCCGTCCGGCCTTGTAATATCCATTTTTTATTTAAAATATTATCCAGATTAATGATCACTTCGGGAAAATTTTCCCTAGGTGATAAGTCGCTTCTAGTCCCTTTTCGGGGTCCTAAGGCTTCTTCCACAGTCAAACCAAGTTCTACTTTCTGTATAAAGGTCAATGGAGGCAGGCTGCGTTTGAGGATTTCCACTTCAGCTTTTAACTCGGCTATATATGCCTTATCTCTATTTGAAACTAATCGGTCTCTGGTAACTTTCCACTCCGTCGCTTTTTCTATTTTTTTCGCATTTTCCAGGCTGATGTCCCGCTCTCCATTGAGCCATTTTGCCAGACAACTTTTACTCACCCCGCACAATTTGGCAAGCGCCCGCCGTCCGCCGCAAATGCGAACGGCGACCCATAACCAGTGAATGTTTGTCATTTGGTGAATCATGGAGAGGATTCCAATTCCTGCTTAACTCTGAATTTTTATGCTACTGAAAAAAAATGTCCCAAGTGGGACTTCTTTTTTGAGTAAGCTAGGAACCCTGAAATGTTTGATGAGGCGATCCCAAATGAATTGGAGAAATGACAAGCGCTACCTCCATGGCTATTTTAAAAGTTCAATTAAAAACCGTCCTTTTGTTGAACGAAGTTCGACAAAGGAAAATTAACTACCAATCAGGAGCTTCCTTGCCATGAATGCAGAAATGAGGATGAGTAATTTCAGTACGAATTTATATGGCCTTTCCATAGCCGATACCTTTTTGTCCTTATGCTGTCTCACCAGAATATTTAGCAATTATAGACCGATTGAAGAACCAACGCCATTTTTAGTCTTAAAAATAGACACTTGCGCTCATTATGTGTTGTATTTTCTAAAATAAGGAGATGAGATATGGGTCGAATTAGAACCGTTAAACCTGAGCTATTTACACATGAAGGATTATTTGAAGCAGAAGATCGCTGTCAATTACCTTTGCGGTTAGTATTTATTGGGTTATTTACGTGCTGTGACCGGGCGGGCCGATTTCGCTGGCAACCCCGGCGGTTAAAATTAGATATTTTGCCGTATGATTCGGTGGATATGGCCGCCATATTGGATGGCCTGGCCGAAGCGGATTTTATTATCGCTTATAAAGTCAAAGGAGTCGTTTACGGTTATATTCCTACCTGGTCAATCCATCAACGCCCTAACAATAAAGAATCCAAAAGCCAGCTTCCTGATATCGAGCTAGGGATTGTTCTAAAACCGCCCATTGACCCCTTTTTATCGAATCACGAAGGCCACGCGTCAGTCACGCGTGCAGTACCCGTGAGTCACGCGAGCGAGGCGGGAGCCTCACTCGTCAATTTGACAGGTGCACTGGATAAAAATGCTCTAAGTGCTGGAAAAATCAATCAAATTCATCACCCAGGCCACGCGATTGCCACGCGTGCCTCACGCGAGGAGAACCGACTTTTTTTGCCTTAAGCCAGAATAAGGGGAAAGGGAAGGGAAAAGGAAAAGGAAGGGTGTGGGAAGGAAAAACCCAAACAGTCCAAGTCTGATTGGATTGTTGAAATTTTTAACTTTTGGCAACGGGTGATGGATTACCCCAAAGCGGTCTTGGACAGTAATCGCCGCAAATGTATTCAGGCAGCCATTGCCATGGGTTACGACTTAACGGCCTTATGCCAGGCGATTCAGGGTTGTGCTTCGACCCCCTACAACATGGGTCAAAATGATCGAGGTGAACGCTATGATGGATTGCATATTGTTTTCAAATCCGCTGACCAGATTGACCGCTTTATCCGTAATGCGGTCAAACCCCCACGACCTTTAGGCAAATCCGAACAGCGATTACACCACAACATTGCAGCGGCGGAAGCCTGGTTGAACCAAAACGACGGAGGAGAAAGTCATGGAGTGGAATGACAAAAAACGGTTTTTAGAACTCATCACGGGTTTAGCCCACACATTTGGGATGGAGATGTCGGTCAAAGATATCGAGAATTATTGGCTGTTTTTACGTCAATATCCTTTAGCAGAATTTGAAAAAGCGGTGATTCACTACTGCGCCAGTCCCGAAGGCCATCGCTTCATGCCTAAACCCGGTGAATTGATCGCCGCCATAGAAGGCAATGCATGGCAACAGGCTCAGCAGGCATGGTCAAAAGTGTTGAATGCCGTGCGGCGTGTGGGTGGCGACCATTCGGTCGTTTTTGATGACGCTCTCATTCATGCCGTGATTTATGACATGGGCGGTTGGGTTCGCCTGTGTGAAATGTATCAACGGGATGAAAGTTTTAAGCAGCGTGAATTTGAAAGTCGGTATATTGCTTATCGTCGTCAGCCTCCACCACTCTACCCTCAACAGCTTTTAGGGCGAATGGCGGGCATTAATGGGGTTTTAAACCACTTACCGCTGCGTCAGCCTATCTTAGTCGGCAATGAAGTAAAAGCTAAAGGTGTTTTTCAAAAAGGGGTAGAGCTAGCCAAATTATCCTCGTACACACCGTTGTCTCTCGAAAAATTGGAAGGTTTAAAAATAACAAAAGGATTGAACGATGAAACCGAAAATTAAAGTGGCGATATTAGAATCCAATTCGATTTTTCGTTTAGGCTTAAAAAAAATACTGACTGATGATGAAATTGATATCGTGGGAGAAGCAGCGGATGTGGCGTCAAGTATGCAGATGATTCGCGTCAAACAGCCTCATATCGTGGTATTAGCGAATGACTTACCGAAAACGGATAGCATTAATTTTTGTGATTGGATTCATCGCAATTTTCCAAATATGAAAACCTTATTTTTATTAAAAAATTCGGATGTGGCCCTGTTGAATCAATTGATGAAAACTTCCGCTAAAGGATTTTTGACAAAAGATTCAGGATATTTGACGCCCAATATGATTAAACAGATCGCTGAAGGAAAAACTTACGTACAACCGGATTTAGTGAAAGACATCTTTCAATATGCGCATCCCACTCATCTTTTATCCCATCGGGAATATCAGGTGTTAGCATTGATTGCCCAAGGTTATACGCACGAAGTTATTGCAGAAAAGCTCAATCTCAGTATTAAGACGGTATTTAATATCAAATATCGAGGACTTAAAAAATTAGGTGTAGGAACGGTTGAAAAATTAAAGCAACTCCTAAAATCTGAATCATGATTTCTAATGAGTATAATACTCAATTTACATTGTCGAAATTTGCAAACGGTTCTTGGCGAAAAAACGATTCAAAAATGTTTCGTTGTATTACCTTCTATTTATGAGTAAAAGATAATCCTTAAGGCAAGCAAGGGGGCTACCCTAAAATACAATTTCAGTCTCTTTAAATATCCTTTTTAGATATTCTGTGCTACCATAGCCGTTATGAAACTCTCTGAATACCTGACCCAACTATTGGCACATGGCCGGTGTTGCTTTACCTTAAATGAAGCCGAAAAGAGCCTCAAAAAATCCAGGCAAAGTATCCTATTGTCATTGGAACACCTTAAAAAAAACAAAAAAATCGCCAGTCCAGCCAAGGGATTTTACGTGATTGTCACGCCAGAATATCAACGGTATGGCTGCTTGCCGCCTGAATATTTCATACCCTATTTGATGGAGTATTGGCAATGTCCTTATTATGCGGCCTTATTGACCGCCGCCGCTTATCATGAAGCCTCGCATCAGGCGGCTCAAGTTTTTCAGATTGTGATCGAAAAAAAACGGCGCGAAATTCGTTGTGGAAAAGTGAGGATACAATTTATTACCAGGCATTTCATCCGTGATCTCCCCACCCAAAATATTTCCACGTCCAAAAGCATTTTGAAAATCTCCACTCCGGAGGTGACAGCCATGGATTTATTACGATATCCTCATCGGTCGGGGGGACTCAATCATATTGTCACCGTATTAGCGGAACTCCAGGAAAAAATGCAGCCAAAAGAATTATCCGCATTACTCAATACCCAATCTGATCTGGCCTGGAAGCAGAGGCTGGGCTATTTATTAGAAAAATTGGGTGCTCAAGGGTTAGCTGATATCGTCGGAAATTATCTGATGAGTCAAAACAGGATTCCCTATATTCCGTTAATGTCAGGTTTAAAATTAATGATGAAAAATCAATTCAAGCGCAATGCGCGATGGAAAATTATCGAAAACACCACAGTTGAGAGTGATCTATGATTGAAAATTTCTACTTAGATGAATGGCGACAACAAGTTCCGTGGATTCCACTGTATCAAGTGGAACAAGACTTAATCATCAGCCGGGCGTTGGTCAATTTGTATGAGCAACCGGTCGTTCAAAAAACATTGGTTTTTCGTGGCGGCACTGCCTTGAATAAAATTTATTTTAATCCACCCGAGAGATATTCAGAAGATCTGGACTTTGTACAAATCGAGGCAGCGCCCATCGGAGGAACGATGGACGCCATTCGCACGGCCTTAGATCATTGGCTGGGCGAGCCGAAACGAAAATTAACAGAACGTGGGGTTAAATTGGTTTATCAATATCTGACGCAAGAAAATAGAAAAGGAAAACTCAAAATTGAAATCAATACCACAGAACACTATCATGTACTCGACTTAGTGGCTCATGAGTTTTCTGTTCAGGGCAGGTGGTTTTCAGGAAAAGCTTTACTAAAAACGTATCAGTTGAATGAATTGATGGGTTCTAAATTGCGTGCACTTTATCAACGTCGAAAAGGGAGAGACTTGTTCGATATTTGGGTCGCTATTCACAAAAAGGCCATCCAGTGTGATCAAGTCGTCGAAATCTTCAATCATTATTGTCAACAGGAAGGAAAACGAGTAACCCGTTCCATCTATGAAAAAAATCTTTATGAAAAATCTCTGCAACAAGATTTTCAGATCGACGTCTCTGAACTGATAGTTGACCCAGAACAATGGTCATTTTCAACTGCATTGGAGTTAGTCAAAAATGAGTTAATAGCCCGATTGCCAGGTAATCCATGGATTAATCCAATCCGTGAAGCACTGGTCATATTGGAGGGTTAGCGAGACATTCCAATGTGTATACAGATCGCCAGAATTAATTTGTAGATTAAAATTTCATTAATAAGCGAAACTTCAAAAAAATGTTAGCAGATTTCTAAATGATCACCATCGGATAGGATTCACTTCGTTAACTCTTCGACATTGATTGCCCTAATTTTTCGGGCAATTTTCCCTAAAAAAAAGGTCAGTTTTGCCCTAGTCAATTACCTGTTCCCAATCTTCGTCTTCTGCCACACTGGCATCCATTGAATGCAACCTATTTTATGTGAGTTAAATGATAGGAGTTTGAAGATGAATGTTTCTAAACAAAGGTTATGGCGTCAATGGGTTTGTTTTACTGTGCTGATATTATCCGTCATCACGTTATCGGAAACCGTATGGGCTAAAACTTCATCCTTAGTTCCCGCTGGCCGTTACTTAACAGTGGATAGCACCATTCCAGTAGAACAAAAGGATTTATTATCGCCCATCATTCACATCCATTTTTTATCGGATGTTAAAACAGTCGGTGACGCTATTCAAGAAGTATTGCGCTACAGTGGTTACTCTCTGGTTGAAACTCCACAACAAAGCCAGGATTTACAAAATACCCTGCAAAAACCGTTACCGCTGGTACAACGCGATTTAGGGCCTGTGCCGTTAAAGCAAATTTTAAGGGTACTGATTGGCCCAGCTTTTCATTTGATCGTTGACCCGCTGAATCGCACCGTCAACTTTCAATTAAACCCCCATTTTGAACTCATCACGGACTAAGGATTTTATTATGGCATTCCACTTTTTTAGAAAAAATAAAGAACTCTCCACGGCATTAAATTCATCCAATTTTCAGGCTGTCAGTCCCATGAAGGGTAAAAATATCATTATTCAGCTATTGCCAACCGTCATTCTGGCCACCTTGTTTGTTGGACTGGCGTTTTATGTGAAACAGGAAACCACACAGATCAAATTAATATTCCAAGTTTCAGAAGAACGCCAGGCTAACATTTTATCCACCTTGAATGACATGCAATCGCAAATTGCCGCTCTGAAAGCCGATCATGAGCCAATCCAATCTTTTCAGGCATCCTTAACCCACTTACAAGAAACAGTAGCGAAAGAACAATCGCTGGCTCACTTGGCTAAATCAACGGAGGTGCAGCAGATGGCTAGGGAACTTCAAAAATTGAAACCAGCCCGTCGTTCTTCTGATTCATGGGAAAAAAGGCATCGAAAATCACAGTCTACCCCTATAACCTTACCTTTCCGCGTTAAATCTTTGGATATCATGGCCGATCAACCTTATGCGTCGGTGGAATATCAACACAATACGTTACCCCTCCGAGTGAATGATCAGTTGGCGGGTTGGAAAGCCATCGACATCAATATCACTGACGGCAAAGTGGTTTGGGAGCATCTCAAAACCCGCAGAAAAATCATTATTGCTGCTTCAAGGATGCTTTATGCATAAACACCGCCTTAAAATCGACGGACTGATCTGTATCTTTTTAGCTGGATTTTTATTCTGGTGCTTGTCGATTCATGCCTCGGAAGTGGCCAACACTTCAGACATCAGTTCGGTGATTCAAACCACTCAGGTTCACCAACCCCTACCTGGCATAGCGCAAGATTGGGGGTTAACAGAAGTTGAATGGCAAAATTATCTCAAACTCATGCAAGGCCCCGATGGTTTGTGGTATTCACAACTACATCCCGCCGCCGTCTTGGGGATGAATGCCACCACCGAGCCGGAACGTAGACACTATGCCGAAATTATCGCCCGTCAGGAACACGATAAAGTGGCGCGAGAACTCATCTTTAATCACGCCGTGTATTTGGCGATGCGAAAAGAGTATGCCGATGAACCGATCATTCAACCGTTCGATAAATCCCCGTTTAATCCAAGCCATTCACGGAGTGTGCCATGAGTGAAGCCAAAGTGACGGCTACAGCCTCTCCTAAAACGTCAAGGGGTATACTCGGCGTGACGATCACAGGATTAACCACTTTATTTTTCACGATGTTTGCTGCCTGGTGTTTTTTAAGTGTGGAAGAAGGTTGGCGTAGTTACCGCCAGCATCATGTAGAGTCTTCTTTAAAAAGATTAGATGACTTATTGACGGTGAAAACTTGGATAGCATTTCCTGCCTGGGTCACTCACGTTGAAGATTTTTATATACATGTTCGTACCGCTTCCTTACAGAAAGAAAACGCTTGTTTAAAGGGTATTTCAACCATTTCTCAAGGATTTTTTAAATTTCAGAATACCTCTTCATCAGCAGAACATAATCCTTTCGCCAAAGAATTTATTCAGACGTGTTCGTTGATGAAAAATCAGATATTGCCTTTATTCAGCGGAACTTTAGCCGTGATCTTGAAACGATTTTGGGTTTTTGTTACCGCATTTCCCTTATTTTTTCTGAGTTTAATGATCGGCTTGGTCGATGGACTGGTTCAACGGGATATTCGTAAATTCCAGGGAGCGCGAGAAAGTTCCTTGTTATTTCATACAATTCGATACAGCGGGACGGCTTTATTTTTCTTGCCGTTACTGGCTTATTTCGCCTGGTTGTCGCCGGTATCACCTGCCTGGTTTTTTATTCCAATGGCCGTAATGATGGGACTATGGCTCACATTCAGTTTTCGTTTTTTCAAAAAATATGTATAGGGATATGGCAATGCGAAATAAATTATTTAAAAACAAATTAAAAAGCGGATTTAAAAACAGATTCATTTTATTTTTCTTAGTTTTCGGATTGATACAGTCCGCAACCGCTTCCCCAGAACAAGAGCGCGTCTATCTTTTGCAACTGATTCACCAGATGGATGCCATGAAACCGACTTTATTAGCAGCGCAACATGAGCAGTCCAAAACCGCGCGGATACAATTTCATTATACCGCTTATCGTGATATCCACGGTCAATGGCATCCGGGCGTTTGGGAGGATTTACAAAGCATTCGCTCTGGCATTGAAGAAAAATTAGACATTCACCTGCTGAGGTACGAACTATAGAACCTATTCAAGGGGATTACATGGATTCAGATAATCAGGAAAAAGCGCATGAATGATACCGCTCTTCATGCCTGGGAGATGGCGGCTGGCGTCACGGCTTCAGAAGCGAGCCTCGCTATCCGTACCCTATTAATCGTCACGGTATTGATCTGGGCAGGCTGGTTTATTTATGTGGAATTACATCATTTCCGTCATCATGACATCGATCTGTATGATGTATTACGTAAAAACCTGCGGGTGTTATGGGTGGTCAGCATCACGGTGGTGCTGATTTTTGTGAGTTAATGCAGCCATTGATGAAAAAAAGATAAAGAAAGGCTGAACACAATGATGGAAACACGGGTCAGTGATGGAAGCATTGAAATCAACAGCCTTTTAAATCAGTGGCTGCATTTTTTTAAAAAAAGAAAATTAATCAGGGAGTAGAGGTTATGGGGTGTTTAAACGAAATCGTGAGTCGATGTCGGCATGGGCTGTTATGGTTGAGTGTGAGTTTAAGTAGTATTTCCTTACCGGCCTGGGCAGATTTACCCAGCCCACCGAACAGTGATATCGCCAGCGGTAATAATGACTGGATTGATGTCGGCGGCAACCTGGCTTACAAGAGTTTGCGCTATAGCTGCATGATCGTGGGCGCCATGATCTTAATCGGCGCCGCCTTTGGTATCCAAAGCCTATCACACGTCTCAGGAAAAACAGGAACTCGGCCATTTTTTCAAACACGGCGCGGTGGCGGTGGCCGCCGCTGCGATTGGCGTCGGATTGATTTATGCCGGTTATCGAATCATCCCACCGCTTAAAAAAAAGAAAGAGGAAAAAAAAATGATACTCACCCATATTAACCATAAAATGCCGATCTACAAAGATTGCACGCTGTTTGAATTACTGACGGTCAGTTTGTCGGTATTGATTATCGGCGGGCTGTGGCTTGTCAATATTGACGAGATTATTATTGGGTTATGCGTCGATTGGTGGCGCGCATGATTTTATTGTCTTTCGTGCATATTTCCCGATTTTTCTTGAGCAGATTACAAAAACTCAAAACCGGAAAACCCTATGGATATTATTTTCATCTTTTTTTAAAGCAATTAGCTCAAAGTGCCTGGACTCATTCTTTTTACACCTCTCCTTGTGTGATGCGAGAAGGCCGATGGTCAGTCAGGAGGACATATGCTTAATTTTAATGCCTGGAAAAAAGAAGATCGAGATTGGGCGTTAATTCGCGCGCTCAAAAGTGGTATTGGCATTTTATTTGTTTTGTGTGTGATTTTAGCCGCAGGCTGGATGAGTGCACCGTCCCATTTGCGGATTTATATTCCACCGGATATTTCCAATGGGGCGACATTCAAAGTCAACGAAGTACCGAATCCACTGATTTATACCTTTGCGTATGAACTCTGGCAGGAAATTAATTATTGGCCGGAAGATTCGGGACAAAATTACGCCAAAAATATTAAAACCTATGCGGCCTATTTAACGCCGGGTTTTCAGCAATCTTTATTACAAGAATTAGCGGAATTGAAAGCCACCGGACAATTACAACGCCAGCGTTTTATGCAAGGAATTTCCGGGGCTGCCTATACACCGGAAAATGTGAAAAAGCTGGGCCCGGATACCTGGGAAGTTGATCTCAGCGTGCGACTGATGGAATTTAAAAATAATCAGCCGGTTAAAGATGTGGAAATCCTCTATCCCATCAAAGTGACGCGCCGGGAAGTCTCACACAATGATAATCCGTATGGATTAGCATTAGCGGGATTCATTGCACCACCGGTGCGAGGAAAAACTTATATTTGATTTAATTAAATGGAAATTTCAAATCAGGAGTGACAATAGTGATGAAATCAACCCAAAAACATTTTTTGATATCCAAAATAGGTTATTTATTAGGTTTTTCAATTCTAACAGTCAATAGCTTGTTTTCTTTAGCTTTGGCAAAGCCTCCTATTCCGGTCAGTGAATTAAAACTGAGTGTTCAGGATGAGCAGGCATTACGTGCCGCAGTTTTACCCAATGAAGCCAAAGAAATCCAAGAACCAAAAACCATTGCCCATTGGATTTGGCGAGAGAATCCCTTGTCATTGACTTTGCCGCTGAATCAAGAAAAACGGCTCACGTTTCCTGAACCGGTACAAGTCGATGTCAATGGTCAATTGACCACTGATCAGTTGCGCCTTATCAATGACCACCAAAACCTTTATTTAACCGCACTGAAACCCTTTCCACAAACAATTCGAATTTATGTCACGCTGAAAAAAAGCGGTCAAATTATTTTTCTGGATGTGAACACCGTGGATGCATCAGAAACGGCTTTAATACCCGCAGATCACATTGACATTATTGTGGCGGCTGATCAAAAGCATTTATCGGCTCCTGTCATGAGTGATCGTTCTGCGGAGATTGAAACGCCTTTAGTGTATGAATCCACCTCTGCGGCTCCGGCAGATCAATGGGTGCATCTGATGCGATGGGCCTGGCAGCAACTCTATGCGCCGGGTTATGTGTTATTGAACGATAATTCTATCCTGCGTTCACCGATGCACACTCGATTTTGGGTATCAGGCCTGTTTTATAGTGACGCGGTTTTGGCTCATCCTCTGGCTTCCTGGAGTCAAGGAGACAATGTGATCACAGCGGTAGAACTGCGTAATGCCTATCTTCACGCCACCCCGATAGATTTAACGCATGATCTTTGCGGAAATTGGCGCGCCGCCCTGGTTTATCCGCGTGACATTCTGGAACCCGCAGGCCATCAACCCACCGATGACGCCACTTTATTTTTAATTTCCGACCAACCGTTTGTTGAAGCGTTAGGAGGATGTGCCCATGTCCGCGCATAAATCCAATCCTCTGTTGCGATGGGGTATTTTTCCAATATTGATTGTCAGCGCTGGATTACTCGCTTGGCTATCTCTCACGGTGCATTCTTCTCATTCCACAAGCCAGGTGATTAAAAAACCGTTGATGGGTTCCCCTCATACCGTGGTCAACACCGCTTCCCAGGACAGTGCGGCTGAATCACTCGATACGTTAACGGTGCAATGGTCGGCGACGGAGCAGCGGGTCAAATCTATTGTTGAAGCCAATACCCAACTTCAAAAAGACAATCAAGCCCTCTTACAACAATTACGCGAAAAAACCGATCAAAGTACGACATCATTGACGACCACTGTGACACAACTACAATCCCGGATGGATACCGCACATGCCACCACCCCCAACGGAACGAGTGAGATTGCACAACCGATTCAAACCGTACCGGAATTAGCAGAGACATTGCATATCAGCTCTACTGATACCAAAAACTTTAATGGCAATGATGCTCATCACACCACTGTATTGCTCAAACCGGTATACACGATTCCTGCTAATGCGACTGCCGTTCAAAATCGGTTAATGACCGCTCTGGTGGGGCGTATTCCGGTAAAAGGCGTCGTGATTGACCCCTATCCGTTTAAAATCGTATTTGCCGATGACACCTTAGCTGCCAATGGTTTACGGGTTCCCAATTTACGTCAAATGATCGTCAGTGGTTATACCGAAGGTGATCTCAATCTCGTCAGTGTCAGAGGTTGGGTGACTTCACTGACTTTTGTTTTTAATGACGGGACGATTTCCACTACTACCTCCAATGACAATAATATTGGCCGCTATACCAAAGAAAATGCCCTGGGTTATTTATCCGATGCAACCGGCAATCCCTTTATCCGCGGAAAATTAATTACCAATGCACCCGCTTATGTGGGTATCAATGTTGCCTTGGGAGCCGCCCAAGGAGCGGCTAATGCTTTCGCCCAATCTCAAACCACTTCCAATATCGGCAGCGCCGGTAATACCACCTCCTCAGTGACCGGTTCGGTCGGTGCCTTTGTGGCTGGCCAATCGGGAAGCTCCGCTATGAATCAAGTCCAACAATGGTGGCATGACCGCGAAGAACAATTCATTTGATGCGGTGTATGTGCCCACCGTGGATCTCAAAACCCAAAAACCGCAAACCGTTGTGGTGAACTTTGCTAAAGAAATTCACATTGATTATGACCCACAAGGGAGGAAAATTGTCTATGTCGAAAAAAATAATCTTAGTCGCACTGCTGCTCTCGATTAGCAGTTCATTGATGACGGCCTGCTCGCACGTTGCCGGCAATATCATTCCGAATGATGGGCCGACAATGGAAAGTATTTATGACGATTCGGGTGATCCCATGGACAACGCCAACCCTACAGGCGTTGTGAAGCACTGGACGGAGACTCCTTCCCTGACAGAACATCAGGGCGCTGCCGTTTCCAGCAGCACGCTCAGTGCTAAAAAAGCCGTGGACTCACCCACCTTTTCGCTGTTAGATAATCCTGAATTAAAGCTCTATATTTTCCCCCATTTAGCGGGAACAGAAATGCTGCCGATTCCAGGCTATTGGACAGCATTTTCGGCTTATCCTCGGCGTTATTATGCGTTGCCCTTAATGAAAACGAATCCGATTTCTGAATCTGAAGTCGAGAGGTTGCATTCATGAGACTACGTTTGCCCTTTCAGGCTGATGACAACAGTAAAGAAAATAAAAAACCGGTCAAACCGAAGATCGTGTCGGTGACTGATATCCAACGGGGTTATCAAAAAGCACCTTCCTTAGCCCGTCATTTGCCTTGGCGGGATTTTGATGAGCAACACAAAGTGTTTTTGTTGGAAGATAATTTAAGCCTGGCGGTTGGCTTTGAAATCACGCCTCTCCCTTGTGAAGCACGACCCGCTGAGATGATGGAAAAAATTGCCCAATCCTTTAAAGAAGCTTTGCAAAACGCCATTCCCCAGGAAAAGCAAAATCCCTGGATTTTGCAGATATTTGTCACTCGTGAGTCCTCGTTAACCGGATTAATGCAGACCATTCAAGCCGCTATTGAACCGGAGCGATTAACCGAACCCTTAGTGCAAGCGCATTTAGAAACTTTGCGCACTCATTTGGATTATGTCAGCCGTCCGGAAGGGATTTTTGTGGATACGCAAGTGACTCAGCAAGTGTTTCGTGGCGGACTTTGGAAAGTCTATGCTTTTTTATATCAGCGGGAAACAAAAGCAAAAAAACCACAAAAAGCAATCTTCGCGCACCGGCGAACCAAATCAAAAGAATCAAAAAAGTCGTCAAGCACGTTGGGAGGAGATTCAAAAAATCTCGCGGAAACTCAGTGATCAATGGCGCGCCTGCGGGTTAGGAGTGAAACGATTAACCATCGAATGATTTTTACCGCTGGATGGTGCGGTGGTTTAATCCCCCAAAAAAGTCAAACCCAAGACATTCGGTTTCCACCCTCCGATCATCGGCCTATCGGTTGGGATTTTTCCGAACAACTGTTTTTTTCAGCACCGGAATCATTTGATAAAGGCTGGTTGTTTGATAGGCTGCCTCACCAGGTCATCACCATCCAGGGCATGAGTGCAGAACCGGCTATCGGCCATTTCAGCGCCGAACGGCAACGGGAAACGGATGACAAGCTCTTTCATTTGCTCGATCATTTGCCGGAAGGCAGTGTTTTTTCGATGGCGATCGTGTATCAGGCCCAAAGTGAAGTGGAGCTATCATTTAAAATCCATCCGGACAGCGCCGTCGGTCGCCATGCTCTAGCACTGAAAGTGAAAGCCCAGGTGGATGAAGCGGAACACGCCATCGCCAACAATGACCCGATTTTGCCACTGGTGATGGCGGTCTATATTCGCGCTCAAGATCAGCAACAATTAAGAGATCGAGAAGCACAGGTCGCGACCTTGCTCAATAATAATGGCATTAAAGTCATTACCGATGATGAATTGTATCCCATCGACGCTTATTTGCGTTATTTACCGATGGCGTATGATTTTGAGAAAGACAAAAATTATCATTACCGTTCGCAATATGTTGCCTTAAGCGATATCGCTAAATTATTGCCATTTTATGGCCGCAGCCGGGGTACTACAAAATCCCGGCATGGTGATGTTTAATCGCGGCGGCGAACCGTGGTTATACGATCTCTTTCAGGATAAAACCAAAAATTCCCATTTTTTATTATTGGGTGAAACCGGCACGGGTAAATCCAATACCTTAAATTTTCTGATCATGCACGCGCTCGCTTTGTATAAACCCCGCTTTTTTATTATTGAAGCCGGTGGCTCATTTGATTTACTCGCTGATTATTGCGCCAGTTTGGGATTGAGCGTCAACAAAGTTAAAATTGATCGGGCTCATCCCGTTTCTTTAAATCCTTTTGCGGCGGGTCTGCAAGTGCTCGATCAAATTGAGGCGTTGGAATCCGCACAACGAACGCAATGGATGATGGATACCGAGGCCAGATTATCTCAGGACACTGAACAAGGCCCTGAAATAGAAGAGGAAGAAGAAAACTCTGATCTCACCGAAAGCCGGGATATTTTAGGCGAAATGGTATTGGCGGCGTTGATCATGATTACCGGCGGCGAACCCAAAGAGGAAGATCGTATTCGTCGAGCAGATCGAATGCTAATCATGGATGCGATTATTTTGGCGGCGGAAACCGTTCGCCAAATGGGACGCCCGCAAATGATCGCCGCCGATATTATGGCGGCTTTTGAAACCTTAGCTGAAAAATGCGATCCTCAACGGAATTCGCTGGAATGTCAAAAAATTCGAGAAATGGCCGCTAGTTTGCGTTATTTTATTAAAGATCCGACCATCAGCCAGTTTTTGAATCAACCGGGCGAACCCTGGCCGCTGGCGGATGTGACCGTGGTGGATTTTGGATTGTTTGCGCAGGAAGGGTATGAAGCCCCGCGCTCAATCGCTTTCGCCGGTGTGGTCAGTTACATTTTGACCTTAGCGGAAGCGAATCAATATAGCAATCGTCCGATTGTGGCGATTTTTGATGAAAATCATTTATTCAGCAAATTGCCGTTATTAGCCACCATTCAAACCCGCATTGCTAAAATGGGTCGTAAATTGGGCTTATGGTTGTGGGTGGCGACACAAAATCTCACAGACTTTGCCGATGAAGCCCGTAAGATGTTATCTCTCATTGAAACCTGGATGTGTTTATCGGTCAGCCCCGATGAAATCGACAAGATCGAGCAATTTAAAGTGATCACTCCAGAATGGCGTTCCTTATTTTTATCGGCGCGTAAAGAAAAAGGGAAATATACCGAAGGTGTGGTGTTAAGTCCCACTGTTCAGGGTGTCTTTCGCAATGTGCCACCGAAATTATTTTTATCGATGGGTTTGACGGAACAAAATGAAAAACATCAACGCCGGTTAGTCATGAAGCAACTCCAAAAATCTGAATTGGATGCTATGAAATATATTGCCCACAAAATGATGGAAAAACCGGTGGAGAATTTGAATGATGAATAAATACTCCCTTGCGAAAATGATGGATTCAATGAGCCATAAAAAATGGAAATCACTCTGTCGCTTTTTTTTCTGTTTAGGGTTAACCATCACTTCCTCTGCATTTTCTAGCACGAATAGCGCCGAGATTATTGCGGAGACCTTAGCCGGTTTGCCCGCCTGTTTGCATTACGAAATCAAAGGCACGTGTTTTTGGTTAAACGCAACGGGAAGCATTATTGCTACGCCGTATGTACAACATTATCTGCCTGATGCGGTAGTTAGTGTGTTTAATGAACCGGGTGATAATCCCTGGCTGGAAATGAATAGCACGCTGGATATCACTTCTGCCGAAGCCCAAACCGGATTAATTTCTGCATTGACCGGGATGATCGCGGGTGGTGGTCAGCACAGTTTCCATCAACCCATGGAACAACACGTATTTTTTAAAGAAGTGGATATCATCGGTAATCCCGCATTACCCACGCTGCCCACCACACCGGTTTTATTACCGACGGCGGCCATACCCCTCATGCCCTATTTTCAATCTATGCTGGACAGTGTGTTATGGCGAGGATTTCCCCCCTTAGCGATTCCAGAGCAAACGATGGCGTTGGGTGAAGATGTCGTTCATACCATTGGTAAAGGCGCTACGGTCTGGGGTGGAACTTACCCCTTTGAAGGTAAAGTGATTACCGGTAATGACCAAAAAGCAGCGGCGGTCATCGCTCAGCGTGCCAGCCAATTATTAACGGCTGCCAATGCTTGGGGCCATGTGCACCAATCATTACCGACGATCTGTGGGACAGAATGTCAAGCCGCACTTATTCAAGACAATAACAACCAAACCCAATTTCAGTGGATTTATCCCACACTGGAAACCAGTTGTCATGTCTTCGGGTATTCTTCGGATTATGGAGAACACGTGAAAACACCGGCTAATGGCGCTTATGTGTGGGTGTTATGGCGGCAATATCGAGGTTGTGTGCAAGCGCCCGGCAGTGTCTTTATCGACAAAGTCGTGGTTTAGCACCGCATGAAATTTTTTTTGAAAAATGATGGGATAAGGAGGAAACACAAGATGTCATCCGAGAATCGTAAAGCCAAACGTCAACAACGATTGCATCAGAAAAAAAAGAAGCAAAAGACAAAATATCCAAAAAAAACAGAACAAAAGAAGGAAAAAAAGGAAACGGAGCGAAAAACTCAAAAAGCGCTAGCGCCTAGTGCATTACCCAAAAATAATTCCTCATCCAAAATGATATCGACTTCTTTTTTTCATTCTCTAAAGAAAAGAGATGCCCCCAGAGGCGATTATTTTCATTTTAAGCCATCTAAAAAGTCTCGAAAAAAATTGTGGTGTTTTTTAATTGGCTTAACACCCTTAATGGCAGGCGCCTCTCCTATTATCCCCACTGCGGATAATATGAGTCATTTTTATTATCAAATCGGCGGCGGCAGTGATTATCGTCCGCCTTCTTCATTTTACGCTGCCCCGATTGATTTAGGCGTGGATGCCAATATCAGCATGGGCAATCAATGCGGCATGTATAATCCGGCGATTTCCATCACTAACACCCTCAATGATCTGGAGGATAGCGTCAACAATTTAACCGAAAGTGTCATCGCTAACGCCATCGGCAGTATAGCGGAAATGCCGATGTATTTTTTATCACTGGCTAATCCGACCCTATATAACTTACTGAATAATTCCTTGATCAGTGCGCATACCCTGATTGACGCTTCCGTCAAATCCTGTCAAGAGACTAAAAATCAAATTGCCCAAGGCAAAAATCCTTATGAAGATTGGGCAACTTTATCTGTGGGCGATTCCTGGAAAGCGCATTTATCGTTAACCGCGACAGGTGACGAAGATATTAATAAAGCCAATGAAGCCATTACCGAAGACGCGGGTAATGATGGCGTCATTTGGGTACAGGGCAAGACCTTCAGTGATGGCTCTTTACATGCCGCCGGTAAAAATCAACCGGTGATTCACGTGATCGCTGACATCGTCAAAGCAGGCTATAACACGTTACTCAATCGAGACTTCAGCAGTGATCAGGCTGCACCGGCCAACAGTGATTTAGCCAATCAATTTCCTACTCCAACCGATGCTATCAATTGGATTACGGGTGTTTTAGGCGATCAAAATATCACGACCTGTAAAGATTCGAGCTGCAAAGCGGGTCAAGGTACGGTAGCCGGTCGAGGGCTTTTACCTTGGATGACGATTTGCACGACACAAAATAACAATGATTGTGTGGATACGCTCAATCAACGCCTGCAAGCGTTAGTATCCGGTTCAACACCCTCCAACAAAACCAATTTACTAGCCGTATCCGCTGACGATCTGGTGATTAGCCCGACGGTGATTCGCACCATCCAAGGCATGGAAGATTCTCAGCAAGGCATGGTCATTCATAAATTAGCCCAGGAAATCGCCATGCAGCGTATCATGGAAAAAGCGTTAATGGCGCGCGATATTTTACAAGCTGGCCGCCAAGCGCCCGCCATTACCATTAACCGGCCAGCGCAATTTATTCTGCAAGACAAGCTGACGACTTTGGATAATGAATTGCGCTCTCTCAGCTTTGAAACTCAAGTCCGTAAACAAATGATGTCCGATACCTTGTTAAATGTGATGAATTACGCTAATGCGCAACAAGGTCAAGCTTTCGGTGTGGGTCAAATTAATAATAGACAACCGTTTATAGAAAATGGCGCAATTCTCAAAGGAGGGAATTCCAAATGACCTTGGGTGTTCAATCGTATCCCGAATTGTATACGACTTTACTCGGTTGGCAGTTGTACGATCAAATTTGGGATTTACTCTCACAAACCGGATTAGCCTTTTTGCCGTTTATTGGTATTGTTTTACGCAATATCACGCATCCTTATACTTCACAAGAAACAAAAGATGCGGGCAGTACTTCATTACGGCGAATGGAAGTGGATTTTATTAGCGCCTTGTTATTGATATTTTTTGCCGTATCTCCGGCCATGATTCTTGACCCCACCGTCTTATATTACACCCCTTTATGCCAATCCAACGGAGAATCCAGTAGTTATCATCCGGGCAATACCGGTACCACTTACGATCAAGCCTTTACCGTGCCGACGGGTGATATTCGTGTGCCGATTTGGTGGTATGCCGTGATTGCCTTTTCGGAAGGCATGACTTCAGGAGCCAATACCATGATTGCCTGCTCACCAGATTTACGCAAAATGACTTCGCAGGTCGATATGGCGAAAATTGCTGATCCTGAGTTAAAACAGGAAGTGCAGGAATTTGAGCAGGAATGTTTTATTCCGGCGCGTACCCAATATTTAGCGGATACCCATAATAACCGTTCTACATTAGTTTCGATTCAATCTGCCATTGATCAATATGGCGAAAATGATACCGAGTGGCCGGGTTCGCATGGATTTTCACAAACTTACTATCAGCATTTAAGTGCGGCGCAACCGGTGAAAGGATTTCCTTATGAAGCGGCTCAGGATATGAATGCGGATACGAATGCCGATCATCCCCCGGCTTATGGCACACCGACTTGCGATGTGTGGTGGAATGACTCGCAATATGGCTTAAGAAACCGATTACAGTCAGTCCTTTCTGCTGGATTTTGGACTGAGTTTACAGATCAATTCAGCAGCGAGACCACACAGGATGATATATTGAAAATGATTATTTTTAACAGCTCTACCGGTTATGACAAAGCGAGCGACGTGGTGGGTGATATTGGTTATTCGCATCTGGTCACCGCTTTAGGGACATGGTTCCATCAATTGGAGCAGTATCCAAAATTATATGCTGCCGAAGAATCAGCGCCCATTATTCAAGCCTTATTACTGCTGATGGTTTACACCTTTATGCCTTTGGCCTTGGTATTTACCAGTTATCGTGCAGGTAGTTTTATCTCAGGGGCAATTATTATTTTTTCACTCATTTTTTGGACGTTTATTTGGCATTTAGTGAGTTGGACAGATTCGGCGTTAATGACAGCCTTATATGGCGATAGCTGGTTCTCGCATCAATCGCCCAACGCTACTTTAGTCGATATGATGATCGGAGTTTTGATTATTGTCGCACCGCTGTTCTGGTTTAGCTTTATGAGTGCAATGGGTGCTGCTGTAGGTGATTTAGTATCGAGCATTGCAACTAGTTTGAATAGTGTTTCACAACAATCAGCATCAAAAGGTGTTCAAATTGTTAAGGAGGCAGTAAATACGGTTATGAAAAAATAGAGTTAATAGCGTTCATGACGAGGACGATCACGCAAAGGACGAGGGTCAGAAAGACGTGGATTGTTTAGATAAATGTCTGCAATGTCTTCATTCGTATTTTTTTCTTTAGCGGTTAAACCTGCAATAAGAATATAAAAAGGAATTTTAATGATAAAGAGGAAAATTTTTAACAAAAGTGAACGAGGTTTTTTGTATTGTCTTTTCATAGTACATCCTTGAGGAGAAAATATGCGCATCATGACTTATTGTAAAAATATCATCCTAAATTTAGTTAAAACATGGGGTATCGTCATGCTCTTTTTTGTCCCGGTTCTGGGTTTACTGATCGTCTACCCAAGCTGGATACCCCATTTAAATCATATTATCTCACAACATCGGTTCAGTTGCACACTATTTCGGTGGGTCATTTTGATGATGAGTTACGGCGCATTAATCCTGATTTTTCGACATTGGGCTAAAACCAGACCATGGTCAGCCGCAGAAAAAGCCTATCGGCGGAAACAATGCTTCCAGATTCTATTGTGGGCGGTGCTGTTTGAAGTAGTCGTTTGTGACCATATTTTTTCGGTGGTCATGCACTATGGAAAGGGGTTAATCGGTGGCAGTGTGACATGACAGCCAGCAGCATTTTAAAAGGAAAAAATAATTTTTTATTTTTAGGAGAATCATATGCATCTATTCGGTTACGTTCAGAATGATGTTCAAAACACAGTACTGTTCTTCAGTAAAGTCTTGGGTAAAGTACTGATCTTGGCTGTGCTCCTTATCGCACCCTTGGCAGGTATTGAAGCGTTCTGTTCAGGTTCACTCTCTCAACTGAATGTGATGGTTTCACATCATCAATTTAGTTTCATATTACTTCGCTGGTTTTTTCTGATACTGGTATTGGGGACAATACCTTATATTATTTGGGGCTTAGAGCAGTTCACGCCTGATTCCTTTGAAGACCTGGCCTATTGCATTGCAATGCGCATTTACATCGGGATGGGAATGGTAATCTGTGAATTCATCCTCTGTGAGAACATTTTTTTAATATTACTGCACTATTGGAAACATCACTAATGTCATTACAAAAACCATTAGAAGGATTACTGCGACCGCCGTTAGAGTGGTATACCGCCACAACGTTGTCATTGAGTGGGCTGTTACTGTGTATTGAGCCTCGTATTCTATTGGCAAAAGAATTAGAAATCTATGTGCTCTTACTGTTGTTTTTAGCTGCCCTTGGGCGATTTAAGCAAGGTTATCGCGTTTTTCGATATCAACGGCGATTAAAACGAATGCCAAGTTACACCATGAACTCAGCGCAATTACCCGTGAGTGCTAAAACATTATTTCTAGGTAAAGGTTTTTTGTGGACGACAGAGCATACTCAACGATTACGGGATTTGGATTTAGACTATAATTTGCCGTATAAACAAACATCTCGCCTCAAAATTTGGGCGCGGCGTCAAGAAGCATTATGGGAAAATAAATCTGCTTATTTTAAAAAAATGTCCAGACTTCTATCCCAAGATGTTTGCTGGAATCCGTTTCGTCCTTATCCACCGGTCGGTGGGCAAGCATGTCTGCATGGGGTAGCTGATCAAGAAGATAATATTGCCGTTGCACTTTCCGAAAGAGCGAGTCACTTGGTGGTGGTGGGGTTGCCGGGCATGGGCAAAACCCGATTTGCGGAAATTCTGATTGGGCAGGATATTCGCCGGGGTGATGTGGTGATTGTGTTAGACCCCAAAGGCGATGCCGATTTATTGCAGCGTATGGTAATTGAAGCGCAAATTGCCGGGCGTGAACAAGATTTGTTGGTCTTTCATTTAGGATTTCCACCCGGTTCTTGTCGGTATAATCCGGTCGGTAATTTTACGCGCGTCACGGAAGTCGCCAACCGTATTTCTAATCAGTTACCGAGTTCCGGCGATTCAGCCGCTTTTAAAGATTTTGGGTGGCAGTTTATTAATTCTATGGCGATGGCGTTAGTGTCCATGGGTGAAAAACCCGATTATCAAAAGCTCAAATTCTATATTACTAAAATGGATGTGTTGTTAGAAAAATATCTCAATTTCTGGCTACCTTTTGCCGCATCGGATTCTGAACAATGGATTACAGACACCCTTCAAAAAAATAATCGCGGAAAAAAAGAGAAAAAAGAAACTTCCCGGTTAGAAGCCATGATTGCCTACGTGCAAGAGCATGAGTTAATTGATAACCCTATCTTTGATGATTTATACCATGCCTGTAAATACGATAAAGAATATTTCAGTAAAATCACCGCCTCACTTGGCCCCTTGTTAAAGAAATTAACCACGGGCAAATCGGCTGAACTGTTATCGCCTGATTATGAAGATATCCGTGATCAAAGGCCCATTTTAGATTGGTTACAGGTCATTCGTAATAAACAAATTGTGTATGTGGGATTAGATGCGCTGACTGATCGTGAAGTGGCTACAGCAGTCGGTAATGCCATGTTTTCGGATTTGGTATCGGTCGCCGGACGACTGTATAAATTTGGCTTGCAGGATGGTTTTTATAAAACTGCTTTGCCGGATATTCCTTTACCGCGCGTGTGTGTGCACAGCGATGAATTCAACGAGATTATTGGTGATGAATTTATCCCTCTGCTCAACAAGGCCCGTGGCGCAGGATTTACGGTCACGGCTTACACGCAAACCTGGTCGGATGTCGAAGCGCGTTTAAAAAGTGCAGCAAAAGCGGGACAAGTGGCCGGCAACTTTGGAACGATTGTGATGTTCCGTTGCCAAGAAGTCAAAACTATTCAAATCTTATTGGAAAAACTACCCAAAGTACCGGTGATGCGCACGGCGCCCGTGTCTTCCAGTACGGATTCTCCTCGCAACTCAGGCGCTTTTTATCAATCGAGTAATCAGGACAGTTTCAATTTAACGGAGCAATCTTTAGTGGCGGCTAACGATGTCTTGAATTTACCGAAGGGTCAAGCGTTCTGTTTATTGGAAGGAGGCAAACTTTACAAATTAAGAATGCCTTTACCGCAAGTAGAACATCAACGCTTTTTTGGGGTTCATCCGAGAAATCAATGGTTATTAGAATTGATTGGTCTATCATCAACAGAAATAGGGAGTAAAAATCATGACTCTAAATTCACAAAGAGAATCAGAGCGCAATCCAGACCATTTTTTTCAAACATTATGGCCTTGTTTAAAAGGTGAAGAGATCGCCCAACGCCGGGAAATACAGTGTATCTATCAAGAATTAAAATCACTGATCAGTGCACCGGCGCAGATCTATTCAACCTTATATGAAACCGCCCTGTTTCGTTGGATGGAATTTTGCCAAGCCATGCCGCAGGATATGCATCAGCCCAAACCGTATAGTTTATTAATGACCGCCTTGGAAAATGCGGTAATGGCTTTAAAAATTCGCCGGGGTAAGATGTTGCCTCGGCACTCCAATAGCGAAACCATTGCAGAACAGGAACCTTTATGGACTTATGCTGTATTTACCGCCAGTTTGTGGGCGCAATTACCCCATTTACAAGCCGATAGAACCGTTGAACTCTACAAAAATGAACAGGAAAAAATCGGTCGTTGGCATCCCATAGCTGGAAATTTATATGAGCCACACACTTTCTATAAAGTTTTGCCAGAACCGCATCCTATCGCCGTCGATTCAACGGCTTGTTTAGTAGGTAGTTTAACGAGAATCATTCCTTCCGTCGCTTATCGTTGGTTGACCAGTGATCAAAAAGTTTGGTTGGCTTGGTGGGAAGTCGTGACGCAGTCGATGAGTCCGAATAACGAATTGAGGCCCATGATCGAAAAAATATTGCCGCAGAATACGCAAAATAAAGTCAGCACTGAATCCCGCGATAATCCTGTTAACGCATCAGCAGTCTCTCACTCTGATTCTTCTAAAAATATAGAGGACAATTCAGATATGCATTCAAAAAACGGAGAAGTTGAAGTCCCACCTATTGCTCACGAAAAAATAGATGACATCCATTCTTCAAATGAAAAGCAAAATTCAGAAGAAAAACTCGTGCAGAATCCAAAAAAATCAGAATCAGAAACTGCATCAACATTAAAACCCAGCGCCGAAGAGGACAATGCTTTAGCTGATATTCAGGAATGGGTGCTCCATCACTGTTCGGCTGCTGGAAAACTCAACGGCAAAAAACAATTTGTTCGTATCCCCTCTGGGCTATTGATTCGTGAATCGAGTTTAAAAACATTGATCAAAGAAAATTTGGAATACCCATCCGTCGATGCGGTATTGAAATTACTCGAACGTTATTTGGAGAAGGAATCGCAAAGTACATGGGTTCAATATCCTTTTGTACACAATGCTAAAGAAGAAATCATTTCAGGCATTATTCTGAAAAATGAATATTTGTGTGAATCCTTAAAAAATTATCCTGAAAACCAATTTATTGAAAATGGTGTCTGAAAAACAATATAAAAAAATGGAGGAATAGATTATGACCATTGCTGCTTTATCCCATTTGATGAATCCCTTACTACCTGTAGAACCCTCACCGCCGAAGGTGAGCTATCGTTTAACCGGAGAGGTCGCTCTCCCACTGCATACGATACCCGCACAGACGATTTGTCAGGGTTCGTGGAAGTCCCTTCATCACATGGGATTATTTCAATTCGTGTCGGTGTTGGGCATGATGTATCGTGCTGCTGAACAGGACGACCCTTACGCCGATTTATACCAGGAAAAAATACAGCAGGAACTTTTAAAAGTGAATCAAGCGATTAAAATGACCATTAATTACTATGAGCAGGCTTTGCAACAATGGAGAGGACGATTAGAAGTCGATATCATCGGCAGTCAACACCCTTTGAAATTGCACCTCGAATTTGTCTCGCCGCTGGGTTATGTGGCGGCTTTCACCCTGGGCGATCTGGATTACTTAATGAGACAATCGTTGACGTTTAGACGCTTGGGTATTTTCCCGGAATCCCACAAAGCATGGCTAGAGCTGATGGACCAACTGAGAAGTGTGTTTATACACAGTCGGCAATGGCGGCACACAGGCGTCACCCGGCAGGATATGCGAGAAAAAAATCAAATTGCGGAACGCGCCAAAGCCTTGATGGGCTTTATGCCTTCACGAATTTTGAAGCAGAAAGAGCAGGAAAACCCAAAAGACCAAAAACATCAAGAAAACCAAAAAAAGCAGAAAAAGCAGAAAAAAGAATCTGCCTCTCAAAAAGAAGTGAAACTGGCTGAAAAATCTTAAAAAAAACAGCCTGTTGTTGCTTGTGGGTATGTGGGCGGACGATGATGCATCTGGATACTCCTATAAAGTTAAAGTTGTGGGAACGATCAATCCCTAAAATAGATTAATATTTTAAGGTTCCTCAATGTAATTTGTATTGGAACCGTAGAAAAGTCAAGGCCGCGCAGCACCCGAAGGGTTTAGCTTCGTATCTTAAAAGAGTAGCAAATTATTTTGTTACAATACTTGGGGACGTCCAGGCTGGCGGAAGATGAAGCCGTAGTTTAGCCTGGGACAGAGATCCCGTTGTTAAGATTATGCTCTCTTCCGCTTTTTTTGTTCAATAGACCGAACGGTATCTTGGGCCATCAGAGCCTGTATTAACGAGGTAGGTTAGAACAAAATATTCCTGGAACATTCAAGATGATACTATAAAGGAGGTCTTATGGAAAATAGGTTTGTCGGTGTTGACATTTCTAAATTAAGTTTTACGGCGGCTATAAAAGCCAATAATCAATTCCAAGTCAAAGAATTTAAGAATGATTTAACGGGTTGCCGCGAACTTTTAGGATGGCTGAAAAATGAGGAGAAAAAAGAAGATCATTTTTGTATGGAAGCGACAGGAAGATATAGCCTTTTATTAGCGACATTCTTGTATGAACAAGGGCATTACGTTAGTGTAGTTATAAACCTGTGCAAATTAAATATTTTATGAAGAGTCAATTAACGAAAAATAAAACCGATGCTGTCGATGCTAAAATGATTGCTCAGTTCAGTGAATTACTGACTCCTATACCCTGGCAACCAGAACCCATGGAAATCACTCAATTACGGGCTTTAATTAATCGGCTAGATGTTATAGAAAACTTATATTACAGGAAACAAACTGTTTAGGAGAAGCGCCACATTCGGCTGTGATTAATTCGATTCAGAGGCTATTGGAACATTTAACCGAACAGGCTAATCAATTAGAAGAAGAGATTAAGGTTCATGTAGAACAGCACGCTTTCTTGCATGAAAAAAGTACATTATTAAAAACCATACCTGGTTTGGGAGATAAAACTTCTCAAAAAATAGTTGCATTTTTAGGAGATATTTCGCGGTTTACTCATCCTAAACAAGTTACGGCTTATGTGGGATTAAATCCACAGCAGAAACAATCAAGCAGTTCAATAAAAGGGTGTTCTGGTATTTCTAAAATGGGCAGTGCTTATTTGAGAAAGATGCTCTATATGCCAGCGTTGGTAGCTGTAAAATATAATCCGCTGGTGAAGTCATTTTATAGCGGCTTGATTAAGAAAGGTAAACCCAAAAAATTAGCGGTTTGTGCGGCAATGAGAAAACTCCTGCATATTATTTACGGGGTACTCAAATCAGGGAAACCTTTTAATGCTAATTTAATAACTTAAAATTTAATAATTAAACGTCTTTCACCCTTCACTGTGAAGGATGAAAATCCGCATAAAAATGGCGAAGAGTTCGTTTTGCTCATCACTTTTTAATTTTTATTAAATAAAAAAAATTGTTGTTAAACGAAGCGGTGGATAACTCGCGTGAAGCCCTTCGTCAGGAAGGCGAAAGGTAGCGAATATCCACGGCTGCTGCGAAATGTGGCACAAGCTTGGAGAAAAGCCAACTCCGATTTTAGTCGAGATTACATTGTTTAGACAAAAAAATTATTTTGCGCCATATCATTTAGATAAATATTCTTCGACCCCGTGGGCGTCGGTTAAATTGAGATAAATGGTTGTGATGGTTACTCAATAAAAAATATCAGATATTATTTTGATATTTTGTCAATTTGCATCCTAATTGAGCCAGCGGTTTGCACCAGAATACGCACGGGGTTATTGAGCCACTTGTAAGTGGGTAAAATCGACTATTTTTACTTCCTAAAAAGTATGTCAAACCGCCCTTTAACTTTCTACGATTTCTATTCTCTACGATGATCGTTTCTTTGTCTAATAGTTTTTATCAGAAAGGTATAGCTTACTCAACCCTTTTTCGAGTCCGTCACCCGGAGTATCAAAATCAAAATAATATTGATATTTTTATGATATTTTAAAATAACGTAACATAACAGTAACAAAACTGTTACGTTATTTTAACACTCAGTAGACATCATGGGTGGATACTCCAAACGATAAGAAGCCGTGATCTTTAGCGGAGTGATGTGGTGGGTCGGTAATAGCGCCGCTACCCGATCATGGGGAGCTGCCAGTCTCTGCACGGCGCGGTACGCGGCGGAAGCCACCCAATATCCAACGGAACTCTCTACTGGGTCATTCATGGGAATGAAAGCACTTCCGGGGTTAAAAACTGTCTGAAGCGTGAAGAGTGATTAAGGTGTTGGGTCGGCACAGGGTGTCTTAACCCTGCGGCGTTTCACCCTATTGACGATTGACTGAAGCCAGTCATCTTACCTGGGTATGGAACCCAGGTTGGAGAGACGTTCGTGAATATGGCCAGGCCATTAGCGGTGTTTAAGGGTCTTGAGAGACTCCGAAGGTTTATGTAAAGCATGGAAAATCTGCCTCACTCACTTGACAAATAAGACGGTATCTTAACATTACGGTAAATGGCTCAATATTTATTTGCACCCTTATTGAGCCATCCCACCGATTTGGGAATGATTAAGCCATTGATCATAGAGTAAAAATCAACCATTTAAAATAAATAGTAAAATAATTATTAGTATTTTAATGATATTTATTGTATTCGACATTTTACAGCAGCTTCCGGATTATCGGGATCGGAATCATCGGGTTGTGGTTTAACTGCAAACAAAGTAGCTGCAGTCTGTGAAGGACGCGAGGTAAAATAAGAAAGTTTATCCGAATCAGGTTTTTTACCAGCTAATTCAAGTAATTCTGCAATGCTTTCTAGCCTACCAGAAACTTCCTCCGACAAGGTAGATTTTGCCATAACAGTGAGCTCCCACTTTTTAGCTTTTATTGACCTTTTCTTTGTTTCATAGTGATCACCTTCTTTCAGATCTTTACTAGCAAGTGCTGACTTAAATGTTAGAACTAATTTATCTAAAATTTCCTCCATTTTTCGTGGTGCTCCCAAAACATATTCTGCATTACACTCAATAATAAAGCTATTTTCTGATCTTTTTATAGAAAAGAAATATTTTAAGGCCAACAAAGTTTGTAATTCTTTTTTAAAAGCTATCGATTCCTTTGATTCTTCTGTTCTTTGTGCCAAAGCTTCAGAAGCTGTCGTTGTCGTCAATGAAGTAGCCTGTCTGACGCCTGGGCCCATTTTCTCGTCCTGTACCTCATCCGATAAGTATCTCTGTGATTGATCAAATAACCCCAGTCCTGATGTCGTTCGAGAATATTGTACTTGTTGGGTAATCACTTTAAACTGGGTGTGACCTTTTTTTAATGTAATTTCTCGATACACGGTATGGGGAACTTGTGAGCCTGACAAGATAACGATATCCTGACCGCTCTGTTGTAATCGCTCAAAATGATCAGTGCCATTAAATTGAACACACACAACCGTTGATTGCCCTGGATTCAGCCTGAGTGGGTGGTGAGCACCGGGAGAGGGATAATAATCCACCGTCCTCCGAAAAACGTGCGCTATGACTGCTAATTCAGACGGCAATAACCAGGCATGCGCAGTCCCCACAAAATCAGCGTATTCTTGCTTGACACCGGCGGAAATTGCAAAATTCCAATCAAATTCAGTATTCATTAACCGATTATACTCTTGGAAGGCGTCATGCAGGTGGGGCAAAGAAAGTATCAGTCCATATAATTCTCCCTCATTTTTATTTAAAGCATCATAAAATTGATCACGCAATCCGGACGTTGGAGCAAGGCGATGGTTACTGTGAATATACTTCATAATGACATCGTTCTCTTCGCTTTTTAATACCGATTGAAAAGAAAGCCAGAGCGCATTAGAGGAATCTTTTTGATCCGACAAAAACTCCTGGTATTTTTTTTGCAGTTCTTGAGTCAATCTTTTTGTTTTGCAACCAGACATTACTAATTCTTGAATACCTGCCGTAACCAATCTTTGAAATTCTGGATTCTTCTCGTCAACAATAGCCACACGAACCTGTTCTCTTTTTCCTTTAATGTCAGAACAGACAAATTGATGTATTAATGGATCCCGGGTACCCAGAATTGCATGAAAAGCGCAATCTCCACCGCCTTTTGTTGTCGCAGGAATTAAACGAGGCATTTTGTTCGGCAGTTTTTTATCATGTCTGATTTGATTTAAATGATCTTCTAATTTAGAAATTAGACTGAACAAGTGATCTCTCTCTTTTTCAAGTCGGCTGTGCATTCCTTGATTTTCTATTTTCCTTAAAATATCGTCTCTCCGTGCTTCAACTAAAGATAAGTGGATGACTAATTTTTCCTTTTCGAGAGAATGCACCTGTTCTGTAGTAGATGAAGAGAATTTCAATTCATTCAATAGCTTGGCATCCAGTCCTCCGGTTAATCGCCATTCTCCTTCTTCAGACCGTCCATAAATAGAAAATTGATCACTTTGTTTGATCAAAATAGGTTTGTCTTTCATCTGCTTATTTTCTTGCAAAAATTTCCTTATTTGTATTTCTACTTCTTGATCACTTGCAAGTGACATCAAAACGAGGTCATACTCTTTAAACTCTTGGGGTTGAATATGTAAATTGATTAATGCAGGTTTTCCGATTTTATAGCGGCGTAACCGACACTCTGTTTCACTCAGGTATAATGGTGGAAAATCATATTGTTTTGTAGCGCCATGGTGGTATATAGGCAAGCCAGATTCATTTAAATCTCCACGTCCGGTAACAACAGGCGAGTCACGACAAATTTTTTGTACCATCGCTGTTTGTAGATCGCCTTTAGAATCCAGGTATTTAATCAATCGATCACCGACGATAAATTCAGCAGCTTTAGCTATCTTACCACTGCCACTGGATTCTTTAGCGAGAATACCCGAATTTTTGACTTCACGTCCGTACCATAAACTGCTGCCGATAATCATATTCTCAATAAAATACTTAAATTGTTCTTCTTTAGTTAATGGCCGTTTTCGATATAAAAACTGATATGGTGATTGAGTAAAGTTGGCTAATCCCTGTCCTAGTTTCTTCATAGCCCCTTCTTTTTTAAATTCATCAGGCACTATTTTATCCCAATAATTCATCATTCGTTTGATGACACAGTTGACGAATACTTCTAAAGACTCAGGGTCCAGTTGAGCTAGGATTAATTGATAACGGCAAGTTAAACCGTCTACTAAAGCTTTTACTACTTTGGCTGCTTTATCGATAGTATCAATATCGCCTCTGGCTAACCGTTGACCATGCCGCTTAATATCTCGCCCTTCCATTACTTTTTGAGTCGATAAAGTAATAAACTTATTAATCACAAATTTTCCCACGGCTACAAGCGCTTGACCGACCAAGCCGGCGCCCGGCAGTGGCGCCAACGCGCTGATTAAGGTAATGGCTCCGCCCACTACTGTACCAATTCGACTTTGATTGTGGGCGTCAACTAGCTGATAGCTAATAGCTAAAGCCTTGGTAAATACTTGAGTCAACTTGATGTTAAATAATTCTCTTGCCAATTCTATCTGTTCTATTTGCGTGCGTGTGAGATGATTACTGCTGGTTTTAACCAATGAATTAGCAGTACCAGCATCCGTTGCAGGTGATTGCTTAGATGATCGTAATTTATGACGGAGTTTTTGTAATTTCCGAGTGACACCATTCCATTGCTCAGCGAAATCTTCATTTTTCAGCGAGTATTTGTCCTCTTTGGATTCATATTTTTCTGTTAAGTTTTTATGTTTCGGGTGTGGCAAAATAGCTTCCAACTGTAACCCACACTGTGATAATAACTTTTTTTGATCGACTAAATCAGGTGTATGGATAATTTTTGGTAGGTGGATAGAAGTTTCATATTTATCCTCTTGTGTTTTGGTCGTTTTAATCTGAGTACCTGTTTCACTCAATGAAGATAGTTCTATCCATTTATTAATATCTTTTTCCATATATGTAGGATGGATAATAGAAGACGATATTTGGGTGTCTTGAATAATATGATTTCTCTTATTATGATCTTTTGATGGCGCATATTTAGATTGATTAACCTTTGAAACTGCAGTGGGAAAATGGGGAGAAATATTATAATTGACATCATCAATGCTAGATTTTTTAAATTTTTCGTTTATTACTTTAACTTCTATTTCTTTTGAAACATAATTCATTGCTTCAACTGATTGATCAGCCATACCAATGGCTATATTCAAAACTCTCAGATTTGTGCCATATTTATTCAAAATATTTAGAATAGTGTTGCAGCCTGCTAACGTAATATTTTTATTATACTGTAAATTTAATTCTTCAATTTTCTTATTTTCTATCAAAGATCGGAAAATAATTTCAACCCCTTTGTCACCAATAAGATTATAGCTTAAATCAAGGTGAGTTATATCCTCAGGTAGGAAAAACATTATTTCTTTTATGTTCATATCAGATATCTTTTTTTCATTAGATATGTCTTTCCCGCTATAATTCATTTCTTTAGGCATAATTACCTCCTTTGTTTGTAAAGTTGTACGCTAAGTATTTTTATATCAATATTTCCTTGAAATTTGATATTGACTCAGGTTGAAATAAAATATATATATAATCAAAGTAGATCGATATCCGTAAAAAACACGGTGCCTCTTAACTTATTGGAGATGATTATATGCCTACTGAAATCATCAATGATAAATACTTTTCTATGGAATTCCATACTGATATTCACGCCATTTGTAAACCTTTATTTGAAAATACTTTAATCAAGCACTTTTGTTGGTTAAAAATTTTTAAAAATAATAATATACTGGTAATAAGTTCCAATTTGCAGCTTGTTAAGCATCATATTAATTTACGAAATTATCTCTTGGTGCCTGATATGCAAGTTGATTTGGATAAAAATAAATTTTATTATATTTGTTTTCCTTGCTTAAGTGACAGATTCGACCACGCTCTCTTTGATTATAAGACTTTATTTAATCTTTTTAATCCCATTTATTTATTTGAAGTATCACAAGATTATTATGAGGTATTTATATATGGAACTCCCATCAACAGTTTGAGCAATGTTAATTATTATTTAAATATTTTAAACCAATTAGAAAATTTTAAATTCTACTTTAAAGAAAAAGCCATTCCATTTATTAAAAAAACCACTAATATAAAAATTGTCATTCCTAACGATAGGATTCCGCAACTCTTTATTACTCATTCAAAAAATTTGACAAATAAAGGTCAACGTAAAAAATTAGAGATCAAAGGTAAAAACTTGACTCTTTCAAATAGAGAACTAGAAGTAGTTCAATGGATTGGACGAGGGTGTACCATTAAAGATATCGCGAGGACCTTACAGCTATCGCCTAGAACCGTAGAGCAATACCTTAATAATGTTAAAATAAAATCAGGCATTAAAAAGAAAAGCGAAATCGTTAATTTACTCAACTTGCTAATCTAAACCATTAAAATACTCAATAGTATATTCATGCAAAACGCTCGCAATAAAAGTTTCGTTAGGCACATTAGGACTCTAATTCAGATGCTCGATCAATTCTTATTTGCCTCTTTTTCTGTATTAAGGCAGGATCTTCTAGTTTCATGCTGACTCCTTTCCTCTCAAATTGAAGGTAGTACGCAATCTTCAATGACTATCGGAAGGCTTCCTACACCTAGACAGCTTTTGATTATCAGGCGGGTGACAAAATACGGGACGAGTTGGCTATTCGCATGATTGAAATACTTTTAGATTTTTAGCATCTCATTCACCGGCGCGATGACTATATCTTACTGGTTTGGAGCATGATGAGACGCCCCCTCTAAACGATAAGAAGTCATCATAGTCAGCGAAGTGATGAAGTGGGTCGGTGATAGCGCCGCTACCCGATTATGGGGAGCTGCAAGACTCGCACGGCGCGGTGCGCGGCGAAGCCGCCCAATGGCCAACGGGATTTCCTACCAGGTCATTCATGAGGACGAAAACCCTCCCGGAGTTAAAAACTGTCTGGAGTGTGAAGAGTGGTTTAAATAGCTGGTTAGCACAGGGTGACTTAACCATGCGGCGTTTGCCCTGTTGACTATTGACTAAAGCCGGTCGTCTCACTTGGGTATGGAACCCAGGTTGGACAAACGTTCGTGAATATGGCCAGGGCCATTAGCGGTGTAAGGGTCTTGGAAGACTCCGCAGGTTTATGTAAAGCATGGATAAATCTGCCTCACCTGACAATAAGATGGTACCTTGACGTTTCGAAGGCGACTTTGGGTTCATTTAAACCACTTGACATTTGATTGAAATAATAATTTATCTGTGTTGAGATAGATTTGTCCCAAAAACTTAAACCCTCATACTCAAGGAATAGGAGAATAAATATGAAATCGGACCTTCAATTTCCATTAATGCCAGCAGCAGGCCAAAACGATTTACCTCCTTCTGATTCAACCACAGTCCCCATTGATGATACTATCCAAACCGACGTTCCATTAACGCCCTCCATCGCACACCTACCATCTTCCGGCAGTATTCAAGTCGAAAGCGATAACTCTGGCGGTGATGAGAAAGAACCAGCTTATCAATCTCTTGAAGAAAAAGATGAATCTAACGCACTCGATGCATTCTTAGCATCGCTAGGAATTACGCAGCAACATCTGGAGAGCACCGGTATTTCTCGAAAGACCTTGCTGCAACTCTATCGGCAAGAATTTTCCATGTTCTCAGGATTGAAATGGAGCAGCTTCGATCATTTGGTGGAGAAAACTTTGCAATGGCCGTTGTTATCACCGGTGGATGTAGGTATCAGCGATTCTAAACGCTGTGAATATCGCATCCGGCCACACGAACGTTCACTGTTACTAAAAAGTACTTGGGGGCTGGTGAAAGCCTATGCGGTACGAGGGTTTGTGCAAGGAGTAGAGTTGAGTCTGCTGGAGTCGGCTCATTATTTTATCTATGTGATGTTGGCTTATCGTCTGGTTCAACTCATACAAACTGGTCAGACTCGATTTGATGATTTTCAAGATATTTTTCGCGGCTCCAGCCAAAAAGGCATTGATAGTTTGGTACAAAGTTTAGCGAAGATCGAAGCGAAATGGTTAAAACTGATTTTGGCGACTCCGTTTTTGATTGGCGCTCTTCAAAGTATTGCTGCAATGTACGGCGTTCGTTCCGTCAGCGCTGGAACTCGACAAGAAACATTTACTAAACTCAAAACTCGACTCAGCCAAGAAAGTGACTGTCGTCACAGTCTGATGCTAGAAGAAATCTCCCTCTTGAATCAGCGCGCCATGGGTAGTCAAATCCAAAAACTGGAACGATGGGTACGTTGGGATGGCCGCTTAGATCGCCAAAGCCGTCAACAAGCGTTCGAATTGATCCGGCGTGCAGCGTGGTCGGGCAAAAAAGTCACTCAAATAAAAGCATTGGAAAGTTTAGCCAAAATTGTACATGGAATCGGTTTAAAAGATTTCTCTCGATTACAACGAGCGGGGCGTTCTACAGAGGAATTAATCGAACTGTTGTGGATGAAAACCACGGCTCTCGCTGATTTAGAGCTTTTATCTCAACAAAAATCCGCAAGGCATTCTCAATTCAATCCACAGAATACATCAACATTAATCGCTTCCTTACCACGCCGCTTATATGCCAGCTATTTACTGTGGTGGTTAGGCCAAGCAACTTTCTGGTGGACACAGCGATTGCCTTTTTCACTGTTGAAAATTGCCAAATTAGGATTGGAAGCTTTATTCCTACAAAAAATAATCAACAGTATTATTGAAGCAATCAACTGCCCCGACAAACCGGGCTATCAATTCGGGAATGGCTATCAAGATTGGGCGTCGGATTATACGGCAAAATGTTTTACCACACGGATCAGTTTATTTCGCACAATTGATATCAACGAAAGTGTTGCCGCATTAGTAGCGGAAATCCCGCAATATCATTTAACAGAATTAACTGGTTTAAATCTGCAAAATAAATATTTAACCTCAAAAGAGGCATCGCAGATTATTCAAGCAGTAGTTCAACAAAGAGCATCTTTGATGAATTTAGATTTAAGTATTAACCAGATTAGTGTCATTGACGAAGATATGTTTAATGGGTTAAGCCAATTAAATTCCATAGATTTGCATGCCAACCAACTGAGCACCCTCAGCGATGGCGTATTTAGTGGGTTGAGCCAATTGGAGTACTTAGATTTGAGTGGAAATTACCTCACCACCCTGAGTGATGGCGTATTCAGTGAAGTAAGTCAATTGAAATCCATAGATTTGTCGGCCAACCGATTTATCACTCTCAGCAGTGGAGTATTCAATAGATTAAGTCAATTGGAGTTCTTAGGCTTGGATGGCAATTACATAGCCACTCTCAACGAGGGAATATTCAGTGGATTAAGTCAATTGGGAACTTTGGACTTGGGTTTCAATGAACTTATCACACTGAGTGATGATGTTTTTAGTGAGTTAAGCCAATTAGAATCTTTAAGTTTGTCGGCTAACCAACTTACCATCCTCAGCGATGGTGCGTTTAATGGGCTAATCAAATTAAATTTCTTGTACTTAAATAATAACCAACTCACCACCCTCAGCGGTGGAATATTCAGTGGATTGAACCAATTAAAGTCCTTGAATTTGGATAGCAACCAACTGAAGGTTCTCAGTGATGATGTATTGTATGGGTTAAATCAATTGCAATTCTTAGGATTAGCAGTCAATAATTTAAATACAAGTATGATGGTAACGATCCTTTCTCAATTACCTTCGTCACTAACAGAATTAGATATTTCTTTAAATCCAATGAATCGGATCCCACAAAATTTTTCGACTTTATTGCCTATTTCATTACAAGCATTATCCATAGGTGGTCGCTATGTGCCACAAACACTAACTCGTGAGTTTATGCAGAATTTCCCATCAACATTGATCAGTTTTTCTGTGCACTCTTCATTTATTATCAATATCACATCAAGATGTTTTTTAGATTTTTCTGTGCTAACAGTTCTGGATATAGGTAATAATCGAATAAACTCACTTAGCGATGGAGCATTCAATGGTTTAAGTCAATTGGAGCAATTGTATTTGTATAATAACCGACTTACTACCCTCAGCGATAGCATGTTTAGTGAGTTGAGCCAATTGCAATCCTTGGATTTGTGGAACAACCGACTCACCACCCTCAATAATGGTGTGTTTAGAGGACTAAAACAATTGAAGTCATTGAATTTAGGTGTTAACCAATTCTCCACCCTCAACGATAGCACATTTAATGGATTAGATCGGTTGAATGAATTAGATTTGGATAACAATATCCTGCACAAACTTAGTGGCAGCGTATTTGGTGGATTAAGTCAATTAAATTACTTGTATTTGTTTTATAATCAACTTGTCATCCTCAGCGAGGGTATATTTAGTGGACTAATTCAACTAAGTAACTTGGATTTGCGTTATAATCAACTCAATGATAATGCCATCAAAAATTTAACTCAGAATTTTCCTTATCAATTAAATGAATTATATTTAAACAATAATCAAATCGGGAATGAAGGCGCACTGACCTTAGCAGAAATTTTACCTTGTACTAATCTTACCTCTATTGGTTTTAGCGGTAATCCAGCCAATGATACGACTATTGCCTCAGCCGCCCAAAAAAAAGCACTGCAAAAAGTCTGTGACGATCAACGTTGTCATACCAACTTGCCTGAGGCTGAATCATGCTCCATGAAAACAGGCTCTACTGACAGTTTCACAGAAATTGATAACGCTTGGAAAATACCAATTTTTTTTGACGGATTTGCTACTGCCGAAATACCCTGGTTATCACTGGCCTTGCCCAATGGCTCCGATCTATCATCAACTATTCCTGCAACAGCAGGAGCTTTAATAGCAGGGTTGGCTGTCAGTGCACTACTTTACAAAAACAGCTCTTGGTTTCACGGTATAGTTAACGCAGGTTGTCATGTGTTGCAACGTGGATGGAACAGTGGTAAAGCCATCACGACCAAAACAGTTAGTCTCCTCAATTGCCGTTCAACTGTATTTTCTCGTGCATCGACCATAACGAGGCAGCGCAGTTTACCTCTTATTGCAGAAACTAATCGAAGCTCACAAAATTTAGTGTAGAGCATGAGTCTGCAAGAGGATCAAAATCGATAGATGGGCAGTTTTTCTGTCTAAGAATTTTTTCAGCATATTATTATCTATTGGTAGAACCAGATTATCAATTTCACATTTGAATATTATCAAAAAAAAACCCTTACCGATTTCAAAAATTTTAACCTTTAATATCGGAGCTTAGTTGAAAACGAATATAAGATAACGTAACAAATTTTTATATTGTTTTACTACGCAAATATTGCCTGAATCTTTTTCTAAAAATTGAGATTGGGAATACGATCTTCTTTTAGAGCTTGAAATATTTCAATTGTTTCTGGCTTATCAGGAAATAAGTATAAATGATCTTTATATTGTGGTAATCGTGTGGGTGTAATTTTTATCTGGCCATTGCGAATGCGATCGTGAATCCAGAACCGACTCACTTGAATTTTTTGGGCAACTTGAGGAATCGTGAGAAATCCAAAAATGTAGCGAGGTCGCTGACATTTTGGATTTTGAAAAGACCGCTGCTTTAAACGGATAGACTGAATTGTACTCAATAACAATTCTTGACCCTTGGGTGATCGATACCCTTGACTGTTTAGACATTGCTGAATTTCTTCATTAGTTTTCCCTGCCTGGCTGAGTTCAACAATTTTATCTTCCATTTCTTTCGCAAAAGAAAGTGCGGATAATGATCTGCCTGGCACAGGAATACATAAGGTGGTGGTTTCTCCTCCTTTCCATACAATACGTGTTTGGATTTGATCGCGTTGAGATCGATGCATGACAATTTTATCAATGAAACAACGCAAAAATGATTTTTTTCTGCTGTGAGGATAATACAGGTTTTTTCCAAAGCTCAGGTAATTGTTTGCCAATGGCTGAAAAAATAAGTTTCATTTCTTCAGGCAAGGGCGATAGTGAAGGTGTTTTAGATTTTTGGGTCTGGATAATCGCTACTTCTGCTTTTTTGAGTTCACTCAACACATCTTCCCATCGCTTTTCTAATTCCGCAGCGACTAAACGGTTGTCAGGGTCTACCTGATTAAATTGGCGCTCAGCCAATTTGACTTGATAACGAAGCCGTTCTAATTGTTGCTGATGAGTTTTCTGAATTAATTGCTCATCCTGTAACTGAGATTCGAGGGCTTTTGCATGGGCATCTAATTCTATTGGCGAAATCGCGCTAAAAAAGCTTGCGTGACTTCATGCTCAATAGGACAGATGGGAATGGTTTGGCAGTTAGGTGCGCCGTATTTTTTCTGTAGCGTATTGCATCGGTAGAAAATTCCTCGATTATACTGCACAAACATTTTGTGGCCACATTCACCACAATAGACCAAGCCAGATAATAAGGCGGTACCTTTTCTTGCAATTCCTCGTGTTTGATTACGCTCATATTCTGCATAATTCTCTTTGAGTATTCTTTGTATTTCTTCATAAATGTCCCAAGTAATATAAGCGGGATATTTATTTTGAATTAACACCTTCCATTCGGATTGTGCCAAAGTTTTAACTGCTTTATCCGTCAGTGATGCTCCCTTTGGAATCATTTGGGTGCGACCGTAAGCAAAGGCACCCGCATAGGCGGGATTTTTGAGCAGTGCAGTAATGGCTGGGGCCGTCGGTTTTTTCCAATACAATTCACCAAATCGATCATAGCGGGGTATTTGTAAGTGATGTTCAGTGATATAGCGTAGAGTCCGATAGGCTGACTTTAATTTTAAAAAGGTGCTGAAAACTAAGTGAATAAAATTTTGTACTTCTAAATTAGGGTCTTTTTGGACATGACCGTACAGATCGTGTTTTAAACCTACTGGTAGTTGCATTTTTAAATCTCCCCCGTTGTGCTTTATTTAATAATCTCGCCGTCATGCGAATTCGAATAGTATTTAATTCTACCTCCGCTAATTGTCCTTTCAAACCTAACAAAAGGCGGCCATCCATGGTTCCTGGATTATAAACACTGTCCCTATCGGCGATTAAGCAATGCTTATAGCCGCAGAGGTCTAAAAGCGGATACCAATCCGAACAGTTACGAGACAATCGGGTCACATCATAAGATAAAATAATGCCTACATGACCCAGAGCCACTTGGCTGAGCATTTCTTTAAAACCGGCTCGATGACTGATGGCCGTGCCTGTTAAACCCAAATCTTTATCAATCACCTCTATATTCAGCGGTGACCATCCTAATTCAACCGCCCTGGCTTTCAGGGCATATTGGAGTTCCAAGCTTTCTTGATTGTTGAACATTTGGTTGGGTGTAGATTGACGGATATAAATAATGGCTTTCAATCTGAGGTGCTGAGTTTTGATCAGTTCGGATGTCATAAATAATCTCCTGGCAAATGAGTGAAAATTGATCAAGAATTTCTTGTTGCACGTCTGCTGTTAAGTGTCGCCAGACGTCATCGGGTTGACATGACATAGTGGATACTCCTGTGCTAAAGATATCAGTTCCTCTACCGAGGCCCTCGTTAGCTTGGTCACAAGAGAATCCGAATGGCCAGAATAATCCGTGGCGCAAAGGGGTATGCGTAAAACAATATTCGCCTTGTAAATCACATCCACATAACTTTGGCTAAAATTTGATTGTTTAATAGACAAAATGTTAAATATTCGGCCAAATAAAGGGTGTCTAGGGTCAATGACCCTCACGTCCCGCAGGGCGCTGCTGGTGCGAAGCACTCGTCCACATATCCACAAGATTTTTTAAATGATTTTTTAGACAGTCATCTGTTATCGACGATGATAAAATGATTTTGTCCGAAAAAAAAGAATAAAAGATATTTTTAAAATTAAAATGAGAGAAGAGGGATAATGGAAAAAATTTTTCATGCTTAAAATAAAAAATAGCTCAATTTCCGTTGATTTTCTCGTTAATTTTAGGTAAAATTATTTCTGTAAGTCGTTATTCTGCCCGACTTTGTAAACCGCAGAATCAGATCAGCATTGAATGCGATGAGAGAAGCTGGTCGTCATCTTGGGAAACTAAGAGGGTTCGCATATATTCATCAGTTCTGATGAATATTCTTATCAATAGGTTTACTATTGATTCGTTTTGCACTTCATAAAGAGAAGTTTTTTCTTT
This sequence comes from uncultured Pseudomonadota bacterium, assembly GCA_963795715.1. Classification (GTDB taxonomy): domain Bacteria; phylum Pseudomonadota; class Gammaproteobacteria; order Coxiellales; family Coxiellaceae; genus JAFEDN01. The sequence continues at coordinate 512,533 of CAWCIY010000002.1, forward strand.
ATTGAGTGTTCTGGTTTTTATTGACTGGTATTTCAATACCGGTTAGCAAAACTTGATCTTTCTGAGCAGATCACTTTACAACGACAAACCTTTTAAAAAGATTTGGAAATTGTTGGGGTCTGTATCCATTTCGATGGATAAAATAATTGCTGGCTCAAACCAGTCGGTTATTTTCAACCTATCGTCAATGTTTATTCATTCAACCTGGGTAAGGAATTCATCGTTCCTTGCTGAGGGATGTGATTTCTTATCCTTCATTTTGTAGGAGAAATCACGATGAATAATTTACTTTGCACCACGGCTTTATCTGACGCTTTTATGGCGGAAGGTCAAGGCGTGTATCGCACGATACGGACGGTCACAGCAAACGATATTATCGAGGCAGCTAAGACTTTGTTAGGTCAACGCTGTCAACGGATAACGAGAATTGCTGATCATCAAGACGTTCAAGATTTTTTCATTACCCAATTGTCGGGTTTTGATTATGAAGTCTTTGCAGTGGCCTTTTTGGACATTCGTCATCGCGTGATTGCTTTTGAACCGATGTTTCGCGGGACGATTCATTCTGCCACCGTTTGGCCACGTGAAGTGGCTAAACGTGCACTGGAATGGAACGCCGCCCGTATCATCATCGGACACAACCATCCATCGGGTGATACTACTCCCAGCGAATCCGATAAGCAACTGACGCAACAATTAAAAAATGCGCTGAGTTTATTGGATATTTTGCTGTTAGATCACGTGGTGGTCGGAGGCGCACAAGCCGTTTGCTTTTCTAAATTAGGATTGCTGTAAAGCGTTCTGATGGGGAAACTATCGGTTAAACCAGCAGATTAAAAGATTAAAGCATTTTTGTGCTTTGAAATTTTAACTGACTTGTAGTCGTTATTTCACACGACAACCCAAGTGAAATTAAATCGTCTCATACCTGAAATTGACGATTGAGCTTTTTATTTATTTAAAAAGCTGAGGTATTTCAGTATTCACAATACTGATCAGATTCATCGCTGTGGAAACAGGGATGGTTATTGACAAGCCCGATGGGGAAAATCACTTCCCCTTCGGGGTGGTGGTTTCTTCATGGGTTATTTTTAACTTTTAATGAGGAGAAATGTATGTGTTTAAATCAAGTCAACTTAATTGGCTATGCGGGCAATGCACCCCAAGTTTTGAAAGAAAATAAACAGGGTAAATTTGTTCTTTTTTCGTTAGCCACCACCACTAAGTACATGGATAAAGAAACAGGTCAACTTAAACAGAAGACTGAATGGCATACCGTGTACGCGAATAATGGCCGAGGAACTGCTTTAGCCGCGCATTTGCAAAAAGGCGCGCTATTGGCTGTGGTCGGCGAGATTCGTTACTCCAAATGGAAAGACAAAGAGGGACAAACCCATCATGTGGCCGGGATACACGCCACGAAGTTTAAATTTTTAGGCAAAAAACCTGCGCCTAAAGAAGAAGCTCCACAAGCGTCGGCGGCACAAGATGCTGAAATGGAATATGAATTAATGACCTAAAAGAATTTTTCTTTGAAGTCTGACGAATATTTCAAGCACTTTGGTCTTTTCAATCCACCCATGAAGGGGAAATTCCGCCCCTTCGGGGTGGGTTTTCTCTTGATGAAATGATTTTATTTATTTTGTAAGGAGAATCACTATGGTTACTATTGAAAGCAATAGTCTGGGGCCTTTTGGGAGACAGGAAAACGGCGAATATACGCTGGAATTTCCCATTCAAGGGGATAGGATTATCGAAGCGGCAATGACTCTATTAGGTCAGCGCTTTTTAAATACTATCGTTTTGGATACGCCACAACGGGTTCGAGATTTTTTTATGGCGCGCTTGAAAGGATTTGATGCTCGCGTACTCGACATGGCTTTTTTGGATAAAGAATACCGTGTCTTAGGCTACCGCCGACTGCCTCCTTGGGCAGTGAAAGAACCTGCTCAGTATAAGCGTGAGGTGGTTCGATGGGCATTAGAATTAAACGCCAGTCAAGTCGTCTTTGCGCATAATAGTTTATCGGATGACACATTGGTTATAGATAAAAGCATATGCAATCAGCTCAAGGCACTGTTATTAGAATTGGATGTGGGGGTTTTTGATTATCTCTGCATCCAGTCCACCACGGTGCTGAGTTTTGTTGAGGAAGGCTATCTTATTGCACCTGATGAAGAACTGGATTTATGCGATATCTACGATGCGGAATCTTTGAGGAAAGGCGGTTTTGACGTCCCTCTCGGCATCTGAGGATAAGCAGTCACTTCATTTTTTAATCCACCGATGAAGGGGAAATTCCACCCTTTCAAGGGGTGGGTTTTCTCTTTATGAAATTTTAATCAATAAGGAGAATCATCATGAAAAAAATAATCCCGCTTTCTTTGCGAGGTTGTGGTTATGTCGAGGATTTGGAGTTGAATGAGTCCGTGGCGCAATTGCGTATCCATGTGATACCGGTTGCACCCCATCACGCTTCAACTGAAATCACGCTGGATTGCCAGATATTACCCTACTTGAAAGGAAGAATTCGACAACTGGATCGTCAAAACCCGGTGACGGGTGGCGTTAAGATTAATTTTGTCGTGGATTTTAGTTGTTTTGCGGCTAATTTTGCCGTTAATGACTCTGTAGGCCCCCAGGATATGCTGATATTAAATGGGGAGTTAAGAGAAATTACGGCTTGGCAGCCAGACAGTACGGGTATTCATCCTCTGCGTTAAGCAGAGATGAACAGGATTGGGGAAGTTTGACGTTTTTTTACGGCGAACTTCTCTGATTTTTAATCATGCGATAGGAGAAAAATATGGTCATGATCAGTGGTACTCTGCAAACGAGTACCCATTCAGCGCAGGGGGTCTTGCGTTGTGAGTTAGGTATTTTTTCGGTCTGTGACGAACGATTAGATGCCCTGACTTCAGGAGAATATGAAGGTTTTTTTGAGGTGGAATCCATTCAACCGCAAGTATTACCTTCTCAAGAGAGTACGGTGCAATTAGGAATCGTGGCAACACTGAAGCGGTTTTCGTTAGCGGTCATCGACCAGCGACGAAAATCAGCGGCTAAAAAACGGTCGCCGTCTTCGGTGACTCCACCGCAATTGTCTTTGTTTGGAGAAGAGGAATTATTGCCTGAATCTTCAATAAAATCGGGTGAGAGGGAATCTGATGATGGACTGGTCAAGGAGGCTTTGCAAGAAGCAGATTTGAATCGCGTAGAATCGGTTAATCCTATTTCTACAATAGATGAAAAATCTGAATCCACTGAAGTTTTAAACGATCAGTTCATGGCAGAGAGATTACCTGAAATAACGGCTGCGGATAAAGCGTTATTCGGTGAGCGTTTTGAGTTATCGGCAACGATAAAATGGGATGCGACTGAATCACGCGAGCAATTGCGCCAACAACGAGACCGGCTGAAACAACTCGGTTATCGTTTTAATGCAAAAGAGCAGGTCTGGGAACGGAACGAATAATTCAGGGTTTTTCACTTTGAATGTAATTTAACACGAATCCAGATTTTTTTTAGAAAAAACCCATGCGGGGAGAAACCACTTCCCGTTGGGGAGGATGGTTTCTTCCTTTTTTTAACTTAAAATAAAGGAGAAAACAATATGATGTTTCAACGTTTAGCGAGAAACTTTATTAAAAACGGCTATTTTCCAACCGACGCAGTGACGTTAGCACGAATCTTAAATGTGCTGGCTCCCGCATCAGAAGGAACGATGGCAATTTTCGATCCCACTGCCGGAGAAGGCGTGGCTTTGGCCGAATGCCAACAGCATTTAGGCCAAGACCGCACGCGATCTTACGGTATTGAGATTGATGAGGGACGGGCGTATCACGCCAAGACCTTACTCAGTGATTGCATTCATGGCAATTTGATGGACTGTGTGATTGCACGGCAAAGCTTTGGTTTGATGGTTTTCAATCCGCCTTATGGCGATTTGACGAGCGACAAAACCGGAGAGTCCACCCGCACGATGGGCCGAGAACGCTTGGAGAAATCCATGTACCGGCGCGTGTGTGGGTTGGTGCAATCCGATGGCGTCATGGTCATGATCGTGCCGCGTTATGCGCTGGATAAAGACTTTGCTAAAGTCTTGTCCCGGCATTGGCGGCGAGTTCAGGTCTTTTTAGCGCCGGAGCAGCAATACCAGCAAATTGTCTTTTTGGGTGTGCGCGGTGTGGCGACGGAATCGGAAATACACGCGGTCTACCAACAACTGGTGAACATCGGTCAGGGTCAACTCCCTCCCGAATTACCGGAAGTTTGGTCAGATGCGCTGTATGTCGTTCCTGCCACAGCGACGCCGGAAGTGATCATGCAGATCAATACGTTGGATAATCAACAACTGGCTGAAGCCGTGCAGCAATCGCCGGGATTATGGACGCAATTTGCCGTGCGCTTTGAACGAGCGTCTCGACCGATGCGCCGTCCGTTGATGGATTTATCCCAATGGCACTTGGCCCTGGCGTTAGCCGCTGGTCAAGTGTCGGGATTGATCAAAAGTCAGGATGGCCGGTCGTACCTCATTCGAGGCAGTACCTACAAAATCCAGCAGGAAACCGTGAACGTGACGGAAGATGATCAAGGTCATCTGCGTGAAGAACACGTTTGGCTGGATCGGTTCATTCCGGTGTTACGTGCACTGGATATGACGCCGGGCAGTGATCATTATGGTCAAGTATTGACGTTACGATAAGGAGAACAAAATGAAAAAGATGAATTTTATACAATCAGAATCATTATCGAGTCTCCGTATGGATGCGTTAGTCACCAATGACAGTCATGATTTACTGTTTTTGTCGGCCTGGGGTAGCGAAACGGTGATTCAAAACATTCGCGCGCGCTTGGCTTTGCCGGTCAATGAGGGTGGTCTGCGGGGATTTGAGATCCATGGCGGGCCTGCTCGCTGGCTCTCTGAGCGAGTGGCGATTGAAAAACCGGAAGGCTATGTGGAAATCACAGGCCGGCCTGGTGGTCAGTCTCGGTTCCGGCAGTTAACGCAATGGTGGATGTATCCCCGATTAGCGGAAACGCCGGATGGGGTGAATGGCGAAGCGTTACTGTTTCGGCGGCTGAATGAAAATGCAGTCGCTTGGCAGCAGCGATTGTGGCAAGCGGTGCAAGCCGTTTGCCCCGTACCGCTGCATCCGGCGTGGGAATGCCTGGTGGCGGATTTTATTCGCCAAGGCTGGGTGAAAGAATATCGGGGGTTCCAACTGGACGCCTGGTCTTTGAAGTTACCGGAAACTGAAGTACAGCCGTTTGTGACGGCGGCGGTACAACAGGGCCGGTTACCCTTGCCTACCACGCATTAAAAAACTGGACCACCCATAGGGGCTTGATTCCCCTATGGGGAAATCAGCTTCTATGGGTTTTTTTATTTTTAAAAAACAAAAAACTCAAATGAAGGAGAAGCTATTTATGTTAAGTCAAACAACGGCCACTCAAATTAATCCAAACCCAGGGGTGGTTTCATCCTTGGGAATGGATGTAAAATCGCCGATCACAATTCCGGCGGTGACTTGTGATGCTGAAGATTGGGAAGTCATGGCTGAAACACCGGAGCCAGATCATTCCCCGGCAGTGCTGTCCTTAGCACAGTTTGTGGAAGATTTTGGGTCAGGATTGATGGAAGCCGTGCGTGCTCAGAATCCACCGGTTTTTACTGGTGAAATGAAAGCCGAACGGTCAGCCATTTTAGCCGGACTGAAAAGAACGCTCTTTACAGTGCAGGCCCGTGCCGTGCAAGCCGTGACGACTTTGCTGTGTGATCAGGGAGAAAAATCCGCGATCATTAATGGCGAGATGGGCTCCGGCAAAACCGCGATGGGAATTGCGACCGCAGCAGTACTTCACGCGGAAGGTTATCCGCGTGCCTTAGTGTTGTCACCTCCGCATTTGGTGTATAAGTGGCGAAGAGAAATCCTCGACACTCTACCTGAAGCGGAAGTGATGATTTTAAATGGTGCGGATACCATTCTGCGTTTGCAAGAACTGCGTCAAACGGCTTCAACGCCGCCGAAAAACCCAACGTTTTATATTTTGGGTCGAGTTCGATTGCGGATGGGTCATCATTGGCGGGTGGCGGTTCGACCACGACTGGCGACATCGGCCTTGCGAGTACCGCAGGGTGATGAAGCTCAGCCGGAAGTGAATCCTCATTTAGCCTTGAGAACGTGGTTAGCCAGTTGCCCACAGTGCGGCGCTGTGGTGAAAGACAGCGCGGGTAAACCGATTGTCGTGGGAAATATACCCACGGATAAGAAAAATCGGTGTGCTCAGTGTCGTTCACCGCTATGGACGCAGATTCATCCCGGAGAATCGGGGGAATCTATGCCATCGATGCAGAAGCACTTGTGTCAACTGCCCGGCATTGGTGAAAAGCTGGCGAACCGGTTGATCGCGCAATTTGGCGAGCGGTTTTTAGAGCGTTGCCTGAGTGATAATGTTCAACAATTTATCCAGTTAATGGATGAAAACGGCGAATTTATTTTCTCGGACAAACAAGCCGCTCGACTGTCGCGCGCCCTGGCTCGCACGGAAATGACGTTGGGTCAATCGGGGTATCAAGCCTCGGAATATATCAAGCGTTATTTGCCGAAGGGCTTTTTTTCGTTGCTGATCATAGACGAGGCTCATGAGTACAAAAGCGCACACAGCGCCCAAGGTCAGGCGATGGGAGTTTTAGCCAGTCAGGTGAAAAAAATTCTGTTGCTGACCGGTACTTTAATGGGCGGTTATGGCGATGACATTTTTCATTTGTTATGGCGAACTTCGCCGCAGCGAATGATGGCAGATGGTTATCGTTATAATTCACGGGGTTCATTGGGAACTGCTGCCATGTCGTTTCTGGAACAGCACGGAGTGTTGAAAAAAGTCTTCGTGAAATACCAGGAAACCAGTCATTTTCGCACGGCGCGCGGTAAGCGGGAAACCACACAGGTTTCCAAAGCACCGGGATTTGGCCCATTGGGTATCACGCAGTATTTACTGCCGGTGACGGTGTTTGTGAAACTGCGGGAAATTGATGGCCAAGTTCTGCCTTCGTATACGGAACATTTTGTCAATGTCACGATGACGGAGGAGCAAAGTGCGGAATATCAATCACTGGAAACGGTGTTGATTGACCGGCTGAAACGGTCGCTGCGCAAAGGAGATCATGCCTTAATGGGTGTGGTGCTCAATGCGCTGTTGGCCTGGCCAGACTGTTGTTTTCGGGAGGAAACGGTGTGCCATCCGCGTTCCGGCGCTGTCTTGAAATCCGTACCGGCGGTATTGGGTGATGAAGCTTCCCCCAAGGAAGAAGCATTACTCAAACTCTGTTTGGAGGCTAAGCAGGCGGGACGGCGGACATTGGTTTATACCGTGTATACCGGCAGACGCGATACGACCAGTCGATTGAAAAATCTACTGGAACAATCGGGCCTGAAAACGGCGGTGTTACGTGCAACCATTGCTGCGGATAGACGCGAAGACTGGATTATGGATCAGGTGGATCGGGGCATTGATGTCTTGGTTTGCCATCCTGAGCTGGTTAAAACGGGATTAGACCTTTTGGCTTTTCCTAACATCGTGTTTCTCCAGACGGGTTACAACGTGTATACCTTGATGCAGGCCGCCCGGCGCAGTTGGCGTATTGGCCAACAGCAACCGGTAGCGGTCTACTTTCTGGGCTATGAAGACACGGCGCAAATTCGCTGTTTGTCACTCATGGCGCAGAAAATTGCGGTCAGTCAATCCACGGCAGGCACCATGCCCGAAACAGGCTTAGACATTTTGAACCAAAATGCCGACAGCATCGAAGTGGCTTTGGCGAAGCAATTAGTACAGTAGTCGTTAAATAAAATACCTCATTTCCCTCTTGGGAAATGGGGTATTTTTTTGTTGCTAAAATATTCCCAATCAGCTATATTCCTTTTATGGAATATGAGATTCAATTAACGGAAGAATGTTCTGAATGGATTTTGGGCTTAAGCCAGAGTGCTCAAACCGATGTCATGGCCGCCATCGGGTTATTAGAAACGGTTGGCACACAATTGGGTTATCCGCATTCTTCCAAAATTAACGGCTCGAAATATTCCCATATGCGTGAATTACGAATTCAGCATCGAGGAAAACCATATCGGATATTATACGCATACGACCCTAAACGGCGGGCAATATTACTGATCGGTGGTGATAAATCTAGTGACAAAAGATGGTATCCGAAGTTTATCGCTCAAGCTGAAAAATTGTATGAAAAGCATTTAACTCGCCTGAAAGGAGAAAAATCATGACTCGATCACTGAAGCAATTGAAAAAACAACTTTCACCGAAAGTATTGAAGGCGGCGCAAGCTAAAACTCAAAAAATGTTAGCGGAACTTCATTTGAATGAACTGCGGCAAGCCCGTGAACTATCCCAAGAACAATTAGCGGATATTTTGCATGTGCGCCAAGCTTCAGTGTCAAAATTGGAAAGAAAAACCGATATGTATATTAGCACGTTAAGACATTTTATCCGTGCGATGGGAGGTGACTTAGAAATTAATGCCGTTTTTCCTGATGGAATTGTTAAAATTAAACAATTTCGAGATATCAATAAATCAGTGGATAGACAGAAATAATTTTACAGTGAAAATTCAACCGTATCTCTCAATCGCCCTTCGCAACGGGATATTATTTGATGACGGCTTGATTATACCGCTCTGAGCAAATTTACAATATTAAATAATTAATTCTGATAATTTAAATCTTTCCATTTTTTGTTTTAGAGAATCTTTTTTGGTAAATGTCTTCGATAAAATCCGGTAACGGTGCTTTCCAAGGTTCTTGACGATGATTCGCTAAGCTGCCAAATTTTTTAGGATTCAAACCCAGCGCTTTCGCCATTTTAATGTGCTCATCCGATAATCGAAATTTTTTCTGAGCTTCAATCCAAATATCTGGGTGTCGAGATTTTGCCATAATTTCACCTTCAGTAACTATAATCTAAAGCATCGAGATAGTTAGATTATAAACTATGAAATTAAACAGCTTGAACTAGAACTGGATGAAGTATGACTCGAAGGAGCAGCCATTATAAAATCTGTCAATTTGAAATCTTTTATTCCGGCCAATTCTAATTTTTCACAAGCCCACGTCGCACAATTATGTCCACCTTTGTAGTTCAATATCGTCCAATTACCAAAGTACTGAAAATGTGCAGTTCTTTCACCCTCATCAATTTGCTTTTGTTCTACTTCAATAGCATCAGTCATTCTTTGAACATACACAGGACTTCTATAAAAACTTCTGGTCATAATAGATTTAGAAACTTTTTCTTTTTGCTCCTCTGAATAAACAGGATTTCTATTAATGAGCACAACATATTCGGACTTTGTATTTCTAAAACATTGTGGAATCCATGTTTCTTCAGCGATGGCATCTTTAGCCTCCATAATATGATACTCAGTGGTGAAGAATTCGGTATTAAATAATGTTGGATTTGTTCTCGCACCCTCTACAATAATTTTTACATGCCCAGATACGGCTCCCCCTGTCCCTTGTTTGGTATTAATCACTGAAAGAACCCATTTATTGGGATTTATTTCAGATTTATTATCGATAACACTTCGACGCATATTCTTCTCCTAAATTAGCTTTTTCCCAAACCCATTATATTATTAAATGTGTCCGTTGGCATTGCTATTTTTATTATTCCGCCTAATGATCTTCTCCGAGTAGCATGGGCTTCTTCAAAAATCGTCGGCATTCCTTTGTAGGAATAGCTTAAAAATTCTCCGACCGTTTTTGATTCATTGACTCTTTCGGCTCTTAATAAGGCAGCTTCTAAATGAATTGCTTTATCTTTTGCACTTTTACTGATAATACTGGTCGTTTCTTGTAATCTGGAAATTTCCGTTCTGATTTTCTTCCTGATACCAGGGATGTCAGAACTCGAAAGGCTTTCTTCAACCTGTTTTAATTTTTTTGCGAACTCATAGACTTCTGTAGGAGTACATATTTGTTTTACAGTTTGTCTCACTCCTATTGTCACTCCTAGCCATCCTGCCAGTGAACCGATAACAACGCCAGCAATAGCACCCGGGCCCATTTCTATGGTCAGTGTCCCTCCTACCGCACCACCTACTAATATCATGGTAAATGCTGCAAAAGCACTTACCCCTCCAACAAAACCTTTTCCGGGTAAATAATATAAATCTTTTCCATTTTCATATCCTAACTTTGAAAATAGCCCACCCGCTTCCAGTAAACTAAAACATAATCCTGCACAATTTTTAGTAGTATTATCTTCAAATAAGATAATCATGCTCCCTAACACACTCCAACTGAAACTGGGAATATCGCAGAGCAATATGATATTTTCTATAATATCATCCTCAGTGATCTTTATTTTTAGTAATGATTGATCAAGTTTTATTTTTTGAAAAATTTCGGCATTAATCTTTGTAGATTTAATATCTAATTCCTTTTTATGTAATGTGTTACTTTCTTTCCAAAGCGCTATTACTCTGTCTTCTTTTTGTTCTTGTAAAAAAATAAGATTGTTTTTCATGGATTCCCGAGTAATTTTTTCATCAGGTGAAACAATAAAGACACTATAATTACAGGTTTTAAATTCAGAAAACTTTTGAGCGATTTTTTCAATATTTAATCCATATAATTTAACTACATGCTTACCCGGTGCTTCTTCGACAGAATAGAGTAGATCATCCTCATCTTTAGAGTGTAAATGATCACGGCTACTCCTGTGGTTAACATGAGAATTTTCAGGTCTATCTAATTCGGCACAAACATTTTTCTTAAAAGGATAGAGTAGCGAATTTTCCGGCCATAAACTGGCATAAATCCCTGATTTCGGAATGGGCTCTCCTTTTTCATCTTCCAAGTATGTACGTAGAGCAACATGACCTAAGTTAGGAGCTTTGGGTAACCGACGAGTGTGGCCTGCCTTTGATGTAACGTCCAAAAGGTCTTCTTTTAATAAGGCTAAATTAGGCAGGGTAAAGAGTTCTGGGGCTGGTATCTTTGTCTTAACCAATACGCCTTTGAGAGTACTGACTGTATAAGCAATAAATCCGTCTATTGCTTTTAAATATAACTTATCCATTTCTAGCGTTTCTGGCTTTGTTTCCTGTTCCTCTACCAGCAAAGAAAGGTCATACCCAGGGAACCAAGCAATGACTTCTACACAGGGTTTCATTTCTTTTGGAGTATAAACAGTGATTTTTTCATCAGAAATTTCATATTTGGTTTCGATATTTTTTTGAACAGATGAAGTTAATGATGAAAAACTAGCCTTCTCATCATAGAGATTTAGCAAGTCATCTTGCATAAGCACATCCTTTTGTTAATCATTATCAAACAAGTATCTGATGACGCAGAATGCTATTCTATAGACATCCATGAGTCAATATCTCTTTTTATCCTTTTATTCAAAGATTGTTTTTCCAAATAGCGCGTTGCTTCCAATCCACAGGGAAATCCATGTCTGCGGGATTGATCTGAGGGTTATTTTTGATTAAATCACTGACTCGTTGTTGCCAACTCGAACCTGGACTAAATTGATCAAATAAATAAGTCAGCATCACCATAGTATTGTATAAACGTCGGTTATCTTGAGCATTGAAATTGGCTAATAAATCATGTGGTTTTTTAACCGGTAATCGCATTTGCAGTGAAAATTTTCGATTCCAAACACGACAATGATGAGCACAATGATTACGTATGATGCTCAGATGATGGATAAAAGAAATGAGTATTTTTTCATCGAGGTTATAAGTATCTGCTATCGCCTGTCGGTCTAATGGTAATTTAAGATTTTTTAACCAGCGTGATAATTGACCTAACATCATCATCTCGCAGCTTGCCCATATTGGCGGAGAAGAAAGTTTGGCATATTTTTGACGAAAATGTTCGACAAAGGTTTCCTGGCTACGTTTATATTCTTTCACTAATTCATCCAAACCTGATTGCCAGATCGTTTGGTGACTGAATATTTTGATATTTTCATGGGCAAATGGGCCATATTTAAGCGCCAATACATTGGCCCATCGCGTGCGGAGAGAAATTTCGACTCGTTCAATGGCGTCCAGGAGAAGTAAGCGCAATTCACGATCAAAAATATAGAGGTTTAAAACCTTTTCAAAGGTGGTGTCCGCTTGAAATTGGTGTTCATCAGTGGGATTTGAATGAGTAATTTCAAAGGGTAACCAATAAGCCCTTAACCGGTAATAATTGATATGAGTTAAGTAGCTTTGTGCCAGGTTTTTATCGGTGATCTGCATCCCACGTCTTACTAATAGTTCGACTTGTTGGGCAACCGTGAGAGCGGGTTTTTGAAAAATAGGAAGCGAGTTCAATGGAGTCCATACCTAAAAAAGTAACCCACCTGGTGCGCATACGTGTAGAGGCGTGGTGGGTGTTGTTAACTATAATTATACAGATTTTGGCTAGACTTGGCAATAGCGAATTTTTTAAGAGCTACAACTCCCATTTATAGTCGTAAATATTCGTTAAACCTCTCTTCCCCTCTTGAAAAAACCTCAATAATTGAATAAGTTTACAACTCACAATGCAGTGAAGTGAGTTGTAATATATGGAAATTGCAAACGAATTGCCTGCTCTACATCGGAATTTACCGTGCCATATTCCCTGCACGTCCGGCTTGCGAATTTATATTCTGATCTCCAATTACGTCATAAAGAGCAAACATTAGAGATGATTGACTATAAGCACAAGGCTAATTACTGGGAAGCACAATTTCAGCAAGTTAAGAAGCGAGAAGTGGAATTGAATGATGAGCTTGAAGAATTAAAAGCAAAATTACGCAAAAGAGAACAGCAATTATTTGGCAGAAGATCAGAAAAGAATACCACGACACCCGAAAACAATCCTAATACAAGCCAAACAGAAAAATCTAAAAAGAAGCGTGGACAACAACCGGGTAGTTCAGGCCATGGGAGACGTGATTACGATCAATTACCGACAACAGTTGAAGAAGTGTGTCTATCTGAAAAAGAGGCCCGCTGCTGTTGTTGTGGTTTACCCTACCAGGAATTACATGATTATAAAACATCTGAAATATTAGAAGTCATCCATGTTCAGGCCCATCGTCGAGTCATCAATCGAAAACGATACAAACGCCAATGTCGTTGTAAACAAAATCCTGATCCCCAGATTTTATTAGCGCCCAGTGCGGATCGATTAATCCCCAAGAGCAAATTGGGTCTATCCGTTTGGGCGTTGCTGTTGATCAATAAATATGAATATCAGCATCCACTCTATCGGACCCTAGAACAGCTATCGAACCATGGTTTATCTCTGGCGATGGGAACGGTAACCGATGGTATGAAAAGAATATTGCCGCTGTTAATGCCGGTGTATGATGCCATAACGGAGTATAATGTGGCAGCTCATCATTGGCATGCAGATGAAACGAGTTGGAAAGTATTTGAAACCAATTGCGCAATACACGGAAGACAAGCACCTGCTGATATCAGCGGATATTTACCATGGAAAATGTCAAAGAAAGTCACAGCGGCTTTCTCATCTCCGCCTGAACACCAGCAGCCTATTGCATCGGATTGAGAGGAGGTTTAACGAATATTTACAACTATTTAGGTTCAACTGCGAATTTAGGTTTAACTCAAAACTGTAATACCTGCGCATCAATCTGCGCGCTGACTGGGTTAACTTTTTTTAGCATAAATGGGTCAGAAATTTTTAGCGCCGAGGACGAAAGGAACAAGGAAATTGGTATGGGAGTTTAATTGATGACTTTACTCATCGATTTATAATAAAATTATTTTTTCAATTTTTCATAAATACCAAAAAGTATCTCCAGAATTTCTGGCACTTGAAAACCTCTCGAATTGGTGTAGTGAATTGCTGTGGTGGTTGCAACCTCCCGAATCTTCCACATTGGAGACACCCAGAGTTAATATTCACTTCATGAATGCCACACTTTAACTCACCACGCATTGAGTATCGGAGCTTCTAACCTTCCGAGGTTGAGTCATTGAGGTCCTTGGGGTAATAGAAGCTCGCGGTCGGGGCATCAAGCCTGGGCCGCCGGGGGTAGTCAAAACGGCGGTAGACGAGGATGAACTCGTGGTGATTGAAGACAGCATTGCAGAAGAGGACATTGAGGTGCTGCTAGAGGTTGACATCGATTGGGAACTGCTCAAAGAAGCTGAAGCGGAAGTCGAACTTGGATCAGTCGAGATTGGCTCCGAGCGCTTTAATTTTGGAAGACCGGTCTCGTATTTGCTTTCTTGAAGGGATTTTTCATCAGATAGGACAGTCGGAACAATCACGCCGCTAACATCGGCGCCGGTTTGTTGCAATAGCCGTTTGCTGAGCAGACTCATGCGGCAACCGGAGAGTTGCACACCGGGCGTCCATAACTGCATGCTCAAATTGCGAGAAGAACCTAGCAACCGCCACTCCGACGCCGATGGTTGAGGCGGGATTTCAATCTCATCATCATTTCCATCATCCCTAGACGGTTGAGCTTTCACTTCCGTTACCTCAGTTGGCTGGGTGTCCCGGAATAATCTCGCCGACAGCAACCAGAAACTCACGACACCATTTCCATCACCTATCACCAGCAGTTGACTATCACCCCTTTCGGTGCCCCGAATCGTCCAACGTTGAAAAGCAATACTACAAATGGCGGCTGACCAAACAAAAACGGACAAGACGCGGTGGCTTGCCACCGACCACAGTGCCACCATATTATCTTCACTCCCCGAGGCCAGTGTTTGCCCATCCGGGCTAAACGACACACTAAACACCCCGCTCGTATGCCCGATAAGCGGCTCGCCTTGCGCCTGACCGCCGGACGGAGAGACCGACCACAGCCGCACTGTACGATCCTCACTCCCTGATGCTATTAACTTCCCATCCGGGCTAAATGACAACCTATACACACACCTCTCATGCCCAATGAGTGGCGCGCCCAGCTGCTCTCCGCTCGCCACCGACCACAGCCGCACCGTATCATCATACCCCGCCGAGGCCAGTATTTGCCCATCCGGACTAAACGACACACTCCCCACCTCCTTATCATGCCCGGTGAGTGGCGTGCCTATTTGCTTTTGAATCGCTACTGACCACAGCCGCACCGTCTTATCATCACTACTTGATGCCAGCGTCTGGCCATCCGGGCTAAACGACACACTCGTCACCACATTATTATGCCCGGTGAGTGGCGCACCTTGCGGCTCTCGGCTCATTACCGACCACAGCCGTATTTCACCGCTACTCCACTTCCACTCCCCACCACTCCCCGAGGCCAGCGTCAGACCATCTGGGCTAAACGACACACTCATCACCGGACCCTGATGCCCGGTGAACGGCGCATCCTGCGACTCTCGACTCATCACCGACCACAGCCGCACCGTCTGATCATGACTTCCCGAGGCCAGCATCTGGCCATCTGGGCTAAATGACACACTCATCACCGGACCCTGATGCCCGGTGAACGGCACACCCTGCGGCTCTCGACTCATCACCGACCACAGCCGCACCGTCTGATCATAACCCCCCGAGGAGGCCAGCTTCCGGCCATCGGGACTAAACGACACACTCGTCACCTCATTATCATGCCCAGTGAGCGGCGCGCCCTGCGCCTGGCCGCCAGATTGAGACACCGACCACAAGCGCACCGTCTTATCCTCGCCCCCCGAGGCCAACATCTGGCCATCGGGACTAAACGACACACTCTTCACCTTACCCTTATGCCCGGTGAGCGGCTCACCCAGCGGCTTTCGGGTACTCACCGACCATAGCTGCACCGTCTCATATTTATTCCCCGAAGCCAGCATCTGGCCATCCGGGCTAAATGACACACTCATCACCTCGCTCTCACAGGTGAGCGGCGCGCCCAGCAGCTCTCGGCTTACCACCGACCACAAGCATATCTCACCTCCATCGCCTCCATAAAGACTCAAGCCCCATCCCCCCGAGGCCAGAGTCTGGCCATCCGGGCTAAAGCACACACTTCTCATCGAGCTCCTCGCGAGCAGCGTGCCCTGTGGCTCTCGGCTACCCACCGGCCATAACACCGTTCTACCATACCCTGCTACAGCCAGCGTCTGACCATCCGGGCTAAATGACATACTCTCCACCCCATACTTATGCCCTGTAAGCGGCGCGCCCTGCGGCTCTCGGCTCACTACCGACCACAGTCGCACCGTCTCATCCTTACTCCCCGAGGCCAGCGTCTGTCCATTTGGGCTAAACAACACACTCGTCACCTCACTTTGATGCCCGGCGAGCGCTTGACCTACGAGTTCACCAGTTTCCTGATGCCGAATTTCAACCGTATTATCCTGTGCAATGGCTAACCACGGCTCTCGCGGATGAAAAGCGATCGCTTTGACATCTTTTTTACATTTCAACCTAGGCTGCTCACCCCATTCCACGCCTTCCAGTATCGCTCCCTTTAAGTTTGCGCCGTATAACCACGTGCGGGTCAAATTTGCGCCAACGAGATCCGCTCCGGATAAATTCATATGCGCCAAATTTCCATAGCGCAAGTTTGCACCAGGAATACGCACCCCATGCCAATCTCGCCCACATAGGTTTATACCACTTAGGTTTAACACCGTGGCGGCAATGGCTGCCGCGTTGGCGATGGTAGGATTATCCCGCGACGCCAATACCCAGTGGAACAAGGTTCGCTGAAATAACGGATCCTGCTGCGCCAAGTCCACCAAAAATTGCACGAGCGACGGTTCCCACTCTTTTAACGGTCTTATGTTGATTAGCAGCGTTTCCAGTTTTTTCTCGGGATCCCACTGCACCCGCACCGGTTGCGTGAGTTGCCGACTGCGTAGCCGTTGTTGCGCTTGGGTTCCTAAGCGTTCCAGCGCGTGGTAGCGGCGTTTTTTCTTTTGATTGCTGTAATCAATCCAGTGGTTCATTAACCTCAGTTCCCGAGGATGGACCGTCGATGTAGATTGAATCAAAGGACGCGGTTTAAATTCCCAGTCGGCTGCTTCGCTCGGATTGAAGGCCCACGGTGTCTTGCTCAAGCGCATTTCGCGATGCATCCGTTTCGCTAAAAAATATTCATACATGAGTTTGTGCAGAAAACTGTAGCGCACCCCCTGACGGGTCAGTGGGCAACCTTGGCGCACCCATCGGGTAGCAGGATCGGTGTCGCTAAAAAAATGATCCAGTTTGTCATCGCCGACCAACTGAGCGCTTCTTTCATCCGTTTTCAACCGCCACATCGGCTGATAGACGACGGAGATGTCTTTTTGCTTAAACATATACGCCGCCAATGCCTCACAGAATTCCTGATAATCCTCCATCCAGGCGCTTTCGCTGTCTTCCCGTTGGAAGTGGTAATGAATCGCGCCGCTGGTGCGCTTGGCTTCGGCCCGCTCGGCTTTGTGCTTACCCGCTTCGCGTTTAAACCATTGCTTAATAAAGACATCGAACAGTTCGATACGTTTGATTTGGCCATGGGTATTGCCGCTGGCCTGGCGTTCCCGATCCATTTCCGGTAAGACTTCGACCACGATCTTGAGCATGTACGGATTGCCGATCAGACCTTCCAGTCCCTGGAAATTTTTCATTCGGTCCAGGTACTCCTGACTGGTCTGCCACCCTTCCCACACCCGACCACCGGCTTGGGCCTGCTGCTGACCTTGTTCGACATACCGGGCCAGGTAATCCGCCCGCTGTTCCGGCGTAAACGGCGCCATCCACCGCTCTTCCACTTGACGGCCGTGGGCGTCTCCGGCAGGCGCAAACTCTAACCGGTATCTTCCCGTCATATTCAAATGTTCCGGGCGGCTGCTGATGATCAGCCGTGCGCCTGGCCATTCGCCCAAGGCGGCTTTTTGGTATAAATTGGTGTGGCTATTGATTTCATCGTAGCCATCCAGAATAAACACAAACCGGCGTTGGGAGTTACCTTTCAGCGTTTGAATTTGGGTAGGTGTGAATCCCATCGATTGCAGTTGATCGGGGATCAGGTGAGCGTCCAGCCGTTTGGCCGTGGTCAGGGAAATAAATACCGGCAGATAACTCTGATCCCCTTGATAGTTCTTCCAAAAGGCTTGTTCCAGAAAATGGCCAAACGTCGACTTGCCGCTACCGCCCCGGCCTAACAATAACAGCACTCGCGTATCAGATTGTTCTGCTTTTCTTGTTTTTCCTGTTTTTTCTTCGGAACGGCTCTGAGAGGTTTCATATTTGTGCTCCTTCAAATCTAAGGATTCCGGCTGCTTCTGGGTCGAATCCGCTAGCGTCACTGCGGTTAACCCTAAAATCTGACAGCTATCCTCATACAGTAACTCCGATCCCGATAAGCCTTTTTGCTCTCCTTTTTGCTCAGTACCCGAAGTAGCTGCTGACTTTTCAGGATCGGTTTTCAAACCTCGTGGCGGCACATACAAGCTGAGTTCACTATTAATTCCCGGGTCAGTCAACCGCCGGCTGCGACATTCGTCGATCTTCCATTCCAAACTCTGCTGCACCCGCTTTTGTGCACTCAAAAACAACTGTCGGCTCGGCGGCTCTGAGGCATGTCGGGGCTTGATCGCTTCAAACACCCGTGGCAAGATAACCTCCACTCGCTCCTGCAGATCGCGATCCTGCGATTGTCTCGCCTTGACCTGAATTTCCACCAATGTCGACTGTACTAACTCCAACCGGATTTCAGGCGCTTGCAGTTGAGGATGGGTCAGGTAGTCTCTCAATTGGCGCAATAACTGTTCCCGCACCCAGCCGCTTTGATACGCCTTGCCAAAATACAGCAATTCATTCTTGGCGCTGGTTTTGAATTGTTCATAGGTTTTCTTGATTTTTTCCCAGGTGGATTTCTGTTTCCCGGTCGCCTTCTCATCTTCCGGGCGTACCGTCCACTCTTCCACTTCCAACAGCATCGATTGCAATAACTTAAACGCGCCGGCTTTAGCCGCCGCCGGCCAATTTGGATTGACAATCAAATCATCCAGGCTCTTGAGTAGTCCCAGTTGAAAAATGGGATTGTAACGTGCCAGGCACAGAGATTCTCCTTGCGCATCCAATCCGAATAAATAACTTTCTAATGCTTTAAACTCGCCCTGGGCAATGGCATACTGGCAGAAACGCAGCGCATCATACCAGGGTTCAGGGGCATGTTTGATTTTTAGATAATCCTGGACTTCCCCACAGATTGTCTGCGCATGACCTAGCACATCGCCATCCTTATACATCTGGGTCAATTCATTGAACACCGTGAGTACACTGCCCCCCAGGTTGATGGCGCCCATCAGCCAGTTGCTCTCTGCCGGCAATCGTAACAACGCTTGGATGCCGTAATTGGCGTACAATGACAGTTCAACGGAAGTGCTTTCCTTCTGGCTGTTCGCCAGCGGTAATAATTGTTGATACAGATTTTCTGTGAACAGCGTACCGGATTCATCCTTTAGACTTTGCAGATCGATTTGTAAATCCGTCGCGGCGTCCAGTACCCGCACCAAGGCTTTCAGCAGGCGCACTTGCTGACTCTGATTACTGGAACTGGCGTTGAAATTTTTAAACCGCTCGGACAACGCTTGCAGCAATTTGACTAAGGTGTCGACATTATCCCATTTGCCCTGGCTGTCTTGAGCTTCCGTTTTAATTTCTTTCCCTTTATTTTGGCTGAGAGTTTGCCGCTCAGTAATTGCCACATCGACTTTAGTTTCAGTTTCGGTGATCAGCCCTTTTTCCGTCAGTTTGTCCTTGAGGTAGTCGACACCCTTTTCTATCACGCCCTGCACTTGCATGACTTTGTCATCATCGGTCAGGGGTTTCGTTTGCCCCGTGATCGTGCGCAATGTACTCGTCACACCGGATTTCAATCCGGATTTTAGCCATCCGCCCATTTTTTCTAATCGAGTTTTGCGGCTGTCTTCTTCCTGTTGGTGATGTGTCACCGGCAGTTTGAATTCTTCCGGTTCCATCGCAAAGGTGGTCACGTCCGCCTGCTCTAACACATCCGCCAAACCCTCCAACAGTTCCACCTTAATTAAGTTTGTTTTTTTAATGGCTTCATGAAAGGCTTGGAGTAAGTAGTGCATCACCTGCGGATGGTACAATTGGCCCAAAACAATCGCTTCTTGCAACAATGCCTCGGTGGCGAAATGGGTATGGCTCATCTGTTCAACCACTTCAATCGCTAGCCGTTTCAGCAACGGCAACCGGTAATGATCTGCCGTGCGGGTTGTGATGGCGTTATAGACTGCCACCAGTTGAGAGGTATCTTCCACCAGCCGGTCTTCATTGACCGGGTTTTTATCCGCCAACCGCTGGTAAGCCCCAGCCTCCTCGGGAAAAAACCGATGACGGGGATAATCACAAAAAGGTTGGGTTTTGTCTTCAGTCGGCTGCTGTGCAACGCTTTTTTCTTCAGTGACCGCGGGTTGAGTCTGCTGATCGATGGTTATCATGATTATCGGTTCAGGGACAGATTCTTGTTGAGGCGTGGTCGCCGTATCTGCCGCAGACGTTGAGACGCTTTTCTCTTTGGCTTCTTTCAGCTTTTCTTTAGGCGGAGGAGCCGATGGCTGCTCACGGTTTTTGAATTCTTTGAGTTCAGACAGGGCAGCTAATTCTTTCGCTGGGTGGGGGGTTTTGGAAGCTAATAACTTGGTAAAAAATTGTCTAATTTCTCGGCTCATCACACACTCCTGTTGTGAGGTTGAAACTCAATTCCTTATTTTTTGATAAGCGATTAAGGGGACTGGGAATGGGTGTTCTGAAGACCAGATCGTTTCCTACTGATGCTTCCAC
This sequence comes from uncultured Pseudomonadota bacterium, assembly GCA_963795715.1. Taxonomy (GTDB): domain Bacteria; phylum Pseudomonadota; class Gammaproteobacteria; order Coxiellales; family Coxiellaceae; genus JAFEDN01. Next base: position 533,301 of record CAWCIY010000002.1, read on the forward strand.
TCCTTTTTAACCACTGACACGGCAATTAAATAATGCCCCATGTCGATTTGGCAAGCAGAAAATTCTTAAGTTTTGATTAAATCTGTTAGGATGTGTCCAGAATGTATCAATTATTTTAAAAACCAAGAAGGATGCCGTGGGCTAGCCGCAAAAAATTTTGATCTGAATTATCGAAAGTGGCTCTTCCCCTTAAATTGCTTTTATCAACAACCTCCAACCGACGTAATACTAAAACCATAATTCCTTGAAGTTTACAAATAGGTAAAATATAATTAAAAGTGTAAACCATTAGGGGGCACGATATGATAGGCAATCGAATCCAACGAGCACGAAAGGCGTTAGGCTTATCTCTGCGAGATGTTGCAGCGCAACTTGATTTGAGCCATGCTGCTATAAAAAAGTACGAAGATAACGAGACAACCCCATCGTCTGAAACCCTGATCAAATTATCCCGAGTTTTGAAAGTGAAAGTGGAATATTTCTTCCGGCCAGAGCGCTTTACTTTAGCTAATATTCAATATCGAAAACACGATAATATACCCTTGCAACATTTAGAAGAAATTCAAATTAAAATGCTTGATAAAATTGAACAACGAATCGAACTGGAAAACCTATTTCCCTCTACTTTTATTCATGAATTTTTACTTCCCAACCTACCCCAAAAAATAACTCATGAGGATGACCTCGAAGTCTTAGCTGAGCAAATTCGTCACCAATGGTGTCTAGGGCTTGAACCTTTAACTGATTTAATTGATTTGTTTGAAGAACACGGTATTAAAGTATTTGAGATAGATAATAGCCAGTATCCTAAATTTGATGGTTTTTTTGCTAAAGTGAATAGCTTTCCAGTGATTGTGATCGGCAATCAATGGCCGGGAGATCGGCAACGTTTTACTTTAGCGCATGAATTGGGCCATCTGTTATTAGGCAATATTCTTTCCCAGAATTTAGACGAAGAAAAATGTTGTCATCGTTTTGCCGGAGCATTTCTTCTACCCAAGCCTGCGATCCTCGCTAAGCTTGGGGAATATCGCAATAATATTGAACCTATTGAACTCAATCTCTTAAAACAGGAATTTGGCGTCAGTATGCTCAGTATTCTTCACCGGGCTAAGGACGCTAAAATCCTATCCCCTATCTTATATTCTCAATTACGTAAAGAATTCAATCAGCGTGGGTGGACTCAGCAGGAACCTGGCGAACCTTACCCAAAAGAAAAAACCCACCTCTTCGAACAACTGGTTTTTCATGCGCTGGCTGAGGAATACATCGGCGAATCCAAAGCCGCAGAATTTATGAACATATCAATTGAATCCTTTAAAACCATACGTGCCATGGAGCGCCGGAATGTTGCTCCTCATCAGTGATGCCAATGTCCTAATTGATATTGAAAATGGAGGCTTAACCAGCGCTATGTTCAGCCTCCCTTATCAGTTTGCCGTTCCTGATATTTTATTCTATGAACCTAAATTCGGCAGTTGAACCTAAATAGTTGGGTTAACATCTTAAAAAAACAGGAGAATTTTGTTAACTGTAACTCACCTTTTTGGTGAATTTTTAACTGCTCCGCAGTTAAATAATTTTATTTAAATTCAATGACTTAAGCAAAAACTATTCAATTCAACTGCCGAATTTAGGATGAAGAATTACAGGATTGTCACAGTCAGATGAAGCTTATAAATTACGCCAACAACATTCAAGACTCAGCATGAACGATCTTTTGGCTTTATCCCTAGCCAAATATGAAAACTGTAGATTACTGACGGGTGATAAACATTTACGAGAAGTCGCTAAAGCATATTTAGTCGATGTCCATGGCACCATTTGGTTAGTAGAACAGATGATACAATATCAAAAAATTACTACGGATATGAGTCAAACTGCGTTTCAAAAAATGAAAAATTCTGGAAGGCGTTTACCGTGGGATTTGATAGAGAACATATTTTTTAAAAGAGACTCTAAATCTGAAATAAACAATTAATGAAACTATTTTCAAACACTCCGAAATTTTTTGGTACTTGAAAAACTCTCGAACCGGTTTTCTACTGTAGTGAATTGCTTTGGTGGTTGCAACCTCCTATGACTCCCTACATAACTCCCCCGAATCTTCCACATGGAGACACCCAGAGTTAATATTCACTTCACGAATGCCACACTTTAACTCACCACGCATTGAGTATCGGAGCTTCTAACGTTCCGAGGTTGAGTCATTGAGGGCCTTGGGGTAATAGAAGCTCGCGGTCGGGGCATCAAGCCTGGGCCGCCGGGGGTAGTCAAAACGGCGGTAGACGAGGATGAACTCGTGGTCGTTGAGCTTCTTGAAGAAGAACTGCTGGATAATGAGGTTGAATGAGCCGAGGGGATAGGCGTAGAAATCGTCAAGCTGCCACTACTGGAGGACATCAAGGTACTACTAGAGGTTGACACCGATTGGGAACTGCTCAGGGAGGCTGAAGCGGAAGTCGGCACGGAATGAGTCGAGTTGAGCTCTGAGGGCGTTAATTTTGGAAGGTCGGTCTCGTATTTGCTTTCTATAGAGGATTTTTTATCGGATGGGGCAGTCGGAACAATTACGCCACTAACGTCAGCGCCGGTCTGTTGTAATAGCCGTTTGCTCATTAGACTCATGCGGCAACCGGAGAGTTGCACTCCGGGCGTCCACAATTGCATGCCTGAAGCACGAGAAGCACCAAACGATTGCCATTCCGACACTGAGGGTCGAGGCAAGGTTTTTTTATTTTCATTCTCCTCATGGTCCTCTTCATCATCCTCCTCGTTATCATTATCCTTATCCATTGATGGCTGAGCTTTCATTTCCACCACTTCAGTTTGCTCGCTGTCCCGGAATAATCCCGCCGATAGCAGCCAGAAACTCACCATGCCATTTTCATCACCCATCGCCAACCGCTGGCTACCGCCCCATTCGGTCCGAAGCTTTAATAAATCCTGCCGCAATGATAGGTATTGAAGGAGGTAAATATCATCTTCTGTCTTAATTTTAGACAATAAAGTCATCAGCTTCTGATCTGTGATCTCTTTTTGAGAATACACTTGTTTTTCGGCATGATAAAAGCCTAATTCATAGCATCCTTCCGATTTTTGAATGACTAATAGGTCTTGATCTCGTTGTACCGCTTGCCTATCCATTGAGGTAGGAGACTGATTCAATAGTCGAAGCCGAATTCGTGGCAGTTGAAAGGCAACGCTATAAATGGCGCATGACCAAGCAAAAACGGTCAAGCAGCGATGGCTCGCTACCGACCACAGCCGCACCGTCTGATCTCTCTCCCCACTCCCCGAGGCCAGCGTCTGGCCATCCGGACTAAATGTCACACTCGACACTTCATCTTTATGCCCGGTGAGGGGCGCGCTTTGCAATTCCTGGCTACTCACCGACCAAAGACGTATCGTCCGATCATCACTCCCCGAGGCCAGCGTCTGGCCATCCGGGCTAAACGTCAAACTCTTCACCGCCCCCGTATGCCCGGTGAGCGGCGCACCTTGCGACTTTCGGCTCGCGACCGACCATAGCCGTATCTCACCGTTGCTATCCCAACTCCCACTCCCCGAGGCCAGCGTCTGGCCATCCGGGCTAAACGTCACACTATTCACGTTGCTCTCATGCCCGAACAGCACGCCTAGCTGCTTTCGGCTACTCACCGACCATAGACGCACCGTATTATCTCCACTCCCAGCCGAGGCCAGCGTTTGGCCATCCGGGCTAAACGACACACTATTCACTCCCAGCTTGTGCCTGGTGAACAGCGCACCTAGCAGCTCTTGGCTACTACTCACCGACCACAGCAGTACCATACCATCCAGACTCCCCGAAGCCAGCATTTGGCCATCCGGGCTAAACGATACACTCTGCACCGCCCCCTGATGCCCAGTGAGTGGCACGCCTATCTGCTCTTGGGTCGCTACCGACCACAGCCGCACAGTATTATCCCCACCCGAGGCCAGCGTTTGACCATCCTGGCTAAATGACACACTCTTCACCCCACTCCAATGCCCGGTGAGCGGTGCGCCTATCTGCTCTTGGGTCGCTATCGACCACAGCCGCACCGTATTATCCCCACTCCCCGAGGCCAGCATCTGACCGTCCGGACTAAACGTCACACTATTCACCGCTTCTGTATGCCCAGTGAGCGGCTCGCCCAGCGGCTCTCGGCTCATCACCGACCACAGCTGCACCGTATGATCATAACCCCCCGACGCCAATGTCTGGCCATCCGGACTGAACGACACACTATTCACATAATGCGTATGCCCAGTGAGCGGTGCACCCAGTGACGCTCGGTTCGCTACCGACCACAGCCGCACCGTATTGTCTGAACTTCCCGAGGCCACTAACTTCCCATCAGGGCTAAACGACACACTACTAACTTCACCCTCATGCCCAGTGAGCGGCTCACCCTGCGGCTTTCCGCTGGCCACCGACCACAGCCGCACCGTCTTGTCATCACTTCCCGAGACCACTAACTCCCCATCCGGGCTAAACGACACACTATTTACCGCACTCTCATGCCCGATGAGTGGCTCGCCCTGTGGCTCTCCACTCGCGAGCTTCCAGAGCCGCACCGTATGGTCTGAACTTCCCGAGGCCGCTACTAACTTCCCGTCCAGGCTAAACGATACACTCTTCACCCCACCCTCCTGCCCGATCAGTGGTTGACCCACGATCTCACCCGTTTCCCGGTGCCGAATTTCAATCGTACCATAGCGCACAATAGCCAACCACGGCTCTCGAGGATGATAAGCCACCGCATCGACTAGTCCGTCATCTTCCAGCCGGGGCTCCTCACCCCATTCTACCTTGTCCAATATCGCTCCTCGTAAATCCGTGCCATACAGCCACGTGCGAGTTAGGTCCGCGCCGGTGAGATCCACTCTGGAGAGATTCATATGCGCCAATATCCCATAGCGCAGATTCGCGCCGGGAATGCGCACTCCATGCCAATCTCGACCACACAGATTTGCGCCACTCAAATTCAACACCGTGGCGGCAATCGCCGCCGAGTTGGCAATGGCGGGATTGTCCCGCGACGCCAATATCCAGTGAAACAAGGTTCTCTGAAATAACGGATCCTGCTGGACTAAATCCACCAGAAATTGCACCAACGACGGCTCCCACTCTTTTAACGGTCTTAAATTGATTAACAGGGTTTCTAGCTTTTTCTCAGGATCCCACTGCACCCGCACCGGCTGCGCAAGTTGCCGACTCCGCAGTCGCTGTTGGGCTTGGGTTCCCAAGCGTTCCAGCGCCTGGTAGCGACGTGCTTTCTTTTGATTACTGTAATCAATCCATTGGTTCACAATCTTCAGTTCCCGAGGATTGACCGTCGATGGGGACTCAACCAAAGGACGCGGTTTGGATTCCCATTCGGCTCCTTCGCTCGGATTCAGGGCCCACGGGGTCTTGCTTAAGCGCATTTCACGATACATTCGTTTCGCTAAAAAATACTCGTACATCAGTTTGTGTAGGAAACTGTAGCGCACCCCTTGACGGGTGAGCGGGCAGCCTTGGCGCACCCAACGGGTGGCTGGATCGGTGTCGCTAAAAAAATGATCCAGTTTATCATCGTCAACCAACTGGGCACTTCTTTCATCCGTTTTTAACCGCCACACTGGCTGATAGACGATGGAGATGTCTTTTTGCTTAAACATATATGCCGCCAACGCCTCACAGAATTCCTGGTAATCCTCCATCCAGGCGCTTTCGCTGTCTTCCCGTTGAAAGTGGTAATGAATCGCACCTTCAGTGCGCTTGGCTTCGGCCCGCTCGGCTTTGTGCTTGCCCGCTTCGCGCTTAAACCATTGCTTCATAAAGACATCAAACAGTTCAATGCGTTTGATTTGGCCACTGGCACCGCTGGCCTGGCGTTCCCGATCCATTTCCGGTAAGACTTCGACCACGATTTTAAGCATGTACGGATTGCCGATCAGACTTTCCAAGCCTTGAAAATGTTTCATTCGATCTAGGTATTCTTGGCTGGTCGCCCAGCCTTCCCACACCCGGCCACCGACTTGGGCTTGCTGCTGACCTTGTTCGACATACCGAGCTAGGTAATCCGCCCGTTGTTCTCGCGTAAACGGCGCCATCCAGCGCTCTTCCACTTGACGACCGTGAGCGTCTCCGGCAGGCGCAAACTCTAACCGATATCTTCCAGTCATATTCAAATGTTCCGGGCGGCTACTGATGATCAGCCGCGCACCCGGCCACTCACCCAATCCGGCTTTTTGATATAAATTAGTGTGGCTATTGTATGCCCAAGATTCCAGGTTCCACGACAGCTAAAGGATATGAGCAATGGATACCAATATTCTCACTGAATTGTGGCGTACAAAGAAAAATTGAAATCACACCAGGAAGAGTCTTCGACCGCATACACTCTGATGTTTTAGGCACTGAAATGGAAATTATTAAGCCTGTTGATCAATCTTCTCCCTTGTTATTTAGTGAAGTGTGTGGCGGATCGGCTATTCCAGAAATCACATTAGATGTGTGCTATTCTTCTACAGATGGCTTCGTTATGTATTTGCAATATATTCTCAGTAATGTGCTCGTCAGTGGGTATCACCTACATGTCGATGCAAATGGTCACTATGAAATAATCTCGCTCAATTATACCGATATAGAAATGGGTATGATTCCACAGGACGCATCTGGTCAACTGGAGTCACCCATTCGAATGCGAGCGCAAATCAGCTGTTGGCCCGATTTAGCAACATATGCGCGGCGAAAAATTTTAACCAAGACCCAGGAGGGATTTAATCTATTTGTCGCAACAGTATACGGTGAAGCGGGCGGTGTTCATCATGGAAGTAGAACAGCTTGGAAAGCAGTAGGTTCAGTGATTATGAATCGTATACATAAGGGTATATGGCATCGTTATAATACTTCCGAGGAAATCATCAAACATACTGGTTTTAATGCATACATGAATCCCAATAGAATTAAATGGGATCATGTCAATTTTACAAATCATTATTACCGGAATCATCAGCAATTCTTAAAAGCTTGGGCTATGTTACACGAACAAAAAATAAATCATCAAGAAGCCATGAGCAAAAATGAAAAAGAATTATTAGCAGAGATGAGAAAAGTTTTAACGGATATTTACCAGGGCCATCCCATAACGAATGCCAATTATTATTATAGTCCACGCTCAATGCCGGGAAGACAACCTAGTTTTTTATCTCCCTTGAAAAATCCTGAACAATATAAAGTGTTGATTCCAGGCATCTGGGAGCACGATTTTAAGTTTTATTATATTCCCACTCACGTAGAACGAACCGCAGGCAAAAAACCATGAGCAAATTATTATTAGGACTTTTATTGTGCGCTCTAGCTTCAGCCCATGCCGCAACCGTTGATTCCATGTTCGTGATGGGGACAGACCCTAAACTACTACATATAATCAATGATCAACACGCAGGTTATCTCTATGCTGAAAATTACCAACATCAAAAAACTCTGATCTACAAGTCTAACGTCCCTTACCCTCCTGATAGCACCTTTGGTTCGGATCAAATTGAAGGTACTGATTTATTAGATATTATGTTTGGTTGTCAAGAGGAAACTTGTACTCGTTACTTAAACCGTCGCACTAATCAATTAAGTAAAATTTATAATGGTATCTTGGATTATAATGCTAAAAGAGATGTCATTGCTTATTATTTGAGAGCTAAGAGCCAAATAATTATAAGCCGAGTTTTTAAGGCTTGTGATAAACCTTTAAAATACACTTTAGAAATTGAACGAGATTCTAACTTTGGCCCTCAAACAAAATTTCTAGCAATGGGTGGTCTTCAATTAGACTATGAAACACCAAGGGGAAAAGATATTATTAAAATAATTCATCCTAATTACGAAAAATTGTTTAATGATTGTAGTTAAATTAACTATACCGCTAAGATGAGTGACAAGAAAATCCATTTTATACGATACACGTTCCATCTGTGAACAATGTAATCCCTACTCTGTTTTATTTAATATCGAATCCTGTAATTCTTTTCTTTCAATACTGGTAATACCGCCCGCTTCCAACATCGCTTTGGTGGCTTTTTCCACCGAGGCTCGTACCGGGTCAAGGTCTAGCCGGGCATAAATTGCCGTTGCTTGCGGTGATTTATAATTAAGGGATTTACCAATAATTGTTAATGATGCACCGGTGCGAGCCTGCCAACTGCCTAACGTTCGACGTAAATCGTGGATGCGCAGATTTTCAATATGGGCGTTCTTCAAAATTCGCTGCCAACCTTTTTTTGGTTCTCGTAAATGTCCCTCACGGCCTGTGCTCGGAAACACATAGTCATTGATAGCAACTGTTTGGCGTTGTTGCAGTAGACATGTAGCTTCTTCCGTTAATGTAATAATTTGCGGCGTGCCATTTTTAGTTTGCGGAATACGCCACTCCCGGCGTTCAAAATCAATTTGCTCCCACCGCATCGCCAGCAAATTAGAACAACGAGCGCCAGTTAACAACGCCATAATAATATAGTCACGAATAATTTCATTAGGTTCCGCAGCCAGCGATTCAAAAAAGCGAGGCAGCTCATTCGCCTGTAAAAAACGATCTCGCGAGAATTCGCGAAATTTTTTAATGCCTTGCGCTGGATTGGATTTGTCCCAAACGCCAAATTCAACCGCTTTGTTAAAAAGCGTGCTGCACAATGCTAATAATCGATTAGCAGCATATTGCCCATTATCACGGCCAATATCATGATGCAGCTTTTGAATATCCGTTTTAATAATGGAGGATAATTTGCGATTGCGCCAGGTGGATAAGTGCCGATTAAATTGCTCTTGATCTTTTTTCCAGCTTCTTTTGTGCAGTTTGGCATAGCGTTCCAAATACTCGGTAAATAATTCTTCCAAAGTCATCTCCGCCCCATCAGCACGGCGTTGATCATTTGGATTTTGGCCTTGGGCAATAGCGGCATTAATGGTTTCAGCTTGGCGGCGTGCCTGCTCAATAGATAAATCAGGAAACCGCCCCAAGGTAACACGTTCCGGCTTCCCATTCACCCAGCGATACACAATAAAAGAGTACGTGCCATTGCTGGTAATGCTGACACCCAGGCCACGCATTTTGGTATCGTAATAGTAAGAACGTTTTCCCGATGACGGAATGGGCAAGGCTTCCAAGGCGGCTTTAGTGAAATTGATTTTTTTGTCTGCCATTTGCTAAACTCCCTGTTATGACCGGTCTTTCCTGGTGCTAGACTGGTGCTATGTTAGAGGTGAAATTTGGTGCTATTTCGCATAGCACCAGCAAATATAGAATAATTCTAAGTTGTTATTTTGTAAAGTATTATTAACTTTTATTATTAACTTTGATTAATCACTGATAATGAAGGCGGGAGTAGACTGTTAATCACTTGGTCGGCGGTTCAAGTCCGTCCCGGGGAACCAGATAAATCAAGGAGTTACGTTAAAAAATTTCTGAGGTCTAAATATTCTGTGTAATTCCTGTGTAATAGCACCTTAAAATTTGGCTCTTCCCCATCTCCGGGGGTTCTTATGGAGAGATCACTTATGAAGACAATATCTGAAAAATTATTTGAACAATTTTGTAAGCAAAGTAATATTCTATATATTGATATTCCACGTGAAGAAAAAAAGAAAACTCCTGATTACTCAATTACACTAAACGGCATTGATATCTGAGTATAAATTATGCAATTTGATTTGACACAAGATGAAACGGAAAGTTTAAAAAATTTAAAAGAGAACTTGCTCATAGAGCGCGGGGGAACAATCGGTAATTCAATTAGAAATAAAATCAAAAAAGGCAATAAACAATTACGCGAAAAAACTCAAGGACGAAAACCGGGGTTAATTGTATTATTTAATAATACAATGTTTGACCATGTTTCTCCTTATAAATTAATGGTCGCAATGCATGGTTTAGAAGAATACAAAATAGATATTGAAACTCTCACCCTTAGTGATCGGAGGCTTGGCCCTAAAAAAGCACTTACGGACAAAGACAACACTAGCACTAGTGCAATAATGATCTTGCACCATTATGGAGAAAATACTTTCAACGCCCAATTATTTCACAATAAACACGCTGCTTGTCCTCTCCATAAATCACTATTTAAAGATATAAATCTTAAACAATTCATTATGTCAAGTGAGCAAGCATGGAAAAAATTATGAATATTATTATTATCTTCTTTAATTATCAGGCTAAATATTTATAAATAGCTAAGTATTACTCGTAGAGGAGGTATTATTTAATTGATATCTTTGTTCTAATTTATCCATTGCTGCTTGAATATGAGAACATTTTGGTGACTGTAACGTTCCACCATTTTTAAAGTCTTATGCCCGGAAATACGCTTGACTGTTGGTAAATCAATACCTGCCTGAACTAAATGGGTAATAGCCGTATGGCGTAGGGTATGCCGCACGATCTCTTTGGGGTCAAGCCCTGCCGCCTTAACGACTCTACGAAATGTCTTTTCAATGCTGACAGTATGCCTGGTTTTTGATTTTTCAGCCGGAAATAACCATTCTTGTCCAGGCTTTGCTGATTGCATATAATGCCTTAAAATATCGGCTAAATGAGTCGTTATGGGTTGCTGTCTCATACCCGCTTTAGCCTGGGGAATAAAAATAATTTTTCTTTAAATCAATATGTTCCAGGCGGGTACGTAAAATTTCCATACGTCTCATCTGCTTTAGAAAAAAGATGAGATAAAGTGGCCAAATCACGGTTAATAGTGCTGTTTTTAAAATTTTTTTCAGAACGAGATTTTTTATAACACTCAATTTCTGAGGTGCTGATTTGATCTAACGGTTTTCCAGCAAAAAATGGGATTAAATTTCTCTTGAGTTCCCCTTCTTTCCGATGATAATTTTTCCCTCCTTCTTCTCTCTGTTTTTGTAAATATTTTTCTGCGGCTTCTCTAAAACTTAAAACTAGCTTGCGACCCTTGGATAAATGTAACCTACCCTGCCTCGCTTCTGTGCGCAGTTTAGCAATAAGCTCTTCCGCCTCCAAACGAGTCACACCTTCGGATTCTTTACCCAATACTCGATGAATACGGCGACCATCAACCATCACGCTAATGGTGTATCTGCCGTCACCATTAAGTAATTTTTCAAAGTCAATACCGTGTTCGGACATTTTTTTGCCCGGTAATAATGCTCGTTGCTTTGCGCGAGTTAATCTAGTAAATTTTACTGTCATAAATCATTGTCCTCCACTGCTTTGATTAAATAGGGATAGTAATCCGGTTGATCAACTAATTGTCCATTACCTAATTTTAGGTTTTTAAAGACTTCTTCAGATTGCCTCTCCTCTAGTATGTCGCGGAATAACAACCAATGCTCACGTACCCGCTCACGGATAAGCCCACTATAGTCAATTAATGGCCACCATCGCTGACCAAGGACCTCCCCCTTTTTACTTTCAAGATTGATTTTAAAATGTTTCCAAAAGTAGGGAGTTTCTTTAATCAGTTTCCACACCTGAGTTTCCTGGGGTGTAAGAAGATGAGGAGTGAATAAGGCTAGCGCCACAAAACGTTCTATTTCATCCGCTGACCACAAACGATTACTGGCTTCTACTAAACTAACATTTTCCAGCGGATACTCAGAAAATAAATAATGATTCGTCTGCGCTTCCTCAGATAACATTATAGGTAATAAATAAGACTGCCCCGCCATCTCAACTAAATGTTCAATTAGGCCGGACAGTGTTCGGCGTTGATGTCGCGCCATTAATTCCGCCATAAAGCGCAAACGCGGGCTAAGACGAGTGTGTATAATCTCAGATCTATTCACTGTGCCGCGAGTCGTGCGCTTTTTTCTATTCTTTTTATCTTGTGTAAACTCAGACAAACCAATCTCTTAAATGTAATATTTTAAATCACATTTTAATCTTGAATCTCTCCTGTAGTCAATTATTTATTATCTGGATTAATTTATCTACAATTACTACTTTCGGAAATAGAAGACGAAGAGGATCTCAATCCTTGTGCTGTCGTTGTTAACCGGCCTCCTGCATTCAACCAGGCGTCTAAATCTTCTTTAAAATAAAAAATACGTCCACGCTTTATGAAGCTAGGGCCTTTTCCATTCATACGTAAGGTAGCCAAAGTTTTTTCAGATAATCCTAAATAACGAGAGGCATTTTTTCCATCGAGTCTTCCGTCTGGAAATATCTCAATGATACGTGATTCTAAAAGTTCAGTTTTAAACATATAGTCTCCTTATTTTAAGTTACTGGATGAATAGCATTAACAATGAACCAAACATCTTCACTTATATTTTCTTATGGAAAGATATAATAACTGATACTTTTATCTTAATTTCACTGTGTTTTTTAAAATATTTATTTTTATTAATATTTTTAACTTAATAATTTTTATGGCAAAAAAATTACCACTATAGCAAATGAGTTAAATTAAACTAAAGATATAAAGATTAGATGAGCATTTTATAGACAAGCTTTATATTGATTTTATATAAGCTACAGAATCACTTTCCATAAATCCAGTAGTGTGTACAATAAATTAAATAGTGAAGCCCAAACAGTAAAATTAACAAAACCACAACATATATGGAGATCATATAAACACAACAAATTATCCATTCAAATCGAGAAGCTTGTAACTTGAAATCATATTGACCAAACACTTTGCTATATAAACCATTTTTGCGTTTTAGTCCTATTGGTGAAGAAATTCCTACTGCGTACCAATAACATCTACTAGTTGGTAATCTATCGTAACGAAGGCTAAGAATGTCACCGAATTCTTTATCGAATTTGGGCATTACTATGATTCTAATTAATAGCATACTGAAAAAATTTGTAATCATAAACAAAAATATCAAACCAAAAAGAAATAAATCTATACTAACTGCAATTGAACTGGGATCTGGATTATAAGACGGAAAAATCATGTATTTTTTCCTTTACCCAATTGTATCCCTTGTTACCACCCCATTCTCCTGCATAACCAAAGCCAAGAGTTAAGGCTCCTCCTACCAAAATAATTACCCAACCCTCCGGCCCCAAGCACAATAACTCGACCACAGGCTCGGCTAAGTCTTCACCAATATTGCCTGAGATAAACTTTGAAGTCTCTTCAATCAATTTTTTTAACCAATCTCCATGTTCTTGATAGGTACTCCATACCTCCTTAGCCGATATTGAAATATTAAAACCAATAAAACCTCGGCCTAGCCTTGTAGCCCATCGGGACCTTCGGGTAATTGCTTTAAATGCTGCGATATCAACTACACTGGAATGGGGAACGCCTGTTTTCCAACGCAGCAGCCATTTCTCGCGGTTATTCACAAATTCCAGTTTGCGCATTCCTGTACGAGAAGCCCGTATTTCTTTTAAAGAATGTGCAAATTTTTCCTTTAATTCACGATGTGCTGCGATATAAGCTTCTTTGGCGGCAGTTTTCAACCCTCTTTCTGCCATTATATAGGCCTTTAACTTTTCCTCTACTTCCAGCATGGCAGTGCTCAATTTTTTAGCATTTTTCCTTACATAATCCGCTACCTGTTCTGCTCCAGTCAACACCGCATCTTCTGCAGTGATTTTTGGACGATTCTCTGCCTCTATTTCCTGCAGCAGTAAAGCCACACTGCCGGCGGTCTCTAAATCATGTTCCTGAACTAATGAAGCCACTATCTCACGGTTAGAAAAATATTTCCGGTTCGGAGCCCGCGCCGCCTCTAACCAGTGTTCTTTGTTCATCAGCCATCTTTGTGTGCGAATATTAGGAAATTTACTGACTTGAGTTTGATATTCTTTCATATCCCGTGTGGTTGGCAGGCAAATACAACTGTGCGGCGGCATCGGAATACGACTGGATTGGGAAAAAGCCGGATTCCACAGTTGGTTAAAACTATTTATTAACCGCATTACTTTTAAATACTCCCCTACCTCTTCCGGTTTTTGGCTGGGGGAGAATTTTTTTGCCACATCTTGTAGTGATTCCAATTGTGTCATGTATACGCAAGCATACCGGCCCCAGTCCATAAAAATGCTCCTTTGAGATTAGATTTTAACGCCTTGAGCCACATTAAACCCTACACGTACGGGCGATTGTGCCACATTATCGGCAGAACGGGGCGTATAAGTCATTTCCAAGGAATCATAGCCTAATGATATATGCTCTATGGGACCAGCACTGCCGCCGTCATATTCCTGATTGAAAAAACTTATAAAGACATTTTTTAATGTGTAACTTAAATAAGTCAATGGCGGATTGCCCGCGGTAACAAAATGAATATCTACTTGTGGAATGGCTTGTTCACTCGTTGCAGCGTTAAACCAAAAAGCAGAACTACTGTCGGAAAGCTTTTGCAGCCACACCAAACCGCAATTGGGGCCACCTTGGACAACGATCATACATCCGCCCCGTACGTTGTTCTACTGCTTGATACACCCCGCTCAGGGAGAATCTGAGCAGGCTCACCCAACCTTGATAATTTTGTGCAGAAACATTGCCATTCGCGCCTGGGGCTTTTAGGTATATAGACATTTTAATCTCCTTGAAAACTGAATCCTAATGTTTTTTGTATTTTAAATGAAAGATAGTGAAGAATGCAATAGTTTTTAATTTAAAAATTTGCACCAAAAAATATAGTTTATTTCTTACCCACAATAATTTTTAGTGATTTGAATTCGGCTATGACCCAATTCTTCCGTTAAAATCATTCGCGCCAGAGTATCTTGACGGCGCTGCTCATAATTAAAGGTCTTGGGATCAGGGCCTCCGGCAATCGGAGCACCCAACCAGTCAGTTCTTTATAACGTTGCTGGGCATAGGCATGGCGCAAACCATGAGAACGAATCCCTGAATGACGCAATTGCTGATCGTAAACATAACGCTAGCTGGTGTCAGAGGCGACAAAAAATTTAAAAAACATCATTAATTCTGACTGTTATCATTAAAAAAATTGTCGTGTCTGACACGAACAGCTTTTAAAATATTATCTATCTTGCCTGACAAACCTGATAGCGGCGTCAAATCCGTATATTTCGATTTAATCTTAAATACAATCAATGAATTAAAATTTGAAATGTACGGGTAAAATTTGCACTATTCAAAGACTTTGCATAGAATTTTTATTGTTTAAGAATTACACGTATATTTCCTGGATTAATTTCATTATTTCTCAAATAATTACTATAAAATATGTGGATGTGACACAGTATCTCAGTATCCGCAAACCGACTACGCTTTACCGCGTGAATCCGTTGGCGTTGCCTTCTGCTTCAGCAGCAGGATAAAAGATAATAAAAAATAATGACTCGACATTTTTTCGTTGAATTTAAGCTAAACTCGCGATTATTTTATATTCCCGCCACAAGCAACCGGGCTAATGAAGGAGATGGTCTTTATCCTGCCGTTAATTCGTCATTTTGACGTTCCACGATTTTGACTCAGACATTCCGGTAGTTTACAGTCAGCCTTTAGTAGAAGCCCGCTGTCCCCATTTTTAGCAGGTCTTTATCTCACGCGGCTAGACCAAGCCTTTGACCATCATCCCGGTGTTTTTTACCTCAGATATATGGACGACATCGTCATTTTGGCGCAAACCAAAAGCCAATTTGTCGCCGCGCGGAAAAAATTATTTCGCATTTTGCGGCAACTTAAGCTCAAATTGTCCGACGCTAAAACTCGTATGGGTAAACTGCACAAAGGCTACCATTTTCTCGGTGTCCAATTTCAGGTTCAACCGGCAGCGTCACAAAACCTGCCGGAGGAAACCCCAGTCATGTCAGCTACGATTCATAGCAGATCGTGCCGACGCGCCCTGGAGCGAGTACGCGCTATGAACAGTGCTGTCATTTATTATCATCCAGCCGATATTCAGCGATACTTGCGCCGTTGGGCACATTGGTGGGCGTGCACAATGGTTCCAATGACCGTCAACAATCTACTCCAGGCTTGGTGCAATCTCACCAGCGTTTTTGAACCCGCGTTGATTTGGGTTGCACCTGCAATTTATCGCGACCCAAATTGGGTCTGATTGGTAACGGACAATAATTGGGACTTCAGCAACTCCATCTGCTGCGTGCGCGTCTTCCACAAGGATTGGAGAGCTTTGAGGTCTGTCGAGACCGCCGGAGGCAAACCCCGGGCCCCGCCCGTCACAAAACAACCACCCAAGTTCCGCACATACTTATATCTTATAAAAGCATAAGTAAGTCCCAGGCCATCTTTAGAAGATGAGGGAGTAAACCAAGAAACCTTAACATATTTATATTGTGCATTATCCCATGTTTCTAATTCACGAGTGCGCACTAACTTCGACTCCCATTCTGACGGGCAGGGTTCAAACGGCCTATCCTCACGGCAATATTCATTCACCACATGCGCCGGTAATAACTTTTGTTCCCCTCCCACTTTCTTACACCACTGATCCACCGCTCGCTGGTCATAGTTCCATTTCGCAGCATTATCCACATACGTTTGCAGTGCTCCGGTCAAGCCTTGCAAATTAAAATGCTTACCATACGCCGTGCTTTTGGTTTCGAGTTCTTGCCACTGTTGCGCTTGTGCTTCTTGCGGCAAGTATTTCTGAATCATCTTCCACATGTGCCAGTCCATCGCCCATAACGCATATTGAAATGCGGTAATCGGATTAAATTCACGGCCTGATAAATCTCTCACCGTTCCCGTGTGCAGCAGTAAATTTCTATCTGTTTGTATTAACGCTTCGGCTTTATCTTGCTCGCCTTCGGCCACATATTGCAGTAATTGCTGCAATTGGCTCAAAGATTTTTGATCTAACGGCTTTAGCGTGGGCTTCGGCGGCGGCATCAAGGTTTGTGAACTTCCCGATAACGACGGCAATGGTGTGAGTTTCTTCAATTCCTGCTCTTTCTTCGGCGGTGTCAACGGTAGTTTATCTTTGGGTTCCAACGGCTGCCGCTGAATTTCTTTGACTTCTTCTGCTCGACGGCGGTCCAGTTCTGCCTGCTGGCGGGCATGATCTTCCAGTTTTTTTTCTGCTTGTAAACGCCGTTTTTCTTCTTCCGCTTTTTCTAATTTCAACCGCATCACTTCGCCCAACAACTTTTTCATTTCGGCGTCCTCAGTTGCGCCTGTCGATACGGACTTTGGCGACTGCGGTGATTCAGGGAGGCCAGACGACCGGGGTTGCAATTTTTGCTCGGACTGAACCAGTGGCTGTGCCGGAAGGTTCAAGGGATCTGAAAAAGTGACCAGTGATTTGCCTTCAAAGTCATCCACCGGTAGCGGGGCGCTACGGCTGGAAGTCGAGGACGATGCGCTGCTGCTCATCGACGCAGAAGAACTACTAGAATGAGAGGAAGTCTGGGTTTTCGTGCGCTCCGCCTGCCATAACGTATCCAATCGTTTCGCTACCGCAGCCGCGGAGGGGCGTTTGCCAGGGTCTTTATCCCAACCCTCCAATATCAGTGCTTTATATTCCTCCGGCGTTCCCTCGGGTATCGTTTCCTGCTCACCCGACATAATCCATTGGATCGCCACTTCCTGGCTGGCGGCGTCGGCAAACGGAATTTGACGGGTAATGAGTTCCCAAAAAATCATCATCAGCGCGTAGATATCCGAAGCGGTCGTTGCTTTGGCGCCCCGCTTAAACAGTTCCGGCGACAACCACCGGGGAGTCCCTTTCAGACCGCCCGCCGTCGTGCTCGTTGAACTCAGCTTGAGCGTGGATAAGCCAAAGTCGGCTAATTTAGCCCGGTAGTTCATATCCAACAGCACATTCAGGCTTTTTAAATCCCGGTGCAAAATACTCCGTTGGTGTAAATGATGTAAGCCAATGGTCATATCCAGACTGATGCGATAGCGCATCGGCCAGGTCAGCTCCTGACTGCTTTTGAGCAGGTGAAATAAATCCCCGCCGGGCAGATATTCCATCACCAGTGAATAGTGGGGCTTTCCTAACACAATCCCCCGTAATTGCACTAAGTGTTTGGATTGAGCACCGGCGGTCGCCATGATTTTGGCTTCCTTGAGGATCTCCTGTTGAGTTTGCTCACTGAAATCCTGAGCCATATATTGCTTGATGGCGACGTCTTCAAACTGCCATACGCCCTTAGATACTTTGCCATAAGCACCCCGGCCTAGCTCATCACCAACAGTGAGGTCTTCAAAGCGGATGGTAAAATTCAGCAAGACCTCGCCGGGTTGACTCACTCGCACGGATTCTCTTTTGGGTACAGACCCGGACGATGGATCGCGCAATTTGGCCTCCGCCTGGTGTGGTTGTGAGAAGGGCAAAGCAGTCATTAACGAACTGTCTTGTAAAAAGGGCTGGGAGGATGGTTTTTTTTGACCTGTTGATGGGTCGGTGTTTTGAGGATTTTGCATGGTTCAGATTCTCCATAATCTAATAATTTCTGATTCTATTCTGCTGATAGCCTTCGTGGGACTTAGCTATTATCATTAAATCTCATACACTTCGCAAGCCAAACCAAAATAGCTTTATTTTATCTATGATTGATCTCTGCATCTGTGCCTTTACACTTTTTGTATCGCCTGCGAAAACACAGTCTTTTTTGCTCGAGTTCCCTGCGATCCAACCCTCTCGGTAATCCATTAATGACGACTAAAGACAGGTGCGGCAACAGTCTGTGATCAAAGGTGGTTAGCATTATTTCCGGGTATTCCGCCATCGCCTGAGAGGGACTGATAATCCGCGATACTTTCTTTTCCATAAAAAAATCTCCTTGAGCAAAATGGCCATGGGTCAAAATGCACTATTTTTCCAGGCCCAATGAACCTTTCCGATTGGAAAAATGTTCTATTGAGTTCTACAATCATCTATAAAGTTCTGGAATATTCTATTGGAATCTATGGAACACATTTCATTTTTCGAAAATTGACGTAAGTCCCGACGTCAAGCGAATAAAATTTTGTCCTTCGCTGCAAAGCGCGTAAAAAATTTTACATGCCAATTTTCAAAAAATGAGAAATTTGCCAAAAAAGAATATTTCGACTGAGTAAGAATGAACCATTTTAAGGAGAAAAATGGATGTGGATCGCAGAGTATATTTTTTGTATTAAAAATGATCTGAATCCTTCAGATCATACCCTATTTTCCCCGTTTTACTTTTCCTTACACACCAGAAAAAGAGAAAAAGAGAAATTGTAGAGATTTTAACCTTTACCTACTCGTCTATTTTGTTTATTTCATACTAATAAAGCGATAAAAAAATAGACAAGTTCTCTTTTTCTCTTTTTCTGGTGGGGTAAAGAATTTAAAACGCGAATCAGATTACGATGGAATGACATCTTTTTAAACAGTGGTTGTTCGAATGGATCGGATGATTCTGCTTTAGAAAGCGGATTTTTTGTTTCAATGATGAACTGTTCAGGTATTTTTATCGTCCCACGGCATCGTCCAAAAAAAGCTGAAAAGTGGTCAAAAAATTCTTTTAGCATAGTCCTTCGGAGGTCAGGGATGTACAGGAAAGTCAAAAGGACACCCCACGTATTTGATCATAAACCGGCTTTGTTAAAAGCGATCAAGATCTGTGATTCTTCCCAGAGGAAACTGGGGGATTTGAGTGGCTTGGGTCAGCAAAAAATTAATTACTTACTGAATCGCGCTCAAAAAGTGAAACTGGAAGATGCCTGGGCGATTCAGGAGGCTGTCCATCAGCAGGTGAAATGGTATGAGTTAACTGAGCCGAATGCTTTCACCCAGGAATTGATGGCAGAAAGCAATTTACTGGACAAAATGAGTATCAGTGAACGGGTGGAGCTGGGATTAGTGTATGAAGCGGAGTTGAGGAGTCAGCCGGTCGGCAGTGTCAAAGGCCGTATCGAATGCGACGTGGCCCCACGCGTTCATTTCGGTAATTTTACGACCTATCATCAGGCCAAGAAAATCAAATTACAGGGGATTCCTGAGTGTGTGGTGGCGATGGATTTAAAGAAATTCAAAATATTTCCGCTGTCTGATGTGGTGGATTATCCGCCGGAACAACAACGCTATTTATTAACCCTGCCTCTTAAACCAATGAAAGCATGGATGAGAGCCCATCCGGTTAAGGCAAAAACATCCCCCCGTCCAATTCCTGACAGCCCTGAAGACGCGATATCGTCCCCCATGGAGACGGTCTGGGTTTCTTCGAAACGACCGGTCCTTCATCGTGAATCTCAGGCTCATTTTTTAGGAATGGTTCGGGCGGTGCTGGCGGATTCCGTTAGAAAATGAAACCGATGAACAAATCATCATGAAGGTGATGCAGCAATGGCAAGTTGTATTTCCCAATATCAAGAAACCGGAAAAATATTTTTTGACTCGCTGGAGCCAAGATCCCTATAGCCTAGGTTCATATTCTTATCTTCCCGTAGGCGCAACGGGCGAAGATCGGGATTTATTGGCTGCTCCTGAATCGAATCGTTTATTTTTTTCTGGTGAGGCGACACACCGCCATTTTCCGGCGACTACTCACGGAGCTTATCTTTCAGGACTTCGTGAGGCTAAAAGGATTCAGTGGAAATTTTTTAAGAAATTAAGTACTCTATAATACTCATTATTCTGACATTAGGAAATTTAGAGAAGCTTGTATTCAATTTTTTAGGAATTTTAACCAATTTAATTTAGAGGTTTCTCGATTAATTTCAGGCCAATTTGAGTTGGCTTAAACACCGAAATTCAAAACAGAATAGGGATATATATGAAAAAAGAAATAGAATTAAATGTTCTCGGTTCGTTCCCTGAGGATGTTCGATATTGGCCTCAAAGCTTCCCAAACAAAATCACTGAGGAAAATAAAACCCCCACTCTTATAATAAATGGGAAACCATATAAATATGACTCTGGCATTAATTTGCCGGAGCGTAGTGGCGCAACATTGCGTTGTTTAGAACCAGTCATACCCAACGAACTTTTACCAAGGATAGTATTAAAAAAAGTTCGGGTAGATTTTAGATCTAATCAATACTCCACAGCCGCCGCCGTCACTCAATTTGTGCGGTTATATCCTCAGTATGGGGCTGCATATGGAAGCTTTATGGGGACGGCGACGGGTCACATAGAGGATCACTTAGACCCCCCGCCCGAGTACCGAGAAACACGCTTCAGGGGCCACGATGCATACCACAACGGTATCATTTTTGATATATCAGTATTACCCTACTTAGGCAACGATTTGGCCTTCCTGATTGAAGCAAAACAGCTGTCAGCTTCTGAAGCCGAATCTATAGCGACTAAAATAATTTTAGAATTTCAACGAATAAAAAAGCAGTTTCCTGATTTTTTACATGGGAATATCACAGCATTTAATATTATTGTTTCTGAGGATAAGCAAGGTATATTTTTTATTGACTCTCAACCAGGATATGCGCGAGTTAATAATGATCTTTTCCAAATAGTAGGAATCTGCACAAAAATGATGGGGGGTGAATTACCGGAAACAGTCGTCGCCCTGCTTTCTCACACAGAACCTCCGAGTCTGGTATTAGATAATAAGAAATATCAAGAGACGAAACCAGCAGATGTGAAAACATGGCAGCCAAAGAAATTTAAATTCGGTGCAAGAATACGCTTAGAAAAATTAGCATTAGAGATTGACAAAGCAATTGACAAAGTAGCGGCGGCCCCTTGGGATGATATATCTGGAAACTTCAGTCTTGATGCTTTCAATATTCGGGTTGCAGTTTTAAAACAAGTTAAAGAAAAAATAGATTATTTAAAAGAAAATGCTGTAATAATCCAAAATTGGGCCAAGATTACCATCCTGCCTATACCAGAATTCGAAAGCAATCCTCAGGTAATTTCATTTTTCAGTCGCTATAATGACAGTATAGAAGAAGTATTTCAGGAAGTCACCGAGAATATTACTGAAATATACATCAATAATAAAATAGCATTTGACTATGGTGAGTTTAAAACTTTGGTAACCGACCTTACAGCCATTGAATCCTTGCCATTCTTTGAGAACTTTAGATCAGATTTTCGGGAAAAAATTGCTCTGGTATTGAAAAGAATTGGTTTTATTCAGGCGGCGCTTGATGAAGAAAAAAAATCGAATAAAAACTCCTCTTCTTCAACTCAAGTGATTGTTCCGGCTCCGGCTCGATGGAAATCTTTCCTTGATAATTTTTTTCCTGTGAAAGGAAAAAAAGTGGAAGACAAAAAAAATAAAACTCAATTTCAGATAGTTCCTTTTGCACCACAAATGCCTTTCACATTAAATGAGGTAATATTTAACTTTCTTTCCTGGAAACAAATGTTGCAATTAAGGGAAACCAGTCACCGTTTTCGAAGTTGCATTGATAGGACGCCGTTGCCTTGCACCATTATTTTTCTACCCCACCTCCAATTAATCCTTGATTTACGAGAAGCAAAGGAAGTGCAGCGACTTCCACCTATTGTTTCTCAAGGAATCCTGGCTACAAAATGTAGCCAATTGAATCAGCATGTTGAAGACTATAGCAGCGTTTATTCTGATGGCAAACTTGATCTTTGGGAGCGTTCGAGAACGTTGAGAATATTTTCTATTTTACACTCCAGGATTATCAACCGGGCGCTTGAAAACGCAAAAGCCAGTGGAGAAGAAGTAAAATCTACCAAACCGGAATGCTCACGTCTGTGATAACAATCATTTTTTTTATTCTACTTAATTGAATTTAAAAATAATTCCTAATTTTTATGTCGACTTTGACACTCATTTTACCTTTTACGCGTGAAGGTAAATATCTGCTTGCTGCATGTAACTCGACTCCATCAAATCCACTTTCATGCGATAGGCGGCGTCGTTGCTGACTACGATCTAAAATATAATCAATCAAGGCTTTGTTGAATAAATCATTTTCAAGAAAATGCTTTATTCAAATTTGCTAAAGTCGATTAATTATGGAACACAATAACTATCTGGCATACCAAGAGAAGTCATTTGCACTTAGAACCACACATAGCATTAGTGCAGTTCCCAGTATAGATAACCATTGTCGGCAATATTGAAATCCTATGCTTGCACTCAGTTTTTCCTCTCTTACTCGTTTTATAGCGACCATCCAGGAGCCGAAGAAAAACGGAGCACAAATAAACATAATCACTACTTCCGATATCCCAATAAAGAAATTTTGTTTTTCACTGCCTATGTGCTGGAAGGCGCCTATAAATCCAGTAATAAAACCAATGAGCAACGCACATCCCACTGGTACTAAGTAAGGCGCTAATTTTAATATCCCATCCCGGAGCTGAATACTAGCATTTTTGTGATTCCCAGTGAGTACTCCAAAAATAAATTGGATCGGTTGGTGCCGCTTAATGACATTGCCTTGAAAGTCATTGCTGAGGTGCGTGGCCGACATCCTGTTTATGTGTTTACTCGACCGGATAGTCAAACGAGGCTTTATCAGATGAATAACAAATCGTGGGAGAAGGCTCGAAGACTAGCGCACCTGTCTGTGCGTATTCATGATTTGAAACATACACTTGGTAGACGCCTGCGTGCAGCTCAAGTGAGCTTAGAAGACCGCCAGGATTTGCTGGGACATAAATCAAATCGGATCACGACGCATTATAGTCCTGCTGAAATTCAGCACCTGATTGAAGCGGTGAACCGGGTTTGTGATCGCCAACGTAGTGCACCGACGTTGTCCTTTTATTAGGGATCATCGAGGGGAAAAACTGCGAGTCATGGTTGATCAAGTCCAGGCAAAACGCGGTGAAATGATGCGGCTTGAGGAAACACATTCCGGCAAAATTCCGGCAGTCAGAATTTGAACAGCCGGAAAATTACGGTAAGTACTTGATTATATTGTGGGCCCACTAGGACGCTAATTGACGATATAGTTGATTGATTTGTAACGTAATTATTTTGAAGTAATTTGCAATATACCCCGAAATGTACCCCAAAAAATTTGGCGCTTGAAAATCAACTGAACTCTACTGTAATTCATTGTTCTTTCCACTGCAACTTTCACTTGAAGGTGTGGTTGAGGTGGTAATTCGTTGGCGAAATCGGTAATTTGGAGAAGCGTCAAGGAGTTGATCAGCCTTATTGCAATCAGTCTCCAAACCATTTAAGATAACCAGTATCTAACAAAAAATGTTAGATACTGGTTGAAATTATGCTTAATACCCTAATACGCGATTGTCCCAATGAAGTCTTCGATTATGGCTTCTTAATGGCTCATTTAAAAAATTTCAAAGCTCCTCACCGAAAAATTACGACTTTATTGCAATCCGGCGCTATTATACGAATTAAAAAAGGACTGTACATTTTGGGTGATGAATACCGTCGTAATCCCATCCACCGCGGACTATTAGCCAATTTGTTGTTTGGGCCTTCCTATGTGTCCTGCGAATATGCGTTGAGTTATTATGGTTTCATTCCAGAGCGGGTGATGGTGGTGACTAGCATGACAGTTAAAAGGAAAAAAAAATTTAATACCCCCGTGGGAGCATTTAACTATGATCACATTCATCCAAAGTATTTTGCCATCGGTGTTAATTGGCAATTTTTGGATAATCAAACTCATTTTTTAATAGCCAGCCCTGAAAAGGCATTAGTAGATACGATACAAAAATATCGCAATTTGAAAACAAAAAAAGAAGTTCGCGAACATTTACTGGATAATATGCGGATTGATGCTGAAAAGTTGCAAACACTAGATATGAACGTCTTGCAGGAAATTAAATGTCATTATCCACTGCCAATGACAAAATTACTTTATGAAACTTTATCCGAGGGCTTATAAGTGGAGAACATAATTCTTACAATGCTGAATAATTATTCGTTCAAGACTGATGAAGATTATGAAAATGCTTTAAAAGAAATCATTCAGGAGATAGCGCTATTAGGATTATGGCGAAGTAAATTTTTCGAACATGCCGCCTTTTATGGCGGTACAGCCATGCGCATTCTATATAAGCTGGACAGATTTAGCGAAGATTTGGATTTTTCATTATTAAAAGCTAATCCTTTTTTTACGATAGAGCCTTATTTACATGCTTTAGAAATTGAATTAACCTCTTTTGGTTTTATTGTAGAAGCTCAGAAAAAGCAAAAAAATATGGACACTGCTATTAATTCAGCTTTTCTAAAAGCGAATACTTTGGAACATCTACTCAAAATACAAGCGCCGATAGCAGTACAAAAGCGATGTCACGCTCAATCATTATTAAAAATTAAACTAGAAGTGGATACTGATCCGCCTGAAAATTTTTTAACGGAGACTATTTCTTTATTAAAACCAATTCCGTTCTGGGTGAATGCTTATAGTCTTCCTGACTTATTCGCGGGTAAAGTATGTGCTGTGTTAACTCGTAATTGGAAAAAACGCATCAAAGGAAGAGATTGGTATGATTTAATATGGTTTATTCAAAATAATGTTTCTATTCGGTTAGCGCATTTAGAAGCCCGATTGCGGCATATCCATTTTTATCCAGATTTGGAACCATTGACTCGAGAAAAAATGATCATGTTCTTGAATATTCGTATCGAAAATCTGGATATTGCTCTAGCTAAAAAAGATGTTGCTCCATTTATTAAAAATCCAAATCAATTGGATGGCTGGTCAAAAACATTATTTCTTTCAGCCATTCAACAGATTAAAATAATTTAATAAATATATGGTGTCGTTACTTTCGCTAGGACATGGCTTTATTCGCTGAAGCTGGAAAATAAATTAGAGAAATATTCAACCGGCGTGCTCGCATTCTAATAGATCTGATAATTCTTTTAATGCTTGCGTATCGTTGATGGTTTGTAAGGTGACCCATCCAGCAAGAATCTGATTATAGATATATATTCTTTTAGTAATTGTTTTTCTTTTTCCTGTTCCTTGATCATGCCAACCAAGTATTGATGGTAGATATCACCTATCTGCGCATGAGAGATAGATTTATGTATTTGGTTGCATTCATTGACGTTTATAGCCGATACATTGTGAGCTGGTCGCTATCGAATACGTTAGATACGGAGTTTTCCCTTGAGGCTTTAAAATTAGGACTCCAGGAGATGACACCGGAGATCATTAATAGCGATCAAGGGTGTCAATTTACCAGTCAGGAATGGGTAAGTTTTTTGCAAGAACGAGGCATTAAAGTGAGTATGACTGGCAAAGGACGATGCGCAGATAATATTTATATTGAACGGTTTTGGCGAAGTTTTAAGCGGGAAGAATTTTATCTTAACGAATATGAAGATGTCGCCGAGTTGAGGACGGCAATTAGAGCTTATATTGAATTTTATAACCAAAGACGTTGGCATCAGTCGTTGGATTATAAAACGCCTACTTCGAAGTATTTTTGTTTTTACCAAAGACGAATGGTTGGTCCATATTCTTAATACCGAAGGAATGAGAGGCCATTCCGTAATAGTGATTGAGGGAATGAGGTATAATGTACCTGGTTTTCTTGAAAGTAAAACTAGATTAGAAGAGTTTATTGGTCAATATGAAATGTCGCACAAGGTATTAGATACAGAAAGAAAAAATCTGGGAATCAATCAAAGAGGTTATTTTGATCGAATCAATGTTTTTGAACCGGATGGACCCCGTTTACCCAGCAGCACAGCTTATCTTCTGTATGAAAAAAGAGATTACCGTCAATACCCTTCTAGGACAATTCCCATATCTTACTCTCAAGCACAACTCATTATTACGTCAATTAAAATTGAAGTGATATAAAGTTATGTTGTATTTAGTCTAAGCTAGGTTATTTTTGACTGGAATCGACACTTTGGACAGTAGATGGTTCAAAAACTAAAAAAATAAAATATACTTCGACAGTCGGAGTTTTGCAGGACTTTAGTGTGCTCTACGTGTGCTTAGGTATGCTTGAGACCAATAAACGACCAAATTGAACAAAAATAAAACACTATAAATATGTTTAATATCAATATCTTAAATGAATTTTGCAATTCACAAACTCCAACGCTCGGGCTGTTAATCACTTGGTCGGCGGTTCAAGTCCGTCCCGGGGAGCCATAAAATCAGTAAGTTACAGCAGTCTTTAAAAATCAAAAATTTTCGGTGCTACTCTGGTGCTACTTTGAAAGCTGTCACAGATTAGAGTCATCCCCTAAAACGGGGGGCCCACAGGTGTGGGAAAGATTAAACAGTAGCGCCCGTGTAAAAAACTTGGCTAGAAACACCCCCACAGGTGTGGGGAAGATTCCCAACATATTGTAAAAGAGCTGACAGAAAACACAACATATAGTGTTTTAGTTCTGCATACCTAAGCGCTTTGTGTTAAGTTTATTGCTTTTCTATCACTAACTGCAAACCAGAGACATCAATCACAGAGCGCTTGGGATCACCGATACCTTGAATTTCATAACCAGGGCACTCAGGAATTTGTCGAAAAATCATTAGACCACTAGCTGGAGGGCAATGTTTATAGAGATAAGCTACTACTTTTTTTGCTACTGAATCTTTAATACCTGAAACAAACACATTTGGTCGAGGCTCTACAAACCAGAGTTTCATGCGACCACGCACGGCTGGCGGTAAATCATTGGCGATCACCACGAGCATAGTTCTATTTTCCCAACATTTCTTGAATATCTGTGCCAATATGGGCTAACAAATCCATACTAATCACTCGCTTACGAAACCCTGCGGCAACCTTATGTTTATTGTAATGTCCCGCCATCTCAGTGGTTAAGCTAAAAGCTAAATCTATGCAAAGATCTTCTTTGTACAAATCAGCCAAATCATATACGAAAGGAAGCGGACTGCCTGAATGAATAAAACCAATATGAGGCGAATACCCCATACTGTGAATCGCTGAACATAAAATACCATATAGCGCCGCATTGGCGGCTGTTAATATCTGATTGGTGATATCGCCCATTTCAAATTTTCCCGGCTCATATCGACGCCCTCTCCATCCTACCTGATATTGTTCTGCTTTTTGTTCATACAGTTGACGAACTCGATAACCCTCCATGCCCATCATTTCTTTTAGACTTTTACCATCTAATTCAGCTTTCGGAAAACGTCGAGCAAATAGACGTTTCGCGACTTCCAGCGATTTTTTCTGATCTGAAGACAATAGCATTTGCTGACGAAAGTTGCGTGTATCTGCTGTAGGCGTCTGGCCAAAAGCATAAAATAGTAAACTATCCTCTCCTACCCAACAAACTCCGCAATTAGCTGCCGTTATGACCTTAATTGCTTCATGCGTAACACTGGTTCCGGGGCCCAATAACAGACAGTTTAGCATCGCGATGGGTATACGAACTACATTACTATCAGAATCTATCCATTTGATACTGCTGTCGTCAATCTCCAACCGACCCCGCTCTAAATAAATAAAAGGGTACTTATCTTTCACTTGTGGTAATGTATCACGTGTGATTTTAATCAATAAACGTGCTGCTTTCTCCTCATTAATGGATTCTTCGATCATACTTTTACAACCGTGACACGACGTTCCCGATATAGTTTACGTTCTCCAAACTGTAGAGGAACATCATTAAGAAGAAGTACTTCACCTAAGTGCTCACCATCCAAAACGCGAAAATCTTCGGCTAAATTTTTTTCTCGAGCCATCCCAAGCGCTTGTTGGATAGCTTCTTGCTCAAAATCAAACCGACCTTGATAGATAAAATCGGTAGGAACACAGTTTTTACGGCCTAAATACAAATCCCAGATTGGGTTTTTCAACGCATGAATAAATTCATCTACCCTATTTGAGGGAGACTCCATAACCACAGCAAAAAAAGCATCCTGGAGATAATAGCGGTAAGTCATCTTAGTGCCACTACCTTTAGGTTTTTTTCCTTCGCTGGTCTTGGGAATCAATAAATTTTCCCATAGATTACCACCATTATATCCGCTACCTACCATGTGGAAATCCCTTAGTAAGGGTTTAGGTCCAACTCTTTCCGTGTTATGAGGATTAATTCGGACAAATGATAAAACAGTTTGATGAAGAGGAGCTAAAGCTGCTAACAATTCCCGCTGTTCACCCCCAGCTCCCAGCGCGCTGCATAATAAACCTAGAACACCAGATTTGGTGGGAAAATTCAGCGTATCACGCCGACCAAATTTAGAATCAGCTCCTCAAGATTGCAAAGGCGCTTCAAACCACAATAACAGATAAGGGTTATTCATATACAGGCTCAGGAATAGATGACTGAGAGACAAGCGGATTTGCACTTAATGAATTAATATAATTTGTGATAGCTAATAATAAATCATCAATATTAAAATTTTCATCTTCACCCCAAGTATATTCGGCTTGTGCACCAAACAGCGAACTGAATAATTTTTTCTTCTTTTCAAGGTATTCTGTTAAGGCAACAATGCTGGGTTGCAGAAAACCGCCATCTTTCTGTTTCACTGCCGTTTCAAAGGGGACTTGTAAACGCTGACCTTTTCGAATGAATATTTTTGCAAAATCCCACGGAGACGCACCTGATTGTGTGGTCTGCCGGGCACTGGGTACGGCAATAAATAATGCTTTGATAAAAGCTTCAACTGCTGAAGTGAAGGCAACACCTTGCAAGGTTTGCCACAATTGCCCAAGGTCAAGACTAATATAACGATAGTAGGTAGCAGAGTTAAATTCTAGACTACCCATATGAGCAGCGCCAGGTTCTTCTCCTGGCAAATCTTCAATTGCTGTAAAAAATTCCACCTCGTTGCTCACTTTATGGGTAGAGATCGCATGGGAAAAAGAAGCAGCCGCTTCAACGTTCATTGAAGCTGCCTTGGCAACCATCCGACCAAAGAGAGCAATATCAACAGCATCCATCGGATTGGGGTCAGAAGCAATTAATTTCTCTAATTCTTTAGCCTGTTTAGTTACATCTTTTTTTTCTTTGATAACTAAATCAGGGTTAAAATCCTGAGTTTTAAAAGCCATCACAATATAATTCACTTCTTTTGGACTAAGAAAAATCAAAGTATCATTATCTTTAGATTTTACTTGTGGATCTACGCTATCAGTTTCATTTTCCTTTAATTTTCCTTTTTTCTTAGCAGATTTTCCTTCAACGTTAGCGATAAAAATATGATCAATTTTTTTACCACACACAGATGCCTGCTCCTCTGTTGCACCTGCTTCAATACAAGCATTTTTGATCAATTGTGAAATTAATTTAGTACGATTCCCGTGTACAATACCTAACGCTTTCATTTCTAATCTAACCTGACGCTTCCAACATTGAGAACTGACTCTTGCACGCGTACTTCCTCCAATAATGGCAGTTTTAGGCGCACCGACATCATCGCGGTTTAAACAGGTGACTGGAAAAGACTGCAAAATATGAAACTCTATATGAATATTTTTAAATGGATTGTTTCTATGCATGATTATCTTCCTGTATTAGATTGTTGGGGTTAAGTAAAGGAACCAATTGGAGTAACCCAAAACCAAAAGCTCGGCCTCGACCTATACCCAATTGAAAGCTTTGAATGAATCGATCACGATCAATGACCGCTAATTCGCCTCGCACCGTAGCGCTACCATGCGTAACGGTATGGTCTTTTTTGTCAAAAATTTTAACACAAAGATCGCGTAATTGTATATGTTGTGGTTTGACATAAAAACCCCAAGCCCTTGGCGCCTTATCAATAAACCACTGTATAATCGCCTCATATCCACGAATCACTATTATTTTACTGCTGGTTTTATCGCGTTTAGTTGGATTGACGATGACCTCAAAACCATAATTATCGTGCTGCAAAAATGATGGGAGAACACGTTCAGTTTTGATCTGGCCATGTTCTGGTGTTCTAGGTGGACGGTTAGCTAACATTAAAATATGTCGGCTCTTCCAGTCTCCACCTTTGTCAGCATATAAAATGCCGCTAGGAACACTGCTGATTTTTTCTAATTCAGTACGGACGTCTGGATATAAGTCATATACTACACGATGTAAAGAATAAGCATCATGAATTCGCAAAGCTTTAATATCAGCCCTTGCTAGACGTAGAAAACTGGCAATCATACTTCCTCCTTCTTTTCTAACTCTACATAAAAGAAATCCTGCGCCCACTTTGCTTTGACTTTTTGTCGAGAGTGATCGCAGCGAAAATTTAGTAAATCCTTTAAAAGCTGGATAAAATCTAGATCATTTGAGAATTTTGATCGCGACCGAATTAAGCCCAACAATGGTCGTAAAATACGACAAACTTCTTTTACAGAATCGCACGCCAATAATCGATGTAGTTTAATTTTGGCTTGAGCGTTATTACTACCATCATCATAACAACTCGCTAAAAGCTGACCAAGCTTTTTACTACCATTTACCTCTGTTTTTGCTTTAGCCATTGCCGCTGCAATAGTCGTATACGGTAGGCGTTCACGAGGATTATCCAGTGCAATATTAAATTTGGCCAAATATTCCCAGCTTTTGTACTCTGTCGCTAAATTATCAGCACGGCGTAATGCAGCTGTAATTCCCTTATTTTTTTCAATGGACTCAATAACAAAAGATACAAAGGCTGCTTCTGGCCGATCTTTTTTTTCTGTTTTCTCCATATCACTTTTCCTAAGATAAATATTTATTTAGTTTTGGGCGACATTTCGCCCAGACCTCTAATTGACGAGCCGTCTCTTTAGGACAGAAGGCATCATAAATTTCATATCCAATATCAATAAAAATTTTACGTATTTTTTTTGCTCCATCCGGCTTCTGGCAAGCTTCCACTAACATTTTCTGTTTACGTTCACAAAGTTCCCAAAACTGAAACAGCGCATTAGAAGTTATTCCCTTGAGACGAGGATTTTTTTTCTTTGGCAAGTTATTTTTTTCATTCCTTTCATGATATTTAATAATATTTTTTTTAAGATCCTCCGAAAGCTTCTCTAACAAACTCATTTCATTTTTAATTTGCTCAAACCAGATGCCATTTTTCTCCAAATTTTTGCTTGATGGGAGCATAATAATGGATTCAACAAAATCATCATCCTTTTTTACTGACTGATCTCCGCTATTATCTTGTAACTTCAATCCCCCAGACCAAATTATCGGTTTTTCATTTGACGATATTCTTCTTAAACCCACTCTTATCTGCTGGCAACCAAATCCTTGTTGATCATTCTCTTCACCAAGGAATGCTAATAAAGAAGTTAGTTCCCTCCATGGTTTTTTGTTTAGATTAACCTTGATTGGGTTTCCTTTAACATCAACTGAAATACTAGGCTCACGCCAATTTTGGATTTTTTTGTACTGAATACCTTCGATATAATATATTCCTTCCTCTTGAAGCAAGATAAAGCGCGACATAGCAACTAAACATGCCATATAAGATTTCTTTAGTTTTTTAGCTATTTCACAATCCTCTCCTTCGGGCATCAACATCCACGGAGGGATCCCTACTGGATCAAATCCTTCCCAATATTTATTTTGCTTAATCTCCTCTTTTGTTAAAACACCAAGCCATAAAGTGTCAAGAATGGTTGATCCTAAAAGATAAGAGTGTAAATACCCACTTTCCCCTATACTCGGAGCGCGCTGGGCTGATATTGATTTCTTATGTCCAACAGTTAAAGATGGCAAATCTTTTTCTACTCTTTTACCCCCAAAAGCAAAGTTCATTAAAGTTATGATAAATACAGCCTTTTCAGCATCAGTTAATATACGATCAAACTGAGCTTGAGAAATAATAGTATTATTAGATGCTGGTAAGTCTGGGTAAAATCCAGCACCCATTGATTTTGGTTTTGCTTCATTTTCTATATCACTTGTATTTTTTTTTCTTTTACTGCCGGTTTTTAATTTTAATTTCTCAAGATGCAATATTTTTCGTTCTTCTATTAACTTTGTTATAGCGGGCATCTGCAAAAAAGGCGTGTTTCCATATAACCAAAAGCGGTCATGCCATTGCTCCAAATACGAGAGGCATTTTTGTGCCATACCACTAGGCTGTAGCGCTTCCCAATCAACGTCGTTGGCTGGCGTACAGGCCGCCTGTGCGATAGCTAACAATAATTTAGTAAGTGCAATTTTTTGTACAGGATTACCTCCCAAAGCGCGGTAATCCGGGTTACTAAAAAGTTGTTTTAAACTCACACGACCAACTTCAACAATTGGAATCCAAGGTTCATCAATTAAATTAAAACGGTTTTCTATAACCACAGTTTTCCCTCTGACAAAATCATTCAAGGTTTTTTCACAGCTTGATAACCCAACTGTGAATCATAAGATATATCATAATTCGCTGAAGCAGTTCCCTGATGAAGGCTTAATAATTCCCCGCTGGGATGCACAACGGCCACCCGCAGACGAGCCTCTCCCTCTTGATAACGCAAATAAAAATAATCTTTCAACCAATCCAAATGTTTGGAATCAATTGGATCAGGCGCCAAGTAATCAGCGACATGTACAGTATTTTGCATCAATTGCACTGTATTATCGCGCCATTTTTGTTTATCTTTCGACTTTGCGTTACGAGGTAAATAAATTTCTTCTCCATTTATCAAGGTAATAAAAGCATCAGATTTATTTTCTCGGCGATAACGGCGCAGCAAAAGCACCTCTACGGTTTCTTTTTCACTATAACGCGTACTTGCTTTGTTTTCCGGTTCTGTTTCTCCACCTTGCGATAACCCGATGAGAGCAAATCGCTTTAATTTATGACGCTTTTGTTCCAGCTCAACCTTATAATCAATCATAGCATCTTCAATTTCACAACGATCCATATAAGTCGCTTCCATAAGCGTTCGAATTTCAGTTGGTAACTTCACAGAACGAAGGGACTGCCAAACTTCTAAGCTGCGACATAATACATATGGACTGTAGACATTAGCTGTTTTACCAAAAGCTTTTTTGGAATTTTCAATAGCAGCAACCAAAGTGGGAGCCAGAATCCAGGCTTCGCGGACGGCGGATTCTGCCCGAGCAATATTGTGACGCCACAATCGACCTAACCGTTGTAACAACATATCGGTAGGGCAAAATCGAGTCACCACAAAGTCTGCGTCAATGTCTAATGATTGTTCAAGCAATTGTGTACCGATCAAAATACGGCCTTGACTATGACGCTTAGCAACTCCCTCCTTACCATACAGATTAACCCAGCGTTTTTCCAATATCGTCCGGTCTGCTTTTAAAAACCTGGAATGTAGTAGGCCGCAATTAACATGAATTTCTCTCGCTCTGGCTGATATCAACCGATAATGCTCTTGCGCTTCATCCACCGTATTTTCAATCCATAAAACTTGCTGGCCCTGCTCGGCTCGCAACAAGACTTCTTCAATCGCCGAGCTTTCATCACCACATATATGCACCCCTACTTCGACAGCACTAGGCGGTGGGACAGCAATTTCTTGTAAATCTTGATTGAGTGGTTGTGCGGAAATTAATGGATAATCTTTTTCAGGCAACTGAATACCCTTTTCAAAGGTCTGGTCTAACAGAGCATAACGACGTTGTTTCGTCAATGTAGCGCTTAAGATAATTACCGTACATTGCAATTCTTTTAAAGTTTGGATCAGTTCATCAAGCAACGTACCCGTATAAGTGTCATAACTATGAACTTCATCAAGAATAACCACTTTCCCTGCCAGGCCAAAAGCTCGTACAAAACCATGTTTTACATTCATTACAGCCATCAAAGCCTGATCTATAGTTCCAACTGCAAAAGGCGCTAAAATGCCACGTTTTGCTGTTTGAAACCAGGAACCACCTGGCGCTCCATCTTCCCCCATTTCTGTTTTTTTTAACCAGGCATTACTGTGAAGTAACAACAGATGATGAGAAGCTGTATAATTGCCAGCAAGAATTCTTTTTAAAAACGGATGCACACGATCATAAACTTTTTCCGAGGTCAGCTGAGTGGGTAAGGCAAAATAAAAACCAGTAGCCTTATTGGCAGACATCATTCTGTATGCCGCATAAAGTGCGGCTTCGGTTTTTCCATACCCCATGGGGGCTTCCATTACATAAACACCTGGCTGAACTACCTGTTCAATAAACTTTTGCTGAGCTGCATGCGGAGAATATAAAGGAAATACCTGATTGAAAGTGAGTCCAGATTTAAATTCAGGGCGAACAAACCCAGCCGCATTCAATGCCTGATTAACGTATTGGCCCCAAGCTCGTTCTGGATCTTCAAACCATGAACTAGATCCAATCCAATCGGAAACTGTCGTAAGCCCTGATAACACTTTTGCCTGTACAATATTATCTATTATTGGCCAATCAGACACTAAAGCATTTTTCAGAGCAGCAACGAGTTTTTCACGTTGCTGTTGCCACGATGGGCCTCCAAAGCATTCGTTGGTTGCTATTAGTCCATTTAACGAAGGAGAGTAACCATGATGCTGACCCACAATCTCTGGAATAAAAGCCCCTACTTCCATGGCTTGAGTGGTTGCTTGACTAACTCCACCGTGATATCCCCAGTTTTTCTCTAGGTCTGGATCAATACCAATTAACTCAGGAATAGAGTTATTCCGATATCCATTGATGCCTCGGTAAATTCTTTCCTGAAAGTACGGGCTAACTTTACCAATATCATGTGCGGCAGCGACCAATTCTGAACCAACAGGAAACAGCTTGATGCGTAACCATTCCGGTATTCGTGAAAGCATTTGACGCGCTACCTCGCCCACAATACAACAATGATCGAGCACTGTTCTTCCAGCAACAAACACATCTTCTTTAAGATAAGTCTTGGCAAGACAGGTTGACAGACTCATTACTGCTCGCACTTGGACATCACTGTCCTCTTTCATAAAGTCTGAAAACAAACAAATCTCCTTCCTGTTCTAGTTTCGCCTATAATCAAACAACTAAAACCCATAAAAAGTGGAGTTCCGCCACCACCACAAAAAACCAACCAATATTCCTGCACTGGCAAGCATTCGTATCGCTTCTGTTAAATAAAGGACACGCCCATCTTTTTGCATAACTCGGCATTTTTCTAAATAATAAATATTAGTACGCTTAGAATGCAATATCGTTTTTAAACTTGAAGGTAAAATATCATCCATCTATTATTTTTATCCTTTGTAATTAGTGGTCACTTTGACAAAATAAAGTTTTAGATTTCCATCAGTTTTTTTATAAAAACTGTAGAAATCAGTTTCTGTGAATCCAATACTGTATACAATAAATCAAATAATGCATACCGAATAACAGAAGCGCAAAGATCGCAAGGTAAAAAGAAATTACGTAAATATTACAGATTATCTGTTCTAATCGCGTAGTGTTAGATTTAAAATCGTAACTTCCAAATATCTTTTTAAGCTTTTTATTTCGTTTTAATCCCCAAGGTGAAATATACCTGGCATATAAAGAACATCTATTTAACGGGCGGCTATAGTAAGGAAACAGTGGAATTTCTTTAAATTGTTTATCGAATTTAGACATCATAAAAATCCGAATTAAAAAGGTGCAAAATACTGAAATAGATACAAATAAAGACAAAGATAGCACTAAAAAAATACCAGCAATTCCTTCTATAGAGGAAGTACTAAATTCATAATTAGGGAAAATCACACATACTCTCTTATTACATTTTGTATTCTACCTCCAATCCATTCCCCTGCATATTCAAAACCAATAGCAAGAGCAGTTCCTGCTAAAATAATTAACCAACTTTCTGGACCTAAGAAAAGTAAGTCAACTACTACAAATTCACCTAAGCTTCCTCCCCACATACTCCCTATCAATCCTCCAAGCTCTTCTGACATTTTTTTTTGCCAATCTTCATGCTCTTGATAGGTATTCCATGTTTCCTCTGCCGATACTACTACATGAATTCCTATAAAGCCTCGGCCTAGCCTCGTAGCGTATCGGGTCATTTTGGTAGTGGCTTTAAACGCTTCAATATCAACCACACTGGAAAGAGGTACTCCTGTTTTCCAACGTAGCAGCCATTTCTCACGATTATTCACAAATTCCAGTTTTCGCATCCCTGTACGAGAAGCCCGTATTTCTTTTAAAGAATGTGCAAATTTTTCCTTTAATTCACGATGTGCTGCGATATAAGCTTCTTTGGCGGCAGTCTTAAACCCTCTCTCTGCCTCTACGCACGCTTTTAACTTTTTCTCCACTTCCAGCATGGCAGTACGCATTTCTTTTGCTCGATCTTTTATATAATCCGCTACCTGCTCTGCTCCACTCAATGCCACACCTTTTGCAGTAATTTTTGGAGAATTCTCTGCCTCTATCCCCTGTAGCAGTAAAGCCACACTGCCGGCGGTCTCTAAATCATGTTCCTGAACTAATGAAGCCACTATCTCACGGTTAGAAAAATATTCCCGGTTCGGAGCCCGCGCCGCCTCTAACCAGTGTTCTTTGTTCATCAGCCATCTTTGTGTGCGAATATTAGGAAATTTACTGACTTGAGTTTGATATTCTTTCATATCCCGTGCGGTTGGCAGGCAAATACAACTGTGCGGCGGCATCGGAATACGACTGGATTGGGAAAAAGCCGGATTCCACAGTTGGTTAAAACTATTTATTAACCGCATTACTTTTAAATACTCCCCTACCTCTTCTGGTTTTTGGCTGGGGGAGAATTTTTTTGCCACATCTTGTAGTGATTCCAATTGTGTCATGTATACACAAGCATACCGGCCCCAGTCCATAAAAATGCTCCTTTGAGATTAGATTTTAACGCCTTGAGCCACATTAAACCCTACACGTACGGGCGATTGTGCCACATTATCGGCAGAACGCGGCGTATAAGTCATTTCCAAAGAATCATAGCCTAATGATATGTGCTCTATGGGACCAGCACTGCCGCCGTCATATTCCTGATTGAAAAAACTTCCTGATTGAAAAAACTTATAAAGACATTTTTTAATGTGTAACTTAAATAAGTCAATGGCGGATTGCCCGCGGTAACAAAATGAATATCTACTTGTGGAATGGCTTGTTCACTCGTTGCAGCGTTAAACCAAAAAGCAGAACTACTGTCGGAAAGCTTTTGCAGCCACACCAAACCGCAATTGGGGCCGCCTTGGACACGATCATACATCCGCCCCGTACGTTGTTCTACTGCTTGATACACCCCGCTCAGGGAGAATCTAAGCAGGCTCACCCAACCTTGATAATTTTGTGCAGAAACATTGCCATTCGCGCCTGGGGCTTTTAAGTATATAGACATTGTAATCTCCTTAAAAACTGAATCCTAATGTTTTTTGTATTTTAAATGAAAGATAGTGAGGAATGCAATAGAAAATGTGCGCCAAACGATATGGTTCATTTCCTACCCACAATAATTTTTAGTGATTTGAATGCGGCTATGACCCAATTCTTCGGTTAAAATCATTCGTGCCAGTGTATCTTGACGGCGCTGCTCATAATTAAAGGTCTTGGGATCAGGGCCTCCGGCAATCGGAGCAGCCCAACCAGTCAGTTCTTTATAACGTTGCTGGGCATAGTCATGGAGCAAACCATGAGAACGAATCCCTGAATGACGCAATTGCTGATCGTAAACATAACGTTGTTGGATATAGGTTTTCGATTCGGGAATCAAAGATCGGTTAACATGCCAAGCTAATAATTTTGCCTCATCCAACCATCGCCGCTGTTCAGCTGTACGAATTGAGATTTCACGAGGACGATTACCCTTACACCAAGCACCTAACAGCACCAGCTTGTGATCATGATCAGCCAGATGAGGTTTGATCTTTAATGATTCTTCCCGCCGCAATCCAAAGTGTCTTTGTAATTCCAATGAAACTCGCACATACGGATCAGTAATTTTAGAAATATCAGGATTGACAATCGCCTTATTTTTCAACCCTTCAGTATGGCGAGAGCCAATTTGCAATGATTTGTTATCGGGTACAAAGGGTTTATTAATTAACGCCGCCAAATGCCGTAAAACAGAAAGCCGATTCTTGATCGTACTAACTTTAAGTGATTGATTCTGCCAATGGTGAACCAATTCCCTCACATGTTTTTCTTTCAATTGCTGCACTGAAGCCATTTTATAGTTTAAATCGTGTAATTCACTGGCAATCCGAAATAATATTTGTGTTCGGTCATGCCGAGTCGCAAAAGAATTTTCATGATCTTTTTGTAAAATCTGATATAGAGATCGTTTAAATTGTTTATAAAAACTCATACTTGACTCCCTGTTAATGTAATCAAACTCCTCCAAACGGTTTATTATGCTTAGTGTTAAGCCCCAGTTCGTATCCCGTTAAAAATACGAAAGACCGAATTGCTTCGATTAAAGAGCTAAAGGTTGAGGGTTTTAACTACGAAATAATTGAATAAATTTATCTTTTATCTTTTGTAGATTGTCTTCTGTAATCAGTTCATTAATAATTCTTTTAACGCTGAGTGATATTTGTGTTGCTTCAAAAATACTTTCCTGACATTGTTTTATTTTTTCATATTGCTCTTCTTTTATGTAATTTGATTTTATTTGTTGGTTACTACTATTTATTTTTTTATTTTCAGTCATCTTTTTTTCTCCTGTTTTATTTAAGTTCTAATTTGTAATCCATTAAAAGATATTATGTAGGTCGATATTCATTTCCTTTTGATCTCTTATTTTTTAAATTCAACATTTCACAATTTTAATGCTATCTTTTTATATTTTTTTAAAATGATACTGAATTAACTTTTTAATTTGTTATTATTTTTATATTTTTGAATCATTTAAATATATTACTGATTGATTTTTATTTATTAGTTTGTATTTATACTTCTGAATATATTCTGAAAGGAATAGACATGCATACTCTCAAATGAGAGCAAAACATTAAGGAAGGGATAATAATAATCTTTAATGCAATATTATTAAAATTAACTGACAAGCAGATAACTCAGGAAGGTTGAATGACAGGACGAAGGTTCGAAGCTATCACATATTTTACCAATTCAATGTCGTGTAAAACGCCGACTCATGGCAGTTATTTTAAAGGAAATTTTTAAAATGTCAATAGTTTTTTTTAAAAATTATCTATAAAAATAGTAATTTTCGAAACTGTCCCCTGTCATTTCCTGGTTGTCCCTTGTTTTCAGTGACAAATTGGATAAAATTATTATTTAAATTGAAAATGTTAGAATTCCAATTTTCGCTACGTCACTGAGTAAAACTCAGTGACGTAGCGTTTATTTTTATAAATTATTTTGTTTATTTTGTAATCTAGAGGAATTTTTTTAGTGAAAATAAAACTTAAAAATATTTTGAACAAGTCGCAAGGAAATGGGTTTGATTAAACAATCATTCATTCCTGCCGCAAATATCGGCAATATCAACACAACAATTCAGTCGCTCCAATATAGTTTTAATAATCTTTTTCTGTAAAGGTGAATCCTCAACCAATAGTATTTTCTTTTGTGGCATTTTTTATCCCTCCAAATTGATTTGACAAAGGTATTTTCAGCGATAAAACCACCTGAAATACCGTTCCCATGTTTAATTGACTGTGTACGGCTATATCGCCATTCATTTCTTCGATAAATTGCTTCATGATTCTTAACCCTAATCCGCTACCTTTATATAATCCTTTGCTGCTCGATGTTATTTTTTAAAAACTTTTCATAAATCAGATCTATTTTTTCAGCTGGAATGCCAATGCCGGTATCCTGGGTCAGTTCTAGTATTCCCCGCTTGGGAAGAATTGTTTTCATATTCCCACCACAGTTATGCACCACATCGTAATAGTATTTTCTCTTTTCCTCTGGGATTGCCAATAAAAAAGGAATCCGGGCGGCCAAAGCATAAAGACGAGCGCCTTACTATTGATCTAGTAGAGGGAAGTTTTGCTGATATAGGTTTAAAAAAACCTGCTCATGGTAAGTGGACTCTCATGGAGCGAAAGACTATTAGAAATTTAAATGACTCAGGGTTATATGGTATTAGAAGTCATGATATGGATTGGGTTAATTTGCAGTATGCTAAATTCGAAAAATTACTTGGGCTGCAGATACCTAGAGATTGCAGCATCATTAACCATCCCAAACAATATCATGTAAAAGAGCCTAACGATATAGAAACAAAATGGTTATTTATCTCACTCAAAAATGAAAAAGTATTTGGTAAAACCTATCGTGATGGTCATTATGATGCTGATCGTGAAGATATTCCGGCAGGATCTGAAGAGCAAGGGATTTCAATGGACTTTTATCCCTCTAAAAATAGTTGTTATATCCATATTAAGGTGGGAGACGTTCTTAAAAAATCTGAAGAAAATGAACTCTCCATACAAATCTCAGGTTCAAATATTAGCGCAGACTTTAAGCATTTACAATACGACCCCAAAACTAAAGGCGACACAGGTTATTATGATTATTACGGTGGTCCAATATGGCTTGATACGCAATATACAAAATTTGAAAAATTGCTTGGTTTCTCAATTCCAAAAGATTGTAGCCTGGTCATCAAACATTAAAAAAGAGTCCGACAGACTGCATGTTTAGTGGGGATCAGGCTTGATAGTTTTCTCTGTGATATGTCTGTCAGATCCCCTCTTCTTTCGTTTCTTATTCTTCCAATGGAAAACAGGCTCAACAAAAGCTACCACCACCAAAAAGACCGTGCATCCAATCCAAATATAAAAACCGGGGTAATGCTGAAGCACCATGCTGAAACCGACACCACCCTCATCGGTTGGTATATTTTTCCAAGAGAAAGCAGTCAATGCTAAACATACACCAATAAACGTTGATATGAATCCAGGGCGTCGATTGAATAAGAGCTTGATAATTTGCCAAAGTATAATTGGATTTGCGTACCAGCTAACTTGTCCTATCAAAAGCCCAAGCCAGCCACTCAATAAAATCCAAATGCCTCTATCAGGAGCAGCATTAAGGACGCAAGGGGTGGGGGGGCCATTAAAATGGTAGCCATGGC
Organism: uncultured Pseudomonadota bacterium; assembly: GCA_963795715.1. GTDB lineage: Bacteria > Pseudomonadota > Gammaproteobacteria > Coxiellales > Coxiellaceae > JAFEDN01. The sequence goes on from CAWCIY010000002.1 coordinate 575,028, forward strand.
ACTGTAGAACAACAGGCAAGGCTAGGGAGATAATCCAGAGCCCAAGCGCAAAAATACCAGCTAGCAAGCGTCGTTTTGCAATCATTAAATCTATTAGCTGGGTTAGCGATTTTGACACAATATAAACCTCTTTTAAAAAATTATTTGATCACTGCGCTGTCATTTATTGCGCCGAAATAATTATATCAATAAAAACAAATTGATTTCTATTTATTATACATTGCGGATTAAATTTATACTCATTTCATAGTGCTGTCGATATGACATACTGCAATTCATTTTTTTGGAGAATCGTATGAAGCGTTTATTATGTACTTTTACAACAGTTTCGTTATTCTGCTGGGTTTGTGTAGCTTAATGCAGCCCTGCCGATGCACCGGCCACGCTAGAAGACGTGCAAAAATACTTTCAGAAAGAAGTGCAGCCATGGCAGGCTTACGCCAGTTATTGGCTGGCAGGAAGTTTTTTCTTTATGGATATTGTGGCAAAGGCTTTGTCGTAGATAAAGTTTTTGGGACGCCATAAGCCAATCACTCTCATTTTGACAAGCCGCGAACCCCGCTTGACGCAGCAGCATCAGGTAAATACGAACTTAACTTGGAATACACCTGCATACGTGCATAAATATTAAAGAGCAAAATTACATCGGGTAAAAAAATAGACGCCGATGATATTAGTCGATTAAACTGTATCTTTGAGCTAAATATAAAGAATGGCGAACAGCTAGAGGCGATTATTTCTGTATTACCATTAAAAGAAAAATAGTTTAAATGTTCAACTACTAATCCGTTTGGAGGATAATATTTTTCAATCGAAAAAAAAGTTCTTGATCTCTCGTATGAGATCACAAATTTTGGCAGAGTATGAGGTGAAGTAATATGCAAAGTTTTATGCGGTTCAATCGTTTTAAATTAATATTGTATTTTTATATTTTCTATGGATGTTTTTTTTCCTCATGGGCATTTAGTAAAGGGTTACCTAAATCTTTTGATGCTGAATCTGCTGCAGATTCTTTAGTGGGCGAGTATGTCGTGATAGGTAAAAAACCCGACTCTATCGTTACCTATCAAGGCAGAGTCACTTTGCAAAAACGAGGACAAAAGCTATTAGTCACGCGCACCATCAATGGACATACTGATCACGGCATAGCTGTTTTCTATGAGGCAGATCCTCCTGGAGATGTTGTCGCGCTAAATATGCATTTCTCACAAGGAGGTCGGCAATATGAAGCAGCTTATCTATGGTCTAATGATTTAGATAATTATCCTCGATTAACGGGATATGTTTACTTACCAAAAGATTCAGCAATGCAAACTCAATCACCAGGATTAGAATCGTTGTTCCCACTTGAGCCACTTAACCGATAGGCTAACTTACTAATTTAATCACATCGTATTTGCTATCATATTATCTGCTTTTACTATGCTCGTCATGCTGTGTATGCACTTAAACCCTGCTCTTCTTAAAATATTTCCTGAATTGCGACAAAATTTATTTGGTGATTATACGATGGGTATCGCGGTGACCGTCGTCTTATTATTATTGGGTATTTTATTAATGCGCAAAAAAGTGACCTATCATATTATCAGCATATTATATTATCAGTATTATCAGTGTCAAAGCCGACAAGTTGATTAAAATTATATTTTAATTCAATAAGTTGAATTATAAAACCCTATGATCGCAAAACTCGGTTGGATTTAGCCAAAGTTGATTATTTTTTGACCCAATTGGCTGATTTTATCAGGTAAATCAGGTAGCCTCAATATCCTGTCCATCCCTTTCGGATAATTTCTTGCCGCATCATCTTCGCGTCGCAATTCAGCTCGTACAGCAGTAATGTCTATTTCGGTAAATCGCTCTGCTAAATTTTTTTTGCCATTTAAAATCATTTGCTCATACTCAAGAATTTTTAAATTTTTTATAAGTGGCGTGTTGGCAAGCATGGTTTTGAGTGTTTTGGATAGCGAAGATGTACCACTTTTTTTTCGATAACCACTTTTAATGTCACGAAAGAATCGTTCTAAAATATTGTTAGTTCGTTGTGGTTGCATTACCAACTCACCCGTTTCCGTTTTTACAATAATTGGATCAGCAAATAATTTTTCCCAAAATTTATCAATTTGTTTAACCATTTTTTTAATTCGGATGTCAGTTTTGGAGAGCTGTATGATTGTATTAGATTCTCGAAATTGCTTAACTTTTAATTCTATCGTCTTTATATCCATATCATCGTCACCTGAATCATTCAAGCCTTTTTTTCCATCAGATGACATAATTCGCATTGCATCTCGCAATTGATCAAAAATATTGCATTTATTTTTGATCATTGCTAACGAGTTTAATAATACAGAATCATTTAATACGCGACTTATTTTTACAATGGATAACTTTGGAGAACCCATTGTCATTTTTTTATTTAAATTTTTTATCATGGGATAAGCGACCTGCAATCTATCGCAAAAATCAACATGAGGCTTATCAAAAGGAAAACCGTAACCCTGTGATCCATTTTTTGATTCTAATATCCATGTTACCAATAAATAATATGATACAGGCGTCATGAGCTGATGATTACTTTTTACAAAGAAGTTCTTTTCAAGGCTATGGGAAAGGCAAATCTTTAATTCGTCATCCTTATCGATATATAACTTCAGTTTTTTAATAAAGCTCCTAAGAATTGAACGTATCTTCATTGTTTTTAATGATCGCCTAATAGCATTATATTCAGTGTTAAATAAATCCTTTCCAATGTCACGTAAAAAATGAAGATGGCAAATAAAATTTTTGACATGAGGGAAAATGGTTCCTACGGCGTTGATAATAGCCGGACTCATGTCATGGACAATAGCAACAGGATCGCCATAATGTTCATTGATTCTCTCGAGATGTGGCTGGATTAACTTGGCATTTTCTGAGGAAACTTTAAAATTATCTAACACAATACAGCTTATTTCATCAATAAAGCTAAATAAATGCGGGCTATCACCTTCGCTAGTCCCATCCAAATGTAAAATATAACCTCCTTTAGTTTTCATGTGATTTTTAATTTTATCTCTGCAAGATTGATGGGACAATGCCAGATAAACAATAAATTTTTTACCTAAATAACTAATTTCACGTAGCGACATGGATATATTTTTTTCTCTCAACAATTCTTGTATGTGTTCATCACTCATATGGTCTATAAATAACGATCTTCCTATAAATTCAATAACATCATAACCAAAACAGCTTCCCTTGGGTATTATCGATTTTATTTCTTCACCATCATAAATTTTATGGCAAATTTCACAATAGGTTTGTGTAACATTCGCTATAAAATCACCCATGAACAGAGTGGATTTTACCCGCGCTATTGTTTTATATATTTTTAATGGATTTCCACATGAACATGTTGACAAAGAGGGTCTGAAATACAGGTTAATTTTATTTGGAAATAATTGATTGTATGAAATATTAATGAGCATGCGATTTAAATACGATCTTATAATGTTGACTACTTCAAATCCAGTGTTTTTTTTAAATTAAACTGGTTGATTACTTTATCTACTTGTTCGATCGAGATTACAATTTTTCTTAATTTTAATTCTGTAACAATTTTTTGTGAATCGATGGTCATTGATTTAACTCGAATGATTGCTGCTAAAATTTCTATCATTATCCAATCGGGGCAAGCCATTTCTTTGTATTCTTGTAGAGTGACTTCTCGATTCTGAATTTGATGCTTTGACCGATTAACATTCGTACTAAAATAAATAAAATCACTCTCGATTTTTTTTCGTATTATTTTTTTGTTTCTCACAAGATTCAGTAGCGTGTTATGTACACGGATATGTAATTGTTTTTTTAATTCATTATGCGTTTTTCCCGCTTCAGCATTTTCAATTAATTTAACAAGCGTATTTTTTAAAGTGCCGAATTGCGCAAATCCAATTTCATCATAAAACCAAATACCATCAGGATCAAATCGAGGAATATTTTTTAATGTATAGTATTTCCCGGCATGAGTAAAACTTGAAAAATAACCTTCAGATAAAAGATCACGAAAAATACTTCTCGCCGATCTATCTTTTAATTTATCTCGAAGCGACAGCAAATCAGTAACCCGCTCCGCGTCGAAAATTTGAAGTAATTTTTCTCGCACTTTTATCATAATATCTCCTTGTCAATATTAGGACTATATTTATATTATAGTCCTAATATTGACAAATGGAATGGAGCAATATTGCGAAATTTTAAACAAATTAATTAATTTTAACTCAATTTAACTGTAATTTATGAAAATTTAATAGATGGTTTGTGAAACATGATGGGGAGAATGGCAATATTGGGATTTTTACAAAAATTAATTAGTGAGATATTTCAATTAGTTATGAAATTCCAACGTAAATATTCGTTAAACCTCTCTTCCTCTTGAAAAAAACTCAATAATTGAATAAGTTTACAACTCACAAAGCAGTGAAGTGAGTTGTAATATATGGAAATTGCAAACGAATTGCCCGCTCTACCATCGGAACTTACCGTGCCCTATTTCCTGCACGCCCGACTTGCGAATTTATATTCTGATCTCCAATTACGTCATAAAGAGCAAACATTAGAGATGATTGACTATAAGCACAAGGCTCATTACTGGGAAGCACAATTTCAGCAAGTTAAGAAACGAGAAGTGGAATTGAATGATGAGCTTGAAGAGTTAAAAGCAAAATTACGCAAAAGGGAACAGCAATTATTTGGCAGAAGATCAGAAAAAAATACCACGACACCCGAAAATAATCCTAATACCAGCCAAACAGAAAAATCTAAAAAGAAGCGTGGACAACAACCGGGTAGTCCAGGCCATGGGAGACGTGATTACGATCAGTTACCGACGACAGTTGAAGCAGTGCGTCTATCTGAAAAAGAAGCGCGCTGCTGTTGTTGTGGTTTATCCTACCAGGAATTACATGATGACGAGACATCTGAAATATTAGAAGTCATCCATGTTCAGCCCCATCGTCGTATCATCAATCGAAAACGATACAAACGCCAATGTCGTTGTAAACAAAATCCTGATCCCCAGATTTTATTAGCGCCCAGTGCGGATCGATTAATCCCCAAGAGCAAATTGGGTCTATCGGTTTGGGCGTTGCTGTTGATCAATAAATATGAATATCAGCATCCCCTCTATCGGACCCTGGAACAGCTATCGAACCATGGGTTATCGCTGGCGATGGGAACGGTAACCGATGGTATGAAAAGAATATTACCGCTGTTAATGCCGGTGTATGATGCCATAACGGAGCATAATGTGGCAGCGCATCATTGGCATGCCGATGAAACGGGTTGGAAAGTATTTGAAACCAAAGAAGGCAAAACCAATCACCGATGGTTTTTATGGATTTTTAAAAACGCAGAAAGTGTTGTCTTTAAAATCAGTGACAGTCGTTCCTCGTCAGTATTGATTGAACACTTTGGGGAATCCCATGAAGGGGGGATATTGAATGTAGATCGGTATGCGGCATATAAAGTGATTGCGAAATCAGGATTATTTATTTTGGCTTTCTGCTGGGCGCATGTCAGACGGGATTTTTTAAATCACGCCAAAGGCTATCCAGAGCAGGAAGCCTGGGGATTGTTGTGGGTTGAAAGAATTGCTCATCTTTATCACATCAATCATCAACGGATAGAACACGAGCCCAATTCCAAACTATTTTTAGAGCACGATAAGCAATTACGGGCTGCCGTAAAAGAAATGGAAAAAATCTGTGGTGAAGAAATGAAGGACATGATGAAGCCCCCCTCTGCGCGCAAAGTGTTAGAGAGTTTACATGCGCACTGGTTTGGGTTAACTGTTTTTGTTGATCACCCCGAAATTCCGATGGATAACAACCCGGCAGAGCGCGGGTTGCGTAGCAGTGTTATCGGCAGAAAGAATTATTATGGATCAGGCGCGGTTTGGTCGGCACAATTGGCTGCCTGTCTGTTTACCCTATTTGAAACATTAAAACTGTGGAAGATTAATCCACATACCTGGTTGCTGACCTATTTTTATGACTGCGCAATACAGGGAGGAAAGACGCCTGCTGATATCCGCGGGTATTTGCCATGGAACATGTCAAAGAAAGTCACAGCGGCTTTCTCATCCCCACCCGAACACCAACAACCTATTGAATCGGGTTGAGCGAGAGGTTTAACGAATATTTACATTCCAACCGAGTTTTGCGGTCATAGATAAAACCTCATCATGACTGTCACTAGATTTTTCGTGATTAATAAATTATTGCAAATTGAGGATTAGTGTCAAGCATGACTAGGATAAAAAGATTATGTTTTTGTTTTAATGCGATTTTTAATCTTTTTTATCGACTTTGACATCGCAGGGTGTACTATTGCCTATACTCCTTTTGATGATACCTTTATTATAGCTCTCGGAAAATCAGATGAAGCAGGACAGTTTCTTGAAATAATCCACCAGTATAAACAAGAAGAACGTATCATTTGTAGATTGTAATATTAGCCTTAACCAGAGAAACCGTTTATCGAGATTGGCTGCCTTTAGTTTAATGCCTATTTTGTTTTCATAACCGTTACCATATCAGGAGATTCTTCTGAATTAATATCGGGAGAATCAAACAACTGTGTGTTGGTAATTTTTTCACCGGGATGGATTTTTAATAATTTTGTGTTGATCAATTCACAAAAATCCTTACTCTTTTCTGCAAATTTTTCATTAAATTGACGAATTTCTTTATCGAGAACACCATGCATTCTCATATATTCAATGATCATTTGGCCAGCTCTTTGAGCAATACACCAAATTTTTATCATATTTCCTTTTAAGGATTGACAATGATAACACGCAGCAATTGCCTTTAGTTGAAATGATCCAGAATTTGGAGTATCTGGATAAAATTTTAAATGTACAGCAACCATACCTGTTACTTTCATTGCATTTCCATACTTAAAGAATTTTTTAGCTAAAAATGAAGTCATGGTTTTTTCAGCGCAAGGCATAACAAGTGAATCTGCGGTTGCTTTTAATTCATGCAAGATATTATTCACTTGAACGATAGATTTATTGTTCCGAAATTGAAATATTATTTTATTTGCTGGATTAAGATTCAATGCAACACATATTTCAAAAAGAATATGATTAAGTTTCTCGATTCTCGCAGGACTAGGGAAATGCCCAGATAAAGTGATATAACAACGGAGTTTAGGCTCAGTATTTTTTGCCAATGCAAATAATAAACATTTTGGATTCTTTTCTCCGTCCTCCAAAGTTTCTGCAATGATTTTTTTGGCTTCTACATATTTAAATAATTCTTGATAAAAGACCATCGCAACAGATTTAACATCTTCTGTTTCATGAAAAATATAATCAGTTTCATTCGAAACCGCACCTAGCTCGGTATATTGAAAATTTTTTGTAAAATTTTTAGCTTGAACTTTTTTTACAGCTTTCACAAAACTTTGGGATTTAGATTTAGACTTACCAATGAAATAATTAGAATTTAAAGCATCCCATGAATGAGCCTTTTTGTGGATTCCTGCCACGGTTTCCCATGAATTTTGATCTGGATCTTCCTCAATCGCTGGTAAATGGACTAAAGATGAATTTAATGGTTTGAAATCTTCGCATTCAAATTTTGAATCTTCACCTTTTTTGCCAGGATGAATTTTTAACCTATCTTTCAGTAAATCAATAAGCTCTCGATTCATTGGTATCTCCTATTTAATTAAATTCACCAAATTGCAACCCAAGAGCAAAAAACTATTTCTTCTTGGATTTTAAGAGTCCATATTTATGCATTTTTTTTCTTAAAGTACCGCGGCTTAATTTAAGTATCCTGGCTACCTCGCTTTGATTACCATGTGTATATTGTAGAGTCATTTCCAGCAATGGCCATTCAACTTCTCTCAAGAATAATTCATAGATATCGGCTGATTTTATTCCGTCCAGTTTTATAAAGTACTCTTTTAACGTAGCACGAACACATTCTCGCAGCGTTATTGTTTTAGATGATATCCCCTCCTCCGTCAATCCCACAACCCTAACATCAAATTCAGTAGAAGAAACAGCTTGACTCATATCTTAACTCCAAATTTTGAACAATTTAAATTTTACTCTCGCGGGGACTACACGATGGTGAGAAATTATTATTTTAATAGTTTTGCGCTAGATGTCAAAATTATTTTCATATCGGATTTTTTTTATTTCTTTGGGCAAATTTTCGACTATAACCGGAAGTAGATAATGATAATTTGCCCGATAATTTTTCTTGCCACTGATTATCTAAGTACATTATTTGCTTTTTTAAAATCTGATTTTGTTTTTCAATCCCGATTTTTTCAATATTTGTCCGTTCGGGACCTTAAAGATGCTTCATAATATAGATTTCCAATTCACGATAACAAGACTTAGCATCTCGTTTTACCTATTCCCAAGTATAAGGAAAATCTAACTACCTCATTCTGTTTTAATTAATGGCATATTTTGCAATTCTTTTCTTTCGATTCCAGTAATACCACCCGCCTCCAGCATTGCTTTAGTAGCTTTTTCGACAGAGGCTCGCACAGGATCAAGGTCTAATCGGGCATAAATGGACGTCGCTTGAGGCGATTTGTGATTCAAAGACTTTCCAATAATAGCGAGGGAGGCTCCTGTTCGCGCCTGCCAACTACCCAATGTCCGGCGTAAATCATGGAGGCGTAAATTGGTAATATTTGCTTTTTCACGGATACGTTGCCAGCCTTTTTTAGGCTCTGTCAAATGACCAGTGCCGCCAGCACCCGGAAATACAAAATCACTAGTGATTGCAGTTTTACGTTGCTGTAGGAGAAAAACAGCTTCATCGACTAGTGTCACAGTTTGTGATGTTTCATTTTAGTCACTGGAATACGCCATTCCCGGCGATCTAAATTAATTTGATCCCAGCGCATCGCAAGAAGATTAGATTTCCGTGCACCTGTTAGCAAAGCTAGCATAATATAATCACGAATTGCATCATTTTGTTCTTCAGATAAAGCCTGAAAGAAACGCGGAAGCTCATCTGCCTGTAAAAAGCGGTCTCTTGACCGCTCGCGAAATTTCTTAATTCCTGACGCAGGATTTGATTTGTCCCACAAACCAAACTCAATGGCTTTACTAAATATAGTGCTGCAAAGTGCCAGCAGTCGATTGGCTGCATAATGTCCATTATTACATCCAATATCTTGATGTAATTTCTGTATATCAGTTTTTGTGATGGTGGATAGCTTACGCGATTGCCAAGTTGCTAGATAACGATTAAACACAGCTTGGTCTTTATTCCAACTTCTCTTATGAATTTTAGAATGTCGCTCTAAGTACTCATTAAACAGAGAACCCAATGTCATTTCTGCTCGTTCAGCTCGACGTTTATCATTTGGATTATTGCCTTGAGCAATGGACGCATTAATGCTTTCGGCTTTACGCCTGGCTTGCTCAATAGATAAATCTGGGAAGTGCCCTAACGTGATACGCTCCGGTTTTCCATTGATCTTACGATATACAATAAAGGATCGCACATTATTACTAGTAATGCTAATACCCAAACCACGCATTTTAATGTCATAATAATAAGTGCGCTTCCCAGTAGATGGTAAAGGTAAAGTTTCCAGCGTTGCTTTAGTGAAATTCAATTTATTATTTGCCATAAGTCATTTCTCCTTTTAAACTATGCTTGCATCCTGGTGCTACTGTGGTGCTACCATATAGGTGAAATTTGGAGTAATCTAGGATGGCAGTAGCAAATATAGAATAACTCTAAGTGGTTATTTTGTAAAGCTTTATTAAGCTTTGTTAATAATGGGGAAATGGTTATCCCCGCCACTGTTAATCACTTGGTCGGCGGTTCAAGTCCGTCCCGGGAAGCATAAAATTAGATACTTACAGAAATTTTTTCCCTGTACAGAAATGTGCCGTCGGAGATTTGCAGGACCCAGACTAAAGACTGCTGCTTTCAAGCAAAATAAACAAACAAAATTGGTTTATTTAATTTCAATTTTTGTATGTAAATTTATCAAAATGTAAAAATTTTTTAAAAAGTAGGAATATTTTTAAACTATTTCAAAATCGATAAAAAAATAATAAATATAATCAATCAATTATACCTTTCCAACCAAGTGCAAAATAGTCACCCGCTTGGAATAGATTATAAACCACCTCAAAATATATGAAATAATCATTTTTTGATGATTATTTGCAAAAAAGGCAAAAAAACTCTCGACGTTAACCTTGCTAATGAAAATATATTTTATCTTCGAAGAATTAAATGAAAAATCAGTATGTTCCATTTTGGAACATACCGCTAAGGATAGGAAAATTTAGGAAATAACAATTAAAATTTCATATATTATGTCGCGCAAACTCGCTTCGCAAGAGCTTTATTCATTTTTAAAAATCCAGCATGCACCGCACCTTTTAAGCGGTTGGCCAAAAATCTCACTAGTACCCCACTGAAAAATTCTTCATGAATTAATTTAGTAGTTTCAGCGTCCACCCTCTCTAATGCAAAATAATGCTCCCCACGAAATATCCAATCCAATAAAGCCACCCCAGCCCACCGAATTTCTTGTTGAGGCACCACTTTTAAAACAATGGGTTTAAAAGTTTGTGGGGCTAATCCTGGAGGTTTAATCTCTATAGTCAACTTTTCCCCCACTATCAAATTACCCGTGACCGACAAAATAAAAGGGTTCCAATCTTTGTATTTTGCAAAGTCAGATAATACTTGCCAAACGTAATTAACTGGTGCTTCGATGATTATTTCTGTGTGTAGCTTCAATTTCATTATCATAATACCTGCAAATTAAAGTTTTATATCAGCTCAGATATTAACTGCATAAATGTGATTTAAACCATTGACCCGCTTCATGAGACAACTCTTTAAACAACTCAATATAGACTGAGAAATGCCCACCCCGGAACAAGTGCAATTTTTTGATACCATGTGCACGATTAAAGGCGTCTAGCGCTAAATCTGTAACGGCAACGACATCATTATCGGCAACAATCATTAACAACGGCATTGGCGCGATGCGCTCAATATAATTGCCCGGCTCATACTCTGAATACATTTCAACAGAACGCAGAGTCACTTCATTTCGCCACTTTGCAAAGCGCCATTGATCTTCAGGTGAAGATAAGTGACCAGTGAAAAAATCCCAGGCATCTCGGCTCGCATGGGAAGCCGTTCCTTTATCATCAGGATTTGTGATCATCGGTACTAATTTAGGTGATAAGCCATTAAAGCGATTTTGTCTGTCTTGATCAAACTGCGCTCGCAATGCGATCCAATCTGCAGGCTGCACCCGACGCAACATACTCTGCCAACCAGAAATAGTCGGGACTTGGGATACTACACATTGCACACGCCTATCCAATGCTGCCACCACTAACACATGACCGCCTGAATAACTTGTGCCCCAAATACCAATGCGTGCTGGATCCACATAGGATTGAGTTTGCATAAAAGTGATGGCGTGTCGATAATCCCGAACTTGCTGCCAAGGATCAAGCTCCTGCCGTGGCTCACCATCGCTATCGCCAAAATTACGGTTATCAAAGGCCAAGACGGCAAATCCCATTTGAGCAAAACATTCCGCAAATTTGTCTAAATATAATTCCTTGATACAGTTATAGCCGTGGGCCATCACAATGCCTGGAACAGGTTGCGACGCAGCTTCCGGCCGATAAAGCCAACCGCGAAGCGTAACACCTTCGGCACTAAACTCGATATCCTCTCTGTGATACAATGGCTGCACAGTAATTCTCCTGAGTAGTTATCAACGAAGGGGATTATACGACACCCTATCCATGAAGTAAACTATACAGTGTAGTTTTATGAAAAAATATGAAAACAAACATTCCCGTACCGATATCAAACATATAGCCATTCTACAAGCCGCAAAAACCATTTTTTTGCAACAAGGCTATGCGCAAACCAGTATGGATACAGTTGCGCTCGCAGCAAAAGTCTCTAAACGCACGGTTTATGATCATTTTAAGACTAAAAAAGCGCTATTTGAATCTATATTGCAAATTCATTGGACAACAATGGCAGAAGTAAAAGACCAGCAATTAAAGCAAGAATTGGACGTTCGTTTATTCTTAAAACGTTTCGCTAAGATGTTTTTGCAATTTATCTATCATCCTGACACGATTGCACTATTTCGCCTACTGATTGCTGAATCACCTCAATTTCCTGACCTGATGACTCACCTGGTTAAGGATGGCAAAGCACCATTTACCCGCTATTTAATTACTTTCTTTAAACAAAAAAAACAAACAGGCGAATTAAAGATTAAAAGTCCAGATCGGGCTGCCGCCTATTTTATAGGTATGTTAAAAGAATATCATTTTTGGCCTATGATGATGGGGCTCAATGCGAATGCGCATCTATCTCAACCTGATGTATTGGTTAATGAAATTATTGAGATTTTTATGCAAGCGTTTGCGCCAAAAAAATAATGCTATAGGATCAGTCCTGATAAATTCGACAAAATCCGGAGCTCAACGCGCGCTAATGTGCTCTATTTTTGAAACCATTTATGCGTTCTTAAATACTAAAGGCGGTACGATTTTGATCGAGGTTAATGATAAAGGTGAACTAGTTGGTCGAGCAGAACTTGTTTGCGCCAAGCTTACCCTACTTGCCTAACTGCTCTTTAACAAAGAATCTGCTTAAAATTTCGGACTTGACCCTGGTGACTGAATGCGATCGTAAGCTATGGCTTTCCAGTTGGCTGCTTCATTTTGTGTTCTGGCAGCTTCCCAAAAGCTTTTTGAGCGATAAGTATCAAGTTGTTCCACAAGTTTATCATGTACTGGTTGTTTAACCCATGCATCTAGCTTACTCTCTGAATTAAAACAAAGTACAATATGCACCATACCTTCTTTGGGGAATTTCTCGCTAGTTAGCGAAACAAAACCTGAGCTTTGTGACATAAAGGCATGCACTTGCTTGAACCAGCCATCAAAATATTCAATACCTTCAGAGGTAAGATAGTGTTTCACATGGACATAAATTGACATCTAAACATCTCTATGGCTCGACTGATTAAAGTTGAAAAATCGTGATTTGATATCTTCTGATCTATTTTTAACACTTAACAATTCTTAAATTTACAGTTTAATCTTAATCCCACAAGCACGCAAGACGCCTGCAATCAAACATTACGCGCCAATGATTGCAGGGAGAATTCGACTTTTACAGTCAATATTGGGTTGGAAGAAATTTTTCATATGGAAACCGTGGCGTAAAAATTGATAAAAATCCAAAATCCATAATACGACCTTTAATCTTACTTTATGCTCAATACGTTTAAAGCAGCATTCACTTTAACCAACACCTTGGCACTCACCGAATCCTGATGTTCAATTCTACTAATGTAGGCTTGAGTAACATTCATGGCATCAGCAAGTTCTTCTTGAATGACTTTGGCTTGAATCCGAGCTAAAGCAACAGGATTATCTACGTAATCTTCAAGTTGAAACGGTAATTCACTCATGCTTGCAAAGGTTCCACAGTCAATCGAAAACCTAAGGCATGCATAATTGCATCTAGGGTTTGAAAAGTTGGATTACCTTTGCCGGATAATGCACGATATAAATTTTGACGATTTAAACGCGTTTTTTTTGCTAATTTAGATAGACCGCCACGAGCTTCCGCAATGTTGCGTAAAGCAACCAAAAAAATCTCACTATCGCCATCTTCTTCAAATTCTTCTAAGGCAACTTTTAAATAGGCAAAAGCCTCTTCAGGATCACCTAATGATTCAATTAAACGCTCGTGAAAATCTCCCGTATTTTTTTCTATTAAATTTGTCATAATTTCACCCTCTTTTTAAATTCGTGCCAATACTGCTGCGCCAATTTAATATCTTTTGCTTGCGTACTTTTATCACCACCAGACAGTAGCAAAATAATGGAGTTGTTAATTTCTCCAAAGTAAACTCGATATCCTGCTCCGAATTGTAATCGCATTTCAAACACTCCTTCGCCTACCGGCTTAAAATCGCCATAATTCCCTAAAACCACCCTTTCTAAGCGGCGGATGATCCTTGCGCGAATAATTTTGTCTCTCAAGCCGAGGAGCCATTCATAAAATGGTTCCTTGCCATTCGCAGTTTTATAATATTTGATTCGCTTCTCAACGCTCATATGTTATTGTAGCTTATATACGACATGCTAGCAAGGCTATTCTTGAAATTAAAAAAATAAATTATACTTTGCCCGTCGGAGTTTTGCAGGACTTTAGTATGCTTGACGTGTGCTTAGGTGTGCTTGAGACCAATAAACGACCAAATTTGAGTAGAAATAAAACACTAGTAATATGATTAATATCAACAACTTAAATGAATTTCGCAATCCACCTAGCTCCAACGCTCGTGCTGTTAATCACTTGGTCGACGGTTCAAGTCCGTCCCGGGGAGCCATAAAATCAAATAGTTACGATAAATTTCAAAAATCTATGATTTTCGGTGCTATGCTGGTGCTAGGATTGGGTCATCCCCATTTCAGGGTCTTCGGGTCTTCCCACATACGAACTTCAGGAGGGGTCTTTTCCTAGGCAATCGCGCAAGCATCACTGTCAGTGGTAGTCGCAATAGGTTCTACACTTTCCAGAAGTATTTTCGCTGCCTCTTGATGGCCAGTTCGCTTCCCATGCAATGCCCAGATAAATGCAGTATTTCCGCGAATAGAGACTGTCGGATCTGCTCCTTTGTCCAACAAACGGCGAAGCGCTACCGGATGGCCCTTTCCAGCGGCTATCATCAGCGGTGTTAATAAATAGCTTATGGCCTCTGCTGTATCTGATGATGGCTTCACCACTATCTTCACCATTTGATTGGAGTTTGATTGTTCTAAAATTTTTTCATCAGAAGAGGTTAGTTCTTGATTCGTTATAAATGCAGGCTCAGTTTCTGACAATGTGGGTTCTACATATTGAGTCGCCTCAATCTCACTCTCGATATCTTTTGGCTTCTTTTCCTGTTCATCAGCATACATCACAACAGTTTCTGCAAGGACTTTAGGCATAATAGAATATAGCATTGTCATTATTCCAGAATAACGTTTTTGGCTGATCTAGAGTGAACTCAATGCTCGTAAAAATACAAAATTACTCTTACACCGGTAAGCATTAGCGCTCATAATAATTGATTGCGAACATCATGTCGGAGAAAAGCGTATTCCAAGGTATTGTAAGTGAAGTACCTGGAGGGTGGTAGATCCCCACTGTCGCCCCCGGGCATCTCCCAATAATCATTATTATTTTTAATTTTCAATGGGATATTTGGATCAGCTTTTGAATTGATCAGCATCTTGACAATTTCATGGGGTATCGATTTTTTCTGATCCTCCAAGACATGCTTTATCGCATCATTCAATCCAAATTCAAACCAACCAAAACTAGGTTTGCTGTCTAAAATTCGCTGAATCTTCAGTAAATCCCTTTCTTCAATAGCCTTATAAAATTCATTTTTCCTCATTTGATTGAATCCGTGTTGATTTGTGGATTTTTCAATTTACATCAATTATTTTTCTCGTGCAAATTTTCCGAAAAAATTAATTTTGATGATGAAATATAGTGATTGGTTAATTTTGATCGGAAATGGCAACTATTTCAGTAACGGAATTTTTTTGTTCAGCCCTAGGCTTAGCCGCCCTTGCTGGAACAATCTTATAAGAGATCTACTTCGTTTTAATTTTTCATCGCTGCCTAATAAATAATAAGTATCTGGTAAAAAATCGGCTAGATCCTTTTCTAGCATGATTAGATTCATTTTACGTTTTGACACAAACTCTCCTTTTCAAAAATTAAATTCAAAGTATTAAAGTTCTATCCTCATTGAAGTATTAGGTGAGGGGCTAATATTTTGAAATTCAACGCGCTTATGAAAAAGTAGATAAAGGAACAGTAAGATTTCGAGTGGTAATTACTTGGCCCTTTTAGCCATCCGGCCTGCTATAATTATTTCACGGAGAAGATCACCAAACTCAAGGGAGTTTTTTATGAGCTATATTACCGTCGGCAAGGAAAATTCCAACAACATTGATATCTATTTTAAAGAATGGGGAACAGGACAACCTATCGTATTTAGCCATGGTTGGCCGCTTAGTGCAGATGCTTGGGAAGATCAGATGTTATTTCTCAGCGCTCACGGTTATCGTTGCATCGCTCATGACCGCAGAGGACACGGCCGTTCCTCTCAGCCCTCAAGCGGTAATGACATGGATACTTATGCTGATGATCTCGCTGCTCTTGTTAATGCACTTAATTTAAAAGATGCGATTCATGTCGGGCATTCAACCGGTGGCGGCGAAGTTGCTCGTTACATTGGTAGACATGGCTCCCAGCGTGTCGCTAAAGCAGTCCTGATTAGCGCCGTACCGCCCATTATGCTAAAGACAGGCAAAAACCCTGGTGGATTACCCTTGGAAGTTTTTGATAATTTGCGTGCCCAAACGCTGGCTGATCGCTCACAGTTTAGCAAAGACATCGCCATGCCGTTCTATGGGGCTAATAGACCTGGCTCTAAAATATCTGAAGGCTTACGCGAATCTTTTTGGTTACAAGCGATGCTTTGTGGCTTCAAAGGTTTTTATGAATGTATTAAACAGTTTTCAGAAACCGATTTCACCGAAGATCTTAAAAAAATGGATATGCCTACTTTATTTATTCATGGTGATGATGATCAGATTGTACCTTACAAGGACGCCTCCGAGCTTGCTGTAAAAATAGTAAAGACACGGCAAACTCAAAATTTATCCGGGAGCGCCACATGGTCTTTGCTCTACCCATAAAAATAAGGTTAATGAAGATCTACTCGCATTTTTTAAGGAAGATCCACATTCTAATTGGAGTAGTCTATGAACAAAGTACAAGTCGAGCAGAAAAGCTATCAGATGCCGCCGCAGGATGGATTTACTGTCGCACACTTTCTCACTGTCGCTGATATCGAACGATCGGCTCGATTTTACGAAACGATATTCGGAGCTCGCATTCTGAGCAGAGGCGACGGCAAGGGCGCACCGGGGTACGTCCAGATTGCAAACACGTGGCTCATTCTTAACGTCGGGGGCGGCCCGACACCTGATAAACCATCGGTAACGCTCAGCGTCCCCACCGACTCCAATTCATTCAGCAGCTTTATGAATATCCGTGTTGCAGATATTCAAGCGTGCTACAAACTATGGCAAAGTCGAGGAGCCGAATTTATCACAGAGCCAAAGGACAAATACGGTGAAACGCGCTGCTATATCCACGATCCTGATGGATATATTAGGCGAGAAAGATGAAGAGGATGCACTGGTGCTGGCCGACTGAGAAAAAGATAAGTGAGACAGGGAGGTAGACTGCGTAGTGGTGTTCACAGACAAAGTGGGTTGTGGTCGTTGACCCGGTGTGACGGGCGCAGAGGTTACCGGCACGGAGAGCGACTTCTGCAGATCCATTTTGCTATCGTGTACCTGGATTTTTTCATCAGCAACCCCGCTTCACGGCAGGTAGATTCTTTCCGCCACGTTGTTCAATTAAGGTGGTCTGGAACGGTTGCAGCCCCTGCACATCGGTGAGATCGCAATCGCTAAAACCTAGTGCGGGCGTGTCAAACCATGAAAGTTGCGCGTGAATCTAAAATTAGCGTGGATCCAGTAGTTACCATTACCCAAAAGCTCATCGCCGTCCTCAATAAGTCAGTTTCCGCACGCTCAATTTTTTACCCCGATGACTTCACAATTGGATGAAAAATATAAAAAAAACCAAAGACTGGATCAAACCCCATCAGAACCTAGAAAACTTGGCAGCCCAGGTATAACGCTAGAGCAAAAATCTGATCTGGCTGAAGTCAGTACTTCGACATCTTCTTCAAGTTCCTCTAGTACATTTGACTTCCAGCGTTGCGGTACTGACCTCCCCTACCGGCCCAGGCTTAACCAGCCCTCCAAATCCCGCGACAACGACGAGTTCACGTACACCCGATAATCTCAATAATGTCCTTCAAAACCTCGAATTTTGATATTTAATCTCGACATTTAAAGGAGTTAGCTATGATAAATAACCAATGGTTTACTAATCAAAGGTCCGTAGGTCTTCTACTGCATTGAAGATGGTCCATTTTTTAACCTTTTATTGCCAAGTGTAATTTGGGATCATTTTTGATCATATTTATTAATGCTTTCTAGCAAGCCCTGCGCCTAAAGCAATTTTTTGGCAGTTGTCACAAGACTTAGCGTTATGCCCCGCTGGATAATTCTTGCCAAGTTTATGACCCTCTTCATATACGGAAAATTTCGTCAACACAGACCTATTTTTAATACGCTCACCAACCTCTGAAACCCCCACGCTTTGAACTACCGAAGTAGAGGCGCAATATTTTTTTAAAGGCTGACCATTGGCATCGTTATAATTTGTGGTTTCCCAGGAGCCGACAGTTTTGTCCGGATAATTGAATAAATTAGGATTAAGCTGTTGCCCAAAAATATTATAACCATGACCGCTTTGAAAATGATGAAAAGCATCCGCTTTAGGTTCTATTATCCCTGACAAATGCTGGTGATTGAGTTCATGAGTATACAGATTATCGATTATGGGCCGGATAGGTAGCTGACCTTGCTGATCAGGAGTAACTAACATAGTAGATCCCCCCAAAACCAAATATTTAGATGTCGGTTTTTGACTAGAATCCTCATACAATTCCACTACTCCAATTCCAAACATGCCCTTATGGTTTTTGAATTTTTTCTGATTTAATCCTTGCCTAAATATTTCTGCACCCCACTTTACCGAAGGATCATCCTCACCCGTAGGTATTGATTTTTCAAACGGATGATAATACTGATTAGTATCCGCCACGGCGGGATGATAACTAAATTGGCGCTCGCTCCCACCCCACATATAATCTTTACCCTTAAACTGGATGTTCTGATGACACCGCTCAAAAGTGTCGAGATGCGATACACTATAACGTTGAAGATCCCGGCGTGCTTGTTTGATATTTTGAGCATTAGGCAAGCGATGACGTGCCTCTTCATAAGAGATAATTAAACAATCGTAAGTGTTTGCAGGTTGCTGATATCCGCTGTTTTTACCTGAACTAAAATGACCGATGGAATTTTCATTTTCAAAATGAATGACTACAGGCGTTTTAAAAAAGCTAAGCATTCTTCTTGCGCCATGAGGATGAATAGTTTCTATTTTTCCAGTATTTTCATTAATGATAGTAATGGATCGCCGTTTCATATCCGCCAGCATTTTAATATCAGTCCGTCCTAATGGACGTTTTAAATCTTCAGCCAAGGCTGTGGCAATAACCCGGCGTGAATTAGGCATTTCATCTTTATGATCAATTTGGTGTTGATGTTCTTCGCTCCCTTTATGATTTGAATCTTCAATTTTATTTAATTGTTTTAACGCCACTATCGGATTTTGATTTTGAAATTGTTTATTAATGCGTTCTTTCACTTTATTAACAGCTACTTTGCCAACACTTTTTAAAGTCCCATGAATGGCTTTTTGTAAAAGTTGGCGTAACTGTTGGGCTAATTCTTGATTAATATGATTTTTTATTAGTTTACTTAATTGGCTGACAGCTTGTTTGACTTCTCGTTCATTAACAGAATGCGATTTCTCATTTTGTTGAAATTTCGATTCTGGTAACAAATCAAGTATGGATTGACTAACGTTAACTGCCGTAACCACCAGTTGCATTATATTCCATAATTCACCGAATAATTTACCGGCTTTAAGCGCAGTTGCCAGCATTTCTGCATACTTAGAACCTGATTTACTTAAACCCTCGATTATTTTGCCAAACTCTTTATTGAGTGAAGATCGTAACTGCATTCGCAAGCGATCTAATTGCTGAGGCAAAATGGAACTCTTTGTTCTTAAAACATTATCCAAGTTGTTATATAATTGCTGATAATGGCGGGCAAAATCTTGGGGATTCGCAGTATATAGGCGTGTTAACTTCTTCTGCAAACCCTCTTCAATTGGTTTCATAATATGAGCTTCTACAGCGATGACCAAACGGTCAACAACCTCGACCTGTACAACTTTCATTAATTCTTCTGTAATTAAACCGGAACTGCATTGCAACACAAATTGTCCCGCAGCCTTGAGCATCACTTTGCTGAATAGAGCAGAACGCGATATAGAGCCAACCTTGGCTGCCGTTTGTCCTAGATTTGAAAGTGTAGAAAATCCAGCAGTTGCTAAGGAAATAGTGAGAGAAATTGCTTTTTGCACTGCCCAATCTTTCCAACTAAATGTACCCGTTAAGCCGGCGATGGTAGCATATACCATGTCATTTATTCCCTCGGCGATAAGGGCGTTTCCTAAATTTGGCATGCCCATAATAGTTAAGTACGCCCCAGCAATCACTTGTGCTAATCCTAACATCGCCACTGAGAAAGCACGCCAATCCCACCAAGAATATTGTTTGCCGATAATTAAAAAACAATCCAAGCCGATTCCGGTAAAAAATCCTAATTCATCAGGAACTTTTTGTTGACCTTCTAATTGCATAAATTCATTAAAATTAGCGTCTAACTCATCGTAATAACGGCGAATATCCCCAGGAATATTTAATAATTTTGCTTTAATAAAATCCTTTTGAGGAAAAAAAATATTGTCTTGTAGAGCAGATTCCAGTTGTTGATCGATATCATCAGCAATATCGCCACATTTATTTTTAATTACCAGCCCACCGGATTTAATGATATTTTTAGACTTTAACCAAACAATAATTTTTCGAGATTCTTCCTCTGCAGTAGCGAAAGGTAAATCAGTTCTGTATAAATAAAGAATTCCTTTGGATTGAAGTTCTTTTTTGAGTTGCTGTAAAAAAATCATCAATCCCTGTCCTTCCCCCTCTGTATCTTTAAATTCAACTGAGGCATATTTGGAAAATAACTGATGACTGGGTGGTTTTGAAAAATCGAAATTATCCAAAGGTGCACGCTGAGTTATTATTAATACTTGTTTTTCGCTTAAAAAAGTTTTGAATTGCCGGCGAAACTCGTAAATTTCAAACCAGGAAGGATCAATTTCGGCAGTATTTTTATTCTTTATCTCTTCGGTTAAATTGTCCCATTCAGCAATAAAGCGATTCTCCATGACCCGCTGGCCTTTGTCAGGATCTATCAATAAGACTTGTTTTTGTTCATTGGGATTGAGTATTTGCCATAATTCCTCTTGATTACATACCCAGGGTTTTAAATCATTTTCATCCCAGTCAATAACCGCAGTTTCTCTGGTAAAAAAATCAACTAAACTTCTAGCGATAGATGGATCCAGTTCCGCTTTGATTAAAGCTTCTAAGTTAGCAAATTCAGATTTATTTTTAGCATATTTACTGCGCAAACGATGTGCATAAATAATTTTATTGTTTCTCAATAGCCGGTAAATGGCTTGAGCATCCTCCAGTTCTTTTGCTTCGGGTTTACGGTCTTGATCTGAATTCTCGGATTTTCCTGCCGGATTGACTAGATCATCCGGTTCTATTTTTTCTCCTAGCGCTTGTTTTAAATAATGTAAATGTATGCCAATTACTTCCAGTTTACTAGAAATTTGTTCGCCATATAAATTATCTTCTGAAGATACCACTTGTAAAATAGTTGCTGAAGTATATTGAGCAAGCATACCGGAGATTTCACCGTTAGCCATTAAACTTTGTCTTAATAACTCTAATCGTTCAATCGCAATTTTTAAAAATACGCGTGCTTGTTTAACTTTATCAGGATCATTCATTTTAATTAAGCAATAAGCTGCGCCCATAGCGCCGTAACCATAAAAATCACCTAATTTGACGGCTTTTTTGAATAGCTCACACGCTAAGCCATAATCGGTTTGCTGAAAAACATTGGCCAGCATAATGGATTCACTAGAATTTTGTGCAAAATTAATAAGCTGTTGCTTAACAGAGAGATTATCGGATTGAGAAAAGGTCATCAGATATTTTTGTAACTTATCTATTAAATCATTTTTAGCAAATTTTGACGTCACTCTTTGAATATCTTGCTTCTGAGAATCCAGCCAAAATGCCCATCGATCCTCAAGGATCTTAGTGAGTGCTTTCATCAATGGTGATTGCTTTTTAGTAGATGTCTCTTGTTCTGGATGGTCGATATTAATTTTTTTCTCATATTTACTTTCTTTAGAATCTGTTTTGGTTAATAAGAGCGATTTATCCAATTTTTCAAAATTATGTAAAAATTCATGTCTAAAAGCAATAAACCGCAGAAACAAAGCTTCCTCGACATCCATTTGTAACATACTTTTTTGCCGCAACTCATTAAGGCGGGTCAACTCCAAGCGATCGCGTTTGAGTTTCTCTTTTTCGATAATCACTTCTGCTTCATCACCTGTCATTATTTTTGGTTTTTCCTTCTCTGTCACCATATTAAAATACAAAATAAATTCTCCGGAACCAGGTGCGCCATTACGAGAAGTACGGCCAAAAGCTTGTTCTTCAATACGAATATTGCTGGGCAAATAAGTCAATAGCACATGCATCCCACCTAAGGGAAAAACTTCATGGGCCACATGGATATCGGTGCCGCGCCCGCCTTTATTCGTTGCAATAATAATATCGCCAGCTTTGGCTGGATAATTTCTAAAATAAGTTTCTATTTTATCGTCGGCGCGGGCATATTTTTTTATTTGGTGAGGCGATACCCCTAAGCGGATTAACTCTGCCCAGCCATGATCGGTGATTTCAACATTTTCGCAAATAATTAATACTGGGCGGGTCGCGGCGATCTGGATTGCTTTTTCACAAAAACATTCCAGCCACTCCAGATAACTCGTCACTACCATACCACAATCTTGCTGATAAATTTTCGGGCGCGCCGGAGGAATGTCAATAAATTTGACTTGATAAACCGACGATAGAAAATCTCTAGAATCAGTAGATCCCAACGTTCCTGTCAATCCGTAAATATGATTGCGATAACCCAAGAAAAAAGTTTTATTAGAAATGAATAAAGCTTTTAAACTTTCGCTAGAAAGTTTGCGGCGATATTTTAGTTCTAAAAACTGCGCTACTCCTTCGCTCCATTTGGTCGCATATTGCTCCACTCCTGTGTCTTTATCAATGACAATGACATTTTTATGACAAACTGAAACATTAGATGTGGTTTTTTCGATATCAATTACAAACTGGTCTTTTTCTTCCATGAATCTTGCTTGAAAGGCGCTTTCGACCCAGCGTGATATTTTCAATCGATAAAAAGACTCCAGCTCAGCCGGCGCTATAATTTCTTTATTAAGAATTTTTTGTAAAATAAAGTGGCTGATATCTGCAACCTCCGCAGCCGTTTGATGCGGATTGGTTACATTGACCCTCAATACTGCAGCCCAGATGTTGATAAAAATGCTGTCTAACCATTTTAGGCTATCGAGTAAATGAGACAAGTAAAGTACGTCTTTGGCTTTATCTAAGCCCATACTATCCACTTCGTCGATAATGATATATTTTTCCCGATGTATATTTTTATTTTTTTCATAACGATCACCATAGGTGATATTATCTTGATATTCTTGCTGTAATAAATCGCCTTGAAAAGCACTAATTTCACCGTAAACAATCGAACTTTGATAAGCACGCTGGTTGGTTTTACTATTTTTATGACAGATATGACTACATTCCAGCATTAATAAATTAAAAAAGCTTTGACATTTTTCTACACCTTCAATAGCTAAATCGGGATTACTGGATAAAATATCTACGGCGTGTCCACATAAAGCGAGGAATGCAGCCAATAATCCGACAATTAAAGTCTTGCCTTCACCCGTACGCACTTGTGCTAACAGTCCTTGATTCCTCGTCAATATAAATGCTAAAAAAGTAACTATCTGCGTATTG
Organism: uncultured Pseudomonadota bacterium; assembly: GCA_963795715.1. GTDB lineage: Bacteria > Pseudomonadota > Gammaproteobacteria > Coxiellales > Coxiellaceae > JAFEDN01. Next base: position 598,905 of record CAWCIY010000002.1, read on the forward strand.
TGGGGAAATTGCCGATGATTGCTGGCAAACCAAGCACATAAAATTACCGGTAGCACGGTTTCAAGATGGGCACGAAGATATTTTTCAGGATTATCTTGATAATCTTTATCGTCACGAATCAATTTGATTTGCTCGATAACCCATTGTTTGACATCACCATTTTTATTTTGAATACATTGCTTGGCTGCTTGACTGGCTTGGTCAGCTTGCTGGGCAATTTGGTCAAGCAATTCCGGTGATAAAGAATGCGTTGCTTGAGATGAATTTGCCTTAATAAAGCTGATGACGTCAGCGATACTTCGTTGAGAAGATGTCTTATAATCATATTTATTTTCTTTAGAATGCCTTTTATTTTTATGGTATTGGTCTACCCAAGATTTAAAAGACGATTGATTGCTAACCACCTTAATCGCTTCTACAAAAGATAATTGATGATAATAGACAACTTTTAAAAATTGGTTAATTTCCGTGAGTTTTGTAAATCGATTCACTTGAATTATCTTCACTAAGTTAGCAAAAAAAACTGAAAATGCTGTCGGATCACCACAATCAACTCTAATGCGATTACAATAAAATAAACACCGCTCTTTAGCATTTTGATCATCTGTTAACTTACATTCCGTTATCGCGCGATTAAAATTTTGATTGAATACTTGCTCTGCCAGCAAATTTGGCCAAGCCTGTAGCGGATTTTGAGCCAATAATTTTAAAATATCCGTCTGAGGTAAAAGCGCCTGTAGCAATTCAGCAATGTACTGTAACTTAATCGCTAAGTTTTCTTGATAAAAAGATGAGCCATTCAAATAATGGCTATCAATCATTTCTTCACTATAATCTTTTAATAAACGATTATGCAGAGCAAATAAGAATTGTGGATCTAAAGGCAAAAACATATCCGTATTAGCCTCACCAAATCTTAAACCAATTATTTTAATAAGTAGGGATTTCAACCAATGATGATAGGGTTCACTTTGAATAATTTCTATTGCATCGAACAGATCATCGAAAGCAGCCATAATTTTTAATATATTCACAAACTTTTCGCTACCTTCTTCCAGAATTTGATATTGACATTGTTGAATACGCTGAGTCATAAAATAAATAAATTCATTATATTGGATCACCGTGCGCATGGAAGTTTTCGTTACTTTTGAGTCTAAATATCCTGGAATTTCCATCAAGCATAATCGAATGGGTTCAGCATTAGTGATTGCAGCGCACAGTTTAAGAAGTTGTTGGCATGCAGATTGTTGTTGTGATTTTAAAGCCGATTCCAATTGCTCTCTAATCTGCGCTTCTGCGTTAAACATATTATCATTACATTCAAAAAATTTATCAGCCAAATTGCCTAATAATTGTGGCGTTTCAATTACTGTGGCTACCCAGTCTTGGACACCTTCACTATAAAAGGGAGTAGCTTTCAAAAGCTGTTGTTTTGTAGATATAGGCAACTCAATTTTCTGATGTGATTGGATTAAAACAGTTTTTAATAAATCCATTTGTGTTGCTGATATTAATCCAGTCACTGCGGCTGCGATTTCAGGTTTTTTGAATAAAAATCGCCCCTGCTGGTTTAGATAAAATTCATACGGGTTTATATTAGCAGCTTTGGGCAATTCTTTTACAAAACAAAAACTAATTTTTGCCAGTGATAGTTCTTGTAATTTGGATTTTAAAAATTCTAAAAATAAATTTTTCTGTAGATTTATCAAAGCGTCATTTATTTCTGTTTTATCAATTCCATTTCGTAGATCTTTCAAAAAATTAATATAATCATGATATTGCTTAGAATCATTTTGTAAGCAAGCTGATGCTGGCTCTGTTAAACGGAAAAGATAGTCAATTAAATTTTTTTCGCGATTAAGATATTCAAAAAATTTTCCTAGTGGCCACTTTTTTGAAGTGGCAGGAATTAAAATCAATAAAAAATTTATTTTAAACAACCATTCCTGAGGATCGGTATAATAATTTAAAGCTACTTTTATACTGAGGACAATTGCAGGTAAATTTTCTTGTAAAACTTTATCATTTTCCTGAGTAAGAAATTGGGTTATCATTAAAAAAAATTTTTTAATTAATGAATCGGTAGAATTGATAAGAACTAAAAGCAAATAAATAGTTTCAGCATAGTCAGCTTGAATTTTATCAATTTTCGAAGATTGATTAGGTTTTGGATATAGGAGCATAATCAGTCTAAGCGCTATCGACCTAGTCTCAACAGGGCCAGCAGATTCCTGAGTAAGCAATTTCGAATAAGCATGTATCGGTAAATAAAATACAGCTTGCTCGTATTTTGGAAACATTTTTCTACCCGTTTGAAAATGTTCAAATAATTCCTTGAGGCTATTTTTCGATTCTTTTTTATCATGGATATAGCTGATACTCAGGTAATTCAATAGCAAAACGTTTTCATTTTGATGCATGATCTGGCTTGGCTGCGGATTATTTTCAAAATATTGATAATAACTAGTTAAATTATCTAATTTAAATAATTGTTGATAAATTTGTGGATGCATGTGTTCTTGTGCCACTAACAATCCTGAAAAAATTTCACAACACTGAATGAATGATTTATTTAAGCCGGAAGTTTGTTCCTCCAAAAAATTGAAACCGTCTTCTTCCCTAATAACGTTACATTTAATCATAAAATGCATTAAATTCTGGCATAATTCACTGTTTAACTTGCTTGCATCCCTACTGATATTCAAAAAAGCCAGCATAGACTTAGCTTGGTTTTTTTTAACATTATAAATTCTGTTCATCTCGCCAAAGTATTCCTTACTTTGACGAATATTTTTTAAAATTTCATGTTCTTCATAAAAGACCGCGCTACTATCTTGCGATTGTATAAATTGATTTATTAATTTCAAAATACTTGCAGAGTGGCTTTCGAATAGTTTTATTGCCTGCTTTAATCGAATACCCATATTTAAGTATTTATGATTGAAATAATATTCTACCAACTGTTCAACTAATTCGGGTTCTCGCTCTCGTAAATTCAACCATTGATCATTTTCATCTAAATTTTTTAATTCATTTATTATTTTAGAATCCTTGATCTTAAAGATTTCTGCCTTATTTTGTATATTTAAATATTGTAAATTCCAGCCCTGCTGAGCTTGGTTAAAAAGATAAAAACAACCAGATTGCAATTCATCTTTCTCAAGGGGAATCTCTATAAATAAAAACTTATACCAACAAACATTAAATAGCTTATTCAGCCTGCCTTGATTTTCTTTAATCAAATTAAAATAATCAACGATTAAAATTAAAAAATTTAGACCTAGTTGTGGATTTCGCAAAAGATCCTTGGAAAAGGAATTATAATTCATTAACCTATCGGCTTGCTGAAATATATAATTTAGAACGCCCTCAAATTCACGCTGTTTCTCATCATCACCCTCCTGTTCTATCATCGACTTTATTTTTAAACTACTTAAAAAATGCTGAATCAGCCATTCAATCGTTTGCAGCAGCGCTAATACTGGGCTCTGTGCAATTTTGATGAGGTTTTCATGTTTCATCCATTTAAGCACACCACTGCAAATACTTTTGATCGTCTCCAGTTCAATTTGCTTTAAATTAGGCAGATCGCTTATTAACAAGGTTAAAAATTTTTCCCATAATGAAACTTCCTGTTTTTGTTCAATAGACGTTTTTTTGATAAAAGGTTCTAATAAGCGCAAAATAGGTATTGACTGTTCGCGGCACGGAGCAGATAAGAACAAGAGTATTTGCTGCGAACTGCTTGGTGTAATTAATTGAGATCTATCCGTGTGAGGATAAGTACCATTCAATAATATTTTATCAATCCTGGTAATGAATTCTGTGGTTTGAATTTTATATTCTTGATAGCATAGAATTTCTAAATTACTATTGTCCAAATGTTTTTTTAATTGTTGAGTGAATACTCTAAAATAATTTAACAATAGTTGGTTAGCCAATAACTGGTAATATCTTTCACTGTCTTTTATTATAGAAGAAAGATAATTTTTATAGGTGCAAAACACTTCCTTCCATCGTTCAAGCGTCGGCAACTTTTTAAATTGACTGATTGCATTGGCTAGATTTTCATACTTTATAGAATTTTTATCTTCGGTCTCTTTTTCTCGAGTGGGAGGATCATAAAACGGCGGCAATACACCATTGGCAGTAATAAATTGGTCTGAATTCATGCTAATCCATTCATAATTAGCTTGTTCAAGCATGGCTTTTGAGTGGACTAATTTGATATGACGCTTTTCACCTTCAGTAGTAGTGAATCCAGCTTGAACGGTTAGGCTAAAATTAACCCACATCAAATTGTGTTGACGTAGGATTTCAGCTTGTAATAACGGCAATAATAACGACCACAATTCCCGTGAATATTGGTCCTTATTTTTAGATTGCCATTGTTGATTTATTTCTTCAACCCAACTGAATAGTTTTGGTAGATGCGCACTCAAATTAGACTTCATTAAATTTTGCAACAAGCAATCCATTGCAGCTAAGATCTGCGGCTTTAGACTGCTATCACACAAGTTAATTTTAAAAAAATTCTTTACTAAATATTCACCGATCGTCAAGAGATCAGCAACCGAATCTGAATTCATATTTTGAATTAATTGATTATACTCGTTTAATTTTGCTATTGATAAGTTATCTGATTTGAATTCTACTACTTTAAACTCTATTTTTTTAAAAACTTGTAAATGCACCTTGTCAATCGATATGGGTCTGATTCCCAGGCTTAAATGGTCATCAGCAGGGGATTTGTTGTGTAAACTATCCGAAAAATCAGTCAGCATTTCTCGATTGTGCTGAGCCTGCATTAAACTTAAACGCAGTTTTTCACTATTGATGCGCCGATTAATTTGTTCACGCATTTGCGCTAACACGAGACTACGGTTTTCTAAGCCATTACTTAACTGATCGACATTGATTTTGTCGATTTGATTTTGCAGATCATGTAAAAGTTGCCGGTGATTTTGTAAGAATTGCTGGTGTTCCCGTAAAAGTTGATTTGACATAATATCAATGCCAATGCTCATGGATTGGGAATCGATACGAGTTGCTTGCAAACGTTGTTGCTCTGCCGTACTGATCATTTGGAACTGATTCCTTAAGACATTCAGTAATTTTATTTCACTTTCGGCATCAGGCAAATTAGCAATATTAGGATCTGTTTGACCGGTAGCCATGGCGTATTTTTCCAAAAAATCTTTTAATCCTGCCATCCAATGCGCATATTCTTGTGGACGCGAAGAGTCGATGAAAGATTTAAAATAACGGAAAACGTGCTGAAAAATTGCTTTTTTATTCAAGCGATGAATTTTAATGGCCTGTTTTTGATGGGTATGTTTCAAATTGGATTTGACCAGTGCATTCGTTTGCTGTTTCACTTCATATTTACCGGTCAATGATGGATCATTTTCTCCTAATTCTAAATGCAGCTCCTCAAAATCCTGACAAAAACGCGATTCTGATAAAGGATAATGATAGCGGCTATTTTTATACAGCCAGCCCCTTTTTTCCTCGTAGGTTCTGGCTTTAATCGGCATTCGCCATTGAGAAATGTAGGCAATGTCATAGCCGTCACGTCCATGCTTACCGGCTTTCCCAGGGTTCACTTCTTCTGGCTTACCGTTGTTACCGTCCGCGCCTTTTTTACCTTTTGAATCCGGTGTCACGCTTTCCAAAGCAATCAGATCAATATCACCAGATTGCCCACCCTCACCACCATATCCGCAACTTCCAGGATCACCGCCCATACCTCCCGGCTGACCATCAATTCCCATTGCAATTCCACGATAAGACCAGCCGTTACCGACCAAACGATTCCCTTCCCGGTAACGATCATATCTTCCATCACTGCCATCAGCGCCGTCTTTACCAGACGCACCATTACCTCCGTTTTGACCTTTACTGCCATGGCCCCCTTTAGCGGAGGGCTTAATATCTATCAGTCTTGACGCAACTACATAAATATGACCGGCCGGATTTCCTGGCAAACCGTCCAGTCCATCTGCGCCTTTCAATCCTTTACCGCTAGGATCATGACCATTACCGATGGAAGCTATCAATGTGCTGTGATTGGGCGCGGAATCCCCATCCGTAATAACTTTCACTGTAGAAAATAAATGATTCACTTGCTGATGAGTGACCAGTACGATATTGACCGAGGCAAATTCTTTATCATCAAGGTGCTTATTAATATGCAAAATTCCGCTGGCGATGATCTTAATTTCCTGATTAGAATGAAAAGCACCGTAACGCCGCTTCATCTGGGAAAGAATGTCAGTGAGTAAAGCGCTGTTGACCTCCGCTTGAATCAACTCATATTCCATACCCTCTTCTTTCTGGGTAGATTTGGTGATTTGCTTATCCCAATCGATAATATACTGAGACAATAGTAGCCTTAAGTTGTTAATTTTATCGTCGAGATAACAAAAATGTGTATGCAAACAGGGATATCTTTCGGTTGACATTGGCAGTGGTGATGATAAGCTTTTCTGCAGCGGTTCGACCGCTTTAATCTTAGAAGATAATTTCTGAATAGTAGATTGATAAATTTTTAATTTGTCACCATAACTGGATTCGCTTTTCACTTGTTCTGATAGTTGTTTAAGATTAACCTTTAATTGACTGCTTAATCCATTATTGCTGACTCCTTCATAAGACGAAAAATAATCAAAGGCCTCGCGCTCAAATTGTAAAAAACTTTTTAAAGCCTGTTTGCGAAAATAGATTAAACTTAAACTGTATTTTTCAGTTACGCTGGCAATAGTCTGCCGAAAAAAGGCACTGATTTCGGTGACGGCGCGATCATCTTTTTGATCCTTAAAATCGCTACAAGCACGAATTATTGACAGAGTTTTTTGGTCAGAATCAATTTTAGTCAATAGCTTTTCTATATCTGTAAAAGCAGGTTGTTGCACCAATTGTTGCAGTATTTCAATTTGGATTCTGCCTTCAGTACCAAATAAATCGTTACTGGATTTAGTATCGTAACGTCGGTGCAATAGAACCCAAAATATTTTTCCAAATTCTGGAATATATTTTAAAATTTGTTTAAACCGTTCTATTAGTTTACCCAGATCGCGTAGTTTAGTTGTTAAATAATACGCATGACTATGGGCGTCGTCAGTTAGCCTTTCTTTTAGCTCATTTAATACATCATGAGGGAAATCGACTTCTTCAGTATTAATAACGGTTATTATTGAAAAATATGTTTTTAATTGATCTATATAGTTTGGGTGGTGATTCCGTGTCAAGATTTGCGAACAATGCTCGGCTAATTTGGATTCTATTCCTTGTTCGATACCGAGTTTAACCCATCGTAAAAATCGATCATGTAACGACCGTTCGAAAGCTTCTATAGCTAATAATGAATTGGCGCGAAATTCAACTAGATCAGTAACATAGTGTTCAAAATCAAGCATCATTTGATGACGCAAATAGAAGCTGAAATAATAAACCGCACGCTGGCGGTAAGAATTTTTTGAATTCGGTTGACGCAAGTCATGCAGAAATGCAAATTCGGATAGAATATTTTTCTGTTCAGGTAAAGAGACGGTCGGTTTTTTTTCTAACTTTATAGAAGAAGTTCTTTCCAATAAACGGACAAATACCTCCTCAATATCCTTAAATTCAAAATCAAAATTTCCAATATGGGGACAAATGGCTTGACCAGCATGTTGTTGAATTGTTGTCAAATCCAATTCATCATAGTTATATAATAGTAACAACTTAAACTGCTGAAATAACTTATGCGTGGCAATCTGAGCCTTAAATAAAGAATTCAGCACTGAAAAAAATATTTCTAAACTTTTTTTTAAGATTTTTTCGAGTCCGGCTGCTTGCGCCGACGCACAACTATTAATAATCGGTTTAAATTCTTGACTTTTAACAATTAAATCTTCTAAAATTTTACAGGTGGAAGTAGTTTTAATGGTAACAAACAAATCCAGAACACCTACATAGGTTGAACGAGTATCAAATTTCGGTTTTTCTAACAGTTGAAATAAATCGTCTCGCCAATTTAATGATACGCAGCAGGTTTTATTAACGCATACCAGAGTCATAAAATGATCAAAACGGTCTTCCAAAAATTCACACGTTTTGATTATCTGCTCTTGAAAAACAATTGCTTCCAAGGCAGCTTTTTTTAGTACATCCAACAAGATTTGCTGGACGGCAATGACCTCTATTTTTTGACCTTGATTTTCCTCTTGTTTTTTAAGCACGGATAAGGTTTGCTGAAAAGAGTCGCAGCTATCGTCGTGGAAATTTTTTGAAAACGCTATTAAAAAATGATAAATTTCAATAAATTGAGTTATTTTTTGAGTGTCATGAATCAGTTTTTCTACTTGTGAATTAATTTCATCTGCTTGCAAACGGTGAAAATAATCTGTGAACGCAAGGGTGGCGCTATCACGAAATTCATCTAATAAACTCTCAAGTGATCTTTGTCCTGAAAAACGTTGTGACTCTTGCCATAATTGTTTCATTTCGCCACGTGGGCTTAACCACCATTGTTTAATATTTTCAATATTGGCTACCGAGGTTAATTGTTGATAAGCGAAATTTCGGCATAGTACGTTCCAATAATTTTTTTCAATAGCCCAATTCGACAATACGGCATTAAAATAAGCATGCAATAAACTGTCGTTTCCATAAGGATGATGGCTAGGTGTAGGAACTTCGACGATTTCATAAAAAAAATCACTTATTAAATCTTTAAAACAGGATAATAAAGTAAGATCCACAAAATCAGGATTTGAATTCATAATATAGATTTTACGAGACCTTGATTGTAGCGCTTTCTCGTCAACAGGTGGGACCATAGCGGCAATATAATTAGTCGGTGAAATGCGTAAAACCACCGCCAGCGGTACGGATAATTTGTCTTTTTCGATTAATCTATCGCGAAATTTTTTCGCTTCATCATAAAATCGCACATCATAAATAATTATTCCGGTTTGTAATAATCGTTGTTGATAATATTTTTCATAAGTCAAAGGATTAACCACCGGCACAGATAACTGCGAATGACTTTTAACGCTGGTTCGGTAATCTGCAGAAATGAGCTCATCTAAAATTATTAAAAATTCCTGTTCATATTGTTCTATTTCCGTTTCATTTTTAATAAATAATTCACCTTGACTCGAAACGGAGAAAGCTGACATGGGCAACCGGCATAATAAAGAACGAAAATTTTGGTACTTGGCTTCGTTATCAACATGACCTTCAGAAATAATACCTGAGGGGAATAAAGTCATCAAATAGCGTCCGCTGATTTCGCCTGTTGAAGATTGAATTAATAATAAATAACAATTTCGCACAAATGAATTAATTTTTTCGTCACTACAAAGTTGATTTCGTAAATCAACTAAACGAGCATTGAAATCTTGTTTATTGAGCAAATAATATTTCAAGCGATAAATGGGTTTGAGCGTTTTGCAAAAGGACGTAATATAGTTCAGATAAGGTAGGATATTGAATAAAAATTCTTTCTCATCAATCGTATCATTGAGCTGAGTAACCCCTAGAGTTCGCGGTGAGAAAGCCGATGCTTTAAGTGATTTTAAATCAGAATTTTTGGGTGATGATAAATATTTTTCATCTTTTACTGCTAATTTTTGAGCAGTAATTAAGTAACGTTTACTCAGTTGAGGAATTTGTAAAAAATCATAACATTCAGCCAACTCCCTTAAATATTGCTCTACCAAAGTCATTACCAATGATTGCGGTTGATCCGTTAAGGCTAATTCCAGTTCGAGTATTTTTTGCAACTTTTGTATTGGAGTAATTTTCAACTTTAATAAAGTAACTTCGCTGATAATAGCACCACCGATCTGTGATTGTTGGGAATCCAGTTCATTTAAAATTTGTAACGCAGTGATAGTGTCTCCCATTTGCAAATAAACACTAGCTATATTGAGCTTACGCCGTGGCGGCAGCGGAGATTGGTGCGAGTGAAGATTATTATGCGTAAGATATCCATTCATTTTAGCGTATATTTTTTTTATTTGTTCATTAAATTCATAAGCCCCTATAAAATCTTCGCTTAACACTCCACTCATTAACAAAGTCTTGCGTTCTTGATTTAATTTACGTGATTCATGCAATTGAATGACTTGTTCTAAACATTTCTTAACACTAACTAAACTAAGACGAGTTGCCGAAGAATGGGAAAAAAACTCATAAAAAGCTTCAGCTAAATCATAATAGAAAATAATAAGTTCTTCTACCTCGTCTAATGCGGGTTGTTTTTGTAATTTTTCACGAAATTGATGACAAAGTTCGTAAATTTTCTCCGCTAAATTTTTAATTTGTTCATTGCAGATTCTTAAATGCAAAATCTGCTGTGGATTCAAAATAGAGTTTTCATTGGTTAATTTATTTTTTTTAGATATCACTTCTTTATTATCTTTGTATAATTTTCTCTTTCCTAAATATAATGAATTTTTACGCACAAAGATCTCCTTATTAAAAATCTTTTTGACCTATATTACTATTTACGATTGTGTCTAATATCTCTGCAGTATTATCATAAATAGGGTTATTGATTGCCTTAAAAAAATGGTAGGTGTATGTGTGCTCTTGTTCCAAGTCCTGAATTTTTTTGTTTTTATTTTTAAGTAATAATTGCTGTAAATTTTGCCGACAGGTATCTAAGGCCTGATAATTTGAGTAGACAGTGATGGTGCGAAAAAAATGACTAACGCCCTCATCTAAGTTCTTCATTAAGTTTTCTAAACAGATGACTATTTCATAACTACCTGGATCACCTTTTCTGGCAGTTCTACCTTTAATTTGTACTTCTTCTTTAATATCTAAAGAAAAAAAAGCTTGAATGACATGTATTCCACCATTGGTATTGACAATAGCCTCTGGCTTAAAATCTACTCCTCGGCCAAAAATTCGGGTTAGTAATGTGACACTGCCATGCATACCAGCGTGTTGTTCGCTTACTAATTTGTCGATATCATTAAAATTAAATTTTTGAGTAAACTCATCTTTATTCATCAGAACATCTTGAGTTTTAACATTTGTAATTTTATTTTCAGTAATAATTAGCGGCTTTGTCTGTAACCTCGTTCCATAATGGGTTAAAAACCAATCCAATTCCACTTCATTTTCAAAGAAAATTAAAACTGCTTGATTTCTATCTTTATATTTTCGGGTTTGTTGTACTATTATTTCAGCCCAGTCTGCTGGACTTTGTAATAAGTGAACAGAATTTTCTTCTTTAATTCGAGATCCATTAAAAAAAGAAGGAAAATAGGTAAATTTTTTAATTTGATAATTAGATTCAAGTAAAACTTGTTCCGCCGGGCACAAATTTTTTAAAGTACCCGTTACCCCAAAAATACGAGTATAAAGTTTGGGGATTTTAGCATATGAAAGTGAACCTCCATAAAAGCTAAAATAACCAAATTGGCTATAGTTTAAATCAGACCATTGGGCATGAATAGTTCGCGCCTGAGGATTAAATTTATATTTTAAATAGAAAAACGAGTTATAGTAACCACTGAGGCTATCGGTGACAAACCTATCCCCCACTTTCATTTCAATTAAACCACTGGAATTAAGCCGAAATTTATTAGCTAGGGTCTCATCAGGTTTAGCATAAAAGACATCTATAGCGGTTTTAAGCATTTTGCTGACATGTGTATTAATTAGCAAATCCAATTTCTTTTGTTTATTCAAATAATCTAAAACGGGTTCACGCGAGAAAACGTTTTCATTCTTAAGTCTTCCGATAGCCAGATATAACAAATTCTCAATTAATTTTTCTTTATTTTCTGGTGTCGGATTGACACTTTCTTCTACTAATTTTAACCAGATTTCCATCTGCAAATCTCGTAAACTGGGACTCGGTTCCAAAATCAAAAATCCTCTTTGCATCTCAATCTGATCTATAAATACATCAGCTTCATCCATTAAAATGATAGAATTTTCACCTTTTTCTTCAGAAATGGTAATGGGTTTTCCCGATAATAGGCTTCTTAAAGCGTCACTAAATGTGAAATCAGAATTATAACGGAATTTTTCTTCACAAATTGCTTTAAATGTGTTGAAAGTAACTTTAAAGTCAAAGGGCCTTGTATTATGTAAAAAAGCATGTTTGTCTCGATCGATCAAGTATTCACTATAACAAGCGATTTTTACTTTATAGCCAATTAGACAAAAAAATCCAGCTAACAGTGTCAGCGCCCAGGATTTTCCCTGTCCGGTTTTAATTTCACCTAAATGATTATCAATTCCTTTTTGAGTACTGCCAATACCTAATAGTAATAAAACTCCTAGAATTTGAATTCGATGTGGCTTTAAAAAAACTTGACCTTTAATCGTTTTTTTTATTTTCCACTCTTTATTATCATACTCTAAACTATTGGAAACACGGCATGACAAAATAATGGCTAAGCCGGCAATAACAGGTGGAATGATTTGCATTCGTAATTTACAGTCGCTGTGATCAATTCCATTTTTCTTTTGAAATTTTTCTGCTAAAATACGGGTTTGTTTAATTATATTAGCAATGGTGACTTGAGGATCAAAATTCATTAGCGCGTTGAGATAGAATTCAAAAACTGTTTCATAACTTTTGTTTTCACAATCGGAAATTTTTTTTATCGGATCCTCTTTCCGATTTTCCATAGCTATTTTCAAACTGGAATATTCTATTTCATTTTTCTTCGAGTCGAGGCTGGAATAATTTTCATTTTGTAATAGCATGATAGATTTCTCTAATGTAATCTGATTTAATTTTCGATTAAATAAAAAGTATATATTGATATTTTTAATATTATTTTCCAAATATTTTTCATCATGCAATGCTGTCTCAAAGGGATGTATTGACTCTTTTTCAAATACTTTCAAATTGTCACAGTATAATTGATCCGATAAAAACTTCAGTGATTCCCGGATCGCTTCTAATAATATGGAAGCATGCTTTGCGGTTTTAAATTTTTGTTTTTCTAACAATTGCAGTAATTTACAAATAATATTGTAAGTATAATGAGGACAATGTTTAAATATTTGAAATTTTTTCGAAATTGATTCGAACGAAATTAAAATCTTGTTGTTATTCAATTTTTGAAGATCAATTGTTTCAGATAAATATTTTTGCTCCTCAATAATCCATGACCAATCTATATTTCGCAGGCTAACCATAAAATTATTTAAATTTTGTAGGAAAATCATTCCTTCTTCGACTTCCATGGGTTTTTCTTGATAAACGTAAGTCATAGACAAGTTTTTTATTGTATTGATAATATCTTTATCTGGACTATCGTTAAAATAACGCAATGAAGACTCTGAAAAAAAGTACACCAAATCGCAATAATTTTGATTATAAATTGAAAAGTTTTCGAATACTATGAAAATTTTTTGGCCTTGATTACAATAATTTTGTAAAGATTTTATTTGAATTTCAACAAGAGCGTGGTCTTTATAAATATGTAGACTCTCTAGATATTCAAAAATAGTGAGGATTCCCTTTAATAATTCTTCAAATAGAACCTTTTGAACTGATAATCTTTTTTGATAGTAGTCACTAATGAAATTCTTTAATACTTCGTACCTTGAAAGGGTTAAATTTTCTTTAATCATTATCATAAAAAAATTAGTGATAATATCTTTTAATGAAAAATTGTCTGTTGAAAACCTTTTGGCTAATTTTGATTTTGCTTGATTGTCTAAAGGGTTTATTTCTAGAATTTTTTCCAGCATTTTTAGCATATATCCTGAACTGCTGGTTTTAATATACAAAAGATTATATTGCAATTGTAAACGCATCCAAAAACAAGCCTGATAAAAGTCACTGTGAAAATCAAATTGATCATGGAGATGCTTATCTTTTTGATTAATATAATACTTCCATATTTCTTGAAGTTCTTTGGTAGTTTCCTGAGTAAATTTTGTTTTAGATTCCATAGCGACAGATTGAGCATTTGCTATATTGATCAAATTTTTAATCAAATCAATTGCTCCAGGAACCACTTGCAGTAATTTTTTATATTTCGACAAAGCTTGAATAGCTGGTTCATTTCTCTTACAATCGGCAATTCCAACCGTGTCTAATGAATCACCAAAAACTTGCTTGACGGAAATATTTGCATTTTGCTGAAGTTCATAGCCCAATCGGCTTGATAAATACAGATCTAATCCGATTAAACAAATATCTGCTACTTTGGCAATATAAGATTCAACTTCGGATTCTTTAATTTTAAAAAAAAGTAAATCATCCATCATGATATTTATTTCAGAAATTTCATGCAAATTACGCACCGCCGTTTGCAGATCTGAAGGAATTTTAGATTCTTCTGCTAATGATTTTAAAAATTTCACAGGCTTACGTTCAATCAGTTTAATTAATTCAAAAAGTAAGGCGTGCTGTATACTCTGGGTTTTAGTATCATTCGTATGCTTAGACAATTCTTTGAAAAAAACGAATTCACAACCAGTCAATAATTTTTTCAGTTGATTATCATAAATAATTTTGGCTTTCCCTTGCTTCCATTTTGCAATAATCTTGATCGAATTTAAATTTTTAATTTCTAATTCACCCAATCCATGAAATTGACCTTTTTTGAAACGGCCATCATATACACAAGTAATAACCCCTTTTTGAATTTCCTTACGGCCATAACCGTTTTGAAAGCTACCGTATTCAAATCTTCCATAATAATTGGTTTCACCGTTATTGCTTAACTGATATCCTTGACCGTGTTCTTTATCATCCGACCATCCCCCCATAAAGTAATATTGAGGCAATTTATCATAAACTCCAAAGCCATTACGCTTCAATTCTGTATTCGTACCTGTATATATTCCTCCATCAATCGGCAAATATGAAAGTTTGCTTATTTTTTGTCTTTTCACTTTATTCACAGGAATATATTCGAAATAATTATCCATATCCATTTCATCTCCATCATCCTGCTCACTGGATGGTGACAAATTTATTGAGGAAGATTCCTTGAATTTTTTATCATAATCCACTATCAAGGTTTTAAGTCGCTGTAACGCAGTTTCCGCTGAATCAACAATACGATAGATTTTGGAATTATTTATTTTTAATTTAACAATTTTAGTTTTACCAGGGTTAATTTCTTTATATGAGGTACTCATATTTTCATAAACATGAATACTCATTCCTAAAGTAAACGCAGCCAACTCTATATCCGAACATATTAAAGAACGGCTTTGTTCATTTTCACCTAAATAGTATCTTACATACTCACTTAGGGCTTCAGTATCCAAGTAAAAATTAAATTCTGCTGGATTAATGCGTAATTTTTTGTAATTTTCTTTGATTAAGTAAAGTCTGGGAAATTCTTGAGAATTAATTTCAGAATCTTTGGTCACATATTCATGGATTTTTTTATAGAAAAATCCTTGTAATGATTTGGTGTCATCTTTTAAATCATGATCTTGAGGCTCAAGCCGTTCATAATGATTTGTACCATTGAATTGCACTGAAACTTCGCTTTTTTGTCCGCTATTATAAATTATTGGGTTTGCTCCCGCTAAAGGGTAAAATACGACAGTTTTATTAAAAACATAACCAACAATGGCTAATTCCGCCGGTAATAACCATAGAATCGATTTGCTCATATATTCGGCATATGTCTTGATGATTATGGGCGTTATATTTTGATCCCAATCAAAAGATTGATCCTGTAAAAAATTAAAAATCTTAAATGATTCCGATAAAGCGGGTAATGACATGATTCTTCCGTATAATTCACCTTCTTTAGAATTTAAAGCCATGTAAAACTTTTCTTTAAAATTTAAATTGGGGAAATTTTCTGTATTAGTCGAAATATATGCTTCAATCACTTTATTTTCGGGTGATTTTAATATGTGTTCAAAAGCCCCCCAAATATCTTCATTTAGAGTTTTTTGTTGTTGTAAGTGTCTTTGATAACAACCTCTTAATTTTATAAGTTGATGACCAATATCAGAGCGAGTAGACATAATTAATTCGATAATGGCTTCTTTTAACAATTTATTAAATTCATCGATATTATTTTCATTTAATATCTTATTTTTAACTAGATTTTTTTTAGCATCCATATCTGGACAAATTAAAGCCCCTCCATTGAATTTCCTCTCTCCCAGTATCGAATGATAACCACAGTTGCCATCAGCTTGAGTTGGAATTGTCTTGAGTTTCTTTGCATTTTTTAATGCATTTATTTGAATTTTTAGTTTAGAAATTTCTTCACTCACCTCTTTAGCGAAAAAAACACCCGTTATAGCATCCCGTTCTCCTAGAATGGCGTGGAATAACGCATAGTCCCCTTCTTGTACTTCCGCTAAAATTTGACTATCCTTTCCTTTAGTCGATTTTGATTCACTATCTAGAATTTGAAAGTAATCATAGAAAGCCTTGTTTATGAACAGGGGAATTTCGTTGCATATTTTGATGAAGCTTCCTTTCTCATTGACCGAATACAATGCAGTTGGCTTGGATTGCCGGTCAGTTAACAAAAAAAATGAGCCGGGGACAAGCTTAATTTCAGGTTTCGGCATTTCATTTACAATGGAAAACTGAATTTTATCGATATTTTTCATTCGTATTAACTCTCCTTGTATACTTCCAATTTAATTAAGTACAATTAAAAATTGATTCCCTCTGAGTGCGTTTAACCTAAATTCAGCAGTTGCCACCTACTGCGGAAACTTATTGCACTAAATCTTGAGACTTTTTTGTGAATTTTTTCCTTCACCGGACGAGGAAGTAACGCTTCAGGAAAAAAAAAATCTCCAAAATCAATCTTCACACCAGGTCTTCTTCTAAGGAAGTTCCCTTGGAAGTTCATTCCTTGGGTATTGGCCCGCAGGCATTAACTAACTCGCTATGAAGGCTTAGGTTTAAGCATTTTATTATACCGATGGTATTGCTAGAATACATCAGGAACGCAAACTTAAAGATCAGTAGGTATGCGACCACGCTCGAAGAGAGTATTTTTTTGAC
This sequence comes from uncultured Pseudomonadota bacterium, assembly GCA_963795715.1. Classification (GTDB taxonomy): domain Bacteria; phylum Pseudomonadota; class Gammaproteobacteria; order Coxiellales; family Coxiellaceae; genus JAFEDN01. The sequence continues at coordinate 615,877 of CAWCIY010000002.1, forward strand.
GGTTAGGTTGCGAGGTGTAATTTGGGTGTAAGTGTGCCAAGAAAAATGTAGAATTTTATAGAAGTTTAAGGCAAAATAGAGAAGATCAAAAAAAACTAAAAAAGCTTTAAATAGAAATAGATAGAAAAATCTAGACAGGAATAGAACATTCGATATAGGTACTGTTAATCACTTGGTCGGCGGTTCAAGTCCGTCCCGGGGAGCCATAAAATCAAATAGTTACGGTAAATTCCAAAATTTTATAATTCTCGGTGCTATGTTGGTGCTAGAATTGGGTCTTCCCTATTTCCGGGGGCACTTTTACTGTCAATTTTCAGAGAATTAAATTACCCTGTAGTGGTCCCAAAGATAGAAAAAATCAAATATGGAGTATGTTATGAATTCTTTGTTGAAATTGAGAAAATCCCACCGCAATGACACCTTTTATTCTTTGTTTTGTATCTTTTGAAAGATAAATTACTCTGACTATTAATTAACTTTAAAAGGAGAAATTCGCATGGAACGTGAACCTATACTATCTGTGGTACCTCCGGCTGATACCTCTCGGCCTTTATTTGTTCCATCTATAATGGATGAAGGCAGTGACAATGACTTTAAACTTCAAAGTTTGAATCAAATATTTGCCGAGCCTGTTGTCACTAATATTAAAAATATCGGCAAGCCAAATTCCACTCAACCCCCTATATTACTCTCTACTTTCCCCAGCATTCATGAAGATTTGACTAAGAGTAGCGAGGATAATGAAGCATATCAAGGCGATTATCAGCCTTTACCTGATGATTCCAATAACTCAGCCTTGTATGAATTTTTAGCGTCTCTGGGAATCACTCGCCAACTCATTGACGATGCTCAAGTTTCCTCGAACGCGCTATTGAAACTATATCAACAAGAATTTTCTTGTGCTTCATGGTTAAAATGGAGCAGCTTGGATCATGCCATCGAAAAGCATTTACAATGGCCGTTATTATCCCCTGCGGATGTGGGGACAAGCGCACCACAAACCTGTGATTATCGTGTTAGACCGCATGAGCGAACTATTTTACTCAAGACCACCTGGGGGTTGATCAAAGCCTATGCCGTGCGCGGCTTTGTCCAGGGTGTGGAAATGGGATTGTTAGAGTCGGTGCATTATTTTATTTATGCAATGCTGGCGTATCGCTTGGGAGAATTAGCCAAAACCGGGCAATCGGATTTTGAAGAATTTCAAGCTATTTTTTCCGGCTCCAGTCAAAAGGGTATTGATAGTTTAGTTCGCAGTTTGGCAGCACTAGAGGCGAAATGGCTTAAATTCATTCTGGCGGCCCCTTTTATTCTCGGCGTTATAAAAGGAATTGTGAATATGCGCAGTGCTCGTCTCCTGAGCGTTGAAGAAATCCAGAAAATAACCGATCAAATTAACGCGCATCTCGCCAAACCGGGTAGCTTTTGGCAAAATGTGATTCTTGGAAAAAGTACCTTTACTATCCAATCTTTTCTCTCTTGGCAGCCAAGTACAAAAACTGGAACAATGGGTACGCTGGGATGGACGGTTAGACTATCAAAAGCCGACAACAAGCCTTTGAACTCATTCGTCGAGTAGCTCAGGAAGGCGATAAAATCACCCAGCTTAATGCCTTGGAAAGTTTAGCGAAAATAGCGCACGGCATCGGTTTGAAAGATTTTCCGCGATTGCAGCGAGCGGGTTATTCTCCAAAAGAATTAACAGGATCTGCTTTATATCAAAGCAATGGCTTTAGCCGATTTAGAGGACTTATCTCAATCAAAATTCATCGAAGAAAAAAGGTCGAATCAGTGGGCAATGACTAAAAAATTAGCTCCCATACCCCGTCGATTATACGCCAGTTATTTATTATGGTGGCTGGGTCAATCGACTTCCTGGTGGACACAGCGACTGCCTTTTGCGTTGCTAAAAATCGTGAAATTAGGATTAGAAGTACTATTTTTGCAAAAAATCGCCGCCAGTATTCTCGAAGCGATCAATTGCCCGGATAAACCCGGATTTCAGTTTGGCAATGGTTATCAAGATTGGGCGTCGGACTATACGGCGGAGTGTTTTAAGGCGCGGGTTAATTTCTTTCGTACGCTTGACACCAATGAAAGCGTTGCTGCATTCGTAGCAGAAATTCCGCAATATCATTTAACGGAATTAACAACGTTACATTTATACGACAAATATTTAACCTCAGAAGAAGCCTCGCAGATCATTCAAGCGATAGTTCAACAAGGTGCTCCTTTACAGACTTTGGATTTGAGTGTTAACCGAATCAGTATCCTCAGCAAGGAAATGTTTAATGGGTTAAGTCAATTAACTACCTTGAATTTGTAGTTATAACCAAATCAGCGTCCTCAGCGAGGGCGTGTTTAGTGGGTTAAGTCAATTAACTACCTTGGATTTGAGTCGTAACCAAATCAGCGTCTCTCAGTGAAGGCATGTTTAGTGGGTTAAGTCAATTAACCACCTTAGATTTAAGTTGGAACCAACTCAGCGTACTCAGCGAAGGCGTGTTTAATGGGTTAAGTCAATTAACCACCTTGCATTTAAATAGTAACCAAATCGGTACCCTTAGCGAGGGCGTGTTTAATGGATTAAATCAATTAACCGCCTTGCATTTGTTTATCAACCAAATCGGTGCTCTCAGCGCGGGCATGTTTAGAGAATTAAGCCAATTAATCTCCTTGGATTTGGGTTCTAACCAAATCAACGTACTCAGCGATGGCATGTTTAATGGATTAAGTCAATTAACCTCCTTGTATTTGGGTTGTAACCAAATCAGCGTCCTCAGCGAAAGCGTGTTTAGTGGATTAAGTCAATTAACTATCTTGGATTTGAGTTGGTAACCAAATCAGCGTTCTCAGCGAAGGCGCGTTTAGTGGATTAAGTCAATTAACCTCCTTGTATTTGAGTTATAACCAAATCAGTGCCCTCAGTGAGCGCATATTTAATGGGTTAAGTCAATTAACCTCTCTAGATTTGGGTTGGTAACCGAATCAATGTCCTTAGCGAGGGTATGTTTAGCGGGTTAAGTCAATTACAAACTTTAGATTTATCGTACAATTATTTGAACACCAGCATTATCATGAGTATCTTGTCCTCTCTGTCAATCACTCTCACTGAATTAGATATTTCTTCAAATCAAATCAGCACCCTCCCTCAAAATTTCTCAACCTTGTTGCCGGTTGGTCTAAAGAGTTTATCAGTAGGAGGTAATAGCTTTATTCCCCCTGTGTTAACACAAGAATTTATGCAGTATTTTCCTTTTCGGTTAACCACTCTTGAACTCAGATATTCTCTTATTGAAAATATTACAGAGGGTAGTTTTTCAGATTTTTCTGCGTTAACCACCTTGGGTTTAGTTGGTAACAGAATCAACGTCCTCAGCGAGGAGCGTGTTTAGCGGGTTAAGCCGATTAACCTTCTTGGATTTGCATTATAACCAAATCAGCGTCCTCAGCGAGGGCGTGTTTAGCGGGTTAAATCAATTAACTTCCTTGGATTTGAGTGGTAACAGAATCAGCGTCCTCAGCGAAGGCGTGTTCAGTGGGTTAAATCAATTAACTTCCTTGGATTTGAGTGGTAACCGAATCAGCGTCCTCAGCGAGGGCGTGTTTAGTGGGTTAAGTCAATTAACCAACTTGTATTTGAGTTATAATCAAATCAGCGTCCTCAGCGAGGGTATATTTAGTGGATTAAGTCAATTAACTACCTTGAATTTGCATGATAATCAAATCAATGTCCTTAGTGAGGGCGCGTTTAATGGGTTAAGTCAATTAACCACCTTGAATTTGCATGATAATCAAATCAATGTCCTTAGCGAGGGCGTGTTTAGTGGGTTAAGTCAATTAACAATCTTGAATTTGTATAATAACCAAATCAGTGTTCTCAGCGAGGGCGTGTTTAGTAGGTTAAATCGATTAACCATCTTGTATTTGAGTTATAACCAAATCAGCGCCCTCAGTGAGAGTATGTTTAGTGGTTTAAGTCAATTATACTCGTTGAATTTGGGTTATAATCAATTAAATGACACCGCCATCCAAAATTTAACTCAAAATTTTCCTTATCAGTTAAATTACTTATCAGTCGTTAACAACCAAATTGGCAATGATGGCGCGCTCGCTTTAGCAAAAATTTTTCCGTGCACAAACCTCACAACCATTTATTTTAGAGGTAACGCAGCCAATGATATAGCCTTGGCCATCGCGATGCAACAAAATGCATTGAAAAAAGTCTGCGACGATCAACGTTGTCATGCCAATTTACCGGCAACCGAATCTTGTGGCGTAAACACTAATCCTTTGACCACGACTCAATTGACCTGGGAATTATTCGGTAGTGCTAGTACTATTGAAATGGATGAAACCGAATCGGATTCGCCGGATATTTTTTATTGGCCGCCTGCTACCGAAACTTCATCATCTCAACCAATTTTATCTTTACCGCGTGCTACTCATACCGAATCCACCTCATCATCACTCACTCCAGTGACGGCAGGCGCTATGATTCTCGGCATAGCTGGATTGAGCATTTTGCTTTATAAAAACAGCACTTGGATGCAAGCTATCGTCAACACCGGTAGCCGCTTTTTCCAACGCTGTTGGAGCGGGGTAAAAGCAGAAGAAACCAGGTCGACTTCTCCGGCTCACTTAGTGCATAGCCGATATGCTTTCCTTCCGAATTTACCGACTTTCTCAGCACAACGAGTTTCAACAGTCACCAAAACAACGGATATGACGTTACACTAAGTACTCGCTTAGCACGGCGAAATAACGGGTTATTTTATTAAAGGGAGAAATGCTTATGGAACGTGAACCTATATCATCATTGATACCTCCGGCTGATGTCACCCAACCTTTGCAGACCTCGGTTAGTTCTATTCAGGATAGCAGCGAAGATAAAGACGGCGGTATCGGATTGCGTACATTAAACCAAATACCGGCTGATTCCATTCCTCATAATAAAGACACGGATAAGCCGGATTTCATTCAACCGACAGTGGTACTTCCCACTTCTGGCAGTATTCAGGCTGACATCATTGAAGGCGTTGATGATGACCCAGAGATGCCGATGAATTATCAGCTTTTAGCGGAAGAGGATCAGAGTGTCGCTTTGTCTAATTTTTTAGCCTCGCTGGGAATTACTCGTCAACAGATTGATCGCGCCAAAATTCCCAAAGCGGCGTTATTGAAATTGTATCAATAAGAATTTTCCTGCATTTCATGGATGAAATGGAGCAGTTTGGATCATGCCATCGAAAAGCATTTACAATGGCCGTTATTATCACCTGCGGACGTGGGGCCAAGCGCACCGCAAACCTGTGATTATCGTGTTAGGCCACAGGAGCGCACCATTTTACTCAAAACCATCTGGGGGTTAATCAAAGCCTACGCCGTGCGCGGCTTTGTCCAAGGTATGGAAACGGGACTGTTAGAGTCGGTGCATTATTTTATTTATGTCATGCTGGCGTATCGTTTGGAAGAATTAGCCAAAAGTAAGCCCCTAATAATCCCATCTTGAAGAATTCATTAACCGAGTAATTTTCTGTTGATAAATTGTGGTAACAAGATCTCAGGCTCAATTTCTTTACGGCGCATTTTGTGTACTTGATTAAGGACATAAATTAAATAATTACGGGGGTCGATCTGATTTAGTTTGCAGGTCTGAATAAGGCTATAAAGAAGGGCTGATTTATTAGCACTCAGTTCATTTCCAACAAATAACCAATTTTTCCTGCCCAGGGCAAAGGGACGAATTTGATTTTCAATCCAACAATTGCTAATCTCGATCTCACCGTAATCAATATAGTTTGATAAATAAGGCCATTGATTTAATGCATACCGCACTGCTTTCCCTAATGCACTTTGCGGGGGCGCATTGATTTTTTGTAGTTTTAAATAAATTAATTCGAGTAAAGGTTTAGATTTTTCCTGACGAATGCTTTTCCGTTTAATAAAACTTTGATCTTTAGCTTCTCTTTCTACTTCATATAGTTTATCTATGATTCCCAATAATTCTCCCGCTTTGCCAGCCTTATTGTTACCATTCACTTTAATCACTTCTACAAACTTTCTCCTGGCATGGTCCCAACAGCCAAAATTAATCACTTCAGACTTTTTCCTCTGCTCATTATAGCCGCTGTAGCCGTCTGTTTGGAGCAGTATTCTCCGAAGAACGGCCAAATTTTCTTTGTTGCGCTAATTTGAATTGTTCTTTAAGTCAATCGATTTCTTTTTCAAGAGCAAGGATTTTTGATTCCTGATCTAAAATCTTGGAATTTTTTCCTGTTAGTAGAGATTCAATGATAGCGGCTTTCTCAGCAGGAACATTGCTTAAAATAGCCGTCATTTCAAGGTCATTTTCTTTCTTTATCATAAAGAAATGATACCAAAATTGCTTTAAATAAAGAAGCATCCATTGGATTAATCTAAAAATAATCATCAAACTCCAGTTCCTTCCAGGCTGACATCGATACCCAATCTAATCCGGCCAATAACCAACTCAGTTGCCTTCAACGCTCACTAATCCTTCTTCAGAAGTGCGAATAGAAAAGCAACCATGCTCAAGACGCTTATAAACAGATTGATTAAACAGAACACCAAACAAGACCTCCTTGAACAACGCTGGACTGACACCGAAAAACGCCTTAAAGAAATGGAAGGATTGCACCAAAGTAACGCCATTCTCAACTTTTTGATTCCGTCAATAATAATTCAAACTGCAAAGGTGGATTTCCAAGCTTTTTATTAATGAGAATGGCGATGGTATGGGCCAACACTTTTCTGGCAACACGATTGGTTAAATACCATAATTTTCGCGCCCGAACTTTTTCAATATGAAAGCGCTCTGTCAATTGACCAATCACGGTTTCTACCAGACGACGAGTTGAAACCAACCATTGAATGAAGTTTTTGCTTCGTTCTTCTTTCATATTGGTTTTCGCTGCAGTTTGTAAATTGATTTACGCAAAGTAGTGTAGTTCCTGTTGAAAATCAACGCCGAGTAATCCTTTATCAGCAATCACATCGCCTCGGATCCCTGGCGTTAAATCCCAAAATGAACGCCTTTCATCTATATTAACTGCTGTGGCCGTGATTTGGGTAATCACTCCTTCCGAGTTAATCATCACATTGCCTTTGAAGCCATAGTAGATTTCCTCTTTAGAAGCACAATAACCATAGTCCGCTTCCCCCTCAAAAACTCGACTGGAATTCGCTCTCTTGAAATGACACACTGGCATTGGAAAACCATCAGCCAGATGTAATGAATCAGAAAATGCTCCAAGTTGAGTAGCTAACTGAGCTTGAATTCGTTGAGTTACATTCCAAAGATTCGCAACGTGTTTCGCATAATTGGCTCGTGAACTCAAAGCTGGAAACCAATCACACCAATGCTGGGTAAAATATTCCCAAGCGCCTTTGTCGGTATCGATTCCCAAAAATTCAGCTACGATTTCCATCGTCATGATCTCGCTATCTGATAAATTTGGCTCGAATCCTCTTTGCCGGAGCTTTTGATGACCCAGAAATTTTTTTAACGCTTCATCTATTAAGCAATAGGCTGTAATGATAAAATCTTCTAATAACATAAGACCTCTCTGTAAGCTCCTTGATTTTTAGCTAAAAAAACTAAATTACACAAGGTATTATTGTTATTCAATCTTTGAGTTAATTTAGCTCAAAAGTTGAAAATAGCGTTTTAAATAGGACAATCTAATGTTTCAAATTTTGGCTATTAGGTTAAATTTACGTAGATACAGGAGTTACTATGAAAAATTCATCCACCAATATTTCAACCACAAACGGTCAACGGTTATTATCTAAAAAGCGGAGACCATTAAATTCTTATGCTCCAACTTCAAGTATCCCTTATCCCGCTTCATTTAATTTGTTCGACTTGGAAAAAAGCATGGGATTTGTAGTCAGTGTCGCAAAACCTTATGACGTATGGTACTTTGGAAAATCTGTGACCAATGTGGGAGATATCAACGGCGACACTATAGATGATTTTGCAAGTGGCGGAAGTATAGAAAATGGTAACGCAATCGTATGTATTATTTTTGGTTCAAAGAATATAGGAAATTTATCCCTAGATTTGAATAATATCAGCCGTACAACTGGTTTTGTATTCGACGCCGGCGTAACATCAAATGGTGTCGTTTTTGTGAGTAACGCGGGAGATATCAATGCTGATGGACTGAATGATTTGCTAGTTGGCCTTCCTTTTGATAATTCTCCTTATGATTTCGGACGTACTTACGTTATCTTCGGTAATACTTCCATTGGAATGATTGGAACTCTGCATTTTTCTAATTTAACCGGCCAAAATGGCTTTCTGATTAATGGAACATTCCACTCCAGAAGCGGCGATAGCCTGAGTTACGCGGGCGATATTAATGACGATGGGATTGACGATATCATTATTGGTACAGAAGAAGCCAATGCATACGTTGTGTTTGGTAAAAAAAATGTCGGCTCTGATGGAGTCATTCAATTAACCGATTTAAATGGAACTAATGGATTTGTATTGGAAGGTTATGATGTAGGTTCAGTTGGTTATGCAGGTGATATTAATGATGATGGAATAGCAGATTTGCTCGTAAGCAATCTGGAGAGTTTATTATATGATAATGCATTTGTTTATGTTATTTTTGGCAAAAAAGGTTTAGGTGCTAATGGGGCTATTATTTTGTCTACTTTAAATGGCACCAATGGTTTTATAATAAAAGGGATTCATGACCCTTTCGCCAATCCAAATTATTATGGTCACATTGAGGTAAGTGATGCGGGGGATATTAATAATGACGGGATAGATGATTTTATGATGAGTAATATTTTTCCAGATAATTTTACGGGTTGCACTTACGTAATATTTGGCCGTAAAAATATTGGCTCTGATGGAGTTTTTCAAGTATCTAGTCTAAATGGAACAAATGGCTTTAAGTTAAATGGAGTAAATCCTGGAGGTAATAGTGGATATTCTATCAGTAAGGCAGGAGATATCAATAACGACGGTATTGATGACCTGATTATTGGAGCACCAGTAGGGTTCGAATTTAATTTTACCGGAGTTACTTATGTCATTTTTGGTAATCATTCGGTGGGTTCTAATGGAACCATTTCACTATCTAGCTTGAATGGAAGCAATGGCTTTGCTCTAAATGGAGGCCAGTGGAGTGAGGCTGGAGTTTCTGTTAGTAATGCCGGTGATATTAATGATGATGGTATAGATGATCTTCTTATTGGTGCGCCAGGTGTTAGGGTTACCCCCTATAATGATGGAGTTGTTTATGTGATTTTTGGTGGCAGATCACTGTATCCAAGTCCCACTCCCGCTCCAACACCTAACCCCACTCCTTCACCTACCCCAAATCCAACTCCTGCCCCAACACCGAATCCTACTCCATCTCCATCTCCATCTCCAACACCAATGCCAGATGTGCAAACTGATAATTCCAATTCGATATTTATCATCGGTGCTTCCGCTGGCGGTGTCGGTGCATTGTTTTTATTGTTTTTTCTGTGCTGTTGCCTCTATAAAAGATTTCATCGTCCTAATCAGGAAAATATTCAGAAACCTGAAAGCAGATCAGATCGGCCGTTAACAATGGTTGATTCTGAAATAGTTCCCGATTCTCTTATACCCTATCAATCTTTGGATGAACATTCTGATTTTCTTCCCGTGGTCTCAATGCAAAATTTTGCTTCCGCTGATGATGATTCCAAAGATTCTAAAAAAACTACTTCAACCTCACCTAAAAAATCTTGGGAAACAGCGGTTTCTTATGAGATACCCATAGCTGAATTACAATATGACGAAAAACAAGAAATCGGCCATGGCGCTTATGGCACAGTTTATAAAGGCAGTTACAAAAATAGTGATGTCGCGGTTAAAAAGCTCATTAATCGTCCCGGTAAAGATGGGCTGGACGAATTAGAAAAAGAATTTAAAGTCCTCAGTCGAGTTCGCTCACCCTATATCGTCCAATTAATGGGAGTTTGTTTACAGCCTGCCACTTGCCTGCTTGTTATGGAACTGATGCCCAAAGGCTCGCTCTATCAATTTTTACTTCAATCACCTCAACTTTCCTTAGAGTTTATTTACCGGATCGCTTTACGTGTTACTTATGGTTTATCACATCTTCATCAAGTTGGAATCATTCACCGGGATTTAAAAAGCCTCAATATTCTCTTAGGATTAAATTTTGATCCTAAAATCTCCGACTTCGGTCAATCCAAAATAAAATCACAAAGCGCCAGCACCTATACTACCGGTAGAGTTCACGGCACCCTGGGTTGGGTAGCGCCGGAGCAGTTTGATGAAAAACAGAAAATCACTGAAAAAAGCGATATCTATTCACTGGGCATGATTTTTTGGGAATTGGTCATCCATCCCTATAAAACGCCTTTTTTCGGGTTGGGACAAGCTGCTTTAATCGGCGCTAAATTGAATCGACCCCGTGACCAACAAGAAACCATACCGAAAAGTTGTCCGGCACAGTTTGCTCAACTGATTCGCTCTTGCTGGCAATCGCCCAAAAAACGTCCTACGGCTGACAATCTTGCCAAAAGCTTGCAGCAACTGTGGCAAACCGAAAAAACCAAAGAAGAAAAAGATAAACTACAAAAATCCAATTCTATAAACAGCCTGGTTCCGAGTTACGTTTCGAATTTAGACTCTTAGGAGGATCAGAATATGATGATGATATTGGATGTAGCACATACCATTAAATCTATTTACGACATAGCGAACGCTATTTATAAAGTTGTTCAAGGCGTTAAATTCAATCATCGCCAATGCCAACGGCTCAGCGGGCGCATTAAAGTGATTATTGAAGCGATTGCTCAATTAGATCAATATCCTGATTCAACAGCATTTAGCAACGCCGTTTGCAATTTAGAGAAAACTCTTAAAGAAGCGCATGAGTTTATTTTAAAATTTACGCAACAAAAAACCTGGATTTACCAAGCTTTAAAAGTTAATAGTAATACTCAAGAATTTGCTCGTTTTAATAAAGAATTGCAACAAGCCATTGCTGATTTGCATCTCACCATCTCTGCTAAACAAATTACTAATCAAGCGCAAGATATTCAAGACCAACAAGCCGACAGAGAGGAAATAAAACAATTGCAAAACGAAATTATCGGACATTTTCGGCAAAATCAACAAGAATGGAAAAAATTTACCGGAACTGTAAAAGATCGAGACTCTTTGATGTTACAACAGTTGCAATCAGTACAATGGCAGTTAAAGAAAATGCAATCTCGAGCAGTTGAATCAAAATCTATCATTCCACCAGAAGATGAAATTCCGTTTTTTGAATTAAGTTTACATAAAATGATCGGACAAGGCAGCATTGCCACAGTTTATTCGGGGGAATGGGCAGGACAACAGGTGGCCATCAAATCACTGCTGACACCTTTATCGGGGAACGAAGGTTTGGAATTTATACGTGAAATTCGGATTTTAAAAAGTCTGCACAGCCCATTGATAGGGTCATTCTATGGCGCTTGCCTTGAAGATAATCACGCTTGTTTAGTGCTGGAGTATTTGCCATTCGGCTCGCTCTATGATTACTTGCCTAAAAACCAGCTGATGGTTTTCCAATGCCAGTGTGTCATTTCAAGAGAGCGAATTCCAGTCGAGTTTTTGAGGGGGAAGCGGACTATGGTTATTGTGCTTCTAAAGAGGAAATCTACTATGGCTTCAAAGGCAATGTGATGATTAACTCGGAAGGAGTGATTACCCAAATCACGGCCACAGCAGCTAATATAGATGAAAGGCGTTCATTTTGGGATTTAACGCCAGGGATCCGAGGCGATGTGATTGCTGATAAAGGATTACTCGGCGTTGATTTTCAACAGGAACTACACTACTTTGCGCAAATCAATTTACAAACTGCAGCGAAAACCAATATGAAAGAAGAACGAAGCAAAAACTTCATTCAATGGTTGGTTTCAACTCGTCGTCTGGTAGAAACCGTGATTGGTCAATTGACAGAGCGCTTTCATATTGAAAAAGTTCGGGCGCGAAAATTATGGTATTTAACCAATCGTGTTGCCAGAAAAGTGTTGGCCCATACCATCGCCATTGTCATTAATAAAAAGCTTGGAAATCCACCTTTGCAGTTTGAATTATTATTGACGGAATCAAAAAGTTGAGAATGGCGTCAAAGTACTTTATTAAGCCAGGAACGCATGCAGGCCGAAAAAATGATGGCTGACAAAGAAGCCTCCAATTGGCAAAATCGTTATCAACTCCTGGAGCAGGAATTCAAAGCCTTGCAAGCCAGCAAACACCAGGGTGATATTGACATCGCCACACTCAAAACCTGACTAAAAGAAAAAAACAACAGTGTTATTTCTTAGAATTTGATATTCTATTTATTTTTCTTGGACAATAAATTGACCATTGAACATCTATCCATTTACCTGGACGAATCAGGCGATCTAGGATTTGACTGGAGCAAGCCTAAAACATCTCGTTATTTCGTAGTCACCTTACTGGCATGCAATAGTCTGGCAGCAACTTCCGCCATCAAGTTGGCGATACGTCGAACGCTTAAGAAAAAACTAAATCATAGCAAAAACAAACGGAGAAAAATCAACGAACTTAAAGGTTCGGCAACTACTTTTCAAATCAAAAAATATTTTTACCAGCACGTTCCCGATCAAGGTTGGCACCTATACACCCTGGCACTGAGCAAAGAAAAGGTATTACCCCATTTACAAACCAAAATAGGTAAAAAGAAGCTCTATAATTTTTTAGCACGATTTTTACTAGAGCGAGTTCATTTTGAACCAACTTTAAAAACTGTTAATTTGGTTTTAGATAAATGCAAAAATATTGAAGAAATTAAAGATTTTAATAGCTACGTACAAACTCAATTAGAAGCATTACTTCCTCTAAACGTTCGTCTAGATATCAGTCATGAATCCTCTCAGGCAAACCCTGTTTTACAGGCCGCCGACCTATTCTGTTGGGGGATTTACAGAAAAGTTACTTTTACCGACTTAGAATAGTACAACTTATTTAAGTCAAAGATAAAATTCGAGACGATTTATTTAAAAAATAACCAGAATAAAAAAGACGGCCCCTTTAATACCTAACTTCCCAAAGCTCATACCCAGCCAGATAGAAGGGAGCACTCTAGGCATATTAAAGGACTTATCCGTCATTTATAATGATATCATGATACTTAACGCCTGTCCATTGCATTATCAAGCAGAATTAACTGTCCAAAAAATATCCTTAAAACAAGGGCTTAAAGTGCTTAGAAATTAACTTGGAAGCCAAACAGTTCAAAATTTAGAGGATTCTGAGATAATACACCAATTCGATAAACTATATCAATTTTACAATCTAAAACAAATAATTATGATAACAATATGAGATTTAACATCAAAAATGATTTTTGCCTAGTTTAAAATACTAGGGTCCAGCAATTGCCCGCCTTATACTAAAAGAAAAAAAACAGCATTACTTCTTAAATTTGGACATTCATCACTGCAAAATCACGATGGACTTATTACACTGCTGTAGAACTTCTACAACCTGGGCCGGATATCCGGCTTTTTCCTCCGGCTTGAGGTGTTATCTGAATCTGGGTGCTGATACGCTCTTTTAAAGCAGGTATATGTGAAATCACGCCGATTAACTTACCATCCTGCTGTAAGTTTGAAAGAGTTTCGAGCGCAGTCTCAAGCGCTTCCTCATCCAGAGTGCCAAAGCCCTCGTCTAGAAAAAGTGAATCGACTCGGACGTTTTTGCTGGACATACTGGATAAACCAAGCGCTAATGATAGGCTAACGATGAAGTTTTCCCCACCTGAAAGATTTTTTGTGGAACGAATCTCACCTGCCTGGAAATTATCAATCACATTGATCTCCAATGGCTGTGTCTTATCGCGAGTTAGCAAGTAGCGATCTGTCATTTTTTGTAATTGCTTGTTGGCATGACCTATCATCATTTCAAAGGTCAGTCCTTGAGCAAAATTGCGATATTTTTTCCCATCTGCAGAACCGATCAAATCATGGAGTAGATCCCATCTTGCGCATTCATTTTTTTGCGCATTGATGACTTGAATTTGGTCTCGTTTCTGCTGTTTCAAATTTTCATTTTCCTTTAATTTTTGCCGTATACCACCTATTTCCTGCTGAAGCTCCCTTGAATAGGCGAGTAAAGACATCAGTTTATTTTTAAGTTCATTTAAAGGTTCTTCGGTAATTTTTTTTTGCTGCTCTATATTCAGTAGATTTATTTTTTCACGTTCCTTAGCGGTGAATTCAGCTTTTTCATCAGAAAGTTTTTGCGATCTTTGAATCATATCCTTGCGTTCGTTTTCTGTTAGCTGGGCGGACTTAAAATTTTCTTCATTGAAAAATTGTGATTCTTTGAGCCGTATCTGAAAAGATTTTTCTAATAATTTTAGCTGGATTTCTCGATCTCTAATTGTCTTCTCTAATTCTTCAATTCTGATTTTTAGGTTTCCTAGTTCTTGGTTTTTTGTGTCCAATTTTTGCCGAGCGGCATCCAATTCTTTATTCGCAAAATCAATAGCCGCGTAAAGACGCGTCTCTTCATCATCAGATTTTTTATCTCCGAAAATATTTTGTCTTTCACGAACAAATTCCATACGTTCTTGCACGAGTTTATTATGCCAATCTCGTTGTTTTTTGATCTCTTGCTCAGATTTTTGAATCTCTCCTTCTTGATAGTGCGTCTGTATTTTAAGAGCGGCAATTTCCTGATTAAGATTTGTTTGTTCTTTTTGATGCGCTATCCACTGATCACGACGGGAAACTAGCTGTTCACAAATTACATCTAAATTATCTATAGATAAAGATTCTACTCCGAATGACTGAACATTTTTCTGCAGAAGATCGAGAGCTTTTGCTTGTTCCCCTTGTTGCACATCGATTTCTTTTTTTAGCCGTTCAAGCAGTTGCCCAATAGAATCTTTTTTGTAAACGGCAACTTGGGTGTTACGCTCGGATTTTGCAAGCGATTCTTTGGCTAGATCCTGTGACTCACGCAGCAGGTTCAATTCTGTCTCAGCAGTTTCGGCAGTTTCTACAATCATTGAAGCGTGCGTTAGCGCTTGTTGATTATCTTCCTCAAGCTCCTTAATCTTATTATTAAGCTCCGATAAAGAAGCTAATTTCAGCTCAGGAGATAATTCTGAACATACTTGATTGATTAGATGATGTGTTTCTTCAATTTTCCGAATATGCTCTTTATTGCTAGAGTCAACTTGCTCTAGGTCTTTGTTTACATTTGTTAGCTTGACCTTCAAATCGGAAACAGTATCAGTTACAGACTTTAAAACACTTCTTTCTGTGATGAGACGTTGGTGAGCATCATTCAGAACCGGAACGCTTCCTGTTGCAAACGGGTGTTCTTTGGCGCCACATAATGGGCATGGATTACCATCTTGAAGCTGGCGACGAGCTTCTTTAAGATCTTCTATACTTTTGAGTAATGTTAGCTCAGTTTCGAGCAGTTCTATTTTCTTTTCAAGCGAGGCTTGTTTTTCTGTTTGATTTTCCAGCTGACTTTTTAGCCTATATTTTTCAGCACTGAAAGCTTTTTTTCTATTATCAAGTTCACTCATGGCCTGTTTGGAGTGCAACAGGTTTTCAGCGAGTTCAAAGGCTTTTGCAAGGAGATTCTTTTTCGTGATCAAAAACGATTGATTTTTGCGCCACTCTGTAATTTTCGGTTATCAAGGGTTTTCTGAAGTTCCGTTTGTTTTTCAGTAAGTATAATTTGAATGCTATCCAGTTTGCATTTTTCTTTATCTAAAATTTCTAATTGTTCTTGCCAGCCTTAAATGCTTTCTCTGAAATTGATTAGTAGTTTGTTCGATTTCGTTATGCTTTTCAAGCAGTTGATCATGACAACCCCGAAAGGCCTCAAATCGACTTTGTATGCCGGAGAGATGTTCGACTAGCCCTTCATCTGTTTGCTTTGCTTTCAATTGGCACAGCAAATCTTGTAAGGCTTTGCACTTGATGTTCAAATTAGCGCAATCACTATTTTGCTTAGCGCTAGTGATTTCGATAAATTTCGACAATTCTGTGATAGAATCATTTACAACTTTAATGGGTACATCTCTTTCAATGATTTGCAGGTCCAGCTCTCGGGCTTTACGAATGATTGGCAATGTTTTTTGCTGCTCCGATTTTTTCGTTTCAAGTTGTTCGGTAGTCATTTTCATGATTTCATTTGCTAGTTTGACCGCCTCCTCCACAACTCGGCAGGGATTTTTGGCATTTATCATAAGTAGCTAATCAGTTTTCTGTTCTTGCCGGATAACTGCTAAGCCAGCATAGTCACCCATGAGTTCAAGAGCACGGGCTGCAGCTATAAGTCTTCTTTCTCTGGCGCAAAGGCCTCTATTCTAATTTGTAGATCTTTTTTTTGTTGATCGAGTTGCTTCAATTCTTCTTGTAAACGATTAATTCCCTCGACCCAGATGATGGCCTGATTTTTCTGTTCAATCTGTGGATTGATTTTCCCTTCTTCAAGGATTTTCTGTCCAGATTATTCATTAACTCCTGTTCGCTTTCTGGTGTCAAAAGCTGCATGCCTTCTAGCGTTACCTGTAGCGTGTCGAGTTTTTTTCGCTCAGTAGAGCGAATCTCATAAACACGAATAGATAATTGGCTGTATATTTCAGTGCCTGTTATTTGCTCTAAAATCGGAGCTCGATCATTGGGTGTTGCCTGTAGAAATGCCGAAAAACCACCTTGCGCCAACAGCATAGAACGAGTAAATCGATCAAAATCCATTCCGGTAGTTTCTTTAATTTCATCGGTTACTCCCCGAATCTTCGATTCAAAAATTTTGCCTGAATCAGCGTCGGCAATTTCATGCTTTGGTGCCTGAAGCTCACCATCCGGTTTTTTTCGCGCTCGATGTTGACTCCAATGGCAACGGTAATGTCCCGCTTGTGTTCTAAAAGTTACTTCCGCGAAACAGTCGCCGGTCTGGCGGGACATGATCTCGTTTTCACTTTTAGTGATTTTATTAAGGCGAGGTGTGCGCCCATAAAGAGCCAAGCAGATGGCGTCAAGAACGGTTGTCTTTCCTGCGCCGGTTGGTCCAGTAATGGCAAAAATACCATCAGAAACGAAGGCAGAATTCGTTAAGTCAATTTCCCATTCACCAACCAATGAGTTTAGATTTTTGAATCGTATTTGCAGTATCTGCATTAATAGCCTCTTTATTCTGCTCGTGGATCATCTTCGCGAAGAGACGCAATCGTCTCTTGATAGGTGTGAATCAATTCCTGCCACTGTTTTTCAGGTATTTCATGGGCAGTAAGACATCGTTCGAACACGTCGTGTACGTTCAAATCATCCAGGGTTTCCTTGTCATGAATTTGCTCCAATATCCGGTCGATGATGCGATTGTTCTTCACGCGAAGAACTTCCATTTTTGAGTTAGAAATAATTGCATCCAAGCGTTCACGCAGATCGGGAATCACTTCTTCACTTTCATAGATAATTTCTAGCCACGCCATAGAATCATTGGCCGATAACTCAATGATTCTGTTTGATATATCGTTCCAGTTTCCTTTAATACGCTCTAGTTTCTGAAAGATGGGTACATCAATAAGTTGAACAATTGGCTTGGTATTAGCAAATTCAACCAGGCAAACATTCTTTTGCTGTTTTGCTTCTCCAAAACCCATGGGCATGGGGGAACCGCTGTAACGCATAGTCTCGGAATCTCCGATCTTCGTGGGACATGGAGGTGACCTAGAGCAAAATAGTCAATATTTTTGGGAAATATTTGGCGGTAAGATGAGCCAGTGAACCGATATATAATTCTCGTACACCATCGCCATCAACGGTTTTCCCACCAGCAGTGAAAAGGTGTCCCATCGCAATAATCGGGATCTGCACTCCAAGGGCTATGCGTTTTTGTTCAGCCGAGGCTACAGCATCAGCATAATGATCTCGAATACCCTCGACTAACCTACGCTCCTTATCTTCAATGCTTTCTCCAGCTTCGGCCAAGCGAATATCTTTGTCCCGAAGATATGGGACGGCACATACTATTAATTCCGGTGATCCCTCTTGGTTGGTGAGGATAATTACTTCATCTGCCGGGTTTTCGCATGCACTACCAACCACATGGATATCGAGCGCTTTGAGTAGTTCTTTGGGTGCACTAAGGAATGAGGGGGAATCGTGGTTACCTGCAATTATTACAACATGGCGGCAGACTGATGAAGCTACTTTGCATAGAAAACGGTAATAAAGCGCTTGGGCTCGATTGCTTGGAGCGCTGGTGTCGAAGACATCTCCTGCTACCAGCAAGACATTGATTTGAAATTTCTGAATCGTTTCTGCTAACCAGTTTAAAAACGCCTCAAATTCCTCATAACGCTTTTTGCCATACAACGTTTTTCCAAGGTGCCAATCAGAGGTGTGGAGAATTTTCAATAAACCTCCTCTTTAACATCAATACTTTGAAGCAATGCTGAATATTGATCAGGGTCTTCTTTTATTTTCTCTAAAATTTGTTTTGCTATAGTTTTCACCTCGGGGGTGTCAACAGGAGAAGCTCTTCGTTCAAAAATACCACATAGATGAGAGTATTCATTATTTACTCGATCAATCAGAATAGTTGGTATTTTTTGGTCATTGAAAAATTTCAGTAATTTATCATCTCCATCTACTCCATTAGGATATTTGTAATACAAATATATTTCTAAGAATTTTCTGGCGTTATTTCCAAAATTATAAAAATCCTGATAATTTTTATCGTCAATGACATCTATTGTTGCGCATTTATATATTTGGTGAAACAAATAATTAAATTCAGTTACGTAATTTTTTAGATATTCTGGCATCAATGATAAATGACTTGAGCTTCCACGCCGCTCAATCAAGAAAAATTCACGAACCTTAATTTTATTCTCGCCCTTACCTTTATAGTCAGTGGATATTTTTTTTAAATACTTAAGGAATTCGAGATTATGTGTTGATATAAAAAGTTGTTTGAAAAGTTGGCTCTTCACAATTTCAACATTAATCAGACTGAAAACGAAAAAAATATGATTGGCATCTAAACTAGAAATAGGGTCGTCAATCCATATAATTGGCTGAGTTCCCTTTGTTTCAACATCTTCTAATTTAGCCATAAAGTAACAGAAGGCAATTAAACTGCATTCACCTTCGCTGAGATGAAAAGCTTTCTTATTATCCCGTATCACTTCGAATCGATATCCAGTTGAAATTCTATCTGATGAATTTTCGATTGCTTTCAGCGAAAGGGATTGATGACCAAAAAAATTATTTAGGTAATCATTAACTCTATCAGCTCCCTTGCTTTCATCTTTTAATTGAGCTTTTAGCTCGCTGATGCTTTTTTTCTTTCTATTTATCATAATTTGAATATCTGTCTTTTTTTTCTCAGCGTTTTGCATGCTTTCTTTAAGATTTTTAATTTCTTCACATTCGTCATTATATTTTATATCGTTAATAAATGTGAAAACTTCATGTAAGCGTAATGCAATACGAGCTTTTGATTGCTTAGCGCTTAATGATGCAGTAAATTCGTTTGATTGATTACGTAATTTTTCATACAAATCTCGTATTGAGGTTAAACCTAGATCTACTGAAGGGATATGATTTCTTTTTGATATAATTTTCAAAATATTGGGCTTTAGTTTTTCTATATTTATCTGCTCTGAGATGTCTATCCCAAGTTCATCTTTAATTATTTTGTTTGATTGGAGTTGCCCATCACTGCCAATTATAAAATATTCCAATGCCTCGTTTGCATTTTTGATGTAAATTTTTCCTTTTTCGGGCTTTTGGTCGGGTGACATTAAGTAGAGATCATGTTCTAGTGAAATTGGCTCTACAAATCTCAAAGAGCTAAAAATATCGTTTTCTCGTTGGTTGAGCTGGTGTTGTAAAAATTTCAGAGCCTCGACATAGGTTGCCGCCTCCATTGCAAATTGATCTCGTAATATTTCTATATCTGAGCTATAAGTTGAATAAAAATCAGAAATATTGATCTTGAGTAAATTTGGCACGCGAATCATTTCATTATTAATGGCGTTAAGCAAATTTTTGATAGCTATTCGGAGCTCCTCTGACTCTTTATTAAAATGCTTGTCTAACGTCTCCCATAATGTTATGGGCAGTTCGCTACCACAAAAAGCACATTGAGATCTTTTTTCCTTATGTAATTCACGACCATTTCGAACCCATGTTTCTAAGATTGCATTGTTTACTAATTCCTTAATTGGATCTGATATTTGTATTTTTTTTTCAATCAATTCCTTTGTTTTTGCAGCTAAGGTCAAATAAGCCAAGTTAAAATGCACAGATTCAGTTATAGTTAGCTTAGGCTCCTCTTTAAGAAGAGTGCGAAACTGATCGATTTGCTCAATTTTTAATTGTTTATATGATTCATCATTGATTTTTTCTATGTCGATTTTTATCTTACTTACGTTATAGTTCGAATCACCAAATGTCTTATTGTGTTTAATTCCTGTTCCAGGATTATTTGCTTTAGCGCGCAATCTATTTTCCAGTACTGATTCTTTAGTATTATAGGTTTCTTTTTTAAGATCATAGTTTCTATTAGATTCAGCCATTTTACCCATTAACCCTGACTTATCTTCTTCAGATCCAAGCTCCATTTCGAGTTTCTTTATTTCCTCTTCGAGCATGGCATTATTTGCTCCAAGAATAGCAAATGAGTTAATTGCATGCTGGTCATCAATGATAAATCGCAAATTTTCTTTCACAAAGTCCTCATTAAAAACTCGGATTACTTGACCATGAGAAATCAGCGAATCTTGGGTTACTTTGGTATTATTATCAAGAGTCAATTGAAATTTTGGATCAATGTATTTATCTGAGAGGATTCCGGTTTCCATTGCTCTAAAAATTCGAGATAATGTGGTTTTACCAGAATAGTTTCTGCCATAGAGTATATTGATTTTTTTAAATTCAAGTATATTATTTCCTTTATCCTTGACAGAAGAGACCCAGCAGAAATCCTGGAAGATCGCCATATTTTTTATCGAGTCAATTCTTTTTATTTCGCCAGCCATCAAAAATCTCCCTATTTAACGTTTTGTTTGGGCTACAATTTTCACGTGCCCGAATAACTGAGCAAAAAGAAATCGACGAATATTATCAGCATTTGAGTGAAAAATAAACCCGGATTTAAAGATCGAGATGCGAATGATAAAAATTTGGCTGCCGGAATTTTGCCGGAATCGAGGGGTCACGACAGGTCATAATTTCAAAAATTGACCAAAATAAAAACAAGTTGTGAATGAGCGTCCAAAGTTAAAAATTTTTATTAAAACAATTAGTTATGTTAATTTAGCTTTGATTGATTTTTGCTCTAAGGACAAATTTAAATCACCTCAATATGCCTGTTAATCACTTGGTCGGCAGTTCAAATCTGTCCCAGGTAGCCATTAAATCAATAGCTTACAGAAAATTTCCAAATTCTAAAATTTTCGGTGCTATGCTGGTGCTAGAAATTGATTCTCACAGTTGGTTGTTTTGCAGACTCTATACCTTGTTTAATCTGTGATCTATAATTTACAAACCCCTTTTCCGTTTCGCACACAACCTGCGCGTGATACAACCGTGATGACCAACGCTCCAACTTTCGTTTCGGCAGCTCCTCGCTTAGACACTTTTTCCAATTGTCCCAGCTCATCATAACGTTATCGTGCCTCTGCTCATCGGCTTTCTTTAAATGATATGCCCGAATAAATGGATTAGGATCCATCTTTTGTAACAAGGTATTCCACTCTCCAAAAGTCCACGGGTCAAATTTCGGAATAATAAACACTTCATTATAATATTTTAGATTATGTTTTTCACATTCTTCCCACGTCATCGGTGTAACTCCGCCTGCTTGTTTCAATAAGGCATTGACGACATCAGGACACATGCCCCAAACTGCCGCCCCTAACGGCTGCTCGCCTTTGGCGTCGGCTATATCCGGCTGCGCGCCTCGTTGAAGTAACGCTCCGACTGCTTTGGCATCCCCTTGTTTACACGCCGCAATCAGTTGATCTTGCAAGGCTAATTGTTCACGCGTGGCCTTCGGTTTCGGTGGAGCCATGAGGGTTTGCGGAATAGTCAGTGATACCGGCGGCAATGACAGCATTGGTTTCGGTGGTTGAACAGACGACTCCTGGCGTTTAATGTCTTTCTGATTGAGTTTTAATTCCGCGTGATGCTGCTGTTCTTTTTCATTTCTAGAGGTTTGTTTCAATGGTGTCAATGTTTGCCTCACCGTTGATCGCTCCGCAGTCTTTACTCCCTGTTCAATCTGTCTTCTATAACTTTCAAACTCATACCTCGTCTTTCGTAAAGCAGTCTCAACCCATGTCACCATCCCGTTATAGTTCGACCCCACCATCTTTTTCAAACTCTCCCAATTATGAAAATCTTTATTACACTCATAAACTATCTTTAAATGAAAAGCTCTAATAAACGGGTTACGTTCCATTTTTAGTAACAAATCATACCAATTGGCATAATTCTTCGGGTCAAATCTAGGCAAAATAAACACGTCTTTATAATATCTTAGATTATGTTCTTCGCATTCCTCCCAGGTCATCAGCACGACACCGCCAGCCTGTTTGAGCACGACATTCACGACGTCCAGATTCATGCCCCACACGGCCGCACCTAATGGGTGTTTACCCCTTCTATTCATTAAATTCGGTTTGGCCGTCATTTTTCTAAAAAAAGTCGTGTTGAAAAGTACTTGTACCTCTTTTAAATCACCTTGTTCACAAGCAATGATTAATTGATCTTGCAATTTCCATTGCTCTACGATGTCTGCCGATTTTGGCGTGAGGATTGAAATTTGCTGAGGTGACGACGTTTGCCCTACTGTTGGATGTTTGGCAGCCTCAATTGCTTGCTTGATATGTGTTCTATAACCTACATATCCAGCCTCTGTCCTCTCGGGATTCAGTGTTCGATTGTTGACCACATTCGTTACAGAACCGTAGGAGTTAACTCCTTTTACGTACTTTTTCAAATTCTCCCAACTTGAAGTGCTTTCATCATGCCATTGCTCATCAACCTTCTCTAAATGAAAAGCTCTTATAAACAGATTATGATCTATCTTTTCCAACAAACGATACCAATCGCTATAACTAATTGGGTAAAATATCGGCACGATAAACACTTCACGATAACATTCTAAATTATGTTTTTTGCATTCTTCCCAGCTCATCGGCGCAACACCGCCTGCCTGTTTGAGCAGTTTATTAACCACCTCTGGATTCATGCCCCACACTGCCGCAGCTAGCGGCTGTTCGTCTAAGGCATTAGCCATGTCTGGTTTGGCACCTTGTTTGAATAACTCCGTAACTGCTTTCTCATCCCCTCGTTTACAGGCTGCGACCAGTTGATCCTGCAATTCCAATTGCTTCGAGTTGTCTGCTGGTTTTGGTGCTGACATCAAAGTTGGCAACATTGGCCTCACTGTTGGTTGTTTTGCAGTCTCTACTATTTGTTTAATCTGTGATCTCAAACTTACATACACCTCTTCTGATTTTTTCGCAACGACGCTTATCAACCCGGGTGGCAATCCTACATATTGGCCTTCCTTCTTAAACGTATCTGCTGCTATTAATTGCATCAATTTTTCATAATCCCCCTGGAAATAATTGTGATAGCTCTCGTCAGCCTTCTCAAGATGAAATGTTCGGATAAATCGATTATGTTCCATTTCGCTCAATAAATGACCCCATTCGCTGCTCGTCTTCGGATTAAATTTCGGTATGAGAAACACTTTTTGGTAATAATGTTTCAAATTATGTTTTTCGCATTCTTCCCAGGTCATCGGTGCAACGCCATCAGTTTGCTTGAGTAAGGCATTCACGACGCCGGGACACATTCCCCACACTGCCGCGCCTAATGGCTGTTCATCTGAGTTACCAGCCATGTCCGGTTTCGCACCTCGCTTGAGTAATGCTGTAACCTTTTTCTCATCCCCCTGCTTGCAAGCTGCAATGAGTTTAGCTTGCAAGTTCAATTGTGCAAGGCTTGCTTTTGGTTTGGATGGGGATATCAAGGTTTGCGAAATAGTCTGGGACACCGACACCGGTAGTAGTGGTGTTGATTTCGGGGGCTGAACCGGCGTCTGGTATTTCAAGTCTACTTGAGTATGTTTTAATTCTAACTGACGTTGTTGATTTTGCTGTTTTAGCCGCTCAATTTCGACTTGTTTTTCTGCTTCTAGTCGCCGTTTTTCTTGCTCAGAAGCGGTAACTAGTCTAGCAGAGAGTTGTTCCTGAGCTAACGGCTGTTTTGCAGTCTCTATTACTTGTTTAATTTGTGATCTATAATTTACAAACCCTCTCTCTGTTGCGTCGCTCCTAACGAATCCTCGACTACCGGCAAACGTCTGCGACACATATCGTTTCAAGTTATTCCAACTCTCAGTAACATAACCATGACACCGCTCATCTTCTTTCTTTAAATGATATGCCCGAATAAATGGATTAGGATCCATTTTTTGTAACAAAGCATTCCACTCTCCAAAAGTCTGTGGGTCAAATTTCGGTATGATAAACACTTCTTTATAACGTTCTAGATTATGTTTTTCGCATTCCTGCCAAGTCATCAGCGCAACGCCGTCTGCTTGTCTCAACAGAGCATTAACGACATCAGGGCACATGCCCCAGACCGCCGCACCTAATGGCTGCTCGCCTTTGGCGCTGGCCATATCCGGTTTTGCCCCTTGTTGGAGTAATGCCCTGACTGCTTTCTCATCTCCTTGTTTACAAGCTGCAATCAGTTGATCTTGCAAGGCCAATTGCTCAGGGCTGGCCTTTGGTTTTGGCGATGGTAGGATGGTTTGTGAAATCGTTTGCAATACCAGCGGCGGAGGTGATGGAGGCTGGTATACCAAGCTTTCTTGTCCCTGCTTCGATTTTATTTCCAATTCTTGGCGTGGGTTAACTGTGGATAATAATTGAGATTTCAGGAACTCCAACTGCTGCGTACGTGTCTTCCACAAGGATTGGAGAGCTCTGAGGTCATCACACGCCAACGACTCCCCTAACATCTCCATCCCACCGTCATACCCCATCCCCTCACGCCAATTACCTCTTGGAAAAGCATAAGTAAGTCCAAGCGCATCTTTAGAAGATGAGGGGATAAACCATGAACCTTTAATATATTTAGATTGTATACTATCCCATATTTTTGGAACTTCACGGCTTCGGGGCAACTTCGCCTCCCATTCTGAGGGGCATGGATCAAATGGTCGATCAGGGCGGCAGTATTCATTCACCACGTGAACTGGCAATAACTTCTGTTCGCCACCGACTACTTTTTGCCAATAGTTCTCCGCTCTTTTGTCATATTTCCAAAGTTTTCCAACATTATCGACATACGTCTGTAACGCGCCGGTCAAGCCTTGCAAACTAAAATGCTTGCCATATGCTGTGCCTTTGGTTTCTAATTCTTGTAATTGTTGCGCTTGCGCTTCTTTCGGTAGATACTTCTGAATCATCGTCCACATGTGCCAATCCATTGCCCACAGTGCATATTGAAACGCTGTAATCTGCTTAAATTCACGGTCTGATAAATCTTTCACTATTCCTGTGTGCAGCAATAAGTTTTTGTCTTGCTTGATGAGTTCCTCTGCCTTATCCTGTTCCCCTTCAGCGACATATTGCAGTAATTGATTGAGGTTTTTTTCATCTATGGGTGGTTTAGAAACAGGTTTCGGTGCAGGGGTTATGGTAAAAAGATTTTGCGATAGCGATGACTGCATAGGCTCTGATTTCGAATCCACTAATTTCTCTAGTCCAGAAAAAGTTTTGTCTTTTCTTAATTTCATTCGCGCTATCTTTGCTTTCAATTCATTTTCAAGCTGATCTCCTGCTGGCTGTCCTAAAGATTGTTGCTGACCTTGATTACAAGCCGCAATGAGTTGATCTTGCAAAGCCAATTGTGCAGTTGGCTCAAGTAGAATGGTTTGTGGAATGATTTGCGATACCGGTGGCAGCGGCGGCGTGGATTTCGGTGACTGAACTGGAAATGGCGTCTGGCGTTTCTGGTCTTCCTGTGCGTGCCTTAAATTCTCTTGATGTTGTTGTTTTAAACGCTCAATTTCAATTTCTTTTTGTTGTTTTTCTTGTTCTATCCGTCGTTTTTCTTCTTCAGCAGCGGCCAGTTTGGCGGATTGCAATTCATCCAGTTCTTTCATTTTTTTTTGCAGGGCTAATTGCTCAGCCTGGTGTTGTTGCTGGAGTTTATCAATTTCCACTTGTTTTTTGATTTCTATCTCGTGCAATTCTTCTTTTTGCTTTTGTTCAGCATCCCGGCGTTTTCCCTGCCAGCGGGCATTCCATCTGGTTTCGCGTTCTTCCTGGCTTTTTTTCAGGGTTTCGATAATCGCTCGGGTTTCTGGCGAGAGCGGATGTGCCTTGACCAGTGCCCCCAATTCTTTTTGAATTCCGTCCATCAGAATGCGATCTTCCGGTTTAAATGCCCAGCATTTTTTGATTAATTCCGCCAATTGAGGCGGGCAGTCGCCGGGGATGGTTTCAGTCTCACGATCTGTCACCACCCATTTGCTGATCAGATCGGTATTGCCCTGGGCGTCGGCAAAGGGGGTCGCGTGCGTGAGCAATTCCCATAACACCATGCCATAGCTATAAATATCGGATGCCGTGAGAGGACTGACCGCCACGTTTATGCAACTCCGGGGCCATCCACGCCAGCGTGCCAACGCTTTCAGTTTTTTTGATGACAGTGGAATGCGTGCGTACGCTGCTTTTCACTGTGGATAAGCCAAAATCACTGAGCTTCGCCCGCAAGCGCCCTTCGACAATGTTTAATAAAATATTATGGCTTCTGAGATCGCGATGCAGAATATGCTGGCGGTGCAACAGTGCAATACCATCGGCAATATCTATCGCCAGTTGATAGCGTAAATCCCAAGGCAATTTGGCTTCGCTTTGATATTGTAATAAATCAAACAGGGTGCCGTTGGGAACATATTCCATGACCAACGCGTAATCTCGGTTTTTCTACCGCTAGTCCAAACAACCGCACGGCAGGATAGGGTTCTTTAGATTCCTTGGCCACGTACGCCATAATACCGGCTTCTCGATATAAATCCTTTTCTGCATCGGTGGTCAGAGTGCCGGTCAGTTCTTTAATGGCGACAGGTTGTTTCCCTTGCCACCAGCCGCGATAAACTTCACCATAACTGCCACTGCCGATTTTGTCCGCTTTTTTATCGTATTCTAACGTCTTAAAAGGAATTTGCAGGATTGGCGTTAATTGAATAGCAGGGCGAGAAGGATAGCTGGGGCTGGATTTGGTATCTTTTTCCTCTTGACGTTTTTGTAATAATTCCAGTGCATTCATTAACGCTTGTTGTAGTTGTCCATATTGTTTCACACAAGCCTGGCGATATTTAATCAACTGTCGTTCGCGGCGATTCAGTCCCAACAAACAGGGCAAAATTCCCAATGGTTCAGGTTGAGTCAATTCTTTAATATAATTTTCCTGAAAGATTGCCATGTCCCTGACTCCAGAGAATACCAGGAGCGGCAGTCGCGGATGAGATATTGACCGACCGTGGGAAAAGTCGTTCCATAATCGCCTTCCAGCATCAGCGGCAGAAGGAAATCTGAGCTTTTTTTCGCTTCAGTCAGGGTAAAGTCGAATTCCTTGCGCACGTTAGTGTTGCTGTCAGGCTTGGTGCGTTCGGCATAGCGATTTGTACCGATCAACAGCACATATTGACTGTCCCGGATGCCGGTGCGCATTTGTTCATCCAGATCGCCAGTCATGCGTTGGATATCTAGCCAAGGCGTTAACCCTGCCACATGCCAAGTCAGTCAGCCAATTGCTTTAAGAAATGTGTGCAAATGCGTTAATTTTGGTGTATTTATTAGCTTCCCAAGCGTAACTGAGAAAGACTTGGGGTTTGATAATTATTGAGCGTTGGGTCTCGTCTAACGTTTTGGGTAAATGCAGCACCGCCTGGTCTTTTATCATTTTTTTGACATTACCCAGAAACTCTTTTAACAAGGCTTCTGTTGGCGCAATTGGATGAGTTCAGTGGATTCGGGAATAGTAAGTGATTTGCTCATGGTTGGGACTCTCCTTGATAGCGTTAAATTTTTTTCCTATCGTGATTTTCTGGGACAAGAAAAAGTATAACGATCTTTGGTAATGATGCAAATGGAAAATTCACAGGATAAGATTGTTACATCGGTTTAAAAATCGGGCGGATTCCATATTCAGGATATATTTTGCTCAATCAATTCACGGTAGTCGTTTTATTCAATTTTAGGGTGTTGCTAGTTTAATGATTGGGTAATCCGTTCTAAAATTTTTAGTGCGTTAACGTGGTACATGGTCATGGGTGCGTGCAGGTTGGGTCAGCGCCGCCCCGCTGTGCCTTAACGAGCGTATTCGCGAGTAAGGCACAGCGGGGCGGAGAGGATGTGAAAAAATTTCAGGGGTGTGACAGAAAGCATATTTTTGGCAACAATGACGAAGCATGACTGGAACACGGGCGGCAGTGCAATGTCATTAAGTTAAGCTTTTCCATCAAAATACCGCCTTTTTAATTCGTCTTAAAAAGTGCTCTGACCGACGACAAGATCGCTTTCGCGGTAAATTTCTATCCGGACGTACTAAGGTTGGTGACCCTGCTACAATTCAACGGACACACCGAACAGAGGTATAATAACGACAAAAAAAGAGGTGTGTAATGGCAAAGAAGAAATTTGATAAAGATTTTAAGTTAAATGCTGTACGTTTAGTCCATGAAGGTAAATTAACGGTTAAGCAAGTGAGCCAGGATTTAGGGGTTGGTTATTCTACCCTCGAAAGATGGATTCGAGAAATCAGAGCGCATGGTGAAAAAAGTGTATTTCCAGGCAGTGGATATCTAAAACCAGAGAATGAACGCCTCCGGAAATTAGAACGGGAAAATGAAATACTGCGTCGAGAGCGAGATATATCACCACATTTAATTTTTTTGACCAGGACACCCACATTTTAGCAGCGGCCTTTGTATATGGCCGGGAGACGATCACCACCGCCATGTTTGCCCCATTGGTACAGCAGTTACAGCGATCTATTCCCCAGCATCAGCAGGCATCGATTCAGCCGTTATTCCATTATTTAAATCGCCATATCGAATTGGATCATCGCGAACACTTTCCCCAGGCTTTAAAAATGTTGCGTCATCTGGCCGGAGAAGATCAGAAAAAATGGCGGGAAATCGCTGTTCATGCTCAACTGGCCTTACAAGCTCGTCTGAATTTTTTAGATCAGATTCGATCCAGTATTCAAAAATCAAATATTCGATGCCCCATGAGTTTTATTTGAACATCGATTTGCAAGCTTAAACCATTAGAATACATCCTAATATAAATCAATTAATTTGTGGGTTTTTATGCTAATTCGTGGAAATTTACAGCTATATTGTGACAGTTAGCATTTTGAGTTTGATAGATTATTTTTATTAATTATGATTCCAATTGCCAAGTCGTTAAAATAATTTTAAACTTGTCGCAAAAGATTTATTGGCACAATTATAAGCTATCAATAGGAGCCATCAATGAGCAAGGAACAGCTTCCCGATTTATTGTTCGATGACAAGTCTACAGCTGATTGTTTACAAAAAGATAAAACAAGCTCAGTTTACCGTGGCTATTGGAAAGGAAATACTGCAGCTATTACATTCTATAAAGATTTCTCTGAAGAAAAATTTTTGAAATTAAGGAATCAAACTCGCGCTCTTGAACCTGTATTCAAAAAAACACAACATATAGTTAAAATTTTTGATCTACGGTATGACGATGCTTGCCTGGTCATGGAATATGTCACTAAAAACTCAACGTTAGAAAATTGTATAGAAACTAAGTCAACTTCAGTAACTTCTGCTGAAAAAGAAACAAAATATGATGAAATCAAACAAGAGGTAAAAGATATTTCGAGGACTGCTGTGTCAACTTGGCCTTTAGATTTACGGCTGCGAATTTCTCTAGATATCGTCAATGGTTTGCAAGCTCTCCACGAAAATAAAATTGCCCATCCAGATTTTACCATCAAAAATATTTTATTGAACATTTTACCGAATAAACCGCTAATTGCTAAACTACTGATTAAGCCTCAATATCAAGAACAGAAAAGAAACTTAAAAGAAAATCTATTTTCTACAAACATTCAGGCGTTAGGCGAAATCCTACATAAAATCTTTTTAAACCCAACACTAGATATCCCTCCAACTGTCGATATACTGATTAGTCAATGTTATGAACCTAACCCTAAAAATCGTCCTTCTCTGGATGAATTCCAACGGACTCTAACGACCTTGTTGAAATCACAACCTTATTCGGAAAGAACTAAAGAAATTGAAGATGAATTATGGAAGCAGCATGAAAAGGAAGAAGATGAATGGCGATATCGGCGATGTGCACAAAATAAAATTTATTCTTTAGTAAAAGATTTTGATTTAGTGTTGGAATCTAAGCCTGACTTACTCAAGATATTAGATATTAACATTATTCAAAAGCTAGAGGAAATTATATCTTCTTATATGCATTATATGCGATGGGATTTCTATGCCGAAAGAATAGACAAGTCTAATCGTTATTTAGAGCATATGAGTCAAGAAGAAATTAAAGAGTATTCATATACAATGCAAAATATTCTTAAGAAATTGCATATTACATATGAAGAATGTTCGAAGAATATAGAACTTTTACAGAAGGCAAAAGAAATGATTCAGAAACGAATATGTCTCTTAGAGGAAGAACAGAATCAGCATCGTAGGCGTTTACATGAACAGTATGATCAAAAGTATAGCAAGGTTTCTCTATTTAATTTTGGAGACCTTACTAGATCATTTGCACATGACAACAGTCAAGTGTATACCTTCGATCAACAGTACGAATCTTCATTAAGAGAAATTAGCAATCCCTTACGGTATCAAGTCCATGTGTTAAAAGATGGGTTAAAAATAGTAGAAAAAGATGTACACCTGCCCTCATTGAATTTAGAAGACGAAAAAACCTATAAAAAAATTATTAAAATAATTTGTGACAAATTTAAAATTAGCGAATGGACATTGAATATGGCAATTGGATTTTACTTAAAACCAGAACAATTTAAAGAATTTAAAAAACAAGTTAAACTGGATAAGAGACGCCAAAACTTTTTCAAACTTAGAGATGATTATTTGAAGATTGATCAGTCAATGGATGATCTTTTCTTTCCCTATGATGAAAAGAACAAAGATCAAGATTATATTCGTTTAAACACTCTTTTGTTACGACAACTATTTGCCACTTTAAACTATTTGATTGAAATGGCGATTGCGAAATATCCAGACTGGCTCGGCAGCAACAAAGAGGCCGTTAATAAATTAATCGATAAATTTAAACTTAATATTAGTGTGTCTGGATTTGATGAACACTTTACTCTTATAAAATCAATGTTAACTCAGGGAGAAACATATACTGGAGATAATTACCAAAAAATGACTAAAACTTTAGATCAGCAATTTACCGTAACAGAATTTGAAATTTATCAAGGTTTTTTATCTCTGATTGCAGAAAATATGGTTTATTTTAAGGATATTAAAGAAATTAGAGAAAACATTTTTTTTATAGAATTAAGTAAATTCATTTCTGATTTAGATAAGCACTTTAATGAAATTAGTGAAATGAACGATACTGTGTTTGAGATCGTCTCTAACTATAAAAATAACTTTAGCCGCCTGGAGATTAGAAAATTATCTGATGAAACACTCGTGCAGAACATATACAGCGATCAATTATATTTAATCAATTCTAAATTAGAACAAAAACCGAAACCGGAAGAAAAAGAACAATTATTAAAAATAAAACAGAATATTTTGAAGAAACAACAAAAAATTCTAGAAAAACAAGAAAATCTAAAAAAACAGATGGGTGAAGTTTCGTACGACCTGCTAATAAACAAAAACAAATTAGTTCTGCAGGGTAGGCATTTAGAAAAAAATCTACTAACGTTACAACAAGACCTGAATGAATTAGCTTATAAGATTAACTTGTTTTTCAAAAAAAATCCTGGCGCTCAATCAAAATCAATTGCTCTATTTGATGAAATGAATGAGATAATAAAAGTGATCATCGAAGATTTCCTCAGAAAAATATCCAAGAATAGCATCACAACTGATAAAATTAATCTTATTAACAAAATCATGGTGGGTATTTCCGGATACATCGGTGATATTAATGGGATAATTACCAGAAACCAAAGCCCAGAAGTTTCTCAAGGATTAAAATCATCATTATTTGTGCAGATGGAATCTAAATATCAAACTCAACAGAAAGAAAATGAACAGACAATAACAAATAAAATTACTTCTATCAAGGATATCTTGCAAAAACTCAGTGATAAACCAATGAACAGTTTTGTTAAATAATTTTTCAGGAGATAGTTAATGAGGATGAGTATTAATGGATTGAGTAATGATATTGTAAAGGCTATTAAACAATATTATAAAACTAAAAATCGAATTGGCAACTCGATAATTGATAAAGAAGCTTCACTTATTGATTGTAGTGATTTTCTCTTGGATGTCTATTTGGGAATTTGTGGTGATCAAAACTGGCAAAACAGTCCCTGTCATGGCGGTGATGATACCGGTATTTTTCATGGTTGGCCATTACTTAAAAAATTAACTGATACTACTAAGACCAATGTACAGCAATTTAATAGTGAAGTGGAGTTTTTAGTGACAGAATATAAAGGATTACCGCAGCCAGTACTCAATGACCCAAATCGAGCCACTATATTGAGTACACGCGCAGATGTGATTAAAAAATTTCAAACACTGTGTTTGGCGGAAAATAAAACCGACTGCGCCTTATCTGTGTTACCTACTTCTCCAGTCAATATCTATAGTGAGCAGAAGGAATATCGTTTGGCGAAGAAGGTATATCTTCGTACTGAAAATCTTGACTTGACAACACCTCTTCGTTATATCAATAGAATTCGACCGGCTCATCAGCCAAAGAATATCCCTATTCCCGCAAAGAGAAATATATGGGATCAAAATAGCCGGACTCATCGCACCATTCCAATGACTTTAGCAGAATTTGATAATTTATCAGGTATCACAGAAATTAAAAATTTGCCGATAACAGGTAAAGTCCTCAGTCCTGAAGAATTAGACAATTTGACTACATTGATGGGAAAATCTATTCCCAAACCTTTTGTCCCTTTAAGCCGACTTCCTGAACACATCGCAGAAGAGACGTGTTGTTGTCATTGCGTTATATTATAAACAGAGCTAACTTATGAAATCTGAAGAAAAAATATTTTTCGCCATTCAAAAGAACGATATCCCTGATGTTGAAAATCTTTTGAATGACATAAAAGACATTAATTGTGTGAATTATCAAAAGCAAACCCCGCTGATATTTGCTATTAGATACAATAAATCTACCATCATTGAATTATTTTTAAATTTTCATCGATTATCACTTGATTTTACTTTAAAAGATTATTTAGGACGAGGGGTAGTCGATCATTTAAAAGCAAAAAATGACACTGACTTAGCATCGGATTTGCGAACTGAAGTTATCCGACGATATTTTTTTCAACTCGTTCAAAAAGGTGATCTAAGTAATCTTAGTCAGCTAAAAAATAATCAGCAAATTGCATTCACTATTCAGGATACAGAAGGAAATACCGCTTTACATTGCGCCGCTCAATGCAATCAATTTAACTTAACTGATATACTACAAGTTAATTTAGAAACAAGAAACAAAAAATTAGAAACACCCATAGAGACCGCCGCTTTTCATGGCCATCTCAACATGGTTACAGCCCTTTTGGCGAAAGGAGCAAAAGTGGAGAGAGTGTTAATCTTCGCTGTTCTCGGTCAAAAAGACGATTTACTTCAAAATTTATTAAAATCAACTCATCATCAACGCTTAGTTAGTGAGAGCAAGGGCGGACTTTCTTCCTTATTGTACGAAGCAGCTATTTTAGATCAGGATACGATCATTCAACTCTTAACAGATTATAAACCAGAAAACCGTTCCTTGCTCCATGAAGGGATTACTATATTCCAGCATGCTCGTCATAAAAATGCGACAAAAGCAATGAAGAAGTTGCTGGAATTAGGATATCTGGTTGATAAGCCTCCTGATCTCAAACTATCTCCAAAAAATCCTACTAGTTTTTCTGACGCTTTCAAAATCGCCAGTCTTCGGCAGCAATTAGAATGCTACCAGCTAAAAGAATATCAATCAGTATTGACTCATTCTTTAAGTCGATTAAAGAAAAATTTAGAAGAAAAGTCGATGGTTTATTTAAAAGACTTACCCAGCCAGGAAATTTATAAGATTTTGCACCCAAAGGCTTTTTTTAGTTATGCTTGGGAAGAGAAGGCTCCACAACTTAAATATCTTCATCATTTTTTAGGACGCTTACGAAAAGACTTAATTTCGGCTGGAATCAATGTCTGGTATGACAAACAAAATATGCATGGAGATATTGAAACACAAATGCGTGTCAATGTGACTAACAGCCATCATATTATATTTTTTGGAACGCGGCGTTATAAATCTAGAACTCTACCTCAGAGTAATTTTAATGTTCGTATGGAACTTAATTTTGCTATAGACATAGCTGGAAAAAGAAGTTCAGATGAAGCCGCCCATTTTATGTTTGCATTGATGCTGGAAGGAAACTTTCAAAATGACAATCCTTTTCCAGTCGAATTTAAGAATGTGCTCATCCGTGAATGGCAGAATGGTTATCAAAAAGAATTAGATCCATGGGTGCGTGAAAGTAATTATATCAAAAACTTAACCGAGATAGGTGGAGTGCTATATTGTTTATTAGGATTAAATAAAATTGATGATTATCCCATCTATCGTCAAGCGGCTAACCGAGCCTACAAAGATTTTCTTGAAGCATTAAATAATAAATTATATAAGAAAAAAAAGGAGTTTGAACAAGAAATCAATAAATGTCATCTACCTCCAAGAATGACTATCTATCCTCAAGCTCCGCCTGAGCCGACTCATTTAACCAGGCAAACACGTTCTTTTTCCCGTTAACATGGCGTAATAAGTTGTAGGACTTGGATTCCACATGACCACTTCATCATCTTATCAGTTTTTCCCTATGCCGAAGAATCAAACGGTGCGCCGCTTTACTTTACCCGATGGTCGAGAAGTGGTTTTTTCACAAGTCGATAAAACCATTCAAGCGTAAATGGATGGCGTCCGATTCCCGGGTTCAGCGATCCATGTTCACATTAACGATTCACCCTTAACTAAATTATTAAGCTATGCGGAGTTAGACTGGCAGTTAGCGGTGATTCAGCGAGTGACCCACTTATCCCTGATGAATAACGGCCTGCACATTCTGCGGTTGAGTGATTGGAACTGGTTTATCCAAGACCAAAGCCGTCGTAAGCCCCTAATAATCCCATCTTGAAGAATTCATTAACCGAGTAATTTTCTGTTGATAAATTGTGGTAACAAGATCTCAGGGTCAATTTCTTTACGGCGCATTTTGTGTACTTGATTAAGGACATAAATTAAATAATTACGGGGGTCGATCTGATTTAGTTTGCAGGTCTGAATAAGGCTATAAAGAAGGGCTGATTTATTAGCACTCAGTTCATTTCCAACAAATAACCAATTTTTCCTGTTATGCGGAGCTCCGCATAATGAATAGCATTTTATCAGTGATGCGTGTTAATTGCGCCTGAACCGAGCCAGTCGATTGCGGTTAATTGAGCCACTTCATTTGCACCTTAACGGGCCAGCATTGCTGATAAAATCATTGAACGAAGGCGCGTAGAGCACAGGGCTATGGGGATTCTAAAGATCAAGAGAGTGGGTGTACGCTAAAATTTGTAATAAATAATCTCAAAATTAACGACATTAATGGCAATATTTCATTTTTCATTTCAAACTCTTCATTGAGCAAGCTCAGTGTTTGATCAAAAAATTTATCGAGAGTATGGGAAGTTCTTCCCTTAAAAATAGAATAGATCATTTTACTGTTATTAACAAATACAGATATTCTTTTCATGAGGTATCAATGCCTCGATTTTGATGATGTTGACTCAAAAGGGTTGAGATTAATTTCTTGTTTCCTATACGACAGTAAGGACAGAGATGAATATTAACGTGATAAACCCGTAATAAAAGTTCATCCGTTGTCTCTTCAATAATAATAGGTTCTTCCTCAAAATTTAAGGCCATACGGCATTTTTTTAGTTTTTCGACTTTATAGCGATTTGCTAAAAAGCCAATGTGTCTTATCCGAGTAAATTTGGAAGGTAAAACATGGAGTAAATAACGACGTATAAATTCCTCCGCATCCAATGTCATCACTTTTTTCTTATTTTTATCCGCATAATCACGCCATCGAAAACTAACCTGGTCATTTTCACAACGGATTAGGCGATGATTAGAAATGGCAATACGATGAGTATATTGACTCAAGTATTGAATAATTTGTTGAGGGCCGGCAAAAGGTTTTTTAGCATAAACCACCCAATTTTTTTTCCAGAGTATTTCTTTTAAATGGTTAAATTCAGTAGAGGAAACATATTGCTGACTGTCACCATGGAACTGTAACTGATTGTTGGCATAGTATTCCTGTAAACCTTTCAGATAATTGGCTCGAAAATGTTTTGCCATGGCTTTGACAGGAAATAAGTAATTGGATTTGGCTATTACCCAACGTAAATCTGGGGTTAATGCACCACCAGGTACAATACAATGCAAATGCGGATGTAACGATAAATTTTGTCCCCAGGTATGCAGTACCAGAGTAGCCCCGAGTTCACCACCCAGTCGTTTAGGATCTTGACCGAAGGCTAATAAAGTTTCGCTCACCGCTTTGAAAAGCAAATTATACAGTAGTGCTGGGTTTGA
The DNA here is from genome assembly GCA_963795715.1 of uncultured Pseudomonadota bacterium. Classification (GTDB taxonomy): domain Bacteria; phylum Pseudomonadota; class Gammaproteobacteria; order Coxiellales; family Coxiellaceae; genus JAFEDN01. Next base: position 652,824 of record CAWCIY010000002.1, read on the forward strand.
CAGGACGAGTGGATTCAATTCATGGGGTAAAGTAAAAACCACATGAAAATAAGGGACAGGCAATAACTCCGACTCGCGCTGCTTAACCCAGCGTAACTTTTTTACTGTCTGGCATTTAGGGCAATGACGATTACGACAAGAGTTATAACTGATGTCAATGGCGCCGCAATGTTCACACTGTTCAACATGGCCACCTAAGACGGCTGTACGACAATGTCGTATAGCCTGAATTGCTTTTTTTTGCTCATAGGAAACAGTATGATGACGTTGATAGCGATCACCATAACACTCAAAAATATCCGCCACTTCAAGCGCGGGTTTTTTGAGTGCGTTATCTTTGTCATTACCCCTCGGTACAGGGGCGCAATGCATCAATATAAACTATCTAATGGCGATGGAATATTGCTCACCCGTTGTTTAGATATGCGCGTATAACGCAAAGTACTACTGATGGAACTATGCCCCAAGAGTTGCTTGATATTCATAATATCTGTTCCATTCTCCAGCATGTGCGTTGCGAAACTGTGCCTTAGCGAATGTATGGACACCTTTTTGGTAATATGAGCTTTTATTTTTGCTTTCTTGAAGGCATCTCCCGCCCCATCTCGAGTCATGGGTTTTCGAGGGTCACACCCAGGAAATAACCAATGAGAAGGTTTATAGCGTTTCCAATACTGCCGTAGTTCGGCCAATAAAATGGGAGATAAGGGCACATACCGATCTTTTTTTCCTTTGCTTTGCTTGATGCAAATCACATGGGCTTGACTGTCGATATCCTGAATCGTTAAGTGAACAATTTCACTGACTCTTAAACCTGCGCTATAGGCTAGCATGAAAATGGCATGATGCTTATGATTTTTGGTCACACTGAATAAGGTTTTAATTTCATCCCGGGTTAAAATATCAGGCAAGTGCTGTTCTTTCTTAGCGAAGGGAACATAAAAACTATCCTGATTTTTTTTAAGTATAATTTTATAAAAAAATCGGATACCGCTGACGACCACATGACAGGAACTCCAGGATAATTTTTTTTCGTTGACAAGATACAGAATATAATTTTGCGCATCCTCATCAGTAATGTTTGCTGGCGAACGCTTGTAATAACCGGCCAATTGTTTTATAACAGTAACGTATGACTTCTGTGTATTTTCAGAAAAGTTCCGAAGTTGCATGGCATTAATCATGTCTTGACGTAGTTGACTCATAAAAATAACTCCTTTTAGTTTAGTTAAAAAAACGGAGTTACAATTATAAGTTGGGAGCTTAGGAACCTAATAAATGGGCTGGAAGTGCTCGGAAATCGACTCATTCGCTGCCGCGCTAGCGGCTTCGTTCAATCGGAATTATGCGGAGTTTAATATTATGCAGAGTATTAAATTAATATCGTAAACAGATATAAAATTTAAGGCATATTCTCAATTTTTTTATAATTTTAATTTTATTACTAGCCTAATTATAGGCTGTCTAGGAATGCGAGTAATTTATCTTCAGCCTTATAGCGAACCATTTTACCGCCTGGATCAGAAAGCTTACTCAAAGCCTTTTCTTTCATTAATAAATTGGCCTCAACATAATGATGAGTGGTAATAATACTTTCGTGGCCTAACCATAAAGCTATGACTGTCAAATCAATACCTGATTGCAACAAGTGCAAAGCGGTTGTATGCCTAATCGTGTGCGGAGAAATTTTTTTATTACGCAGAGAAGGAAATTTTTCAACAAGATTTTTAACTGCAATTTTTAATCTATACTCAACACCAGATCGAGTAATATTTTTCCCATTCCGATTTAGAAATAGTAGATCATTATTTGACATATTATTTTTATTCATCCAATTACTAATTAATTTTAATGTACTTTTCCATAATGGAATTACTCTTTCCTTACGCCCTTTTCCTTTTAATAATATTGATTTTTTTGTTTTGATATCAACATCACAAGTGCGAACATTAATTATTTCAGACACTCTAGCCCCTGTATTGTATAAAGTTGCAAATAAAACTTGATCGCGAAGTCCGCTCCATGTGTTATTAGGAGCGTGAGTAATAGCATCCATTTCTTCACGTGTTAAAAAATCAACCAGTGGGCGATCAAATTTTTTTAATGGAATAGATAGTATAGGTCGAATGTTCGATAATGCAGACGGCTCTTCTAAAGATACGTATTGTAAAAAAGAACGGATAGCAACCAGTCTGGCATTTCTTGTTCTGGCACTATTTTCCCTTTTTGTTTCCAAATAGTCTAAAAATTCCAATACAGTATTCACATTTATATCTGTTAATTTTAGATTATTAGGTTTTATATTCTTATATTCCTGAATAAACATAAAAAAAAGCCTGAATGTATCTCGATAACTAGATATGGTGCGTTGACTACAATCTTTTTGATTAATTAATCGTTGATAAAAATAATTCTGGACATAATGTTGTAAGTTACATTGTGTTTTCATTTTCATCTCCTTGATTAGAATTTATATAACAATAAAATCGTTCTCCAGCAATATTCATGAGTTGTGGCAAGCAGGTTATATACCAGTAAGTGTCAGACACTTTGACATGCCCTAAGTAAGTAGATAGATATGGAATGACTGTAAAAACATCTATACCTTCTGCATACCAGGCTAACAAACGATTGCACACAAATGTATGACGTAAATCATAAATTCTGGGAGATTTCCCTTGATTTATTTCATTCCAATCTATTAACTTACGAAGTGGATTAATCTAAAAATAATCATCAAACTCCAGTTCCTTCCAGGCTGACATCGATACCCAATCTAACCCGGCCAATAACCAACTCAGTTGCCTTTCATCAACGCTCACTAATCCTTCTTCAGAAGTGCGAATAGAAAAGCAACCATGCTCAAGACGCTTATAAACCAGCACAAATCCATTCTGATGCCAGGTCAATATCTTTATTTTCATCCGGGTTCTGTTATAAAAAATAAATAGACCCTCTTTTAAATTCAGGTTAAATTTGGATTGAATCATTTGGCATAAACCATCTATCGACAATCGAAAATCAACCGCTTGAGTGGCCAGCCATATCTTCGGCGATGATAATTTTAATTGCATGCACTCAATTCCTTAATTAATTGTTTGATGACCACTGGATCAATCAGTTCTGGAAACCTGAGTCGAATACCATTAGAAAAAAGATTCAGCTGAAATTTTTTAATCCATTTACGAAGCGCCGATTGAGATATTTTATGAAGCTCACAATATTTTTCTATGCTTAATTTGCTAGCTTGGTAACCTTGATAGTGTTTCTTGCGCTGCTCCTCACTGTATTGAGGTTTTTTACGGTGCGTAATTTCTAAATTAGAAATAATAGCATTTTGGTCAGTCATCAGGTTTTACCTCCTTTAATTAATCAGTAAAACCATTCAATCAAATTATTCTTATTCTAAAAAGATGGGATTATTAGGGGCTTACACTGCATCACTTTGCTCACTTGATTGTGCGTGATAGCGTTGATCAACGCGGATAATAATTTATCTTTCTTTGTCATTCTGACTCTCCCAAATCAACTGGAGGCCAGTATGACATAGCGCTAAATCACAAAAACAGGCAAAATGTTCACGACGTGACTGCAAAAATCCGGCAAAAAGTTCACGAGAAAAATTTTATTTATTTATCTAAGGAAATATCGAGAATTCCAGGCAACTTTAAAATAATGTCAAAATTGTATCAAAAAAGCCTTCTAATTTTTAGATTAGAAATATCAACTAAAATCAATACACTACTAACTCATATTGACTTATTTTATCTTGATATCCGCTTATATAAATTCCAACATTAATATTTCTATTACATGATGATGTTTCTATTCAATTTTGACCGTTGTTCAAACTTTTAGTATTACTCTCACCAGGTAATTTATTAGAAGCCCGTCTATTTTCATTAAATACCGTTTGCAAACTATCAGAGCTTGAACTTATCAAATTATTTGAAGAAAAATTATTAGAACTTAATAAACTGCTGTTACTCGATGCCGAGCTACTACTAGAAGACAATGTGTTTAATTTTACTGATTTCGTTGTTGATGAAGTAACAGACTCCTTTTTTTGAGACGGCTTTGGTTTTTTTAATAAATTAACGCCACTGCTGCTGATGTTGATACTTAAATGGGATTGAAATTCAGGTTTTCCCTGATCACTGTTGCAACCACCACTTATTTTCACAGATTTTTCCCTACACTTTTGTTCATATTGCTCCTGTAAAACATCGGCCATAGATATATCTTTATTGACTCCAACACCAAATTTATAGGCTTCAGATAAATTACGCATCGCTGCTTCATCACCATCAGCAACAGCTTCTTTTAATAATGCCACACCACGTTTTTCATCAGGCGGCCCACCTTGACCACGCATCAATAAAGTAGCCAATTTATTGCGAGCAGATTTATTTCCTTCCTTTAAAGCTTCTTCATAATGAATTCTCGCCTGTACATAGTCTTTTTTCTCATGATATTCTTTGGCTAATCGATATGGATCTTGGCGCGAAGCCCTAGATTGAATAGTAGGAGCCGGAGAAGTCCGTACTTTTGTTTCAGAAGAAATTTCCATAGAAACTAAAGTGGGTATCTGTACATCTACTTCGTATTTAAGTTCCTTAGAATGAACATTTTGCGTTATACTCATTGCATGAGGGGACATCACACCAGGTGTGATTTGATTTAAGATTTTCAGTATATCAGCAACTTGGGGTCGCTCACGTGGATCAGTCGCCCAACAACGAGTGATCAGTGATGCATATCCTGATGGGATGCCATCGCAGCTCTCACGTTCCCTACTGATTGGATTTTTCAATGGGCTTTGAATCGGACACTTACCCGTCATGATTTCCCACAATAACATACCATAACTGTAAATATCAGCCGCATCAGTGGCTTTGTCGCCAGTTAATATTTCCGGTGCACACCACGCCATGGCTTGACTGGTTTCCACCACTGATTTAATACTCGCATATTGTGCTTTCGATAATCCGAAATCAGCAATTTTGGCTTCTAATAATTTATCACTTTCTACTAAAAGAATGTTGGCGCTTTTCAAATCACAATGGATAATTTTACGTTGATGTAAAAACTGCAACGCTTGCGCTAAACTCAGTGCTAAATGATGGCGAACTTCCGGTGTTAATAAGTGATCTGGTAAATAATCATAAAGCGACCCCAATGGACAATATTCCATAACCAGGCAAGCTCGCCCACTTTCCAGACAAGCACCATAAAAATGAGGGACAAAACGAGGCGTATTCAAATGAGCCAGGATTTGCACTTCGCGTACAAACAGTTGTTGTTCCTTTTCAGATAAAGAACCATCCCACAATTTGATAGCCACTCCTGTTCCATGCCACCGACCTTGATAGACAGTACCAAAAGAGCCTTTAGCAACTTTCTTTTCTAATTCTAATTCATAATATGGAATAGCGATTTTAGAGTCTAAAATTACGGATGAAACGGATGAAGTAGTATCACGGGGTAAAGATGTTTTTCCCTGTAAAACTTTTACTTCTTTGATCTCTTGTAGCAGGGCTTGAAAATGCGAATCCATAGCCGCCATTTGCCGCCTTTGGAAATCTTCATCGGGTACCTGATCAATCTTTCGCATCAATGCATGATTGAGGCGAATGATTTCTCTTTGGTTTTTCAATAATAAGGCATGGTCTTCACGCTCGGCTTTTTGATCAGCTTCCCGATCTAATATTGCTTGTGCACTTAATCCCAGATTTAATTGCGCAACGGCATCCGTCAATTGTTGGCGAAAATCAATAAACTGCTCCTGATGACTTCTTGCATTGAGGAATTGGCGAAACCAAGTTTCACCACTCAATTCTTTCATGTACTTTAATATTTTTAACAGGCAAGTTTTCAGGCGTTCTAAACCTTGTTTATAGGCTTCTGAATCCGGAATTTTTCCAATTTTTTTAATGGCGCTTTGAACAGCACTGATGCTCTCCGCAAGCCTCATACATTGTGCCTGATTAGCTTGAACTAACTTGGCTTGATCATAAACCATTTTGGCGATCTTAAAAATTTGTTCGGTAATAGCAGCAGCTTCCATTGAAGATATCTCCTCTTTAGTTTTTCAAAAATTCTTTAACAGATACGACAACCCTTATCAGATGCAGCCGCTGGACGCCTGATCTGCGAAATATTCTGGCGAGTACCGCCGCCGAAAGTGCTACTTGGATTAGTAGCGACAGGAACATATACACCTAACAGACGTAAGTTATCTCTCGCTAAAGTTTTACCTTGTGCTGCTGCCAATTGATACCAATAAATGGCTTTTTTTGTATCTTTTTCTACTCCAGTAGCATTATGGTAACAAGCACCTAAGTTATTTTGTGCATCAGCATTTCCTTGTTCAGCGGCTGAACGGTACCAAAATACTGCTTGCTTAATATCAGGCTCAACCCCTATACCGTTCTCACAAACCCAGCCCATTTTGTGTTGAGCGAATGCATACCCTTGGCTTGCCGCTCTTAGATAGTAGTCTGCCGCCATTCTGTCATTTCTAACTACACCCAAGCCACTCTGATAACACCAACCTAGACTAGATTGAGCTGCTGCCAATCCTTGAGCTGCTGCTTTTTGATAAAAATTTACAGCCTGTCTCGGGTCTTTGCTCACTCCAAACCCATTCTCATAACACCAACCCAAATTACATTGACCGGCTGCATTCCCCTGTTCTGCTGCTTTTTGAAAAAGAGCCACTGCCTGCTTCTCATCTTTGGCTACGACTACTCCATTCCTATAACACAAACCCAGATTACATTGGCCATTTGCATCTCCTTGATTTGCCGCTTTTTGATAATAACCAACGGCTTGACTTTCGTTTTTAACCACTCCAATACCATGTTGATAAGCATAACCTATGCTGAATTGAGCACTTGTACTCCCCTGATCGGCTGCTTTTTGATAGTAAACTACTGCCTGTCTCTCATCTTTGGTAACTCCTATACCATATTGATAAGCATAACCTAAGCCGTAAAGAGCACTTGCATTCCCCTGCTCTGCTGCTCTTCGATAATAAACGAAAGCCTGTTTCTCATCTTTGACCATACCTATACCATTTTGATAACATCTCCCCAGATTGTATTGAGCATATGCTTCTCCCTGATCTGCCGCTTTTTGGTAGTATTTAATAGCCTCTTTTTCATCTTTGGCAATGCCAATTCCTTTTTCATAAAACCAACCAAGCCAATTTTGAGCGGTTGCATGTCCTTGATCTGCCGCTTTTTGATAATAAATCACTGCCTGTTTTTCGTCTTTAACGACACCTATGCCATTTTGATAACACCTACCCAGATTGTTTTGAGCATGTGGTTGTCCCTGATCTGCTGCTTTCTGATAGTAAGTCACCGCCAATTTTTCATCTTTAATCACACCGATTCCATACTCATAACACCAACCCAGACTGTTTTGAGCAAGTGCACTCCCTTGATCTGCTGCTTTTTGATAGTAAACTACCGCTTGTTTATCATCTTTTTCTACGGATTCATAAAATCGCCCGAGATAAAATTGCGATTCTGGACTGCCTGTTTCGGTCTGACGCTTAAACCATGCCATATGGCTTCCTGCGGTTTGAAAATAACGCTTCGATGCTGCTTCATCTTTGACAACGCCAAAGCCCTGTTCATACATACGTCCTAAATACAAATAGGCAGGCGGATAATCACATTGAATCGATTTCTCTAAATACGGCAGGGCCTGTCGATATCGAGAAGTCAGATAATGACCAAATCCTGTTTTAAAATCGGCTTCACCAAGCATTTCCTTGCGAGTCGTCGAGACTAAACCAGTGGGAACAACTGGAAATGTTTTCTCGTCTTCGCGTACGCCGACACGTTTTATCTCACTCAACGGAACACCAGTCACTTGACTGAGTTCAGCATCCAATTGATCTCCCACTTCTCCCGCACTCGGCCTTTGTTTAGGATCGGCATGCCAACAGGCGATGATTAAACGCTTGAAAATTTCCGGGCAATTGTCCGGCAGCGTTTCCCGTTTTCCGGCCAGCACCATGCCAATAATCACCGCGGCCACCCGGCCCGTAAATGGAGTCCGGCGGGCGACTATTTCCCATAGCACCATGCCCAAACTATAAATATCCGCTGCCGCAGAGTGAGGCTCTCCCTCAAATAATTCGGGCGCCATCCACGGAATAGTGCCTGCCGCTGAATGACTGCCTCCCTGTCCTTGAGATTGAGTGGAAGAGGAAGATTTAATCAGCGATAATCCAAAGTCAGCGACTTTAGATTGCCCGAAAGAATCTAATAAAATATTATCACTCTTCAGATCGCGATGGAAAATACGCACGCTGTGCAGCGCATGTAGCCCGTAACTGATCTGTTTCCCCCACAAGAGTTGCTGGGCGTAATCAATTGTGATTTCCGGTTTTACCAGGCGCTGAGCTAAAGTACCGCCGGCACAATATTCCATCACTATCCCATAGCGCGGCTCCAAAAAAATTCCACGGAAACCGATCACATAAGTCGAACGCAGTTGATCCATGGTTTCCGCTTCATGCAGAACGGCCTCACGGTCTTTCTCTGATAATGTGCCGCGAAAATCATACACCTTGATCGCTACCGGTTCTTTCCGAAATGAACCCTGAAAAACCTGACCGTAAGCGCCTTTACCCAAAGGCTTAGTCTCATCATAGGCTAAATCCGCATACCGGATTTGAATTCCTTCGCGAATGCGCACAGGACTTTTGGCATCGTCAGCAAGACCTCCTGACACAGGAAGCTCTGATGTTTTAGGCGACTCCAAAGAAGGGTTGCTCATTTGACTGAGAAACTGCGGTCCTCCACCAATGGGGATGGAATTTTTGGCACCGCCGGAAATATCCGGCGAAGAAAGATTACTGACTTCACTCAGAAATTGCGGACCCGTTTGTGGCATATTTCTCGACATGATCATTACCTCCTGTTAATTCAAACCTTACTTATCAAAACGACTGTGTGGATAGAACAAATAATCGACTTCATTAAATAACTAGAGAACCACCTCGTCGATATTTTTAAAATCATCCAGAAAATTGATAATACCTCCTTTTGGTTCTTTAGCGATTTATTTAACTAATTAGACAACCCTTATTTGAGCCATCTGCTGGACTTTGAACTTGAGAGGTACTTTGACGGCTACCTCCGAAAGTACTATTTGGATTAGTAGCGACAGGAACATATACACCTAACTTACGTAAATTATCTCTCGCTACAGTATTACCCTGCGCTGCCGATAATTGAACCCAATAAATCCCTTTTTGCTTATCCTTCTCTACTCCGGTACCATTGTAATAAAAAGCACCCAAACTACATTGGGCAATCGCATCCCCTTGTTCCGCAGCCAACCGATACCAATAGATTGCTTGTTTAGAATCAGGCTCAACACCCAAAGCTTCCGCATAACACCGAGCTAGATTGCTCTGAGCACTTACATTTCCTTGGTTTGCCGCTTTTTGGTAGTAGGCCACCGCCAATTTCTCGTCTTTAGGAACACCTATTCCATTCTGATAACACCAACCCAGATTACTTTGAGAGTATGCATCTCCCTGATCGGCCGCTTTTTTATAGTAGGCTACTGCTAATTTCTCATCTTTGGTTACACCGCTGTTATTCTGATAATACCAACCCAGATTGCTTTGAGCGAGTACATTCCCTTGATCTGCTGCTTTTTGATAATAGGCCACCGCCAATTTCTCGTCTTTGGTTACACCAACTCCATTCTGATAACACCAACCTAAATTTCTCTGAGCGTATGCATATCCCTGATCAGCCGCTTTTTGGTAGTAGGCCACCGCTAATTTCTCGTCTTTGGATACCCCGACTCCCTTCTCATAACACCAACCCAGATTGGTTTGAGCAGTTGCATATCCCTGGTCTGCTGCTTTTTGATAGTAAACCACCGCCTGCTTGTTATCTTTCTCTATGAACTCATAACTTCGCCCCAGATAAAATTGCGATTCAGGATTACCTGTTTCGGCCTGACTTTTAAACCATGCTATATAGCTTCCCGCGGTTTGAAAATAACGTTTCGATGCTGCTTCATCTTTGACAACGCCAAAACCCTTTTCATACATACGTCCTAAATATAAAGAGGCAGGTGGATAATTGCACTGAGCCGATTTCTCTAAATACGACAGGGCCTCTTGATACCGAAAATCATGATAATGACTAAATCCCATTTTAAAATCGGCTTCACCAGGCATTTCATTGCGAGTCGTCGAGACTAAACCAGTGGAATCAACTGAAAACGTTTTCTCGTCTTCGCGTACACCGATATGTTTGATCTTACTCAACGGGACACCAATCACTTGACTGAGTTCAGCATCCAGTTGATCTCCCACTTCTCCCGCAGTTGGCCTTTGTTTAGGATCAGCATGCCAGCAGGCAATAATTAAACGTTTGAAAACTTCCGGGCAATTGTCCGGGAACGTTTCACGTTTTCCAGCCAGCACCATGCCAATGATCACTGCAGCCACTCGACCAGTAAATGGAGTCCGACGGGCGACTATTTCCCACAGTACCATGCCCAAGCTATAAATATCCGCTGCCGCAGAGTGAGGCTCTCCCTCAAATAATTCGGGCGCCATCCACGGGATAGTGCCTGCCGCTGAGTGGCTGGCTCCCTGTCCCTGAGATTGAGTGGAAGAGGAAGATTTAATCAGCGATAATCCAAAGTCAGCGACTTTAGATTGCCCGAAAGAATCTAATAAAATATTATCACTCTTCAGATCGCGATGGAAAATACGCACGCTGTGCAGCGCATGTAGCCCGTAACTGATCTGTTTCCCCCACAAGAGTTGCTGGGCATAATCAATTGTGATTTCCGGTTTTACCAGGCGCTGAACTAAAGTACCGCCGGCACAATATTCCATCACTATCCCATAGCGCGGCTCCAAAAAAATTCCACGGAAACCGATCACATAAGTCGAACGCAGTTGATCCATGGTTTCCGCTTCATGCAGAACGGCCTCACGGTCTTTCTCTGATAATGTGCCGCGAAAATCATACACCTTGATCGCCACCGGCTCTTTCCGAAATGAACCCGAAAAAACCTGACCGTAAGCGCCTTTACCCAAGGGCTTGCTCTCATCATAGACTAAATCCGCATACCGAATTTGAATTCCTTCCCGAAGGCGCACAGGGCTTTTGAGATCGTCAGCAAGACCTCCTAATACAGGAAGTTCTGATGTTTTAGGCGACTCCAAAGAAGGGTTGCTCATTTTACTGAGAAACTGCGGTCCTCCACCAATGGGGATGGAATTTTTGGCATCGCCGGAAATATCCGGCGAAGAAGGCTTTACGTCTTTAGTAGACGATCCTAAAGAAAGATCGCTGACTTCACTAAGAAATTGTGGCCCCGTTTGTGGCACATTTTCCTGTTTTAATACTGTTTGCATTTTTAACATGATCATTACCTCCTTGTTAATTCAAACTTTACTTGTCAAAACGACTGTGTGGATATACGAATGATTTATAGTCGACTTCATTAAACAGCCAGGCGATAGTACGCCGCTTGATTAGACACGCCAAACCGGGAGGCCAATTCGTCGATATCTTTAATGATCGTCCAGAAACGAATGAAAACATTTTTGGGCATCAATAAACTGGCCGCAAACCAGTTGGCTTCCTGTTCCTGGTCTTTTTCATCGGATTCCACCAAATGATCTAAATCCTGTCGATAAAAAATTTCACGGGGTTTACTGGCATGTAAATAGTAATGGCCCAATTCATGAGCGACCGTGAATACTTTCCGAAAGAGCGGATCGCTTTTTTTAACAAAGATCGTTCGAACGGTTCGGTCATAAGTACCCGAAATATTGGGGTCTTTAAAATCACCACCCATGATCTTCAAACCGTTATGTGCTGTGATTTTATCCAAATCAATCGGTGGAATAATCTCTTCACTGCCATATGCTTCGCGAAGCAGGTCCATCGTCAGATTTTCAATGGTCATTATACGCTCTTTACTCAAAGACATGCCGTGTTCTCCGTCATCATAGTGTTTTGCTACTCTAGCCATCGTCTTGCTCCTCTGTTTAATATCTTCCCTAATAGGTCATTTAAATCATCCATCGTTATATCATCCCCGGTATTTCTATTTTTTACTATGGGCTTCTATTAAAGACTATAGACTTCTCGGTAGTTCTATTTACTATATCGAAATCTCCTGGCATTGTACACCTCGGTCATTTTGAAGACGTTCATTTTAAAACCACTTCGCGCAATTGCTCTAGGGTATCAATCTCTAATTTTTTAAAACCGCTGGATTTCAGATTAAAAACGGTGCGAATGCTCAAATGAACCCTTTCAGCCACATCTTCAGCGGTCTTGCCGCGTGCTAATAACAACAGCACTTGGTATTCACGATCCGTTAATGGCTTTAACGGTGGCGTCACTTGTTTTTCATGGCGGTGCAACCATTCTAAACCGAGATCGGGTTGCAAGTAGGTTTTGCCACTATGAACGGTTTCAATGGCTTCACGAAGGGAATATACCGAATCTTTGGCTAAGAAGCCCTTGGCTGACGTGTGCATCAAACGTTGGAGTAAATGATACGGGTGGGTCGGCAGCAGATAAATTAAAGGGGTTTGTGAAAAATGAGTACACACAAAATCACCGAGCGTGAGTGACAGACCATCCGGTAAGTCAGCACTCAATAACACCACATCCGGCTGTTTTTGCCGAAGGAGCCGCTGACCGGATACTCCATCTGCTGCTTCGCCAATCACTTCGATATCGGCATTGACCAAACAGTTTTTTAATCCTAAGCGAAAGATGGCGCTTTCATCAATCAGGGCAACTTTAATCGTCATGCGGTTCTCCCTCAGTCGAGTGGGTATTGGTATTGACGTGAGGGTTGTGGGTGGTGATGGTCTTAGTGTTGTCATGAGCTGATTCTCCTTCGTTTTTAAGTGATCCTGGCAGGGTCCCAACAGCCAAAATTAATCACTTCAGACTTTTTCCTCTGCTCATTATAGCCGCTGTAGCCGTCTGTTTGGAGCAGACCTTTATAGTCTTTCAATCGTCGATTGACATTATCTCCACTTCGAGTCAGGCTAAATTCAAAGAAAATAAATCGATTGTTGGGTTCGCAACTATGATAAGCCCAAAGATAGCCTTCTTTATCCGGTTTTAATACTTTGACGGTGGTTTCATCTGCTTGTAAAATTCCGATCTTTAAAAATTGCTGTTGCAGTGCTTCTCCCAAAGGCGTTAACACTTCTGCCGATCCCATCACCCAGTTGCCTAACGTATTGTCAGGAATCTCTAAACCCGCCTGCAACAAAATTTTAGATTGACGATACAGCGGTAAATGATGCTCGTATTTTTTAATAATGACATCGGTAATAAATCCCGATGTCGCCATGCATTTAGGTAGTGGACATTCGGGTTTCTCAGCCGCTTTAACGGTTTCACAACGAGGGCAAGCATATTTGGGCCTGACATGTTCAATCACCTTAACCTGTTCGGAGATCCGTTCAATTTGTTCGGAAATATCTTCACCTATTTTTTTAAGTTGGCAACCGCAGGAACAGACTTTTTCACAAGCCGGTGGTGGCAGAACAAGGTGGTCGATTAGCGATTTTTTCCGATGAAGGTGGCATCCTGGAGACTTTAGCTGGTTTATACAATAACGGTTCCGCGAAATATTGATATTTTGCTCAAAGGTATCGACGGGGGTGAAGTGCGTGTTCATCGTAAAGATCGGAGTACCATTCTGAACCCGTATTTAACGGTGGTGCTAACGGTACAACCAATTGTGATTCAAAATATGGCAGGGAAAAAAGCGTATTTAGGTAAAGGAGTGCTGGAACGGTTTTTATATGTTCTGCTCAAAAGTCACCTGGGTTATCGCACCCATAATACACCCCCTCTGTCGTCGGAATTGCAAGCCGCTTATGACCAAATGATGATGACTTTGTTAAACAGCCGACAACAGACTGAGACCTCTGTTCCTGGGGAAAATATGCAAATATTTTCGCTCTCTCCAGAAGCTCAGGCGTTATGGCGGGTTTTTCAACTGCAATTGGAAAGCGAGTTAAGACCCGAAGGCCTGTTGGGTAACTATCCCGGTTGAGGAGGTAAATTAGCGGGATTTGCCCTGCGATTAGCGGGTTTATTACACGTGGCCGAATATGGGCTGGTGAAACAGGATATCCACGTTGTCACAATGCAAAACGCCTTGCGCTTGGTCGAAGTGCTTCGTCTTCACGCCCTGACCGTGTTTCAATGGATGTGCCGGGATTCCGTCAGTGATGATGCCCAAATCGTTTGGCAATGGATTCAAACTCGCAGCCAGGCTTCATTTACTCAGACAGAAATTCGTTTTGCATTAAGAAATAAAAAACAGGGTCAATCCGAACGGCTAATGAAAGCGTTAGCGCGGCTGCAGGAACGTCATTTAATCAGTCCACCGGTGAAATTAAACACTCGTAAACCAACCACTCTTTATCGTGTGAATCCCTTGGCGCTGCCTTCTATTTCAGCATAACATAAAAAATGGGTACTTTATCAAATTATCAGGTGCGTCTTACCTATTACCCAATCACTTACTCCAATTAAATTTAGTTGCAAACATATTTTTACTCTGAGTCATGTTTATTTTATTATTAATAATATTCCAAAATGGTTCTTTTTTTTCTTCCTTCAGTTATCTTATCTAAATAACCCCATTTCAAGTATCCTTTCTTGTTTTTCTTAACAAGTTGTTCAACATTTTGTGGCACAATCATTACTTTCCCATAAGAATTTAGATAATTTACAAAACGAGTATATGGTGGTGGATTAGGAATATTTTGTGGATCAACAGCCGTCACCTTAATTGAAGATGGTTTACGCCTGACTATTAAATTAGGAAGATATTGCCACCCTTCAAATCTAAGATTACCATTCATTGCTCTTTTGATACAGTTTGTTACAATATCAATTATTTGAAGCCCAACCTGATCATGAGAATCCTCAAATGAAAGATCTTTCATTATCTCATTTATGCTATAAACCATAGATGAGTTACTAGCACTTCTGCTTTTTAATGGTTCTAATAAATATTCATTTTCAGTAATAAATTTATTGAATGCAGAGTAGTCTTCTCCTGCTATAGTTGAAGATGGATTATTGAGATTAATATTTTGCAAAAATGGATATATTAGTTTTTCCATTATTTCCTCAGTAATTTTCCCACCTTTGTGATCTAAAATCCAATTAAAATTTCCTAAATCTCCTGGAAATCTTTGAACATAGTAAGGTATTGAAACACTTAAGACTTTATTGATTAAATTAAATAATGTCAGTGCTTGCATAAACAAAGGATTAGATAATGACATCAAAACATCACGATTGAATTGCGAATTTAATTTTCGGCTAGTTTGACTTTTTGAAAAACTATCAGCTATATCTTTCTTTAGTTGTTCAACGTAACAATTTTCAGTAGTTCCTAAATCGACGCAAACAACTTCAACTATTATGTCAAACTGTGATAGAAGTTTCAGTAACGATGAAACTTCTTCTTCATCAAGTTTAGAACCTTTAATTTCGCCATGTTCATTTACTTTATTTTGTAAACTTGGCAATAGTTTCCATTGGTTAAATTTATCAAACAAAGCTGTTTTTAAAGTATCTGGAATAATTAAAGCCGCTACGCAAGAGATCGAATGAGGCTTATCTTCAGCCTTAAATACATTAGACTCATCAATATATATGTGCATTGAAATTCACAATTTAGTTTTGATCCCACAGGCACGTAGTATACACCACTTACTGACAGCTTCGAAAATGGAGAATAACCCTGCAACGATTAAAATTAAACCACCCCACCACTCTACTTGGCTAGAGATAATGACGCCTGCAATCAAACATAATATACCGATGATCGCACGGGAAATTCGACCTTTATAGTCAATATTGGGCTTGAAAAAATCTTTCATAATTTTCTTAATAAATGCATAGCGGCGTTAACTTTAACCAAAACTTTAGCGCTTACTGAATTCTGATGCTCAATTCTACTGATATACGCTTGAGTTACACCCATAGCTTCAGCAAGCTCTTCTTGAGTGACTTTGGCTTGAATCCGAGCCAAAGCAACAGGATTGTCTACGTAATCGTCTACTTTAAAAGGTTCATATTCCTCCGACGGCGCATGGGCTACTAATTCTTTCTCGATAGAATGGCGCAAAACTTGGTAAATAGAAAACGGCAACAACACATATTCCGGTTGACCATTAACAGATTTTATAATTTGTAAGTTGCTCATTTTTACGCATCTCCCTTAGGTTTCAAAGCCTTTTTATCAATGTAATATTATGTTATACTTAGTTATAATTCAAGTAGAATCTAACTGGAATTGTCGGCTCCCTATTCCTCTGATCAATATGGGCTATAATGGTATATAAAGTATCCCTTATTTATACCTTTTGTGTCATAATATGATAATGGATTTTGAATACGACATTAAAAAAAGCCAGGCTAATAAGCTCAAGCATGGTATTGATTTTAATGAGGCACAAGCTTTGCGGGAAGATTCTGAGCGTTTGGAAATCCCTGCTAAGGTGACAGGTGAGCCTCGCTATTTAGTGATTGGAAAAATTAGAGGTAAACATTGGTCAGCTGTAGTGACGTATCGAAGTTCAAATGTTCGATTAATTTCGGTCAGACGCTCAAGAGCAGAAGAGGTAGAACTCTATGAATATGAAAACATCTGATTTTGACGAAAAATTTGATGAAGGCGAAGACATTACCGCCTCACTCGATCTTAATAAAGCACACCGCCCTGGATTGCAAGCCAAACGGGTTAATGTGGATTTTCCTCAATGGATGATCGAATCTCTGGATAAAGAAGCTCACCGTTTGGGTGTCACTCGCCAGTCTTTGATTAAGCTGTGGGTAGCGGATAAGCTTGATCAGCATGAACGCCATTGATTTATCTATGTTGCTGAGCTTGCTGACTATCCCCTCTTGGCAAGCAAAGTTTTAAAAGTAAAAAAATAAATTATACTTCGACAGTCGGAGTTTTGCAAGACTTTAGTATGCCCCACATGTGCTTAAGTATGCTTGAGACCAATAAACGACCAAATTGAATAAAAATTAAACAATAAAAATATCATTAATATCAAATACTTAAGCGAATTTAGCATCCACTTAACCCCAACGCTCGGCCTGTTAATCACTTGGTCGGCGGTTCAAGTCCGTCCCGGGGAGCAATAAAATCAAATAGTTACGATAAATTCCAAAACTCTATGATTTTCGGTGCTATGCTGGTGCTAGAATTATTCAGTGGAAAATTACTGACAATTTTATAAAGTGAGATTATTTTAGAATCCTACAAAAGAATCACAGTATAAAAATCGTAAAGTTGAGTTAATGTCGGATGTTTTTTTATGGCTCCCTGTATTTAGTTAATTTCTTGACATTTCTTTGCAGCGGCAGTTAACTTCGGTATGGTTTTTTCTTATTCCAAGTCTTTTGGTTAAATAGATTAGATACAAATATTTTTTGAAGACAAACATAATAATCAAGTTGACATACTAGAATAATCGGGAAGATAATATACCAATTTTTTAAGTAAAGGGAGTTTGCACGTGAAGGAGATGTTTAAGGCATTCATAGGCGATGAAGCCACCAAAGCGAAAATAAAAAAAGAAGAGTCTGAGAAAAAAATAATCAAATTAAAACAACAAATCGAAACTGCTCACGACAGAGAAGTCAGTTTTGTCCATACCTTAGCTGGTCAACTGGAGAATATCTATTTTGATGCCAAAAGTCTTACTGCGGATGCGCAAAATCAAAGTTGGAGCGAGACTATAAAACAATATATCGCCGATGCTGTAAAAGTAACCGCAATAATGGTCGCTGCTGGCGGAATGGGTGTAGTGGCTAATTTTTTAACTGGAAAAAGAATCACCG
The DNA here is from genome assembly GCA_963795715.1 of uncultured Pseudomonadota bacterium. Lineage (GTDB taxonomy): Bacteria > Pseudomonadota > Gammaproteobacteria > Coxiellales > Coxiellaceae > JAFEDN01. Next base: position 670,739 of record CAWCIY010000002.1, read on the forward strand.
ATGCAAAAGCAGCTACTAGTTTTGCAATTCCCGCAGTGTTATGCGCGCTTTGGAAAGTTAAACATGATCATGAACTTATAACAAAGGCTAAGGGATTTTTAACGTTAGTTGAGGATGTGAAAAATGATCCCACGAAAATAAAAAAACGCTGGACGGAGATTGCTGAACATTTATGCCGTCGATTTCAACGGGCCATTGCTAAACTTCCTGCTTCTGAGCTAGGCGGTGAACAACTAGCTAAGTTTTTCTGTACTGCGATTGTACGCGATTTCCCTTCAAAACGGCTTATGATCCTGGAACAGAAATTATCTGATATAGCCGTTATACAAGTTGCTATTGATTTGGCTATTCCCTTCGATAGCAATGATCCATTGTATTCCAACTGGTTTATTAACAAGAGACTAGACAACATAGATGGAGAAGATTGGACTGTACCAGGCTTATTATTGCGATCTCCCATTTTGGTTTTAAGCGAAAATCAATATTATGTCCGAGATGGGAAACTTGGCAAGGACAATAGAGCAGATAAATATCCACCTCAAAAAATTTATTCTCGACCAACCCAACGCTATATAAAAGCAACTACAGAAGAAACGAAATTAATTACCTTAAAGTCTCCCTCTTTAGACGATGAACTGGCTTCGCTCGAAAAAACTGTCGGACTAACAAAACCTGTTGAATTAATGAGTAACTATGAACATTCTTTCTTTGCTGAAGCTCGCCGATTAGAAGAAGAAATTGACAAACGTGATAAATTATTTGACTCCGCAAGAGTAAAACCATTTTTATTTGGGTTTCTATGAACGTAGATAATTGAACTGAATTTTTTAAAATAAATTCATATTTTAAGAAAAAAATCAGGATTATTAAATTTATTAATGAGGTGTATATGTCTAAAAATGTTGATGTAGTTTTATACCCACTAGATCTTAAAAAAACTCATCTGTTGGAAATAAAAGAGCCACGTATTTTTAAAAATGAACTTTCTAAACTATCGTTTGACGAAATGAAGCAATTAAAATATGACTTTGGTTTTCGTAATACATTATGCAGGGAGTTTGATAGAGAAATAGAGTTTGCATATGACATTAAAAAAGCCACACGTGATCGCACTCGACAAGATAAACAAAATGAAGATTTGCTCAATGCGGCAACCTGGAAAGGCGCTACTGCTGGAGGTTTTGCCGGATTTTCTGTATCTGGAGTGCTTTCCTTATGGTATGCGTTATCACTAGTAAAAGGCCTATTAACGACTAGTGTTGGAGGAGTTTCTGGAAGTTTAATAGGAGGTTTTTGGGCGCGCAAGGAAACTAACAAAACTTTAACTAATGATCTAAAACAATCAATTACCCCTTCTTCAAGTCACTCGTCCATTTAATATAGGAGATTTTTATGAAAAAAAATTCGGTAGAATATGGTAATAATCTCAAGGAATTAATGCAGTTAGAAAAAGAAATCGAATTACGAGATCTGGTTTTTGATAACTATAGAAAAAAAGATAAAAGCTTATGGTATGGTATAGGTGGTGGTTTAATTGCCAGTATTTCCATATTTTCAATGGCTCGATATTTGCCATCAGGTATATTATTAACTAAAGAATTATTTGCACTCGTTAAAATACTTAATGAGCATATTCGGCAACCCACTAATACTACCCAAGTTGAAACTAAATTGATTGTTACTGCCCCCCCACAACAGACATGTATTATTTCACAAACTCCAGTTAGAGAAGATCAAAAACAATTTATCTCGACACCTTCAATATCATCCGTTCAAAACACTTTATTTTGGACAGAATTAAAAAATCCGGTGACTATTCGACCTACTGCTAATACTCATGCAACGTCTAGTTCATTATATTTTGCTGATCCCGCAAATCAATATCGATTTTATAACGCTGTATTAAATCTAGCTCAAAGATTAAACTCTTCCAGAGGAAATTCTTTACCACGAATACAAAATATTTCTGTCGGTTCTCCAACGCAGCAAATTTTAATGTATTCATAAATCCAATTGGAAAAAATATTTTAATTTTTTCAACAGGATGATGGAAAATGGAATGTTTTGCAGAATTGAAGGGTTCCCCAAACGCATACGATAATTGTATCACCTCATGAATTAGAGTTTCACATCATAGATCCTACATTCCGCACATAATTATTAAGAACTAACTATTTTTTTCTTTTTTCCGATGAAGCGATTAACATCTTCTCGGTTAAACGTTTCCAGTTCTAAATCTTCATACTGTTCTAACATTCCTTCATCAAAAATTTCAAGTAAAGCCTCTTTGTTTTCTTTACTTTTATTCTTACACCATGGTGCTAACAGAGTATAACAATGTGGTCCGCCACAATCCTCAATGAGCATGTCGCCAATGCCGTCAATGCAAAAAGGGTAAGTCACTAATTTATTATCAGGCATTACCTTCTGGAGCAAAATAGAAAATTCCCAGTGATCACCAAAATCATACACATAACGCATTTTTTTGATATAACGAAATTCTGTCGAGAGCTTCACATTTTTGGCAGATCGTGAATGATCATTCCCATCACTAATAGGGGCCACATCTCTGCCGCTATCAAATTCAAATAAATAGCCCAAAATGTGGCTGTGGATTTAATCCAGAGAATACGCTCTATGATTGGCTTAATTCCTATCGCGACTATTTTAAATTGATAGATTTCTGTCATGGGGACTTTCCTAAGAGCGTTATTATTTTTTAATCCGATTCCTCTTAAATTAGCTTTAATTTTTCATCCATTAGGATTGATTATATGGTCATTTTCTTTTATTGGAGTATTGAAGTAATCCTTCTTGCTTGTTGGGGAACTGCCAATTAAACCTACCGAAGAAGTCAATGGAAGAACTGGCACACCCGTGATTCTGTGTTTTTTTTCTTCAATCTGAGTAGTTTCTTTATTTGAAGACTGAATTACAGAAGAAGGTAATTTAGAAACACCAAAAAGCTGACAAAGTTTTTCTAAGTCTAAAAACAAAACTTTATCTTTAATACCACTGATAAACAATTCGGTTTCACTGTTTTTGATTGTCAAAGTACATTCTAAACTTAAAGTTTGCAAGGCTTTAGCCAAAGCTTTTAAACCATCTCCACAGGGCGCTAAGGTGTGAATATGCATCATTAATGATTGCTTATCTATATATAACTGAGCATCCGCCAATAATAATTTTTCCTGGAAATTAAGATCAAGAGTTAGTGCCTTACCTATAAACCAAATTTTAACCTGATCTTTTGCTGCACTTAAAATGCTTGAACCGTCTGGCATTATTGTGAATGGCCAAATATAAGCGTCTTGATTTTCTTGTAAGGTGGCTATGCAAATATTATTTTTCCATATTTTAATTTCCCGTTTTGATGCGCTCACTAAACTTCCATCTGGTAAGACAGCAAGTTGCTGAATATCACCGGTATTGCCGTAACCAGAATGACCTTTTAATTCCGAAATGCAGGTTTTTTTACCAATATCCCAAATTTTAATGCTTGTATTTGAGCCGCTTGCCAACCTGTTATTAGGTAGAGCAGCCAAGGAAGTGTAGCAATCATAACAGCCTTCTTCATTTTCCACCAAAGTCTGTAGACAAGTTTGCTTTTGCACATCCCATATTTTAATACTCGCATAGGTTTTCCCACTCTCAAGATAACCTGATGCATCAATAGAACGACTGACCAAATGACCATTCGGCAATACCGCTAAAGCTCCAACGCGATGATTATACCCAATCCTTATAGTGCCTAAACGAGTAAAAGTTTTAGTGTTAAAAATATCAATATAACCTTCATAAGTTCCACTTGCCAATAGATCGTCAGGTAATACAGCAAAAGCCCTTATAGTTTTATTGCCGTTCATACTGGCTACCCTAGTACCTTTTGTAATATCCCAAACGTATATAGATCCATCAAAACAACCAGAAGCAAGCCGGCTATTTGATAGAGACACAAGGCAGCATGTACGATCACCACTGGCGGGTATAGAAAGCACACAGTCCTTGCCTTTCCAGATTTTTATTGTTTTTTCATCAGCCGTTGCAAGTGTTCCATCAGGAAAGGTTGTTAGAGCTGAGACATAAGTATGACCACCCAATTGCCTGCAGACCTTATTCTGAGCAATGTAGCCCTTAGCGTCAGCAAAAAATAGAGTTGCTTTTGTTGTGCGGCCAGGTAGTTTTTTGAGAACCAAATGTCTTAGTTCACTAGGGGTAAGTGGTAAGTTTTGCTCTATAAACTGCATAGGTTGCCAATGTATTAATGCCGTTTCTGAACGTTCTTGTTCAATCAAATTGATATGCCTTTGTATGGGATGAAGGATGATTCTTTGTCTGGTCAATTCATCTGCTAAGTGATCAACCTGTTCTTGTAATTCGTTGATCAATGAGGACTGTTTTTTTATGAAAAGTTGCATTTGAGCTATTAATTGCTGTTGTTGTAAGAGCACTAGGCCAAGTGGGCCAGAACTTTGTAATTGTTCTTTTTCAGTTCCTGTTCTTTGCTGTACAAATTTTTGTAAAAAAGCTATAGCTTCCGGTTGTTCGGAAACCATTCCTGCTGCTTCAGGAGTCTGCCCAGCGTCATTTTCTATCTCTGCTGAAGCGCCGAACCCTATTAATACACGTATTGCCTCTACCGACCCGAAACTGACTGCCAGATGCAACGCTGTATTTCCATGATGATCTTTTGTAATAATATCGACTTTATTTTCCAATAAAGACTGAACGATATCAGGTTGGTTATTCATCGCGGCTAAATGTAGAGGTGTAATTTGACGTTGTTTTTGATCTTCTAATGTTGGCAAAGAAACTGATTCAACAACGGTTAAATGTTTACCCATTTTTAGTGCCAATACTCGCATTAAGCGTCCATCAGAATTTGGTTTCATTGCATAATGGATGGGTAATTGTCCTTGTTTATCTTTCTGCAGTAGCATTAGCAATGCTAATCCTTCAGCACGTTTTTCCATATATTCTAATAACTTTACGATGGCTCCAAGTTTTCCTTGAACGCAAGTTATGTGCAAAATATTTTTACCTTGATAGGCAGCATATTTTTCTTCAGTAAAATCAAATGTCCAACTGAATAACCTTTTGTCAAGATCATATAAACGCTTTATTGCCTCCATGTCTTCATTTTCACAGGCTATTTCTAATTCTTTCACCCAGCGGCGAGGAAGGTATAATTCTGCAGAATCTCGTACTGTTGGTGATTTATCTAAAAATTGGGTAACTCGACTCAAATAACCTTTATTTGGAATCAGAGTCTTATTTGCAAGTATCTCATTATCTGCGGGATCAGTGTTATGTTTTTCTAACCATTCAGAGATCCTTTCAAATTCAAAAGTATTTCCATTATGAGTGATGTAAGGTTCACGATAAATCAAATGATCAAACTTTTCATCTTGAATAATTGAAGGAATCTTAATACCACTGACATCGATAGGCTTCATTAAAGTTTCAGTTTGAGATTTTTTTTCTTCTTGCCCAGTTACATCCGGCAAAGGTTGAGATAATTCTACAGTTATCTTTTTTTGGTCATATAAAATTCCTTTCATAACAAACTCCATTTCAAAGTGACGACAATAAAAATCTAATGAAACAAAAATTCTTGGAAAACATTATTTAACCAATCAAAATAACCTGATTGGGCAAAATCAGAACGCCGAAGTAATCTATTGATATTTTCTCACAATTTTCGAAAAAATACATCCACCTTTTCGGAGGTGATCCAACTTCTGAGCAGTGGGGATTTGACTACCATTCCGGCGAGGAACGAGAGGGATGTCTAGCAGGGGGAAAGCAACGCCAAGAGCATCTAATCGAACAGTTAATGTCACGGAAAAAAATGTCTAGAGGAAAAACCCGCAGATCGTCCGAAGGCTAAAGACCTAGCAGCAGACTTGCAGAAATTATTCGATACTGCAGAATCAGATCGGCATTGAATGCGATGAGAGCCGCTCGTCGCAATTTTTGGAAACTTTGATTTTTTCCTTTTTTAATTTCACGCATGTAAATAACAGAAGGTAATTTATCATAGATTTCTTTATCCAGCCAAGTTGGCCTTTGGCTTTTTTCCCAAGCCACGATATGGTGGTGATGGCCCAAACACTGACCTTTTCTAAAATCAATTTTTCGATTGGCATTGATCTTAATAGTCCATGTTCACTGCTATAATAATCATCCATCGCAATATTTAAGACAGCGCCAGAAGATAAACTAATGATGGCAGTTAAACGGATAATCGGGAATCTCAAGCCTATCTTTTGCGCTGGATTTTGTGGGTATTGTTCTTGATTTTCGAATGTATCTGGCATACTCACCGTTGTTCCATCGACGATTTTAACCTCACGGTTTTTCCAATCGAATGCTTTTGAGGTTATGCTTTAGAGATTAAACCCATCAGCAGAATTCATAATCACTTTTCTCTGCTTTTTGATTGAGTTGTTAATCGAATTTTTAGTACAATAGTCCATTGTAAGTCTCCTTGTTAGATTGTTTTGGAAAATAAATCTTAACAAAATAGGAGACTTGCATCTATTCTATTCCATTGATTATAAAAAGCTATTTCTTAAGTAAGTGCCATTGGTGTCAGGCATCTGATCATGACTTTTGAGTGTAAACAAGATGTGTAGAAGATTCAGGGAAATGGGGTAAAGCCGGTCTTTGTTCTGTAGTTAAAGTTTGTTGAGTCTTGAACAAGGATAATGTCTTGATCCAACCAACTGCAGAAGGAGGATAGATATCATAGTCGCTAATGAGTTCGCATAATTCATTGGGAAAAATGCTTAGGTTGTGTAGCGGCAACATTCTAAATGATTTTTCCTGTAAATTCTCCCATTCTTCTAATTTTTTTATTATCTTTTTACAAAGATCTATTTGAGCTGCTTGCAGGTAAGGTGGAGTTAAACAAGTAAAGTCACCATAGATCCTTGACTGACGGTATAGATAGTCTATTTTGTTCTGAACACTGACCTTTGGGCTTTCTCCCTTATAATTTTTGGCTGTTATCTCAGCTCCAGCTTCCAACAAAAGGATAATAGTTTGGATAATGGGCGCAATGAAATGTTCTGGAAACTTAGATTCTGGAAAATCGGAGGGACTTTTAAAGATGTCACTGTTGGTATATTTTTTTCTGTGTTCATAATCCAAATCGTTTATATCGCCAGGGTTTTTTTGGAATAAGGCTGCTACATGTAAGGCAGTATTTCCTTCTTTATCGCGAAAATCAAGCATATCGAGAGGAAACAGCGGCCATTTCAATAAACATTGCAAGCTAGCAACGTTTCCTGATGCCATGCATACGATCAAAGATGATTGTTCCCCAAAATAACCAGAACACCGTGCATTGATATTAGCTTTGCGCTCCAGTAAAAGTTGAACTACTTCTGGGTTTCTATAAAACGACGCCATAAGTGGCGTATAGTTAGAGAATTCTTGTCTTACTTCTAGGAGGGATTTTTTCAACTCATCGGCTTTATTTAATAATAATTCAACTGCTTCCTTTCTCCCATAATAAATATGGGAAAAAATGGCCAATTCCGGTCTACACCTAGACTTATCTTTACTTTTTTTATAAATATCACTCCCTTTATCTAAGAGTAATTTAACTATAGCTGCAGCATTCTCGCTATCGGCAGCCATATGTAATGCCGTTTTCCCCTTCATCCCATGAAACTTGATAAAAATTTCGCCATCATTTTCATCCTCTTCTGAAATGTGCGCTATTCCATTAATATCAGCATTATTCTCCAAGGTTAGCATTACATACTCCAGATCGCCTACTTTAGCAGCATACACTAAAAGCAATGTCCATTGATTTTTGGTGAAAGGTTTTTGCCATTGACTTGGCGCCCAATAATTCATCTGTTCAAAGTTACGTTTTGACATAACAATTTCTCCTTTTAATAAGCACTCATATTTTTCCTTAAAAGAATGATCTTCACCATCTTTTGTTTCGGATAATCCTGGCATTCAGATCACCCTTAACTTTCTTTTTTACAAATATTCTACATTATCAGTCTTTTTCTTGAGAACAGCAATGTCAAATCATGAAATAGCCGAAGGTAGGTGGTTGTGGACAAGAGGTAATCAACCTCGACGGGTTGATTTTAAATTACTTATAGATTCAATAACTTGATTCTTAAAAATTTGTCGTGGTTGACACTGCTAACTTCTGCATCTGGTTCGTAGTAATCACTATGTCAATCATGATGGATTTATACACTGAGGTGTCCTGGCGAGTTTTCATCCAACGGATTAAACCCTAATCGTAGACATTTCTAATGATATGTTGCTTTGGATATCGTGGGGGAAAATTTGCATAGTTCGTGCGATTCCTAGTATCTTTTCATTAGATTCCGGCGCTCTTAAACCGGGTCCGGTTTTGACCACCAATTTAGGTAGCACTTCTCTTAGAAGCCTTTTGCTTTTCTCTAGATTATCTATTTGCGTATCTTGCTCAAGTTCCCTGGTGAGTCTATTAAAATTTCTTATTAGTGCATTGAGATATTTTTTTTGAGAATGAAAGATAAATATATCAATATCTTCGCACGATCTTATTCTGGATAATTCTTTCGCAATTTTATTCCTAATTATTACATAAATATTTTGGGGATCCCAATAAACTAGTTTCTGATAATTTTTGTTATTGGCGTTTAAATATGCCTCTAAAGATTTTACACAGCTATTTGAAGGAATCGTTGGAAAATAAGCTTTTTTTTCTTCTTCAGAAAAATTATCACTGGTAGCTGCACTCATTAGGCATTGAATTACAAATTTAGAGCAGAACGTTTTAGTAGCCATTTCCTCCCTTTCCATTTTGCCATCGGTAACGGGTGATTTAGAAAAAACGGAAAATAAATTACCCCATTTAACAATTCGTTCATTTTCTTCTGTATCCCAGGCAGTGGCTGTAATATTTCGCAACATTTTAGGCGAAATAGCTCTATAAACAAAAAACGGCCGGTTCTGTTCGGGGCAGAGCTCATTTATAGGTTGTTGTGTATAGCCATTATTACTGATATGGCCTAAGATAGGTTGATCATCTTTAATTTTTACGCATATAGCGGCGTGAGTGGTATCATAATGTCCGTGAGGAGCATTTATTAGCGTTTGTCCGTACGATACCAAATGTGATATTAACCCATGACTTCTATGGAACAAAAGGATATCCCCCGGTTTCACCTCAGTTACACATTGTAAATAATGTAACTTTTCTTCCATTTCCGGTTTGATAGTTTCTGTTCTCATGTTTCTTATCTTTTTGTTAATTTCGTGCGATTAATATTATACAGCGATTATTAATATTTTATTAATTAGCTCGTATAATGCGAGGTTTTTTTATTGAAAGTCAGGATAAAATCGGCTTGTCTTGGCTTATATGCTCGCAGGGGGATGCAGGTGTCACTCCCGACAGAAAAAATACAATACTCTATTAAAATAGAGACTTAAATTAAAAAAATGTCAAAGTGATTTTTAATCTCATGCTTTTTTCAATGCGTTCAAAGCAGCATTCACTTTAACCAAAACCTTGGCGCTCACCGAATCCTGATGTTCAATTCTACTAATGTAGGCTTGAGTAACATTCATGGCGTTAGCCAGTTCCTCTTGAGTGACTTTGGCTTGAATTCTAGCTTACGTTATAATGACCGGACAATTAATCAATTATTCAGCCATTGCTCAGGATAGCGGCGTGAAATCAATTACAGTACGAGAATGGGTATCGGTATTGGAACGCGCCAATCTGATTTACTGACTAAAGCCCTATCATTGTTCATTTTAATTGCCAGTTATAACTTTGTTATGCATTTAATAGTGGAATGGTGATTTTCATAATCCATGCTGATAGTGCAAGCATTTGCTTTTCGGAGATTATCCCACATCTCCATGACTGGAGCGCTATAAATTTCATTATACGTGGCTTTAATTTCTGCACATTTTCCCCATAAATCTTCAGGATTCATAACACAATCATTATAAGCTGAATCTCTAAATTTAAATGCAGCGCTACTTCCAGGAGCATTTAAATAAGTATTAAAAGTAACAGAATCATGAGCACGGACAAAGCTAGGTTGATTGGTAAAAAAAGCATTCCCTTCGGTGATATAGTCAAAAACGCTATAGGCTGAATCACTGGGATTAACGAGCGTGATGGTAGCCGTTTGTTGTATTGGATCAGCAAAGACTAATGTCGATATTAAAGTTAAACATCCTAAAGTAAATAATCTTACTAAATTCATCTGCATATAAACTCCTTTTATAACAATTTCGATTGAAGGTCTTTCAAATTAATGTTTTTGAGATATTTTGTCAATAGTGTTAGCAAAAAAATAATTTTCAACTGCTTGCCAATTGGGTACTCGTTCAACAGGTTGTATTGAAGAGAAATGTTGGTTCCAAGGATAATCGCCAAACAATAGACCTGTAATACCGGCGCTGGCTGCAGCTTGAATATAATAAGGTAAATCGTCAATTAAATATTGGGCATTGTGCTCCAAACAAGCAGTGGATTTTTGAATGACACGACCTTGCTTATCCAAATTCCAATGGTTACAAATCAAAATTTCTTTAAAAATTCCAGGAAAATGTTGATTGATCCAGTCTTCAGTTTGCGATTGATGTTAACGCATTATTTAATTCAAACGATGGGTTTTCGGTGGTAGCTCCAATAAGGATTATAATCCCCTGCTCCACATGCGGTAAAAATGCATCCTGTTGAGCCTTATTAAAGCGATGAACCTCATCGACAAATAAAATAGTGGCTTGATGGGTTTTTTCCTTGGCCAAACGTGCTTTAGCAACCACTTCTCGAATTTCTTTTACCCCCGAAAGTACTGCCGATAATTCTTCGAATTGCGCTTTGCAACTGTGGGCTATGATTTCCGCTAAAGTGGTTTTGCCGGTTCCGGAGGTCCCCAAAAGATCATGGAATGTGGATGGCCCTGAGTAATGGCTTGATACAGCGGTTTGTCTTGGGTGAGCAAATGTCTTTGCCCCACAAATTCCTCTAGCGTTTTTGGGCGCATACGCGTAGCTAAAGGAATAGACAAATCAGCTGAGAGGCCCATGAACTTTTCCTCTGAAAAGCATCAAACTGCTATAAATTAGCTATTATACACCCACGGCTTTGTTTGCAAAGGGAAATTTACAGGGATAGGAAGCATTTGCGAACTAGCTTCTCTTGTAGGAGTCGGCAAAAAGATTTGAGTATTCGTGGATTGTTTAAAATCAGAAGGTTTCTGCAAACCCAGATCAGGTAAAACTTTTTTCTTAAAAAATTCTATTTCACCTACGCTATAAGAATTATCCAACCAGAATTGATTAAAGTTGTCATTAAATGCGACACCAGAATCTTCATGACCCCAATCCCAAAGATCCCTCCGTGCAACTTGGTTGTGATTGTGAGTAAAAAAGTTAATTAAAAAATCCACGGAAAAATTGGCAGTGACTAAAGCTTTAGATATTGAAATATTGTAACCGTATTGTGAAAAGTATTTTTGAAAATCATTAAAAACAAACGAATAAAAATTATTAGAAGGGTTTAAAAAACTTACGTATGAAACTAAAGTCGAGTCCAAAAGATGACAAGCAAGTTCATGTGCTAATAATGGATGATATTTTTTGGAAACGACGGATAAGAAAGCTTCTACAAATGCGGTGGCTTGCCAAAAGGACAACTTTCTAAATGAAAGTAAAAACCCAAAACGTTTGACATATTTCCAAAGAATTACAGTTTCAGCCTGTTGAAGACTTTCAAACCAATCATTTTCAGGAGTAAAAAAATTGCAATGCCAAACCAATAAGGTTCCTTGGCTCCAATTTATTCTTGGTTTTAAAGAATTGATCAAAGACAAAGTTGGATTATTTTTTTGAATATTTTTTAGATCTGTAGAGATCAGGGTATTTAAATGCTGTATGGATATTTTAAGATTGAATAATAAATTAAAATTAATCCCTATACGAAACACACGCATCGATGGAGAAAAAACTTTAAGTTGAATGTAATTTAAATGTGAAGATAATGTAATTTTATCATCTCTTCCTTTTTTGTTTTCTGTGACTAAATATTCTGTTTTTTTCATGTGCATAATCCTGTTTTAATGTTTTCCAAAAAACTAACACATGAAATCAGAAAATACAATCAGCAGTATAATAAAAGATCAAGACCAGCCTCCTAGATACCACGGTCAAGCCGGCTTAAGCGTCAGTTTAAGATTTTCTTCTACTCTCCCTCTCCCCAAAATGGGCATAGGCGTCAAGCTAAAAATTTCAATTAAAGTATTCATATTAAAATTTCCTGGCAGGTCGCGCTCATCATTTTTTGATAAGTGGATTTTCTTTTTTTTCGAGGTTTTTCTTTAAGCGCAAAGAGTTTCAACTCCTTCCAAAACTCTTTAAAAAAATTGAATAATCGATAAGTCAATAAAAAATTCTTTCATCAATTCGGTGGCCTGAGGAGTAAACCGTTCGTGGAGTCCTTGCCGGGTGATCTGGATGCCTCTCTTTTTGATCAGTTTACATGGACCTTCCAGGGTTATATCCGAAGCTGACAGAAAACCCATCACCAAGGCTTCAGCAAAGAGTGAACTGGTTAATTTAGATCGACGTTGGGTAAATTTAACCGATTGACCGATTTGCGTGGCAGTTTGTCTAAAAAAATTTATGACAACGTGGCAGATTTTTGATACATTAGCGTCTTGCATAGAGTTCCTTTCTGATTTTTCGGGCGAAAAATTTTCTCGGTAACTCTATGCAACTTTATATTATTTTTTAAGCCCTTATTTAATAAAAAAATTCCTTAGTTTGACGCCTTATGTACGTTTTATCCATTTTTTTTGTATTTATGGAAAAGTTATATTATAGGTATTCGGTCCGACTTGAGTTATCGTACATTTATAACAGTCAGGGACTTCATAAATAGTATCTTGGGGCGTAACAGTTATAGAAATTATAGGACCGTCACCCTCTACATTATTTTCTGAGTTAAGGTAAGTTGAAGCATAATTAAAGTTTCCATTAGCTGGAGGCTTAAGAGTAATTGCACAGGTTGTACAGTTATATATTTGCTCAAGGGGTTTAATTTCTCTTGGGCCAACAATACCATTTGTTTTTGTATAGTAATTGGTTGTTTTATTTTGAAAGGTAAGCGTGACATCCACAGCATAGGTTACACAGGTAAAACCGCTTATTATTAAAAAAATTGAATAAATCAAGATTTTTTTACTTTTCACAATATGTCTCCAGCAAGTATTCTTCGAATAATTATAGCATACTTTTCAATATAACCAATTAATGAATAAAGACGGCCCTCTTTTTCGTGGGCGTTATAATGCTTGCTTAATCGAAGCTGATGACTATCTCATTCAAGTGAGTCGATATATTCACTTAAATCCAGTTGAGGCTAAAATTTGTCAAAAACCTCAAGATTATTGCTGGTCAAGCTATAGATTTTTTCTTGGCTTAGATCAATCACCGTGATCTTGCAACAATTTTTTAGACACTATGAACAGAGGCTTGTTGATAATATCGTCGTTCGAACTCCCCAGGAGATAAATACCCCACCATAGAATATCGGCGCTGATTATTATAAAACACTTCCACATATTCAAAAATGCTACGCATGGCTTGCCCCTCTACCCTGTGAACGATTACGATCGGATTGACATTCTTTTATACTTGCTAATTTGCTGTTAATTAAACAGTAAAGCAGGGTTTAGTCAATGAAAAAGGAAGGTTACACTATGGCAATCGCATCTAAACTTTTCTCTAGAAATAACTCTTAATAATAGATTGCATGTCTGTGTGCATACCGCAGTTTTCTAATTCTAACCTATTATCTGGTTTCGAAATCCATCCTACTACATTAGCCTCGTCCCAATAACTTTTAAAATATTGCTGCAAAATCTTTGCTGTTCGAGTTTGAGGATGTTCAACTCCATATTTAAGGATTTCCTCAAAAGATATTGTATCTATACGACTAACCATCTCTAGACGTTTATGTACAAAGCGAGAAAAAAGGCCAGTTGAGACAAAATGTTCTTTTGCTCTAGCATTCTTATATAATACACGAAAGATAAATGCACAAGGAGGATATTCAGTCAACTTCACCTCTGGAAATTTTTCCTCTTTTTCTGCCTCCTCAATAAAAGGCAAAAGATCTCTTTTTATCATGTCACACAACTTAAATCGGCTGGTGAAATAAGGCTCTCCTCGCTTTCCGTAAGTATATATTATTCGGCATTGTTGATAAAGGTCCTTAGGATTTCGCTCCTGTGCCACCTCGTTCATAAAGTCTATAATTTTCTCTATAGCGTCTTCGGGATCCTGATTATAATGAACAAATATATTATCGATGCCAGGGGGAAGCGCCTCCGTATACATTCTTCCCCCTTCTGCTAGGGCACGGATAGCTCCAAACCAGCGGGGTAGCGGACGCTCCCCGAGATCTCCGGATCGCTCGACAGCATTAATTAGTTGAAATTTATTTTCTTCAAAGAAATTTTTGGCTTTTTCTTGTAATTGTTTCATTTTAATTACCCTCGTAACCTGTCGTTATTATATATTTTGTATTATTAAACTCATTAACTCATTTTGAAATGTTATTATATCAATAACTTTTTCTTTTTACTAGAGGGTGTTGTACCCTGCTGATAAATTGACATACTCTTTGACAAAAACTTAAGGGTAATATGGAACACATCAGCGAGTTATAGAGTGGACCCCCGGAGCTGGAGAAAAGTCAAGGCCGCGCGCAGCGCGCCCGAAGGTAGCCTGATCGGTATTTTCGCCATTGGCTATCGAAAAGAGTTGCTAGAAACTCCCGTTTTCAAGCCTGCAAATTTACATTTACAAAATTTTAAAACACCTTTACAAAAATATCCCACAGAATTATTCGCCGGATTTTTTATTGGTGGTTTTGCCACAATGCCCTGTACCACCGTGCTTACTTTCATCAATCCGGTTTTGATGGCTAAAGGATTAATGACACCACAACAACTGATGTAAACACAAAGTTTAATTATTCTAATTGCTATATTGACTTTGATCATTGCCGGTAAAAGCGCTGATCGATTTTCACCTCGAAAAGTGATGCAATGGGGATGTTTATTTTTAATTTTAGTTTCTTGGCCCTGTTTATTTTTGATCGATCATCATCAATTAACCTTTCTTGCCTTAACTTTAATAATTGTAGCGAACGAAATATTGTTAGCGCCTGCTAATGCCTATTTAAAAAATTTATTTGCGGTAGAATATCGTTACATATGTTGACCAAAAACTTGTGCTTACAGATGAGACTCAATCCGAGAACAAATTTAAAAGTATTAATAGCAGCGTTTTTTGGAGCGATTTTTCTTTCTCGTATATTTAACGGAAGTTTAACAAGTAGTCAGTCTCCTGTTCCCACTACCCCTCCTGTTCCTTATGATCCTGTCCCTTGGATGGGAGCGATTGTATTGAATCCACCCTTGATGAGAGAAAGTGATGAAGGACTGGATGAACAACCGGTAGATAAATACCATCGTCTATTTCCCATGACCTAAAAAGATCACCCAAATTCTAATCCTAATGAAGAACCTACTCCTACCCGCATGGAGCTTGGAAGCACCCGGTAAAATGCATTATCCAATTAAATAAAGGGACCTTGAACCACCGACCAAGTGATTAACAGCCGGTTCGCCCGCTTGATAATCCATGGAGTAACATATTAGAATACTTTCGTAATTTATTGTTTTTAATTATTAATTTATTAATTTGGACTATGACCGCAAAACTCGGTTGGATTTAGCCAAAGTTGATTATTTTTTGACCCAATTGGCTGATTTTATCAGGTAAATCAGGTAGCCTCAATATCCTGTCCATCCCTTTCGGATAATTTCTTGCCGCATCATCTTCGCGTCGCAATTCAGCTCGTACAGCAGTAATGTCTATTTCGGTAAATCGCTCTGCTAAATTTTTTTTGCCATTTAAAATCATTTGCTCATACTCAAGAATTTTTAAATTTTTTATAAGTGGCGTGTTGGCAAGCATGGTTTTGAGTGTTTTGGATAGCGAAGATGTACCACTTTTTTTTCGATAACCACTTTTAATGTCACGAAAGAATCGTTCTAAAATATTGTTAGTTCGTTGTGGTTGCATTACCAATTCACCCGTTTCCGTTTTTACAATAATTGGATCAGCAAATAATTTTTCCCAAAATTTATCAATTTGTTTAACCATTTTTTTAATTCGGATGTCAGTTTTGGAGAGCTGTATGATTGTATTAGATTCTCGAAATTGCTTAACTTTTAATTCTATCGTCTTTATATCCATATCATCGTCACCTGAATCATTCAAGCCTTTTTTTCCATCAGATGACATAATTCGCATTGCATCTCGCAATTGATCAAAAATATTGCATTTATTTTTGATCATTGCTAACGAGTTTAATAATACAGAATCATTTAATACGCGACTTATTTTTACAATGGATAACTTTGGAGAACCCATTGTCATTTTTTTATTTAAATTTTTTATCATGGGATAAGCGACCTGCAATCTATCGCAAAAATCAACATGAGGCTTATCAAAAGGAAAACCGTAACCCTGTGATCCATTTTTTGATTCTAATATCCATGTTACCAATAAATAATATGATACAGGCGTCATGAGCTGATGATTACTTTTTACAAAGAAGTTCTTTTCAAGGCTATGGGAAAGGCAAATCTTTAATTCGTCATCCTTATCGATATATAACTTCAGTTTTTTAATAAAGCTCCTAAGAATTGAACGTATCTTCATTGTTTTTAATGATCGCCTAATAGCATTATATTCAGTGTTAAATAAATCCTTTCCAATGTCACGTAAAAAATGAAGATGGCAAATAAAATTTTTGACATGAGGGAAAATGGTTCCTACGGCGTTGATAATAGCCGGACTCATGTCATGGACAATAGCAACAGGATCGCCATAATGTTCATTGATTCTCTCGAGATGTGGCTGGATTAACTTGGCATTTTCTGAGGAAACTTTAAAATTATCTAACACAATACAGCTTATTTCATCAATAAAGCTAAATAAATGCGGGCTATCACCTTCGCTAGTCCCATCCAAATGTAAAATATAACCTCCTTTAGTTCTCATGTGATTTTTAATTTTATCTCTGCAAGATTGATGGGACAATGCCAGATAAACAATAAATTTTTTACCTAAATAACTAATTTCACGTAGCGACATGGATATATTTTTTTCTCTCAACAATTCTTGTATGTGTTCATCACTCATATGGTCTATAAATAACGATCTTCCTATAAATTCAATAACATCATAACCAAAACAGCTTCCCTTGGGTATTATCGATTTTATTTCTTCACCATCATAAATTTTATGGCAAATTTCACAATAGGTTTGTGTAACATTCGCTATAAAATCACCCATGAACAGAGTGGATTTTACCCGCGCTATTGTTTTATATATTTTTAATGGATTTCCACATGAACATGTTGACAAAGAGGGTCTGAAATACAGGTTAATTTTATTTGGAAATAATTGATTGTATGAAATATTAATGAGCATGCGATTTAAATACGATCTTATAATGTTGACTACTTCAAATCCAGTGTTTTTTTTAAATTAAACTGGTTGATTACTTTATCTACTTGTTCGATCGAGATTACAATTTTTCTTAATTTTAATTCTGTAACAATTTTTTGTGAATCGATGGTCATTGATTTAACTCGAATGATTGCTGCTAAAATTTCTATCATTATCCAATCGGGGCAAGCCATTTCTTTGTATTCTTGTAGAGTGACTTCTCGATTCTGAATTTGATGCTTTGACCGATTAACATTCGTACTAAAATAAATAAAATCACTCTCGATTTTTTTTCGTATTATTTTTTTGTTTCTCACAAGATTCAGTAGCGTGTTATGTACACGGATATGTAATTGTTTTTTTAATTCATTATGCGTTTTTCCCGCTTCAGCATTTTCAATTAATTTAACAAGCGTATTTTTTAAAGTGCCGAATTGCGCAAATCCAATTTCATCATAAAACCAAATACCATCAGGATCAAATCGAGGAATATTTTTTAATGTATAGTATTTCCCGGCATGAGTAAAACTTGAAAAATAACCTTCAGATAAAAGATCACGAAAAATACTTCTCGCCGATCTATCTTTTAATTTATCTCGAAGCGACAGCAAATCAGTAACCCGCTCCGCGTCGAAAATTTGAAGTAATTTTTCTCGCACTTTTATCATAATATCTCCTTGTCAATATTAGGACTATATTTATATTATAGTCCTAATATTGACAAATGGAATGGAGCAATATTGCGAAATTTTAAACAAATTAATTAATTTTAACTCAATTTAACTGTAATTTATGAAAATTTAATAGATGGTTTGTGAAACATGATGGGGAGAATGGCAATATTGGGATTTTTACAAAAATTAATTAGTGAGATATTTCAATTAGTTATGAAATTCCAACCGAGTTTTGCGGTCATAGAATTTGGATGCCCTTCAGAATTTGCATATTTCCCTATAAATCACTCAAATCGTGACCTGCTGTGTCCCCTTGATGCACCCTAACCTGAAAGATGAAGGCGATAACCCTGTTTTAGAATTGGCGATTGCGGGTAATGCAGCAGCAATTTACGCATAGCGGGAATTGCTGCGTTTTCAAGTCTTTCCTAGTAATGTCCATTTCCTTTTAAAAAATGTCCGGTAGAGAAATTTAGTTTTTTAATATCTTTGTTATTAATTCTTCTTTAATAATTTAAAAGTAAAATAGATAAGTTAGTACTATTAAAATCGAAAACGAGTAAATATGTTAAATGATATTAAACTTGAAGCTAGTGAAGAATTGAATATAGAAATAATTTTTCCATTGATTGAAGCCCAAAGGAAACTCTTTGAAGACCCAGATTCAAAAGAAACCAAACAAGATTCTGAAGATTTACATGGCTTATTAGATCAAGCCATACAAAAACAACATTGGCGATTAGCGCTCCTGTTAGCAAGCTCTCCTATCCAAGTTTCTCACGAACAAATCGCCATTCTCCAAAAAAATAAAGAAAAGATCATTACTTTTGAAAATCTCAATACACTAACTTCCTTTGGGTATTTCGCTATCCATATTAAAGATTTTGAAATTAAAGGATCGAACTTAAATAGATTAGTATGTCTTAAATCAGAGCTAACTACTCACATGCTCAATTTGTTTAACAAGGGTAAAAGCTTAGAAGAAAAAATTCATAATTCCATTAAAAAACACGAAACAGACCAAGAAGATAAAATAGTTATAAAAAGAAAGTTGATTATTAACCATTTAAAAAAAGCAGCCCACATTGATTCGATGACGGGTACTGAAATCGCCAAGGAAAATACTCTCCAATTTAACTGCTTATTAGAAAGCTGGTTAAAAAAAATCAACTTAGAAGGCTCTCGATATAATCCCTTGGATTTGATTCTGGAAGTTTTTGCTTTGTTGGTTGATAAAGGCTTTCAATATAATGATGGCATCAAAACAGTACAACTTCGTTTTCATTCATCAAAAATAAGTAAAAAGAATATGGGTGAATATCGCCATTATGGAAACGTAATTCGTTTTGGATTGCACTTTAATATACATAATTATGATTCAACCCTGCCAGGTATTGTGTTACATGAATTTATTCATCTACTGTGTAACTTAATGTATGGCAATGTCTCCACACTTTACAGGATTGAATTAGAAAAACTAGTCAAATCTATTCTTGAATATATGAATTGCAGGAAATATACCCCAGATGATCAAGGAATATTTACTGGTTTTTCTACATATCCGCAAGAAAAATATGCCGAAGAATTTTTCCCTAGATTATTTGAATTTTTTATATTAAAGAATGAATCGCCAAACGATTTATTTCCTTCAAAAATTTCTTTACAAATGCAATATTTTTTTGCTCGTTTTTTACATGATGTGGCAAAATTTAAATTCAAGTTATTAGAACAACATCAGCATATCCCTAGGGGGAGATTGGAGATGTTTGATTATTTAGAAAATAAAGATTATAAAAATTTTTTTAATTATATCACTCCTAAAAATAATCGGGGATATAATTTCTTTCCGTCCTATTTTTCACTAGATAGTAAGTTTTTAAAAATGGCAATTGAAAATAAGTTTGATCTTAATGAACCTAACAAATTGGGTGTCACTCCTTTGAAATATTATATATATTCTGGTTATTTTGACATGGCAGTGACTTTGTTGGAAAAATTATGGGAATCTAAACAGATCAATACGAATTTAATTAATCAGGTTGATCTGAATCAACAAAATAAAGATAATAAAACTTTATTGATCCAGGCCATCCAAATGCATAAAAGCGAAAAATTTATTGAGTGGTTGATCCAGGATTGCAAAGTTGACACCACTCTCGTTGATCATTCTGGTTCCTCGGCAACCCTCTATGCAGTTAGCAATAATATATCTCAAAAAATAATAGACTTATTGCGTCAAAGTGAAAAAAGCAAAGGGGTCAAGTCCTTAATCATGAATTAAAAATACGGTATTTACTATTGGCCAACATAAGCCCAATCTTTATGTTGTGGCTAGACCTTTGCGAATACAATACCCTAATGCTTTGTATCATGTAATGAACCGTGGTGTGAGCCGGAAAATGTATTTATCAAAATGAAGCTCAAAGACTTTTATTTTTATCGCTATTAGAAGAAATGACTATTCGTTACCGAGTTGAAATCCATGCTTACTGTCTAATGAGTAATCACTACCATTTATTGATCAAAACTCCCTTCGCAAATCTAGACCGTGCTATGCGACATTTAAGAAGAATTGTTAAAATCAAAGCCGAAAGTGACTAATTTTCCGAAATTAATAACCCTCTATCTTGCAGTAAAATTAACCCATGAAAAAAGCAAAGATATAAGCATGGCATTCGGAGGGTTTAGAAAATGCAGTTATTCAAGCTTATCACCGGACAAAACAGAAAATTCTATTGGATAAACAATTAAAAATCACCATCAATGATATTGAAAAACAAATTTACCCAAAATCTAATACAGAATTTCAGGATTAAGGACTTGACCCTCATCTCCTTGTTGATATGGGTTCAAATAGCCTCACCTGAGATGCCTGCACCGGGCAATCTAACCCAATGGGCGATACAAAATTATCGATTAATGCTTGCCAAAAATCATAATATAAATATTTCTGTAATGGGTGATCATCGCTCTTCGGAAAACACGGACCATGGTTAGCTTCGAGTAACCATGGGCGCAGATCGGCATCCACGAGAAAATCAAAACCAAAGAGCGTAAATGCGGGTGTATCCCTGGTAATAAAAGCCTCGGGGTGGAGTTGCCGTAACCCATCCATGATTTTAGTCGTTATGGTTTTTATTTTTGGAAAAAGACTAGAAAATAGCTCAAAACGTTGCGTAGGTATCTGGATCACGTTGACAACGCTTTCAGATAAATGTTCATTGGTCAAATGCGAACTGAGGTCGGTAAATTTTTGGGGTTGATAACGATTTAAAGCCACATTCAAATAACCATGCGGATAAATATAGGCGCCTGCGTAATTAGTAGCAACAACAAACATCCGAATACTATATTTATGTCCTCGAAGTAAATGCGGATTGATAAGATATTGCTGGAGCACATGCTCTCCGCCCATGCGCTTTGAACTCAAATAATGATCACCAATGTGACTAATATTTTCAAAAATTTTAATATGCTGGCCGTTATTAAGCAGGGCCGGTTTTAAGATCCACGTTAAATTATTTAAGCTCTCCTGCAGGGCTAACTGATTTAGCACATCCATCCAGTTATGATCATTAATCCCGAAAGTGACAGGCATGATATCAGGACAATATTGCGCCACTAATTGCGCTAACAGATGCTTAAATTCAAGGCGTTCCGCAGCCAACGGGTTAAATTCTAAGTTTTTCCCGGAAAAATTTGCGTAAAAATTAAATCGAGCGGAACTCCAGCCCCTTTCCCGTAAATACCGAGATAGATTATAAAAAGTGGGTGACTGCAATTGCCGCAAATAAAAACGGCATCGTTTCATTTTATCAGCGCCTTTATATCGTTTGTCCGCTGAGAATTTTAGTAGACGTAAGATACTGAGAAGACGGACCATAAGCATATAACACCGTACCATTACTTATGTAGTTGATCAACTGCTCTTTTTGTTTGGGATCTACAGCGAAACATCCCCAGCTATTACCTGCACGACCGTGTTGCCTAATAAATTCCTGAGTGACGTAATTAGCCGAGTGCACCACAACATTGTGCGACAATGCCGTGCTGTTACTGGCCTCTAGACCGCGAATTCGTAAAGACCGGCCGTGGTGGCCGTAATAAGTATTCATGGTGAGATACACGCCAAGCCTGGAGGCGAGAGAACCGCCGTTATTGGAAAAATTCGTCGCGAAGGCTCCCTTTCCGGAACCTTTACCGTGTGCCACCGCCAGCGACATCAAAATATTACCAGTTTTGACATTAATCACATACATACGGGGTTTTGCCGAAGAAACACTATAGTCAACTATAGTCAGGATATCTTTATTATGCACTGGTGCGTTCTTCAATGCCCATTGATAGCCGGCAAAGGCCATCTGCACGGCTTTAGGACTTAAATTGGTATTTTGGCTTAAATTGTAGGCAAGCTGTAGATAATTGGTTGTGTCTGTTGGGGCGCCGCTGTCTGCAAAACTCATACTCAGGGGTAAGGATGCCAAGCCGGCCACGGTGATGAATCTAAATAAATGTCGCTTCATTATTATTACCTCAGGGTTGAAATTTTTCTCCACACCCTGGAGTAGCAGTCCTATATTTAGAATATGTATATTTAGTACAGAACGACTATTATGTACTGTTTTTGAGCAAAAGTCAAGAATTTCTTACATAATATCTGTATTTTCCCTTTGTTGAAAATTTTAAGTATATGAATTTATTAAATATTTTTGGATGCTCAGAAGATGAGGCGTCAAAGGCGATAAAAAAATCTATTCATATCATATCAAACACCAATGGCACTCAATTTATGATTTGTTCTAGGGGGTAACTGAAACATAATTCAGAGCGGGTTAAGCGAACGAATAACCTTAGCTGGTACACCTGCAACAAAACTGTTTGCAGGAACATCCTTCGTAACAACTGCCCCAGCTGCGACTACTGAATTTTCGCCTATAGTAACCCCGCCCAATATGGTGGCAGCTGTTGCAATCCAAACGTTACGTTCAATTACGATTGGTTTTGCCTCAACGTAAGTCCGTCGTTTGGCCGGTTCCACCGGGTGGCTTGAGGTGATAATGTTAACGTTTGGTCCGATCATGACTAAATCAGCAATATCGACCCCGCCCATATCGTAAATGGTGCAGCACTGGTTGATGAATACTTTGTGTCCAACCCTGATCTCAAGACCACCTGATGTGTAGAAAGGCGGGATGAGGTTAAAAGTTTCATCGACCTCTTGACCAATTAACTCGCTGAATAGGGCTCTCACTTTTGCGGCATCATCGAATGAGAGCTTGTTTAGCTCAGCCGTCAACCTCATAGCTCGCCTGACGGCGTTAGCCGTAGCATCCCATTCGGGACTGTGGGTTTGCACTCGTTTGATTAGAATTGGCTTCTTGATATCCATTTGACTTTCTCATTTCTGTCGGCATGATGCGTTCGATCGTGATTGACCGTCATCAGATACTCATTGAATAATTTTATTATGGATCATTTTCCAATAAATTAACATACAAAAAAACATTAAGACGAAATAAAACCACAACAGAGTAAGAATATTTTCGACTACAAGAAAACTCGCTACAAAAGCACACAAGCTTGTAATTAAAACATTAATCAGATACATTGTTTCATTAGATGTTCCAGATATATGACGAAAAATTACCATGCCTTTTCCCATCGATAATGGAAAAATAAATGCGGCTCCAAAAAACATAATCGCGGTTGCAAATGCTAAAAGGGCAATATTGTATGGGTAGTAAAAAAGGTGGCAACTCCGGAGGATAAACTCTGCGGTAAACATACCGTCATGCAATCCATGCAGATTTTGGACCAGGGTTTGAAAACTTATACGGCTAATAATCCCCACCGAGTGAGCGAGCTGGATCATGATGACCCTATTCGAGTTCAAATTGAAGAGGTTTTAAAGACAGAGACAACCAAAGCTTCCGGTGGAACTCCTATGAGCCCCATGTCCTCTACAACAGAGAACATTATATATAAAATGGTTAATTTTAGTGTTTAAATAAATTTATGGCATATCCATTAAACGAGAAAGAGTTTACGTCATACCCAGATATTAATAACGTTTTGTTGTTTATATCCAGTGGTATTAAAAATATCCTGGGTAAAAAATTAATCGGTTTGTATCTGTTTGGATCGTTAACTTATGGCGATTTTAACCCTGACAGTAGTGATATTGATTTAGCAACCATTATCAATGAACCACTCAATCATGATGAACTCGTTCTGATTAAGCAGTTACATCAACAAATTGAAGCGCATTATCAAAAATGGAGTCAGCGGTTGGAATGCTCCTATACACCAATTGACATGCTTAAAAATATTTTACCACCCAGAAAGCCTAGACCCTATTATGGAGGTGGAATTTTTTACGACGAAGCTCTTTATGGAAATGAATGGATAATCAATAATTATTTGTTATATAAACAGGGTATTCCACTAATAGGGTCTGATTTTAAGGAATTGATCCATTCCGTTGATATGATAGAAGTTCAAAAAGCATGCATCAGAGATTTATTTCAAGAATGGAAACCAAAGATCAATGATTTAGAATGGCTTAATAATAGCCATTACCAATCCTATTTGGTTTTAAATTTATGTCGTATTTTATATACCGTTATTTGTGGTTATACCGGTACAAAAAAAGTTTCTGCTGAATGGGTAAAAGATAAATTCGAGGCATGGAGAAATTTAATTGAAACCGCAAAGGGCTGGAAATACGGTAAAAAAATGTCTATGAAAAATGAATCTATCAATTTTATTAAATTTGTTATTGAAACCATTAAGAAAACAACACTTTTTCAAAATATGTATTCTAGCGACATTCCTAAAGAAAAAAGCCATGATGTTTTACATATATATGATTTTCTCAGAACAGTTATTGCGTGGGCGAAGAAAAATCCGGACATAGAGGGTATAGCTTTAGTAGGATCATATGCTAGAAATCAAGCTAGAGATGATTCTGATATTGATTTAGTTATATTAACTCATTATCAAAACCACTATGTTTCAAATTGTGATTGGTTGAAACAATTTGGTAATCCCGAAATGCTAAGACTAGAAAATTATGGCGCACTAACCTCTTGGCATGTTCATTATAAAAATTTTCATGAAGTGGAGTTTGGTATTGCGCCGCTCAGTTGGGCTGATATTCCAGTAGAGCAAGGAACAAAAGAAGTTATTTTACAGGGAATTTTGATACTTTATGATCCAAAGGAATTGTTTAAAAAAATGATTATTAGTTTATAAGTAATACCAATGATGGCTTTAAGGCTTTCATCCTGTATACTTTATTTTACTTGGTAAAATCTAAATTTAAGCTAAATTTTTCCTAATTGTTTCATCAAAAATCTATTTGCATGCTTTTTTGATAGAGAATTTGCAATCCAATAGCTGATTAATTGATGTAGGATATCACCTTGTGATCATTTAAATATAAAAAGAGGTTGTTATGAAAAATATTAATTTTGAAGAAGAAAAAAAAGAATTGGAAAGAATAAATCGTTTCTATAAAAAAAATCAAGAAAAAAGAAACACTATATTTACGATCGCGGTAATAGGCGGTATTGGCCTAGGAGTAGGGTGCTACCTTAATATACCCATTACACTTCAAGATGCGAACAATGGTGAATGCAGGATTTGAAAATTATCAGTGATTCGATCACGCAAAAGATTCTTCTTTCTACCAATACCGTTAAAAAATCCCAATACAGCTTCACTAAACTCCGAAAATTTTCCATAGTATTGATTGTATCGAACACTTTCATGCATCAATTTCCATACCCGTTCCACTGGATTTAAATTTGGAGAATATGGCGGCAAATAATGTAATTTAATTCCAAGCTCTCTTGCAAAACGATGCACTTCATCATTTTGATGCGGCCTTGCATTATCCCAGATCACATGAACATAGTATTTCCCAGGATGGGATTGACGTAAATGCCATAGAAAATCGCAAATATTTACCGCCCTACTGTTTCTACTTGGCGATAACTGAACCGATGCCCATTTAAACAGATTCCGCCAATAATATTTAATCGCTTTTGTCTCGCGGTCGTCGCAATTTCTTTTCTGACGCCTTTCAAAATCCAGCCGTATGTTAATTGCGTTTGATGTTGCGGATGCACACTATCTGCAAAATAAATCGGCTCCTTTTCACCCGCTTTTTTCTTTAATCGATTATAATGACGAATAAATGCTTCTTGCTGCTGCTTGTCTGCTTTCGCAGGAACTCCGTGTGCCTTTTTATAGCAAAAATTGTTTCCATGCAGCCACTTCGTCATCCCGCTAATGCTATAGCATACACCATAAGTCCTTTTTACATACTGACAAATATCTTTTACATAAAGGTACGTAATTTCTTGAAGATGCTCAATCAATTCTTTCGACTCTTTTTCCGTCAGTAAGGCTTCGCTTCCTCCATTTTCTGGAAAAAGCTTATTTTCTCGGCGATAATCTTCTAGGTGCCGACGAATAGTTTCATCGTCCAGCAATAAAATCTTGCAATTTCTGAATATGCATACCCCTGGTCATGACGCTAATACTGCTTTGATGCGGTCGCGAATTCGACTGTCATCGCTCTTGACGATGACGACTGAATTAAATCTTCTCGTTCTTTTTTGGATAGCGTCCTTCCCATCCGTACTTTTTAACATATTTCTTTGTTCAGATCAGCAAGTTCGCATCTTCAATGGCGAGCGGTATAGATCGTATGTAGACGTTCACCTGCTGGATCATAAAAAGAAATACTCCCCACCATGGCTTCACGATATCCGTTATTCACCGTTAATACATAAGCGCCGTCTAAGCTAATGCCGATAGCTCCAATCGATTCATTCAGTTCCGGCGTTTGATATTCCCAGGATTCTTCTTTGGCTTGCGCAATACTGCCCACATAATCTGCTACACTTTGCATATAAGAAATCGTGATTTTTCTGTCATGATTATCCAGCATATCTTCGACTACGCTGGGAGCGGCTAAATTAGCATATTTATGCGCCGGTATTTTCGCTAATCTTGGTGTTGCGCCTTGAATTATCCTGGCATTTGATTCTAATGGGCAATATATCTTGCCACCTTTTGAAGTTTGATAAACGTATCGGTCTACTTGCACAACATCATAAGGGGTTTGATAATTTTTTTGGCTTTTGCATCTGGCCGTATATTTTACGCCACCGACCAATATCGGACTCCCATCGGTATCAAACTGTTTGATCGCTTCCGCTGTAGCTAATGCACCTATTTGATTCACGGCTTCTAATATTGCTTCTTCAGACTCAAGCAGAGTTTTTTTAAATGAAATTTTTACTTGGATAGTTAATCCATCCTCATCTTGAGATATCAGTTTCGCTGTCATGAACATTATCCTAATGTGAAATAAATTTGACGATATCATATCAAATTTTTCACATTATTGTATTTCAAGACAGAATATTAAGTAAAAATATTATTTTTTTACTAAAGTGTTTTTAAGATTATTGCTGATTGATATCGAAAATTTCAGAAAATGATTTGATCTAAGATTTAATTTAATTGCAAAAATCTACAATATTAAAAATAAATCTATTATTTCAAATGATTTAGAGGAAGCTCTGTTTTATTCACGATACTTTGCAAGACAAAACTAGAATGGACATGACTGACTCCTTCTATTTTGGTCAGCTTATCCAATAAAAAGGATTGATATTCTTTTAAATCACATACAATGACTTTGAGCAGATAATCGGCAGTATGCCCCGTGATTAAATGACATTCAATCACTTCCGGAGATGATTTGGCAACCTTTTCAAATCCAGCCATCTTTTGTGTATCATGTGAACTAAGCCCAACCAAAACAAAAATGGTGAGCCCGAGCTCTAATTTTTCAGGGTTGAGCAAAGCCACATATTTTTTTATGTATCCTTCCTCTTCTAGCTGCTTTACTCGCCGTAAACACGGAGATGGTGAAAGAGCAACCTTATCAGCCAATTTTTGGTTACTCATTTGGCTATCCATTTGTAATAATGCAAGTATTTTTTTATCGATGCGATCCATAATTCACCGTGGTTTTATTGATATTCCATTTTAGCATATAATTTCAATATTTTCAGTTTTATTAAAATAATAATTCAAAAATGCACATTAAGAGATCATTTTAGCAATCGTTTCCTAACCCTATTTTGTTAAACTATTATCTAGTAGATCAATCAATGTCAAATCTACAATTAAAGTGAGGTAAAGTATGAAAGATGAAAAAAATACAGAAGTTCCGGAATTTAAATTAGGTAAAAGCATTGATTCTGGAAATGGCGGCACAGTTTATGAGTTAACTGGAAAAGATGGCAAGCCAATAAATTGGGTAATGAAATCTTCTGTTTCAGACGATGAAAAAAAAATTACTTCACAATTTTATAAAACTGGTATGTTAAATAACAATTTAATAATGGAAAAATTAAAAGGTTCTCATCTATGTCACTTAAAATTTTTATATAGTTTGCAAGTTGCAAGCTTAATAACCCATACTTTAAATCAGTATCACCATGATACCCCTGGACGAAAAGCTATTATTCACAACGATCTGCATTCAGAAAATATATTGGTCGAATTTAATCAAGAATGCACCAGAATAAATAGCATCAATATAATTGATTTTGGTTATTCATTATTTGCCGACAATCCAAATCCAGATACTTTGTATCCTGATAGTCATGCTATGGCTATCCTTCCAAGACCTTATACTGCTATTGAAAATCGATACAGGCTTCCTTTTGGGTCGGCTTCTGCTGGTATTAAATCCGAGGTTTATCAGATTGAAAGTCGTCTCTTTTCGTTTTATTTCCCTTATCTTACATTTCCAAAGATTTATGGTATTGATGTTGAAATCTTTGTTAATAAATTTAGAGGTTTTATGCGAAAAGAAAATTATCAAGAGCGACCTGGCAGTGATGAAGTGTTTTTGTTCTTTCACACACTTTTTAGACTTTATAGTATATTTTTCGAAAACAAATCTGATGACATTTTAATTACATCATACATCGCAAAACTAATTATTATGACCAACCGACAATGGGATGATAAAATTGTATTTCGGGAAGAAAAGAGCCCCACCACGAGTTGGGGAGATTTTGATTTTGAAAGTGAGAATGGCATCGTAGTACGTAACGCAATCATAAAAATTTCTCAAAATACGCTTCTTAATGGCAGCATAGAACATCTCATCCCTGCTGTGTCCAAAAAAATTGGTTCTGGAGATGAAAAAGGATTTATTTCTCATTTGGTGGATGAATTTGGATTAGATTTATTAGTTCATATCAAAGGTGATTTAGAACAACGTAGAGATATAGCTATATTGGCCATTTCTGAGTTACTACAACAAAATAAAATTACGAAGTATGAAATAGTCGCTAGACTTGAATCGTTGGCAGTGGCAGGAAAAATTGATTTTCTTTATAAAAGACAGGATTTTTATAAGATAAGTGTTTTTAATCACAAATGGAAAGGAAAGCCGGTATCAGCCACTTGGTTAAGATGTATGACAATGATTCAGAGATATGCGAGTCCAGTTGTGGAGTCCAATAAAAACTTTTCATAAATGATGAATGGCTTTCTGGTCATTGGAAACTAAGATGACTACATTATATTAAGGTAGCACCCTAGGAGTAATACCCGGTGTGATAGCTTCCATAGTGGACCGGAATACTGGCCATAATGTATCAAATAGAATTGAACCTATTAACGAAATCATGGCAACGATCGACGTAATTGAATCTGAGAATAAACAAAGTATTCGAACTTTAGGCATCGCCCAAAATTCCATTTCAAGTTGTTTATCAACAATTCAGTCTTGCCCAAGCACCAGTCAGGAGTATAGAGCTTTAGTTGTGACGGTTCAGAATATTAAAAATAAAATTAGCAATGAATTAAATAATAGAATTAATCATCGAATGGCCATTGAGATTGGCACATTTGGGATGAAGTTTAAGAATCAAAAGGTATCGGCCCGTCTTCGGAAAGAAATCTTAAGCTTTATAGATTCTCGTTATATACAAAACCCACCATTTAAAAATGTACCCATCAAAACAGGCATGGACATCACTTAAAGATCTGGATTATTTTTCTCTATTTTATGGGATTAAATTTATCGACGGAGCAAATTGCCAAGGAATTAAATCTGAATAAAGATGATGCACATTATATGGCAAGTATTCTGCGCAGCGGAGTGGTTGAAAAAAAACCTGAGATTCAATTATCAGGAAAAGAGGAAAAGCTTTATTGGGTTCATTAGTCCAGGTATTAGTCACATAAGACCCTGGAATCCATAATGAGCCTTGAATTAAATAGGTTTTGACTTCATATTAGCATTAAATATATACTATAGATAATTTAGTAAAGGATAAGGAGAAAATTATGCATTGGGAGTTGCTGGGGTTTAAAGAAAATCCATTCAATATCGAACCCATTGTCAAGGATACTTTAGCTCTATATTCGGGGCGTCATGAAGAAATCAAATGGTGTTCTAAAGTACTAACACAAAAAAATGCACTCATGGTGATTGAAGGCGCCAGGGGAATTGGGACAACCTCTTTTGCCAATTACCTGCGTTTTTCCGCGCAGGAAAAACAAGATTATATGACTCCACGTAATGAAATCCGCGTCGAGCCCAACTGGAATTTGGAAACTTTATTGACGGTGATTGTCAGCAACATTGTTCGTGAAATTGAATTTTTTCAACCGGAAAAAATTTCAAAAGATAAGCGCTTTCAGGAAGCAAAGGGATTAACCATGCGCATTGCTGAAGCTTATCGTTCTTTTGGCGTCGAAGCTTTCGGGTTCGGCGTCAGTTATGGTAAATCAGCAGGAATTGTCTCTCAGCCCATGATTGTGTCTTCTTCTATACTAGGACATCATTTGGAAGATTTAAGCGCTCTGGCGCTAGAGTCAGATTACCGATATGGCCTGTTAATCCAATTAAATAATTTAAATGTGGATATCATCCACGATAAAAATTATTTACGCTATTTATTCAATACATTGCGAGATTATCTGCAAACTCGCGGTATGAGTTGGCTTTTAGTTGGTGACTGTGGATTAAGACAATTTATTACTCATCAAGCTGCTCGTTTGGATGAAATTATCAGTGATGAAATCAATCTTTCCCCGCTGAAAAAATTAGAATATGAGCAGTTAATCAGAACCAGGTTCGAATTTTTTCGGTTTAACGAAAAGATAAAATCGCCTATTGAACCTGCAGTTTTCTCTTATTTATATGAATTGACTGGCGGCCGTTTGCGCAATATTTTTGGATTATTACAACGTTTGATGCGTCAATTGTATGTTGGCGATTTAACTGACAGATTAACATTGGACGCTGCTCAGCCCATGCTGATGAAGTTAATGGCGTGCGACCGAATCGTTAGAGCATATCTATCATCTGAAGAAGAATTGGCTGCCATTAAAGAAGTTTGGCAAGCGCGGGACATTTCATCTCTCTATAATTACGCGCATTCCCCCTATTGAGGGATATAAACCTAGCTCATCATGATTAAATGAGTTATTCTAAGCGGCTATTGGATAGAGTTAAATTTTTTGTAGGAGGCCGTATGCAATATAGACAATTAGGTCATTCCGGAATAAAAGTTCCAGTACTAAGCTTTGGTGCGGGGACATTCGGCGGTACTACCGAACTGTTTAAAGCCTGGGGTTCCACTGATGTTCGAGAAGCAACCCGTCTGGTAGATATTTGTCTGGAAGCTGGAGTTAATTTTTTTGATACTGCGAACGTATATTCTCAAGGCGTTTCAGAAGAAATTCTCGGTCAGGCCATCTCCGGACGGCGTGACCAGGTATTGATTTCCACCAAAGCCACTTTTCCAATGGGCGATGGGCCTAATGATAGAGGATCCTCGCGTTATCATTTAATAAAAGCCTGTGAAGACAGCTTAAAGCGGTTAAAGACAGACTATATTGATATTTATTTTATGCATAGTTTCGATCCCATTACTCCGATCGAAGAGGCATTATCAACCCTAGATCTCTTAGTCAGTAGTGGCAAAGTGCGCTATATCGGTTGTTCTAATTTTTCCGGCTGGCAGCTCATGAAATCATTGGATATTTCTAAGCAATACGGGCTTTCCCGCTACATTTGCCATCAAGTTTATTATTCGTTGATTGGCAGAGAATTTGAATGGGAATTGTTGCCGCTGGCGTTAGACCAAAACGTGGGCGCCATGATTTGGAGCCCGCTGGGTTGGGGAAGATTAACCGGCAAAATCCGCCGTGGCGCCCCCCTCCCCAAGGTCAGTAGATTACATGAAACAGCTAATCAGGGCCCTCCAGTAAAAGATGAATATTTATATCGAGTAGTGGATGTGCTGGATGAAATCGCCATGGAGACAGGTAAAACTGTTCCGCAGTGTGCTTTGAATTGGTTATTGCAAAAACCGTATGTCAGTAATGTAGTGATGGGCGCCCGGAATGAAGAGCAATTAAAACAAAATCTGGGTGCATTAGGTTGGCAGCTATCCCCAGAACAAATGGCTAGATTAGATGCCGTGAGTGAAGTAACGCCGATTTATCCTTACTGGCATCAAAAAATCCATCCTGCTCGGTCGTAGCGTAACACTATTCACCGGTGAAGAGGTGCGTTGGATCGAACTTTTGAAGTATCTAGCCGGCAATTTTTGCAACAATTGCAAATACAGCAGTGTCGAAAAATTGCCAATTTTGGCTGTAGTAATGCAATATATCAATTTGGATGGCAGAGCAAGTTGCTCCGCATCAGGATCAAGTAATCGGTGTAGATGAAAGCGAAGCGCAAATCCGCGTTGCACAACGAATAGCTAAAGAACAAAGGTTATTTTAATTATAGGTTTCAACACCCTGTCCGATCAGTCGAATATATTTCTTAGGCAAAGCTTCTGGATTAGTTTGCTGAATATGTTTTATTAATTTTTCTCGCACTTCACATTGTAAGTTC
Source organism: uncultured Pseudomonadota bacterium (assembly GCA_963795715.1). Taxonomy (GTDB): domain Bacteria; phylum Pseudomonadota; class Gammaproteobacteria; order Coxiellales; family Coxiellaceae; genus JAFEDN01. The sequence goes on from CAWCIY010000002.1 coordinate 703,946, forward strand.
CAAAGATCACCAATATTTTTTGCACTTACGACTATTCTTAACTGAATATTATTTTCATTCACTTCCACCACTTGCAAAGTATTAGATTTTTTGTCCCATAAGAAGGATTTTTGAAGAATAGCTGTTAAGGCTTGACGGATATTATCAATATTAGCGGCATAATCAATCAATAAAACTACAATACCTTTAAATCCAAATTCATCCCGGCTTAAATTTTGAAAAGGTTTTTCATTAAAATAAGAAAGTGGATAAATGATAAGCCGTAAATCCCAAGTACGCAAATGAATTTGGTTTAAGGTTATTTTCTCAACAGTTCCCGTTTCGGATTCAATTTTGATATTATCCCCTATACTGATCGGTTTATTAAGAATAAAATCCAGGCCTGAAAAAAAATTAGTGAAAATCTTTTGTGCTGCAAAAGCAAGTATACCGCCAATAACGCCCGCAGAAATTAAAATCGCTTTACCAATTTCTTTAACTACTGAGAAGTTGAGTAATATAAGAGAAATGGTAATAAATATGATAATAGCAGTAAGAATATTTTTTATTAAATAAGCACGAGTGATAAGCATGCCATAATTAAGTCCTTGAGAATTGCGTTTTCGCTCCAACCAAATATCAATATAATCTAAAATTTTTATAGCTGCCAAACAACAAGCCACGGTAATTAAAATTTTTACAGAAATTTCTACTATATAAAATGTGGTAGTTAAATTCATTAATGAAGCAAAAAAACTAAAAAACATCAGTGGTAAAATAATATATAAAAATCTCATAAAAGCAGAAAGAACAATACGACTAGGAGTTATATTTTTAGAAATGTAATACTTTTTTATAACTCTATGTAATACATAATTGGAAAATAAACCCAAGATAAGACTGGCGACGCATGCTTCAATCAAGCGAAAATATTGTTTAGCTAATATTAAAATATCTAACATAATTCCCATATTGTATTTTTCAATGTTGACATTTTTTTAAAAAAATGTCAATCCTAATTTTCTCTTGCATTTTTTTAAAAATTATTTTAAACTAAAAGAAGTTGAAATTTTTTCAAAAAGGAGTTGAGGAAAGGTCATGAGGAAATAACGTGAAAGAAAAATTAACTTTTAAAATCCTTCCCTCTTATGTTAAATATTTCTTTATTCTCTCCAGCTTAGTGCTTACTTTCTTCGTTCTAGTACTTATAAAATCCTTCACAATGCCACTATTAGGCGCTTTTATTTTAGCCCTACTTTTGAAGCCGTTCTGCGATTTTTTGGAAAAGGTTAAAATTTCTCGCGCTTTCAGTTCAGGCTTGGCAGTAATTTTCATGAATATTCTAATATTCGTGTTAATTTTTTTAGTAATTTTCCAAATCAAAAATATGATTTTAGATAAAAATATTTTGCTGAGTAGTTTATATGAAATCATTAACAAAATGCAGCACTGGACCTCTAAACATTTTGATGTAGACCGCAGCAAACAAATTGACTATATTAAGAACTACTCTACTTCGGTATTTAAAAGCGGAATTAACTTTGTACAAAATACTTTTTCAGGAACAGCAACGATGTTCACAGAATTTGTGTTCTTTTTTATTTCTTTATTTTTTTTGTTATATTATCGTTGTTTCTTAGTTTCTTTTTTATTTAAAAGTTTTGATCCATCCCTTCATCCAAAAATCAAAACCATCATATCATCTATTCAAAAAATGATAGCCAAATATATTTTGGGTATATTTTTGGTAATTCTTATCACCGGTGGATTAAATACCATCGGGCTTTTAATACTTGGAATAAACCACGCCTTCTTTTTTGGCTTTCTAGCAGGCACTTTAACAATCATACCCTATATGGGTATCACCATCGGCGCCTTGCTGCCCTTCTTATTCGCACTCGCCACAACCGACTCCATATGGTATCCCATAGGCGTCGTAATGATATTTGGATGCGTGCAATTTCTGGAGGGCAATTTTATTACACCAAAGATTATAGGATCTCACGTTAAGATCAATTCTTTTGCAGCTTTAATAGCTTTATTTTTTGCCGGAATTTTCTTTGGTTTATTTGGAATCATCTTATCTTTACCTTTGTTAGCCATAATTAAAATAATTTCAGACCATGTTAACTGCTTGAAGCCTTTGGGTTTTTTATTGGGAACCCCCCCTTCTATAACCCACATTAATAAAGTCAGCTTTGAAAGTACTGTAGAAAGGAGGTTATAAATCATGATAGATCACTTGAGCACGCCCTTGCATCTAGGTACAACCACCTTATTTGGTCTTATTTTATTACTCGGCTTGTTTGGTGGTGAGCTGGTGAAAAAAATTCGTTTTTTACCCCGAATCTTTGGCTATATCGCAGTTGGTTTTTTGATTGGACCAGCCGGTTTTAATTTGGTCGAGATCTCCACTTTGGAACAAAATAGTATTTTTATAGATATTTCGTTAGGTCTTATTTTGTTTGAAATTGGCCGCAATTTAGATTTTTCATGGCTTAAACATGATTACAATTTATTATGGATGTCCTTAGCTGAATCTGGAATCACCTTTGTTTTGCTCTTCGGTGCCTTATATCTGTTAGGACTACCCTGCTTGCCAGCAGCCTTAGTGGCTACTATTGGTATTGCCACGGCGCCGGCAGTTTTAATTAGGGTGACTCAAGATTTAAATTCGCATGGTCCGATAACCCGTCGATCGTTAATTTTGACCAGTTTAAACAACCTCTTCGCTCTAGTTATCTTTACCATTTTGTTTCCCCTTGCCCATTTGGATAGCGCCCCTTTTTCACAAGTATTGTCTCATATTGGCTATCACCTTTTGGGAGCATTTATTTTGGCTTTCATTATGTTCATTCTGACTCAACTATTGGCACGTTTGGTGGGAAAAATATCAGAGCTACAATTTATTTTGTTAGCAGGAGTAGTGGTTTTAGCTATTGGCTTAGCGCGTATGTTTCATCTTTCTACCATGCTGACTCTCTTTATTTTGGGCGTAGCCGCTAGAAATTTTGACCGTAAGCATCGTTTAACTCCGGTTAATTTTGACGTACTGGCCCGGTTCTTTTTGATTATTCTATTTGTTTTAATTGGCATTTATATGCAACCTCACGCTATATGGCAAGAAACCTTGGCTGTGTTGGCTTTTGTAGTCTGCCGTTTTATCGGTAAATTTTCTGGAGTTTTTTTATATGCTAAATCCAGTCGATTAACTCAGCGCCAAGCTAGCGCCACTGCTTTAGCATTAATGCCCATGGCAGGAGTGGCTTTAGGAATGTCTTTTACGCTCATCAACCTCAATCCTGGATTAGGAAATTTACTCGTAGCCATTGTTTCGGGAGCATTGGCAATTATGAATATCATAGGTCCAGTGATTACCCAATGGGCTTTTTTAATCGTGGGTGAGTCTGCAGATACCCGTTCACATTATAGGACTGTTATATGAGTATTCAATTAAATTTTAAAGAAAACCATTCTTTAACCATGGGCGTGGAATTAGAATTGCAATTAGTGGACTTGCAAAATTTTAATCTTGCTATGGAATCTAAAGACCTCATGCGGCGTTTGTCTGAGGTTTCTCATACTGGTGAAATTAAACCTGAAATCACTCAAGCAATGATAGAAATCAATAGTTCCATTCATTCCTCATATCACTCGTTATTAAACGAATTGCGCCAGTTACGAAATGTGATAACAGAACAAGCTTTTCAAACACATCTGGGCGTTTGCGGCGGAGGCGCGCATCCTTTTCAAAAATGGGCTGAACAGCGCATTTACCCTTCCGAGCGTTTTGCCAGTCTATCCGAACAATACGGATATTTGGCAAAGCAATTTACTGTGTTTGGTCAACACATCCATATTGCCTGCGCTAACGGTGATGACGCCATCTATCTTTGTCATGCCTTTTCGCGTTACATACCCCATTTCATTGCTTTATCAGCTGCCTCCCCTTTTCAACAAGGTGTGGATACTTCCTTTCACTGTTCACGTTTAGCGATCATTAGCGCTTTTCCATTAAGCGGAACTCCGCCTTGGGTAACTAATTGGATGGAATTTACAGATTATTATCAAAAAATGCTGCGATTAAATATTATCAAAAGCATCAAAGATTTTTATTGGGACATACGTCCAAAACCAGAATATGGCACCGTAGAAATTCGGATTAGCGACACACCGCTCACTGTGGATAAGGCAGCGCAATTAGCAGCCTACGCACAAATGCTGGCTAGATATTTATTGGCGCGACGCACTGATTTATCAAAAGATATTTATCTTGCTTATTTTACTAATCGATTTCGTGCAGCCCGCTATGGGTTCGATGCCGAATTAATTGATCCTTTACATGAAAATCACATTCCGATAGGTGAAGATATTTTATTAACTTGCCGCCAACTTGAAAGCCACGCTGCTGTCTTAGAATGTCAGAATGCTTTAGAAGCCATTCGCAACAGCATTTATAACCGAGAAAATGGCGCCAACTGGCTGCGTTCTTGTTATAAAAAAATGCATTCACTCAGTGACGTCGTTAGAGCACAAGTTGAGCTTTGGAGCTCTAAAGAAAAAATTTCTTTGTTGCCTGCCCTGGATGAGATGGAACCTAGCCCACTCCTGCTCACCGAGGATTTAGCGGCATAACAGCAATCACTCTTACATAGGGAGAGCAAGTAATGAACAGGGATAGTGATACTGATCCGCATGTCTTAAGGCTTATTGAAAATATTCAATATACAAAAAAAATTAAAGATGAGGTGGAAATTTTGTTAGAACGTAATAAAGCGCACAATGAGACTCTTCAGCTAATCAATGAATTGAAAAGCGATAAACCCTACTACACAGATTATTTATCTCCTCATAAGCTCGGTGACACCAACATAGCACTGTTAGCGGATTTTAAAGCTGGAAAATTGCGTACGCGACTTGAGTGAACCATCAGATAATTTTACAATGTAACATTAACCATTAAAAAATAAGGAGAACTCATAATGAATAGGGATAGCGACGCTGAACAGCACATTTTAAGACTTAAAGAACATATTCAGGATGCAAAAAAAAATCCTAATAAAAGTACGTTAAATCTTAGTTGGTGTCATATTACGGATAGTGATATTTTAGATTATATTGCTGCGGAAATCGGTAACCCTCAATTTAAATCAATCAAACTCAACTTTAATAAAATCAGTGACAAGGGTGCACAAGCCATTGCTGCCGTGCTTAAAAAAAAGCAGGAAATTTGGGATATTGATTTATCGCATAATCAAATGGGTGATGATGGTGCACAAACTTTAATTCAAGCGCTTGTAGATCGAAACATTAGCCACTTGGATTGGTCAAATAATCAAATCGGTGATATTGGGGCGCAAGCTGTAGCGGAATTCATTGAAAAAAATACCCGATTAAAAATCTTGAACTTAAGCCATAATAAAATCGGTCTTTCCGGAATACAGGCTTTGGCTGATGTACTGGCTAAAAATCCTCGTCTAAAATTCTTCAATTTACAAAAGTTCAATGTTGAGGATAGTAAAATTTGTCGAACAGGCTCAACTATGATCGCTCAAGCGTTAACAAGCAATTATCATCTGGAAACATTATACCTCGATGAAAACTCTCTTGAAGATACTGATGCTAATGTGTTCGCCAACCTACTTAAAATAAATAGAGGTCTTAAAACTTTAAGCTTATTAAATGAAAAAATGACTGATGTAGGTCATACTGCTTTAGTCACTGGTTTGGAACAAAATCAAACGCTTGAAGAATTGAATATTTTTTATGATGATCAATGGCATCCGCTGAATGATACACAGAAAAAACTTAAATATGCCATGAAAACACGGTCGGAATATATTCATGCACATAACTCCACTCTGCGATTAATTGATCAATTAAAAAGTGATCGCCCACCTACTAGCTTACAACCGTACCAATTTGGCGATGCCAATATAGCATTGTTAGTAGATGCTCTTCTAGAGACAAAGAATCAAACGGTTAAACAGTTATATTTTTATAATCAGCAAATCGTTGCTGCTGGTGGGGCTGCTCTTGGGCGCTTATTAAAATTTAATCACACCATTTTGGAAATAGATATTGCAGGTAACTCCTTTAATTATTCCGGTTGGAGTTGGTTAATGCACGGGCTCGCTAAAAATCATAGTGTGAGAATTTTAAAGCTTGGACATTGTATGGCTAACTTGTATGGCCTGGTATGCGGTTCTCCTAACCAAGAGCTCGCAACGATGCTTGCAGAAAACGACACTCTCCAGAAATTGGACCTGCAATATGATTGCCTTGGCGAATACGGCGGAGAGTATATTGCCCACGCACTCGAAAAAAATAACTCTTTACGCATTTTATCTCTGGAATGGTGTCATATTAAGGATCAAGGCGCTAAGGCTCTGGCTCAAGCACTGCAAAATAATAAGGGATTAATAGAACTCAATCTACAGACCAATGATCTTACGGATGCAGGAGTAATAGAGTTGGCAAAAGCTTTAGAAATCAATACAACGCTACAAAAGCTCAGTCTTCAATCTAATCATTTCGCGGCAGCTGGCGCCAAGGCCTTGGCTGATATGCTCAAGAAAAATCGTTCACTCACTGAGCTTAATCTAAAATGGAATATCATCTATGATCAGGGCGGCCTGGCATTAGCGGAAGCTTTGGAGGTCAACACACATCTGAAAAGTCTCCTTTTATATAATCACGGCATTGAGTCAGCTGCTGCTAAAATTTTAGCAGGTGTATTTAAGAAAAATAATACCTTGCAACAATTATCGTTATATCAAGAGCCTCGATGGATAGATTCCAGCAAAAATAATCCTGAACATGCCGCTATTCAAAAAATGCTTACTAAAGGAGAAAAGAGAAATCAAGTTCTTGCCGCGTTCACTTCTTGCCTGCAATCTGACTTGCCTTTCGTGCTGATACATCTCATTGCGGCTTACTATAGCAAACATGTCATTCCTCATCGAATAATTATTAAAGATGAAATCAAGACAGCCGCAACGTTTACACTAATGCCACCCCCTGCTGTTGCTGGCAGACATGTTAACATTAATAAAAGGAAAGTCGACCAAGTAGAAGGTGTTACCCTGACATGATCTTAAAATCAACGTCATATTTTGTTTATCTTCTGGAATGCAGTAATGGCAATTATTATACTGGATATACCACCGATCTGGAGCGCCGGTATAAAGAACATCGGGAAGGTTCCGCTAAATGCAAATACACCCGCAGCTTTCCACCGCTCCGAATTGCCGCACATTGGCGGATAGAAACCGATTTGTCCGGGATATTAAAAATTGAAGCTGCCATTAAACGGTTATCAAAAATAGAAAAACATAAACTCTGTCAAAATCCCGCCACTCTAAATAACGTATTAAGGGGGTCAACAGAACACCATTGTGCGACGATTTTTTCTTTGATTTCTCACGGCGTTAGCTAAATAAGCAAAGGATAGTATCTGAAACCCCAGAGAGCAAGCTCTCTCCACACGCGTGCCAAACCCGACTAAAAAAATTTGGCCTGGGCTGGAACCTTTGTTAATATATCCCTGCCCTCAGTGGGATATTAAAGAAGAAATGTAACTACTTGCGCCTTTGCCTGTTTAGGAGCGAGTAGTTACGTAGAAATTTAGTTACAGGGAAGAAAAGCTATGAGTAAATTGCACTCTATAACCTATGAATCGCCAGAGCTAATTGGGTTAAAACAAAGGGAACAACCAACCCTCCTTGGCGAACAATTAATCCTCTTAAATGAATTTTTACGCAATATAAAGACCATGGTTGATGGTCAGGCATCGTTACATTTAAAACATCTCGACAAAGATCAACGGCGATTATTAACTCAGCCTCGGGTATTTATTAGCCATGCTTTGGAAGCCAATTTAAGCTTACTTCATCAATTGATTGATGATTTGATCAAAGCAGGGTTCATTCCTCTGTGTAATATTCAACGTATCAATGGAAACTACTGCAGAGACCAGACGCTTTTGGATCTCCAGGACAGTCAATATGTGCTATTGACCGGCACCCGCCAATACGCCGAAAGGACCAAATTCGGCAGCCATGACAACCTCCGTCGGGAGCTTGATTCTGCGTTAAAAAAATCTGAAAAAAGTACTGATTTTATCTTACCGCTCATGATCGAGGGCGATTACAGTACAATTTTTCCTGGCGTCAGTAAATTTTTGATTCAGGATTGCCGGTCCTGGTACTCGTTAGAACAACATCAATGGCAATCCCTGGAGGATTACATAAAAACGCTGACTCAATCTCAACCATTGGGAATTCTGCCCCGGCTTTTAGGTTTAAATCGCAACGATGATTATCCTCAATACCGGCAGGCTTGTCTGGAACTATACCAGTCTCTTCAGGAGACATTGATGCGTGAATTAAAACTCCTCAGATGGCGGCATTTAAGCATCGATGATCTGGAATTTGAAAAAGAACTGAAACAGTTAAGACAGCAAAAATATGTAAAGGAATCGAAGTATGATATTGAAAAATTTATGATGCAACAATCGGGTAGAAAATCCGGATGCCTCACCATGGAACAGTATCTGCTTATGTCAGTCGCCCTGGGAATAAAAGGGGTCTGTGGCGTCAGCCTCCCATTCATTCAAGGGCTGATGCCGTTCGGGTCGATTCAAAATTCAGGCAAGAAAAAAATTGATTCTCATCAAGATATTCCATCAGAAAAATTTTTAATGGAACGGATATTACCCCATTTTTTAGAGACAATTTTTAATTCAAAGGATTATCCATTTTCTATTCTTCAGGAACTGCTCAGTTTTGATGATTATTCGTCTAACGCGAATACTGATGAACTGGACGAAAAAATAGAAAAGTATCTTTCCTGTCCTATCACCTATAAAATTATGAAAGAGCCGGTCACTACTTTTACCGGCCTCTATACTTATGAACGCAGGGCCATTGAAGAATGGTTTAAAGTAGGTAGGGAAACTGAACCTATGACTGGTCAAACATTACGAAATCTAACGCTTCGTCCGAATAAGTTTTTGCTCGCCGCTATTTCAGATTTTGACACGTTAAAGTTAGAGCAGAAAGAAACGGAAAAAAATCTAAAAAATGTTAAATTAAAGATTTTTCCTTTTAGCGCCGTGATTAAAGAATTAGAAAAAAAATTAGGCCAGGAATTGGAAAAAGAAATAGAACAGGAAATATCAGATGGAGAATTGAAAAAAACAGATTTTTTATTTCTCCAACAAATATCATTGACACCAATTTCAACGCGGTTAATGACCCGTTTATCTTTAAACCGAACATTTTTAAAATATGGTGAATTCTTAAAGGAACTATTACCTTTTTTAGAAGAATTTAGCACGTTGAAAAATAAAATTTTTAAAATTGAAAAAGAAAAGGAATCTTTATATGACAGATTGAGGTTTCAGAATAAAGAATACCTGAAGCAGAATGAATCTAAAAAGAACAATGAGTATAAGCTTGATAAATCATCTTCGGTTAATTTTTTTAGAAATGATTCGATATACCATGACAAAGACAGACTCGGTTTACCTTTATTAGATTTGACCGTTGAAAAAAACTACAATAAAATCATAAAAATCGTGAGCGAAAGATTAAAAATTAACGAATTTATAATTAAAAGAGGGATTCTTTTGTATACCACTGCAACTCAATTAGCTGAAATTAAAAATAAAATGACGCAGGATATTCGACGTACGAATTTTTTAAAATTAAATGAAGATTATATCCATTTAGAAAATGCTTTATTGGAAAAATTCCATCCTTACGAATTGAAAAATGAATCTAGCGATTATATCAGCACTAATAAACTCCTGACTCGTCAATTATTTGCTTCATTGAAATACTTAATAGAGATGGCTATTGCAAAATATCCTCATTGGTTGAGAAAGAATACATTGAAAATTCTTAATTTAATTAATAAACTGGGTGCTAATATAATTTCAGCGAAATTTGAACAAAATTTTTCAGTAATCAAATCGCTCATCAAATCCGGTGAAGAATATTCAGCCCGTAATTTAAATAAAGTTAATCAGTCAGGCAACGGAAGATATTCAATTGATGATATTGAACTGTATCAGGGATATTTATCTTTGATTGCAGAAAATTTGCAGTATTTTCCAGATATCATCCAAAAAAATAAACTTATTCAAAACACCAGCGGTTTTATTATTCAGCTAGATAAATTTTTTGATGAAACCAGCGATGATAACGACCTGGCGCTATGCTCTTTTTTAGAATATAAACGTAACATTAAACAACGTTTTGTACAAAATATTTGTGATGATTTTGCTATTAATCAGATATACACCGATCAAATTCAGGTAATCAATGAAACCTTGAAAAAAAATGATCTTGATGATAAAACCAAGCGGGAATTAACGGCAAATAGGGAGAGGCTGATTTTAAAACAGGAGCCATTTATGTCCAGGCAAAAAAAATTAGAAAATCGTGAAGGCGCAATGGGATATCAACAAATTATGCAAAAAAAAGCAGTCATTATCGAAGGGCTTGAATTGCAAAAACAGTTGTTGGCATTACGTCAGGATTTTGTTAGTTTGAATAATAAGATTAGCCTGTTTTTTATAACTGATTCTATCATCAAAATTAATGATTCTCTCAGGGAAATATTAAATAGATTACTGGATAAAATGGTTGCTCAGGAACTGGAATCGAAACAGCTGGGAAATTTATCGAATACTATCATTGAAGTCAAAAATATTATGAAGACAATCCTTGAGATTCTCAATCAAGCGATTCCTCAAAAACAGGCAAGTTTGGGAACCAGTAGTCTTACCAAAATGTCGCTTCTAACTTCGGATGGGCAAAACAGTTTTATGATCGAAATTAACAAGCATATCGAACAAATTGTTGGCTTATTAGTAAAGTCGATTTTTGCTCAAGAACATTCCTCTAATCTTCAACTAACAGTCAATTAAAAGGAAATTTTTATGAAAATGGTCCCTGCCAATTTTACAAAGACAAGTGAATGTATCAGAAAGTATTACGACGAGCTCAAGCCTCAAGTCCTGGAAATTAAAAGCACGGATGAAGTTGAAGGATTAAATCCAATATTTTTGTGTATGATAGAATTAACTGATCTTTATCTAAAAATTAAAGATAATAATGGCTGGCAGGATGTTATTTCAGACCGGGAATGGAATTTATCCTTTCCGTTTTGCCATTCTTACACCAACCTGTCGATTTTTAATTCTGAAATAGATTTCCTGATTCAAAAATATGAAGAGATTTTTCCAAGCCACAGGAGAACTAAAGATCAGGAGGATATGATAAAAAATCTATCCATCTTAAAATTAGTTACCAAAGATACTCCTTGCGCACTGTCGGTGCTGGATGAAGCGCCTGGATATCCTTTCTCAAGAGAAGAACAATATCGACAGGAATATCGATTAGCGGATAAGGCTTATGTTCGCCTTGATAACGTTTCTTCTCCGCTTTTGTATTTAAATTTAAAAACAGCAACGCCCCCAAAAAATGTAGAAATTCCTGTCGATGAAAAGAAATCCCTGAATCAGGCGCTTGAAAAATTTGATGAGGCTGTAAATATTCCTTTTCTAAAAACTCAATCCATACGAGGCAAACTTTTATCCCGGCAAGACCTGAACGATTTAGCAACTGCGCTGGGTAAAGATAACCCGGAGCGAGGCACCAGGATTACCCAGCTTACAGATTTTGATATTGATGATGCCAATTGTCTGGAAAGATGTTGGGGTCGAAAGATGTGTACTATTCTTTAAAGGAAGTTTCATATTATGAGAAATTTATTTGAGGCCATAGAATACAATAATGTGCAAGCAGCACAGGATTTTTTAAGCAAAATGAATACTATCAATATGCTTAATATCCATCGGCAAACACCTTTAATCGCATCTGCCCGTTTTGGGCGCACAGATATTATTAAGATGATCATGAATCATCAGCCTCCTCCCGATTTTACTTTACAGGATACTTATGGTTACGCTGTTTTCGACTATTTCAAGGTCAAACCCGCGATAGATTCTCAAGTACAAATAGATATCTTGCGGCAATGTTTATTCCAGTTAGCCAAAAAGGGAGATATCTCTACACTTCGCCGAATGAAAAAAATCCAACAGTTTAATTTTAGCATCGCCGATGATAATGGGAACACCGCATTACATTATGCAGCGCAAATGGGCCATACAGGTTTGGTTGATTTATTCCCTGAAAATTATGAGATCAGAAATGAAAAAAAAGAAACGCCGATAGAAACCGCCGCCTATTATGGACAGTATGATATAAGCTTATCTCTTCTTAAAAAAGGAGTGAAAAGTAATCGGGTATTACTCAGCGCTTGTCGTGGAGGGAAAGTAAACTTCATTGAAAGCATTCTAAAATCTTCTTATGATCAAATGTTAATAACTGATTGCGAAGGCGGAATTGCAAACCTGTTATATGAAGCAGTGATTTCAGATCAGGACGATCTAATCCAGATTTTATTAAAATATGATCCCAATTGCCGTCATTCTTTATATGCTGGTTCTACCCCGATTCATCATGCTGTAGCAAAATTAAAACAAAAAAGCTTAAAAAAATTATTAGAATTGAATTTTCCCATAAACGTTCCTGATAAAGAGCAGAAAACTCCTAAAGAATTAGCCAATTTTTTAACTATTAAGATGGGAGTGACGCCTGAAGATAAAAAAGAGTATTATCAGATCGCAGTAAAATTGGCTTCTTTAGAGTTTGATGCAAAATATGAAAATAAGCTTACCGGGATGTCATTTAATCCAGCGTCACCGTTACCTTTCAATACGAATGAAAGATTTGAATTGGAAAGGTTACGGCATCAGATTCAGCTTTATGAATTGGAAAAGCGTCGATTGCTGCTCACTGAATTTTTAAAAAATATACGCCAGCAAACGGAAGCTACATTTTCCAGGCTGGAAGAATCCGAAAAGCAGAAAATTGTAAACCCAATTGTTTTTTTTAGCTATGCCTGGGAAGAGGTCAATACACCTGCATTTTATTTTCTCCAAAATTTTCTACTTCGATTATCAAAAGATTTGGAAACGGCCGGTTTGAAAGTATGGTTTGATATTCAAAGCCTTACTGGAGATTTGGAAAATCAAATGCGTGAAAATATCCAAAAAAGTCATTTTATTTTATTTTTTGGAACTCGCCGTTATTCAGACCGGACCGGGCCTGATAAAGATACTAATGTATTGAAGGAACTCAAATTCGCTTTAACTGAAGCAAAAAAAAGTAATGACTTTATGTTGCCTCTTATGCTGGAAGGTGATTTTAAAAAAACGTTTCCAGATCAGTTAAAGAGCTATTTAATTCGTGATTGGCGAAATTGTTATGAGGAAAAAAATAAACTTAATTTCTGGCAATTAGAAGAAAATTATGTTCAGAATTTAACATAGTATCAACCATTAGGTATTTTACCCTGTTTATTAGGGCTAAATCGGAATGATGAATATCGCCGGCTTCGAGAGTCCTGCTTTTTAAAATATAAATCTTTTAAGGACACATTAGATTCAAAATTGCAATGCAGAACCATTAACTATGAGAAAGAAGCATCTATTACATCTCCTGTAAGCCCGAGAACCCGTTATTCCCTCTTTCCCGATTTATCCTGGAGGTCTTTTGGATTAACCATTACTCCTCCAGCCCAGCATGCACAGAAAACCGGTTCAACGCAATTATTAGTACGAAATCGTGCAAATTCGAGATGATATACTCAAAACGATTAGATTTTCGGTGTTATAGCGCCCAGTGACCGATGAGATTTAAATGTTACGATTGAGAAAAACCGCAGGAATACTCACTGTATTTCAAGGTTTTTCGAGTTAGCATCTCATGGCGCTACGCGCCATTGCATCCAAAAATAACTGAGAGCTTTTTTTACCCAGATGTTTTGTAGCTCGTTAAAAACACGGATCAAATCTAAAAATATCTACAGCAACCTGTACACTACAAAAAAATCGCTTTACTCATACTCGACATTCAGAGTCATGCTCAAACCAGCATACGCGATCAAATACAATTTGGGAATGAAGGTCCTGGTAGCGTTATTTCCGATTCAAATTATTCAGCCTACTTAAGATTATTGGATGCATTAGCTATGTAATTCCTGACAAAAGTTGCTGGTTTTAAAACCTGAATTCCTGCATATCCAGAAATATTTAAGAGATGTTTGTCGCCACTGATGATTAATTTGCAATTAGCGCTTAATGCGCAGGCAATAAATTTATCATCATCTAGATCGGATGAAACGGGTTGCGGCAAATGCATTGGCGAGATGACTATACTATTAATAGTGATTAGATTAATAATAGACCCAACATCAACGGCTTTATATTTTTGATTTAAAATTTCACTCACCCTGGTATATTCATTAATAATATCTTTAGAAGTTACGATTTCTATGAGATCATTTTGCCATGCTAAAAGAATTTGACTTGGGGGGCCAGACCAAAATATCCCAGACATGAGTACATTCGTATCAAGTACTATCTTAATCATTGATCACGCGCTTCTTTAATTGCCTCTTTTACTGATTTCTTATTTAAACCTGCTTTTTTCGCTAATTTTCTGGCTTGCATGACCAAACTGGTAAACTCTTTGGTAGAAGGCTTTTTGATTACCTTTAGGATAACGACGTCTTTGTCGGCAACAATGACAAATTGATCACCCGTATGGAGGCCTACTTTATCTCTCACATTCTCCGGGATAACAATTTGTCCTTTGGACGATAGTTTTGTGGTTGCTAAAATACTCATGGTTATAAACCTCATATTAAACTTACTGGTAAGATTATAGCAAAAATTTATGGGAATTGCTAACTGAGTCACTTCTAATAATGTTCCCAGATAGTCTTCATCTATCTTTTTTAACTGAGAATTCTTTGTCTATCTGTAATAGCGTAGTCTATTTTTGAATTACGGATTTAGTTTTTTTGGATATTTTTTTTTTGCTTTGAGGGAGACAATAGTGGAGAAACATCTATTACAATAGCTGTTATTTTGTTTTTTTTATCATCATCTATAAGAGAGGTCAAGCTTTGCTCTAGTTCTGCTGGGAAGTTAGGCATAGTGATCCCTTTGGAAGGTGAAGGAATTTTTGGCTTTCTCTGATCCCCAAACCAGAATACTACGTAAATGCCATATCCGTTAGTTTCTGTCGCTTGTAAATTTACTTCAAGTTGTTTTTTGCAAGCACTCCATAAGTCAGGATGCATATCACGTTTTAATTCGATGAAAATTTTTATATTACGAGATATACTCAAAACGATTAGGTTTTCGGTGTTATAGCGCCCAGTGACTGGTGAGATTGAAACGTTCTGACTGAGAAAAGCCGCAGGAATACTCATTGTATTTCAAGGTTTTTCGAAGGAAGAACGTTTCAAGCCAAATTAATCCGCTGCGCAGAAAAACAAGAGGCAGGAACTGTGGAGTTCCCTAATTGATCACCACTCAATGTAAAAAATACCGAGAAATTGGAAGGTCAAATGGCGGAGAGAGTGGGATTTTAATTAACTATATAAGCGACTTTATCAAATTCTTCCCATATCAGACAAGCTTATTAATTTTACCCAGGAAGCAGACCTAATGATCGAGGATATATAAGCTCAATGTTTGGATTAATATCGCTAATATACGCGGAATAACCTTTACGCCGAGAACCTGCACCATCGTTTGTAATAAATACAGGAAAATAAGATGCTCCTGTTAATTGCATTAAATCAGGAATGGTATCTTTATGCATAGTTGAAAAATTTTCGGCAGGTATCTATCGCATTATCGGTTAAAAATGTTTGAGCCAATTCCAGCGTTGTGAATATTCCAACTACGGGAGATAGCAATTGATTTTCTAAAATACTTCTTATCTTTGAACCGGTTATACCCCGGTCACAAAATGTATTGATTGCACTTGCTTCTAAAAAAGCCTTACGCATAATATATATCTTTTAAAGAGTGGGAATTTAATTAACCTTATTTCCTTTTCGTCCGTCCACACCTACGTCCCAATTAGTTGTTATTTGGGGGGATGAAAATCAGGCATAATTCGCTTCATAAAATCTGCAAAAAACGGCACTGTAAAGGCTGTATCGCCATGTTTAGGGCTATAAATCATACCTTTTTTAATCAAGTTATTTCTTAAGGGCGCGGCATTTTGCACATCAATTCCTAATACTTCCGCGACATCGCCAGACCTTTGAGGTTGATCACCCAGTTCCGCCAACGCCCGCAGATATTCTTTTTCTCTAGGAGTCAATCTATCAAATCGCACCCGAAAAAAATTTTGATCTAACCGTTTAATAGCGGTTGTGGTTGCGTTTTGGGCAATGTTAATATCAATGGGTGACTTTTTAGCAAGATTCCAGGCTTGGTAACCCCACTCTTGGAGAAAGTAAGGATAACCCTCAGTCACTTTAATAATTTCATCCAGCGCTTGTTCAGTAAACGCAACATTTTCCTTGTTAACTGGTGTTTGCAAAGCTAATTTAGCGTCTTCTTTTTTCAATGGACCTAATTCAGGAAAATCAAATAAGCGTTCAGCATAAGATTTAGCACGACCAGTCTTACCTACCAATTGCGGAAGACCGGCGCCAACCAATACAATGGGTAATGATTTTTGGGAAATTTTATGTATCGCCATAATTAATGAACTTAATTCTTCTTCAGATAAATATTGAAGCTCATCAATAATAATGGCTATTGCTGTATTGCGATCTTGAGCTGCTTCTCCCAAAGATATAAAAACTTGTGCGAGGTCAGCTTCTAAATTTCCACTGTCAGCAATGCCTCTTTCTGACTCGATATCTATACCAAGATCAATCTCTCCTATTTTAGCTATCAATTTTATCTGAGAGAGAAAACTTTTAAATACCTTAAACGCTCTCTTTACTTTGTAGCTAATCATCTCCCCAGTATCAAGAGAAAAAAGCACTTGGCGTAATTCAGGAAGCAAAATTTCTGGAAGAGATTTTTTTTCATGTGCTTCTATCATAAAAGCATAATAATTTTCTTTTTTTGCTAACTCTTCGATTTCGTGAAGTAATACGGTTTTTCCGGTTCCCCGAAGACCAATAATTAAAATGCTTTTCTCAGCTTTGCGATTTTTAATGCGGGCAAGAGTTAATAGCGCGTGCTTTAAGATATCACTTCTACCCGCCAATTCTGGAGGTGGAGTACCTGCACCTGGAGAAAATGGGTTATGAATAGGATCCATATATAACAATCTTATTTTAATTTATCAATGTTATTATTTTAATAGATAAATTAGATAAACTCAAATAATTTAACTATAAACTTGAGCTGAGTAGAAAGCGAAAGTAACTCGTAACTCAAAGGCATCTTTAATTGTTAAAAAAAAAATTATTATGTAATTCAAATGCTTACAAAATTTCGGAGAGAGTGGGAGTTTAATTGTGATTCTTAGTGGTTGATTTATAAATAAATTATTTTTGTAATTTATCTGGGATACCCCAAAAAATACCCCTGAACTTTTGGTACTTGAAAATCTATCGAACCAATGTTCCCACACCCGCAGTAATGAATTGACCGGGGCTTTACAACCAATAAATTAAAATTCATAGAGTAGTCCACGCTCTCGTACACAAACTTTGGAAGAAGATGAGATGGATGAAGTAGATAATGTTGAGTCATTATTCTTACCTTGATTCCTAGGTGATGATGGCGGTGGCATCAGATGCGAAGAATAAGATGAGGACGAAGTTGAACTCGAACTAGAGCTTGTACTCGAAGAAACCGAGGATGATGAAGAGGAACTACTACTGCTTAGGACACTGGTTTTTTCTTCAATCGAATCGGCCCTGGAAATTCGTTTAAAGGTTGCTGCAGTAAAACTAGAGGTCAGTGCTCCAATTGAAGTTTGCATATCTGAATCCGTTAAAGTATTTTGTTTGGAACTGTCTGTCTTATTGATGTTGGTTTTGCGCTCTTTATCTGCGGATTTTACATCAGTTACTATTACTTCGCTAACGTCGGCGCCGGTCTGTTCCAGTAGCCGTTTGCTCAGCATACTCATGCGGCAACCAGAGAGTTGCACACCCTGCGTCCACAACTGCATGTTTGAATTGCGAGAAGCACCTAGTAACCGCCATTCTGACGCCGATGGTTGAGGCAGGATTTCTTTATCCTCACTCTCATAATTCTCAATCTCACCATCATCATTTGCATCATCCCTGGACGGTTGAGCTTTCACTTCTATCACCTCAGTTTGTTGGGTGTCTTGGAATAAGCTCGCTGACAGCAACCAGAAACTCACGAGGCCATTTCTATCCCCCGTCGCCAACAGTTGACCATCACCCCATTCAGTGCGCCGAATCGTAGTGTATTGAAAGGCAATACTCAAAATAGCAGCTGACCAAGCAAAAATAGTTAAGCAGCGATGGCTCGCTACCGACCATAGCCGCACCGTCCCATCATCACTCCCCGAGGCCAGTGTCTGACCATTTGGGCTAAACGACACACTATTCACCCCATACTCATGCCCGGTGAGCGGTGCACCTAGCAGCTCTCGGCTCCCTACCGACCACAGCCGTATCTCCCCGCTGCTATTCCTATCCCAATGCCCACTCGCCGCTGCCAGCGTCTGGCCATCCGGACTAAACGCCACACTATTTACTCTACCCTGATGCCCGGTGAGCGGCGCGCCCAGCGGCTCTCGGCTCGTTATCGACCACAGCCGCACTGTAGCATCAGAACTCCCCGATGCCAGCGTCTGGCCATCCGGGCTAAACGACACACTCTGCACCGTATGCTTATGTCCGGTGAGTGGCGTGCCCAGCGGCTCTTGGCTCGCTACCGACCACAGCCGCACCGTCTCATCTTCAAATGCACCTCCCGAGACCAATATCTGGCCATCTGGGCTAAACGATACACTCGTTACCCCCTTCGTATGCCCGGTGAGCGGCGCGCCCAGCGGCTCTCGGCTTGCTACCGACCAGAGCCGGACTGTCTGATCCGAACTCCCCGAGGCCAGTGTCTGGCCATCCGGGCTAAACGACACACTTTGCACCGTATGCTTATGCCCGAAGAGCAGCGCGCCCAGCGGCTCTTGGCTCGCTACCGACCACAGCCGCACCGTCTGATCTGAACTCATCGAGGCCAGCGTCTGGCCATCCGAGCTAAACAACACACTCAGCACATCATCCATATGCCCCGTGAACGGCGCGCCCAGCGGCTCTTGGCTCGCTACCGACCACAGCCGCACCGTCTGATCCGAACTCCCCGAGGCCAGCGTCTGGCCATCCGGGCTAAACAACACACTCAGCACATCATTCATATGCCCTGTGAACGGCACGCTAAGCGGCTCTCGGCTACTCACAGACCACAGCCGCACCGTCTGATCCGAACTCCCCGAGGCCAATGTCTGGCTATCCGGACTGAACGATACACTATTCACCCAACCCGTATGCCCGAAGAGCGGCCTGCCCAGGGGCTCTCGGCTCGCTACAGACCACAGCCGCACCGTCCGATCTCCACTCCCCGAAGCCAGAGTCTGGCCATCCGGGCTAAACGATACACTCGTTACCCCCTTCGTATGCCCAGTGAGCGGCGCGCCCAGCGGCTCTCGGCTCGTTACCGACCACAGCCGCACTATACCACCAGAATCCCCCGAGGCTAGCGTCTGGCCATCCGGGCTAAACGACACACTAGTCACACAGTTCTTATGCCTAGTGAGCGGCGCGCCCAGCGGCTCTCGGCTCGTTACCGACCATAGCCGCACTATACCACCAGAATCCCCCGAGGCTAGCGTCTGGCCATCCGGGCTAAACGACACACTATTCACATCAAATATATGACCGACTAACGACGCGCCTAGCGGCTCTCGGCTACCTACCAACCACAGCCGCACTGTAGCATCATAACTCCCCGAGGCCAGCATCTGCCCATCCGGACTAAACGACACACTCTGCACGCTGCCCTCATGCCCGGTGAGCGGTTGACCCACGAGTTCACCGGTTTCCCGATGCCAAATTTCAATCGTTTCACCCTGCGCAATGGCTAACCACGGCTCTCGAGGATGAGAAGCCATCGCTTTGACTTCTTGCTGGCATTCCAGTCGGGGCTGCTCGCCCCATACCACGCCTACCAAGATCGCTTGCTCTAAGTTCGCACCATATAACCAGGTGCGGGTCAGGTCTGCGCCGGTGAAATCGGTTCCCGATAGATTCATATGCGCCAAGTTCCCCAAGCGCAGGTTGGCGCCGGGAATACGCACCCCATGCCAATCCCGTCCGATCAGATTGGCGCCACTCAAATTCAACACTGTGGCGGCAATCGCCGCCGCGTTAACGATGGTGGGATTATCTCGTGACGCCAATACCCAATGGAAAAGCGTACGCTGGAATAGTGGATCCTGCTGAGCTAAATCCACCAGAAATTGTACCAGTGACGGTTCCCATTCTTTTAACGGTCTTAAGTTAATTAATAGCATTTCCAGCTTTTTTTCAGGATCCCACTGCACCCGCACCGGCTGCGTGAGTTGCTGGCTGCGTAGCCGCTGTTGGGCTTGGGTTCCCAAACGTTCCAGCGCCTGGTAGCGGCGTTTTTTCTTTTGATTGCTGTAATCGATCCAGTGGTTGACGACTTTCAGTTCTCGAGAATTGACCGTTTGTGAAGAGTCAATCAGGGGACGCGGTTTGAATTCCCATTCGGCTGCTTCGCCTGGATTAAAGGTCCATGGTGTCTTACTCAAGCGCAGTTCGCGATACATGCGTTTCGCTAAAAAATATTCGTACATCAGTTTGTGCAGAAAACTATAGCGCACCCCCTGACGAGTCAGCGGGCAGCCTTGGCGCACCCAGCGGGTCGCTAGATCGGTGTCGCTAAAAAAATGATCCAGTTTGTCATCGCCGAGCAACTGAGCGCTTCTTTCATCCGTTTTCAACCGCCACACCGGCTGATAAACGATGGAGATATCCTTTTGCTTGAACATATACGCCGCCAACGCCTCACTAAATTCCTGATAATCCTCCATCCAAGCGCTTTCGCTGTCTTCCCGTTGAAAGTGATAATGAATCGCGCCGCTGGTGCGCTTGGCTTCGGCCCGCTCGGTTTTGTGCTTACACGCTTCGCGTTTAAACCATTGCTTCATAAACACATCGAACAGTTCGATGCGTTTGATTTGGCCACTGGCGCCGCTGGCCTGGCGTTCCCGATCCATTTCCGGTAAGACTTCGACCACGATTTTGAGCATATAGGGATTGCCGATCAGACCTTCCAGTCCTTGAAAATGTTTCATTCGATCGAGGTATTCTTGGCTGGTCGACCACCCTTCCCACACCCGACCACCGGCTTGGGCTTGCTGCTGACCTTGTTCGACATACCGAGCCAGGTAATCCGCCCGTTGTTCTTGTGTAAACGGCGCCATCCACCGTTCTTCCACTTGACCGTGAGCATCACTGGCGGGCGCAAACTCTAACCGATACCGCCCGGTCATATTTAAGTGTTCCGGGCGGCTGCTGATAATCAGCCGTGCCCCCGGCCACTCGCCCAATCCGGCTTTTTGATATAAATTGATGTGGCTATTGATTTCATCGTAGCCATCCAGAATAAACGCAAACCGGCGTTGGGAACTGCTTTTCAGGGTTTGGATTTGGGTAGGTGTGAATCCCATCGATTGCAGTTGATCGGGGATCAGGTGAGCGTCCAGTCGTTTGGCTGTGGTCAGGGAAATAAACACCGGGAGATAACTCTGATCTCCTTGATAGTTCTTCCAAAAGGCTTGTTCCAGAAAATGACCAAACGTCGACTTGCCGCTGCCGCCCCGACCTAACAATAACAGCACTCGCGTATCAGATTGTTCTGCTTTTCTTGTTTTTTCTGTTTTTTCTTCGGAACAGCTCTGAGGGGTTTCATATTTGTGTTCCTTCAAATCTGAAGGTTCCTGCTGCTGCTCTTTCGTCGGATCAGCTATCCCCACCGCGGTTAGTCCTAAAATCTGACAACTATCTTCATACAGTAACTCCGATCCCGATATTCCCTTTTGCTCCTCCTTCTGCTCGGTACCCGAAGTGGCTGCCAATTTTTCAGGATCGGTTTTCAAACCCCGCGGCGGCACATACAAGCTCAGTTCGCTGCCTACTGCCGGGTCGGTCAACCGCCGACTCCGACATTCATCAATCTTCCATTCCAGGCTCTGCTGCACCCGCTTTTGCGCGCTCAAAAACAACTGCCGGCTGGGAGGCTCCAATGCCTGTCGCGGTTTGATCGCTTCAAACACCCGCGGCAAGATGACTTCCACTCGCTCCTGTAGATCACGATCCTGCGATTGTCTCGCCTTAACCTGAATTTCCACCAGGGTCGATTGCACCAATTCCAGTCGGATTTCGGGCGCTTGCAGTTGAGGATGGGTCAGATAGTCTCTCAGTTGACGCAACAACTGTTCCCGCACCCAACCGCTTTGATAGGCTTTACCAAAATACAGCAATTCGTTTTTAGCGCCGGTTTTGAACTGCTCATAGGATTTTTTGATTTTTTCCCAAACAGATTTCTGTTTCTCTGTCGCCTTCTCATCTTCCGGACGTACCGTCCAATCCTCCACATCCAGCAACATCGATTGTAATAACTTAAACGCACCAGCTTTGGCTGTAGACGGCCAGTGCGGATGAACGATTAACTCATCTAGGCTCTTCAACAGTCCTAATTGAAAGATCGGATTGTAACGCGCCAAGCACAGAGGTTCTCCTTGGGCGTCCAATCCAAACAAATAACTTTCTAACGCTTTAAACTCGCCTTGCGCGATCGCATACTGGCAGAAACGCAGCGCGTCGTACCACGGTTCGGGGGCATGTTTGATTTTCAGATAATCCTTAACTTCCCCACAGATCGTTTGTGCATGGCTCAGCACATCGCCATCCTTATACATCTGGGTCAATTCATTGAACACCGTGAGCACACTGCCGCCCAGGTTGATCGCACCCATCAGCCAGTTGCTCTCCGCCGGCAACCGCAATAGCGCTTGGATGCCGTAATTCGCGTACAACGAGATTTCGACCGGCAGACTATTCCCCTGACTGTTCGCCAGCGGTAACAATTGCTGATACAGGCTTTCCGTAAACAACGTTCCGGATTCATCCTTCAGGTTTTGCATATTGATTTGTAAATCGGCAGCGGCGTCTAACACTCGCACTAAAGCTTTCAGCAGGCGCATTTGCTGACCTTGATTACTGGAACTGGTGTTGAAAGTTTTAAACCGTTGAGACAACGCCTGTAGTAATTTGACTAACGTGTCGACATTATCCCATTTGCCTTGGCTGTCTTGTGTTTCAGTTTTAATTTCTTTCCCCTTATCCTGGCTGAGAGTTTGCCGCTCGGTAATCGACATATCGACTTTAGTTTCGGTGATTAGTCCTTTTTCCGTCAGTTTGCCCTTGACATAGTCGACGCCTTTTTCTATCACGCCCTGCATTTGCGCAATTTTGTCACCCTCAGTCGGGGACTTTATTTGCCCTGTAGTCGTGCGCAATGTACTCATCACACCGGATTTCAACCCGGATTTTAGCCATCCGCTCATTTTTTCTAACCGAGTTTTGCGGCTGTCTTCTTCTTGTTGACGATGCGTCACCGGCAGCTTGAATTCTTCCGGTTTCATCGTAAAAGTCGTCATGTCTGCCTGCTCTAATAAATCTGCCAAACCCTCTAATAGTTCCACCTTAATTAAATCTGTTCTTTGAATGGCTTCATGAAACGCTTGGAGTAAATAGTGCATTACCTGCGGATGGTACAACTGACCCAGGACGATCGCTTCTTGCAGCAACGACTCGGTGGCAAAGTGGGTATGACTCATCTGTTCAATCACTTCAATCGCAAGCCGTTTCAGCAACGGTAGTCGGTAATGATCCGTCGTGCGGGTTTTGATGGCATTATAGACCGCCACCAGTTGAGGAGTGTCTTCTACCAACCGGTCTTCATTCAACGGAGTTTTATCCGGCGACCGTTGGTAAGCACTGGCCTCCTCGGGAAAAAATCGATGGCGAGGATAATCACAAAACGGTTGGGCTTTTATTTCAGTGGGATGCTCTAAAACGCTTTTTTCTTCAGTTACCGTCTGTTGATCAACGATAGTCGGCTGAGGCACAGATTCTTGCTGAGGAGTGGTTCCCGTATCTGCCGCAGACGTTGAGACGTTTTTCTCTTTGGCTTTTTCTATGGAGTGATGGGTAGAGGCAGATACTTTGGGCGGCGAAACGGACGATAAGGCACTGTCTTTGAATTCGGGTAACGCGGCTAATTCTTTAGCTGGCTGGGCGGTCTTGGAACTTAATAACTTTGTAAAAAATTGTCTGACTTCTCGGCTCATCACACACTCTCCTATTGTGAGGTTGAAACTCTAATTCCTTGTTTTTGACAAGCGCTTAATGGGACAGGGAATGGGCATTCTGACTGCCAGATGCTTTTATTCCTCTTTAATCACTGACGTCAGCAATTAAATAATGCGCTGTTCGATTTAGCAAGCAGAAAATTCTTAAGATTCGCTTAAATTTGTCAGAATATATCCAAAATGTATCAATCATTTTAAAAACATAGGATTGGATACTGTGAGTTGGCAGGAGATTGCAGTCCAAATTATCGAAGACAATATTCTAATTTTAGATTACCTTATGAACGTCTACCAAGGTAAGCGCCAGCAATTGTCAGACGCGAATGCCCAGCGACCTCGGCAACTTCTTGGCGTGCGAGTTGATCGAGAGAGATATTTATTTTTAATTGATTGTTATTTTTCACCGGACTGAGTTGACCTGTAATATTGTGATAAATTTCATTTAGCCGTTCGTGGCGCAGGCCGTGGCTGGTAACGCCATCCTTGCGGCTAATGCCGTGCTGATGGCAAACATAGTAATAATGGTTTTTCCATTGCTTGAAATTGTAGTTTTCTGGAATCAGTGAATTTCTCTTATTGGTAATTAGTGCCTTAGCACGGTGCAATACGTCGCGTTGATAATCGGTTTCAATGGGAATCACCCGATCTCTGCCGCCTTTGGTTCCCCAATTCACCGCTAAATAAGCGCCTTTATCGGCGGCATGGATTTTCAATAATGCAGACTCGCGCATTCGCAAACCAAAGGCGCGTTGCAATTCGAGTTGCAGGGCAACATGCGGGTCTTGCGTGTGTAAGGCTGTGAGCATTTCCGCTAAATCCTTTTCCTGGCCGCTCCAGGTTTTATCCCACTGAGCGACGCAATGCCGGGTCACGCTTTCCGGATTTTTGACATAGTTTTCTGAACTGAGAATCATACCCGGCTTACCTATCCATTCCGCAAAGGTGCGAAACACACTGATGCGGTTTTGAATGGTGGAGGCTGACCAGCCTTTAGTTTCCCAAGCTTGCGCTAAAACCATTAAGTGTCGTTCTTTAAAATGGCGTACGTCTTCGAGCTTATACTTCAATGCTCGCAATTCCTTAAATCCGCGTTCCAAAGTTTCCTGCCGGGCAACTTGAGTGGCGTAACCTGCCGCTTTACCGCCGCGGACGGTTGCCGAGTTGCGCTGTTCCAGAATTTTTTTCAAACTCAATTTCCAGGACATAGGGGTTCCCTCCATTGCTCATGGTGATCTGTGATTGTCTTAGTTTCGCTCAATAATATAGCCATACGTGAGTGTTAGCTGATACCATCTCAACCACGTTTCCGCCATTGAAACAGTCCGGTTTTTTGAGTACCGGCAACGACCACTGTTAAAAAGTGTCGCGATCAGTCAGCCCTTGCTCAATCAAGGGCGTTTCTATCAGAAAGGGAGCTGGTCGCGGCTAACACGACGCCTTTCTGTGGATGCGCTTAATTTTCATCAATCATGGTTCCGAGAGAACCACCTAGCGTCTTTGCGTCATTCATGATGAATGAAACCCACCACAAAGTACTATTGATGAATGAACTGGCCAGGTTCAACGCGCACCCCATTTCATCCTCTGACGATGTCCTCTGATTGCAAGCAATGAGAAGTGATCGGTCAGACGATGTTCTCCCCCAACGCCGGTTAATTCATGTTATGAATCAGCAGACGAAAGGATACGAAGAATAGCCAAGATTCCTGGAAGGTTGATCAGGAAATCTCACTTTGATACACGCTGGTGGCGTCATCAAAACTGAGACAGATAGCGATCATGAAGATCAAAAACCAAACAGATTGTTGAGCAATCCGTTTGACTTTTCAGAGATTATCTACCGCACAATGATGCTGGGATAACACTGATGATTGGATGAATGCCCACTCTTGGCTTAGTTTTGCTAAAGTCAGAATGGACACACTACGTAACAACCGATTAAAGCTGTCGACCGCGTTTTCATCGTAGTACATCGGTCTTCCTGTCGCATTAAAGTCCAGACAGGCGAAGGACAAATACTACGAATGATAACATAAATTAAAGTGAAAATCACTCTAAAAACAGAAAAAAATGATTCCTGAAAAATCATTTTTGATGAAAACCATGTCCATCGAACAATCGGTTAACGGCTCATTTTTTTACAAAAATGGGTGAATTTTTTAATTAGCCGAAAGTCACAATGTCCAACAACATTACCATCACCC
Source organism: uncultured Pseudomonadota bacterium (assembly GCA_963795715.1). Classification (GTDB taxonomy): domain Bacteria; phylum Pseudomonadota; class Gammaproteobacteria; order Coxiellales; family Coxiellaceae; genus JAFEDN01. The sequence continues at coordinate 730,467 of CAWCIY010000002.1, forward strand.
CATCGCAACAGGGCGAGATCAGGAACTTTCCATTGAAGACTCAACGGAACAAACAACTATTCTGTGGAAGACAGAATCGGATGACTTTGTTCAATAAAAAACCCTTGAACGTGATGCCAACTCTGAACCCAGAGCGACCGAGATTTTCATGACATCGTCTCGTGCCTTATCCGCGGTTTACAGTCATGCGGATTAATGACTCATGAGAGCATCCTATCAAAATAGATTTAAAAATACAATATAAATCATAAAAAATTTAAAATAGTTATTCCACTTTTCGTTCACATCCCGTTTCACAGTTGAAATGATGGCCGCTTCAATTTTGATCTGCTCTAGTCTATCGTGCAATTTATCTCTGCACGTTGTCGCACTGACCTCTTTATTGCTTGCACCGTGCGCAGATCAAAATCGAAGCGGCCATCATTGACGGCGCGATGGCGACTTTTATTGAACTAGATATTTTGACATAAGTAAATCTTAGAGTTTGGAGTCAGGATACACACTATGTAATTAAGAACAGAAATGATTTGATTAATCACTATGAACATACTGTTGACAACTTATTTACAATAAAGGTAGTGTAACTTTGGGTGCTTAACACACCTCAAACAGCGGAACCGCCTCCCGTTAAGCGGTATTTTTATGCCGAGCTGATGGCCGGGAGATAGCGAATATAATACCCGCAAGGGGAATAAGCTTGCCGTCTGTTTGCGGTGTTAAGCTCCTGGCCGCCAATTATTGAGCGGCAAACATTTAACACAACAAACAGGAGTTAGCTTATGAAAAAGACTTTTATACTTAATCCCGCCATGACTCATGATATGGCTATTCATGCTCTCTATGAAAAAACTACTCAAGCCAAAGCCATTTTAGAATGCCTTTTATCGGCCATATTGAGTGATGGCATAGAGAGCGGATTATTGTACAACGCCGTTTGGGCGGTGGATGAATATCTCGATCAAATCATAGAACTGCAAGATCATATCGAATCAACAGCAATGCCCTGCTGATACGAGTTCAAAAAGCAATTGGAGTTGAACCACGCCTGCCGTCAAGATGCCTTTGACCATTTTGACGGTGTCAATTGGTTTAATGCCCTTCCTGCCATTGTATCCGTAACAACGTCACAACCCGCATAGTGACGAGCTTACGGTGTTACGGATTTGTGACTGGTTACTGCTTCGGAAGTCACACGTCACTTATCCGTCACATCCAGTGCCGGTAATGACGAGCCTGTGACGTTGTTACGCTTAGAAGTCAGGTAACGGGCAAAGGCGTCTGTGAATTGGGATTTGAGATAACCCTTGGCAGTAGAGAATCCTGAGCGAATGGCGTGACTGCTAATGCCAAAGTCTTTTAACCGCTTGGCAATTTGCCGCGGGCTGATTGAAATTCCACGGTTAAAAGTCGCCCAAGGTCTTTCTTCATCATCGCAAAGCCGCTGAATCAGTTCAGCGGAACCCATTCTGTCCAAATTTTGACTCTCGAAGATCTCTTGGATATCGCTCAATAATTCTATGCCGATACTTGATGAAGATTCCTCTTGGGTAGAAATCATGATAGCCGCGGTATGAGCCAGTCTGGGCCAGTCACCACCCGCGATATCGGCAATCGCGAGCAGCGGCTCCCAATTATCTTGGGCACGATCATTGAGTGTTTGTGGTAACTCCGGCCTGGCTTGCTGAATGACTTCTGCATAATCTTCGGAAAATCGAGCCAATTTTGCAGTTAACGTCCGGAATAAATGCGGTTCGGCATGACGTACACGTTCAATTTTTTCATCGGCCAATTTGCGCCGCAACTCCAAAATAATCGCGCGATCCATCACCGTATCGGATAAATGACCGATACCTGCTAAAGCTTTGGCTCCCCAAACATTAAAGGCTGTGGGTGTAAAATCATCACCTACTACTCTAATAATTTTGGCGGAATCACGAGTATGGCCGCAGTTGATCATGCCGCGCAATTCTTCGTTCTCACGCAGAAAAGCATCCGCTTCATCAATTAATAAAGTCGGTTGCCAGGCATCAATCGAGCGAAACAACGCCGCCGGGGTAATATTGGAGGCCGATAGCGGTCGATTGACCAAACGGCCTAAGAGAAATAACAATTGACTTTTTCCGCATCGCTTTTCCGGTGCGGTGATAATCGCCAACGGAGCTATAGTGATGACTTCGATAAACCAGGTCATGGCAATCCACAGCGTGGCGGCGTGTGCTGTTTCCGGCGCACAAATCACAAAACGCTTGAGAGTATTGCTAATATCCGTTAATAACGCTGCTGGTTGGATGGGCTCAGGCCACGGCTCTATTTCCGTAAAAGGGGTTTTGTTTTCTTTTTGTTGAGCCGTTCTGATGGCTTTGACCAAACTATCTAAAGTACCCGGGCGGATATTCAATGCCTTGGCGGTCGTGATTCTCACCCGGTCATATTCCAATGGGCTTAACGCCGCCAGCTTGGTAATCATTTCATCGTCGCTGGTTTCGATGTCTGCGGCATGAGTGGTTTGTATCGACTCGGGTGTGAGTTGAGGAAGCGCTAAAATGTCGGCAATCGTGGCGGAAGGATTCGCTGCCAACCAATCTATTCCATCGCCGCCTTCCGGTAAGTGAAGTTTGGCGGAATCAATGATCCACACGATGCAATCGAGTGCTTCCAGCTTAGCGCGGACTTGTTCGGCATAATGATTGCCCAGCGTATCATGGTCAGGCCAAATGATACAATCCCGATGGGTCAGCGGTTTCCAATCCGCGTTATCGGCGCTGGTAGCGCTGCCGCTGGTGATCGCGAACAACTTTGGATTTTCGGGGTTTTCATTTTGTTTTTTCAAATACCGGTTGATCACATCCGCAGGGTATTCCCCTTCCACAATTAACACGGTCGCTTGTGGATATTGAGCCAATAAATTTAACCCATACAGCGGCTTAGCTTGAGGATCGAGCGACGGTGGCTCGCCGAGATGGTACTGGTTATTTTCATCTTGATACATCGGTCGAATCCATTTTTGCCCGCCAGGATGTTTTAATCGTATCCGCCAATAAAGAGTATTGTTGTGTTCATCAGTATAAGCATGTAGAGCTTGTGGAATATACCCTTCCGCCAAAGGTTTTGCTGCTAATTGACGAGCAGCTTGTTCGGGTGTTTTCATTGCTTATCCTCCCATATGCCCAAGGCAATAGCGGCTTCTTTAAAAGACACGCCGGTGACTTGCCGGTAAAACTGAATAATATCTCCACCCTTAGCGCCACAAGCATGGCAACGATAATGGCTTTCGAGATGGTGTAAATTGAAACTCGGATTCAATTCCTTACCATCTTTATGAAATGGACATTGCAATAGCCAGTAACCCCGGGAGTTCGTTTTGCCGGGATGGATACCGAGCTGATTGAGCACCATCAGCGGCGAAGGTAAGATTCGCCCGATTGAATTGACCTGGATATGGTTTATATGGTTTTTGTAATTGCATTGGCCCCCCTTAAACCGATTTCCGGCTATACTCAATTCGAGCTTGCAGCCAGGCGTCAATTTCAGCTTCGACCCAGCCGACCGCTCTGCCACCGCCCAAATCAATCGGACGAGGAAATGAACCTTCAGCGATACGAGCGTAAATAGTTGAACGGGAAAGCCCGGTGCGGCTTTCCACCTGTTTGCGTCGAAGAATCCTCAACGTATTTTGGTTTTGTATAGACATTATTAGCTCCTCTAAGAATTAAACTGAGGGCATTATTGGTGGGAAATATCAGTCAAAACGAGGTTTGTTGAGCCGGAAAGAAGTTTCCGGAACGATTGCGCGGTCTGTTCGTTCCGGAAAGTCGTGCAAAGACATCCAAATTTTATTATTTTGATTAGATAATAGACAAAATTGCCAGAATATCACTATTGGTGAGCATATAATTCTTCGCTTCGAGCGACCTAACCACCTCAAAAAATTAAATGAAAATCGACTTTGACATCGCCACCGTCCTATAAATACTTTTTTGAAGGGAAAAACTCTCTGCAATGCGGAGAGAATTAAGTTAGCGTAGGAATAATTTAATTTTTTAGATTAATAAAATAACTTAATTTATTGAAAAAATTAATTAAATTACTTCTAATTCTCGTGGAATCATTTCTAATAAACTCAGTATTTTTTCGCTCTTATGGATAAAATTATCTACAACATCGGCATAAGGTGGTCTTTCGCCAAAAACCATATCTAACATAAAAATATCCCAGTAATTTTGCCAAATTTTGTTCTCTTTTAATATTTTCAATGCGCGGTGTATCTCTTGGCTGGGATTAGCAAAATAAGCAGGATTATGATTCTTGTATTGCTGCCGATCTCCTTCAATAATAGCCATGATTATCTTCACCATGGTTTCATCAAAAGGATAGCCGTTTTGCTCAATTCGGTATAAATCATAAAGGTGTCGTACTAGGCTGATATCTTGATAGTGAGTGCGGTAATCCATCGTTGCAATGCGGCGGGTAAAGGCAACCCATTTTTCTGCTGCTGATTCCAATGGTGATACACAATCCATTTTTCCAATCGGATGCTGAACTGTAGCGCCTAGTGTTTGGCGAATCAATGATGTGATGGGTTGATTTTGCGTAGGTAATTTCACTGTATTCAGAAAAAATTCAACAGCTAAATAAGGCTTTAATGCCACCGAGTCCTGAGAATAAATTGAAGGATAAGGTATTCTCAATTCCATAAATTGCCCCAAATTCCGTACCCTCACTACGTCGTCGGGGCAATTAAATCCATTTTCTCGCAGAACTCGTAAAATAGTTTGTCGAAATTCACGCAAGGTTTCACGTTTAAAAGGGATTCCTGGCTGCAATGCAATTCTAAAATCGCAATCCTCAGACATTCGCTCTGTTATCCGATAAGCTTTGGCAAGGCATGTACCGCCCTGGAAATATAAGCAATAATGTGGATTTTTTACTTCAGATAAAAGATGAATCAATCGAGTAACGTAAAAATCTTTTTCAACAAAAGCTGGATTCTTTAATTTTAATAAATCAGTGGTATCTAAAATTTGTTGACAGAATTCGCTAAGATTATCAACGCCCCAATTGGTAACGGAATTGGATGTCTCCATACTGAATTTTCCTGTTAAAGCGCCCTATGATTCGTGTGGTGGGGTTGGCGGGGACTTGTTGAGAACGCCCGCTATTATAATCTTCTTCACATTGTGCAGGTAACCAGGGAATATTAAGCTTATTGAGCACTTCCCGGCCTACTCCCAGGATGAAACCATTGAGACAATATCTATTGGTGTACCGAGAAAAAAATAATCGCCCATAAATGCCATAACCTAGCCGTACCAATATTTTTTCGTCAACCAACTGTTTTAAGACTCGGCTCAGTTGGCGTGGTGTGGCTAAATCCGCTAAGTCCGATCGTAGTATCGTCATATCGGACATGGAACGGATTCGCTCTAATATTTTATTGCGCAAATTTTGCTCTGCACGGGCTTTCATAAAATTTTCCCTTTACTACAAACAATGGACTAATAACTAGTAGTTTAGCAGATTGAAAGAGTATGATAAATACTCGGTTGATCCTATTTTTGATTCTCCACCATTTCAGTCGCTACTTGTGCAATTAGTATACGTAAGTTGTTATTTTGAATCAAAGAATTGGCAAGAGGGACTGTCGTTTTCCTGACAGTTTCTTCCCCGCCCTCGCCTATTGGATAAATCGCGTCGGCGATGATTCGGAGGGGGATTTTATTTCCGGTTTCAAGTTCCCAGAACTTTAAATCCAGGTAAGGCAGGACACCGAAGCGCACCCAATCATAATAATCTTGTTGGCGGTTGGGTTTGGATAAATGTTCGGTTTTGGATTCGGCGCGGCGAGCAGCTAAATATTGTTTGAAATTTTCTATTAAGATTTTATCGGGAAAGTTTAGATCAACAATGACGGAATCCATTCCGCGGAAGCCGAAGCCATTTTCGTCTTTAGCTGCCTCGGTGGCTGAATGATTGAGAGGTCGTTTAATCCAGGATTCATGTTTATAAACGTGAAATAGATTAATGGGATCAGCTTCAAATTGATCTGCCCAACGAGCGACATATTCTATTCGTTTGGGATCAATGCCTCTTCTCACATAGTCGAACTCTTCTAATGACATGGGATGCACGGCAGGGATATTATTATGGTCTTTGCAAATATCTTCAGCACAGGGAAAAGATAAAATGCCGGATAATTTGCCTCGGCCAGCACCCTGGATGTCAAATATTGGAGTTTCGCGTATTAATGTCAACGCTTCCGCAAGCTCTGTTTTCAACATATCTTGAAACTTGGATTCTACTTCAGTGTTGAACCATTCCATTAATTTTCCACGTATGGTGAATTGCTCATACCAGCCTGCGGCATTCAATTTTTTAGCAGCTTTGTATTTATCTAAGTGAAACCACTTCGGCAACTCAGAAATGTTTTTAATCCGTGAAGTCATACACGTTCCTTGATGATGATAGCGTTGTGAGAACTGGCTAGTTGATCTAAATAATCTGCCCAATGTTGCATCATCTTTCTTCGTTCTGGTAAATATTCTGCATAGTTATAAGCAGCGCGAATATGATTTCGTTCAGAATGGGAAAGTTGACGTTCAATAGCGTCGCGGTTCCAGCCCTGCTCGTTGAGTAATGTTGAAGCCATACTTCTAAATCCGTGGCCGGTCATTTCATCTTTAGCATAGCCTAAGCGCCGCAGAGCAGCTAATACCGTATTTTCAGACATAGGCCGGGTTGTGGTGTACGCAGGCAGGGAAAAACATATTTACCATCACCAGTTAGTGCTTGTATCTCACGTAAAATAGTCATGGCTTGTGTAGACAACGGCACAATATGAGCACCGCGCATTTTCATTTTTTTAGGGGAGATTCGCCATTCAGAAGCATCAAAATTAAATTCAGACCACTCTGCTTTGCGTAATTCACCTGCACGAACAAAAGTTAACGGAGCCAGTTGCAATGCGCAGCGTGTTACTAAATGTCCGTTGTAATCTTTGATGGCGCGCAGTAAACCACCAATAGCTGTGGGGTCGGTAATAGAAGCGATATGACGTTTTTTTACTGGCGGTATCGCACCACGCAAATCCCCCGAAACATCCCGTTCGGCGCGACCGCTGGCGATGGCGTAACGAAAAACTTGCCCAGAAGTCTGACACAGTCGATGAGCGACTTCTAAAGCTCCGCGATTTTCAACACGGCGTAAAACAATCAGTAATTCAGGAGCGGTAATTTCATTAATCGGACGATGCCCAATCCATGGGAAAATGTCTTTTTCTAATCAGTGAAGAATCGTTGCGCCATGTTCCTCTGTCCACTTGGAGCAAAACTTAATATGCCATTCACGGGCAACCGCTTCAAAACTGTTTTCAGGCCCGAGTTTTCTTGCTCGCTTCTTTAATTGCTTCGACATCCCAGGATCAACATTGTCAGCTAAGAGTTGACGAGCTTCATCCCGTTTAGACCTAGCGTCAGCTAAAGTAACGTCAGGATACATGCCTATAGACAGGGATTTTTCTTTTTCCGCAAACCGGTATTTAAACCGCCACAATTTTGAACCATTGGGGTTAACAAGCAGAAAAAGCCCTTTTTCGTCCGCCAATTTAAACGGCTTTTCCCGAGTTTTTACTTTCCGAATCTGTGTGTCCGTAAGCGCCATGGGGGTATCCTATTTTTGAAACCAAAAATACCCCCAATAATGCCCCATTTTTTGCGGGATTCCGGGGGTACCTAATGGACATTACCGGAACTAGCTTATCTGAAAAAATTAATAATTACAAGCACTTCAGGACTATTCTGGAACCTGTTGGAAGATCAAATTGCGGAGAGAGTGGGATTCGAACCCACGTGGGGCTGTTAACCCCCATCCGATTTCGAGTCGGTGCCGTTAAGCCTCTTCGGTATCTCTCCGGGAAAACATCTCTATAGTATTACAACTTCCTCTTTTTTAGCCAGCAAATTAAAGCAGGTCCACGAAATGTTAATACAATATATTGATGTCAATGTATTAACCAATACCATTGTTAATTTAGTTAATTATCATAAAACTGGGTTTGTCACCCTTGGATATTATCCCACAATTTATTGGGAGTTCAAACAATGTTAAAACGTTTCGCCACTTGTTCGTACGCAGAAACAACGCCTCCTAAATCTTGGCGAAACCGGTCTTTATCTAAAGTCTCATGCGTGACCGAGTCCCAAATTCGGCTGGTATCAGGACTTAGCTCGTCCGCCAATATTATTTGGCCATTTAAAAGGCCAAATTCTAATTTAAAATCTACCAAAATCAAATCATGATCAGCAAAGATTTGTTTCAAACAACGATTGGTTGCAAAGCTGATCTCAGCCATCTGGTCTAGTTGCTCGCGGTTAGCCCAACCTAAACTCAGAGCATGGTAATCACTAATCAAGGGATCACGCAGTTCATCGCTTTTTAAATAAAGTTCATATAAAGGCGGATTTAACTTTTTTCCTGCTATTATGCCCAGATGCCGGCAAAAACGACCCGCTGCTAAATTCCGCATAATACTTTTAAGAGGCATCATGTCCAATTGTTTAATTACAGCTTGGTTATCATTTAATAAACTTACAAAATGAGTGGGAATGCCCGCTTCGTTTAGCGCATTAAACAAAAAAGCATTTATTTTATTATTCACTTGGCCCTTTCCTGCCAATTTCTCATGCTTTATGCCGTTAAAGGCAGTGATATCATCCCTAAACTCCATGATCAGTTTGCCAGGCTGATCGGTGTTAAACAGCGTTTTGACTTTACCGGAGTAAACAGATTCTTTTTTTAAAATATTCATTATTATTTTGGTACAGGTAATGGAACTTTATTTTGTTGTTTTACCAAATTAGATCCAGGTGGTTCAACTGGCGGTTCGGTTCCCAATGGTTGGGTCATTCTGACCGGGGGGACAGGATAATAACTTTCCCCTGTTGGATTTTTAATGCCGGAAGGAGTTTGGATCGGCGGTAAGGTTGCCGCATACTGAACATAGCGACGATCTTGAGGCGCACTCGAACAAGCTGCCAACAATAAAATCAAACTCGAAGCAAAACTGACTTTAAAAATTTTAGAAAAATGACACATATTGCTTAATATCCCAATTGTTTTAATGCAGCCCGTAACGCTGAATGGTGAGATTCGTGTAAGGGAGTCAATGGTAAACGTATGCCACTTTTGATTAAACCCATTTGCTGCAACGCCCATTTAACAGGAATGGGATTGGATTCACAAAAAAGCAGCTTATATAAATCATTTAATTTTTCGTCATATTTTGCCACCAATTGTTGATCGCCTTCCAAAGCTGCAGCGCACAAGCCGTGAGTTAACTTCGGAGCCACATTGGCTACTACAGAAATCACACCCTTGCCTCCGGCTAATATAAAAGCAGACGCTGTGGCGTCATCGCCACTCAAAAGATCTAATTCAGTTGCTAATAATTCTTGAACCCGACTGATATCACCGGTGGCTTCTTTAATACCAACAATGTTTGCATGCTTACTTAAGCGCAAAATGGTTTTTGGTAATAGATCACAACCCGTTCGGGACGGGACATTATATAAAATCTGTGGCAAAGGCACTTTTTCTGCGATCACTGAAAAATGTTGATAAAGCCCTTCCTGAGTCGGCTTGTTATAATAAGGGGTTACTATAAGCGCGGCGTCCGCCCCCATTTCCATAGCTTGACGAGTCATCTCTATGGTATGGAGAGTGGAGTTGCTGCCGGTTCCGACAATCACCGGGATCCGTTCACGAACCTGAGTAATTACTCTTTGGACAATTTGTCTACGTTCGGCAGACTCGATGGTTGGAGATTCACCAGTAGTACCTAAAATAATTAAGCCATCCGTTTGATTATTAATATGCCATTCCACCAAACTGGCCAAACTGGCATAATCGATCTTGCCATCCGGCTGCATCGGTGTGACTAGTGCGACTAAGCTACCATGAAACATATTTTTTTCCTTAACTGAAAATCAAATTCTATGCTATTCTAGCCATTCGTTGCAACAACGATAAGGCAAGTTCAGCAAGTTTTAAAATAGCCATTTTTGTAAAGGGATATATTGACTTCCATGAGCCCCAGGCTGAGTTTGATAAAGCACCAATTCCTCAATCTGTATAGAAAAATCTGGCACGATAATGGGCTCCATCTTTAAAATATGCTTTTTGGCACGGCAGAGCGTAATATGAGGGGCAAAAACTCTGCTTTCAGGAACAAAGCCATAATCCTCCACTGCTCTTTGCAGTTGATGATATAGATGAGCCAATGGTTGATTTAAGTACACGTAAGCGGCGACTAAATCAGAATTTGGTTTTGGGAAATTATATAATTTAGTAATTTTGATTGAGAAATTAACAATTTTACTTAAATAATGAATCAAGTTTTGACTTAATTCTGTGAGTAATTCCGGTTTAATCTCTCCAAAAAAATGAATGGTTAAATGACAATTTATATCTGGTGTCCAACGAATGCTATGGTGTTTTTGCCAATGCGGGTGTTGTTGCAAAACCATATTGGTCAAAACATCACTTTTACTAGGGGGAATCGGCAAACCGAAAAATATATTCATGTATCTATTATTAAGTTGCAATAGCTATGTTCATCAATGTTAGTGCCCGAAATGATGATACCTACTTTTTTGTTGGCCAACTTTTCTTTTAAAGGTCCCATTAAAGCCGCAATCCCTATTGCGCCAGCCGGCTCTACTGCCAATTTTAATTCACCAAATAAAAAACGCATGGCGGTAACCATTTCTGCGTCTGTCACCCTGATAATTTCATCGACATTTTTCCGGCAAATAGAATAAGTATAAGGCTCTGTTTTGGGCGGAGCTAAACTATCGGCAATGGTGTTGATATTAGGGATGCTCACTGGCCTGCCGGCTTGAAAGCTGAAACTCATAACAGCAGCCCCTTCCGGTTCTACCCCAATCATTTGGACGTTTGGATGAAGCTGTTTGTATGCATTAGCCACTCCTCCGATTAGCCCGCCGCCGCCTATTCCCATGATCAAGGCATCCAACGGCCCCACCTGCTGAAACATCTCCCAACCTAAAGTTCCAGTACCCAAAATCACAGTTTCTCCCTCAAATGGGTGAATTAAAATTCGGCCTTCTTCTTTTTGGATGGTTCCTACTTTGGCAAACACTTCTTGTAGATTATCTAAAAGAAGCACTTCTGCACCCAACTGTTTGCACTTTTCAATCCGTATTGGACTAGCCGTCTTTGGCATTAATACTTTAGCATGAATCCCCAACTTCTTGGCTGAGTAAGCAACAGCGATGGCATGATTTCCTGCGCTGATAGCCACTACGCCCTTTTGCCGATCTTGCAAAGATAAATTTTGCATTTTCAACAGAGCAGCCCGAACCTTAAAGCTGCCGCCATACTGCCAAAGCTCTAATTTTAACCAAAGTGAAAAATTTTCACCCAAAAGTTGAGTTAAAATAGGTGAACGAAACTGCCAGACCGGCGTAGTTAGGACATTATCGCCAATGCGCTTTCTGGCTTCTTGAATAGCAGAGATATTCGGGCCGATGACTTCTGCTAAATGGTTTTTCACTATAACATCTGTCCTACTTCGTCAGCGATTTCATCCTGCATTTTCGGATCAGAACCATCACAATGGGTAAAGCGTGGATCACAGGTGGAAAACAATCCGCCATCTCCGGTACATCCACTTAAAGACAAAACACCAAATAATAACAACACAAACCAAAATTTAGACATTTTTCCTCCTTATAAAATTAGCCATTGGCCTCATGCCAGGAGTTCCCGGTAAAGGAAACTCCACTGATCGCGATGGGGGATCGGCTCCGCCGATGCGCAAGGATATAAACCAGGAAGCGATTCACGGGGAATCGCTGGCCTCATGTTCCGGCGCTACCCGGTAAATACCTGGGGCGTTTCGTAAATAACCTTTATAATCCATGCCATATCCGAACACATAATGATTATCCACTGTTAGCCCAGTAAAATCAGCTTTGGTTAGCCCCCCTGGCAACCTGGCTGATATTTTATCTACCAATACTGCTGAATAAATATGATGAGCTTTTTGCTCCGCACAATAAGATAAGACACCGTTTAGGGTTAAACCACCGTCTAAGATATCATCTACTACAATGACCGTGCGGCCTTGAAGCGGTATGGTGGGTCTACTTTTCCAAACTAAATTCTTGCCGGTTAAATCGTTGTGGTAACGGCTGGCATGTACATAATCAATCTCCAAAGGAAAGTTTAAACGAGGTAATAAATTTCCTAAAGGTACTATGCCGCCTAAGACTACACACAAAAAAATTGGATTGGTATGTGCCAATTTGTCATTTATCTCCTCAGCCATATAATCTAAAGCTACCTCTACTTGGCTTTTGGTATATAAACAAGTGGCTTTCGCTAGTACATCGTAAATATGGTGGGGAAGATCAATAACCAAGGGTAACCTCCTAAAATATTGCATATAAAATCATAGCATATAGTTAAGAAAATAAAAGTAACTGCTCAACTCGAAAAGCAGAATCTTTGCGGTTTAACGGTAACAATGCAGATAATGCTGCAATCGCTCCTGCTCTATTATTACACACTAATAATAAATCACATCCGGCTAGAAAAGCTTCTTTAGCTCGTTCTCCATAGCTACCAAGGGTCGCCGCTGCGGCCATAGAAAGATCGTCACTGATGATAACACCTTGAAATCCCAACTGCTTGCGTAGTACTTCTTTTAGCCAAAAAGGTGAGAAACTCGCAGGAAGCATGTCCATGGCGGAAAAAACAATATGGGCAGGCATGATAGCATCTAAATGCGGCAGCAATGCCACGAAAGGTTTTAAATCATAGTTCCAAAGGGCGTCCCAATAGCGATCATCCACAGGAAGGGTGAGGTGTGAATCCAAAGCCACAGCGCCGTGACCAGGAAAGTGCTTACCTACCACAGGAAAACGCTGTCGGTGCAGCTCTTTTATTAATAAATGCCCCAGATCAATGACCACTTCGGTTCGATGATGCAAACTTCTTTGGCCAATCATTTCATTGACACCATGTTGCATATCTAACACCGGAATGAGATTAAAATTAACCCCTACATTTTTTAATTCTGACGTTAATTGATAAATAGCTTGGGTAAATTGTAGATAACAGTGTTGTAAATCTTGCTCATATAATCTGCCCCAATGAGACATGGGAGGAAAAATACTAAAACCTTGTTTAAATCTTTGCACCTTGCCGCCTTCTTGATCAACAGCAATGATCGCTTTGGGGTGGACTCTACGTATATGGGCAGTTAAATTTCTTAATTGTTGGGGGTTTTGGTAATTTCGTGAAAATAAAATAATGCCTGCACACACCGGGTGACAAAGTAATTCCACCTCTTCTGCGGTCAGTTCAGGTCCTATCAGATCTATTAGGACACTACCGAAATCACTTGTGTTCTCTGACTTTCTTGAACGCATGGGGTAAATGACTAATGTTATCTTTTAAATCGCCATCTGAGTGCCAAGAGACTTCATCTATTCTAACGATGTTATGTAAAGGAATATAGCAACGGCGAACTTCTTTCGGGTCCACCTGCATTTTGGACTTATCAAATTCCAGTATGGTATCTGCTTCAATAAAACCGACTAAAGTTTCCTCAGAAATATACTGCGCATAGATTTCTTGTAGCTCATCTTGTTGCGTAAATACGATGCGATAGATCGGTCGTTCAGTTTGTTTACTCATTTCTCACTCCATAGAGGCTTCAATTTCTCTCAAATAAACCAATTCTTCGGGCGTTGATTCTCGTTTTAAAACTCGATTTCGTTGCGGAAAACGGCCAAAACGTTGAATTACACCATAATGATGATTAGCAAAACGTAAAAAGCTATCATAAATGACACGGGTTTCCGAAAAAGCCAATTCGGCTAAAATCTGATAGCCACGAATTGCCTGTTCTTGGTGATGCAAATTTTCTGAATGAAGCAAAGGGAAATAATAAAAAACCCGTTCAATTAAACTCAACGAATGATCCGCTTCTACACTGAGTCCTTCAACACAAATCGTCAAAGCTTTAGAATCTTGTAAAAATGCTTGCGGAGTATCTCGATAAATATGCCTTGAGAATTGATCCAGCAACAAAATCAAACTCAGCTGGCCTCTAGGGCTTGCTTGCCAAAAATCATACTCACCCCGGATGGCCCGTTCCAAATCTTCGGTAAAAAGTTTTTTGATTTCTTCATCGGTTTGCTGATCTTCCCCAAACCATACGCGCGCGCGATGCTCACTGGGAATAATGGTTTCCTCAACCCTTCCCAACCAAAATTTATTAATTTCTTCAGCCCGTTCGATCATGTTTTTCAATTATACTACAGACCTTAACGGAAATAAAATCTTCATTGGAGTCAATCCACTGAGCCGTACTCCATCGCCTCAGCCAGGTAAACTGACGCTTTGCTAGCTGGCAAGTTGCGTAAAATACACGTTCTTGCAAAACAGAAAAATCGTACGCTCCATCCAGATATTGCCAAATCTGACGATAGCCTACCGCGCGAAGCGCTGGTAAGTTTGGATGTAAATCACCTCGAGCTCGAAGCATGGCTACTTCTTCTATAAAACCCCGGTCAAATAGGTTTTTAAGCCGCTGCTGAATTCTTGCCGTCAAAGTGCTGCGTTCTTTAGGAGACAATATAAAATGAAATAATGGGTATGGAAAATCCTTCGGGGTTTGCGCATGCCAGGCACTGATCGGTTTTCCAGTCATTTTATAAACTTCCAAGGCACGCTGAATGCGCTGGCCATCCTGGGGATGGATTCGAGCAGCGGCAATAGGGTCAATTTGACTCAATTCCAGGTGCAACGAAGTCCAGCCGAACTCCTGCGCTTTGGCGGATAATTCTGATCGTACTTCAGGACTGGCGGAAGGCAAGGCCGCCAAGCCCTGTTCTAAAACCCAAAAATAAAGCATGGTGCCTCCTACTAAGAGGGGTACTTTACCTTCTTGATGAACTCGTTTAATTTCATACAGTGCATCCTTACGAAAATCACCTGCTGAATAAGGTTCCAGGGGGTCTCGGATATCTATTAAACGATGCGGGGCAAGCGCCAGTGTTTCCCTGTTTGGTTTAGCGGCGCCGATATCCATCCCACGGTAAACTAAAGCCGAATCAGCATTAATAATTTCGAAATGAGGGTTACGTTGTACACATTCAACAGCTAAATCCGTTTTTCCGCTGGCAGTAGGACCCATTAAAAATATCACTGGCAACATGGGTAGAATTATAACAGAAGGAGGCTATTTATGTCTCGAGTAGACTTTGAAAAAGAATATGGAGATTATGAAGAGATAGAGGAGTTTGCAGATGAAGAAGACTATAGAGATGAATCTAGACCAAGCAGTAAAGTACAGCCGAAAGGTTATTCGGAATTAAATCAGCTTCAGACTTATTTACAAACTCGAAAAAGTGTATCTACGGATTGGCGAAAAGACTTTAAATTAGTCGCATTTTTTAAAAGCGCCAGT
The DNA here is from genome assembly GCA_963795715.1 of uncultured Pseudomonadota bacterium. Classification (GTDB taxonomy): domain Bacteria; phylum Pseudomonadota; class Gammaproteobacteria; order Coxiellales; family Coxiellaceae; genus JAFEDN01. The sequence continues at coordinate 745,963 of CAWCIY010000002.1, forward strand.
GTATTTTTTTTTAAATTAGGTTTTAATCAAATAAAATTCATCAATATTTTATTACTACATCGTATCCTTCCAGAAATCATGTCAACGAGCTCTTTGGTTAAGTTATGGTGTCAAGAAGAAATATTTTCAAAAGATCTGGACTTCATTGAAAGGATCACATCAGATATTATTAAGCGAGTTAAAAAACCTTATTTGCTGGTCTCTCTATTAACAGAGGGTAAAGATGATAATACCCTCAATGATATCTGGAAAAAGGCAGATAAACATAGTCATCATCATCTTTCTAATATTTTCTTTAGAATTAAAAATAAATCGCTTTGCCCCTATGAAGCGCTTTCTATAATAAAATTATTCCAACAAAAAGGCTATTTCGATTTTAACAGATTAGATACAGCCATTTCCGTAATTTGTGGTTTTATCGTTAATTCAACCACCTGTGATTTTGCGGAATTTGTATTAGCCCAGTTAAATATTGAATTTTGTTTTACTCTTTCAGATAAGAATATGATTCTATTAATAAATCATTTAATAATAAAATATCATTCTACTCAAGACCGTGAATACAAAATTAGAATTAGTTATGTCATGGCCATGATACCTGCTGCCGGCGGTCCTGCAAACTTGGCTTTGGAATATTATAAAGAGGCGGTTTTGGTAATCACCCAATGCTTGGAATGGATTCTTCTAAAAGACCTCAGACTATTGGTACTTGATTATCTTAATCCAAAACCGACAAAAAAAGTTGACCCCCGCATTTTAAGTAATGCAGCGAACTATGACCAGATTCTTTTAAGCAACCCTAAAAGAGTTAAAAAAACAACCGACCATAGATCGTTAACAACAGATAATAGGATATTATTAATTAATCTTAAAAAATAATTCTCTATCTTCAAGTGAATCCAAGAGCTGAAGCGCTGCTTCGTGAATCTCTAAACAATTAGACGGACAAGAAGTTGGAATGGCGCGAGAATTTTCATTCTCAATGGCTCTGATTAAATCTTTATAGTATTGAGACATAGCAGCTAATTCCGTCATTTCTGGTTTTTCACCAATTTCCGCAATAAGTTCTTTTAAACCATTTAAAAAAACTTCCACTTTTTTTTGTTGCTTATAATTTTTACGTCTTTGCTCGACCATTAAATTATTAGGATTTAAACTTTTTTTACTATCTTGAGGAACTGTAACATTTCTAAAATCTCTTTTTTCAATAATACAGGTTTTAAGATCTCCAGAACGTTTATACTGATAGGAGTCTATAGCTACTTGATAAAAAATTCCTCGAGACTGGGCAAGGGAAAAAGTAATTTTTGATCCCGGTTGTTTGTGGACACCACTTTTTTTAATTTGATCTATCTTAGTTTGATATAAGTTCTTTTGGTCCTTCTCCCAAAATCTATCAAAATAATACATCATTTGTGCATTATATTTTAAATGGGTAGTCGTTTTTTTCCCCGTTATTCCACCAATAGTTACCATGGATTGACGAGCATGTATCTTAACAGATAAGTCATTTTGCAATAATATTAGCTGCAATTTAGAGGCAATGCTTTCGAATAAAGAATCATTGATAGGCATAGCACCAAAACAAGTTATTAAGCTAATATTTAATTTTGGCATTAGATCCTCTCCATGTTGCAGGTGTTTTAATAAACTAACGAGGATTTCAGAAAACTCATAACAACTCCATTCTATTTCCGAGCCAGAACTCAAGTAATCATTACCACTGCCATGGACAATAACATAAACGGCTGAGTCATTATCAATTTCAGACGCTTTAGATATATTAGCGCCTGAAAGGTAATTCATGGAAATAACTTCCGAGTGTTTATTTTTTAACTTTTCTATGAATGATAGACCCGGTATATCTACTGTAAAATTTATTACAAACCCCTTCTTCATATTTTATCTCATCTATAGTTACGGAATTCTTAACATTGGACTATATAGTAATATATGGAAATTAAAATAGTATTAATAATTCTATTTTAAGTTTTTTCTAATGCAATGCAATGATTTTATTGAAAAAATTGAAAAAGGTTTTAGGGTAAGTGAAAACTCGGGAGGTCTTACCTTCCGCGCAAAAAGAATTTATCAATTTCCGCCCAGGTGATTTGTTTCCAAGTCGGTCTGCCGTGGTTGCAATAACCACTGTTGGGAGTTTGTTCCATCAGCCTTAACAGTGCATCCATTTCTACCAGGGTCAATGGATGATTAGCCCGAATAGCACGACGGCATGCAATATTACCTAAAATCTCGTTTATCAAATTAGGTAAGCGTGCACTGCTTGTTTGTACTGCTAAATCTGCCAAAACATCACGTACAATTTGCGCAATATCGGCTTTTTGAAGCAATACAGGTATGGCGCGGACTAAAATAGTTTCAGGACCCAAAGCTTCGGTAACCAAACCGGAGTCGGCTAACTCTGTATGATGTTTTTCCCATATAGTTAATTCTTGACGGTTTAAGTTAACGGTAATAGGTATTAACAAAGGCTGAACGCTAGACAGTGTGGACGGTTGTTCTTGTTTCATCTTTTCATATTGAATACGCTCATGTGCAGCATGAATATCAACTATAATCAAACCTTGCTCGTTTTGAGCTAAAAGATAGGTATTATTCAGTTGTGCTAGCGCTGTTCCCAAACTAGGATTTTTTTCTGCGACAACATACGTTTGCTGCGGTTCTTGGATCTGAAATGATAAAGCCTGTTGTTGCGAAGTGACAAAATTTTTTTCAGCCATTTTCGCCCAAGGGCGAGCACTGCTGGGAGCCTCTTGATGCTCTCGTTGATCGGGAATTGCTGTTGGAATTTCAGACATAGATGGAGACTTGGCGGGCGCCGGGCGAATTTGGGCAAGCGCTTCACGTAAAGTATGGACAATAAATTGATGTACACTGCGTGCATCGCGGAAACGCACCTCATGTTTGGTAGGGTGAACATTGACATCCACCTGGTTCGCATCTCCCGTCAGGTACAGCACATACGCAGGATGTCTATTGTTAAATAACACATCTTGATAAGCTTCGCGTACTGCATGGCTCAGTAATTTATCTCGAACGTAACGGCCATTTAAATACCAATATTGCATATCTGCTTGACTGCGATTGAAATCTGGCAGACCCAACCAGCCTTGGAGTTGCCATAATCCAGCTATAAACTCCACCCGGATGGCTTGTTTCATAAAATCTTGACCCAATACTGCGGCCACACGTTGTTCGCGTTGTATTTCTGTAAGCGCTGCATTGGCTGAAAATATTAATTTTTGATTGTGGGATAAGCGAAAACCAACATCAAACTGGCTTAAAGCTAATTTATGAATCACCGTTTCGATATGATCAAATTCAGTGGCAGGCTGGCGCAAAAATTTACGTCGCGCGGGAGTATTGTAAAAAAGATCACTGACCTCGACCGTGGTCCCCACCGGATGAGCGACCGGCTCTGGGGCCGTTTGATGTGAGCCTTCCGCTAACACCCGCCATCCCTGCTCTGCTTGATAATGCCTGGAAGCCAACGTTAACCTAGCAACAGCGCTGACGCTGGCCAGTGCTTCGCCCCGAAAACCTAAACTGAGCACGTTTTCTAGATCGGTTAATGCTGCAATTTTGCTGGTGGCGTGACGCGCCAGCGCTATGGATAAATCGTCATTGACAATACCTTGGCCGTCGTCACGTACTCGAATTAATTCTTTGCCGCCTTGCTTTATTTCAATAGATATTTGTTTAGCTTGTGCATCTAAACTATTCTCCACCAATTCTTTGACTACCGAAGCAGGCCGTTCTACCACTTCACCAGCAGCAATCTGATTCGCCAATAGCGGTGCTAAGATTTTAATCCGCATCCTATTAATTCCTTGTATGATGAGTAAAATATTGACGAATACCGGCCATCATCGCATAGGCAAGACCATCTTGATAGCTGGCGGAATTTAATTTTTGTTCCTCTTTGCTATTTGAAATAAAACCAGTTTCCACTAACAAGGAAGGAATGTCCGGTGATTTTAATACTACAAAAGCAGCTTGTTCCACATGATTGTGATGTAAATGTCCCAGTGCATGTAAATTGTCTAACATGTTTTGTCCAATCAAAAGACTGGCTTGAATCGTAGCTGTTTGCGATAAATTAATTAGTACTGAGCGCAACACATTTTCCTTATCCGACAATTCTACTCCACCCATCAACTCCGATTGATTTTCACGCGCCGCCAGCCAACGCGCAGCTTCGCTGGTGGCTCCCCGTTGAGACAACGCAAATACAGAAACGCCGTGGGCCAGTGGGTCTGGATAAGCATCAGCGTGAATTGCAATAAACATATCGGCTTTATTTTGCCTTGCAATCTCCAAACGTTGACGTAAGGTCAGATAGTAGTCGCCATCTCGAGTCAAAACCGCTTTGAACCCAGGTTGTCGATTAATGAGCGCCTGCAGTTTTTTGGAGATATTGAGCACCACATCCTTTTCATGAATTTTTTTCAAGCCAGTCGCGCCTGGGTCCTTTCCGCCATGACCAGGGTCAATCACAATGATTACTTGCTTTGACTGAGTCTCAGGCTCTGTTGTGAATTGACTAGGATTTTGTTGGGGAGATACCACCACCTGTATTTGCTTGGCCGCAGAGCTCGTTGTTAAATCTAGCACCACTCTTAAATTCTGCGGCGAGCGGGGGGAACTGCGTATTTTTTTAATAGGGAGATTTTTGAAATCACCTTCACTGAGTTTATTTTTAAAAAATTGTGCACCCGTAAAATCAATCACCAAACGCTCGGGATGAGACAAAATAAATTGATGAACTGTCCCGGGAGCATCACTGACAAAATATAAAGTCCAAGAAGAACGATTGGGATCTTTTTCAAGAGCAGACAATGTGATGGTTTGAGCAAAACTGATGATCGGTAATAGGAGTAAAATGGCTATTAAGCACAAAAAATTCCACAACTTCACAGCAATTCCCGCCCAAGGGCGAGAATTACTTCGCCTATTTATATCCTGCGCATTGGGCGAGCCGCATGCGGCGAGCGACCGGCCATGGATGGCCGGGCTGGGCAATGCTCCATGGAAGGTTGCTTGCATGCAACCATCCATGGAGCCGTAACCTGCCCGCACTTCCTTGTGCGGGCATTCAGCAAGCTGCGAATTTCCACTGCACTGTCGGTCTTGCTTCACCCCATCGCGCAGGGTTAATTCCCGTCGACTGGGAATTACTGAGCACTTCACTTTATGAGTTCTCCCTTAGTATTATTCTTCGACCTTGGCCATTTTCAGGTATTTCTATCGTGCAGTAAACTGTTGGCTTTGGCAAGATTTGCACTGCTTTTTCCGGCCACTCAAATAAACAAACTGCTTCTGGGATGAGATAATCTTCCAAGCCGATGTCTAATAATTCCCGCGGACTTTTTAGACGATACAAGTCAAAATGAAAAATGGGCAAGGTTCCGATCATATAACTTTCCACCAAAGTAAAGGTCGGGCTTTTGATTCGTTCTGCACAGTGCATTGATTGCAAAAGTCCTCTCACCAGAGTTGTTTTTCCTGCACCCAATGGCCCTTGTAAAAAAATAATCGCGCCAGGCTGACAAAATGGCTGTAATTTTTCACCAAACTGAAGCATGGCGGATTCATCTTTGAGAAAAAATTCTTTTATTACTGCATTTGTCATTATTATAAAATCCTGGTGACTTCCCCTTTTGAAAAAAGGGGGGGGATTTATTCATTCACTAACTTCCTTAAATATGGAAATAAATCATTTGCTAAAAGCCCTCGCTCACCTTTGTCCGCTGCAGCCATGTCAGCGGCCAAAGAATGAATTAAAACCCCTGTTTTAGCAGCCTCCGCCAAAGAAAGTTTTTGCGCAGCTAAACCGCCGATAACCCCACTCAATACATCCCCCATTCCGGCAGTAGACATACCTGGGTTGCCTGCTTTACAAATAAATATTTCAGATTGTGCTGTACACACCAAAGTGCCAAAACCTTTTAAAACGGCAATGCCGCCATATCGATTTTGTAATTTTTGAACCGAATCCTCCCGGTTTTGTTGTATCTCGGCTACAGTCAAATTTAATAATCGTGCAGCTTCACCTGGATGAGGGGTCAATACCCAATGCTCACTTTGTAGCGATTTTTCAGACAATAGATTTAATCCATCCGCATCTATAATCTTAGGCTGTTTGCAAGCCAATAAAACATTAAATAATTCCTGCGACCAAGCAGATTTTCCTAATCCAGGACCTACCACCAATACCGTCGCGCGAGCTAGTAAAGGTTCTAGATCTTCCAACGACCTTACACTGTGACACATGATTTCAGGACGATCCGCATTGACTATCGGAACATGTTCTGCGTGAGTGGCCACACTCACCAAGCCGGCTCCCACTCTCAGCGCAGCTTCCGCCGCCATTCGCACAGCGCCTGCCATACCATAGTCCCCTCCTACTACTAAAATATGACCGAAATCTCCTTTATTACTGTTGAGAGCTCGCTTAGGGAGATTTTTTTTAAGTTTTGCCCAGGCTAAGGTTTCCATATTCATTTCCCCGATTTAGTTACGGGACTGCCCCCTGAGCTCCTGTTGTTAGATTTTTTCTTCTTTTTTCGGCTGCGTTTTTTTCTTCTTTTTAGGCGCTTACCATTTGTTTTGTCTAAAGCGAGTTCAAAATCAATCATGCGTTTATCTAAATTGACACGCGCCACTAAAACTTGGATTGAGTCTCCCAAACGATAAATTTGCCCACTGTGCCTACCCACCAGTAGGTGATTAACGGCGTCATACTTATAATAATCATTTTTTAAAGAGGTAATATGCAGTAAACCTTGTACATAAATATCATTCAATTCAACAAAAACGCCGAAACTGGTCACATCACTGATAATGCCTGGAAAAATTTGCCCCTGTTTATTCAACATGTATTCACATTTGAGCCAATCAGTGGCGTCACGGGTAGTTAGATCCGCTCTGCGCTCTGTCATCGAACAATGTTGTCCCATCTCTTGCATTGTTTTTGGGCTGTAAGTAAATTCCTTTGAAGGTAGCTTTTGCAAAAGAAATTTGATGGCTCGATGCACTAATAAATCAGGATAGCGTCTAATAGGAGAAGTAAAATGAGTATAGGCATCATAGGCCAAACCAAAATGACCGCTGTTTTCTGGTGAATAAATCGCCTGGCGCAAGGATCTTAACAACACCGTTTGCAAAATATGAGCGTCCGCCCGACCTTCAATTCGCGCTAACAACTTGGCATAGTCTTGTGGTTGCGGTTTTTTGCCGCCGGTTAATCGTAAACTAAATGATTTTAAAAAATCACGCAAGGCTAATAAGCGCTGCGGTTCAGGTCCTTCATGTACTCTGTATAATGCGGGTATTTCGTTTTTTTGTAGAAAATCGGCGGCACAAACATTCGCCAATAACATCGCCTCCTCAATCATTCGATGAGCGGCATTTCGTTGAACAGGAATAATTTTCTCAATTTTTCCTTTGTCTCCGAAAACAATTCGAGTTTCCACGGTATCAAAGTCAATAGCTCCACGCAGTTGCCGTTGTCGCAACAGTTTTTTAAATAATTCGTTAAACTCTTTAATATAAGGCAAAATTTCTAGATAAGCTTGAGTGGGTTCATTTAACATTTGAAAAACTTCAGTATAGGTCAATCGCGCTTTGGAATGCATGACCGCTTCATAAAAATGATAATCCTGAACTTCACCGTTAGCATCAATGTGCATTTCACAAGTTAAAACCAAACGGTCTACGTTGGCTTTTAAAGAACATAAACCATTAGACAGTGTTTCTGGCAGCATCGGCAGCACTTTGTTGGGAAAATAAACCGAGTTCCCTCTGTTTTTAGCCTCTTGATCTAAACAGCTATCTGGCTTCACATACTCAGCAACGTCAGCGATCGCTACATACAAAGTCCAACCTTTTTTATTTTCTCGCCGGCAAAAAACGGCGTCATCAAAATCTTTGGCGTCTTCACCGTCGATGGTAACAAAAGATAAATCTCTGAGATCTATATAATGTTCTGGCACAAGCACATTGGCCGGAAATTTTTGCGCCTCACTGACCGTTTCTTGGGGCCAAACAAATGGCAAATTATGGGAGCGGATTGCCAACTCTACTTCCATACCGGGAGTGAGCCGATCACCCAATACCTCGATCACTTTGCCTAAAGGCTGCCGGCGTTTAGTTGGTTGAGCGATGATTTCAACGACTACGAACTGGCCTGATTTGGCATTAGCGCGTTGATCTTCAGGAATAATAATGTCTTGGGTAATGAGTCTATTATCAGGATCGACGAAGGCAATGCCAGCTTCTAAATGATATTTGCCCACTACCTGGTGAGTGTTACGCTCAACAATTTCAGCAATTTGCCCCTCACGGCGACCTTTACTATCTATATTAACTACTCGAACCAAGGCACGGTCATCATTAAAGACCGTATCCATTTCTTTGGCTGGGAGAAATATATCAGGACTGCCATCGTCTGGAATCAAAAAACCAAAACCTTCTTTGTGCGATTGGATACGGCCAGGTACTAAATCCAAATCTTTTACCAAGGCATAACTGCCACGGCGATTGGTCATTAATTGACCATCACGAACCATGGCTTTTAAACGCCGACGCAAGCCTTCATACTCTTCCTCTGTTTTGATTCCCAAAGTTTCACATAGGGCTTGCCAACCCACGGGTTCTCCGGTGTCAGCCAAAAATTGCATGATGAATTCTCGGCTTGGAACCGGGTGATCATATTCCGAGGCTTCACGTTCTTTAAAAGGGTCTTTTTTTCGATATTTAGTCATTTTGATATTATCCTAAATTATAAGCTGGCAATCTACTCTGCCAGTAGGGTAATTGTACCTGTTAGTCAGCAATTTCGTAATCATTTCTGGACCTTTGGGGATTTAAAAGCTATATTGAACAATAAGGACGGTTTTTTTCAAGGTAAAAGTTATGCGGTCAATGTTAACAATGTGTATTCTCAGTTTGGGAGTTGCCGGGTGCCACAATGTTGAAAACAAAGAACCCGCAGGAGTAGGCGCTAATCCAACCATGTGTGAAATTTTAAAACAAAATGTGATCAAAGCAGATTATTGGGATACAGATCCCAGTACTATGAAAAGAAAAAATGCCGTAGACCAAGCTAAGTCAGTAAAAGAATACAATTCTTATAATTGCGCAGAAGTCGTAGATTCGGCGCCAAACCCATATGAAACGTATCCTGATTCCATCTTTTCCAAGGGGCAGTGATTATTGCAGAAAATCCAATGCTGGGAAATATTCCTTGTTTAAATTTTTAGCGACGCCGTGATGGGTAATATGGCCCTTGCAGACATTCAAACCATCCCGCAGATGAATATCATCTAGAAGCGCCTTCCGGTATCCTTTGTTTGCCAATTGAATTACGAACGGTAGGGTTGCATTATTCAAAGCAAATGTGGAAGTCCGCGGAACAGCACCCGGCATATTGGTAACGCAATAATGTACAATATTTTCTACTACATAGGTCGGTGCATCATGGGTAGTCGGCCGGCTGGCTTCAAAACAACCCCCTTGATCAATGGCTACATCTACCATAACAGAACCGGGTCTCATACGTGGCAACATGGAACGAGGCACTAATTTAGGCGCTGCTTCACCGGCAATTAAAACCCCGCCAATGACTAAATCAGCATCGATTACAAATTGCTCTATATTCGCAGCACTGGCATATGCGGTAGTAATTCTGCCACCAAATTGAAGATCCAGGTCTTTCAACCGATACAGTGATTTATCCAAAACAGTCACTATCGCTTCTAATCCCATCGCCATTCGTATCGCGTTGGTGCCCACGACTCCTCCTCCGAGCACCACCACTTTGGCAGGAGGAACTCCGGGTACACCTCCTAGCAGAGTACCACTACCGCCCTGAGATTTTTCTAGACAATGTGCACCTGCCTGAATTGACAAACGCCCGGCCACTTGGCTCATGGGTGATAACAAAGGCAAATCACCATGGATGCCGGTTACTGTCTCATAAGCAATGGCTATGCAGCCGGATTTAATTAAGGCTTCAGCCTGTTCTGGATCTGGCGCCAAATGAAGATAGGTAAATAAAATTTGATTCTCATGCAACAGACCAAATTCACTGGGTTGTGGTTCTTTTACTTTTACGATCATTTCGGCTTGTTGATAGACTTCTTTTGCTGAATTTAAAATAGTTGCTCCGGCATTAATATAATCTTGATCGGTAAAACCAATTCCTGCACCTAGACCGGTTTCAACGAGAACTTGATGGCGGAAACTAGTCAACTCACGCACACTGGCCGGAGTTAAACCTACTCGAAATTCTTTTATTTTAATTTCAACTGGTACACCGATTATCATATTTATGCTCCAACTTTTATGAATCTAAAGACCAAGGCCATTTTAATTGGAGTTTACAGTAACTGCAAATATAATTACTGGATTGTTTCGCTAACGCTCCCAATGACGAAAGCTCTGTGTAAAATAGAATTTTTTAATCAAAAATAGCTTTCACTCCATTAAGATTTCATTGCATTAACCAAAAATCAGCAGCCGAATCACATTAAAAGACAATTCGGCTGCTAACCAAATTATCTTATTTTCGTTTATGTTTTCTCATCAACAATTCCAGACTGCGATATTATGAACTGGCGCAAAGCCAAATCAACCAAATCGTCAAGCAAAGACATATATTGATGCTGAGACTCTAACGGCAACGATCTAATATCGAAGCCATTTGTACAGACAAGCAACAATGATTTAGCCTTTTCCAGACAATCTTGAACAATATCAGCCGGAGACAATCCCCGATGAGAACACAAGACGAAATCCGATTTTTCGGATAGAATGACGTTAGCCATAATCAACTCCTGTAAGTTGGTTGTTGGTGAGTCCTGTCGCGATGTTGCAAGCATTGCGCCGGGACGCTTCTGAAAAAGTCTCCATCTTTGAGCCTTAACTAGACACTGGATGGAGACTTCCCCTTAAGACTTCACATTATCAAAACTCTCCGTATAAATCAATCTTTCTATACATGATAATCGACTTAAAATTGTGATTCTACTAACTTGATATCGACGTCTTCCGACATCCAAAAAATTATTTTATGAACCTTTTCCAGACATGTGCCACCGGAAAAAATTAATTGATAGCCAGGAATTTTAACAGTTTCAAGAATTTTCAAAAGCTGTACTACATAATAATCTTTTTCAACAATCGCGGGATGAGATATTCCGAAAATATCCGCTACTTCAAGAAGTTCCGTTTCAGTTATTTTCATCTTCTAGAAACCCTCAAACTAAAACGATTAGTTCCAATTTTTCTACTAAATCGACTATAGATAATAACTGAAGCATTAATTGGCAATTGGGTAGAACCTTTTTGATATTCTTCAAACGCGTTACTTGGTTCCCATTTTATATTCATACGGTCTAAAGCTTCTTTAGCTACCTGATTAAAACCACCTGTTGCGGCTAACATAGGTTTATTAGTCAAAGAATTTAAGCGCGCCTTGGCATAAAGACCATAGCCAATTTTCATGAGCAGACCTTTTTTAACTAAAGCTAGCAATGCCCGCCCCACTTGATCATATCCCCCAAAAGCAGCAAAATCCCGGCGCATAAAAACATTTTGCTTAGACTGGCAAATTTGGACTTCAATTTTTGATTTTAGAGATTTTTTGATCATACGTCACCTTAATGCATAAAATATAGCAAACATACGACGCTTTCGCAAGCTGGGGCCACAACAGATCACAATTTCAAAAATTGATCCACTTTTACTTCAGTAATACTGTCGAACCAGGGTGTTACCGACTTCGCTTAACTTGAGCCTGCGGTGATGAATTGCTGGGATTCATTCAAACGTAGCAGTTAGCGTTGTTAAGCGCATCCGCCAACGAGCTTAGCAACGGACCCGTTTATGCGATCTTGCGAATAGGCGGATGTCGCTTAAACAACGCGGAGTGGGTTTTCTCGACTCAGAACTTCGAACTAATTATTTGTTTTTTATAATTATTTTTATCACTTACTGTATTTATACTATACTTATATTATATAAAAGAGATCAAATATATGAAGAAAATAAAAGAAAAATTACGTAACTTATACTCAGTGCACGATCAAGAAGATAAATCCATTGCTTTGATTTTGGCAAAAAGCACCGAGGAAGCAAAAAAAATTTGGTACGATCCTGAAAATCATGAATTGATTTTTGTCACCAAAAACCAAGTTCAAAAAGTGCGTTTCAAGGAAATTAAAAAAGCCTTTTGGCCAACTCAACTCAGTAAATTGTTATCCGAAAAAAGGATTAAACCTGGAAAATCTCTGCTGTGTACTAAGTTGGCGCGATATTACACTTTTTAAGGGAAAAGCTGTTGCACTGCTTTTAATACCAGATTAGCAATATGAACTTTCAAATTTCCTAATTCTAGAGTTTGCAAAATCATTTGGGTATTTAAATTTCTAATCTGGGTTTCATTTTTATCTTCTAGCCAGGTGCAAATAAATTCTGCCGCTGCAAGTAGCTCTACAGAACCAAAGGCTTGAAATTGCGCCCTTAAAACTTTTTCTTCATAAATGACATACAAAACCAATATCTCTTGATTTTCATGGCCCACCAAGCTGGTCCGCAAATATTCAGAACCTTGTGCTATTTCACCGCCGTGTTTTCGATCATGGAAAAAATTTAATAATTTTTGCGGATATTTCACGATTATACCCTACCTCGCCATAATCGGTGAAAGCTTTCGCAAATTGTTAACGTGTTGACGCAATTGTTCAATGAACTGGTCAATTTCAACAGCGGTAGTAAAGCGTCCGAAACTGATTCTTAAAGCACTGCGTGCTCGTTTTGCCGAAATTCCCATCGCAGTTAAAACATGTGAGGGGGTGTTATGTGCAGAATGACAAGCAGATCCAGTAGATAAAGCAAAATCCTGCAAACTGACGAGTAAGGTTTCGGCTTCAACACCTTGAATACTGATATTAAAACAATGCGGCACCCGCTGGTGAAAATCTCCATTTAGAAGAATCGCATCAATGGTTTGCAATCCCTGCCAAAATCGTTGACTTAAATCCTGTACGTGTTGAGTATCTGCAAATAAGCGGGTCTGAGCTAACGCAAAAGCCGCACCCATGCCTACAATTTGATGAGTTGGTAATGTCCCTGAACGCAATCCATATTCCTGTTCACCACCATGAATAAGAGGCAACAAACGTACCCGAGGCGTACGCCGCACGAACAAGGCGCCGATCCCTTTTGGGCCGTATACTTTATGAGCTGAAATTGCCATGAGATCTATCGGCAAATTTTTAACATTCACCGGTATTTTACCAATCGCTTGAACCGCATCTACGAACAAAATAACCCCGTTTTTTTTTGCAATGTGGGTTATCGCAGGGAGATTTTGAATGACACCGGTTTCATTATTGACCCACATAATGGCTGCTAAAATGGTATCGGGTCGAATTGCTTTTTCAAACTCGGATGGGTCTAAAAGACCATTCGAAGCTGGATTAAGGTAAGTAATCACAAAACCCTGGCTCTCCAAGTAGACACAGGTTTGCAAAACCGCAGCATGCTCAGTACGCAAAACAATTAAGTGTTTGCCTTTGCGTTGATAAAAAAAAGCGGCTCCTTTCAGTGCTAAATTAATGGCTTCGGTAGCTCCTGAAGTCCAAATAATTTCTCTTGGATCAGCGGATATCAGATTAGACACTTGCTTACGGGCGTTTTCAATGCGATCTGCGGCCAGCCAGCCAAAACGATGATTTTGAGAGGAAGGGTTACCGAAGAGCTCTTCGGAATTCATGCATTCATACATGGCGGCCAGCACCTCCGGATCAAACGGAGTGCTGGCCATATAGTCTAAATAACTAGACATGTTCCTTACGTGCCGTTCGATATATCCAATAGCACAACAACAATGTGACGATTACACCGAAAACAAGCGCGGTTGGAGCAAAATGAGTAGAAACTAACGCTAACGCATCAGAGCTACCCATCACCACAAATGGAATAGCTAACAGAACCCCCATCAGCGCACTTCCAGCCACAATACCACAAGCCAGTAAAGTGCCATTTTGACTTTCTTCATGGGTATTCTTTTTGCCGCGTTTGGCCAAATGACTAATTAAAGTTCCGATAAAAATAGATGCCGGAATTTGGATAGGCAAATAGATTGCTAAACCCATACCCAGCACAACAAAACGTTTGCCGCGTTTTTTTAGTATTTCATCAGCAATAATGCCAAGGGCTGCCACCACTGCCCCAATACTGACCATTGCCCAATTAATATCACGTGTTAATACTCCTTTAGCAATAGTCGCCATCAAATTGGCTTGCGGCGCCGAAAGCATTTGGCTTGGGTCCATGCCCGGTCTTGGAAATACTCCACCCATACCGTAGGCATGAAACAATAGATTGAGTACCGGTGCAATCACTAAAGAGGACGCCACAATTCCTAAAATAAGGATCACTTGTTGCTTCCAAGGAGTAGCACCCACTATCTGTCCTGATTTCAAATCTTGAATATTTTCTAAAGAAATCGAAGGTAATGCGGTGACGACGGCGGTCACCACCAAAATAATCGTCACTAATTTACCGATTTCTACTGCATCTTGTCCTTTAAACAGTAATAAATATAAGCTTCCCAACAACAAGATGCTGATGATAATCATACCCGAAAGAGGGCTATTGGTTGACCCAATTAAACCAGCAAAGTAGCCGCATAATGTTGAAAGTAAAAAGCCGGCAATAATAATGAAGACCACAGTGGCTAACGAAACCAAAATCATGTGGGTGTTGCTGTAGTTAAGTCCTACGTGACTCATCAAATAATAGACTAAAAAGAATAGAAACACACTGACTACTACAGTAATCGCAATAATCCAGCTGAATGGAATATCTCTTTCCGTTCTTAATAATCCATTGCCAGCAGTATCATTTTTTAGCTTCGAAGCCTCCATAGATTGCTTAAATCCATGCAGAACCGGGCGTAGTAAAGTGATGAGAGTCCATACCCCTCCTACCAGCAAAACCCCTACGCCAACATAACGGCTTTGATGACTCCAAATACCCATCACCGCCTCATAAGCAGATGCTGCGTGCGGCATGCCATGTACCAAGCCAATGGCGGGAAGAATAACAAACCAGCCAACAATCATACCTACTAAAAAACTGATTCCTACTTGAAAACCGACAATATACCCGGCGGCAATGAGAGCGGGTTCAAAGCTAATGCTGATACCGAATGCGGTTTTACCGACAAAGGACCAAGCATCTAATTCATCCCCAATGAGTTTAAAGCCAGATTGGATTAGACTAATTAATCCACCGGCTAAACCTCCTTGTGCTAAATAACTGAGATGCTTTCCACCCGTAGTACTGACTTTTAAAACGCTACCAACGGCAGTTCCTTCCGGAAAACGTAAGGTCGGAATAGCAAATAAAATACGACGCAACGGCACAGAAAATAACACTCCAAGAATACCGCCTGCGATGGTAATCAAAACAGTTTGCCAATATGGAAAAGAAGTCCAAGCTTGAGTAATAATCAGTGCAGGTAAAGTAAACGCCATGGCGGCGGAAACTCCCTCACCTGCCGAAGCTGCAGTTTGAATCATATTACTTTCCAAGACATTCGATTGTCTTAAAGAAACGTAATATACCCATAGCTAATACTGCAGCCGGAATGGAAGCCGCAATGGTAGTGCCAATTTTTAATGCTAAATAAGCATCAGAAGCAGCTAAGATGGCTGCTAAAATAATGGAAATAATAATGACTTTAAAAGTCATTTCCGGTAATTTTGTTGATGCCGGTATCAGCGGCTCTATTTCGATTATTTTGCTTGGACATAACAGTCTTCCTCTGGAAAGCAATGCATAAATTTTTCAAACAAATTTCGATGATAACATTTTACCCAATTCTGTCAATACGCCTCTTAAAATGTTAATTTCAACTGCCTCCAATTGGGCGCGGTTAAAAAGTCTTTTTAAACGATACATTAATTTTTTGGGATGCTGCGGGTTTAAAAATTCTATTTTTATTAAAATTTTTTCAAGATGTTCATAAAAACCTGCGATTT
This sequence comes from uncultured Pseudomonadota bacterium, assembly GCA_963795715.1. Lineage (GTDB taxonomy): Bacteria > Pseudomonadota > Gammaproteobacteria > Coxiellales > Coxiellaceae > JAFEDN01. The sequence goes on from CAWCIY010000002.1 coordinate 762,039, forward strand.
GATCAGTAGTCGCCAATACACGCTGCTGGCTTTGTTCATTAGGATTGAGTGCTAACCAAGCCATCCTTATTTCGTAAACGCAGATTTGTACAGCTGCAGCTAAATTCAGCGAACTAAAATCTTTTGCCGTAGGAATATTTAAGCGTACATTACCGAAAGCCAATTCTTGATTAGTCAATCCAGAGGATTCTCTACCAAAGACCAATGCAATTTTCTGTTGACTTTGCTGATGGACGATTTGCCAAGCACACTGCCTGGCGTCTACTTCCGGCCACTCGATACAGCGTGTGCGAGCGCTGGTGGCGTAAACAAAATGACAGTCTGCCAGTGCGGTTTGCAAATCCGCTGGTCACCACCGCCGAGGCTAAAATATCATCAGCCCCAACCGCCCGATTGGTTGCTTGTGGATGCGGGTAATTTTCTGGATCTACCAAATAAAGTTGAGAAAATCCCATGTTTTTCATGGCCCTGGCCACTGCACCAATGTTCCCAGGATGGCTGGGATTCACCAAAACAATTCGTATATTTAAAAACATAATAGAAATTCCGTAAACTCTACCTGATGGGGGTTCACAAGGGGGAGTAGAGCGGAGCGAACTCACCCTTCATTCCTGCACCACAGCTTTGCTGAGGTGCAGGATTTAAACCAGGAAGCAATTCCTGCTTAGCAGGAATTGCTGTCAAACATAGCCTCACATTATACAGACATGATTGAAAATATTTGCTATTATTTTTCGTTTTCTCTGAAAGGTCGGGAGTAATGTTCATGCATCCATTAGTTAATATCGCTATTCAAGCTGCTCGACAAGCCAGTAAAACTGTCTTAAGGTCTATTGATCGTTTAGACTCTTTAAAAGTAACTCTAAAAGCCCGCAATGACTTTGTCACTGAAGTAGATCACCGCTCTGAATTAGAAATCATTCAAGTGATCCGCAAATCTTATCCCGATCACGCCATTTTGGGGGAAGAAACCGGGCATAGTGAAACCGACAGTGAATACTGCTGGATCATTGACCCTTTGGACGGCACCACTAATTACATACATGGTTTTCCTCATTTTTCCATTTCAATTGCAGTTAAAAACCGGGAAAATTTAGAAGCCGGTGTGATTTACGATCCCATCCGCAATGAATTATTTGCCGCCGCCAGAGGTTATGGCGCCACTTTAAATGACCGCCGCATTAGAGTAAGCACATTAAAAAAATTAGAAGAAGCGCTCATTGGAACCGGATTCCCACATCGGGAAATAGAACAATTTCTTCCTTTTTTAAAAATATTAGAAAACATATTTCCTAAATGTGCCGGAATTCGCAGAGCGGGATCTGCAGCTTTGGATTTAGCATATGTAGCAGCAGGTCGGTTAGATGGTTTTTGGGAAGCGCATTTAAAAGCTTGGGACATGGCCGCTGGCGCCCTCATCGTGCAAGAAGCCGGTGGTATTATTTGTGATTACCAAGGACAGACTAATTTTCTTAATAACGGTTGTATTATCGCCGGAAATGCTAAGATTCAAGAGGCTATTTTAGAGATAATACAACAAAAAGCTTAATTACTTTGTCATCCCGCGGTCAAGCCGCGGGGTGACGATCTCCTTATCAAGGCAAATCGTCTTCAACTCGCTTTACATGAATTTGCAAATGCTTGCGTTCCAAACCTAACGCTACCGCCAGAGAGCCGGCGACATAAATAGAAGAATAGGTACCAATGACAATACCAATGGTCATAGCCAAAGCAAAGCCATGTATCATCGGGCCGCCGAAAAATAACAATGCCAACACCACCAACAAAGTAAGTCCAGAAGTCATAATGGTACGGGACAGAGTTTGATTAATAGACATATCCATAATTTCCAAAGGAGTCCCTTTACGAACCTTTCGAAAATTTTCCCGAACCCGGTCATAAACAACGATGGTGTCATTTAGAGAAAAACCAATCACAGTTAACAATGCTGTAAGCACAATGGTATCAAACTGCAAATGAAAAAAAGAAAAAACACCCAAAATTAAAACCGGATCATGAATTAAGGCTACTGCTGCAGCCAAAGCAAAACGATATTCAAAACGCAAAGCGATATAAGCCATAGTGCTGATTAATGCGACTAACACAGCCAATATTCCATTAGTTAACAAATTTCGACTGACTTGCGGACCAATAAATTCAGAACTCCCTATGGTGGCTTCGGGAAGTGCGGTATGCAATTGTTGCTGTAATTGTTCTTGCGTTAAACCTTTTTGAGGAGGCAGACGAATTGAATAATCTGTCCGGCTAAAACTTTGTACCACAGCTTGGTTAAACCCAGCGGAATTGAGCTGATGGCGAACCTGCTCGGAATTGGTGGGTTGAGTAAAGTGAACTGAAACTTGACTTCCACCCGTAAAATCCAAACCCAAAGTCAGTCCTTGAGTCACTAAAGCCACAATAGACGCGACAAAAATAAGCACGGAAAAAATCGCGGCCCACTTGCGCTGACGCATAAACTGGATTTGAGTATTGGTTTTAAAAAATTCCATGGTTTAACTCTGTTTTTTTATAGCAGTTCCCGCCCCCAAGGGGCGAGAACTGCTATTTTTGTTTATATCCTGCGCATTGGCAAAGCCAATTGCTCGGAATGAAGGGGGAGAATCGCAGTTCTCCCCCTTCGAACCCCCATCGCGTAGGGTCAATTCCCGTTGACCGCGAATTGCTATTTTTTTTGTACTGGTAACTTTATACCAATAGAAAGCTTTTTCACATTGCGCCAACCATAGGTTAAGTTGACCAATGCGCGTGTAAAAAATACTGCTGTAACCATAGAACTCAGTATACCGATGCTGAGAGTAATGGCGAAGCTTTGAACTTGGCCGGTGCCTAAGGCAAATAAAATTAAAGCCACAATTAAGGTTGTGACGTTGGAATCCACTATAGTGCCAAAAGCCCGTTCATAACCGGTAAAAATACTGGCTTGAGGAGACATGCCATTTCGCAACTCTTCACGAATGCGTTCGTCGATCAAAACATTAGCATCCACCGCCATGCCAATAGTGAGCACCATGCCGGCGATGCCAGGTAAAGTCAAAGTTGCCCCCAAGAGTGACATGACCGCGACAATAAATATGGTATTTAGTACCAAAGCTAAATCAGCAAAAAGTCCAAATATATGATAGTAAAGCGCCATAAACACAACAACAATCGCCATGGCAATGACTAAAGAACGAATACCTTGGTGAATATTCTCTTTACCTAAGCTTGGCCCGATCAAACGTTCCTGCACAAAAGTCAGATTGGCGGAATAGGCGCCTGATCTCAGTTGCAACGCTAAGTCTTGCGCTTCCCGTTGCGAACCCAAACCCATAATTTGAAATTGAGTCCCCAGCGCGTTATTAATTTTGGCGACATTAATGACTTTGACGACTTGACGGTTTTCAGTGGTCATTTGGCCGTTCACTAATTTTTTCACTACTTGGGTTTCCACATAAACTGTCGCCATGGGTTTATCAATATTGGCCCTGGTGATTCGGTTAAAAGAATTGACTTCGCTGCCGCCGGCGCGAACTGAGACCGCAGGCTTGCCATTTTCATCGGTTGCCGCAGTGGCGTGAAGAATGGAACTGCCATGCAAAACAATTTGATCTTTTAGCAAAATCGGACGGTTTTCAGGAGAAGTATACAAGGAAGTTCCCACTGGTGTGATCCCAGAACTGGCGGCTGCAGCCGCATCATGTTCAATATCCACCAGTTGAAACCGCACTGTGGCCACTTTGCCAATGATGGCTTTCGCGCTGGCAGTATCTTGAATACCGGGTAGATCCACACTGATCTGATTTTTCCCTTGTTGTTGAATGACGGGTTCAGCCACTCCCAATTCGTTGACACGATTATTTAAAATGCCAATATTTTGACTAACCGCATATTCACCTAATCGAGTTTGGGCCTCTTTAGTTAAAGTAGCAGTAAAACCGTTATCACTACTGTTAGCAAATTGATAATCCGAAAATTCTCTTTGCAGAGCTTGTACAGCGGCGTCTCTTGTTTGAGCATCTTTAAATTGAAACTGGATAATGTCTCTGTGGGGAAACCATGAGTCCGGCGTAACGAATTTGTTTGTCCCGTCAGGGTATCCGCCATGTTATGCATATCACTGCTGATCCGGTCTTTGAGCATGCCAGCAGTTTCCACTTCTATTAGAAAATGTATTCCCCCTCGTAAGTCCAAACCTAATTTCATTGGTTTAGCGCCTATCGCCAATAACCATTCGGGGGTTCGGTCCGCCAAGTTAAGTGCGACCGTAAAATCAGGGCCCAGTGTTGCTTGAAGAACATCTTGCGCTTTAAGTTGAGTATCTGAATCTTTAAAACGAATTAAGTAGTTAAACTGCGTCTTTTCGATGGCGCGATAAGGAATTTGGTTCGTATTTAAAGCAGCGGTAATTTGATCTGCTAATTGCGGAGTCAGTCTGGCCACTGCCTTTAGGCTGGACCTGTACTGCATAATCTTCACCATACAAATTAGGTAAAGCGTATAGTATGCCTAAAATAATGAGTATTGCTAACAATATATAGCGCCAAAGCGGATAGCGATTCATATCCCTCGTATTCCGTTACTCAATCAGAATCCATAGTACCTTTAGGCAACACCGAAGCAACGGAGCCTTTTTGTGCGGTAATTTCCACACCTTTAGCGATTGCTAAAACAACATAATTATCTTTTAAACGGACCACCTTGCCGATAATACCGCCTGCGGTCATGACTTCATCCCCTACCGCTATACTGCCTAACAATTTTTTTTGCTCTTTAGCTCTTTTAGTTTGCGGTCTCACCAACAAAAAATAAAAAACTAAGATAAAAAGAATCAACATCGGCAGCATCTGCAAAAATGCCACCATGACTAGATTGTGGTGTATTGGCGCTGCCAGCCGGAGTCGTCGTAGTTGCTGTTTGGGTTGTCTCCGCCCCAGCGTTACCAAAACCCACAAGATTAAGTAATGACATGCTCTGCCCCTTTGGTTCGTTGAACATAATTTCTTATAAAAGTGTTTAATGTACCGCTTTCTATTGCCAGACGCAAATTCTGCATGAGCTGTTGATAATAATGAACATTATGAATTGAGTTTAAACGCGCACCCAAAATCTCTCCGGTTCGGAACAAATGGTGCAAATAAGCCCGAGAATAATTCTGGCAAGTATGGCAGACACATTCCGGATCCAGCGGCGCTAAATCATGTCGATATTGACTATTACGGATCCGCACGATTCCCTGACTGGTAAATAAATGACCGTTACGGGCATTGCGGGTCGGCATGACGCAATCAAACATGTCGATGCCGCGGCAAACAGCGTGAATAATATCCTCCGGAGTGCCTACACCCATTAAGTATCGTGGTTTTTGCACCGGCATGTGAGGAGTGAGTTCATCCAAAACCTTCAACATCAATTCCTTGGGTTCGCCCACCGACAAACCTCCAACCGCGTAACCATCAAATTCTATTTGCTGCAAACCGTCTAAAGAGATGCGGCGCAGATGAGGATACATCCCGCCTTGGATGATACCAAATAAGGCATTGGCTGAACCTGCGTGGGCGTCTTTACAACGTTTTGCCCAACGCAGGCTTATTTGCAGAGAAATCAAAGCTTGTTCTTCAGTAGCAGGATAACGGTGTGCATTCATCTAAAACCATCACAATATCCGAATTTAGAATATGTTGCATTTGGATAGAGCTTTCAGGTGTTAAATGAATGAGTCTGCCATCTATCGGAGAACGGAAAGTGACACCCTGCTCTGTCATTACCCGTAACTGTGCCAAACTAAATACCTGAAAACCGCCGGAATCTGTTAAAATAGGCCCTTGCCAATTCATAAACTGATGGAGCCCGCCGTGCGCTTGAATAATTTCCGGACCTGGGCGCAACAAAAGATGGAAGGTATTGCCCAGAACCACCTGCGCTCCTGCGGCTTTTACTTCCGCGGTGGTCAGTGCTTTCACCGTGGCAATAGTGCCAACTGGCATAAAGGCAGGAGTATCAATAACTCCCCTAGGAAATATTAACTTTCCCCTTCGAGCCGCGCCGTCAGTATTGATTAATTGAAATTGCATAAGAATTGAATTTTATCATAAAATATTACACAATGACCAGTTGCTGGTCATTTACAAAAAGATCAATTAAACTAGGAAAAGCTTTGGTAATGGCGGAACATTCTGATAACAAAATCGTAGTTGGCTTGTCCGGGGGCGTTGATTCGGCTGTGACGGCTTTACTTCTCAAAAAGCAAGGCTATGACGTCATCGGCGTGTTTATGCAAAATTGGCAGGTGGAGAATGATGATCCTTATTGCCATGCAGAGCAAGATCTCAGCGACGCTCGTGCAGTTTGCGATATACTGAATATTCCATTTCAAGTGGTCAATTTTGCCAAAGAATACTGGGATCGAGTATTCCAACATTGTTTAGATGAATTCGCAGCAGGAAGAACTCCTAACCCGGATATTTGGTGTAACAAGGAAATTAAGTTTAAATTATTTTTAGAATATGCCAAACAGTTAGGCGGCGCTTTAGCCACAGGTCACTATGCACAAATTAGGGTTGCTGATTCTATTCAGTTGTTGCGAAGTGCAGATGCTAATAAAGACCAGAGCTATTTTCTTTATACTTTGGGACAATATGAACTAAAAAATTGTCATTTTCCCATTGGAGGGATGCAAAAACCTGAAGTGAGGGAATTAGCAAAACTATCCGGCCTGTTAAATCATAATAAAAAAGACAGTACCGGAATTTGTTTTATCGGCGAGCGGCGCTTTAAAAATTTTTTGAATGAGTTTTTATTAGCGAAACCCGGCGTTATTAAGACTTTAGACGGTAAAATCATCGGCCAGCACGATGGCATCATGTTCTATACCCTTGGCCAAAGGCAGGGATTAAACATCGGCGGACAAAAAAACCAGTTAGAAAGTCCATGGTATGTTGCAGAAAAACAGGTTGCGGACAATACTCTAACCGTTGTCCAAGGTAAAGATCACCCGTTGTTATATACGCGAACTTTGGCTGCAAAAAATGTTCATTGGGTGTCGAATGAAGCCCCCGCTTTATCTTTCAATTGCACCGCTAAAATCCGTTACCGTCATGCAGATCAACCCTGCACCGTAAAATTAATAGATGAAGATTTGTTACAAGTAGAATTTAAGCAAGCTCAATGGGCCGTGACTCCAGGTCAATCCATTGTTTTCTATCAGAATGAAATTTGTCTAGGCGGCGCTACAATAGAAGGAAATCAGAAAATTCCGCCTGTAACAGATGCTAACTTTTGACCTTACTATTGCTAGCTGAACTAAGGTACATGTCGTTTTACCTCTCGTAGGTTGAGACTTTATATTGTTTTCCAAAAACAACTTGAGTAGAATAAGCGTGCACCATCCAATGAAAGGACATTGGATGGGCACTAACCACGAGTACCTAAAAAAACTAGATACCATGGCTATCGGCATTATATACATTCTTGGATTTTCTTCAAACCTTCGGATGCAGCAAGTGCTAGCGGCGGATGAACGACTTTTGCTTGGCCTTATCAAGCGTTTTGTCTGTGATCTGACTTTTCCATTGTTTATCCGCAATGGACTAGCCCATTCACCGTCAGTTCTTGCTTTAAGGAATCTGAGGCAATGGAAATGCCAGGATAGAATGTAAACACTAAAGCCGAGGCGCCATGCGCAGATTTTAGCCCAGATGTGGCTAAAATCTGTGTTGTGGGCCCAGAAGAAATAGAGGTTAAAATATATGACAAAAATAATAACTTTTTTTAACCACAAAGGAGGGGTTGGGAAAACAACTCTGGTACATAATTTAGGCTTTATTCTAGCTGATAGAGGTCATAGAGTACTGCTTATTGATGCAGATCCACAAATGAATCTTACTGCAGCAATGTATGGTCTTTCTACGAGTGTAGAATATTCAACTGACGAAGATTCTAAATGGAATAAAAATGTAGATAAATACATTTCATTGTATGAATACCTTAATATTAAACTTAAAGCTCAACCCTGTTCAAAGGAAATATTTAGAGTCAATTCTGAGCGTTCCGGAGGCGCCTTTGTAGATTTAATATCAGGCTCTATTAATTTGGCAAATATCGAGGCTGATCTCTATGGAATTATTAAAAATAAAAATGAATTTACTAATGATATACCTTATAAATTTGAACAAGCCATTAGACAAAAAAAGGACAGCTATGATTTTATTTTGATAGACACTTGTCCCAGTGCGAGTAGTATAATAAATGCCCTGATTATGATGATGACAGATTATTTTATTACACCAGTTTCACCTACATTTTTTTCATTACAAGCGATAGATAATTTAAGTACAATTTTTAATAACTGGATTAAATTACTTGGCGAGTATGAAACAACACAAAGTTTTAAAGGGCTTAGTTTTAAACCAAAATTCTTAGGTTTAGTTGTTCAAATGGCTAAAAGATTTAGTGGTGGTAGCGTTCAGGAGACAACCCGGTTTTCTAAATCAGCAGAAAAATGGGTTGAGGATGTTAATAGCAGCGTGAAAAGATTTCAACAATTTGCTATGCGGCGCGGAATGTCAATTTCAGATGAAGAATTTGTGCAATTTTTTGGTAATGACCCTGGTCCTTTTGTTATCCAAAAATGTTGTGATTTCACGCCTCAACTCCGATCAATAGCTGAAAAAGCAGGTGTTCCTATTGTCCACCTGACTCAAGATATATGTACTAAATACAAGGATTCTGGTCAAATGGTTGATCTTACTAAAGAGGATGGACAGTATACGCGGTCGTTTACCAGTATTTCTAACTCTTATAACAAGATAGCAGATGGGTTGATCAAGATTCTCTAATACCGATTTGTTGCAAGTAGAATTTAAAGACTTTCATGATAAACAGCAAAATGCTTTCCATTTTCTTTTGAATAAAATTCTCAAACTATTTCCGGGCCTTACCCAGAGTGGCATGAATATTTATTGATCATTCACGCAACTGACTTTGACTGTCTGATTCCAAGTTAAATTGCTTGCTGCAAAACTTATTTGAAAAGAATCTCCATTACGAAGTGACTCATTGGCAATACCTGCCCAATTAAATTTTACTATTGAAGCCCCATGAGTAGGAAGAGAAGTCCATTGATTGGCTGGAATTTCTGGGCCACTGGTAATTTCCACCGGAGAAGTTACTGTTGCTTGAACATCACCTGGAATTCCATGAATATTATTTAATCCGGCGCTAAAAGTACAAGTAATACTGAACGTATCACCCTGATTAATCTTTGTCCCCGGGGCAGCTAAATTATATTCAGTACAGACGGTTGGAGGTTCAACTTGTTTAGCCAAATCTGTACAATTATTAGTATTAATTAATGGAATTACCGCACCATAGGAAATGCATGTTACTGAACTTAACACAAAAGTAATAATCCATTTTTTCATTATTTCTCCCAAAAAAATTGCTTGATGACAAAATATTAACATGAATATTTCCAATAGAAAAATATTCTCCATTAGGCAGCTGCAGAATTTAGGTTTAAGTACACATTGCAGAATGAATCGTTCTTTGACAAGATTTTTGAGTATAATGGATCGTACTAGATCTATTAGTAGCTGCATCTAAAGTCGTAAACGCTTCGGTATAATCTATTTTTTGTGTGAAAACAGGATCTGATAAATCAGTTATTTTATTAATAATTCTTAAATACAAATTGACAGGAGCACGAGGATTGTCAGGTAATTCCACTATCATTGTAGAAACATCTTGATCGCTACTCGGGTCTTTAGTATCTCTTCTATCTGGATGACTGTTAAAAGTTCTGAAAATACTATTATCTTGATAAGTATTTTTATAGCCAATATCAAATTTAGCAAGGGGATTATCATTTGATGATTCAGTGTTAAAGCTAAAATCTATAAATTTTTTCAACGTTAAGTCAGTCGAATATTTTTGCATTAGCTCATTTATTTTATCAAACCGATAATAAGACGTTTGCTGATCAATGACTGGAGTGAAATTAAAATGCTGCATGCCTGACAATATGTAGTGATTAGTTTGAGCAAATTTTACGATAGATGCATCATTCTTCTTGTAAATATGGCATAGGTAGTTATTATGCAAACCGATTTCGCAGATCATCGCTTTTTTCCGGTCAGCGAATATATAGTTGATTGGGGTAGTATTTTGAAATAAAGATTTATTATTTTTATAAATAGCATCAACACTGTCATAATTTCCTAATATATTTTCCATAACTTGGTAATAAGGAATTTGTGCTGTGCGTTGTTTTGAGGGAATTGTGCTGGCGAAAGTCATGAAAACCACAAGACCGGTTTGATTAACCCCCATCTTGATCGTGTACTTTCCGTCGTATTGATTATCTCCATATAGGCCAAAAAATGGGTACTTGGCATTTTCACCGGCAATCATGAATTTTTGATTGCCAGGGTAGAAATCACGATTTTTTCCAATCAATACCTTATCCTGAGTAAGAACTCCCCACACAGTGCATCCATAGGAAACATTTATCAAGAAAAAACCAAGTAAGCTTAAGAAGCGTATTTTCTTTATCATTCTGACATTTATTTAAACATATCTACGCCTGCAATACAAGCTAGACCGAAAACATATCTGTACCATATGTACATTTATCTCTAACGCATCTTATTTTATTTATCTTTGAATACTAATAAATCATTAATAATATACTAATAATATAATAGAAAATAACCAAAAAACATTAAAATTTATGAGAACATTAGCAAAAACGAAGGGCTATCTTGAAGGCGGTTTAGACAGCGAAGCCCTCTCCAAAAAACAAAGAGAGCATTTAACAAAAATTCATACTTCTTTAAAGTCTTTGCAAACCATTTGGGAAGACGAACCTGCTTTTCAGATATCTAATGATTTTTCCGATCAAACGAAGATAATGGAAAGAAGTATAAAAGGCTATTCGCGAATGATCCTCACCACTAAATATACATTAGAAGAACTTTTGGATGATCTGAATAAACCTGTTGATGAAAAAAATTATAAAAATAAATACTATGAGGAAGCCTTAAAGGATTTTAAAGAAGAAATTCAATTAACACTTAAGCATGTCAATGATCAATTAGAAGATTCCAGTGATTCAAGCACAGAAGAGAAAAAAAAGATTCATTCGGAATTAAATTTAAAAAAAATCTATCGGGATAATTTTACAGATAAATACCCCGAATATTTGAAAACTATAATCCAGCAAGGGGGTAAATTTATTCCTGTCAGCCAAGATTTAGATCCTTTTGTTGGAGAAACAGGGATGTGCTATGGCCTAGCTCGTGTATACGCTAGGCAGGTGTCAAATTATGGAAAATGTCAAAACATTCCTACTGTTAATCAAGAAGTCTATAATTTTCAAACTCACCAATCACGCCTTGATCCTAAAATTTGGATGAGTAAATATAACAGTTTATCCAAATATAAAAAAATAATCAGGCAAATCGTAAATGAGATTACCGATAAGATGGTTTATGAGTTAAATATGTCATTTTTAGTAAATAAAAATTTAGGACATACCGCAACAATTAGGAAAATACCTAATACAGATTATTATGAATTTTATGATTCTAAGAAATTTTTGACTGTATTTCCTAATAAGGAAATTCTAATTAATTGTTTGGCTCAATATTTATATGAGGGATATTCATCTCGTGTTATTACCAGATTTGCACTTTTTAAAATGTCCGATCAGCCTTCGAATGCCACTGCCAGCATCAAACTAAATGGTCATTCATCTACTTCAATTCCAATTAAACAAGATTTAACAACGAAATTAGAAAATCCTCTTAGAGAAAACAAATATTTAACAATTGATCCTGAAAGAAGTATTTTAGAAACATCCACCCTATCATATCAAAATTTACAAATAATCAGTAATATCATAGAAAAGGAGGACAAATCCTTTGATCACAAAGAATTGAGTGCTTCTTTACAAGAAAATTATAATCAAAAATACCAGTGGCTTAAAGAATTTTGTTTATCCAATATCAGCAAGAATGAGCTTAGCGAAATTAAATATTCTAAAATTTCACCGATGAATCCGGATTATCATCAACTTTTAAAAACTAAGGTATATGAAGAAATAGAAGTTGAAAAAAATCGAATAACAGGTTTTTTATTTTCAAATCCAATGGTAAAAAATCGAGTGCAATTATTGGAGGATTTGAAAGAAAACATTAAAAATGCCCCGGTACACCTGACTCTGGTTACAGTAATCGAATCTTGGTTAGAAAAAGAAGATAAAACGATCGGTAAAACTTACCAGGATATTATTGCAATCAACAGATTTGGTAGTGGGGAAACAAAAACGACGGGGTTTATTGACAGGCTATTAACTGATTATGAAATTTCTCCATATCGTGTTTTGGCTTTACAAGAATTAGTCCTTAAAAAAATAATTATGATTCTTTTTAAGAGAGACTGGGCTCCAATATGTCAGTCAGGGGAAGATAAAAAACTTGAAATGCTGAAAAAAATAATCTGCTCTTCTTTTGAAAGTAATATTCCATTTGGTATTACTTTACAAGAAATTATTCGCAAGTTCGAATCGCGCTCTTTCGGAGGACTTTTTGAAAAAAATAACCGGAGCTCAGATTTCTCTGAATTTTCTTCAATTTTAAGTACAATTTCTGATGTGGATAAGCCTGAAAAGCTCTGTTATGGCTATCAACTATTAGAAAACTTCTGTATCAAAGTGTTGGATAAATTACCAAGGAAAGAAAACAGCTCCTTAACACCTGCATTGACTAAATTGAAGCCTTCATTTCAAATGCAATACTAATCTTTCGAATTTAAGAAATATTCTCGTTCACTATACGATGCGTTGATCTTTATTTTGTAAGCTGATTTGTTTGGCGCTCATATGCACACACTAAATTAATACCCACTTTAAATAATCCCACGAAATTTAATGCTTCAACAACTAAAGGTTTACGCAAATCAGAAGTCAATGCGGCTAATTGCTGCTTGCGAGTTTTCCGTAAGGATCGGAGCGCCTGAAGGTCAAACTGGAGAATCTGGAACTCAAGAAAGGAGTTTCTTCCGACCGCTATCCCCTCACTGCCTCTGTAATAAGCGTGAGTCAAGCCAACCCTATCTCTATAGTCACACCCAAACCATGAACACTCATGAATTTTACGCGGTAGACATAGTTCCCAAATATGAATTCTCACTACTTGTGTCCTCGGCAATTTCGACTCCCATTCTGAGGGACACGGTTTAAACGGCCGATCGCGACGACAATATTCATTAACTACATGTATCGGTAAATCGTTTTGTGCTGCACCGATTAATTTAAGCCATTGCTCTCCACACCAATTATTGTATAAATCAAGATATCTTTTTATTGCATTAATCAAAACCAGCAAACTAAAATGCTGACCATATTCCGTACCTTTTATTTTTAACTCTCGCAACTGTTGAGCTTGCGTTTCCGTCGGTAAATATTTCTGAATCATTGTCCACATGTGCCAGTCCAATGCCCACAACGCATATTGAAATGCGGTGATTTGTTTAAATTCACGTCCCGATAAATCTTTTACCTTACCTGCACGCAATAATAGATTTTTTTTTCTTTTAATTAATTCCTCAGCCTTATCCTGCTCACCTTTAGCGACATATTGCAATAGTTGATTGAGTTCTGTTGGTGTTTGTTTCGGGAGCCATACTTTTCGTCTTGGCATGAGATCGTTCCTTAATCGTTGTGCACCGCAGCACTGATTTTTCTAATCACTGACATCATGTCGGCAAAAGTTTGCGGAGAAATGGTTTGCTTGGCGTCAGAAAGTGCTTTATCTGGTTCGGGATGCACTTCAACCATCAAACCATCGGCCCCTGCCGCCACTGCAGCATAAGCCATCGGCGGCACTACACTGCGTATCCCAGTGCCGTGGCTAGGATCAATAATGACGGGTAAGTGGCTAAGCTCATGCAAAATAGGAACGGCAGCAATATCTAAAGTATTACGTGCATAAGTTTCAAAAGTGCGAATTCCACGTTCGCATAAAATAACTTGAGCATTGCCTGCCTGCAAAATATATTCAGCAGCCATTAAAAAATCGGAATAGGTCGCTGCAAAACCCCGTTTCAACATGACCGGTTTGCCAATTTTTCCTATCTGTTTTAGCAAACTAAAATTTTGCATGTTGCGCGCACCAATTTGCAAAATATCGACATATTCGGCTACCAACTCAATATCTTGAGTATCCATCACTTCGGAAACAGATAGCATATTATTTTTTTTAGCAGCACTTTGCATGTATTGTAAGCCTTTTTCACCCAGGCCCTGAAATTCATAGGGAGAAGTGCGCGGTTTAAATGCCCCTCCTCGCAAAATTTTTGCGCCTGCTTGAGCAACTAATTCTGCAGTTCGATGAATCTGCTCTTCCGACTCTATAGAACAAGGCCCAGCCATCACTGCTAATACACCACCGCCAATGCTACAATCTTTTATTTTAATAATTGAACGTTGGGTTTTTAATTCCCGGCTGGCCAGTTTGTATTTTTGATTAAGCGGCAAAACAGTTTCAACACCAGGTAGAACGGTGAAGTGATTTAAATTAGTTTGTACGTCGGCGCCATTGACAACTGCAATATGGAAACGATCCTCTTCCTCCACCAAAACAGCCTGTAAATTCATCCACGACAATCTTGCTAATAATTCATCTACTTCTTTTTTCAAAATATTTTTTTTCATGACTAAAAGCATAAATACCTCACAGGGGGTTAATACGTGCAGCCAATTGTGTCAACTCATTAGCCGACATCCCTTTTGCTACCGCTTCGACAAACAATGATCCAACCACCACGCCATCGGCATGCTGTATAACTTTTTTCGCTGTATCAGCATCAGATATGCCAATACCTGCCACTACTGGTAAATCCACTTGTTTTTTAATAACTGCAATTTTGTTGGAAAAATCTGCCGGCAGTTGATTACGCATGCCGGTAGTCCCTTTACGGCAGGCATAATATAAAAAACCTCGTCCTTGCTTGGCAATAGTGCGCATTCTTTCAGGTGGAGTGGTGGGTGCAATGAGATAAATCGGCGCTATATTTTGGCTTATAAAATCAGCATAAAACGAGACGGTTTCTTCCAACGGACAATCCACTAACAGCACTCCATTAATGCCCGCAGTTAGTAAAGTTTTGGCAAAACCGCTATCGAAAACAGCTAACAATGGATTTAAATAACTATATAAAATAATGGGCACGGACGTTCTTTGTCTAATTTGTTGAGTTAGCCACAAAATATCTGTTAAGCTGACCCCTTGTGTCAATGCTCTAACACAGGCTTGTTGAATTACCGGGCCATCGGCAATTGGGTCGGAAAAAGGAACCCCAATTTCCAGTACATTAACACCTCCTGCAATCAAAGCTAAAGCAGCTTCTAAAGTGCGTTTTATTCCGCCATCACCAGCAGTAAGATAGCCCATAAATATTTTTTGCGGCAAATTCATGGTTGTTGTTTCCTGTAAATTTGTGATAAATCTTTATCTCCCCTGCCCGATAAATTCACTATGACAATTTGATCTTTTGCAAACTGTGGAGACAACGCAATTAAATACGCCAAAGCGTGCGCAGATTCCAAAGCACAAATAATGCCTTCAGTGCGCGCCAATAATTGTAAGGCTGCTAAAGCTTGTTGATCAGACACCGCAGCATATTCAATTCTTTTTTGCTGATAATAATAAGCATGCTGAGGGCCGACTGCAGGATAGTCTAAACCAGCGGAAATTGAAGCGGTTTTTGCTATTTGGCCATGCTCATCTTGTAGCACATAGGTGTAACAGCCATGCAATACACCTTTGGTGAGGGTCTTAAATCGAGCGGCATGTTCCCCTAACAGCGAGCCATGTCCACCCGCCTCTACGCCGACCAAACGCACTTGACTATCTTCTAGAAATGCGGAAAAAATGCCAATTGCATTAGAGCCGCCACCTACGCTGGCAATGATTAAATCAGGCTGGGTCTGAGCGAGTTCAGCTATTTGCTGCCGGCATTCTTCACCAATAACGGCTTGAAAACAAGCGACCATCTCCGGATAAGGATGCGGACCAAGCGCCGAACCTAAACAATAATGGGTGTCGGCAAAAGTCTCTGACCAATCTCGAATGGCTTCATTGATCGCGTCTTTTAGCGTGGCAGAGCCTTGCGAAACTGAAACTACTTCAGCACCCATCAACTGCATTCTCAAAACATTGGGCTGCTGCCGCTCCATATCGGTACTGCCCATATAGACGACACATTTTAAACCCAAGTAGGCACAAGCCGCTGCAGTGGCGACTCCGTGTTGGCCTGCACCGGTTTCAGCAATTACTCGGGTTTTTCCCGTTTTTTTTGCTAATAAACATTGACCCAAAGAATTATTTAATTTGTGCGCTCCGGTATGTAGCAAATCTTCACGCTTCAGAAAAATTCGCGGGCCACCGATTGCCTTGGAGAAACCTTTCACTTCAGTCAAAGGTGTGGGCCTTCCGGCATAAGTTTGCAAAATATGCTTTAGTTCATCTTGGAATTTTAAGTCTTGCTTACACTCATTCCATGCAGTTATTAATTCTTGGATAGGGGTTATCAGCAACTCAGGCATAAATATCCCGCCAAACTCACCAAAACGGGTCTTTTCAGCAGTTATCCATTTATTTTTCATAGAACCACCTCTTTAACAGATCGGATAAATTTCTCAATTAAAACGAGGTCTTTTTTACCTAGACTGTTTTCCACCCCGCTGGAAACATCGACCAAACTGGGTTTAATTTTTTTAATTGCTGCACTGACATTTTCGGCACTTAGCCCTCCGGCTAAACCATAATTCATCTGACCAGAGTAAACGAATTTTTCCCAATCAAAAGTTAAACCAGATCCGGGTTGGAGATTATCAAACAGCAAATAATCCTTTTGTAGATTTAACCCCGGTGGCTCTTTCTCAAATATCGTCAGCGCATATATTCTGGAATAGTTTTCAGGTAATAAAGAGTACTGATTTTTAGAAGCATCGCCTTGTAACTGGACTGTGGTAATTTGCGTGTACGTGCAAATATCTTGCATTTCAACTGCAGAATGTGTGGTAAATACCGCCACCGGCTCCGCACCCCCTAATTTTGTTGCTGTTGCAATTTCTTTAGCTTGTTGTAAATTCACGACTCGTTTCGATGGAGCATGAAATACTATGCCAATAAAGTTGGCTCCTAAAATAGCAGCCTTATAAGCGACATCAGATTTAACTAAACCACATATCTTTATCTTACAGCAATTCTCGCTCAAGCGATCATTGCTTCCTGTTTCTATCCTGCGCATCGGCAAAGCCGATTGCTCGGAATGAAGGGGGAGATCGCTCCGCTCTTCTCCCTCTTGCGATCCCCCATCGGGATGAGCATTATTGTTTATCTTAACCATTGCGGCACCGTTTTATAAAAGTTCCGGGGTCGGTGGAGGTAACCAGCGCCTCACCAATTAAAACAGCATCGAACCCTGCTGCAAAATAAGCTTTGGCGGATTCTGGAGTAAGAATACCAGACTCCGCCACTTTAACCACATCTGCAGGAACCGCTGATAAAAGTTCAAAAGCCCGTTCTGGGTAAATTTTAAAAGTTTGTAAATCACGGTTATTAATGCCTATGACACTCGCCTCAGCTTCTAGAGCGATTTGTAATTCCGGTAAATTATGCACTTCAACTAAAGCTTGAATCCCAAAGCTTTCAACCAAACGCAACATTTCTGCAGTATTTTCTTTTAAAACAGCTACAATTAATAAAACAGCGTCGGCTCCGGCAAGGATTGCTTCGGCAATTTGCACCTTATCTATTATGAAATCTTTTCGCAAAATCGGTTGCGGTAGGTATTTTAACTCTTCAGCCACCTGTTTAAGATCATCAATACTGCCACCAAAAAATTTTTCATCGGTCAAGATCGACAAGGCGCTGGCGCCATGCTCAGCATAAATTCGCGCCAGCGCTACCGGATTGTCAATATCTGCAAGTGCACCTCTGCTGGGAGAACGCCGTTTTATTTCAGCGATGACCGCCGGGGAAGATTGGGTTAACATGCTTTTAAAATCTTTTACTGCTTTTTTGGGCAATTTCCCAGAAAGTAATTGCATAATTTCGTGCTCAGGTTGAGATCGCACCAAAGAATACAAATCAGATACTTCCTGTTGTTTTTGAGAAAGGATGTCTTGTAATTTACTCATGACTGAACTCTACCCATTTTTTTAATAATCTTAATGCTGAACCATTGAGTAAATGCTCGCGGCTTACAGCAACACCCTCCGCTATAGAATCAGACTTGCCGTAAAGATATAAAGCCACCGCTGAATTTAAAATAAAAGTATTGGCGATGGCCAATTGTTTTAAATAAAACTCCGGATTTAACGCTTGCAAAATCAATTGCGCATTATGTTGTGCATTACCGCCTTTTAAATCATCTAAACGACAATAAGGTAATTGAAAAGCCGCTGGATCTAAGCTATGTTGGGAAATGCCTGCGGAAGTGATTTCCAAAATCTTGGCGGGTCCGAGGCAACTGATTTCATCTAATTTTTGGCCATGAACCACCATAGAACGCCCGGTTTGAGTTTTTAAAAGTGAACCTGCCACTAAGTTTAACAAGGTTTCATCAAATACTCCCAACAGTAAATGAGCAGGAATGGTTGGATTCAGTAAAGGCCCCAAAATATTTACAATCGTAGGGATATTTAATTGCTGACGCAAGCTTCGCAGTTTTTGCATGGCAGGATGAAAATTAGGAGCAAAACAAAAACCAATGCCAATTTCATCAATACTGGCGGCAATTTTTTCCGGCGGCAATTCGATTACAACTCCTAAAGCTTCCAAGACATCAGCGCTGCCTGATAAAGATGAAACGGCTCGATTGCCGTGCTTCGCTATTTTAACGCCACAGCTGGCTGCTAGAATGGCGCTGCCGGTAGAAATGTTGACTGTGTTTGCACCATCTCCCCCGGTTCCGACAATATCCAGCACTTTGTGACCAGTGTAGACAGGCGTCATTTTTTGTCTAAAAGCAGTGATCATACCCGCTAATTCATCGGCAGTTGCGGATTTGCAGCGTAAGGCGATTAAAAAAGCAACGATCTGCGGTGTATTGGCTTCTTCCTGTAACATGGCCGATACGGCTTGTTGACAAAGTTCTGCCGATAAATTCTTTTGCTGAATCAGTTGTTCAATGCAATTTCTTAGCAACATAGATTGACCGCTTTTTGACTTGTACATTCACGGACAAAGTTTTGTAGTAAGCGATCACCTTGCGGCGTCATAATAGATTCTGGATGAAACTGAACTCCGAAAATAGGCAAAGTCACATGTCGCATGCCCATCACCAAACCAGTGGTGCTTTCAGCCTCCACAATTAATGAACCTGGCAAGGTAGACCTTTCAACAATTAAAGAATGATAACGTCCCGCTTGAAATGGCAGGGGCAATTGCTCATAAATTCCATGGCGATAGTGGAAAACCAGCTCCTGCTTGCCATGCATAATCTCGGGCGCCTGAATGATTTTTGCGCCAAAAGCTGCACCAATTGCTTGATGCCCCAGACAAACTCCCAAAATAGGTTTACGCAGACTAAATTCACGAATAAGATTAATACAAATTCCAGCTTGTTCAGGCCTTCCTGGGCCCGGTGATAGAATAATTCCGTCAGGATTGAGTTCTTCAATTTCAGCCACACTGATGCGATTATTACGAAAAACCAACAGCTCTTTATCAAACTGTGCAACGGTTTGATAAAGATTATAAGTAAAACTGTCATAGTTATCGATGATTATTATCATGTCTTCACTCCCTCTCAGCCACCGCAATGGCTTGCAAAACTCCTTGGGCTTTTTGCCAAGTCTCTTGGGCTTCTTTTTCTGGAACTGAATCATGCACAATCCCTGCGCCGGTTCGCACCGTGGCCAGTCCGTCTGCTAATATTGCCATACGGATTGCGATGCAGCTATCAAAGCCACCTTGAAAATCCAATCGACAAATAGCGCCGCCATAAAGGCCCCTGCGGCTAGATTCTAATTCATCAATAATTTCCATAGCCCGTATTTTTGGCGCGCCACTGAGGGTGCCCGCAGGAAAAGCTGCAGCTAAAGCATCCAAGGCATCGCGATCCGGGCGTAATCTTCCATTCACCACCGAAGTGATATGACTGACATGAGAAAAATGTTTCACTTTTAAAAAATCGACTACTTTAATACTCCCCGGTTGGCAAACCGCACCCAAATCATTTCGCGCCAAGTCTACTAACATCATATGTTCAGCCAATTCTTTTTTATCTGTTAATAATGCCTTGCTATTAAAATCTTCTTCTTGATGGGTGGATCTAGACCGAGTACCGGCAATGGGATTGATAAAAACTTCACCTTCGTGCACGCTGATTAGCTTTTCAGGCGAAGCGCCAATAATGACTTTGTTTTCTAATGGTAAATAAAACATATAAGGTGCAGGACTGATCCGTCTTAATGTCCGGTAAATCATAAAAGGAGATACGGTATAGGATTTTGAAAATTTACGCGATAATACAATTTGAAAAGCATCTCCCAGGGCAATATATTCTTTGGCTTTTTCAACCAGTTCAATAAAACGATTGTCATCTATATCCATGCTAACATTAGAATTTTCTTTAATGTTCCCCATAGTTTCTTCTTGAGTTACCTGCGCATATTTAAAGATATCTTTAATAAGATTATCTATGTAGTTTTGAGTCTGCTCGTAGTTTTTTTTAAGATTGCCTTCTGTTGTTATAGTGACATTAATAAACAGGCTTTGTTTTTGATGATCGAAAGTTAAAATATTTTGATAAAAACGAAACATCATTTCAGGAAAAGCATAGTTATTTTTATGTCGGTCTGGAATGGATTCAAATAGTCTCACTGCATCATAACTGATAAAACCAATCGCGCCATTAAACATTTCAGTATCAGAAGCCGGCTTCATTTGTGCTGACAACTGCCGCAATGCCTGTAATGGCTGCAAATCGCTTTCCTGTTGTTCTTCACCCACTCGCAGATGCACTTTGCCATCGATCACCCGAATTTCTGCTACGGGACCAAAAGCGATAAATGAATAACGGCCGTTATCATAATGCCGGTCAGCAGATTCCAAGACTGCCCCGTCTTTCATTTTCTCACCTAGGCTTTCCACAATGCTGACTGGCGTCAACCTGTCAGCCGGAATTTCCCGGTAAACGCAAACCCGGGATGACTGCGCCGCCAAGCGTTCAAATTGTGCAAAATCAAATTCCCTTAGCATATGAACTCGCTTTTTTAAATTGTAATTTTGTAACATTACATCATTATTTAACGCTTGTCAACTATGAGTGAATGCGCTCATCGCGGATAAAAATTCTCCAAGGCCAAAATTTTTGTACCCCACAGAGAAAAATTACTACCTAAGAATCTGGTTAATATTTGCTTAATGTGAATCTAGTACACTTAAAGCAAGTGTATTATATGTAACTAATAAAAGGGTAAAGAATATATAATGAAAACAGTATTAGATACAATTCAAGATTTTGCATCCAAGATTGATCCTCAAACAAGCGGTACGGTAGAAGCGCTAGGAGTTTTAAGTCTAGATCTCATAACATTAGATGATGCAAAGAAAAATGACAGTCAGGACAAAATCAAGAAACAAAGCAAATTACAAAAGGTTTTAAGCTATCTTTTCGACTCCGATGTGTTTGAATCTGTAGGAATGAAGCAAGGAGCAGAAATGAAAACTGCGATAGCTGCATTACAACACCGAATTGAAGGTTTAAAAACTAAATTACCCAAAGAATATCATGTTTATTTAGATAGCATCGGCGCTTTATATCAAATTGTTGGGAAAAAAAATGAAGCTGCTATAAAAGATTTAGCTCAGATTCATAAATGGCTAGCTCAGTTACAATCTACTCATGAAAGCCTGATAACTGACAAAATGACCAGCTTAGTTACGGATTTAATTCATAATATATTAATCCATACAGTTTCCGGAGGAGCCTCTTTTGGAATTACTACTGGATTAACAGTAGGGGCAAAAGCAGGAACTTTTTTTGCCAAAAAATATGTAAAAGGTTTGGCTGAAGAACAAGAAATAGTAAATGCCCAATTAATAAAAGATTTTAATCAGGAACTCACCGGACTTGATCTGCAAACACTTAATTTAATTTCCCGGCAAGAGATACCGGAGATCCCTAAACCTCTCTTAGGAGAATATCATGATTCTGAAACAAAACTATTAGAAACTATCGGATCTGTACAAGACAGAGAAAAGCTCCACGCTGACATTGAAAAATGGACGAAATTAAAAGTCCCAGAATTAACAGGAGCCGCTAGTACCTCTGATATTATTTTAAATAAACGCTCAATATCTGATTATGTGCATAACCAGCATGACCCAGCTACAGCAACATCAGCAGCATTAAGATTTATTTTCTTAATAGATGAAATATCGAAATTGACCGAAGCAAAAAGTAAAATTGCTAAATTAGAATCTGGTCTTAGCGAACAAGACAGGAGTAGTGCTACAACAGCAAAAACCGTACTAGCCAGAAAAATAATATTATTAACAAATGAAGCCCGCATTCTTCAAGATCTTAATTTTTCTCAATTAAATTCAAACCCTGCCGATAATAAGAATATTACCACCAAAGAATTCGAAAAAAAATCAGCATTAGATCAGCGTGCAAAAAAAGATAATTTTACTGAAATTAAAGATTTTAAATCTTTTCCACAACCTGAATTGCCAGAAAGCGGCGGTAGAAATAAGCTAAAGGAAGAAGCCAGGAAAGATTTTTTAAAGTCTCCTGCCTATAGAGTATATGAAAAAAATCACATACAGGTCTCTAAATTTGTTACGGAAGGAAAAAAAATTATAGAAAAAATTAAGGAACAAAAAGATTCTTCGAAAGTGTTGGAAACTATTATTACAAAATGCGCAGAATTAAACTTTGGCTGTACAACTGAAATAAAAAAATCTGCAAAAATTAATACAGGTTTCAAGCATCAAGTTAGAAAAGAGGCTTACGAAGGTATTCAACAAGAGTTAATAATTCTTCGCAACATAGCAATTGAAGCACAAAAAGGAATTTCACCGGATATGTTTGCCACCCCAAGTAGCCCCCCTAAACCAGGTCCAGCAACCCCTGGGACGCATTTTCAAATTACTGATCCGGTTGAGCGAAAACCTCAACCTAAGCAAAGTGATTTATTAACCAGCGGTATGTTTGCTACTAAAGTCCCAGCCAAGCCGAATACAGTTGCAAAAGAACTTACCACTACTTTTCATACGCCACCCGGTAAAGGTCTCAGTTAAAGCGAAACCAAATAAGTGTATGAAATTCCTTACGCGATGGGGGATTCTCAAGGGGGAGAATCGCGATTTTCCCCCTTGAGCGCGAGCGCAGGCTTGCCGAGCATCGCGTAAAAACAGGGAAGAAATTCTCGGGATTGAAAATCCCGGGAATTTCTGTCATCCACATAAAAAAATTGCGCTACTTAGAAAAGGATTGTAGGATATCTTTGTGGAAGCCTCTAAATTATACAACGTCTTGAATCCTCCTATCCTAAAACAGCATGATCAACGCGTACATTGGGGGAATTTGCATGGCAGCAGTTCAAGCCTGGCTATCGGTTCCTTAGTCCAGCAAGCTGAATCTCAAGTGATTTTAGTGATTACTCCAGACATCCATTCAGCCCGTCGTTTTGAATTAGAGCTGCGTTTTTTTTGGAACGAACAGGATTTTCCCTGCTATTATTTCCCCGATTGGGAAACGTTACCCTACGATCATTTTTCTCCACACCCAGATTTGATTTCTGAACGGCTATTGGTATTGCATCATTTATCCCATCTTAAAAAGGGCATAGTACTTGCCGCTTTACCCACTCTGATGCATAGATTGATGCCCTAAGCAATACTTACTGGCACATACTATGGCGTTCACCTGTGGCGATATTTTAGATTTTCAAAGTTTTCGCCGGCAGCTTGATCAAGCGGGCTATCGATGCTGTGAATCAAGTGTTTGAACATGGAGAATTTGCTATACGCGGAGCTATTCTGGATATTTTTCCCATGGGCAGCCCTTTTCCTTACCGAATAGAATTATTTGATGAAAAGATCGAAACCATCCGCCGTTTCGATCCAGAGACCCAAAGTTCAGTTGAAAAAATAACTCAAATCCGTTTATTTCCCGCACGTGAATATCCACTAACAGAAGACGGTATTAATCAATTTCGTCAAACTTGGCGCGCGCAATTTACGGGTAATCCAAAAGAATCTCCTATTTATGAGCAAATTAGTGAAGGGATGCCGGCAACCGGCGCTGAATATTATTTGCCTTTATTTTTTCCGAAATTAGAAACATTTTTTGATTTTCTTCCCACACACTGCCAAATTGTTTGCACCGATTTCCTGCCTAAAGTTGCCGATAAATTTTGGCAAGAAGTGGATGTCCGCTATGAACAATTGCGTCATGATATCCATCGGCCTTTATGTCCGCCAGAAACTGTTTTTTTGGCGCCGCACGAAATATTTGCTGCAATGAAAAATTTCCCTCAAATTCAGTGCCATACTGAACTTCTGGCAGAAAAAGCCGGCCATTACAATTTTGCCACTTCTGTCCCGCCTTCACTCAACGTAGATCATAAAGCCAAAAATCCGCTTAACAAATTACAAAACTTTCTACAGCAAAATAGCGAACGGATTTTATTTTGTGCGGAAACAACCGGCAGAAGGGAAATCTTATTGGAGTTACTAACCGAAATTGATTTGCATCCAGAGATATTTGCTTCGTGGCAAGCATTTTTAAATTCCAAATCGATATATGGCATTTGTGTAGCGCCTTTAGATTTTGGATTGTGGCTGCAAGAACCGGCATTGGCGTTGATTTGTGAATCCCAGCTTTTTGGCGAACAAGTCCAACAAAGACGATTACGAAAACAAACTCAACAAGATCCAGCCACTATGATTCGTAATTTGACCGAACTACAAATCGGCGCGCCCGTTGTTCATATCGAACATGGCGTAGGCCGTTATTTGGGTTTGGAACAAATGAGCGCTGGCGGGCAACAAGGAGAATATTTAAAGTTAGAGTACGCAGGCGGTGACAAAATATACGTGCCGGTTACCTCTTTGCATCAAATCAGCCGTTATACCGGCGCAGACGCCGACCACGCCCCTTTGCAAAGATTAGGCACCAAGCAATGGCAAACGATTAAACGCAAAACCGCCGAACAAGTTCGTGATGTGGCTGCTGAATTGTTGGATATTTATAGCCGCAGACAGGCTTCTCCCGGACATACTTTTAAAAGT
Source organism: uncultured Pseudomonadota bacterium (assembly GCA_963795715.1). Taxonomy (GTDB): domain Bacteria; phylum Pseudomonadota; class Gammaproteobacteria; order Coxiellales; family Coxiellaceae; genus JAFEDN01. The sequence goes on from CAWCIY010000002.1 coordinate 787,349, forward strand.
CCGGATCATAATTTTTTACAATTTCGCCGCGCTTTTGCTTTTGAAGAAACACCCGACCAAACTAGGGCGATTAACGAAGTTATTAATGATATGACCGCACCTCGCAGCATGGATCGCTTAATTTGCGGAGATGTCGGTTTCGGAAAAACCGAAGTGGCCATGCAAGCTGCCTTTTTAGCAGTTCAAGACGGTAAACAAGTCGCCGTTTTGGTACCCACCACATTGTTGGCGGAACAGCATTTGCATAGTTTTCGCGATCGATTCGCCGATTGGCCGATACAAATCGCCGCTTTTTCCAGAATGCAAAGCGCTAAAGATCAAAAAGCAGCAGTCGCTCGTTTAGCAGAAGGGAAAATTGATATTGCTATTGGCACGCATAAATTATTGGCGGAAAATATTCGATTTAAAGATTTAGGATTATTGATTATTGACGAGGAACACCGTTTTGGAGTCCGCCAAAAAGAGCGTGTGAAGGCATTACGCGCCCACGTCGATATTCTTACTTTAACGGCAACCCCTATTCCCCGCACTTTGAATATGGCTTTGGCCGGAACCCGCGATTTATCTATTATTGCGACACCCCCTGCACGCCGTTTATCTATTAAAACTTTTATTTATGAGTACGAACCCAGCATTATCCGAGAAGCTGTCTTACGTGAAGCGATGCGTGGCGGTCAGCTTTATTTCTTGCATAACGAAGTGGATACCATCGTCGCCATGGCGGAAAAATTGCAAAATATCGTTCCGGAAGCCCGTATTGGTATCGCCCACGGCCAAATGCCGGAAAGACAACTAGAAAAAGTAATGACTGATTTTTATCATCAGCGTTTTAATGTGTTAGTTTGCACTACCATTATCGAATCCGGGATTGATATCCCTACCGCCAACACTATTTTAATTAATCGCGCCGATCGTTTTGGGTTAGCACAATTGCATCAATTACGAGGTCGAGTTGGACGTTCACACCATCAAGCTTATGCTTATTTGTTAGTGCCGGCAGGGCAAAAACTCAATGCCGATGCCGAGAAAAGATTGACCGCGATTAGCCAACTTGAAGATTTAGGCGCAGGATTTCAGCTAGCCACGCACGATTTAGAGATCCGTGGCGCCGGCGAATTTTTGGGTGAAGAACAAAGCGGACATATTCATGCAGTAGGGTTTTCTTTATATATGGAATTGTTGGAAGCAGCCGTTAAAGCTTTAAAATCAGGACAAGAACCCACTTTGGAGTTGTCGGAAAGCCAAGGTCCGGAAATCAATTTGCATCTAAGCGCATTTGTTCCTGAAAATTATTTACCGGATGTCAGTGTGCGTTTAACGCTCTATAAACGTTTGGCGAATTGTGAAACCGAACAAGAAATGAATGAACTCAAAATCGAAATGATCGATCGTTTTGGATTATTGCCTGAAGTCACTCAGCAGTTATTTAATATCACCCGTTTAAAATTGCTGGTCGCTCCCTTAGGTATTACCAAAGTCGAAGTAACCGATGAATATGGTTATTTGCACTTTGACGAAAAGCCAAAAATAAATTTACAAAAATTAGTTCTTACTGATTCAGAAGTACCCTAAGATTTACCAATTACAGGGAGGAAAAACACTCCGATTTAAAGTCACTGCTTCTGAACCAAAACAAAGAGCGGCGGTGGTGGAAGAGCTACTTAAATTACTTTCTTAAATCCTATCACTATGTCATCCCACGACTTGATCGCGGGATCTAGCAATCGATATGGGTTCCCCAGATCCCGCGTTCAAGCCGCGGAATGGCGGTTAACTCGAATCAATTCATATAAACCTATGGCTGTTGCCACCGATACGTTTAGGCTCTCCACCGTGCCGCACATAGGAATTTTCACCAAAAAGTCGCATTCTGCTCGGGTTAAACGCCGTAATCCCTCACCTTCGCTGCCCATGACCAACGCCACCCGGGGGCCAGGGTTAATTTCCGATAATATTTGATCGGCCTCTCCATCCATACCGACCAGCCAAATACTATGCTCCTTAAGCTCACGCAAGGTTCTGGCTAAATTGGTTATTTGGATAAACGGAGTGACAGTAGTAGCGCCGCAAGCAGCTTTATGAACCACTTCCGTTAGACCGGCGGCTCTATCCTTAGGAGCAATTACAGCCGCCGCACCCATCGCATTGGCGGTACGAATACAAGCACCGAGATTATGCGGATCTTGAACCCCGTCTAGAATCAGCAAAAGAATGGGGCCAGATTCATGCTCTTGGAGAAGACCTTGGAGCATAGATTCAGACAATGAAGCTATTTTTGAGCACTCGATGGCCATACCTTGATGCTGAGAAGTGCCCAGCATTTTATCTAAATCATGCCGATTTAGCCATTGAACTGGCAATTTTGAGGCTTGAGCTAGCTTTAAAAGCTCTTGAACCCGGTCATCTACCCTATTTTCTTGTAAAAAAAGCCGTTGAACCGTTTTTGGCTGATGACGTAATACTTCTTTAAGTACTTGAAAACCATAGATAATTTCTGTTTTTGCCATAGCAACCCCTTTAGTCTTAGGTTAAAAAATAGATAAAATATGTAAGAAAACCTTGACTTTTATGCCCAAATAGTACATAATAGCGGGACAATACGAAACGGACATAGTATAATGTCCCGTTTGGAAGCTTATGTATCTCCAGGGTGTGGAGAAAACATTAACCAACCCCGTGAGGTAACATGAAACAACCATTAATTAAATTAGCCGCTGTTGCTGGTCTGCTCTCTTTGCCGTTTGCTTTGGCCCATGCAGAAACCACAAGTACCCCCAACTATCTTCAGCTTTCTTACAACTTAACTCACAATACTAATTTAAGTCCTGAAGCAGTACAAATGGCTTTTGCTGGATATCAATGGGCGTTAAAAACTTCCCAAGTGAAAAATAAAGATATTTTAACCATCATAGACTTCACTGTATCTTCGGCTAAAGACCGGCTATACGTAATAAACTTAAAAACAGGCGATGTTTTAATGGCTTTACCTGTGACCCATGGTAAAGGATCTGGAAGCGATTCTCCCTGGGCGACTAAGTTTTCAAACAAACCTAATTCATTACAATCCAGTATCGGGGTGTTTGTCACCAAAAAAACTTACTATGGCCAACACGGATATTCACTTCGAATTAAAGGATTAGAATCCAGTAATAACAACGTAGAATCTCGTGCTGTGGTAGTTCATGCAGCCAGCTACGCCAGTCCAGGATTTATAAAAATGGCACAACGAGCCGGCACCAGCTGGGGCTGTTTTGCAGTGGACCCAAACGCCAACAAGAAATTAATCAGCTATATTCAAAATGGCACCGTAATGTATGCATACGGACGCTCAAAGGATTATTTAGCGCAGACCAAGATTTTTAATGCCAACCTAATATAATTTGCGCTTCGATACCTGATGGGGGTTCGCAAGGGGGAGAAGAGCGGAGCGATCTCCCTCTTCATTCCTCAGTTCCGGCTTTGCCGGAACTGAGGATCAAAACCACAGCAATTCCCGCTGAATTATAACTATTTGAAAAGATGTCATTAAAATTCGAAAGCTAAAATATTTTTTCGTAGAAAAAACCCATCCTGATGAGGGATCGCAAGTTCGATGCGAGCGGAGCGACCTTTCCCTTCATTCCTGGGTTCCGGCTCTGCCGGAACCCAGGATTCAAATCAGGAAGCAATTCCCGTTCAACGGGAATTGCTGTATAATTCTGCTTTAAAAAGGCAGCATTATGATTCTAACACAAGACACCAGCGACGCCCCCTTTCAAATCCGTGCATACGGTGACGGTATCATTACCGTTAATGAGAACGTATACCAAAAAAGCTTAATTATTTCAGCGCAAACATTGATAACGGATTGGCCGCCGCAATCTTTCCAAGAATTAACCGAAAAAGACTGGGCCCCTGTACTAGATCTAAAACCTGAATTGGTGCTTTTGGGCACCGGCCGGCAATTTAAAATGCCTCACCCCAGTTTGCTCGCCCCTTTGTATCTCAAAAAAATCGGCGTGGAAAGTATGGACACGGGTGCGGCTTGCAGAACCTATACAGCCTTAATCGCTGAAGGAAGAAATGTAGTCGCGGCTCTAATAATTCAATGAGTAAAGCATGACTCAAAATCTAACCATCGTAATTGCGCAGATCAATCTCAGGGTAGGAGATGTCATGAATAATACTGAGCAAGTGATTCATCATACGGAACGAGCTATTCAAGAATTTCTTGCCGATTGTGTGGTTTTTCCAGAAATGACCTTGTCGGGATACCCGCCGGAAGATTTGGTTTTTCGAGCCGACTTTTTACAATCGTGCCAAAAAGGTCTTAACAAAATTCTTCAGGCAAAATTAAAAACCACTTTGATAATAGGTTACCCAGTTCAAATTAATCAAAGAATTTATAACCAAGCCGCTGTTATCCAAAACGGTGAAATTATCTCTACCTACAATAAACAGGAATTACCTAATTACACCGTTTTCGATGAGAAAAGATATTTTTATCCGGGATCATCACCCTGTGTCATTAATATAAAAGGGGTGAATATTGGAGTTTTAATTTGTGAAGATTTATGGATCAGCATGCCGATGCAACAAACAATAAAAGCCGGAGCACAGCTGGTGGTTATTTTGAATGCATCCCCTTATGATTATAACAAAGCCGAAATTCGCGAAGCAGTATTAAAAGAGCGCGCCCATGAAAACCAGTGCCCCATCATTTATGCCAATCTGGTAGGCGGCCAGGACGAATTGGTTTTTGATGGCGGATCTCTGATGGTGAATGAGCATGGACAGAAATGTCAACAAGCGGCTTTTTTTACGGAAGAACTTTTCCCCATACAAATAACGGTTCCTTCGGAAAGCCCACTGCAAATTACTGAAACTAACCGACTACCCGCTTTTTCTAAAGAGCATTATATCTACCAGGCTTTGGTGTTAGGAGTCCGCGATTACGTCCATAAAAATTATTTTCCGGGGGCCATCATTGGTTTATCCGGCGGTATTGATTCCGCGCTGACTTTAGCAATTGCCGTAGATGCATTAGGCGCTGATAAAGTCACTTCAGTGATGATGCCTAGCCGTTTCACCAGTGATATGAGCATCCAAGATGCATTGGCAGAAAGTAAATTGCTCGGCGTTAATCATCTTACCATCCATATAGAGCCTATTTTCCAGACATTTTTATCCAGTTTAGCGGATGCTTTTTCTGGCTTGCCCAAAGACACTACTGAAGAGAATATTCAAGCGCGCATTCGTGGCACTTTATTAATGGCGCTGTCCAATAAGAAAGGCAGTATTGTTCTGACGACTGGAAATAAAAGTGAAATGTCTGTGGGTTACGCCACTTTATATGGCGATATGGCAGGTGGATTCGGTGTCTTAAAAGATGTAACCAAAACTTTAGTTTATAAATTAGCGGCCTATCGCAACTCTATTGCTCCGGTTATTCCTCAAAGAGTTATTGACCGGCCTCCTTCTGCGGAATTGGCGGAAGGTCAAGTGGATCAAGATAGTTTACCGCCCTACTCTATCCTCGATGAAATCTTAGTGCGTTACATCGAGTTAGATCAATCAGCGGAAATGATTACTGCAGCAGGAATTGATCAAAAAACCGTAGAAAAAGTCATTAAAATGATTAACCGCAACGAATACAAACGCCGTCAAGCCCCTCCCGGCATTCGCATCACCCAACGGGCTTTTGGCAAAGATAGACGTTATCCCATCACTTCAGGGTGGAAATAAAACTGTTTGTCCTATTTCATGAAAAATTGTAAACCATAGAATATCTGCTGTTTTACCTCTTAAATTTAATTGAACCAACGCTTTTTCAGGGTGCAACCAACAAGAAGCTCCATTTTGGCTAATGAACAGGAGTTACGAAATAACGTACTTAAATTAATTCATACAAATAATATGACCTATTTTGAAAGCTAATTTCCTTGTTTTTAATATAGTTTTTAATTTTTTTGTCGCCTCTGACACCCTTTTCTGTTTTTACACCAGTTCAGCATTAAAATTTAACTTAATTGATTAAGTTTTGGCCCAATTGGCGTGATCATAAAGTGAGCTACTCTTGCTCCTTTATACCTTTTGTTGTATGTTATTTTGCTTAGTAAGAAACCAGTTATAAGGGGAAATGAAAATGAGGATTCCTGGTTCAACGCATCATTTAAAAAATATCACCACTCGTATAAAAGATTGTTCCGATTTTCGTGAATTACTCAGTATTTTATATTCTCAAGATAGCGATTACTTTAATCACATTCACCTCTCATGCATCCTTCACCAGTGGTCTTTCTTTTGGAAAGAGGCCCATGAAAATAGAGATAAATATCAAAAAGAAATCCAATTGATGTCGGATCATTTAAACGGAGAAAGCTTCTCATGGATTATTGAGAGTATCTATGAAGTGTTTGAAAACTTGGAATCAATAGACATTGCTTCTATTTTTAACGCCATTTCACATTTCCCCCACTCGCCGCTAGGGTCACAATTAGTCCTTTTCATAGCGGATAAAATAAACAAAAATTCTTTAAATGAATATAAACCTCGACAATTATCCAATTTAGCAAATGCGGTGGCAAAAATTGCTCCTGAAAACAAAACCTGCATCACCTTGATGAAGAAATTGGCTGATCATGTCAATAATCTGACTAGCCTAGAGGATTTTAAACCTCAAGGCTTATCCACTTTCGCGAATGCGATGGCGAAAATGGCTCCTGAAGATAAAACTTGCATCACCGTGATGAGGAAATTGGCTGATCACGTCAATAATCTGACTAGCCTCAAGGATTTTAAACCTCAAGGCTTATCCAATTTCGCGAATGCGATGGCGAAAATAGCTCCTGAAGATAAAACCTGCATCACCTTGATGAAGAAATTGGCTGATCACGTCAATAGGCTGACTAGCCTCAAGGATTTTAAACCTCAAGGCTTATCCACTTTCGCGAATGCGATGGCGAAAATGGCTCCTGAAGATAAAACCTGCATCACCTTGATGAAGAAATTGGCTGATCACGTCAATAGGCTGACTAGCCTCAAGGATTTTAACCCTCAAAACTTATCTACTTTCGCGAATGCGATGGCGAAAATGGTTCCTGAAGATAAAACCTGCATCACCTTGATGAAGAAATTGGCTGATCACGTCAATAGGCTGACTAGCCTAGAGGATTTTAAACCTCAAGGCTTATCCAATTTCGCGAATGCGATGGCGAAAATGGCTCCTGAAGATAAAACCTGCATCACCTTGATGAAGAAATTGGCTGATCACGTCAATAGGCTGACTAGCCTTAGGAATTTTAAACCTCAAGAATTATCCAATTTCGCGAATGCGATGGCGAAAATGGCTCCTGAAGATAAAACTTGCATCACCGTGATGAAGAAATTGGCTGATCACGTCAATAGGCTGACTAGCCTTAGGAATTTTAAACCTCAAGAATTATCCAATTTCGCGAATGCGATGGCGAAAATGGCTCCTGAAGATAAAACCTGCATCACCGTGATGAAGAAATTGGCTGATCATGTCAATAATCTGACTAGCCTAGAGGATTTTAAACCTCAAGAATTATCCAATTTCGCGAATGCGATGGCGAAAATAGCTCCTGAAGATAAAACTTGCATCACCGTGATGAAGAAATTGGCTGATCACGTCAATAAGCTGACTAGCCTCAAGGATTTTAACCCTCAAAACTTATCCAATTTCGCGAATGCGATGGCGAAAATGGCTCCTGAAGATAAAACTTGCATCACCGTGATGAAGAAATTGGCTGATCACGTCAATAAGCTGACTAGCCTAAGGAATTTTAATCCTCAAGAATTATCCACTTTCGCGAATGCGATGGCGAAAATGGCTCCTGAAGATAAAACCTGCATCACCGTGGTGAAGAAATTGGCTGATCACGTCAATAGGCTGACTAGCCTTAAGGATTTTAATCCTCAAAGCTTATCCACTTTCGCGAATGCGATGGCGAAAATAGCTCCTGAAGATAAAACCTGCATCACCGTGATGAAGAAATTGGCTGATCACGTCAATAGGCTGACTAGCCTAAGGAATTTTAATCCTCAAGACTTATCCAATTTCGCGAATGCGATGCGGAAAATGGCTCCTGAAGATAAAACTTGCATCACCGTGATGAAGAAATTGGCTGATCACGTCAATAAGCTGACTAGCCTAAGGAATTTTAATCCTCAAGAATTATCCACTTTCGCGAATGCGATGGCGAAAATGGCTCCTGAAGATAAAACCTGCATCACCTTGATGAGAAAATTGGCTGATCACGTCAATAATCTGACTAGCCTCAAGGATTTTAACCCTCAAAACTTATCCAATTTCGCGAATGCGATGGCGAAAATGGCTCCTGAAGATAAAACTTGCATCACCTTGATGAAGAAATTGGCTGATCACGTCAATAAGCTGACTAGCCTCAAGGATTTTAACCATCAAAACTTATCCAATTTCGCGAATGCGATGGCGAAAATGGCTCCTGAAGACAAAACCTGCATCACCTTGATGAAGAAATTGGCTGATCACATCAATAGGCTGACTAGCCTAAGGAATTTTAATCCTCAAGACTTATCCAATTTCGCGAATGCGATGGCGAAAATGGCTCCTGAAGACAAAACCTGCATCACCTTGATGAGAAAATTGGCTGATCACGTCAATAAGCTGACTAGCCTCAAGGATTTTAACCATCAAAACTTATCCAATTTCGCGAATGCGATGGCGAGAATGGGGATTGTTAATCAACCCCTTTTCTTAAAATTAGCTGAGAATTTTCCGTCATTTGAACAGCATCACTATACTATAAAATCGTTATCGCAAATTTATAGATTTTACTTGTACACAAAATCAGAAAATTTAGACATCAAATGGGATAGTTCTTTTCTAAAATTTTGTCTTAAAGAATTGGAGGAGAAAACGCCGATACCGAAATCATCTCAGCTGCAGATTGACGCTACTAAGATATTGCGATATTTATTTCGTTCCGATCCATCTTATTATCTCGAAGGGGAACAGGTTGCGGTGGGTTCACGAGTAGATGTGGCTTTATTTAAAAAAAATAACCAAAGAGGTTGGCAAAAATGTGCCGCTGTTCAAATTGATGGCCCCACTCATTTCAAACCGGATACCCATGAAATCAATAGCCAAACGCATTTTAATACTCGGCTTCTCATAACCGAAGGTTGGCCTTTGGTAATACGAATGCCGTACTTTATAGTGGAAGAAGAAAAACCAAGCATAAAAGAGTTTTTTGAAAATAACCTACTTGTGCCTTTGCAATCGTCAAGGGGTGCGACTGATTTAGAACGACGCTCAGAAACTAAAACAGGAGTCGATCATAAATTGGACAAATATGACCATTCTTACAATGAAAATTATCTTGAACCGGATGAAAGCAGTCCAAATTTAGAACAAACTTTGTCGTCAAGTACCACCGTCGTTTCAAATCAGCCGCACCCATCGTCAAGTGGGTCAAATCCATTCAGATTTCAATATAATCCCCCCAAAACAGTTACCAAATGTTCTTCCCTTAACCCATGTGCTGCTGAATTTTTTCCAAATCTACATAGCCCGTAACCATTATCATAATTAAGCGCCTTGAGATAGTTCTTGTAGATCTCTTGCAAACCAAAACTCCACATCTCCATCGGAAAGCCTTTGACTCAAAGCATCAAATTGATTTTGAAGTTTCTGAATAGTATCTCCATTCATAAATTTACTCCTAATGAATTTCCTGCCGTCAGGAAATTCATCCTGACTTGTTCTTATTAATGGATAAAAAGGATAAGCACCACTACTAATGGAATGATCTGCATCAGAGCATTATCATCAATCCAAGAAAGACAAGGCCATTCTGCCGCCACTGTGAGTGGCCCCATGAGCAGCCATAGCCACCCCGGGGTTTGAAAGAAAATATGCGACAACCACCAGATGCCGCTGATCACCAAGATCCCTATGATTGCTACGACTAATTTAGGTAATCGAGTTCTTCTTAGCTCGCCCAATAAAGGGTCGCCGATGGCATAGGCGCAAATAATGGGTACGGTATACATTTTACCCAGAGCAAATAACAAGACTAAAGCCATACCTACAGCGCTCCACGCCACTGCAGATATTCGCTTTTGTTCGTAATTTCTTTGGCCAAACACTGTCCAGCCACGGTACAATCGTAAAGCTTCCAGAATTAGAACAATGGCCAAAAAAAAGCAGATTAGCTTTGTTAAACTGATGCCGAAAAAATCAGCAACTGGGACTCCAAATTGATAATAAAGCCATAGAATTAAAATAGCTGATAAATGCACCACCCTTCTCAGCAAGTGAGCCCAAAGACCCCCTTGGGAATAAGTATGTCCACCAAAGCGCACCATCTAACTTTTCTTAAACTTTTTTTGCAAATTTTTAAATTCAGGGCTGTTAGGATAACTGGTTTCTAAGATTCGGTAACTGCTTTCAGCTAAATCCGGTAGACCTGCTTTTTTGTAAGCGATGGCCATAACTTCTAACGCATGCGGCACTGCAGTTGAACCGGAATAATGGACAACTACACCCACTGCCCGATTGGCGGCGGCTACATAAGCTTTTCGCTTCATATAAAAATCCGCAATGATCATTTCCCTGCGAGCCATTAAGTTTCGGATAAAGGCCATATGTAAAGCGGAATCTTGAGCATAAATACTATGTGGATAAATACGAACCACTTGATTAAAGGCAGTATAAGCTTCTTTTTTATCTGAAAGATCATGTGGCGCAGGGTCCATACCAAACAAAGACTGATACCAGTTAAAGTATCCACTAAAACTCATCAGACCTTTCATATAATAAACATAATCGATGTGCGGATCTTGAGGGTAAAGCCGGATATAACGATCCGCCGCTGCTAAGCCAGCCGCTTGATCGTCACTCTTATATAAAGCATAAATAATATCCATCTGCCCTTGTTGTGCGTATGGACCAAACGGATACAAGGCGTCTAACGCGGCAAAATCGGTTGCTGCTTTTGAATATTGCTTGTTGGCTAAGTGTTGCTCGCCTTCATAAAATATTTCGCCAGACGATTTGCCTTCATATTCCTTCCAAGGATTAGCGACTTTATTACTCGCACATCCCGTCAGCAGGAGTAAAAGAATCATAATTATAGAAATTTTTTTCATAAGCGGAACTCAGGTAAATAGCGATAAATATACAAGGCAAAGACCTCATTGTAAAGGGATGGGGCTAGCAATCCCACGGCAATCCTTTTGACTTCCCCTTTCGCTCGTGCCCAAGGAAAAGTGGCTTGATTTTTTGAGGTATTATGGCTATAATTCTACCAAATATAGTCCTCTTTTTAGGTGAATTGAATGCAAGTTCCCATACATGAATTAAAAAACCATTTATCTCAGTACCTTCAACGTGTTAAGGAGGGCGAACTGATTATTATTACCTCCCATCATAAACCCATCGCCAAATTGATATCTATTCCTCAAGAACTTGGAACAGAAATCAATGCATTTCTGCAGCTTGAGGGAATTAGCTGGAATGGGAAAAAACCAACAGGAGGTAAAAACCGCCCAAAAATAATCGGCAAAACTATTTCAGATTATGTTATAGAAGATCGTCAATGATACTCTATTTTGATACATCTGCTTTAGTTAAAGCTTATGTTACCGAAGCTTTTAGCAACGAAATATTCAAAGAGATAGAACAAGCTAAAATAATAGCAAGTAATCCTATCGCTTATGTAGAAGCACATGCAGCTTTTTCGAGGGTCAGACGCGAAAATAAAATAACTGAACAAGAATTCGATGTAATCAAAAAAAATTTTCGTAACGATTGGCAAAATTATCTGCTTTTCCAAAATACACCCGTATTACTCAACCATGCTGCTGATTTGGCAGAAATGTTGTCATTACGTGCCTACGACAGTATTCATCTTGCTTCCGCAGATTTACTAGCTAAACAATCTAAGCAGCCAGTAAAATTCGCTTGTTTTGATCTACATCTTAATAAAGCTGCAAATGTTCTTGGGCTATCATTATTGAAAATAGCAGTTCCTATTTAATGAAAAGTTACTAGATTTTATGTTCACTATTGTCTTTATGTTCTTCGTCAACGTGCTCGGCATATTTTAATAGATGCTGCTCAATCATGCCATTGACCGTATTTTCTGGAAAACAGCCTTTTTTATTGGATTTTCCAGCAGGTAGTCCGGTTAGTATAGTCAATATCTGATCGATCGTTTCAACGCCGTAAACAGAAAAAGCTTTCTTTTTGACCGCTTCAATGACTTCATCTTTTAGCATCAGATGTTGAATGTTGGCATAAGGTATTATCACACCTTGCTTTCCAGTTAACCCTTTGGTACGGCATACTGAAAAAAAACCTTCAATTTTTTCATTGACGTTACCAATCGACTGAATTTGTCCATATTGATTGACTGAGCCAGTAATTGCGAAAGATTGTTTTAAAGGAAATCTTCCAATCGCAGATAAAAGCGCGGCAAGTTCAGCTGCGGAAGCGCTGTCGCCCTCCACTTCGCCATAATTTTGTTCGAATACCAAACTAGCTGAAATAGACAAATGATGGTCCACTAAATAACGGCCATTTAAAAATCCAGATAATATAAAAACTCCTTTGGAGTGCAAAGCACCGCCTAATTCCACTTCTCGTTCTATATCGATGACTTCTCCTTTACCTAAACGCACCGTAGCAGTAATGCGGCTGGGATTACCAAAAGAATAATGACCTATTTGTAAAACTGATAAGCCATTGACCTGGCCGATTTTCTTGCCTTTGGTATCCACTAAAATAATATTCCGTCTAAAATCTTCCGCCACACGAGTTTCAATACGGTTGGCTCGATAAATTTGTTGATCGATAGCTTCTTGAACATCCTCTCTTTTGATAACCAAATGCTCATTATGCTGGGCCCAATAGTTGGCTTCTCGTAGTAAATCTACCAACCAACGCATATGAGTAAAAATTCTTTGCGTATCACCCGATAACCGTGAACTTTGATCCACGATTTTAGCCACTGCATTTCGGTTCAACGGTAATAAATTTTCCCTTCTGGCGATAGTAGCAATTAGTCGAGAAAATTTTATGATATTGGCAAAATTTCTCGGAATATGATTACTGAAATCGGCAGCAATTTTGAACAAATCTGGGAAATTAACGTCATGGTCACATAACAAATAATAAAGCGGCCGTTCCCCTAATAAAATTATTTTAGCTTGTAGTGGAATGGGCTCTGGTTCCAGAGAAAGGGTACTCGGAAAACCCATGGCCTGGTTCAAAGTTTCTAAAACAATACTTTGTGAGTATAGAACTCGTTTTAAACTATCCCAGGCAAAAGGTTGATTCAAAACTTGCTGCGCATTCAAGATTAAATAACCGCCATTAGCACGATGAAAAGCTCCCGGACGTATTAAAGTAAAATTGGTAATCAAAGCTCCGAATTGTGCCATGTATTCAGACCGCCCGATCAGATTGCTATACGAAGGATGATCTTCATAAATTACTGGGACGCCGTTCAAGGGTTCATTGCTCACTAAAACATTGACTTGATAGCGTATAAAAGTAAGCGGGTCACGTTTTTTTTCGGTTACGTAAAAATCTTGAACATTACTAAGGACATCTTGCACTACAGCCAATAAATATTGCTGCAATCGCTGGTGATCAGCATATTTAGTCCGCAAAAAATCCACCAATCGATTGACCACCTTAGAGATAAAATTAGTTTGGATTGTTTTATGCCGGTCCTGCTTTTGCTTTTGCCAAAAAGGGATTTGTTCTGTCAACATTTGCGTTAAACCCCGGCGTATCTTTTCTATCTTATGTTCTTCTTCAGTGCGTTCCTTAGGGGGTAACTGATTAAATTCTTCGCTTTTAATGGGTTTGCCTTCTCGGACCGGCGTCACCACAAAACCTTGTGGGGTAGTCAAAATACTGAGGCGGTCTTGTTCCGCTTGTTTTTGTAGCTCTTTTAAGCTTTGCTCTTGCCGATGCTTAAATTCTTCTTCTAATTTCTGCACCTGAGTACGAAATTCAATACTGTCTAACACTGCCGGTATTTCAGTGTTAAGGTCTTCCACCAACTTTGCCATATCTTTTTGCAAAACCGGCCCCTGCCCTGAAGGTAGGCGTAAGGCCATGGGTTTTTGCGGGTTATCAAAATTGTTTACGTAGCACCAATCATCCGCACTGGGCTGTTGTTCAGCCTCATGCTTTAAAATCGATGTGATTATATTATACTTTCCAGTCCCCTCAGGTCCTAGAAGGTACAAATTATAACCCGATTGATGGATATGAATACCCAGCTCTATCGCCGCCATTGCCCGCTCTTGGCCCAAAGGCTCGTTTAACTCAGTTAGTTCATCGGTGGTCATAAAATCAAGCTGTTTGGGATCACACCGGGTTCTGAGCAGCTTGGAAGCTAGGGGCTTAACTTTCATCATCTCATAATTATAGATCATGGTATAATGGGGAAATGAATAAAAATATCTATCCGAAGTTCCCGGTGAAGGGAACACTGCTCGCGATGGGGGATCGCAAGGGGGAGAAGCGCGGTTCTCCCCCTTCATTCCGAGCAATCGGCTCTGCCGATGCGCAGGATATAAACATCTATATTGAATTGGAGGTGCCGGAAAAACTGGTCAAGCGACGTCTGGATCAGGCTTTAGCGGAGCTTTGCCCTAAATTTTCCAGGTCTCAGATACAGCATTGGATACGTCAAGGATTCGTTAAAACCAATGAAAAAGTGACAACTAAACCTAAGATGGAAGTTCATCTCGGAGAGCGAATCATTATTTCCGCGCCACTGACTCCACATGAAACTTGGCAAGCACAAGAAATTCCTTTAAAAGTAGTCTATCAGGACTCTGACTTATTAATTATCGACAAACCTGCCGGTTTAGTGGTACATCCAGGGGCAGGAAATCCTGAGAACACCTTAGTAAACGCCCTACTCCACTTTGACCCTTCTTTGGCCAACGTGCCACGCGCTGGGTTGGTGCATCGTTTGGATAAACAAACTTCTGGTTTACTGGTAGTAGCCAAAAATTTAGCTGCACATAATTATTTGGTTAAAATCTTACAATTGAGAGAGATAAAACGAGAATACCTTGCGATTGTGCAAGGGCTTGTCCGCTCTTCAGGAGAGATTAAAACCATGATCGGACGTCATCCCATTCATCGGACCAAAATGAGTGTAGTCACTCGAGGCAAGTCCGCAATTACCCACTATCAAGTTTTAAAAACTTTCCGCGCGCATTCTTTAGTAAAAGTCAATTTAGAAACCGGACGGACTCATCAAATACGGGTGCATTTAGCGCATATCAACCACCCCCTGGTGGGAGATCCAGAATATGGCCGGAGACAAGCCACTCATTTACTGATACCTAGCTTGCGCGATTTTTTAGTGAAATTCCAACGCCAAGCACTGCATGCAGTTCAATTAACGCTGACTCACCCCACGACAGGTGAAGTCCTTTCATGGGTAAGCCCTATACCTGATGATATGCAGCAATTATTGAATCTCTTAGAGGAGGACAAAAATGAAAACATATGATCATTACTTGATTCCAGAATGGCCTGTAAACAGCAATGTCCATGCAGCAGTGACGACAAGACAGTTCGGAGATTTAGCTAAGCCGGCACAGCAACCATCTACTTTAAAACGGTTACAGAGTGAGCTTAATCTGCCCAATGACCCTTTTTGGTTAGAACAAGTCCACGGAACCCATGTGATTAACTTAGATCAAAGTTCTATGAAAAATGTCGGCGACGCAAGTTATGTAAGCTCACCTACAGCGACCTGCGTAGTTTTAACTGCCGACTGCTTACCTATTTTCATCGCCAGCAGAAATGGTAAAGAGATAGCGGCCGTGCACGCAGGTTGGAAAGGTCTCGTGGCCGGTGTCATTGATCAAACCCTGTTACATTTTAAGTCTGTAACTCAAGATCTTATAGTTTGGCTGGGTCCAGCCATTGGCCCTGACCATTTTGAAGTTGGGCCGGAAGTACGGGAGCAATTTATCTCCAGGCACCCACAATATGCTGAAGGTTTCTACATAAGAAACGGCAGTTGGTACGGTGACTTATACCACCTGGCGAAAATCAACCTAAAGCATTGTGAAGTAACCGCGATTTACGGCGGCGGCTTTTGTACCTATTGTGACTCCAATCGCTTTTATTCCTTTCGACGCGAGAAGACCGCCGCAGGCCGAATGGCGAGTTTAATATGGATAACAAATGGAAATTACGATAAAATAGGCAATACAGCAATTCGCTGAATTTTAACTAGTTGATTTAACATGATAAAGCACTCTTATGAAAAATAATTTTCGTAGAAAATTATCCCCGCGATGGGGGATCGCAAGGGGGAGAATCGCGATTCTCCCCCTTCATTCCGAGCAGAGGCTTTGCCTCGCGCAGGATAAAAACATTGCTGTAGGGACTAGTTGCAACTGCGGAGCGTGTTTATGAAAAAATCTAGAGTTCTATTGCTGGCTGGTATGTTCAGTGGATTGACTTTGGTGTCATTTCCTTTGTTGGCGGCAACCACCAATAACCTGAATAATCCGGTTTATTCTTTAGCCCCCATGTTAGATAAAGTGACACCAGCCATTGTCAAGATCACTACCGAAAAAGAACCTCCATTGGCTCCGTTTGATGAAAACCCCCAACCTCGGCGTCAAGAAGTGGGTATGGGATCTGGCGTCATTGTTGACGCCCAGCAAGGCCTGATTGTAACCAATGCACATGTCATTTCCCAAACAAAAGTAATTGTGGTGACGCTAAAAAATGGCCGCCGTTATTTGGCAAAATTAATTGGTGAAGACGATGGATTCGACATTGCTGTAGTTAAAATAGACGCCCCTGACTTAGTGAATGTGGATTTTGGCGATTCTGATCAGTTGCAAGTAGGAGATTTTGTGGCCGCCATCGGCAGTCCTTTTGGTCTTTCGGAAACGGTCACCTCCGGGGTTGTTAGTGCTTTAAACCGCAGCGAACCTAAAATTGAAGGCTATCAAAGCTTTATCCAAACAGATACCCCAATCAATCCTGGAAATTCCGGCGGAGCCTTGGTGAATATGAAAGGAGAACTCGTGGGTATTAATACTGCCTTAGTTGCTCCAGGCATGGGAAATGTTGGCATTGGTTTCGCTATTCCCAGCAATATGGTAAAAAACGTTGCCCAACAACTTGTCCGTTACGGCAAAGTTGAACGAGGTGTTTTAGGTGTGGTGGCTCAGGACATTAATTCCTCTTTAGCGGAAGCAATGAATTTAAAATCAGATAAAGGGGCTATTGTCACTACAGTGTTGCCAAACTCACCTGCTGATAAAGCGCAAATTAAAACCGGCGATATTATTCTGACTTTAAATGGTAAAGAAATCCACAGCTCTGAACAATTACGGGATATCCTGGGTATTATGCGCCCTGGCACTGATATCAAATTAGATGTTTCCCGAAATGGTAAAATGCAAACACTTTCCGCTAATGTCGGTGATCCACAAAAATTAGCACGACAGCGAGAAACCCCATTTATTGGTGGTTTGCAGTTGCAAGATTTTAATGAGCTTGAAAGCGATGATTCAACACTGAAAGGTATTTTGGTCACGGGCGTAGGTGAAATCAGTGCAGGTGCATTGGCGGGATTACAGCCCGGAGATGTGATTATTAGCGCCAACCAAAAACCAGTAACCTCGGTAAAAGAACTAGAACATATTCTGCAAAATAAACCTAAGCAATTGCTGTTACAAATCAGTCGGCAAAATACTGGGTTGTTTGTGGTCATTGAGCAAAATGAAACCAAGAATGGTTAGCCACAGGTAATGAACCCCTAAGTGAGAAACGCTGTCTATAATTATTCATAGCTGCGCTTCTCAACGGTTTAAAAACAGCTTTGGAGTTTTAATGAAAGGAATCATCTTGGCCGGTGGCTTAGGTACTCGTCTTTACCCAACTAGTTTGGTGGTAAATAAAAACCTCATGCCTGTTTATGATAAGCCCATGATTTATTATCCACTGACAACTCTGATGCTGGCCGGTATTAAAAACATACTGATAGTGACTGCACCGCAATATGTACCATTATTTCAAGCGCTTTTAGGCAATGGTGAACAATGGGGAATAGAATTGGATTACACCGAACAAGTTGAACCTTTGGGCATTGCAGAAGTTTTTATCATCGGTGAAAAATTCATTGGTAATAATCAAGTTTGCCTAATTCTCGGCGATAACTTATTAGATGGCGATGGGCTTCAAGCCAAGATGGAATCAGCTATAGCCAGAACTTCAGGAGCCACTCTCTTCGCCTACCATGTCGACCATCCTGAGCATTATGGGGTGATAGAATTGGACCCCAAAGGTAAACCCATTAAAATTGTCGAAAAGCCGGTTCAACCTAAGTCTCAGCTTGCGGTTACCGGTTTGTATTTTTATGATTCCGAAGTGGTGCAAATTGCCAAGAAAATCGAATTTTCAGCCCGCCACCAATTAGAAATTACCGACGTCAATGCCCAATATTTGCAAAAACAGCAAGCACATGTAGAAATCCTTGACCAAAATTATACCTGGATGGATATGGGGACTCCCGCCTCTTTGCTATCTGCCGCCAGTTATGTGCAGCGTAAAGAATTAGAGAAACAAATCAAACTAGGATGTCCCGAAGAAATGGCGCTTCGCAAGGGATATATTAACAGAGAGCAATTACAAAATTTAACTAATCGCCTTCCTGATAGTGATTATGCGGATTATTTAAAGAAAATCTCTGTATAGAATAAATTTCAATTATCCCAAACACCGAGAATATTTCCCGCCTATGCCAAGGGTGCCGCGGATGGATCGCATTAGCATTTAGCCAGGAATAATTTTTTGTTGCGGAAAAGCCACTTGTTTTTCTTTTCTTTTTAAGTACTGATAGACGACAAAGGGTGGACTACTCCAGAATCACCAAGCCAGCCACCAATAGGCTCTCATAGAAGAAAACCCCACCCGTTTGAATATTGCTAGGAGGTACGAAACCAATAATCAAGGTCACTATAGAGCCAATCATACCTGCCGAACACACGATTCCCAGCCCTAAAAGACCGCCAGGTATTTGAAAACCCTTAACAGCCATCTGGTTTTTAATTCGCAGGCGAAATGCGCAAGCAAACATCAGTACATACATAAACATGTAAAGTTGTGCTGACAAAGCAGTTAAAAACCAATAAGAAGCATTTACTGTGGGTAAAAGTAAAAAGATCATTGTGACAGCCGTGACAATCAATGCTTGATATATTAAGAGAATTTTTGGGGCGCCATAACGATTCTCACGACCAAAATGTTGTGGTAAATAAGCTTCTTTAGCAGCCAACATCAAACCACGGGTCGGGGCAATGATCCAATTGCTAACACTACCCATGCCACCGATAACCAAGGCTAAAGCAACCCAAGGCAAAATCCAAGTCATTTGGTGGGCGGCAAAAAACACCTGAAAGGCTTCCATAATTCCTGCCACTAAACTTATTTGCTTTTGCGGTAAAACGACAGCAATTGCCAAAGATCCGCACACTAAAGTAAACACAATAATTAAAGTAGCCAACAACATGGCTCTAGGATAGGATTTTTGCGGATTCTTTACATCACCGGCATGGACTGTGGCAATTTCCATACCACAAAAAGATAACACAATTCCGGTTAGAGCCACCCACATTTGAGAATCATTTAAATTGGGCAGTAGCTCTTTTTGGCTAAAATGAATTTGTAAAGGTTGGTCACTGAATACCCATTCAGCACCCAAACCAATAATTAAAGCCATGGGCAGCAATAAACCGGTTAAAGCGCAAAAATTGCTAAACCTCGAAGAACTTTTAATGCCAAATAGATTAATTAAAGTCGCTCCCCAAAAGGCTACCAAGATTACCGTAATTAAAAAGATTTTATTGTTGGCTAATTCAGGAGAAATTAAAAAACCAATGGTGCCAGCAACAAAAGACAAGATGGTCGGATACCAGATTACATTCTCAATCCACTGCATCCAAATCGCAAAAACCCCGCATTGCGGGCCAAAAGCATTTTTCACCCAAGCATAAATACCACCCGATCCAGGATTGCTGGAAGAGAGTTCCGCAGAAACTAAAGCGCTAGGAAGAAGAAAGAAAATGGCGCTTAGGACGAAAAAGAAAATAAGTGAACTGCCAAACAAAGCAGTCGCAGGGAGATTACGTACGCTGTCTACTGAGACCGCGGTGATCATCGCTAGACTAAAAACACCTAAAGCACGAGTTGATTTTTTGTCAATCATTTTGAGCCCATCCTCATTGCCCCATCTAAACGGATAACACTCCCATTTAGGTAAGGGTTTTCAATTATTTGTTGCGCGATTTTAGCATATTCTATTGGGTTTCCCAACCTCTTTGGAAAAGGGACTGCTGCAACTAGACTTTGTGTCACTTCAGATGGCATCCCATCCACCATAGGGGTAGCGATAACTCCGGGAGCGATGGCCATAACCCGAATTCCAAATTGACTGAATTCTCTGGCCGCAGGCAATGTCATCCCGATGACCCCTGCTTTGGAAGCGCTGTAGGCGGCTTGGCCCATTTGTCCCTCGTAAGCGGCAATAGAAGCGGTATTAATAATGACCCCCCGCTCCCCGTCGGAATTCACCACTGCCTGCTGAATCATTTTTGCAGCCACCAAGCGCATCACGTTAAAAGTACCGACGAGATTAATTTGGATTACTTTTTGAAAATCTTCCAGCGGCATGGGCCCATTTTTGCCGACAATGCGGGCTGCTGTAGCTATCCCTGCGCAATGGATACATGCATGGATGGCTCCGAATTGGGAACAAACCTGTTCCAGCGCAGTTTGGACAGAGTCGCCATCGGTGACATCCGCCTGTACTGCCAAACCCGAAATTTCTCGCGCCAGTTTTTCAGCCGGGTCACGGTCAAGAATGGCTACCCGCATGCCCTGATTGGCTAACCATCGGGCAGTCGCCGCACCTATCCCTGAAGCGCCTCCAGTAATCAAAACAATCTTTTCTTTAAGGTCCATATTTGACTCCAAGTTTTAAAGCGGCGATCCTGGTAATAGCCTGTGTCAATTTGACACTAAAACAGTCAAATTGACAAGGCTGGAACGGTTTTTTGCGGTTTTATTTAATTGGACCAAATGAATGGTTGCGCTTGTTATTGACATTTCTTTTACGGTATATTGTTTATTAAACTAATTTGTTGTTCAATAGGAATATTATTTTATACAAGGAGATCAAATAATGCCCAAAATGACCATAAGACTTTCCCTCGATGTTTCACCTGAGTTTTACAAGATTCTTACTAAAATATCGGAAGAATCACACATTTCACAAGGTGATGTCTTAAAAAAATCAGTATTTTTAATGAATGTAGCATTAAATGAAACCAAAAAAGGTCACCACGTTGGTATTATCGGGAATGATGACAAACTGATAACTAAAATAACAGGAATATAGAGTCTGCTGAATGAATATTGATGATTTAATAATGAGTGCTGATGTTGATGTATCAATAAAATCAGCTAAACTTGAACACCCGAAAGATGCTTGCGCTAGACGTTTTAAAGATATTACATTATTTACATTGGCAATAATCTTGATTTTTATTGCTTTTATTTTTTGTGGATATACTGTTGTAAGTAGTCATTTCAGCAGTGATTTTCAAAAGTGGTCTTTGACAGTTGATGGAAGTATTATTGTTGGTTTTTTAAGCTTTTTAACTGGAAGGAACATCTCATTTTAGGGCCTGTTAATATTACGCAACTGATTACTACTTTTAATATCTGATGCTTAGGCAATGGGAAAATTTGCTTTTTTTTCTTCCGAAATTCTTGTTTTCGACATAGTGGACTCAAAGTTTTTTTACCAAAAAATTCTAATAACCGTAGCTTCGGGCGGACAGAGAATTGCTGTAAAAAAAATGTTAGAGGCTAATAAGATTGAGTATCTATTCGTGAGTCAACAGTGTTAGGCTTGCAAATTTGTCATTTTTGGCATGAAATTTTTATGAAAAATTTGTAAACTCGGGATAGTTGGAAAGAAGAAGAAAGCTTCGAGTTCTTCGGCCGCTTTTTCACATGATTTTTTGGTTTCATCAGAATAGAGATGTTGAACTGTAAGTATTTCCAATTTGCAAGCCCCGACACCAACGATTTTACTAGAATTTGTAATAATTTTTATACCAATCTACCAATTTTGTAATTCCAGTTACTAAATCCGTAGTTGGCTTGAAGGAAAAATCCCTTATTAAATCGTCGACATCTGCATAGGTTTGTATCACATCGCCCGGCTGCATCGGCAAAAGGTTTTTGTGAGCCGTTTTACCCAGTGCTTGTTCCAAAGTGGCAATAAAATCTAATAGGGAAACCGGTTGATTATTACCGATGTTATATAAACGATAGGCTGGAACACCAGGCGCTTTGCTAATAGGCGCCTGATCTAACACTTTAAGAACCCCAGCAACAATATCGTCAATATAAGTAAAATCCCGGCTCATATTACCCTGATTGTAAACATCGATTGGTTTTCCCTGTAAAATGGCTTTGGCAAATTTCATAGGCGCCATATCGGGACGTCCCCACGGCCCGTACACCGTAAAAAATCTTAAACCTGTGGTGGGAATTTGGTACAAATGAGAATAGGTATATGCCATTAATTCACTTGCTTTTTTAGTCGCAGCATAAAGCGAAATTGGGTTATCTACTTTATCTTCCACCGAAAATGGTATTTTAGTGTTCAAGCCATAGACTGAACTTGAAGATGCGTAAACCAAATGCTTTACTGGATAATGACGACAGGTTTCTAAAATATTTAAAGTACCGGTTACATTGCTGTCAATATAAACATGCGGATTTTCTAGAGAATAGCGAACACCCGCCTGAGCCGCCAGATGCACTACTTGAGTAATTTTTCCTGAAGCGAAAATGTCTGCAAGTGCAGTGCGATCAACCAAATCCAGTAAAATAAACTGAAAGCGTTTTTGTGCTTGCAATTGGGACAAACGATCGCGCTTTAACTGCACTTCATAATAATCATTCAGATTATCCATTCCGATAACATGTTCACCTCTTTGCAGCAGTGCAAGCGCCACATAGTATCCAATAAAACCGGCAGCACCAGTAACTAAGACGGTCATTTTAAAGCCATTATCATTTGTTAACTTCCGCCAACAAAAGTTCAGGGTTGTGCATACTTTTCTCGCCTCTACCTATACCAAAATAGATAAAACCTTTTTCACGCATATGAATCGGGTCATACAAATTGCGGCCATCAAAAATAACGGGGTGCTTCAACTCAGATTTAATCAGCATAAAGTCTGGAGCACGAAAAGCCGGCCATTCAGTACAAATAATTAATGCATCAGCGCCAGTTAATGCAGCCTCTTTTGAAGGACATAAAATAAAATCAGCACGGGGGCCATAGATTTTACGCATATTATCCATTGCCTGGACATCGAAAGCTTGCACTTTCGCCCCAGCTGCCCATAAGTTTTCCAATAATATGCGACTGGACGCTTCACGCACATCATCTGTGTTCGGCTTAAAAGCAAGCCCCCATAACGCAAAAACTTTACCGGAAAGATTGCCTTGAAAATAATGTTGTATTTTATTAAATAATAATTTTTTCTGACGTTGATTTACAGCTTCTACGGCTAAAAGGAGTGTCGTAGGGTAATGGGCTGCTTCGGCAGTTCTAATCAAAGCATGTACGTCTTTAGGAAAACAAGAACCTCCAAAACCACAACCCGGGTAAATAAAATCATAACCAATTCTTGGATCTGACCCGATGCCAATCCGTACCTTTTCAATATCCGCACCCAATCGTTCTGCTAAATTGGCCATTTCATTGATAAAGCTAATTTTAGTTGCCAACATCGCATTGGCGGCATATTTGGTTAATTCCGCAGATCGTACATCCATGACGATAATTCGATCATGGTTACGATTAAAGGGTGCATAAATCTCTCGCAAGCGCATCTCAACCTCATGGTTGTTAGTGCCGATAATAATGCGGTCAGGCTTCATGAAGTCCTCCACAGCAGAACCTTCTTTTAAAAATTCTGGATTGGAGGCCACTGAAAAGTGTAACAAGAGTTGACGATGCGCCAGTTCTTCTGCAATCACCGCATTCACGTGGTCAGCAGTACCTACCGGAACAGTAGATTTATTCACAATAATTTTAGGTGTTTGCATGATCGAACCAATGGTTCTGGCTACTGCCAAAACATGTTGTAGATCTGCTGAACCATCTTCTTGTGGGGGTGTACCTACAGCGATGAATTGGATATTGGCATAAGCTACAGCCGCTCTAGCGTCAGTAGTAAATTGAATTCGCTTTTCCTTTAAATTTTTTTGCAAAACTTCTTCTAGACCGGGTTCAAAAATAGGCAAAAAACCTTGTTGCAATTGTTGGATTTTATATAAATCAATGTCCATGCAAAGCACGTCATAACCCATTTCTGCTAAACAGGCGCCGGTCACTAACCCGACATAGCCTACCCCGTACACTGTTATTTTCATATTAAACAGATCTCTTTATATTCATTCAATACTCCCCGGACATCATTCTGCCCGAATTTTACGATCGAACCTTGATCTAACCACAAAATTTTATTACAAAACTTAAGGATGATTTCATCAGAGTGTGAGGCTAAAACCAAAATATTGGAGGATTCAATCAAATTAGTGAGCCGCAATTTCGCTTTATCAATAAACTGAGCGTCACCCACACCCACTACTTCATCCAAAATTAAAATATCCGGGGTAATTGCAGTCGCTAAGCCAAAACTCAAACGTACACTCATTCCAGAGGAATAAGTTTTAATGGGCATGGAGAGAAAATGTCCCAATTCAGTAAATTCTTCTACGTCTTTAACAATACTCGGTATTTTTTTCTTATCGATACCATGTAATAAGCATCTAAACTTAATATTTTCATAACCTGTGGCTAACGGATGCATCCCAACACTGATCCCCAATAAAGGTGAAACATGACCTTGAACATCAATTTTACCCCGCGTAGGTTGGTAAATTCCGGAGAGAATTTTTAACAAGCTGGTTTTCCCAGCGCCATTTCGCCCAATTAATCCCAGGCGATCACCACTTTTTAAGCTAAAATTTATTTTTTTTAAAGCGTCGATATAGGAAATCTTTTCATATTCAGACCCTGAAGAGACTCCGGCTAATTTTTTTAAAATGCTTTGTTTCAAGGAACGAGTATATGCCCCTAAAAGCGGATATCTCAAAGATACATCAGTTACAGTAATAGAAGACATGCTTAAATCCAAAAAGGTATTTTTTTACTATTAAACGCATATACCCAAAAAGCAATTATCCAGATAACAATTGCCATAATCAGAGTAACACAAACTGAACTAAAATGAGGCAATTGACCCAATAATGGGGAACGAATTAAATCCAATAAATAATGCACTGGGTTATATAACACTATCATAGAATCCTCACCAACCAATTTCGATTGCCAAGTAATCGGAGATACAAAAAAAACAATAGTCATCATGGAATTGATAATCGGTGGTAAATCCCGGAAGCGAGTGCCTAATAAAGAAATAATAACGCTTAACGCCGCCAATAACAGGGTTACTAACAAGAACCCTGGAATCGCCATCAAAACAATCCAGCTGATTTTGAAAGGAAAAATTAAAATAACCAGTAGATATACCACAGAATTATGAAGAAAAACTAAAAAATTCCGCCAAATCATTCGCATAATGAAAAGGAAATAAGGCATTTGCATACCATCAATAAATTCTTTGGAAGTGGTAAAAGTCTCCGTGCTTTCAGTAATTACTGAAGAAATATAATTCCATATCAGCAGCCCGCAAGTTAAAAAAGGAATATATTGGTCGATTTTCTGATTTAATAATCGGCTGTAAACCAAACTTAAAGTGGCAATAAAAACGACCATTGTCAAAGTGATCCATAAAGGACCCAGGGTAGAACCCCGGTACCGCAGGCGGATGTCGCTGCTGGCCATATAAATCCACAGCCTATGTGCGCCTAAAGCATTTGTGAAATCTTTAAAAGCGCTTTTACAGACTGACATAACGCCTCCTTATACTTCGACAGTTTCTAAAACAGACTCTGCAACTATCTGGCAGATTTTCTCTATTTCAGACGGCGATAGATATGGATGCATTGGCAAACTGACTACTTCATTCGCCGCCTTTTCAGTATGCGGCAACTTCACTTGAGCATAATCTTCATTTTCTATTAGCGGTTGCTTAGTAAGGGGGATAGGGTAATGGACAGCCGTCGGAACGCCCAATTTTTGCAGTTTTTTACAAAATTCATCGCGTTTTTCAACTCGAATGGTATATTGAGCAAATACACAGGTGTTGTGAGGAACTACTTTGGTCACTCCTACGTACTTCTGCAACAATTGGTTATAATAATTTCCTATTTCTTGCCTTTTTATAACTTCTTCACCAAAAATCGTCAATTTCTCTAGCAAGATTGCGGCTTGCAGAGTATCAAAACGGCCATTGATACCTAATGAAGTATGGACGTAACGATCGGTTTGGCCATGAACTCGAATTTCTTTCAAATATTTAGCGAGATGATCATCATTGGTAAAAACGGCCCCACCGTCGCCATAACAACCCAATGGCTTGGATGGGAAGAAGCTGGTGCAGCCTAATTCTGAAAGTCCACAAGATTGTCTCCCTTTATAAGTAGCGCCAAAACTCTGGGCAGCATCTTCTATCACCGCTAAACCATGCTTTGCAGCAATGGCGTTAATCACATCCATATCCGCAGTTTGACCATATAGGCTTACCGGCATAATAGCCCGGGTGCGGGAGGTAATTGCAGCTTCAATTTGAGAATGATCCATTAAAAACGTGTTGGGGTCGATATCCACAAAAATAGGTTTCACCCCCAATAACAACATGGTCTCTACCGTAGCAAAAAAAGTGAACGCGGTAGTGATCACTTCATCGCCTGGTTTAAGCTGCAAAGCCATCATAGACATTAGCAAAGCATCGGTACCATTGGAAACAGTGATGCAATGTTTCACGCCAACCCAGTGAGCTAATTTTTCCTCTAATTCAAAAACTTCTGGCCCTAAAATAAACTGGGTATGTTGTAAAACTTTTTTAATCCTTTGATCAATTTTTTGCTCCAATGCCTGATATTGTCTAGCTAAATCTATAAACCTCATTATATAAACCTCACAATATTTTCTCACTTTACGCAATGGGGGATCGCAAGGGGGAGAAACGCGATTCTCCCCCTTCATTCCTGCATTTGGGCTTTGCCCAAGTGCAGGATATAAACAACAAAGCTATTCCCACTGCCTGGGAATAGCTGCCTCACTTCATTTTGGAATCACAGCGCAAGCAATTCTGGCCCCTCCTCCACCCACGGGCGGCGTATTGGAATAATTATCCGCACCGGCATGAATGATTAGGCTGTGTCCACGAATATCTGCCACCTTTAACCTGGGCGCTAAAACCGGCAAAGTAGCGTTGCCATCGGTAGTCACTGTTAACGCCGGTAAATCACCCAACTCCCCTTTTTCATTGTAAGGCCCTAAATGCTGACCTGAGTGACTAGGGTCAAAATGAGAGCCCGCAGCCATGCCACTATCGGCACAGGAAGGGTTAACATGCAAATGCATACCATGAATACCCGACGGTAAAGTATGCAAATCGGGTGATAACAACAACCCATACTGAGTATCCGTTGCCACAATATTCCCCAATTTGACCGTACTAACATCGCTATTTGGGATTATTTTATATACTTGAATATCCAAAGTATCAGCTTTGGCTATCGCCGACCCAAAAATAGCTATAAAAAATACTAATCTATAAATTCTCACTCTTTTTTCCTCCCTGAAAAAGAATGAATTAAACCATAAAACCTCATTTAGAGCAAGAAACTGACTGGTTAAATATTGTCCTATAATTAAGCGTTATGTCAAAAACTATTCGCTACTCTTTGTACTTGTTAGCCGCTATTACTACTCTGAGTGTTTTCTATTATGTTGCTTCTTTTTGGTCAAGTTGTCCTCCATGTTATGGTATTAGCAATGCAGATATGTTGTATGCTTCATCATTAGCGCATAATTTGATTTATGAAAAAGGCTCCCTTTGGGATTGGTTGATGCCGACCACTCCTTTTATATTTCCCGATATCATCCTATCTCTGATTATTAATTCTTTTACTTCGAATATTCTTTTAAGTATACCCATTTACGCCGCAATACAACTTTGGTATTTTTTATTCATTATTTTAATTTTGCTTAAACAAGTTACTGAAAATAGAATTAATTTTTTCTTTATCCTAGTTTACATATTGACCATATTATTAATGGCTAAAGAAATTTCTCATCAAGCTAATTTAGAACTTTTAGTAGGCGTATTTCAGTCGGCTGACCATTTTGGCTCTTTTATTATGATACTAACCTGTCTTTATTTTTTTATCAGATACTGGCAAAATCCAAAGAAAATTTTTTTAGTCCTCTTTTTGTTTCTTTCTATTATTAGTTTTACTTCAGACGTACTGGTCGGTTTTTATCTGCTAATTCCATTATTGATCACAATTTCATTAAGTATTCTCAGCAAATTGATCCCCATTAAAATGGGTCTAAAATTGCTGATAATGGTAATGATAGCAACCTTATGCGGCTATTTAAGTTATCGGTTTTTGCCGCTCTATTTTCAAAGAGAAAACACCTTAATTCATTATAAATACGGTCTTATCAGTTTTTGGCTTATCATGCGGAATTTTTTCCATAGTTCACCCGAAATTTTTTTACTGTGGTTAAGCTTTATCATTTTCTCACCCATTTCTTTAATAAAAACAGCACTTGACAGAAAACGCAACCAAGAGGATTCCACCTTGCGTCCGCTCAACTTTCTATTAATATGGCAGGTGGTCATGATATTTGTAATGATTCCTATTTTCATCATTACAGACACTCATCTGCATGAAGCCAAAGAAGGAACTTATATGGGGCTTCGTCACCTGCAGCCTGTCATATTGGCGCCGGTTTTTATCGGTTTGCCATTGCTGATCTATAAACATCTCAATGTGGAAAAGCTTTTTTGGAAAGTTCCTGTTTGTATAGGTTTCTTAATTTTAATTTTATTCGCTTCTTGGAATCATCCGCCCTTTGAAATTAAAAATTTCAGCCCATATTATCCAGCAGAAATCGCCTGCCTGGATGAAGCCATAAAGAAATACCATCTACACAATGGATTAGCAAATTATTGGGACGCAAGACCTCTGGCTGTTTTCAACAAATCAGGCGCCCGCATCGTGGCAATAAACGTCGATCTTACGCCATCATTATTATCAGGAACAGTTCAATATTATAAAAAAGGTAATTTCGACTTTATCGTTAGCCAAAGTTCTTTTATGTCAATCAACACCGATTTCTTAATGAAGAACTTAGGACAATCTACCGCTACCTTTACTTGTCCCGGCGGCTACGTATTTCTGGTATACTCTGAGCATCAGCTCGATTTTCTGTTTAAAAACTTAAAACATCCATGCCAGAAGTACCGGTGCGAATAAACAAAACTTGATTTTGGCAAAATTTTTAGCTATCTTAGGAGTTAAATTAATGATTTTCCACGCGGTTTGCCGCGTGACAAAGCGATGGGGGTTTCCAAAGGGGGAGAAGCGCAGCTCTCCTCCTTTGGTCGCCCGCGCGAACTTGCTTCGCGCGGAGCGAAATCTAACAGAGAAAATACCCCTGGGCTTGCCCAGAGGTATTTTATTCTTATACAGTTCCGTTCATGAAAATTTTACATATATACAAAAGCTACTATCCTTTTAGTATCGGCGGGATTGAAAAATACATCCATAGTTTGTCCACCTCGCTGCAACACGTTGGAATTGAATGCTCCGTTTTAACCACAGGCCCCCATGAAAGAAATATAAATAAAGTGGACGGCCACAAAGTATATTATTTTCCTAGTAATTTGAATTTTGCTTCTTGCCCGATAAGTATTAGCCTATTGAAGGAATTTCCTCGCATCGTTCAACAATACGATATCTTGCACTATCATTTTCCCTGGCCTTTTGGAGATCTAACCAGCTTTCTTATTCCTTCTAAAAAACCGATCGTGATTAGTTATCATTCGGACATTGTCCGCCAAAAGTACTTAAAATTTTTTTACCAACCCTTGATGTATCTTTTTTTAAACAAAGCCGAAGTCATTATTGCCAGCTCACAAAACTATTTGCAATCCAGCCCAGTTTTAAAAAAATATTCACATAAAACAACGGTCATACCGTACGGTCTAGAACGTGATCAATTCCCCAAACCCACTGCAGAAACTGTGGATTGCTGGAAAAAAAGACTAGGAGAAAATTTTTTTCTGTTTGTAGGGGTTTTACGCTACTACAAAGGATTAGATTTTTTAATAGAAGCCGTTAAAAATACTTCTATTCCTTTGGTTATCGCTGGTAGTGGCCCTGAAGAGGATAGATTAGCTAAAATAAAAGAAACACACCAAATACAAAATGTAAAATTTGTCGGTCATATTAGCGAGCAAGATAAGGCCGCTTTATATCATTTGTGTCGAGCCACAGTCGCACCTTCGCACCTGAGAGCAGAAGCATTTTGTATTAGCTTGCTGGAAAGCTTAATCTATGAGAAACCAGCCATTTCTACCGAACTGGGCACAGGAACTTCATTTGTAAACGAACACAACATTACCGGATTGGTCGTTCCTCCAGCAAATCCAATGGCTTTAAAACAAGCTATGGAACTATTATTAAAAGATAACGATCTTTATGAACGTTTAAGAAAAAACACATTGATTCATTACCATAAATACTTCTGTGCAGAAGCCATGCGTGATCAGCACTTGTGCATATATCGTAAGCTATGTACTAACTGACAGTGTCTTTTTCGGCATTTCTACGCAGATCAGCTTCTACCATGGCGGCGCACAATTTTTCTAAAGTCATTTTTGGACTCCAACCTAATTGTTGCTTCGCTTTGGAATAATCACCTACCAACAAATCGACTTCCGCCGGTCGATAAAATTTAGGATTTACCTTCACAATAGGTTTACCGGTTTTGCAATCGATACCTACTTCATTTTCTTCTTTCCCTTGCCAAGATATCTCTATATCTACTGACTTACAAACCATTTCAATAAAATGCCGAACAGTTTCAGTGCGAGTAGTCGCTAATACATAATCTTCCGGTTGTTCAACTTGCAACATCAAATACATGCCTTCAACATAATCACCGGCATATCCCCAGTCTCTTTTAGAATTTAAATTACCTAACTCTAAAGTATCTGCTTTTCCTAATTTTATTTTACTAATTCCATCAGTAATTTTACGAGTTACAAATTCTAAGCCTCGTAAAGGCGATTCATGATTAAACAATATTCCACTGCAAGCAAATATGCCATAAGATTCACGATAATTGATTGTCATCCAATGAGCATATAACTTTGCTATCCCATATGGACTTCTAGGATAAAAAGGAGTTTTTTCATTTTGTGGTATGGTCTGTACTTTACCAAACATTTCTGAAGTAGAAGCCTGATAAAACCGAATTTTAGGATTCACTACCCGAATGGCTTCTAACAAATTCAAAACTCCAAGAGCAGTAATTTTAGTAGTAGTCATGGGTTGATTAAATGAAGTGCCTACAAAACTTTGGGCAGCCAAATTATAAACTTCGTCGGGTTGGATCGATTCTAACAAGTGAAGACTATTAGAGATATCGGTCAAATCATATTCGACACGGTGCAAATTTGGATGATTATAAATACCCAATTCTTTAATTCGCCAAAAATTGCTGGAACTGGTATGACGATAGGTGCCGAATACCCGATAGTTCTTATTTAACAACAGTTGTGCTAAATAAGCACCGTCCTGACCCGTTATGCCTGTTACAATTGCAGTTTTCATACCATAACCTCTTCATTAATATTTTGATTGATTTTGTTAAAATTGATTTTTAGCTGAATCTTCAAAAGATGCAATGGTTGCTCCGTTTTATTAAACAAAAAGGAACTAACCATGTCTGGCAGATATAATGAATCATGCGTTTTTAATTTTTTCAATTCAGAACCAATCAACATCTCCAACTTACCCGTAACTACCAGCCACAAAGCCGGATAAGAGTTAGCCGGCAAAGTAAGGCTGGAAAAAGGTTTCAACATAAAATATTCAATAGAGAAATTATCCTCTGTCGCTATATTTTCCTTATATCCCGATGAATCATATTGTTTTTTATGATGTGCAACCAAATGACTATCCCGTAATTTTAGCTGTTGAACTAATGTTTTTACTTCTTGTGAGAAAGCTTTATTAGCGACTAAAACTACATCAGGAGTGGACACTATAATTTGGTTTTTTAAACCCAACGCAGCAATCATTTGTCCTTCCGAACTGATGAAACAATCTTCACTGTCTTGAATCACCACCTCCCCACGAATGACATTATTCTTGGAGTCATAAGAACCTGCTTTAGCAACAGCAGTCCAGCAGCCTAAATCATTCCATGAAGAGGCCAAAGGAATAACGACCGCCCGAGCCGTTTTTTCCATAACCGCATAGTCAATCGAAATATTTGGGCAAGATGAAAAAACCTGTTGATCTAAACGAACATAATCATCTTTTTTTTCAGCTAACCGTACCGCTTGAATTGAAATCTGATGAACTTCAGGGGAAGCTTTGCTTAACTCCTGCAAATAGACTTGTGGACTAAACATAAACATCCCGCTATTCCAATAAAAGCTATTGTTTTCCACATACTGCTTTGCTGATTCTAATGGCGGCTTTTCAATAAATTTAAGCACCTTAAAAGTGTTTACTGAAATTTCTTCACCAGCCTCAATATATCCATAGCCTGTTTCAGGAGAGCTAGGCGCCACACCAAAAGTAACTAAAAAGCCATGTTCTGCTGTAGATTTTGCCTTATTAACAGCTTCTAGAAACAGTTGTTGGTCTGCTATGTAATGATCCGATGGCAGAACCAGCAACACCGTGGAGCTATCGGCATATTTTTCCAAAACCCATTGGGCAGCACAGGCAATGGCGGGAGCGGTGTTTTTTCCAAAAGGTTCCAAGATAAAGTGGCAATTATCAATACCAATCTCTTTTAAATGATCATGACTTATAAAATAATGGCTGACATTACATACGATAATAGGAGGGGATAAATCGGGTAAAGAACGTGTTCTTAAAACAGTTTCTTGAAGCAAAGAATACTGGCTTACCAAACGCAGAAATTGCTTGGGAAAAGTCTCTCTAGACAATGGCCATAAGCGTGTCCCAATACCTCCTGCTAGGATAATGGGAATTATTTTTAAATTCATGATTCACTCATAAATAAGGTAAGACTTGCAAAAAACGCAATTAAAACATAAGATCGCTATTTTAGCAAACGTACGGCTAGCAATGAAAATAGGCATCTCCACTACATCTGTATATAACATTCAAAAAAAACCTAAGAAAATAGATGGGATTGGCACCTATACTTTAAACCTTTGCCAAGCTTTAGCAGCACAAAATGTACTTATTGAAGAAATTTATTTCAAAACCTTGACTGAAATTGTTAAACCTAAAGCCGGTTCGCAATTTTTGATAGCTAACAATCCCCTTCTGTCCTTGATTCCAGGCAATATCTATCATCTTGCCAAAGAAATTGCTTTATTACATGTAACTGATTATTTGGTTCCGAGAGTGAGTAAAATTCCAGTGGTCGCCTCGATACATGATGCTATTATGCTAAAAGATAAATCTTGGCAAAATAATTCCAAGCCTATAAAAAAATTAAAAAGCTTTTTATTAAAAAAAATGGCTGGAAACGCTCATCATTATATAACATGCAGCCATGCTATGGTTGAGGATCTAGTCAAATATTGGAAAATATCCCCCGACAAAATATCAGTAACTCATTATGGCTTGGACTCCAGTTGGCGCAAACCACTTCCAGAAGCATTAATTACTGATGTACTCAATAAGTATCAAATAAATAGTCCTTTTTTTCTAACCGTAGGCACTTTACAGCCCAGAAAAAATTTCGAAAAAATAATTGACGCTTATTATAATTTGCCAAAAGAGATCTTTCAAAATTTTAAATTAGTGATTGTAGGCAAGTACCATCCTAGTCTTACACCGCCTATGCTTATAGAAAGAATTCAAACGCTGAATGAAACCGGTCAAGTTCTATGGCTGAAATATGTTACTTTAGAGGAATTACGCTGCCTTTATCAAAGCGCTTTGCTCTTACTGTTTCCCTCTTTAGAAGAGGGTTTTGGATTTCCCATTTTAGAAGGTTTTGCCTCAAAAACACCGGTAATTACTTCAAACTTTGGTTCAATGGCTGAAATTGCAGAACAAGCAGCACTACTGGTCGATCCTCACTCTACGGATGAAATTCAGTCAGCCATTGTGAAAATTATTGAAAATCAAAACTTACGAAACAGCCTAATATCATTAGGTTTTTCTAGGGTACAAAACTTCACTTGGGACAAATGTGCTAAAGAAACCTTTGATGTTTATAAAAAATTTATTTAGGGATAAGGCATTATGATATATCGCAAATTTCTTTGGGGACTATTGATAACTGCTATTTTTGTTATTGGCATCTATAACAGCTACCAGGCAACTTTTGGTATTAATGAAATCACTTCAGATTCCGTATATACAGCAGTGATGTGGCATGGATTCAAACAATATGGTTGGGAATTTTTAAAAAGCTGGTCTTATAATAACGATACTTTTATTTTCTCACTCTTTCCCTGGCATTTTTTAGTATTTTATATTTTTGGAGACAAACCAAGAATTTTGCTGTGGCTAGGTTACGTAGTGTATTTGGGCAATATAGCTATTTGCAGTTGGATTGCCTATGCTTTGAAAGCTAGAATAGCAGCCATTGTTGTGCCATTAATACTATTGTTTTGCAACTTTTTTACTTATTTAGGCGCTTATGTTACCTTTAATATCTGTCATACTATTTCCAACTTGTTTGGGTTACTTTGTATACTCTTAACTATAAAATGGGTTCGAAAGCCTCATTACCTGTTTTTAATATCTATTTTTTTATGTACAGTCATAGCTGGCTTGTCAGACCCCTGGTTTATTCCAGCATTTGCCTGTCCCATTCTTTTAACTCAACTTTTATTTTTAATTTACTTTAAGGAAAAGCAATTCAGCAGTAGCATCCCGCTTTTATTAGGCACTCTTTTCATTGGCTTTCTAATCATAACCACGAATATTTTTGGGCTGCTGCAACTTATAAAACCTCCTTCTATACCTGTCGCTCACCCTAAAGACATTATCAAGCATCTTATTTACTTTCCCAGAGTCACTGGCTGGTTGTTTTATTTAATCCCTGGTAGATTTTCAGTTACTAGGTTTCTAAACGTTTCTTCTCTAATTTCATTTAGTGTTGTATTCATCTTAATCATCTGGTTAATTTTTAAAATAAGAAAACAAGTCCTTTCCTCACGGGAATCTTTTAATTTTTTTCTAATTGTACTACTTTCTATTGTCTTAATTTGCGCTAGTTATAGTCTCATCTATATGAATTTTGAATCTTCATGGTATATTAAATCCAGTCGCTACCTCATTAACATTTTATTTTTACTGGTGCTTGCCCTCAGTGTAGCTATAGAGCTTTATTGGCAGACGTTAGGCAAAGCTTTAAGAATTTTATTTCCAATCATGGGTATTCTTTATGTAGTGAGCAGTCTCAGTTCAACATTATTTTTGTGGCCAAAACCCATAAGTTTCAAAGATAATGAGTCATTTTTATTAACCAATTTTTTAACTGCTAATCATCTCACGTATGGTTATGCTGATTATTGGAGCGCCAATGTAATTACCTATCTTACCAATGATAAGATAAAAGTTAGACCTGTTTTTTTCAATCCTAAAGATGGGAGTGTCGCTATTCCTAATTTTCCTGGCTTTTCTAAATTATGGTTCAAAAATAGTGATCTACCGGCTGATCAAAAAGAATATTTTATTATAGTTCAGAACATTTATTATGGTTGCCCGGATGAACAAAAGTGTATCGCCACACTCACCAAAGAATTTGGCACGCCGGAAAAGATTTTATTTTACGAAAATTTCTATAGTAAAAATTATGTAGTCGTTTGGAATCATCCTTTACTAGAGCAGATGAGCGTCACGGAATAGATGAAAAAACTTGTTTACAGAACTTTTCCCAAGTAGGACTTTGATATTCTCGAAGAATTTTATCTTCTTTTTCCTTTAATTCATTGCGGTTTTCAAGATAAAAGCCGATACGCTTTGCCCAACCGATAATATCCAGAGGATGAATACAATCTACAAAATCCCCACCCACTTCAGGCATGGAGGAAGTGCTAGAGACTATGGCAAATTTACCAAAAAGCAAGGATTCTGCAATTGGCAAACCCCAACCTTCATAAAAAGAAGGGTAAAGAGTAAACAAACAATTTTGATATAAATATTTTAAATCAGAATCATTAAGGCCATGAAGTATGGTAATCATTCCCTTAACTCGAGGGTCTAATTTTATGTCCATTATTAACTCATTGACACTCCAGCCTTTCATACCAACAAAAATAAATTTAGGTAATTTAGTGTAGCCATTTTCTAAAAGATAAAGAATCGCTTTATAAATTAATTCATGATTTTTTCTTCTTTCAATAGTAGAAACAAACAAAATGAATTCGCTCTTCAATAAATCAGCGATAAGAGGTGACGGTGGTAAATTTTCAGTATAAATGCTTGAACCTTCTTTAACAACGGAGGTAGTTGGACTAGGCAGATTATTTTGCTTGATAAATTCTTTATAATCTAATTCAGTCGATTTGGAAACACAAAACACGTGGTCAGCTATTTTTGTCATGGAAACAAAATAAGGATAAAAAATTTCGTATCCAGTTCCTCCTTCATGTAAACAAAAGTGTGGAAATTTAATGGGAATTAAATCGTGGCAGATGGTAAATACTGAAATTTTAGTATTTTGCTTTATTTTTAAAATATTTTCATTAATATTATAATAATGCCATACAGTTCCAGCAAATAATATGGAATCTCCCGCTTTAAAAGGATGTTTAACATGACTTTTGACAGTTACCTTTTTTTTAGAACGTAAGTTAGAAAGAACCAAATATTTCTTTTTAAAAAAATGATGTAAATTAGAACGATACTGATTATTTATTAACGACAAGCTTAAAGCATAAGCAGATTTTAAAACAGCATGTGAAGCAATTATAAATTGGTTTCTTTCAGACTTTGAAAAAACAGCTCTAGTCAAATGATTTATTTCTTTTAAAAGTCGTTTTCCATAAAAACGAATTTCAGGAAAAGAAATTTTAAAAAAGAACCCTTTCTTTTCCAGATGATTCAGTTGATTATTTTCACTGTAGGAAATACGTATCGGCTCGGGTTTTTGAGTATCTTTATCTATTTCCCAAAATCTTCCGCTGTATTGATCGTAACCAAAAAATTTTAGCTCCTTTATATTTTCCTTGGCCCATTCAATTAATACAGATTCTACCCTCGTTATTCCAACAGTAGGCCGAGCGCTTCTAAAATATAAAGTTCCGTCAATCCACAAGGTACTCATACACTAACCTGTTTAAAAAAATCGGCTAAATTGTAATGCCAAGTTAAATCTTCACCGCAACGACTGTTAAAATCAGAAGGCGGCAAATCAAAGATTTTTACCATGGCCTGTTGAAATTCTTGGGGAGTATCCCCTATTAAAACGCCAGGGGCAGATAAATAATTTTCAAAACCACGAAAAGATTTTGTAGTACCCAGGACATATTTTCCAGTCAATAAAGCTTCCGCAGTTTTCAAATTAGAGCCACCTCCTATGGTAATCGGAATGATTACTCCATGAGCAAGAGCTAATATTGCGGATAAGTCTTCTTCATTCAAGATACCTAACAATAATACCTGTTTTTGGATTATTTTGGAAAGGGAATCCCGAAATAAATTACATACTCCCCCGACCACTACTATTTGAATTTCCTTATTAATTTGTTGTATCAATGATTTAAAACCCACCATATTAGGTAAATGGGCACTGGCAACAAATATAAGGTATTTGACGGGTAGTTGTTTTTTCCAAAAGTTTAGCTTTATGGCTGAAACCGGATTTATAGTTGCAGAATTTTTTCCTAGAATGACAGCTCGCTCTGCTAATCGTTCTAAATATTCTTGATCCTCTTTCGAAACTGCCAAAACAAAATCTGCACTTTTAACAGCATTGATTTCCATTGCTTTTATTTCATTACACACTTGTTCCTTTATTCTATTAGGAATCTTGGCAAGAGCCAACATTTCTGCTTTTAATTTATATTCTATATTGTGTGCACTATATATCAATTTTGCATTTTTGAATTCTTTGATCTGATCTTTTAAATTTTGTGCAAATCGAAATAAGAAAGGATGCTCAACCTGTATAATATCAACTTCCACCAAAATCCTCTTAGCTACCGCCTCCAACACTTCCGGAGTAGCTACGGCAAAAATCCCGCCACAATAATCAGAACAAAACGGTAAAAAATAGTCATTATATAATCTATAAGGTGAATTATTCGGAAAAATAACTTCGCTCGCTGGCAAACACTCGCCCATATAACTGGATTCGTCTCTTATCACCAAAGGGATACAAGTAAATCCTCTATTAGCATATTCTTTTTGAATGGCGGCACAACGTAACTGACCACCGTGTTTAGGCTTTAGGCAAGGATAAGAAGATAATATCACCACTACCTTGCTATGACCCTTCTCTATAGAATTTTTTATTGCTTGGTGAAACTGATGTACTTCTTGTTCAGTAGCTGGGTCTATATGACTGATATCACCCGATTGTAAAAAAGATTTAAATAACCATCCCGCCCGCCTGGGATTGCTAAAAAAAAATCTTTTTGCAATTTTTCGACAAAATGAGGCTCTTGCCAAAATCAAATCAGCAAATTGCCTAACAAAAGTCAAGATATTGTTGTTATTCACAAAAAATACTTCAGTTAACCAAAAAAAACAGTATTATATTGCTAACCCTTTGTTTAGGGAAGGTTTTTTAAAACTTACCAACCCGGTCACCCTGAGGGTTCTAGTTAACATGGTAAATTGGGTTATAATACCTTATTTTTACAGGGGCTTATGTTTAGCAACCAACGTTCTTCACTATTTAAAAATTTTATTATTGCTACTTTGGCTTTAAGCTTTGTACTTTTTATTCGAGGAGCCGTGCCTTTTGTTGGCGCCCCCGATTCGATACAAGCTTTTTGGACCACTGGATTTTCTTTATCTTTTATAAAAAACCCCTTTAGTATTTACGCCAAAAATTTTGGCATACCTCTCCCTGCCGCCATGTCTTTTGGTCTAGATGGCGGCTTAATCAGCGCCTTATTCCTTAAATTAGGGCTATCTCCCCCCGATGCTTACTCAGCTATGGTAGCTTTTTGGATTTCTTTTGGATTCATTTTCGCATATAGACTAGCCCGTTATTTTCAAGTTAAACCCCTTCTAGCAATTTTCGGCGCAGTCTTATGGACGACTATGAACATAGTCCGCAGCCATGATGGCTACAGCATGCTTGGTTTAGGGATGGGACTTTTACCATTTTATTTTTATACTGCCTTAAAATTATTCTTGCCACAGGAATCGATTTTCTCAAAATCCGTAATTTTGAACTACTTAATGTACATTTTAGCTGTTGAAATTGCCGTTTTCATGGATGGATATACCTTTATGATGTTTGCATTAGGTTCTACATTTATAGGAATATATTTATATATTGTAAATCCTTCCTTTAGAAAATCTCTTCTCTTTATTAGCTTCCCAATACATATTTTGAGTTTTGGTTTAGCCTATTACCTTTATACTTTTTACGTAGGGGTCACTGAATATGAAACATCACCCATCTCTATGTTTAGAGGCTGGGGCCTAGACTTAACGTTTGCAGTTATACCTACCCAAAAAATATTTTGGGTGTTTGATGCCCTTAAATTAAGCGTGAACCGTAGTGATCTTATCTATTTTGGTGATAGCTCCGTTTGGC
This sequence comes from uncultured Pseudomonadota bacterium, assembly GCA_963795715.1. Lineage (GTDB taxonomy): Bacteria > Pseudomonadota > Gammaproteobacteria > Coxiellales > Coxiellaceae > JAFEDN01. The sequence continues at coordinate 827,356 of CAWCIY010000002.1, forward strand.
AGAGTTCATTTATTTTGCCCATTCTTATCGCAGGTATTTGGAGTTGGTATAGAATTCATTCTTCTATAAAACTAGCCACATGTCTATTACTGCTTGCCGCACTTAGTTTTTATATGGCTATGGGACCTTCCATAAAAATTCATTCTATTAAGAATCCACAGATTCAAGCTATTTCAGAAACTTTTATGCCGGCAAAAGCTGCTCTGGCGCCTACCGGAAATAAATGGATTTATAAGACTCTTCCTGGTTTTAAGTCCATGCGTGCAACTTACCGGTGGTTAGCGCTCTGTGTTTTTGCCTTATGGTCATTATTTATGCTATTTGTTGTAAAAATACAAACGCAAGATAATTTAACTGTATGGTTCATTTTAATAACTTTAATCATCCTTAATTTTCCACCTATGGATAAACAATGGCATGAATACCGGGCAAATCGCCAATTCTTTTTCAAAATTGACACAGACTTGGTAAGTAGCTTAGAAAATGCAGTTAAACCGGGTGAAACAGTAGCATTTTTACCGTTCAGAAATGACATTCTAATTAATTATCTGGCGCCAAAATTAAATATCTTCACCTATAACATTGGGGGCGATAAAAATCTAATAGAAGCACAGAAAAAATGGCCCGAACCCCTGCATAAATTCATTTTATTTCATTTAGAAAAAGATTCTGAAAAAGACATCAAAAACTTATTATTAGAAACCAAAACAAACGTTGTCATTATTCCCTTTTTTAATACTTATAAAGCCATAAACCCGCATTTTTGGCCATGCGAACCAGAGGAACTGGTAAATCATAGTAAAGAATGGTGTGCAGCAAATAATGGCCAAGAATTTGCTGACTTAATTAAGGAATTACAGAAAAAGAGCTATTACCAACTGTACACTACCAATGATTTCGCCAGTATTCGTCTGATTCCTAAATATGCCACACCTGAAGGAAAAAATTCTATAAAATAAGCCCTAATTTTAATCTAAATTGGCAGTTGCCTCTGTCGCGAGAAGACCTAGCGGCATAAGCATTATCCCTTTTTTTATTTGACAATTTTAACTCCTTGAATTGAAATAAATTCCATTGCGATGTATAATCACGATTGTATCAGGATAAAATTAGGGTGGACGGCCACCCGTATGGTAAAGGAAAAAATTCATAAAAAGCCTCAATCTTCAGCGCACTAGGTCTTTGCAGCAGAAGACAATTGCTGAATTTAGAATAATATGTGATCAAAAAATTTTATGTTTAAGATTTTACCAAAAGTCTTGCTTTTAACCCTATTAAGCTTGGGTGCCCTCGTCGCGGTATATTGTGTTTTCCGTGTATACAAAGTCTTTATCTGGAAAGGTGACTTTTACCATTTTTACATGGCAGCCCAGGCGATTATAGCCGGCAATGATCTGTACGCTTCGGGGGTGGGTGGTTATATTTATCCACCTTTTTTTGCTTTTTTAATTACCCCTCTAACACATTTTTCCATAATACCCGCTTTGGCAATTTACCAAAGTATGAATGTGATTCTACTGGCGATAATTTTAATTTTAGGGATTCGCACTTTAGAATCAGTTTTGCAAATTAAATTAAATAGTTTGCAAATTTCCAGCTTGTGCGCACTCACTTTTATTCTCACTAATGAACAAATATGGGAAGAATTTAGTCTTGCACAAAGTGATTTATTAATTCTTGCAGGATTCTGTGTAGCATTATATTTAATAGATAGTAAGCCTAAATTTGCTGGTATTTGTTTAGGAATAATTGCAAACATAAAATATCAATCATTTTTTTTTCTGCCTTTCTTATTACTTAGAGCTCGATGGAAAGTTATATGGGGTTTTTTCATCGGCGTGGTGCTCGCAGCCATGCTGCCGGCATTAATAATTGGATGGAATCGCAACCTTGGATATCTTCTAATCGCGTTAAAGGGCATATTAACTATGCCGGGAGAAAATCCCCTAATATCCCGTAGTTATGCAGCTCGGGTTCCTGAAGTGACTTGGGGCAATAATGTGACTTTTACTAGCGGATTAAGCCGGGTTTTTTTAGCACATGGCCTGCCCAAGTATTATTTAATTCTTTTAATATGTACAATAGCTACATTGATGATCACAATATTAACAAAATTCTTCCACTCTAGAAATATTCCTTTTATTTGGCGAACCCCTGAAACTTTAGGAAATTCATTACAGGAAAAAGCCATTTTTTACCTTGAATGGAACATACTGCTGCTAGGGATGGTGGCTTTTAGTCCTCAAGGTATTTTGCGACATTTTATTTACATTTTAAATGTTAATATGTTTCTTTCATTGATGTTATTATTTCCAATTTCTAAAAATAAAAATTGGTTCTTTTGGCTAGGAACATTGGTAGCTGAAATTGCAATAATGAATAATGGTACTTTTTTATTAGTATATCCTCACAGTTCTGGATGGAATTATTATGCAATCTCGGGCTGGGGTTTACTAATATTGTTACCTGTCCTGACCAAAACAGGTTTAGATTACTGTATAATTTTATCTCGTCGAAAGATTGTTTCTACAAGCCCAACTGAAGATTTGACTCATTCACAAAACAGTAAAATTAGTGAATTAGTTTAGTTTTTGCATGCTGCGTATGCTTATTCAACCCCGTAAATGCTTACAGAGATTAAGTTTTTGGACATTTTCTTTTTAAGTAATAAACAAATAAGAAAGAATAACAAATCGCCACTAATGGTTATTAGCCTTCCTAAAACTAGGCTCAATAATAAATCTGATTTCACTAAGAACCCATTTAAAAAAAATAATAACACCATTTCACGGATACCTACACCAGCAGGAGCTCCGGGGATAAGAAAACCTATAAGCCAAGCAATAATATAGGAGCCAAAAATGGTAACGCACACAGAAAAAGGTTTCATACCTGAAATTAAAACCAAAGTCACTACAAATAAAATGCCTGATACCACTATAAAAAAGAATTGCAAGATATAGGCCACTGTCAATTTATAAGAACCCCACCGGTAAAAAATGGCAAATATTACTGTAAATATAGTAATAAAAATTAAAAACGAGCTAAATAAACTTAAATGAAAAAAAACCAAAGGTATCAGTAAAAAACCAAAAACTGCTGCGCTTATCACCATTGAAATCAATTCCCATAGGGTAGATTTAATCAACATTGAACCTTGTAGATTTTTCGATAAGCCTAACGCTTGTCTACTAATAAAATGAAAAATATTTCCTGGTATGTATTTAGCTAATTGAGCAATGCCATAAGTATTTAATGCCCAAGCCAGTTTTATATTTGCGCCAAAATGTTTTAATATATTCCACCAAGCAAAACTAAGCAAAAAATTGGCCATTCCGTAAATTAACACCATTACTGCAAGGGTTGCCCATTGAATCTTAGTTAGATGGGAAAAATCAATGTGAGCACTATTATGAAAAAATTTAATAGCGATGAAAATAATGCCCAATAAAGCTAAAGCGCTGCCGACATGAGGCAAATTTTGTTTAAAACCTGACACGATTTGCTTTTTAAGCATAAGCTTTGCAAAGCAACATTGTCCATGGAAGAGGCGTTCGTATTTCAATGATTTTGAAGTATTTAGATATTAAGCTAATAAAGCCGCGTTTAGACCAATGTTGTAAATGTCCAGGCGTGTTTCCTAAATTTACTAAATATTTTGCTCTCAACATATTTAATATACGCCATAGCGGCTCTTTGGGAACACTTACAATGAGATGTTTAGTTACTATTTGTTTTAGTCTTTCTAAAGCTAATTCTGGATAATTTAAATGCTCCAATACCTCACAGCAGATAATAAGATCTGCATTATCATATCCAGACTGTAATTCATATATATCACGCATTTCAAAAATTGAGGTAGAAACACCATAAGTGGAAGCATTTTCCTTTGCCATGGCAATGGCTTGTGAAGAAAAATCACAACCTCTGACTTGATAGCCCTGTTTATTCCATCGCAGTACCCAATACCCTTCCCCACAGCCAATTTCGTAGATAGCTTGTGGAGAAGCTTGAGTAACCAATTCCGTTAAGCTGGATTCAAAACCTTTCATTATTTTTTTTACAATTGGATTACTAGATTGATACTTATCATACATATTACCAACCACTACACCATTCTCGCAAACTCCGTTTAAAGTTTTAAATAAATCTTTCTCACCTTGATCAGCCATGATACACCCTGCTGACATTTTGGTCAGATAAGGAACGAATGCGATATCGAACATCTTCTAACAGTTTTCTGTTGGCGGCCAATAAATCCGCCACAAACGCAATCAAAAACGCTTGAAAACCCATGATTAATAATATAGCCGCCAAGATTAATGATTGAATATGCCCACCGCCTTTCCCAAAAAGAAATTCGACAAGGAAAATTATCCCAATCAAAAATCCTGAACCAAATAATACCGCACCGATCGCACCAAAGAACATAAATGGCCGATAGATAACAAATATACGAATAATGGTGCTGAAGCTGCGCGTAACATAAGAAAAAATACTTTTCACCAAACGTGAAGGCCGTAATTCAGGGTTCACTTGTACTGGAACAAAAACTATAGCCATATTTTTCTGGCCTGCCTGAATGATTGTTTCTAAAGTGTAGGTATAATTATTAAAAACCATGAGCTGTTGCGCCGCTGATCGATTGATTGCTCTAAAACCACTGGGAGCATCTGGAATATTTGTTCTACTCGCTAATCTTACCACCCAGCTGCCTATTTTCTGCAAAAGTTTTTTTTGCGGTGAAAAATGCTGTATCTCCTCGATTGGACGAGCCCCAATCACCATTTCAGCGGCATTTTCTAATATTGGTCGTACCAGAGCAGGAATATCTTCAGCATTGTACTGGTTATCCGCATCTGTATTAACAATCACATCCGCTCCCAAACGCAAACAAGCATCTAACCCGCTCAAGAATGCTTTAGCTAATCCTTGGTTACGGCTATGACGGATAATGTGGTCTACCCCATACTCCTTGGCAACTCGTATGGTTTCATCCTGACTACCGTCGTCAATGATTAACCACTCCACTTTTTTAAAACCGGAAACAGTGCGAGGTAAGCGAATCAAAGTGGCCGCTAGAATTCTTGCTTCATTGAAGCAAGGAATTTGAATAATTAGTTTCAATAAGCTCTCCTTAGCCGATGATCGCTACGTCCTGTCTATTTTCTATTATCACTTTAGTTACAGTAAGGTACTTAAATATAAAAAAGCACTTTCAACGCCTTTCGTTGCTCGGTGATAATCTTGCTGTTTATTGATTGCAGCCATATTAAAGCAAATTTTTTCTATATTAGGCAACCACCGATTAAAATCAAAGTTATCACGGCTGGATGACAAGACATCTTGACGCTTAGTTTTTCTTTCTTCATCCGACCATAACATGACACGCTGCATAGCGATTGATAATGATACCGCATCACATGAAATCTTAAAACAATCATAACCATCTAAAAACCATTCACTGGCGCCAATACCGCTCGTCATAATGGGAAAACACCCCATAACACCTGCTTCACTAGCAACGAATCCGAAGGGTTCTCTCTCCCAGGTTGGAAACAATAAGGCATCATAATTTGACAGTGTTGGTAACATTACAGATTTTTCAAGAGCTCCTTTATATTGAATATATTTCTCCAGGTTCTTAGCTTTGATCTTTTGTAAAAAAATAGCGACATGACCAGCACCATAAACATCAATAGTAAAGTGGGTGAATCCTTGATGAACGAGTTTTTCTACTGCATCAAGCATAATTTCCGTACCCTTATGGGGAACGATGCGTGAACAAAACACGAAACGGGTTATTTCTTTTTCATGGGGAATAATTTGAGGAATTGGATATTGCCGGTAATCTTACCCAGCCTGGAATATAAGTAACCTGCTCCAATTGAACATTCAAAGTAAGATTCACTTCCCTAACTAAATTCTCAGACATGGAAATAATATGAGTTAACTGATTGAATTTCAATTGGCCAAATAATTTTTCAAAATGTAGGTGAAATGGAGATTGTATATCTATACCTGAAAAAATATTGTCCATTAAGTATAAAATAGTGGGCATGGATATTTTTTGAAGATATTGAATAATCGAAAAACCACCTAATCCAAGAAGATTAAATGCCAAAACGATATCTGGTTTAAATTGCCTAATGGCATTGCCTATAATACGAATATTTTGAAAGTCGTAATATAAGTTTTTCACAAGATCCGGAGATAGTAAGGGGTGATATACTGAAAAACAGGACAGCGACCTAGATACATTCAAGAATTTAAATTCTTCGCGCTCATCCCAAAAATAATTTGAAGTCAGCACTTGAATTTTATGGCCGTTATTATGCAAACCATTGGCAATATCCAGGGCGCCTAGCTCGTATCCTCCAATAAATCCTGGAGGGAATAGGTTGTTAATGATTAAAATTTTCATAATAAACTCAGAGATTTTAATTCAGTTAACAGCTGATCTCCAAATTGGGTCATACCGTACTGAGCTGTGACTGCTTGATAAATTTCCTGTGGGTTCGGAGACTGCCACTTTGAACTGCCGTATGATGACAGTAGTTCTGCTAATTCTTGGTCTGAGGAAAATGTACGACACCCAAGGATTGAGCTCAATTCACTCAGAGAACCTGCTGTACTTACCAGCGTTGGAACTCCGCAAGCCAATGCTTCCAATGGAGCCAGTCCTAATAATTCAGGTTTTGCATAGTAAACACCTCTATAGTCCCAATGAGTGGAAGCATGGATAAAAAGTGAAGCTTGATGTAAAAGATCACGTATCTCTGGGTCAGACAATCCTTCTTTAATAGTAATTTCAACAGAGGAATTCTCTGATATTAAACCTTGCAAGTAATTGAAATATTCACGATCAAAACATGTTCCGGCAATCACCAGACGCAGTCCTTTAGGCAACGTTTGAATAATTCGATCAAATCCCTTATGCGGCAATAAGCGGCCCACAGCAATCACTAAACGAGGATCGCGTTTATCTATATTTGATGGCATATAGTAAGAGGTATCCACAGGGCCCAAGATCAGTTTTATGGGTACATTCAGACCTATGAAGGAAGCAGCCGCATATTGCGAATATGCTAAAAACAAATCGAACATTTGAGCAGACTCAGGCGAATGATCAATTAAGGGATGTTCTCCGCCGCCTTCATCCATGCCTATCACGATTTTACCGTTTAATTTGGCATGGCTGGCAATAAATAATCCGAATGAGGTTAGGCATTGGTGTACCATAACTATATCCACGGATTCTAGTTTTTCCTGTAAATCTGGCAGATAAATACTATAGGGATCCCATGGACGTCCTGATAAAACTTGGCATGAAATATCTTCACATAGAAAGTAATGTCCAGGTTGATCGCCAAACGCTAGGAGCGTATTTTCAAGCTCATGTTGGTTTTTTTTGCTTGCTTCAGCGATGGCTCGAATCATATAAATAATATATTTTTCACCCCCGCCGATTACAGAATCGGCCGAGTAGTACGTTGGGCTAACATGCAGTATCTTCATATATTAGTACTTTGGTGAGTATCCAAAAGGATCGAGCGTTTTCTGCCGTAGGTATTTTCGAATGAAAATTTTGCCATCGCTTGTTTGGCAATGACTTCTCTATCCAGAGAACTATTAACTAATTGACATATCCATTCTGCTGTTTTCTGGCTGTTTTGATTTTCAGTAAAAAAGACACCCGATAGTGACGAAAAAAGTGTTTCCAGAACAGGTAATTTATTTAAGAGCACAGGGCATCCGCAACACAGTGCTTCAGCAATGGGTAATCCAAAAGCTTCATAATCACTTAATAAAACAAAAAGAGAAGATGATTGGTACAATTCGATTATTGACCGTTCTTCAATGTAGCCTAACTGGATCACAGCGGTTGCTATTTCTGCTGGAATTTTTAGAGTTTCTGAATTTTTCCCTGCTAAAATAAGGCGAAGCCTGGGTTCGTAGGCATTAGCTTGGGTAAAAGCGTCCAACAATAAATCAATCCGTTTTCGCTTTTCCAGAAAATCGCAGATACAGACTATTTGATAACCTTTGTTTGATGAATTTGCTGGACAATATTTTTTAGTATCGACCCCCAACGGTACAGAATAAATTTTATCGCGGCTAACGGCTGAAAATTCATCAAGATCTATTTCAGCTGGCGAGTCAATGAATACAAAATCTGCTGCGTCTAATGTCGCTCTAAATGCTGATGATAGCATAAAATGAAGTTTATAATCTGGGACTGTCCAACAAGGCTGGGAATGAGGTACGAAGACCAGTTTTTGGTTTTTTTGCTTGGCAACCAGTACATGCAAATTTGTTGATGTATTAGCCCAGGAAACGCATTCAATAAAATCATAGCTATACTTAGCTAGATGGTCACTGATTTCTCGTATTCCTGAATCAATACAACCCGGCATAAACAGGTTTTCAGAGGGATACAACTTAATATTGTTTTCCTGACAAAAATTGTGAGTAATCTTAAAATTACTCATCACTAAAAGATCCATTAACACTGAAAATCGGAAATCTTTTTTAGCAAAACGTATCCAATCAAACAAGGCACGACCCGTTCCAGAATACATTTGGCAGGTGGAAGAGATTGCAATTAAATAAGAAGGAGTATTCACTATAGCTCTTTTTCGGCAGTCTTTGGACAAGCTACATAATCAATCTGTTTTTCATTATGCGTTTTGAGAACACTGATTTCATAATCCAACTGAGATAATTTATTTCGAATAGTTTCATAGCTGACGTTTTCGAATACAATCACCGGTTGGCAACGTCGAATCGTTTCTAAAGCGCCCATTAACACTTCGCCATCGGCGCTTCGCACGTCAATTTTAATAAAGATAATATTATTGAATTCATAATTATCTAAGGTTTTAGCAAGATGATTAAATTTCCCTGAGCCGTATTCAGTTTCTTGATTGTATAGACTAACATTTTGTAAATTATTAAGGGCAACATTAGCGCGAAGTATCCTAAAATTAAAATCATTAGGCTCAAAACTATGCACATGGTCGAAAATCGAAGAAAACGCTAACATGGTTGAACCGAAGTGTGCGCCAAAATCAATGGCTGTACCACGACGAGCGCTAGCAACTTTTTGTGCAAGTTTAATAATGTGATCATCCCAAACATCTTTTTCTACTATGGAATCGGAAATCATTTCTTGCGATTTACCAATAAAGAGGCCATATTTAGTTGCTTTGAGAAATAGATCGGATGAAGTAGCTTTTGGAGTGAGCTGGGATGATGCAATAATCTTATGTTTTAAGGCGGCCACTTCAGCTCGTAAAAATAAAACATCTTTTATTAAGGGGTTAAACAAAGTTTGCTGAATGTGGCGTTTAAAATCATCCATTTTATCCAAATGAAAAAAATGGAAGGGACGAATAAACGGCCAAATTAAACGCCTGACTAGCTTAACTGCAAAGCCAAATCGTTTGGGCTGAAATCCCGCAGTGATTAATTGACTACGTGGGCATTCGGATGATGACATAAGACTACCTGAAAATGTTGAATTGTTTTTTTAAGTCCGTTTTCCAGAGGGATCGTCGGCTTCCAATTTAACAAGGTTTTTGCCAAAGTGATATCAGGTTGCCTTTGTTTTGGATCATCCGCAGGTAGAGGCTTAAAAACGATTTTTGAAGGACTGTCTAACAATTGTAAAATTTTATCAGCCAGCTCCAGCATAGAAAATTCATGGGGATTCCCTATGTTAATAGGCCCTGTTATTTCAGCTGGACTATTCATTAACTGAATCATTCCTTCGATTAAATCATCCACATAACAAAAACTGCGTGTTTGTGATCCGTCCCCGTAAATGGTAATGGGTTCACCTTTGAGAGCTTGCACAATAAAATTGCTCACCACTCGTCCATCATTGGGATGCATGCGCGGACCGTATGTGTTAAATATACGCATCACTTTAATTTGCAGCTGATACTGCCGCCAGTAATCAAAAAATAAAGTTTCTGCACAGCGCTTGCCTTCATCATAACAACTGCGAATACCAGTACAATTCACCTTGCCCCAGTAACTTTCCAGCTGGGGATGCACATCAGGATCCCCATAAATTTCAGAAGTTGAAGCTTGCAGAATTCGAGCATTTGTTTGCTTGGCCAATTCGAGCATATTAATGGCGCCAAGAACACTGGTTTTGGTAGTCTGGACAGGATCTTGTTGATAATGTATGGGAGAGGCTGGACAGGCCAAATTATAAATTTGATCAACCTGTACATGAATAGGAAAAGTCACATCATGTTTGATGAATTCAAAACGAGGATGTTTAAAGAGGTGATCAATATTTTGTTGACTGCCCGTGTAATAGTTATCTATACAGATAACTTGATGGCCTTGTTCAATCAAACGATCACATAAATGGGACCCCAGAAAGCCTGCGCCCCCTGTCACTAATATTCTTTTATTCATAAGGCGATTATTTTGCCACAAAAAAAATCTTTATAAAAGAGCTACAGCAACATTCCAGTAATGTCCATTAAATACCGCTAGAACTAGTCACTTGCCAAGTTAGTTATCTTATGGTTGAATCAGTTTTTTTTAAATTATACCGATTATTCTCGCCGGTAATCTAGGGATGGTAGCGAGAATATAAAGAGGTGCGGGTAAATGAGAATCGCGATTTACGGAGTAGGCTATGTTGGTTTAGTCACCGGTGCTTGTTTGGCTGAAATGGGTCACGAAGTGTTATGTGTCGATATTGATGCCAACAAAGTGATGCAACTCCAAAATGGTATTATTCCTATTTATGAACCAGGCTTAGAGTCTATAGTTAAAAAAAATCTCATTGAAGGGCGTATTAATTTCACTACCGACCCTGCAGCCGCAGTAAATTATGCCGCAACGCAAATTATTGCAGTGGGTACCCCTCCTCAAGAAGATGGTTCCGCTGATTTGCAACATGTTCTAGCCGTTGCTAAAACTATAGCGCACCATATGCAGGCAGCCAAATTAATCGTTAATAAATCCACAGTACCCGTAGGAACCGCTGATCAAATAAGCGCAGTGATTGCGGCAGAATTAGCTCGACGCAATGTGAAAATTCATTTTTCCGTTGCTTCCAATCCTGAATTTTTAAAAGAAGGATCGGCTATTGAAGATTTTATGAAACCGGATCGAATCATCATTGGCGCCGAAAATCATGAAGCTGAAACTTTATTACGAGAAATTTATGCGCCATTTAACCAGGGTAACGATCGAATTATTGTAATGGACGTTCGATCTGCTGAATTAACTAAATATGCCGCCAATGCCATGTTGGCCACTAAAATCAGCTTTATTAATGAAATGGCTAATTTGGCAGAACTATTAGGCGCTGATATAGAAGAAGTACGCGTCGGTATCGGTATGGATCCTCGCATTGGTTATGAATTCATCTACCCAGGATGTGGATACGGCGGTTCATGTTTTCCCAAAGATGTGAAGGCGCTCATCCGCACTGCAAAAACAATTCAGTACCCTGCTACATTATTAAATGCTGTGGATTTGGTCAATCAACGGCAAAAACAGAATTTATTTACTAAAGTGTATCGTCATTTTCAGGGTCAATTAACCGGAAAGACCTTTGCAGTTTGGGGACTGGCTTTTAAACCTAATACCGATGATATTCGTGAAGCGTCTAGTCGTGTTTTATTGGAAGCGCTTTGGGAAGCAGGTGCGATTGTGCAGGCGTACGACGTTCAGGCCATGGACGCCATTAAAAAACTTTATGGCTCACGCTCTGATTTAATTTTAACTACCACAAAAGAGGCCGCTCTGCATCAAGCAGAGGCTTTGATTATTTGCACTGAATGGCCTGACTTTCGAACACCCGATTTTGCAGTAATGATAGCTCAGCTTAAACAACCGCTGATTTTTGATGGAAGAAATTTATATAACCCTACTCATATGCGTGAAAAAGGTTTCACTTATTACGGCATAGGTCGTGGTCAAAGCGTTAATTTGCGAGGTGCATCTATTTCTGAAAACAGAAGTTCCCTTGAAAGAGATTCGCTTTACGCGATGGGGGACTCTTAAAGAAGGGAAAGAATCGTGATTCTCCTCTTCACGTCAATCGAGCCAAAACTTAGTTCCATCATAAAATCATTTATCTTAAAACTATAGCTTAACCGTTATTAAAAATGGCAAAATAGACACAAAATAATTACTTATGAGGTCGATGTGTCTTTTTCTCCCTTGCTTGCTATATCTCCCTTAGACGGACGATACCGAAATCAATTAGAGGATTTAGCTTCCCTGAGCGGCGAGTTTGGCCTGATGCGCTTTCGGCTTCTGGTGGAAATTCGCTGGCTCAAGACTTTGTCCAACATGCCCGCTGTAACCCATCTTCCAGCATTAGACGAGGCCCAAAATCATTATTTGGAGGACCTAATTGTACAGTTTGATTTAACCCAAGCAGAAGAAATCAAGAAATTTGAACGCACCACTAATCATGACGTAAAGGCAATCGAATATTATTTACATTATAAATTAAAACAAAATCCTGATTTGGCCAAATTTATCCCTTTTGTCCACTTTGGCTGTACTTCAGAAGACATCAACAATTTGGCTTACGGTCTGATGCTGGATCAAATTCGCATAACCATATTGCTTCCTAAGATGCAGGAAATAATCAAAACACTCAGTCATCTAACCCAAGAATATGCTGATTTGCCCATGTTAGCGCGCACACATGGACAACCTGCCTCACCCACTACACTCGGCAAAGAGTTAACCAATATAGCCGCCCGTTTATTGCGCCAGTTACAATCTTGGCAACAATTACCGATCTTGGGAAAATTTAACGGTGCGGTTGGAAACTTTAATGCCCATGTGGCGGCATGTCCTGAGGTAGATTGGCTTGCAGTCAGCGAAAATTTTATTACTGGTTTGGGCCTAACGCCCAATTTGTACACCACCCAAATTGAGCCACATGATTATTTGGCGGAAATATTGCAAGGACTGATCCGTTTTAACACTATTTTGATTGCGTTAAACCGGGATATTTGGGGATACATCAGTCTCGGTTATTTTGGACAAAAAAAAGTGGAAACGGAAATAGGCTCTTCAACCATGCCGCATAAAATCAATCCGATTGATTTTGAAAACTCGGAGGGTAATCTGGGCTTGGCCAATGCCTTGGCTGGTCACTTAGCTGAAAAATTGCCTATTTCACGCTGGCAAAGAGATTTAACGGATTCCACAGTGATGAGAAATTTAGGCCTGGTGCTGGGCTACTCATTACTTGCCTACCAATCGCTCTTAAAAGGCTTAAAAAAATTAACGGTAAATTCTAATAAAATTAAAGAAGATCTGGACTCACACTGGGAAGTGCTGGCTGAGGCCATTCAGACTGTTTTACGAAGACAGGGCGCCGTGGATGCTTATGAACAACTCAAATCATTAACACGCGGCAAAAATATTGATCAAAAGATTTTACATGACTTTATTGAACAGCTGTCTTTACCAGAAAAAACAAAACGTGAACTACAAGCGTTAACGCCGGCTCGATATACCGGGCATGCCACTCGATTAGTCAAAGAATTTCTTAAAAGAGGTATACAGTCCTTCAGATAATTATTCGAACTTTAAACATCCCGCTAGCCGCCCATCTTGAGACGATTATTGGTTGAGAAACACTCAAAATAGAGGTACTATTCCTTCGTATTTCTCAACCAATAATCGTCTCAATCTGGACGACTATCGGGCGCTTAAAGTCCGAATAATTATCTGAAGGACTGTAAATTATGCTGAATTTTAAAATCGTCAAAGACGCTAACGGCGAAAAAAAACTGTTAACCTCTATCTACGGCAAAGCCTTGCTGACTATTCCGCAATTAAATAAAGGAACTGCTTTTACAGAACAGGAACGTTTGGAATTTGGCCTAATTGGCAAACTTCCTCCTCATGTTGAGACATTGGAAGAACAAGTGGTAAGGGCCTACCTCCAATATCTGAGTCATGAAACTGAAATTCAAAAAAATAGTTATTTAAATTATTTGCTGAATGTGAATCAGGTCCTTTTTTATAAATTGATTGGACTATATGCTGCAGAAATGCTTCCCAAAGTGTATACCCCAGTGGTAAGTAATGCGGTGGAGCAATTCAGCCAACAGTTTTTTCAACCACGCGGTTTATATATTTCTTATGAAGATCAAGACCGCATTGAATTGATTTTGAATAATAGAAGCAATTCTGACATCCAACTGGTGGTGGTCAGTGATGGCGAAGGTGTTTTAGGAATCGGCGACCAAGGAGCCGGTGCAATGGCCATTCCTGTAGCTAAATTAATGGTTTATACCGCATTTGCCGGAATTGATCCCAACGTCACTTTACCTATCATGCTAGACGTGGGCACCAATAATAAAAGACTGTTAAGTGATCCCATGTATTTAGGCTGGCGGCATGAGCGTGTTACAGGCAAAGAATACGATATTTTTATTGAAAAATTTATTAATGCCTTAAAAAAATGTTTTCCAAAAGTGTTTTTGCACTGGGAAGATTTTGGTTCTTACTATTCTTATCATAATTTAATTCGGTACCGGCAAGAAATTTGCAGTTTTAATGACGACATTCAAGGCACTGGTGTGGTAGCCGTCGCAGCTATTTTAACAGCTTTAAAACAGATTAAACAATCGCTTCATGAGCAACGGATTGTAGTGTTCGGCGCAGGTTCAGCCGGTATTGGCGTTTCCGACCGGATTTATAAAACCATGGTCGATTACGGCCTATCTCCCGAAGAAGCCAAATCTAAATTTTGGCTAATTGATCGCTCGGGTTTACTCACCGAATACACTGAAAATCCAACTAAAGCGCAATCAGAATTTTTACGCAGTAAGCATGATATTACCGGGTGGAAGGCAGCGGATATACATCACATCTCCCTGGCTGAAGTTGTTGAAAATCTCCGCCCTACCATACTGATTGGATGCTCCGCAGTCAGCGGCGCTTTTACCGAAGAAATTATTAAAAACATGGCACGCTTTGTTGAAAGGCCTATTATTTTGCCTTTGTCTAATCCCACCGAAAAAGTGGAAGCCATTCCGGAAAACATCATTCACTGGACTCAAGGAAAAGCCTTAATTGCCGCCGGCAGCCCGTTTCCTGAAGTAATTTGGCAAGGTAAAACTTATGCCATAAGCCAGTGTAATAATTATTTTGCTTTTCCAGGCATCGGTTTGGGGGTCATTGCTGTCCGTGCAAAAGAAGTGAGTGATAAAATGCTAAAAGCTGCCAGCGCCGCTTTAAGTGACAGCACGCAGAAAGAGCAACATCGCCTTTTGCCTACCATCGAACAGCTTCCACACACTTCCCGCCAGATTGCCATTGCGGTAGCGCAAACTGCCTTACAAGAAGGCTTGGCCCGGTTTGATTCACCTCACAGCATTGAAGAGGAAATAGACAGTATCATTTGGACTCCGCATTATTTACCTTATCAAGCCTGCAAGGAGTAATTCCATTACACTTCTCTCAATGATGGATCATTAAAAACCCATGTTCTATTGATAAAAAAAACTATCAAAGGAGTCACAAACAGCATGGGTAATATCGCTATAAAGGCCGATTGATGTAAAACATGCATGATCCACCAAATGAAACCGGTGTTGATACCTAAACCCAATAAAGCAATAATAAAAAATTTTATGAGTTTTTGGTAATTATGTTCTTTGTTTTCAAAAGTCCAAATAAAATGGCCAAAATAAGAAATTAAAAAAGCAAACAAAAATGCCAACAAATTTCCCAACAATGGCGGAAAATGAACGATTTTTACTAATAATAAAAAAATTCCAGAATTCATTAGAGTAGCTAATCCGCCGACAATACCAAAACGGAACAGTTGTTTTATTAGCTCTCTCAAGGATTTCATTTAAACTATCCTGGATAATAATGCCGCGTAAATGAGTAAAAATAATAGTGTAGGTAAAGAACCGGCTATCCAGGCTGGCCACTGGTATACCAGTGCAATGGGACCAATAAATTGATTCAACATATAAAATACAAACCCCACGATAATTCCTGTCAAAATTCGAGCACTCATACTGGCGCTACGGAGTGACCCAAAAATAAAAGGCACACCAAGGCAAATCATCACCACAGTAGTGAAGGGCTGTAACACCCTGCCCCAAAAAGCAGATTCCAATTCACTGGCCAATAATCCAGCTTGACGCCGATATTGAATATTGTGCCATAAAGTCGAAATTGTTTGCTGATCGGAATCCAGTTGCGCTTTTTTCTGCAACAATTCAGGCTGAAAGGTAAAACCCAAGGGTAAAACTTTATACTGATTGACAATGGAGTTCATAGGGGTTAATCGTGTTTCCGCTACTTGATGCAATTGCCATTGACCTTTTTCCAGCGTAGCACTTTGTGCCGATAAAGCTGCTAAAAGATGGTTTTGATTATCAAAATCAAAGCGGGAAACATCTCGTACTTCTGAACCTGAGACAATGGTTCCTACCTTTACAAAAGATTGACCTTGATGCAACCACAAGCCTTCACTGGACCAAGGGTTTGCCTTGCGGCGGGTTTGTTTTTCTTTATACAATACTGCCTGATATTGCCAGGTGGGAGCCCACCATTCCCCTACAACGGTTATGATTATCAACATTATCAAAGCTGCTTTCACCACCGCCCAAGCAATACGGGCAATGGAAACACCGGCAGCACGCATAATAATTAACTCACTGGTAGTCGCCAAACGGCCTAAACCCACCAAACTGCCAATAAAACCAGCAATAGGAAAAAGTTGATACAAATCAGAAGGCATTTGCATGCCGACATAAATAAAAACTGAAAGAATGCTGTAATTAGCTATGCCCATAGCGGGGAGTTCTGCGATAAACTCAATAAAACTTTCTATGCCGAGCAACACTAGGACTACCAAACATGTAGCCCAAATAACCGAAGAACGAATGTAATGATCAAGAATACGCATTTTTAACCCGCCGGTAGATCAGTAAGCCAACAGCGATTGCGGCCATAATCCCATGAACCCACCATAAGCCCAAATCAAAACCCAATAAACCTTTACGCACCCAGGCTCTTCCCAAAAACAATAAGTTACCATAAACAATGTAAAGTAAAATCGCAGGTATTAACTGGCCGAATTTGCCACGCCTGGGGTTCACTTTACTGAGCGGAAACGCTAATACTGACAACACCAAAGCCGACACTGGCATCGCCATCCGCCAATGTAGCTCTGCAGCTACTCGTGGATTATTCCTTTGAGGCCAAAGTTCAGCAGTACTTACATTACTAGGCCAGCCTGAGTGTGAAGGCGCTTGTTGGGAAATTCTAATACCATAGCCTTCATATTGGATGGTTTGATAATTAGGCAAACCGGGTGTGCCTATATATCTAAAACCATCTTGAAACAAAATAAAATGACCACCGTCTTGATAGGCTTCCTGCGCATTTTTAGCAATGGTGATATCCCATGGCCGGTCGCCTTTTGCTTTGGGCTTACTTCTTTGTGCGAAAAAAATATCATGCATTTTTAATTTGCCCCGCTCTACATCGTCAGCATAAAAAACCAAATCAGAACCCAGGGTTTGAAAACGTTTTGGCATTACTTTTTCCACAGTGGCTTTGGCGGCTGATTCATAGAAAATTTGAACACGCATGGTATCTAAGTAAGGTTGCAACCAGAGCATTAGCAAACCAACTATACCCGCGATCACTACTCCCATGCTGACTACTACCAAAAGCAAATTATTTGGAGTAACGCCGCAGGCTGACATAACAGTCATTTCATGATCTAAGTATAATCGACCAAAAACAATTAAGATGGACAAATAAAGAGCCAAAGGCATCAAATACCCTAGTAAAAAAGGGATCTGCAGCGACATTAACTGCATCACTGCACTCATCGTGATATGACCACTTGCGGCGTTTCTTAAAAAATGGACGAACTGATTACTCATAAATATAATCAGTAAAACCATTAAAATGCCGAATATGGTTGCATATAGTTCTTTGCTGATATAGCGGAAAAGAATGCCCATGATGCACATTAAGCCAAAGGTAAGATTTATAATCAATATGTTTTAGACAAGGAGGGAGTTTTTTTTATAAGATTTTAAAATATCGTCGGGTACTTGGTGCGGATCGAAAGGCGCCCACCCTTTTCCAGGGCTGACAAAAATAGCTCCTTTTTGGTCACCGCGTAAAACGACACTTAAACTTGGATTAGTCCAAAGCGTATCATAGATATTATTATTTTGGAGAATCTTAGAATTTACCGTCAATACCACTCCGTGATTCGCTAATACCTCTTGCTCATAAATTCCTAGCCATTTGAAAAAACCGAAACTTTGTAAAAAAAATGGTATTAATAAAGAAATGAACAAAAAAAGCGGAATTAACGGTGCATAAACAACGTTTACCAAACTTTTCTCTTTACGGTAAAAGAAAATCAACGCCATTGCCCCAATCGCAAAAAATAACAATAAACCAGAAAAAGCCCGGTAGCCGCCATATCTTTGCGGAGTATTCCAAAAATCTGGATGACCTAAATACCAAAAACTCAGCAGCAAGGAAAGGATTAATGCCAACATCTTGATCCATTTTTGTTTTAAAAAACAAGTGGCTAAAAATAAAAGCGGCATTGCACTGATATAAAAAAAGTGGAAACTGTGAATTAACCACCCAATATGTTTAGCTGAATGTAAATTACCGCCATCACGTGGATATAAAATATACATAATAGAAACGCCGAAACTGGCTGCAAAAAAGAAAGCGGATATTAAAAGCACAGCCTTTTCTAATAAAATCGAGCATTTTTGAAAACGTATTAGACAAATGGCAAACAATAACGGCCCTAAACAAGCCATGGTTTCATAACATCGGGTCAAGCTGATAGAGATGAGAACCAAAACAAGACCTCGGATAATACCTAGGTCCTTTCGGCTTAAAAGAATAGCTGCAGCGTATGCTGTCATGGCATAAACCAGGTTGAATTCGCCGATGGCCAGAAAACCACAATTAAGATAAGTCAAAACAAATGCAATTACCAAACCCCAAAATAAATCAGTGTGCATTTGCTCCATCATCGCGGCCAGCCAAAACCCAAGTGGAATGGCCACCAAGCCAAAACTATACGTTCGTATTAAATAATTTAGATCAGTGACTCCATATTTTATTAATAAAACAATCGGTGTTTGGTTGATAAATTGCGCAAAAGCCCTGGCATTATCCCAAGCAAAAAATTGTTTTGATGTTAAAATTTGATAGGTGTAAGATGAGCCATCGGCATATAACCCAAGCGCAAAATAAGTACCGGAGAAGATAAGACCCGTGATGGATAAGAGGATTATCCATCTTAAAAAAGTAGAATCATTAAAATTTAACTGCATGAGGATTATGAAACCACAAGTTGATTTTTATTTACTAAATTATAAAACCTTTGGCGATGCCTTAATTTTTATCTGCCAGCTTGTTGAAAAATCTTATCAACAAAATTATGCTCCAGTCATAAAAATGGAATCATTATCCGATGCTGAAGCTTTGGACCACTTCTTATGGACTTTCCGAAATACCAGTTTTATACCACATTTTCAAAAAAATAGCACCCCTGAAATTTTAACGACTGCAATCCATTCTGACCCCACGCCGTTGCTAGTAAATTGTTTTCTGTCGCAAGAAACCGTCTTGTTAGAATATGGACGTTTATTGCAAATTGTACCGAATCAGGACTTATACCGAGAACTGGCCAGGAATCATTATCGTTTTTATAAACAACAAGGATATCATTTAAATACCCATAATCTCGCTCTTCCCTCTTTGAAAAAGGGGGATTGAGGGGGATTTTTTGAACCAAAAGATCCAAGCCTGGTCTAAAAATCCCCCCTCACCCCCCTTTTTCAAAGGGGGGAATCGAAGCAAAAGCCATGTGGCAATGTCTTGATAGTCTACACTCTGCGCTGTATATTTAACCTCATGGAAAAAACTTATCAACCGGGCCCTATCGAAAAACATTGGTCTCAATTTTGGGAAGAACACCGCTTGGCCGAACCCAAAGGCAATGGCGAACCTTACTGTATCATGTTGCCTCCCCCCAATGTCACCGGCACTTTGCATATGGGACACGGATTTCAATATAGTTTAATGGACGCTTTAATTCGACGTCAGCGTATGTTAGGTAAAAAAGTTTTATGGCAACCGGGAACGGATCACGCTTCTATCGCCACCCAAATGGTAGTAGAACGTCAACTCGCACAAGAAGGTTTAAGCAGGCATGATCTGGGACGTGAAAAATTCTTAGAACGTGTTAACCAATGGAGTGAACAATCGGGATCAATTATTACCCATCAAATACGTCGAATGGGCGCTTCCTTAGACTGGCCACGCCAGCACTACAGTATGGACCCGGTCATCACTCGAGCTACTTACGCGGCCTTTATTCAATTATTTGAAGAAGGTCTGATCTACCGAGGCAAGCGGATGGTGAATTGGGATCCACATTTGCATACCGCAATTTCTGATTTAGAAGTCAGCACCGAACCCGCGGCCGGACATTTATGGTATTTACGGTATCCCCTGGCGCATAGTTCCGAATACATTGTGGTGGCGACCACTCGACCAGAAACCATGCTGGGAGATGTGGCAGTGGCAGTCAACCCGAAAGATCCCCGTTATCAGGCATATATAGGGAAAACCGTGCAATTACCTCTAGCCGATCGAGAAATTCCTATCATTGCAGACAGCAGTATCGATCCAGAATTCGGAACCGGTTGTGTTAAAATAACTCCCGGACATGATTTTAAAGATTATGAACTAGGAAAACGCCACAGCCTGCCCATCATCAATATTTTTACCTTATCAGCAGATTGTAATGAGCAGGTTCCTAAGCCCTATCGTGGACTCGGTAGACTTGCGGCGCGCAAACAAGTGATCGCGGATCTACAAGCACTCGGTTTGTTAGAAAAAATAGAAAATTATACTGTAAATCTACCTCGTGGTGACCGTTCGGGAGTGATCCTCGAACCTATGTTGACTGATCAATGGTACGTGCGAATGACAGAAATGGCACAAACAGCTATTGCCGCCAGTCAAAAAACCAAACCTCATTTGGTACCGGAAAATTGGCAAAAAATTTATTTGCAGTGGCTTAACAATATTCAAGATTGGTGTATCAGCCGGCAACTGTGGTGGGGTCATCGGGTACCCGTCTGGTACGACGCAGATAATAAAGCTTATACCGGCTACGACGAAGCAGATGTTCGTGCACGCTATTCCTTGCCTCCATCTGTTCCTTTGCGCCAAGACGAAGATGTTTTAGATACCTGGTTTACTGCCGCTTTGTGGCCGTTTTCCAGCTTGCACTGGCCGGAACAAAATGAAGCGCTCAAAACTTTTTACCCCAGCAATGTCTTGGTCACTGGATTTGACATTATTTTTTTCTGGGTAGCACGTATGGTGATGATGGGATTAAAACTCATGGGCGATATTCCTTTTTATGAAGTGTATATCACCGGTTTAATTCGGGACAGTCATGGCCAGAAGATGTCAAAAAGTAAAGGAAATATCTTAGATCCTCTGGATTTGATGGATGGCATTGATTTAGAAACTTTAATTGCTAAACGCACTACAGGACTCATGCAGCCGCAAATGGCCCCGGCTATCAAAAAAGCCACCGCCCAAGAGTTCCCACAAGGCATTAGCGCCTATGGAGCCGATGCTTTGCGTTTCACTTTTTGTGCTCTAGCCACTACTGGCCGAGACATTAATTTTGATATGAACCGCATAGCGGGTTACCGAAATTTTTGCAATAAATTATGGAACGCGGCTCGTTTCGTTTTAATGAATACTGAAAGTCAAGATCTGGGTCCTGACCAAATAGAATATTCTCCTGCGGATTTATGGATCCGGAGCCAGTTACAAACCTTAATCACCCATGTAAATTCGGCGTTCGAGGAATACCGTTTCGATTGGATTTCACAACAGGTGTATGAATTTACTTGGAATGAGTATTGTGATTGGTATCTGGAATTAGCCAAATGTGTTTTAAATGACCCTTCAGCCAGCACTCACTTAAAGCGAGGCACTCGCCATTCTTTATTGGAAGTTTTAGAAATTCTATTGCGATTGATGCATCCGCTCATTCCATTTATTACCGAGGAAATTTGGCAAACTGTGGCTCCTATGATTAATCAGAAAACAAGCTTGAGCATTATGGTTGCGCCCTACCCTCAAGTCGATCCGTCGCTGCTTAACCCTAAAGCCGTTGCTCAAATCGAATGGTTAAAACAGGTCATTAACGGCATTCGTAATATTCGAGGAGAGATGAAGGTCGCGCCAGGAAAAATGGTTACCACTTACTTTTACAAAGGCGACACACAAGATCAATTATTTTTAAATGAAACCAAAAATTATATTAAAAATCTGGCTAAGGTTTCTGAACTTGTTTATCTAGAACCCGGCGCCACACCACCCACAGCCAGTGCTACCGCGATGGTCGGCGCTTTGGAAATTTATATCCCACTTTCAGACTTAGTAGATAAGACTGCAGAAATGACACGTCTGCAAAAAGAAATTGAGAAGTTAAGGCGTGAGCAAGAAAAATTAGCAACACGCTTAGAAAATAAGGATTACCTGCAAAAAGCCCCCGCTGCTGTGGTAGAAAAAGAACAGCATATTTACCATCAAAACGAAAATACTTTAAATAAATTGCAAGAGAATTTTGAAAAAATTTCCCAGCTTTAGGTTTGCAGTTAAAAATGCAGGCTCTTTCCAAAAACCGAAATGAACATAGTCATAATTGCACCAATAGCGACCCAACCTAATTTGAAGCTAACATCCATAAACCGATTACGCAAATCAGTTTGCCGTTCAAGCCGGATCCCTAAAATAGTTTCGACCGCAGTCAGTCTTGTCCCAAGACTACTGATCTCTTTATGCATTTCCCCTCTTAAGCTGCCGATTTCCTTATGCATTTCTCCTCTTAAGCTACCTATTTCTTGATGCATTTCAGTGCGTAAGTCTCTTACTTCATGTCGCAATTCCGTTATTTGCTCACCCAATTTTAAAAGGGTGCTATTCACCGCAGCTAAACCATTATTCACAGAAATCTCCACTTTTTTGTCAATCAACTCTGTTTGTAAAACATACAAAGACTGTCCTTGTTGCATATATAATATTCCTAAAATGATAAGATGACAACTATTTTAATCTTCAAAATTTTTTTGGAAATACCGGATTTCCGCAGTGACAATTCCTCAACTTGGCCATGAGCATAATTTATGGCATCTTATGACTTGTGTATCAGTAATATTTAACGGAGCCTTACATGCAGGCCAGCAGTCAAAGCCCTGAACAAGTATTAAAGCAAGTATTTGGCTTTAGCGAATTTCGGCACTTGCAATCGAAAATAATTAACAGTTTATTGGCTGGACGCGATAATTTTGTGTTAATGCCTACCGGCGGCGGTAAATCCTTGTGTTTCCAAATCCCTGCATTGATACTGCCAGGAACCAGCATTGTTGTTTCTCCTTTAATTTCTTTAATGCAAGATCAAGTCAGCGCTTTGCAAGCAAATGGTGTAGCCGCTGCTGCATATAATTCATCCCTCAATTACCAAGAAAATCAGCAAATTCTAAGTGATTTAAAAAAAGGTAAAATCAAATTACTCTATATTGCTCCTGAACGATTAATATCCGCGGGATTTTTAGAATTTGTAGAAAAAATAGCAATATCATTATTTGCTATAGATGAAGCTCATTGCATCTCTCAATGGGGACCGGATTTTCGACCTGAATATAAACAACTGGAGGTGCTGCGAGATCGTTTCCCAAAAGTTCCTGTCATTGCCTTAACGGCCACGGCCGATCGGCAAACACAAAATGACATTCGGCAATGCTTACGGCTTCAGCAAGCCGATTTTCATTTAGATAGTTTTAATCGCGCAAATATCCATTACAGTGTTATAGAAAAAAATAAACCTTTAACACAAATTATGCAGTTTTTACAGGGAAAAGAGCAGCAATCAGGCATTATTTACTGTCTTTCGCGTAAAAACGTCGATAATCTAACTGCTCAATTACAAGCGGAAGGGTATTCTGTTCAGCCATATCATGCCGGCATGTCAACCATGCAGCGTCAAAAAGTGCAAAATGCTTTTCAAAAAGAAGATGTTTTTATTATCGTCGCAACGGTCGCCTTTGGCATGGGAATTGATAAATCCAATGTTCGTTACGTAGTGCATTATGATTTGCCAAAAAATATCGAAGGTTATTATCAAGAAACCGGACGCGCCGGCAGAGATGGTTTACCGGCTCAAGCCCTTTTGCTATACCGGTTAAGTGATTGTGCTTTAATTAAAAGTTTAATTGCTCAAAATGGTAATGAATTACAACGTCGAATTGAAAATCACAAACTCAACGCCATGATCGGTTTTGCCGAAGCGCAAACCTGCCGGCGCCAAGTACTATTAAATTATTTTGGTGAAAACTTAAAAGAAAGCTGTGGTTATTGTGATATTTGTCAAAATCCACCTGAAAATTATGACGCCACGGTGGATGCCCAAATTGCTTTATCCTGTATATACCGTAGCGGGCAATGCTATGGTGTAGGTTATATTATTGATATTCTACGAGGTGCAGAAAAGGAAATAATCGAACAAAGAAGGCACCATACTTTATCAACTTATGGTAAAGGGGCTCATCTCAGCCAGGAAGCATGGCATAGTATTCTAAGGCAATTAATTCACCAAGGCTACGTAGAACAAGATATTTCCCGTTATTCGGTTTTGAAACTAACTGAAAAATCCAGGCCATTATTACGTAATGAAATTAAATTAATACTGGCTAAGCCTCGCTTTAAAACGATTTCTCCACCTAAACAAGATCTTCCTGAAAGCAAAAAAAATAAGAAAAAGAAAATTGATTTTATTTATGATCAGCAATTATTTGAACGATTACGAAAATTGAGAAAACAAATCGCTGAACAAACCGGCGCGCCACCCTATATTGTTTTTTCAGATAATACCCTAGCGCAAATGTCTGCCGAATTACCTAAGAGCGAACATGATCTTCTAAAAATCAGCGGAGTCGGTCAAGTTAAACTACAAAATTACGGCGCATTATTTTTAGCAGAAATAAACAATTTCCTAAATCAATCTTAAACCTAAATTAACGTAACCGAGATTCACCAATTCCCGTCATTACGCATTTTTGACACCATTACGTGAACGCAATTTTCCACATAAAAGGCGCTTTCTTCCGCCACCAGGCGTCCGTTTTTCCCGGAACGCAGGCGGTGGCAATAGAATTATCTTCCAAATAAAAATTTCGGCAATCACCTTGATGCAGCAACATAGCTAATTGAATTGGAACATCTGCAGATGTGATTTCTGGCATAATAATATAAAGATGATCTTTTGATAGAATAAAATCTTTCGAATAATGACTCAAGGCTGGAGGTGGATGAGCTATTTCCGCAGTATTACAAAGTAATTTTTTTCTGGCTGCTAATAACAGAAAATTCTCAAATCTATATGTTTTATGTTCATCATATCTTTGAAATTGAGGAAATATATCGATTGCCTGAAGGTCATCGGCGAGAGCATACCACTTTTCTATTGGATGTTGAGCGGGCTTGAGAATATCTAGTTTTTGCGTTCTTAAAAGAATTCCAGTATCCAACACTTGAATGAACAAACAAATTATTAGACAGGATGTCGCAAGAACATGTTTTTTCCAGCGCAATATTCCAGTCAAACCCACAAAAAGCAATGCATATCCCACCGGCCAAAAAAAACGTCCGCTGGAACGAAACACTGCTGCAAAATTTATTAATTTTTGGGAAAGTTTAAGGGTAAATATTTTTTGATTGCCAAAATATACTACATTTGATAATGAAAACCAAAAAAACAACAACAAGATAGCAAATAGTCCTGGGTAACGAAGGGGTATCTGTAGCAGCCATTTACTCTGGGTAAATAATACTATCAATAAAATAATTATTAAACCCAAACCCAAATAGTTGAAGCTTTCGAAATGATCGTTTTTTATATAAAAACAAGGAATACTGAATTTACCGCCGCAAATAGGAGAAAGTAAATTCATTGAAAAAAGGTTAAACCCATTCGCTCCGTGAATGTCGAGATATCCTAATAAATAAAAAGAGAATCCCAAAATCAAAACAGAGCCTAAAAAAGCAAATAGACAAACCAGCCATTTTTTTTGCCGTAGTCCCCAATCTATCAAAAAAGCAAGATAAATAGGATAAGTCATAGCAAAAAGATAGGGATGAACCAGTAACGCCACTATACTGAATAAGACAAATATTGAAGCGTTCAGTAGGAACGTGTACGAAATAACTCCGGTAAATAGCGCCCAGATTGGGTTTAGATTTGCCGGTTTTGTTTCCAAGAAAAGCGCGCGCATAGTCATTCTATGTAAGCGTTTTTCTTGGAAACAAAACCGGCAAAGATAAGCCCAAGATGGGATGCTATTTGCCGGAGTTATTTCGTACACGTTCCTTAGCAACGATTTGTTTTCTTTTATCCCTAAAAAATAAATACTGAATGCTAATAAAATAAATCCTTGAGTCAGCAAAGCTGTATGACCATATCGCCAAGTAAAAACCGGCATTAGCAGCGCAAAACCTGCGGCAGCGGCTGCAGCTAAAAGACTTCGATAACCCAAAACCCGTATCAATAGCACAGCCGATACACTTTGTAATAAATAAGCAAATAAGTGCCACCAGCCAAAGTAGTGAAACCCCTCAGGCAGCCACCGGCGAAAAAATTTAAAAAAAATCGCTGCCAGCGGGATGCTGTCTGTTAATGCGATACTAACTCCTTCCGGGTAATTCAGCCTATGAGTATAGGTTAAAGGCAGATTCCAAGTATCCTGCTCGTAAAAAAACCATCCAGTCACATGCTGCCCCGGATCGCCTTTTTCAAAAAATGCTACATTGCCTTGAAGAAAATTCCAGGAAAAAAGATAACAACTGCATAATAGACTTAAAATAATTGCCACTCCATAGCCGATCCATGGTGGGCGATCTTGTCTAATCCAATTTATCAAATACCCCTCATAAAGGTTTGTAAATCCTGCCAAACTTTAGCTTTTAAAATTGGATTTTCCAACATATCTACCAAAGAGCAGGTTTGAAAACGCGCTGAATGATGAAGTCCTAAGGATACCGTACGATCAGATAATTGCTCTGACCAGGCTGCAGCTTGGGGGTTAAATCCCAACGCTTTTAAAATGGCGGTCAGCAACTGTTCTTCTGCAGAAGAATCTTTATTTTTAAAAGGAGCTATTAAGGCGCCTCGAAATCTAGATTGGGAATCCCATAAACAATAACAATAGGTGCTTCGTAACTGCCAAACAGGAATTCCCATACTTTGTAAGTACTTAATTTTCATACTAAACTTAGTAGATCATATTCATTAAAAAAAAGCGAGTCGTCAAGCCACGGTAGACGTGCTCTGGATAAGCTGCTGAGCATTATGGTCAAATATGGAACAGAATCATTGTATATTGGTCGCAGGTAGTGGACAAATTGGTCAGGCTGTGAGTCAAATCCTTTCACAACCTCATATTGGCTTTTTGGTTATTGTGGCTGATATCTTGACCGAACCACCTCATCAATTGCTCATGCATGAAACATTGCGCTATATATGTATCGATTTTAAGAATAGAAAAGATATTGCCCAATTAGTCGAAAAATATGACATCACTGCGATTATTTCTTGTTTGCCTTATTTTTTAAATATTTCACTTGCAAAAACGGCCAGGGCTTTGAACCTGCATTATTTTGATTTAACAGAAGATGTGCACACCACCGAAACCATTTCAAAAATAGCCAAAGGTTCTGAGCAAGCTTTTGTTCCCCAGTGCGGTATTGCTCCCGGCTTTATTAATATCGTCGCCGATGATTTGATGCAAGCATTTTCCGAACTGGATACGGTAAAGCTGCGATGCGGCGCCCTGCCCCAACAAAGCATGAATTCTTTACATTACGCACTGACCTGGTCTATTGACGGATTAATTAACGAGTATGGTAACCTTTGCGCAGCTATCGTTAACCGGAAATTACATTGGGAGCCGCCGCTCACTGCTTTGGAAACGGTGCAACTGGATGGCATATTTTATGAGGCGTTTAACACCTCCGGAGGACTGGGTAGCCTTCCGTCACGATATGCCGGTAAAGTGAACTTTCTCAACTATAAGACGCTTCGCTATCCTGGACATTGGTCAAAAATGTATTTTTTAATGAATGAGCTGCAGTTAAATAACGATCGAGATACCTTGAAACGGATTCTACTCAAAGTGTTGCCTTATACTGAACAAGATGTAGTGGTGATGAACGTTTCGGTACAGGGAGTAAAAAACGGCCGGTTAACTCAAGCCGGTTATTTTAAAAAATTTTATCCTTTTACCATCAATGGAGTGTTGTTCACTGCCATCCAAATGACCACCGCCAGCGCGGTTTGTGTAGCGTTAGATATTGTTTTGCAAAATCCAGAAAAATATCAAGGATTCGTGCATCAAACCGATTTCAACTTAATCGAGTTTCTAAATAATCGTTTTGGAGTTTACCTAAGGTTAGATAGATTATGAAACAATTACTCAAGGAACTAGGAATCGAGTCTGCGAATGCAGGCGCAAGTGATGGCGTCCATTGGTGGGGATCTTCGCCGCAAATGGATTCTGTAAATCCTGCCAACGGCCAGATAATTGCCAGTATTCATGGTTGCACAACCGAAGATTACCACAAAGTCATTGTTCATAGCCAAGCACAATCTAAAAACTGGCAAAATGTGCCCGCCCCAAAACGAGGAGAATTGGTACGACAAATCGGCGAGGAACTTCGCGCCAAAAAAACGCTGTTGGGACAACTGGTTTCGTTAGAATCAGGGAAATCCGCTGCTGAAGGTTTGGGCGAAGTACAAGAAATGATTGATATGGCTGATTTTGCAGTCGGTCAATCTCGTATGTTATATGGCAAAACCATGCCTTCGGAGCGATCACACCATCGTTTATACGAACAATGGCATCCGTTGGGTATCGCCGGGGTTATCACAGCTTTTAATTTCCCGGTTGCAGTATGGTCATGGAACGCATTCCTGGCTGCGGTGTGCGGAAACACTGTCATCTGGAAACCTTCTCCTAAAACCGCTTTATGTGCTATCGCAGTCCAAAAAATTTGTAACCAAGTGATGATTGCCAATCAATTTTCTGGAATTTTCTCTTTAATGGTGACCAACGAAGTGGCTCTAGTACAGCAATTTGTGGCAGATGAGCGTATCCCATTGATTTCGTTTACAGGTTCCACTCCAGTGGGACGTAATGTGGGTGTTCAAGTCGCGCAGCGCTTGGGCCGAAGTTTATTAGAGTTAGGTGGCAACAACTGTATTATTATTGATGAAAATGCCGATTTAAATTTAGCGCTACGAGCTGTGGTATTCAGCGCTATCGGCACGAATGGTCAACGTTGCACTACTGTGCGTCGATTACTGATCCATGATTCGATCTTTGCGTCTTTTTTAAACCTGTTAGTAAAGACCTATCGCAATATTGTCATTGGCGACCCGCTCGATACTCAAACCCAAATGGGGCCGTTAATTGATGCGGACGCTGTGGCCCGCTACCAAGCGGCTTTGTCTAAAATAACAGCAGCTGGAGGCAAAATTCTTTTTGGCGGCAAAGTCTTGCCGGGACCTGGATTTTTTGTGGAGCCTACCCTCGTTCAAGCTGAAAATCACTGGGAAATTGTGCAACAAGAAACCTTTGCCCCAATTCTCTACTTAATACCTTTTCACAGCTTTGAAGAAGCCGTGCTGATACAAAACCAAGCCCCCCAAGGCTTGGCTTCTGCTGTTTTTACTAACGATCTGAGGCATTCTGAATATTTTCTATCACAACAAGGCAGTGACTGCGGACTAGCCAATGTTAATATCGGCACTTCCGGCGCAGAAATAGGCGGCGCTTTTGGCGGCGAAAAAGCAACTGGTGGTGGGCGCGAAGCAGGCTCCGACGCTTGGAAAAACTATATGCGCCGTCAAACTGTCACCGTCCATTGGGGTAAGGATTTGCCCCTGGCGCAAGGAATTAAGTTTCCGAACTTGTAACCAGCTGGGAAGTATTATTTGTTTTTGTACGGAATGTCAGAAATAACATTCCCTCTGACCGGATGTTTCACAAAAACGAATTGGGCAAAATCGCCTAACGGTTTCCAAAAAAGATTCATAACACATTAAAGATTTTAAGAATTCCTCCCTTTGAAAAAAGGGAGGCTATAACCATCTCTCCCACAAATGGGTTAACCTATGCGCAGATCTTTATTGGAGATTGCCCTTACAATTGTTTAAACTCGGGACTCGTATTTGGCTAAAGCTTTGAGAAAGAATAAAATTGTACAACTTGTACTTTCTCAAAACCTAACTTAAAAATGGCTAAAGTCGAGATTAAAAAGTAGTAAAAGAAGAAAGGTAATAATAATGAACAGAGAAAATGACACGGAATTAAAATTAGATTCAAATGAAACAAATCTTGATCAATCCAAGCTTAAACTCAAATTTGATCAATGGGACTCTATACGGGACCGTTTTTCTTTCAAAATGTTGCGTCTATCTCGCCTGAATTTTGAAGACCTTCCGTATCTTAGCACTTATTTGAAAACAAGAAGCGCTATCACTGCTTTAGACATAGCCGAAACGCATGTTTCCCAGGAAATGGTTAAATACATTTTTGCGCAGGGCGCTCAATTTACTAGCCTCACTTTTTATAAGAACACATTAGAGCCTGGAATAACGCCTGTTCTTTTATCTCATCAATCTCATTTAGATCAATTCAGATTATTATATTGCAAGATTTCTGATCTGACAGTATTCAATTCCAGCGTACCCTCACTTGGTTTTTCTGACAACATTGACGAGAAAGGGTTGGAATCGCTTTTGGCAAATCGATCTGTAAGGCAACTTCATCTAGATGAGCACTCCTTAAACAAGGATATAATAAGCAAATTGCTATTACATCCCACTATTACGAGTTTGAAATTAACAAAATACCCCAACTTTACTCTTGATGACGTTTGGCTCCTTTCAAAAAATCGAAACCTAAAATCGCTTGATCTAACAGGCAATCCATTAGGTAATCAAGTCTTGAGTTATCTTTTACGCCATTCCCGTTTAATTGAGATTATTTTATGTGGGTGCGGAATTGACTTTACAATACCCAATGATGCGCTACCTATTAATCAGACTTTAAAGGTTCTCGATTTAAGTCATAATCAATCATTAAATGATGCATGGATGGGGCCATTATCCATAGGTTGTCCCAATCTTACTGACATTAATTTAACAAGAACGAACATCACTAATATTACTGAATTCTCTAAATTTCCTCACTTAAGGAGTTTAAAATTAAACAATTGTAAAAGTTTAAAGTTTCCAGGGTCAGTAGATTCATTACCAGAGCGTCTCAAAATAACTGAATTAAATTTGTCACGGACGCCCCTAGGTATTCAAGACATACTTTGGTTATCAAAAATTTCTCTTTTGAAAAAACTGGATGTATCTGGCAGTGTCTTAGGAGACGCCGGGGCTAAAGCGTTGCAAAATCTGCTGAATTTAACTGATTTAAATTTGAAAGCATGCAATATCAGTGATAACGCAATTTACAATTTACTTAAACATTTATTACAGTTAAAAAAATTGAATGTATTCAATAATCCAATTCGTAATATCGGAATAATTGCCTTAGCTTCACATCCATTACGTCAACTTGCTGTAGAGTTCCGCGAAATTGAGAACGATTTTTACAAGTGCTTGTTTTTTGGTAACCAAACTATAGATCAATTGACAACAGGCACTGTTTTTTCTGGAATTGCTGATCGTCTATTCAAAAGAAATCCAAAATTACGAAAGGAATATAATGAGGCAATCAAAAAAAATCTGCGGTGTTGCCTACCAATAAAGAAATTGGCTAATCTGGTTCACGCTTATATTCCAGAGCCACCTTATAATTTTCGATTAGTTTATGATAATGTGGAACCGGCCACTCACTATGTATTGGATCAATTTTGTCTCCAAATAGAAAAAAATTTACCTGAGAACCAAGATATCTTTAGCTTTATTGAGACAAAACCATCAAGTGAAACAGCTGAAGCAGTTGAATTAATTTGCAAAATAACCGGCATTTCCAATTTTAAATCAAGTCTTAATGGTAAAGCGACGCTCACGATACACACACAACTGATTGAGCCAATTCAAACAATATTAATTGATTTGCAGAATTCATTTAAATTTTTAGAAAATTTAAATGTACAATGTTTCTCACACCCCGATAATAAAAATTTAACCCAAGTTATCATCCCTGATGTTAAAAATCATTTATTTTTCTTGAGAAAAATCGCGTCTCATTTAGCCAATACCCGAAACGAAAGATTTCAAAAAAAGCTTGCAATAATTCATTCTTGTATTAAGACATACGAAAAAGAAACCATAGAAAGCTTCCTTTTAAAATACAAACAGGATTTTAATTTAATTCTCGATATATTATTTTTTAAAGATAAAAAAAATGATGAATCTATGCAGGCTCAGGAGGTGCTGGTTCGTTTTTTACATTGCTCTGGCAATATAGCACAGATTGTTTCAGGAGAGAGTATGATAAGGATAATGACACAAACACTAGATACCGAAACTGAATCTTTACTCATGGATCTTAATTCAAAGATATTTTCAGAATTGCTTTTAATGAAGAAAATTTATTGCTCAATGAATGAATATCTAACTGTACCTAATTATGAAACATATTTATACGAAATTCTAAGATATTGTGCGCTAACCAGTTCTTTGACTTCATATAATGAAGAAGATGAAGCTAGAGCAAATAATCTTATGTTGGAATACATAGAGTATATTCCGAACACATCCATTAAAAAACGGGAGGCGTTAATTGAAATACATACCTATCGCTATCGAATATGCAATAAAACACAGGATAGGAAACAACAATTTTTTCATTATCTTGAAATAATGCAAGAGAAAAATTATTTTTTAACGCATAAAAATTCAGAAAATATAAATATACTATTGGCCCAAATAATACCCTGTTCCTTAAGGATGTGGGACGATTTACTGAACAACTCTAACCTATCCTCGAATAAAGAAAAGATATTCATCAAAATTGAAGAATTGATTAAATTCATACAAGATTTTCTGGCTGAGAAATCTAATCGACATGAAACAAATCTTTTACTCGAAATTGCGCTCTTCTTACCAAAATGTCATTATGATTTTCAGAAAAAAGACAGTTACAACTTTCTTTTTTCATTCATTCTACCTCAATTGCAAAATTTATTAGATCAAAGACCTAAATTAGAAATTAAACAAAATCCTATTACAAATAAAAAATATAAAAAGAGCAATAAAAAACGCACTCTGCCTTTATCCTATGGGTCCACTTCAAAACCATTAGATACCAGCCCATTACCAATTCCTGAAAAGCCATTTATTCCACTTTTACCTCCGGAGCTTCCTCGTGCTCCGACATTGCATCCCCCACAAGATGTGCAGGATATGGATAAATGGGCAAAGACTAAAAAGTACAGATCGGCAAAGAAAAAAGAGGAGGATAAAGGACAGCAAATAGCTGAATTGCAATCTAGCTCAAAAGAAAAAGTGTATAACGTTAAATCTATTTCTAAAATTTTTCCTACAATCTACTGTGTTTTACGATTACCCCTTTCCACCTCTTTGGCAATTATTGAAACTGCGATATACATTTTAAACAAAGGCAAGTTGGGTCCGAAAAATGATCAGATTAAGTTTGTCACTCCTAATGAAAGAAAAAAAATGAATCTTCCCCCTACAACTAGGTATAAGTTAAAAGGTGTAATCCGCACGGATGAAGTAAAAGGACAATTACTGAGGGTTTATGGAACACAGGGCAGTCCTTCTGATGTAGTTGTTTTTTCTATATTCGTTCATAAACCTCATAAAAGAGATCGTATTCATATAAAGAAAAATAAGCACCACCATATTAGTCCTGGTTGCTAACAGGGGCATGTTGAGCGAGGACAGGTCCATAGGCGTCAAGTTAAATTTTATTATTCCAAACTCCGGGGTCAAGTCCTTAACCCCTGGGTTTGGCCCGGTCTCCGCCCCGGTACATCCACAGATAGGATTTGGTCGTATTCGCTCGACCTACTTCTTCCAACACCTGGAGTGTCGTTTCATCCGCCTGAATATATTTGCTTTGGAGGATCAGTCGCCTTAAGGCATGCACTAATGGCTCGCACAGTTCGGCTGTTTTCAATATCCAGGCGGATAGGCTACTTTAAGAACTAATTATTTAAAGATAATATTAGCGGACGGTATCTCGAGATTGAGATATAAGTTAACTGCGAAGCATCAACATAAATAATTGACGGCCGGTAATGAAATTGAGTCTACAGCATCTTATAATGTGTATTAATGATGCGAAATCATGAAGAATGAGTATTGCTTTAATATCCAGTAAAAATTTATCCTGGTCTGGAAAGGCTTCGCCACTGACCATCTAACTGATGTCTTGCTTGGTCGCATTGCTTTGTAATATTATATACCTCATGACGATAGTCGAATGTAGTACCCTATCAGTAATATTTACATTTATTTTCATTTGCCTGTTTCGCCGCTGGGCGTTACGGCTTGGACTCGTCGACCACCCAGGAGGACGTAAAAGACACGACGGGAATGTTCCGCTCATCGGCGGGATTGCCATATACTTGGGGTTTACGCTAGCGATTTTATCTTTTCCTTTCACCGAACATTACTTTGCACTGATTGCCGGCAGCGGGCTCTTAATATTTGTCGGAATGCTCGATGATCATACTGAATTGAATTCCAAAGTGCGGTTATTAGCCCAAATTGGCGGCGCTATGATCATGATAAGCTGGGGTAAGGTCCAAATATCGAACCTCGGCGATCTTCTTTTTTTAGGAAATATTGACTTAGGCGTTTGGGCATTGCCATTGACATTGTTTTTAGTGGTTGGATTCATAAATGCAATGAATATGACAGACGGTCAAGACGGTCTCGCAGGGGGTATTGCCTTGGGCGAAGTTGTTTTATTAGGTTATCTCTGTTGGCATAATCAACGCACTGAAGATTTAACTTTATTAACTATTTTTGGACTGCTGCTGATTATATTCCTTTTTTTCAATATGCGTTGGCCTTGGCGTAAACATGCAGCGATTTTTTTAGGAGATGCTGGCAGCACTTTTATTGCTTTTACGATTGCTTGGTTTGCAATTTCTTCAGGTCAAAGCGCGGGAACTATAAAACCAGTCATCGTTTTATGGATCTTAGCATTCCCAGTTTTCGATTTAGTCCAGGTGTGCCTGGCCCGATTCGAGCTAGGTAAACCGTTGTCGCAACCCAGTTTAGACCATTTGCACCATCTTTTACAAAGCTCAGGTGTAGATCCAGGAACTTCTACTTGGACGCTGATCATATTGTCTTTCAGTTTAGGTATGGTAGGTATATTACTGAATTACTTTCAAATTCCTGACGGATGGCAACTCATTACTTGGCTAATCACTTTACTCATATATTTAAAAGCCACTCGATTAATTCGAAAATCAGCGCAATATTATTATGCTACGGGTTAGCGCATTAAGTTGCCAAAGAGGAGAACGTTTACTATGGGAAAGTTTAAATTTTAACCTGCCATTTGGCCGACTGTTGCTGATAACTGGAGCGAACGGCTGTGGTAAAACCAGTTTACTGAGGATTTTGGCAGGAATTTCTCAGCCTCTTTCCGGCCAAATCCACTGGGAGCCGTTAACACAGCTATGCTACTTAGGCCATCAACCTGCCATTAAAAATGAGTTAACAGTATGCGAAAACTTGCGACTGCAAGCATTTCATGACCGACAAAAAGATTTAACCCCAGCGCTTGCCGAAGTCGGATTAGAGGACTACCGCCATTATTTTGGGTTTCAACTATCTCAAGGACAAAAACAAAGAGTCGCTTTGGCACGGTTATTGTTGGAAACTGCAAAAATTTGGATTTTGGATGAACCTTTAGCCGGTTTAGATGAAAATATTGCGGACAAATTACAACATGTTTTTTTAAATCACATACTCCAAAATGGAATGATCATTATGACTACACACCGTGCTTTGTCCTTACCTGGATTAATCCCCTACACCCAACATCTTAGCTGGTCATGATAAGCGTTTTTTGTTTGGCATTTTTGCGTGAATGTTTGCTTACCTGGAGACGGCCCCTGGATTGGTTGAATCCGTTTTTATTTTTTATCTTAGTAACCATTTTATTGCCGTTGACCCTCACTCCTGAAATTAAAATTTTACAAACTGTGGGGCCAGGTATTTTATGGATCGCATTATTATTGTCGGTATTATGGTCCTTGATACGCTTATTCCAAGCCGATTTTGAAGATGGTAGTTTAGAACAATGGTTATTTAGCTCCTATCCTTTACCCTGGTTAATATCTGCAAAAATCTTTGCCCATTGGTTAATGCTTACAATTCCAGTGCTCTTAGTCACACCCATACTAGCACTCATGTTCCATTTAACTTATTCCGTAAGTTTAGTTTTATTCATCACGTTAGTTTTAGGCACACCGTTACTGACTTTATTGGGTGCGATTGGAGCATCATTAACTGTCAGTCTACGTCAGGGCGGCTTATTGCTCGCCTTGATTTTATTACCTCTATATATTCCTACTTTAATATTTGCGACTTCAGCTTTAAACGAAAGTGCAGCGGGTTTATCACCCGTAGGCTGCTTCATGTGGTTAGCTGCATTACTTTCAATGGCGTTGATACTAGCCCCGTGGCTGGTGGCTTTAATTTTAAAAATGGGTTTAGCTTACCGTTGAGAAATAAAAAAATGTGGAAGTTCATTCATCAAGCAAGTTCTCCTAAAACATGTTTTCACTGGGCTGGAGTAATTTTGCCTTACATTTCCATACTGGCGACAGTCACTTTAATCATAGGTTTGATCGGCGGTTTATTTTTAGCTCCTCCTGATTACCAACAAGGAAATGTTTACCGTATTATCTTTATTCACGTTCCTGCGGCTGTTTGGTCTTTGGGAGTCTATGTCATTATGGCTACCGCTGCTTTCATTTTCTTGGTATGGAAAATAAAAGTGGCGGATATCATTGCCAAAATTTTAGCACCTTTAGGCGCCAGTTTTACCTTTTTGGCTTTAATTACTGGGTCAATCTGGGGTAAACCGACTTGGGGCACGTGGTGGATTTGGGACGCCCGACTCACTTCAGAACTTATTTTATTATTTATTTACGGTGGGATTATTGCATTACGTTCTGCAATCCCAGAACCACAATTGGCTGCAAAAACTTGTGGCATCCTTTCGTTAGTAGGTCTTATCAACATTCCTATCATTCATTATTCTGTAAATTGGTGGCAAACACTGCACCAAGGAGCTACGATTCTAAAATTCAGTTCACCCTCCATGGCTCACAGTATGTTGTACCCTCTTTTAACGATGATGCTGGCCTTTTTTTTATATTTTGTTGTGGTCCTGTTAATTGGTTTGCGCTTTGAGTTATTAAAACGCGAGCAAGGAACCCAATGGGTTCGAAGTTATCTCGAAAGTCTGCGATTAAAAGTTTGAGAATCGGATGATGACAAAAGTGGCTTTTCGATGGAATGAGGCTTGCGCCGACAACAAAGAAAGCAGTTAAGAACTGCACTGATACATCGAACAATTCCAAAAGAACCTCCACCTGTCTGGGAAGGCCCCTGTTCTATCTGATTCATAACGAGCACAGCTTTAGGTTGATGATTTTTTACGAGCGCTTCTTTTTTTTGCTCTGCCTCTTGCTTCTTTTTTTCAAATTGTTGCAACCAGGCCCTATCCTTTCCTGGTCCTAATAGAACTTGTAATTCTGTATCTGTTAACTGTTTAAGACTTTGGAGTAGTTTTTCAGGTTTTAACCGGCGGATATCCTTGGGCAATTTTTCTTGTATCACCAGTATATGGGCAAACAATTGCGCATGGGTTTTTGAAGTTCCGAACACAGCAGATACTTCCGTTTGATACCGGTAATACAAATCCATTAATGCAATAAAAGTCATTACGCTAATTCCAATGTCGGCATATATGGCAAGAATATCCATCGTGGTATCTGAAAAAGAATCACGATACTGTGCCTCATTCACTGATTTAGCATTCACTGAAGCAAATTTTGAGATATAGCCCATAGCCATTGTGATTACCGACCACACCATGGGATTCAACCGGGATTCTGGCGGTAAAAACCTAAAATCTTTATTTTTGCCTATTATTTTTTTGCCCGCATTGATAATATAATCCACTAAGCGGGGTAGCTGCATTTCACCAAAAAACGCTAAAATCACTATTGAAGTATAGCTCGGCAATGCTCCAAATAATCCAGTCAAAGCGTAAGCAAGCGCTACATTCATTCCACTTTGTTTAAAAATCTGAAATAACGCAGGGAATACATTTGTCCACCAGGTAAAGCCAGCGCCTAATTGCAAATGAGCTCCAAGTAAACGAATAAAATAGTTTCCATATTTCGCAGTTCTCGAAGATGTTATCTGAAACGACGCTGCAATGGGCGGCGGATATCGCTTCAGTAAATAAAGTAAACGATCTGCGCCTTGCCGATTAAATAGCTCCTTGACTACATGATCCTCGTAACGACATCGCCACTGAATATCCGCAGTGATATCTCGAACGAGTTGATTAAAACTATAAGATATTCGATCAGCAATGAGCGTTCTTAACTCATTTTCACCTGCTTTCAATTCGCCTTCTATACGATGGTTCGATGGGAAAGGACGGTAATAAGAAAATTGTGGACTTTGCAAAACTGTGACGGGTAATAAATTAAATAAGACGTTAACCCCGTAAACATAACCACCCCACAATCCCTTAACACCCTTTCGCCATCGCTCAGATTGTATTTTTTTAATAGGTGGTAACGGATTATTCAATGCGATAATTAAATACGGTACTCCAGATAGGCTGGAACCTAGAAGAGTACGGCAACGAATTTTGTTCCGTTGTTTAGCTGGCTGAACTTCCAGAATCTTTTCTAATTCTTCAGCCACATAGCCAGCCAAATCTTCCAATAACCCTTTAGTCAAATCCACCGATAATAAAAGAAATAAACCTGCTGAAACAGCCACTGCGATCAGATTGGAATACGCTATCCATGCTGGAAAATTGTAATCGCTATTATAAATATCGGTCACATCCCAATAAGTTAATCCACCTCCAGTAGCACTACACAGTATC
Organism: uncultured Pseudomonadota bacterium; assembly: GCA_963795715.1. Classification (GTDB taxonomy): domain Bacteria; phylum Pseudomonadota; class Gammaproteobacteria; order Coxiellales; family Coxiellaceae; genus JAFEDN01. Next base: position 866,610 of record CAWCIY010000002.1, read on the forward strand.
AAGTATTTTTTAATACAATCTGATTTGCTAGGTAAAGATCGACCAGAAAAATGAAAATCCGATAGAACTGCTAAAACATTATCATCTTGAGATTCGCGTGGAACATCACTAGGTTGTTTAATATCCAGCAAAAACGGATCATTGCCGCCGTCGTTCATTATATTCTCCACGACCCTTGGGACAGAGCATGCTAACACATGTCCCAATAACCCTCAACGTACAGAATTTGTTAATCGTTCCTTGTCAAGAATGAAACTTCGGCCCGATTGCCGTGGTGTTTTGGCTCGCCAAAATCGCATTTTTCAGATATCCCAGCAATTGCTCGTACGTTGAATATTGCCTGCTAATTAAGTAAAATTAAAATCATTAAAATTACTTACGAGACTAGATGTGCCAACGCAGCGAGTACGAACACATTCAACCAAAACCTGATTTTTTAGACGGCATGAAAAAAATTTTATTAGATGGGGATTATGATGTTTTTGGTGATGGCGCGGTACAGATTCTTTCTACGCCCGGTCATACCCCTGGTCACGCGTCTTTAAAAGTGGTCCTGGCTAATCAAGGCGTAATTATTTTATCAGGCGACTTATATCACACTCGTCAAGCCTATATACACAGACTAGTGCCCACTTTTAATACTCATCGCGAAGACACACTGACTTCAATGACCCAGATTGATAACATTTTGCATGAGACCCAAAGTAAATTAATCATCCAACATGATATGGGCGATTTTGCTCAGCTGCCACAATTGCCAGAATATTTTTCTTAATCTTTTTAAGCATGTGTACCACAATCTTTATAAAGCTGCTGGTAATTGATCGGAATAACATCAATGACATCCTTATTTTTTGAATTCACATAATCTAGCTGTAAATTACCGTTATCTAAAAATTTTGTTTTAACCCCAAAATCAGTATCTGGATAAAGATTTATTTTATATGTCAATGGATGATCACACTTTTCGAAAAGCGGAGTAAGAACCACTAAATTTTCACTTTTAATGTAATGGGCAACAATATTTTGTTTTGGATTATAATCCAGAAGATTTTGATAGATGTCACTCAATTGACTAGTTCGACGATTGAAAAATCGGGTACAAAGCATATCAGAATCTTTTTTATCACAATCAAAATCTACTGATATTATATCGAAATTATTTTCATGTTCTACTCCTATAACAGAATCTTCTGAGAATGGAAAATCAGATTTATACAGTAAAAATTTGTTATCATGATAATTTTTTATATATATCTCGGTTGAATCTTTTTTTTCAATCACAGTGATGAAATGGTAATCACCATCCCTCGCAAATCGAAATGCAAGGGCTTGATCTAAAGTTACAAAAAATAGCGATAACACAAAGATACATAAATAACTTATCTTCTTCATTTCTTTTTCTCGATATTGGGTGCATGTCGTCTTTCGACTTTGGGAGGTATATTGTAGAGTTTAATTTCATTTTCATGTAACCCTTTGCATGAGACCCAAGGTAAATTAATCATCCAACATGATATGGGCGATTTTGCTCAGCTGTCACAATTGCCGGAATATTTTTCTTAATTTTTTTAAGCATGTGTACCACAATCTTTATAAAGCTGCTGGTAATTGATCGGAATAACATCAATGACATCCTTATTTTTTGAATTCACATAATCTAGCTGTAAATTACCGTTATCTAAAAATTTTGTTTCAGTTCCAAAATCGGTATCAGGATAAATTTTTATTTTATACGTTAATGGCTGTTTGCATTTTTCAAAGAAAGGTGTTAGAACAACTGAACTTTCAATTTGATTATAATAAGCAACTATATTCTGTTTGAAATTACTGTCTAACATATTAGGTATTATTGCACTCATTTGATTGGTACGACGATTGAAAAAGCGACCGCAGTAAAGCAATTCGTCTTTTTGACCACATGCAAAAACAATTAATAATATATCAGAGGTTTCATTCATAACACCAATAGCATCACTGTCTTGATAAACAAAGTGGGATTTATACAATAAAAATTTTTGATTTTTATAATTAGGTATATAAATTGCTGATGCATCCGTTTGGTTTTTTATTTCTAAAATTTTGTAATCATTTGATCCAGAAAAATGAATCGCAAAAGTTTGTTTGAAAAAAAATAAAAATGTAAAAACAGCTAAAAAAACTACTTTTTTCATTTCTTTTTCCCAGCGTTTGGTACAAGCCGTCTTTCAACTCTGGAGGGAATTTTATAGAGTTTAATTTCGTTTTCATTCAAACCCGGTAAAAACACCCTATATTGCTCCGGTTTATCGATGCCTACTAAAAAAGAAGGAGTTCGCCCAAACATTCCTCGAGGACTGTAGTAATGGTTCGCATCAGTAATGGTTTTGTGCTGATAGTAGACAGAATGAAGTGCTTTCTGCATTGCAACCAGTTTAAAAAATTCATCTTGGTTCAGTGCTGGATTTTTGTTTATATTTTGCTTATGTAAAATGGCCCACGCTTTAATAAACTGCTCATGTCTTTTAACTGGTAAAGTTTTAAAATTCACATCGTCCCAATTCTTAATTTTTTGAGGATTCATATAAGCATCGAACCCAATAAATTTAATAATCCCATCTGTGGTTTTAAAACGATGCCATATGCTCTTTCTGACCCGATTTACAATGACCGAACCTACCGCCTGCCATACCAATTCTCTTGAATGCCTAACACCGGCCATCTCACCATACACAGTAGCGACGAATAACTTAAACCCTTCTTCCGTACCTGCTTTGATCTCTCTTCTGACATAAGCGGCTGCATTGGGCTGAGAACCGATTTGACCTTGTACTCGGCTTGGTGAGCCGGGTAATCCTTGAGAATCGTATTCCGTGTAGCTATACTCGACATCAGTGTAGTTAAGAGCAATAAGTTCCAACGCATCATCTGCGTCTATATGTGCAGAATATTCACTGACCATTACATTACTTAAAGTACATTGCAGATAAGGAACAAATGCATTTGGCCCACCGTAACAAGCATGAATTTGCATCTCGGGTATCGCTTTTCCGCCCCACACATGAGCAAACAACAACGGGGAGGCTTGATCCATTTGCTTAATAATTTCCATTTCCAAACCTGTGGTATTGGAGCGAGTGCGATCAACTACATTTCCTGGGGCAGTTTCAATAATCCTCCCTGCCCCCCAATCCATCGCTAAAATTGGAATCCATTGTTCGTAACCTTTCGCAGTGGTCGAGCCGGAAACACCCGGAACAAAAAGATACATACTCATAAACTTCATCCTTAAAATTGTTATTCGGCTTATTATATACTTTCTAATTAAAAAAAACATACCGTAATTGCATAATAATTATCAATTAAAGCTGTTGTTGTATTTTAATTTGAAAATATATAAAAAATACTTTTAAGATTTTGATTTCAAAATTTTTTCAAGGTATTATCTAAGATAAATACAATCTAAAATCATGAGGATGATATGAAACCAATAGTTGCTCCCACGAAGGGAAACTTTATACCTTGTTGTTATTTTCCCACCACAACATTGTTAATTGATGATAATGCCCGCTTTCTCCAAGGCATGCAAAGATTTTTGGGTAAACAAAGAAATACTAAACCGTTTGATGTTCCAGCCCATGTTCTCAAATTTATTGAAGAACATAAAGCATCCCATAATATCCCTTGGTATTTGTATCTTTCCTTAAAAGGGAGCAGCCATGATTTACCTGAAGAATCTGTTAATGTTGACATCTCCGATATTATAAAAATTTTGCAACGTAAAAATCGTTTTGATGAAGCCAGTGTGGCCGTGGTGGATTACGCCATGCCGGGTATGAACGGTATAGAAATCAGCCAAAAAATCAGAAGCGAATGCCTGACTCCGATCAAGATTATCATGCTCACAGGCGAGGCGGATGAACAAACCGCTGTGACTGGTTTTAATGAAGGAGTTATTGATAAATTTATTAAAAAAAGTGCTGAAGATTGTCTGGAAAAAGTAAAAGAATATATTCTCAGCTTAGAATTAAAATTCTTTCAAGCTATCTCAAAAACCATGCTTGAATCTTTTCGTGCCAGATCAAACTCAGTTTTAGAAGAACCCGAATTCATTAAAGTTTTCAATCAGGTTTGCGAAGAGCAAAAAATAGTTGAATATTATTTGATTGAAGATTCAGGTAGTTTCTTAATGCTGGACAAAAATGGTAAAGTTACCCGGCTGATAGTAAAAACTGAAGAAGATATGCAAATGTTTTTTGAATTAGCTTCAGATTATAAAGGCTTATCTTCACAAGCTTTAAAAAAATTGGAAGATAAAAAGTGCTTAATTTATTTTGTTAATCAAGAAAGCCGATTATCAACTCCTAAAAACTGGCGCTTAGAAGATGCACAAACCATAAAAGGCAAACAGAATTATTATTATGCCATTATCAAAGGAACAAACCACTATCCTTTTGATACTCAAGATATACTGAGTTATGATCAGTATTTAAAAAATAAGAAATAATGTGAATACTTGTTATTGCGAGAATTGCGAAGAACAGGATTATTTCCTAGCTTTTAATTTCAGGTAAGTACAATTTACTAAACAACTACCATCTTTCTCTGGTGGATAAATTTTTAAATATTCAGCAATGAATTCAGAAATGAAATTATTTTTTATTGTAATATTAGGTAAAAAGGCTAAAATAGCAGTTATATTTTTTAAAATAGCAGAAAGAGTTTGAATATTTTCATATTTGATATTCTTTGATTCTATCATATAATCCAAGTGATTAAGTCCAGCATCACGAGCATATTCTAGATAATTTACATCCAAAATAGTATCTTGTGGATCAGAACGACCTCCAAAAAATTTTGACCATTTGGATTGATGCATTATTTTTTTTTTAACAGTAGTTAAGACTTTATTTTCAAAAGGAACAACTAAGTAAATTTGGCCTTCTTCTTTTAAATGATCAACCATTCGCTGAAAAACTTTTGCTTTATTGACTAACCAATGGAAGCAAAAAGTGCTGATAATAAGATCAAATTTTTGCGAAAGATTTAAATTTTCAGCATCCATTTCTATGAATTTAAGCCTTTGATGATTGTATGTATTTTTGGCGAAATCAATCATGTTCTTAGAGTTATCAATTCCTACAACTAATCCAGCAGGTACAAGAGTGGTTAAATAGTGAGTAAATTCACCAGCACCACACCCGATATCTAGTATATTTTCTTTGCCTAAAAATTGATGAGTATTGATAAATTCTCTATTAAGGGATTGCTGCCAATTCGTACTAGCTAAATAAGAGTTTGCCTCCCAATTTCCTTTCATTTTAATTCAACCTTAGGGAAAGAAAGGATAAAATCGGCAAATTCATTTTCTTTAGATTTGCAGCTAATATCTCCCCCAAAACTCTGCATTACATATTTACAAAAAGATAATCCCACACCGCTGCCATGATATGTTTTAGTAAAAAAAGCGTCAAAGATATGCGATAATATTTTAGGAGACATACCTTGGCCACTATCATAAAAATGAAGGGTATTCATTCTTGGAGTTTCTTCACACCAAATTCGAATGCTGCCTTTCCCTGCTGCTTTAATGTAGTACAAAGAATTCTTTAATAGATTAAATAAAATATGAACCATCAACAATTTATCCCCCAAAAATTTAAAATCGCATTCTTCCCAGATAATTAATTTTTCTTGACCAATATCAAAAGGATATCGTCTAAGCGCTTCATTAACACACTGTGTAATGGAACAAATTTGAAATTTCTCTGGATCAATTGTAGAAATATTCGACTTCACTAGCAACATGTCTATAATTGTAAATGCAGACTTCAATTCGGATTCAGCATCAGTTAAAGATATTTCTATATTTTCTAAATTGACGCCCTCATCTAAATGTTTTTCTTTTTGTATTACATGGGAGAAACTTTCTTTTATACTTGATAAGTGAAGTGAAACAGATCGTAATGGTGTTCTTAATTCATGCGCCATGCTTGAACTTATTGCCCTTATTGTTTTCAATTTTTCTTTTTCTACTTGTGAATGCCTATATAAAAAAAGACCACCAGCAGCTACTACCGTTAAATATGTTGGTATAGTTTTTATAAATAAGGTTGGTACAACAATAATTTCTGATGTAATTAAATATAATATCCATGACGATAGAATACCTAAGAATATTAATATAATTAAAGTAATCCAATCTACTAAAAGCATTAGGAAAAAAAGACCCGTAACCGTAGCAGTAATCCAAACATTTGAAGTTGGATTTTTAAAAACCATAAATGAAAAGAAAAAAGGGAAACAATATAACAATGTAAAATACCAAAACCACGACAAAAGCCATCGAATGTTTTTAGGCCAGTAGTTTTTTAAAAGAAGTAGAAGACAAAGAGTACTCCCTATTATTCGTAATGTTAAACTTTCGTATTGAGATGCTGCTATCGACCGCCATAGGAAATAATAGCCAATAAAACTTATTAAACCAATTATTGCTAGAGGTACATATTGATGTTCTGACTCAAGGCCTTTTTGCGTAACTATTTTAAAAAAATTTTTAATAGTTTTCATGTCAATCTTTTTTTTGTGCAAGGATAACTAAATTATGAAAGGAAGTTCCAAGTCGATCTGCGAACAAATCCACTTCTGGATTAATAAATATTTCTTCTAAGTGATTAATACATAGCCCTGCTTCCTCTAGCCAAGAAATTGCTTCATTGTTATTTGACCATGCTATATTATGCCTTGGAAAGATAGGGCCAATAGGAAGAGAAAACAAAAAAGAAGCTTTTTTACGTACACTTTTAATGTATTTCTGTAAATAAATAGTAGGTCTTAAGGCATGCTCTATAGAATCTTGGAAAATATATAAATCATAATCCCCTATGTATTCTTCCTTATTCATATTGGTTTTCTTAAATAGAATATAATTCTTCCAATTTTTATTCCAAATATTCAGCAGAACTTCAGCGAACTTAAATGCCGAATCATAATAATCACCTAAAGTGAGATTAATAGGAAAAATCTGCTTTAGGATAATCTCTTTTACGTAGGCACTAGGCACTCCGAAACCAATATCTACTATGTTTCTAGGTCTTACCTTATCTAAAATTTTGATAATAGATTTTTGTCTTAAAATATGCCAGCTATCCTTAAGCAGATTGTGAATGTGCAAAACTAAACGGTTTTCTATACTCTTATATACTTCATTGCCCTTGCTATCAAAAATATCTAAATTATAATCTAGAAAATTAATTAATACCTCTTTTTCTTCTAGATTTAAGATTTTAAAAAAATTGTCAAACTCTCCCTTATTTTTTGGGTTAGTTATCACATTATAAAAGAGTTCTGTAAGTTTTTTAGCTTTTTCCAATTGCTTTTGAGAGTGAGGCACACCCAAGCTTATTAAACTATTTTCTACATCTATACCGTTCAAAATATTCACCTGTTTGAATTAATTTATAGAACTAATTCTTTTATCACAGAAGACAAATAAATTTCCAAACTGATTATCGAATAGTTCTGCAAATAAATCATATTTTACGTAAGATGAAGGTACTCCGAAACCCATGTCGATAGCAGTATCGGCCTTAGAAAGTAGCAGGTATTCTAAAACTGTGGCTTGTCGCTCTTGGCGCCAACTTCTCTCTAGTTTATTTAAAATATGTAAAACAATCCTTATCGACAAGGATTCATATATCTCGTTACCATAGACATTAATGTCCAAATTGTAATCGATATAACTTTGAACTATTTCTTTAAGATTTAAATCTAACTTATTAATTAAATAAAAAATTTCATTATGATGATTGGGATGATACAACACTGAGGCTAAACATCTTATCAAAGCATGTTTTTTTGGATTGGCTCCAGTTAAAAAAAGATTATTAAATTCAATTTGGCTCACACTAGAATATAAATCAGACGTTAACATAATACTCCCTAATAAAGTGTTTGGTAACATGCTCTCTACTTTAGGCTACACGAATTCCATAACAAAATCCATATAAATACGAATCAAAGGGGAATGGTTTATGATTTTTGATAGAGACAGACTAATCGCAAGGCTGACGATAAAATTCGTCATCCCGCGACTTGATCGCGGGATCTAGTAGGCAGTAGGTTTAAGCTAAGATATTAGACAGCCCTGAGGCTAATCGCCGACCCATCTCAGGAAATGAGACACGAACTTCTGACAGTAATATTATCTGTCCTTAAAGCACCACTACCTGATTCAAAACTTTTTAAAGTATGCACAAATTCTGGCCTATAACTGCTTTCATTCTTAGCTTCTAGAATGATTTTAGATTCATTTATGAGTTGTTCTAATTTCTTTACACGATCTTCCAATTGTTGATTATGACTTTGTAACACTCTTATCTCTTCATGGGCCTCTTTAAGCGAACCAACCATCTGGGAAATTTCTATCCTACCATATTTGTCTTTTCTTACCTTTTTGCTCTCACTCAACTCGTCACAACTTTGGCCAAGAGTCAATGGAAAAACACCGGCATAAGATTTCTGATCCAAACAAGTATTATTTCTAGCCAATGATTCTACTTTTGGCGCCTTAATTTCAAGTATTTGTTTCATATAGATAAAACACACACCTTGCCACAGTTCTTTATCACTATATAGTTTGGTTAAAGCTTCCTCTAACCGCTGATCATTTTGAGTATACAGTGCTTGAGTTATATATTCATTTAAAAATATGATTACTTTTTGTAACTGACCCTCCTTGAGTCCTTTAAAATTGGGACGGTTTTTACGTAATGCTTGCCATGTATCATACAAAAACTGGCAAATAGTCATTAATGACAGATAACTTAATTCACTAAAGATGGGTATATTTTTAATACTCATATAAAATAATTGATAATTATTTGATAATTGTTCATTCCTATCTCCTAATCTGTCCACCAGTTGAGAAAATTGCAAAGGATTTTGATGGTCATGATTGAGGCTGCTTAAACAGGCGCCATGGTTAAATAAATATTGAATAATCATAATCATATTTTGTTGCAGATACGGTTTAGATTTATAAACGCTATAAAGAAGCAGAGCCCAATGTAATAAGGTATTACCTGAATAAGGATCGGTCGCCTCATTTAAATGATATTTATCAATACCACTGCGAAGTAATTGTCTAGCGAAATCAAATACCCATTGTTGATGATCAGACTCGTATTGGCTTCTCAGTATTTTGTAAAGAGCTTTATCTCTTGACAAATATTTGTGTAAAAAATATATCAACTCTGCTTGATATTTTAAGCATTTCTCATTGGAATTAACATTTAATTTTGCTTCTAAAATAAAAGGCTCATGTAATTTAATTTTTCCCAAATTATCGTACAAATTTAAAATCAGATGCCCCCATTTCCAATCTTTGGAAAAATCCTTAAAGCTTTGATGCAGTAACAATATTTCAGAAAATCGTAATAATAATTGAATTTTTTCTTTTATGATCATTTCTAAAAGGTTTTCTTTAATTTCAACTTCATCTTCTATTCTATAATCTTTTCTAATTATTTCTGTAATAACTTGTCTTTCCTCTTCCTCTATTTTTAAAGCAATTTTGCTTTTTATTGATGCCACTAAACGGGTACGGATTTGTTTATAAATTCTTAGGAAGATTTGTTCAAGTAATTTAGGATTTTGTTCAAGCCAAACCCCATAAGCTTTCTCCCGAATACTAACCAGGAATTCTGAAAATATTGTAGCGCTAATATTTTGGGTCTTTACGTAGGTTTTTTCTTCAGAAATGTGATCAATAAATATTTCGGAATTAATAGAAAGATCGACCAAGGAAGATTCTCTTGATCCCAAAGATTCTTTCGAATTAGACCTAGATAGAGAGTTATCCGTTGAATCATAATGACAATCTTGATTTAGTAATTCTAATTTGGTTTTTTTAGGCAAGAACCTATATTTTTCTAAATCTTTTATAAAGTTGTTTAGTAAAATTTGTTTGCTAAATAATAAATTGCCCTCTGTATCTAAAGTTTTACCCTTTTTAATTTCTTGTTCTGTTTGCTCTAACTCCAGTTTCCATTTTTCTTCTGCAAATTCAATAATCTTAGGTTCTTCTTCTTTATATAACTCTTTCACTATTTCTATCAATTCATGTATTAAAAAATTATTATAATCATATACAACTGTAAAGAGATTACTGCGTCTATTATTCAAATGCTGATTAAAGTATTTGGGTGAATTCACTCCTAATAAGCCTTTCACCCAAGGTAAATAACTTGCTTTATGGGCAGCGCGATGAAAAGCATCCACTGTTAAAAAGAAATAGCCTTCTTGCCATCGTTCTCGTTTGCTGTGCTTCAGGTTTTCGGTAACATCGTATAATATATAATTATCAAATGGTATATGCGCTTCTTGCTTAGCAATCTCTTCGAATACCTCGATGGGTACTTCTTCACTCGGGATAATTACATAGTCTTTGTTATCTGAGGGATTCTTATTGGAAATAAAATTAGCAAATAGCTGCGGCTCTAGGTTTGGAGCCAATTGCAATTGCCATTTTCCAGCCAAAGTTTTGCCATAGAGCGCTACTTGTTCAGAGAATAGAATAACCAGAGGCAGCTCATGCAGTTCAGGAGTACATTTGACCTTGCGAACTATATTTTTTTCAATTTCATCTTTAGATTCAAAATATTTCATGTCCTGAATGATAGCGATATCACAATCCTCAAGGCCAGAAGGTAATAGGATACTATTAAATGGACTGCGAGCAATCAGCTCATAAGTTTCAAGATTCAAAAGCCGATACTTTGCTGGAATCTTACATAAACTGGCAACTTCGTAAATATATTGAGGATGAATCAGACAAATTTCAGCCAGTTTAGCATTGGGTAAAGGAATTTGTAAAATTTGCAAAGTTCTGATTAGCTGATGATAACTATTCTCAACGAACTGATAATACATTCTACCTTGAAAATAAACGGTGGCAGTGGGTATTTTTGTTTCTTCCAAATAGATGTACAAAGCATGTTTATTTAGCTTTTCATCTGCATAATCTTTTTTTTCATACTTTGATTCTTTTGAATTGACCTTTAAAATTATTTTTTTAATCGGATAATACAATAATAAATGGCATTCAGAATCAGTAGATTGTTTTTTATGCGAAAGATAGTGTATAGGCCTTAACTTTGTTTTACTGGTTTGTCGCCAGATTATAAGAGTTTTGTAATTTTTTATGAGAGCAAGAGCATCTAGCACAGAAGGCACTGCATAAAGACCCCCAAGACTATTTTGTGCTACCAGTGGAGAAAGCTGTGCTAATTGCTTAACTAACCTATTGTCACCTAAAGCAATTAATTCTGACTTAAGATGGGCAAGAATGCCTGGAGACTCTAGTAATTCTTCCTTAGTTAAGGTAGCGGTAAATGGAATATCCAATGTATAGGTTTTTCTTTTAAAATGCAGGCGCCAGCCTTCCGAATTATTTTTATAGAGGATAGCCGATGCTTGAGAAATGTCTTGATCGCAACGGATAATGGCTTGTTCAAGTGCTGCGGTTTCTTCTACATTCCCGGCTGTTACATCTAAGACTTCAAAATGAATGCCGAAAAAATATTTTAAATATCGATATTGAACAGTTGATAATTGCAAGTAATCATTCAACTTTTCATTTACTACCTGCAGACTCATCCAAGATTGCATAAAATCTTGATAAAAAGGTTGTTCCAGAAGCCCATCTTTATCCATGTAGCGATGATGCAAGTAAAGGAATATAAATCCAACCAATTTTTTAAAAATTTTTTCAGGTAATTCACTCACTTGCTTTATATCTTTGGTAATATTTATAATTTTGCTTTTAACTGAAATCAAAACCGATAATTTTTTGATCTCATCCATTCTCTCATAGACAACATCGCCAGATATATTTTCCAATATTTTATTTATCACTTGGTAAAAATTACTTTTAACTTCATCCATTTGGTGGATAAATATTTCGAGCTCTTTTTTAATAAAGTTAGGAAAACTATCCTGTTGTAAATAATAACGAATATCTTCATTTATAAAATCATTAAAAGTGAAACCAGTATTTTTAAAATACTCATATTTTTTCTCAGAAATTATATTATAGCTATTAATTGCTCGGTTTAATATGGATATGTCTGCCAAAGTTAATTCCATAGCCTCATCAAGGCTCTTATTGCCGGAAGGACTAGATTCTACAGTTTCTGTTGAAAAATAATATCGAGTATCATGGGCAATACCTGATCTCTTACTCATAGCAAAGCTCCCTATTCTATTCTTCTTTGAGGCAAGTGTTCACGCTCAAGTAACAATCCTAAAGATTCCTATTTGTAAAAAATATCCGTAGCAAATACGGAAAAATTCAGGTTTTATTGAGTAAATTTTGTAAAGGGGAAAAAGCTGACTGTAAATGTTCATTCAACTGTGATCGCTGCGGGAAATTAAATTTTTGCCTAATTTTTTCTATGTAAGTTTCGATTGTACGAGGAGAGAGATTCATCAATTTGGCAATTTCTTTGGCTGTATATGATTTCATTAAATAGGTAGCACATATCATTTCCTGCTTAGTTAAATAATTATTGCTACTCATTACGTAATAACGATTAATCTTCATTTGTTCTAATACTGTTCTCAGTTCATTCGTTCTAATTGAACTTTCAACACGAGCTAAGCAAAAAGGTTTAACCAGTTTATTTTGTTCAGCCTCACGAATTAAGCATTGTGCTTTATCAAGGAAATATAAACGAAAATGATCAAATATTTCCATATTGTTAATAACATAAGAATAATTTAAAGGATAATTTTGTGGAATAAAAAATATAAAAGCTTCGTCAAATTCTTCTTTTTTAAAACTCATAACGAAGCGATCGAAAATATTTTGATTCTGTAGTTCATAATGCTTTTGCTCAATACAAAATTTTTTAAAAAAGTTTAATCTTTCCGGAATAAGATTAATGACGTCTGATTGAAAATAATACCTGAAATTTTTGTCGGTTAATAAGTCGTCGATAGACTTTCTCTCTTTAGAATATTCTGCGTTAAAAATATACATTTTATTGCTATATAAATCATACAAACTTTCAGTAGTTGTGGTTAAAATAGCTCTACTGCCATCTTTGTATCTTCTACAAAAAGTGAAATGTACAAATTCAAAAGCTTCTAGAATGGGCTTACTGATTTGGAAAATTTCATTTCCCGTCCTAAAAGAAACATGTTTCCTATAATTATTCATTTTTTTTTCGTAAAGAAATTTAAAAACTAAAGCTAGCCAGGGGACTGCTCGTATTTTAAAAAGATTGGAATAATAATACAACTATAGTTTTTATCGCGGGATGACGGATAACAAAGAATTATTAATTTGAAGTAATAAATCATGCGGATTGGAAGCTTGAATAATGGGCCTTCCAATGACTAAATAATCTGCGCCTGCAGAAATAGCTTCTGTTGGTGACATAATACGTTTTTGGTCATCTTCAGTTTCCTTCTGTAAACGAATTCCAGGGACAACCAGCAAAAATTCTTTCGGTAGATGCTTTCGCAATAATTCAGCTTCATGCGCTGAGCAAACGATACCATCTAAACCAGCTTGATGAGCTGAATTCGCCATCCGGAGAACCATCTCAGCAGCGGAATGACGATAACCTATGGTAGATAAGTCGTGATCATTTAAACTAGTTAAAATGGTAACACCCAGGAGTAAAGGTTTTCTGCCAGCATAATTTTGAATTGCAGAATAAGCTGCCTGCATCATTTCCTTACCGCCACTGACATGAACGTTGACCATCCACACTCCTAATTGAGCTGCCGCCAAACAAGCGCCAGCTACTGTTTGCGGAATATCATGGAATTTCAAATCTAAAAAAATCTCAAATCCTTTCTGTTTTATTTTTTCCAGTAATGCCTGGCCCATAATGGGTAAATAAAATACTGCCGATTTTTACTCGGCAGAGAGCTGGGATCTAATTTTTGCAAAAAATCCAGCGCCGCTACATCAGTCGCATGATCTAAAGCGACAATAATTTTAGGATCTAAATTCATTAAGTCACTCCTTCGGCTATCTTTTGAATGGCCGGCTGGTCTGCCAATGGTGACAACTTGGACAATTCCAAAATAATATCGGCGCTGAAAACCCACAATGTCCACAGCGATACATTGATTTATTAGCCGAAATTGCTGGATAATACTTTGCAACATGTTAACTTTTCGCTCGGCCGTTGATGCGAACTGGTTAAATATAAGTTAATCAGTTGACTTGAACCTCGTAAACCGGAATCATTTTTAACATGTTGGGCAATGAATTCAATGGCGGCTTGATCGCCTTTAAAACGTTGAATGTAATTGGCAATGGTTAGCATGAAAAAGATATTGGGAAAATCCTCGTAAGCATTCTTGCAAATATTCTACCAATTCACGTTCTCGGCCTAATTTCTTGATAACATTGGCAAAGAGGTTGAATAATTTCAGGGATAAAATGAATATCTTGGACTTTCACTTGTTGATAGTGCCGGATGGCCTCATGATAATGTTGTGTTTGAAAGGCTAGTCTCCCGGCAATTAAATTAGCCCGCACACAATTAGGATCAGCGCTGATTGCCTAATGAATATATTCCAAAGCTTCGGCAATTTGTCCTTTGCCCGCTTCTTGTTCGGCCAATTCGCAATAAAATTGCGCCAAAATAGAATCGGTAGACTTCTCCCGTTTGAGCAGTAATTTTTTTGGTGATTTCGATCGATTTAATCCAGGCTTTTTCTTGCTGATAAATATGTAATAAAAAATGTAAACTATTTTGCCGTTCTTCGTTCCAACCTTCTTTTAATTCGACTAATTCTAAAAAAATTTGTTCGGCCCGATCCAATACTCCAGCCCGTAAATAATCTTGCCCTAAAGCAAATAATGCTTGAATATGATAGCGCTTATCTAATTCTGGGCGGGCCAATAAATTTTGATGAATGCGAATTGCTCGATCCACTTCGCCACGCTGGCGAAATAAATGACCTAAAGCTAGATGGATTTCTGCGGTATCACTGTCCACTTCAGATAATTTTATAAATACATCGATGGCTTTATCAGATTGTTCATTGATTAGATAACTCAATCCTTGAAAGTAATCACGGCGCAATTGATTGGAAACTTGCGAGGCGGCGCCCCGATCACGCTTGCCCACATACCAGCCAAAAGTAGCGGCAATAGGCAACAATAAAAAATGTAAAGCTCTAATTACCACAGTTTTCTCCGCTACGTCATCCCGCGACTTGATCGCAGTATCTAGGAATTCTCGCTAAATCCCAAGATCCCGCGAACAAGTCGCGGGATGACTATACAGATTTACGTCTGTCTGCTATTCCTGAGAATCGTCGCTCTCTTTATTTTTCATTTGCTCTTTCAACAAATCACCCAAAGTAGTTTTAGTGGATTCTACGCCTAAGGAACTCTTGGTTGCTGGTTTAGATTGGGTCGCTTTATGTGAAACCTGCAACTGACGATTTTTACGATCAACATTAATCACTTTCACATCAATTTTATCGCCTTCTTTCAATTCTTCACGTAAGTCTTCAGTTCTTTGATAACTATATTCGCTAATTCGTAATTGACCAAATACTTGATCAGCTAATTGCACGGTGGCTCTTTTTGCTTCTACAGCAGTCACTGTCGCTTCAAAGCTATCGTTTTTATCACGACCTTCCATAAATTCAGTCACCGGATCTTCTTCCAATTGACGAATACTTAAAGAGATTCGTTCACGATCAGGATCAATACCCAAAATAACAGCTTCGACTTCTTCACCTTTACTATATTTACGCACAGCTTGATCGCCAGGTTCATTCCAAGAAATATCAGATAAATGGATCAAGCCGTCAATATCCCCTTCTAAACCAACAAAAATACCAAAATCGGTAATTGAGCGAATTTTACCTTTGACTTTTTCACCTTTTTGATGTTTTTCAGCAAATTCTTGCCAAGGATTTGGCTTTGCATTGTTTAATACCTAAAGAAATGCGGCGGCGGTCTTCGTCTACTTCCAACACCATTACTTCTACTTCATCGCCTAATTGAACGACTTTACTGGGATGAATATTTTTATTAGTCCAATCCATTTCAGTCATGTGCACTAAACCTTCAACACCTTCTTCTAATTCCACAAAACAACCATAATCGGTAATATTGCTGACCGACCCAAAAATACGCGAAGATTTTGGATAACGGCGGGCAATATTGCGCCAAGGATCTTCCATAAGCTGCTTCATACCTAATGAAATACGATTTTTTTCCCGATCAAATTTGAGAATTTTAACCCGGTGTTCTTCACCTACTTTCAGAACTTCGCTGGGATGCTTGACACGTTTCCAAGAAATATCTGTCACATGCAGTAATCCATCAATACCACCTAAATCTAAGAATGCGCCGTAATCAGTAATATTTTTAACAATACCGATGACTTCTTGGCCTTCTTGTAATTCATCTAAACGGGCTTCACGTTCAGCACTGGTTTCTCTTTCTAGGATCGCACGGCGTGATAACACCACATTATTGCGCTTTTGATCCATTTTAATGATTTTAAATTCTAAAGATTTGCCTTCTAAATACCCAGGATCGCGCACTGGTTTAACATCCACTAATGAACCCGGTAAAAATGCGCGGACAGAATCAATTTCAACGGTAAAGCCGCCTTTAACCCGCTCAATAATGGTTCCGGTAATGGGCTCGCCGATTTCATAAGCTTTTTCTAATTCAACCAAGTTCTTGCGCGGCGGGCTTTTTCGCGCGATAAACGGGTTTCACCAAAGCCGTTTTCAACGGTTTCAATAACTACATCGATATTATCGCCTACAGAAAGTTGTTCATCAGGAGAATTCACTGGCGGGAATCACTGCATCTGATTTTAAACCGGCATTCACGACTACTTGGCCGGGATGTAATGCAATGATTTTAGCTTTAACTAAGACTGCCAGGACGTAAATCTAATTTAGCAATACTTTCTTCAAATAATTGGGCAAAATTTTCGTTCATATTTACCTTTTAAAATGGAACCACGCCTTTAAAGTTCTAAACATTAAATCGTGGGTAAAAATTAACTCTTGTCTTCCCATCCAGAGAAGACTCCACATGACAAATTAGCATTATATTAGCTTAAGGTCAAGCAAAGGCTAGCAGAAAAAAATGGTCTATTTTTTTTCATTAATTGGCGAAAATTTGCAAATATCAGAATCCGAAGAAGAACCTGAAGTCGCGCGGTGGTTGAATATGCTACCTTATCGGCCGCTGAGTATTTATCATGTCTTATTAGAAATGGCCGAAATCGTTTTAAAATTGTACCCCCACCCAAGCTATAAATTAGACAAAATTTTGGAAAATACTTCGTCGACCGTTAAGTAGGTAGTGTCAATCACGATAGCGTCTGGCGCCGGTATAAGGGGAGCTATAGTTCTTTGGCGGTCGCGTTCATCTCGAATTAATAAATCTTTATGTAAAGCTTCGTAATCGGTCTGAATGCCCAGCTTCTGCAATTGCAGCTGACGCCTCCGCGCTCGCTCCTCAGCGGTGGCTGTCAAAAAGAACTTTTTCCAGGCATCCGGAAATATCACCGTACCCATATCTCGTCCATCTGCCACCAAACCAGGGGGCTGCCGTAAATCTCTTTGTCTTTGCAGTAAGGCTTCCCGCACAAAAGGCTTAGCCGAAATTTCGGAAGCCATTTTGGCGCAGGCTTCGGTTCGAATAGCATGGCTGACATCATGCCCGTCACAGCACATTTGCGCTTCCGAACCTTCGCTGTCAGCAGTAAAAGTAATTTTCAATCTAGTTAAAAGGTTGATCAATTCTTCATCGTGGCTGGGAGAAATTTGATAATTTAACACTGCCCAAGCCAGAATTCGGTATAAAGCTCCGCTGTCCAGCCAATGCCAGTGGAGATATACAGCCAGCCGTTGAGCGATAGTGCCTTTACCACAACCCCCCGGCCCATCGATCGTAATCACTGGAACTGTTTGTTCATTAACCATAACTCACGCAATCACAGACTGGAGTATTTTTCGGCAAATTTCTGCATAAATTCAATTAAAGCATCCACGCCTGATTCAGTCATGGCGTTGTACAAACTGGCGCGAAAACCTCCTAGACTGCTGTGGCCTTTGAGTCCGATCAGTCCTGCGGCTTTTGATTCTTGCAAAAACAAGGGCTCCTTCTCTTTATCTGCCAGTGTAAAGATCACATTCATGCGTGAACGGTACTGCGGTTGGACGGGATTTTGATAGAACTGGCTTTGATCGATATAGTGATACAGCTTGGCGGATTTACGTTGATTTAGCTCACCCATGGCCGTTAACCCTCCCTGCTTTTTTAACCATTTAAAAATCAGTCCCATTACATACCAAGGAAAAGTAGCTGGAGTGTTATACATCGATTTGTGTTTAACCTGCACCGAATAATTTAAAATGGTAGGTGTTATGGCTTGAGCCGGTCGCAAAAGCAAATCGTCTCGTATAATTATTAAGGTTATTCCGGCAATTCCTAGGTTTTTTTGTGCACCCGCATAAATTAAACCATAACGAGTCACATCCAAGGGCCGGGATAAGATACTAGAACTCATATCACAAATTAAAGGAACTTTGCCTGAAGCCGGGACGATGGGAAATTCTATACCGTGCACAGTCTCGTTTTCGGTATAATGCAGATAGGCGGCATGATTATAATCCAGCCAATCCTGTTCGGGAATCATGCTTTGGTAAAGATTGGACTCATTACTCGCAACGATTTGAACATCGGCATAACGTTTGGCTTCTTCGCTGGCAATTTTGCTCCACATTCCCGAAATCACATAAGCCACCTGTGTTTTTGGTGTTGCCAGATTGAGCGGAATTGCTGCAAATTGACCGCGAGCACCGCCACCTAAAAATAATAGACGGTAGTTTTCAGGTAAGTTTAATAAATCTCGGCAATCTCGTTCGATTTCTGCTATCAAAGCTCCGAATTCTGAGCTGCGATGAGAAATTTCCATGACTGAAGCACTGGTGTCGCGCCAATTCAACAATTCATCATAAGCCTGACGCAACACTTCCGGTGGCAGCATGGCCGGGCCCGGACTGAAATTATAGATCATTTTCGACCCCGCGAACCGGTTCAATGCCCACTAAGTGCTCTCCTGAGGGAAGCTGAATCAAGCGCACCCCCTGAGTGTTGCGTCCCAGGACAGATACTTCAGCCACTCGGATACGAACTAAGGTTCCTTGATCACTGATCAGTAAAACTTCATCGTCATCATGAACTTGAGTCGCTGCTACCACTTTACCATTTCTTTCGTTCACTTGAATGGCTCTTACCCCCTGTCCACCTCGGCCTATGGCGCGGTAATCACCCAAAGAAGTCCGTTGACCATAACCATTAGCAGTGGCGGTTAATAAGGTGCAACGCTCATCCACAATGATTAATGTCATGACTTTTTGATCAGCTCCCAATTTCATTCCCCGCACGCCTCTAGCAGTTCTACCCATTGGCCGCACAGTACTCTCTGGAAAACGAATGGCTTTGCCTCCGTCGCTGACTAACATGACTTCGTGCTGGCCATTGGTAATGCCGGCGCCGATCAAACAATCTCCTTCGTCCAATTCCAATGCAATTTTGCCTGTGGTCCGTACCCTCGCAAAATCACTCAGAGCTACTTTTTTAACGACACCACTTTGCGTTGCCATAAATACAAAGTGATCTTCTTCAAATTGTTTTACTGGTAAAATGGCGGAAATTTGTTCATCTTTGGCTAAAGGGAACAAATTGATAATCGGTCTTCCGCGTGCAATTCGTCCGCCCTCTGGAACTTCATACACTTTTAACCAATAAACTTTGCCTTGGGTGGAAAAACACAAAATGGTGTCATGAGAATTGGCTACTAAAATATTTTTAATAAAATCTTGCTCTTTCATAGTGGTAGCCGTTTTACCACGTCCACCTCGATGTTGCGCCGCATAACTATCCAAAGATTGGGATTTGATATAACCTTCTTGAGATAAGGTCACTACCAAATCTTGTTCGGTAATTAAATCTTCATTACTTAAATCTTCATGGGTATCTAAAATTACGGTACGGCGTTCGTCACCAAATTGTTCTTTAACAGCGATCAATTCTTCACGGATGATGCGATGCAATTCATCAGGATCGGACAGAATTTTAATAAGCGCTTGGATCCTGGCAATGATTTCCTGATATTCGCTGTGTATTTTTTCCTGTTCTAAACCGGTTAAACGGTGTAAACGTAAATCCAAAATGGCTTGGGCTTGAGCTGGAGAAAGACGATAAACCTGTCCGATTCATACCGTATTCAGTGCTTAATTCCTGAGGCCGGGTTTGATCTGCACCAGCCTGCGCCAATAACTGCGCTACGGAACCGGCGTCCCAGCCATGTTGCATCAACGCTTCTTTGGCTTCAGCCGGATTCTGTGCAGATTTAATCAGTGCGATGACCGGATCAATATTCGCTAACGCCACCGCCAGTCCTTCCAAGAGATGCGCCCGTTCTCGGGCCTTGCGCAATTCATAAATAGTGCGGCGAGTCACTACTTCCCGTCGATGTTGTAAGAAAGCATGTAGTAACTGTTTCAAATTCAGTACGCGTGGCTGGCCATTATCTAAAGCTACCATATTGATGCCAAACACGACTTGCAATTGAGTATTTTTATATAAGTTATTGAGAACGACTTCCGGATGATCGCCACGGCGTACTTCAATCACCATCCGCATCCCTTCTTTATCAGATTCATCTCGCAAAGCGGTAATGCCTTCTATTTCTTTGTCTCGAACCATTTCGCCGATGCGTTCTAACAATCGGGCTTTATTAACCTGATAAGGGAGCTCATGACTATGATAGAGGCTTTTCCTCCCTCTTCTGTTTCAATGGCCGTTTTTGCACGCATGTAAATACGGCCACGTCCGGTTTTATAAGCTTGCACTATGCCGGCACGACCATTGATAATTCCAGCGGTAGGAAAATCGGGGCCGGGAATATATTTCATTAATTGCAATAAATCCAAATCGGGGTTATCCATCAGCGCTAAACAGCCGTCAATAACTTCATTCAAATTATGCGGCGGAATATTGGTCGCCATGCCCACGGCGATACCAGAAGAGCCATTGACTAATAAGTTGGGCGCACGGGTTGGCAATACAAAGGGAATCTGCTCAGTGCCATCGTAATTAGGGCCAAAATCTACGGTTTCTTTATCCAGATCGGCCAATAAGGTGTGGGCAAATTGCGACATGCGAATTTCGGTGTAACGCATTGCTGCGGGTGCATCGCCATCTACAGAACCAAAATTTCCTTGGCCATCTACCAGTAAATAACGCAAGCTAAAAGGCTGGGCCATGCGGACAATGGTGTCGTACACTGCAGTATCGCCATGAGGATGGTATTTACCGATAACGTCACCGACAATACGAGCAGATTTTTTATATGGTTTATTCCAATCGTTTCCTAATTCACCCATCGCATAAAGTACGCGCCTATGGACTGGTTTTAAGCCGTCACGAACGTCTGGTAAAGCACGGCCGACAATCACGCTCATGGCATAATCTAGATAAGATTGGCGTAATTCGTCTTCAATCGTAATCGGGGTGATTTCTTTAGCTAATTGTGACATAAACTTAGGATCCTCTCCTACAACACAGTTCGAAATTATAACACGATAGAGGAGTCCTAGTCATCAAAACTTAAGATAAGACCAGCAATTCCGCTATGTGTATTGTCAAGGGTTAGGGACAAAGAAATCCCCTCCATCCGAAATGGTCTAAAAAATTAAGAGCCGAAGAACAGTCAAGGCTGCGCGAAGCGCACCCCGAAGGGGTTTAGCCTTGACTGTTCGCAGGCGACCCCATCATTGGGTGATGCGCTGTGATCAGCGATATCTGATCACAGCGCATGATTACCTTTTTTCTTCAAAGATCTTCAGCATTTAAACAAGGCTTATTGCCCTAATCTGCTATTCGTGGTTATTTCCGTAGAAATACGCACAAGCTGTTCATTCAGTTTAATAAGGTGCGTGCCCCAAACTCGCTAACGTGGTCCTCTCAGACTCACAGGAATTGCTACGGGGTCACGCAAACTGTTGCTGCTTCACTTGATCTTTGATCGCTGCTCTCTTCTCATATAAGCATCCTGTTCTAATACAGGCTCTGATCCGCCCTGCCAGGTGTCGAGCTACCGCAACAATAGCCCGCTTCTTCCCTCGATGGGCGGATAATCTGTCATAAATCTCCTTCAAATTGGGATCTTGACGAATGGCCACCCATGCGGCTTCTATGAATATTTTACGGAATATAGACCGACCCTGTCGACTAATATTCCCTTGTCGAATGTGCTCTCCAGAAGAATATTCACTCGGGGTCAGTCCCAGAAAACTAAAGAGCCTCTTCTCGTTTTTAAACTGGCTCATATCCCCTAATTCATTCGCCAGTTCCCGGCCATGCAATAACCCTATGCCGGGGACACTTTCATAAATCATCGTTAATCCATCCTCCTGGGCTTGATTTTTGAGTTGCTCTTCAATCATCTTTAAACTCCGGGTTAAGTCCTGCCATTCCTGAGCATAACAGTGAATACTATACTTTAGGTCCTCAGGCACTTGAATATCGGATAGCTCATTTAATTTCTTCAGGATCCAGCAAGCAGATATCCTCGTATCATCTTCTACAGGCATCAATCCTTGCGTAAATAACAGGCCTTTCAATTGATTCCCTATTCGCTGCCGACTTTGCCAAATTTGCTGACGGAGTCGCGTGACGCTCCGTCGCCCTTCTTGTTCGACCGTCGGCACAAATATATCCCTTTCAGGCGATGACTCGCTAGTTGGGTCGCTATTTTTAATGCATCGCGTTTATCCGTTTTTACCCGATCTCTCGATGCTACTTCAATGGCCCCAGGGTGCACAACCTGGTTTTTAATTCCGTGCGATAATAAAAAACGATGCAAATGAAAACCTGAAAATCCGGCTTCATAGGCTGTTTTAACCTCCGCTCCCTGAAAATGATTATGAATATAACTGAGTAATACCTCAGGCTTAGCAGGCATCGTATCACGCTTAATAACCTCTCCCTCGCAGATACTGACGCAACTATAGGTTTTTTTATGAACGTCAATTCCCATATATATCGTCTTTCCTGTATAATCGTACTTGTACATATATCTTCCTCCATTATTCACTTCAATACCTTATTTTATAATGGAGGAAGATTTCTTAATACA
This sequence comes from uncultured Pseudomonadota bacterium, assembly GCA_963795715.1. Taxonomy (GTDB): domain Bacteria; phylum Pseudomonadota; class Gammaproteobacteria; order Coxiellales; family Coxiellaceae; genus JAFEDN01. Next base: position 889,805 of record CAWCIY010000002.1, read on the forward strand.
TCATAGCAACTCGCTGAAGCGGGAATTGCTTCCTGGTTTGAATCCTGGGCTCTGGCAAAGCCAGATCCCAGGAATGAAGGGAAAGGTCGCTCCGCTCTCCTCTCCCTTACGATCCCTCATCGGACTAGGTTTTTCTACGAAAAAATAAATTTTTTTAATCATTTATAATCATACTTTTCAATGACTTATAATTCAGCGGGAATTACTGAGATAAGACCTAGTTTTTTTTAGAGAAAATTCGGTTTTCTTGTTCCTGCAACCTTTTTGCCAGTTCGTAGTCTCCTTTAGGGGCTTTCTTGGCAAAAAAACCGGCGATTTCTTGCTTTTGCAGTTTCGCTGCTAACTTGAAATCGTTTTTAATCTGGCTTGTTTCAGATTGTGGTGGGGCTTTGTACTCCTTGTGAGTAATTAAATCAAAAGCCATAGCACCCACCGCATTTTTAGATTCCGCAAAAATACCGAATTTTTTTAATTTATGATGCTGATCTGGATTTTGAAATTTTTGCCGAATCCGGTCACCTTCTTTAACCAACGGCTTATAAACAGCCACTAAATCTTGAGGTTTTCTGGTTTCAGAATGGGCAAGGCCTACCACACTTTTATCTTTTTTTGAAATGGCACGATCCTGAACTTCTATTTTCTTTTCTTTTTCTATTCTTTTTTCAGGTAGTAAAGAGAGAAAATCCGAAGCGGACTTTAAAAAAGAGGTTTTTTTAGAAGGATCTAATAATTCAACATGTTCAACACAGGCTTGCACATAATTGCGAGCAAGCGCTTGATCTATAGGAATATTTTCATATGCAATTTTATGATCGCTCTGATAATCTTCTACAAATTGAGTAATTTCACCTTCAGCTTGAAGAACTTGAGCTTGCTTTCTTGAAAATTCTTTAGCTTCTTCTTCCGGCTTAGGCAAACAAGCCTGGTATTGGTTACGCAAGCTTATCAATTCCGCTAAATTCACTGTAGCTTTTTTTCTCATAGTATCTGCCTTCTTAATATTTTTCATACATATGATAACATTTCGAACAGCACATGTCAATTTCTATTATTTTACATGTAAATTTAGTAATTTAATTAAATCGTGCGGCTTTTCTTTGGTATAATCTTTTTGAATCTCCTGAATTTGGATTTCTTTTTTGAAGGGGTGCCCGTCCATACATTGGTGTAAAAGACCCATAAAGTGTGGGGCGGCCACCAAAATTAACGAATGAAATTCTCTGTTTGCCCGGGCGTGATCCAATTTTTTATACAGCTGATGGGCAAATACCACAGCTTCATATTGGTGCGGATCGGAATTTTCGATAAAATTTCCATGCCCTCCTTGAGAGCCAATATATTCACCTTCCCGGTCACTCGTTAATTCTCGATCTGATTCCCGGCTTTCAGGATGAATCAGTTGTTCCACTACCTGCAACTGTGGCTTTTCGTTGGCTTTACCCTTTACGAAATTATAAAGAGTAGCCGCACTGGCGTTTGCCACCAAAATCCATATTTTCTCCATGTTCCACTCCGTTTTTCAATTTTTATGCAATCCCCATTTTAATACGGGAATTGTTAAATATTATCAGCTTTACTCATAAACCGAAAGTCCGTACTATAGTTGTATGAATAACAACCATACCATGGATTTTATCATTCACGGCCGCTGGGTTTTACCGATCGCGCCCAAAAATGTCATTTTAGAACATCATTCGGTTGCCGTACGCTCCGGACGTATTGTCGGAATTGCGCCAACAGAACAAATAAAATCTATATGGCAGTCCTCCAAAGTATATAACCTAAATGAACATGTTATTATGCCAGGGCTGGTGAATGCTCATGCGCATGCACCCATGAATCTTTTTCGCGGCTTAGCAGACGATCTTCCTTTGATGGATTGGCTAAAAAACCATATATGGCCGGCGGAAGCAGCTATCCTACGGCCTGAGTCTATTATCGATGGTATGAATCTTGCAATTTTAGAAATGGTGCGTGGTGGAACCACTTGTTTTTGTGAGCATTTCTTTTTTCATGACACTGCGGCAGAAACTGTGATTGCAGCCGGTATCCGCTCAAACATTGGCTTTTGGATTGGCAATGTGCCCACAGTATGGGGTAAAAATGAAGCGGAATACTTCGCCAAAGTAGAAGCCACTTTACAAGAAAATGACTCACACCCGTTGGTGACTTGGTCCTTAGCCCCCCATAGCCCATACATGGTCACTCAGGAAGGATTTAAAAAAATCAAACGGTTATCTGAGGATAATAATCTGCCTATACATGTTCATATGCATGAAACTGCTGCAGAAATTGCCGATAATTTGCAAAAATATGGAAAACGGCCCTTAGAATGGTTCAATGATTTTGATTTATTGTCTTCCAAATTGATCTGTGTGCACATGACACAACTTCTGCCGGAAGAGATTGAATTGATTGCCTCTAAACACGTGTCTGTGGTGCATTGCCCAGAATCAAACTTAAAATTAGCCAGTGGTTTTGCCCCAGTTCAAAAGTTGCAAGAAGCCGGTGTTTTAGTTGCTTTAGGAACTGATGGCGCCGCCAGTAATAACGATTTGGATATGTGGGGGGAATTACGAACCGCAGCCTTGCTGAGTAAAGGATTGAGCCAATCTGCTACCTCCCTCCCCGCCCCGCAAGCTTTAGCCATGGCCACAATGAATGGTGCTAAAGTTTTTGGTTTGGATAAAGAAATAGGTTCCTTAGAAATAGGTAAATCTGCTGATCTGATTGCGGTAGATCTGAGTTCCTATCTCACTCAACCTGTTTATAATCCCATGTCTCACCTGGTCTATGCATTGAATCGCCTGCAAGTAAGTGATGTTTGGATTGCCGGAAAACAATTGTTAAAATCAGGTGAATTTACTTATTTGGACTCAGAATCTATTATAGCTAAAGCAAAATACTGGACGGAAAAGGCTTTGCCATTCCGCTCTAAATCTAGCCAGTAGGAAGATCTATGCAGTTACCAAAAAAAGTCACACTCGTCGAAGTCAGTCCGAGAGATGGTTTGCAGAATGAAAAAGTCATCGTTCCCAGCACTGTTAAAATAGAATTTATTGAACTACTAGCCGATGCCGGTTTACCAGTGATTGAAAGCGCCAGTTTTGTCTCTCCTAAATGGGTTCCGCAAATGGCTGACCATTTGGAAGTGATCAAAGGAATTCAACGTCTAGCTGGCGTCAGTTACCCGGCACTCATTCCCAATGCGCATGGCATGAATCTGGCTGTTTCAGCTGGCATAAAAGAAATTTCTGTTTTTACAGCCACTTCAGAAACATTTTCAAAGAAGAACGCGAATTGTTCTTTAGCCGAAAGCATGCATCGTATTAAAGAAGTAATAGACATTGCAAAAAAACATGATATCCCGGTACGAGGGTATATTTCTTGCGTTATTGCCTGTCCATATGAAGGACATATTGATCCGAAAAAAACTGCCAAAGTCAGTAAACAACTGTTGGATTTGGGTTGTGAGCAGATTTCCCTAGGGGATACCATTGGGGTTGGCACGCCTGGCAATGTTAAAAAATTACTGGATGCAGTTTTAACTCAAATTCCGGTGGAAAAAACCGCAGTCCATTTTCATGATACTTATGGTCAAGCATTGGCTAATATTTATGTCAGTTTAGAATACGGGATTCATATCATTGATAGTTCTGTTGCCGGTTTAGGCGGTTGCCCATACGCCCGCAGCGCCACAGGGAATGTGGCTACTGAAGATGTGGTTTACATGTTGCAAGGTTTAGATATCGAAACCGGAGTTAATCTGCAAACTTTATTAACTGCCGGAAACTTTATTTGCCAATATCTAGGCCATCCACCGAGATCAAAACTGGCTTCAGTACCTCTTAGCAGCTAGGTTTTTTTAAGGATCACTTCATCCCGCGACTCGATCGCGGGATCTAGAGTTTTAAATCTTACCACCGCGTTTGCGTTCACTTTCTTTTAAATATTTTTTCCGCAAGCGGATGTTCAACGGGGTAATTTCCACTAACTCATCGTCATTAATAAATCCCAAAGCTTGTTCCAATGATTTCCGCATCGGAGGAGTAAGAATAATATTTTCATCCGAACCCGCGGCGCGGATGTTGGTGAGTTGTTTGGCTTTAGTCGGATTCACCACTAAATCATTTTCACGCGAGTGAATGCCGATAATCATCCCTTCATATACTTCCACTTGCGGACCAATAAACAATTGACCACGCTCTTGTAAATTAAATAAAGAAAAACCAGTGGCTTTGCCAGGGCCGTTGGCGATGAGTACACCCCGGTTACGATGCTGAATCGGCACCGTCACTAAGGGGCCATAATGATCAAACACGTGATACATCACACCCGAACCGGAAGTCATCATTAAAAATTGGGCATGGAATCCAATTAAGCCTCGGGTGGGAATCATATAAGTTAGACGCACTCGGCCTTTACCATCCGGCATCATATCCTGGATTTGTCCACGGCGTTCTGCCAATTGCTGCATGATAGAGCCTTGGTGGGTTTCTTCTACATCTACTACCAATTGTTCATAAGGCTCGCTTTCTACCCCATCTATTATTTTGGTAATCACTGCAGGTCTGGATACCGCCAGTTCATACCCTTCCCGGCGCATATTTTCAATTAAAATGCCCAGATGCAATTCACCTCGTCCGGATACAATGAATTGATCCGAATCCGTACCCGGCGCCACCCGCAAGGCTACATTGGAAATCAACTCGCGATCCAACCGGTCACTAATTTGCCGGCTGGTGACAAATTTGCCCTCACGTCCCGCAAATGGTGAATCATTGACCTGAAAAGTCATGCTGACAGTCGGTTCATCGACGATGAGCTGTGGCAACGCTTCAACTTTGGTTGGGTCGCATAAAGTATCAGAAATGTGAATATTACTGATACCGGTAATCGCAATGATGTCTCCAGCTTCCGCAGAAGGGACTTCTTCCCGTTTCAGACCCATAAAACCCAGCACTTGTAAAACACGCCCCGAACGAGTTTTTCCTTCAGCATCGACAACCACTACCGGCGTGTTGGTTTTAATTTTACCCCGCTTAATTCTGCCAATTCCAATCGCGCCAACGTAACTTGAATAATCTAGCGCGCTGATTTGCATTTGAAACGGGCCGTTAACATCTACTTTAGGCGGCGGAACGGTGCGTAAAATCATATCCAATAGCGTATGCATGTCTTTTTCTGGTTTATCTAAATCCAGCATGGCATAACCTTGCAAGGCGGAAGCAAAGACTATAGGAAAATCCAGTTGTTCATCCGTGGCGCCCAAACGCACAAATAAATCAAACACTTGGTCAACCACCCAGTGTGGTCTGGCGCCTGGCCGATCTACTTTGTTAACCACGACAATGGGTTTTAGACCCCATGAAAACGCCTTTTGAGTGACGAAACGAGTTTGCGGCATCGGGCCGTCTACTGCATCCACCAGCAACAAAACGGAATCGACCATAGACAGGATCCGCTCCACTTCGCCGCCAAAATCAGCGTGTCCCGGGGTATCTACAATGTTAATACGAGCGCCATGCCACAAAATGGCGGTATTTTTCGCTAAGATCGTGATGCCACGCTCTTTTTCCAGTTCATTGGAATCCATGACCCGTTCAATGGGGGCACTACGGTCTCCTAAAGTTCCAGATTGTCTTAACAGTTGATCAACTAAAGTGGTTTTACCATGATCGACGTGCGCGATGATGGCAACATTACGAATTTCAGACATTTTTAACCTTCGTTCAAAATAAAAAATTATAACATAAGTACGGGAAAAGCGCAGTTAATATTTCGTTAATAATTACTTTATACAATATTCATAAAATAAAAACAGGGGTAAGCCAATGAAAGAACAATATGAAATCATATGCAAAAAGTACGATTCGTATATTACAGAACAAGATTATAAGTTAAATGATATTTCAGTAGATGATTTAATTCAACGACAAGAAATTTTACAAAAGGCGCAAAAGGAATTTAATGAATTATCAGCTAAGGTGGTCATTCAACCGGATTTAAATGAATTAACTAACGCAATTCGGCAGAAACTAGACGATATCCAACAATTCTTAGCTCGCTTAGAAAAACTACAACCCAACGCCACTCCGAAAGCAGAAACCCCTGTAATCCTCCAAGTAGCAAGGGGAGAAGAAGAAGAAGAAAACAAGGTTAATCAGCCTGGTTACATCGAAACACAGCAGAAGCTTTTAAAGGACTTTAGAGAATTCCTTGAAAGCCGAGGCAAGAGTGGTGATGATGATTCAAAGGCAGCCGGGTTTTTAGAAACTCATTCTATTTCAACAAAAAACACTACGCAAGCTAGTCAGCAAGCTATGAGACTGAACCCAGAAGGGTATCATTTTTTATATCCCGAAGATCCAAATGTAATTTCCATCTATCGAGCAGCTTTAAATAAGGGACTACCTGTGGCAGCCTTTCGGGTGATTGAGGCATGCTTAGATTGTGAATTGTATCGGGAACGCGGCGGCGATTTTCCACCTGATTCAAAGACCTTACTTACAGAAATATTAACGCAGTTCTTACCCATTAGAAATACTGAAAACCAGAACTTAGCAGAATTGTGCACCGTTCGTGATGCAAAACATAACCAGAATAAATTTTTTAATATGAGATTCGGCATGTTAAAATCTCAAGTGGATGTTGACGAATTCGATATCAGCTCAATTATTACCTTGCCTTCGGCTCCTATTTTGGCTCATGAAGAAACCAAACCCAGACCCCGCTCCAATACCTATGACTCCAGTTTATTTCACAAATTATTTAAAAAAAATCCCCTTCCTCAACCCACTCAGCCGCCTAAAACTGGGTATTTGGTCACTAAACGTTATGAACATGCACTTTTTAGAGAATCGGAATTTGAAAAAAAGATAGATTTTCTAGAAGTTCGAGCCCGTGGGAATTTTTTGGGATACACTGCCAAAGATTTAGTTGCAGAATATAACCAATCGGTAGCAATGGTTAATCGCTTACAAGAAAAAATTATAAAATATCGTGATGATAAAATTAAATATAATCCACAAAAATATGAATCTATTATTAATCGATATACTCGGTTTCAAGACCGGTTGGAAACAGTAAAATCAGCTCTTATAAAAGCTAAGGAAGAACTGCCTGAATCCCGAAGCCTAACTAGGGGTAGGGCTTATACTTACATACCGGGTGGCGGCTCAAAGACGAAATAAGGATTGCAGTTCAGGCAGTTTTTTAATTTCGTCGGGGGATAAGCCTGCTATTTTTTCTGGAGGCGCCCCCTTTTCTTCTACCAAGCGAATATGAAACGGTCCGAAGCCGGTGATCTCACCATTTTCTTTTAAAACGATGGAAGGATCCACCCCTAACTTTATAGCCAATTTTTGAAAGTAATAGGCTTTGCTACTCACGATAAAATTCACTTTAGCCGACTGCGCCCTAGCAGCCGCTTGAAAAACGGTTAGCTTGCCGTCCAGCATCGTCCTGGCCACCCACTTGGAACGCAAATGTGTTTGGCTTAATTCGGAAAGCGTATGATGTTTGATATAATCATTCACGCAATAATAGATCTTGATAATATCTACAGACAAATGGTTCCTTTCGATTTTAGGTTTCCACAGCCAGATATTTTGACCCTCTTCTTTTTGGATAAAGTGATTGCCTAAGTTTTTTTTCCCCCAATATTGTAAACAAAGCAACTGCCAAGCTTTAGATAGCTGCTCCATGCGGATACAGTCATAAGGATCTAAATAAATTAAAATAGCTTTTGCCAAAATCCAATCTATAGTAAATGCAGTAAAAACTTCATTTAATTGAAGTGTTGTTCCCTTTTTCATATTGCTCCCTTTTTCAAGTTATTGTGAATATCCATCCAAAAAAAATCAAGAGGAGCCGAAATCTCGCGTTATAGAATCATGAATTACTGTTTTCATGATTTTTGCATCTTCTTGCATCTTGCTCCGAACGACTTTAAGATAACTTTATGTTTGCAAAACTTGAAAAAAATAAAATTTTGAAGGAAATAAAACCTTCTGTTTTAAAATTTTTAAATGAACTCTTGCTCTTAGACCAGGTGGATTCTACTAATGATTACCTGTTGAGATTAATTGACCGTTATGGGGTGGCCTGTTTTGCAGAGCAGCAAACAGCAGGCAAAGGTCAGCGTGGCAAGCAATGGGTTTCGCCACCAGGTCAAATATATTTTTCTTTATCGTGGTTATTTCAAAAACCTCCCGCTAAATTGCTGGGATTGAGCTTGGCCATAGGCATCGCCGCCGTCAGGGTGCTTCACGGAGCCGGCGCGAGCGAAGGCCTTAAAATCAAATGGCCTAATGATGTTTACTATCAAGGTCAAAAAATAGTGGGTATCTTGGTAGAGACCGTGCCTGATGACGCCATTAGCAAAGCAGTCATAGGAATCGGCGTCAATTTATTTAGTCACTCTGAGCAAACCCTATCTATCAACCAACCTTGGACTAGCCTAGATCGTATTACCCATCAGACCATTGATCGGAACGTATTTGCTGGTAAGTTACTGAATGAATGCCTTAAAGTTTTGGAGGAGTTTAATCTCCACGGTTTAGCACCTTTCCTGGAAGAGTGGCGCGGTCTAGATTTTCTTTACGGAAAACGCGTCACAGTCAGCCATGGCCAACAAATGTTAGTCGGTTGGACCAAAGGAGTATCCAATCAAGGTGAATTATTACTCGTAGATGATTTAAATCAAGAGCATTCTCTTTTGAACGGAACGGTTCGTCTAATCTAGATTTTTAGAATTTTTATGACAGTATCTCATTTTAAGCAAATGAATAACGGCAGGTAGAATAGAAATAAACACAATCACCAAAACCATAGGTAAAATATAGCTTTCAACATTGGGTATGCTAGCTCCCAGAAAATAACCCAGCAAAGTAACCCCTCCACACCAAACTAACGCTCCAATGATATTAAAAAATGTGTATCTGCGATGGGTCATTTCCGCCATTCCCGCAACAATGGGTAAAAAAGTCCGAACTATCGGCACCAATCTACCAATAATTAAGGCCTTACCACCATGTTTTTCGTAAAATGCATGTGCTTCTGTCAGATAACGCTTTTTAAACCAGAGGCCGTCTTCTCTTTTCAGTAGCCAATGACCGATTTTATCCCCAAACCAATAAGCAATCGCATAGCCAACAATCGCCGCAACGATGAGTAAAGGGAGCAGAATAAAAATATTAAAAATTTGTTGAGAAGCTAATAAGCCGGCAGCAAATAATAAGCTGTCGCCTGGCAAGAAGAATCCTAAAAACAAACCCGTTTCGCATAAAATAATCAAAGTTAAGCCGATGTAGCCTGTGGTTTTTGTCAGTTGAACGACGTCAATATGGTGCAGAAAGTCTAGCATTGAACGAGAATAACATTTTTTAGACAAGATAGATACTGAATGCATTTACCTTGGGGTTTCGGGAAATTTAAATGCAGAGCCCTTTTCTCTGATCACACGAACAATTCGCAGGTTTTTCTGGTAGTAAACACGGTAAATAGTCAAATTACTGCGTTGATAAGCTAGCAAAGATTGATGCACTGCTATCGAAACCCCACCCGTGACTACCGCTAGCGCCACATTGCGAGGCCGCGGATGAGGCGTGACGTACTTGGAACCATCGGGAGTAAAAATATAGACGTCTTCGACCCCGCCCCCGCTAAATACATCGGTCCCGTTGGGTGCTCCAAAGGCTTTATATACATTTTCTCTGCGGTTCCCTATGACCAAAACTCCTGGACGATATTTGATTTGAGTATTTTTATGTGTGAACGACTGCTTCATGGCTTCTGGACCAAAAGGATTTTCAGCTTGGCAAATATTCGCCATGAATACAGCAGGTAGGAGTAAAGTTAGGATCAAGAAATTTCTGAGTTTCATCATTTTCTCCTTTTAATTTATTATAGGCTATAATAGGGTCTGTTTACATTTCGCTAGGCCGGAGCAGAAACCACTGATTTTCGAGCACCGCAGCGCAGTTTACATGCTAGTAAATGAGCAGCGGAGCGCAGAAAATCAGTGGTTTATGCCCGGCATAGTAGAGACCCTAGTGATTTTTCGTGAGGTTTGAGTCATGGTATATCAGTTGCTAAGCGCAATTATTCCAACAATTGCCATTGCCGCTCTGGGTTGGTATTGGCAAAAACAGTGGCGACAATTCCAAAACATGCATCTGCAACGCCAAGAAATTCAAAATTTACTAAGAAACCAGGAAAAAGAACAACAGGAATTTCGCCAACGCTTTGATCAACACCAAATTAACAGCTTGAGTCTTATCCAAGACTGTCTACAAAACGCATTAGCGGAAGTCCGCAACCAGATAACCCTTGCCTTGAACCAATATGCTGATCATTTGGGCAAGCGGATGGAGGATTTAACCCGAACAGTGCAGCAACGTTTAAAAGAAATCAGCGGTGAAGTAGATCGCCAACTCGCCAGCGGTTTTGAAAAAACAACGGCTACTTTTGCTGATGTAATGAAACGATTGACCATCATTGATGAAGCGCAGAAAAAAATAACCGAACTGTCGAGTAGTGTAGTCAATTTACAAGAAATTTTAGTTGACAAGCGCTCACGAGGCGCCTTTGGTGAAGTGCAATTAGTGAATTTAATTCGCAATGTCATACCCGAAACTCATTTTTCTTTACAACATTCACTCAGCAATGGTAAGCGGGTAGATTGTCTACTCATTTTGCCTGCCCCTTCCGGCAATATCGCTATCGATTCTAAATTTCCCTTGGAAAGTTATCAACACATGGTTTCTCCAGATATTTCTAAGGACTTGAAGCACCAAGCAGAGGCACGATTTCGACAAGATATACGCAAGCATATTGAAGATATTGCCGAAAAATATATCTTACCTCCGGAAACGGCTGACGGTGCTATGATGTTTATTCCTGCGGAAGCAATTTTTGCCGAAATTCATGCCCATTATCCAGACTTAGTTGAATTAGCTAACCGACAAAAAGTGTGGCTGGTTTCACCGACTACCATGATGGCGGTACTTACCACTGCTCGAGCGGTTTTAAAAGACGCCGCCACTCGTAAGCAAGTGCATCTCATTCAGGAGCATTTGATTGCATTAAGTCAAGATTTCTCTCGTTTTGAAGAACGTATGAATCATTTGGCCAAACACATTCAACAAGCACAACAAGACGTAGAGCAAGTGCATATGTCCTCGAAAAAAATTTCCAGCCGGTTCGCAAAAATTGAAAAAGTAGAATTGCTCGAAAATATGGATTCGTAGAATTGCTGAAAGAAAAATAAAAAGTAGCTCAACCTTTGAGAGATTGTTTTCCAATAGTGAGAGCCATGACTCATTGGTGTAGAGATCTTAAACCTTAAACCAGTAAATTGAAATTTGACTGTGAAGTTCGTTGATCATTATTATTGCGTAGGCTTAATTCAAAAGCTTGTTTTTGCAGGCTAAATAGAGAGAGTTTGCACAAAGTGTTGGCGGGTAATGGATCATCGGAAACGTAATCGCTGGTGAGTTCGAGCAATGGCTGTGGAATGAATGGTAAGCTTTCTTGAAGCCAAAGCATAGTGAATAATTTGACTCTCCAAATTTTTTTCCATTCTTCAAGTTTCTCAATGGTTTGATCGTAAAGTTTTATCCTAGCTTCTATCAGACACTCAGGGGAACTATTAAAATTATACTGAAGATATGATTTCTCCCTTTCCTTTTCACGATTAATACTGCCTATCGGAGTTTCTCCTTTGTTATTAATTGCTTTTACATCAACTCCAGCTTGGAGCAAAAGATCAATCATCTGGAGATGCGATTTAATAAAAGGTTCACTAAATTCAGAAGGGGGTTGTTTAATTATAATAATACCATAAAGAGAAGTCTTAAAGTATTCCCAACCGATATCGAAAACTTGCGAAAACCGTATTTTATGGACGACCGCCAAATGCAAGGCTGTATTTCCTTCTTTATCACGGGACTCTATCATTTTTATGGGAAATTTTGGCGATTTTAACAATTCTTTCAAGCTTTCGGAGTGGCCTGCTCCAGCGCATATCAGTAAAGCGGATAAACCAGAATTATTACAGGCATTTATATCGGCATGGCGTTGCAGCAAAAGTTGGACTACTTTTGACTTTTCACGGTAACCATGTAATGACATCAACAGTGGGGTTTCTCCTAAAAAATCACTTTTTTCCTCCAGTAGTGGGCGTTTCATTTCATCAGCTTTATCAAGCAGCAGCTTAACAGATTTTTCTTTGCCCTCAAAAACATGCGAAAAAATAGGCAGCTGACTGATATTTCTCCGTTTACTTTTTACGTTTTTTTTAAAGATATCACTTCCATGATCGAGGAGAAATTTAACCATAGCTTCAGCCCGCCAACTATGGGCCGCCATGTGCAACGGCGTTTGGCCGTCCATTTCATGAAATTTAAAATTTTTTTCATCGTCGATTGATAGATGTGCTATTCCATTAATGTCAGCTCCGTGGTTTAAAGCTATTTTTGCAAGTTCTATATCGCCTTCTTTAGAAGCTCGCACTAAAAGCAACATCCACTGTGCTGGGGTAATAGAAGTGTGTGGACCCCAATAATCCGGTATCCACTCTTTAAGAGAATCCTCTTCTGATAATTTCCTTTTTGACATGACTTAGACTCCGGAATAATGATTGCGCCCTACAGAAAAAGAACCTGGCCAACGTATCAATACGTTTTTCGATTGGGTGTAAAACAAAATGCTTTCCGAATGCATATGGGTGTCTCCAAACCATGATCGTTTCCAACCTCCAAAACTATGAAACGCAGCTGGCACCGGAATTGGCACGTTGATACCCACCATTCCCACTTTCACTGCCTGCGCAAAATTCCTGGCTGTACCACCATCGCGGGTAAAAATCGCCACGCCATTGCCATATTCGTGCTCGTTTACTAATTGCAATGCGCTGGCGACATCGGCAGTGCGCACCACCACTAGCACCGGGCCAAAAATTTCTTCACGATAAATGCGCATTTGTTTAGACACATGATCAAACAAACTCGGTCCTAGAAAAAAGCCGTCAGAGTAACCGGCCACTTGAATTCCACGTCCATCGATTGCTAATTGCGCGCCTTCTGTGATCCCTTGCTCAATATAATCTAACACCTTTTGCCGGTGTTGAGCAGTGATCAAAGGTCCCATTTGAGATTGGGCGTCTATACCTGCACCTACTTTAATACCAGCAACTTCCTTACGTAGATAATGGACCAACTCGTCCCCTACTTTATCCGTGACTGCAGCGACCGCCGAAATAGCCATACATCTTTCTCCTGCAGCTCCGTAAGCCGCTCCAGCAATGGCTTTGGCGGTTAAACTTAAATCGGCATCAGGCATTACGATACAATGATTCTTAGCGCCACCAAAGGTATGGGCGCGTTTACCATGTTTAATCGCAGTGTGGTAAATGACTTCCGCCACCGGGGTTGAGCCCACACAGCTCACTGCCACTACTTGTGGATGGGTAATCAAAGATTCAACGGTTTCTTTATCGCCCTGAACAATATTGGCGACCCCGTCAGGCAATCCTGCTTCTTTAAATAGCTCTAACAGTCTAACGGCAGCGGAGGGATCTTTTTCCGAGGGTTTTAAAATAAAGGTATTGCCACAAGCAATTGCCGGTATCATCATCCATACTGGGACCATTACCGGAAAATTAAACGGGCTAACACCCACGCATATACCCAATGGCTGGCGTAGCGTATAGCTGTCAATATCCGTGCTGATATTTTCCGAGTAATCTCCCTTAAGCAGATTGGGTATACCGCAATAATACTCAATTAACTCGATAGCACGGAGTACGGATCCTTTTGCGTCCTCCAGAATTTTACCATGCTCGCGAGTAATCATTGCAGCCAGTTCATCTAGATGCTTTTCCAGTAGCTCTTTCAACTTGAATAGCACCTGGGCTCTACTTGAGGCTGGTGTTTCCGCCCATTTAGGAAATGCAGCCACGGCTGCAGATATCACCCGCTCAACTGTTTTTTTATCTGCAAAATGAACTGCTCCGATTTCTTCTCCAGTGGCCGGATTAAAAATGGCTTGCTGACGTGAGCTGGGAGAAAAAACAGTCGATCCGTTGATAAAATGAGGAACTAAATATCCCATATATTAACCTCCATAATACTCTGCTTCCCCCTTTGAAAAGGGGGATTGAGGGGGATTTTTTAAACCCAAACTCTCATTCTGATCTAAAAATCCCCCACGCCCCCTTTGCAAAAGGGGGAGGAATTATGGCTAATCCTTGCTATGAAATTCTTGGGCTTTTTCTAAATCCTCAGGGGTATTTACTTCTGGGGCAAAGCGGTCTTTAGAAATCACCATGTGCATACGACTGCCGTTCCATAAAATTCTTAATTGCTCCAAAGATTCCATGCGCTCTAAGGGTGAAGAAGGCCATTTAATAAATTCTTGCAGGAAGCTAACTCGATAAGCATATAACCCCACATGCTTATAATGCTGATCTGTTGGCGTCGCTGTGGCCTGATCTTGAAATTGTTCAACATTCCAAGGAATCGGCGCCCTGCTAAAATAGACTGCGTAGTTTCGCCAGTTAAGTACTACTTTTACGACCGCAGGATTAAATAGATCTTCAGTCTGGGTGATGCGTTCGCAAATAGAACTGATTTTAACATTGTCGTGTTTTTCTAAATCTTCAGCAACCTGCCGTATGGCTTGCGGTAAAATAAAAGGCTGGTCAGCTTGCACATTGACAATAATTTCGTCGGGGGCATAATCCAAAGCCAATGCCGCCTCAGCAATGCGTTCGGTACCAGATTGATGCTCAGTAGAAGTCATGCAGACCTTGGCTCCAAAACCTTGAGCCACTTTACTAACTTTAGTACTGTCTGTTGCAATAACTACACTATCGGCTCCACTTTCAATAGCACGTTGATAAACATGCTGAAGCATGGGCTTACCTTGAATATTTGCTAATACTTTCCCTGGTAAGCGGGTGGAATTATACCTAGCTGGTATAATAATGCGGAATTCCATTAGCTGACCTCCTCATCGGTTAAACGTCTGGCCTCATCTACAAGCATCACTGGTATATCTTCAAGAATAGGATAGGCCAATTTGTCAATACGGCATACCAGCTCTTGTCGCTTAGGGTCAAAAATTAGCCGAGTTTTGCATAAAGGGCAAGCTAAAATTTCAAGCAATTTTTTATCCAAATTCATCTCCAGCCTAAAAGTTGTAAGTTCGGCATAAATTTAACATTATTTTAGGAATAATCAATAATGATATGCTAATTTCACAGGGATTTCTCATTCTACCCAGAGCACCCACGAAATTTTAGGCTAAACTCGAAAATTTCTCACATGAATTTTTGATAAGAATTTAAAATTCATATGTACTTTTTTCCCAGTAATTTTTAATGAATTTAAATCTACCTTCACATTGGGTTTAGCCAGGGGGCCGGTTATCTTTAACGGCGCTTCCACAGTCAAGTTATTATTCATGACTTTGACTTCGGCTTTGATAGTTGCATTAAAATTCATTTCTTCTGTTACTAAGTTAATAGTACCTGAACCATTAGCCTGTAGATTAGGTGATACTAAGGTCAAATCGTTATTGGTCAGTAAGCCCTCTTTAATGATACCGGAGCCGGTTAACTGAGAAAAATGGGTTTCCTTTACCCCGGAGACCGCCTCTGGGTTGGATTTTAAAAAATCCTTCACACTGGAAACCTGCTGTAGTAAATCAATATTGTTCAACACCCCATTTCGAGCTGTAAGCTGGGCCGTGCCATTCATACTGGCCAGTAAAGACGTTTTATTTTTCCCGGCCATGCTAAGATCCAGCTTAACATCTGCAGGCCCTTTTAAAATACCTGATTGCAATAACTCACTGAGTTCAACGTTGGCAAATGAACCCTTTATTTGATAGTGCGGTGTCCTGATATAATCGGTAATGATGATTTGACCCGTAACGCCCCCCTTCGCAATAGCTCCCTTTAAAGATTGCAACTGAATTTTGTTTTGATCCACTGTGAATTGGGTGTAAATTTGATTCACTGTTTGATTTTTGAATTGCAACCGCTCTGCGGTCAACTCACCTGAGATGGGTTGATGTAAAGAAAAATGTGCTTTTAGTTCGGCATTATATAATTTACCTAAAAAACCGTAGGGAATATTCATTTGCGGAAAATTGAAATCAATATCCGCCTGAGGGGATTTAAAAATCTGCTCGCCCCTGATTTTACCTGTACCATGTAACTTCCCGTACACTAAGTCTACCTGGTCCATTTGGATTTTTTGCGTGTCGGTGTCTAATTGTAAATCACCCATTAGTTGCGCAGGAACATGATTCGGAGTAAGCGATTGATTCAGGGCAAGCGATAAATGTTGAAAAATTAATTTCTGAATTTTTATCTTTGCGGTAAATAAGGGCTGCCAGGCGATCAAAACATCCACCTTATCAGCTTTGGCAGAAAGGTATTGACTGAGGGGTGAATTGACCAGTTCTACAGCATCAAAACTGGCGCCTAATTTTGGCGCTAAAATCCAGCCAATTTTACCGTGCAAGCGCACTTGCAAACCGGTTTGATTTTGTATTTGTTTTTCCATTTCAGATTTGGCTGTATCGGAATTAATAAATACATAAAATAAAGCAATCAAAATTACGAGTGCTATGATGACGGAGATGAAGATACTTAATAATACTTTCTTCATAAACACAACTGTTTACATCTACATCGTGAACACTCAATGGCGTCAACTTAAGGACGCCATTACGTGAACACTTTACTTCAACTAATAAAAAAGCCCAGCATGTTTGTCATGCAGGGCTTCTTTCTATACAAAACTCCAATTATTGGTTTGGAGTAGTGGCGGTATTGTCACCACCGGTTGCGCCTGCAGCTGGAGCTGGGGTTGCAGCTGGTTGTGCAGACGGAGTTGCCGTCTCGTTGGTGTTGGTGGTTGTAGTAGTGGTCTTAGTCGTTTTAGTTTTAGATTTAGTCTTAGTCGCACCACTTTCAGCCTTTGCGGTTCCGCCTAATTCGTCGCAAGCAGATTTAGAAACCAAAACATAACCTTTACCACTTTTAGTAGTAACACCAGTGCATTTTACATTCTTGGTGCTGGTATGATGGGTCGCAGCAACAGCAGAGGTAGAAACCATAGCAAAGCTAGCTGCAGCAACGGCTGCTACAGTGAAACCAGCTAATTTTTTTAATTTCATGAGAAACTCCTTGGTTGAACATTAATTAATCAAAACTGTATGAAACTTCCTATAGGAAGAATTCAGCTCCGTATATTAGTGAGTTCTTTTCTTATTTGCAATCACCTAGTAAAATTTTTTTTTATGCTCTCACCAAAATAAGTGGTAGTATAGTATTGGAATACAAATTAGGAGATTTTTATGCATTGGGTAAGTGATTATACTCTTTTTTTAATCAAAACGATCACTGTGATTATTGCATTACTCATTCTGGCTGCAGGTATTGCTATCACTATTGCTAAAGGAAAAAATAAAGAAAAATGCGGCAAACTGACCATCCATAAAATAAATGAAAAGTATCAAAATTATCAAGAAATAATGGAGGAAGCCTTATTAAACAAAGCAGAAAAAAAATCTGCCAAAAAGGCGCTTAAAAAACAAATGAAAGAATTGGAAAAAAGTGTCCGGCCTAAATTGTTTGTTTTAGAATTCAGTGGCGACATTAAAGCTTCAGCAGTAAACTCACTTCGAGAAGAAATTACAGCGTTGTTGCTAACAGCGAAACCGGAGGATCAGGTGCTGTTGATGGTGGAGAGTCCCGGCGGTTTGGTTCATGCTTACGGCTTAGCTGCCGCCCAAATACAACGTATTAAAGATGCTAAAATTAAATTGGTGATCGCAGTAGATAAAATTGCAGCCAGCGGCGGTTATCTTATCGCTTGTCTAGCTGATTATCTGATCGCAGCCCCCTTCGCAGTCATTGGCTCTATCGGGGTAATCGCTCAATTACCCAACTTCCATCGCTGGTTAGAAAAAAAAGATATCGATTTTGAACAAATTTATGCCGGTCAATATAAACGTACTTTAAATATTTTTGGTAAAAATACCCCTGAAGGTCGTGAAAAATTACAGGAAGAAATCAATGACGCCCATGAACTGTTCAAATCTTTTATCACTCGTTACCGTCCACAGGTCACCATCAATCAAGTAGCTACTGGCGAACATTGGTATGGAGTGCGCGCTCTAGAATTGAAGCTATTGGATGAAATTAAGACCAGCGATGATTATTTGCTGACAGCAAAAAATACCCACGATTTATTTCAAATAAAGTATGAGGTTAAAAAAACCTTAAACCAAAAAATCGGCGCTGCCGCTAATTTATTGCTGAGCAAGTTAGTAAGTTTATGAATCACACCCATCACCATCACCACCATCACCACCATCATAAACACAGTCACAGACATATTTTATTTGCCATTGCACTTATTTTTGGTTTTGCCTGCATTGAGGCAATCAGCGGCTGGTGGGCTAAGTCATTGACTTTGCTGGGTGACGCCGGGCATATGTTGTCAGACGGAATCGCTCTCAGCATTGCCGCCTTTGCCGGCTGGCTGGCGCTTAAACCGCCTTCATCTAAGCATAGTTATGGTTTAGGCAGAGTAGAAGTAGTCGCCGCCAGTTTGAGCAGCTTGTTAATGCTAGTCATATCCGTAGTGGTCATTATTGAAGCGGTTCACCGTCTGCATAATCCATCGCAAGTTCAGGGTGGTATTGTCATTATTGTCGCCAGTGCAGGACTGCTTATTAACGCTATCGTGGCCTGGCAATTAGCTCAGGGCGAAAGAACCTTGAATATACGAGCAGCACTCTTACATGTGATGGGAGATATCCTTGGATCTGTGGCAGCCCTCATTTCTGGCGCAATTATTTATTTTACTCATTGGATGCTGATTGACCCCATCCTTTCTATTTTAATTGGAATTCTTATTTTGATTTCTAGTTTATCTCTGATTAAAGAATCACTCTGGGTATTGATGGAAGCTGTCCCGGGGCACATCGAATTAAATATCGTTGCGGAACGTATGCAACAATTGCCGGAAGTCAAAGCCATACACGACTTGCATATCTGGACACTGTCTTCAGGGAAAATTGCCCTCTCGGCTCATATCTTCATTTATGAACTCAGCTCATGGCAAAAAATTTTACTTGACTTAAGAGATACGTTGAAACAAGAATTTGATATTGAACACGTCACTTTACAACCAGAGCCGGAAATTATAGATTGTCAACCCTGCAAAGAACCTAATGGAACCAGTTACAGTTCCTCAGATAAATATTCTCGAGACGATTTTTGATTGAGAAACACTCAAAATAGGGGTACTATTCCTTCATATTTCTCGGACGCCTAAAGTCCGAATATGTATCTGCGGGACTGTACTATGACAGCAAATCCAGAAGAAATTGCTAAATTTAACGCATTGGCCAAGGATTGGTGGAATCCTGCCGGCCCTATGAAGCCGCTGCACCTACTCAATCCTTTGCGCTTACAAGTCATTAAACAAGCCTTCGCCCTTGAGCATAAAAAAATTTTAGACGTGGGTTGCGGCGGCGGCTTATTGTGCGAAGCTATGGCAATCCATCAGGCTGAAGTTTTGGGCATAGATCTCAGTGAAGCTTTATTAGATGTGGCTCGGAAACATGCTACAGCTCAAAATTTAAAAATAGAATATCGTTTAATCGATAGTACCGCACTTGCCAAAGAGAAACCCGCCAGCTTCGATGCAGTTACTTGTATGGAGTTATTAGAACATGTTCCAGACCCTGAACAAATTATTCAAGATTGCGCCAAGCTAGTGAAGCCGGGAGGCAGGGTATTTTTCGCTACCATCAATCGAAATTGGCAATCTTTCCTAAAAGCCATTATTGGCGCTGAGTATATTTTGAGATTATTGCCGCCTGGAACACACAGCTATGCTCAGTTCATCCAACCTTCAGAATTAACGTTATGGACCAGTCGTTCTGGCTTATCTTTCAGGGGCTTACAGGGTTTTAGTTATAATCCACTTTCAGAAAAATTTTCACTGAGCCAAGATATTTCTGTCAACTACATTGCCATTTATGAAAGAACCAATGATGAAAAAACAACCTATTAAAGCAGTATTTTTTGATCTAGACGGCACCCTTCTAGATACCGCAAATGATTTAGCGGAGGCTTGCAGTTTTGTGCTCAGACAATATCACAGACCTCCTGTTGACAGTCAGGAATTTCGGAACTGGATCCATGGGGGAGCTGCTATGATGATTTGTAAAAGCTTTCAGATTTCAGTCGATAATCCGGATTTCCCTGTTATTAAATCTCTTTTTTTACAAAAATACCAAGAACAACTCACCAAACAAACCACTTTGTATGCTGGTATCGAGCAAGTGCTCACATTTTTGGAACAACAAGGCATATCCTGGGGCATTGTGACTAATAAAAATACCCAGCTGACTGAACCTCTGATGATGCATTTTGGGTTAAACAGCAGATGCTGCTGTATTATTTGCGGCGATACTTTGCCTAAAGCCAAGCCGGAACCAGATCCTCTTTTACATGCTTGTAACTTGACCCGTGTCGATCCAAAAGAGGCAGTCTATATTGGTGACACCTTGGGTGACATTGAAGCAGCTAAGGCAGCCGGCTTGCGTAGTATTGCCGTCAGCTATGGCTATACTCCCCAGGAGAGTAATCCTTCCCACTGGCAAGCAAACGCTCTGGTGCATGATCCTTGTGATATAATATCCACTTTGGCGCTATGGAACGCTAGTTAAAAAGTTCTGAACATTGTAGAGAAAAAATATGAAAAAACATTTTTATGTCGTTGTTGCCTTAATTGCCGCCATGTCGGGTGTTTTATTTGGCTATGATACTGGGGTCATTTCAGGGGCCATTTTATTTATAAAAGATGAATTCCACCTTTCTGCAAAAATGAACGGTTTAGTTGTTTCCGCAGTGTTATTTGGGGCCCTGCTTGGCGCTTTGGTCAGTGGCCGGCTGACAGATCGTTTTGGTAGAAAACGCTTATTGATTCTGGACGCTTTGATTTTTATCCTGGGAACCTTAGGTAGTTGCTTGTCCTTTAACGTGATCAATTTGGTAATTAGTCGTGTGGTGGTTGGTGTAGCGATAGGTATCGCCTCCTATATTGCGCCGCTCTATATTTCGGAAATTGCGCCAGCAAAACACCGCGGGGCATTAGTCTCACTTAATCAACTGGCCATCACCATCGGGATCCTCATTTCTTATCTGGTAGATGCTTTTTTTGCCGGATCTCACGCCTGGCGCTGGATGTTAGGGGCAGGCATCATTCCAGCGATCGGCTTATTCATAGGCATGCTGTTTTTGCCTTATAGTCCCCGTTGGTTAATGTCCCAAGGCCGGGAAACAGAAGCGTTACAATCTCTTTTCAAAATACATGGCGAAAGCGTGCAGATTCGTGAACAATTGGAGATCATTAAAGCCAGTTTATTACAACAACGCGGAGATTGGCGCATGTTGTTTTCATCAGCGATACGCCCTACTCTGTTGATTGCTGGCGGTTTGGCATTATTGCAACAGGTCACTGGGATTAACACCATCATTTATTACGCTCCAACCATTTTTCAAATGTCCGGCTTCAGCAGCGCCAGTTCAGCCATTTCCACAACCACAATCATTGGTGCGGCCTTTGTACTATTCACCATTATTGCCTTACCTTTAGTCGATTCACTGGGCCGCCGTTTTCTGCTATTTACCGGCTTAACGGCCATGTCCTTAAGTTTGGGCTTATTGAGTTGGTCTTTTCACATAGAAAGCCAAACCGGTGCGTTAAAGTGGATGACACTCATCAGTATGCTGGTTTTCATCGCTGGTTTTGCCGTCAGTTTAGGGCCTATTATGTGGCTGATGATCGCTGAAATCTTCCCTTTAAAAATACGTGGCTTAGGCGCCAGTTTGGCGACATGTATCAATTGGGGTTCTAATTGGTTAGTGGCCATTACCTTCCTGTCCCTCATTGATTCCTTAGGCACAAGCGGGACCTTTTGCATTTACTTCATTATCAGCCTGGTTTCTATTTTGTTTGTTTATTTCTTAGTCCCAGAAACAAAAGGATGCGCATTGGAAGACATCGAAGCCAACTTGTATGCTGGAAAATCAGCTCGCTATTTAGGTGAAAAAACATAGTAAAGTATCAAATATGGAATTATTGAAGATCAAAAATATAATTAAGGATCAGTTTCAAGGGCAACAGGGAATTGTTGCAGTACTGATATACGGTTCTTATGCCAAAGGGGTTGCCAAAACGGATAGTGACATTGATATTGCGGTGTTATATCAACCTGAGTACGCTCCTCCGGCCTTAGCCTTATGGGAATTTCAACAAAAACTAGTGAAATTACTTCCATATAGTATAGATTTAATTTCATTAAATCAGGCTGATCCAATCATTGGTAACCAAATTTACAAGCATCATATACCAGTATTAATAAATGACCGAAAACTATTAGCGGAATATTTTGCGCGATTAAGTAGTGAATATGCCGAATTGAAAGAATTTATTAAACCTATGGAAAAACAGATTTTGGAAAGGAAATATTATGTCCGATCTAGAAGTGATCATCAGAAAAATTGATAGCATTCAAAATTGCATGCAACGCATTATCGAGAAAACCCAGAATAACCCAAATTGGATAGATAATTTTGACGCCAGGGATATTGTTGTATTGCACTTAACTCGAGCTATTCAATTGTGTGTAGATATCGCGGGTTCGATTATTACCGAAAAAAAATGGGGCATTCCCAGAAGCTTAAGCGACTCCTTTTACATCTTAAGAAAAAATGGTGTTATTGATCAACTATTGATGGAAAAATTGCAAAAAATGGTAGGCTTTCGCAATATTGCTACTCATGCTTATAAAGAAATTAACTACATTATTCTTAAATCGATAATTGATCATCATTTAAGGGATTTTGAAGAATTTTATACACAAGCTTTAAAATTTTCCGAAAAATTGGAAAATTGATGGGCAACTATTCCTGCTGAGCACCCGGTCAGGGAAGGCCGGGCTGGGCGCGAAGTTCCCTTAACCCGCATATTTCACGGCAGAGTGAGAAAGGAGTAGCGAAAGCCTAATATTTTCCTTATAATTCAGGTTGTTAAACATAAAGAATTAGGGAAAAGAAAGAGACTTTCGCTGTGACAAATTGTACCGAAGACCGAATAGAATTTCCATCATTAAAGCGACGTAAAATTGAGGCTGAATTTTCTGGCGGCGACGTCAGTAGTGACGGAGATGTCTTACTGCTACGACTGGTGCGGATCAGTAATTATCCACACCCTAACATGAAAACTCGGATGCGTTCATCAGAGGTTTAACAAGCAGACAATGCTGAGCTTTTTACAGTCCGGCTTGAAATCCAAAATAAAAGCCGTCAGATTTTATTTGCCTGTTGACAGACGGGGGTTAATGGGTGACACCCGCACAGTGAGTGTTGACTTACAAAAATTTTTATGCAATAATACCGCCAAATTTTTAACAAAAGAGTGTGAATTATGCGTTTTGAGAAACAAAAAAGAGAATTATTAGATCTTTATACTCATTATGAGAAAGCGGACGAGCGGAATGGAAGCAGGTTATTCTTCGGTCCCGCACATGATCTGGCTGCCTATGCACATAATAATATTGGAAGAAGTCCGCTTCACTTTTTGCCTTCACTGTTTTGTATGTGCCTTGTTGTTCCAGTCGGGATAATTTCAGTGGCTGCATTGCCGATATCAGGGCCCATTACTATAGCTTTGAATCACACAGAAAGTAATAGGAAAAAACCTATCAGAAAATTAATCGAGATTATTGATAAGATTAATAAAAACTCAGAAGAAAAGCTATCTGAATTATGCAAAAAAAATCGTAATGATTATATAGAAGCAAGGGCTGCTATTTATGCATGTGACAGCACTTCCAAAGAATACAATAAGTTACTTTATGTACTAAATAACTTAGATGAACATTTTGACGTGTCTCCTGAATTGGGTTCTCGTTTTGGGCAACCGGAGGATACGGAGCAAACTGAGACTACTTTCGGCGCCCACGGAAATCCCGCTATTAACTTGTCTAAGTATAATCTTATTTCACAATCTACGTCGAAGAATAGTTCGGGTTCTTCCTCTCTATCATCAACTAAAAGTATAAGTTTTCAGTAAAGCTCATGGTATTATTGAAGTACTTTTGCTAGCGCCATTGAAATGATGGCGCTGCAATAATAATACACGGTGTCACTGATGACTCAGGAGTTAAAAAACTGTCGGACACCAATGGCACTTACTTAAGCGAAAGTATAGAGTCGTTGTCCCACGGCTTGTCCATGGGATCCAGGAATCTAGGGCTCTCTGGATCCTGCGGCCAAGCCGCAGGACGACAGCAATGCCCTTAATTAATAGGGAGACATGGCAATCGCATTGAAACCAATTAATGTACACTTTTGGCTCAGCTTGGAGGAAGAGGAAAAAGAACAAACTCCAGATTCAAGCAGTTTGCCATCCTGGCGAAACATCAGTGCTCACCGACTACTGCTCTTCCATCCTTGGAAGGGCATTCGCCGCATGCGGCTCACCATAGCCATCTATGCCCCGCTTTTTCGGCCAATTTTTCGTCCAAACTGAGCCAAAATTAAACGTTTTGCGTGCGTTTTAGTTCAATGCGGTTGCCATACTGATTAAAATCGAAAAGTATTTTAAAGAAACAAGCAGCAATTGAAACAATAAGAAACAAACTTGCTACCCAAAGAAGGGTTCCTGTGTAGGTAAGGCTCACAAGCAATCCTCCTATAAAACCGAATAAACTCATCAAACTTGAAAAAATTGCCATCTTTGCACCCATTGGCTCTATGCAGGATTCAATAGCGATGCGCTGAGATGGGCCAAACACTAAACTTGAGCCAAAAGTAAATATCATTAATGTAATTACAAACCCAAATAAAAAATGTGGGAAAGCAAAAGCTGATAAAAATGCAAGTACACTTCCGACCAATGAAATGGCTAACCCCAAATTGATTAAGCTATTGGCATTTATTGTTTTTATCGCGTATTTAACCACTTGGGCCCCCATAATTAAACTTCCAAAAACCATAACTTGGAAAATACCGAAAGTAATGGTGTTGAGCTTAAATTTATCAATGACTAAAAAGGGTCCAGCAGCAATCCAGGCGATTATGCCAACAAAGGTAAAACAGAAAATAAGTGTATTAAATGTAAAGCGAGGATTTAAAAAAATAGATCGATAGTTTCGAGCTATTAATCTCCAATTTAATAATTGTCGTTTTTCTTTGGGGTTACTTTCAGGCATCCATATCCATAAAATGAAGAAAGCAAATAAAGCCCATATCGCTAAAATACCAAATATCCACCGCCAGTTGAGAAAGTTCAAAATCAACCCACCGGCAAGCGGGCCAAATGCCGGTGCTAAGACTGTTATACTCCCCATGATAGCTAATATATGTATTGCTTTGCGTTGATCAAAGCTTTCGTGAATACTGGAATATCCTGCTGTGCCAATGGTGCATACCGAGCATCCCTGAAAAAATCGCGCCAGTAGTAATATGCTGATATTTGGCGTCATTGCACAGATAATAGTAGAGGTTACAAAAACTATACCTCCTCCTATTAACACAGGTCTCCTGCCAATACGATCCGACACGGGGCCTAAGATTAATTGCAAGGAAGCTGTTCCCAAGAACCAGGCTGTCAGTGTCATCTGAGCATTGTGGGCGGATATTTTTAGATCACTAACAATGCTCGGAAGAGCAGGCAAATACATATCATTAGCAAGATAATTTGTAATCTCATAAAAAATCAGGATGAATGGGAATATTGCGAGTATTTTTTTGTAATTCATACTGGCTTTTTCTTCAATGTGATTGTCTCAGTTCAACAATTATTTATGCGTTGGCTAAATTATTTTCCACGAAAGGAATATTTTGAGATTATTAGGGACATTCTATCGCTTCCTGCATCGTTCCACAAGGCTCAAAATGCTTGCAGTGTCTTAGGTCAAGCCTCAATTTAGCTGAAAATCTTCATTAAACCACTGTCGTGACTGCTGAATCACGGCAATCGGACCAAAATTTAGTCAATTAGTTTGATTTAAAAGCGGGATGGTAGAAGGACTCCAATTTATTCCAAAGATCGTGAATATTTCCCGCCTACGACAAGGCGCTAGCTACGGGGTGGCAGACGGAGCTTTGCCGATTTTTTTGTACTCAAAAAAATTGGAAAAGCGCAGTCTGACACTCATTAGAAGGTTCTTGTCAATAGCACAATAATTCCTACGAAGTCGAAAGGCATCACTCAGAGCTATCCCCAAGCTTCAAGGATTTATCCACGCTTTGTCCACGGGCCGCCGAGCCCTCACTTTTGTGAGGCGAGACGGTGGGCAAAGGGTGGATAAATCCGTCCTTGACTCTCTGCAAAATTCATCTTTTCAGAGTATTCAGTTATCGGTTATACGCGCCTAGCTTCTCTTTTTATTGGCATCATTTCTCATAGAAACGCACCAGACACTCATCGGGATCTAGGCTTTTTCTGCATTTTTTCAGTCAGAATCAGCCCCAGCGCATTTTCGCCCCAGAAAATCATTAGTGCCATACCCCGTCCAATGGTAATGAACAGAATTTGTGGCTCACCTTTTCAGGGTCCAGTCATTGCGTGGCTCAGGGTATGGGCGTATCCATGATAACTTACTCACTTTTGATGAATCAATATATAGAATGGAGGGATAAGATGTCCAATCAGGACCAGAGCTCAAAGCTAGTCAGGCTGCGGGCTCATCTTATCCATCCAAATCGTTTAATTAACTAAATGCTTTTTTCATATCAAAAAACACCTCATCTTTGAAAACATAATAACTGCCTCGCGCTAATTTATGCGCGACCGCTTTGATCGCCAACGTATGGTTGGCTTTAGTGCGTTTCCGGTCATAATAGCGACGAATCGGCTCGTAGTGCCGAATGGCATGATTGGCGGCTTCCACATAAGCCCAACTCAAATAGGCATTTCCACTTTTACCGTTATTTTCGCCTTTCTTTTTACCATTACTGATGCGGTCACTTTTGACGCATCGACAATAAGAAGCATAGTCGCCCACTTCTGCAAATCGTTGAATAGGCCCTGTTTCCAGAGAAATCGTTGCATGCTAAAATAATTCCCACACCCGGAACCGTCTTTAAATTCTTAAAAGCCAAATCTTGTTTGAGGCGACTCTTCAAATAGTTTTCTATTTCCTCGATTTCTTCATTCAGGCTAGTCCAATATCTTCCATTGCGGACGGATAGCTTGACGCACATCCTCATCGCTAAAATAATGTTGGAATTCCTCTGACGTTAAGGCTTGCAATTTTTTCCCATTCAGTCTGATTCCCTCGTAGCGACTTAATGTTCCCTCTAAACTTAATATATTCATTGTCCGCTGGCGAACTAGTAACATCCTTTTCCGCAATACCTCCCGGAGCCCCCGCTGTTCCTCGAGGATAAATATATCCCGTGGGGAGTACTCGTAACCTCAATAAATTCGCTAACCAGCGCGCATCCGTTTTATCGTCAGAATGCTTTAAGCGTTGATAATTATCTAATGATCCGGTATGCGCCAAATGGACTTTATAATCTTTCTTGATTAATCCATCCGCTAACCAATACCAGTTGTACGTCGATTCGACCACTACCCCCTCTAGAGTTTTTGCATAAGGCTCCAAAGCCTGTTCAATGGTAAATAGGTGGTTGGGTAGCCGTTTATCATAAAGCACTTTTTGATCTTCTCCCATCACCACTACATAACTGTTGGTGGAATGTAAATCGATTCCTGCATAGCATTTCATCTTTAAGCTCCTTCTGAAGTGAATATAATACCATCATTGTGGCCCACTCTTTCGGAGTGAGCTACAATGTGAGCCTTCTAGATGATTATCAGGACCCCTAATGCGATCTATCCGCGGCACCCTTGGCGTAGGCGGGAAATATTCACGGTGTTTGGGATAAATTGATCCCCTTGCTTATATTTTGGCCCGATTGCCGTGACTGCTGAATGTGAATGACAGACTTTTAGTGTTAACATAAGCTTGAATTGCTGTAGATGCAGGCAGTCATTGTTTGGGTAGACGAGCTGATTTGTCGAAAACTTCTGAAAGTATGTAAAATTTTGGAGAATTTCAATGAATAGAATTAAGTGCTGTATAAAAATTTCACTTGTCTTATGGGTATTTTCCTTAGGAACTGCTTTTGCTTCAAGCCCTAACCAGGCAGAGATTAAAAAAATTTATTACAATTGGTGTTCAAGCATCCGTTCGGCCAAAGGCAATCCACAGAAAATGGTGAAATTTTATGAGCCAAATAATGCGGTGGTATATCCAATAAATTCTTCTGATTTGGTTCCTCCAAAATCTTCTAAGATTTTATACAGTCGCGAGGGAGGGCTTTATGGCTATTTTGCTTTTCTGACAGGTCTTCCTAATATTAAATGTACTACGAGTAAACTAGTAACGCATATAAATGGTAACGAGATAAGGAATACAGGGATATATATATTTTCTTATACAGATGGTAATGGAAAAATGAAAGAAATAAGGGCTAATTTCACTTTTACTTATGAAAAATTTAATAATCAATATCTAATAATGAAACAAACATCATCTGTTTTACTTTGAAATGAATATTTGAATACTGGAGCAGTCATAGATTGCGGCGACCGCGTTGGTGCATTTGCAATCTTTACGAATCCAGGCTGTGCAAAGTTAAACGGCATCACATCCGGCATCATTAGATTAGAACATTATAAGCTAATTAGAAATTGACTGTGGAAGAAAAAAAACAATAGTTTTAACGGAAATAGATCCATGCCCGGTAAAAAGTGATGATGTTAGAGCAGCTATTATTCGTAGAAATTTACAAAGGCTAATTGTGATGGATGGTTACGATCTAACCTCCTTGCCATAAATTGTTAGATTCTCTATCATAGCGCACATGTCGTACTTTTCAGCTGTAAAGTATTTTTACAATAAATTTCGTCAAAATATCTATTTGACCTTTGTCGTGGCTGGTTGTTTGATCGGGATGGATCAAACGGTCCAGAGCCACAACCCTCATTTCTGGAGTGAAATCCCAATCTTTGCCATGGTAATGCTTTTTGTTATGGCTGCCACTCTGTCTTTTTTATATGAAAATAAAAACTTATTACTGGTTTGGGCAATCATTATTATTTTATTATTTATACAATTAGTGCATTTTAATTATTTTGGGGCTTTCATCGCTCCAATTGATATCACCCTGTTTTTTACCCATTATTCTGAAACCATTAATTCTTTTAGCAGTATATTAAATATTTTTATCATTCCTGTGCTGATAGTGACAGCCGCTTTTTTAATTGTCTTGCTCACCGTAAAAAAATCACCTCAGCGTTTTAAATGGCGTTATACATGGATTTTATTATTATTACAATTTACCGTTCCGCCTGTATACGCTCTATCATTACATTATCATCATGGTGTTAGAGACAATCCCAACCATAGTTTGGGTGATTATCCCAGTATGTCGGATACGCTGATAGAGTCTACTCAAAAAACTCTTTTTTATTATTTTCTATATACCTTACCTCACCAGTTTTTTATTAAAAGTACCCTAACACAACCGATACTTCCACCCTTGCCTATCCGAATACACCATCCCAATATCAATATTATTTTTATTATGGGTGAAAGTTTAACTGATAGGCACATGTCTAGTTTTGGTTATTCCAGGGTCACAACTCCTTTCCTTGATTCCTTAAAACGAACCCAACAGGCTGTGTTTAAGTATGGTATCTCTGGAGGAGTGTCTACAGATATTTCTTTATCCTCGTTTTTTAACATGGTGATCAGGCCCGATTCTACAGCGCAAATTGCCACTGCCAGTTTCAATCTTTTTAGAATGGCGAAGGCCAACGGTTTTGAAACTCATTTCATAAGTGCTCAAGCGCATTATTACTTAAGTGTTTTAAAAACCAATCTTATGCCAAGGTATATAGATCATTATGGTGATTCCAGTGCATTCGGAGCCGGATATAAAGAAAATGTGTATGATAGTAAATTGATTGATTATGTAAAAAATGTAGGTCTAAATAAACCCCTATTTTTGGTGTTACATCAAAGGGGCTCCCATTTTCCTTATGATGAACGCTATCCGGATAGTTATGCTTTTTATAAACCTAATCCTAATGCCGATTTTCAACACCAACAAATTGATAGCTATGATAACAGCGTACGCTACACCGATGATTTTTTAGCTTCGTTAGTCAAATTAGTATCTGAAAAGACGAAGCGACCTACCTACGTTTTATTCACTTCTGATCATGGAGAATCTTTAGGAGAAAACGGTATCTACGGACATAATAATTTACAAGTAGAAATACAGCATCGAGTGCCCATTGTCCTTATGGGTTTAAATGGAGCCAACTTAAATTTTTTGAAGGAAAAACAAGCTGAGGACATTAGCCCACAATGGATGTCTCATTATGAATTATCTCAAATTGTAGCTTATCTTCTAGGTTATCAAATTACTCATTTTTCACACCAGACGAACGGTTATTTCATAGATGGAAATTCATTAACCGGTACAGCTGGATTTAACCAAATCAGCTTAGCAGTGGATGGGAAATTAATTGACCACTTCCAGTGATTTCCCCCTTTAAAAAAGGGGGAAGATGTAAGTGATGTTCAAGGAAGAACATGAAAAGGAATTTACTGACATTAGCCATCAGCAGTTTTTGCCTAGTCGGCGTAACTCTATTTGTATTAAATGAAATAGGCATTTTTTCCCAACCAGTGACCATTTTCAATGGGATCAAAAAAACCAATTTCCCAAAAGTAATCACTAAAACTCAAACACTGCCTGATGAAGGTTTTTTATCACAACACGACTCCATTATCATTCTTAAAGTTTCGGATGATTATATTCACTTATTATACCCATTGTTAGATGAATACCTCGACCCTCTTACCAAAAAATGTCTTAGACCTAGCCCATTGCGCATAGGTGGTCATATCACCTTATTTAAAAAAACAGGTTTAACTTTAAATATAAAACAAAAATACCATTTCAACCTAAAAGGGGCTGTAGAGGAAACCGTTATAAAAAAGTTTCATAAACTCACAATACATGAAACCTGGTATGAAATCGCCATCACTTCACCTGAGTTGGTCACTGCTTTTCAGGGTCAGATCAATCCTGATAGATTACATATTAGCATTGCCGTATCTAAGTATATTGAAGGCACCGATTTATGCTATTTTTAGCAATTCTGGTTGATCTTTGATAGGGACTGGTTTATGATCTTCCTCAAATTTCTGAGTGTAGGCCCAATCCCGGGATGCTCACTCATTGTAGTTTTAACCCCAAGACTGCTGGAGAAAATTATGGCCGATTTAAATCAACCTAGTAAACCTAACCAACCTAATAAAAAACAGAACCGCCGTGTTGTGACTATTATCGTAATTGTAATTCTAATTCTAATCGGATTAGGCATCTATTCCCATACTATGAAGAAGGCGACGCCTCTAGTAAACCCAAATGATAACAATCCAGCAACAGTGAAACAATCTGACAATTCCAACCAAACCTTATTGCCTTCTCCAAAAGCGATTAGCACTTTTAACCTCACAGATGATAATTCCAAGCCTTTTACCAACGACAGTTTGAAGGGACATTGGACGCTCATGACTTTCGGTTTTAGTCATTGTACAGATGTTTGTCCCTTAACGCTGACTGAATTAAACAAAATGTATAACCAACTAAAAAGCCAATATCCGTCAGACCAGTTGCCGCAAGTTGTTTTTGTCAGTGTAGACCCTGAACGCGACCATACCAACGTACTGCACAATTATGTTACAAACTTTAATCCTAATTTTATTGGTGCGACCGGCCTGAAAGATGACCTCAATACTTTTGTTAAGGATCTGGGTGTGTTTTATAGTAAAAAGCCCAGTAATGATCCCAATACTTATGGTATGGATCACAGTTCCCAAATTTATTTGTTTAATCCAGACGGTAATTGGATAGGTATTCTCACATTTCCTTTTCAATCTGATCAATTAGTCAAAACGTATCAAAACCTCCTACATGGCCAAACAACTTAAGAAATTTCTTCCTTTATGGTTATTAATATTGGTATGTGCCTGCTCCCAGCCGGCACACGCCATTATAGATAGTAAAGGAAACAAAATTAATTTAAATGATTGGCGCAATAAATGGGTCGTTATCAATTATTGGGCTAGCTGGTGCGCTCCTTGTGCCGAAGAAATACCTCAGTTAAACCAATTTTATAAACGTTATCAAAATCAAGTCATTTTGTTAGGTGTCAACGAAGAAAATCTCTCTCGCACTGATTTAATGAATGCCATGAATATCTTGCATATTCAGTATCCTGTGTTACAAGTGGACCCTGCCAGCATTTTGAAATTGCCTGCAATTACCGTATTACCAACCACCTTTATTATTAACCCCGAAGGTAAACTGGTTAAGGAACTGATCGGACCCCAAACAGTCAAAAGTTTAGAAAACTTAATGGGAATTGCTGATGAATGAACTACTAGAAAATTTTCATTATAACGTTGCGTTGAAATATTCTTTATACAATAGCCTTTTTTTAACACTACCCTTTCAGAAAATGCAAGAAGTGGGCACTCTTTTGAATTTATTTGGAAAATATTGCGCCAAAGAAATCCAACACGAAAAGCACCCGAAAGAAATTATCAGCCGTTTTTTTAAGCAAAACTTGGGAACTGAACAACCTGAAGAATACACTAAACTGCTTTTTGTAATGTTACAGTTCGTGGAGCGGCAAATTGTTCTTTTTGACGCCCTAGAAGACGCCGCCTACGATACCACTCACCAGCTTCAAGGTCCCGGCGCCATTCACTACCTGATCAATAAAATTGTGAATTCTAACAGACAAGCTGACTTCTCCAGGGAAATAAAAAATTACCGTGTCAAGATTGTGTTAACAGCACACCCTACTCAATTCTACCCGGTCCCTGTACTAGGGATTATTACCCAGTTAACCACCGCGATTAAAAATAATGACTTAAAAGAAATTAGCAATTTACTTTGGCAAATGGGCAAAACCTCTTTTAAACATCAGCAAAAACCAACTCCTTTTGAAGAAGCTCAAAGCTTAGTTTGGTACATCGAAAATATTTTTTACAAAGTTATCCCTAAACTTCATCAGCAAATAAATGCCGCATTGCATCAGTTTAATCTAGGCGCCAATAATCTAGACACCAATCATTGCGCGATGGGGGTTCGCAAGGGAGAGAACCGCGATTCTTCCCCTTCATTCCGAGCAATCGGCTTTGCCGATGCGCAGGATATGAATCAGGAAGCGAATCCCGCTGTTCTTCAGCGGGATTCGCTGAATCACCCCTGTGTTGAACTCGGTTTCTGGCCTGGCGGTGACAGAGATGGTAATCCCAATGTCAATGCTGGAACCACCCTTGCAGTCGCCAAGCTTTTAAAAAGCCAAATTTTAAAATTATATGCTCAGGATTTACGTCAACTGAGTAAGAGACTTACTTTTAAAGGCGTGCTTTCTAATTTAAATAATATTCGCCGAAAAGTGGACGGTAGCGAAAACCCCTATTTAAATGCGGAAGATTTGTTGGCCGATTTGCATCTACTACGCAATATTCTTATTTCAGAACATGAGTCATTATTTTTAGACCATCTAGATGAAATGATTACTAAAGTACGCTGCTTTGGTTTCCACTTAGCAGCCATGGACATGAGAGAAAATGCTCCAGTACACCGAAATGTTTTTAAAGAATTATTACTGGAAATAGTTAAAAAAAAATGGTCATTACCAATATCAAATAACGAGTTAAAAAATTATTATCAGCTCGATGATGAGAAAAAATATAAAGTACTTAGGATTTTGTTACAAGCCGAAGAACGTTTCACTTTAAGCGAAACTGCCGAGGATTGCCAATTTACTCGTACCATCCAATCCATTGCTGCAATCAGCCCTATTCAGGTTGAAAATGGTGAGAAGGGACTGTGCCGCTATGTAATTAGCAACACTCAATCTCAATTCGACATTCTGGAAGCACTCACTTTGTTACATTTAACAGGTCATTTCAATAACTCAATACCGGTTGATATTATCCCTTTATTTGAAAGTATTGAAGATTTAGAGAATTCAACCTCAATCATGGAAAGTGTATTTCATTTTCCGGAATA
The DNA here is from genome assembly GCA_963795715.1 of uncultured Pseudomonadota bacterium. Taxonomy (GTDB): domain Bacteria; phylum Pseudomonadota; class Gammaproteobacteria; order Coxiellales; family Coxiellaceae; genus JAFEDN01. The sequence continues at coordinate 924,027 of CAWCIY010000002.1, forward strand.
CCAGCAACATTTGGCTCGAAGAGGTGGCGTCCAAACCATTATGTTAGGTTTCTCCGACGGGACTAAAGACGGTGGCTATGTCGCTGCAAATTGGTCTATTTACAAGGCTAAAACAAACTTAACACAAATTGCAGTTAAAAATAAAATAAAGGTGATATTTTTTGATGGTCGTGGCGGCCCACCTGCTCGCGGAGGTGGTAACACACACCAGTTTTATCGATCTTTGGGCAGCCAAATCAGTCATCAGGTCTTACAACTGACTATCCAAGGGCAAACCATTAGCTCAAATTTCGGCACCGAACTTTCTGCTAGCTATAATATAGAACAATTATTTACTGCTGGAATTGATGATTTAATTTTCCCAGAATCTGCCAATGATCTTTCGCCTGAAAATAAGGTTTTATTACAAAAGTTGGCAGATGAAAGCAGAGTTATTTATACCTCACTTAAAGAAGATCCCCTCTTCGTCCCCTATTTAGAAGAAATGACTCCTTTAAAATTTTATGGTGAATTAAATATTGGCAGCAGACCTACATCCAGAAAAAAAACCGCCACCTTGCAGTTTTCTGATTTACGCGCCATACCTTTTGTAGGTTCTTGGAATCAGTTAAAACAAAATATACCGGGCTATTTCGGATTTGGTTCCGCCTTAAAAAATTTAATAAACTTAGGATTAGAACCACAGTTAAAACAACTGTACCATGAGTCACTTTTCTTTCGTACTTTGGTAGAAAATACCATGATGAGTTTGTGTAAAACTTTTTTTCCCTTGACCGCTTACATGCGCAAAGATCAGAAGTTTGGAAAATTTTGGCGCTGCTTAAATTCTGAGGCAGAATTGACTGCAACCTTATTACAACAAATTTCTGGACAAAAATACTTATTGGAAAAAGATCCAGTGGTTCGAGAATCTATTAGAATGCGTGAAGAAATTGTATTGCCTTTGTTAGTAATACAACAATTCGCTATGACCCAACTGAAAGACACCGATCAAATAAGTGAATCTACAGCCGCGGCATTCAAAGAAATGATCTTAAAGGCGTTGGCTGCCAATACCAACGCCAGCCGCAACTCAGCTTAGTTCTGCAGTTTCAGTACTCTTCTCGGTCATCACCAAACTAGGTGGCAACGGCAATTCCACTTCTTTTCTAAATTCTTCAATCAGAATTTTTGCAGCTTGATTAAAACCAGGCAATTGTAAAGATTGCAGAGCTCCAAATTTATAAATAACACTATAAAATATAAAGACTGTAGGAGGAAATAAATCCATCATCGGTTCAACTAGTATTTGCCGCTCCAAGTACTCAATTAAAACTTTATAATCATTTTCAGTTCTATCGTTATTTTTTAAAAACCCTCTGATCTTCAATATGCCGTCTTGAATAAATGATGAGAAAAATTGAAAGCCGCCGCCTTTGCTTTCTGCATACCAATGATAATCGGGTAAATTAGCAAATTCCAACAAGGAATCAAGAGGATTTGCAGATCTTTTTTCCTCATCAAAGGGTTTTACATTTTTTTCTTCTGAAACCTTTGCAAAATCATCGCATAACGACATCAACCTTATAAATTTGTGACAAGCAGATGCATCCTCAAAGTTTTCCCTGTCTTCAACTGCATTTTCATAAGATTCATATGCAGCCCAACGCGCTGCTGTGTTTAAGCTGGTTAATTTTTCCTCTATATTGAAATTTTGAACCAATATAGGAGCTAGAGCGATTAAGTTCTTTTGATAGAATTCGAAACCAAGCACCGAGGTATTTATTTTGTCCTGAGCAGTTGCAAGCGCAGATGCCACCTCCACAATCAGTTCCTCGCTGCCAAATGGGTAATCTTGAAATTCAGAACAATCTACCCAAATATCTTTTTCTTTAAAATAGGTTAAATGATCTTGTCTATCATCCATCAAGATCGGTAAATATTCGTTAAACCTCTCGCTCAACCCGATTCAATAGGTTGTTGGTGTTCGGGTGGGGATGAGAAAGCCGCTGTGACTTTCTTTGACATGTTCCATGGCAAATACCCGCGGATATCAGCAGGCGTCTTTCCTCCCTGTATTGCACAGTCATAAAAATAGGTCAGCAACCAGGTATGTGGATTAATCTTCCACAGTTTTAATGTTTCAAATAGGGTAAACAGACAGGCAGCCAATTGTGCCGACCAAACCGCGCCTGATCCATAATAATTCTTTCTGCCGATAACACTGCTACGCAACCCGCGCTCTGCCGGGTTGTTATCCATCGGAATTTCGGGGTGATCAACAAAAACAGTTAACCCAAACCAGTGCGCATGTAAACTCTCTAACACTTTGCGCGCAGAGGGGGGCTTCATCATGTCCTTCATTTCTTCACCACAGATTTTTTCCATTTCTTTTACGGCAGCCCGTAATTGCTTATCGTGCTCTAAAAATAGTTTGGAATTGGGCTCGTGTTCTATCCGTTGATGATTGATGTGATAAAGATGAGCAATTCTTTCAACCCACAACAATCCCCAGGCTTCCTGCTCTGGATAGCCTTTGGCGTGATTTAAAAAATCCCGTCTGACATGCGCCCAGCAGAAAGCCAAAATAAATAATCCTGATTTCGCAATCACTTTATATGCCGCATACCGATCTACATTCAATATCCCCCCTTCATGGGATTCCCCAAAGTGTTCAATCAATACTGACGAGGAACGACTGTCACTGATTTTAAAGACAACACTTTCTGCGTTTTTAAAAATCCATAAAAACCATCGGTGATTGGTTTTGCCTTCTTTGGTTTCAAATACTTTCCAACCCGTTTCATCGGCATGCCAATGATGCGCTGCCACATTATGCTCCGTTATGGCATCATACACCGGCATTAACAGCGGTAATATTCTTTTCATACCATCGGTTACCGTTCCCATCGCCAGCGATAACCCATGGTTCGATAGCTGTTCCAGGGTCCGATAGAGGGGATGCTGATATTCATATTTATTGATCAACAGCAACGCCCAAACCGATAGACCCAATTTGCTCTTGGGGATTAATCGATCCGCACTGGGCGCTAATAAAATCTGGGGATCAGGATTTTGTTTACAACGACATTGGCGTTTGTATCGTTTTCGATTGATGATACGACGATGGGGCTGAACATGGATGACTTCTAATATTTCAGATGTCTCGTCATCATGTAATTCCTGGTAGGATAAACCACAACAACAGCAGCGCGCTTCTTTTTCAGATAGACGCACTGCTTCAACTGTCGTCGGTAACTGATCGTAATCACGTCTCCCATGGCCTGGACTACCCGGTTGTTGTCCACGCTTCTTTTTAGATTTTTCTGTTTGGCTGGTATTAGGATTATTTTCGGGTGTCGTGGTATTTTTTTCTGATCTTCTGCCAAATAATTGCTGTTCCCTTTTGCGTAATTTTGCTTTTAATTCTTCAAGCTCATCATTCAATTCCACTTCTCGCTTCTTAACTTGCTGAAATTGTGCTTCCCAGTAATTAGCCTTGTGCTTATAGTCAATCATCTCTAATGTTTGCTCTTTATGACGTAATTGGAGATCAGAATATAAATTCGCAAGTCGGGCGTGCAGGAAATAGGGCACGGTAAGTTCCGATGGTAGAGCGGGCAATTCGTTTGATCCATCAAGATCGAAGCTAAGACATTGCCTGGAGTCTCATTTCTAATTTTTTCCATGATCCATGCTTTTGGCACATGTGAAAAATGATAGGCAGGATCAATATCAGATTCATCTAAATTGGTATCAGTAATTTTATAGGTATTAGAAGTGTCACTGGGTGAATAAGTGATTAATCTGTTTACCGGTGCAAATTTAAAAATGGTTTGTATCAGCTTTTCATGCTTCTTCTCATCTAAAAGCCCACCCTGAATGGACGTACTCATTAAAGCATTTACTTGTTCTACCTCTTTAGGCTTAAATGCTAAATTTACAGATATATTTTGGGAATAACAATAAGTTAAAATGCCTTCTTTTTTTTGCCAAACAAAACAGGGGGTTTCATTCTCTAAATCAAGATCTTCTCCATCCAAAAACAAAAAAACTTTTCCGTAGTCAGGATAATGCATAGCAAAATAGATTTCACCTTTAGATTCAAATTCCTGACCTGTGGATTTAAGACGAGGTTTTAAATTTAATATTTTAGCAATTTTAAGGCTGGATTCTTCTATATACGGTCTGGCAGTTAAAACGCGTATACGTACATCAACACCTTTATTTTTATAGTATTCCATCCAGTCTTTAATTACAGCAAATCCCTTAAAATCTGGGAGACCTGGGAAATCTGTATCACTCGGCCCTAGTACTCCTGGGGACGTAGCGCCATTGAATATGGGGGAGCCGTCACTAGAACTGCAATCATTTCTTACTAATGTTTCATCTAAATCTATAAATAAATCTACTATCAGAATATTTTCTTTACTCATATTTTTTCTCTTATTGGTATTAAAGTGTATTAAACGTAATGATACTTTTGTAAAATTAAAATTTTCTTAAAATGTTTTAAACAAAGAGAAAATATTTTAAACTAAGGGTTTTAGAGATACGGTGTATGTTTTTAGGAATTGACTTAGGCACTTCCAGCGTTAAGGTTGTATTAATCAATGATCAGCAAACTGTGGTGGCAACCACAGAACAGCCACTGAGCGTTTCTAGGCCCCAGCCATTATGGTCCGAACAAAAACCTGAAGATTGGTGGATAGCAACCCAAAAAGCAATCATGGAATTAAAAAGCGAATTTGGTCAATATTTACAGCAAGTACAAGCCATTGGTCTTTCCGGGCAAATGCATGGCGCCACTTTATTAAATAACAAAAACCAACCTTTAAGGCCGGCTATTTTGTGGAACGATGGCCGCTCCAGCCGCCAATGTCAAACTTTAGTAAAAAGAGTACCCCAAGCCTATTCCATCACAGGAAATATGATTTTCTCTGGTTTTACCGCACCTAAGCTGCTATGGGTGGCAGAGCATGAACCCAATATATTCTCACAAGTACACAAAGTACTTTTACCCAAAGATTATTTACGGCTGAAAATGACCGGCGGCTTTGCGACTGATGTCTCTGACGCCTCCGGCACCTCTTGGTTAAACGTCGGGACAAGAAGCTGGTCCTCAGAAATGATTGAGGCTTCTCAGCTCTCACTTAAAACAAATGCCGGAATTATTCGAAGGCACTGAAGTAACAGGACAAGTGCTTCCAGACATTGCCAAACAATGGGGTATACCTGAAAAAACCACTGTGGTGGCTGGAGGCGGAGATAATGCTGCCAGCGCCATTAGCATGGGTGTCACCGAGCCAGGCCAAGCTTTTCTATCTTTAGGCACTTCCGGAGTTTACTTCGTAGCCGACGATCAGTACCGCCCTAATCCTGAGGAAAGCTTACACACCATGTGCCATTGTCTGCCTAACCGCTGGCATCACATGAGCGTGCATCTAAGCGCAGCCAGTTGTTTAGATTGGATTGCTAAAATCTTGGGAAATGCTGATATCGGCACCTTATTTGATTTGGCGCGCCAACACCACCCCAAAAGCACACCGATCTTTTTACCTTATTTATCAGGCGAACGTACTCCCCACAATGATCCTTATGCCCGCGGCGCTTTCATCGGATTAACACATACCAGCGGCCCAGCGGAATTAGTCCAGGCGGCATTAGAAGGTGTTGCTTTAGCCTTTGCTCAAGGTCAAAGAGTCATTGACCATGCAGGGGTGCACATTGATACCGTGGCAGTCATCGGCGGCGGCGCGCGCAGCATCTTACTGGGGAGAAATTCTGGCCACTGCTTTGCAGCGCTCTTTGATTTACCGCAAACAAGCCATAATCGGCGGCGCCTTCGGCGCCGCTCGCTTAGCCTGGTATAGTCGTCATGGCGGAGATTTCGATACCACCTTCCCAACCCAAGAAATTGAGCATATCATTAACCCAGTAACCGTGAGTTACCCAGTTTTCAAAAAAAACAACAACTATTTGATTCTTTATACCCCCAATTAAAAAATAGTTTTAGATTATTAAATGAGGAGTCGCATAATGAGTAATTTTTTCAACAAAATTCCAATGATTAAATATGAAGGACTAAAAACCGATAATCCTTTGGCTTATCGTTATTACGATCCAGACCGGGTTATCTTAGGCAAAACGATGGCGGAGCATTTACGTTTTGCGGTATGCTGCTGGCATACTTTTTGCTGGCAAGGTAATGACGGTTTTGGCGAAGGCAGTTTTAACCGTCCTTGGTTAAAAAGTAGCGATCCGATGGAGCGCAGCAAAATGCGTATCGACGCCTTATTTGAATTTGTGAGCAAATTAAACTTGCCTTTTTTTACTTTCCACGATAGAGATGTGGCCCCTGAAGGCGAAACCCTGCAAAAAAGCATTGCTAATTTGCAAAAACTAACCGCATATATGCAGCAAAAAATGCACGAAACCGGAATCCAATTACTGTGGGGAACCGCCAATTTATTTTCACATCCACGCTATATGGCAGGCGCAGCCACTAATCCCAACCCCGAAGTATTTGCATACGCAGTCGCCCAAGTGAAATCAGCCTTGGATGCTACTAAAGAATTGAATGGGGCTAATTACGTATTGTGGGGAGGACGAGAAGGTTATGAAACCCTACTCAATACCGACCTTCGTCAGGAAAGTGAGCAGTTTGCACGCTTTTTAAGTATGCTGGTAGATTACAAACACAAAATTGGTTTTAAAGGATTATTATTGATCGAACCCAAACCCTGCGAACCCACCAAACATCAATATGATTTTGACAGCGCACATGTGTTAGCATTTTTAACGAAATATGGCTTGGAAAAAGAATACAAAGTGAATATTGAAGCCAACCACGCCACACTTGCCGGTCATAGTTTTCCCGAGGAAATCGCTTATGCCTGTGCGCACAATATTTTTGGCAGCATGGATGCCAACCGGGGCGATCCGCAACTGGGTTGGGATACCGATCAATTCCCCAATGATGTCAGCGATATGGCTCATGTGCTTTACATTATTTTATCTCACGGAGGTTTTACTTCCGGTGGCTTTAATTTTGATGCCAAATTCCGCCGCCAAAGCATCGATTTAGAGGATTTATTTTTTGGTCACATTGGTGGTGTGGATACCATTGCCCGTAGTTTCCTAATTGCTGTAAAAATGCTGGAAGATGCCCGCTTGAAAAAAATGCTGCAACAGCGTTATCAAAATTGGCATCAAGGATTGGGGGCAGATATTTTAAAAAGTAAATATACTTTTGAACAGCTCAGCCAACATGCGATTCAAAATTCACTCGATCCGCAACCTATTTCTGGACGTCAGGAGCTATTAGAAAATTATTTTAATTCATACCTAGAATAGTTTTGCAGAGGAAAGGATTATGAGAAAAAAAATTTTAATTATTTGCTCAGGCGGAGATGCTCCTGGAATGAATGCTGCCATTAGAGCAGTGACCCGCTGCGCTATTGCAAAAAATATTGAGGTTTTTGGCGCCGAGGGTGGGTACGTCGGTCTGGTGAATGAATCGTTGCTGCCATTGTCACAAAAATCGGTGGCAAACTGCTTACAGAAGGGAGGCACTTTTTTAAAAACAGGACGTTCCCGAGAATTCCATCATAAGGCAACCCGGGACCGCTGCCGGGAATTTTTAAAAAAAAAGGGAATTAACGGCTTAATTGTTTTAGGCGGTGATGGTAGTTTCCAAGGGGCCACCTTGTTGAGTTCGGAAGAGGTCACCGATTTACAAGTGATTGGTATCCCCTGCACTATCGACAATGATATACCGGGTACCGATTATACTATCGGTTTCGACACTGCACGCAACACTGCCATTCAAGCGATCGATAAAATACGAGATACTGCATTTAGTACCGACCGTAATTTCCTAATTGAAGTGATGGGACGTTCTTCCGGTTTTTTAGCAGTGGATGTCGGGATTGCCGGGGGTGCAGAAATGATGCTGATCCCTGAGTTCCCCATTAGCACCGAAGAGCTCATTCAAAATATTCAATCCAGTCAGCGCCATAAAATGGCTTCTATCATTGTGGTTGCTGAAGGCGGCAAGACTGGACACTCTGTGCAACTGGCAGAAGAAATAAAAGCCAAAACCGGTATTTTATACACCGTTTGTATTTTAGGGCATACTCAGCGTGGCGGCTCCCCCACTGTATTGGACCGTAAAATGGCGGCGCTCATGGGTGCACGCGCCGTGGATGCTTTTTTGGCTGGAGAAACGCAAAAGATGACCGCGGCTAAAGGCAATGAAATCTTTATGGCGCCCTTCCCGCTGATTCATCAGTCAACCGATTTTTTTAGTGATCAGAAATTATTAGAGTTGAACAATATCTTATGTAATGTTTCTTAAAAAATTTTTTTTATTAAAAACCTGATACTCCTGTACCGGTTCCATTTTTGGAAATATTAACGTGTGGAAAAATTTGAAAATGATTTGCAACACCGAATTCACTGGTTTGACCCAAAAATAACGTGGCTCAGCTCTAGCTCCTAACCGGGATTTAAAAGCACCCGAAGTTTGTCCCATCCAAATTCTTTTCTTGTTTAAACGGAAAAAAGAATCCAACACTTGATAATAAAGATTAAAATACAAATCAACTTTTTTTAAATAAGAATAATCCATGCCCACATAAAGGCTGTAATATTCTTCATCCGAGATAAAACCAATAAGAAAAGCAACCGGTCTGGTTTCATGGCTGATAATGGTTAAAATAACTTGCCCAGGAAATGCTCGAGCCAGTTCATGGAAAAACTGCAAAGAGAAACATTCCAATTTTTCTTTAGCTCTCTGCCATACATTTAAATAAAGTTGATGAAGCGTTTCATTAAAACGTTCACAAATTTCCTGAGGATTATGGATAAACTCTATTTGCATATCCAATTGATTAAACTTTTTAATATTGGCCTTAACTTGATGACGATAAGTAGCTCGCAACGCCTGATAGTATTCTTCAAAATTTTTAAATCTACCCGGCAATTGAAACATGGGTTGTAATTCCCCTTTAATAAAACCTAAATTCTGCAAATCAAAATTCAATAATTCAGTATCAGACAGTTCTTTAAATACTAATAACCTAGCTTTATTTTTATTAGCAATCTCCGTCATCGCTGCAGTAATTAGTTGATAGATGTGAGCTAAATCTGCACCTGTTTTAATTCGTAAATGAGTGCTGCCGGCAGGGAGCGGTAAACCGCAAAATAAAACTTTTACCTTTAAAGCCTGAGACCAGAAACGCCTTAAATTATTCATGGCTTTTTGTATCAGCTCTGAAGAAGACTGGATAATATCCGTGTGAAATAAACTTAAGCAAGCACAAGCCACTAGTTGGTGTTGCTGATCTCGAATTACTACAATCCAAAATTGAGCTTGATCACTGAGTGTTTTTTCCAGCAAGGCTATTAAACGCTGATCCATCGCGACATCAGTCACTGGGTCAATTAAACTTAACCACTCTGCTGCCCGAATTTGAGTTACTGAATCATAAATTTCCGTATAATAATTCGATTCCATCCAAAAACTCCCTTTTATTCACACTTTCCTTTTGCACCATCAGGCTGCATCGAATATGGGCTGGTCGGCTGATGCAACCTTGGCGCCATGACTGGCCTATTCTAGGCTCGCCGTCGATGGGACTCAAGGCAAACGCGGCTTCGTTTATATTAATGTGGTTAGCGGCCCCGAATGCGATCTATCCGCGGCACCCTTGGCTACGGCGGGAAATATTCACGTTCTATGGAATAGATTGGAAGCTTCCTTGGCTATATTTTGGCCCGATTGCCGTCGTTCGGATAGTATATAATACCTTTTAAAATAAAAACAACATTTTTATCATTTCGTCAGGGCTGTGCAAATTAAAAACTTATTTAGAATAAATTGAGAATAAAGAAACACCAAAGTCTGCTGGTTGCTGTGCTGATCCGTTGCCGCTGGCCGGTAGATTAACTCAAAATTGAAATTCAACTGGAATTGTGTCAGTCTATCCGCATTATAATTTTAAAAAAGGAGATTAAGATGCAGGACGACTTCAAACTAACTACAGATCAAATCTTAAACTTGCAATTCGACCCCAAGGAACTTAAAAATATTCCTCAAGAACAATTTGACACTCTGATAATGGATCCGGTTTGGGATAAGAATGTTACTTTCTTTAATCATTTCATAATTTTTTCCGAACTCCTTTCTAAAATAGGATTAAAACAAATTACTGGCCCCCAGCAGAAGGCCTTACAATCTATTTTAAAAAAGTTATCTTCAGATGCTCTTAATAAATATGCTAACAATAATTTTAAAAATATTATGAATTTAGGAGATACGGAGCTTGTATTAATTTTAAAACGATTAAACTCGACTACGGTGAATAGTTGCTTTCAATGTTTTGACAATATAATAAAAATAGCAGAAATTCGAAATTCAGATATCATTTTATCTTTTTTAGGCAAAGCTTCTCCAAAAATTCTTAATAGTTTTTTACAGAATGAAAATTCCTGGGTAAATTTAACAAAGGCAATTGATAAAAATCGATCAATTATGGGAATGCAAAAAAAACCTCTTTTAGATATACTTACAGCTTTAAAAAATATCCTAACTCATCAGGATCCATTAACCGAAAGCCCAATACCAATATTAAACCTATTTGAAAAATTTCCCATTGACGGTTTCTATCCGGAATGGAAAAAACTTTTCGAGAACATCCTTGAATTAATACGAACAAAATACAATGATCGATATACTCTAGTTGAACTGAAAAAACGAGTATCTTTTTTACATGGATTGTTTACGATCAAGCATTGTTTAAACTTAAAAACCAACATCTCAGAGATAAGCATAAGATACTCTGTTCGAGATAGTTTTATCCTTTTCCCTCCTTATGCAGTTATTGACGAACTAACTCCGGAAGAATGTTTGTTTGCCGGCGAAAACCTTTTTAGTCCTATAAGCAGAATGAAGGACTTGGCAATAAATAACAATGCAGACCAATTTCACAAAATACGTTCATGGGTTTATGGAATGCAATATTTAATGTACAGCTTTCAAAGAGGGAATTTAAACGCGATCGCTGAAATCAATAATCGATGTAGCGGTCATCGCTCAATACTGGATGAAAGCAAAGATATAGATAGGCAGTCGTTGGCTGAAGAACTCAAAACTTTTTCCCTTGATGATAGACTAAATTCATATTTTGATGACATTAAATCAGCTATCTTAAAACAAACAAGGTCTAATTTTCTAAATGCACAGAATATACCTAAATCTATTATCGAAATTCTGAAAATAAAACCACTAAATCGGGAGCGATTATTAGCAAACCTACAGCTATGTTTGAAAGATGAAAAACAAATGCAGAATCTAAAACATGACTCCATTTCCCTAATGGATGAACTGCACTCAGTGTTATCTGTGGAAAACACACTCTTATTACTCAAAAACGCCTTAAACTTAGACTCCTCTTCATCTTCTTCTTTATATCATCATCATCATCTTCTTCTTCTTCTTCCTCAACAATAAGTTCATCTTTTCCAGCTTTGCATAGACCGTCCTCCGAACAAGTAACACTCGTTAATGAACTTAAAGATTTGAGTCCGGTTATTCAAAGGCAAGACATTGAACTTTATAACCAAGGAGAGCTAAACACCAAGGTGGATGACTTGATTGCAACCCAAGGAGTGCAAATCCACTTGATTGCAACCCAAGGAGTGCAAATCCAAGAACTAACCGCAAAGGTGAGTAAATTGACTGAGCTGGTAGAACGATTAATACGTAATTCTGCAGAATCTAAAGGAACAGTCGATACTCATTTAGAATCTAAGACTAACGCTGTTGTTTCTGTCTCGAATTCTCGCGTACCTCAACCCGGTATTTTTAGACGATCTTTCTCTGCAAACGATATTGACAAGCTTAAAAAAGAAAATAAAGAAACTCATATCTTTGGCACAAGCTAGGAACGCGTCTGGGACGTTGCTCTTACGATTCAGGGTCCATTTTTGATCCCCGATAGCTCGCAAAGCTCGCTTCGGGGATGACGATGGGGTTTTGATTAAAATCCTCCCTTCTGCTCTAAACTCTTGGTCACCAATTCATAAACATCGTTAGAAATACCGGGATTAGCTTTTATACGTTCCAATTGTTTTCGCAGCAATTGTTGACGTTTGTCCTCGTAATTCTGCCATCGAGTCAACGGTTCAACCAATCTTGCAGCCACTTGCGGATTTTTAGGATCAATGGCAATCACTTGATCTGCGATAAACTGATATCCCGAACCCGTAATATTATGAAAATGAATCATATTGGCAGCAAAACCGCCCAATAAATTATAAACATTATTAGGATTCATTAAAGAAAAAGCCGGATGTTTTAACAATGCTTGCACTTTTTCTAAAGTATCAGGCAGTTTAGAACTGGCCTGCAATAATAACCATTTATTGACTACTAAAGGCTGGTTACGCCATTTTTGATAAAATTCGTTCAGCACCTGATCACGTTGCTCACCAGGATAATCATTTAACGCCCACAGAGCTCCCATGGCGTCAGTCATGTTATTGCTCACCTTAAACTGTTCCACAGCTAAATCAGCGTATTTTTCCTTACCCGAATAAACCAAATAATGCAAACACAAATTTTTAACACTGCGGCGCCCCATTTCCTGAGTATTATAAACATAGGCGCCACCATCGAGCATATGATGATAAATGGCTAAAAACTGATTTTCTAAATCAGTCGCCATTTTTTGTTTAGCAAATTCGCGTGCACGATGAATGGCTTCTACTGCTACAGGCTTGCTAAATTGCGCCAAATAATTATCCGCAGGCAGAGTCAGTAAGCGCGTTAACAAATGTAAATCAATGCTTTTATCAGCCAAAAGTTGCGAAAAAGTTTCCGTCCAAATAGGCGGTAGTTGCATTGACCGCTGATGTTGTTGGGCTGCTACTAAATTTAATAACAACTCAATCTCAAATTTCTGCCCTGCCTCCCATCTGGCAACCATATCAGTGTCATGTTGGATTAATAAAGATAAATCTTCTAACTGATAAGGATAATTGAGCTTTACTGGTGCAGAAAAATTTCGCAATAATGAAGGAACAGGCCGTTGTTCCACTTGCGTAAAAACAAATTCCTGCTGAGCTTGTTTGATTTCTAAGACTTTTGAACCCAAAGCCGGTTGTTTTTCACTGGCTAATTGCAAAGGCAAATCTTCACCCTCTTCGCCCAGCAAACCCATCACCAGCGGCAAATGAAACGGTTGTTTATTGGGCTGTCCCGGCGTAGGCGGGCAAGATCTGATTAACCTTTAAAGTGAAAGTCTGTTGTTTGGGATCGTATTCGCCAGTGATATCTAAAACGGGCGTGCCGCTTTGGTGATACCAAAGAAAAAATTGGCTAAAATCTCTTCCTGAAACATCTGCCATCGTTTGGACAAAATCTTCAGTGGTAACCGCTTGTCCATCAAATCGAGAAAAATATAAATCCATGCCTTTGCGAAATAAGCTCGGGGCCTAACAAGGTACGAATCATCCGAATGACTTCGGCTCCTTTATTATAAACAGTGGCGGTATAGAAATTATTAACTTCTATATAAGATTCCGGCCTTACCGGATGTGCATTGGGGCCATCATCTTCTAAAAATTGTCGATTCCGTAAGCATATTGACTTCATCAATACGTGCTACCGCCGGAGAAGTCATATCCTCATCGAACAATTGTTCCCTAAAAACAGTCAATCCTTCTTTTAAAGTGATCTGAAACCAATCCCGGCAGGTAATTCGGTTTCCTGACCAATTATGAAAATATTCATGACCAATCACACTTTCTATTGCAGCAAAATCATGATCAGTGGCAGTTTCCGGCTTCGCTAAAATATATTTGGTATTAAAAATATTAAGCCCTTTATTTTCCATGGCTCCCATGTTGAAATCGCTCACAGCAACAATCATATAAATATCTAAATCATATTCGCGGCCAAAAGTTTCTTCATCCCAACGCATGGCGTGTTTTAAAGCTTCCAAAGCAAAACCGCCCTGATCTCTAAAACCACGTTCCAAAAACATTTTTAATTTCACTAAACATCCCGATTGGGTTTTAAATTGATCTTCTAAAATATCAAAATCCCCGGCAACCAAAGCAAATAAATAACAAGGTTTTAAAGAAGGATCTTCCCAATGTACCCAATGCCGGCCATCGTCTAAGTCTTTTTCTTCAATTAAATTTCCGTTTGATAATAAAATTGGATACTGCTTTTTATCAGCGGTAATGGTCGTGGTAAACCGAGCCATTACATCTGGTCGATCCAAATAATAGGTAATTCGGCGAAAACCGTGAGGTTCACACTGAGTACAAAAATTAGCACGGGATTTATATAAACCACTTAATCGAGTATTTTGTTGCGGCTGAATAATGACTTCGGTTTCCAATACAAATTGATCGGGAACATTCATAATAGTTAGGTTTCGTTCATCTACTTTATATTGATCAGCAGATAAAAGCCGGCCATTGATATGGGCAGAATGTAACGCTAAATCCTCCCCCATCAAAACCAATGGAGCCTGAAGCTTTTCAGCCAACGGATTCCGTCTCAATTGTAAAACAGTTTTAACAACCGTGTTTTCCTCTTGTAAATCGAAATGTATGTGTACGGTGTCTATCAAAAAATCCGAAGGACGATAATCTTTTAAATAATGTGTTTTATGCATATTTTACTCACTAAAAAATTGAGGGGGTTTATAGCCGGGCAACATTCTTCTAAGAACGTTATTTTTTTCTATGAAATGATGCTTGAACGCGGCGCCAATATGTAAGACTAACAGTCCCACGATCATCCAGGCAACAACGCTATGCACAGTAAAAAAATTGCCGGCCAATACGGTGTTTTTCGACACCGGTAAGCGGGCATTAAATAATCCCCAAAACATTACCGGATGTCCGCCAAAAGAAGACATGATCCAACCGCTGATAGGCATAATTAGCAAAACGATATAAAAGCATGCTTGAACACTATGCGCGGCTTTTTTTTCCCAGGAGGGAACTGTGATGGGTAAAACGGGTAATCGATCAATAATGCGCCAGTATAAACGAAAAAGCATTAGAATTAGAATGGTCATACCGACAGATTTATGCAAATTAATGAGCATCCCTTTATAAGGACTGTTGTCTGGCAAATATCCTAAATAAAGACCAAAAATGACCATGCCTATGACTAGGATAGCAATGACCCAATGTATGGTTTTATTGACAACTCCGTAGGCATCCGTGGTGTTTTTAATCATAAAATCCTCCGAGGAGCTACAATAGTGAATCTTCAACTTAAAAGCAACTAGAGAGCGTCAAACAACCTTGCCCTTTGTATTGTACAAAAACAATGCCTTTAAATATTCTGTTTCGGGTATAGCGGGATGGATTGGATGATCCATACCTTGATGACCGTGGGCCAAAATTTGTAAATCCACACCGGAAGAAAGACTGGCGGATAATACAGCTTGTTGCAACTCATCTGCAGACAAATGTTGCGAACAAGAAGCTGTAATCAGCAAACCTGGGGCTGCTAAAAGTTGCAGGGCTAATTGATTTATCCTTTTATAAGCAATCATTCCTTGATTGTGATCCTTACGTTTTTTTATAAAGGCCGGAGGATCCAAAATCACAATATCGAATTTTTCTTTCGCTGCTACATATTCTTTTAATGAATCAAAAGCATCGCCTTGATGAGTCACCAGTCTAGATTCTACTTGATTTAAGTGAGCGTTTTCTTTGCACTGAGATAAGGCTGAAGCTGAGCTATCCACCGCCACTACTGCTTCCGCGCCCCACACCGCAGCCTGCACCGCCCAAGCCCCGACATAAGTAAAAACATCCAGCACTCGTTTGCCCTGTACAAAACGTTGCAATTTTTGACGGTTTTCTCGGTGATCAAAAAACCATCCTGTTTTCTGGCCAATCCAAGGGGAAATTAAAAAAGAGACGCCGTTTTCTTTTACCTGGCATTGCTGCGGCGGTTCGCCCCAAGCTGGACGAACATACGAGTCTAGTCCCTCCTGCTTGCGCATACCATGGTCATTCCGTAACAAAATAGCAGCCGGCTTGACCACTTCTACCAGTGCTTCAGTAATGAGCGCTAACAGATTTTCCATGCCCGCAGTGGTGATTTGTACCACCAATAAATCATGATATCGATCCACAATTAGTCCAGGTAGAAAATCTGATTCTCCAAAAATTAAACGATAATAAGGCTCGGTAAATAATTTTTGACGCAACTCTAGTGCTTTTTTAATCCGCGTGACCAAGAACATTTGGTTAATATCTTCGACAGGATTTTTGGTTAGGATTCTGGCGCATAATAAGGTATGAGGATTGATATAGCCACGGCCCAGAAATTTACCGCGGCTATCCTCTAAGTCTACCAATTGCCCCAAAGAATACTGAGAGAGCGAGCAATGCTGGGTATCTATTTCATTGCTATAGACCCATAAATGACCTTGAAGTATTCTTTTATCTTCATTCTTCTTTAATCTAACAGAGGCTAATTGCATTGATCTATTCATAATAGGGAGAGTATATTAGAATATTTATTCTATGACAGCAAAAATTATTATCCGGAAACTAGGCCTACAGCCCTATTCGAAAATTTGGCAAGCGATGAAAGAGTTTACCCAGAATCGAGTTGCTGATACCGTAGACGAATTATGGCTGGTAGAACACCCTCCTGTATTTACTCAAGGACAAGCCGGCAAAACAGAACACATTTTAAATTCACATCAAATACCTGTGATGCAAACTGACCGAGGCGGACAAGTTACTTATCACGGGCCAGGTCAGATGGTAGCCTATCCTCTTTTAAATTTAGCGCTGCGTAATTTAAATATCCGTAGACTGGTGAGTACTTTGGAACTCTGTGTGATCGATGTTTTATCTGAATTGGATATTAAAGCACAGGCTCGCATCGATGCTCCCGGGGTGTATGTCCATCAAAGTAAAATTTGTTCTATTGGATTACGGGTAAGACGTGGTTGTTGTTATCATGGTATCGCTTTAAATGTGGCGATGGATTTAACTCCTTTTAGTTATATTAACCCTTGCGGATTCTCAAACTTGCAAATGACTCAAATTGCATATTTTAAACCAGAACAAACCTGTGAGTCAATTATCCCTTTGTTTACCGCTGCGTTTTTGCGTCACTTCGGTTATACTGAAAACATTTTAGTGGAGTCCAGCCATGACATATGACCCTATGCAAAAAGCTCTAGGAGCCGCAAAACTATCACGCATTCCTATCAAAGTGGAGCACAATACTGCCACTTTACGTAAACCAGAATGGATCCGCATCAAGTTACCCAATAATAATAAAGTGAATGAATTAAAAAAATTGTTGCGTAACCACAATCTGGTGACGGTATGCGAAGAAGCCGCTTGTCCTAATTTAAGCGAATGCTTCAGCCATGGCATCGCTACTTTTATGATCATGGGTGATAAATGCACTCGGCGCTGTACATTTTGCAATGTGGGACACGGCCGGCCTGATCCACTGGACCCTAAAGAGCCGGAAAATTTAGCTGAAACGATTGCTAGTATGGGGTTAAAATACGTGGTTTTGACCTCTGTAGACCGAGATGATTTACGTGACGGCGGGGCCAGTCATTTCAAAGAATGCATACTGGCGGCACGGGCTAAAATGCCTCAGCTTAAAATTGAAATTCTAACTCCTGATTTTCGTGGCCGGATGGACAAAGCTTTAGATCAGCTATCTTTGGCTTTGCCGGATGTGTTTAACCACAATATCGAAACCATCGCCAGACTTTATAAATCAGTCCGTCCAGGTTCTGATTATCAATGGTCTTTAACTTTGTTAAAAAAATTTAAAGAGCGATTTGGTGATCAGATCCCAACTAAATCTGGAATTATGTTGGGCTTAGGTGAAACACCTGAGGAAGCACAACAAGTACTGATCGATCTCAGAAATCACGATGTAGACATGGTGACTTTAGGGCAGTACTTACAGCCCACTGCTCATCACACTCCAGTGGCGCGCTACGTCACTCCCGATGAGTTTGAAAATCATGCTGAATTCGCCAAAACCCTAGGTTTTACCAGCGTAGCCAGCGGGCCTCTGGTGCGCTCATCTTATCATGCAGACAAACAGGCCGCTGGCGAAACCGTTCGGTGATGGAATGGAAAATTATATCCAACCTGTCATGGAATACCTTCGCCTCCACCCCATTCTAGGAATGTTTTTTACTTTTTTAATTGCATTCATTGAGTCATTACCGCTGCTAGGTACTATATTTCCCGGCTCAGTTACGATGACAGCCATTGGGGCATTGGTGGGGGCGGGAGTATTGCCTCCGGTGAAAACCTGTTTGTTCGCTTTTTTAGGCGCTTTTTTTGGCGACTGCATTGGTTTTTGGCTAGGGCATCGTTATCAGATGCAAATACGTAGCTTCTGGCCATTTAATAAAATGACCAAATACTTAAATTACAGCGAAAAATTTTTTGCCAAACACGGCGGCAAAAGCATCATTATCGGCAGATTTATCGGGCCTACTCGAGCAGCGATGCCATTAATCGCAGGAATTTTACGTTACACTTGGAAACAATTTTTGACCGCGGCTGTGGTCGCCGCATTTCTATGGTCTTTAATCTATATGGCCCCAGGTATTGCCTTAGGCGCCCTAGCCATGGAATTTTCTCGCGGCGAAATGGCCAAGGTCTTTTTTACTGGTTTGATAGTGATAGTAGCCCTGTGGCTTATGTTTTGGGTGCTGCAATATTTTTTTCGACGTCTCACCCGAACCATCAACCACATTGTTCAAAAATGGTGGGAATATCTTAACACTTACCACGGTTTTCCCAAATTAGTTCGCAATCAACAACATCCTCATGATTTTCATCAGTTAAAATTAACCTTAGCCCTTTTTATCTGCGCCTTTTTATTTTTATTAATTTGGTTTGACATTAGCCATTATGGTTTATTAAGTCAACTGAATGAACCTTTATTTAATTTCAGCCAAAGCTTTCGTGGTTTCGGCATGGATCGGTTTTGGGCGCTATTTTCGGTGCTTGGGACACCCGAGGCCTTACTTATCAGCAGTCTTTTGGCTGCGCTCGGTTTGGCTATTTTTAAACAATGGCGCACCAGTGCTCACTTTTTTGTGCTAGGGGTGCTTACTGCTGCAATTGTAGAATTTATTAAAAAAGCTTATTTTTCTGCCCGTCCTATTGGTTTAATTACCATTAATACCACCTCGTCCTTTCCAAGCGGACATGCTACTTTGAGTTTAGCGATACTCGGTTTTTTTGCCTTTGCTACCGCTAAGATCTTTTCTCGAAGTTGGCGGCATTTAATTTATACTTTTTTTACTTTGTTAATTTTGTTGATTGGTATTTCTAGACTGTCCTTAGGTCAACATTGGTTTACAGATATACTGGCTTCCTGGTTTTTAGGTCTCAGTTTATTATTATTTATCATCATATCCTATCGGCGAATGCCTAAAGCACATTCCAGATTGAAACTCAGCAAAAGCCGTTGGCTTCTCATACTTCTGGTCAGCACCTGCCTACCTTGGTTGATTGCTGGATGGTTCACTTTCAAGAAGAGCATTGAGGAAGCGCAATTCGTCTGGCCAAGTTTAATTATCAATTATCAACAATGGTGGAAACACCCCGCCCAATCGACCCCACTGTACAGGAAGGATCGTTTTGGGAAAGTGATCGAACCGTTCAATGTACAATGGGCTGGAAACATAGATGATATCCAAGCGTTTTTATTAAGTTCCGGCTGGGAATTAGTGGCTAAACGCTCAAGCGTATATATGACGCTGGAAAGATTTACCAGTAAAGAGCCCGAATACAACAATCCTTTGTTGCCTCGCCTTTACCAAAATAAACCACCTGAAGCTTTTTTTATTAAACATCTACCCAAATCCGCCGACATTTTGGAATTGCGCTTATGGCAATCGGGAATTACTTTTTCTGATAAATACATGCCCTTATGGCTGGGAGTGCTGACCTATCATATTCCTCCTGAGAAATTGTTTCTTTTTCCGCACTTTTATATCCGCATGCAATCTGGTCAAGTGTTAATGAATAATGATGCCCGTTTAAATCGATTTACTTATCAAGTAATTCGTATCCCCGTCGACCAACAACCTAAAAATATTCGCGCCCAAAAATGGGACGGTGATGTGTTTATTATTTCTGAACAGTAAATTTAAACCTAAATTAATCAGTTGCCACCGTAGCGAGTTTGTTAATACCTCCGGTAAATACCCAAGGAACGAACTTCCCATGGGAACTTCGTTAGAAGAAGTAATGATCAATTCTTCCCCAGAGCTAATACTCAAATTATTTTTCAAATCTTTAATGGATACTCTCATAACAATTCCTACTCTTTAAAAAGTAGCTACTTTATGCAGTGTCAATTGTATATAGGAGATGGCGTAAATGTAAAGATGTGAAAGAAAGAAGTTTTTATCGCAAAACTTAATAATGCGTTAATATTCTTATGAAAAAATAGTCATATATAAAAGGCAAACTATCCAAAAACTAAGAAATGAAGAAAAAATGAACACTAAAGTTAGAAAAGATTACCGATGGCCCATCATCATCAGCGCTCTCCTTTGCGCAATTATCACTATAATAGCCAAACATACCTTCCACGTTGGAAGTTACAGTTATTCAACAGTTCTAGGCTTGGCAAGCGGTTTGGGATTTATTGCCGCTCTATGGTTAACTTATAGTATTATTCGAATAAAGTAGTCGCTTGATCAATCTTTGATGAAGATCGCCAAAGGATTTGTTACTCATGACTAAAATCTGGTCCTCAGACTGTACATTATCAACTAAATGATCAATAATATTTTCTATCCTGTCTAAGGCGATAGCTTTACTCCCCAGATCTCGTAAAACCCCAGAAATATCCCATTTTTCCGGTCGAAGAAATACCACCTTATCAGCAACCCGCAGAGACCGGGCAAACTGCTCCCGGTAAACTCCGGCGCTCATAGAATTAGAGCCGAACTGTAACACAGCCACAATACGGCGCTCACCTGCTTTGGCTCGTAAGCCAGCCAAGGTAGCGGCTATCGCCGTAGGATGATGGGCAAAATCATCATAAATCGTAATGCCCTGGACTTTTCCCCGGATCTCCAGCCGGCGTTTAACTCCTTGAAAACTCTTGAGTGCGGCGATAACGGACTCACTGGTAATCCCCACTTCATGGGCCGCTGCCGCAGCAGCCAAAGCATTACGAATATTGTGATCCCCGACCATACCCCATTTTACCAACCCTAATTTTTGATCCCGATGCCACAGTTCAAATTGACTGCCATCGACATTTTTATTATGGGCATGCCACACACTTTCAGGCGTGCCAATGGTTTGGGTGGAACACCAACAACCTCGGGTCAGCACATCCGGGATTTCAGGATCATCGGCTGGATAGATCACTGTACCGCTGGATGGGATAGTGCGCAGTATATACTGAAATTGCTTTTTAATCGCTTCTAAATCAGGAAAAATATCGGCATGATCATATTCTAAGTTATTGATTACCAAGGTTCTTGGCCGGTAATGCAAGAATTTAGAACGTTTATCGAAAAAAGCAGTATCGTATTCATCTCCTTCAATGACAAAAAAAGGTGATTTTCCCAATGCTGCGGTAGAGGGAAAATTAAGCGGCACTCCACCAATGAGGTAACCCGGATTGAGATCAGCATGCGCCAAAATCCAGGCTAAGATGCTGCTGGTAGTGGTTTTACCATGCGTACCGGATACAGCCAAAACATGGCGCTTATGTAAAACGTTTTCTGCTAACCATTGTGGGCCGGATACATAAGGGATATGCTTGTTCAAAGCATATTCCAAAGCAGGGTTGCCCCGGGAAATGGCGTTGCCAATAATTAATAAGTCTGGTAAAGGCCGCAAGAAAGCTGGGTCGTACCCTTCTCGCATATTGATACCCGCCGCCAGTAAGGTGTCGGACATCGGAGGGTAAATGTTTTGATCTGAACCAGAGACATCATGACCCAGTTCGCGGGCAATTAAGGCAATACCGCCCATAAATGTGCCACAGATTCCTAAAATATGAATATGCATTTGCTACTCCAACTGGTGACAGACAGGTAAGAGTTGCATTATAATTTGTTAGTTCAATATTGTCAGCAAAAGGACGAACCCTATGGAAAATTTTCGTAGATTACTTTTGGTTATAGCAGGAATCATGCTTTCCTCAGCAAGCGTTGTTGCTTTTGCTGCTGAAACCGCCAATGCAATTGGAGCTAATACCAGTGACATAACTGATAACAGTACCACCACACCTGAAAAAAACGTCGATCCTTACGAAAAATTTAATCGCACCATGTTCACTTTTAATGACAAGCTGGATCATTGGATCCTCCGGCCAGTGGCTCAGGGTTATGACACCATCACTCCTTCACCCATACGCAGATGCGTGACTAATTTCTTTGACAATTTAGACACCTTAACCACTATCCCCAACGACTTGTTGCAAGGAAAAACAGCCTATTTTGTAGCAGATACTTGGCGCTTTATGATCAATTCCACCGTTGGGATAGGCGGTCTTCTGGACATCGCCAGTTTAGTCGGTCTGCCAAAACACCATGAGGATTTTGGTTTAACTCTGGCTTATTGGGGTGGAGACTATGGTTTAAAGCCACAGCCTTATTTAGTACTGCCTTTTCTCGGCTCTACCACCACTCGCGATGCTTTCGGCAAAATCCCAGATGCTGCAACCTGGCCTTTTAATTATATTAATCCAGATTATTATAATTATGGTGTTTTTGCTGTGAACATTGTCAACAAACGGGCTGAATTGTTACCAGCAGACAAATTAGTAGAAGAGGCTTTTGATCCTTATATTTTTGTCCGCAGCGCTTTCTTACAAAGCCGTAACCGTGAAATTGAAAAAAATCGGCATGAAACTAACTTTCCTCCCTATACTACAGAGGTGGAATCTCCCCCAAGTGAGTTAGATAATTCAGGCAACGAGTTGTAGTTTTATTTTCAATGATGCATGTAGCCCTTTTTGAACCAGAAATTCCGCCAAATACCGGCAACATCATTCGTTTATGTGCCAATACCGGTGCACAATTACATTTAATTCATCCTTTGGGTTTTGATTTGTCCGAAAAACAACTTCGCCGCGCCGGGTTGGATTATCATGAATGGGTCAATATAAAGGAATATGGCAGTTTTGCCGAATTTATTGCCAAGCATCAACCTAATCGATTATTTGCCTGTACTACCAAGGCCAAACGAAACTACGATACCGTCACCTATCAAGATTCAGATACATTTTTATTCGGTCCGGAATCCAGAGGGTTGCCGGTCGAAATCCTACAACAATTTCCAGACCAATCTAAAATACGTATTCCTATGCAAGATCACAGCCGAAGTTTAAATTTATCTAACGCCGTAGCAATTATTGTCTATGAAGCTTGGCGTCAGCTGGGTTGGGTTGCTACCAATAACAATCCGAGTTAGAATTTCTGTTTTTAAGGAGCTAATTATGAAAGGATTACTTAGAAGTATCGCCATCAGCTTGTTTTGGTTATCCACTATCGCCTGGGGCGATGAAGGCGCAACTGTACAACAAGTCCACGCGGCCTATGCTCAATGGACTCATGCTATTGAAGCAGCTAAAGGAAATCCCCAACCGGTGGTTTCGCTGTATGCACCGAAAGCCATTTTGTTAGCAACACTGGCCCCAGCACCGATAACCACACATGCAGAAATGGATAAATATTTTGCTAAATTAACCAGTAATAAAAATATGAAAGTAGAGACCCAACAAATAATCACTCAAGTTTTTCCACACATCGCCATTAACAGCGGACTTTATGTTTTTCATTTTACAAACAATAATAATAAACCGGTAGCGTTGGGCGCACGATTTAGTTTTGTTTATCATGAAGTCAATGGCAAGTGGTTGATAGTTAATCATCACTCCTCAGTTCTACCTCAATCTCATTAATATGAGCAAATTAAATGTAACAATAGATTATAGGACCTTCTCTGAGAGAAGGTCTCTTCCTTATTATTTTTTGGCTTTAAGTCTTTGTTTATTGTTTTCTCTGGTAGCCAACGTCTTAGAAAGAATTTTTTGGGGCGGCTATATGGACTTTATCCATTTTTATATGGCTGCTAAAGCGCTCATTGCCCATACCCCCCTCTATCAATCGGGTTCCGGCGGTTATATTTATCCACCTCTTTTCGCGTTTTTACTTATCCCTCTAGGCCATCTTTCCTACACTTCTGCTGCGTTAGTGTTGGCTGCTATTAATTTTGCTTTATATATCGTTATTTTTCAGGCGACGTTATTGCGGATGAATCTTATTTTTGAAATTCAACTCAGATTTTGGCAGAAGTTAATGATCTGTTTGTTGGCCGCTTTGTTAACTTTAGACCCACTTCGTGGCGTGATTATGATGGGGCAATCAGATGCGCTAGTGCTTGCCGGGTTTAGTTTATCGCTTCTATGGCTGGAACGAAAACCGACTATTTCAGGAATCCTACTCGGAATCACTGCGCTCATTAAATACCAATCTGTTATTTTTCTACCTTTTTTAATTCTGCGTGGCAGATGGAAAGCTGCGTGGGGATTCTTTTTGGGTGTGATCATTGCTGCGTTTACTCCTGCATCAACCATAGGCTGGTCTCGTAATTGGGAATATCTTAAAATTGCATTTCGCGGTTTTTTCAACATTGGCCATCGTCACCTGGCTTTAGCTTATGCCACCCAAATACCGCCCATCACTTGGAAAAAAAATATTTCAATCACCTCTGGTTTGACTCGTATTATTACTGATTTAGGATGGCCTCCTATTTTGGTTTTAATACCCTTATTGGTGCTGATAACAGGAATCATTTTTTTATTCCTGAAAATGTATCGACGAAATTCTATTCCTTTTTTTTGGCGTAAACCGGGCGACATACCCTTAAAAAAAGAACAAGCGAGTATCACTTTTGAATGGTATATTTTGTTGGCTTTATTATTGGTCTTCAGTCCTGAATGTTTAAAACGCCATACTATACTTTTGCTCAACCTGAATCTTTTAGCGGTTCTATTGGCTTTGGTTTCAGCTTGGCAAACCCGTCGACTGATCATTTGGGTAGTCGGAATTGCGCAACTAGGGTATTTGACGGGCTTGTTTATTGCGGTTGATCATTCTTATTGGAATTATATGGGTGGTCCCACTTGGACTTTACTGCCAATGATTTTTGTAGTCTTAAATGTTGCTCTAAAAAAATCACAGGAGGATGGAGTTTATGAGTAAATTGGAAATCAGCAAGGATCTTGAGGATTTATACCCAGTAAACTTAGCGGCCAGAGCAAATAAAAAGAAGCATTGGGACTACGCTTGCATTTTTATCACCTTTCTTTTATTAATTTATGGTTTTTTTCGTGTGTATTCTCGCTTAAACAGTGGGCTTATCGAAGATTATTACGCTTTCTATTATGCTGCAAAAGCCATTTTGCAAGGCACCTATCTTTATGAATCCGGGACGGGAGCCTATATTTATCCTCCGTTTTTTGCTGTGCTGACCTCTCCCATCGCTTTTTTGTCATACCAAACCGGAAATACAGTTTGGGTTATAATAGATGCCTTGTTAATGATAATCGCTATTCCATTGTGCGTGCGCAGCTTCGCTATCTCTTTTAATTTGAAGTTAGATGGTTGGCAAATTTACAAACTAAGTCTGATAGCTTTGATCCTGACGTTTGATCAGCTGTTAACAGTATTGCTGAAAGGGCAAAGCGATTCTTATGTAATATTTGGATTAGTATTAGGACTCTGCTTTTTGGATAAACGTCCATTTTTAGCGGGCATGACCTGGGGAATCATTGGTTTAATCAAGTATCAACCTTTATTATTTTTACCGTTGTTATTGTTGAGAAAACGCTGGCAAGAATCTGCAGGTCTCTTATTTGGCGCTTTAGTGGCTACGTTTCTGCCAGCAATTGTTTTAGGTTGGCATCGTAATTTAGAATATTTAGCAATCGCCTTCAAAGGTCTTTTAACTATGGGAAGACTAGAACAACGTGAGAATTCTCCGTTACATATAGCCGCCCGTGTCCCTAAATTAGCATGGCGAGCCAATATTTCAATTACCTCGGCCTTGGGACGCTTTTGTGAACAACATCATCTTTCTAAATTATTTATTCTAATTCCATTGGCCATCATTATTGGGATTGTTTTATATTTGGCTTGGCGCATTTATCGTAAGCATGGAGTACCCTTTATCAAGGGAACTCCACAGCATCTTTTTAAGATAGAATGGTGTGCTTTCCTAATGGGCATTTTGATATTTAGCCCCCAATGTCTAAAACGTCATACTGTCATTTTAGTATTTGTTTATGCGTTATCAGCAATTATCTTAATGTACCCCCTAGAAAAAAAATATAAGCGCTGGCCGTTTTTAGTGTCTTTGACCGTTGCTCAAGTCGGATATATCATATGCTGGTGTTTTAATAAAGGTTGGTATAATGATTGGGGCATGACCACTTGGTTATTGCTTCCATTTATGCTCTTTTTTATTGATTCCGCTTTTTCCAATTTTCAAAATGTAAAGTCCCATGTTGTCAAAACGTAAACATCAATGGGTTCACCTAATATTCATATTATTGGCCATCACTTTGGTGGTTTATTTTATTTGTTGTTTGTTCAGCCGCTATACTTCAGAACGTATAAACGACTATTATCATTTTTATTTTGCAGCACAGGCCATTACTGAAGGACAAGACCTTTATAGATCAGGAATGGGAGGCTATGTTTATCCTCCTTTTTTTGCATTCTTATTAACACCCTTAGCTTATCTCTCATATAAAACCGGTGATATTGTGTGGCTTTTTATTAATACATTGATTTTTCTAACTGCATTATTCTTTGGAGTTCACGCATTTATTTCCCGTTTACAATTAAAACTAGATGGTTGGCAAATTTTTCAAATTGGTTTATTGGCAGCCATGGTAACTTACGTTCAAATATTAACAGTGCTTAGAGCAGGTCAAAGTGATGCCTTAGTTTTATTAGGTTTAGTCTTGGGTTTATTTTTCTTAGATAGAAAACCTTTTTTAGCCGGTTTAATTTGGGGCATCACCGGTTTAATTAAATATCAAGCTTTATTATTTTTGCCATTATTGCTATTTAGAAAACGCTGGAGTGAAGCCATTGGCTTGTTAGTTGGCGCTGCGTTTGCGGCGCTTTTACCAGCAATCGCCGTAGGCTGGGAACGAAATCTACACTACCTGTGCATAGCGGTTAAAGGGTTATTCCTTATGAAAGGAATAACCCATAACACCTCTGTAGTGCATTTTGCCGCCGTGCCTTCGATCACCTGGTTAGATAATATATCTATTACCAGCGCCCTGACACGATTCTTTGAAAACTTTGAAATTTTAAAAATATATGTGGTTTTGCCGCTGACGGCGTTAGCGCTCATCCTTCTGTTTACAATCGTATGGATTTACCGAAAGCAGGGATTTTCATTCTTTAAAAATACTCCTGATTATCTTTTTAAAATGGAATGGTGTGTGTGGTTAATGCTGATACTGATGTTTAGCCCACAATGCTTAAGACGTCACACGGTATTATTACTGTGTGTCCATTTGCCCATGGCCATGATGATAATGACTAAACCGCTGCGAACTTCTTTTGGACTTTTAATCTTTTTAGGTTGCAGTCTGTTTGCTTTCAATTACCAAACTTATGTTTGGTCTTACATAGGAGCACCCATGTGGGTGTTACTCTTTTTGATGCTGTATTTTGTAAAAGCGAGTTTATCTTTTTATAAAGAAAAAAGAATTATGGACTCCCCACTTGAGCCGGCTCCTGAAAATGGCTTTCAATCTCTTCCAAAGTCTTATTCTTAGTTTCAGGTACGAAGTAAAAGACAGTAAAAAAATAAAGTAAAGTGAAGAAAGCACACAGCCAGAAAACGCCGAAATAACCTATCTTTTCGGCTAAGCCTAAAAAGACAGTGGCTAAAACTGCCGAAGTCATAGAGTTTAAGAATAAAGCCAAAGCCATTCCAGAACTACGGGTGCGCAAAGGCAACAATTCTGAAATCACCATCCATATCACTACTCCAGGGCCAATCGCAAAAAATAATATAAAAACTAAGATACCCACTAACAAAAGAATCCCTTTTAATTCGCCAGCCGGCAAACAATAAAATACTAAGCCAGAATAAATGAGTGCAGCTACAATTCCAGCAGTACCCACACAGAGCAAAAATCTTCTTCCCAGACGTTCAATTAAAAAAAGTGCAATGATGGTGACTACAAAGTTTAAACTCGTTATAGCGGTGTTACCTAACATTGCGATGGTGTCAGACCCTAAACCTGCGTGTTTTAAAATCGTAGGGGCCAATTGTAAGAAGGAATTAATACCTGTGAGCTGACCTAAACACGCCACAATTAAAACAATGATGAGTGGACGCATAAATTGTTTTTGCCAAATAGAAACGGGTTTGTGCGTGACCGTTTCTCGACTAGACGAAATCGCGTTTTGTACTTCTTTTAATTCCTGCTGAGCCATTTTTTCAGAACGGGATTTTAATAGAGCGGTTAGCGCTTTTCCTTCCTGGCCTGTTAAACACAACCAACGGGGAGATTCCGGTATCAAACTACCCCCTGCCAGCAATAGCAACCCAGGAGCCAATGCCGACCAAAACATCGCTCGCCAGTCACCCATAGGAGTAAAGTAAAGACCCACCAAACTGGACATTAAAATACCCGCAGTCAACAGCAGCTGAAAAGTACAAATGGCCCCTCCCCTGATGTTGGCAGGCACCGCTTCAGCCAAATATAAAGGAATGGCGATCGTCACGATACCCACCCCTACACCTTGAATTAACCGTCCTGCCAGTAACCCGAAAAAATTGTACGCAGTTGCGATCACTACCACCCCTAACAAAAATATCACCGCTGCAGCCAGGATCATTTTTTTTCGGCCAAACCAATCACACAGAGGACCGGTGATCAACGTGGCAAATGCTCCACCAAATAAAACTGCGCCCGGCATAATATGTAATTGGCGAGTGGACATGGCGATATCCCGGTTCATAAATGCAAGCGCTCCTGAGATGATACCCAAGTCGTAACCGTATAAAACGCCGCCGAGAGCAGCAACAATTATCATAAATATAACAAAGGACTTTTTATGATCGTTCATAGAGAGATGCCTCCGGAAAATGAATGATTTGACCCTGCGCCATCGTGAGAACTACTTCTAACTGTTCATTCAAAACTACTAAATCAGCCAACTTATCAATACTGATACTACCCACTTTTTGGTAAATTTTCAATGCCTTTGCCTGGTTAATGCTGGTTAAATTAATCATATCTAAAAGAGAATACCCGGTAAACCGTATCATATTTTTTAAAGCTTGTATCATAGTTAATATGCTACCGGCCAAAACTCCATTGGCTAACCTGGCCGCACCCTCCTTCACTATGACTTCCTGCCCACCAAGATCAAAAGATTCTTGGTTTTGACAGCATTTAGCACGCATGGCATCAGTCACCAGCAACACCTTTGCCAAACCCTTGGCCTTTAGCGCGAGATGGAGGGCGCTGGGATGTACATGCAGTCCGTCTGCAATCAATTCCGCCATTACCTTTTCAGAAGTTAAAATGGCGCCTATGCAACCAGGTTCACGGTGATGAAAAGCGCGCATGGCATTGAATAAATGGGTCGCGTAGCTAGCCCCTTCGGCAATGGCCAACTGGGTAGTCGCCAAATCAGCATCGGTATGGCCAATTGAAGCAATGACTCCCTGCTCGCTCAAATATTTTATGAATTCCAAAGCGCCGGACAATTCAGGCGCCAAAGTAACCAATTTGATCAATCCTCCCGCTTCTTTTTGCCAGCGATCAAATAACGATAAATCCGGTTTGAGTAGCAGCTCATTGCGGTGCGCTCCGATATGTCGCGGCGAAATAAACGGTCCTTCCAAGTGAACTCCCTGTATTTTAGCTCCTAAGCTTTCCCCAGAGTTTTGTACATACTGATTTATATTTTTAAGTGCTTGTGAAATTCGTTCTGGAGTTTCGGTAATTGTGGTCGCTAAAAACCGGGTGACTCCTTCCTGAGCTAAAGCAAGGCGGATATGGTTCAGCGCTTCGGGGCTCGCATCCATGACATCGGCGCCATTGGCGCCATGGATGTGCAAATCGATAAAACCGGGAACCAGATGATAATTTTCAGGAAATACCAGAGTGCGCCCTTTAAAATTGGTCGGGATATGAGCAAACACTTTTTCTATATTTTGGTTGCGAATATGCACTGCACCCGATGGCAAACAGCCCTGTTCTGAATAAATGTTCAATCCGGAAATCAGCCAATTCGAGTCACTCATAAGGTCCTTGTTATTTTTTGTAAATTAGCAGGTTGATCAGGATTAAAACCGCGCTGCACAGCCAACTCAGCAATCATCAGATAAAAAGCTTGTATGGACATCAGCGGGTCTAACAAACTATGTAGGCTGTCCGGCAATGGTAATACCGTCGCCAAATCGGACATTTCTGCAGTCAAGCAATTCCTTGGTACAGACAATAAAATCTGGCCACCCAAGTAATGCATTTTTTTAATTAGCTGGATATTACCCGATAATGTCACATCATTTTGACAGAAAAACCAGACCGGAAAATGAGGTTTTATTAACGCCAAAGGACCGTGTTGCACTTCAGCAGTGCTGAATGCTTCCGCGTGCAAAGCGGCTGTTTCTTTACATTTCAAAGCAGCTTCTAAAGCAATTGGAAAACCAAAACCTCTGGCAATGATTAATAGATCTTGAATTGAATGTAAAGCGTGAATCCCTTGGGACCAATTGACCGTACTGCTCCGATGTAATAATTCTGGCAACTGTTGCAGACAGTCTAAAAGTGTATGGTTGTTAGCTGCAATTGCAGTTCCTTGCAGGACTGCAGCCAACATGGCGATATAACTTTTGGTCGCTGCGACTGCTTTTTCTTCACCTGCATATAATGGCAAAACATATTCGGCTATTTTTGCCAACGAGGAATTTTCTTGATTGACTAAAGCCAGGGTAATAGCCCCCTGTTCTCTAGCGGTTGCAATCACAGTGCAAATATCAGGACTTTCACCCGATTGGGATAACGCCATGACTAATGCATTTTTTAGCTTTTGTCTGCTTTGATACAGTGTAACTACGGAAGGGGCTGCTGAAGCGGTGGTCAATCCCAATTGTGTTTCCAATAAATATTTGGCATAAGTAGCGGCATGGTCAGAACTGCCTCGGGCCACCGTAAGCGCGAACGGGATGTCTATTTTCTGCAAACGATGATACAACTCCAACCATACAGATTTATTTTTCTGTAGCTGTCTAGCAACAATCTCCGGCGCTTCGAGCGCTTCTTTTACCATCAATGTTGTTGTCATTTTTAATCACCGTCTTTGAGAATACAAATATTTCAAGTATCACAAACACCGAGAATATTTCCCGCCTACGGCGGGAAATATTCTCTCGCAAATGCGTTAAAATATTTTACAAATTGAAGGCATTTGCTGAGCCAATATTTTAAAACCGCCCAGGCGCTAACGAAGCTCAATGCCGGAAGAGGGTTTGGTCAGCGCAGTGACTTTTATCGGAACGGAGCTGGCCAAACCCTCTTCCGGCATCCTGCGAGTGGCTCATCGCTATCCTCTGGGCGGTTTTAAAATATTGGCGGTCCCTGGAATTCATTTTAAATCACCGGCAGTGGAATGATATAGTTTGTAGCAATGCCGGCAATAAAACCAAATAAGTGGCCTTCCCAAGAGACCGTTTTATCACTTGGAAACAAGCCGAAAAACAATCCTCCAAAATAATACAGGCACACCACCGCCAACGCGATCGCCATGAGGTTGGGCTGATGGTAAGCATTAATTAATAAATATCCCCAATATCCAGTAACCAAGGCACTGGCGCCTATGTGAATCGCTTTTCGGCCAAACAGCCAAATCAAAATCCCTGACAATAATATAATGATGATCGTTACTCGGAAAAAAAAGGTTTGCCCACCTACCAAAATAAAACAAGACAATATTAATAAAGGGATCGTATTCAAAAAAAGATGGTTGGCGCTGCCGTGTAAAAAAGGTGAAAAAATAATGCCCATTAACCCACTGGGGGTCCTAGGCACAATCCCTAAATAATTGAGTCGGTAGCCCAACATTTTATTAATCAACAACAGCACCCACAACAGTGCAGCGATTCCTAATAATAGGGCAAGGTTATCTTGAATGGTCTGAATCAGTGTTTGTAAAACTAATTCAACTTCACCCATTAAATCCTGCCCAGCACTTTTTTTCGAATCATATAAATAGAACCTTTGGTCGCATCATGCTTTCTGGGGACCAAACGTTGCTTCAAAGCTTCACCCACCCTGGTTTGCACAAACGGAGCTACCCCGCCTAATAAAGAACAGGGCAATGGGGTATTATGAGGGGGCAGTCTTCTTTCTAAACCCGCAGCAATTTGATCAATTTCACGGGCAGCGCGTTCAATCAATTCGATTGCATGAGGATCTTCCCGTTGGATATGCTCAATAACAATCGGAGCCAAAGAGGCAAAATCGACCGGGCGCGCTTTGGTAGACCAGGAAATAATTTTACCGATATCGTTATCAAAATAAGAAAAAATCGCTTTTAACAGAGGAGTTTCTGGAACTCGGCCATCAATACTGTTAAATGTCAACCTGACCGCTTCCAATCCTAACCAGGCGCCGCCACCGGTGTCACCTTGTGGGAAGCCCCATCCGCCGACTACATAGCGCTGTCCTTCATATAGCTCATAACCCACAACACCTGTACCGACAATAATAATGGCGCCGTCGGCACAATCATGTACTCCTAAACAAGCAGCATAGGCATCAGAATCCAATACCAAAGTGGTGTAAAAATGCGGCCTTGATAAAAAAGTTTTACTGGCGACTGGATCTTCGGTTCCAGCCAATCCTAAGCCTATGTGAAAATGATAGTTTTTATCTTGGGAGTCGATTCCGGCTTGATTCAATGCTTCTTTCACGCCTGCATCAATGGAAGTCCATGCCTGTTCTACCGAATTGCGTATATTGGCAGGACCGCTGCGCGCTTGTCCTAACAATAAACCAGACTCATCTTCCACAATTATTTTGGTTTTAGTACCACCGCCATCCGCGCCGATAAAAATATTTTTTGCCACAATGATCTCCAAACCATGCTTAAAAGGCCACTAATTTACCACATATTTTAATTAATACCCAGTAGACTGACAAAAAAATAAACATTTATGGAGGAAATTCTAAATTAAGTATTTTTAATACTTTTCATGGGTTATTGTTGGTTAAAAGAAAAAATTGTCCTGGCCACAACCAACACGAAGGAGTTGATCATGGTTAACACGCACTCCGAAGTCAACCCTTGAAACTTTTTATTGAAAACATTACCCTTCCTTATAATTTTTCTTGTAGGTATAAAAATGAGAAGATGGCTGAGACACATTTGGGAGCTCAACACAGCAGACGCCCAAATATTTATTAAGAACACTACCCTAGCGACTCTAATGGCTTCAATACCCGCTTTAGCTATTAAAATGCTAACGATGATGGCCGGTTATGATCATGATACTGATACTGAAGCTTTTCTGAAAAAAAATGCTAACCGATTTAATTGTACTTATCAGTTAAATCCATTTAAATTAAGCTATTTAAATGATCTGGATACTATTGAGACCTTTTTTTATATTGGGTTACCTGCTACCGTTATACTAATTAGTTGGATCATAACAGCTATTGAGATTAAGAATCGACATCAATTTGGATGGATGAAATATGAAACACAGGAAATCAAGGGGAATATTTCTAATTTAGAGGAGTTGGAAGTTAAAGCTCGAAATTACAAAAAATACGATAGTCTCTATGAACAAAAAAAGGAATCAAAACAACTCCACCCCATTTATTTATGTGATGAAAAAGGGGAGTTGCTTCATCTCCCTGCAATAGTCAGTAATAAAGGCACCCTGCACAGCTTTGAAGAATTTAAACAAGGCGCTGAAATAAAACTACATTCCCCTCATGGAATCATTGACTTACAATTAACCGAGCAAATTATTTGTTATCTTGAAGACAAACCTTTAAGTTTTGACACTTATCAATTATATAAAATATATCCATCATGGCAGAGAGCCTTATTTTCCTGCTTAATTTTTAGTAAAGAGGCATCTCATGGTATTGTTTATGGCTTAAAAAGAATTATACCTGCATTTCTGTTTTTACTTCTTTTCATAAATTGTATATTTTTTGGGGTAAAGAAACATTCCAATCCTGAAATTACAGTTTTAGACTCTATTTTAATCTACTTCGGTTTTAAATTTGCATTTAGCTCTGCTGTAGCTCTAGCCTTTACCGGCGGTCAACTGCTGCACACATTGGCCGACTGGTTTGATAGAAAAAATACTTTATTAGATACACAAACGCCTGTGTTTGAATCTGAAATAAACATATCATTTTTATTTTTATGTTCCATCACTCACCTACCGTTAGAAAGGGCTATTCTTTGTGACGATGGCCGGGTTTACAGTGAAGATGCCTTAAATACGGCTCTGAAAACAAAAATGGAAAGCCCAATGACAAAGCAAACATTTCAAAGCTATCCATTGATTTGGCCATATAACCAGCGGCAAAACCAAGTGAATAAATTTTTGCAGAAAGTGCATGATGAAAAAGTTTTGAAAAATCTTTCTAAAATCCGGTAGGTCATCTAGGAATCGCTCTATTGTCAATAAGCTTCCTGGCGATCCTGAGGGGTAAAGGTTACCGATTCTGTGCCTGCAATAAATTTCTTGATCTGATCAGGCCCTTCGAGATGTATAGCGTTCATAGGTGTTGCATTAACATAAATTATTCATTTTAAGATTAGATTCGATTAGTTCTGCTCTCAAACCTATCTCATCTCTGGGTATGTTTAACAAAACAGGATGGGTTGTCCCGCTTCGAGAGAGACGCTTCCAAATTCTCTGGTGATTAAAGTTTTTTACAGATCCACCCTTATCCTCTTTTGCTAAATCTCTGATAAATACAATAAGTTGACTTAATAATCCGTGGAAACGATCTTTTAAACTCGAAATAGCAGATGAATATTTGCCATTATATAGCTTTCCAATTTCATCCAGATTATCAATTGAACAACCCACCGCTTCGAGCGCAAGAAAGTGGCACAATAAAAAGTTAAACGAGGGATTGGGCGTCATTTGCGTGGAAGTTAATTTTCCTCTGATAAAATTAAAAACCACAGGTTTTTTGATGATTAATTGATACGCTGCTGAAAATAAATATTTAAAAAAGCCATTATTTAATAATAAAATAAAATTTTTCTCAGCGTGGGAAGTTAATAGAAACGACTTAAGCTCAAACACGATGTGAGAAAATTGCGCATTAATTCGATCAGGATCAATGAGTGGTTTTAAAAACAGATCGGAAGTAAGCAATGGACGATGAGTCTTAAAATTCAATAACGCTATAAAACTGTCTCCACGTTTTTTAAAAATGAAGGGATTAACGATGGCTATAAATAGCTTGCCAAAGTAAGCTAAAATACCGCAACCATGCATATGGATTTTATACAGAACATCGATAGTAAATCCTTTATTTATTAGTAACTTTAAATTTAAAAATGTGGGTAAAATATGATTTTTGCAAATGTTTTTTGATATTTCAAATGAATCTTGTGAGCTTTGCGCCATGACTGTTGAAGACAACTCTACCATGGGCTTTCTTCCTTCATTTAATTCTTTTAAATCTCTATCTGGATTTTTTATACCCTAAAAGCAGGGAAGGAAAAGGAACTTCTACCATCCTATCTTTATTTAGAAAATCACTGAAAGAAGATTTGTCTTCTAATTTAAATTGTTTTAAACAATTATCCATTTGGGTGATTAGTTTTTTCTGTTTTTCTTCATATTTTGGAAACAACTTAAATCGAAATTTTATTAAACTGGCTATATTTTTTAGATTTAAATAGGTATAAACTTTACTATTGGGAAATGAATCATTATTTATATCATTGTCAAATACTTTTGTATTTGCAATGAAATAATCTTTTATGTATTCCAGGCAAGCCGTTAACTCTATTTCGGAAACATCGTTTTCATAGAGAATTATATTTAATTCATTATCAAATGTTTGTTGATTATTGACAAGAAAATTTTTTGTATTCACCGAAATTATATCTGCCATGGATTTCTGATAATCAGATAACAGGGTTAAATCCAGAATATAATTCGGCATAAATTTATCATAAAATTTTTCTGAATGTGCCATGATATCTTTGCTTTCTATGAAATTTATTTTATCAGAAATTTTTTTATATAAATTACCTGTGATCTTAAAATCCAATTTTGCATCAAGATACTCGATAATTTTTAAAATATCACAATAAATATTATAAGGAGACTCATTTTTATTAATTAAAAATTCCGAATAACGTAACGCGTTCAAAAAATATAATTTGCAACTGGCAATTTGAATATATAGAATTGTTTTTTGGGAAAAAAAGAGATCATCCCATATTGAAAAAATTTTTTTAAAACAGTTTTCAGCTTTTTTTAAAGAGGATAAATGTAGGGAAAACAAAACCGTTCGAGTGTAAACAAGTAATTGATAAAAATTCTCTCTGAATTTGACTACTTCCGAATCTTCATTTAGGTTTTTCGCTTTATAATTCAAAATTAGTTTATCATAAATTCTTTGCATTTCTTTTATATTTTGATTAACTGAAACTTCAGGAAGTGTGGATGGTTTCCATTCGAAATCAAGCATAGGAGCGGTTATTTCACTTGATTTTAAATCATTTTTTAAATTATTTATATTTTCTCCAATAGTTTCTGACATGTTTTCTGGCAGCGATGCGAGGTTATAATATAATTTAACTTCTTTGATCAAATGATCAATACCTTTACGCTTTTCTTTCTTTCGTACGGGATTTAACATTTATACATCTCTTTCTATAAAATCAAAATATTGGATTCACTTTTTTTACAATTGTAGACAATATTGAAAATTTAATTTGAATATTTTAAACAGAAATCCGGTATTGTCTTGCGATATCTTTAAGGTAGTCTATCAGTAACGCAAACTCAAGTGTTTCAGGAATAGCTAGCTGCAAAATTGTAATGTCCCTTTTTGATAAAGAAGGAGCGGTAGAAATGAAATGGAGACAACCTGTTATTGCGTTGGGCTGTGGTTTTTCGTTATATTCGAGAGTAATTGCACTACCAGTACATCATTTTTACCACTCTATTGTTTACTGCCAATATTTAGTTTTAAATATACTAATTTTTAAAAAAGGGAAAAAGCCTCATAATCACCCAGCGAAAAAGCGATCTGCTTTGACTATATATATCGCGCTAAAACTTAGCAATCTTGAGGTGTAATGGGTATATAATGAGCAAATTATATTTTTTTATCGTGAGGGAAAATGAAGAAAAAAGCATTCAAACAAGAATATAAAAAAGCGAGAGAAGCATACTTAGTTGCGGAACTCAAATACCATAAAAGTCAAGATTTTGAATGGGAATATGATTTAGAAAAAGTCACAGCAAGAGAATTTAAAGAAAATAGTATTTTATGTGAAAATTCTTTAAAAAGGATTTCCAATGTTTTAGAAGTTATACGACTAAATAAAAGTGATCTACTTAGTGCTTTATTACTCCTGCTATCCAATTGGGAAACTCAATTAAAAGATCAAAACCTATGGGATAAATTAGTAGATTTTGACAGTTTTCTGCATTACGCAATCATGCACAATGCTATTGATTCTATCAATCTATTTATAAAGTCAGGAAAAAAAATCGCGAGTGAGCATTTAATGGCTGCTATTACTAATCATAGTGAATCAGCTTTTGAATTTTTATTGAAGGAATATAAGCTGGATAAAGAGGAAGAAGATATACTTGTTAATAAAGCATGTCAATCAGGAAATATATCTATACTTAAATTACTCAATGTCAGTGGAGTGGAATACTTCACTAAAATGATTGATAAAGG
Source organism: uncultured Pseudomonadota bacterium (assembly GCA_963795715.1). GTDB lineage: Bacteria > Pseudomonadota > Gammaproteobacteria > Coxiellales > Coxiellaceae > JAFEDN01. The sequence goes on from CAWCIY010000002.1 coordinate 962,044, forward strand.
AGAAAAAATAAAAGATATCATCTCTTTAGTTTATCGATACTCAAATATGCAAGATGCAGATAATGCTTTAAAAACTTATATAGAAATTCTTCTAGAACAAAATGATGATCAAAGTAAGAATATCCTTAAAGAAATAAAAGAATCTCGGAGCAATTATTTAAATTGGGGAACTCAGATTGCCAAATATCGTAAGGAAAGTGATTTAGACAGCATCTCTAAAATGTATGCCGATGGATCCCACATAGATGTTAAAAAAGATATTGAATTTGGATTGAATAATTTTAGTGTTATTGAAAAGATTCTCCAAGGAACAGTTGAATTCAAATTAACTAACGAATTTAAACAAAGTCTCCCTTTGCCGGAAGGGTTAAAAGATATTCCTTCGTCGCCTGAATTAAAAAATAGGGAAAAATTCTACTCGATGCGCGCTTTGCTTGGTATTTTTTCAGAAGCGCATTACCAAGAAGTACTTCAACGCGCAAAGTATGAAGAAAAACCTAAAAATATTGAAGAAAAATTTGCTAAACAATTTAAAACCTTAAGAAAAAAAGGCGTATATACTAGGTGTAATGGTCGATACGAGCATGCTTTCCCTTTCATTGAAGCTATGGCCAACTTGTCTGATGCCCATAGGTGGCATTTCATGCCTGGAGAATATTTAATACAGCATGGATTACCAGAGTATGGTTTTACATATAAAAATATTGCAATCGGTGGCGTAGGTGATTGCGAGGGTGGTTTCAGCTGGCTTCATGCCAAAGCTAAGGTCGAAGATCTATGGCCTGAAATAGAAAAACTGAATGCACAAGTTTTCAGCCTATCACGAGAACAAATTGATAAAGATCCCTTAGCTTTTTATCGCAGTGTTGTAGAATTCATTTGGTTGATGGGTAATTTGACTCCCATGGAAAGGGGAACGGGGCGCTACGTCGAACAATGGTTGGCGTTAGTGCACAAATATCATGGACTACCCATGCCGATTTTAAAGCCGGGATTACAGTTAGATTGTCTAAATATCACTTTTAGTCTGCCCGTTTATCAAAAATTATTTCTTAATTTTTGTGAGCCAGGATCATTAGCGTTACCCATAATAGAAGCTTATAGAAATCAATGCAACACTGATTCCGAAATGAAAATGTTGTTGGAACATTTTAATATAAAAATGGATCCAGATCCGACAGATAACGTTATTTTTTTTCAGAAATTTCATGGTAATTATGATTTAAAATCACACATTGCCAAAATTCTAATAAAATATAAGAATAACAGTAATTATTTTCAGAAACTTCACGGCGTTTACCGGGCAGATAAATTTTTAATGGATGATAAGAGTATTATTAATTTTTTAAATACAGGCAGAATCAATGGAGAAAATACCGGGTTTACCTTCTATAAACCCAGTGGATTTAGCAGCGATTCTTTAAGATTTAAGGTGGCAAAACTTATTATTGAAAATGAGTCATTTGCGGAGCCCGATTTATTGTCTGCAGCTAAGAAAGTGATGTCAGTGTCGACGGTTTTTTTTAAAAAATAATTAGCACTCGGAGTTGAAACCGCACTCAGGGAATTGGGGTGAGTTATTGTTCGATGCCTTAGTTTTACTACTCAGCTTTTTTCCTCCCGATATCTTAGTTCCTGGCGACAATCCCAACCAAGAACCAAAATGTTTTGCACTCGGCCAGCGATTCATGTCTACTCCAATCTCGGAAAGAATTCTTAACACAGAATGACTGCCCAATCCATCTATTTGTGTTAAATCAACACCACCCGTCATTTGTTGTAAATAGCTCTGTACATTAAAAGTATGCATCTTGCATCTCCTATAATTTTTCAATACTATTTTTTACAGTAGAGTCATTCAAAGCAGGTGTTGGCAAAAAAAAGCAATCTTCTAGACTTTGCCTATGAGTTCCCAGCATCAGTATCTGAAACCACACGAAAAGCCGAATTGTGATGAAGCAGATGCCTGATTTTCAGGCATACTTAATAAAAAACTCGTAGGTACTAACATTAAACTATCCCCTATTTTTAATAGGGACATTGGTTCATTGAATGATGGCATTTGCGCTTGAGTACTGGTTAAAATTGTATCCTTAACATGTTTTGGAGTGCTGTCCGTTAATAGAAAAGATTTTTCAGGACAGCCATTATTACAGTCTATGTGGATTGATAGCTTGGGATTTAGCTTGAAAATATTTTCTAAAATAGTCTCCTGAGTCATTTTGGTATCAATGCAAGCAACTATATTTGATGGATAAACATAGGTTTCTTCAATTTGTAGAAAAGCAAGGACGTTTTTCAATTTCTCAAAAGTATCTGCGTCTTCCCATTTTTGAGGTATGATCGTAGTCGACGAAATAACTTTTAAAACAACATCACCATATTTTTTAAATAAATTTTCAAAATATGATGAGATATTTTGAGGAGGGTACTCAACTCCATTTTTAAAATCCAAATCATCTAGATCGCGATACAAATGCAAGTTTTTAGACAAAAACTTAGGTAATTCAGTTAAAAATTCCTTTGATTCTTTAAATTTATTGGCAAATTCACGTAAGTTCAACCACAATTGAATGACTTCTTTACTGTTATCGACAATAATCAATTTGGGTATATTTTTATTTGGAGATTTTTCATCACTAAGATGAGTTTTATTGTTTCTCAATTCCATAGCAATTTCAACCGAACGAAGTATTGATGTCCCAATTACAGCTATGGATTTAGACACATTCTTTTGGCCGTGACTATCTAATCCTTTAATTACAGGATCGTTACCTATAAAAAAAGCCGAATAATGTTCTCTTTTTGCCTCTGGAATAGGTTTAAGTTTGAACTTACGCCTGGCAGAATGTCCCCGGAAAATAGACTGTATTTTCAATGCCGCCAGTTCTTCAGATTTAGAAACTGATTTTTTTTCTTCAGATAAATTATTAGCATAATTAAGTATGGGTTTTAACCCACTTAAAGCAAAACTACTTTCAAGCGACACTAACCTATAGCGAAGGTTATTCAATACCTGTTTTAATTGCGTAAGATCATTAATATCTCTTATTAAATATTCGCAAGCAGATAAGAGATCAGCATGTCTTTTACCAGACAGGTATTGAGCTTTATAATCAATTACGAGTCGGTAATAAGCCGATTTAATTTTTTCTATCGGTGTTCCATTCGTATTTTTTAATATCTTATCGATTTTTTTTAAAGTGCTACTTAATAATGGCATTTTTTTACCTCTGATTAATAACTTCCACGCGCATGAAATATTAAAGATGAAGTATTAAATTAATATTAAATTTATTAAGATAAGTTAATATTTATTCATGGAATAAAGAATTGGATTTTTAGAAGTGAACGTTATTTTCAGAGTTCTGGCGAATTTGGAATAGAGTGTAGCCTGGTTAAGAGTGCATTTTAGCGGAAAAGTATGCAATGCACGACAATTGAATGAAGCAGCGCGTCTGCATTGGGGTGTGGAAAACCAACTTCATTGGCGATGAGATGTTGTATTTAACGAAGATAAGGCGTGTATTTGAAATGATAATGCGAGCGAAAAATGGGTTACAAAAGGCAAGGCAGAAACCAGACCAGTCTATTAAGAGCCTTATGCGTAAAAATTCCATGTCCTACACTCACCTGGCTGCTTGTGTCAAGAGGATTTTTCATGCGTAGGCGGGAGTCAAGGGTCAATTTACAAATTTTGATCGAATTGTTATATTAACAAATATACCGCGCGGCTTGCCGCGTTAGCAAAGCGAAATAAATGAACCGGGGCTAGTATTTATGTTAAAAGAAAAAGTTACAGAACTCGCTTGTCCGAGTATTACTATTCAAGAACTTCAAGAAGAAATTAAAACATCCTATCGTTCATTAAAACCGATACCATCGATATCAAAAAACGTAATTGAGAAACTTGCAAATTCAGATTTAAAAAACATATCACCATTAGACATCATAAAGGCTGATAATTTTTGTTATAGAAATATAGGTTACTATGAACAAAGAACAAATCGTCTTGCGTCAATAATATCAAGTGCAAATGAAACATTTCAAAAATTGCGAGAAGGTAAAAGCAATTCTTCTGACGAAAAAAAACATATCCAATTCCTCTATCAAAGATTGAAAGATACCTTCACTTTAGATCCTAACCACCGCTATCGCTCACCAAGGATTGAAAGATTCATAGAATCAGCCGCATTCTCTTTAAATACCATAACTCAAGCTCAAAAGTCTTTTAATGAAAAAAACGTAACCCTGGAGTCATGGAAGAAGCAGATAGAGGCGTTTAAAAAAATAAAGGCGGACATAGACCAAATTGCAGTTATGCGAGAACTAAAAATCAAAGTGATACAATCATTAGCTTCTAAATATACTTTATTTATCATTAATGTCTTGCCTAAGGTTTTAAATACAATTGTTCTGAATTATTTGATTGATCCAGAATCTTTGTATGAATTATATAACTTATATCGCAAAGCCTTAAAACCGATTTTGCAGGAAATATATGAAATTTCATTATCTGATAATTGGGCTTGCTTTGATACACAAGAGAAAAATATCGAAGACTTTTTTGCTGAATTTGAAAAGTTTATAGCAGAACCTGAACTCGAACCTGAAGTAACAGCAGAACGTATAGGAGCCATATGCTTTGAGCCAAATGCTTTATTTAAGAAAAGGACACTCCAGAATTTCTTGTTTTGGCATTGTCCCCAGAAGAAAAAGGCTTCAGAAACGTTCAACCAACTTGAATCCTTAGGAACTAAATTAAATTTAACAGGCAAATTGCAAACAAGCCCGAGTATTTTACAAGCAATTTAGGAGGAAGTATGCATAAAATTCCAGGTCAGCGGACGATAAGGAAAATCTGGAAGAGCGAACCCAAGAAAACATCGATATTTTGCATAAATGGGCTTTAAATGGGTTACAAAGGCAAGGCAGAAACCAGGCCAGTCTATTAAGAGCCTTATGCGTAAAAATTCCATGTCCTACACTTACCTGGCTGCTTGTGTCAAGAGGATTTTTCATGCGTAGGCCCTGGTTGAACTCAGCGCTCCAGTTGAAATGGCACATCAGTTGTTATAAAATAAAAAATCTACTTTTTTTTCTATTGAGTCGTTGAAATATGATGAAGTTTATTTGGATCCCTAACTGACGTTTAAATGACGCCATGATTTTAATCATCAAATAATGTTTGTTTGATGTTTTTGTGTGCATCTTTTAAAAATCAGAGTGAGACAAATATATGAAGTATTCCACCATCTCAGTGCCATCTACTTTGCTAATTATTTTTTTAGTCGGTTTCCCTCAAATCAGTGAAACCATTTACACGCCTGCATTGCCCAATATCGCCAGCAGCTTGATGACCTCGGGTTCATTAGTGCAGTGGACTTTAAGTATTTATTTTGTAGGTTTTGCCTTAGGCGTTTTTTATTGGGGTAGATTGTCGGATCGCATCGGACGACGTCCTACTATGTTATTAGGAATTCTAGTTTATGGTTTAGGAAGTTTGGGATGTTTGTTATCCCCTTCTATTTTTTGGTTGCTATTGACTAGGATTATTCAAGCCTTTGGCGCCAGCGTCGGCTCTATCATTACCTTAACGATCATCCGCGAATCTTTTCATGATGGAGCAAGATTGAAGTTGTTTGCAATTGTGGGAGTTGCATTATCGTTGACGCCTGCAATCGGCCCATTTATCGGTGGATATGTGAATGACTGGTTTGGCTGGCGAGCTAATTTTATGACATTGGTGTTAATTGGTATGGCAGTATTTTTTTACGCGTTTTGTGCTTTACCTGAAACCAAGCCAAAGGTGTTGAACTATCAACCTAAGAAATTAATAGCAGTGGCGTTGTTGTTGCTAAAAGATCCTTATGTACTTGGATCTGCATGGATTGTAGGTGCTATTAATGGCATTTTATTTAGCTATTATGCCGAAGCACCTTTCATTTTGATCAAAATAATTGGGATTTCACCCGGCGAATATGGCTGGCTGGGATTATTTATTGGTAGTGCTTCACTGTTGGGTTCGTCGTTATCTCATAGACTTGCTAGCTATTATCCCAGCAGAAAAATTGCATTTCTAGGCTGTTTTATCATGAGTATCAGCGCGCTATTGTTATGTATCTTTTCTTTATTTGATTTTATAACGCCTGCTCATATTTTACGTTCAATTTTACTCATTATGCTGCCCATGGCAGGATTAATATTGGGTAGTTGTAGTCTAATTTTGCCTGTTATATTGAGCTCAGCGCTTAATGGATATAAAGACGTATTAGGGACAGCAGGATCCATTTTTGGTCTAACTTACTATCTTTTAATCGCGGCTTTTACTTGGATCATGGGGGCGTTGCATAATGGAACGATTAGACCGATGCCTTTATATTTTGTATTGCTATCAACAACAGTAGTACTGACTTACTGGACAAATAGCAAAACGCGGAGGTGAGCAAGATGAATAAGAAACATTTTGATATAGAGAAGCATGAAAGGTCCTAACGATTCAACAACTCAGCCATTTGTTTGGCAAAATAGGTAATAATAAAATCAGCGCCGGCGCGTTTGATTGCAATCAGAGATTCCGTCATGGCCCGTTCTTCATCCAGCCAACCTTGGGCTGCAGCAGCTTTAATCATGGCATATTCACCACTCACATGATATGCGCCCTAATGGTATGGAGGGAAATCGTTGTTTGATTCGAAAAATCATGTCTAAATAAGTATGCGCCGGTTTTACCATTAACATATCGGCGCCTTCCAATACATCCATTTCTGCTTCTCTTATGCCGTTTTCGCGCATTGGCAGGATCCATCTGATAGGTCTGACGTCCGCCAAATTGAGGCGCACCACTGCCGGCGGCTTCTCGAAAAGGGCCGTAAAAAGCAGATGCATACTTAACGGCATAACTTAAAATGGGTAATATGGTCAAAACCATTGTTGATCTAAACCTTCTCGAATAGCATGCACCATGCCATCCATCATGCCGCTGGGAGCAATGACATCCGCCCCCGCTTTGCGCATGGCTTACCGCTTGTTCCGCCAATAAATCTAAAGTGGCGTCATTATCCACTATGACTTCTCCGCCTTGGTGTGAGGCGATGATTCCGCAATGACCATGATCAGTGTATTCACAAAAACACAGATCAGAAATAACTACCAAATCAGGCGCCCAATCTTTAATAGCAGCGATTGCCTTTTGAATGACCCCGTTGGGCAGACAATGCTGAAGAACCCTGCGCATCTTTGTGTAAAGGAATGCCGAATAAAATGACTGCGGGAATTTTTAAGTCTACTATCTGGCTTAATTTCATCTCGTAAACAATCAATACTCCATTGATAATGCCCCGCTAAAGAGTAAATGGGATTTTTAATACCTCGGCCTTCTTTAATAAACAAAGGTAGAACTAAATCTGTCTATGAAAGACGATGTTCGCGAACTAAAGCCCGTAAATTAGGCGGAATGGCGTAAGCGCCGCATCCTCACTTTGGGAAACGGCGCGTTTACCATAAAAACAATCACTGCGTTGCATTAACTTACGATTCTCCAAGAACCATCAGGCATTTTACAAGCTCTTCCATAAGCGGTTCGCCATTGGCCATTCATATAAACCCGAGAAGTATATTCACGGCAATAACGTCCTTCATAATAATATACTCTAGTCGGAGTCACTCTATACATAACGCCGGTTTCTTCATTGGTCCAAACAACAGTTTCATGTACCGGAGTAACGATAATTGCGTTTTGCATATAGGCACGATCTTGACATCCATTTGGTTGCCGATAGCATTACCGACTATACCTCCTAACAAGGCTCCGCCAATGATACCAACCGGGCTGCCTTTAAATAATAATCCCCCAGCCAATCCTCCGGCTACTGCTCCGGCCGCTGTTGAGCCAGGAACATTGTTCCCTGGAGTACAGCCTGCAATTAGAAGTCCTGAAGAAGTGACTGCTAGCGACCATTAAAGTAATTATTTTATTCATAAATGAGTCCCTCATATCTGTTAACCAAAAAATTCTCCAATTTCTAGGATAATTATAGCACAATGAAAAGAGGGAGGTGAGAAAGAGGGTAGCAAAAATCAAAATGCCGTGGACACTGTACGGCCGTAATTATAAAAATTACACCATGAGATTGATAAACTTATTGACGGCGTTGTTACTTGACCAGGTTGTTTTTGTCCTGGTTGACCACTTGGCTGCCTGGTTGTTTTTGCCGGGTTGGCCTTTGTCACCTTCGACGACCAATATCACGATCAGGACGTTCTTGTCCTTTATTGTGACGTTGTTGTTGTTGGTTACCGCGGGCTTTTTCATTTTGGTTATTTGTGGGGGTTTAAGCATTTGATTTCCATTGTTTCTCTCCTAAGTGATGTTAAAACTAAACACAGATGTGTTTTTGACCTTATTTTTAGCAACAATGCTAAATACTAGTAATCTAAATCTAGGATAGCGGTATCATTCTGTCAAATTGACAAATTGACAAGTGGATTATGCCTGCTAGACTTTAAAAAACAAACTTAAAAGGAGAATTTTATGTTAAGTTGGGTCATTATCTTTCTTAATTATTGCTATTATTGCAGCTATTTTTGGTTTACTGGGATTGCTGTCGCTGCTGCCGGCATAGCAAAAATAATTTTCTTTATATTTTTGGTGTTATTTATCATTGCGCTGATATTTTCGATTGTACGTCGAGGACCTCCTCCTACTCCGCGTCCGTAAAAAGACACTAGTGAACATGGAGGTTCTAAATGCACGCGATTTGGCGCGGTTCTATAAGTTTTGGGTTAGTTAATATACCCATTAATTTGTATAGCGGATCAGATGAAAATCGGATAAATTTGCGCATGCTGCATAAATCCGATCTTTCTCCGGTCCGATATGCCAAAGTTTGCCGTGCCGAAGAAAAGAAATTACTTACCAAGATAGTTAAGGGGTTTGAATATCAAAAAAATGAATTTATAGTCTTGATGAAAAAGATTTTGAAAAAGCCGACATGCGGGCAACACATCTCATCGATATTATCGAATTTGTAGATGAAAATGAAATTGATATTCGTTTATATCAACGACCTTATTATTTAGAACCAGGGAAAACCGCCGGAAAAGCATATACATTACTAGTGAAGCATTATCAGAGCAAAAAAAGTAGGCGTTGCCAAATTTGTACTTGCATAATCGCGAGCATCTCGCTATTCTGAAACCCATTAATGGTGTTTTGGTTTTAAATGAAATCAGATATGCCAATGAAATTCGAGACGACGCAAATATTAAATATCCCTGCCAACAAATTAAATCAAGCAGAAATGACTGCTGCTTTAGCTTTAATAAACAATTAACCGGTAAATTTAAAATTGAAACTTTTCACGATACTTATTATGAGAAATTCGAGAGATTATTAAAGCTAAAGCTAAGGGAAAAATACCCAAAGCCAAAGGCAAGAAACCAGTAAACACTCAAGCTAAAAATCTCATGTTCGCCTTGCAGCAAAGCTTAAAAAGAGCTCGAGCCAAAAAAACAGCTCGCCGTACCCGAAGCGCCCGTACAGCTTAGGAATGTGTTCCTAGGTGGTTGCCATGTCGCTGAGAGAATATAAAAGAAAACGTAGCTTCGGTACAACCCCGGAGCCTCCAGACAAACCCATTAAAACTGGCCAAAAACTACATTTTGTAGTCCAAAAACATGCAGCCTCACATTTACATTATGATTTTCGCTTAGAAATGAATGGGGTATTGAAAAGCTGGGCTGTCCCCAAAGGGCCTTCTTTAAATCCCAGCGATAAGCGTTTGGCAATCATGGTAGAAGATCATCCTTACGATTATAAAGATTTTGAAGGAATTATACCTCCAGGAAATTACGGTGCAGGCAAAGTGATTATTTGGGATGAAGGCACTTATGAACTCATTCCACCTGGAAATTTAGCCAAAGGCTCGATAAAATTTATTTTACATGGCAAGAAATTACAAGGTATATTTTCTCTGGTGAAATTAAAAAAAACTGAAAAACAGTGGTTATTATTGAAATTAAAAGATAAATTTGCCAGCAAAAGAAATGTGTTGACACAAACTAAATCTGTGCGAAGCAATGCTAAAATCTTAGAAAAAAAACCAATGCCGGCTTTAGTAAAGCCTATGCTGGCTTATTTGACAGATGAGCCTTTTAATAGAAAAGGATGGATATTTGAAATAAAATGGGATGGATATCGCATCATTGCTTACGTCAATCGTCATCAAGTGAAACTATTATCTCGCAAAGACCAAAACTATACTGAAATTTTTCAAATTATTAGCGAGGAACTAGCCACTCTTAAAATAAATGCTATTTTCGACGGTGAAATGGTGGTTATCGATGCGCAAGGCAGGCCTGACTTTCAGCTATTACAAGATTATCAAAAATCGGGACAAGGAATATTACAATACTGTGTGTTTGATTTGCTCTGGTTAAACGGAAACGATTTATGCGATCTCCCACTGATTCAACGTAAAAAACTTCTAAAGAAAAATTTGCCTAAACTAAATTACGTAATCTTGAGCGAACACGTAGAAATCGAGGGTAAAGAATTTTTCAATATTGCAAAAAAAGAAAGGTTGGAAGGTATCATGGCTAAAGACGAAAACAGCCCTTATCTTAGCGGACAACGAAGTCATGCCTGGTTAAAAATAAAAACTAAACAGAAACAAGAAGTGATTATTTGTGGATTTACTGCGCCTCGCGGCAGCCGCACCCATTTTGGCGCCTTAATTCTGGGTGCATATCGAAAACAGCAGTTAGAATACATCGGACATGTCGGTACAGGATTAAGTACTGCAGGCTTAAGCTCATTGAAAAAAAACTTAGATAAATTGACGCAACCTCATTGTCCATTTAAAACTGCCCCAACAACTAATATGCCTGTAACTTGGGTTAAACCAAAACTGGTTTGCGAAGTAGAATTTTCAGAATGGACACGAGATGGTCTTTTACGCCAGCCTGTGTTTTTGGGTTTAAGAGAAGACAAATCAGCAGAAGAAGTCTATCCTGAGAAAAGTCTTGCAGATGAAAAAATAATTACCCAAAATAAGCACAAAATAAAACTAACTCATCTTACTAAATTATTGTGGCCGGAGGATGATTTAACAAAAGGAGATATGATTCAATATTATCAAAATATTGCCGCATATATTTTACCCCATTTAAAAAATCGCCCTCAAAGTTTGCATCGACATCCAAATGGAATTAACGAGAAAGGATTTTATCAAAAAAATTTCGAAGATGCGCCTGATTGGGCAACGATTCATCTGGTGCATTCTGAACATGAAAATCGAGATATTCATTATTTTATTTGTAAAAATGAAGCTGATCTTATTTATTTAGCACAATTGGGGTGCATTGAAATAAACCCTTGGCTTTCGCGAATTGCCAGATTGAATTTTCCTGATTTTTGTGTTCTAGATCTCGACCCTGAAGACATTGATTTTACAGCGGTAGTACAAACAGCACAAACTATTCACAAACTATTAACTAAAGTAAGCATAGATCATTATTGTAAAACCTCTGGGGCTACCGGACTACACATCTATCTTCCATTGGGTGCAAAATACAGTTATCAGCAATCTACCCAATTTGCGGAATTAATTGCCATAATTGTCAATAATCAAATCCCAGAAATCACTAGCATTAAGCGCTTACCATCGCAAAGACAAGGTAAGGTTTATATTGATTTTTTACAAAATCGTAAAGGTCAAACAGTCGCAGCTCCTTATTCTTTGCGGCCAAGGCCGCAAGCTCCGATATCAACGCCTTTACAATGGCGCGAAGTAAATTCTCGGTTAGATCCCGTGAATTTTAATATTCATACTATACGAAAACGTGTTGATAAGTATGGTGATTTGTGGAAACCACTTTTAAAATCTAAAGGAATAGATATACTGACATCTATAGAAAAACTGAATAAGTATAGTTCTTCAGATAAATAACTTTGGTTTTAAGCGCTCGATAGGCGTCCAGATTGAACCGTTTATTGCTTGGGAAATGCGAAGGAATAGTAATTCTATTTCGAGAGTTTTTCAAGCAATAAACGGCTCAAGATGGATGCCTAGCGAGATGCTTAAAACCAAGTTATTTATCCTGTCATTGCGCATAGGCGGTTACCAGCGACACAATATACTCAACTACTTAATAAACTTTTCAACGTCAGTCCATTTTGAGAAGGCGCTGATCCAGAAGCAGTTGAAGAATTCACGACAAGAGATTCTGTTAGGAGAGCCGTATATGAATTTTGAAAATGATCAGAAACAAATATTTTATTTCCAAAATAACGCTGAAAAAGAGTGGGATTATTTAATACTGACTCAACTAACTTTAAGCAAGCTAGACAATAGGTCTTTTCGAGTCCATTTTGACCTTTAAATTCAAGAACAAATAAAGCGGTTTTTTTAAAATCCATTAGAAAATTTTCGATCAAACCGGGTGTTTTTTGCAAAGCTTCGAAAATAATTTTTACTAGGCTGCCTTCAAGTTTCAGTAATTTTTTAAAAATATCCGAATTTAATTCAGTTTCGTTGCTAATTTTACTTTGTTGATAAGGTAGTAATCTGCCAAGCGGAGATTTTTCATCTTTTAGTAAATTAGCAATCAATTTTGTTAGCTTAATATTCTCATCTTGGCTGATGGCTTGAGAATTACAGAATTTAAAAAGAACTGAAACCAAATCAGTCTTATCTTTTTTAAAAATATGTTTTAATAAATCAAAGTCAAATCCTTTAAGCTCATTATCAGGCCAATATACCATCATTGTAAGCATATAGACAGAACGATTAGGTTTAAACCCATCACAAAGTTTTATATCGGGCAAATGCTGAACACCTTCTCTTAACCTTGTTAAAACATCTTTTTTGGTTTCTGCAATTAAAACTATATCTTTAGGACACAATACGGAATAACACAAAGTGAGCAGCTTTGAATTAGTAATTTGAGTTAGAATAAATTTTTTATTGGGATTGAAAAGAAAATAAATTAAGAATTGCTCTTGTAAGCCATTCGTGTAGTTATTTTGATAGCTGAAAAAAACTAATCTTGGAAAAAATATGTTTAACAAGAAGTCAGCAGTATTAACCTCTGGAGATTGATAACCTATAGCGATTTCAGATGACGCGATTTTATTTAACAACTTGAAAAGATAAGAGCAGAAGCTAACCAATCCTTTAATTAAGTAATTTTTTATTAAAGTATCACACATCACATCGATTAATTGATTTTTTAAAAGAGGCTCTTGAGCTAAAAGATTCAATCCAAAAAATCTTTGATAAGATTTGTAAATTATATTTAGAATTTCCTTAAAATAAATTTCAATCCCAGAAATATCCAAACTCGTTGCCACTCTAACTTTATCTTCAAAAATATGAGTTAGTTCTTGAGAAAGATAATCTAAATTTTTTGTGACTTTTATCATTCTTTTTAATAAGTTAGGCTGCACTACATACTCATTAGTTAAACAAATCTCCCATTCACAATAAGTGAATTTAAATACTTTCCTAAGTCTATCTATTTCAGCTACAGTTTTTAAAAAGATTTCCTCACTTAATTTTAATTTTTCTCTTAGAGTCATCATGTAAGAAGTAATATACTCAAAAAATTCTATGTTATTTGAACAACGGTAACCTGAAATAAAAGCTTTAAAGAACTCGGTAAGTGGTTCTTTATAATAATTTTTAGAAATAATATTTACTACTTTAAAATCACGATATTTAACCTCAGGTAAATATTTTAAACAAAATTTTTCCTGGAAGTTAATTACATTGGAAAGTGTTTTTTTGTAAAAAAAACCAAATAAATGCGTTAGTTGCAACTTTTGTAACTCTGGATTAACTGTTTTTTCTTCTATGTATTGCAAAGCGCAAATGGCAATAGGATCAAAGGTGTGTTCATTACCTATAAAGTCTAAAAAAACTTCTACCTTAGAATATTCTTTAATTAACTGTAAAAAAATTTGAATATTATCATTAATTATATTTTTAAAAATTATCTGAAAAATAGCTGAATAACGATTCGTATTCTCAATATTACTCGGATCCTTAAATGGTTGCAGCTGCAACACCAATAGCTTTAAAAGCGCTAGCTGAAATACCTTATTAAATTTTCCATTTTCTAAAAATATTTTTGCCAAATAACTAATAAGTTTTTTATATTGCCCCCATTGACCGTTTTCTAATTTAAAAATTTGCCCATAAACATAATGAATTGAATTTTGAGTCAAAATAAGTCTGTGATCATTATCAATTTTAAAATCTTCATTACTAATAAAATCAGAATAAAGCATTTTAATAACTTTCTCATCATGATAAAAATGACTATCTAATAGTAATGATAAAACATCATAAGGTTCATTTTTTTGCTTAATAAGATTGTAAACATTAAAAAATTGAGAAAATTTATATTCCTGGGATTTCAAAAGCCAAACCTTTAGTAACAGTAATTGCTCTATAGGAACTACTATTTTTAATTGACCAATTACCTTAATTATTTCATCGTGAAATGAAAAATCCTTATTTTCCGTCAGAAATTTAATAAGTAATGCAGGTTTTTCCGGATCATAAACCGCTTGTTTAATCATCCTACAAAGAAAAACAAAAAAAGAATAGCTATCCTTACTAATAATCAGTTTTTTTAATATTTTTTTTTGATCATCAATCTCAAATTTTTCAAAATTAATAGAATGTAGTTGTACAAATGCAAGCTCAGTAACTCCTAGTTCATTGAATAAGCTATCAAATAACCTGGCTTTCAGTTTATCAGGCAAAGCAGCAAACAATTGCTTCCCTAGGTATGTTTTAATTTGTAAATTTGATCTAGATAATAAATGCTCAACCCAAAATAATAATATATAAAACTCCTTTAATAAATTAAAATCATCTATCATTGCATTTATCGCAGTTTGATCTTGCAACCAAGCTTGACACCAATTTTTAGCTTGTACAAAACGTGAAAAACCCGTTATTTGCAACGCGGGTTCGGGTAAACATAATTCAATAGGATTTATTTTTTTATTCTTGATATTTTCACAAAAAACATAGGTTTCAATAAAAATTTCAATGTTGGATTCTATTTTCTTATCTATATCTGACGCTTCTTTTATTTCTTTTAAAGTTTTCAACATCGTATCCCATGTTCTTTCATTTGCTGCAATTTTTCTATTGATTCTTCTAAAAAGAATATTACAATCTTGTAATTTTTGTATTTTTAGAATATTTTCAAGACTTGTTATCACGTTCAAAGCACGACAATACATCTTAATGATTGATGTGGGATTTTTACTCTCTAAAACTTTTTCTCTCCACTGATCTAACTGTTTCGCTGATAAACCGAGCTCACTATGAAGATAGTCATATAATATTATTGCTTTCTTAGCACCAAGAGCGTCCTGTTTAAACTCCTCTAGCAATATACCAGTATAAAAATGAGAATTATTCAATAAAGAGATTTCAGATTTATGAGATAACCACGAATAAAATGGTTGACTTTTTTCCTCAATTTTTATCAAAGCACTTTCTTCCACAACTTCAGGAAAATTCCAAGCAAATTCGTGCACATTCAAACGGAATTGTTGCGGCAAATTTATTAAATAGTTTAATTCAAATTTGGCCTCGGCTGAAGTTAATTGAACTGCCTCATTCCGCATAAATTCTAAAGTACTTAAAAAAATTGCATGACAAAAAGGATTATGATCAAAATTGAAAGAACAATTGATGATTTTCGCTTCTTTTAAATGAGCATATCCTTCAAAAAAGCAATGTAATTCTTTAAAACCTATGAATTTGAAACCTTCGCTTTTTATCCAATCTATAAAAGTTTGTGAAGCTTTTTCCTGCTGCAATAAGAAGCAAATAACCGTATTTATTCCCTGGTCAACATGCTTCTCAGAAATTAATCCTTCTCCCTTTTTGGTTCTTAAGGAAATCAAGGTAACTAACCGATAGAACAACAGTTGCTGAGCTTTGATTGGCAAATTTTTTATTAATTCCGACAGATAATCGGCACCCTGTTCGAGTTGCAGTAGATTAATACAAAAATAATATAACCAATAATAGTTGGAATTTTTTAAGTTTTGTAAAATATGAGCTATACCTTTCTGAATTTCAGAATACGCTAAATAGGGTTCTGTGTTTATTAATGCTTTTAGTCTACTATAGTTTGTAACCAGATTAACCGACAATTTTTTCTCTTGTGCAAGAGACTCATGAGTATTGATAGCTGCTTGTTGAGCCTGTTTTTTTTCACTATGGATACACATCCACGAGGCAATTGCACCTTCACTATTGTTCTTGGAAAGATATTTCAAACAACAAAGTTCTGCCAGTTCTTTAGGTGAAAATTTTAGTTTCAAAATATCGTTTTTGAATCCAAATTCATTAATCGAGATCATCGGTCTCATATTTATTCCTTCTATTTTTGATCAATTTAAATTTTTTTGCTATAAAATATCCCGGGCTAACGCCCGGGGTATTTTCTCTTTTTGATTTCGCCCATTGCGCAGAGTCACGGGCTTACGCCCGCGGTTTACGGTTGTTAAAAATGAAAAGAGGGAGAACGGTTAGTTGCAATGATATCTTTTGGCAAATTATTAAAAAAAGAAGAACCACCTGATATGGGCGTTTGCTTAACAAATTCTAATAATTTTCCTAAACGTACTTCACTACTGCTCTTCGTATTGCGGCTGAGTTTATTACCATCCAGCAAACACCACGAAACGTCGTTAAAATCAAAATCGGGCCTTATAACATCTTCAAAGCCTAAGCCTAATAATATTTTTTTCATTTTAGATATCACAATCTCCTTTTTTAATATGTGCAGGTTTGTTTGTAAATATAAAAAGAATGATAACGCTCGCCTGGTAGCGTAAGAACGGCCATGCTTATCTTTTGGCAAAGAGGTTTTTCTTAAAGCACTGAAACAATACATAGTTAATAGATCGCGTTTATACTCTGTAAATTTGTGCATGTCCACTAGAGTCCAACCCACATGCTGAAACACGGTTATTAAGAAAGTTTCGGGTTTTCCATCTGGTACGATTCCTTGACTCATTTCCTTCAAAAAAGATTCCTTATTAATATCAATTAAAAACACCAGTTTGGAAAATAATTGATCTATCAATCCAAAAATCGCGGCTGATCCATCTAATTGTCCATTGCCTTTGTATTCATATATTTTAGAAAGTAAAACATCTGCTTCATTCATTTTCTCCTCAGTAAAGCTCTGAATTTCCACTTCATCTTCTTCAAATAAAATTTCACAATCTTCAGGAGAACAAAAAGATTTTAGTATGCTAGTAAAGATCAGGCACCAGCTTTTTAAAGACTGATTTGAATCCTTTTGTTCACGCGCCAAAGTTATTTTTTCCGCTAAATATTGAGCGATGCCTTTAAAAGAAACTGATACATTTTTGCAACCCTGCAAAATAGCAATGAGCATTTTATAGTTTGGACCAGATATTTTTTTTAGAAAAAGAGCATCTGATTCTCCAAAAACTTTTTCCGGGAAAATAATGGACTTATCTTTTTTAGATTCTAGTAAATGACTCACTATCCCCGTTATTCTATGCCCATGTTCTACAGGATTTAACGCCCCCCCTGCGATCTCATTTGCCGTTATAAAATCTAAGTTTAGACCACATAAAGCTTGCTCTATAAGCTTTATAAAATCATCATCGAAACTGGCATCGTCACAAACTTGGGCTAATTTTAGTATCCACTTGATACCTTCAGGCGAAGCTTTTGGTAAACGACTCATAATAAGCTTAGATAAATATTGAGGTGAGATATTTCTTAAAGAATTTTTCGGTAATGTAGCAACATAATCAACCAATTTATCAATTAATTTTTTTTGGATGGGATCAGTTAAAGTTAAGAAAAATTTTTCAGCCGGAGTAATTTCACTATTGTTTTCAAATATCAGTATTCCTTCAAGATATATTACAATAGAAAAAATTTTAAGACATAGATTAAAATCTTTGAGTGATTCTTTTTCATGACTAAACCAGCCATCCAACCATAGTTTAGCTTCTCTTATTCGATCCAAACCCGTTAATTTGTCCCCATCAATTAATTCGCCACAGGTTTCTAAAAAGCTACAACTAGAGCCCTCTAACTTATCTTTGAATGATTTATAAATGATATGATAATTATTTTTTGAATCATAATCTGTAGCACTATCCATTTTAAGTCGGTTATAGACAAACTGTGTATTAGTTAACCTCACTAAGCTTTTCCCATATGTTTCAAGTATTTTCTCTGGCTGCTTGCATTCTAAAACATATTTCCGCCAACCCGTCAATTCATCTTTTTTTATACTCCCTACTGAGTGTAGACCGTCATGAAGTATTAAACTTTGGAAAGTATTTAAATCTTTTTCATTAAAAAATTCACTTAACATTAATAATGGAGAATTTTTCATTAGGCATTGGTCAAAAGGAATAGTGGTAGTCTTTTTAACCCACAAATTATACGCAGAATCTAGATTATACTTCGCAAGCTCAATAGCAGTATGGCGAAAATTATCCGAACCCTCTAATAACATCTCCCATCCAGGCTTTAATTGTAGATTCGTCTTTTTCTTTGGGAACATATTTGCAAAAATCTTTAGATATATTGCATGACACAACGGATTATTTTCAAAATTTAGTGAGTAACTGATTAAATGTGTTTCTTTTAATAATGTATACGCTTGAAAAAAAGAATTTAATTCCTTAAAAGAAATTTGAGTCGAGCCCTCTTTTTTTACCCAGTTAATAAATTCTTGTGAAGCTTTTGCTTGCTGTAATAGAAATGAAATTAAGGGATTCACCTCTCCCTTTTTTTCTTGCCCTCCAGAAACTAATTCTAAAGAAACCAATACCAATAACCGATGATAAAGAAGATGCTGATCTTTACTTTCTAAATTTTTTATTAAATCAGCCAAATAATCAGCACCATTTTCAGCTTGCAGTAGCTCCATACAAAAATAATATGACCAATAGTAATCCGATTTTTTTAATATTTGATTTAAATGTGCTATGCCTTTTTGTATTATTGAATTTGGTAAATAAGGCTGTGTTTGTTTAAAAACATACATTTTTTTATATCCTACTGCAAAATCTTGAGCACTTTTTCTTTCGTCGCTGAGAGCAGACTGAGTATTCACAGCGGCTTTTTGAGCATCCTTCTTTTCGGGATAAACATTCATCCAAGATCTGATTGCACCCACTGGATCTATCTTCGAAAGAGCCAGAGCCTTGAGACAGATTAACTCTGAAAGATGATTTTTGCTAAATTTATCTTTAAAATCAGTTTGTTGAGAACGTACAAACTCGGCTCCGGTATCAAAAGTAGAAATTGCTTTCATATCCATGCCCTCCAATAATTCCTATTGCTTCATTCTGACTGAACCATTTAGAAAAGGGAAGGTGTTCAACAAATGATCATTTTGGGAAAAAACACAGAACATTGTCTATGCTTATATCGTGGGAACGAACAGTAAAAAAGGGTCCATTGCTTTAACTGGATTATTTATTCTTGCTTGTTTTTATACGCTATATTTTGCGCGGGCTGTATTTATGCCCATCGTTTTCGCCTTTGTACTTAACTTCCTTTTGGCCCCGCTGGTTCGATTTTTAAAAAGAATATACGTCCCTGAACCCATCAGCGCTGTACTGGTAATACTGGTTTTTTTAGGGGCCATTGGCTACGGGTTTTATAGTCTGTCAGCTCCAGCTAAAATCTGGTTGAGTAATGCTCCTCATACTATTGCTGAAATATCTACAAAGATAGATATTCTTATTTCACCGATAAAAAAAGATTTGGGTAGTTTTTTCAATATTAAAGAGCAAATAGAAAAAACAGCGAGTATTACCTCAAAATCTCAAGTGATCTCGGTAAGCACTTCCGATTTTAGCTACTTAAATACTCTTTTTACCTCCACTGGCGAATTTTTTGCTCAATTAGCGCTTATATTTTTCATTTTATATTTTTTATTAGCTTCAGGAGACTTTTTCTTAAAAAAAACAATTGAAATTTTACCTACTTTAGAACAAAAAAAAGAGGCTATTCTCATTGCCCGAGAAATCAGTGGTCAAATTACCAATTTTCTATTAACCAAAACTTACACCGGATTAGGTTTAGCGATAGTAATAGCGATTATTTTTCATTTTTTACACATGCCAAAACCTATTTTTTGGGGAATATTGACCGCAGTTTTAGAATTTATTCCTTATATTGGTGTGATCATAGTTACTTTTTTCTGCGCCCTCACCTCACTGCTCGTGTTTAATACTCCATTACAAATTCTGCTGCCGCCGGTGAGCTTATTTATGATCACTTCCCTTACCGGTAACTTTATTGTCCCACTTATTTTAAGTAAAAGCTTAACCTTACACCCTGTTATTGTTTTTGTCAGCGTGATCTTCGGAGGTTGGATGTGGGGTTTCCCAGGAGCTCTGATTGCCATCCCTTTAGTTTCTATCCTAAAAATCTTCTGTAATAACATCCAATCACTCTCCGCTCTTGGCAAATTCTTAGGCGAATAGCATATTGTAATTTTTTATGCGATGTCACAAAATGAAACAATGAGCGAAGAAAAATTACCCAAGGCCTTATTCGATACACTTGAAAACCTTGAATCTGCCGCAGTGAATGCACCTAGTAGCTCTGATATAAATAGTGAGGATTTTAAGCTGTCCTGCGCTTTTTTGAAATGTTACCGGGGCAGTAAAGGGACTTTTAACTCTTACCGAAGAGAAATTGAAAGACTCATGCAATGGAGTTATTTAATTGCTGGCAAGACTTTAAAAGAACTCACTCGCACAGATATCGAGGAATTTATTCGTTTTTGCCAACACCCTCCTAAAAGCTGGATTGGTATAACTAAGGCGCCTAGATTTATTATAGAAAACGGTGAAAGGGTTCCCAACCCGGAATGGCGTCCGTTCGTATCTACGGTTTCAAAAACGAATTATCGCCTAGGAACTTTACCCAGTTCCAAAAATCATAATTTATCGCAAGGAACTCTCCAGGAAATTTTTCCAATTTTAAGCACCTTTTTTAATTATTTAGTACAAGAAGAATATATTTTTCAAAATCCAGTGGCATTGTTACGCCAAAAAAGCAAATTTATTCAAAAAGAACAAGGAATCAAAAAAATCCGTAGATTATCTGAATTGCAATGGCAATATGTCATCGACAGCGCGGAAAAATTAGCCGGGGAAAACCCTCACAAACATGAACGCACCTTATTCATCATGTCGGCGTTATACTCGATGTATCTTCGAATTTCAGAATTAACCGCTACGTCACGCTGGTCACCCGCCATGAATCACTTTTTTAGAGATCATGAGGGCAATTGGTGGTTTATCACCGTTGGCAAAGGCAATAAAAAAAGGGAAATTGCCGTAAGCGATGCGATGCTATCAGCCCTGAAACGCTGGCGGTCATTTTTAGGATTACCCACTTTACCTCCGCCGACTGATCATTCCCCGCTCCTACCAAAAACTAATAAAAACGGTGAATATATTCACGAGCCTATGTGCAGCACTAACCATTTACGTAGAATCGTCCAAAGTTGTTTTGACTATGCTATGGATGACTTAAAAAAAGACGGATTTAGTGACGAAGCCGAAACTTTAACGGCGGCGACAGTGCATTGGTTACGTCACACCGGTATTTCCGAGGATGTAAAACACCGCCCTAGAGAACACGTTCGTGATGACGCCGGCCACAGCTCCGGATTGATCACTGATAAATATATCGATATAGACCGGCGTGACCGCCACTCATCTGCAAAAAAGAAAATAATTAAAGAATAGCAATCGTTCACGTAATGGCGTCAACTTCAGAGTCAAGCGCATTTGCATAGCCACAGCAATTCCCGCTGAGTACAGCGAAAATTGCTTCCTGTTTTTATCCTGCGCTCGGCGGAGCCGATGCTCGGAATGAAGGGGGAGAATCGCGATTCTCCCCCTTGCGATCCCCCATCGCGGGGATAATTTTCTACGAAAATTATTTTTTTATAAGGGTGATTTATTTTATTAAATCAAATAGTTAAAATTCACCGGGAATTGCTGGCATAAGCCAATATTTTAGCGGGTTAGGCCATTAACTGTCACAGGGTAGATGGGTGTGCATGCTTAACCTCGTAAATGCTTACTTTTTATCTTCCCGGCGCAATTTCAATGCCGCTGAATTAATACAAAATCGTTGGCCAGTGGGTGCAGGGCCGTCATCAAAAACGTGGCCCAAATGCGCATTACAGCGTTGGCATAAAACTTCAGTTCGAATCATCCCAGCAGAATGATCGGTTTGAGTGGCTAAGACCTGAGTATTGAATGATTGAGAAAAGCTAGGCCAGCCACAACCCGCGTCAAATTTATCCTGACTAGAAAATAAAGCTTGGCCGCAGCAGATGCAATGATAAATGCCTTCGTCGAAACAATTGGCGTATTCACCACTAAAAGCTCTTTCGGTACCCTTTTCTCGAGTGATACGATATTGCTCAGCAGTCAGTTGCAACCGCCATTGCTCAGGGCGTTTAACAATTTTAGTCATATTCTTCTCTTAATTTGATGGATTGGCACTATGGCTTCGCCTTGCTCATTGACAAAGCTTGCAGGAGACTGCTCTGCCCAACCAATTCCATAGATCACCTCAAACGTCACCGGCCAGCCTTCCTCTGCTGCCGCATATTTTTGATATTCGACCAACATTTTTTGCCAGCGTTTTTTACCAGTCAGGGTTCTTCGACGAGACACCATCACATGGGTGGCGCCAGATCCCTTCAAATCCCGCCATAATTTAGTAATTGAAGAGTAATTAAAAAGAATATGTTCAGCTTGCAACACCGGCTCAGCAAATCGTGCAGCCACCATAGCATCTCCAATATCATGCATATCGACAAATAAATGCACATGGCTGTGATCATCCACAGCTGCGAAACTGTCACGCAATTCATATAAAGTATCGGGGCCGCAGGTAGTAAATAGGATAAGCCCACCCGGTTTTAACAACCGCCTCCATTCGCGCAAACATTGCTCTCTCGCATTGGTCCAATGCCAAACTAAGTTTCCAATAATTAAATCCACTGATTTATCCGCCAAGGGAACATGGTCCGGAGCTGCGCATATTTTATGGATATTGAGTTTTGTCGGTGCTTGTCGAATGAGCTGCCTAGCCCAATCCAAGGCTACAATTTTGGCACGAGGATACCGATCACTTAAAATTTGAGTGGTATAACCCGTTCTTGAACCTAAATCCAAGATGACTTCAGGTTCGAGCTTGACCCACTCTAAACGATCCAGCAACCGGTCGGCAATTTCTTGTTGCCAAAACGCAGATTCGTTATAAGTTTTAGCGGCATTATTAAAGCGTGCAATTGCGATCTTTTGATTTAAAAAAGCAGCCTGATTAATCATGCCCATATTTTAACATGTTTTTTACGGTATTGCTGGCAGGCGAAAAATTCATCACTCTTAAGCCATGAAAATTTTTTCCACTATTTTTCCTTTAAAATGCTACCTGTGTGCTAAGCCGTTCCCTGCCGGACTAGGATTGTGCGCCTCCTGCCAAAAAAATTTACCTTGGAACCGGACGGTTTGTTCGGTATGTGCCCTGCCCTTGCCCGCCAACGGGCAATGTGGCCCATGCCTTACCAATCCCCCACTCTTCCAGCGGTGTATCAGCCCGTTTCTATATCAAGAACCCATTTCCTCTATGATTATAAAACTAAAATTCAGTCAAAACTTAGTTTGTGGGCGAATTTTGGGCCAATTACTGGCGGATTTTATTCAAAAACGTAGTAACCACAGGCCGGAATGCATTATTCCGGTCCCTTTACATACTAAACGCATTTGCCAAAGAGGGTTCAATCAAGCGGTTGAAATTGCCAGGCCTGTGAGTAAAACGCTGGGCATTCCCTTAATTTATAATTCCTGTTATCGCAAAAAAAACACTTCCCCCCAAAGCCAGCTATCGGCACAGGCGAGACGAAGTAATATTTCCGGAGCTTTTAAGATGAAAAAAGCAAATCCTTTTCAGCATGTCGCTATTCTGGACGATGTGGTAACTACCGGCCAAACTGTACAGGCCTTAAGCGAGTTACTGGTGGAGCATGGAGCCAAAAATATTGAAGTTTGGTGTTGCGCCCGAGCAGTTTGAAGGTTTCACAGAAAATTCTCTGCGCCATGGGGGATCGCAAGGGGGAGCAGCGCGAAGCGCTCCCCCTTCATTCCGAGCATCGGCTCCGCCGAGCGCAGGATATAAACAGGAAGCAATTGCCGCTGTACTCAGCGGGAATTGCTGCAGGAAGCAGATCCCGCTTCAGCGGGAGCTGCTGTCCTGATATGATATCAATATGGTTACATTCCTCTTTAATGATAAAATCGAAAGTATTAAAAAATATCTATTAAAACTTCAAGATATCATTTGCAGCCGCTTGGCTACGCTCGATGCCAAAAGTGATTTTTGCGAAGATGAATGGCAATATCCCCAAGGCGCCGGCGGAGGGAAAACCAGAGTGATGGCCGATGGCGCGGTGTTTGAAAAAGGCGCTGTCAACTTCTCCCATATTATGGGCACCCAGCTCCCATCCACAGCCACTTCACGCCATCCACAGTTAAGTGGCAGCCCGTTTCAAGCGTTGGGTTTATCTCTGGTAATTCATCCGTTGAATCCTCACGTTCCTACCGTACATATGAACGTTCGATTTTTTATTGCCGAAAATTCACAAGCAGAGCCTATGTGGTGGTTTGGCGGCGGATTTGATTTAACCCCCTATTACGGTTATGTTGAGGATTGTGTGCACTGGCACCGCAATGCTTTGCAGGCCTGTCGACCGTTTGGCGAGGATATTTATCCCCAGTTAAAAAAGGCTTGTGATGATTATTTTTACTTGCCGCACCGGCAAGAGTCACGCGGTATCGGTGGCATTATTTTTGATGATTTTAAAAGATGGGATTTCGAACGATGTTTTGATTTGTTGCAAAGTGTGGGTAATCATTTTTTACCAGGCTACTTACCCATTGTAGAACGTCGGCAATTCACTACTTATACCCCCGCCCAAAGAGCTTTCCAATGCTACCGCCGAGGACGCTATGTAGAATTTAATTTATTGTACGACCGAGGCACTTTATTTGGAATACAAAGTGGCGGCAGAACTGAATCGATTCTAGTTTCATTGCCTCCGGAAGTTCATTGGCGTTATCAATGGCAGTCTGCCCAAAATTCGCCCGAGTCTCGATTAAAGGAAGAGTTCTTAACGCCTCGGGATTGGATAGATGTGACTACTCAGGTACTCGGCTAAAGCCTAAATAATTTTTGAATGTTTCCAATGTACTTTCTGGAATTCGAGTACTAAAAAGAGTGTAAATTTTTGCCCTAGCCTCTTTTTCGAGGTATTTACTTTGTTTTTCGGTAACTATTATGGATTGTTTTAACCCTATTTGGGCTGCTCCTACGATTCCATCTAGTTTTTGTGGATTTTTTTCTTCTCTAATTAAGCCGATCGTTTCATCAGTAACTTTTTGAATTGCTTTAGCATCACCAGCTAAAGCAAATTTTCTAATGATAGCGTATTGTTCAAGGTCTTGTAGGTAAACTTCTTTATTTTCCAAATGAACAGTAGCTATTGCCCCTTTAGCAATGCTGATAATTTTATCGATACCGCGAGCATGTACAGCATTGGTAATAGCTTCGATAAAAAAATCAGCGGCTTGTTTTAATTGACTTTCACTAGTTACAGATTTCATGAGGGCATTCATATAATCTGAGCGCTGCATTAATGCTTTTCTTCCTTCTGGGCAATGATCCTTTGCAAGTTTAAATATTGATTTTCCAGCTTCATTTTTAGAAAATAGTAACTCAAGCGGCACTTGTTCTATATAATAAATAGCAACTTCAGGCTGGTTACTTTCCAAAGCAATGTGTAATGCATTGTTATTAAGTTCATCAAATTCCTTGATATTAACCACTCTATCCTCGATTAACTGTTTAGTAAGCTTTAAATCACCACTTAGAGCCGCTTGATGCAAAGAATAAAGCCCCTTATCGCGCTGAGCACGAATATCTTCCATATAATCCACACGTTGCATCAATATCTGGCTTGCTTTAGGACAATGAACTTGTGTCAGTGTAAATACTGATTTGCCGGTTTCATTTTTAGCAAACAATAATTCAAGCGGCGCTTGTTCTATTAAATAAATGGCAAGTTCGGGCTGGTTACTTTCCAAAGCAATGTGCAACGCATTGTTACCAAATTTATCAAGTTCATTAATTTGAGATTTTCCGTTTTCAATTAACCATTTGGTAAGTGTTAAATAGCCAAGATGAGCAGCAATATGTAAAGGATAAAATCCCATATTGCGTTGAGTATAAATGTGTTTTTGAAGCTCGTCGGGTGGTATGCGATCCAATTCACTTATCGCTTGATATAAATTCAATTTGCTAATAGCTTTTTCCTCGATAATATTTTGTTCTAAATCTTTAGAAAATGCTTTTACGTCGTTTAAAAATCCTTCAAACAGTTTCTGGAATAAATCAGCACTTTTTGGAAATCCTTCAACAGGTAATTGCTGAAATCTCAAAATAAACTCAATTAAGCGAGGTAATACTTCTTCTGTTTGCGAATCTTGCTTATATTTCTGTATTCCCTCAAAAACGGCATGGAATTCTTTATATTCTTCTGCATCTGAGCTTTTCAAATCTGAAAGAAGGGCGTCCTTTAACTCGTCCCAAGGGGTATAAGGTTTAGGTATATCATCTTCATATATTTGATTAGTTAGGTAGTGCAAAATTTCATGTATGACAACACTTAATAAATCTTTCCCACCGGCTCTAACATGTACTCCATGTTTATGTTTATAAAAACCTAATGCTATATCGTATATTTTTTGTGAGAGCAACCAGGTCTTGGCATAGTATCGGCCATCGGTTTGCTTCTTTTTTTGTAGCTGTTTTGTTCCTCCAAAATTTGATAATAATACGTAGAGATCCATAATTGGCAGTAAAGAATCCAGAATCGAGGCAGTGTCTATCTGATGTTTAAGATTCTTAAGTTCTTCTCTAACAGCAATACCACGATGAGCGTTTTCTATCTGTATCAGATTATAAAATTGTTCTACTACTTTTTTTTCTTCTGTCTTCTTCGACATGGAATTTCTTATTCTTTAAGTGTTTGCTTTATTATAAAACAAAACACTTAAAGAATTATTAATTTGCGTCAAAAAGGACAGTAATTTTCTGTATAAGACAAAAATTCATTGGCATTGCGAACGAGCTTGCGAGTGATGAGGCTTAGCTATTGTTGCTTTTTTTTGCGATCAAGAAAGAAGTGCATTCCAGATAAGGTAATAGTGACTATAATAAAACTGGCGATTACATCCACCAAATAGTGCTTTCCCAGCGCCAAAGTGGCAATAATCAATAAAGAATTTAATATCAATAAAGGATAGAAAATTACTTTTATTTTACGGAAAGCTACAAGAAATAACACTGCAAACATCACATGGCCGGAAGGGAATGACACCGAACCGCCATCATAAAAGCTAATCGGTAAATGCTGATGCGCTTCATAAAACCGATTCACTAAGTGATATGCAGCTTCATCAAAGTGAGGACTGGACATAATTCCGGCTGGAGCAATCGTCGGAAAGAAATAATAAATCAGATTACAAGCTATCAAACAAACGGCGCTGGCAATAACATAACGGTTAATTTCTTTTGGCTTATTTAATAAAGCCAATACCAGAGGTACCAGAACAATTTGATATTGCCAAGAATAATAACCGAACGATAAAATGTTTACTAAAGAGGGATATTGATATACCCAGTTCATGAATTTAACCACGTCAAAACCCAACCAATGATCCCATTGCAACAAATGATAGTCGATGATGGTAAAGGGCGTACTGAGAATTGCTGACCAATTGATCATAAAAATAATGGCGCATATCCCAACGTTAGCGAAGGTAGCCGCCAATAAACTCAGTCTCGGCCATTTAACCCGGTGAGTATGGCCTATTAACCACCAAATCCACCAAACCGGAACGGCTATCAACATGTTTAAAGAGCTGATAACAGAGGTAAATTTAAAAACTGAGGCATTGAGGAAAAATAACCCTAAAGATGCAATCAGTATGCCTCCCATGAAAATATGAGAGATTAATTCTTCGCGGCCATAAGAAGCCGCTATATTTTTTGAAAAAAAACTATAAATATCAGACGTTTGCCTAAAATCATTAAAGGATTTAAGCAACTTAGACCAAAAAGTCGAACTAATAGTAATAGGGCTTGCTAATCGAGTCATTGGACTAGTATACCGACTTTACCTTAAGAAACCATTAAATTTTGGATGAAGGGGTCCATATCCATAGGCGTCAGTTTGAGGGCTTTCTTCGATTCCCCCCTTTTTCAAAGGGGGAGGCACTATATTACTTTTCTTTATTCTTAGGCAGATAAAGATCGGTAACTGTACCTTCAAACACTTCCGCCGCCATCATGATAGATTCCGATAAAGTCGGGTGTGGATGAATGGTTAGGGCGATGTCTTCAGCGTCACAACCCATCTCAATCGCTAAGGCCAGTTCCGAAATAAGATCCCCAGCACTGACGCCGACAATCCCTGCGCCAATAATGCGGCCTTTATCATTGAAAATAAGCTTGGTAAAACCCTCGCTACGGTTTAAAGACAATGCCCGCCCAGAGGCCATCCACGGAAAAACACCGGTCTTATAAGCAATGCCTTGTTCTTTAGCCTGTGCTTCGGTCAACCCAGTCCAAGCAATTTCCGGGTCCGTGTAAGCGACCGAGGGAATCGATTTTGGATCAAAATAATGTTTTTTCCCGGCAATCACTTCTGCAGCCAGGCGACCTTCAGAAGAAGCTTTATGCGCCAACATGGGGTTGCCGATGATATCGCCAATAGCAAAAATATGAGACACATTGGTGCGCATTTGGTTATCCACTGCGATAAAGCCACGGTCATCTACTTTGACCCCCGCTTTGTCGGCGCCGATCAGTTTACCATTAGGCTTTCTGCCGACCGCTACTAAGATGCGATCAAACCGCTGTGGATTGGTTTTAGGCGCTTGCTCACCTTCAAAAGTCACCCATAAACCGTCTTTTTTAGCTTCCACTTTAGTGACTTTAGTTTTCAACATGATATTGGCATAACGTTTGGCTATGCGCTTATGCAAAGGCTGGACGATATCGGCATCTGCACCCGGTATCAATTGCGGCATCATTTCTACTACTGAGATCTTGGCGCCTAAAGCATGATAAACCGTCGCCATTTCTAAACCGATAATACCGCCACCGAGCACTAACCATTCTTCATCACTTCCTTCCAGTTCTAATGCGCCCGTTGAGGTAACGATGCGCGGATCTTCTGGAATAAAAGGCAATTTCACCGGCAGTGAACCGGCGGCAATGATCGCGTTTTCAAACTGGATTTTTTGCTCAGTTTTACCATTAGTCACGGTAATTTCATTGGGACTGGTGAATTTCCCTTCTCCGGTCACTACTTCCACTCGGCGTAGCTTGGCCATGGCTTTTAATCCACTGGTGAGTTTTTTTACCACACCTTCTTTCCAAGTACGCAGTTTTTTGACATCAATTTTCGGTTTAGCAAAATCCAACCCAAACTCACTCATTTCTTGGGCATCATCAATGACCTTAGCGGCATGTAATAAAGCCTTGGAGGGAATACATCCGACATTCAGGCAAACCCCGCCTAAATTTTCATACCGTTCTATTAAAACTACTTTTTTGCCCAAATCGGCTGCTCGAAATGCCGCAGAATATCCACCTGGGCCGCTGCCTAATACCACTACTTCAGTTTTGATAGGGGTCGCCATGATTGTCTCCAACTGTCGGTTATAATAATAAAGTTCTAATATCAGTAAGCCGGCTCGTTAAATACGAGATAAAACGAGCTCCGTCCGCCCCATCTATTACCCGGTGATCGTATGATAACGACAACGGTAACATCGCTCTGGGCAGCCACTCGCCCGTTTCTTCTTGATAAACCGGTTTTATTTGGGTGCGAGAAACCCCCAAAATGGCAACTTCTGGAGCATTGATAATGGGAGTAAAGGCAGTCCCACCGATGCCACCTAAACTAGATATACTGAAACAGCCGCCTTGCATATCGGCAATACCTAAACCTACTTCACGCGCTTTTTTACTCACCTGCGCCAATTCAGCAGCCAATGTGGTTAAACTTTTCTGATCCACATCTCGGATTACCGGCACCACTAACCCATTAGGCGTGTCTACCGCCACGCCCAAATGAAAATATTTTTTTAAAATGAGTTGCTCGCCATTGAGCGCTAAAGAGGCGTTAAAATGTGGAAATTCTTTCAAAGCCGCCACCACTGCTTTCATCACAAAAACCAATGGAGTTAACTTAGTTTTTTGCTGCTGGCGAAAGGCTTCCAGTTCAGTAACATCTGCTTCTGCAAACTGCGTCACGTGAGGAATGCTGACCCAATTTCGATGCAAAGCAGCGCCAGAAATTTTTTGGATTTTTGACAACAACTTAGTTTCGGTAGGTCCAAATTTACCAAAATCTACGTCTGGAGGTGGCGCTATATTAAGACCGGAGCCTTTTCCTTCCGCCAGAGGTAAGCGCCGTTTTACGTATTGCTGCAAATCTTCTTTGAGGACACGATTTTTGGGGCCAGAGCCTGAAATTTCGCTCAGGTTAATACCAAATTCTCGCGCCAACCGCCGAACACCAGGACCTGCGTGGACATCACCGGCATCTTCTCCTTCCTCTTCTTCAGGTTCAGCTTTGGATTCAGGTTTAGGTTCTGGCTTAGGTTTGGCTTCTTCTTTTTTAGGCGCCTCAGCTTTTTCGGGTTTGGGCTCTTCCACTTCCACCTCAACGATTAAGCTGCCTTCTGAAACCTTGTCGCCCACTTTAACTGCCACCTTTTTCACCGTGCCACCGACAGAAGAAGGGACTTCCATGGTTGCTTTATCCCCTTCCAAAGTGATCAATGAGGTTTCTTTACTAATTTTATCGCCAGTTTTTACCGCGACCTCAATCACAGACACATTTTTGGCGCCGCCGATATCTGGAACTAACACTTTTTGTAAACTCACAGAATCCTCCTCAAATCATTAGCGATTCCCGCTGAAGGCAGCGGGAATCGCTTTTTATTGTTCTTATCCCCATCGCGAAATCATCATACCGTAGTAGGTAAAGGACGATTGGGATCAATACCTAATTTCTTAATCGCATTGGTTAAATCTGCGTTGGTAAATTCACCCTGTTCCGCCAGTGCTTTAAGTGCGGTATACACAATCATTTTGGCGTCTACTTCGAAAAAATCACGTAACGCCTCTCGGGTGTCGCTGCGGCCAAAACCATCGGTTCCCAAAACCCAATATGGAGCCGGTATGTCTGATCTGACTTGATCGGCATATAACCGAATATAATCGGTCGCTGCAATTACCGGTTCAGAGCTTTCACCTAAACACTCAGCCACATAGGCCTTTTTGGGTTTGGCTTTTGGCAATAAACGGTTATGGCGTTCAACTGCAATCATGTCCCGATGTAATTCGTTAAAGCTGGTTACGCTATAAATATCCGCCCCAACCTGATATTCCTTAGTCAAAATATCGGCTGCTTTAATCACTTCCCGTAAAATCGTTCCGGAGCCTAGTAAACGCACACGTTTTTTCGCTTTTTTCTCTAGGCTTTTAAATAAATACATGCCTTTTACTATGCCTTGCTCAACGCCCTTGGGCATTTCCGGATGCTCGTAGTTTTCGTTCATTACGGTAATATAAAAGAAAACATCTTCCTGTTCTTGATACATGCGGCGCAATCCCTCATGGATGATGACCGCCAGTTCATAATTGAAAGTAGGATCATAAGAAACACAATTGGGCACAAAGCTAAACATTAATAAATTATGCCCGTCCTGATGCTGTAAACCCTCACCCGCCAATGTAGTACGACCAGCAGTGCCTCCAATAATGAAACCGCGAGAGCGACTATCTGCTGCAGCCCATACTAAATCTCCAAAACGCTGATAACCAAACATGGAGTAATAAATATAAAAAGGGATCATGGGCAGCTGGTTAGTCATATAGGAAGTCGCCGCAGCAATCCAGCTCGACATTGCGCCTGCCTCGCTAATGCCTTCTTGCAACAACTGACCGTCTGTTTCCTCGCGATAATACATCAATAAGTGTTTATCTTCAGGAAAATAACGCTGTCCCCAAGGAGAGTAAATTCCAATCTGCCGAAACAAACCCTCTAATCCAAAGGTGCGGGTTTCGTCAGCCACAATGGGCACGATCCGTTCTTTTAAATTTTCGTCTTTTAGTAAAACTGCCAGGATGCGGCCATAAGCCATAGTGGTCGATATTTCTCGACCCGCGGTCCCTTGAAATTGAGATTCGAAAACGGAAAGTTCGGGAATTTTTAACGGGATAGATTCTACCTTACGCGCCGGTAGATAGCCGCCTAAATTTTTTCTTTGATTATGTAAATATTTTATTTCCGGGCTATCCTCCCCAGGAGAGTAAAATTCGAGCCCAGTCGCTTGTTTGTCGGTAAGCGGTAAATTAAACCGGTCTCTAAACGCCAATACGGCTTCATCCGCCATTTTCTTGGTGTTATGTGCTACATTGAGACCTTCTCCTGCAGCTCCTAAACCATATCCTTTAACCGTTTTAGCTAAAATCACAGTGGGTTTACCAGTGTGCGCAATTGCAGCGGCGTAGGCGGCATACACTTTTTGCGGATCATGGCCGCCGTCCGTCAGCGCCTTCAATTCAGCA
Organism: uncultured Pseudomonadota bacterium; assembly: GCA_963795715.1. GTDB lineage: Bacteria > Pseudomonadota > Gammaproteobacteria > Coxiellales > Coxiellaceae > JAFEDN01. The sequence goes on from CAWCIY010000002.1 coordinate 994,827, forward strand.
TCGCTCATATCCGCAACCATCTCTAAAAGTTCTGGGGATTTTCCAAATAAATGCTCACGCATATAGGCGCCGTCTTTGGAGCTATAATTTTGGGATTCGCCGTCCACCAGTTCGCCCAGGCGTTTTTTTAAAAGACCGTGTTTATCCCGGACAAATAATTTATCCCAACCTCTTCCCCAAATTACTTTGATGACGTTCCATCCTGCGCCTCTGAACATACTTTCATATTCTTGTATAATTTGGCCATTTCCCCAAACAGGGCCGTCTAACCGCTGTAAATTGCAGTTAATCACAAAAATTAAGTTATCCAGTTGTTCACGTCCTGCGATATTCAGCGCACCCATAGATTCAGGTTCGCCCATTTCTCCATCCCCGCAAAAAGCCCATACTTTTCTTCCTTCGGTGTTAGCTAAGCGGCGATTTTGGACATATTTTAAAAAACGGGCTTGGTAAATAGCGCATAAGGGGCCCAACCCCATTGAGACCACCGGAAATTGCCAAAAATCGGGCATTAACCACGGATGGGGATAGGAAGAAACACTCTTTTTATTGAAAGCCTCTTGCCGAAAATGTAATAAATGTTCGGCTTGCAATCGGCCTTCTAAAAAAGCTCGAGCATAAAGTCCTGGGGAAGCATGACCTTGATAATAAATTAAGTCACCTGCAAACTCGGCGCTGGGCGCTCTAAAAAAATATTGTAAACCGACTTCGAATAAAGTTGCGATGGAGGCAAAGCTGGATAAGTGCCCGCCTACTTCCGGGTATTTTTTTACAGCTTTAAGCACTATGGCGATGGCGTTCCAGCGCATGAGATCAGTGAGTTTTTCTAGCATCTGACCATCGTCAGGCATTTTAAGTTCCGCTGAAGGCGGTATGGTGTTGATATAGGGAGTTGAGATTGAGCTTACCGTGGTCAAACCTTTTTGCTGGGCAAATTGAGCCAATTGATCCAAAAGAAATTGTGCGCGCTCACGGCCTTCTTCTTTAATAACAGAAACTAAAGCATCTAACCATTCTTTGGTTTCCACGGGATCTATATCAGTTTGATTGCTCAGGTCAGCCATACTCTTTTATTTCCTGTAATAAACTGGGTCAATATTCTCTCTGATTTGTCTCACGAAAGCAAATCGTCAAAATATACATTTTAGTGAAGACATTTATCCAAGCCAATAGGCGGCAGAAAGCAACCCTAAAACCAGTATCCAAAAAACCAAGCACCGATTGATTATTTGAATAACTTCAATTCCTGCTCCACTGAGTGCAGATTCAGAAATATCGAGAGCGGTGCTGCCGTATTCCACTGTTAAATGAGCATCACTTTCTAAACCTTCACGCCAATGTTGCATCCATATTTTAGAAACAGCGGTGAAATTTCCCACGATAGCGTAGCTTAATCCTAACAAGCGAATTGGCAGCCAGTCCAAAATAGCCTTTATCTTTAAAGTGTAATAAAGCGTATGGGGGTTATCTGCAGAAACCAAGTAATTCCGTAAACTAATGACCGCTGTATACAAGATTAAACCGGCCGGACCAAATATAACAAACCAAAATATCACAGCGAATAAACGCTCAAAAGTGAGTTTAAAAAGATCAGCCACGCTGGCACCTAAATAAGGTCTTCTTAACAAGTCACGGCCATCCATACAAAACCATAAAAGTATGAAATTGAAAATGGCATAAACAAAGATACCTAAAAAATGATAAATCAAACTGAATACCAAAATCACAACAATAATGAGGGGTAAAATTAACAGTAGCACAGTGACTAAAGCATGTTCTTCTGTAAGAAATTCTATTTTTTTTTCTAACCAGCGAAAATAAGCTTGCAACCATGCTAATTGATAAGAGTAAACATCCGTAACTGCTATCCTTTGTAAAGCTAAAACAATAAAGACAATCACAATTGACATATCGTCTCCTAATCCCTTCGTAATCTGTCCGAAACCGCAACAGGCGTAGGATAATACATCACTACCCAATAAGAAGAGACAATAAATGACAGTATGGCGGCAGCTTGAATACAATTGGCAGTTAAATCACTGATGAGGTGATAATCCATGCCTACGTAAGCTATAATTAAAGAAAATTCGCTGACTTGTCCCAATCTAACACCCGCTTCCCAAGCGACTGCTTTTGTTTCGCCTACTTGCTGTAATAAAAATCTAAAAACGAAAGGTTTCACCAACAACAAAATGCCAGCCAACAACAAAGCGGGTAGAATCACCTTTGCTAAATAACCGGTGTTAAAAGTTGCGCCTACCGAGAAAAAAAACATGACTAGGAAGAAATCTCGAATGGGTTTTAAGCTCTCGGCGATGTAGACCGCAATGGGACTAGCAGCCAAACTGACACCTGCAATAAAGGCGCCTATTTCAGCGGACAACCCAAAAACCAGAGCCAGTTGTGCTAAAGCCAAACTCCATGCGATGGAGAGTAAAAAAATATATTCTTTAATTCGGTTAAACTTAGCAATCAACCTATAAAGTACAAACTTCTCCAACAGATAAGCAAATACCAGCAAAGCAGGCAAAGTAACTAACACCACGCCTATATCAATTAGGATATGACCTGAAGCAGTAAAAGCATGCATTAAAAGTAAAACTAATATAGCCAGCAGATCTTGCAGCAACAATACACTGATCATCACCTCGCCAGTATGCTGATGGTGTAGCACCGTGGTGGGTAGTAACTTAATTCCAATAATCGTGCTGGAAAACATCATCGCGGCTCCCACCACCAAAGATTCCTCAATACTGAATTTAAAACACCACATTACTAAGAAACCGACTGCAGCAAAAATGATAGAGCTAACAAACCCAACCCAGCTGACTTTTTTAATCATTAACCAAAGCTTTTGTGGTGGCAAATGCAATCCAAGCAAAAACAACAAAAAAAGGATTCCAATGTCACCTACTCGGTGCACAGTTTGAGGGTCGCCAATGAGTTTAAACCCGGAGGGACCGAGAATAGCCCCCAAAAGTATATAGGCAACCAGCATCGATTGCTTGGTAAATAAAGCCAGCGTAGATAGCACTGCAGCGCCGGTAAAAATAATAAAAAGGGCAAAAATAATTTGGTGTTGGTCGGGCATATGCGCATATTAACATGAGCTGTTATGCTTGCAAACTGAATCACGATTTTAAGACAAAAGTAATGAGTTTAAGCATTTTTTAAAAGGAAAATTATCTTAAACCTTGATTTTATGATTATTTGTTGTAAACTTAATTAAATCTTCGCAGAAGAAGATTTTTTTTAAACTAAACTTTAGGAGATTTCAATGTCTTTAGGAACAGCCAAAAAACGTGCTCGCCGTCCAGCTCAAAACGCTCAAGTGACACGTTTAAAAAAGGAATTATTAAAAGCACGCAAACTAGTACGTACTGCAGTTAAAGCAGCGCTAAAAAAAGCGAAAGCCGAAACTAAGAAAAAAGTTGCTGAAGCTAAAAAAACTGGCCATAAAACAGGATATGCAAAAGGGTTGGCAAAAACAAAAAAACCAACTAAAAGAAAAGCCACAAGCCGAAAAACGGCTTCTAAACGCGGCTCCAGAAGATCTGTCAAAAAAACTGCTAGTGCTAGAAAAATTTCAAGAGCAGGAGCTAGCAGAACCTTGAGTAAACGGGGTGGCCGTCGCCTGGGTTTAAGAAGTTATAAATCTTCAAATGCATTGTCTGCAGCTCAACAAACAGCTAAACCCGCACAACGGAGATTGGCTCGTCAAAATGCTGCTCGGCGCAATTCTTTAGCATAAGCTAGAAAATTGTCACTGTAATGCAAAAAAGCCGTTCTAATGAACGGCTTTTTTATCGTCATTGCGAGCGTAGCGAAACAGCTTTTTCAAGTAATTCAACCAAACTTCCTGGTGTTAACAACCCTGATTCCGCAAAAATAACCGTTTGTTTACGTATCAGCATTACCGAAGGCACGGTTTTGACTGCGAATTCTTCTGCAAGTTTTTTTTGTTCATCAATATCTACCTTGCCAAAAATCACCTGCGGATAACGTGGAGCGATTTGTTCAATTACTTGCTCAAAAGAGCGGCAAGGAGCACACCATTTGGCTCCAAAATCGACCAGAACCAGTTCATTTTCATTCACCACATCATCAAAATTTTGTTGGCTTAAATCCATAATATTATTCTTTACAGTGAGAATTTCTAGGATACGATCCCGCACTTCATCCATACTGCCATCAGCCACAACTTGATAAAAACGAGGCGCTGCTGGTTCTCCACTGCGAGCCAGTCGTTGATAGTAATCAATCAACGGCCTGGTTTGATGGTGATAAACTTTCAATCGCTCTCGGACAGTTTGTTCTTGATCATCCTTACGTTGCACCAGCAGTTCTCCAGTAATATCATCCAAATTATCCATCCGAGGAGGATTGTGAATGCGATGGTAAACCCTTCCGGAACCCGGATGCACCAATCGACCGCTCATGCGTTCCACAATTTTTTCATCGTCAATTTGCAACTCTATGACTGCATCTAATGGAATATTTTGTTGTCGCAATGCTTCTGCTTGGGCAATCGTTCTAGGAAAACCATCGAGTAAAAAACCATTTTGACAATCCAGTTGGCAGATGCGCTCTTTAACCAAATTGATAATCACCTCATCAGACACCAATTTACCTTGCTCCATGATCGCTTTGGCCGCTAATCCTAGTGGAGTTTGAGCTTTAACAGCGGCTCTTAGCATGTCTCCGGTAGAAATTTGCGGTATTTTGAAATATTGGCTGATGAATTGTGCTTGGGTACCTTTGCCAGCCCCCGGAGGGCCTAATAAAATAATTCGCATAAATGTCTCCGCTTCACTTCGTTTGTTGACCACAGGCGCTAGCTAAATCAGCTCCACCTGTCTCTACTCGAACCCGGCCGCTATCGGCTATAATAAGCTGAACTCCATAACGATCGGGATTCACTTTCGGACAATAATAAAAACTGCCACGCTGACCATCGGTAAATCCGGTCGGGGACAATTTTAAAACATTATTAGCACTCAAACTACTGTTCCACCATAAACGGTCTCCTGAAGGAATCCCTGAAAAATGACGCAAAACTTGCTGAGTTTGATCTATCAGCATAATTTGCCCCGCTTGCCATTGGCCATCACAATGTAAACCATCTTGGCTACCGCAAAAAGAAATCATTTGATTTTCAGCCTGCGCTAGGGATCTGGCCAGATGGACGGCATTAACCAAACGGTCTATGGTATTCGCTGTTTTATTTCGCAGAAAGAGATCTTGAAAGACAGGAATGGTAACTAATAGGAGAATGCAACCTATGGCCATTGTCAAAAGAAGTTCGATCAAAGTAAAACCTCGTTTCTTCATTCTTTAACCTGGCTTTGGTAGAGTTGAGGCCATAGCTTGATTAATTTAATGGTATTGTGACCTACTTTAAGAATTTCTAGTGGATAACCTGCCAAGCGGGTACAAACTCCAGGCGTAGGAATCATTTCTAAATATTCGATGATTAAACCACTGAGTGTCCTTGGCCCATCCGTAGGCAATTGCCAGCCCTCCTGTTCATTCAGGTCACGAATATCAATTCCAGCGTCTATTAAAAAACTGCCGTCTTTTTGAGGGATAACAATATGGGCAGTTTGAATATCTTGAGTAAACTCTCCGACTATTTCTTCCAAAATATTTTGTAATGTAACCAAGCCTTGAATATCGCCATATTCATCCACAACTAGCCCAATGGTTTTCTTTTGATCTCTAAAATTCAATAATTGTTGATTTGCACTCGCTTCCTTAGGAATAAAATAAATTTCTTGGGCCAAATCGATCAAATCCTTTTGATTCAGTTTTTTCTGCTGCAATAAAATTAGCACCTGCCGCAGATTAAGCATTCCTTGGGCATGATTAATATCGTCTCGATATAAAGGAGCATAAGTAAATGAGCATTCGTACAAAAGCTCTAATATCTTTTCCCAGGGTTCATTGAGATCTATGCCAAAAATTTCGTTCCTCGGCACCATAATTTCTTCTATGCTTACTAATTCTAAATCCAAAATTCTTAATAGCATTTTTTTATAATTCGGAGTAAGTTTGCCTTTTGTTTCGTCTAGTAAGGTTTTCAATTCATCTATGCTCAGCGATTCTACCCTAGATACATCCAGCTTAACTCCAAAAAGCCGAAGCAAGCCATTACCTAATAAATTGATAAACCAGACGAAAGGATAAAAGATTTGCAATAACACCTTTAATATTGCCGAAGTAGGTAAAGCGACTTTTTCAGGATAAACCGCAGCCAAAGTCTTAGGAGCACTTTCGCCAAAAATCAAAATAATCATTGTTAAACAAATAGTGATCATTATAATTCCGAATTCGCCAAAAAAATACCCGGCTAAAATCGTGGCGATGGCTGAGGCAAAGATATTTGCGATTGTGTTACCAATTAAAATCAAACCTAACAAGCGGTCAGGACGCGCCAGTAAATCCATTACTCTTTTGGCTCTAGGGTCGCCCTTGCGTACGGCGTGGCGCAGCCGGTATCGATTTAATGACATCATACCGGTTTCAGCGCTTGAGAAAAACGCTGAAAACAAGACCAGTAACACCAAAATAATGCCTAAAATAATATATCTGGTGCTCATAGGGTTGATTTAAAAACACTGGCTGAGTAAATTACGATTAGCAAAAAAACTCCTAATAAGGTTGCATGAATTGCTTTTAAGCCGCGCCACCCGTACCAACTCCGACCAAGCAACAGCACTAAAAAAATAGTCCAAGCGATCATTGCTAATACTGTTTTAGATAATAACAAGGATTCATTCCACAACAAACTGTGAAAAAAGTAAAAACTCACCATGAGTAACACTGTCAATAATAAAAAACCACAACGATTTACTAAAAATAATTGTCTTTCCATGGTTTCGATCGGCGGCAAGCAATGCATCCAAGGGGGCACATGTTTCATTCTTAATAATCGTTCTTGTATAGCCAAGGCCAAAGCCAACACCCCCGCCCCAGCCAAGACTGTCACTGTCAATATGGAAAGCACAGCATGAAAACGTAAATGCGGAATTAAAATTAGAGAATTTGAATTGCTACCAAGCATTGTTCCATCTTACAAGAGCTAGAAGACGAACTCAACCAGCAATTTCCGCTGAAGCCTGGACCCCCAGCCAAGCTGTGGCCCAGGAATGAAGGGGGAGATCGCTCCGCTCTTCTCCCCCTTGCGAACCCCCATCAGGTAATGTCCAATTCAATATGTTAGAATTCAGCAGTCATTATTGATAGTCATTATAATTATAATTGGAGTTTATTATGTTTAATCAACTCAGCGAAAGATTAACCAACACAATCAAAAGCTTACGAGGTCTTAATCGCTTAACGGAAGCGAATATCCAAGAGACTCTAGAACAGATTCGTAAAGCATTACTGGAGGCCGACGTGGCCTTGGTTGCCGTAGAGCAATTCATGACGGATATTCGGCAAAAAGCCATTGGTCAAGCGACAATTGCTAAAACTCAGCCTGGCGAAACTCTTATCAAACTGGTGAAGGATGAGCTGACTCACCTTTTGGGTGATGCTCAAAGTGAGATTAATCTTAACGCCCCCAGTCCTATGGTTATATTAATGGCTGGATTGCAAGGTTCTGGTAAAACGACTTCCACAGCCAAATTAGCTCGATGGTTGCAAACTGTTAAAAAGAAAACAGTAATGCTCACTTCTGCTGACATTTACCGGCCAGCAGCGATCGAGCAATTGGCTACCCTAGCCAAACAAGTAGGAGCCCATTTACATCCCAGTTCCGCCAAAGAATCTGCAGTTGAAATCGCACGCACGGCTCTGGAACAAGCCAAAAAGCAGTTTGTAGATGTGCTCATCATTGATACCGCAGGCCGGCTTGCATATTGATGAAGAATTGATGGCGGAAATTGCCAAAATTAGCAATGTTGTCCAGCCTACCGAGACATTGCTGGTGGTCGATAGCATGACCGGCCAAGACGCAGCCAATGTAGCCAAAACTTTTAACGAAACCTTAGCCCTTACCGGGATTATCTTAACTAAAACTGACGGCGACGCCCGAGGCGGGGCCGCATTGTCAATGCGTATTTTAACCGGTAAACCCATTAAATTTTTAGGGGCCGGAGAAAAAATGGATGCCTTGACCCCCTTCTATCCCGAACGCGTCGCGGCGCGGATATTGGGTATGGGGGATATTGTCAGTTTAGTAGAAGAAGCACAACAAAAAATAGATAAGGCAGAAGCCAAAAAAATGGCTCAAAAGCTGCAGAAAGGCCAACGTTTCGACTTCAACGATTTTCTCACCCAACTTGAGCAAATGAAAAAAATGGGGGGAATGCAGTCCATGATGAGTAAATTGCCGATGATGGGACAATTGCCGGCAAAAGCTACGGCCTTATTGGATGATAAACTGTTTGTGAAAATGGAAGCGATCATCCGCTCTATGACAGAAAAAGAGCGTATGTTCCCAGCATTGATCAGCAATTCAGGCTCACGGAAACAACGCGTGGCAAAGGGTTCCGGTACCACGCCTCAGGATATTGCTCGATTTCTAAAACAGTTTACCCAAATGGAAAAAATGCTGAAAAAATTTCAGGGTAATAAAATGGCCAAACGTTTGGCGCAGATGCAAGGGCAACTACCACCCGAATGGCAGGATAAATTCTAATCTGCATCAGCAATTGCCGCTGTACTCAGCGGAATTGCTGAATTTCTATATCTCTTCTTGCTTTGAAAAGAAGCTTGTTATAGAATAAATACCTTTTATTGATGCAATGAGGTAGAAGACAATATGGTAGTGATACGCTTGTCCCGGGCTGGGACAAAAAAAGTTCCCTTTTATCATGTAGTAGTGGCTGATCAACGCAAGCCCCGAGACGGCCGCTTTATCGAACAAGTGGGATATTATGACGCCGTGCCCAGAGGCCGTGCGAAAAAGATTGAATTAAACCAAGATCGTATCAACTACTGGATTGGTAAAGGGGCTCAGCCTTCTTCCCGAGTGAACCATGTAATTAAGGAATTTGCACAATTCACGGCAACCGGTGAGTTTCCAGTTAAAAAACCGCGTAAGAAACCCGTTAAAAAAGCTGAAACTTCAGAAACGCCTGCGGGAACCTAATCTATTAGTAAAATTGTAGTAGGTAAATTTGGCCAAAGTTACGGCGTGCATGGTTGGTTGAAAGTGCATTCATTTACTGAACCTGCTGAGAAAATTCTGGAATATTTTCCGTGGCAGGTTTATCACCTAAATCAATGGCAGCCGGTTGAGCTACTCAATACACAGATAAAAGACCGTCATATTATTGTGCAACTACAAGGTTGCACTACGCCGGAAGCAGCCAAAACATATACCAATAATTCAATTGCCATAGCGCGCGAGCAGCTCCCTGCTCTACCGGCAGATGAATATTACTGGAGCGATTTAATCGGTCTAAAAGTAATCAATCACGAAAATGTCGATTTTGGAATAGTGGAATCAGTCATGGCCACCGGTTCAAACGATGTTTTGATTGTAAAAGGCGACCGTAGACGTCTTTTACCTTATACTCATGAAGTGATTATTGAAGTGAATTTGAAGATGAGAATTATTAAAGTGGATTGGGAGGCTGATTTTTAGTGCGTTTACAAATCATCAGCTTATTTCCAGATATGTTCCAGGCACTGAATTATGGCATAGTAGGACGCGCCTTAGAGAAAAAACTGTTGCAATTACAATTATGGAACCCGCGCGATTTTACCACAGACCCTTATCATAAAGTGGATGATCGGCCTTACGGCGGCGGCCCTGGAATGGTTATGAAAGCTGAACCTCTGCAACAAGCCATCCATGCTGCTAAATTGCAGTCCGGTTCAAACACCCCAGTGCATTATTTATCGCCACAAGGAAAACCGCTCACTCAGGCCGCAATCCAGGAATTAGCACAACGATCAGACTTAATTTTACTTTCTGGCAGATATGAAGGCATTGATCAACGATTGATTGATTCAACTGTGGATGAAACATGGTCTATTGGAGATTTTGTAGTCAGCGGGGGTGAGTTACCTATAATGCTCTTGATTGATGCTATGGTGAGGTTATTACCGGGAGCCTTAGGAGACCCAGAATCAGCCTGTTTTGATTCGTTTAGCAATGGTTTATTGGATCATCCGCATTATACTCGTCCCCCCGAGTGGAATGACCAAAAGGTACCCGAAGTACTGCTGGGGGGCGATCACCAGGCCATCGCACGATGGAGAATGCAACAATCATTAAAAAATACTTGGCAAATGCGTCCAGATCTGTTAAAAATAGCAACTCTGAGTCATGAACAGCAACAGCTTTTAGAAGAGATGATATGCAAAACAAAATAATACAAGCCCTTGAAGCAGAACGCATGCAAGGCAAAAAAATTACCCAATTCGCCCCCGGGGACGCTGTAGTAGTACAGGTAAAAGTCAAAGAAGGTGACCGCGAACGCGTTCAAGCCTTTGAGGGCGTGGTGATTGCCATTCGTAACCGCGGACTCAACTCTGCGATTACCGTACGTAAGATCTCTCATGGTGAGGGTGTGGAACGCGTATTCCCAATTTACAGTCCCATGATTGAGAATATCCAGGTAAAACGCCGTGGTCATGTTCGTCGTGCTAAACTCTATTATTTACGTAACTTGGAAGGCCGCAAAGCCCGCATCCGCGAAAAATTAGTAAAAGACAAAAGCAGCGAAGAAAATACTGCTGAATAGTTTCTTGTCATTGCGAGCGTTAGCGAAGCAATCCAGTTCAGGGTTTCTACACAGTTTGAACTGGATTGCTTCGCTAACGCTCGCAATGACAAATACTCTCTCTTAAAATGACTGACCATTTCTACGCAAGTCTGGCAAAAATCGGGACAAGATAGCCGCCAAAAATAAGCCTATTGGTAAAACACTCAAAGCGATTTGATACTGAGGCACTGTATAATGCTTCGCGTGATGACTTGAAAGCGCCAATAAAAAACCGGCTAGCGGCTGAATTAACGGCGCACTGCCTACAGATAGCATATTGACAAAACCTACACAGGTAGAACGCATATGCCTCGGGACAATTTCATTGGCGATTACAAAAGTAAGTACATAAGCGCTTCCTGTAAACCCCAGTAAAAACATGATGAATCCAACCCACCCAAGCGGCAGATGTGGTAAATAAATAACCATGCTCATCAGAATTAAAGAAGCGATGGCCCCATAAAGGGTAATTTGCCGGCGCCAAGCAAAATGGCTATCGATCCAAGCGAGCAGCGGTCCCCCTATACACACGCCAATAAAAACTAAGTTGCAAATAAATGCGGCCATGGTCAAAGAAACATGATGAGCAGTTTGTATAAATTGAACTCCCCATAGAGCAATAAAAACCGTTTGCACTGAAAACATCAGTCCAGAATAAATACCGTTAATCCATGCCACTTTGCTGTGAATCAGCATTTTAATATCATCCCAAAAATGAGTTTCGGGCAAAGGCAAAGGCACAGTTCCAGGCGGCGAATCCCTTATGATTGTCCACAATAACACGGCGATAACAGCAGCTATGATGGCCGCACCAGCAATGCAGGCACGCCAGCCATAGACCAAAACTAAATGCGCTAATAGCGTGCCTCCAAACATAGCCCCAAACATACCTACGGTCTCCGCCACTGCCACCATCACTGCAAATCGTTTCACAGAGAACCATCGAGAAATTAAGCTTAAAGAGCCGACAAAAGCAAACGCTCCACCAGTCCCCATAATTAACCTTCCGATGATTGCCCAGTGTAACAACGTGGCATGAGAAAAAATCCAACATCCTATGCCGCAAATGGTAGCGCCGAAAGTTAAAATAATACGTGGCCCAAACCGATCTATTAAAATGCCAGCAGGCGCCTGTAATGTGACATAGATATAGTAGTAGGTACTGGCTAGGACGCTGGCCCCTAACGCGGTTAATTCAAAACTGTCCATCAACCCGTCGACGATATCAGCAGATGACAATTGCAGAAAAAATTGAAATAATAAAAAAATTGCAGAAACTGACCAGACGATCCAAGCTAATACTGTGTGGTTGGGTTTCCGAACTTTTAACATTAATTTCATAACTAGATTATATGAAAAAACCAACCCGTTGGGTAGCTGTTCCCTCACTAGCCGTTATTGAAATAAACGGAGAAAAAGCCAGCCAGTTTCTCCAAGGGCAATTTACCTGTGATATTCGTTTGCTGGAAAGTCAGCAAGCCATTTTCACTGCTTGCTGCGACCATAAAGGACGAATGTTAGTCAATGGCTGGTTAGCCCGTTGGCAGGAAAAATACCTCTTTTTCTTAACCAAAGAGATGGTGAACATTGCAATATCACACTTACAAAAATTTGCGGTTTTTTCCAAAGTGAGCTTGCAAAAAACTACCGCCTGGCAAATGCTCAATTTCATCGGACCATTAACGGAGAGCTTAGCCACGGGGTTGATTTATAGTTCAGTCCCTTTCCACACCGTCATGGGGTCCAAAACAGATATCCAAAAATTAAAAAACTTTTTGATTGAACAGAATTTTTCAGAAGTAAATCCTGAGTTAATTTGGATAATGAACCAGTTAGTATTAATAAAACCTGCTACCAGCTTACAGTTTATCCCACAAATGATCGGCTTGGAGAAATTGGGCGGAGTCAGTGTGACCAAAGGGTGCTATGTGGGACAAGAAGTCATAGCAAGAACACATCATTTAGGCCAATTAAAGCGCCATCTGCATCTTTTACAGCTGCAAGAAACTTCGGCAATGACTCAAGTGGGCGATTCGGTGTTTAATTCACAAAAGGAAATAGTCGGCCAAGTTGCAGAACTCACTCCTAGTCCCGAGGGAGGGCATTTACTGCTGGCAGTGATACAAGACCGGGCTGCTCAATCCCCGCTGTTTAATGCACAAGATCAATCTTTGATTTTACTTGATCATTAAAAATAGTCGGACTAGAAATCTCAGTTAAAACTTGATCGATACTTTTCGAGTAATTTTATTTCTGCAATCGGAATTAATTTTCATAGCCTGCCCCCTATGGGTTCAATCTTTAGCTCTCAGCAACGGAAACAAAATCACATCTCGGATAGAGGCGCTGTCGGTAAATAACATAGCCAGACGATCAATACCGATCCCCTCCCCTGCGGTCGGCGGCAAACCGTATTCTAAAGCAGTGACGTAATCGGCATCATATATCATAGCTTCCTCATCACCCTCAGCCCTTGCTTGCAGCTGCTGCTCAAAACGGCGAGCTTGATCTTCTGGATCATTTAACTCTGAGAAACCATTGGCCAGTTCCCGTCCAGCGATATACAGCTCAAACCGATCGGTAATAAAAGGATTTTGATCATTGGCGCGAGCCAGCGGCGAGACTTCTGCTGGATATTCGGTAATAAAAGTAGGTTGTATCAGTTTTTCTTCGACAAAAGCTTCAAACAAAGCACTTTGCAGTTTACCTAAGCCAGAACTATCGGGAACACCCAAATTAAATTTTCTGGCCAATTCCCTAGCCTGTTTTTCATCGTCCAACTGCTCGGCAGTCATTTGCGGGCAATGACGAAGTATGGCTGCCCTCATGGTTAACCTTTGAAATGGCTGACTTAAATCAATGGCCATACCCTGATAATTTAATTGCAAAGTACCCAACACTTTTTCCGCCAAATATCGCAACATTTTTTCTGTAAACTGCATGAGATAGTGGTAATCTTTATAAGCCTGATAAAATTCCAGCATAGTGAATTCAGGATTATGGCGGGTTGAAATACCTTCATTTCGAAAATTACGATTAATTTCATAAACCTGTTCAAAACCGCCCACCACCAATCTCTTTAGATATAATTCAGGCGCAATTCGTAAATACAGCTCCATATCCATGGCATTATGATGCGTAGTAAAAGGTTTGGCTGCCGCACCGCCGGGTTGTGGCTGCATCATCGGTGTTTCTACTTCAATAAAACCATGTTCATCAAGAAATTTTCTTAATTCACTAATCAATTTCGAACGAATTTGAAAAATACGTTTAGTATCGTCATTTACCAATAAATCTAAATAGCGTTGTCGAAATCGTTGTTCTTGATCTGTAAGGCCATGAAATTTATCAGGCAGAGGATGCAATGATTTCGCCAATAACTGAATCTCATCGACCTTAATAGATAATTCTCCGGTTTGGGTTTTAAAAATAACTCCACTTGCGCCAATAATATCACCCAAGTCCCAGGTCTTAAATTCGTTATAAACACCTTCTGCTAAGTGATCACGGGCAATATAAAGTTGAATACGACCCGACATATCTTGCAAATGAGCAAAACTGGCTTTACCCATTAGACGACGAGTCATCATGCGCCCCGCCACTTTTACTTGCACCGGTTGTCTGATTGAGCGTATCCGCATTCATGCCAGCGTATTTTTGCAATAATTCCTGCGCCAAAGCATCGCGCTGAAAATCATTAGGATAGGCATTGCCCTGCTGGCGCAAAGCGTTTAATTTTAGTCTTGCGCTGCGATAACTTGTTCGTTGGATTCAGATTATCATATCCATCGTTTAAACCCCTTCTTTTAAACTGGCTTCAATAAATTGATCCAGATCCCCGTCTAATACAGCTTGGGTATTGCGTGGTTTCTACACCGGTACGCAAATCTTTAATTCGCGCAGCATCCAAAACATAGGAACGAATTTGGCTTCCCCAGCTAATAGCAGATTTCCCTTCCTCTAAAGCTTGTAGTTGCGATTTTTTCTTTTGCTCTTCCAATTCATACAATTTAGCCTTAAGCTGCTTCATCGCTGAAGAACGATTTTTATGCTGGGAACGGTCGCTTTGACATTGCACGACAATTCCCGTGGGCATATGCGTTAAACGAATTGCAGAATCGGTTTTATTTACATGCTGACCACCCGCGCCGCTGGCGCGATAAGTATCGGTGCGAATATCCGCGGGATTAATTTCAATCTGAATATCATCCGAAATTTCCGGAGAAACAAATACAGAGGCAAAAGAGGTATGGCGGCGATTGCCTGAATCAAAAGGCGATTTTCTCACTAGGCGATGGACTCCGGTTTCAGTTCGCAACCAGCCAAAAGCATATTCTCCTTCAACGTGTACTGTGGCGCTTTTTATCCCGGCCACTTCGCCGGCAGATACCTCGATAATAGTCGTTTTAAAACTATGCTGATCGCACCAGCGTAAATACATGCGCAATATCATTTCGGCCCAATCTTGAGCTTCGGTTCCACCCGAACCAGAATTGATTTCTAAATAGGCGTTATTAGGGTCCATAGGATGAGAAAACATTTTTTTAAATTCTAAATCCTCGATCCGGCGGCGTAACTGATTGACTTCTGCAACCACTAACTCAAAAGCCTCAGCATCTTCTTCCGCTTTGGCCATTTCTAATAATTCAGTATTTTCACGATGGGCTTTTTCTAGTTGTTCGTAAAGATCAACGGTAAATTCCAGTTGAGAGCGTTCTCTCCCCAATTCTTGCGCTGCAGCACGGATTTTTCCAGATATCTGGGTTTTCTAGTTCAGCACGTACTTGCGGTCAGGCGCTGACGCTTATTTTCATAGTCAAAGATACCCCCGAAGCGCGTGCAAGCGCTCACCTAAGTTCGCTAACAAATCAAACAACCAATTGGTTTCCAGCATAAAATATTCTCAAAATGGCAAAGCGTTAAGATATTATTAACCCGTGTAAAAGTCAAACTCAAAATAATAATTTTGGTTCATCTCGAGTATTCTTTTCGGTTTCAAATTTACCCAGCCAATAACATAAAAGAGCGGCTGGAATTTTCATAAATTCAGTTTGCGGTAAATCTGGATTCTTAAAAGGACCTAAATCTGTCAAAGACTGTGTGACGATATAAGCTCGTTTTATATTATATTTTTTACATAATTTCATTAATCCGGGAAGGTCCTTCATATTAGTATGCTTATTTCTGTATTTTATTTCGAAAGGAATAATATTTTCGCCTTGGGTAATGACCAAATCGACTTCGTGGTTTTTTTCATCCTTCCAATAATTTATTCTTGATCCCGGTTCAGAGTACAAGAATAAATGTTTAAATATTGCGGTTTCAACTACCTTTCTCATCATATCCGGCTTTTCCAAAACCCCTTTTCCCATTAATAAAACGGAAGGAGCGATTGCAGGATCAGCTAGATAAACTTTAAATCTAGCTCTTAAGACATCTTTTCCATAGCCAAATTTTTGTAGCCGATAAATTAAATGGGTGGCTTCTAATAATTCAATAAAATTGAATGCAGTAGTTCTGGAAACATTTAAATTGGACGCCAAATCTTCTAAATTTAATATGCCGCCATCATTCATACACAAATAAAGAAAAACCTGTTCCAACTCAATAAATTTACGCACACCAAATAAAGCGGTCATGTCACGTTTCAACACTTTGTCAATAATATCTTCACGTATTAAACTTTGAGCTTCTGTTATAGAACTAAATACAGTTTGTGGAAATCCTCCTTTAATAAGGTACTGATTAAATACCGAAATTAATGGAACGGACAGCTGGGATAAACTTTGAAAATTTATTTTGGAATCAAATAAATCTTTTAAAGATTCTAGATTAAAATGTTTATCGGAAATGTTTTTTATGGATTCTAATTCTTGATTATTTACCTCTAAATAATGTTTTATTAGCCATAAATCCACACGGTTTTTTTGTGAACTATCAAACGCTTTTATAGCTTTTTCATAATAATTTTTTCTTAAATCTAAATATTCATAAAACGACAAAGTAGCTATGCGTATGGTATGCCATCTTCCAACACCCGATTCTTGTCCTTTATGAACCAACGGAACTGCTGAACCAGTAAAAATAATTCTCCTATCCTTATTAAAATCAACTTGGTGTTTGATCCAGACTTGCCAGTCAGACATGAATTGGACTTCATCGATAAACAAGTAGGTAGGTCCAGTTGACGGCGGCTCGCGTTCCATCCAAATTTCCACCACTTTGGCTATTCCCGCCATTTTTATAATAGGATGATCAAAAGTAGCATATAGAACGTTGGCAGGTGCAACTTCATTATTGAGTAGCTCTTGGATGGCTTGTCTTATTAAAGTGGTTTTACCCACTTGCCGCGCTCCCGAAAGGAAGACTGCTCTATTGACAGGTGGGGACCAGGTCCACCAAAATAATTCATTAAATACAGATCTTTTCCAAAGTGAAAGGTCTTTTATAGTTTCACCCTTCCACCAAGGATTAAAGCCGTATAAGGTTAATGCCAAGTCATCTTTAGATATTTCCATCCTCTAAAAATAACTAATTATTCTATTTATGTCAAGTATACTAGACATAAAAACCCCGTTCTTGATAAGAGCTTACTTAATTTGGATAGTAAAGAACTTTCTTAATCTTCTGGTGGGTTGCAAAACCAACTTTCGATACTATACAAAGGAATTTCTCGAATACGCTGTTGTTGAGAAAACAAATGCCCAGCAATTTTTAATCCGTAAGGGCTTTCGGGGTGAGTTTCTAAATAAAGGTGTAGGCTGCACGACCATCCTTAGCGGATTTAACTTCAATCGGGATGATTTTTCCTTTGTGTTGAATAACGAAATCTACCTCTGCATTACTGCCACGTTTCTCGCGATGCCAATAATACAATTGCAATTTATTTTTGACATCATGGTAAGCTAGGAATTCTTGAGCAACCAACTGCTCGGTGATTGCTCCTATATTTTCAACTTTAATGGGAGTCATCAGCCACGTTCTGGTATCTAATCCTAACATTCTTTGAGCTAAGCCGATGTCAAAAAAGAACATTTTGAATTTTTTCTCATCAGCTTCAGCACCCAATGGTGGTTTGTGTGCAGCAGTATGAAAACAATAATGCCCAACTCCAGCTTTACTTAATAAAGTCAAAGCCTCTTTTAAGGGTAAACTATGTATATCAGCCTCGACATGACTATATTTAAATTTGTTTCCTAATTGCTTTGGAATAGATGAGAAAATTTTATTAAGATAGATAATTTGTTTCTCTCCAGCATATTTATGAAAATCCTGCTGAAAAGTTTGCAAAATTTCATCTTGAATTTCGTGGCACAATTGTGGATCACCGTGTTCGATTGTGAGATGACGAGACGCTTGATTACGCTAAATTTACGAAGTAGGCAAAACTCCAGTCATAATTTTTTTAATCTGCTTAATTAAATCTTTGAACAAAAGACTCCTTCCAGAAGCTCTTCGCCATACTAAACCCAGCTGTCTGGAGACTTCTTCATTTTGAAAGTGGATATAAGTTAATCCGTCATCCTTGCGGCAGGCTAATTGAGGCATTAAAGTCATGCCAATTCCGGAAGCGACCATGTGGCGAAGTGTTTCTAAGCTGGTTGCCTTAAAATTGGGGATTTCCTGAGCATTATTTTCTTCACATAGCGATAACGCTTGATCTCGTAAGCAATGGCCATCTGTGAGCAGCAACAAATTTTCCCCTGAGAGTTCTTTGGTATCGATATTTTTCTTGTTGGACCAATTATGGTTTTTTGGCAGAGCCAACAGCAGTTCCTCGCAATAAAGAATTTCTGAATTCAGATGGCTATCTTTAACAGGAAATCCCATAATCGCAATATCCAACTTGCCTGATTTTAATTCATCCAGAAGAAATGGGGTTTGAGCTTCCGTTAAAAATATCTTTAAGTTCGGATACAATTCAGACAAGGAAGGAAAAACTAAGGGCAGAAAATAAGGAGCGCAAGTGGGTATAATTCCTAAATTAACCTGACCGGTAAAAGGATCTTTCATAGCCTGTGCTTTTTCTTTCATGGCGTCTACTTCGCGCAGTACGTTGAAAGCATGTTCGGCCATCTGTACACCTGCTTCAGTTAAACGAACCGATTTATTAGTTCGCTCTAGCAGTTGCACTCCCAGACGGTCTTCCAATTTTTTAATCTGCATACTTAACGTAGGCTGACTAACAAAACACTTTTTAGCCGCCTTACCAAAATGAGTGTATTTCGCTAAAGCCGCTAGATATTTCATACTTTGTATATTCATTTGATTATTATACCCTATTTTGCCCGGCATTTAGCACCCAGTGACCGAGCGATGCCTCAATGGGATGCTAAATGTTCAAGTTTTTATGACAGAGCCTAAGCAGTTGTTAACAATGTTTTCTTGGTCCTTCTTCTTTTCGAAGGATGGCATGAACAGACTTGCTTGGATCGTCATTTTATAACTCATTCTTTTTGCATGTTTTGTTAATATAATACCGTCTACAGTGGTGCTGCGTTGGTCTTCCTTTTCCCATAAAACACTATTATTAGTGGGGATTGTATTGCATGAGTAGTATTCCACGAAGGATGGATTGAAATTAAAATCACCACATATCACTGAAAACTGATCCGCATATTTTACTAACAAAAGTGCTATAAAATCACAATATGCTTTACCCTGCACAGATAAAGCTGATTTGGAGGTTTTATGCTCATCCGCTGAAAATGGCAGGTGCAACAATGAAAAATATTGTTTTTGTTTTCCTTTTGATAATTCCCAAGTTTGAAAGCGATTAGCCAGTTTATCTGAAAGTTGAGTTTGTTTAATCTCGTTTTTTACTTTTTTGACTTGAAAATGGCTGTCTACTAAGAGTAAAAGACCCCAGTCGGCTTTGTGTTTCACTTGAGGTTGATAAAAGCCTTTTGCAACCAGTGCTTTCATCCACGGGAATTTAGTTAAGCTTTTTAAAAAATGATCCAAATCTTCTTTGCGGACCGGACCTTCGCAAATTCCTATTTCGATGATTCCAGGGTTACGAAATACGATTTCGGCTATAACAGCCGCTACTTTAGAGAGGCGAACCGTATATTGTTGATCAGTTTCTTCAATGCCAAAACCATTATTATAACCACCACGCCGCGTTGCACATCTCATCATAATGTTAAAACATAAAGAGGTTTGATATACTACCGGGTGGTGGTCGGAGACTTGAGCGCTAATGACATCGTTGCCATCTAAAACCGCCAAATGATATTCATCATAGACCCGGCGGGTTGCGAGCAAACTTTTTAGAATTTTGTGTTTTTCGATATTTTTCATTGGCTACCTCTAATTAATAAATTGATAGATCAATTTTGTTAATTTAGAGTAGCTTAGTAAAATCAAACGTTTTGATAGCAACGATAGAAAAAAGCTATTATTCTACAGCATGTCAACACGGAAAAAATTATCTCAAACACCGCCTTTTTCTTGTATCATTTTTTCCCATGAATATTGCTCAGTAAAAAAATCAATGGGAGTAGTCACCAAAATACCATCCTGATGGATAGCGTTTCATGGCTAAAAACTCCCATAATCCAAAATAGACGCGTCTATTTTGGATTATGGGAAAAAATAGCCGGGATTACTAGTCAAATAAATCAAGTTGATGCTTGTTGGAATTTGGCTTTTTAAAACTTTGGGTATCGTAAGAGGTATCACTCACATTTAATTTAAAACGTTTACAGGCTAACTTAAAGCGCATTGCCAATAATTCGGCAAATTCACCTTCGCCGCGCATTCTTTTGCCAAAAGTGGCGTCATATTCTTTGCCGTTGCGCATTTGCCGAATAATACTCATTACATGCTCTGCCCGCTCTGGAAAATGCTGTGCCAGCCATTCTTTAAAAAGATCTTTTACTTCATGCGGGAGGCGAATAAAAGTATAACCCGCGTTTGTGGCCCCAGCTTTTTTAGCGGATTCTAATATCTTTTCTAATTCTGAATCGTTGATAAGTGGTATCATCGGCGCTGCCATTACTCGTACTGGAATACCTTGTCCAACCAGTTGTTGGATAAGTTTCAATCTGGCTTGGGGGGCGCCGGTGCGAGGCTCAAGAATTTGTTTTAATTTAATGGACAAAGTAGTGATGCTTACGGCCACTTTGGCTAAATTGCGTTTAGCCATATCCGCCAATATGTCGATATCTCTGGAAATTAAAGTGCTTTTAGTAATGATCCCTACTGGATGGTTAGTGCGATTCAACACTTCCAATATCGACCGGGTTATTTTTAATTTGCTTTCTGAAGGCTGGTAAGGATCTGTGTTAGAACCT
Organism: uncultured Pseudomonadota bacterium; assembly: GCA_963795715.1. GTDB lineage: Bacteria > Pseudomonadota > Gammaproteobacteria > Coxiellales > Coxiellaceae > JAFEDN01. The sequence goes on from CAWCIY010000002.1 coordinate 1,015,846, forward strand.
AACATAATCGGTTTGCACTGGTAATTTGGCTTACTCAGTTCTTGCTCCAACAATTGCGCGGCATCCGGTTTATAAAAAATTTTAGATTCAAAATCCAAACCCGGTGACATGTTCATATAAGCATGAGCAGGTCGAGCATAACAATAAATGCAGCCATGTTCGCAACCGCGATAAGGATTAATCGATTGTTCAAAACCGATATCAGGTGAATCGTTACGGGTAATAATAGATTTGGAATTTTCGCGAATCAAAGTAGTTTGCAGGGTAGAAACGATTTCATCATCCCCGTATAAATCCCAGCCGTCATCAAATTCTTCTCGCTCAGTAACTTCAAATCTACCTGCTGGATTGCTAATTGCGCCTCTATTTTTAATTTGCATTTTTTAGCAACTATTCATGTGTTTCTACGTCCCCTTTAAAATTCTTGTCTTCCATTGAATTATACACCTGGAAGCTTTATAAACCAATTAAGCTTGCTGTACGCATTCCATTATTAATTTTATATTGACAATTTTATATAACCTATTTAAAATTATCAAATTCAGTAAATAAATAATAAAATTAATATTTTACAAAATAGGTAAGTAAGATGAAAAAGCTAGGTGAACCACTATTGGAATATGATCAATTAATTATAGAAGTTAATGACAACAAATTTAACGATGAAAATGAATTTAAAAATTCTCTTGCCCCAATATTGCGGCAAAGGCTGAATGAGAGACTGGAAAATAACCCAACTTCTCAAGCTGCTCTTGAAATTGTATTTAAAAATTGGGATAAAGAAGATATTCGATTTATCAATAGAGAATTTGAAAAAGAATATACCGAAGCAAAGAGAACAGTATGGTGTCAAGCAGGAGGAATAATAGGTTCAGGGATAGGGATAGCATCCGGTCTTTTTTTATCCATACTCGGAACAAGTAGAGCTAACGAAGGAGAAGATCAATACCTCAAATTCCTAGTCAGTGGAGTAGCAATTTTTTTCCTTAGCCTTGGATCATATTGTTACATTTATAAATACAATAATGTGTCAATGGGTGAACGCCTTGTTGCTATACTGAGTGAACGGCTTGTTGCTATAGTTAATAAATTTGTGGATGAATTATGCAGAAGCAGCTCACCTAAAAAACGAAAGGAAACAGTAATAAATATTTTTAATGACACTAACATAATGCATAAGGATGTGCATGATCTTATTGGGAACTATATTTACACCCCCAACTCTTAACAAATTAGTTTCTCGCCTTCGCGAAAGCGGGGCGGAGACGGCATTATATACATTTTTGCGTCTTCTTCAAAACTTCAGATGTTCAAGCGCTTATTGATGAGTGAATGACTTTTCCTTGGCCCGGCGTCGTTCTCAGCTCAGCAATTCCCGGTGAGTTTTAACTATTTGATTTAATAAAATAAATCACCTTTATAAAAAAATAATTTTCGTAGAAAATTATCCCCGCGATGGGGGATTGCAAGGGGGAGAATCGCGATTCTCCCCCTTCATTCCGAGCATTGGCTCCGCCGAGCGCAGGATAAAAACAGGAAGCAATTTTCGCTGTACTCAGCGAGTTGCTATGATGTATTAAGAAATCTTCCTCCATTATAAAATAAGGTATTGAAGTGAATAATGGAGGAAGATATATGTACAAGTACGATTATACAGGAAAGACGATATATATGGGAATTGACGTTCATAAAAAAACCTATAGTTGCGTCAGTATCTGCGAGGGAGAGGTTATTAAGCGTGATACGATGCCTGCTAAGCCTGAGGTATTACTCAGTTATATTCATAATCATTTTCAGGGAGCGGAGGTTAAAACAGCCTATGAAGCCGGATTTTCAGGTTTTCATTTGCATCGTTTTTTATTATCGCACGGAATTAAAAACCAGGTTGTGCACCCTGGGGCCATTGAAGTAGCATCGAGAGATCGGGTAAAAACGGATAAACGCGATGCATTAAAAATAGCGACCCAACTAGCGAGTCATCGCCTGAAAGGGATATTTGTGCCGACGGTCGAACAAGAAGGGCGACGGAGCGTCACGCGACTCCGTCAGCAAATTTGGCAAAGTCGGCAGCGAATAGGGAATCAATTGAAAGGCCTGTTATTTACGCAAGGATTGATGCCTGTAGAAGATGATACGAGGATATCTGCTTGCTGGATCCTGAAGAAATTAAATGAGCTATCCGATATTCAAGTGCCTGAGGACCTGAAGTATAGTATTCACTGTTATGCTCAGGAATGGCAGGACTTAACCCGGAGTTTAAAGATGATTGAAGAGCAACTCAAAAATCAAGCCCAGGAGGATGGATTAACGATGATTTATGAAAGTGTCCCCGGCATAGGGTTATTGCATGGCCGGGAACTGGCGAATGAATTAGGGGATATGAGCCAGTTTAAAAACGAGAAGAGGCTCTTTAGTTTTCTGGGACTGACCCCGAGTGAATATTCTTCTGGAGAGCACGTTCGACAAGGGAATATTAGTCGACAGGGTCGGTCTATATTCCGTAAAATATTCATAGAAGCCGCATGGGTGGCCATCCGTCAAGATCCCAATTTGAAGGAGATTTATGACAGATTATCCGCCCATCGAGGGAAGAAGCGGGCTATTGTTGCGGTAGCTCGACACCTGGCAGGGCGGATCAGAGCCTGTATTAGAACAGGATGCTTATATGAGAAGAGAGCAGCGATCAAAGATCAAGTGAAGCAGCAACAGTTTGCGGTGACCCCGTAGCAATTCCTGTGAGTCTGAGAGGACCACGTTAGCGAGTTTGGGGCACGCACCTTATTAAACTGAATGAACAGCTTGTGCGTATTTCTACGGAAATAACCACGAATAGCAGATTAGGGCAATAAGCCTTGTTTAAATGCTGAAGATCTTTGAAGAAAAAAGGTAATCATGCGCTGTGATCAGCTATCGCTGATCACAGCACATCACCCAATGATGGGGTCGCCTGCGAACAGTCAAGGCTAAACCCCTTTGGGGTGCGCTTCGCGCAGCCTTGACTGTTCTTCGGCTCTTAATTTTTTAGACCATTTCGGATGGAGGGGATTTCTTTGTCCCTAACCCTTGACAATACACATAGCGGAATTGCTGTTCTCAGCTCTTGCAGGTATCACTAAAACTGATTAAGATGCTGCTATGAAAGAATTTCTTAAGCGCCGGTTTAAATTAGCAGAAAATCAAACCTCTCTCTCACAAGAAACCATGGCCGGCATCACCACCTTTTTGACCATGTCTTATATTATTTTTGTAAATCCGGCCATTTTACATACCGCAGGCATGGATTTTGGCGCCGCCTACGTCGCTACCTGTTTGGTTACCATTTTCGGCTGTTTGTTGGTCGGGCTGATTGCCAACTATCCTATCGCCATCGCTCCGGCGATGGGCTTAAACGTGTTCTTCACTTATACCGTAGTACAGACACTGGGCTATACCTGGCAGCACGCGCTGGGCATCGTTTGTATTTCTGGAGTGGTCTTTTTGCTTTTAGTGCTCACCCGGGTGCGCCAATGGGTGATCGAATTGATGCCGGAAAGTATTAATGCGGGCATTGCCGCCGGCATCGGTTTATTTATCACCCTAATAGCATTAGAGAATAGCGGAATTATTGTAAGATCGGCCGGCAAGTCGCTGATTACGGCCGGTAGTTTTTCTGCTACATCCAGCGTGCTTTTTTTCTTGGGGTTTTTTATCATTATCATCCTTGATTATTTTAAAATACGTGGCGCCATCATTCTTTCCATTTTAATTATTACCTTGATCAGCTTGTTTTTGCATTTAACACAGTTTCACGGTATTTTTGCCCTGCCACCCAGCTTAAAACCATCGCTGTTGAAACTACAAATTCCTAATATGTTGGAATTAAAAAATTTATCATTGTTATTTGCTTTTTTATTGGTGGGGTTTTTTGACGCCACCGGCACTCTGATTGGCGTTTTAAGACAACCCTTGTTCAGACAGGATGCCAACCGCGCCCATCGTTTATCACGTGCCTTAGTGGCTGATAGTTTAGCTACAACCGCAGCCTCATTGTTGGGATCGGCCAGCACCAGTACCTATATCGAAAGCGCTGCGGGCATTGAAGCAGGCGGACATACCGGATTAACAGCGCTGACCATCAGCGGCTTATTCTTACTGGCTTTGTTTATATCTCCCTTAGCGCAATCTGTCCCAAGTTTCGCGGTTGCACCTGCTTTGTGCTATGTTGGATTGCTGATGCTGCGTAATATCACTTATTTGCCGGTCAATGAACCTTTGGAGTTTATCCCGGCCATTATCATTGTCATTATGATCCCGTTTACATTCTCTATTGCCAACGGCTTAGGGATGGGGTTGGTAAGTTATGTGTTAATTAAGGCCTGTACTGGTAAAATCAAGCAACTCAATCCCATGCTGTGGGTTTTAGCGCTGGTTTTTGTTGTCTATTTTGCTTTTAATCAGTGAACAATATGGAAAATTTACGCAATTATATCAGTGAAATCCCTGACTTTCCTAAGCCCGGAATTTTGTTCCGTGATATTTCTCCTTTACTAAAATATAAATTTTGCGAGACTATTGATGCCTTAAGCGATTTATTTACAGCAACCGAATGGGCGCATTTTGAATTGATTGCTGGTATTGAGTCCAGAGGATTTTTGCTGGCCGGCGCCTTATCTTATAAGCATAACAAAGGGTTAATTAAAATTCGAAAACCTGGCAAGCTGCCGAAAATTGCCGGGAAAATTCATTACGGTCTTGAATATGGGGAGAGCACCTTGGAAATGCAGCAAGGTGATGGCGCAAGGTTGTTAATTGTAGACGACTTAATCGCCACCGGCGGCTCTTTACAGGCGGCAGCAGAGCTGGCGCAGCAAGTCGGCTATCAAGTCGCCGGGCTGGTCACTTTGATTAATTTAACTGCATTGAATTCTTTCTGTTGGCATGAGTTGAAATGCCGGTCATTGATTAATTACTTATGACGGTAGCGAGAGATTTTTTCAATCTGCCAGATCTTGGAGCATGGTCAGCCGCTTCTCTGAAAGCCAAGCTTTCCAACTGGTTTCATCCACTTGCGGATATTTTATTTTACCAAAGTCGACCCACGTATCTCGATACTTAAGCCATTCCTTCTGCGTTTTTTTAATACTTTCAGGCGTTACCGTACCTAAAGAAAAATCAGAGTCGTTTTGGATTTGGTTATACACTTTATTCAGCTGCTGATCTATTTTAAGAGCCTGCCCCGAAGAATAATGAGGCAGATGACCGTTTTGTAAGCTTTTTAGCGAAGATAAAAACTCGTTCTCCAAACTTTCTTGTTCCTCAATTTGCAAAGCACTTCGAGCTGTACCACTTAAATCTATTTCATTACTAGCTCGAGTTTTAAAAAATGTCTGCGCAGATGTTTGCAGCATGGATAAGGCTTTTTTTTCTGTATCATTCCATGAAGTCGATAAGTTCGCAAATTGAGTTTGTTTTTTTATCTGCGTTAATTTTTGCTTTTGTGCAGCACAAATCCCTGCCATATAACCGCTGGTAATATCATCACAGATATCAAAATCCGCCCCTTGCCAGTTTTTATTTTTGAGTTGAACTAAATGCATTACACGGCCTTGAATTTCAGCCGGGGCAAAACCTGCCTTACAAGCAAATCGAATGGCCAAATCCCAGTTTCTATCCACTGCTTTAGCATTAGCATAAATCATGGTAAGAACACCGTAATTATGCGTCGCAAAAGCACATTGACGCGCAGTAACATAGTCTGAGGTTTGATTTAATCCATAATAAAGATCAGTGGCCTCACACTTATGCAATTTTTTTAATAAATCATTATTTGGTTGATCGTTGTTTGGAATGAGAGTTTTTTGAGCTTGATAACAGATATCTTTAACTTCATGCGAGACTAATGAAAAATTAGGATCTTCAGTTGCCGCCAAGCACACATTAGATAATCCCAAAAAAACCAGTATCATTTTACCGATCGCTCTTTTCATGAAGATATTCTACTTCGAGCGTCGTTTTGTAGCAATAAAAAACAGGCGCCATAAGGCGCCTGTAAGGCTATATGTCTTATTTTAATAAGTACGGTAGTGATGGCGATGTGGAACCATTGGCCCATATGCTCCCTCAGCGGGTGCAAATAAGCGGCAGCTAAAAGTACCATCATAGCCAAAGTTATCACTCCAGCCCCATTCACCGAATTGGGTCCAGCCTGCTTTCATAATAACGCTGTCCATAACCCCGTAAGTTCTACCGCAGTTCACCGTGACTAATGGTTGGTGCAACGGAGAAGCAAAGAAAAATAAATCACGGGTTAGCGGACCATTGATTGGGTAAGTGTACTGACCACCTGAGGGGACCGTACCTTCAGCAATGGGGTTATAAACAGGACCTAAGCTAACTATGAACATAACCGGTTCACTATATCTATTAACAAAGGTAACTGTTCCTGCATAACCGGCTACACTTGCAGCTAACGTTGAGGCTGCGAAAAGTCCGATTAAAAGTTTTTTCATATATTATCTCCTCTATAAGTCTTCATAGTCTTCCCGATTAAATATAGACCATTTTTTGGTCAAAAATTAGGCGTTTATAGTAAGTGCTTGAAATTTAATAAGAAAAAAAAATTAATCATTTAATTAATTACATATAAAATTCATTAAATGCAGTGACTTAGGGCACATTACTTATTTTCTTCGTAAAAAACCAAATTTTATTTTTAGAAACGAGAATCAATCTGTGCTTCTCCCCTACCGTCAATTATCTCAATATCATTATGAACGACGGGTAGTATTTTGTCCCGCGGGGAGCGGAGCAACCTTTCCCTTGATTCCAGGCTCTGACTTTGCCAGAGCCCCGGATTCAACCCGGGAACTCTAAGGGGTTGACTTTATAATCTCGCGGAGCTACGTCAGGAACCGTCCTTTTTAGTGGTCTGCATATCCCGCTTTGTAAATTTCCACAGCCATAAAGAGTATAGCGTATAGGATATTCTGAAACGTAAGTATTTAATAGAAATTGTATCGCATCTGAAGTTTCATGCCCCCACCTACCTGCTCTTAAGGTTGGATGTTTCCTAAGCACATCATTTACAATATTTTTAACTGAAGTACCTTTATTTTCATTATCTTGCATATGTTCAAACAGGTTTTCTATTAACAACACAATACCATTCTTTTTTTCTAATTTGAGGTTTTTATAAGGAAAAAAACAATAAGATTTTTCAAGTTCTGATTTCAAATTTTTATATTTAACTAACAGAAGGTATATGCAAAATGCAATGCTATCTTCGGGTTTCTTTTCGAAATTGTTCTTTGATTTAATGGGGGTAAAAGGTGTTAAATGATTCGATGATATATAGTCTTTTAAGGAGTCAATTGATTCTTTTTTGTCTGCTAAATTATTTGTTAAATTCCAAATTTCTTTAAATTCTATTTTGGTCTTTCCAGCCTTTTGAATAAACTCTACTTTTGATTCTGTGTATACATAGGAATTTGAAGGTTCTATTTCTAATACTTCATTGAGTTCTGCCATTATTCTTTCTGCATGCTGAATGCTTAATTCTGGCTGGTATTTCGTATTACGCAATTCAACTGCATCCACACAATAAAATTCTGGAATGTCCATACCAGAGTCTCTAAGCTTTTGAGCCTCTTCTAAATGGCTTTTTTTTCTATCATCCACTAAACAAACATCTTGAGGATCAATCTCTAAGTTTTCAGCTACGTACGCCATTACCTCAAACTTTGGCTTCCTCGTTATTATAAATCCCGATACCCCAGACATTTTTACCTCGTCTGTTTTGCATTCATCCAAACAGCTATGATTTTTATGGAGGCAAAAATGTTTAGGACCAGAGTCTGTATTAGGGAATTTAGTATAATAAAAATCATTTTCCTTTTGCCTTTTTATGTTTGGGTTAACATACAAATAATCCTTAAGTTGCGTCATTACTTCAATACATGCCGGGTCAAATGCACTTCTAGAAGACAAAATTATATAAATTACTTCGATTTGTTTTTTTCTTTTATTATCTCTTGTTTTTTTTAACCGATCTTGGAAAAACTGAGCATTCCCTTCTTTATTTCCATTCCAGATGTTAGTTTCTTCTCCTCTAAGAAATTTAACACTACAAAAGGGGGACAATTTATTAGTATTTACCAGGAAATCATCAAAATCTAAAAAAACTAGCTTTCTACTCATATAACCTTCTTTTTAATTTTATAGTCTGAACCGCACTCTACCGACGAACAGTTTTAACAACATATATAGAAATCATTAAAATAATCTTAAAATGATTTCCGCGTCACGAAAAACTGAATTATTGAACAGTATGCCTTAAAGGTGCATCGAGTTGATGGCTATTCTAAGTGAAATTTTAAACTGTAACAAGGCGAGATTATAATAAAAGTACGAACAGTAAATTTGAGAGAATTGCTTTATCAGTTTGCCTTCCCTCCTGAAATCTTCAATACAGATGGGGAAAATACCTGAGAAAATTTTGTCTAGTCCAAAGGATAATTTTCTCTACACGACAAAATTCATGATCTAGCCTCCCCAATGGGAGTTAAATAAGGAATTCTAATAAATTCAGTTATTTGTCTAATTTTATTTTGCCCTTGAAAAAGGATGTCTCGAATAAAATCAAGGCCATAACGAAAATAGCTATATTGAGGTCTTTGATTTTCTTTAAATTGCTTTTGAAAAAAAGGCTTTTTCACGGCCCTCCATTCTCCTACACGGTGAGCCCAAGCAAATGCTATGGATAATACCGTTACTAATTTTTTGATTCGGTCCGTATCCACCGTGTGAGTTTCTTTCGTAATACATTATCTTTTTGCGAAAGATTCAATTTTAAATTAGCCTGGTCCCAATAACTTTTAAAATAGGTCTGCTGCGCCTTGACGGCTGCCGTTTTTAATTATTCGGTAGCTTGGCAAAAAGGTTCAACTACCCTGTTCCTGTATTAACCGTCATTGCTTCGCTAACGTTCCCCATGACGAAGCTATAAATAATTTATGAATTCTCACAGGTCCTAAAAGGGTTGATCTGTATTGACAATTAGTAAATTTATCTATATACTGCATTAACAATTTATTTATTAGAATGATAACTTAAACAATATTTAAATCAAAAAGAGGTAAAATTCAATGAAGGGTGATGATATCGTTCTTGATAATAAAGGTCATAATTTTCCTACGTCCTTAGTGATAGCAATCGTTCTTGAACAACTTGGCGACCAAATAAATATAAAAGAAAATGAAGTTGTGGAAATAGTGCAAAAAGTTGAGAATCAATTGGCAGCAGACTATGAAGAACGGTTCAACAATTTGGATTTAGAATCTGAGCAAGAAGAAGATTTTGCTCAATTACAAATCTGGCTAACCTCCTCTATTAAAGCTGCCGTTCTTCCCGAAATAAATAGAATAAATGAGAAATATCGAGATTTAACCAAATCCCATGTATTAAGTATTTTTAAACAAATTGATACAAAAAATAATTCAACAGAACTGACAAAACTGACTGAACATATAATTTCTAGTTATATATAAAGTGATCAGCAATTCCGCTGTAAAGACGAAATGACCCAGAAAGAGGCAGCCAAGCAACCAGGTTTAAGCAGCCCTGTGGGTTTAAGGCATTTCTATTGCCAAAGCGCTTAAAGGTTTGCAAACCAAAGCCAATGCGGCAGCGGCGATTCTATAGTTTGTACCTACATTCCTGCGATCTTTTAGATTTTTTCTGATTAAATAAATCATACTAGCCACTTTATTAGTCATTGCTTCGCTAACGCTTCCAATGACGCTCTTGTTCCCTCTCCCGTACCCGGGAGAGGGTTAGGGTGAGGGCATTTGTTAAATTTTTGAGCCCCCTCACCCCGACCCTCTCCCCCGAGTACGGGGGAGAGGAAGGAGTAGAGCGCGTCTTTTCTAATATTTCCCCATCTTCTTTGGGGGTGGGGTGCTCGCAATGACGTGGTGAAATTTATTAACCTGCTGATTTTTATTGATAACTTAATTGTAAAACTTCAAAAAAGATCGCAGGAATGTGGGTTTGTAAAAAACAAACCAGCTAATAAAGAAACTCCTCAGGAAGCTTATAACCAATTGGTAACGAAAATTGAATCCCAGCTTCAAAAAAGTAGTAGTAGCTTGGGCCGTTCCGAGCAAACTAAAGCTTATTATGAATTAATAGTAACCGTGAGCAAAATCTATATACCAGGTAGAAAGAAGGCCCTTTCAAACGCATTAGACTTAATAATTCCAGAGTTTAAGAAGCAATTTAATTTGGGTCAGGGACAAGTAACGGTACCAGCAGTCTCCAAATCTTTTAAGTAAATAATGGTATCAACGATAAAACTAATAAAATAGCCATAGTGATATTAAAACAACGTAAATATTGGGGGCGGTCTAAAAATCTCTGAATCCAGTTACCACATAGGGTCCAGACTCCGCCGCTGAAACAAACGAAAATAAGAAAAACGGCTATTAAAATAGAAATATTTAAAAAGAAATGTTGTAAGGGTACATATGTGGTCACCCCCACTACGGCCATGAGCCAGGCTTTGGGGTTAATCCATTGAAAAATCACGGCTTGGAGAAAGGAAATAGGTTTTTTACCTTCAGCCTTGTCTGATTGAATCTGTCCAGAACGTAAAATCTGCCAAGCTAAAAATAACAAATATAAAGCGCAACCATAGCGTAAGATGGTTTCTAAAAAGGGCCATTTGGTAAAAATTTCCCCTAATCCTAGGCCGGAAACTAAAACTAAAATGGCAAAACCAATGGTCACGCCTAAAATGTGGGGCACGGTACGTTTAAAACCAAAATTGACACCCGATAAAAATAACATGGTGTTGTTAGGCCCAGGCGTAATACTGCTGACGAAAGCAAAGGTTAAAAAAGCGAATAAAATACTGTAAGAAGAGAAGATTGACATTTGCGCTTATTTTACCAAAAAAGACTAAATTTTTCAAACTTACTTAAGCAGCTCCCCCGAGTCAACGGGTCCCCTCTGAAGCGCATAGCCGTCAGGTTAAGGCTTTTCTTCTATTCCCCCTCTCCCCCAAAATTGGGGGTGAGGGGGTTTTGTTTTAAAAACCCTCACCCTAACCCTCTCCCACAAGTGGGAGAGGGAATAATAAACTTTAACTTGACGCCTATGCGCTGAAGCGAACTGCTGAAATTTCTTGATATTTTTTTAATAATAAAAGAATATTATATTTAAAAAAACTAGGTGCGTAAAAATGAAAAAAGATCAATTAGGTAAAATTCAAAGTTTATTGTTACATTGGAGCAAAGAAACGGAAAACATGATGAAGCTTGCCCAAAAAGATCCTCTTTTACAAGATTCAGAACAAAGTACTACGCTGAAGCATTATTACCAAGTTTTGAATGAAATTACTCAATATGCAAATCAATTATTTGACTCAAACTCTTGTAAAGCTGTTTTGATTCTTAAAAAACTTCATGATGCCAGCAATAAGTTTGGTGACCAAAAAGGCCAAAAAGGATACCCTAAAGTAATCCATGCGCTCAACCCCTATGAAATTGTGTTTGCTCATCAATATTTATACTACACTCAGGAAATCTTTGAGGGCTTGTCGGGCGCCGCTGATGAGTTCAAAGAGAAGAAGCTGGGCAAATTTTTGGGCGGTATGTTTTCATCTATGTTAAATCTAGAACAAATTTTAAAACATGCAGAAGAAAATCATCATAAGCTCAAAAGCAACCTTCCGCAAATTTTATCTGCAACAAAAGAGAATATAGATAAAATTCAATCTCCGGCATTCGTAATCATCGAAGATGAAAAACATGCTTTGAGTTCACCGGTGGAAATCTGTTTAGTAAACTTATCGGCCGATTCAGGCGCCCATCGCCTCCAGTTAAATGTGACCCCGAAGGAAATTGAGCTTTTATCCTATCCGGTGATACAAAGAACTGAGATTAATAAAATAATATACGATGCTTTAATCTATAAAATTTGTGCTTCAGTTAATTTTGTGTATCCAATGAGCTCAAACCTGTTATTTCGTGCACGTTCCTAAAGAATTAAGCAGTTTTTTCACTTAGATTTCTTTAAGGCCGATTGTAATTTGTCAGCAAATCCATGCTTAGCTTGGGGTGGAGCTGGTTTGGGTGATTTTTCTACTTTTGCGTTCGGTTCAGATAATTTTCGCGTCAACTGTATTCTTTTGCGTGGCAAATCGACTTCTACAACTTTGACGGTTACAATGTCTCCCACTTTAACCACTGTTTGAATATCTTTGATATAACGATCAGCAATTTGGGAGATATGAATTAAGCCATCCTGATGCACTCCGACATCAACAAACGCACCGAAATTGGCCACATTGGTGACCACCCCTTCCAAAATCATGCCTGGTTTTAGCTGCTCAATACTGTGAACGCCTTCTTTAAAGACGGCGGTTTTAAATTCTGGGCGTGGATCCCGGCCCGGTTTTTTTAACTCTTGTAAAATATCTTGAATGGTCGGCAAACCAAAATCGGCAGTGACCCATTGTTGGGGATTTAATTTATTAATCAATTCAAAATTGCCCATAATCGCTCCAATGGGTTTATGAACTGTTTTTATAATTTGATCTACCAGCGGATAACTTTCTGGATGCACCGCTGAAGCATCTAAAGGATTTTCACCACCCACTATGCGTAAAAATCCGATCGCCTGCTGATAAGTTTTTTCGCCCAATCTGGGTACTTTTTTAATTTCTTTGCGGTTTTTAAACGGACCGTGTGCTTCCCGGTAGGCCACAATCTGCTTAGCGACATTTTCATTTAATCCAGAAATACTCATTAATAAAGGCGCCGAGGCACTGTTGACATTGGCTCCTACCGCATTGACACAATCCTCCAATACCGCGGCCAAGCTTTTTCCTAATTTAGTTTGATTGACATCATGCTGATATTGGCCGACGCCAATGGATTTAGGGTCAATTTTGACTAGCTCCGCTAAAGGATCTTGCAAACGTCTAGCAATGGAAACTGCACCGCGATAAGAGACGTCTAATTCAGGAAATTCTGCTGCGCCCAATTCCGAAGCTGAATAAACCGAGGCGCCCGCTTCTGAAACTACAATTTTCTGAATATTGATATCTTTTAATTGCGCAATCAGTTCAACTACCAATTGGTCAGTTTCTCTAGAAGCCGTGCCGTTGCCTATGCTGATTAACTCAACCTGCCACTTACGGCATAAATCCGCCAATGTTTTCAAAGATTCTTGCCACTGATTTCGAGGCGCATGAGGAAAGATGGTGGTATAATGCAATAACTTTCCAGTGCCATCGACCACCACTGCCTTCACTCCAGTTCTTAGACCGGGATCTAAACCTAAAGTGATCTTTTGACCGGCAGGAGCCGCCATTAACAATTGCTTGAGATTTTCCTTAAAAACTCGAATGGCTTCTTCTTCCGCGTGCAAACGTAATTCCGACAATAATTCCAATTCTAATTTCGGCTGGATTTTGATTTTCCAACCGAATTCCACTGCTTTCTTTAACCAATTATCGGCAGGCCGGTTTTTTAATTGCAGTTTAAAATGTTGTGCGATCACTTGTTGGCAATGCTGCTCTTGCAGCTCATTTGGAAAAGATAATTTCAGCCGTAATATTTCTTGATGACCGCCACGGAACAAGGCTAAAGCACGATGCGAGGGAATGTGCTGTATAGGCTGGGAAAACTCAAAATAATCTGCAAATTTAGCTCCCGCTTCTTTTTTTTCTTCATACACTCGACTGCTGAGCACACCCTGCTCCCAAAAATATTGACGCAGTTCCCCCAACACTTCAGCTTGTTCAGAAAATTTTTCCATCAAAATTTCTCGAGCGCCAGCTAAAGCAGCATCCTGATCTTCAATTCCTTTTTCAGCATTGATATATTTTTTCGCCTCAGCTTCTGGGTTAAGTTCTGGATTTTCTAACAAACTCAACGCCAATGGCTCCAAACCGGCTTCTCGAGCTATTTGCGCTTTGGTGCGGCGTTTTGGTTTATAAGGTAAGTACAAATCTTCTAAAGTCGTTTTATCTTGCGCAGCTAATAGCTGTTTCTGTAGTTCTGGGGTTAATTTCCCCTGCTCTTCAATACTTTTGAAAATCACCGCACGCCGGTTTTCAAGCTCGCGCAAATATTGCAAACGCTCAACCAAAGTTCGAAGCTGGGTATCATCCACTCCACCAGTCGCTTCTTTACGATAACGAGCGATAAAAGGCACCGTGGCGCCTTCGTCCAACAACTGAACGATGGCCGCAATTTGTGACGTTTTTAAATTTAATTCTTTGGCTAAAATTTCTTCGATCATAATTTGACAAATATTTCTCGTGCTGGCTCACGTAAATTATAATGTGAACTCATCACCCTTCCATAGGCTCCAGTATTAGCAATCAATATCACATCCCCTTCTCGCGTTTTAGGTAAAATGCGGGAATAACCCAGTACATCTCCTGATTCGCAAATGGGCCCTACTATATGCGCGGTTAACGCAGGCGCTTCATCTAAGCGAGTTAAATTAACAATTTCATGATAAGAACCATATAAAGCCGGACGAATCAGCGAATTCATTCCAGTTTCAATACCAATAAAGTTAACTTCATTTTTGGATTTCACTTGAGTGACTCGAGCTAACAACACACCGGCTTCAGCTACTAAAAATCTACCTGGCTCCATCCAAATTTGTATGTCCGGGAAAGCGGATTTAGCTTGTAATAATGAATTATTAATTGCTTGAACATCCAGTGAATGTTGACTGGCGTTTTCAGGCACACCTAAACCACCGCCCACGTTAACAATTTGGATATCCGGAAATTTCGGTAATAGCTGCGCAAGTATGGCGAAATTTTCTTTCCAAGTTTGTTCGCGTAATATCCCACTGCCTACATGAGCAATGAAAACCCATCACTTGGATTTGATGTTCGGCAATCAGTTTTAATAACTCATTGAGCTCGCTGAGCGGAATGCCAAATTTTGAATCAGTGCCTCCGGTACAAACATATTGATGATGACCATAACCTTGGCCTGGGTCAAACCGTAATATAATTTTGTGGCCGCTGAAAATTTCCGGCCAAAACTGCAATGGATATAAGCTGTCTAAAGTGACTTGTATCTGTTCTTGAATCGCTCGTTGGTATTCCTCCCGAAATGCAAAATTAGGCGTAAACAAAATCCGAGAGCGGGCAATTCCTGGGAATAATTGCAAAACTCAAGAAACTTCATCCCAAGAAACGCATTCAAAATTTAAGTCCAATCTCATAAAATAGCCGTAAAATATCGGTATGACCATTGGCTTTCATAGCAAAATAAACTTGATCCAAGGCCGAACACTTCTTTAAATTTTCAGCACGTTCTTGCAGACAACCGGCTTCATACACATACAAGGGCTGTCGATACTGTGCAATCAGTTCTAACAATTGTGAACGTTGTTAACTCCCACCAGGCGCCTTTGCGTACGTGCAGGAATGGATGCAGAAGCGGTTAATTCCAGTTGATGATTCGCTTCAATGAGTAATCATGTATTTTTTGTGCAAACGCGTTCTGCCTGATCTTCGTCGACCACAAAAGTGAGATTCAAATCATTGGCCGCTTGCGACAACATATAAATTTGTTGCTCAGAGAATGCTGTAAAAACCTCGCCTAATTTAGGCAAGCTGGCGCGAATATGGTGGCCAATTAAACTGACACTGGCGCAAGGGCCGTGCAGGTGTGCTTTGCCAAAACCGGATAAATCTTCCAATAATAAATTAATTAAATTGGGGTCTCCAGCCAGCGTATGATTATCCAGTGAAACCGTGACGCTGGACTCAGAAGTGGAGATCAAATCAATCGACAAACCGCGTTGTTTAAAACAATTAAAAATATTGGCTAAAAATCCCACTTGATGCAGCATGTTTACAGTTTCAATGGAAATCAATGAAATCCCGTACTTGCAAATGACTGACTTAATTTGCACTGCGGTTTTTTCATCGGTAAATGAGATTTTAGTGCCTTCATGATCGGGCAAAGAAGGTACACTTGACCCACATGGGAATTTTTTGCAACTTAACCGGGGGAATGCAATTGGGATGTAACACCTTACCACCCATGGAAGCAATTTCTTGCGCTTCATCGTAATCCAATTGTTTCAGCAACCGCGCTTCAGGAATTTGCTTGGGATTTGCAGTGAAGATGCCTTCGACATCGGTCCAAATTTCACAAAATTCCGCGTTTATTTTAGCAGCGAAATAAGCCGCCGAAGTATCTGATCCGCCCCTGCCGAATAAGTACCGTTTCGCCAGCGGGATTACTGGCGATAAAGCCTTGAGTAATCACCACCTTGGTTAAAAGCTGGAGTTTAGCCATTAAGTTGGCGTCCGGTTCGGCTTTACATCTTGCCATTAAATAAGCGGCGCTATGATGGGTAAATGGTTGAGGTTCGGCTATTAATAATTGTCGCGCATCCTGCCAATCTACTGTCAATTGTTGCGATTTTAGAAAAGCTACGCCCAAGGCTGTCGACATGAGTTCGCCAAACGCTAAAACTTGAGCATGAATTCTCGGCGTCACTTCCCCAATCAAGGAAACGCCTTCAGCCAGTTGATTTAATTGTTTGAAATAATGCTGGAGATTTTCCGTGAAATCGACTGCTAGATCTTTACTTAAACGGCGATGAATCTCTTCCAGTTCTTGCAGCGCCGGAGCATGGTTGCCTGCTAAAGCGGAGGACAATAAATCTTCCAGTTTATTGGAAACCTGAGTGACAGCAGAGCAAACCACCAGAACCCGGCGATCAGCCGCCAAATGCCGCCGGATGATACCCGACTATATTGCGCCAATTCTGCGCGGTGGAAACACTGGTGCCACCGAACTTAATAACGATCCATTTTTCTTCCATGAGACTATTTTGCTTTTTTCAACTGGATAAATCAACCGGCTCAACGGCTGTCAAAATTTATGCTTTCTTCTTTTATAAACTTAAAATATTAGGTTTTGCTGGAAACTACGGCCTTAATGGCATTTATGATCGAGTTGAGTTGCGGGACGCTGGCGATTTCCAGATTATGGGCAAGACCGATGCCAGGAATGAAAGCTCCAGCCAGCAGCTTGGGTGGAGCGGTTAAATGATAGAATAATTCATCAATGGTTCTGCGGATTAGATGCTCACCAAAGTTCGTCACTTCGGTATCTTCATTGACATACAGTACGGCTTGGGTTTTTTGGATCGATTGCGAAATTAACTCCCAGTCATAAGGCCAAAGCGATCGCATATCTATGACTTCCGCGTTGATATTTTCTTCGGCCAGTAATTGCTCTGCGGCTTTCACGCATAAAGGCAAAGTGCGGCCATAACTGACTACAGTCATATCGGCGCCCGTTTTGACCAGTTTGCCTTTGCCAATGGGTACGGAATAATCGGTCAAACCCTCAGGCCATTGCGCACGCCATGATTTCGCCTGTTCTTTATTGACCGGCTTATCAATCAACGCTTTCAGGCCGCTGGGCTCTCCGGGAATCAATTCCTCACCCACCAAATACATCAAGGCTTTGGGCGCCAAAAACATCGTGGGATTGAGTTCTTGTAAACAAGATATCATCAGACCGTAAGCGTCTTTGGGATTGGAAGGCATGACGATTCTCCAGCCAGGAATATGGCTCATAACAGCGTCGAATGAATGGGAATGATAAATCGAGCCCCGAATACCACTGCCCACCGGGGTCATAATGGTCATCGGTAAATTCCAATCGCCATAGGTGCTCCAGCAGGTTTTACCAGCCAACATGATTAAATCCAAAGTATTAAAGATATAATCGCAAAACTGAATTTCCGCCACACAGCGTTGACCCGCCATGGCCAGCCCCATGGCCGCACCAATGATCCCTCTTTCATCCAAGGGCGAGTTCCAGGCGGTTTTAAGCCCTTGGGTAGCGGTAAAAACACCTCCCAAAGGCGGACCGACGTCTTGACCAAAAACATGGGTCAGTTTTAAGTGCTCTTCCCCATAGTGCAGAGCCATGCGGATTGCCTGTGCTAGAGTTGCCATACACTATCCTTACCCTTTTGTTGCCAATAGGTGAAATCATAAATTGAGTTAGGGTCCGGTTGTGGTTCCTGCCTGATTTTATCAGCCAGTAATCTGAATTCTTCCTCATAACGGCTTCGGATCTTTTTGGCCTGCTCTTGTGTCAGTTGGTCTGCAGCAATTAACTTTTGCTCCAAAATTAATAAAGGATCTTCCTCGTGAGTTTGCAACATAGCGCCACTGGCGGAGCTATGGCCATATAAACGAGAAACTTTGGCTTCCAGTAATAAAGGTTTGCGCTGGACTCTGACATAATCCATCGCTTCTTCGATGGCTTGGTAGGATTCTTCCGCGTCATTGCCATTGACTATCATGGTCTTAATGCCAAAAGCCTTACCACGATCCGCAATATTTTTTTCGCCATGCTGAGTGGCTGCAGGGGTAGAAATTCCATATTGGTTATTAGTGACTATCATTAAAATTGGTAACTCATTACCTGGACGAGAAGACCAAATTAAGCAAGAAGCAAAATCCCCTTCGGCTGTGCCGGCGTCTCCTCCGTTGACAATGGTAATGCTGTCACCGCCATGGTCTTTTTGAGCAATGCCGGTGCCAATGGCAATCACGTATTGAACCTCAATTGGAGAAGTGATGGGAGTAACGTTCCAATCCCGAATGGTATAATGGCTGGAAAAGGATCTGCCTCCGGAAAAGGGATCACTGGCGGTATTTTTCATTTGCCGAATGGCGCTAGCAGGGTCCATACCCATCGCAATTAAAATTGCGCTCGACCGGTAGTGCAGATGCAAATAATCATAATCCAACCCTCGCCCTTTTTTGATGAGCAATCCCAAAGGAACATTAAAAGCCTCTTCCCCGGGGCCACCAATCCAAAAAAAGCCCTGATTTTGTTTGAACATGTTGATAAGCCGTTCTTCTAACATTCGGCTTTTAACCATTAGTTCATAGATTTGTAATAGTTTTTTGTTGTTCATTCATAACCTGCACTTCGCTACGCAGTTTACAGAAATTCCCAGGATTTTCAACCCCGAGAATTTCTTCCCTGTTTTTACGCGATGCTCGGCAAAGCCTGCGCTCGCGCTCAAGGGGGAGAATCGCGATTCTCCCCCTTGAGAATCCCCCATCGCGTTAAGTTTCAACAGACCTATGCTATAGTTTATAAGATATGGACCATACAAAAAAGAAAAAAGGTATCCATCTTTTCAGCCCTTTTGGATTTGAAGTCACACTCGATTTTAGCTGGTTTCTACTGGCATTTTTAGTCGCTTGGACCTTAGCGGTAGGTTATTTTCCTTTTACTTTTAGTGGATTATCCAAGTTAACCTACTGGCTCATGGGAATTGCCGGAGCGGTCGGGTTATTTTTTTCCATTATTTTTCATGAACTTTGCCACTCATTGGTAGGCCGTCGTTATGGCTTGCCAATTACCGGTATTCAACTCTTTATTTTTGGCGGCGTAGCACAAATGAGCCAAGAGCCACCAAATGCTAAAACAGAGTTCTTAACCGCCGTAGCAGGCCCTATTTCTAGCTTTGTTCTCGGTTATATTTTTTATCTACTTTATCATTTGGGGTTAACATTCCATTGGCCGGCCGCTGTGAATGGGGTGTTGCATTACTTAAGCTTTATTAACATTCTTTTAGCAATTTTCAATCTTTTGCCTGGCTTTCCCTTGGACGGTGGGCGAATTTTTCGCTCTATTTTATGGGGATGGAAGAATGATTTTAAATGGGCAACCCGCATTGCCTCAATCTGGGGTCAAGGAATGGGCTATGTTTTAATTATCTTCGGCATATTTCTTTTCCTAAGAGGCGCTTTTATCAGCGGCGTATGGATGTTTTTAATTGGCTTCTTCCTTAAAAATTCAGCACAATCTTCCTATCAATATTTCTTAATCCAGGAAGTATTTCATAATGATAAAATACGAAATTACACCAAAACAAATTCAGTTACAGTTTCGTCTCATACCAGTCTACAAAGTTTAGTAGATGATTATTTCCACAAACATTACTATAAAATGTATCCAGTCGTTGATAACGAAAATTTGGTCGGCTACGTTTCTTTAGATGAAATAAAGGGGCATGAACGAGACAATTGGCAAAGAGTCACGGTTAAAGATATTATGCAGCCTTGTACTCCAGATATCCTGATTGACGTCAATAAAAGTGTGATTCAAGCCTTGCAGCAAATGACTACTGAAAAACAAGCAAGATTGATTGTCACTGAAAATGAAAAACTTTATGGCATAATCTCCATGCGAGATTTAACTCACATTATTGCTATGAAAATGGAAATATAAGATTTTTATAATTGAACCGCTGCCAAATTAGTATCCGTGTCTTCTGGACTTGCATAAGAAAATATAACACTGCCTTCTTTAGTAAGATTGATCAATTTACTGATATCTAGTTCTCTAACCGCTAAACATCCTGAGCTTCTACCCATGTACCCATTCGCTTTTAAAAAACTATCGCTGACATAAGGAGCTGAATGTACTACCACTCTTCTTTTGAAAACATTATCGTTTATATTTTTTTCTAAACCCTCTATTTGTAGAGAAGTGCCATGATGCCCTACATAGGTGGTCGTGGTAACAAAAACTCCTAAACTAGTTTGATTAGAATTAGGCCGGTTAGAAAACTTTTCACTTTTTAATAAACCGGTGTTTTTACCATGAGCCACAAATGTATTCAGCAGTACTTGATCGGTTTTTAAATCGATCACAAATAACCTTTTTTCTGAAGAAGGTTTACTATAATCCACTATAGTCAAAATATCTTTTTTCACTTTACCTTTTTGATCTGCATACTTGTATGCTTTTAACGCCAGTTCTACTACCTTAGGATTTAAGTTAGTATTTTTGACAATATTATCTACATGCACATTGCCAGGCGTCCCAGCAATTCCATGGTGGACCGCAAAGAGAGATATAAGACCGCCTAACGCTGTAGTAAAAATGTTTCTTTTCATTTTCAACCTCTTTTCACCTTTCTATGTATAAATTATACCGTATATTTTATGAACATTCCAAAGGTAAACAAACTATAGTTTTTATAAAGATAATTGATTGAAATTAGACTTTAAGTCAGAAAAAAGACCTATTTTAAAATAGATTACCAATGAGAGGCGACTTCGCAAACTTTTCGGCAAACATGATGGGTTCGGGGGGGGGGCTGGGCTTATTTCCATTGCGAAATTGTGGCTGGGCGTTTATTTCTCCGAAAATTTCCAGGAATTAAAAATTTCAACCCCAGTAGGCTCGAAATCCTCAACGTATATGCCTACTTTTTTCGATTGTAATGATTGCGAAGCTATGAGGTTTGCCTATCTATATTTTCACCCTATGGAAAATTAATTCATTTCTTAATCTGTACTTAAGGGTAATCATTTAAAATATACAAAAAAACAAAATGCGTGGAAAAAAAAATGAAATCAAATTTAAAAAATAATTCAACTAATCAAAATGTCGGAGCTGAACTGGATACAAAAAAATCATCCATAGACACTACTCCTATCATAACAGATTTAAGAGATTTAGAACTCATTGGTGCAGGCGGCTTTGGTAAGGTTTTTGTAGCTACCCGTGGAGATGAAAAAACCCTGAAGGTAGCCGTTAAATATGGCCAAGAAGAAAACTCGGATCCCATGCCAGAAATATCACGTATGAGTATGTGTGACCATCCTAATATAGTTCATTGTCACGGAAAAACGAACGATAATGGAATTGTGATGGAATATATGGATGGTGGTGATTTGAGAAAATTTTTAAAAGACTTAAGTTGGAACTCTAGCTTGGCAATCGCTTTTGAAGTGGCCAAGGGACTCGCCTATATTCATAGTCTAGGATATGTTCATAGAGATTTGAAAAGTTTAAATGTACTGATTAATAGCCAGGGGGAGATTAAAATTTCTGATTTAGGATCTCTCACTAAGGAAGGAGAAAAATTAGAAGCGACACCTCAAGGATCACCTTATTGGCAGGCCGATGAGGTACATTCCAATCCCGATCTAAAAATAACTAAGGCGCTGGATGTTTTTAGTTTCGGTATTTTTTTAGGTGAGCTACTCACCAGAGATTTACCTAAAATGAAAGATGGTATTACTAACGCTCATCAATTATTGCAACATAAGAAAACAGGTATGCTTTATCGTATCTTTTCAGAATCTAAATTAGAAATTCAAAATAATTGGTATTCTGAACCCCCCCAGGAAGATAAAATATTCTTTGGATTAGAGAATGCCTTAAAAGCACTTTACACCGAATGCACAAGAAAAAATCCGGATGATCGTCCAAAATCATTGAACAATATCGTTGAGGAGTTATCCAATTATATTGCAATGACAAATTTAGATGTACCAACCATAATAAAATCTTTGTTTGTAAAAAACGAAGCACCCACTTCGATAAAGTCTACAAAATGGACTATGGCCGATGACAACCGCAGTTGTTATAGTGCTGATGCA
The DNA here is from genome assembly GCA_963795715.1 of uncultured Pseudomonadota bacterium. Lineage (GTDB taxonomy): Bacteria > Pseudomonadota > Gammaproteobacteria > Coxiellales > Coxiellaceae > JAFEDN01. Next base: position 1,038,308 of record CAWCIY010000002.1, read on the forward strand.
ATACAATTTAATGAAAGTACATCTGCAAAACTTGAGGAGAAAATTATAACTGAAGAAAAACCCTCTTATAATATTAATCAATTGTTACAAGAGTTCCAAAACACCACCCAAACAAGTTTTAGTAGGTTATTTATGGGGGTGAGATTAGTGAATCCAAAAAAGGCTGCTGATTTAATACCCAATTATAAACAGAAGTTAACAGAAATTAACGAACGTATAAATATAAAATGTTATCAAAAGTCGGATTTAAATGAGCTGAATCAAATACGGGTAACGTTATCTAAAAAAATAGAAAAATATACACAGGAATATCAAAAAAATGGACCCTACGAAGCTATCTGCGCCGATTACCAAAAATTGGAAAAGATCGCACAGCTTCTATTTAAGGAAATAACAAAAGGATTGAAAACTCAGCCTACAACTCAGGTCAAAATGGAAGTTCCGGCTTTGTAGTTCAATATTAATTCTGCATCTTCGAGTGCACCGATAAATGCAGGTTTACCGCAAGCTCTTACAAAACGAGCAGCAGCTTCCACTTTTGGGCCCATAGATCCTGTAGGAAAAGAATATTTTGCAATTTCAGCTAAAGATAATTGCCTTAATGGTTCCTGTTGCGATGTTCCCCAATTGCGCATGACTGCTTTCACATCGGTTAACATTAATAAAGCATCTGCTTGCAACTGTTGCGCCAGCAAAGCCGCAGCCAAATCCTTGTCAATTACCGCCTCAACCCCAGTATAATAATGTTCTCGTTTAAGCACTGGAATACCACCGCCACCGCAGCAGATGATCATCACTCCCGAATCCACTAATAATTGGATGACGCCAATTTCAAGAATCCGTTTTGGCTCTGGTGAAGCAATGACTCTTCGATAAAATGCTCCATCTCTGGCAAAAGCCCATGAACAATGATTTTTTTTTAGCTGCTCCATTTGTGCTTGATTGTATCCGGAGCCAATGAATTTGGTTGGATTTTTAAAAGCTGGATCATCGGGACTTACTTCAACTTGAGTGAGCAACACAGCTACTTTACGCTTAGGCAGTTCCGACATAAGTTGCTGTTCCAACAGATAACCAATCATTCCTTCGGATTCGGCGCCCAATACATCAAAAGAAAAATCGGTATTTTTATCTAAGGCATCTGCTTGTAACGCTAAAAGCCCGACTTGTGGACCATTACCATGGGTTAAAATAATTTGATGGTTTTTAGCAATTTGGGCCACACTTCGACAGGCTTTCTCAATATTAGCTTTTTGAACTGCCAATGTGGGCGGTTCACCACGCTTTAATAAGGCGTTTCCGCCCAACGCTACCACTATTTTCATAAAGTAGCTACTAGCACTGCCTTTATGGTGTGCAGGCGATTTTCGGCTTGATCAAAAACGATAGAGTGGGTAGATTCAAAAACATCCTCAGTGACTTCCATCGCTTCCAAACCGAAATTTTTAAAAATGCGCTCACCGATTTCGGTTTGACGATTGTGATGTGCCGGTAAACAATGCATAAACTTGACACGAGGATTGTGGGTCATGTCAAGAACCTTCTGGTTAACCTGATAAGGATGCAATAATTTGATCCGTTCAGTCCATTCAGAATCGGGTTCCCCCATCGACAACCAAACATCGGTATATAAAAAATCAACGTCCGCTACTGCGATTGCTATGTCTTCGGTAATCACTATTTTCCCTTGAGTTTCCTCGTTTATTTCTCGACAGCTGTTAATCAGTTCCTGTTGTGGATGCAATTTTTCAGGGCCGGCCATTCTAAAATCTAGACCCATTTTAGCCGCACCCAACATTAAAGAATTAGCGGTGTTATTATTACAGTCTCCCAAATAACAAAGCTTAACATCTTTTAAATTCCGCATGGAATGTTCCTGTATAGTTAATAAATCAGCTAAAATTTGCGTAGGATGATGTTGGTCGGTCAATCCGTTCCAAACTGGTACTCCGGCATAAGCGGCTAATTCCTCAATATTTTTTTGATCAAAACCTCGATATTCAATGCCGTTATACATTCTTCCTAATACTCTGGCGGTATCTCGCATACTTTCTTTGACGCCCACATGTGAGCTGGATGATTCGATATAGGTAACATGCGCTCCCTGATCGAAAGCCGCTACTTCGAAGGCACAGCGGGTGCGTGTAGAAGCTTTTTCAAAAATTAAAGCAATTTTTTTGCCTTTTAAACCAGGCTGTTCGGCGCCCGCATAATTGGCCCTTTTCAAATCAAGCGCCAAGGTCAGCAAAAATTCAATTTCAACCGGTGTAAAATCCGCTAATGTTAAAAAATGTCTATTTTTTAAGTTTATTGTCATAGATCTTCTCTTATAATAGGACAGGTCATACATCTGGCGCCGCCACGGCCTCGCCCTAACTCAAATCCTGGAATCGTAATGACTTTGCAACCACCCTGTTGCAATTTTTTATTGGTATAAACATTACGTTCATATCCAACTAACAATCCAGGAGCCAGCGCTAACAGATTATTTCCATCATCCCATTGCTCTCGCTCTGCTTCAAATTCATCGCCACCGGTAGTAAAAATTCGTAGTTTCTTTATCTGTAAAGCACGAGAAATAGCAGTAAAAACATCTGATTGTTTTTCCACAACCAGACCACCATTGTCATCGGAGGTAATTCTCCAAGTGGGCAAAGATTCGATCACCCCAGGAAAAATGCAAAAAGCATCAAAATCAACCATAGTGAATACGGTATCCAAATGCATATAGGCTCTATTTTTAGGCAAACTTAACGCAATTAATTCTTTAACCTGGTGATCTTTAAATAAAGCCTGGGCTAAATGCTCTACGGCATGGGGGGTGGTGCGTTCTCCCATTCCTATTAAAACTATACCCTGTCCTAACACAAGTACATCACCACCTTCCAAAGTAGCTGAGCCATAATCCACATCTTCATCACCATAGCAAATTTTAAAATCTTGTGGCTGAAATAAAGGGTGAAACCGGTAAATGGCTCGCATATGCAGGCTTTCCCATTTTCGCACGGGTTTCGCCATCGGACTGATGGTGACACCCCCGTAAATCCAGCAAGAAGAATCGCGAGTAAACAATTGATTGGGCAAAGGTGGCAAAACAAAATCATTGGGTTCTAAGCACTTGAGAGCAACCCCGTGCAGGGAAGATGTTATTTCATTTTTGATCAGTCCGCCTAAGAGATAAGTCACTAACTGCTCAGCAGATAAATCATATAAATAATTTTGTAACTCACGACTGAAAACAGGCCCAAATTGATTTTCAGTAATTCTCCTCTCGAGTAACCATTGCTTCGCTTCAGGTATTTGCAAGATATCCAGCAGTAAATTTTCTAGCATCAAAACTTCAACGCCGTGATCTATTAGCACTGAAGTAAATATTTTATGCTCAACTCTGGCTCTACTCACCCATAAAACTTCATCAAATAAAAATTTATGGCAGTTAGAGGGCGTGAGTCGTTTCAAGCTAAGATCGGGGCAATGCAAAATAACCTTTTTCAACCGGCCTACTTCTGAATTGACATAATAGTTTGTCATATCTATACATATTAGACGCTCATGCCCACATAAACAAGTCGGACCTCACCCAAGTAAGACTGGCTAGGATATATCGGTTGTCGAAATTGGCAACCTCATCCTGGTTGCTCACTCTGCTCCGGGTTGGAAGATTGTTTTCGATAGCTATTCCTGGCCGCTACCGAAAATTTTAGAAATTTGTTTTCCTGAATTTGTAGGCTCACCGGAAGCATACTGTTGAGAAGACCCGGAAGAGGAAGACAAACCACTAGCCCAGGTGTAGCGATTTCGATTTTGATAGATTACAGGCAAAGGAGCAGGCTTCCTCGCTTCCTGTTTTTGTAAACCGGCTAACTCACCTTGAGCTTCTTTATGGCCACTTTCACCGGCTTTTTTATACCATTCTATTGCCTGAGAAGGCATTTTAAACTTGTTGGCGTACAATTGACCCAGTCTAAATTGAGCTTCAACATGGCCTTCCTCAGCGGCTGCTTTAAAGCATTTCAGTGCTTCAAAGCAATCCTTTTCATCGAGAGCTTTTCGATATAAAGTTTCCGAATTATTATGATCTGACGAGAGAACTGTACTCTGAACATGGTTATGTTTAAGTTCCGGTTCCCTTAATTTTCTAAGTTCATTGAGGGCTCCTTCATGTCCACGATTAGCAGCGGCCTGATACCATATAATTGCTTTTTCACGCTTATTATCATTTGCGTATGTTTTAGCTATTTCGAATTGCTTGTCCGGATAACCTGAAAAAACAGCCGGTCCTATACTGGCAAGAGGTGAGTCTTTTATTTGAATTGCTTTGATTAAAGACGTTAATAAATCTTCATCATCTGATGTTTGGCTCGTAGTGGTAAAAGAAGCGCTGGAAGAGCTGCTGTAGCTAACGGAGGCGACTGAAGAAAAAGAAGTTGAACTGCCTGATGAACTAAAATTTGAATCCGGGTTTAAAGGTAGTTTACTTTCCTGTATCGCCGGTATTAATCCCTCAACTTTGCGCTTAAGTTTATTTTTACGTAATTTTGTTTTTTTTACGTTCTTTTGCTTTGTACTCTTTGTGTTCTTTGTGTTCTTTGTGTTCTTTGTGTTCTTTGTGTTCTTTGTGTTCTTTGTGTTCTTTGTGTTCTTTGTGTTCTTTGTACTGTCTTTAACTTCAGCGCGGTTTTCTATGTTCTTTTTCTTGCCTTTATAATGCAGCCCTTTATTGGGATTTTCCTGTTCTTTATCAGAAGAATGTTTCTTGCCTGGTTTTCCGGAGAATTCGCTGGGAGTTTCTTCCTTGAATAAAGCAAGCAGGTGCGATCTGTGCATGTTATCTTTGTAGGGGAGGAACCTATTTTGTTTTCTCTTTTCAGTAATGTTGTTTTGGGATCGACGTTCTGTTTTAACATTTTCAGATTTATTTAAATTAGATACTGTGCTAACCTTTTTTCTGCTATATTTCATGAAAACCCCGTTTGTTGGTGTTAATATTAATTTAAAGTATAAAATCATTATAAAGTAAAAGAGAAAGAGTCACCAGGGTCAAGTCCTTAATTCCGACGACCCGCATTTATGGCTAATCCAACCACTGAATAGATTAAATTTTAATCAATTAGATTATAAATACCGAAAACACTGTCAAACTGTGGTTTCTAAGCAGATACTTTAGAGAATCCTGCCAACGAATTGACAATAATAACAGCCAAGCAGATAATAACCGCGAATTATTTATTTCTTTAAGGAGAAAGAAAAAAAATGATTTGGCTCACCTATATTTCGGGCATTACAGCAGGCCTACTGTTCATCTATCTTGTCATTGCTTTAATCAGACCAGAATATTTTTCATGATCAACTTATACTTCTGGCTGCCGGCCATGTTCCTCTTAGGAATTCTCTTAATGGGAATTTGTTTTCTATTCATAAAAGGCTGCGAGAAAATATAGTGTTTGTACAAATTTGGTTGCTACCGCTGGCCCTGTTGATCGTTGCTACAGTCATTGCTATTCCTTTAAGCCGTTATTTAGCATGGATCATGGATGGGAAGTATTGTTGTCCCAGAATTTTCATTTGGTTTGAGCAACGTTTAAACTGCGGTCCGCAGAATTGGCGACAGTACGCGGTTTCACTGTTGTCATTTAACACACTCCTGTTTATTTTCAGCTTTATTATTTTAGCGTTGCAACCTTGGACTCCATTGAACCCAACTCATAAAACTCTGCTTTATCCTAGTACTATCTTCCATAGCGCCGCCTCTTTCATAACGAATACCGATTTACAACATTATTCTGGTGAAATTCACTTATCCAACTTTAGTCAAATCTTTTTTGGAATTATTAATTTATTTTTATCCGCTGCCATTGGTTTTAGCGCACTCACAGCGATTATCCGGGGTCTGCGTGGTGATCCATCCCTGGGTAATTTCTTTCTCGATATGTGGCGCATTCTTGTTTACATGTTTGTGCCCATTGCTTTTATCTTAGCCATTATTTTTTTGCAACAAGGCAGCCCAATGACTTTTAACAGTGTTTATACCGCTACAACACTTGAAGGAACCCAACAAACAATCACAGTGGGCCCAGTCGCAGCATTTGAAGCTATGAAAATGCTAGGAACCAACGGCGGCGGTTTTTTTGGCATGAATTCTGCTCACCCTTTTGAAAACCCCACTGCGTTAGCCAATTTTTTTAATACTTTAGCCATGATGATTTTTCCTTTTTCATTAGTATTGATGTATGGAAGGATGTTAAATCGTATTCGCCATGGTATTGCAATATTTGCGGTCATGTTTGTCCTAATGGCGGCAACTGTGTTTTGGACTATTTACTATGACACACTGAAACCCAATTTAGGACTGACTGCTCACCCGGCAAAAATTTATCATCAACTTATTGTACCCCCTTTAACAGCACTGCCGATTGACCAACATTTAGGAAATTTAGAAGGTAAAGAACTACGTTTTGGCGTTTCAGCAGGAGCTACCTTTGCTGCTTTAACCACCGATGTTACTTGCGGAGCAGTCAATGCCGAAGCCGACAGCTTAAATCCAATAGCCGGATTATCACCAATGGTTGGAATGTGGTTGAACTGCATTTTTGGAGGCAAAGGTGTGGGTATGATCAATATGTTATTATACATCATTATCGCGATTTTTATTGCCGGAATGATGGTGGGACGATCGCCTGAATATTTAGGTAAAAAAATTGGTACACGTGAAGTAAAGTTAGCCATTATCGCCATGCTGGTGCATCCATTTATGATCTTAATGCCTACCGGATTTTTTTCCGCGACCCATTGGGGAATTAACGCAATAACTAATCCGGGTGCGCATGGTTTTTCCCAAATGCTGTACCAATTCTCTTCTTCTTCTGCTAACAATGGTTCTGCTTTTGATGGTCTAGCAGTTACCTCCGGTTTTTATAATAACCCTAATCCTGCGCCTGAAGGAATAGCCTGGGATTTGGCGTCAGGTATAGTCATTATTTTAAGCCGCTTCCTGCCTATCATCGCCCCAATTGCCATGGCTTCATTTTTAGGTGCTAAAAAATCCTGTCCTTTTGGCGCCGGCACCTTGCGTGATGACACCGTCACCTTTGCACTGTTATTGATAGGGACTGTGTTGATAATAGGCGCCTTATTGTTTTTACCGGTAGCTGCTTTAGGTCCCATTGCAGAGCAAGTAGGACCTATACCCTTTGGCGGATGAGAATATGGAAATGCAGCAATTCCCGCTGAACTTGAATAATATGGAATTAAAGCTCCATAAAGAAATAATTTTCGTAGAGAATCCCTGCCTGATGAAGGATCGCAAGGGGGAGAAAAGCGGAGCGATCTTCCCCTTCATTACCGAATTCCAGCTTTGCTGGAATTCGGTATGTAAACCAGGAAGCAGATCACGCTTCAGCGGGAGCTGCTGATGGAAATGCCGTATCGCCGTGTTAAACATCTATTAGAAAAAGAAACTGTTTTTTCTGCAATAAAACAAGCGATTCGCATGTTGCGACCGGATATTCAATGTAAAAATCCGGTTATGTTTGTGGTTGAAGTAGGCACTTTTCTTACCTTCTTATATATCATAGCCGCTCTGTGCAATCATTCAACCATAGTTCGGGTGGGGTATTTTATCAGCATTGATGTTTGGCTATTGCTCACTCTGCTATTCGCAAACTTTGCCACCGCTTTTGCAGAAGCGCGCGGAAAAGCGCAAGCTGATTCACTTCGTAAAGTAAAACGTCACATCATCGCCTCACGCTTAAATGACCAAGGCCAAATTGAAACTGTGTCCTCTGCTGAATTAAAAAAAAATGATCTGGTTGTGGTCATGGCAGGTCAACATGTTCCCGGTGATGGTGAAATTATCGAAGGATTTGCTTCAGTAGACGAATCAGCCATTACCGGCGAATCTGCACCCGTCATTCGAGAAGCAGGCGGCGATCGTTCCAGTGTTACCGGCGGCACTTTTGTGTTGTCTGATCGTATTGTGGTGCGTATTTGCAGTAATCCAGGAGAATCTTTTTTAGATAAGATGATTGCACTGGTGGAAGGAGCGATTCGTCAACGCTCTCCCAACGAAATTGCTTTAATGCTAGTTTTATCGGCTTTTTCGCTTATTTTCTTAATTGTGGTCATTCCACTTTGGGCTATGGCCAAAAATGCCGAGCTTTATATGACCACTTATTTACATGGTGCAGAAATCAAAAGCCTGGGTACAGACATACCTACACTGATTGCCTTATTAGTCTGCTTGATTCCAACCACCATTGGCTCTTTGCTTGCAGCCATTGGCATTGCTGGCATGGATAGAGCATTGCGCGCCAATATTATTGCTAAAAGCGGGGAATCGGTAGAAATGGCTGGAGATGTCGATGTAGTGATGTTAGACAAAACCGGGACTATTACCATTGGCAATCGCAGCGCCACCGCTTTTTTACCCTTAGGAAAACATAGCGAGGAAGAATTAGCAAAATTAGCCGCATTGGCTTCTATTGCAGATCAAACTCCTGAAGGCAAAAGTATTGTTAAATTATTTGAAAAAAACTATCAACAAACGATCATTGCACCAACAAATGCTAAATTTATTGCATTTTCTGCCCATACTCGCATGAGCGGGGTAGATTTAGCGGATGGCAATAAAATTCGTAAAGGAGCCTCAGACGCCATCGTGAAATGGGCGGAATTGAATCGTGGTTCAGCGTCTGAAGAATTAGCGCCATTGATTCAAAACATTGCCACGAAAGGTGCAACTCCTTTAGTGGTAGCCGACAATAATCAGATTGTTGGCATTGTGGTGTTAGAAGATATTTTAAAACCACATATTCAAGAGCGTTTTAAAAGATTACGGCAAATGGGCCTTAGAACCGTTATGATTACCGGCGATAATCCCTTAACCGCAGCCGCCATCGCCGCACAAGCCGGAGTGGACGATTTTCTTGCTGAAGCCACTCCAAAAACTAAACTGGATTATATCCGCTCCGAACAAGCTGCAGGAAAATTGGTAGCCATGATGGGAGATGGCACCAATGACGCCCCTGCCCTGGCGCAAGCTGACGTAGCCGTGGCTATGAACGCTGGAACCCAAGCTGCTAAAGAAGCCGCCAATATGGTGGATTTAGACAGTGATCCGACCAAAGTGATTGAAGTCGTTGAAATCGGCAAACAGTTATTGATAACTCGTGGCGCACTGACTACATTTTCTATTGCCAACGACGTCGCTAAATATTTTGCGATTATTCCTGCGCTGTTCGCCAGCACTCTGCCCTGGCTGAAAATAATGGATGTGATGCGGTTGCACTCTCCCACCTCAGCCATTCTTTCCGCAGTGATTTTTAATGCTTTAATTATTCCAGCGTTGATCCCCATCGCTTTAAAAGGTGTGCGCTATCGCAGCTTGGGAGCAGATGCGTTATTACGAAAAAATTTATTAATCTGGGGTTTGGGTGGCCTTATCGTACCATTTATCGGAATTAAATTAATCGATTCGATTTTAACTTTCTTGCATTTAGCGAGTTAGTGGAGTTAGATAATGATGAAAGAAATAGTGAAAAAAAGCCTAATTTTATTAGCATTTGCTATTTTGATTTGTGGCGTGATTTATCCACTGGTTTTATGGAGTTTTGGCGCTATTTTTTTTCCATTTCAGGCGAAGGGAAGTTTAATCATAAACAAGCAGGGAAAAATAGTAGGATCTAAACTGATCGCGCAGGCATTCAATCAAGACAAATATTTTCAACCACGGCCTTCTGCAGCAAATTACGATGCCTCTGCATCCGCATCATCCTCGCTTGCAGCTTCCAATGAAGCATTGCGTGAACGAATTATTAAAAATATCGCAGGAGAACTTGCAGGCCCCGATCTGCTAAATTGGTTTAAAGAAAATCGTTTCCAAGGTAACAATGGCATTGTAGCGCAATGGGCTCGCTTGCATCCGAATCTCGCAGTCGTCTGGATAAAAGCAGATTCCGGACATCAAAAAGTTTTCAACGATTGGCTACAAAAAAACCCTCAATTTCAAACCAGTAAACCACAAGATCAAGCCATTATGTTTTTTTGGGATTTTTCACAAAAAAATCCAGGACAATTTCCATTGGCTAGCGACACCGATATTCAAGTTAATTTTTTCGAAATGTGGCTGCAAGACCATCCGGGAGTGCGACTACAAACTATACCGGCGGATATGATCACCACCTCTGCCTCTGGTTTAGACCCGGATATCACTTTAGAAAACGCCGAATATCAGCTCAATCGGGTTGCCAGTCGCTGGGCTATCATTCTGAATCGCGACCCCAAAGAAATTCATCAGGAAATCCATACCCTGCTACTTAAAAACGCCCACGCTCCTTTTGCCGGACTCGCCGGAGAGAAACTAGTGAATGTTTTAGAAATTAATTTGTTGTTGCAACAGCGATATCATTCCTAATACTCTACTTTTGCTTAATTGGAAAAAATTATTTGTTAAAATCAGCTATTCTGCTTGAAAATTAAAAATACTATTATAATCCTAAATTCTGCAGTTGCCACCTACTGCGAAGACCTATTACACTGAATCTTGAGTCTTTTTTGTGAATTTTTTCCTTCACCGGTATCCCCGCTAATCACATACCACACATAAAGAATTTGTTACCAATCGTTAATTGGCGCTAACCCGCCGCGCAAGCACATTTTAGCGTTTTCTTTTAGCCACATTGACTTGCTTTTAATTCCAGTTATTTTGATTTAATTCCCACATTCCTGCGATCTTCTTAAAAATTTCTTAATTTAAATTGCCTTAAAAATCAAATCGATAATAAAACTTGGCGCTTGTTAAATGTTCCATAGGACTGGATATTTTTCTGAAAAAACATAGCAGATAGCAATAATTGCGCAAATAGAAATCAGAAATGGTGATGCTCGTTCCAAATTAGCTCAATTAAATTCAGAATCTTTTAAAAGATCGCAGGAATATGGGTTAATTATTTAGTATTTTTAATAATTCCTTAATAATATGCAAATATCATGTAAAAAATATAAAATCACGAGTTACAGAGGTTAAAAATGTATAAAAATTATGAATTTAAATCTTCAGATCTCACTCTAAAAACTTCAATTTCAACTAATGAATCTTCTGAGATTGCATTAGAAGAAAAAAAGAGTGAACGACTGCCTTCTTCAATTTCTTCAGAATTAGCGGAGGCAAGTGGTTCTTTGTTACCAGATAGTTTTACGTTACGTAATGTCGGTCTACAGTTTTCTGAAGACAGTAAAAAAGAAGAAAAATCCTCTGAATTAGATTTAGAGTTATCCAAATTGGATCAATTGAAAAGTCGTTTTGGAGAACTCGGTGCTTTAACAATCCGTTTTAATATTGGCCAAAGCCAAAGAGTAGGACTATTACAACAAATTGCTAGAGAAGATTATGCAACTAATCCGGTAGAAAAACCTGCGAAAGGACGCGATCAAGCTGATTTATTTGCTATCGATTCTAAAGCTTCACATGTCCGAACTACTACTAGATTACTAGAAAAATTTGCTCATCACCCTTTGGGTAAAGGAAAAGTGCTTAATGAAAGGGCCCAGCCTCTGATTCATGTAAATTCTGAAAATTTACGAGGTGAGCTAGGTATGTGGGATACTATGCATTCAGGAGTATTGGGAACCGGCATTAATTTAGCATTTCAACTGAAAACACAAGGTTTTATATATATTATCCACCCCACAGGCATGGATGAGAAGGAACATTCTGAAGTAAGTAAAGAATTAAAATCCGGATTATTTGAGATAATAACTACCCAAGAAGGAACTACCGTTAAGACTCATTCAGGTCATGTTTTAGAAACAAATTCTATCAGTACTCTTAAAATTGATATAGATGCAAAGAAAACATACCAAAAAAATGGGATTGTAGTGAATTCAGGAAAAACTACCGCTCCTTTGGGCTGGATTCTTCACAAAGGTGGGAAAGTTGTACCTGACGATCAAACCGACCATCTGATTCGTACGATTCGCATTGCCAAAGGCGGATTTCATGGTTTAACTAAAGACCAACAAGCTTTATTACAATCAGGTTTGTTACAAAATAACGGTTTTGGTCTTTTTACTCAAAATCAAGCATTCAATGCAATGCAAACTATTTTTACCTCATTAGAAAAAGAATTTAGCTTTGATTCATCACCTTTGTTGCCACAAAAGAAACTGCAATCGATATACAAGGAGATAGGAAAACAGATGATGCAAACCGATCTTGTGGAAGATTTCTTAACTGGGGCGCTGATTACTGAAATGATTCAATCACTGAGGGTAACTCAACCGGAGAGCGAACGAACCAGTTTGCCAAAAAGATTCACCAATTCATTTAAAGTGACTTTGAACAATGCAAAAGCCATCGCTCAAACTTATGATATGAAAACCAAAGAAGGCCGTTCAATCTTAAAAATGCATGAAGATCAACCCTCGCGTTCGCCAGATTCCACATTACTCGATTATCGTGTCAATGGCGATTTGATCAACCCGGCATTGACCAATCCAAAACACGCAGCTGCTTTATTATCAACCGGCATATTAGTGGCAGAACAAATGATGTTGGAACAATTATTGCGAGACGCGTGCAAACATGGTAATAATCATCCTAACGCTATCGCTTTAAGAGAAATTCTGCAAAGTAGCAGCAAAGAAGGAGAATTAATATATAAACAATTAATTGACATGGCAAATAGGTTGCAGAAAAATGCAAAGGGTCCAATTCTAGGCTTACAATTTCCAGCATGCGAACCTATTGTGGCTAAGTTGCGAAGCGCGCTCAACTTTGATCGTCCAGCTACAATAAGTAGTTCATTTATTTCCAGGATGGGATATAAACAATATGATCTAGTATCAGCTGCTTCAGAACTTTATTCGGCAGACGAAAAAACAGCCACTTTGGTTCTAGGAAAGATGCGAAAAGATAAGAATCTGGAAGCAGGTTTAAGAAATCTATATCTAATCGGAGAGAAGTTACAGGATCTAAAAAGCATTTCGGCGCGCCCTGAATCATCAAGGGGTATTAACGCTGGTATATTACCGGTAATTGGAATATTAGCCCCTAGTTTGCATACAGAATTAGCCAAAAGACCTTCTGCACCCACTTTTAGCTCATCGAATGAGCCCACTGATTCACAATCTATATTAAGAACACAAGCGGACATTGAGGCTTCAGCTTTGAAGGAAGCGCACAACTTAATGAAACCGAGTACAGCGCCTGCAGTAACTTCAGAAAACGGATCGTGGGAATTTTTTAGAAAAAATCGCCGAGCAATCGCTGTAGCTATAGTAGGGGTAACTACCGCAGTAATCGGCAGCGCAAGCCTTCTTTCTTAAGCTGTTTTGATACATTCTAGGATGCAAAAAAAATCCAGCTAGTCCAAACTAGCTGGAGGCTAAAAACCCAAAAAATTGGCAATCTCTTCTGCTTATGATTCTTCTTTTTTTAATGGGATGCGAATTATAAATCTGGCTCCGCCTTTTGGCTTGTTTTCTGCGGCAATTTCGCAGCCATGGGCTTGTAAAATTGCTCGACAAATCGCTAAACCTAAACCCACTCCAGGTATGTCATGCCCTTCTTCACCACGAATAAATTTTTCAAATATTTTTTCTTCCATTCCTATTGGCAGACCAGGGCCATTGTCTTCTATATAAATTAGAACGGTTTGATTTTGTTTTTCTGCTGATATCTGCACTACACTCCCGGGTGGAGTATACTCGCTGGCGTTTTCTAATAAATGATAAAATACTCGTTTCATTAAAACCGGATCAAAGTGGATTAACGGAAAATCTGCAGGAATTTGTAAAACCACGCGATGATGCACCAAAAATAACTGACTGGCTTGCAGTGCTTTTTTAACAATTTTATGAAGGTCACACCATTGCTTATTGAGTTCAATATCACCCAGTTGCAATCGAGTAATATCCAGTAAATTGCTTACAAGGCTATGCATCCGCATTGTACGAGTATGAATGGATTGCAGCAATTCCTTGCTGCTGCTCAACTCCGAATTATTCAACAAGCTATTAGTCATTTTTAAAACTTTGGTCAGAGGTGGATACAAAGCCCGTGATATCGAGCTTAACACGGCATCTCTTAAACGTTCCGATTCCATGGCTAATAAACCATCCCGGGCCACAGTAATATAATGCAAATGCTCCAAAGATAAAGCTACTTGCGCGCAAAATGTATCCAGTAGACGCTGCTGTTCCGGAAGTGACAGCTGTTGCAAATGACTGGGCAAAATCGCTAATACCCCACGGACACTGATGGGAGCTCTTAATGGCAAATAAAGTAAAGGGTTCACTGCAAGCGTTTGAGTTCCTGCGCCCGCCGATTGACCATTTTCAAAAACCCACTGCGCAATGGTTAAATCAATAGGGATTTGAGCAGTATGTTCAGCAAAAGCCATCAGCTGTAAGCGATGTTTATCATCCGGCAATAATAACCAAACTTTGGCTTTGAAAACACGTTGTAAATGGCGTATGCCGATCTCAATGACCTGAGGAATCGTCAAAGCTGTAGTTAATTCCTTGCTGAGTTGATTCACTTGGCTGGTGCGTCTTTCTCGATGAATAGCAATTTTAAGTTGATAACGCAAATTAGCGGATAAATTGCTGATGATCATAGCCACCGCCAACAACACTGCAAAAGTAATCAAATATTGCGAAGTAGCAATTAGAAATGACCAACGCGGCGGCACAAAACAAAAATCGAATAATCCTAGACTGACACATGAACTGATCATCCCAGGTCCGCGACCAAAACGCGTTGCAATGACCGCCACTCCAAGTAAATAAAGCATGGCAATATCTGAAAGACTTAAGTAATCAAACAATCCTATTCCTAGGACTGTTACTAAAATGCATGTAAACAGGCCCCAAAAATATCCGGGCCAATAAGTCTTAGAGGGCGCCTCAAACTTAAAACCAGAAACAGTACTTTCCTTGTCATCTAAAACAGTTTCTGGGGTACGCTCAACAACAAAAACATCCATATCTAAGGATTGTGCAGTTAAAATGTCAGGCAGACTGGGTAGAAAAAACCGGGACAGTTTGGAGCGATTGGGTTTGCCAACAATAATTTTATTAATATTATGAGTTCTGACAAATTGCACTAAAATCTCAGCCAGATTACCACCTGCTAATAGACTGGTCTCTGCTCCCAATTCTTGGGCAAATTTTAAATTTTTTAAAATCTGATCACGCTTGTTTTTAGATAGGCGTTGCAATTTTGGAGTTTCAATATAAACTGCAAACCAATCCGCACGTAAGTTAGTCGCAATGCGAAAAGCTTTACGGATTATGTTTTTGCTGCTGGTTTCAGGCCCTACACAAACCAATAAACGATCTTTAACCTGCCAAATGCGTTTTATCGCTTGATCTTCGCGATATTCACGCATTTGGATATCTACTCGATCAGCCATTCGCCGTAAAGCCAATTCTCTTAATGCAATCAGATTTCCTTTACGAAAAAAATTTTTGACTGCAAATTGAATTTGTTCCGGAACGTATACTTTCCCTTGCTGCAATCGAGTAATCACTTCGTCGGGGGGTAAGTCAACTAATTTGACTTCGTCAGCATTATTAAACAAACGATCAGGGAAAGTCTCTGAAATCTTTATTCCGGTAATATGCGCGACAATATCAGAGATACCTTCTAAATGCTGCACATTAACAGTGGTATAAACATCCATGCCTGCGTTCAATAATTCTTCTACATCTTGCCACCGTTTGGTATGACGGCAACCGATTGCGTTAGTATGAGCCAGTTCATCTATCAAAATAACAGCTGGTTTTCTGGCAAGTGCAGCATCTAAGTCAAATTCTTGCAGTATTCGGCCATGATATTCAATTTTTTTGGTAGATAAAATTTCTAATCCGGTTAATAATTCAGCGGTTTCAATTCGTCCATGCGTTTCAATAAATCCCACTACTACGTCGATATTTTGCATGTGCAAAGCACGTGCTTCAGTTAACATGGCAAAGGTTTTCCCTACTCCTGCACAGGCGCCAAAGAAAATTTTAAGCCGGCCTTTTTTTAGTTTCGATTGCTTTTCAGTTATTTTGTGCAGTAGTTCATCAGGATTAGGACGTTTTTCCGCCATGAAAATTCCTAGTGGATCGTATTCAAAAACGGTAATAATGCTTGATAAAACGCCTCCGGTTGTTCAATATGCGGGATATGCCCGGCATTCGCAATTGGGATAAGACGAGCATGCGGTATTTCAGCAGCCGTTTGTTTACCTAACTTTGGATAATTGCCCAATTGATTGCCCACCGAAGGAGGCGCCCAATTTTTGGCGATAACGGTTCTATCCAGTTGCCCAATTATCAATAAAGTAGGAACCTGTAAATATTTAAATTCATAAAGCACCGGCTGAGTAAAAACCATGTCCGACAATAAAGCTGAATTCCAGGCAATTTTTTGATAATTGGCACTGCTGAGCAAATCTGTATTAATCCACCGCGCATATTCCGGCTTCCAGGCGCCATGATAATAACTGGTAATTTGATATTGTTTTACAGTGTCCGGTGTTTGCTTTAATTCTTGCTGATATAGCTCATCTACAGAATGATACGGAATATAAAGCTTCCAATCTTCCAACCCAATTGGATTTTCTAACACCAGAGCGGCTGTTTGGTCAGGGTACATCAGCACAAAGCGGGTCGCCAACATCCCGCCCATGGAATGACCTATCACAATTACTTTAGAAATATGTAAAAAATTCAATAAACCATGCGTATTGTTAGCCAAAGTTTGAAAAGTAAATTGATAATGTTCAGGCTGAGAAGATCGGCCAAAACCGATTTGGTCAGGCACAATAACCCGATAGCCGTTACTACTTAAAAAACGGATGACTCCTTCCCAATAACGGCCATTAAAATATTTACCATGTAATAATAAAATGATTTTTCCATTGGGGTTTTGAGGCTTAACATCCATATAAGCCATCTTTAAAGATTGATTTTGACTTTGAAAATTAAAATAAGAAACAGGATAAGGGTATGGAATTGCTTCAACAGCAAAACAACAGGGTGAAAAAGTAACCAGTAAACACAACAAAAATTTTTGTAAAGTTCTTTTCATAGCTATAATTTGCCATGAAATGACATTTGAAGCAATGCTTTATGAAGGAAGACCCACTCCCAAGGAGAGCACAGCTCGCTTGGGTCGCCGTTCTGCTCTTATCTACATTCCAAGAAATTGCTACTCGATACCTGTTCCGGATTAGCAGCCTTGGAAATAGCAAATAGACTACTTTTGCAGTGACTTAACTGTCGATTAATATCATTGCGTTCCTGAGTTAATAAGTCCTTCGTTGTTGATATTTTATTCAGTTCTTTTTTGCGGTTGCCAGTCCAATCGACTTAGTAAGGACGACCTGACTGATCCAATATACTCGATAAATCTAGGCTTTGATTAGCATCTTAAGTATGGGTGAATATTGATTTCTTCGACTAGACTTTAACCTCCAGCGTGAGTAAGTTTCAAGCTTGTCCGGCCAACTTTAACCAAGTCGAGATAATAGAATCCGGATTCAAAGACAAACTAGTAATGCCCTGCTCCATTAACCAATGCGCTAAGTCGGGATAATCAGAAGGCGCTTGACCGCAAATACCAATATATTTATTCATTTTTTTGGCGGATGAGATCGCTTGTTGCAATAAAGTTTTTACCGCAGGATTACGCTCATCGAAAATATGAGCTACTAGTTCCGAATCCCGATCCAAGCCCAAAGTTAATTGAGTCAAATCGTTGGAACCTATAGAAAATCCGTCAAACAAGGCTAAAAAATCTTCTGCAAGTAAAACATTGGATGGAATCTCACACATCATAAATAATTGCAAATTATTTTTACCGCGTTCTAAGCCTGCATTCTTCAAAGCAGTGATCAGTTGCTCTGCTTCAGTGACAGTGCGAACAAACGGCAACATCACTTGAATATTAGTTAACCCTAACTTTTCACGAGCCATACAAATGGCTTCACATTCTAAAATAAAAGCATCATGGAACCGGTCGCTGACATAGCGAGAACCTCCGCGGAATCCGATCATTGGATTTTCTTCATGAGGTTCAAATAAATAACCGCCCAGTAGACGGGCATATTCATTGGATTTAAAATCAGAAAAACGCACAATCACTAATTTAGGAAAAAAAGCAGCGCCAATAGTAGCCATGCCCTCGGCTAATTTGTTTACATAAAAATCGACTGGATTTGAATAACCTGCAGCTTTTAGATTTATTTTTTTCTTTAAATGCTCAGGTAAAGAGTCAAATTGAAGCACGGCATTCGGATGTACTCCAATCATATGGCCGATGATAAATTCCAAACGGGCTAAGCCAATGCCCTCATTGGGCAAAAACTGCAATTCAAAAGCCTGGTCTGGATTCGCTAAATTCATGCTAATTTTAACAGGTATTTTCGGCATTTTTTCTACTTCTATACGATCGACATGATAATTTAATATCCCTTCGTAAACATAACCTGTCTCACCTTCAGCGCAACTAACCGTAACCGGTTTTCCAGTTTCTAACAATTTAGTTGCGTTGCCACAACCAATGACCGCTGGAATTCCTAACTCACGGGCAACAATAGCGGCATGACAAGTGCGACCACCATGGTTGGTAATAATGGCGGAAGCTTTTTTCATGACGGGTTCCCAATCCGGATTCGTCATATCCGTCACCAGCACTTCGCCCGCTTGTAGATCACCCATCGCTTGGGTGTCCAGAATTAAATGAGCGTTGCCGCTGCCGATTTGGTTACCCACACTGCGACCCGTGATGATGACTTTACTTTTCGACTCTAAAATGTATTTCTCCACAATTTGCTGTGATTTTAGATTCTTCACCGTTTCAGGACGTGACTGCACAATATAAAGCTCACCGTCCACGCCATCTTTGGCCCATTCAATATCCATCGGCTTACCATAATGTTTTTCAATGGCAAGGGCCATAGTGGCCAAGCGGGTGATTTCAGTATCCTGCAAGCAAAATTGTTGTCTTTGGCTGAGTTCAACCGATACCTTTTTAACCATGTTTTTAGCAGCCCCACAAATCATTTTATATTTTTTCGAACCTAATTTACGACTGATAATGGCGGACAGTCCTTTTTCCAACATGGGCTTAAAAACATAAAACTCATCGGGATTAATTTCGCCCCGCACCATCAACTCCCCCAAACCATAAGCAGCATTGATCAGCACAACGTTTTGGAAACCCGATTCGGTATCTAAAGTAAACATTACCCCGCTGCAAGCAAGATTACTTTGCACCATGCGTTGAATTCCTGCTGAAATACCGACATTCTCATGTTTAAAACCATGATTGATCCGATAAACAATAGCACGGGCAGTAAACAAAGAAGCATAGACTTTCTTAACCGCTAAAAATAGTGGACGAATTCCGTGTACATTCAAAAATGTTTCTTGTTGACCGGCGAAAGAAGCTTCCGGTAAATCTTCAGCCGTAGCAGAAGACCTGACTGCTACACTCAAATTTTTAGTTGAATCTAAGGAACTATAGGCAGCCGCCAGCGCTTGTTTCATGCGGCGTGATAATTGAGTTTGTAAAATCTTATTGCGTATTTCCCTACTGACAGCTTCTAAAGCGGTTAAATCAGTTGGGTCTAATTTTTGCAAAGCGGGATAAATTTGCGTTGCTAAATTATTTTCAGCTAAAAATTCGTGGTAAGCTTCCACAGTGGTTGCAAAACCTTCCGGAACTTTGACTCCTGCGGCGGTAAGATGTTGAATCATTTCACCTAGCGAGGCGTTTTTCCCACCTACCCGGGCGATATCACTCAAGCTGATGCTATGAAAAGGCAAGATGTATTGCATATAATCCTCTTCAATCTAATGAAAATTTTTTTCGATGAATAACACAATAAAAAATGTTATATAAAAATAACAATTGTGAAAAACCAAATACTAAGGCGCCAATGGTGGAAACTAGATTAAGATCTGTAAATTGCAAAGCATAATCCGGTATTCTTCTTGGCATACCGGCCAGACCTAAAAAATGCATTGGAAAAAATGCCACATTGAATGAAATCAGTGACAACCAAAAGTGCCATTGTCCAATTTTCTCAGGATATTCTATGCCGGTCCATTCAGGAATCCAATAATAGACTCCGGCGATGATAGAAAACAAAGCACCAGCAACTAGTACATAGTGTAAATGGCCCACAATAAAATAGGTATCTTGGTACTGAAAATCCACGGGAACTAAAGCCAGCATGACACCGGTGCATCCGCCCAAGGTAAATAAAATTATAAATGCAATGGCAAACAACATTGGAGTTTTAAAACTGATGGAACCCTTATAAAGGGTCGCCGTCCAATTAAAAATCTTAATGCCGGTCGGAACTGCAATCAGCATAGTTGCGTACATAAAAAATAATTGTGCAGCAGCAACAATACCTGCTGTAAACATATGATGCGCCCAAACGATATAAGATAAAAACGCAATGGCTGCTAAAGCCCAAATCATAGCAGTTCGGCCAAATAATGGTTGCTTAGCATAATGAGGCACCACCTCAGATATAATGCCAAAGCCAGGCAAAATCATTACATAAACTTCCGGGTGACCAAAAAACCAAAATAAATGCTGAAATAATAACGGATCACCCCCGCCAGCCGGATTAAAAAAACTGGTATTAAAATGCCGATCCGTTAACACCATGGTGACTGTACCTGCCAAGACCGGCATGATGCCAATTAATAAAAATGAATTAATAAACCATGCCCAACAGAAAATCGACATCTCTTTTAATTTCAATCCAGGCTTCCGCATATTAATAATCGTGGTGATAATGTTGATACCGCTTAAAATCGATGAAATTCCTAAAATATGAATAGCAAAAATCATATAATCTGTGCCTGGCGGACCAAAATTGGTTGATAACGGCGCGTAAAAAGTCCAACCAAAATTCGGAGCTGAGTTCGGCTGCAACAAAGTGCTAAGTAAGATGATGAAACCAAACGGCAATAACCAAAAGCTCCAGTTGTTTAGACGCGGCAACGCCATATCTTCAGCTCCCAGCATTAAAGGAATTTGCCAATTGGCCAGTCCCACAAATGCTGGGACTATAGCTCCGAAAATCATGACTAAACCATGCATCGTCACCAAAACATTGTAATAATTCGGTTGTATCAACTGATTGCCAGGATGCGATAATTGTAAGCGCATCAACATGGCAATAAAACCGGCGACGAAAAACATGGCTAATGATAAAAATAAATAAAGCGTGCCAATATCTTTATGGTCAGTCGTAAACAACCAATATTTGAG
Organism: uncultured Pseudomonadota bacterium; assembly: GCA_963795715.1. GTDB lineage: Bacteria > Pseudomonadota > Gammaproteobacteria > Coxiellales > Coxiellaceae > JAFEDN01. Next base: position 1,059,591 of record CAWCIY010000002.1, read on the forward strand.
CCATTTCCAAAAGCGGGTAACAATTACCATAACCTCTTCCTAATATCTGCGATATCTTTCGTTTGCACTATGCCACCTGCTTGAAAACCATATTTCAATTGATCATTGTTGCCCCAGCTATTTCTTTCATAGGTGATGACTGCAGCTATTTGTGCATCAGTCAGTTGTTCGCCAAATGCGGGCATGGCCGTTAACGGCTGACCATTTAGCACGATATCAATATGCCTGGGCAAAGGGCCAATCGCTACTCTACTCCCCGCCATAGCAGAAATGGCTGGCGGAAAACCTTTTCCATTGATTCCATGACAGGCGCCACATTGTAAATTATAAATCTGTTTTCCTTCAGCCATTAAAGTATTGAAGTCCTTTTTAGTTTCAATTTCCTTTGGTGCAGTAGTATTTTTTTGTTGGGCTAACCACACGGCAAAATCCTGCGGAGTTTTCGCTTCAATCACAATAGGCATAAAACCATGGTGAATGCCGCATAATTCTGCGCATTGTCCCCGATAAACCCCTGCTTGATCAATTGTGGCGCTGAATTCATAGATATATCCCGGAAGTGCATCTCGTTTTAATCCCAAATCAGGCACCCACCAGGAATGAATGACATCATGTGAAGTCACTAAAAAACGTATTTTTTTATGGATCGGAACTACTAATGGCCGATCCACTTCGCGCAAATACCAGCGATTTTTGGGTGCTATTCCTTGTGTCTGTGCTAACGGGGTTGCCAAATTACTAAAAAACTCTAAGTTATCTTCTAAATAATGATATTGCCACTTCCATTGATAACCAGTGACTAGAATACTCATATCGGCTTTTGTCGTTTTATTAAATTGAATTATTAACCCAGTCGCGGGTACAGCCATGATGATTAGAAGTAAAAACGGTATCACTACCCAAATCACTTCAATGAGTAAAGGTTCTTTGACTGGTTGAGCATTAGGATTGTGACTTTGCCGATACCTAATCATGAATAAAATTACAAAAAAACTAACAAAAATAAATATGCCTAAGCAAATATAAAATGATAGTAAAAATAAAGAATGAACTTGACGGCTAAAATAGGTCACCCCTTCTGGCATGCTGGCAAACCACAAATGAGGATTATTGTTCATAATTTCCCATATATCGAATCGCACTTTCTATTTCCGCTGCAGTACAATCCGTGCACGTGCCTTTAATCGGCATACCATCGACTCCATTCATCGCATTCCACAATAAAGCATCCATACCCATTTTGTCCCAGGAGCGCCAAGTCCATTTTTCACCCCGTTCAGGTGCGCCATTTACCGGACCTGTGCCATTTTCATGGCATTGTTGGCAATAACGATCATAAATTTTTTTTCCAGCATTCTTATCTTGCAAATTGATTTTTGGTTTTGGTGGTGCCGCACTTTTCACAGAAAAAAGATAAGTATACATAGCACGAATATCCTCCAAAGAGAGGTATTGCAAACTATCATGAATGACTTGGTACATAGGCCCTTGCACCTGACCTCCTTCCACTAAACGATATTTTAAAATAATGTCTTGGAATTGAGTTAAGCTGACATCTTTTAAAAATAAATGAGTAATGTTTGGTGCATAAAAACCGCTGACATAAGATCCTATTAAAGGTTTACTTCGGATAGGCGCACCCAATACAATGTCATGATCCACAATATAGTACATGGGAGTATGGCACATATCACAATGTCCTAAGCCAGTCACAATGTAGGCGCCTCGGTTCCATTCCGCAGTTTGATGATGATTATAACGATATTGATTGGTTTTTTGAAATTCAAAAAATAAAATGCGCCAACCTAATTGCAAAAAACGCCACTGGAAAGGGAAAAACATCTTATTTTTAGGTTTTTTTTGCTGCACCGGCGGAACCACGTCTAAATATGCTTTTATATCGGCCAAATCTTGGTCGGAAACTTTATTGAAATAGATATAAGGAAATGCTGGGTATAGATAGGTGTGACCTGGAGAAATGCCTTGGCTAACGGCTTTTTTAAATTGTTTAAAATTCCATTTACCAATACCAGTTTCTTTATCCGGGGTAATGTTAGAACTAAAAATTAAGCCAAAAGGAGTATCAAAACCCAAACCGCCTGCAAATGGCTGACCGTTTTTAACCGTATGACAAGCAATACAATCTCCCATTTTTACTAAATATTCACCTCTTTTTATTTTTTCAGCTTGCTCGCCCGTACCATAATTTATCTCAGGATAAGTAGATAAAATTTCTCCAGTATTTTCATAAGGACGCCCACTGGGCATTAAACTGATAATATTTTCATGGACACGCGAGAATGCGTTGCTACACGACAGGAGAAACAAAATAAATATAAAAATATTTTTGGAGCACATCTATTTTTTTAAAAGCGACATGGCTTTCTTACAGACATTTTCCACGGTAAATCCATATTTTTCCAACACAGTTTTTCCTGGAGCCGAGGCGCCAAATTTTTCTACGCTAATCATTTCACCTAAATCACCTAGGTATTTGGTCCAACCTTGGGAAACTCCTGTTTCCACCGCTAAACGTAAAGGAATATTGGATGGCAAAATACTGTCTCGATATTTTTTTGTTTGCGCAGAAAATAATTCCCAACTGGGCATAGACACGATCCGTACTGGAATTCCCCGCTTCTGTAAGCGAATTTGTGCCTGCACTATTAAATCAACTTCTGATCCACTGGCAATTAAAATTAATTTTGGTTTGCCCTTAGGAGGATCTGCTAAAATGTAGGCGCCACGACGCAGCCCTTTTGCAGCGGCATATTGTTTGCGATCTAAAATAGGAACATCTTGGCGAGTTAATATCAATGCTACTGGATTATGACGCGTAGCCACTGCAACATGCCAAGCTACCGCAGTCTCATTCGCATCGCTGGGGCGAATTACCGTCAGATTAGGGATGGCGCGTAAAGACGCCAATTGCTCTACCGCTTGATGAGTCGGGCCATCTTCCCCCAAAGCGATGCTATCATGGGTAAAAACATAAATGACTTGTATTTCCATTAACGCCGCTAAACGAATGGGAGGACGCATATACTCAGAAAAAATAAGAAAAGTCGAGCAAAAAGGAATAATTCCGTTAAAAGTAGCCAAACCATTGCAAATAGCCGCCATAGCGTGCTCACGCACACCGAAAAAAATATTTCTACCGGCGTAATTCCAGCCACCCTCGATCGAACCTTGCACATCACCTTGTTGTGTTGAGGGGCTTTGGAAATTACCGAAATTTTTCAATTCTGTTTTAGTGGATGGATTTAAATCAGCCGAACCGCCAATAAAGCCACATAAGTTAGGATTGATGGCCTGCATCACTTTACCCGAAGCATTACGTGTCGCCATACCTTTAGCATCCGCCGCAAATTGCGGAATGTTTTCATCCCATCCAGAGGGTAGCTCTCCCGACATGACCTGGTGTAGTTTTGCCGCGAGCTGAGGATGTTTTTTTCGATATGCTTTAAATAACTCTTGCCAATCTTTTTCTAGTTTTTGGCCTTTCGCTTCAGCTTTGCGAAAATGTTGCAACGCTTTCTCTGGAATATAAAAAGAAGGCTGTTCCGGCCAACCTAAAAATTGCTTGGTTAATTTGAGTTCTTCTTCTCCTAACGGCGACCCATGCGCCTCAAAAGTGTTTTGTTTATGTGGCGAGCCAAAGCCAATTTCGGTGCTGACTAAAATGATTGAAGGCCGTTCGGTTTCCTCCTGAGCCGCTTTGATCGCTTGATCAATACGCTCCAAATCATTGCCATTTTCAACTGTTTGCACATGCCAGCCATACGCTTCAAACCGCTGTTGACAATTTTCGTCAAATGTCAGATGGGTTGAGGCAGAAAGGGTAATATGATTATTGTCATATAGATAAATCAATTTTCCCAACTTTAAATGGCCGGCTAAAGATGCGGCCTCTGAGGCCACACCTTCCATTAAATCACCGTCACTCACTAAGGCATAGGTATAATGATCAATCAGCGGAAAATCCGGCTTATTAAATTGTGCGGCCAAATAAGCTTCTGCGATGGCCATGCCGACACCATTAGCAAAGCCTTGACCCAGAGGCCCGGTGGTGACTTCAACACCTGGAGTTAATTCCATCTCTGGGTGACCTGGTGTCAGACTGCCCCATTGACGAAATTGTTTTATTTCCTCTAATGAAAGTGGATAGCCGGTCAAATGCAGTAAACTATACAGCAGCATGGAACCATGTCCTGCTGAGAGAACAAAGCGATCCCGATTATACCAAGCGGGATTAGTAGGATTATGTTGTAAATATCGAGTCCACAAAACATAAGCCATAGGTGCAGCGCCCAGTGGTAATCCCGGATGCCCGCTGTCGGCCTTTTGAACGGCTTCAATGGAGAGTGTGCGAATGGTATTGATGCAAATTTCGTCTAGGGATTGCTGGTTTAATGGTTTCATAGTGAAAAACTCCTGTTAAATGACGCATCCAATGCAAGCTCGTCCCACGGGACGATGTTGGACATTTTAAATGAGTTGTTATAATTTCACAATTCGCAGATCACAAGGGTCATTTTCTTGTATATTAAATTGTGTTATTATTGGGCAATTCTAGTTATTTTTTAAAACACAGCTTAAGGCGATTCTTATGCTCACTTTCAAAGTGAACACAATGTCTGTCGACAGCCAACCTAGGATGATCAAAATCATCTGATTCTTTTGCAGAGGCTGTTAATGGATAGTGAGCGCATTTGCAAAGAAAATATTGTTTAACCCGCACAGACACGAGTAAGGAGTATAAAGCGGAGAGCTTATCCGGCGCGCGCAATGGCGCTTCGCAAAGAAGTGGCGCTGTCTATCTCGATTTAGCTTTGCGAACTGATTCAGTTCTCGCCACCTTCGATATGCAACTTGTCAACGCAATGCATGCGGCAGGCGGAACTGTATTCGGGCAGAAACCCAAAAAAAGGAAAAGGGAAAAAGTAAAATGACAATGACACGAACTACCATTCGGTATGAAAAACACCGGGCTTGTCTATTCGTTCGTAGGTATGGGCGCCAAAATAATCTCGTTGCGCTTGTATCAAATTAGCAGGCAACCATCCACTGCGATAAGCATCGAAATATTCTAATGCGCTACTCATTCCTGGCACAGGTAATCCAATCTCAACCGCACGACAAATGATTTTACGTAAATATTGCTGGTTTTTTTTCAAAATGTCAGCAATATTCAGATCTAAGAGAATATGCGATAAGCTGCTCTTCGCTGTGAATGCTTTGCGAATTTCTTCCAAAAATTGTGTGCGGATGATACATCCTCCACGCCAAATGCGAGCAACCAATTCTAAATTTAAATTATAATGGTAAGCTTCTGAAGCCGCAGATAATAAAGCAAAGCCTTGAGCATACACGATAATCATTGCGGCAAAAAAAGCATGACGTAAATGGGCGATGAATTCGTCACGATCTCCCACGACTTGATCGCGGGATCTGGGATGCGAAAGCACATCTTTGTAAAGTGCATTGGCCTGATCTCTTTGCTCTATAAAAACAGACAAATCACGTATGCAGACTGCGATATCGATGCTGGGAGTCGGCGACTGTAATTCTAAAGCGCTTTGCGAAGCCCAGTTGCCTGTACCTTTTTGCCGAGCAACTGCTAGTATTTTATCAATTAAATCACCACTGGATTGCTCATCCGGTTTAGTAAAAATACGACTGGTAATTTCTAACAAATAACTATTAAGTTCGCTGCTGTTCCAATCCTCGTAAACCTTACTCAATTGCTGATTATTCAATCCCAAACCCAGCTTGAGTAAAGCATAAGTCTCCGCAATCAGTTGCATAACACCGTACTCGATGCCATTGTGCACCATTTTCACATAATGCCCTGCTGAATCCGGGCCTAAATAAGCAACACAAGGATCGTCACCCACTTTTGCTGCTACGGCTTCTAAAATAGACTGAACACGAATATAAGCCTCTTTCGGACCACCCGGCATGATACTGGGCCCCAATCTTGCACCCTCTTCACCTCCAGAAATTCCCGTACCGCAAAATAAAATGCCTTTTTGTTTTAAACGTTGAGCACGCTGATCGGTATCTTTAAAATAAGAATTGCCGCCATCAATGATGAGATCTTGTTCATGCAAATGAGGCAACAAATCTTCAATGACGGCGTCTACCGGCCCACCCGCCGGCACCAGTAACATAATATTTCTGGGTCTTTTTAATAAGCGAATAAATTTAGCAATATCTTCAGCCGGCTGGACATCTCTATCCAATGCTTCCTCTCGTAAACTAATTACTTTAGAAGTATCTTTATCATAACCAGCCACTTTGAAACCATGATCGGCCATATTGAGCAATAAATTTCTGCCCATAACACCTAGACCTATCATTCCTAAAACACAAGAAGTAGAATTATTTTTCATTTCGTCCTTGATTTATTTTTACGATAAAAACGAATTAAAGCATTGGTTGAACTGTCATGCTTTAAACCAGATTCGTGTTCACTTTCTAATTCAGGAATGATTTGTTGAGCCAATTTTTTACCAAGTTCAACTCCCCATTGATCAAATGAATCAATTTGCCAAATCGTTCCTTGAGTAAACACACAATGCTCATATAAAGCAACCAATTTCCCTAAATTTCTCGGAGTCAGCATGTCTAGCACCAAAGTACTAGAGGGATGATTGCCTTCACATACTTGATATGGAGTTTCAGTTTGCTTGCCAAAAGCCAATGCTTCAGCTTGTGCAAACACATTGGCAATTAATAAATCATGGTGGCGGCCTATGGGATTAGGTGATTTTGTAAAAGCAATAAAATCACAGGGCACTAACTTCGTTCCTTGATGCAAAAGCTGATAAAAAGAATGTTGCCCATTCGTCCCTGGTTCGCCCCAATATATTTGTCCGGTTTGGTAATCCACCGGCGTGCCATCTAATCTAACATGTTTGCCATTACTTTCCATAGTTAATTGTTGCAAATAAGCTGGAAAACGATGCAAATATTTTTCGTAAGGAAACACCGCTACAGTTTGGGCGCCAAAGAAATTGTTATACCAAATAGCTAACAAACCCATAAGCACAGGTAAATTTCGTTCAAACGGGGTCGCTCGAAAATGCTCATCCATTTCATGAAGACCTGCCAACATTTCATGAAATGCTTGGGGGCCAATAGCAACCATTGTGGATAGCCCAATTGCAGAATCCATGGAATAACGCCCACCAACCCAATCCCAAAATTCAAACATATTGGCGGTATCGATGCCAAACTTTTCCACTTCATCAGCATTGGTTGAGACTGCAACAAAATGTTTGGCGATTGCAGCTTTGTCGCCCAGATTTTGTAACAGCCAATTTCTAGCTGTTTGTGCATTGGTCATGGTTTCAAGGGTGGTAAAAGTTTTAGAGGATATAATAAATAATGTTTCTGCAGGGTCTAAGTCTTGAGTGGCTTCGACAAAATCAGTGCCATCGATATTAGAAACAAAACGAAAATGCAAATTACGTTGGCTGTAGTGGCGCAACGCCTCGAAGGCCATGACAGGACCTAAATCAGAGCCACCTATACCGATATTGATGATGTTACATATCGATTTACCGCTGTAACCTAACCATTCACCCTTGCGAATTTTTTCAGAAAAAGCCGCCATTTTATCAAGGACTTTATGGACTTCAGGAACCACATCGACGCCGTCTACATAAAGCGATTCGCCTCGAGGCGCCCGCAAGGCGACATGCAATACCGGTCTATGTTCAGTGACGTTGATTCTTTCACCTCGAAACATGGCTTCGATATGATTATGTAATCCTGCTTCATGCGCTAATTGTAATAGTAATTTTAATGTTTGATTAGTGATGCGGTGTTTAGAGAAATCAAAGTAAATCCCAACTGCTTCGACTGCCAACTGCTCACCACGCAGTGGGTCTGCAGCAAACAATTCACGTAAATGTTGCTGTTTGATCGTTTGATAATGTGATTCTAATTCACGCCAAGCAGTTAAACTTTTCATCATTTATCTCCTATGTTCCTATCCAACCGCCGCTAAAACCTGCACGCTTTAAACCGGTAACAATATAGGGACATTCGCGCATCATCGACCATACAAAATCGGTGCGATAATTTTCTATCATTAGAACAATTGGCCCTTCATTAATCCCGTAATGCCAAGGAGAAACCCAACCACAAGAATGAGATTGTTCAGGGTGAGTCTGATTAAAGGTAGCCCTGAATCCATATCTCAAACCTTCGTGTAATTTAAGTTTAGTAATATAATGTTCTATTGCGCCTAAAACAATATCCGGAGCAAACGGCAGAGAAGTCACTGCCGCCCAAGGAGCCACTGTGCCGTCGTCTGGTCCGTAGGGAACCCCTCTGCCAATATAATCATAAAATTGCCGCTGAACGCCGTTGAGTTTAATCATATCGGGTCCGGGTCCGTCGCTGGCGGTCAAGCCCCAACAACATTCACCATAACCCACAAAATCCAAGGGATTTTGAATGGCATATTTTTGTTGCACATAGGTGGCACGCCGGCTGTTCTCAAAATAATCGCTGTCTTTTTCACGCATGTAGGCATCTTGAATTTTACGAAAATCAATCCATACATGGGATAACTGGTGGGTAAATAAAGGACCGGCATACAGCACTTCAATATTGTAGCAATTTTTCCAAATATAAGTAGAAGCCCACGCTTTATAACTGCTTTCTGGCAGTGGATAAGTCGGAGAACCTAATGCTAGCATATAAAGCAGTAAAGCTTCATCATAGCCTTCCCAACGGAATTGTATAAAACCAGATTCTGGTTTCCAGCCATGAATGATGGTTTCGCCTCCATTCAACGCCCATTGCCAATCCACACGCCGATACAAAGCTTCTACCAAAGTTCTCACTTCCTGTTCGCGGCTGGCCTGGGCATTAAAATAAACTGCTGCAGCCAACATTCCTGCTAAAAGAAAAGCCGTATCTACTGTAGATAACTCACTCTGCCAGGCTCTTCGTCCGGTTTTCATATCTAAAAAATGGTAATAAAAACCTTTGTAACCGGTTGCGTCCGGTTCCGGGCCTTGCGGACTGTTGTAAAAAAAACGTAGGGTATTGAGTGTTCTAATTAAAGCATCCTCACGGGTCATATAACCGCGTTCAACGGCTACCGGATAGATTGTTAATCCCAAACCGGTTGCGGCGATGCTGCCCGGCCAATTAGGAGCAGTTTTATCTAGAATAAGTCCAGTAATAGGGTTCGCTTCTAAAAGAAAATATTGACAACTCTTACTCTGCAGATCATCCAGCATTTTCTCTAAAGTTAATTTCGAATACATAACATTTCCCCCAGCTATTCCCGCTGAAGACAGCGGGAATAGCTTCGTTGTTTTTATCCCCCATCGCGTAAGGTGGAGTTCCCTTCAGCGGGAACTCCTGTATCCCTAAATTATAAGTCCACGTTGCGCCAGTTTTTTTCGAGTCGAATGATAGCCGGTATGAAGAATTGAATGGATACCCATTCTACTGGCTACATCAACAAATAACCAGCGGTCCTCTATATAAATTACTTGCTGACTAGGGGTTTGAGCCACATTGAGTGCGACTTGATAAATTTCGGGATCCGGCTTGCGTAAATGCAGGTAGCAAGAAGAAATATAAAAATCGACAAAACGATTGAGTTGAAATTTTTTAATTCGATATGCATTCAACTCATAAGATTCATTACTAACCACAGCGATTTTAAGCGGGTAATTCTCTTTGAGCTTACAGACCAATTCAATCATTTTGGGATAAGGTTGTGATTGCGAAAACATAAATTGACGAAATTGGTTTCGAGTAAAAGTTCTTGGTTGATAAAAAACCACGCGCCGCAGATATTCTGCTAAATCAATTTTGCCTGATTCATAAGTATCAAAAGTCAAATGATGCCTTTCTTCTAATTCAGCAAAATTTATCTGAAATGTTATTGCCGCCAATTTCCTGGACGCTCGATCCCAACCATTGGTCAACAATACTCCGCCAATATCTAAAAATAAAGTAGTAATCTGGCTCACGAGGGTTCTTCTTCTTTCTTACTTGAATGAACGATTTCCTCTGCTTCTGCAAGCAATTTTTTAAGATGCGGAGCACCGAGTGTGCTTTCAGCATAGATTTTATTTATACTTTCGGTACCCGAGGGTCGCATTGCACACCAACCATTTTTGGTTATTAACTTTAACCCTCCTATCGGAGCACCATTGCCTGGAGCCTCTGTTAAAATGGTTTCAATTTTTTCCCCAGCCAGTTTATTTACTTGAATCTGCTGAGGTGTCAGGTTTGACAACCATTTTTTTTCAGATACAGTAGCCGGAAAATCCACTCTTTGGTACCAATGATGGCCAAATTTGTATTCTAATTCTTGATATACTTCAGCCGGGTTTCTTTCAAGTTGTGCACTCATTTCTGCAGCTAATAATGCCGCAACAATGCCATCTTTATCAGTAGTCCATGGCTGGCCGTTCATACGCAAAAGGCTAGCTCCTGCACTCTCCTCACCAGCAAATCCTAAAGTACTATCTAAAAGACCATCCACAAACCATTTAAAACCTACCGGCACTTCATACACTTTCTTGCCTAGATGTTGCGCCACACAATCCAACATATGACTCGTCACTACGGTTTTGCCAACCGCTGCGCCTTTGTTCCATTCCGGCCGGTGCTGGAACAAATAATAAACCAGGGTAGAAAGGTAATGGTTGGGCGGCAATAACCCATTACTGTGGGTGATCACACCATGCCGGTCATGATCAGTATCACAAACCAAAGTTAAATCAAACCATTTTCTTCGTTTGATAACCCCCGCCATGGCATAAACAGATGAAGGGTCCATTCTAATTTGCCCATCCCAATCCACAGTCATAAACTGAAAGGTAGGATCAACAGTTTCATTCACTACGGTAAGATTTAAGTTATAACGCTCGGCAATTGCACCCCAATAATGGACACCTGCTCCACCCAAAGGATCGACACCAATGTGAATATTTTTGTCCCGAATTAAAGCCATATTGATTACATCACCTAAATCCTCAATATATTCGTGTAAAAAATCATAGTAATGAGTAGTGGCGGCGCGAAATGCTTTTTCAATCGGAATTCTAGGAATATTTTTTATACCCGAGGCCAACAATTCATTAGCCCGCGTCTGTATCCAATTCGTGGTAGATTCATCAGCCGGCCCCCCATGAGGCGGATCATATTTAAAACCGCCATCCCTCGGTGGATTATGCGAGGGAGTGATCACGATACCATCGGCTTTGCCAGAAGTACGATCACGGTTATATTTAAGAATGGCGTAGGAAACAACGGGAGTGGGCGTATATTCAAAATTTCTGGCAATCATGACTTCGACGTTTTGCGCTGCCAGCACCTCCAAGGCGCTGACAAATGCCGGGATTGATAATGCATGCGTATCTATGCCTATAAATAAAGGGCCGGTAATTCCTTCCTTGGTGCGATAATCTATAATCGCCTGGGTAATTGCTAAAATATGCAATTCATTAAATGTTCGCTCTCTAGAACTCCCTCGGTGGCCGGAGGTGCCGAAAACAACACATTCTTCGGCAACATTGGGATCGGGAATGAAGCTATAATACGCCGTTATTAACCGGGGAATATTAGTCAATAGTCCAGCAGGAGCGGGCTTTCCCGCCAAAACACTGATTCTTTTTGAGTTCGACTGATTTTTTTTTGGTATCCGATTGCTCATTTTATCGCTCCCTATGTTCTATACTATAGAACAGGATGTCAAAAACAGGAAATTTTTAGAGATGAATTTGTTATCCTTACCTCAACAAAAAGCAGCTGATCCCTGTGCTTTAATTATTTTTGGGATTACTGGCGATTTAACTAAGCGGTTGCTAATACCTGCGCTTTGCAATTTAGGCAGTAAAAAACTATTAGACAACCGGTTTTACATTATTGGAATTGCTACCTCTCCATTAAGCCAGGAAGAATTTCAATCGCGGTTTATTCAAGATATCAAACAGTTTGTTACTAATGCAGAAGCCAAAAAATACGGATTAGACCTGGTTAAACGCATACATTATCTATCCGGGAACTTTAACGAACCCGAAGTCTTTGCACAGTTAAAAAATAAATTGGATGGACTAACCAAAGAAAATGGCAATCTAAACTATTTATTTTATTATGCAGCGCCTCCGGAATTTATTATCACACTCACTCGTAATCTAAGCCAAGCCAAATTATTAGAAGAAGACAAAGATTCCGCTCGCCGGATAATTATTGAAAAACCCTTCGGACAGGATCTTGTTTCGGCAAAAAAATTAAATAAAAAACTGTTGACCTATGTCAAAGAAAAACAAATTTTTCGTATAGATCATTATCTTGGCAAAGAAACAGTACAGAACTTAATAGCACTGCGGTTTTCAAATGCCATTTTAGAGCCAGTCTGGAATTGCCGTTACGTTGACCACGTGCAGATTACCGTGGCCGAAACCTTAGGCGTAGAAATGCGTGGCGGTTTTTACGAAAAAGCAGGAGCTTTGCGCGATATGGTCTCAAGTCACTTGTTGCAATTACTGAGTTTAATCGCCATGGAACCGCCGATTGCTTTTGCCAGTAAGTATGTGAATCAAGAAAAATCAAAGGTGTTGCATGCAGTGCAGATTTGCACACCTGAACAAGTGATAAGCCAGACCGTGCGTGGCCAATACGGTCCGGGCAAAATCAACGGAGTGGCCGTGCCAGGATATCGTGAAGAACCCAAAGTCAATCCGGAATCTGCCGTAGAGACTTTTGTGGCTTTAAAAATGCTGGTTAACACTTGGCGCTGGTTAAACGTCCCTTTTTATGTACGCACCGGTAAGCGCATGAACACACGCTCTTCCGAAATCATCATTCAATTTAAATCAGGGCCAGCTGTTTTATTTGATACGCCTCAGAAATCAATTATGCCGAATTTATTGAGAATTAATATTCAGCCCAACGAAGGGATCAAATTACGTTTTAACGCTAAGATCCCAGGACAAACCTTACACCTAGGACAAGTCAATATGGATTTCAAATATGAAGATTACTTTGGCATGGAGTCACGAACAGGTTATGAAACCGTTTTATATGATTGTATGAACGGCGACCATACTTTGTTTGAGCATGCTGAAATTGTTGAAACAGCGTGGGCCATATTGCAACCGATCTTGGATGTTTGGAGCGCCTTAACACCGCGCGATTTTCCGAACTATTCAGCTGGGAGTATGGGTCCTGAAGCTGCAACCGAGTTACTTACCCGAGATGGCAGATCATGGATACTATAATTGACAATAATCTTTTAAAGATATTTCCGACAACGCCTGAAGTCATGCAACAGGCTGCGGATTATTTTGTTGAACAAGCTCAAACCGCCATTACGCAAAAAAATAAATTTATAGTAGCACTCTCAGGGGGAAATACCGCTCCCCTTTTCTATCAAGCGCTCATTGAAAAAAAAGCAAAAATAATTTGGGAAAAAATTCAATTTTATTTTGCCGATGAACGTTATGTATCGCCAGGCAGTGAAGAGAGTAATTACCATAGTGCTAAAATTCATTTATTCAATCAAGTTCCAGTAGATCCTAAAAATATTTTTCGTGTCCCAACCGAATTGCCTGATCCGCAAAAAGCTGCTGAACAATACGCGGAAAAAATACCACAAGATCTGTTCGACTTAGTCATTTTAGGCTTGGGAGAAAATGCACATACGGCTTCATTAATGCCCAACACTGAGATTGTAAAAAATTATGCTCAACAACCAGAAACTGAGCGAAACTGGGTGGCCTCATTATGGGTAGAAGAATTAAATATGTACCGCATCACTCTAACACCCACAGCAATTAACCAAAGTAAAAGAATCTGTTTTATGGTAGTAGACGCAAAAAAAGCAACTGCTGTCTGGCAAATATTGCTAGGCCCACACAATCCAGTGCGTTTTCCAGCACAATTGATCCGAAATAATAATCCAATCATTTGGTTTTTAGATCAAGCTGCAGCGGGAAAAATTCAGAGAGCGAGCTAGAATCTTATTAGTAAGGGAATTGCTTTAGGAAACTCTAGGAGAGTTTTGAAATGCGAAGAATGCAAAATTTTTTAAGTAAATTGTATCGAAAGGAAGCTTATAAAAAAACACCGCGTCCGACAATTCCGGTTATGGCAGAACCTGGATTATCTGCGGAATTGTTTAGCGACGAACAAATGGCTGAATTGGGCAAGGTTCTAGCGCGTTCTCACCATTTAACTGACACGTTTAAGCCAGGAATATTGCTAAAACGCATCGCTAAAAGTGAAAAAAATTTATTTGAAGCGCACCACATTTTATTAGAAGCTACCAGCTCTGGACACCATATCACACCGGCAGGAGAATGGTTGTTAGACAATTTTTACTTGATAGAAGAACATATTCGCATTATCAAACGTTATTTACCTAAAGATTATGAAAAAGGCTTGCCGCAATTAACCGGCACCACGACAGATGGAAATTATCCCAGAATTTATGACATTGCTTTACAAATCATTGAGCATGGCGATGGTTTGTGGACTTTAGAAAATTTAAATCGATTCATTGCTGCGTATCAAAGCATTACGCCATTAAAGCTGGGAGAATTATGGGCCTTACCCATTATGATCCGTGCGGCTTTGATTGAAAATCTCAGCCGTGTCAGTGAACACATTATTGTTAACTGGCATGGACATAATTTAGCAAACTACTGGGCAGATCAAATGGTGGATGCTTCCATCTCTGATCCAAAAAAAATGGTGTTAGTGATCGCAGATATGGTGCGTTCGGAACCACCCATGATTGGCGCCTTTGTAGCAGAATTTACCCGCCGTTTGCAAAGCGCTTCTTTAGCTATGCCTTTAGGTTGGGTGCAGCAAAAACTGGCCGAAGAAGGCCTGACCATAGAACATTTGGTAGAACAAGAAAATACTCAACAAACTATCCAACAAGCCAGTGTCAGCAATAGTATTACCGGTTTAAGATTGTTGGGAGAAACTAACTGGCGTGATTTTGTCGAGAAAATAAGTCTGGTAGAACAAACTCTACGCAAGGATCCGACAGGCATATACCCAACAATGGATTTTACTAGTCGCGATCGCTATCGTCATATGATTGAAAAGTTAGCCAGAGGCTCCGATTATACCGAATTAGAAATCGCTACCATAGCAGTAGAGTTAGCACAAGAACATAACATTCATTTAGGTTATTTTTTAATAGACAAAGGCTTACCCGTAATAGAAAATAAATTGGATTTTAGGGCTTCCCTTGGCCAAAAAATACTAGTCACCATTAGAAAATGGCCATTAACATTTTACTTAGGTTCCGTCACCCTTCTCATTGCCGCTTTCACCAGCGTATTATTGCTAAAAGCCAGCGCCAGCATTACATCCATTACTTGGCTAGTGATTTTAGGCATTGTTCTGGCCATTACCATAAGTCAGTTGGCTGTGGCCTTGATGAATTGGGCTGTGACAATGACTCTGAAACCACATCTTTTGCCAAAAATAGATTATTCTAAAGGGATTCCACCTGAACATCGCACTTTAATAGTAGTCCCTGCTTTGATCAATAGCATTGAACAGATTGAATCTTTAATTGAAGCTCTCGAAGTGCGATTCTTAGGAAATCGCGGCCGTTATTTACATTTTGCTCTATTGACTGATTTTACAGACGCAAAACAAGAACACCTTCCTGAAGATGAGACAATACTCAACGCCGCCAAAGCCAGTCTTCAAGAATTAAATAAAATGTATCGCCGAGAAGATGAAGATGTTTTCTTCTTATTACATCGGCCAAGACAATGGAATCCACATGAACAAGTATGGATGGGGCGAGAACGCAAACGTGGAAAATTAAATGATTTAAACGGCTTATTACGCGACAACGATAGAAGCCCTTTTTCAATGATTGTTGGCGATGTTTCTATATTTTCTCAGGTAAAATATATCATCACTTTAGATTCAGATACGCAGTTGCCGCGAGATACCGCCCTGCAACTCATTGGTACTGCAGCACACCCGTTAAATCAGCCTGTATACAGCGAACAAAAAAAACGGGTTGTTCGCGGTTATGGCATTATTCAGCCTCGCATCGGAGAAGCACTATCCAGTACTGGCCCCACACGTTACGTTTGGTTAAGCGGTAATGAGCTAGGCATTGACCCCTATACCCGAACTATTTCTAATATTTATCAAGACTTTTTTAATGAAGGTTCTTTCATTGGCAAAGGGATTTATCATGTCGATTTATTTCAGCAAATATTGTGGCAAAAATTTCCAGACAATTTAATCTTGAGCCACGATTTGCTAGAAGGCTGCTACATGCGCACAGGATTTTTAAGTGACACACCATTGTACGAACATTCTCCCAGTGATTATTTAACGGATGTAAAACGCCGCCGGCGTTGGATACGCGGTGATTGGCAAATTATCGGCTGGCTTGTACCTGGCCGCTTGAAATCCAACTTATCTAAATGGAAAATTTTCGATAATCTACGGCGCAGTTTGGTAGCCCCAGCACTCATCGTGTTGTTATTTTTAGGATGGTCAATCTTGCCAGCTTCCTTTTTCTGGTCCGAAGTAATTGCCGGATTATTAGTATTACCTGGTATAATTGCCGCGATTGTTGAGCTCATGCGTAAACCCAAAGACATGTTGCTGCGACAGCATTTGGATAGTTTCAGCCGGGAAATTCTCAAGCGTTGCTACCGATTGATTTTTTATATTGCTTGCTTGCCTTTTGAAGCTTGGTATAGCATGGATGCCATTATTCGTAGTTGTTATCGCATGCTGATTTCTCGTAAGCACCTGTTAGAATGGACTCCTTCTGATCAAGTTGATCCCCATTTTCATGACACTCGTTGGGAATGGGTTGCCAAAATGTGGGTAGGCCCGGTAGCAGCATTGGCTGGCGCATTGGTATTAATTTTCACCCACAGACCCGAATCCTTATGGGTCACCATCGTGTTACTGTTACTGTGGTTGATTTCTCCCTTGCTCGCGCGCTGGTTGAGCCATCCGATTAAGCAGCGTGAACCGGAACTTTCCACTGACCAAATTCGATTTCTACACAAAATGGCGCGCAAAACTTGGGCTTTTTTTGATACTTTTGTTACTGCTGAAGACCATTGGCTACCGCCGGATAATTATCAAGAATCACCAGTAGAATTACTGGCTCACAGAACTTCACCTACCAACATGGGACTTGCATTGCTAGCGAATTTAAGCGCCTATGATTTTGGCTATTTAACAATGCGACAATTATTAGATCGAACCCAGAATACCATGAAAACCATGTTGAGCTTAGAGCGTTACCGCGGCCATTTTTATAATTGGTACGACACGTTAACGCTGGAACCGCTCCTACCCAAATATGTTTCTACAGTAGATGACGGCAATTTATGCGGACATTTGCTCACTTTACGGCAAGGGTTGCTGGAACTTCTTGATCAGCCATTATTGCGAGTGGATTATTTAGATGGTATTGAAGACACTTTTGATCTGGTGTTGGAATCAACACCAGAACCCCATCCCGAAGCTTTCAGTAATTTTCGCAAATTACTGCAAAATACGCATGAGGCATTTACCAGCTGGCCGACAGCAATAGCCGCCTGCGATCAGCTTTGTGAAGCAGCCAATCACATTGCAACGGCTTATTTGCGAGATTGGCCGCAGAAATTATTATTACAATGCACCGTGCTGCGAGATGAATTAAAACATTTATCGGAAGATGCTAATAATCTACATGCCGGCACTACTTTACGAGAATTAAATACCACTATTGCACAAGAACAGATTCAGTTGCTCAGCACCATTTGCGAACAGGCTTTTAATTTAGCGCAAATGGATGTGAGCTTTCTTTACAATGAAACTACGCGTTTAATGACCATTGGTTTTAATGTTGAAAAGCAAGTTCGAGATCGCAGCGATTATGATTTGCTTTCTTCAGAAGCACGCTTAGCCAACTTTGTCGCGATTGCCCAAGGACAAGTGCCGCAAGAAAGTTGGTTTGCCTTAGGACGAATGCAAGTAATGACCAGCCAAGGCCAGCCAGTGATGATGTCTTGGAGCGGCTCCATGTTTGAATATCTCATGCCATTGCTGGTCATGCCTTCCTATCCAAATACTTTACTGGATCAAGTTTGCCACGCCGCCGTAAGCCGGCATATTGAATATGGCAAACAAAGAGGCGTTCCCTGGGGTGTTTCCGAATCCGCTTATCACGCCATGGATACTCAATCTCAATACCAGTACCGCGCCTTTGGGGTGCCGGAACTTGGTTTAAAACGCGGTTTAGGGGAAGATTTAGTCATAGCACCTTACGCCACTATCATGGCTTTGATGGTGGAACCTGAGGCCGCTTGTTTGAATCTGCAACGTTTAGCGGCGGAAGGCGCCGAAGGTCGGTTTGGTTTTTATGAAGCCATTGATTTTACTCCTTCGCGGCTGCCTAGACACAGTTCCCGCATGTTGGTGCGCACTTTCATGGTACACCACCAAGGCATGAGCCTACTGGCATTTTCTTATTTCTTGCATGATAAACCGATGCAAAGAAGGTTCGCGGCGGATCCATTATTTCAATCGGCATTATTGCTTTTGCAGGAACGTATCCCCAAACCCGCTGCTTCTTATTTTAAAAAACAACCTTCACCCAGTACGTTACCAACGCTCACCCACCCCAAAACTTCGACACGGGTATTTAATCAACCGAGCACACGCTACCCGCAAGTCCAGCTATTATCCAATGGCCGTTATCATGTGATGATAACACAAGCAGGCGGCGGCTATAGCCGTTGGAAGCATTTAGCCATTACCCGTTGGCGAGAGGATACCACCTGCGATAATTGGGGAATGTTTTGCTATTTACGGGATGTTAAAACAGGGAAATTCTGGTCTACTACTTACCAACCCACAGCCACACCGCTGGAAGATTTTAAGGCTTTATTTTCGGAATCTTATGTCGAATTTACTTGCACTGAAGCAGAAATAGAAACCGAAACCAAGATTGTGGTTTCTCCCGAGGACGATATCGAGCTACGCCGTACTAAAATTCGCAATCGCTCTAGGCAGCGCAAAACCATTGAGTTCACCAGTTATGCTGAAATTGTATTAGCGCCACAAGGAGATGATCTGGCGCAACCTACCTTTAGCAATCTATTTGTAGAAACTGAGTTTTTAACGACTCATCCCGCCGTTTTGGCCACACGCAGACCGCGCAGCGATGACCAAAGCCCTGTTTGGATGTGCCATCTTTTGAACGTTTATGATCATCAATCCAGCCAAATTTCCTTCGAAACCAACCGCGCCCTGTTTGTTGGCCGCAACAACACCTTGGCCGCTCCCAAAGCGATGACCGCACCAGGGGATCTTAGCAACAGTTGCGGCACCGTGTTAGATCCTATCGCCGCCATTCGCTGCCGGGTAACGATTGATCCAGGCGCTACCATTACTTTTGATTTAATCAATGGTGCAGGAGACAGCAGAAATCATTGCATTCAAATAGTGGAAAAATATCATGATAAAACTTTGGTGGATCGTATCTTCGGACTTTCCGGCACTCACAGCCAAGTCCTGTTACATCAATTGGATATGACCGAAAGCCAAGCACAGCTTTATGGTAAATTAGCCAGCGGCATTATTTACACTAATAAAGATTTGCGTGCCGAACCTGCGGTATTGGCCAGCAATCGGTTTGGTCAATCAAAACTCTGGGGATATTCTATTTCTGGAGATCTGCCCATTGTTTTACTGGAGATTGAAAACGCTGCTCACATTGATTTGGTGCGGCAATTAGTCCAAGCCCAATCTTATCTACGTCGTAAAGGGCTACTGTTTGATTTGGTTATTTTAAACGGTGAACGCTCCGGCTACCGGCAAATTTTACAAGAACAGTTGGTCAGCTTAGTCAACGCACACACTTCCGCAGCCACTACTGGAGGCATTTTCGTGCGCATTAGTGAACAGATTCCGGCTGAAGATCGCGTCTTATTACAAACCGTTGCCAAAATCGTGTTATCTGATCATAGAGGCTCGTTGCGAGAACAGCTTTACCGCAAATATCCCGATCGGATGAAAATTCCCTTACTCAAAGCCTCGCGGGCGTTGCGTTTTTCTATTCCAGAAAAACTCGAATTGCCGACAGATCTTCAATTTTTCAATGGCGTAGGAGCGTTCCGTTCTGACGGTAAAGAATATTTAGTGTACTTGAAAGAAGGTAACCCCTCCCCCGCTCCCTGGAGCAATGTTTTGGCTAACCCAAAATTTGGCACTTTAGTATCTGATAGCGGCCAAGGCTATACCTGGGGAGAAAATGCCCATGAATTTCGCATAACTCCCTGGAGCAATGATCCTGTGCAAGACACTTCTGGTGAAGCTTTTTATTTGAGGGATGATGAAACCGGACAATTTTGGTCTGCCGCAGCATTACCCAGTCGAGGACGCGGCGATTACCTGACCCGGCACGGTTTTGGATACAGTGTTTTCACCCATACCGAAGCAGGGATCTATTCTGAGTTATGGATGTATGTTGATATAGAAGCTCCGGTAAAATTTATCGTTCTAAAAATAAGGAACGATTCCATTTTCCGCCGGCAACTTTCTGCCGTTGGTTACGCAGAATGGGTCTTAGGTGACTTACGCACTAAATATGGCTCACAAATAGTGACTGCTATCACTTCTAGCGGAACTTTACTGGCGCAAAATTTTTATAACAGCGAATTTGGCGAGTTTACTGGTTTCTTTGACGCCAGTACTTCGCGTTATGGTTTGCGGATACGCACCACGACTTGTAGCCGCAATGAATTTATCGGTAGGAACCGCAGTTTACAAAATCCTGCCGCTATGAAACATATTCGGCTTTCCGGATCGGCTGGCGCCGGTTTAGATCCCTGCGCCGCAATTCATTTGGGCTTTGACCTAGCACCCGGACATAGCCGAGAAATTGTTTTTATACTCGGCGCTGGCAAAAACCGAGCTGAAGCGGAATCTTTAGCACAACATAACCGCAGTTTGTCTGCTGCTGCCGACGCATTGGAAGTGACTACTCAATATTGGGAACGTCTGTTAAGCAGCATTCATGTGACAACACCTGATCCAGCAGTGAACTTTTTAGCCAATGGCTGGTTGATCTATCAAACTCTTTCTAGCCGGATCTGGGGCCGCACCGGTTATTATCAAAGCAGTGGCGCATTCGGTTTTCGAGATCAATTGCAAGACGTGATGTCTCTGGTACATCAGCAACCCGAATTATTACGCAAGCAGCTGCTTTTGTGCGCTTCCAGACAATTCACTGAAGGCGATGTGCAACATTGGTGGCACCCTCCAGCTGGGCGAGGCGTGCGTACCCGCTGCTCAGATGATTATTTGTGGTTGCCTTTTGCGCTTTGCCGCTACATCGAAACTACCGGAGATCTGACTATATTAAATGAGCAAATCCCTTTTCTAGAGGGAAGACCGCTCAAGCCAGAGGAGGAATCTTATTACGAATTACCCAAAGTCAGCACTGAGCAAGCCAGTTTATATCAACATGCGGTGCGTTCAATTCTTTTTGGACTCAGATGTGGCGAACACGGTTTACCTTTAATGGGATCTGGCGATTGGAATGACGGCATGAACTTAGTCGGCATCCATGGCAAAGGGGAAAGTATTTGGCTAGGATTTTTCTTATTCACCGTACTCAAAAAATTCGTCAAAATAGCGCGCTTAAACAAGGATGAGGAATTCGCTGTTCGTTGCGATCAAGAAAAACTGGTTTTACAACAAAATATAGAAGCCAATGGCTGGGATGGTGAATGGTACCGCCGAGCTTACTTTGATGACGGCACTCCCTTAGGCTCAGCGCAAAATTCAGAGTGCAAAATAGACTCCATCGCGCAAAGCTGGTCAGTCATTTCCGGGGCAGGCGATCCTGCCCGAGCTAGACAAGCAATGTCGTCGTTACATCATTTCTTGGTTCGCCCCGAGGATGGGTTGATTACTCTGCTAGATCCGCCCTTCCACAATTTCATACCTAATCCAGGATACATCAAAGGTTATGTGCCTGGCATTCGAGAAAATGGCGGCCAATACACGCATGCAGCAATTTGGGCTATTATTGCCTTTGCCAAATTAGGTGAAACCGAGCTGGCTTGGAGATTGTTTAGCTTAATCAATCCGGTCAATCATGGCTGCACCTCTGAGGCCATTGATGTCTATAAAATAGAACCTTATGTGGTAGCCGGTGATGTCTACAGTATCCCGCCGCATACCGGTCGCGGAGGATGGAGTTGGTACACAGGCTCCGCAGGATGGATGTATCATCTCGTGATTGAATCACTGCTAGGGATACATTTATGTCAAGGAAATGAATTGCTGCTGACCCCACATTTACCTTTGGCTTGGAATGAATTTACCGTAGACTATAAATACCAGGACACTTCTTATCATATTTTGGTAACTCACGACGAGACAGACAAAATCTTTTTGGATGAGCAAGAATTAAAAACCAATAGAGTGCCCCTGGTAAATGACCGACAGGTGCATCAAATTAAAGTATTTGTTGCTCGTGGCGCCGAGTAAGCTTACTTTTAAATACAAACTGAGCAATCGAGTTAAAACATTAGATTCAAGTAGGGCGCTTCGAGACCCGTCCGCTAATATTTTAAAAAATCGCCAAGGAATCGCAGGTCAAGCACTCGACAGGGCCTGCCTGAGGAGGTACTTTTCCATGCTCGCTGCGCTGCGCGTGAAAAAGTACCTCCTCAGTCACCCGTCCGTCTCGTTAGCGCCTTGGCGATTTTTTAAAATATTAGCTCCGCAAATGCGTTTAAATTCATTGTAGAAACTTTCTATCTGATTTGAATTCATTACTGCTTTTGATAGATAATATAAAGTGAATTAAAAAAATGAGGAGTACTTATGAGCGTCAGAATTGATTATGACAAGATCGCTCCAGAAGCGGTAAAAGCGGTATTAGGGTTGCAAAAATTCGTCAATAATACCGGTTTGGAGGAATCTTTACTGAATTTAGTCCTGCTGCGAGTTTCCCAAATAAACGGTTGTGCATACTGTGTTGATGTACACTGTGCGGAAGCGCGTAAAAGCGGTGAAACAGAGCGACGACTGCAAGCAGTTTGTGTTTGGCAAGAATCGCCATTTTTTACTGATCGTGAGCAAGCCGCTTTAGCATGGGCCGAGGCTGTCACTTTGTTATCAGAAACTCATGTCCCTGATAATATTTATCAACAAGTGCGTGATCATTTTGATGAGAAATCCACAGTTGACTTGACGATGGCAGTTATCACCATTAATAGCTGGAATCGCTTGGCCGTTAGTTTTCGTAAATTACCAAAATAATTTTTCTGAGGAAAGTAAAAATGCAGAAAGGCGGATGCCAATGTGGAGAAATTCGTTATGAAAGCGAAGGTCAACTCATCGCTCTTTATATTTGTCATTGTCGAGAATGCCACAAGCAGTCTGCTTCCGCCTTTGGCATATCTTTGGATGTGTATCGTGCTAATTTTCGTATCACTCAAGGAGTACCCAAATATTGGTTTCGAACTACAGATAGCGGTAGAAGACTCAAATGCGCCTTTTGCCCCACTTGTGGTTCACGACTTTGGCATGAATATGAATCTGGTGCTCATTCAGAAACCATCTCAATTAAAGGTGGCTCATTAGATCAACCTCTAGATGTTTCCAACGCTATCCACGTTTGGACTTCTCGCAAATTGCCAGGAATTTTAATACCCGCCAATGCTGAACAATTCCCCGAGGATTAAACCTAAATTCTGTAGTTAAAAGGCTGTCATGTTTTACAGATCCAAGCATTTATTTATTTGATTTTTCATATCTTGATTTCTATACTTAACATAAGTTCTAAATAAAGGAGATTTTTATGGAATGTTCTTGTCAAAAATGCGGCATGAGTGTTAAAGATATGAAATGCGGCAAATGCGATTCAAAACTGGTTGAAGGTTCTATCAATCATCAAGGTAAAAATGTGAAAGTCGCCAAATGCCCCAAAGGTTGCGGTATGATTAAATCACCTACCTGCTGTGGTCAAGATATGTCTTGCTTAGTGTAAGGATAAAATTTACATAGATGCAAGTTTAATGTGGGAATTTACATTTAGCATTTTAATATGCTTTATGCCATCTTCATCGTAAGGTTCGCCTTGTATCTCAAAGCCAAATTTTCGATAGAAATCGATTAAATAAAATTGTGCAGAAATAACAATGGACTTTCCTGAATGATGCACATTAAGATAATTCATTATCTCAGATATTAATTTTTCCCCAATGCCCATGCGTCGATATTTTTGAGCAACCACCACTCTGCCAAAACTTAAAGGTTGCGGTATTTTTTCCGGAAACAATACTCTCGCGGCTGCAATTAATTCCTGCTGTTGTTCATTCCAACCTAATAAATGTAAAGCACTGAGGTCCTTATCATCTAAATCCTGATATGCACATTGTTGCTCTACAACAAAAACTTCTGCCCGTAATTGCATTAACCGGTATAAGCTAACGTTGGACAATTGATGAAATGTCTGCCACTGCCAAGTTACTTGTTCTAAGTTATTGTTAATCATGTGTTTATTTTAAACTATTATCATTTTATTATCAATAGAGTGTTCTTGACAACCCATAAGCTCGTGTTTAACCTTATCGAATGAAAAATCCCAACGATTTCTGCCCCTGCCAATCTAAGCGGCTTTTAGCTGAATGCTGTGGTCCTTATCTGTCAGGCAAAAGTTTAGCGCCCACTCCGGAAGCTTTGATGCGTTCTCGTTACACCGCTTATTCTCAAGCTAATATCATTTACATTCAAGGCACTATGCGCGGAAAAGCTTTAGCGGGTTTCAATGCCGAATCTGCTTGGCAATGGTCTAGCCAAGTTCAATGGCTGGGTTTAGAAATCGTTGCTGCGCCTCCGATTCCTGAAAACAGTATAAAAGGTTGGGTCGAATTCAAGGCTTTTTACCGTGAGCAAGGTAAGCAGTGTGTACTTCATGAGCGTAGTGAATTCATATTACAAGATGGCCGATGGTTTTATACTAACGGCAAGACCATGTCTTAACCCGACCCGTATTAAAGGCTCATCAACTGCTCGCAAATTGATTAAATTAAGTTTTGATACTATATTTTGATAAAAGCATGAAAGGTTATCAAATAAGGAAAAATCAAAATGAGTTCCCTAAAAATACCTGTTAAGCCCGATGACCATATTCAAGGAAATATGGATGCACCCATAACCTTAATCGAATATGGAGATTATGAGTGTCCTTATTGCGGCGCCGCATACCTCGTAGTCAAGCAATTACAAAAAACTTTGGGTTCTGATCTTGTTTTTGTATTTAGAAATTTTCCTTTACGTGAATCACATCCCTATGCTGAACTTGCTGCGGAAACCGCTGAGTTTGCTGGTGATACTGGTGATTACTGGAAAATGCACGATTTGCTCTATGAAAATCAGAATCGCTTCAGTTCGGAGTTAATGGTGGAATTAACCAAACAATTAGGTTTATCTCCACAAAATCTTGAAGAAGCATTAACCAAGGGAATTTATCAAAAAAAGATCCAAGAAGATTTTTTAGGAGGCATTCGCAGCGGTGTCAATGGCACTCCCACTTTTTTTATTAATGGACAACGATATAGCGGACCGTCAGATTACACCGATCTTTTATCAGAGTGCAAACGACTTTTATGATAAATGAGTTCTAAAACGCATAGTTGAATTAAGATACTCAACTAATTCTTTTGTTTTTTGTACAGGATCGGCAGCAGCAACAATTTCCGAAATCATGGCTACCCCGCTGACACCGGTGGCTAATACATTGGGTAATCTAGCCGCATTAATTCCACCAATGGCCACCAGCGGATAATTAAGAGTACGTCGCCAACGCGCAAGATTTGCAATCCCCTGCGGTGCAAACGGCATAACTTTACTGGTAGTCGGAAATATCGGACCGCAGGCAATATAAGAAGGTCGGCAACTGATTGCATGAGCCACTTCATAATAACAATGAGTGCTAACCCCTAACCTCAAATTGGCTTGTCTTATTTGCGTCAAATCCGCTTGCTGCAAATCTTCTTGTCCCAAGTGCACTCCGTAGGCCCCTAAACGTATGGCTTGCCGCCAATAATCATTGATAAATAAACGAGCCCGATATTTTCTGGCAATAGCAACCGCCTGTGCCAGTTCTTGTTCCAATTTACTTCCTGTTAAATCTTTAATTCGCAATTGTATCGTGGTTACTTTTAAAGGTAACAACCGTTCCAACCATTCGGCTCTATTCACAATAGGGTAAATACCTAAAGGATCATTACCACAAGGCAGCCAATGCTCATGAACTTTGAGTGAGGGCTGACTGGAAACGAAAGGAAAATCCTGTTGCTGCTCCGGCCATGCGGCATGTGATAATATCCATGCACCCTTTCCAGGCTGATACGCTAAGCGCATGCCCTGATTTACATACATTTTACCGAGAATTAAACTGTCTTTAAGCGAATATCCTTTCGCAAGAGCTGCAGTAATCGCTGCAGAAAGCATGCATCCCGTGCCATGATAAACACGCGCAGTACGAGAAGTGGATAACCAAAAAGATTCATTGGCGTCCATCCAAAAATCCTGACACCATGCCCCCTGCTCGAAATGTCCTCCTTTTATCAGTACACTTTTAACTCCCAAATTTAAAAACTCTTGAGCAGCCGCGATCATATCTTGTGAAGAACAAATACTTTTTCCCAACAACATTTCTGCTTCCATTTTGTTGGGGGTTACTAAAACACATAATGGTAAAAACTGCCGTATTTTAGCTAAATATTCCTTGAGTGATGCCTGCAACAGTGATTGATCTTTTCCAGAAAATAGCAACGGATCTAACACCAAATCCCCGGAAAATTTAGTTAGCAAACCAGCCAATTTATCTAAGTTTTCTATTGAACCAACCATTCCGATTTTAATAGCTTGCGGCGCTAAATCCGAAAGTATGGCTTCTAATTGAGCACCCACTTCAGGTGCTGGTAAAAAATGACAATCGGTTATTTCATGGCTGTTTTGAGCCGTTATTGCCGTAATTACCGAGCAACCATGTACACCGAGATCATGAAAAGTTTTCAAATCGGACTGAATGCCTGCTCCGCCGCCGGAATCTGAGCCAGCGATTGTACACGCAATTTTCATTTGACCTCCTGTAACCAAAATGGTGTGTCCACCAAAGGCGTACTGGGATGCGCTAAATTACGCTCATTCATTAAACCCGCTAAAAAACCAGTGCGGCCTGCCTTGACGGCGTCACGAAATGCGACAGCCATTTGTATTGGATCATGGGCAAGCGCTACGGCTGTATTTACCAAGACTGCATCAAACCCTAATTCCATCGCTTGCACCACGTGTGAAGGTTTGCCGATACCTGCATCCACAACTAAAATAATTTTAGGTAAACGGGCCCGCAAAACTTCTAAAGCATAAGGATTCAATAATCCCTTGCCGGTGCCAATGGGAGAACCCCAAGGCATCAGTATTTTGCAGCCACAATCTACTAAACGCTGACATAAAACCAAATCTTCAGTGCAATATGGGAATACTTCAAACCCTTCTTTGTTAAGTATTTTGGCTGCTTTTAATAATTCGAATGGATCGGGTTGCAAATTATAATCATCACCAAATACTTCTAATTTTATCCAAGAGGTTGCAAACAATTCCCGGGCCATATAAGCAATTTCTACGGCCTCACTGGCTTTACGGCAACCAGCCGTATTGGGTAGAACATGACATGGAAGTGTTTTTATCATAGCCCAGAAAGATTTTCCGCCTTGCTGTTGGGGCGCACTACGACGCAAAGACAATGTAATGACATTGGTTTCACTCGCTAAAACCGCTTGCTGCAGGCACGACCAAGAAGAAAAATGGGCTGTCCCCAACAATAATCGGCTGTTAAGCTCAGCGCCCGCTAATTTCCAATGAGTTTCCATTCAGCCTCCTTGCATCGGGGATATAAACTCAATTCGATCACCCTCACGCAACAAGGTTATCTCATACATAGATCGAGGTATGAATCGTTGGTTAATGGCAATTGCGAAATGATCTAAAATTTCTGAATGATTATTTTTCTTGCGGTAATTTTCCAAAGCGTGGCCTAATGAACATACCGCAGGAAGTATCATCTCGTTATTATTGAGTGAGATTTTTATCATAAGGTTTCCAAATTTGTGGATAAACAACTCCTTTCCAACTGGCCTTAAGCCAAGACATCACTTCTTCTGCCAGAGTCGGTGCGAGGGCAAATCCATAACGATACAAGCCATTTATTGCGATAAAACCATCGGCAAATAAAATAGCGGGTTGGATATCAGGAAGCGTCGGACGGCAATTTTGCAAAGTTTTGATGACATTCGCTTCAGCAAAAGCAGGATGCAAATAATAGGCTGCAGACAATAATTCTAGCAATGTGCGTACTGTAACAGGGTTTGTTTGTTCTGATTCTATTTCACTGGCTCCCACAATATAAATATTGTTGGGTCGCGGAGCAATATAAATAGAATAACGAGGATGCAAAAACTTTACTGGCCGGCTCAAACGAACTTGCGGCGCATGCAACCACACTAATTCTCCGCGTAAACCTCGTAACTCAGGAAAATGTGATTTCGCGCCTAAACCACGACAATCAAAAACCACATCAAATAAATATTCCTTTTGAGACGTCATTATTTTTTTTGGAAGTACTTTTTGAATAGTTGTCTTTTCATACCACTGCACGCCATTTTTTTTCAAAAAATTGGCTAAAGCGAATAATAGACTTTGATTATCCAATTGGCCTTCATTTTCAAAGAAATAACTGGTATCGAAATGAGATAATTCTGGCTCTAGGTTTTGTAATTCTGCGGCAGATAATTTTTTACAGCAATCGTTTGACCCTGCCCTACTTCCAATAAAGTCGATAAAGCGTATTAATTCTGGCCGGTCTTGAGGATGCGACAAGACTAAACTGCCATTGTTGGCAAAAAATATCGGCTCCTGTAAAGATTCAATCAGCATTTTCCAATACTTGTTTAAAGCGGCGGCACACATATCTGAGATCAATTTATTTGATTTATCTAATTCAGAAAACGGCAGCAACAATCCTGCCGCAGCCATACTGCAACTTTCCCAGCTATTGGATTCATCTTTATCAAATAAACTCACTTGCCAACCTGCTGATACCAAATGGTAGGCCAGCAAACGGCCCATGATTCCTGCCCCTACTATGCCAGCTTTCATCCGCAATTTCCGCTGAAGCGGAAATTGCTTCCTGGTTTGGATACTGAGCTGCAGCAAAGCTGCAACTCAGTAATGAAGGGGGAGATCGCTCCGCTCTTCTCCCCCTTGCGATCCCCCATCAGGTAATGTTTCATTTTATCCCCATATTATAATTATGATTGACCACTCAACTGCCGTGTTTCGTGCGAAAGATGCATCGAACAAAATTTAGGTCCGCACATGGCGCAAAATTGCGAATTTTTGACTTTTTTTGGCATAGATTGCCGGAAATATTCGCGTGCAGTATTAGGATCCAATGCTAAATTAAATTGATCTTCCCAGCGAAATTGAAAACGGGCTGCAGATAAAGCGTCGTCACGGGCTTTTGCTGCAAAATGTTTTTTTGCCAAATCAGCCGCATGGGCGGCAATTTTGTAAGCAATAATACCTTGTTTTACATCTTCCTTGTTTGGTAAACCCAGGTGTTCTTTCGGTGTTACATAACACAGCATCGAACAACCGTATGATCCCATCATCGCTGCACCAATGGCGCTGGTGATATGATCATAACCCGGTGCAAAATCCGTAGTCAGCGGCCCGAGTACATAAAAAGGAGCTTCATGACAGTATTGCAATTCTTTATCCATATTTTCTTGCAGTAAATGAATAGGAATGTGCCCAGGCCCTTCAATCATTACTTGTACGTCGTAATTCCAAGCAATTTTTGTGAGTTCTCCTAAAGTTTTTAATTCACTAAACTGTGCTTCATCATTGGCGTCATTGATAGATCCTGGACGCAAACCATCGCCCAAAGAAAAATTAACATCATAACGGCGCATGATTTTACAAATCTCATCAAAATGAGTGTAAAGAAAATTTTCTTTTTGGTGCAGCGTACACCATTGGGCCATAATCGCTCCGCCTCGCGAAACAATTCCGGTGGTGCGCTTGAGCGTCAACGGTACATAGCGTTGTAACACCCCGGCATGGACGGTAAAATAATCTACGCCTTGTTCTGCTTGCTCTATCAAGGTTTCTTTATATACCTCCCAACTCAAATCCTTGATAACTCCCTTTACTTTTTCTAATGCTTGATAAATAGGCACTGTGCCGATGGGAACCGGTGAATTCCGCAGAATGAATTCCCGAGTGGTGTGGATATCTTTGCCGGTTGAAAGATCCATCACCGTATCAGCGCCCCAACGTGTCGCCCATATTAATTTTTCCAGCTCTTCTTCAATCGATGATCTTATAGCTGAATTACCAATATTAGCGTTAATTTTAACTAAAAAGCGGCGGCCGATGACCATAGGCTCGATTTCAGGATGGTTAATATTGGCTGGAATTACGGCCCGGCCTGCAGCAATTTCTTGACGAATTATTTCAGCAGTAATTTTTTGCGGATGATTTTCACTATGAAATTGCTGGTTTTCGCGGATAGCAGCGAATTCCATCTCAGGAGTGATAATGCCATTTTTGGCGTAGAATAATTGCGTGGGTACACAACCATCCGATGGTTTAAATGCGTTACGTTCTTCCAGCCATTTTTTTCTTAACGGCGGCAGACCCCGATTAAAATCGATCATTGCCTTAGAATCGGTATAGATTCCGGAAGTGTCGTAGACTGTGAAATTTTGTCCGTTGGTTAATTGAATCTGCCGCATTGGCACGCGGACATCCGGAAAAAGTTGACTTTGGACATAAATTTTTTGGGATCCGGAAAAAGGCTCACGCAACTCTGGATCTATTTTCATACTTCGCTCCTACATGTAACTAGGAGCTACGTATGTACATAGCCAACATGTGTATAGCTATGGCACACCACATTTCCTACGCAGATCCTAATCAGTTCAGGTTCAAAGGGTTAGGTTTAATTAAAAACCCTCTCAGTCTTACGACACCCCTAGTGGTTTCCTATAATTAAGCACAAGATTAGTTTTCTTGCAACTGGAATCGTAAAAATGCTAGGAAGCAGCTCCCGCTTCAGTGGGAGCTGCTGTCACATTACTCTTCGAAGATATTAGAAAGGATAGTAAGTATAACATGCATTTAAATCTAAAGGAGTAGCTGGGTCGGTTTCTATAATATTCATTATACCTTTGTTAATCTCAGCTTCTCTAATATCTAATTGACGTTTATCGGCCTTAGCAGCCTGTTCAAATTTTTTAATAAGTATTGGTATTTGATCTGACGCAGAAAGCCTGTGCATTTCTTTAAGTTGACGTTCGGCAATAAATTCTAAGCTAATGATGCCTCTTCTTATCAGTAAAGCAACCCCGGGAGAATTTAAAGTCTTAATTTCAAATTCATATTTTGTTTTCTCCGCTACATCTCGGCAATTATTAATCTCTTTTCTGAGAAAAACTATTCGCTCTCGAATCTTTTGGATCATATTTGTATTATACAAACTCATCCAATCTTTGCCGAAATGTTTAAATTCTCTAATGCGCAGATCCGGATTCCAATAAAATGTGTGAATAGCAGATTTTAATTGAGGAATTTGAATAATGAATTTTATCCAATAACAGTTTTTAGCAGCCTCCTGTTTGGAAGCTTGAGAAACCAAAAACAATGTAATCAGTTCTTTTGGATTTAAAAACAACAATATTTTTTGAACCGGATCGGTCAGATAAAGTTTCCCTGTCTGTGATTTTGTTTCCAACACAAGACCGTTAGTAGTAGAATTAGCTTTCATAATGTACCTCGTTAATGTTTAATGTGAAAATACTTTACAAAATAAGTTTATGAGAAAAAATGGTTTTTAAGTTAAGTGTGATTAAACTAAAAGTTTAGAATAGGACCCTTATATGAGCCAATGGGATCAATTAATGGTTTTCATTACTCTAGTGGAAGCCAAAAGCTTTTCCGAAGCAGGAAATGTTCTGGGGATTTCCGGCGCCGCCGTCAGCAAACAAATCACGGAATTAGAAAAAAAATTAAATTTGACCTTGGTAGAAAGATCAACCCGTCACCTAAAATTTACTGAAGTGGGTCAAATTATATATGAGAAAAGCAAACAATTAAAACAAGACTTTAATCTCATCACCGAATTTGCCAGCACTCTCCAAAAGGAACCCACAGGCTTACTTTCGGTGGTTACTACCGTTGGGGTCGGTCAGTACATGATTACCCCTTTCTTGGCGGAATTTCTTGAAAAATACCCAAAATTAACTATAAACTTAAGGTTACGTGATAAAATTTATGATCTTGAGAAAGATGAACATTTTGATATCGCTTATGGGTATCCTCATGAATGGCTGGAATCTCAAAGTGATAGCGCTTCTTTGATTCATAAGCGTATCTTCAATACCACCAGAATATTATGCGCTTCGCCACAATATTTACAAAAATTTGGCGAACCTAGTTCGTATACTGATTTTAAAAATCATCTTTACATTATGCACAGTTATCGAATGAAAGATCTCATTTTAGAAAAATGCGCCCAACATCATGTACCTATCAAGCCAATTTTATATGTTAACAATACTCAGGCATTACTCGAGAGTGTACGTAATGGACTAGGGATTGCTCGAATTGCTAACTTTATTGTACAGGAAGATTTAAATTCAGGAAAATTGCAGCATATTTTTGCGCAACAAATCGAACCATCGGTGCCTTTATATCTTTTTTACAAAAAAACTGATTATGTTCCTCCTAAAATCACACATTTTATAAAATTTTTTCTCAATAAAATACCCAATGGTCCAGCAATTCACGCAGAGCGGGAATTGCTGCCAATGGTCGCACGGAATAACTAGTCAATAACAATTCGATTAACCACTTCTAAAGCATTTTTCCTTGCTATATCGGTATTTTCAGCAAATGCCAATACCACACCCATGCGTCTTTTTAAAAAAGATTGGGGTTTACCAAAAAGGCGTAAATCAGTTTGTGGCACACTGAGTGCATTGGCAAGATTACTAAACTGAAGTTGCGCACTGTCTTTGCCACCATAAATGACATGGCTGGCGCCTTGCTCTTTTAATTTAGTATTCACCGGCAAACCTAAAATGGCTCTGGCATGTAATTCAAACTCATTTTGATATTGTGTAATCATAGTGACCATACCGGTATCATGTGGACGCGGACTGACTTCAGAAAACCAAACTTGTTCACCTTTGACAAACAATTCCACTCCGAATAAACCCAAGCCTCCCAGTTCTTCCGTAATCGCTCGAGCAATATTTTGTGCCTGATTTAATGCGATTTTGCTCATAGCTTGCGGTTGCCAACTTTCTACATAGTCTCCATCTACCTGGCGGTGGCCGATGGGATCACAAAAATGTGTTGCGATCTTACCGGTTTCGTCTACTGCCCTAATCGTGAGTAAAGTAATTTCAAAATCAAATTCAATTTTAGATTCCACAATCACTTCGCATTTATTGACACGGCCAGCTTGGTTGGCATAATCCCAAGCCTTTTCAATATCTGCTTCAGTTTTTACGAATGATTGCCCTTTTCCAGAAGAAGACATAATCGGCTTGACAAAACAAGGCAATCCTATTTTGCGGCAACCCGCTTTTAATTCCTCGATCGTTTTGGCAAAACAGTATTGGGAGGTGGGCAATCCTAATTTTTCTGCGGCCAAACTCCGAATGCGACTGCGATTCATGGTTAGATTGACAGCTCTAGCATTAGGAATCACAGTAGCTAATTGCTCTTGTTCTATCTTTAATAAGACTTCAGTAGCAATGGCTTCTATTTCAGGAACTACGAGATTGGGTTTTTCTGTTTTAATGATGTTATAGAGTAAAGTTTCATCCGTCATTGGCAAA
The DNA here is from genome assembly GCA_963795715.1 of uncultured Pseudomonadota bacterium. Lineage (GTDB taxonomy): Bacteria > Pseudomonadota > Gammaproteobacteria > Coxiellales > Coxiellaceae > JAFEDN01. Next base: position 1,093,565 of record CAWCIY010000002.1, read on the forward strand.
ACATGCGCTCGATGAGCTACTTGCATGGCAGGTGCGTGTTCATAACGATCCACAACTATGGTTTCAATTCCAAGACGTTGTAATGCAATGATGAGTTCCTTTCCCAACTCGCCACCACCCAACAACATTATCTTCAATGCTGTTTTTGTTAAAGGAGTACCGATTTTCATAAAGTGTATTGAGTTATTAATTTATGATTTTTCCTGATTTTTTATCTAAAGTTATGGAGATAACCCTAGGCGCGGTTTGTGGGTCGCCGCCGCAAATATTATTATGAAGCTCCCTGACATCTACGTAAAAAGAACGTGAAATTTTATATTCATATTGAGTTAGATTATTTTCTTTTATAATACGTTTCAACTTTAAACTATACGTTGGATCAGTGGCGTAGCCGGAAAGAGATATTTCTTTCATTTTCATCTTCCATAACAAAAACTTGGTTCAGTCTATAGTATTATGAATGTATTTGTCAAACCATTCATCAAACCTAAGTTATCTAATACTCAATCATCCACTGTTCCGGCTGGCAAACTAGTCGCAATTGTTCTAATAGATTTTCATTTAAAGAAATACGCCAGTTTTCACCCAGAGCGACTAAAGCTTCGGCCTGCGGCGTTTGATAACTCACCACAACTTCACAACGCCCGCCACGAAAAGATTGGAAAATCCCGGGCAATTTAGGCATTAAAGCATTGGCCTCTTGCTCACTGGCAAATTTAATTTTTAATCGTCTGGCAAAACGGTTGCGGATATTGTTTAAGCTATCAATGGCTTCGGCCACTAATCTTACGCCGCCGGTGTAACTATCTTCCTCGGTATTACCCCGTACTAAATAAATGCCATCAGCAGATAAAATAGATTTCACCTGCTCATATAATTGACTGAATATCGTGACTTCAATTACTCCAGTTAAATCTTCCAAACCAATCACAACCATGCGGTTGCCCTTACGTGTGGTAATTATTTTTTGGCGGATGAGTACTCCACCGCAAATAACACTTTGTTTCGATTTTTCTAGCTGAGCAATTGGTATTTGACCTAATTTAACTAATTCCGGCTGATAGATTTCTAAAGGATGACCGCTAAGATATAAACCTAAGACTTTTTTTTCTCCTTGTAATCTGGTCATCGGCGGCCAATGAGGACAATGCACATAGCTTGCTCTCACCAGCGCAGGGGTATCTGAAAATAAATCACTCTGCCCCAACTCCAAATCACGATAATACTGTTCTGCTGATTTTAACGCTGTATCAAGCGAAGCAAATAAACTAGCCCGATGCTGACCCAATATATCCATAGCGCCGCTTCGAATCAGCGGCTCTAAAACTCTTCTGGTAATTTTGCGCGCATCTAATCGCTGACAAAGGTCAAACAAACTAGTATAAACACCGTTTTTTTCTCTTTCTTCTACTAAATGAGTAATTGCAGCGAAGCCTACACCTTTTATCGCACCTAAGCCATATTCAATTTGGTCACGGCTATTCACTGTAAACATATAGTTACCCACATTGATATTGGGAGGTAACACGGTCAATGGCATCTGACGGCATTCCGCCAAAAAATTAACGGTTTTATCGGTGTTATCCATATCAGAAGAAAGTACTGCCGCCATAAATTCCGCTGGAAAATGTGCCTTTAACCACGCAGTTTGATATGAAATCAAAGCATAGGCTGCAGAATGGGATTTGTTAAAACCATAGCCGGCAAATTTTTCCATTAAATCAAAAATAAATTCAGCCGTTTTGGCGTCAGTACCACGTTGCTTAGCGCCATTGACAAATTTTTCTCGTTGCTTGGCCATTTCTTCAGGTTTTTTCTTACCCATAGCTCTTCGCAGAATATCGGCTTCTCCTAAAGAATATCCCGATAAAACCTGGGCAATTTGCATCACTTGTTCCTGATATAAAATGACGCCGTAGGTAGGTTTTAAAATAGATTCCAGTTGCGGATGCGGATATTCCACTTTAGCTTGGCCATGTTTGCGTGCTATAAAATCATCCACCATCCCTGACTGTAAAGGCCCAGGGCGAAACAACGCCACCAAGGCGGTAATTTCTTCGAAAACACCCGGTTGCAATCTACGCACCAATTCTTTCATACCTCGAGATTCCAATTGAAAAATGGCCGTAGTTGAGTATTTCTGCAACATTGAAAATGTAGCAGGATCATCTAACGGGATTTTTGCTATATCAATCGGAGGCTCATTTTTTTGTAATCGTTTTTGATTAATGGCTGTTAACGCCCAATGAATAATCGTTAACGTACGTAACCCTAAAAAGTCGAATTTGACTAGACCGACTGATTCAACGTCATCTTTATCAAATTGAGTAACCGGATTATTGCCTCCTGGTTCGCAATACAATGGGGTAAAATCAACCAAGCGAGTGGGAGCGATGACAACCCCTCCTGCATGTTTGCCTGCATTGCGCGTGATGCCTTCAAGTTTTTTTGCCAAATCAATCAGACTGGCCACCTCCTCTTCTTGACGGTAACGTTCGGCAAGCTGCTCTTCTTCCACCAAAGCTTTTTCTAAAGTCATGCCCAATTCAAACGGGATGAGCTTGGCAACTTTATCTACAAAGCCATAAGGCATACCTAAAACACGGCCGACATCGCGTACCACTGCTTTTGCCGCCATGGTACCAAAAGTGATAATTTGCGAAACGGCTTCGCGGCCATAACGCTGGCTTACGTATTCAATCACCCGATCACGCCCTTCCATGCAAAAATCAATATCAAAATCCGGCAAGGAAACGCGCTCTGGATTTAAAAAACGTTCAAATAATAATTCATGCTGCAAAGGATCTAATTCGGTAATGCCCAAAGAATAAGCCACCAAAGATCCTGCGCCAGATCCTCGACCCGGGCCGACCGGGATATCCTGTTCCTTGGCCCAGCGAATGAAATCGGCCACAATTAAAAAATATCCGGCAAAACCCATGCGATTAATCACAGCCAATTCGGTTTGTAATCGTTCTTCATAAATAGCTATTTTTTCAGCTGTAATTCCCTCATTTTGCAATCGCTGCTGGAAACCACGCAGTGTCTGCGCCGCAAAAAAATCAGGTAAAGAGGTACCGGCGTTGGGTAACGGAAATTGCGGCAGATGCACATCACCGAGTTTAAGTATCACGCTGCAGCGCTGAGCAATCGCGACGGTATTAGCTAAAGCTTCTGGGATATCAGCAAACAATACCGCCATTTCTTCTGTCGTACGCAAATATTGTTGCTCACTGTAATTTTTGCTTCTTTGCGGGTCGGCCAGTATGTGCCCCGAGTGAATGCAAGTACGCGCCTCGTGCGCTAAAAAATCCTCTGATTTTAAAAAACACACCTCATTGGTAGCCACTACAGGAACTTGCTGAGCGGCAGCCAGTTCAATAGCCGCTGCGATGTAGAGTTCTTCCTGCGTCCTGCCGGTGCGTTGTAATTCGAGATAAAATCGATTTGGAAATAATTGCAGCCAACGTTTTAATCGTTGTTCTGCCAACTCCGGTTGTTGATTCAGTAAGGCCTTACCAATATCGCCTAAACGGCCACCCGATAATACCAGCAATCCTTCATGAAATGTTTCTAGCCATTGCCAATGCATGCGGGGCTCACCCTCCGAAGATTGACCTTCAAGATAAGTTTTAGATATCAGCTCTAGTAAATTTTGATATCCGGTTTGATTGAGGCACAATAAGGTAAAATTAAAATACTCTTGATCCAGCGCTAAAGTGAAGTCTGCACCAATCACTGGTTTTATGCCATTTTGTAGCGCCGCACGATAAAATTTGACTAAACCAAATAAATTATTTCGATCGGTCATGGCAATTGCGGGCATGTTCAATTTGACCGCTTGCTCTAGCCAAGGTTTAATACGCAGCAAACCATCCTGAATAGAGTATTCAGTATGGCAGCGTAAATGGATAAATTGAGGTGCGCTGGTATTCATCGAAGCATGATATCATAAATCGGGATCATCATTGCGAACCTGAGCCATTTGCCGATGATAACTGAAACATCTCCTTAAATTTATTTAAGATCGGAGTTATCCCATAAATCGTTAATATTTCCCGTCATCGTCAAGGGTGCCGCGGATAAATCGCATTTGGGGTCCTGTCCACTGCGCCTTTTTCGTGCTCGCAAGCTGCGCGCGAAAAAGGCTCCGCGTCCACCCCGCAGCGCCTTGACGATGACGGGAAATATTAACTTGCAAATGGCTTCACTTGCGTGAGGTGCACTTCAGCATGCGAGCGCAGTTTACAATGGCAGCGTAACTCAATTCTACTTGAGCCCCAATAGCCTGATCAAAGAAACGAATCGTGTATAGCTGACAGCCCAGGGAAAATCGGCACGTAAAGCGCTATGCTAAATTATTTTTCTAAAACTTCAATTGAGCTTTTTGATATTCTGCGGGCAATTTTCTTTTGTCTCTGAATTTATTTATTATGGACTCCAACTTCCCGTTTTTGCTAGAAAAAAATTCATCTTCCTTATAATTCGAACCATTTGTTAAAAATTTATCGACAAACGCTAATTTTGTTGACCTGTGTCTACAAGTAAACATTGCTCCCCACAATGTACGCCAATTTCCCTGTTCCATTAATTCTACTAAATCCTTTCTATATTTTAATAATTCAATTTCTAGGCTATATTGAGAATTGAGGGTTGAGATTAATGAAGCCAACTCAACAAATGTAGAAGAGTCATATTCTTTTATTCCCCGAATGTCGCGCATTTCTTTGATTAGGTGAATAGTTTTGATATCACTTATTGAATTACTTCCCTTTTCTTCTGGAAGAAGGCTTATTAATGAATCCACTTCATGAATTAATTTATAATTTTCACATTTTACTAATAATAAGTTGTGTATTTTATTGTCTATTCTTTCAAATAAAAGTTCAGCTTGCTTTTTTACCTCCTTACTATCATCTTCAAATTTCTTTAGTGGACAGTCAATGAAATGCAGGAGTGGTTTAGACCCATTAAAAGACGCTGCTACTGATTTACTATCGTCAATTAATATGGAAGCTAAAATATTATCCTGAGCCATCTCTTCTTGAATTGCCATTTCCATAGTAATAGCTTTCGCAACGTTGGATGATAAATGTATACTGGAAATTATATTCTTAGGTTTACTCATTGTGCGTTTGGTCGAAGCCACTTTGAGCTCTTTTTTGGGAGCTTGGTTATTACCGCTGTAAAGAGTGTAATAATGATTTGAATTTAAAATTTTTTTTCCATCGCTATTTATAGAATACAATCCTAAATCATTGGCTATGTCTGTTAACTCTTTTGAATGTTTTGGCCGACTCGTTAGCAGTCTGACATGTATATTAAGAAACTTTTCATATTTATTCAGAAGATTTTGAATATTTTCTTTCCAAAACGTACTGCCAACATAGTATGGTCTCCCCCCTGATTTATTGTATTTATTACTATCTTTTTTAATAGTCCCATCGACGTCAAAATTTAAAATTAAAAAAAGGACAGGATGTATATCCATATCGATCCGATTTTTTCTACTCATCGCTCGTATCTCCGAATAAATTTGTATGTGTTATAACAAAAAAATATTAAACTAAAATTAAAATATTCCTTCTGGACGCGAATTTTACTTCAGACGCAGAAGAACCAAACTAATGGTGGTTGGCCCCTAGCGGTTTTCGTGACGTTGGCAATCTGGTTCAAAGCGGCTTAAAAAAATTACCAAACGAATTAATGGCTCTGACCTCCAACTTCCTTACTAAAAACGGCGACGCCTTATTTTTCTCTAAAATTCCCAATGACTCAAAAGAGGAAAAAGAAATAAAGTGGAAGGACATTTATCAGTTAGAGATTATGATTTCCCGTAATAAGTGGCCCTAAGAACCTGTTCAAAGTCTTTTAAATAGATGAACACCGCATATTGTCAATCTTCACCTCTCCCCTTGCGGGAGAGGTGAAAATACCCTCTAGTTAAAGACTTTCAACAGGTTCTAAGGGAATTCTGTAAGCTCAGTTAAACTGGCATTCAGACTGTTTGCTACTGTAGTAAAATTTCGCCGGTGGATTGGACAAGGGCCTAATTTTTTCAATGCTATTTGATGCTGCTCAGTGGAATAACCTTTATGTTGCCCAAAGCCATAACCTGGATAAACTTGGTCATATTGGATCATTTCCCGGTCCCGACTGACTTTAGCGATGATGGATGCAGCACTGATGACCGGCACTGTCTCATCGCCATGCACAATGGCCTTGGTTGGCATAATCACTGTCGGACAAAACAGACCGTCCACCCAAACCATATCAGGCTGAATATTCAAAGCCTCCACTGCTCTCTGCATTGCTAATAAAGTGGCGTAATGAATGTTAAGACGCTCAATCTCCTCGACTTCCGCCTTACCCACACCGTAAGCAATACAATTTGCAGTAATTTTATCAAAAAGGTGATCACGCTGCACAGCAGTGAGTTGTTTGGAATCAGCTAAACCTCTAATCCCGTGACGCACCGGAAGAATGACCGCAGCCGCGACCACAGGCCCAGCTAAAGGTCCACGGCCTGCTTCGTCAACTCCGGCAATATTGCCTAATGTCTGCGACATTTCCATTTTCCTTATAAAAGTAAAGCATTATGCAATATCTTTAAATCTATGCCAATCTCTATTGTCCGCTAGTCAAGGTCAGTGTTGAAACCCATTTTTCCGAGGTTTCTTGCTGATTAAATATTTGCCTGCATGGTTACTATTATTCGCCACCCACATCTTCCATATTACTCCCTCTCCCGCGTACCCGGGGGAGAGGGTCAGGGGTGAGGGGGTTTTGTTTAAAAAGCCCCTTTCCCACAAGTGGGCATAGTAGAAAAACCTCGAAAAAAAAGAAAATCCACTTATCAAAAAATGATGAGCACGATCTGCCAGGAAATTTTAATATGAATACTTTAATAGAAATTCTTAGCTTGACGCCTATGGCCTAGGCGGGCGGGGTGGTGATCAGTCAACAGACGTTAAGTCGGATGGCAACCAATCTGTCTGAACTTCAGGAGCAACAAGTCAGCGGCGATAAGTGATACCTTCTGAGTTAATCATCACATTCCCTTTGAACCCATAATAAATTTCCCCTTTGGAAGCGCAATAACCATATTCTGCTTCGCCCGCATAAATTCGGCTGCCATTAGCTCTTTTGAAATGACAAATGGGTATGGGGAATCCATCTGCCATGTTTAATAAGTCAGAAAAAGCTCCTAATTGTTGTGCTAACAGAGCTTGAATATGTTGAACGATATTCCATAAATTTGCAGCCTGCTTGGCATAATTGGCTCGTGAACCTAAAGCCGGAAACCAATCTTGCCAGTGCTGGGTAAAATATTCCCAAGCGCCTTTGTCGGTATCAATTCCCAAGAATTCAGCCACGATTTCCATCGTCATTATTTCGCTATCTGATAAATGCGGCTCGAATCCTCTTTGTCGTAGTTTTTGGGTACTCATAAGGTTTTTTAACGTTAAATCTATCAAACAATAAATTCTAATGATAAAATCATCCAATGACATAAGGCCTCCTCTGTATTTGTTCTGTTCAACAAAATTATATGAGGTTTTAGTGTTATTCAATATGTGATAAAATTTACCTGGCCAGTGACGGTCACAAATTGTAATTTGTGTAAAACGATTTTTATAATGGAGTAAATTTTATGTCAAGACGCTCTCCTCGAAGTTTTCCTATCACTGAACAAACAAACTTAGGAAAAAAAAGAAAACAATATTCATCTCAAGGTGATGAAGTAAATACTCCATCAAAAAAATTAGCAAAAAAAGATTTCGAAAATAAATATGAAAAAAAAGATCTTTTTGATCTTTCAATCCACGAAAGAGCTTTTGTTCAGAAAAAGTATGATTTCTTAGTAGGTAAAGTCATTGGATTTAATAGTGACAATAAAGAACAAGCATTTGAGCCATCTTTGAACCGTTTAGCCTGGGTTTCTGAAGAAACTGAAGGCCAAGGTGATTGTCTATTCCATGCAGTATTTGGTAATTGGAATGAAATTAGGAGGAAGATTTTTTGCGATGAGGTAGATACTTTAAGAAAAAGGGTGCAAGGAAGAATTTTAGAAGAATTAGATAAAAAAGAAGATGAGGTTTTAAGGAAGATGATAATCGAGGGTATAAGAGCCTTGATTATGGAAGAGAAAGACAAAAATTCTCCTCTCCCGAATATGCCGCACACTGCTCTTTTGTTACAAGAATATTGCGATTGGGTAAAACAAGATCAGGAAGCTTCTTCGATAAGATGGCGTGCATTTGAAATCGAGTTAAAAAAATATCCTCAAATTTTAGAGTTTATTGAAAATCATCATCTTAGCAGAAAAAAAGGTGACAAATTAGCATTAAGGGAGAAATTTCAAAATGCTTTAAACACCAGAACTCAAGAAGATGTATTGCGCACAATGATTCGTCGAGAACCGTTATTAGAACTGGCCTACGCTGGATATAATAAAGGAGAAGAGTTTAATTGGAAATTGAAATTATCCAATGCTAAAGAATTAATTACAGAATATGCGCAATTTGTTGGTAGACGCGGGCAATCTTTGTCGCCAAGTGAATTGGAAATGGTTGCCTGGATTTTTAAGCTGAATGTCAACTTCCGTTCTGACACAGCTGCTAACCTCATATCCCATCGGTACGGTGGAACTAAAGATTTTGTTTTGGTTAAATTTACAGGCCAGGGTTATTATGGTCACTATGAGCGTTGTGAAAATATATTATTAACTGAAGAAGATCAACAACTGGACGTACTGGGACAGGTAACTGCTTTGGAATTGGAAGCGTCTTTTTTGAAAAGAAGTATTGCCGGAATTACTATTTTATTAATGAAATTAGCTTCTTCTTTTCTTAAGCAATATAAAGCTTCTAAAACATCTCAGCTTAGATTGGATCAGACTACTAATGACGTTAACGAATTAAAAGGTGCACTAAGTCGGCTTTTGTTAAATAATGAATTCACCAACGAATTTAATACAAGCGCTGATTTGTTACCACAAAAAAATCAGATTTTACAAACCTGTTTAGCAGAAGCAAAAGAACATAAGGAAAAAATTAGGAAAATTATTACATTACAAGAAAAGTATAAAAGACTGTTGATATTACTGCCAACGCTGGAAATGAAATTAGCCAGAAACAGACGAAAAATAGGTCAATTAATTGATTCTATTGTTAGTGAAGATCTCAGTGCTGTTACGGAAGAAAAATTATTGTTATTAGCAGATTCTCCGAAACCAGGATATGAAGATATTTATGAAGCTATAGAGTGGGGAGATATTAAGTCATTTAGGATTCTTATAAAAGGGATTATAAAAGAATATGGTTTAGTTAGTAAGTGTATTGAGACTAATAGGGGTACTAATCTTTTGGAGGAAGCAATTTTTTATGGAACTTATAATCCAGAAATTGTCAATTTATTGTTAGAACATAAAGACGTCACGTTTCCTTCCGAATTAATGGAAGCCGCTTATAGAGGTCACGTTGAAACGTTGGTTCGAATACAACAGACCGCAACTATCCAAGCGGTAGATAGGCACGGCTGCACAGCTTTGCATTATGCTGCGGCTGCAAACCAAAGAGAGGCTGTGATTTGGTTAGATCAGGCAGGATTAGATGTCAGAGCAAAAGAAGGAGTTCTCGGTAGTACTCCATGGTTGCTAGCTGCAGGTAGTGGCCATTTACCAATTTTGAAATATTTTTTCGAAGAAAAGAAACAAGAACCGGCAGCACAAAGAATGCTTTTGGAAGAAAAAGATAATAGTAACAATACTGCTTTTTTATTGGCAGCTAGAAATGGTTATAGTTCTATCGTTGAATGGTTTCTACAATTAAAAATAAATATTGATGAAACTGATATTGAACTCTATACAGCTACTCATTTGGCTATTTATTATAATCATTTATCCACTTTGGAAAAACTTCTTGAATATAAACCTGATTTAACTAAAGAAGAAAACCATGGGAATACTCCACTGATGCTGGCTGCTTTTCGCGGAAATTTAGCGATGGTTAAATTGTTATTGGAGTTGGATAAATCCTCCATTAATAAACAAAATAACACTGGCTGTAATATTTTACATCTAACACTAACTTACTTCAACCAAATTCCGGAAATCATCAAATTAGCCATAGTAAGGTTATTAATTAAAAATGGAGCTTCACTCAAAACACGAGATGGAGATGGTTATACACCATTATTGATTGCTATCCATAATGGTTATTATAACGTAGTAAAATTTATGTTGGGAGTCGATAAAGACAAGGTGACTTTAAAAGATAAATATGGTGACAATTATAAGAGCATAATGGATTTATTAATGAACACTCTGAAACGTGTCGATATTGCAGTACTATTATTAAAAACCGATCCGATCTTAAAAGAAAAATATGATTCGGAAGTTCAACTATTTCCGTATGCCAACGCTCATTTCCATCGTCAAGTTCAAAGTCAATTAAAATCTACGCAAAAAGATAATTTAATTGATGATGAGACTTTATCTTTTTTAGAGCAAATAACATTAAAAGCTGTTTCTTCTAATCATTTAATAGTATCCTCCAGTCAAGAAAAAAATTTGCGTGATCTTCAAAAATATGAACAGGATTTGCGAACACTCAACAAGCTGCAAGCTGATTTTGAACATCATAAAAAACGATTAGATATTTTAGTTAACTATCCAACCATTATTGCCGAAACAAAACAAAATATTGCTCAGGCGTTAGAAAGAGAAGATTTTCAACTGGCAAAAAATCTTAGTGAAACAGCTGCAGTTTTACAAATGGAGTATAAAAGTTATCAGAACATCCAGGAGGAGCTTCATAAAGTTGAAGGCAAATTAATTCAGATCAAAGAACAAAGACAGAATATTGCGGACAATCGATCAGCACTTTTAGTGACAATCAAATCTGGTTATAAAGAACCAATACAAGAACAATTTGTCGCTGAAGAAATGAAATTAAATTTCCATACATAATCCAGGAGTACTCAAGCCCATTTTGCATCATTGATTTGCGAAGTATGCATTAGAATATCTGGATTCGTTTTTAATTCTTCTCCGAGCTTCTCATCGTAAGCTACGTATTTTTTTTCATAACTTTTATTGACAGCTTATTCAAACTAACTCGAAAAAGCCCCATGAATTTAATCACGGGGCTTGTTAATAAAGAATTCCAATTATTTATTTTTTGCTATGATTAAAGCAGAATTATCATAACTGTATTCTTGTCCATTGGCTAAAGAATAATTGTACAAGTCGATGTACGAAGAATTACCAGGAATAAGATATACTACGCCAGAAACTGGATTGTTATTTTTATCCGCTCCTTTTATCGAGTAAATGCAGTATACGGCGTAAGATACACTGTTCGTGGTCAGAACTTCGACGGCATTGAAAGCAATATTGTCAATTCGATATAAAGATGGCCCTGTAATAAGCCCAGAAAACGCTGCACTAACACCGGTACCATTATTCCCTGCCAAATTCGCAGGCATTCCTGATGTGAGATCAGGCGCATATAACACTGCGTAATTTGGAGTAACACTTAATTTTTCGGGAGTAGGACAAGGAAACTGACCATCAGCGAAAGACATGCCACTAGCGGCTAAACACAATCCTGAAAAACAACTTAACAAAATTCTTTTCATTAGCTTCTCCTTTTGTAAAAAAATATTTCCCATTTACAATAAAATAATCACTTTTGAGTTTAACTAAAATATTGTGTTTAAGCAATGAATTTTTTTTATTTTTAGTTGCTTACTGGCAGCAATTCCCGGTCACGGAAATTGACTCTACGCGATGGGGGATCGCAAGGGGAGAGAATCGTGATTCTTCCCCTTCATTCCGAGCGTGGCTTTGCCAATGCACAGGATATAAAAAAAACAGCAGTTCTCGCCCTTGGCGAGAATTGCGGCTACTGCCAAAAACTTCCACCCAGGGCTTCAATCAACTGCACACTGGCCAATTGTCGGCGTGTGTTAACATTCACTTCGTTCAATTTACTTTGCAAATCAATATTTAAAACAATCACTACATTTAGATAAGTAGTAAGACCTCCGAAGAACTGATGATTCGCTTGGCCTAAAGATTGATCCGCCGCTACGCGCGCAGCATGCGCAGTCATTCGCTCTTCATCTAATTGCCGCACGGCCACTAGACTGTCTTCCACTTCTTTAAAAGCATTGAGCACAGTTTGCCGGTAATTAGCCACCGTCTGAAAGTATTGAGCCCAAGCTTCGCCGGTTAAACCACTGATACGGCCACCGTCGATCAGAGTTTGGGTCACCAAAGGGGTTGTCCCGGAACTGATAATGGTTGCACTTCCCGGCGGCCCGATCGCCCAAATTAAACTGGCGGCTTTGAACAACTTAGCAAAGGTTTGACTTTCCACACCCAACCCGCCGGTTAAAGTCAAATTAGGAAAATAAGCTGCACGAGCTACACCAATTTCCGCATTAGCGGCTTGCACTTTTTGTTCGCCTTCTGCAATATCCGGCCTGCGTTCCAACAACATAGACGGTAAACCAGGATTCACAGTCACAATTTTTGCTTTGGGCAGCTCCACCGGTATGGAAACTTCCGAGGGCGGACGGCCAATGAGTAAAGCAATCGCATGTTCTAACTGAGCACGATTCAAACGCAGATCTGCAGCCAGTGTTTTTGCAGTCTGTAATTGGTTTTCAGCCTGAGCCACATCTGCATAAGCGGCAGCTCCGCCTTGATAAAGATTACGCACTAAAACCAGTGCTTTTTGATAACTCACCACAGTTTCGTCTAAAATTTTCTGTGCGGCATCATCACCGCGCAAAGAAAAATAATCACTGGCCAATTGTGTTTGCAGACTTAAATTAAGAGCGGCTAAATCCGAAGCACTGGCGCAGGCAAGGCTGCCGGCGGCGGCAACGGAGTTACGCACCCGCCCCCAAATATCAATGATATAAACAAAATTGAATCCCAAAGAAATATCGGTATAGGTAGGATGCGTGTAAGGGTTTGCCACCGTGGAAGAAGCTCTAATCACCCCTGGGTTGAAACCTGCTACCACAGTGGGGAAATAATCTGCACGAGCAACCTGAACCGCTGCACGCGCGTCATCATACCGCGCTAAAGCTGCTTTTAAACTTTGGTTGGCAGGTATGATTTGAGCTTCCAAGGCATTGAGCTCAGGATCTTGGTACATTTCCCACCACGGCCCTTTGCCCAATTCCGCCAAATGCGGCTTGGCCAATAACCAATCTCCGACCTCTTTATATTTAGGCGGCGCTTCTACCGGAGGTGGATGATACTCTGGCGCCAGTGAGCAGGCGCTAGGAAAACAAACGCATAAAATTAAAAACAGATAGGGTTTGCTCATTTTTTACCTTCAGCAGCTATTCGAACTTTTTGTCCGTCAATCAATGTACTCGGTGGATTGAGAATTACGTTTTCACCAGCAGATAGTCCTGAAGCAATTTGAACCCGATCGCCGAAATCCCGTGCAATCATTATGGATTTCAAAGCGACTTTATTATCCGAGGCCAAAGTAGCAACCTGCATTCCCTGAGCTCGAAAAATTAAAGTATTGACGGGTAAATATATGCTGGTCGGGCTGCTAGGAAATTGAATATGCACTTCGGCATAACTCCCAGCCAATAATTCATTTTTAGGATTACTCGCTTCGAACTGTACCAATAAAGTTCTGGTTGCGGCATCAATGGCTTCGGCATTATTCAGTAATTTGGCTTGATACACTTTACCCGGATGTTCACGAAAATATAAATTAGCCACCAATCCCGGCTTGATTCGGGCCGAATAATATTCCGGCACCCTCACATAGATACGCAACGGATCAATTTGCACAATTTGAAACAGCGGCACTGTGGAAGCGCCGGCATTAATCAAATTACCAATATCAACGGTACGGGACATAATAATCCCGGTGAAAGGCGCGATCACCCGTTCGTAACTGACTAATTCCCGCAATTGGTCACGGTTGGCGCGAGTGGAGTTGACAATTGTTTGGGTTGCCTCCGCGGCGCTGATTTTTTCTTCAGTGTCTTGCAATGAAACCGAAGCAGTTTTCAACAAATTTCTCCAACGCTGCGCGGTAATTTGTGCAATTTTGTTGTTGGCTTCAGCAGTTTTTAAATTGGCTTCGGTTTGCCGCAATTGTGCATCCACTTCCGGAGTGGATATGGTTGCTAATAATTGATCTTTATAAACGTGTGCGCCGATATCCACCAACCAATTGATGGTGTAACCATTGGTGCGAGCAAAAATAGTGGATGAGTGCCAAGCTTGAACATCTCCGGGTAAAACCACTTCTTCAGTAGCAGGCCCTGGGTTCGCCTTAATGACACTGACCGTGGAAATATTATCATTATGAGTAGTTTGTTTCAGTTTACGATAGGCGATGATTCTATTGCTGATGCCTAAAACCGCTAGACCGGCTAAGATAATTAAAATCAGCAGCAAACCTCGTTTAAGCCGTTTCATTCAACGACCTCCCAGTACCCGTCTGTTTGTGGAAAAGGCAAAAAACAGTCGGGACAAAGAATAAAGTAGCCATAGTCGCAAATAATAAGCCGCCGATCACTGCCCGACCCAACGGTGCATTTTGCTCCCCACCTGCCCCTAAACCTAACGCCATAGGGAACATACCAATGATCATTGCCAAGGCGGTCATAATGACTGGCCGTAACCGGGTATATCCGGCATCGACCACTGCTGTAACCAAGTCAGCACCTTCAGCCAATCTTTGACGGGCGAAACTGACCACCAAAATACTGTTGGCAGTGGCCACACCCATACACATAATGGCGCCAGTCAAAGCCGGAACACTTAAAGTAGTCTGTGTTAAAAACAACATCCACACAATTCCGGCAGCAGCGGCAGGCAAAGCAGTAATAATGACAAACGGATCTACCCAGGATTGGAAATTAATCACGATGAGAAAATAAACTAATATCACGGCAAAAGCCAAGCCGGCAAATAAACTGTTAAATGAATATGTCTGAGTTTCCATTTGCCCGCGCGCCGTGACTAAGGTACCCTTTGGCATATTTTTAGCGGTACGACGAAGGATTTTATGGATATCACTACCTACCCCTCCCAAATCACGATCTTGCACTGCAGCAAAAATATCAATCACTGGTTGCACATTGAAATGGGATTCTACCACTTCAGCAGTGGTGCGTTTAATGGTGGCCAATCCGCCTAAAATTTGCAAAGGTTTGCCGGGAAATGTCACTGGAATATTTTCTAAGTCAGATAAAGAAGTTAAATAATATTGCGGAGTTTGTACGGCTAAGGGATAAGAAACACCGTTTTTGGTATTCAACCAAAAAGTCGGCGCAATTTGAAAACTTCCGGAAAGAGAAAATAACGCGTTATTGACCACATTGGCCTGCGTTAGATTTAAATTTTGGGACAAAGTGCGATCCACATCGACTTGTAACTGCGGATAATTAAATTTCTGATGAATATGGGCATCCACTATACCAGGAATCTCTCTGACCTGCGCCAATAATTGATTGGCATACTCGCGATTTTCATCCACTTTAAATCCGGCTATTTGAATATCAATGGGCGCAGGTAAACCAAAATTCAATATTTGGGTCGCCATATCCGCAGGCAAAAAAGCAAATGAGCTACTTGGAATTTTTTCCGGCAAAATCTTGCGCAGTTTACGGACATAATCGGCGGTAGGATGATGCTTAGTTTTTAAAGAAATTAAAATATCGGCGTCACCCGGACCTACCGGAGAAGAATTACTGTAGCTTAAATTAATCCCACTGGTAGGCAAACCAATGTTATCGACCAAACTATCCAATTCCTGAGCTGGAATGAGTTGGCGGATAATGTTGTCTACTTCGCCACAAATTCTTTCTGTTTCCTCAACACGAGTACCGGTCGGCGCGCGCAAGTGCAGTTTGATTTGCCCAGAGTCGACATCAGGAAAAAAATCAGAACCCAGCCAAGGCGCTAAAATGAGCACTGAAACCAGCATAAAGGCTAAAAACAGAATTACGAACATCACTCGACGAGCTAACACTGCAGTCAAGAGCACCCGATAATGCGCTCGCACTCTTTCAAAGAAACGGGCGAAGGCCCGCTTTTCTGCCTCAGCATCGGGGCGGATCCAATAATTCGCCAAAGTCGCCACCAAAGTCCGGGATAATAAGTAGGAGGTAAGAATGGCAAAAATAACGGCTTCGGCCAAAGGCGTAAATAAATAATGGGCGACACCGGTTAAAAAAAACATCGGCACAAAGACAATACAAATGCACAGTGAAGACACCAATGCCGGTAGCGCAATTTGTTTGGCGCCATCCAAAATAGCAGTTTGCAAGGGCTTGCCTTGCGCCAAATTCCAGTTAATATTTTCCACGGTGACAGTGGCGTCATCCACAAGAATACCCACTGCCAAGGCCAATCCACCCAATGTCATTAAATTAATGGTTTGTCCGAGTGCAGAAAAAATGATGATAGAAGCAAACATCGACAATGGTATAGAAATTGTAATAATAACCGCACTGCGCCAATTACCTACGAAAAGCAATATCATTAAGCTGGTCAGAATTGCAGCGGCCGCTCCTTCTTGCACCACGTCTCTAATGGCCGCTTTTACAAAAATAGATTGGTCCGAAAATAAATGAATTCGTAATTCCGCAGGCATGCTGCTGCGTATCTGCGGCATTAAAGCCTTAATATGATTGATGATATCTAAAGTAGAAGCTTCACCGGTTTTTTGAATGGTCATTAATACTGCGCGGGCGCCGTTGATATCCACGATATTAGTTTGCGGCGTAGAACCATCGTGCACATAGGCGACATCATGCATATAAAGAACTGAGCCCTTCAATGGTTTAATGGGTAGATTGTTTAAGTCTTGTTGTTCAATCGGACTGGAATTGAGTTTTACGTAGTATTCAAAAGAGCCTATTTTTTCTGTACCTGCAGGCAAGATCAAGTTCTGATTTTGCAGCGCGTTGTCGATATCCTGCGCTGAAACGCCAAAGGCTTGCATCGCCTCTGGATTCAAATCCACCATGGTTTGCCTTACTTTGCCGCCATAAGGATATGGCAATGCAGCCCCTTCCACTACCGCCAATTGGGTACGGACAAAGTTATTACCCAGATCATTCAACGTTTGTTCGGTGAGCGTGGGACTAGATAAAACCAATTGCAGTATCGGCACGGAGGAAGCATTGTAACTTAGAACCAGCGGTGGAGTTGCTCCCGGCGGTAGAGTTTTTAATACCGTTTGAGAAATGGCAGTTACCTGACTTAACGCCACCCCGATATCGCTGTGGGGATGAAAAAAAATTTTAATAACACTGACGCCGTTTAACGATTGTGATTCGATATGCTCAATGTTATTGACGGTGGTGGTCAAAGCTCGTTCATAGCCGCTGGTGATGCGTCCAGCCATTTCTTCAGGTAACAATCCTGTATAAGTCCATACCACACTGACAATAGGAATATTAATATTGGGAAAAATGTCTTTGGGTGTTCGTATAATAGCCAATATACCCAGCAACAGCAGCAGTAATGCCAAGACGATAAAAGTATAAGGTTTAGTTAGAGCAATGCGGACTAGCCACATAATCCATCCCTGTAAAGGCTAAACCGTTATTTTAAAGCAAAGCAACTTTAGGCGCTATACCAATACCTAGACTTAACCCTCACTACCGACAAATTCCCGTTTAGAACTCAATTGAGTTTCTCATGTTTCAGCTAATGACTTTATGCAATCGGGGACAGCACCCTGTCTCACACGTATCTGAACGTGACAGGTGCTTGAACTTTAAAGAAAAAAATGCCAGTATGGCCACATGCAAAAATTAAGAACAGCAGTGGTGGGAGTGGGTTATTTAGGCAAGTTTCATGCACAAAAATACGCTCATTTACCCACTGCGCAGCTGATCGCAGTTTGTGACAGCCACTTTGATTCTGCTAGTCAAATCGGCAAACAACTCAATGTGAGCGCTATCAGTGATTACCGCGCCCTGGCCGGGTTGGTAGACGCAGTCAGTATCGTAACCCCAACTCCTACGCATCACGCCATTGCAAAATTTTTTTTGGAACAAGGCATTCATGTGCTGCTGGAAAAGCCAATTGCCGTTTCCTTAGCAGAAGCGGACGATTTAATCGAAACAGCCCATCGCCATAAGGCATTATTACAAATCGGACACATTGAACGTTTTAACAATGTCATTCAAGCGGTTGTCCCAATGGTGGTTAATCCCCGTTTTATTGAATCGACGCGACTGGCGCCTTTTAAATTACGCGGCAGCGAGGTCAGTGTAATTTTGGACATGATGATTCACGATATCGATTTGATCCAATCCATCGTTAAATCGGCTATTCTGAAGATTTCTGCTAACGGCTCAGCGGTGCTATCCCCTTTTTTAGATTTGGTCAATGCCCGGCTGGAATTTAGTAACGGCTGCGTGGCCAATGTCACTGCAAGCCGTATTCATAACAGGATTTCTAGGCGCTTGCACTTATTTCAAACTGATGCTTTGTTTAACTTAGATTTACAACACAAAAAATTAACCATTCAACACAAAGCAGATTATGAAATGTTACCCGGCATACCTGCTTTAAATCGTCAAAAGTACAGCTACCCGAAAGATGATCCGTTAAAAACCGAAATAGCGGCTTTTTTAAATTCCATAATTGAAAACTCATCCCCACTGGTTTCAGGTGAAGACGGCCGGCAAGCATTAGCGACCGCTCTGCAAATAACCGCAGCTATTAACAATGAGTAAGGTGTTGATTTTGGCCGGTGAAGCTTCCGGTGATTTGTTGGGAGCCAATCTCGCTCGAGAATTGCTGCGATTACAGCCTAACTTAGAATTGTCCGCCATGGGTGGTTCACAACTACGTCAGGCCGGAGTGAACATCATTGTCGATAACCGTTCCTTGGATATTATCGGCTGGTGGGAGGTTCTTAAAAACTTCGGCAAAATTCGCCGGGCTATGCGCACCATTAAGTCCGCTTTACAAAATAGTCGACCCGACCTACTGATATTAATTGATTATCCTGGTTTTAATTTGCGGGCGGCGCAGTGGGCTAAAAAACTGGGAATTAAAGTGCTTTATTATGTGAGTCCGCAAATTTGGGCTTGGAAATATGGCAGAATTAAAATTATTCGCCGTTGTGTAGATCATATGGCGGTTTTATTTCCATTCGAAGAGGATTTATATCGTAAGGAACAGATTCCAGTTACTTTTGTCGGCCATCCGCTGAGCACTTTAGTCCGCGCCAGTGATCCGCCTGAGTTAATCTTTCAACGTTATCATTTAAATCCACAACATCCTGTAATTGCAATTTTTCCTGGCAGCCGCCGCCAAGAAATACAGAGATTATTACCGATTATCATTTCAGCCACTCGCCTGATCGAAAAAGCGATTCCAAATGTGCAATGGGTATTGCCCCTGGCTAGCAGTTTACGCAAAGAAGATTTAAATCCTTATTTAACTGATGAAATACGCTTAGTGGAAAAAGATACTTATAATATGCTTTCAATTTGTACCGCGGCAATTGTAAAGTCGGGAACGGGAACATTGGAAGTCGCTTTAAGTAAAGTCCCTTTGCTTATTATTTATCGTGGTAATCTTATTAATTATTGGTTGGCGCGTGCTGTGGTTCGAGTCAAGCAAATCGGACTGTGTAATATCGTGGCGCAAAAATCCATTGCCAAAGAATTTATTCAGCACGATGTGACCCCGGAAAATATTGCCGCTGAAACCATTCGTTTAGTGACTAATCAAGCCTACCGCTCAAATATTCTTACTGATTTGGCTAGCTTGCGGGAAAATATGACTGGCAAAGAAAATTCAACTAAAGTAGCTCAAATCGCCCTGCAACTGCTATAGAATAAGGCATAGGGTTCCTGTGAAATAATTCAATACGTGAGTTAATTCATGCACTAAGGAAATTCAAACTCTGATCTCATGAACTCTACTGGAGATCCCTAGTGAAAACAATGACATGAGTAATGTGCAAGCTACGGCGCCAACACTAGGTGGCTCTTAGGTTGAACTATTTCTTCAAATGTTTTAGTAACTTTTTAACCAGTCGCTCACGCTTTAGTTCGGAAATCCGATCTAAATATAAGTGGCCTTCTAAATGATCTACTTCATGTTGGATGCATTGCGCCATAAAACCGGTGGCTTCTATTTCAAAAGGCTTGCCTTCCAAATCCAAGGCTTTCACTTTAATTTTCAGGGCTCTTTTAACATGTTCAAAAACACGCTCGTCCACGTTTCCACCCACGGACATACAACCTTCAGGAACTATCTGTTCGCCTTCGCGATAAAATATTTCAGGATTAATTAAACAAAGCGGTTGATTTTTATTATCAGAAAAATCAATCACGGTTATGCGCCAAGGATCTTGAAAATCCAATTGTGTGGCTGCTAAAGCGGCGCAATTTTCAGCGTTATAATGCGTTTCAAACATATCGGTAACGACTTGACGCACCTCATCGTTGATTTCTTCGACCCATTTCGCCTTCTTTTTTAAACGTAAATCCGGATATTGTAATATTTTAACAATTGCCATTTTATCTCCTAAATCATTACTCTTTCATCAAATACAAAACATTCACCCTGAAAATATTCCCGGCCGCATTGCTCAAAATAATTTAAAATACCACCCTGCAATTGATAGACTTCTTGGTAGCCTTGTTTTTTTAACCACAAGGCTGCTTTTTCGCAGCGAATCCCTCCGGTACAAAAAGTCACTATCGGCATTTGTTTCATCTCATCCGGCAATTGCTTTGCCGCTCGAGGAAAACTGCGGAAATTTTTCAAACCTAAGTTGATCGCTTCTTTAAAGGTCCCTTTCTCTACCTCATATTGATTACGGGTATCTAAAATCACAACAGAGCGTTTTTGTTGCAACCATTCTTTTAAAGTAGAAGGTTCAAGATATTCTGCAGCATTTTTTTCCGGTTGAATTTCCGGCTCACCCATAGAAATAATTTCTTTTTTTATTTTAACCAATAAACGTTTATAAGGCTGTTTTTCCGACCCAGTTTCTCGAAAAGAAAGGTTGGCAGTTTGCGGAAAAGTCGATAAAAAATTTTTAAATTCAGCAATGTTTTCACTACCGCCAGCGAGAAATAAATTAATACCTTCACTGCTCAGTAAGATAGTCCCTTTTAAACCATATAATTGCGCTTGGACTTTGAATAAGCCACGCCACTCCGCCAATTGTGCAGTGGAAAGAGTAACAAAACGATAGGCGGCTATGTGCAATATCTTATTCATTGACTTTTTTTCGGTGCGATCATTGTGCCGGTAGTTTGGTCAGTTGGCATAACAGTGAGTTCTTGAATGCAGACATGGGCTGGTCTAGATGCGCAAAAAACTACAGTTTCAGCTACATCTTGAGGTTGAAGCGGGGTCATACCTGCAAATAAAGCATTCACTTTTTCTTGATCGCCCTGTAAACGTACATCAAAAAAATCGGTTTTTACCATGCCTGGATCTATCAGCGAAACCCTAATCGAAGTGCCATGCACATCCATGCGTAAAGTATCGGTCAAACCTCTGACTGCAAATTTACTAGCGCAATAAACACTACCGCCCGAATAAGTCTGACGGCTTGAGATAGAACCCATATTGATAATGTGCCCTTGCTGTCTTCTAACCATGTGCGCAACCACAAAACGAGTCATATAGATCATACTTTTAATATTAGTGTCGATGACCTGATCCCAATCTTGGACATTACCGGCATACAATTTGTCATATCCTAACGCCATGCCGGCGTTATTGACCAAAATGTCAATATCGCGCCATTCATCAGGCAACTGGGTTATGGCGTTTTCCACTGCCTGGGCGTCGGTGATATCGAACGCCAAAGGTAAGACCTTGACATAGCGGGTTTTGGTTAAATCATTGACCACTTTTTGCAATTTTGGCTGATTGCGGCCACAAATTATTAAATCGACCCCTTCTTTGGCGAAAGCTTCTGCACAGGCTTTACCTATACCGCTGGAAGCGCCCGTAATAAGTACTTTTTTACCCTGTAATCCCATAAATCCTCATCGTTTTTGAATGTGAATCACTATAACTTGTTTTTTTACCGCAGTTTTTTCCCATGGACGTTTATACTGTAAAATAACCGTGGTATTTTTGGAAGCCTCAAATGCAGCCGGTTTGAACCTGAAAGTCCAAATACTTTGTCCTGGCGCACCCGGCATAGACCGTTTAGATTGATATTGGCTGCTGGGAGTATTCATCAATTTAGGATCATATTTTACCACCTCCCATTGGTAACCAGTGGAAGGATTAGCCGGCAAGGGCACACTCACTGCAGGATTTGAAGGAGTCACCGTTAGCATAGCCGCCAGAGCCATTCCAGGCAGCAGCCAACTGAGAACTAGCCATAAACTGTTTAAAAAAAATTTTTTCATAGATATCTCCTGGTGTAAAATTCTATCATAGCTCTGTAATCAAGAAAAATTGATTGACTGGTTCTGGGGGGAATCGAAGCGAAGACGGAGTTTCAGGGGATTCATTATTAAGATAATTAAGATTATAATCAGCCCTTTTAAGAAAATAATGGAGCGAACATGTCTTTAACCGCATCAAATATGTTACCCTTGGGCTCAAAAGCAATAGATTTTACTTTACCTGATACAGTATCTGGAAAAAAATTATCCTTATCGCAATTGAAATCGCCTAAAGCGACCGTGATGATGTTTATCTGCAATCACTGTCCATTTGTGGTTCATATTCAAAAACAACTGGTTAAAGTAGCCACTGCTTACCAAGCAAAAGAGGTTCAATTCATCGCAATCAGTTCAAATGATATCCAGAACTATCCGGAAGATTCCCCTGAAAAAATGCGACAAGTCGCTAAAGAACTGGGCTACCCGTTCCCCTATTTGTTTGATGAATCTCAGGAAATAGCCAAGGCTTACCAAGCCGCTTGCACCCCCGATTTTTTCGTTTATGATAAAGACCTGAAGCTGGTGTACCGAGGGCGATTTGACGATTCTCGCCCAGGAAAAGACATACCGGTCACAGGAAAAGATTTAACACAAGCTTTGGACGCTGTGTTGGCTGGCAAACCGGTCCCTTCCGAGCAATTGCCAAGTATGGGCTGTAATATTAAATGGATTGAAACAGGAGGTTGACATGAGCCTTGAAAAAGTATTTTATCGAGCTAAAGTAACGGCCACCGGCGGTCGTGATGGTAAAGCGGTATCTTCAGATCAAGTTTTAGATCTAAAATTAGCGGTGCCTAGAGAAATGGGCGGCTCTAATGGAAAAGCCACTAACCCTGAACAATTGTTCGCAGCGGGATATTCAGCCTGCTTTTTAGGGGCGATAAAATACGCTGCTTCGAAAGAAAAAGTAAGTGTCCCCGACAACGCCACCGTGACTGCCATTGTTGGCATTGGGCCTATCACCAACGGCTTCGGGATAGAAGTAGAACTGCAAATTGCCTTGCCTGGTATGGCGCGAGAAATTGCACAAGCTTTGGTAAATAAAGCACATAACGAGGTTTGCCCTTACTCAAATGCCACTCGAGGAAATATCGACGTGCGTTTGACTATTATTTAAAAATCCTGTTAATCACTATCCCAACCCCCGCCAATATTTTAAAACTGAGCTCATTCGCGCCCGGCGGTTTTAAAATATTGGCTATGCAAATGTGCTCAACTCTGTTAAGTTAACGCCATTAGATGAACGGTTACGGGTGATTTTTCAGATGTAAATCAGCTACGTCCGCTCTCACCTTTCGCATAAAAATCGGTCCTGGATCTGTTTTCGGCGTTATATATTGAGGATTTTTTTCTTGCCAGAGAGGCGAATTTCTGAATTCAGAGTATTCATAATGACCAATCAAATATTGAATGGTGGGGTATTTCTTCACCAACCATCGAATTAAATACGCATCTGCTCGCACCTGTGCCTCGGTTAGATTTTGTTGACCATTCACACCGCCTACATTTTCTATACCAATAGCTACATTGTTTAAGCCAATGGTATGCCTTGCCATCCAGTTACTAGGCATCAACTGATAAATAACGCCATCCCTATTCACTAAAAATTGTGCGGAAACATTTAAATTTCCGGCAGAAATAATTTCAGACCGGCTTTTTGATAATGTTGGTTGATAGAACGCATCATACGTTGCTGTAAATGTGGGAATTTCAGTCCAATGAAGTACAATCATCCTGGGAACAATCGTGATTGGTTTAGACTCGTCAATGCCGTAATGTTCTTTTCTGTATTTTTTAGTTAGCTCAATTCGTTCTTTATTAAACATAATTGGTTTTTGCACGATGACTGGTTCACCCCAGGCGCAGGCAGTGAAGCACAAAAGTATAATAAAAAGAATTTTCATACTTTGAAAATAGGACAAAAATACAAAATTTTCAAGCAGTTTAGGGCATACAATGTTCCTTTTCTCATACTAGCTTCCTTTTATTGATCAGCTTTTAGCATAATATTTAACAAGCTCTTTGTCATCTTTTTGTCACAAATCTAATTTATACTACCTGCAACCCAACTTATAGGAAGGTATTATGAAAATTAAACATGTTTTGCTTTCAGGAATCGTATTATTGGCAGGCACTGGTGCTGCGCTCGCAGCAACGCAAACAATCACCGGCGCAGGCGCAACCTTTCCCTACCCTCTCTATGTTAAATGGGCGCAACAATACCAGCAGCAGACCGGCGTCAATGTGAATTACCAGCCGATCGGCTCCGGCGGTGGCATTCAGCAAATCAAATCGCAAACAGTAAACTTCGGCGCTTCCGACAAGCCTTTATCTACCAGTGAATTGCAACAAGCACATCTGATGCAGTTTCCAACGGTGGTTGGCGGCGTAGCCGCTGTAGTCAATCTGGTTGGATTAAAAAAACCACTCGTTTTATCAGGACCTGTTTTAGCTGATATTTATCAAGGAAAAATTACCACTTGGAATGACCCGAAAATAATCGCTCTGAATCCAGGCGTGACATTACCTGCAACACCCATAACAGTTGTGCACCGCTCTGACGGCTCAGGCACAACCTTTTTATTTACACATTATTTAAGTGATGTCAGTCCTGCTTGGAAAATACAAATTGGTGCGGATACTGCAGTCGCTTGGTCTACCGGCGTTGGCGGCAAAGGAAATGAAGGAGTCGCGGCTTATGTGCAACGCATTCAAGGCAGCATTGGTTATGTAGAATATGCTTATGCTCAGCAAAATCAACTCAATTATGTGCAACTGATTAATCAATCAGGTCATGCAGTAGCTCCGTCATTGAATACTTTTGCCTCAGCAGCCGCTTATGCTCATTGGAGCACTCAAAATAATTTTGCCGAAATCCTCACTAATGAACCGGGAACTGATAGTTGGCCGATCGTAGGAGCAACATTTATTTTACTGAACTCTCTTTCTTCAAACACGCAACAAACCGCAGCCGTGTTACAATTTTTTAATTGGTCTTTTCAAAACGGCAAAGATGCCGCCAAGGATTTAAATTATGTCATGCTGCCTAATTCAGTAATTAAACTCATTCAACAACAATGGCGCGAGCAATTGAATTATCAAGTGAAATAAGGACAGTGAATGTTATCTGCTAAAGATACTAGAAAATTTCAGGAGTTCCCGCTAAAGGAATCTCCACCTTACCCGCTGGATATAAACCAGAAAGCGGTTCCCGCTGTGCTTCAGCAGGAATCGCTGCGCAAATTTCGGTTTCAACATAGTCTAGATTTTGCCTTTAGTTGGGCGGCGCGTGTTTTGGCCTGCGGATTATTGGTTTTAGCAATTGTTACCGTATGCACTTTTTTTCATAACAGTTTGCCTAGCTTACAAAAATTTGGTTGGCGTTTTTTAATCAGCCAAGAATGGAATCCAGTCACCGAACAATTTGGCGCCTTATCAGCTATTCTCGGCACGTTAGTAACCTCTGCTATTGCAATGCTGATTGCCATTCCGATGAGCTTTGGCATCGCCTTATTTATTACCGAAGTTTGCCCACGTTTCCTGCAACAAAGTTTACGCATATTAATCGAACTTTTAGCCGGTATTCCCAGCATTATTTATGGTATGTGGGGTTTGTTTGTGCTGGCGCCATTATTTGCCAATTATGTGCAACCGTGGTTAATCAGCCATCTTAGCCCCATAGCCGTGATTGGCCCTTTTTTTCAAGGGGCTCCTTTGGGAATTGGTATTTTAACAGCAGGTGTAGTGCTCAGTATTATGGTTATTCCCTTCATTACTTCAGTACTGCGTGATGCCTTTGAAATTGTGCCTGATTTATTAAAAGAATCCGGTTACGCATTAGGAGCCACGCAATGGGAAGTGGTGCGCAATATTATTTTGCCCTATTGTAAAAGCAGTATCGCCGGAGGCATCATTTTAGGATTAGGCCGCGCCATCGGTGAAACTATGGCAGTTGCCTTTGTGATCGGAAACTCTCATCAACTTGTCAAATCTATATTAATGCCGGGAGCCAGTATTTCTTCCGTTCTGGCCAATGAATTTAGCGAGGCAACCGGAAAAATGTATCCTGCTTCATTCAGCGAACTTGGTTTAATTTTGTTTATGATCACATTATTAATATTTACTCTTTCTAAATTTTTAATGCCTAAAAAACATTAGGATAAACAAGTATGTCTCTACGCTATTTTAAACGAAGACTGATTAATTTTGCTTATCTATGCACTGGCGTCAGTTGCGATATTAATAGGGCTTTCAATTTTATTATGGATTTTATTTGGCTTAATTAAAAATGGTATGCCTGGTTTTTCAGGGCATATTTTCACTACCAACACCCAACCGCCCGGAAGTTTGGGCGGCTTAAAAAATGCGATAGTCGGTAGCGCGATGATGGTGTTCCTGGCTTTACTCATAGGCATACCTTTAGGTTTGTTCATCGGTATTTATTTAGCTGAATACGGCAAACAAAATCGCTTAGCACGCGCTATTCGTTTTATCAACGATGTTTTACTCAGTGTGCCGTCTATCTTATTGGGTTTGTTAATATATCAATTAATGGTGATACCCATGCAGCATTTTTCCGGTTGGGCCGGCTCGTGCGCCTTGGCTTTAATGGTGATCCCCATCATCGTGCGTACTACAGAAGATATGTTTTTACTGGTGCCGAATTGGTTACGTGAATCAGCCTATGCTTTAGGTGCAGCCCGTTGGAAAACGATTGTCAGTGTTGTTTTACGTGTTTCTCGTACTGGTGTGATCACTGGTATCTTGTTGGCTTTAGCTCGGATCAGTGGTGAAACTGCGCCACTTCTTTTTACTGCGCTGAACAATCAATTTTGGAGTACTGATATGAACCAGCCCATGGCTAACTTGCCATTGGTTATTTTTCAATATGCCACCAGTCCTTATGCTGACTGGCAACAGATTGCGTGGACTGGCGCCTTGCTCATTACGGGCTCGGTCTTAGGACTAAATATTTTAGTCCGAGTTATTTTTAAACAAAAACCACCGATTACTTTAAAAATATGAACAAAATAAAAATTAAGATTAAAGATTTGGATTTTCATTATGGAAAACACCATGCTCTTAAATCTATAGATTTAGATATTCCTGAACACAGTGTGACAGCGCTCATTGGCCCTTCCGGTTGTGGTAAATCGACATTATTGCGGACATTAAATCGAATGTACGAGATTTATGATAAACAAACCGCTACTGGAAAAATTTATTTAGATGAACACAATATTTTATCGGCTCATCAAGACTTGAATTTGCTGCGCAGCCAAGTTGGCATGGTTTTTCAAAAACCCACTCCCTTTCCAATGTCAATTTATAATAATATTGCCTTTGGAGTTTCTCTTTATGAAAAATTAACCCGCAGCCAAATGGCAGAACGTGTAGAATGGTCGTTACAAAAAGCGGCCTTGTGGAATGAAGTTAAACATATTTTAAAAAAAAGCGGTTTAGGTCTTTCGGGTGGGCAACAACAACGTTTATGCATCGCTCGGGCCATCGCAGTAAAACCGCAGGTGATTTTATTGGACGAACCTACTTCTGCTTTAGACCCTATTTCTACAGCTCATATTGAAGAATTGATTATTGAACTTAAAAAAGAATATACCATCGTGATGGTGACTCATAATATGCACCAAGCTAGGCGCATTGCCGATTTCACCGCTTATATGTATTTTGGTAAGTTGCTCGAACATAATAAAACGGAACAAATATTTTCTCATCCCATTCACCAATCTACGCAAGATTTTGTTTCTGGAAAAATCAGCTAATTTTTGTCATCTTCTTGTCACAATAACCTCTTACAATGTGCACAGATTTAAAGTTTGTTCTCTAAGAGGTTATAAAATATGCTCAAGAATACCATCGTAACGTTGGGGATAATATCATCTTTTTCGATCTATCATATTGCATCGGCAGACGAATATCATTACGACAGCTTTTTAGATTTTCTCGAACAAACTCAAATTCATGGCGATATTCGTAGCTATTATTTCACTCGAGATTATACCAATCCCAATGTTTTAGATCAGTCTGCCTACTCATTAGGTGGCAATATCCGTTTTTTAACAGCTCCTTTTTTAACAGGTTTTCAAGTAGGCGGTGCTTATTACACCGCGCAATCTTTAGGTCTTAATAATAAAAACCCGAAAAAAGTAGATGTCACTCTACCTGGAAATGACATTGGAGTCCTAGGGCAAATTTATTTGCAGTACCACATTACTCCTTTATTGATTCGGGTGGGTGATCAAATGATTAATACCCCGTGGATGCCCTCTGGCGATTCAAGAATCATTCCAGCCACTTATCAAGGTATTTATGCAGTATGGACCCCCATCACAGATTGGTCTTTTACCGGATTACGCATGTTTCAATTCAAAGGCCGTCCGGCTGATGAATTTTCTGCAACTAATCTATATAACCCTGAAAATGTAGGTGGTTCACCCATTTCTAAATTAAATGGTACTACTGACAACGGCGCCTGGGGTTTTGGCGCCAATTATGCTCATGGTCCGATCAACTCAGAAACTTGGTATTATCAATTCTTAGATTTTGGCAATCTTATTTACGATAATACCCAATATAATTTTAATTTTAGACCCGACATTCAACCCTTAATTGCTGCCCAGGTTTTTAAGGAATATGGAGATGGCGATAATATTTTACAACAAGTTTCTACAGGAAAAGCGGACGCCGGCGGATATGGTTTACTTGCGGGACTGGTATTTTATAATGCAAAATTCACCGCCGGTTTTAACCAAATCTTCTCCGATGGTGATGCTTTTAAAAATGGCGATATTGTTTCTCCTTACACCACCGGTTATGCCGATGATCCATTATACTCGACGTCTATGATCGCCGGATTAATAGAAAAATCTTCTGGTGAAGCTTATAAATTGACTGCCAGCTACGCGGCTTTGCAAAAAGATTTATTATTATCCGTCAGTTTCGCGCAATATTTTACTGAACCGCAAGTCAAAGACACTGACGAAACTGACTTCGATGTCAGCTATTCGTTTGCTCATTGGCCCAATAAATTTTTAAAAGATTTGTCTATTCGTAACCGCTTAGGCATCCAAACGGGTGATCCGAATAAAGGTACTTTTTACTATAATAGAGTCATGTTGCAGTATAGTTTTTAGTAAGGTAACCTCAGAATGATTTTGACGTGTACTAAGAAAAATTACTCTTAAAATCTTTCATGTACATCAGTGTTAGGATTATTTTTTCTATTAACTAAATCAGTCATGATTATGAACATAATCCTCGCAGATGCGCAACAACACAATCACCTAATACAGATAAATTGTAACCGCCCTCCAAAACGGAAATCATTCGACCGGAGCAGACTTGTTTGGCGATGCGGCTGATTTCAACACTTAACCATTCATAATCTTGTGTAATTAATTGCAATTGACCCAGAGGGTCTTGTTGGTGGGCATCAAAGCCGGCAGAAAAGAAAATCAGTTCCGGTTTAAATTTTAAAATAGCATCAAACCACTGCGCACTGACTTGGCTGCGAAAAGTTTCACTGGTGGTTCCAGCAGGCAACGGAACATTGATAATGTGATTAGATTGAGTATTTGCGCCTACAAACGGATAAAAAGGGTGCTGAAAGGAAGAGCATAATAACACTCTCTCATCATTCCGAAAAATATCTTCAGTGCCATTGCCGTGATGAACATCAAAATCAACTATGGCGATTCGGCGCAATTGATATTTTTCTAATGCGTAAGCAACGCCAACAGCAAGATTATTAAAAAAACAAAAGCCCATTGCTGTTGCTCTTTCCGCATGATGCCCCGGTGGTCTAACATTGCAAAATGCTATTTGAGCTTGATTGGTTTGAGTTAAATCTACTGCCTGAATTACGGCGCCAGCCGCTCTGAGTGCAGCAGTGAGTGTATACGGATTCATGATGGTGTCAGGATCCAAAGAGATGTACCCTCCTTTAGGCGCAAGCTGAAAAATCTGTTCAACATAATCATGAGTATGTGTGCGCAGTAGATCTTTACTGGTAGCTAAAGACGCATTTAGTTGCAAGGCATATGTCATTAAACCAGAATGCTGCAAAGCATCTGCAATAATCTGGATTCGTTGAGGGCACTCGAGATGAGAAATACCCATTTCATGCAAGAGGCAATCGGGATGAGTAATCATAGCTAATTCAGTATAATTGCTCATAGCAATATTTTTTCACCAGCACGTGCGGGAAAACAATATAATTCGGAATGCCGATTTTTTATTCTTAATTGCGTAAAACTATTTATTGAAACATACAAACTAAAAAAATAATCCAAAACACAGGCAAATAAAAATAAACTGTTGCCGGCAAATTTACGTTCATCCACGGTTAAAATAATTTCAATTCCATGCCAAAAAGGATTGCCTCTGGGTTCTGCCCGTCGATGCATCACTTGGCGGCTACCAATTTCCAATAAACCATCCAATAAATTTTCAAAATCATTCGTTTGACTGTAATTGTAGCAGCGGATCAGCTCACGCAAAGCTTCGATTCCTTGCTCGTCGTTGGTTAGCGATAAGTAATTGAGTTGCAATTGAGAAACCATGCGCCATTTAGCCCCTTTTTTCAAAAAGGGCCGATAAGAGGGCGTTATGGGGGTCATAGATATCATTTGCTTTACAGTATCCAATTTATTATTTACAAATTTAAAATAAGGTTGCCCTTCTCCAAAAGGCAGTTGCGATGGTAAATCACGATTGGTGCACATCAATTCGACATTTACGGTCCAACCATCTTGCTGTCTGCTTTGTTCTTGAAAATCTGTAAAACTTAAAAAAATTTCCGTACCTACTACCGGATACTGTTCGGCAAACCAAGCTGGTTTTCTTGAAACGTGATAATACAAAGGATCAGCGCCATGTTTTAAACCATAAAATGGCAAATATTCTGTTTGCTCGCCATTATCGGAAAATGCAGTTACTTTTTTGACATGATATATTTCAGTGGCTTCAGGAAGGCGTGAAGAATCTGGAACAATATGATATTCACTTTTAGTATGGTTCAATATAAAAGGTTCAGCTCGCTTTTCAAAAAGATTGACCACTGGGGCACAACTTAAAGCAAAAAATTTCGGATGTAAATTTTTATCTAAACCTTGCGGTAACTGGTTTAAATAGAAATAAATTTCTAATGGACCGCCATTTTGCCTGAATTTTTCTGCCAAAGGTTTTTCCAAACCAATTAAATCAAAAAATAAAAATTTTTCAGGGAAAAGAAAATATTCGGTTAAAAAACGATAACCCATAAAAACACGTTTATTGTAAGGCAACATGCCCTCTTCTTCTTTGAACCCCACCATTTGCAGACTGTTTTTTGGCAGTGGAACAGGATGAGGGTCCATGGGATTTTGAGCTAAAGCGACCCCAACCACTCGATTAAATAATAATTCATGAAGAATATAAGCATACTGAGCCGGTGCATTGATAAAAAACCGCAGAAAATTAACGCCTAAATTTGCGAAGCTAAAGGTATTTTGTTCAGGTGTTAAGGTAAGCCGCAGCACAGCCAAGGCATCAGAAAATTCAGGAATAATCGGAGCAGTCACCGGCTTCCCTGCAATAACCGCACGTTCTACTAGGACCGGGAGTAATTGTGCCGGGTAACGGGTTTTAAATTTACAGTTCACACCGTTAATTACTTCACTTTCAATTTCGGTATCAGTAGGTATGGTGCGGGCAGTGCTGAGTTTACTGGGATTGGTTTGAAACTGTATAACGGACATAGATGGGATTGGCGCCAGCGCTTCAGGATTGAGCGCGCTTAATAAAGCATCTGTTATTTCCGGTAATTCATCTTCAATTTTATGCCGGATACGAGCATTTCCTAACGCAAAAGCTTCCATCAATCTGGCGACATGCGGGTCTTCGACTGTTTTAGGCCCTAACCTGAGACGACCGGCAATCTTTGGATGCGCCTCAGCAAATTGTTCTCCCAAACGACGGATAAAAGCCAATTCTTGCTGATAATACAGTAATAACTCATCTTGTTCTTGCATAAAATAAATCCTTTTTAAGTACCAACAGCTTAAAACAAATAAGCTGTGGCAGCAACCTAGGAATTTTTTTCCGAGGTTTTACTTTTAATAAAAAGAGGAATATCATGTTTTCTGCTAGTAATTAAATATGTATTTATGGAGGAACTTAATGCATTTGGTTAAAAAATGTCTCAAAGGGATTTTGTTATTCTCCTGCTTTATTTTTTTTCCCTGCCAAGCGGATGAAGCTTCCAACAGTCCTGTGCCAAAAGATTTACAAGAACTTAAAAGTGTTATTAATAAGAAAGCAGATGAAGAAAAAAAACAACTGCAGGAAGATCCAGACTCCAATCCTCTTATAGTGAATATGTATCATAATCAAATCAGACTCCATGTTAAACCCGGTGAGTATCCAAACCAAACTGCTGATGAGTACATGCAAACACATCCAGATATCTATATATCAGATACCAAGCCAATGACCGCATGGTCTCCACCCCATATTTCAGCGCTGCCTCCCAGCTTAAACGGCGTATTGCTATATACAAAGGCTTTCGCTGATCGCTTTGGCTTAAATGACGACGGCATAACCTCCTTAGATTCGGGCATTGATGCAATTCAAGTACGTTTTTATTTAGTTTATGAATTCAATTACGATGCCAAAGATCCATTTGTGCAACGTTATCATTTGGATAAATTAACTTCTGCTCAACGTGAGTCAGTGAACTATCATTTAAATGCTTTTCCAATCATCTTTCCTGGTGAAAAAATGCCTTTAAAAGTACATTACGATTGCGATTTAGATTTATTTTTAAACAAAAATGATCCAAGAGTAAACAATCTTCAAATGCCGACCCACGACGTGTGGTGGGACGCCGAAGTCTCCGATCGCGCTATTTATGAAATGCTAGCTCCTATTCAAGAATTTCAAGTAACTGCACCCGAGGAACCGGGGTTACAGCATGCTGCACACAATCAACCCGGGCAATTATTGGCCAATTATCAGGATTATGTAGTTCGAGCTATGCAAACGCCTGTAGCCGTGTTGGGAAAAAGTCAATCAGCTATTTATAATCCCGATCAACGAACAGTGCTGAGTTTTAACAGTCACTTTACCAATTTTTTACCAGAGTTAACTTATTTATCTTTTCATGTTCCCTATTGCCGAGTTTTATCGGATAAAGATGCATCCTCCAACTCATGGATATGGATTCAGAAAAAAAATGCTGAAAAAAAATACGATAGCGACCATTTTTACGCTTTCGCCCTTCCTGGCGTTTTAATGAATTTGCCGGAAATTAAAGAAGTACGAGTCTTTAATGCTCACCCACCCGCAATGCCATGGTATAAGCCATGGGATGAAAAGAAAATCTATTTTTGGATGAGTGAATTTTATTAACCTTAGTAGAGGAACACTATAATGGACTTTACTAATAAACCTAAATATTATAAGAGAAAGTTTTAAGGGAATTGTAGAATGAACTTTAAAAAGAGAGGACGATACCATTTTTTGATCGAGGTATGTTTTTTAATACTTCTATTGTTACTATTATTTTTGGTCATCAATACCGCATTCGCTGAGGAACCGTTTACCCCAGTTCAAGAACAAGCCATTTTAAAAAAACTGAATGCTCAACTCCCCAAACTTCCCACAGTTCTGGTTTATAATTCGGAATTCGCCCGCCGCTTAGGCTTAAACCCCAAAAAAGCCATCCAATTAGATCCTGGTCTCTACGCAGTGGCATTTGTAGTGCGTAGAAGATCTGATCTCACGGATTATAATCCCGATGGCATACCTGATTTTTGGTGGAATCACATGAAACTTAATGTCGATGAAACCCAAACTATGATGGACGAATCCAAGGATGAACAAAATGCTTACAGCATTTTATTGCAACAACTTTTTCCCAATGAACCGCGTGAAGATGGTTATGAATGCTTTTTGAATTTATACCTAAACGAATCAGAGCCGAAAGTGCAAAAGATTGCCTGGGGAAAACCAGATTTATGGTGGAACTGGAAGAATGATCCTTTTTCAGCTTATGATCCAATTTTCTCTGAATTTCATTGGTATGTGAATACAAATAAAAAATTATCGGATCCCAACCTATACAAAGTTTTTGGAAAAGATACAGATAATCACCAGGTAGCTATGATATTTGGTTCATTAAATAATTTTGGTCGTTACCCTAGATTCGATGTTGCTAAAAGTTTAAAAGTAACAGATAAAGAACCTGATGACCCCTTTGATATGGAAGCAAAAGGTTATTATAAGCATTTCTTACCCAATATTATTTTTACTCAGTTCTCAGTAGATTGTGATTTATTTTCCAAATATGCGGATAATCATGGGACCTCCATATGGTATGAACAAAAAGGTTTAAAAATGAGAAAAATAAATGGTCTCCTAAATGAGAAACATCTGGTGCGTCTTCGCATACCGCCGGAAATCACCAACTCAACTACCTTCAAAAGCACTTATACTGGAAATACTTTTGGTACTTTTATTACTGGAGGAAAATCATGAGACCCTTAAGCATGGCCCTTCACCATAAAGCGCTTTATACAATTGAACCACCGGAATATTGGTTAGAAGTGCAGACCATGTTCAATTTAGCTGATGATGTTTATCGAGGCCCCGACACCAAATCAAAAGTAGCGAATTGGGTTGGTTTAGTTGATTCAGCAAATCCCTTATTTAAAGATTTTTGGCTCCAAAAAAAAGTCGAAATAGATAATAAGAACAACAAAAATGAACATTTTAATATTCCAAAACACTCCCCTAAAGATTTTTTCGCCTGCCTGTATAGAAAGTCAACGAGTTTAACAGTTGCCTACAGAGGCACCGTGCCAAAAGACTTCGGGAATTTATGGGCAGACGCCGTACTCACTGTAAATGATTTTAGTGATTATGACATTGCCGCTATTCTTTTTTATGAATTTATCATTCAGCGATGGATTCCTTTGCAAAACCTACATTTTAAACCCCCCAAATTAACCGGCCATTCACTGGGTGGATATTTAGCCGAAGTGGTTGTTAAGTATTTCTCCAAGTATATACCAAACTTAGAGGCGACTGTTTTCAATGCTCCCGGCGCAAAGGATTTGAACATTCCTAACTTCGAACACCTTAAGGATTATTATAAGTTACATTCTCTAAATCACCGAGTTGTAAATTACGTCATTGATCACGATAAGGTGCATCTTGTCGGACAGCAATACGGTGATATTTATATCTTGCATGATACAGACAGTGATTGTAGCAAATTTATGACAGAATATGAAAATCTTTCCGATCGAGTAGAAATGTTTATCAATTACCCAGGAAAAGGCTTGCCTTATTATGTTGAATGCGGTTTCGTCAATGAACATCTTTGTGCAGAATTGAAACGGGAAATTTCCAAAAAAGTAGCCGAATCTCTGGGAGCCTTCGTGTGAACATAGCAAGGAGTAACTATGAATAGTTCTTTTCAAGATGGACGTCTTTTACAATTATCCACCCCTTTGGCTACAGACACCTTATTGCCAATTACTCTGAGTGTCAGAGAATTCATCAGTTGTCACTTTTTAATTGATTTAGAAATGGTATCTGATTCACTGAATATTGATCCAAAATCAGTTCTTAATAAGCCTTTTAGGATTAAGCTTTATATTGGCGACAGCCAACCGCCGCGCTATTTTCATGGCTTGGTTAACAGCTTTACCAGTGAAGATATTGAAAACCAAATACGTTCTTATCGAGCACAATTACTGCCATGGACTTGTTTTTTAAACTATCGGTCAAACTGTCGCATCTTTCAAAATAAAAATGTGCCAGATATTGTGGAGCAGATATTTCAAGAAGCCGGTTTTCGGGACTACGATTTCTCAGGCATCAACCGCAGCCAATATTCTAAAAGAGATTACTGCCTGCAATATAACGAAACGGATTACAATTTCATCCAAAGGTTACTAGAAGATGAAGGTATTTTTTATTTTTTTAGACATAGCGATAGTAAGCACACTTTAATTTTAGCCGACCAGAATAACGCTTTTAAACTGCTTTCCCCCAGCCAAGTACAGTTCAATGCTGGATCAAACAAAGATTACTGCATCACCAGTTGGACACAAAGCAACCAAGTATATACCGGAAAGGTCACCAAACAAGATTATAATTATGAATCCTCGGACAACTCTCTCATGGCACAACAATCCAGTGGCGCACAATTAAGTACTGCTCAGCAATATGAAACTTATCATTATCCAGGCGGACACAGCAATACGGGCGAAGGCAACAATCGCGCCCAAAAACAATTTGAAGCACACGAGGCAGCTTTTAATTATTATCGAGGCAGCAGTAATTATCCTCAATTTACTGCGGGGGGACAATTTAGTTTCTCTGAGCCACCCTCCTCTGCAGATGCCGGCAACTATGTGCTATTGGGTATTACTCATTTTGCTGCTGAAGGCAGTTATCTTCATGGAGTGTCCGGTTCGCAATCTTATCGCAACAGCTTTATTTGCCTTCCTGCCAAAGTGACTTTCCGGCCCCAGCCGATTGCCAAGAAACCCATTATCCCCAGCGTGCAAACGGCCCAGGTAGTGGGGTCAGAAGGCCAGGAAATTGATACCGACCAATATGGCAGAGTCAAAGTACAATTCCATTGGGATAGGCAGGGTAAAAAGAATCAAGATTCTTCCTGCTGGATACGTGTCGCCCAAATGTGGGCCGGCGATCAATGGGGAATGCATTTTATGCCACGCATCGGCCAAGAAGTGGTGGTGCAATTTATCAATGGCGATCCAGACCGGCCTCTTATTGTCGGCAGCGTCTATAATGACAATAACAAAACACCATACGCCCTACCCTCGTCACAAACCCAAAGCGGTATTCGCACCCGCTCTACCAAAGGCGGCAGCGATGACTACAACGAACTGCGCTTCGAAGACAAACAAGGTTCCGAAGAAGTCTTTATTCAAGCGCAAAAAGATTTTAATCAAAATGTTAAAAATAATTTAACAAAAGATATTGGTAATAATTTTAATAATTCGGTTAAAAATAATGCCAATTTGACTATTGGTAAAGATTATAATCATTCTGTAGGAAACACTGCAAAATTAAATATAGGAAAAGATTTTACTCAAATGATTGGTAATAATTCTACAGTCAATGTCGGTCAAAGTTTAACACAAACTATTACCAAGGATGCTTTTTTTAATGTGGGAAATAATTATAATCAAACTTCCAATAATTCTGTTGTGAGTGTTAGTAACAATGCTACACAAACTGTAGCAAATAATGCTACTCACAGCATTGGTAACAACTTGGAACAAAATATCGGTGGAAGTTCCATGGTTAATATCGGCAGTACTGGTGTTTTACAAGCTGGCGAATCATTGACTTTGAGGGTTGGCGGCAGCAGTGTCATCATTAATAGTCAAGGAGTTTTCATAAACGGGATGCAAGTTAAAGTAAACGGCAGTTGAGGTTTTTTATGGGTAAAGCTATTATTCGCATGGGTGATCAGACTTCTCACGGAGGAGTCATTTCAGAAGGTTTTCCAGATTTTATTGTCTGCGGAGCTCCAGCAGCCGGTGTAGGTCATACAGGATATTGCCCACAATGCAAGACCCAGTTTCAAATTTTAAGTGCAGGATTAACAGCGAGCTGTTTAGGAAAAGAAATCGCTGTTGAAGGGATGACCACCTCTTGTGGCGCCACTTTAATTGCGACTCAGCAGCAAGCAACCGTTGATGTATATTCCGAACAAAAAAACGATGCCCAAATGGAACAAAATTGGTTTGCTTTAGAAGATGAGTCCGGCAATCCAATAGAAGGATATTGCTATGATTTACATAAAGATGGCGAGCTTTTCGTCAACAATGGCAGTTATAATAATGGAAAAACAGCGATTGTAGACGGCAATTCAAATCTAGATTACGTGATGAGGCTTGCACAAGACCCAGCAGGTAGATATGAGTAAAACCCAAAATAAAACTGAGAGTTACGGTGTCATCATTGATCCGGAGACCAGACAGCTAGCCGCCATGGTTTATGGTGAAGCTGGGACTAAAATTAATGCTGATG
This sequence comes from uncultured Pseudomonadota bacterium, assembly GCA_963795715.1. GTDB lineage: Bacteria > Pseudomonadota > Gammaproteobacteria > Coxiellales > Coxiellaceae > JAFEDN01. The sequence continues at coordinate 1,132,088 of CAWCIY010000002.1, forward strand.
AAATGTCGGCTATAGCAAGCGTTCTAATAAACCAACGAGATGCCAGAGGTTACGATAACATGGAAGACTTCGCATACGGTGAACCCAGTTTTTCGTTTGTTGTAAGTGATGGGAATCAGAGATACCAAAAATTTAAAAAATCATCCGATGAAGCCATCCTTAATAATACTGCCATGTGTCAGGCCGTGGCCGCTGCTCAAAACGCGCTGGCAGGAGGTCCTGATTTGTCAAATGGTGCATATTTTTGGGATGGAGCCGATATTAAAACAAATTACAATCATCACTTTAAAGTAAAAAAAGGGATTAAATTTACAGATCCCTCACATAATATTTACAACATCCCCGATCATTTGGTACCTCACATAAAATATAAATATACCCGTAAAATGGTAAATGGTAAATTAGTTGTGACAAAAACAGTATTATGGCGTTACGATTATGTCTTTCAATCTACTGCAGGATATGGTGGTACAATATTCTGGAAATTCAATCCAGACTACGTAAAATACACTCATTCCAAGGAATATCGATGAAAAAAATTATTTTTTTACTAATACCCCTAGGTATTTTTACCAATACTTATGCTTTACCCCCATCACAAAACATCATTGGAAGTTGTTTAAAAGTCGAAGCTAAAAATGGGGTAAAACTGGTTGCTATACCTAATAACGAAAGCTACCAAGAGGATAATTACAAAAACGGATATTCAGCAGATTTTATGACTTTTCAAGGAAAAGATATTGGCTACGCTAGTAAAAAAAACCAACATGCTGTCCTCTATAATAAAGAACTTTTTCCTATTGATAAAGCCCAAAATATAGAAACGTCCAAATCCACCATCCCACCAACTAAAATAAATCCAGATTTGGCTGACTGGCTACTGATTTCAGAAAATGGTAACCGGTTTTTATGTATTACTGATAACTTCCCAGGAATGGGCAGAAGTGGCAGTTACCAAAATGTTAGATACGCCTACCTACTCTCTTTAACTGGAAAAAAAGAATTATATTTTACTGCAGGAGACATTAGGGATAAACATTTCTAACAGTGATTCTAAGAGAAATAATTAATTTTCATTCGACAGCGACACTAAGATTCCTATATTTTTTTATGTTTAAATATTATTTATGAAATATAGACTTCGTTGGAAAAAGAAAAAATGAAACACAATTTACAAATACAAGCTGGAATTACCTCCTTTGCATCACTAGTAAAAGATCAATTAAGAAAGGATTACTGCTATATTGATCAGGATGAGCTATCAAATCATTTCATTAACTTACAAAAACAAATCAAGGCAGAGCCCATTAAGCAGGACTCGGAGGTACATTCGGATCAGTTTTAAAAACCTGATTTGGAATCACCGGCTTGATTTTTGGAAAAATTAAAAAGCGGAAGAATTTAAAAATTAATTTCAAAAAGGGATTCAAAGGCTTTACCCAAAAATAACGCTGCTCCGCAATAGCACCCAGGCGTGTTTTAAACATGCCTGAAGTTTGCCCTAAACAAATTTGTTTTTGCAATGGAAAAGCCATTTTTAATTCTTGATAAAATAAATTGAAATATAAATTAGCAGAATCATTATAGGCATAATCTAAGCCAATATAAAGGCAATAAAATACTTCTTGTTCAAAAATTCCTAAAGCAAAAGCCACCGCTTTACCCTTATCAGAAATAAGAACCAAAGCTACTTGACCTGGGAAAACCAGAGCTATTTTGCGAAAAAAATCCTCAGATAAACATTCTAAACGTTCTTTGGCTTTACGCCATACATTTAAATAAAGTTGATAAATATTAGCATCAAAACGTTGGGAAATTTCTTTTGAATCGAAAAAACATTCAACTTGCAAACCAGTTTGGGCAAATTTTTTGATATCTCCCTGCATTTGTTTGCGATACATTGATCGAAGCGATTCGTTATATTGATCAAAATGAGCAAAACATTTGGGCATGAGATATAAAGGTTCAATTTCGCCACACATATATCCTAGGTGTGCAATTTTTTTTATTTTCTCTGAATGAGAAGGACCAAACTCTTTGAAAACAAGCAAATCAGCTTCTTGTTGTGACGCCAGTTCCTTCATACAATTGGCCAATTCAGACAATACTGATTCCTCATCGACATTATTACGAATACGAACATGAGATTGGCCACAAGGTATGGGTAAACCGCAAAATAAGACTTTAATTTTTAGAAACTGCGGAAAATAACCTCGGATTTTCTCAATGCTCGCTACTATTGACTTGGCCGAAGATTGGACCACATCGGCATGGAACAAACATAAGCAGGCTGCAGCTACTATTTGTTTATTAAAATCACGTATTAATACTGTCCAAAATTTAGCTTGGTTGGATAAAGTTTGTTCTTGTAGCTGAATTAATCGAGGATCCATAGCCAGATCCTCATTGACATCCACCAAACTTTCCCATTCTTTTGGATCAATTTCCGTAATGGAGGTATAAACTTCGGCTTTATATCTGACATCCATGCCTGCTCCTCAAAAAGAGTGACGTTATAAATTAAAATAGCAGAAAAATGTCAGAATTCCAGTTTGGACAGCAATTCGCTGAATGGGAATTGCCTCCTGATTTTGATCCCCCATCAGGTAAGGTTTGACTACGAAAATGATTCTGTTCATGCGCTCTAAACCATATATCTTTCATCTACTTAAGATTCAGCGAGTTGCTATGATGTATTAAGAAATCTTCCTCCATTATAAAATAAGGTATTGAAGTGAATAATGGAGGAAGATATATGTACAAGTACGATTATACAGGAAAGACGATATATATGGGAATTGACGTTCATAAAAAAACCTATAGTTGCGTCAGTATCTGCGAGGGAGAGGTTATTAAGCGTGATACGATGCCTGCTAAGCCTGAGGTATTACTCAGTTATATTCATAATCATTTTCAGGGAGCGGAGGTTAAAACAGCCTATGAAGCCGGATTTTCAGGTTTTCATTTGCATCGTTTTTTATTATCGCACGGAATTAAAAACCAGGTTGTGCACCCTGGGGCCATTGAAGTAGCATCGAGAGATCGGGTAAAAACGGATAAACGCGATGCATTAAAAATAGCGACCCAACTAGCGAGTCATCGCCTGAAAGGGATATTTGTGCCGACGGTCGAACAAGAAGGGCGACGGAGCGTCACGCGACTCCGTCAGCAAATTTGGCAAAGTCGGCAGCGAATAGGGAATCAATTGAAAGGCCTGTTATTTACGCAAGGATTGATGCCTGTAGAAGATGATACGAGGATATCTGCTTGCTGGATCCTGAAGAAATTAAATGAGCTATCCGATATTCAAGTGCCTGAGGACCTAAAGTATAGTATTCACTGTTATGCTCAGGAATGGCAGGACTTAACCCGGAGTTTAAAGATGATTGAAGAGCAACTCAAAAATCAAGCCCAGGAGGATGGATTAACGATGATTTATGAAAGTGTCCCCGGCATAGGGTTATTGCATGGCCGGGAACTGGCGAATGAATTAGGGGATATGAGCCAGTTTAAAAACGAGAAGAGGCTCTTTAGTTTTCTGGGACTGACCCCGAGTGAATATTCTTCTGGAGAGCACATTCGACAAGGGAATATTAGTCGACAGGGTCGGTCTATATTCCGTAAAATATTTATAGAAGCCGCATGGGTGGCCATTCGTCAAGATCCCAATTTGAAGGAGATTTATGACAGATTATCCGCCCATCGAGGGAAGAAGCGGGCTATTTTTGCGGTAGCTCGACACCTGGCAGGGCGGATCAGAGCCTGTATTAGAACAGGATGCTTATATGAGAAGAGAGCAGCGATCAAAGATCAAGTGAAGCAGCAACAGTTTGCGTGACCCCGTAGCAATTCCTGTGAGTCTGAGAGGACCACGTTAGCGAGTTTGGGGCACGCACCTTATTAAACTGAATGAACAGCTTGTGCGTATTTCTACGGAAATAACCACGAATAGCAGATTAGGGCAATAAGCCTTGTTTAAATGCTGAAGATCTTTGAAGAAAAAAGGTAATCATGCGCTGTGATCAGCTATCGCTGATCACAGCGCATCACCCAATGATGGGGTCGCCTGCGAACAGTCAAGGCTAAACCCCTTCGGGGTGCGCTTCGCGCAGCCTTGACTGTTCTTCGGCTCTTAATTTTTTAGACCATTTCGGATGGAGGGGATTTCTTTGTCCCTAACCCTTGACAATACACATAGCGGAATTGCTGCAGTTTGGAAACTATTCTTTGCCATCTATCAGTGAAAAAGTACCCATGTCTGGTTGTAAGGTAGAATCAAAGATAATGGGTTCAGGCAGCGGCTCAACAATCATTAAAGCCTCTATCCGAATAGATAATATGGGTTCTTCCGGGTTAGCAGTAGGCATGATAGACACTTTTATCTCTTTTAACCGCGGCTCAAATCGTCCAATTGCATCCCGTAATTCCTTACAAAACTCATTCTTAGATTCTGGAGTATCAAAAAGTCTACCCGTAGTATCTGGAATGCCATAAGCCAGCAAGGAGCGATCCAATTGATCCCATTCTGAAGGCCAAATCATATTAGGCCGACGAGTGTTTAATAATTTTTCCAAATCGTGTTTGATACTTTGTCGGATTAAGTGAACTTGCTGGGTATTTGGTTTTCCTGAGGAATTTTGTTTATTTTCTTCAGCCAGGAGTTTATCTAACAATGAACTCACACCTTTTTCCTTGAGTCAAAAACCAAATACTGAATTTCCATCATCGCAATTTCACCTTTATCTAATAAAAAAAGTTTTTGACCAATTCCGGAAACAGGTTCGTCTTTTTCCAGCAACCAATCTGTGCGATAACCCAATCTGGCCGTCTCATACTCTTTGGGAGTATCCACATAAATTGACGGTAAAAATACTTCACCATCTATGCCATTTTTAAGTTTGAGATGCGCACGCCGCCATATCAAATCAATAGGAAATTGCGGAGACAATAATTCCACGCTGTCAATATCCTCAAAAGCAATCCAATAATATTTGCCCTTCACTGTAAATACTTCTAAGAAATATGCACACCAATCTTCACAATCTCTTAATAACGAAAATTGTTTATTATTGCATTTACCTTTGACTGGGGTGGCAGTTTTAGATGAATCTTGCAATATTTTTGCAGCGTCTGCCATATTGCCAAAACGCCGCTCCACCAATGCCTTTAATACTGCCTGCATCATTTGAGAGGGCCGCTCTATGAACTCAGGCTTGGCGCCTTGATAAAAACAATCCAGTCTTGTTTGCGCCGCACGTAAAACTCGACGATACAACCCAGCTCTTTCGGAAGCTTGCGGGTGTTGCGTGATGAGCACGTCCAAATGATTATCTGCCCGTTCGTACTCACCAGCAATACATAATAATTCCCATAAGATATTACGGCTTGCTGAATCTTGTGGCAATTTACGAACTTCTTCAGAAACACTAGAGATGGCTTCGGTCAAATGACCAGAATCAATCAATTCCTTGATTTCCATAGATATACCTCAAAATTGTGCTAGAAATTCAGTGGATAATTCCAGATAAGCTTGTACCCGGTCAAATTGATAATGCGGACTAATTTGTATGGTGCACAGATAGCTACCGACACTTCCAGGCCGTTTTTTTACTTCCACTTTCGCCGCCCTCAAAGGATACTTCGCTTTTAGCTCATAACTCAAATTTGCACTGGATGCAGTATATTGCCTTAACCAATTTTGCAAATATTTTTCGCATTCTTCTGGAGATGCAAAAGAACCCATTTTATCACGAGCAATGACTTTGATGTAATGTGAAAAACGAGATATACACAAAATATAATGAAGCATAGCAGTTATCTTTTGATCTTTGACTGATTGCAATGATGAGCAACTGTAAAAAAAGAGTGAATTTGTTTGCGGCACAAAACACAATGGAATAAGGCCTTGATCACTCACTTTTTTTTCTTGTTGATCGGTTATGATTGCGTTCACTTGCGGTTTATGTTTCATCATCGGCAAGTGCGTAACTGCCCCAGCCAATGAATCTTTGTGCATACCACGAATATCAGTAAACCACCCAGACTTACCAAAAGAGCGAAAAACCACTGCTGCAAAACAATAGCCTGCATTTCCCCATAAGTAATCTTCTGTAGCAGAAATTTTTTCTTCAAACACAAATGGATAATGCAAAGCATTCTGCTCATTATAAGGTAAACGCATCAGTACCTGTGGTAAAACCAAACCTAAAAAACGGCTTTCGTCGTCTGCACGTAATCCCTTCCATAATTGATACTCTGCTTGTTGCAACATAAGCTCTAAATTAAACTCATGGTCTAATTCAGAAAAATCATTGAGTCCCAACAAACTGGGAGCTGCTGCTACAATAAATGGAACAAAGGCGGCCGCAGCTACTTTAGCTATACTGCGTAAAGTATCTACGTCGTTGCGAGGAAAAAAATTTTTATGTGACACATAATAATCACCTACTAAAATTCCAAAAGGTTCACCGCCTGGATGTCCAAATTCATTATTATAAACTTTAGCGAACAATTGGCTTTGATCAAATTCTACCGCCCTGGCCAGATCACGTGCTAAATCAACCCAAGAAACATTCAACACTTTTATTTTAATACGAGAAAGATAATTTTCGGCTGCTTGATTGACCAAATAGTATAGTCCACACCAAGATGATTCTAATTCTTTAAATTTATGATGATGCATTACAACATTTAATTGCTTGGCAATTAAGGTGTCAATTTTAACGATAATTCGATTAATGTATCGCTGATCCATTTCTGTTAACACAAGTCCTCCTTTCTTTTTTTATTTTATGCTAGTTATCAATAATTTGAAAGCGTAAAATACTATTTCGGAGACTGATATAAAATTACTAGGATTGACAATAACTATTTCATGATTATAATAAACATGTTATTTCTCAACAGGGAAAAAATAGTGTTTTTATCTTAAACTAATAGGGAGTATTTTTATGCCAATCTATATGCAAATCGACAACATCCCTGGCTCAGTTACAGCCCAGGGTTATGCCAACTGGATCGAATTAAAATCTATTGATTTTGGTGCTGAAAGGCCAATTACTACTAAAGCAGGCTATGTGAGTGATCGCGAATCTAGTAAACCCAATATCAATGAAATAGCGATTACTAAAGCTTTAGATAAAACCTCACCCAATCTATTTTCTGAGGCCTGCTCAGGTACTGGAAAAACTGTAAAAATCAGCATCTGCAACACGGGTAGTAGCGCTTATTTAGAACTTACGCTCAGTAAGACTTTGATCAGCAAATACAAAGTCAGTTCTGTGAATACTGATAGTACAGTGCAACATAGTGAAGAAATCGGACTCAATTTTGAAAAAATTGAAGTCAGATATACGCCTTACGGTCCAGATGGTGACTCCGGCTCACCTGTTTCAACCGGCTATGATTTAAGTACTGCTACTAAAGTCTAAAGTTGCCTACATTTTGAACGGCCAACTCTGTTGGCCGTTTATTAAACTTGGAGATTAAATATGTCAATTTATCGACCAAGCTTTTTAACCATGAGGAATCAATTTGTGTCTGTCTATTGTTATTTTCCAATTGCTACAGAGGCTTCTTTATGGGAATTAAAGTAATTTTTCTTAATTTTTAATCAAGTAGCGTTAAGTGACGAAACTACACAAAAGTATTCTATCCCCGTAAAATATAGTCCTACAGAATATCTCAAAAATTATGCACTTAGCGCCTGCGTAGCGGAAGGATTTAAAAATAGGTCCTCAGAGCTGGTTGTTAAAGATGCGGCCGCGGCTGCAAATGGTTTCTTTGAGTATGGCGATTTACCAATCGAAGCTTATAATGAAACCGCCGAAGCTGCTAAAACCTTCCTTAAAAGGAAATACCTTAGTAAATTTAATCAGCCGCTTATTGTAATGAAATGTATCGACTTCTATCATAGTCGAGAGCTTGAACAAATTATCAAGAAATATTTAGCCCAGAAGTACAGCAATTCCCGCTGAATTATAACACATTGAAAAATATGGTAATAAAGAATATTGAAAATATAATTTTCGCAGAAAAACCCCTCCAGATGAGGGATCGCAAGTTCGATGCGAGCGGTAGCGACCTTTCCCTTCATTCCGGAGTTCTGGCTTTGCCAGAATTCCGGATAAGAACTAGGAAGCAATTCACGCAGAGCGAGTTGCTATGATGTATTAAGAAATCTTCCTCCATTATAAAATAAGGTATTGAAGTGAATAATGGAGGAAGATATATGTACAAGTACGATTATACAGGAAAGACGATATATATGGGAATTGACGTTCATAAAAAAACCTATAGTTGCGTCAGTATCTGCGAGGGAGAGGTTATTAAGCGTGATACGATGCCTGCTAAGCCTGAGGTATTACTCAGTTATATTCATAATCATTTTCAGGGAGGGGAGGTTAAAACAGCCTATGAAGCCGGATTTTCAGGTTTTCATTTGCATCGTTTTTTATTATCGCACGGAATTAAAAACCAGGTTGTGCACCCTGGGGCCATTGAAGTAGCATCGAGAGATCGGGTAAAAACGGATAAACGCGATGCATTAAAAATAGCGACCCAACTAACGAGTCATCGCCTGAAAGGGATATTTGTGCCGACGGTCGAACAAGAAGGGCGACGGAGCGTCACGCGACTCCGTCAGCAAATTTGGCAAAGTCGGCAGCGAATAGGGAATCAATTGAAAGGCCTGTTATTTACGCAAGGATTGATGCCTGTAGAAGATGATACGAGGATATCTGCTTGCTGGATCCTGAAGAAATTAAATGAGCTATCCGATATTCAAGTGCCTGAGGACCTGAAGTATAGTATTCACTGTTATGCTCAGGAATGGCAGGACTTAACCCGGAGTTTAAAGATGATTGAAGAGCAACTCAAAAATCAAGCCCAGGAGGATGGATTAACGATGATTTATGAAAGTGTCCCCGGCATAGGGTTATTGCATGGCCGGGAACTGGCGAATGAATTAGGGGATATGAGCCAGTTTAAAAACGAGAAGAGGCTCTTTAGTTTTCTGGGACTGACCCCGAGTGAATATTCTTCTGGAGAGCACGTTCGACAAGGGAATATTAGTCGACAGGGTCGGTCTATATTCCGTAAAATATTCATAGAAGCCGCATGGGTGGCCATCCGTCAAGATCCCAATTTGAAGGAGATTTATGACAGATTATCCGCCCATCGAGGGAAGAAGCGGGCTATTGTCGCGGTAGCTCGACACCTGGCAGGGCGGATCAGAGCCTGTATTAGAACAGGATGCTTATATGAGAAGAGAGCAGCGATCAAAGATCAAGTGAAGCAGCAACAGTTTGCGTGACCCCGTAGCAATTCCTGTGAGTCTGAGAGGACCACGTTAGCGAGTTTGGGGCACGCACCTTATTAAACTGAATGAACAGCTTGTGCGTATTTCTACGGAAATAACCACGAATAGCAGATTAGGGCAATAAGCCTTGTTTAAATGCTGAAGATCTTTGAAGAAAAAAGGTAATCATGCGCTGTGATCAGCTATCGCTGATCACAGCGCATCACCCAATGATGGGGTCGCCTGCGAACAGTCAAGGCTAAACCCCTTCGGGGTGCGCTTCGCGCAGCCTTGACTGTTCTTCGGCTCTTAATTTTTTAGACCATTTCGGATGGAGGGGATTTCTTTGTCCCTAACCCTTGACAATACACATAGCGAAATTGCTGCCAGAAGTAAGCAAAATTTGAATTCCCTGTTTGTGAGATCTAATATTGAACAACGTTCAAACTTGTGTTAGTATTGAATGGTCGAAAAGCCGTTAATTATTAATTGTAAGGTTCTTATGTTTAAAAAATATTTAATTTCATTTTTGTTATTACTGGTAACCACCTGCACATTATCTGCTCCTCAACCTAGAGTAGCTTTGGTTCTGGGCAGTGGAGGCGCGCGAGGTTACGCCCATGTAGGAGTGATCAAGGCTTTAGTCCAGGCAGGCGTCCCTATAGACTTAATCGTTGGCGCCAGCGCCGGCAGTTTGGTCGGTGTACTGTATGCTGATTCCAAAAATCCAGCTCAGTTGGAAAAGACCATGTTAGCCAGTAATTTAAGTAGTTTCGTCGATCTTAATTTACTACCAGGACACGGCGGGGTCATCACTGGGTCAAAAGAACAGGCTTTTTTGAGTCAAAATCTCAAAGCCCGCGATTTTAAAGACTTAAAAATCAAATTCATCACTGTAGCTACAGATTTAGCTACCGGCGAGCCTGTGATTTTAGACCATGGAACATTAATACCAGCCATACAAGCTTCGACCGCTTTACCTGGCTTAGTGAGACCAGTCCATCTACATGGCTTAACATTAGTAGACGGCGGCGCGGCTGAACCTATTCCGGTTCAAATTGCCAAGCGCTATCACCCACAGGTAATTATTGCCGTAGATGTAGAAAGAACTTTGCCTCAAAGCTTACCCGAGTCTGCCTTAGGGATTTATAACCGGACCCAAGATATTATTTGGCGCCGTTTAACACTCTATTCCAGCGCCGACGCTGATGTTATTATTCAACCTAAAGTGGGTTTAGTAGGTACATTTGCTTTGAATCAACGTGCAGCACTGATAAAAATTGGCACTCAAGCTACCCAGGAGGATCTCAATAAAATTCTAAAAATTTTGAAACAAAAAAATGTTTCTCTCAACTTACCTCAGGAGAAAAAGAATGCCCCGACGTAAAGATCACACCCGAGAAGAGATTAAAACTATGGCGCTTAATGCCGCAAGGGCAATTCTAAATGATCAAGGGCCTAGCGCCTTAACTGCCCGAGAAATCGCTCGTCAAATTGGCTACACCGTAGGTACTTTATACAATGTGTTTGCCAATTTTAATGAAATCCTTCTTTACATCAATGCACAAACCATGGAGGAGATGTATGAAGTATTTGCTAAGTCAAGCAGTATAAAAGCGCTGACTCTCAATTACATAAAATTCGCTCATGAACATGCCTCTTTATGGCAATTACTTTTTGAAGCCAGAACTCACCTGGAAGCACTTCCTGATTGGTATCAACATAAAATTACACGGCTGTTTCAATTGGTGGAACAAAGATTACTGCCCTATCTCAATCATTCTCAGGAACAAGCGGCTCAAGCCGCTAAAACTTTATGGGCCGGTCTTTATGGCATTTGTATCTTATCGATTGCAGGAAAAGTCCAAACCATCCTGAACGTAACTGCTGAATCTTTAGGATTGTCATTGGTAGAAAATTATTTAAAAGGAATGACTCAGCAGAACTTTTCTTTTTGAGCTTAGATGATTACTCAGCAATTCCCGCTGAGTAAATATTCGTTAAACCTCTCGCTCAACCCGATTCAATAGGTTGTTGGTGTTCGGGTGGGGATGAGAAAGCCGCTGTGACTTTCTTTGACATGTTCCATGGCAAATACCCGCGGATATCAGCAGGCGTCTTTCCTCCCTGTATTGCACAGTCATAAAAATAGGTCAGCAACCAGGTATGTGGATTAATCTTCCACAGTTTTAATGTTTCAAATAGGGTAAACAGACAGGCAGCCAATTGTGCCGACCAAACCGCGCCTGATCCATAATAATTCTTTCTGCCGATAACACTGCTACGCAACCCGCGCTCTGCCGGGTTGTTATCCATCGGAATTTCGGGGTGATCAACAAAAACAGTTAACCCAAACCAGTGCGCATGTAAACTCTCTAACACTTTGCGCGCAGAGGGGGGCTTCATCATGTCCTTCATTTCTTCACCACAGATTTTTTCCATTTCTTTTACGGCAGCCCGTAATTGCTTATCGTGCTCTAAAAATAGTTTGGAATTGGGCTCGTGTTCTATCCGTTGATGATTGATGTGATAAAGATGAGCAATTCTTTCAACCCACAACAATCCCCAGGCTTCCTGCTCTGGATAGCCTTTGGCGTGATTTAAAAAATCCCGTCTGACATGCGCCCAGCAGAAAGCCAAAATAAATAATCCTGATTTCGCAATCACTTTATATGCCGCATACCGATCTACATTCAATATCCCCCCTTCATGGGATTCCCCAAAGTGTTCAATCAATACTGACGAGGAACGACTGTCACTGATTTTAAAGACAACACTTTCTGCGTTTTTAAAAATCCATAAAAACCATCGGTGATTGGTTTTGCCTTCTTTGGTTTCAAATACTTTCCAACCCGTTTCATCGGCATGCCAATGATGCGCTGCCACATTATGCTCCGTTATGGCATCATACACCGGCATTAACAGCGGTAATATTCTTTTCATACCATCGGTTACCGTTCCCATCGCCAGCGATAACCCATGGTTCGATAGCTGTTCCAGGGTCCGATAGAGTGGATGCTGATATTCATATTTATTGATCAACAGCAACGCCCAAACCGATAGACCCAATTTGCTCTTGGGGATTAATCGATCCGCACTGGGCGCTAATAAAATCTGGGGATCAGGATTTTGTTTACAACGACATTGGCGTTTGTATCGTTTTCGATTGATGACACGACGATGGGGCTGAACATGGATGACTTCTAATATTTCAGATGTCTCGTCATCATGTAATTCCTGGTAGGATAAACCACAACAACAGCAGCGCGCTTCTTTTTCAGATAGACGCACTGCTTCAACTGTCGTCGGTAACTGATCGTAATCACGTCTCCCATGGCCTGGACTACCCGGTTGTTGTCCACGCTTCTTTTTAGATTTTTCTGTTTGGCTGGTATTAGGATTATTTTCGGGTGTCGTGGTATTTTTTTCTGATCTTCTGCCAAATAATTGCTGTTCCCTTTTGCGTAATTTTGCTTTTAACTCTTCAAGCTCATCATTCAATTCCACTTCTCGTTTCTTAACTTGCTGAAATTGTGCTTCCCAGTAATGAGCCTTGTGCTTATAGTCAATCATCTCTAATGTTTGCTCTTTATGACGTAATTGGAGATCAGAATATAAATTCGCAAGTCGGGCGTGCAGAAAATAGGGCACGGTAAGTTCCGATGGTAGAGCGGGCAATTCGTTTGCAATTTCCATATATTACAACTCACTTCACTGCTTTGTGAGTTGTAAACTTATTCAATTATTGAGTTTTTTTCAAGAGGAAGAGAGGTTTAACGAATATTTACTCCGCTGAATTATAACACATTGAAAAATATGATAATAAAGAATATTGAAAATATAATTTTCGCAGAAAAACCCCCTCCTGATGAGGGATCGCAAGTTCGATGCGAGCGGTAGTGACCTTTCCCTTCATTCCGGAGTTCTGGCTTTGCCAGAATTCCGGATAAGAACCAGGAAGCAATTCACGCAGAGTGGGAATTGCTGATGATTACTCCCTAAGATTGCAGCTATTCAGCACCTATGTTAATCTTACCCTATTCTTACCACATGAGGTATTTATGGAAACTACTCGTTTATCCAGCAAAGGTCAGGTTATTATCCCACAGGTGATCCGAGAAGCCCACCAATGGCATTCTGGCGTTGAATTTATCGTCATTGATACAGATCAGGGTGTTTTATTAACCCCCATTAGTCCATTTAAGTCCGTATCCATAGAAAATGTCATTGGATGTACAAGCTATAAAGGTAAGCAAAAATCTTTGAGAGATATGAAAAGAGGAATTATTAAGGGGGCAAAGAAACACAGATGATAGGTCTTGATACTAATTTATTAGTAAGGTTACTGACGAATGATAATAAGACTCAGGCTAAGTATGCCGCAAAATTAATAGAGGACAATCCTGTATTTATCCCTAAAAGCGTTTTACTGGAAACGGAATGGGTATTACGTTATACATACAATTTGGATTTTTTGATTATTTTAGAAGCATTTGAAAAATTAATGGGACTTAGCCATGTTATTGTGGAAGACCCCATATCTATTTTGCAAGCGTTAAAATGGTATGCCCACGGTTTTGATTTTGCAGATGCTTTGCATTTAGCATCTTCCCGAAAAGCTAAAAGCTTTGCCACTTTAGACAAAAAATTTATTAAGATTGCAAAAAAATTTGATATTAATTTGATTACCTTGTGATCTACGCATTTTTTCATTAGTTTGGAACTTTTTATGACAAAAACTGTGATTGCGGTTGATATTGATGAAGTCCTTATGCCGAATATTCCTGGATTAATTATTTGGCACAATTTTAATTATGGGACAAATTTACATTTAAATGACTTCTATACTTATGAGTTCCATAAAATCTGGGGAGGAGATCGAGATTCAGCCATTGCCAAATGTGCACATTACTTTGAAAACTCCAAAACCATTCACCCTTTTACCGATGCAGTTCGTGTACTAAACCGATTGAAACAAGACTATAAATTGGTTATTGTTACATCTCGAATGCTGAAACACCAACCTCAGACCGAAGCATGGATCAGCCAATTTTTTCCAAATATATTTACATCCATATTAGTCTGTAATCATTGGAAAAGAGACAACATTTCTCCTAGCATTAAAAAATCTGCCGCCTGTCTTCAATTAGGCGCAAAATACCTTATCGATGATTTACCGTCTTACATAGAAGATGTGGTAGTTGAAGGCATTTCAGGCCTATTATTTGGACAATATCCCTGGAATCGAGAAACCACTAACCACCCTCTCATTTCACGAGTCACTGATTGGCAAGCAGTGGAAAATTACTTTTACAGTTAACCCAAATATTAAGATTAAGCCGGTAATAATAATTTCTTTAATAATTGGGATTTAAATTCAATTTTGAATTTTCCATCAGCGTTAATACCACCGATATGCACACCGCTGATTACTTTACCGTGCTCCATTTGTGATAAGAAATGAGCAGAAAGCTCAGGTAATAATTGTCGAGTCAGCAAGTGGTCTATGGTTCTGGCGCCACTTTCTACTTCGCGGCAGCGACCAGCAATGTACTCTAAGATCTTGGGATCGTAAGTCATTTTGACTTGGTAGTTTGACAGAACTCTATTCTGTATTTTTTGTAGCTGTAATTCGGTAATCTTTTTCATCAAATCATCAGAGAGTGGCAAATAAGGAATCAGGCTCACTCTGGCAAGGAAAGCAGGTTTAAAAACCTTGAGCAGTTCCGGCCTGATGGCTGCGCTTAAGCCATCCAAATTGGGAAGTGTATCAGGGTCCAAGCATAATTTGGTGATCAATTCGCTGCCGACATTAGAAGTAAGAATAATAATGGTATTTTTAAAATTAATATCTCTACCTTGTCCATCCCGTAATGTTCCTTTATCGAACACTTGATAAAATATATCCTGAACACCAGGATGAGCCTTTTCTAATTCATCCAACAATATTAAAGAATAAGGTGAACGGCGCACAGCCTCAGTTAAAATTCCTCCTTCTCCATACCCCACATATCCTGGTGGCGAACCCAGTAGTAATGATACTTTATGCTCTTCTTTAAACTCAGACAAATTAATGACCGTCATGTTGCGTTCACTGCCATACATTAATTCCGCTAAAGCGAAAGCAGTTTCTGTTTTGCCGACACCGCTAGGCCCTACAAATAAAAATGTGCCAATGGGCTTACAAGGGTCAGCCAATTGCGCCCTGGCTGTTTGAATATTTTCAGTGATGGCTTGTAAGGCATGCCGTTGCCCCACAATACGAGCTTGCAGATTTTTTTCTAAATTAAGAATTGTGGAAACCTCTTTGCTGATCATACGTCCCAAAGGGATACCGGTCCAGGCAGAAACCACTTCAGCAATACTTTGTGCATCTACACAATCCTGCAATAAAGGATCTTCCGCCTGCGTTTGTGCTAACTGTTCCTGAGCTTTAGACAATTTTTTTTGCAAATTTTGACCGTTATCAGTTTGCGGCTCAGTTTCTAAAAGCAGACGATACGCTCTTATTTGCTGAATTAACTCACGTTCTTTATGCCAACGCGATTCTAAAATCACCAATTTCTTCTGAAGAGCCTCTGACTCTTTGGTGAGTAAAGCCAGACGCTTAGAATGATTCACACCAGTTAACTGCTCTCGTTTCAATAGTGCAATTTCGGAATCCAGTTCAAATAAATTGCAGCGATAATCTTCTATCAGAGCAGGCGGCTTGGATTCACTGATGGACAGACGAGCGCAAGCAGTATCCAAAACACTGATGGCTTTATCAGGTAATTGACGATGCGTTAAATATCGACTAGACAATCGAACTGCGGCGTTTAGGGCTTCGTCTAAGACACGCACTTGGTGGTGTTTCTCCAAATTGCCGGCTAAACCACGCAACATTTTAACAGCGGTTATTTCATCGGGTTCTTCGACTTTAACTACTTGAAAGCGTCTGGCTAAAGCGGCGTCTTGTTCAAAGTATTTTTTATATTCCGCCCAAGTGGTGGCGGCGATAGTACGCAGCTCCCCTCGTGCTAGCACAGGTTTTAATAAATTGGCTGCATCGGCTTGCCCAGCTTGTCCGCCTGCACCGACCAAAGTATGGGCTTCATCTATGAATAAAATAATGGGATGAGCTGAATTTTTAACTTCATTGATGACTGACTTTAATCTGTTTTCAAACTCTCCTTTGATTCCGGCGCCCGCCTGTAATAGGCCTAAATCTAAAGTGTGAACCGCTACATTTTGTAAAGCCGGTGGAACTTGTTGTTGAGCGATCTTGAGCGCGAACCCTTCCACGACTGCAGTTTTGCCAACGCCCGGCTCACCGGTTAAAACAGGGTTATTTTGTCTTCGGCGAGTCAAGATATCGATTACCTGGCGAATTTCCTCTTCCCTGCCTATGACCGGATCAATTTGTCCCGCACGCGCCAGTGCAGTCAAGTTAATAGTAAATTGTTGTAAAGCGGCATTTTGAGCAGAGGGGTTCACAGAAGCAGTCGCCTGCCCCTGGTTTTCTATGCTATGAGTTGTTATGTTTTCTATCTCTAAACGCACGACCGCGGGATCTAAATTATGGATTCCGCCCCGTCGATTGTGGCCACCCAAAGGATTCAAATTTTCTAAATCTAGAAAAACACAAAATAGAGCGGACGAACGGATCTGCTGCCATTCATATTCTAAAGTGCTCAACAATAAAGCTTCGCGAAGTAATTCTATTAATCGCGGTGAAAATGTGGGCGCCTGCACGGAACTTATTCTGAGACGAGATAATCGCGCTGATAACTCTTTTACAAAATCACTTCGGTTTATTTGATAAAAATCTAAAATCAAACTTAAGTCTGAATTGGATATTTCTAATAACTTAACCAACCAATGTTCAATTTCTATGCTTTCATGCTTGGAAGCGACACAAAATGCGGCTGCAGCTTCCAAACTAGTTTGGCACACATTATTTAACTTTTGCACTAAAGATTTAAGATGGCTCATTTTTAAACGCTCTCAAAATGGTGTTAGCGGTATCCTGCTTCAGTTCTTGAGTCCTTAGCCAAGTATTTTGACCTAAAGCAAAAGGTTTCTTTTTATTTAATTGACACATGGGCGCCTGATCCGATTTTAAAATCAATATAATTTCAAAACTCCACTCCATTCCAACATAGCTTAAAATCAATGCTATTAATTCTTTAAGACTTTGGCAACCCGGTAAAAATTGCAAGAAGCAATCATAATGCAGAGGTCCTAATTCTACTTTAAAAGCATGGTTGCAGTCCCAAATTCTCTGTCCTACTACGGCGCTAACACCCAATTGATTATGACTGCTGGTTTTTTTGCCCAAAACGGTGCGTTCTTTCGCTCCTAGAAAAAACCATTTGCCTTGAGACGAACGTACTTGCGTGGGTAGTCCAAAAAAATCCGCAAGAATGCTTTGTAAAATAAAAATGGATCGATGCCGGTTGGCATAAAAGCCAGCATAATAGAGTAATGTCTCCTCTTGAATGGGTGTGCGCTTTCGTAAACTGGGTGAATCATATCCAATCAGAGCGAATAAAGACTGAGTAAATTGCCCATTTAAAAAAATTCTATTTTTTTGCCAGGCGCGATAATACAAAGACAGTAACCGATGATTAAAAAGATCTAAAAAATCTTTAAACGCAGTATCTTGAGCTTGTAACCGTTTAATGATCCATTCGGTGTAATGATGCGGCAATAATCCCACTGTGCCGTACAAACTCAAATCCGAAGTTTGTATTTCTACTAATTTATCTGAGAGCGCTTTTACTTGTTCAATTGGTTTGCAAGGGTACCGGAAAAGCGGGGAACCAATAAAGCGCACAAGCTCCAATTGGGGATCCCCATAACTACCTAGAGCCAAAAACTCAGTTCGGGCGCGGCCCTCAATTAAACGAACCGCTTGAAAAAGTTCACAAATACCGCTTGGTAAATTCAATTCTTAACCCAAAGCTGGAATATTTGCCACTAAACGCAAAGTAGCGGTCAATTCTTCCAATTGTAACCAAGGTTGTAGCCATGCAATGGCTTGATAGGCACCTGGTTTTCCAGGAATCGCTTCAACCTTCACTTTAGCTCTGGCCAGCGGATATTTTGCTTTCATGGATGGACTAGAATCAACATTGCTGTTTACATACTGATTAATCCAGTGGTTCAGCCATTTTTCAATCTCAGGGGCTTCCATAAATGCGCCCACCTTATCTCTACCCATTACCTTCAAATAATGAGCAAATCGTGAAGTGGCCATCACGTATGGCAACCGCGCCGAAATTGCCGCATTGGCAACATCGGCGCTATTATGGCTTGGCTTAGGATTATGAACCGTTTGCGCACCAAAAAAGACAGCGTAGTCAGTATTCTTATAATGGCACAGCGGTAGAAATCCCAGTTTACTGAGTTCTGCCTCGCGCCGGTCAGTAACTCCTATTTCTGTGGGACAAGTTGAATCAACATCACCGTCATCACTGATGAAATTATGCAGAGGGAGATTATCCACTCTGCCTCCGCCTTCAGCGCCACGAATGGCAGTACACCAACCATATTGGCTAAATGCGTTAGTTAAGCGCTCAGCCAACACATAAGAAGAATTCATCCAACAATAATCTTCATGACGCAGCCGTCCCGGATTACCTTTGTCATCAAAAGGAACTTCTTGAAAATCAAATTCATCTATAATCCGAGTACTTCTGCCATAAGGCAGTCTGGCCAACACCTGCGGCAAGGTGAGAACCAAAAAGCGCGAATCAGGAGAATTCCTCAGTGCCCGCCAAGAAGCATATTCAGCGGTATCAAATATTTTGACTAGATCACGCGGTTTATTAAACGACTGCCATTCATCAAAACCAAACATTTGTGATCCAGCAGCAGAAATAAACGGACAAAAGGCAGCAGCCGCTACACTGGAAATTTTAGACAGTGTCTCAATATCATCTGGATGATTCGTGAATTGGTAATCTCCAATTAATACACCGTATGGTTCACCACCCGGCGTGCCGAATTCATTGTCATAAATTTTTTTAAACAACTGACTCTGATCAAAATCGACCGCTTTTCGAGCGTCTTTGGCCAATTCCTCTTTCGAAATATTCAGCAATTTGACACGCAAACTGGTACTGGTTTCCGTATTACTGACCAAATGATTTAAACCACGCCAAGTTCCTTCCAGTTTTTTAAACTTCGCATGATGCATTACCTTCGCCAATTGTTTAGAAATAGTTTGATCAATCGTTTTGATAGCTTCAGTTATGCTGCGGCTTAAGTTACTATCCCAAGTGACGGCGCCTTTTAACGCTTCCTCAGAAAGGGTTTTCAATAATTCTTCCGCTTGCGAGCGTTTGGTTTGCTTGGTAGCAGTAATTGCCTGTTCCAGTAAGCTGGTTTCAGTAGATTGTCCTAATGGATTCTCAGTTTTTCTTGAAGTAACTTTGGTCATGGCCATTCTTCCTTGATAGTGATTATTTTTCTTTAACGCCCAATTCAGCCGAAAATTTTTGAAGCTCCTCAGTATTTTGCAAAATACGCTCCAGGACACCTTCTAATTCTTCTGAACGATCTGCTTTAGTTAATAAATCCCGCAATTTATTTCGGGTAGCAAGCAATTGATTCAAGCCCGGAATTTGATCCGCCACACGGGCTGGTTCAAAATCTTCTATGGACTCAAATTTGAGGTTTACCTCTAATTCCGAGCCATCGTTTTTAATGACATTTTCCACACGAAATTTAACAGCAGGGGCCATGCGCTTCATGACATCATCAAAATTTTCTCTATCAATCTGGACAAACTTCCTTTCTCTTAAAGGACGCAAAGGCTCAGAGGTATCACCAGAAAAATCGCCCAAAACGCCGACAACAAAAGGAATTTCCTTCACTACGGTAGAACCGCTGACTTCCAGTTCATATTTAATGTGAACACGAGGCTTACGAGCACGATCTAGTTTATTGTAGATACTTTCCATATATTACATTCTCCCTTTTCAGCAATTCCCGCCCAAGGGCGTGAACCGCTTGTTTTTGTTTATATCCTGCGCATTGGCAAAGCCACGCTCGGAATGAAGCTGATGGGTTTTTATTTTAAATCATTATTCATACCTATGTCAACTAATACAGATCATCATTAATCCAAATTGTCACTTTACAAGTATGATGAGCTAGTCTACTATACAACCTTAAAAAAGGAAAATAACTAGGATAGTTGTCATGCATGCAATTTTGTTTGATCACACAATTTTATTATCCCCCATTTCTACGGAAAATCCCTCTGGACAAGATATTCGTACCGACTTTGCTCCGCTTTCCTTATATCGTCAATTGAAGCAAGCCCGTACTACAGCTAGAACAGTTGAACGCCAGTTGGTTCAGGGGACAGAGCTCGATTCTAAAGCTGATTGGAAAAGTGTTTATCAATTCTCGGTCGAAATTTTATCAAAACAATCAAAAGATTTCGAAGTCGCCGCGTGGTTAATTGAAGCTTTATTACGGCTTCATGGCTTTGCCGGTTTAAAAGAAGGATTTAAATTCACCCATCAATTAGTTGAAAAATTTTGGGACACTTTATACCCACTACCGGATGAAGAAGGTTTTGTTACCCGGGTTGCGGCTTTAAGTGGTTTAAATGGCGAAGATATAGAAGGCTCTCTAATTGCACCCATTGCGCTGACTCCATTGATACAAACTCATTCGGGTTCAACATTTTCATTATGGCATTTTCAACAAACTAAAGATAAAACAATGCTTGAAAATTTGGCTTTAGCCCTCAAAGAGATATCTGCGCAAGCGATTAATCAACAAACAAAACATATACAAGAAACCATCACTGCATTCCAAGAATTAATGAATGCGTTACAAATAAAATGTCAGGATCAAACCCCACCATCCACTCGAATATCGGAACAACTACAAGCTTGTTTAACTTATTTACAAAAAAACACGCCCTCTAACTCAACCACGGTTGCCAGCCCAACGACAGAAACCCAT
This sequence comes from uncultured Pseudomonadota bacterium, assembly GCA_963795715.1. Lineage (GTDB taxonomy): Bacteria > Pseudomonadota > Gammaproteobacteria > Coxiellales > Coxiellaceae > JAFEDN01. The sequence goes on from CAWCIY010000002.1 coordinate 1,153,353, forward strand.
TCACCACCAACGACTACCGAACTCAATACTAAACTCTCTTCAAGGGATCGGGTTTTGCAAAATTTAATCGAGGCAGCGCAGTATTTTCGAACCACTGAACCCCATTCACCTCTTCCTTATATTTTGGAGAGAGCGGTACGTTGGGGAAAAATGCCATTACCGGAACTGTTGAAAGAATTATTGCAAGATGAACAGGCCAAAAAACAACTCACTCATTTAACCGGCATTGAATTCAAATAGGCGCTGGATCTTATGAGTAAAACAAGATTGGAATTCAAAATTCAACCTATAAATCATGAAATTATGGATGCAAAAAAAATGGAAACCATCACCCTGACTGCAGATAAAAATCAATTTAAAATACTCTACAATCATCATTTCACAGAGTTAATAAATGGCGACCGGTTACAAATCGGAAACAATTTGGTTCATGTTTCTATTATTGAAGAAATCAAAAGCGCTAAACACTCTGAAAAAAAGTCTAGCTTTGAACACTCAGGGCATTCGTCCGAGATTGATAAAAATGATGCTCTGGCTTTTTTATATCAAAATCAAGATTCAAGTTTACTTAAACAAGATTTTGTAAAAGAAAGTAATATTTTAGATGAGCGTAGCATTATTCAAGAACAGAAAACTGGGTTTTTAAAGAATTTTTTTTCACACAAATTAAAAGCTAAGGAGTCATCATGAAAAAAGGTTTAGGAATTTTAGTATTTACTATACTGACAGCCGGATGTATTAATAAAAATCCTACTGTGACTACTCATTTGCAAGCTGCCAATTATATGAATCCTGACATTTACCATCATAGCGCGCCGGTGGTAGTCACCATTTATCAATTAAAATCGCCTACCGCTTTTCAACAAGCCAATTTTTTTGCACTGAATAACAATGCGGTAGGCGTATTGGGTGGAGATCTGTTAGACAAACAAGAAGTAGAATTAAGACCGAAACAAGCACAAACCATCAAAATAATGCTCTTGCCCGCTACCAACTATATCGGAGTTGTTGCTGCTTTTCGTGATCCTGATCGCTCCCAATGGCGCCAGGTAGTTAAAGTTCAAGCCAACAAAAGCGCCAAATTGCAAGTTAATTTAGGGACACAAAACGTAATGGCGAAGATTAAATAAGTTTGGCAATTTTTTTTAAGGAGAGCTTATGTCCACAACTCAAAAAGTGATTTGGTCAGAAGGAATGTTTTTACATCCACATCACTTTCAGCAACAAGATCGGCATGTAGAAGATCTTATACAAGCACAAACTCGTCTCTTGCAGCCTTATTATTGGGGAGTGAGCGAACTTAAGATAGATGAACAGTTGCTATTGCTAGGTAAATTTGCCTTAAACGCTTGCCAAGGCGTATTACCAGACGGTACTTTTTTTAACATTCCTAGTCATGATAAGCCGCCCGCAAGCATCACTGTACCTGCAGGCACCACTAATACCATGGTTTATTTGGGGTTGCCAAGTAAACGTGCCGGCACCCCTGAAGTGACTTTAGAAGGCGCTTCTGCCCAGGATCATGGCGCCAGATATCAAACCGAAACTGTTGAAATCAGCGACAGCAATTTTGGCTCCGAGGTTGTCACACCCCTTAAAATAGGCCGATTGCATTTGCGTTTGTTGTTATCTAAAGAAGATCATCATGGTTTTGAATGTTTAGGATTGGCGCGTATTTCCGAAGTACGTACCGACGGCAAAATTCTTTTAGATGAAAATTATCTGCCACCTTGTTTAAATATCCAGGCAATTCCAACTTTATGCCGTTTTCTGCAAGAAATACAGGGCTTAATTCATTACCGAGGCAACGTGCTGATGCAAAGAATCAGTGAGCAAGTAATGAATGGACTTTCAGAAATTACAGATTTTTTATTGCTACAAATCGCAAATCGGTTTGAACCGCTCATACTACATCTATCTTATTTGAAAAGTTTGCACCCAGAAGAATTTTTTAAAATACTCATTCAAATCGCAGGAGAGTTAGCCACTTTTACCAATGAACAACGCCGTCCCATAAGTATGCCAAAGTACTTACACAATGACCTACAAAGTTCTTTTCTGCCGTTGATGGCAGAGCTGCGCCGTGGTTTAAGTATAGTGATTGAAGAAAATGCACTTTCGTTAAAATTGGAAGAACATCAAGCGAATACTTGGATTTCAACATTGAACGATAAAACTCTGTTGGACAAAGCTACTTTCATTCTAGCAGTGAGCGCCGATATGCCTTTGGATGAATTACGCAAGCTTTTCCCTGCTCAAACAAAGACTGCACCGGCTGAAGAAATACGGCAGTTAATTCTACGCGCTCTTTCAGGTATTGATTTAATTGCCTTATCTTCTGCACCCAGACAAATACCATTTCATGCCAACTATGTTTACTTTAGTTTTAACGAGCGCCATGCCTTTTGGCAACAACTTAAAAATTCCGCAGCCCTGGCCATTCAAATCGGCGGAGATTTTCCTGGTTTGAAAATGGAATTATGGGCCATCAAGGATAAAAACTTATGAATCAAACTAGCTCCATGAATCCGCTGCTCGGAACTGCGGTACCCTTGTTGATGTTAGCATGCAAAATACAAAAAACCGAGCCATTGGATCCTTCAGCGGTTTTATCGCTGCGTCAACAGATAGTGGAAGAGTTAAATGTTTTTACTGAACATGCCAGTGCGATCCATTGTACCCAACGCCATATTTTAGCAGCACGTTATTGTTTATGTACCGCCTTGGATGAGTTTGTGCTTTCAACTTCCTGGGGCAGTCAAAGCCCTTGGCCGCAGCAAACTTTATTAAGTATTGTGCATAAGGAAACTTCCGGCGGAGAACGTTTTTTTATTATTTTAGAAGAAATGACAAAATTTCCCAAAGAAAATCTATGTTTATTAGAATTACTTTATATCATTCTAAGCTTAGGATTCGAAGGAAAATATTACAACCAAGAGCAAAGCATACGTGACCAAGTTCGTCATCAGCTTTATCATCTCATTAAGATAAATCAACAGGAACAGGAATCCTCATTATCACCTAGCAGTCAATTAATTAAAAAGACTAAAACAAATAGACAGCAGCGCTGGTCTAAGTTACATATTGCAGGTGTCACTGCAGCAATCTTACTGGGTTTAGGCTTAGTATTTAACTACTTAACCTATTTGGCGGCGCGCAAACCTCTTGCCGAGCTGTGGGCAATAAATCAAGAAGCCGCTAAAATTCCCCTGCCCTCTCTAGATCCTCCAGCTCCGGTTGCATTGGCCACACCCAATCCCAGTATTGTCATGGATAAACCAGTACTTCATCATAAACATCACCATAGAATGAGGAGGACTGCTTAATGCGCTCGTTTTTTTCATCCATCATTTCTGCCTTTACCATGTTGGCATTGGGCGCAATTTGGCTGTTGCCCCAGTATTTTCATTGGAATACCGGTTCGGTTTTCATAACTTTACTAATTCAAATTTTGAGCACACTGGTTATCACGTTATTGTGTGGCTTATTTCTTTTTAAGAAAAGTAACCGTGCTAAACCTGCGCCAGCAGCAGCCAACCCAACTTCTGATAAACCTAAAAAATATAAAAGATTTTGGAATTATCTAAAAAAACAAAGTAGCCACTTGTATTTTTATACTAAAAATAAATTGCAACCTGACGCTAGAAAAAAGAATCAACTGTTAACGCATTTGCCTTGGTATTTAGTGATAGGTAATCGTCAAAGTGGCAAATCTACTTTAATTGCGCAGTCGGATTTAAGCCTTTTGCCTACAGATTATTTACAAAGCCTCTCCAACGAACTGAACTATCCTCACACCTGGCATTTGACGAAAGAAGCCGTGCTAATGGAATTGGGATATGAATACAACACCCTCATTCCGGAATCATTTTGGAATAATTTTATTAAATTCAGTCGACGCTACCGTAGAAAAACCTATTTTAATGGGATCATTTTTACCATTGATCTATCTGAACTGATGTCTGCGCACACCTATAACAAAGAATCAACTCAATTAGCTAACGTTAAAACCATTTTTCATCATCTAAGCCACATTTTAAAAACACCCGTACCCGTTTATTTTGTATTAACCAAAAGCGACCAAATTGCAGGCTTTCAAGAGTTTTTTGCTGATCTGAGCTTGGAGGAAAGGCAACAAATTTTAGGCATCATATTTTCTAAAACCGCGATCAATACTACCCAATTCCTGGATTCCTTCCAAAAAGAATATGATGCCTTACTAGCGCGTTTGAACCATCGATTATTTAAGCGCCTAGACGGCGAGCGAGATTTAAATAAAAGAGCTGTACTCAGTTTTTTCCCGCATCAGCTTCAAATTATCAAAAAGATTTTAGGAGATTTCATCATCCAGGATAAACGCACACAACTTCAGGGTGTTTTTTTTACCAGCGGGTTACAAGAAGGTGCTAACTTAAATATGGCGATGTCTCTTTTAGCCGCTAAGTATCATCTGGATGAACAAGAGAAGATAGAACTCGCCTCTCAGAAAAAATCATTCTTTATCAAATCACTTTTTGCAGAAGTCATTTTGCCTGAAAACAATTGGGTATTTCAAACTGCTGATTGGCGCAGACGAGATTTGGCCATGTACCGCGTAACACTGATTACCTCCGCAGCCACGTTGGTAATAGGAATCGTCCTACTGTCCCTCTCTTTTACCTCCAACTCACGAAAGATCTCTAGCATTTCGGAGTCAACCCCATTTTACAGTCAAGCGATACATGAATTTGCTCTTGGACAAAGAGGACTCTATGATCTAGCGCCTGCGTTAATCGAACTCAATAAAATTCAAGATTTATATCACTGGAAAAATCGTTCATGGCTCACAAATTTAGAATTATATCAACCGTGGAGCATTCACCATCAGCTAAAGAGTATCTGGCAACAAAGTCTCGCTTCTATTTTCATGCCAAGAGTGGCGTCTCGATTAGAAAATATGTTACAAGACAATCAGTTGAGCCTAGAAATAGTTTATCAAGCTTTAAAAGGTTATTTTGTTTTCAGTCCCCAAACTATTGTTGACCCCCATTGGTTAAAAGCTCCTATCAGCTACGATCTCAGCACTCACTTAAAAGATCAGACTCATGATCAAATGTTAATTAACAATTATTTAAATGAAGCCATTAACCTACCTATTCCATCGTTTATTTTAAATAAGCAGCTTGTCGATCAAGCCCGGATCCGTTTAAAAGAAGTACCCCCGGTACAATTTTCTTATTACGAGATAAAACAGGAAGCGGAAAATTCCAGCAATCAATTTAATCTAGAAGAATTATTAGGTAAAAATTTCTTTAATGTATTTGCATACAGTGATAATAGCCTTAAAAAATTCCCAAATTTCTACACACTGAAAGGATACCAAACTCTTAGAGGTCAACATAGTCAGGATTTTATTAAACAAACGGCACAAACCTATAAAATCCTGGGAATTAATCCAACGGTCAACACTGATAACTTAAGTGCAGAAATGACCCCGGCGCTATGGGAAATTTATGGTTCAGACTACATTGAACATTGGCAAAAATATTTGGATAATCTCCATGTTGTTAATTTTTCCAATCTCAATGAAGCTATCCAAAGTATCAATGCAATATTAGATGTTAATAGTCCTATAATGAAAATTTTGGCGGTGATTAAAGACAATACTGAATCTGTGAATACCGATCATTTACAAGTCGCACAGCAATTCACTCCTTTGAACTCATTGACGCCCAATGGCATTTTCCATAAAGATTCTTCTGCTCCTTATGACGAAATTACTAAAAACCTGCAAGCATTACGTGATTATTTAATCGGTATGAATAATTCTCCCAACATTAATCAAAGTGAATTCCAAGAAGCGGTTGGAATTATGAGTAATAAGCTGTCCACCAATCCAATTCTCGTCTTGCGCCATCAAGCAGAACAATTACCCGCACCCGTGCGAGGTTGGTTAACACAAATAGCAGATAATAGCTTGGCTTTGCTATTAAAAGGTGCGCATCAAACCATCAATACCGCGTGGCAGTCCAATGTTTTTTCTTTTTATAAATCCAATATTCAGGGTCGCTTCCCCTTTTCTGCTGATAAATCTAAAGCCATTGATTTAGAAAATTTCAGCAATTTTTTTGGAGGTAAAGGAATTTTTAATCAATTTTTTCAAAATTATTTAGCACCTTTTATTGATACCAGCCACGGAGTGTGGCGTGCAACTCAAATCGATAATATTTCACTGCAATTCACAGAAGATGTTTTGAAACAAATTCATCGAGTTTCCTTAATTAGCAACATGTTTTTTCAAAACGGCGACAACAAACCCTTTATGCAGTTTCACATTCAGCCTTTATTTTTAGACTCCGAATCTAGCAGTGTGTACGTACAATTGGCCAATCAAACACTCACCTACAGGCATGGACCGCAACAAACCATCAGTTGGAACTGGCCGGGAAATGAAGGCAGCCAACAGGTGAGCATTTCATTCAGCGATTTCCAAGGTCAAAATTTCAGCCAAAGCCTAGATGGACCCTGGGCCTGGTTTGAAATGCTCAATAAAACCGCTCTTTCTACTGGCAATGGCTATGGCCGTTACGTATGGTCATTTAATCAACACAACCATAAAGCAAGTTTTAATTTGACTGCACAAAATAATTTGCCGCTGTTTGATTTAAAAACGTTGCGACAATTTAATTTGCCTAATGATATTTAAGGAGGCTGAATGCATAATCGTACGAATGCATTCAGATGGTAAAGACTTACAAATTTTTGCCCGCGGCATTCGTGTTGCTAAATATGCTGATGGCTCATTATTGGTTTCTGATGATTTTGCTGGAAAAGTCTATCGAATCAGTTATCTTCAACCTCAAACTATTCATTAAAGCCTATTTAAATTTTGAACTTGATTTTTTTGTATTTTTTATTTAAAATCAGAGTTTATATTTTTGGTGAGTAAATATGACTAAATCTTCGCTTTACCAGCAGCCTAAAGGCTTATATCTCTTGTGCGGCACCGAGCTTTGGGAAAGATTCGGCTTTTATACCGTACAAGCCATTTTAATACTCTTTCTAACCAAAGCCCTGGGTTACAGTGACCATAAAGCCAACCTGGTGTATGCGGTGTACAGTTCCTTGCTCTATATTACCCCTATCCTTGGAGGCTGGGTGGCAGATCGTTTCCAGGGCTTCCAACGCGCGATTTTAGTGGGAGGATTATTATCGGTTTTAGGTTATCTCATCACTGCCGTTCCCAATGAAAAAATATTCTTTATAGGGCTCAGTATTTTGATCTGCGCCAATGGCCTATTTAAACCCAATGTATCGGCCATCGTTGGGGATCTCTATCAAACCGGCGATGCCCGCAGAGATGGCGGATTTACCTTATTTTATATGGGTATCAACATCGGCGCTCTGGTTCCTCCACTCATTGCAGGAGCGGCGGTCGGATTATATGGTTGGCATATCGGCTTTTTGCTGGCCGCAGCAGGTATGATTATTGGCTTCTTCACATTTATGATAGGCCGCAGAAGGTTGACTTTAGCCGGCAAAATTCCGGTGACCAGCCCACTGACGCAATCTAGAAGCAAAAAATGGCAGTTTGAAGCGTTATTTTACTCTGGCTTCGCGTTATTAGCCGTACTCTGTTACTTTGCCTTTAATTTCCCTCAACTCATTACTTACCTAGTAGAATGCGCTGCTCTAGCGGTCGCTTTGGTGGTGGTTTTTTACATGTTCAAGGAACCTCCTACTGAACGTAAAAAGATACTCGCCAGTTTAGTTCTCACGGCCATTTCCGTCGGTTTTTGGGCTTTATACAACCAAACGTTTACTTCCCTAACTCTTTTCGCCGACCGAAACATGGAACATCATTTCCTAAAATGGTCAGTAGACGCTTCTACCATGCAATTCTTTAACCCACTGTTCATTATTTTACTAAGTCCCTTAATCAGCGCAATGTGGGTGAGCTTGAGCAGACGGAGGCTCAATCCATCTATACCGTCAAAGTTTACTTTAGGAGTTTTATTTTTAGGATTGGGATTTTTAATCTTACCTTTAGGCATCTACTTCTTCCCAAACCAAGGCTCGGTAAATGCTTGGTGGTTAGTCATTAGCTATTTTCTACAAACCGTGGGTGAATTATTGCTATCTCCGGTAGGACTTTCTATGATTACCCAGCTAGTCCCTAAAAAATTAGTCGGCATGATGATGGGGGTCTGGTTCTTCGCCCAAGCCGCTTCATTTGCCCTCGGCGGTAGCTTAGCCAATCTAGCTGCGATTCCAGATAACTTATCTAAAATAGATTCGTTAGCAGTGTATAACCATGCCTTTTTCTTGTTTGGCATTTTATCTATGGGTTTAGTTATTTGCAGTGCCATACTAGTGCCTTTTTTAAGAAAACTCATTCAATCCCCGGAAGCTTCTGTAAAAAAAGAGAGCTCCAACCCGGAGCCAGTGGTGATGTGATCATTGCCATTGGCCCGAAATCAGTGTATCTGCTAAATTTAAGGGAGAATCAAACAAGGCTTATAATCTAAAGGAGAAAATTATGCAAATAAAAGAAATTATGACTAAAAAACCTGAATCCTTACCCCCCACCACTATATTAAAAGAAGCCGCTGAAAAGATGTTAAAAAAAGATTTTGGCTTTCTTCCTGTATCCGAAAACGGAAAACTATTGGGTGTGGTAACTGACCGAGATATCACTATTCGCGCTGTCGCTAAAGGATTAGAAGCGGATTCTACCAGTTTGGAAGATGTGATGACTAAGAAAGTGGTGATCTGTCACGAAAACGATGACGTGCACAACGCCGCTGATTTAATGAAAGAAAAGCAAATCCGCCGTTTGGTAGTGCTTGATAAAAACGAACACATCTGTGGCGTAGTGACATTGGGTGATATTGCCATTAAGTGCGATGATATAGATTTGAATGACGAAGTACTTCGTGCGCTTTCCGAAAAAACCCATTAATAAATCCCTTCCCTAACTCCCTTTTCAAAGGGAGAAGAGCTCTTCCCCCTTTGTCAAAGGGGGATTGAGGGGGATTTTTTATTCCGTACACATTCCCTATGTCAACAATTCCGCTAAATCATCCGCATGCTCTTCTTCATCTTCTAAAATTTTTTCCAAAATTCTGCGCGTAGTGGGATCAGCAGCTCCAAACCATTCAATCATTTTGCGATAAGTCATAATTGCAATTCTTTCAGCTATCAAATCTTCTTTAATTAGAGTAACCAAATCCCTGCCGTTGCCATATTCTGTAGCGGTTCTAGCCGCAATGCTGGAGGGATTAAAATCCGGATTTCCGCCCAATTGATTGATGCGCTCAGCGATCATGAACATATGCCTTTCTTCATTGTCACCATGTTCTTCAAATTCCGCCGCCACCTGGGGCCTATCAATCCCCTTAGCAATCACTTGATGATGCCGGTATCTTAATACACACATGATTTCGGTTGCTAAAGCACAATTGAGAATGGCGCAAGCTTGATTAATATCCAGCGGGTAGTCCTTAGTCACTGCTCCTTCTTCGATAGATTGCCTTGCCTGTTCTCTGATTTGATCCAAATCAAAAGGCAAATTGCTATTAGAATAATCCATAATTCCTCCGATACTACTTAAACCCAGATACGTTAAAAGATAGTAAGCTGGATAAAGTTTGTCAAAAATCAGTAATCCCCGCTGCCATCCTAATGAGAAGAGGTCGAACGGGAATTGCTGGTCAAAAATCAAAATAAGTGATAACTTTCTAATTCTATGAATACACCAGAGACCATGCGTTACATCGAAGTGCAGCCCGACCACACCTTGAAGATAGCGATCGGTCCGACTCCCAAACCGAAGCAAGATGAAATTTTAATACGCGTTTTTGCTGCAGGCATTAATCGCGCAGATATTCTACAACGTAAAGGTTTGTATCCACCGCCGGCAGATGCAAGTCCCATTCTCGGTTTGGAAATTTCCGGAGAAATAATACAAATCGGAGCACAAGTACAAAGCCATCAGGTAGGGGACAAAGTGTGTGGTTTAACCAATGGCGGAGGTTATGCCGAATATGCTATCTTGCCAGCTACACAAGCGCTCCCCTGGCCTGAAAATTACGACGCTGTTCACGCAGCCGCTATACCTGAAAGTTACTTAACTGTTTGGGCCAATGTCTTTATGAAGGGAAGATTCGCCAAAGGCGAAACATTTTTAGTGCATGGCGGCAGCAGCGGAATTGGTGTGACCGCCATTCAATTGGTGAAAGAATTTGGTGGCAAAGTTTACGCCACTGCTGGCTCTGCAGAAAAATGCCAGGCTTGCCGAGATTTAGGAGCAACCGAATGCATCAACTATCGGCAAGAAGATTTTGAAGAACATATTCTTCGACTCACTCAAAATAAAGGTGTAGACATAATTCTAGATATGATCGGCGCACTTTATTTCGAACATAATCTCAATTGTCTTAATTTCGATGGCAGATTAATAGAGATCGCTACTCAAAAAGGAGCCATTGTGGAACGATTGGATTTACAAAAAATTATGAAAAAACGATTATCTATTACCGGCTCTCATTTACGTCCGCGCAGCGCACAAGAAAAAGCGGCAATCGCTGCTTCCTTATTCCATGATGTTTGGCCCATATTGTCGGCAGGCCGCTGTAAGCCGGTTGTTTACAAAACTTTTTCTTTTAGTGAAGTCAACGAGGCGCATTGTTTAATGGAAAGCAGCCAACATATTGGCAAAATTGTCATAACTGTGGAGATACTATGAAAGCACAAATTATTACTCAATTCGGCGAACCTTCGGTATTTAAGTTAATGGAAATTCCAGTTCCCGATTTAAAACCAGGACATGTGCTGATTAAAGTCGCAGCAACCAGCGTTAACCAAATCGATTGCAAAATCAGAAGCGGCTTAGTCGGTGCAATTGCACCTGCTTTTCCAGCAGTTTTACACGGAGACGTATCCGGCGTCATCTCAGCCGTTGCACCTGATGTAAGCTCTTTCCACGTTGGAGATGAGGTCTACGGCTGTGCCGGAGGTTTAAGAGATTCGGGTGGCGCGCTTGCAGAATGGATGGTAGCCGATGCTCGCTTAATAGCAAAAAAGCCCAAAACCTTATCCATGTTACAAGCAGCCGCTTTACCTTTAGTTAGCATTACTGCTTGGGAGGCGTTATTTACCAAATCCAATTTACAAAAAAACCAATCTATTTTAATCCATGGGGGTGTTGGCGGAGTGGGCCATATCGCAGTCCAACTGGCCCGATGGGCAGGCGCCAAAATTTCCACCACTGTTTTAACTCAAAATGATTTTGATTTAGCAAAATCTTTAGGGGCCGATGAAGTGATTAATGCCCGGGAGGAAAAAGTAGCCGATTATTTAGCGAGATTGACCCGCAATAAAGGTTTTGATATTGTTTTTGACACCGTTGGCGGAGCCAATTTAGATAATTCTTTTCAGGCAGCGGCGAAAAACGGCAAGGTAGTCACCACAGCAGCCCGCTCAACTCACGATCTGAGTCCTTTGCACAGTAAAGCCTTGAGCCTGCATTGTGTTTTTATGTTATTACCTCTCTTAGATAATGCCGGTCGAGAACAACATGGCGAAATTTTACAGCAGGTCGCCCAAATAGTAGATCAAGGACAATTAAAACCATTCATAGACAGCCATTCCTTTAATCTAGAAAACACTCCAGCAGCCCATACTCTGTTGGAATCTGGAAAAGCTCATGGAAAAGTAGTGATTTCGATTAGTTAATCACTGCTAGCTACTGTATTAGGGCTTGCAACGGTTTTATGCAGACAAGCTGGCTTTTACCGTCTCCACATTTTTTTGAGAGGCGGAAATAGCTTTCTTTAGAAACCCATCGGTGATCGATTGCAATCCCCAGGGAATGGAAGTATCTTTTTCATAGGCTTTTTCTAATTCAGCCATTACCTTTGGAACAAAATGTACAAAATGCAGGGCAAAGGTTGTTTCATAATGGTTACCCTTTGTCATCACCACAGGACAACCTTTCTTTCCTTTGATCTCTGTAAATGAATTGATATCTTTATGTAAAGAGTTCAAAAGAGTCACAACTCGGAATGCAGTGTTTTCCTGGTTTGGTAATTGCTTTAACTCCAAAAATATTTTATTAAGTGTTTCCTGATAATGTTGATAGTAAACTGTTTGTTTTGGTTTTTCGTCTTCAGTCTTTTTCTCTTCATCTTTTTGCAATATATCTGTTAACCTTTTCCAAGCACTTAAAATACCCGCTAAATGTGTATAGGGTTGCGGAAATTTCATATATTTCTACCTTTATGATTTCAAAATTTATCAACAATGATAAATTAGCAAAGAAATATTAAAAAAGTCTTAAATTCTAAACAATATAGCAAATCAACCAGCCTGGAAATTTCATATCTCAGAGTCATTAACATCTAGAACTGTTTGTTTCCAGGGTAGATGTTACTCATCTATCTCATTTTGGTAGAGCATGTAGTGCCCCATCGCCAATTCCAGCAGATCGTGCAGTAAAGACAAATACTGATGCCGTGAGCCCATGGGCAACGATGAAATATCGAAGCCATGGGTGCAGACTAGCAACATTGCTTTAATCTTTTCCAAACAATCTTGAACGATATCGGCAGGGGGTAAACCCTGATGGGAAGACAAGACGAAATCCGAATTATCGGATACAATGCGCTTAACCATGATCAACTCTCCTTGAGTTTAGTTGGTTGTGGCCGTGCGACGTGAGGTTGTTTTATTGATTGTTTCTACCTAAGAGATCAAGGTGAGAAACCGGTTGTTTCGCCAACCGTTTCCTACCCGAACATGCGATCCCGGCGACGGGATGGTGTGAAGCTCCGGGGACAACGAAGCCGTGGGATTAAACAAGCTACCCGATAAGATTTTTCGTGAGGAAATCTAAAATCCCTAATATCCATGGGATGAGGCGCCAGGAAGAATGGCATGGTTAATGTAATGTAAATCTTCGTAACTATCGTAAGCAACAAACAGCTAAAGGATATTGGTAAGCTGTAGCCAAAAGGCAAGAAGTCAGGATAAGAGCTGACCACTCTCTTATCGCGAATGTTGAACTTCCGGTGGATAGAAGAAACCTAAACCATTTCGTCAATAAAATAGAACATGTCAAATCTGTTGATCTCCTTTGAGCCAGGGAAAGCAAACCGTAAGGTGCGCCGAAAGGTCAGCAGAATTAGGAGGATGAACGAAGCGAATGCCACCCGGTAATAGGATGGATAGGGATTGAGTTTTTTTTTTGAAAAAAAAAAAAAAAAAAATAATATCATCCCGCGCGAAAGCGCTGCCCAAGTTCATCTGGTTCTTATAACGAGAAGGATTCGAAAACCGAATGAAAGCAGGTACGCAGGATAGGAGTAACCCTGGAGTTGCTGACGCGGCCTCACAACGTGATATACCTTGGCATCATATTCATTGGCGTCAAGCGCATAAAACGGTGAATCGGCTTCAATCCCGCATCGTTTCGGCATTGCAGGAAGGCAATCATCGTAAAGTCCGCGCTTTACAGATCCTTCTGACAAAATCGTTATCCGCAGCTGCAATGGCTGTGAGACAGGTGACCGAAAATACAGGAAAAAGAACGCCCGGTATTGATCAGGAAGTTTGGAAAACCAACAACCAAAAAGCCGAAGCCATCAGTCGGATTCGCGCCAGTCGATATCGAGCTAAACCCCTTCGTCGAATCTATATCCCTAAACCCGGCAAGGACGAAAAACGTCCCTTGAGTATCCCGACGGTGACTTCATAATACACCTCCTTCAATTTTATTTTGGGATTTTGATCGCGCAATAGCAATTTTGGTTGAATTTTCAACTATCCTCCTAAGTTCAAGCTCTTTTTCTGGTCCAATAAATAACCAGAACTTCAAGCCGCTGCGTCGCTTGCTAATCATACCACGTTCAATCCAGTCATAAATCACATACTGGCTCACGTTAAATTTTTCGGCGGCTTCCTTGACGGATATCTCTCCTTCTTTTTGCCGTCGTGGCGCAGGGATTTTATGCTTAAATCGAATCCATTGAACACCCTCTATCGTAAAAGAATTTCCCTTATTGGTTTTCAATCCCATTTGATTAAATTGCCCAACAATTTGCTGATCAGTCATCGTCAATGCTAATTGCCGGACTTGTTCAATCAACTCAGGAGAATGACGCCATTTTTCATGTGATTTTTGAGGTAATTCTACTTCTATGCTTTCCGTGGCTCCACCTTGCCAGCGAATATGCAATGTGCTTTTTCTAGCGTTAATTAATTTCTCTACCGTAATATCTTTAATAAGCAGTCGCAAAATACGTTTACGATCTTTTGAACTGGTAGAATCAGCATTCCAGAGAACACTAAAATCTTTGGCTAATGCCACAATATTTTCCTTGTGTTGTTTTATTTGAATGAGCGCATTTTTTTCTTGATATTCAGCATATTTCTTATGAATTTCTTCCAGCGCTATTAACGATTCATTCCAACGTTTTTCAAGGGTTGCGGCGACTAGTCGATTAGACGGATCGACTTCCTCATAACGTCGTTGGGCGATTTGCACTTCATAATCTGCTCTGTCGATCTTCATTTTCCACTGTTTTTCTAGAGACTTCGCCTCTTTGTTCCAATTCTTCAAATGCTTTAATTGCAATATCAATTTGATTCGAATTCATGACGGTTAATATTTTTTTTGAAATAGTTTGATCTAATGGAGTAGCTAATACAGAAAGACAGGATTTAAGATGAACACCATTACGTTTTTGCCAATTACACTGATAAGCAGGGCGAATCCCATTATGATCCGTATAACGCACAGTCAGCCGATAACCACAACGACCACAGATTAATAATCCTTGTAATAAAGCATGTCCTTCTCTTGCCGCTGTAGAGGTTAGGTTTTCTAATCCGTTCGTTTTATTTTTTTCAAGGCTCTTTTGATTATTTAAATAGTCTTCCCAAGAAATATAGCCTTCATGATGATCTTTTATCATGACATGCCATTTATCCATCGGCAAACACTGAGTGGTTATTTGTAATTGACCGGTACTCGATAATTTTTTATTAAAGCGATGACGTCCATATACATAAACACCCGCATAATTAGGGTTTTTTATGACACCTAATACTCGAGAATCCGTCAATGTTCCCCATATTAATTTTCCTTTCCAAGCTCCACCGTAGGCACGTTTAGGAAATAAAATTTCATTCTCATCTAAAGTATTTAACTACTGCATAAGCAGCTGCCTCTCTCTTTAAATACTTTAAATAACAACTGAATAACGTGGCGCACTTGTTCATCACAATCAATATAATGTGACCTTCTTCGTTATAGCATAATCCTATTGGCAAAGGTGATCGCAACTCACCTTTTTTAGCTTTATTCATTTTCCCTCCCTGGAGGCGCGCGCGAATAAAATGCAGCTCGGCTTGCGACATGGTTCCCTTGATTCCCAACAACAATTGGTCGTTGAAATCGGCAGGATTGTAACAACCATCTTCGTCGATAATCAATGTATTCGTTAATCGCACATAATTCCAATAAACGATGCCAATCGGTACAAGACCGTGATAGTCGAGAAGCTTCCAAAGCAAAGACTGCTCCGACTTTCCCCATCGAAACATCCGCTACGAGCAATTTGAAATCTTCGCGGTGATTCGCTTGACTGCCCGACAATCCTAAATCCCCATCCAATATTTTGATCGCTTGTTGAGGCCATCCCATCTGCTGTGCCTTGTCTCGAAGAGCATATTGGCGCTGAGTACTTTCCTGATTGAAGCGTACTTGTGCCATCGTCGATTGCCGAAGGTAAATATACGCTGGTTTGGCCGTGTGTTGGGGTTGAATTTTGGTTTCTATCATCATGATTCAGTTTCTCCCTTTGAGTAGATATCATTTTATTTTTGTCCAAATAGTCTTGTAGCATATTCGCTACAATGATGGCGGCATGAGCCGTATTCAATGATGTCAGGGAGGATGAATCCATTTCAGATACTCTAATTTCCTTTTTAAAAATTGACTTTTCGTAACAATAGCTCGCGATTGATATCGCTGATTTCTCCTATAATTGCTTGGGCTTTTCGATAATTTTCTAACGCCTCTTCGACGATTACCTTGTTTTCCATAGACACGTAGATTAAAACAGTCTCTTGCATCCGGTATACTGACAGAAAGGTAATAAGTCGGCCCATGCTTGCTCCCTTCGTTGCAATGGCAATTGGTTTTCCCACACTGTTTGTACCTTTCGATGAGTGACCCTCGCATCATATTTTCTTCGATGCTTTGTAAGTTCTTTGTATAAGCGTTCCTTCTCTTTTGACGTAGATGAGTGGAAGTAAAATTTTTCATAAATACCTGGACAGTTGTTAAACTGTCCAGATTCTACTATGAAATTTTCATAATTCAATTTCTATTTTTTTGTTGGTTAACTGGTTTTAAAGTAGAGATCAAATCAGCCAATTGTTGAAGATGTGTAAAAGACAAAATAGGCGGGTGTTCAGATAACGATTGCAAAGGATTGATATCAGCCTGATCAGTCCATTCTCGAGGAATACCAAAGGTACCTTGAAGGGATCCTTGCAAACTTAAAATGTCTTCATTGTACCTCTTTAAAGAAAGAATCTTAAATTTCTGACCTCTTAAAGGATGAAAAGGATGAGTAATGGTTGCCCATCCCGAAGATTGACTGTACTGATGTGCAGTTAGCTTTGACCGTGCCGTGCATGGTGGACAGAGCGAAACAAGCCTTACATCTATTAGCATTAGATCCGATTGCGGAATACTATGCGGATTTAAACTCCTATGGTTTTCGCAAGAAAAGATCCACAGCCGATGCTATTGAGGCTTGTCGAATCTGTCTTTTCAGGAAAAACTCTGCAAAATGGGTCCTGGAAGGTGACATCAAAGGCTGTTTTGACAACATCTCGCACACGTGGTTAATGAAATGGATTCCGATGAATAAACGAGTACTCGCACAATGGTTAAAGGCGGGATATATCGATCAGAAAACTTTCTATGAAACCGATCTCGGGACTCCCCAGGGGGGTATAGCGTCACCGGTATTGGCTAACCTAACGCTGGATGGATTAGAAGCTCAAATTAAGCTTCAATTCAAAAAACAGAAGGTCAATGTCATCCGCTACGCCGACGATTTTATCATCACCGGAGAATCAAAAGAACTCCTGGAAAATAAAATCAAACCCGCTGTGGAAAAATTTTTGCAGATCAGAGGACTCTCTCTATCTCAGAAAAAGACCCATATCACCCACATGGAAGAAGGATTCGATTTTCTTGGCTTCAATCTTCGCTGGATGAAAGACCAGCTCGTCATCAAACCAGCGAAAGCGAAGGTGAAAGCAGTGCTCGCCAAAATCAGGCTAACATTGCGCAAAGGTTTACACCGACAACCAGGAGATATCATTAGTCAACTCAATCCTATTATTAGAGGATGGGGTAACTATTATCGCCACTGTTGCTGTTCTCGAACATTCTGCTACCTCGATCATCAAATCTGGCAAGCGCTTTGGCGTTGGGCGATGAGAAGACATCCCGGCAAAGGCAAAAGATGGGTCAAAGATAAATACTTTAAGAAAACACACAGAACAGCCTGGGATTTCTGCGGAAAATCGTTCGAAGGGCTTCCCATTTATCTCACTATGGCCCGGTCTGTTCATCACAAAAAGCATATCAAAATCCGTCAGGAAGCCAATCCTTACGATCCTCAATATGCCCAGTATTTTGAACAACGCCGCCGGAATACGACTGATATTCCAGATAGAAAACTTCTAAGAAATCTATGGCTTGAACAAAAGGGATTATGCCCACTCTGCCAAACGGTAATCACACAACAGTCTGGATGGCATATGCATCACATCATACATCGGAGTCGCCAAGGCAAAAACACTCAAGAAAATCTGGTCTTGTTGCACCCAATGTGTCATGATCAATGGCATCTACGCGATAGCGAGAGCAAAGCCGGGCTTTCCAGGAAAGTCTTTAAGAGCTTGAGCCGTATGCAGTGAAAGTTGCACGTACGGTTCTTAGGGGACGGGGTCACGGTAACGTGATCTTGTTACCCGACAGTCCTGCTGCGGTGTTCTAGCACTGCTGCGGGACGCTACGAAAGTCTCCATCTTAGCGCCCTGTTCTGGATGCAAGGTGGAGACATTTCCTTAAGTACGTACATTAACAAAACTTTTCAAATAGTTCAATATTCATAATTCAGTTTATTAGCTTTCAAAAAAAAATATTTTTATTCAACATTCCCTAGAATTACATTGCAAAATTTAACTTTGCTATTTATAATTTTTTATACAAAAATGGAGAATCGACATGGCGCGCTATCTTGATCCGAAAGTGGATGTAGTTTTTAAAAAAATCTTTGGTCAGCACCCTCATTTGTTGAGGAGTTTTCTAAACGCTGTACTGCCTTTGCCGGAAGGAACCTGGATAGAGTCATTGGAGTATTTAAGCAGTAAGCAAACCCCAGAAATTCCGGTATTTAAAACCACGGTAGTGGATGTAAAATGTAAAGACCAGATGGGCAGAATATTCATTGTAGAGATGCAAATTCAATGGACGGATGCATTTAAGCAGCGGTTGTCGTTTGGAGCCAGCACTGCTTACGTGCGCCAACTGAAGCATGGAGAGGATTATAATTTATTAAAGCCGGTTTACGGTTTAGGATTGTTAGCCAGTGTCTTTGATAAAGAAACTCCGCAGTGGTATCACCATTATAAATTAGTGAATATCGGCCAGCCGGAACGAGAGATCAAGCATTTACAGTTAGTATTTATTGAACTGCCGAAATTTAAACCGGCGTCCTTTCAGGAAAAAAAACTGCAAGCGCTCTGGTTAAGCTTTATGTCCGAATTAAATGATGAGACCCAAACTATTCCTGAAGAATGGTTAAATGAGCCGGAAATTGCAGAAGCAGTACAACTAAGCCGGCAATCAGCTTATACAAAATCAGAATTGCAAGCGTATGATAAATATTGGGATGCAGTAAGTACAGAAAAAACTCTAATTTCAGGGGCTTATCATGAAGGTAGGCATGAAGAAAAAGTACTTATTGCTCGAAAACTATTATTGTCTGGTATGAAAAAAGACGAAGTTTTGGCAATAACCGGTTTATCACTTCAAGATTTAGAAACCTGATAGGTTTCCCTATTTCCACCCACAGTATGTTATAACTCGAAAGGATTTCTATGCAATATTTGCATTCCCGTCTCATCAGGTAATGTTTCGCAGTTCTAAAGGCAATCGTTGAACACGGCCATTTAAACCAATACAAACTATTTGAGTATTTATTTGCGTCAGTTTGATATTGGCTTTCTCGATGGATTGATCGAACTCAATGGCAGCTCCACTGATGGAAATCACTTTGCTAGCAACGATCAGATTATCATCTAATTTTGCTGGAGCTATATACTCAATCAAGCAGCGGCGGACTACAAAGGAAATACCAGTGGATTCACGCAATTGCTTTTGATCAATTCCTAATTGCCGCAACATTTCGGTTCTGGCTCGCTCCGCAAATTTCAAATAATTCGCATGATAAACAATCCCGACTGCATCGGTATCCTCGTAATAAATCCGCACCGGGTAAAAATAAGATTTGTTTTCTGGGGGGTTTTTCGACATCTTTTCTCCCGAATGCGATTTTACTAACTTATTCTTGCTATTACAATAAAATTGCAGTATAAATTAATCATCCAAATATATTGAACAGTGTTTAAATTTGAGCTAAACTACTTTTACATAAAACATTTTAGGAATAGCTTATGAAGATCTCAAAAATCAACGGTTTTACCCCCTATTTGGCCATTGTTTTCTTCAACGCCTTTGTAGATTTAGGACATAAAATTTTAATTCAGAACACTTTGTACAGAACTTTAAATGCCTCCCAATTTACTACTTGGTCGGCGATTATTAACGCGCTGATTTTAATACCTTACATCTTATTATTTACTCCTTCTGGTTTTGTCGCCGATTATTTTTCCAAAACCAAGGTCTTGAGGGTGACTGCTTTGGCGGTTATACCCGCGACAATTCTAATAACGGTTTGTTATTTCCTGGGCTTATTTTGGTGCGCTTTCAGTTTAACACTTTTGTTAGCTATTCAAAGCGCCTTCAATTCACCTGCAAAATATGGCTTTATTAAAGAAATTTTTGGCAAAGATAACATTGCTGAAGCCAATGGCTTAGTGCAGACAGTAGCCATTATTGCTATTTTAGCTGGCACTTTTGCTTTTACCCTGCTCTTCACTTTTTTCCTTTCACACAAAGGATTTACTCATTCAACTCCCGCCACAGCAGCCCAATTGTTAAAAGCTTTTGCGCCCTGCGGTTTTTTATTAATTATTGCCGCCAGCGCTGAAGCTTGGTTGACTTTCCTTCTTCCAATAAAACCTCCTGCGGATGCGGGTTCAAACTATCTTTTACGAAATTATTTTACCGGCAAAAACCTGCATGGCAATTTAAAAAGTCTAAACGGCAACTCAGTGATCCTAACCTGTATTTTTGGCTTATCCCTCTTTTGGGGGATCAACCAAGTATTGCTGGCAAGCTACGGAGCCTATCTAAAAGAATTTGTTACCAGCGCCAGCGAGATTTATATCAATGGGGCCTTGGCTATTGGTGGTATCGGCATATTTTTTGGAGCGTTTTATGCTGGACGAATCTCCCGGGGATTTATTGAAACAGGTGTTATCCCAATCGCAGCAGTTGGAATGAGTTTAGGTCTGCTTTTATTAGCTTTTATCACCAACAAAACCAGTATTCTATTGTTATTTTTCGGCTATGGTTTCTTTGGCGGATTATTGATCGTGCCTTTAAATGCCTTAATTCAATACCATGCCCAATCTAAAAATCTTGGCACCGTCCTGGCCAGCAATAACTTTGTGCAAAATATTTTTATGCTGGCCTTCCTCATTCTTACAGTAGTTGGCGCTAATGCAGGTCTAAATTCTCGAATGAGTTTAATTATTCTATTTTTATTGGCTTTGATCGGCAGTATTTATGCTTTAAAGCGTTTACCGCAATCGTTAGTTCGCTATCTTATTTTTTTCTTTGTTTCCAAATTTTATAAAGTCAAAGTAGAGGGTTTAAATAACTTACCTTCTAGCGGCGGGGTTTTATTGCTGGGAAATCACACCAGCTTTCTTGATTGGGCCTTGTTACAAATTGCTTGCCCTAGACCGCTTCATTTTGTGATTGACCGGCAGTTTTATGAAACCTGGTATTTAAAACTATTTCTTAAAGCAGCAGGAGCCATTCCCATTTCCAAAGGAGGCAGCAAAGGAGCCATTGAAGCAATCGAAAACGCTTTAAAATCAGGCCAGGTAGTCGCTTTATTCCCTGAAGGTTATATCAGCCGCAATGGCCAGCTGGGCACATTTCAAAAAGGCTTTGAAAAAGCGGTGGCGGGAACCAATGCAGTGATTGTGCCTTTTTACATTCATGGTTTATGGGGCACAATGGTTTCATATGCCACTCGTCAGTACAAAACAACGAGTGGACGACACTTTCGAACAATCAGTGTCAGCTATGGTCCTTCCTTACCTGCTGAAGCAACTGCAGCCACTGTAAAACAAGCTGTTTTTAATTTATCTATTAAGGCTTGGCAAAATTACAGCGATACCTTAAAAAGCACCGCAGTGGAATGGCTCCGGCGAGCCAAAAGCAAAGGCGCTGAATTAGCGATCGCTGATTCTTCTGGAAAAAAAATTTCTAACCAGCAACTAATCGCTCTTGTTTGGTATTTAATAGCTGAACTAAAATCCAACTTAAAGACTGAGTCCAATATAGGTATCCTATTGCCTCCCGGCATAGGCGGCGCTGCTACCAATTTAATGGTGTGGGGGCTCAACAAAACCGCGGTAAATTTAAACTATACTGCTGGTAAAAACGCTATAATTCAAGCTTGTGAACAAGCTGAAATTAAAATAGTGATTTCTTCACGTTTATTTTTAAACCGTCTCAGCAAAAAAGGGTTTGCTAGCGAAGAAATACTAGCCGATAAACAGGTTTTTTATTTGGAAGATTTATTACAAAAAAGCAAGTTTGCTATTTTTTCTAGGCTTATTCTAAGCAAAATACTACCTTTCTCTCTTTTAAAATATTTTGTTCTGAGCTCTGGTCAAAGTATTCATCATGTTGGTGTCATTTTATTTAGCAGTGGTAGTGAAGGCAAACCCAAAGGAGTTGAATTAACTCATCGAAACTTATTAATTAATGCCAAACAGGTATCTAGTATTGCAAATATAGAAACAAAGGATGTTATTTTAAGTTGCTTGCCTTTATTTCATGCTTTTGGCCTTACTGTAACTACGATTTTGCCCTTAGTAGAGGGTATCCCAATGGCCTGCCATCCAGATCCTAGAGACGCCGTTGAGATTGGCAAACTGGTTTTTAATTACCAAGTGAGTTTTATGGCAGCTACTTCCACATTCCTTAATTTTTATTGCCGCAATCATCGCCTGCATCCCTTACTGTTCAAAAGCTTACGTTTAGTCATTGCAGGAGCAGAAAAATTATCACCTCAAGTCCGGGACGCGTTTAAACAAAAATTTGGGATTGATGTTTTCGAGGGTTATGGTGCAACCGAAGTGGCTCCCGTAGCCAGCACAAATCTGAACGATATTATCAATCCGGATGACTTACATTTACATGTGTCCAATAAAATTGGCACCGTAGGTCTACCAGTCCCCGGCACTTGTTTTCGAATTGTAGATCCTATGACTCTTGAAGATTTGCCATTAGGTGCAGAAGGTATGGTGTTAATCGGCGGCCCTCAAGTAATGAAAGGCTATCTAAAAAACCCTGAAAAAACTCTACAGGTTTTAAATAAACAAGATGACATCGATTGGTATGTTACTGGAGATAAAGGAAAATTAGATGAAGAGGGTTTTTTAATTATCGTGGATCGTTATTCTCGTTTTGCTAAAATTGGGGGTGAGATGATTAGCTTGAGTTTGGTGGAGCAAACCATTAGAGAAATATTAGATATTGAAAGTTTAGATTTAATGGTAATCTCTTTGCCAGACGATAAAAAAGGGGAAGCATTAATTTTGCTTTATCAAGCGCAAATAACTCCGGACGAATTATTAGCGAAATTACGTGCTGCTAAAATCCCACCGCTCATAATTCCCAGCGACTGCTTCGCTGTTGCCGAATTACCTAAATTAGGTAGCGGAAAAAGCGATTATAGCGCCGCGAAGCAGTTGGCTAGCAAATTGCTTTCAAATTCAAATATATTACATGCTGGGGTCAACCCAAACATAATAGGGAATTGATAGTTTCTCAGCTAAAGATATATTTTGACTGACGTTGAAACTCTGACGCTGATGCGATTGAACGAATACTCTACTTCTACAGCTGAGGTCACTTTGTAATGAATTTCTAAAAGAATCTAAAAATTCACAGGTGTTTCTTGCAAATTGTTCTATCACATCTTTATCTACTTTATTACCTAATACAGATTCTAATAGATTCTGCATAATGTCTTTGGAAATGGCAGGCAGTTTGAATAAGTCTCGTAAAATCTCAGCAGCTTCTCCAACTTTTGGATTTAACTCGCATAAAGCTTGAGTGATCTCGTAGGTTCTTTTATATTCCTTAGGTGAAGTTAAAAACTCATGGATGGCTTTATCTTGTGCCACTTTGCTTTCTTTTAGCTGCACTTTAAGTAATTTAATTTCTCTTGTAGCTGGACTTTCCACACCGCCAAACAAGCCTTTCATTGTTTGCAAAGTTTCTTTTTTGTGAATTCCGTCTACTTTTTTTGGTACTTGAGCTATTTTTTCTTCTTTCTCTTCATCTTCCGTATTCATTGACTTTTCTGACTCTTTCTCCTCAAGTAGCATATTCATTAACTCTTTTATTACATTCTCTTTAGCTTGCACACGCAGTAAATTATCTATTTCTTTTCCTACATCATGGGCATATTCTCTTTGAATTAATCTGGCTGACATTTCGGCATGAATACATTTGTCAAACGTTTCCACGAGGTTTATAAAGCAATCCAAGTATTCACTGTCTGATAATATAATTTCACGTAAATAACCGCCGGCGCTGGCGAGGCAATTAGTAGCGCTAACCCCTGTCAAAATAAAAGGGATCGCTGCAGCAACCGGAGGAAAAAAGCAAGCTAAAACACCTAAAGTTGCGGCTGCACCGATTTTAGCAGCCAGAAGTAAATAAAACTGAGTGAGTTTTTTCTTCTGCGCGGCTTCATCAATTGAATTCCCAAGTTGAACTGCGCTAACGACAGAAGATTGGGATGTAATGATTGTCTGCGCAATATCTGAGATTTCGCCAATTGGAGTCACTCCTGAAAGTATTGCCTGCATCAGATCACATACTTCCTTAGGAGTTGTTTCCACCGTAGGCAAATCAAGGCTTCGTTGTGCTACTATTTTAGAAATTAGATTACGACAATCTTCAGCAGTAATTATTTTAATGGGACCTTTGGTTTCAAGGTAAGTGTCACCCGCATGAATTCTAGCAATCTGGGAAAATTCTTCGATTTTTTTTCTGATTGTTTCTTGTATTAAACCATCATTTATCACTAAATTTATTTCCTTTTCTTCCGTTTCAGCAGCTAGCTTCTCAATTTCCTTCATTAAAGTCACGAGTTTATCTAATTTATTTATTACAAGATGGTAGTTTCTAGGTAAATATTTATCAAAATCTTCTTTTAACTTCTCGGCTCTAGCAACAAAAGTATCCGTCGCTAGTTTTATAGAAGTGTGAAATTCAAAGGAACTAACAGGTTTTTTTTCAAAATCGTTAAGTTCTTGATGTATTTGTTGTGTAGTCGCTTGAATACCTAAAAAATCTTGGGAATGTCCTTTAAGGCCGTGCAACATGCCAATAAGTGAGACCGCATAAAATTGCAGTTCTTCTTGTTTAGAGGCTTTCAACAGTAAATCTACCATTTCTATTAAAATACTTTCTCCCATTTTACCCAAGGGGAAATCAGAGGAGAAAGAAAATGATTGAAAATATTGCTTAAGGTTTTCTTTTAAGAGTTTATTAAGATTTATCAATTCTTTGGAAGGTTCATTTTTTACTTTAGATTTTGCGTCAAGAACAATGAAAGAAAGAGATGCTATTAACCCCTGATTCATATTTACCCCAGTTATTTTTGTAATTTTGTTACACTGGGCTATATTTTATATTGTATTTATTAAGCTAATATTAAATGAGGAAGAGATAATTGATAACTAGGATGTAAAAATATGTCTAATCTTTTTAGAATAGCTGCAAAAAAACTAAGATGAAGCGCCTGATTCTTACTATATTCAATATGGACTCCGGACAGAATGGCCTTTCCAGCGCCAACGATACATTCTACAATAGCTACAGGTTGATCTTGAATGTCATGATATCTTGCTAAGACCTCTATATTTGCATCAGTGTCATGGCCATGAAAGAAGCAACCGCCATTAAAATATACTTGTAAAAAATATTCGATTTTCTCAACTGTTTTAAAACTAATAAGAGCTGACTGCGCACCCGATTCATCTTGGTATTGAAATTTTCCCAAACCGTAAGCAGGCCCTTCAGCTATGCCAGAATAAAAATTGAGTGGGCCGGTGTCATAAATTTCTAAATCATTTCCCCGTTCAAAAATGGTTTGAGCAGCACCGTAATAGCCTCCAGCACATAATCCTAAATATTTACCTCCTGAACGGACATATTCGACAATTTTTTGATTACCTCCTGCCGCAAGATTCTGATAATGTGGTCTAGCTCTACCGCCGGGGATCACTAACAAAGCGGTAGATGCTTCCCAGTTATCATGATTTAGGTAATCGCTGGACGTGCTTGATGCTATATCGAGCGTCCACCACTGCTAATAAACTCTTATAAAGTTCATTTACACTGGTTGCACCGGTGCTTTCAGCATCATTGTCATAAATTAAAATATTAAACACTAAATATAGTTGATTACCTCCAGCCTTAAGCTACTGTCTTTTGCATTCAACCTTTCAATTAAAGCTTCTAATCTACTTTGTAGAGCGCTTTTGGTTTGACTATTGCCGTTAAATGCAGCCGCAAACCAATTTCGAAATGCTGCAGCGCCCCCTTCAACAATTCTATTTGAGTGACAACCTGCTGCAATTCCTACAGCGAGCCCTAGCTGTGCCTTTAATATTCTGTAAGCAGCAACAGGATTTTTAGATTCTGCAGCTGTGGATATTTCGATCGACATCCTCTCAATTAAATCTTTTTTGGTTTGATCTGTGGTCCCGTCGGCGCGAGGAGCAATATTTTTATTATATTCTGCCTTAATTTCTAAAATCAAATTTGTGGCTAATGAATTGGGATCTTGAATAGTAGTTGACTTGCTTTCAAAAACAGAGAATCTTTTCATTTCCTTAACTCCTTTTGTTAAACAATTCCAAAAATAATAATATTTATAAATTAAGGAAATATTAAAGAATGTAAAAAAGAAGCAGTCCAGCTCTGTACTGGACAGCTTTTCTAAGCATGAACATGCTCCATGGGGTGATCAAGATTAAGAGGTGTCAAAAGTGAAAGGATTTTCCTAAAAATAGGTATTTTTTTAGTAGGTTGAAGCAGAAGGTCCCTGATACAATCAAGGCCATAACGAAAGAAACTATATTGAGGACGATGACTATCGCGATGCTTTTTAAAGCGAATAGGCCTTTGCTGAGCGCGCCACTCACCTGTCTTATGAGCCAGGCAAAAACCTAAAGCTAAAATGACCATGAGTTTTTCTATTCTCTCAGGTTTGGTAAGATGGGTATCCTCGAAACGAAATCCTCGTCCCTTGAGACTTTGGAAAAGATTTTCGATTTCCCATCTTCGAAGATATATGGCGATGGCATTTTGATGAGATTGATCAGTAGCGACAACCATCAGCTCACCTGATTCGGATCGAGACCCCCATAAATATACGTTGACTCCAAAAATCTCTATTTGCATCGGTGCAACACGGTGTTGAAGTGGGTTGACATCACGAAATAATCTTTTCACTTTATACAAACGTTTTCCTTTCATTCGAATCACTGAATCCTCTTTAATTCGAATATAAAATGGGATTTTTTTGCTTTTTAGCCAACTAAAAAAATGACCATTAGCAAATTCTCGATCTGCTAATAATCCTGCAATTTTTATTTCTCCAAAACCCAATAAAAAGCGATTGATGAAATCAATTTGTTCTTGAGCATTAGTGGAACCGTCTTTATCCAAAACCTTCCAATAAAGTGGAATAGCCATTCCTTCGTAGCAGATTGAGAGCATAAAAACATTGATATTTTTTTTGCCCCAATACCAGTTGGTTCTGTCAATGGCAATATAGATAGATTGCCCGGGTGAAAAAAATAACTTAAATAACCAACGGGCTATGGCGAATAAATCTATTTCAAAAAATCTCAGAAAACGATAGAGGCGTTTATAGCGAGAATCAATTTGTGCTTTTCCCCCTAAACCTATTGCCAACTCTTGTAAGTTAACATTTCGTACTTTTATCAGAGAAAGAATTGCTTTACTTAAACAATCACGCCTCCATTTATTCCAATTTAATAATTGACCCAGTATAATCATCAACTCGCTGATTTGTTCCATTTATATGTCCTTTACTTAATTCAATCTAGGCATATTCTGTTTCAAATCAGCGGCTTATTCAACAATTCTTTTCTGCTTTATAACCCCTCCTTTTAAAAATTGTCCAGTACAGAGGCAGTCCAGCTTTTTACCCCAATACCAATTGGTTCGGTCAATGGCAATATAGACAGACTGCCCGGATGAAAAAAATAATTTAAATAACCAGCGACTAATGATAAATAAATCTATTTTGAAATGCCGCAGAAAACGGTAAAGTCGTTTATAGCGTGAACTAATTTGCGCTTTCCCTCATAGACCCAATGCCAACTCTTGCAAGTTAACATTTCGTACTTTAATCAGGGGGAGAATCGCTTTGCTTAAACAATCCAATCGCCATTTATTCCAATTTAATACTTCACCCAGTATAATCATCAATGCGCTGATTTGTTCCATCTTATGTCCTTTTTACTTAAAACTAAAATTAATCAGACATATTTTGTTATAAATCAGCGCCTTGCTCAACTCCCCCAGTCATACTCTTATTTCCTTTAAAAAAGTGTCCAGTACAAAGTTGATAACTAGGATGTAAAAATATGTCTAATCTTTTCAGAATAGCTGCAAAAAAACTAAGATGAAGCGCCTGATTCTTACTATATTCAATATGGACTCCGGACAGAATGGCCTTTCCAGCGCCAACGATACATTCTACAATAGCTACAGGTTGATCTTGAATGTCATGATATCTTGCTAAGACCTCTATATTTGCATCAGTGTCATGGCCATGAAAGAAGCAACCGCCATTAAAATATACTTGTAAAAAATATTCGATTTTCTCAACTGTTTTAAAACTAATAAGAGCTGACTGCGCACCCGATTCATCTTGGTATTGAAATTTTCCCAAACCGTAAGCAGGCCCTTCAGCTATGCCAGAATAAAAATTGAGTGGGCCGGTGTCATAAATTTCTAAATCATTTTCCCGTTCAAAAATGGTTTGAGCAGCACCGTAATAGCCTCCAGCACATAATCCTAAATATTTACCTCCTAAACGGACATATTCGACAATTTTTTGATTACCTCCTGCCGCAAGATTCTGATAATGTGGCCTAGCTCTACCGCCGGGGATCACTAACAAAGCGGTAGATGCTTCCCAGTTATCATGATTTAGGTAATCGCTGGAAACGTGCTTGATGCTATATCGAGCGTCCACCACTGCTAATAAACTCTTATAAAGTTCATTTACACTGGTTGCACCGGTGCTTTCAGCATCATTGTCATAAATTAAAATATTAAACACTAAATATAGTTGATTACCTCCAGCCTTAAGCTACTGTCTTTTGCATTCAACCTTTCAATTAAAGCTTCTAATCTACTTTGTAGAGCGCTTTTGGTTTGACTATTGCCGTTAAATGCAGCCGCAAACCAATTTCGAAATACTGCAGCGCCCCCTTCAACAATTCTATTTGAGTGACAACCTGCTGCAATTCCTACAGCGAGTTCTAGCTGTGCCTTTAATATTCTGTAAGCAGCAACAGGATTTTTAGATTCTGCAGCTGTGGATATTTCGATCGACCTCCTCTCAATTCAACCTTTTTTGATTTGATCTGTGGTCCCGTCGGCGCGAGGAGCAATATTTTTATTATATTCCCAGATTAAATAAGTATATTCAAAATATCAAATTGGATTACCGAAGCCAATGGCGGTTTCTTCGAAATATAGATGTTAAGTGGATGATACCACACCAAAATCAAATTTCCTTCATAAAGATATTCTTCTGCGGGCGATCCGTTTTGAGTTATCAACGCATTTTTGATCTGTGTTTTATCATCTTGCAAAATAGAAGGTAAGTATACAAAAAACTTTTTTTGATTAACTGGAACATCTAACACAGTAAACCACAACGCTGAAGTTTGTGGTCTATTGGGATAAACCATTTCCTGACCAAAAAATTCAATGGGGCGCACACGTATGAAATTATTACTTAAGGCAGTCAGGATATCAGCATACCAATAATCGGCATAGCCATATGTTAATTGGTGCGACGTAAGAAAGTTCAAAACATCTTCTTGCCCACTTTTGGGTAAAGAGGGAGGCAGTTTCCATAAAGGAATAATGGTAGACGCACCTGAAATAGCATAAGCCAAACCTGCGATCAAGAAAATAGATTTTATTCCTTTAGAAAAACAGCTCCATAATAATTCCGCACCCACAGTTAAAGTTAAAATCCCAAAAACAAATATATTGATGAAATAACGATTTGATTCAACGTCTGTCGTTGGATTTTTAGACAAGATATAACTCAGAGGCAAAATCAGCATGGAAAGACCGGCGCTGATAAAAAAGAACCATTGATAGTTTTCTAAAACCACCTTTCGTTTTAACTGAATAAAAATATACGCCAGTAAAATAATCAAAATACCTAGTGAAGCAACGGAAGACCACACCGCATAAATAGGAAAAAATTGGATGTTGTTTCCTACAGTTCCCCAGAAATAAACTAAAAGTATCTTTATTTCATGCCAATTAAAAGAAAAGCGATATTGCACTTTGGTTAAAAAATAAAATAAACCAAAAACTTTACTATACAATAAAACATATATAAAAACCCAGGCCAGCGCATTACTGGACCATAAATAAAAAAATTGCGTTTTATTTTTTTTATTTGTAGCATTTTTCCAAAGTATCCAGGTGGTAATCAAAAATGGTAGAAGATAACAAGGTAAAAACCATGGATCAGAAAAACCAGCGATGATAGAAAATAAAAGCGCTCCTATCAGAGCAGATTTAGACTGGTTTTGTATCCAATAAATGGAAAATAGCAGGCTCAATAAACCTAAGAGATTAGTGATGTTATGTGTAATCATGAAAGCAATGTAACCATGCTTATAAACAAACTCTCCAGCGCAAATCAATAAAAAAGGAACTAATGAAATAGATTTTTTTGCGTTGAGACTCTGGGCGATCAAGCTGCAAACTACTAAATTTAAACCCCAAATACTAAACTCACAAATAACTAGAAATAAAGCACTGAATGGGATAAACGAATATAGTAGAGTATGCCAAGGCAATAAAGATAGCAGCCAATTGTCTTGAGTATAACGCCAGCTTTGTAGGAACTGAAAACCGTACTGCTTCAAGCCACTCCACAACATGAAAGTATCAGCAGCATCTGAATCTACGCGAGTATATTTAATTGTTGCTAATAAATGATGGTAACTGCAAGCCAAAATCAATAAGATTAGCAGAATTCGACGAGCTAGCTTATAGCTCCGCGCCGAGATCCATTCACTTTGGAAAGTTAGTTCCATAAATCACCTATCCAATTCACACTCGAAATGTGATCGATTTTAGCCTTAGGCTCTGTCACAAAATAACTTGGACATTTAGCGCCCGATAGTCGTTCAGGTTGAGACAGTTATTGATTGAGAAATACGAAGGAATAGTACCTCTATTTCGAGTGTTTCTCAATCTATAACTGTCTCAAGACGGACGGCTAGCGGGACGCTAAATGTTCAAATTTTTTCTTCTTGCCTTTGTGTTAAAACTTCATAGCCATTTTTTGTTACTAGAATAGTATGTTCCCACTGGGCTGATAATTTATGATCACGGGTAACGACTGTCCAGCCATCTGCAAGGGTTCGTACATGACGCGTACCTAAATTAATCATCGGCTCTATCGTGAAGATCATGCCCTCTTGTAAAACTAAACCCGTGCCGGATTTCCCCACGTGTTGAACCTGTGGCGCTTCCCACATTTCTCTGCCAATACCATGTCCACCGAATTCTTCCACAACACTATAGCGGTTCTGATGTGCATGCGAAGAAATCGCTTCGCCGATATCCCCCAAATAAGCACCGGGCCTCACTTTAGCTATCCCCAAATAGAGACATTCTTGAGTGACTGATACCAGACGCTGTGCATAAGCCGCGGTTTTGCCTATTAAAAACATTTTACTGGTGTCGCCAATATAACCGTCCTTTTTGACAGTCACATCAATATTAAGAATATCGCCATTTTGTAAGGGTTTATGGTCCTGCGGAATGCCATGACAAACCACGTGGTTCACAGAGGTGCAAATACAAGCAGGAAACCCTTGCTGGCCTAAAGTCGAGGGGATTGCTTGTAAATCTTCAATAATAAAACGGCGGCATATTTGCTCGAGTCGGCCGGTAGTAACTCCAGCCTTCACAAAAGGAGTAATCATTTCCAGCACTTCCGCCGCCAACTTTCCTGCTATGCGCATCTTAGCGATCTCTTCTAGGGATTTAATCATTAATTGTTTGCTCGAATCGTTTTGGATCTTTCAGTAGTATTTCCCAGACATCTCGATAAGTCAGTTGCTGATTTTCTTCAATGATTTTTCCAATTCGCATCCAATGCTCCGCTTGAGCATTGATAGACCGGTTGAGAGCAGATGCTCGCAACCGAGCTATCTCATGCAATTGTTCAGAAATTTTAACGATGCCCATAAACCCACGCTAATATATGAAATGTAGTTTTTTATAGTATCTTATATAGCAGGACAATGCAAGAGATCAGTTGCAGTGAATGCAACTGACACGATCAAAGCAGGTCTAGGCGTTAGTATCGCTATCTAGCAATTGAAACCGCTATACTGGCATCCTCAGCGGGCATATTCTTACCATGAAAGATTTTTTTAGTTTGGGTGGAAATTTGTTACATTCTTTAATAGTTAATCGAGTACCATCGGTAATTCTACCAGCCGCCATGAGGGATGCCAAACTCAATGGCAGCATCCAAAGCAGCTAAATCTACGCCAGTTTGTCCACCAGAAATTTTTTCAATCATAAAATTTGCTCCCAAAAGTCTTTTTTATTATCCTAAATTCTGCAGTTGCCACCGTAGCGAGAAGACCTAGTGCGCTGAAGATTGAGGCTTTTTTGGGGATTTTTTCCTGAAGCCGTACTCCCCCGTCCGGTGAAGGGAAAAATTCACAAAAAAGCCTCAAGATTCAGTGCAATAGGTCTTCGCAGTAGAGTGACAACTGCAGAATTTAGGATTATGCTACACACCTTAAAACTTTGAAAGTAAGGTTACCAGGAAACGAATGAAACTTGGAAAAATAGTATTTGAGAATTTGAAAGGAACTTGGAATTTTGAAAGAAAAATTTCTCATGAAGATTTTGTAAAAGGCGCAGTTGTTTTTAAAGAAATAAAACCAGATATTTTAAGTTATTGTGAAACTGGAACATGGCAAAAGCGGAATAAAATAATTTCTGTTTTTAGAGACTATTTGTATTGTTATAACTCTAAAACCAATAAAATCGCTATTTTTTTTGCTGAGGAGCCGCCACGCCTTTTTTACGAACTGAATTTGGTTCCTTTGGAGGAAAAACATTCCGGCTATGCCACTGCAACAGGTGAGCATCTATGCGGAAACGACGTTTATCTTGCCCATTATGAATTCATCAGCAAAGACCAATTTTCTTTGTTTTATCAGGTAACCGGCCCTAAAAAGAAATATCATCTTCAAACTGATTTTAAAAAAATCGCTGCCTGATCACATCTAAAGCCCTTCCTTGATGGGCATGCTATTCTCGCCAGCGCCGGCACTATATTCTTACTCCAAACCATTTAGACTCGAAATTTCTCTTAATCGTTTAAGAAGTGAAACCAATAGTCAGTGCACAACCTTCCTCCAGCGATTTTTTAGTAAACTTCATTCTTTTTTGGGCATTTTCGGTAAAAAATGTAAATAAGTTTTCTTCCAGTTTGGGCTTGGATAAAATTATTGGCAATTCTATAGATGATAAAATATCTAATAACCATTTTCCAAGAGCTTTTAAATATAATTCTCCAGGACAACCTAATGAGGTATCAAAATAATCGCTATAAGATTGTATAAGAAACTCAGTTAACGTTTGGATATGATTTTGCCATCGTCTAGGTTGTTCTTTCTTAAGGTTGATTTTTTTTGTAAAGGCGATGATCCATTGTTCGTCTTCATTGTTATAATCTACTCCGCCGTTAACGTGATAACGTAGTCCTCCGCCAGAATAGGAAAATTGGCTCACCCAATATGTAAATAATTTTTCATTTCCAGATCTGGCAAATTGAGCTAGAAAACCACGTACTTCAAGCGGCCAATTATATATATCCACTAATGAGCTGTCGAACAAAGCCTTTAAAATATCATTTTGACGTGTAGCAAACAGATTGCGCCAAACATTAGTAGGTCTTCTATAGCTAGAGTGACCAAAATGAAATAGCTTAAGAATGTTTCTGTCTACCAATTGTTTGATCAATCCCCATTCATTATTTTCACTTAATCTATCTAAACAAGTTCGCATATTTTCTGGTTGATTAATTTTTGATTCACAAAAAAGGTGATCGAAGGTAATTTTGTCGATATGAGAAAATAGAAGCGATTTTTGCGTTTCAAAATCTAATTGAGCAAATTCTTGCGGCGCAGGCATTTCTGTTAGGCCATCAACGTCCATAACAGAAGAATTCTTACGATGAATCACAGATGTTTTTGAATCTGGTTGATCCCTAAAACTAAGCAACACAGAGCAATCAATAAGCTCTTCAGTTTTTATAAAATTTCTATCTGGAACTTTATGGTCGAATGATCTTAAAGGCTGCGGTATTTTGTACTCATCATACAAATTTTTTAGTAAAGACATTCGTTCAAAAAGAAATCCATACTCCGCGCTATAAAAAAAATATTCTGTTAATTTTTTTTGAAAATCAACTCTAACTATCATTGAAAATTCAATCGCATTTAAAAAATAGACTATATGATTAGAAACTGCTTTTAAGTAAGCGCGATCAATAACTGGTGAATTGCCAAAGCGATAATTACTTTCATATACTGTGACAATTCGCTGGGCCAAATTTTCGATGATGATCGATCTTTGCTTTTTAACTTCGAGAAGAATATGCTCGCGGATACCTTGCGTTGAAGTGATGTCATTTTTTAAATCACGAATTTCCGCTCCGTGAGAAAATTCACCCATCATGTAGGGAATAATTTGTGTGACGATGTCAAGGGGTAAATAGATATCGTTCATAAAACAAAATGCAGCGGTAATATATTTTTGAAGATTTTGTTTACAATCCTCTAAAAAGTAATTTAATTTGACTGAATAACTACTGTAAAGTGCATAATTTATTTTTTCAAATTTTTCATTGGGAATTCGTAATTGCCAAAATGCGACACTGTCTTCATCTCCTGTTTTTCTTAAATGTTGCATAAAATCTTTTAGCGGATAGCCATAGTTTTCCCAAACGATATATTCTAGCATGCCCGGTTTAACTAGTTTTCTTAGCAAAGCATTCTGTTTCTTTAGAAATAAATAATATAGACCTGTCATTAAAGGTCTTTCACTATAAGCTGGAAAAAAATGCTGTGGTCCAAACTGGACCTCACGCTCTATCAATTGATCAATGAGCTCCCATTCATCTTTCCAGACGAGTCCAAAAAAGCCATTTATCGTGTAGTTTCCCTTTTTTGCAAGCAGGATGCTCAGTTCTTCTGGCGTCGAAGAATCACTTTGCAGAATCTGTTTAAGAGCGCGTGGCTGCTCATCGGGGTGCAAGTTTGGAAATTCTGCCTTTGCTTCTTGCATATGAGTCCTCATGGATTATTTTAAGGCAATGATTTTAACATAGATTACTCTATCTTTCCCTATGCACGAAAAATCGCTTTCTTTTAAATGGGGAATTGATATAAAATGGGTGTATTGACAGTTTTCAGGAGGAGACTGATGAGTTTTTTTAAAGATTTTAGCAAGTTTGTTCAGCAAGGTAATATTATTGATTTGGCGGTCGCTTTTATTATCGGCGCTGCTTTCAGTAAAATTATTTCATCATTGGTAGATGGGATTATCATGCCGGTAATTGGAATTTTTTTAGGAGGAATCAATATCGCCAGTAAAACTACTACGATGGGTTCGGCAGTCATAAAATGGGGGGAATTTCTACAAAATTTACTTGATTTTATTATTATTGCGCTTGTGGTGTTTTGGATAGTGAAGATGTTGGTAAAGTTAAAAGTGACCAAGACCAAAAAAGAGCAGACGCCTAAACAAGAAGTGTTGCTGACTGAAATTCGCGACATCTTAAAGCAAAAATAAGATAGCGAAACATTATAATTCATATTTTCATGAAGGTC
Organism: uncultured Pseudomonadota bacterium; assembly: GCA_963795715.1. GTDB lineage: Bacteria > Pseudomonadota > Gammaproteobacteria > Coxiellales > Coxiellaceae > JAFEDN01. The sequence continues at coordinate 1,189,026 of CAWCIY010000002.1, forward strand.
CTGTTCCGCATATTGTTATTAAGTGGCTGGTTCCTTAAATAGATCTTATTTTATAGGAGTAGAATCATGAGTAAAAAGTTTCAGGAAGATCAAAAACCTCCAATTGAAGAACCTAAAGCTCCTTCAACTGCTTCGACTATAATTGCTGAATCTGCTTCTACAGATGAAAGTCCTGAACCCTCCGCGTCAAGAACAAATAGATTTTCTTTTCTACCCGAGAAAAAACGGTCATTATCAGATCTTTTTGATGAAAAAGCAGGAACTAAAAATTGTTGTATCATTCTTTGATCAGCTTAATCAACCGGATGATTTCCGTTAGCCCTCGATTGGAGGTGCGCTTTTACCCATTTTAGCGGTAAAAGGCGGCTTGGTAAGCCACAATATAGCTAATAAAAAAATAAATATGATCCCTGACAGCCAAAAAATATCATTGGCAGCTAACATATAAGCTTCTTTATAAATTACATTATCAAAATACTGCCATCTATCCAGCGGCAAAAATCCTAAGTGCGGCAGTTGGCTCAATCGATCCGCCACCCACGGATTAAAGGGATTAATAGATTCGCCCAAACGGCTGTGATGTAATTGTGCTCGCCTATCCCATTCGTTAATACTCAGCGAAGTGCCGAAACTACCGCCCAATATCCGCAGAAAATTGGCTGTTCCTAAAGCGCTGGCGATTCTGCTTGCAGGCAACCCCGAAATTACAATAATAATTAACGGCGTAAAGAAGCAAGCAACCCCAAATCCTTGATAAAAACGGGGCAAAATTAATTTTTCAAAACTAATTCCAGTGGTATAATGCCAAGCGGTCCAGAAATAAACCACGGCAAAAACCAAAAAGCCTAAACTAATAATTACTCTAGGATCAATTTTATTTAAAAGATATCCAACAACAGGAGTTAAAAAAACTGCAAGCACTCCGATGGGCGCAGTAGCCAATCCCGCCCAGGTAGCGGTGTAATCCTGCTCGGTCTGCAACCATAGAGGAAAAATGACAATATTTGCAAAAAAAGTCATATACCCTAAGCTTAAAGCGAGCGTACCTATCGCAAAATTGCGAATTTTAAATAGCGTTAAATCAACAATAGGATCCGAGTCAGTCCATTCCCAAGCAATAAAAAAACTTAACGAGACAGTAGAAACGATAGTTAAGGTAACAATAATATTGGATCTAAACCAATCTAAATCTTTACCCTTATCCAATAAAATTTGCAGGCAGCCAACGCCGACAATCAGCAACCCCAAACCAATAACATCTATTGGCGGTTTACTAGTGGGTGTTTCACGACCACTTAATAACACTGCGGTAACGATACAAGAAATTAATCCTATGGGTAGATTAATAAAAAAAATCCAGGGCCAAGAATAATTGTAAGTAATCCAACCTCCGAGTATAGGACCAAATACCGGCGCCACCACTGCGGTCATCGCCCACAAGGCCGTAGCAAACCCTTTTTTACTTTCAGGATATGCCTCTAATAACAAACTTTGCGACAGTGGAATCATCGGCCCGGCAACGGCTCCTTGTAACACCCGAAAAATTACCAACATGGTTAAATTAGCAGAAAAACCGCAGAACATGGAAAGAATAGTAAATAAGAAAGTGCAGGCGATAAACAAACGTGCTTCTCCGAAACGTTTTGCCAACCACCCTGTTAAAGGCAAGGTAATGGCGCTGCTCACAGCGAAAGAAGTAATAACCCAACTTCCCTGATCAGCGCTGACACCAACATCACCGGCAATATAAGGAATAGAGACATTGGCGATGGAAGTATCCAAAACATTCATAAAAATACCGAGCGATAAAGAAAACGTCAGCCAAACTAAATTCCAACCAGTGATCGGTTTATCCATTGGGTAACAGTCCTTCAGATAAATATTCGAACTTTAAACGTCCGATAGTCGTTCAGATTGAGACGGTTATTGATTGAGAAATACGAAGGAATAGTACCTCTATTTCGAGTGTTTCTCAAGCAATAATCGTTTCAAGATGGACGGCTAGCGGACGTTTAAAGTTCGAATATTTATCTGAAGGACTGTAAGCTCATATTCGGTGAATTATTTTTGAGAATGGCCTCGATTTCTTGATCAGCATGACGTAGCTGGTCTTCAAAAATCCAGGTCGAATACAGTGGTTTTTCTTCGGCCACCCTTGCTAATACCGCTCCCTTTAGACCGCGGGTATTGATGCTAACCTGCATAGACAAACCCAATTCTAATGGATGTTTTTGTAATTCTTCCGGTTTTATATAAATGCGTACCGCCAAGCGTTGCACGATTTTAATCCAGTTACCCGTCGCATTTTGCGGGGGTAAAATGGCAAAAACGTTGCCAGAACCGGGAGTAAGCCCAACAATTTTACCATGATAGGTAAAACGATTCATATCTGCCTTTAATCTTACCGCCTGACCGATACGCAATCGCCGCAACTGAGTCTCTTTATAATTCGCATCCACCCAAATTTCATTTAACGGAATAACCGCCAACAAAGGCGTGGTGGTAGAAATCTGTTGTCCCACTTGCACACTGCGTTTGGCAACGTAACCGGTTGCCGGGGAAGATATCATCGTTCTAACCCAATTTAAATAGGCAATTTTGAAATTAGTTTTAGACTGCACTACAATAGGATGTTGATAAAGTTGTGAATTAGCCACTAGTCCTATAGCAGCGGTTAACTGATGCAGCGTAGAATCGTATTGGGATTGGGCATTTTGCCAAGCTGTTTTGTAACGAGTAATTTCTTCGGTGGAGATGGCGCCGGTGCCCAATAATCCGCGGCGTCGTTGAAAATCTTCTGTCGCTTGTAATAAGGTTTGTTTGCGAAAAGCCAAATCAGCCTGTAATTGCCGCACATTTTCGAAGTATTGTCTCACTTGTCGCACTGTTTGCGCCAAATCCGCCCGTGCTTTTTGTAGCGCCACCCAGTTATCGGTAGGGTCTAACCTAACCAAAGGCTGGCCCTCACGTACCAATCGAGTATCATCGGTATAAATATCAACCACCGTTCCTGATACTTGCGGCATAAGCTGCACCAAATTGCCGTTGACGTAAGCATCATCTGTAAACACCCAAAAACGGCCCCAAAATAACCAATACACACCATAGCCCAGACCAGCGATTAAAAAAACAGCGCCTAATGTAATCAATATTCTCTTACGTTTTGGGTGCAATTGCTCAACCATAATCACCGCCCAAGGCATGTATCATTGTAATGGTTGCTTGAATATGCAGAATTTCAAATTCCCATAAAAAAAGCTGCTGATAAAACCAAGAAGCTTGCGCAACAAGTACCTGAGTATAATCGTTTATACCATGCTGATAAAGTAAATAATTACGATGATAATTGTTTTTTGCAATCGCCTCTGCCTGCGACTGTTGATCAATTTGCACTTTGACATAATACAAGGAAGACAAACCGTTGGCCACTTGTTGCAAAGCAGTCAAAATAGTTTGATTGTATTGGTTCACTGCAGCATCGTATTCATCGTAACGTTCTTTTAAACTAGACCGCAAATAATCAGCGTCAAATATAGGCAAGTAAAAAGCAGCCTGTATGGCATAATCACGGCTGGAAAAACTAAATAATTTATTTAGACCAATACTCTGAAAACTAAAAAAAGCCATCAGATTGACATCTGGAAAGAACAACGCTTTTTCTACATGCACCCAATGCTTAGCGGCTTCCACTCGCCAACGAGATGCGGCAATATCCGGTCTTCGCTCTAACAAACGACTAGGTAAAATGGGCGGCAGAGTCAATAATTTTGGCTGGTAGCTAAATTTTTTTACTTGGAATTGGGTAGTCAATGGATTATCCCCCATTAACACCGCCAATTGTTGTTTTTGTATTTCAATATATTGCTGCGTTTGCGCCACCAATAATTCCCAGGTATTCACTTGAATTTGAGCCTCACCGACGGGTATTACGGAGGTAAGGCTATGACTCGCTCTCAGATTGATGAGCTTTAGTAATTCTTGTCGTTCTCTGACTATTGTTTTTAAAAGTTCCAGCAAGGCTAAATCATAACGTAATTGAAAATAGCTCGACGCCACTGCTGAAGAAATCATCAACCTCGCTTCCGCCAAGTCTGCCAATGCAGCTTGCGCTTCACTAACATTGGCTGCTACGGTCTCACGGTTTTTACCCCAGAAATCGATGTCATAATTTAAATTTACCGACAAATTACCTACATTTCGCGTACTGCCGCCTAAAGGGGGCGGATATATATAATTTTTGCTAAAATGCTCGCGGCGAATGTAACCGTTAAAATCTATAGTAGGCCACAAGGAGGCGCCTGCCGCTTCCGCGATATGACGTGCTCGTTGCAAACGGTTTTGAGCTATTTGCATATCGGGAGAACACTCCAGTGCTGTGGTAATTAATTCATTTAATTGTTGGTCTTTAAAAATTTCCCACCAACTGCCATTGCGGATGCTAAACATAGGAGTCGGCAAAGTATAGTCATGGCGAACAGCTAAGTCCGTTGCTGTGTAGGGAGCAGAGTGTTCATGTATGCCGATGTAATTTACACAGCCGCTGACACTCAAAATCAATAAGGCAATGTATATATACCGCAAGAACTTTTCCTAATATTGATCTTAATGGCAAACAATAACATATCTCGCCACCAACTCAAAAAAAACGGCTCTCGCTTTGCCAGAACCCAGGATTCAAACTAGGAAGCGGCTTCCGCTTCAGTGGGAGCTGCTGAATTGATACTGGAATTGTTCAAAATTTCTCCGTATACTTCTATCTCTTAATTTAACTACGGAATAAATATGTTTAAATGGATACATGCGCTAAAACAAATTAAACCCCCGGTATTATCTCACGCCTTGATTGAAACAATTCAAAAAAGTGCACAAAATTTGTACGGAGAGCCAGATACGCTCTTGCATCGCCCACTGTCGGCAGAACTATTAACAGCGTGGCAGCACGCCCTTACCACTTTCCATCAATCACTCACAAAACCTAGACTGCTGCACTTACCTGAAGATAGATCCATTTTAATAGCTCAATTAAAAACTCTACTACACACCTTGAACCTTCTAGAGAACCTCCACTTAGAGGAATGGCCGGTCACCGAACCCGCATTCGATCTTAACACATTTAATAAACAAATTTCCGATCCACCAACGGAGCCAGAACCTGTTTTTCAGTCTAAAACCCCTGATTTATCAGCCATTCAAACCTTTCCGGATTTTTCACTAGCGACGCTGAATCCTGCGTTCAGCGATTTGTTGGGTATCGAAAACGAAGAAAAGCTACCCGTTGCGTGGTTAGAGTGGGTTCATCCGGAAGATAGGGTCAATACGTTTGCAGCTCTGGGAAATTTATTGGACGAAAAACAAAATTCCGTAGAGTACGAAAACCGGTTGCAAATAAGCAGCACCTCTTCCAAACCCGTTTACAAACAGGTTCGCTGGCAGCTTGTTAGGCAAGGCAACTATGTCTATGTCTCTGGAACTCGCTTAATATCTCAAAAAAGTCAAGAACAGGAAAACACGGCTGTCCTATTCCATGAATTGCGCAATCCGCTTAACGGCATTCTCGGTAATGCAAACCTGATGCTCAGCACTATGGAGGGTTTAATTACTAGTATAAAAAAACATGGAACCGCCTCCGAAATGCAGTTAAATTTAACCGTGTTGTATCAATCCCTTCAGGAACTCAAGAAAAAATTAATCGCTATCGAACAGTGCAGCAAGGATCAAATGACTATTTTAAATCACGTGCTGGATTTTAATAAACTAGAACAGAAAAAAATAGAGCTGGAAATAAAACCATTTGCCCTATTGCGTGATGTTGTTAATCCATTGCTGGCAATTTATTCAGCACCCAGCAAAGAAAAAAATATTCTATTTTTACCCTCTATTCCTTCCGTGGAGCAGCGGCTTAAAGGCGATGCGCACCGCATTAAACAGATTCTTACCAATCTATTGTCGAACGCATTTAAATTTGCCCAACCGATGATGGAAAAAACCGCAACTGTTGAATTATCTTTATCCCTGCAAAAAGCGAATGACGGCAATCAACAACTTCATTTTATAATAAAAAATTCCGGAGAAGGCTTGAGTCCTCTGCAAATTTCACAATTATTCAAAGCCTATAACCAAAGCGATCCCACCATTACCCGGCGTTTTGGCGGCACCGGCCTCGGCCTCGTAGTTTGTAAACAATTACTGGAATTGATGAACGGTGATATTCTCTGTAGCAGTTCCCTGCGTGAATGGGTGCAATTTGATGTGACTCTTCTTCTGCCCTCCGTACAGAAATTGACGCGCCCTAAAGGAAAACGTAAGCGTCCGCAGTTAAAAATAAGGCCTTCTTTGAATATCAAAGTGCTCCTGGCTGAAGACAATGAAATTAATCAAAAAATCATGATTGAGATGCTTCAAAAATTTCAGTGTACCGTCTATGTCGCTAATGATGGACAACAAGCTGTCGAATTATATTTGAATCATCGTCTTGAGATTGGGGTGATTTTAATGGATATTCAAATGCCAAAACTGACTGGTCTGGAAGCCACTCGCAAAATTCGCGACCTGGAAAAAACCAACTCATGGCTTCCCACTCCCATTATTGGGTTATCCGGAGATGCATTTATCGAACAGAAAAACCAAGCCTTTGATGTCGGCATGGATACTTATATAACAAAACCCGTGCAATTGGAACAACTATGCGAAGCATTAACCCCCTATCGAGTCGTCACTACTAAAGAACTAAAATCCGGGTCCATCTCCCCAGGGTTATCTCTATTTATACCTCGTACTGCTTCATCCAATCCTGCCTCAGCTTCATCAAACGGAAGTTTTGAATTAAAACAGGAAGACATATCATCTCCCCCATCAGGCCGCGCCGAGAAATCTCAAGCCTTCCCGGATGACATCGAAATAAAGTCTTTACGGACAAGAGTCACTAAATTAGAACTCATGTTACAACCCCTCAGCATTCTCCCTGAGAAATCAACGCAATTATCACGTGAAGCCGACGATGATAACACTCCCCCCTTAACCGATTTCAAACAATTAGGTTCACCTAAACATTCATTTCCGATGACACAATGGCTAGCAGGATCTTTCTCAGCTCCGTTGTTGACTAACCCGCCAGCCCCTCTCGATTCATCTTTGACTAAGTATTCCCATATTCCTGAGTTGACTCTGTTTAATCAGTCAAATAACCAGAATACTGAAATGAAAGTGACCCCTATGCAGCAAACAAAAAACATGTTGCAACATATTGGTTACTATTTCCGCGCAGCCTTAACGGAAAGAGATTTTCCATCTCACGATCAACTCGAAATCTGGATCAAACGGCTGGATCATTGTTACAAAACAGCCTCCTTGAGCCATCGAGGATTGATTGCTGCAACGACATTAGGATATTGGCAATCCTTATACAATCAAGCCGCAGAGATGCCGGTGATAAATTCTGGAAAATCCGCCCTCTTACAAAGAGCTGCTTTACAGGTAGAATCCTGGCAATTGCAAATAGATTTGTTTGAAAAAACGCAGCAATCAGCGCAGCATAGGTCTTCCGATTGCTGCATAATATCTTAAGTAAGAGGCTCTTAAATCTCATTACCAGAAATGATATTAATTGCAATTTTCTTTATTTCATCATCAGGTGGATCTAACTCAATCACCACTGACTTTTCGGTAATCTCTAAAATTTTAAGATAATCAGCATAAGCCCACGAATACATTCTTTTCCAGAGTACTTTATTCCAGTCAATTGCAGAGATCCCTTCATCATCAACAACTATCATAATATTTGCATATGGAGATATTGCCGTTGTTAAATAAGAAGAAATACTTCCTTTATTTTGTGTATTATCAAACAAAACTTTTTCGTAGCAGTTATGATCCAAGAACTTTTTTTCAGCAAGATCAAATCGATAAATATTTCCGTTTACATTTATTACAGCAATAAATTTTGCTTCTTCAATGAAGAATTGACGTTGATTTTTGTAACTCTCTCCAGCACGGCATATTACATAATAGGATTCTAAATCATCAGCTATTACTTCTAATCTAAAATCAATTGCATTACCTAAAAAACGAGCTTGATAATCATCTTTATATTTTTTTAGCTCATCATCAGACCATCCACCATAATAGATATCATAGCCAAATGTAATATCATTTGCATTAATAAGTTTAATTTCTGTCATATAAAACCTTAATAGATTCTGGTAACGCTGCCCCACGCTACATGATGCTCTAAACAGCTTATGCCCAGCATAGTAGAAATGTAAACAGCCCCTTAACTGCTCGTCAAAAATCCATCCACTTTATAGTTTTAAATATTTGTTCTGTAGGGTTTTTGCTTCATCCAGTGGCTCTAGAGAATTTTGATAATTTGCTCTTAAAGCTTCATCGGTATATTGATAAAGATTAAATAAATATCCCTTTAGTTTATTTATCAATAATACGGGAACTTCATTTGCGGGTATCAGTCTTTTTTCTTTTTTAGTTAACGCATATAAAGATTTATATTCTGTAGAATCAAATTCCCAAAAAAATTTACGGCTACGGTAGTAATTATAAAATGAAATGAGATCCTCCTTAAAAAATAGATCCTTGTAAACAGTTCTATTTTTTTTAAAATATTCTTTTGACAACTTAATCGCCTCTTTCATTGTATTATTTAAAGATTTAAGAATAATAGGTTGAGTAACGCATTTTTTTTCTTTATCTATTGGCTCTTCTCTTCTTGTATTTAAAGGCTTATTATCAATAATATTCTGTATTATAGTCCCACAATGAAGGTTATTAATTTTAAATTGAAAAGATTTTTCTTGAAGTTTAGCCTCTTCCTCATTTTTAGGTCGTGCCTCTCGCCATTGTTTCGCAATAACCGTTTCATTAAGAAACGATTCACATTTATCTTCTTGCGTAGGAATGCGGATAGTTTGCAATAGCTTGAGTTTGCTAATATCACGATCTTTGGAACTAAAACCAAATCCACTTTTCTGTAATATTAAAAAATAATTATAGGCAGTGCCATTTGGATCTAGAGTTCTTGCTATATCAAAACTATCACTTCCTCCACACCCTCGCGCAGCGAAAAACCTTTCGCTTTGTTTTTGCTCTTTTTTTTGCCGTTCAATTTCAGCAACTTCTGAACCATTATAAGCATAATAGCTTATATAATTTGCCCAGGGGTCATCATCCTGCTTTACTTGAATAGATGTTAATTCCATAGCTAAATGTATTCCATCTTTGATTTCATAAACATAAATGATTGCTGCCATAGTTACCCCCACTTTGTTAAATTTTAAATAATAATTTATTTTTTATACATGTTAACTTAAGAAAATGGCGGCGTCAAATCCACCTATTTTGCTTCAATAAGGCCCATGAGGTGATATCACAAGGTAAATTAGGGGTCACATTATCAAAACCCATTGACGCGCCGCTAAGCGGCCACATAATGTTCCAAACAGCTTGTTCCCACCGCTGCGGGAAACTCATTTTATCACATTGCAACAAATAAAGACTTTTTAAGGTAGACTATTACCGGAACAATTCGATTCTACTGATAGGTTAAAAATGAACAAAACCATAGCCAAAAATATGATCTTAATCACAGTTATCCTCATGGATTTATTAACCGGAATGGAGTTTGATCTCTTTGTACCGAGTTTTCCAGAATTACAAAGCCAATTTAATTTATCCCCTTTTTGGGTTGAAGCCCTGTTATCCTCCAATTTTATTGGATATTGTCTGAGTTTATTTTTTGTGGGCAGCTTAGCCGATCATTATGGCCGTAAGTCGATGATTGCTTTGGGCGTGATGACGTTCATTTTAGGTAGTATCCTTTGCTTATGGGGCGGATCACCGGTATTCCTTTTGACTGGCCGCTTTCTTCAGGGAGTGGGAATAGCCGCACCGGCAATACTTAGCTTTTTAATTATTGCTGATATTTATCCGCTTAAGGAGCAACGATTTCTCTTGGCCATGCTAAACGGCTCGATGAATACCGCGACGGCATTTGCGCCAGTAATCGGAAGCTATGTTACTTTATACTTCCACTGGCAAGGCAATTTTATAACGCTCTTATTGCTAGGATTGCTCATATTCATCATGACTCTGCTTTTTGTTCCCACCTATAAAATCATTCCGCAACAGAAAAAATCTATTTCCCTGAGTGGATATATCCCTATTTTCAAATCAAGGCCCCTAATATTCTTGATTTTCCATCTCGGTATTATGTTTGCTCCTTATTGGATTTTTGTCGGGATATCTCCTTTGCTGTACATGAAAAATTTAGGGGTGAATTTATCACATTTTGGTTATTATCAGGGAGTATTTGCTTTGCTGTTTGCTATTGGTAGTGTTGTTTTTGGCATGATTGTCAATCGATACGACCAAAAAAAATTATTAAACATAGCTCATTGGATTTTTATCTTCAGTTTAATCAGCGTGGCTGCCGTTTCTTTTTTCAATAATACGAATGCTCTTTGGATTACTTTGGCATTTATTCCTTTCGTGATCGGCCAAATTATTCCAAGCACTATACTATACCCTCTCTGTCTGAATCTTATGCCTGAAGCCAAGGGTCGAGTTTCCGCGCTCATTCAGGGAGCACGTCTTATTTTCTCAGCACTTTTTTTACAAATCGCAGGTTATTTTTATCAAGGCACGTTTTTAAATATAGGAATCATCATCAGTTGTTTTATTTTTGTGGGGATTATCACGCTTTTTAATATTATTAAAAATGAAAAACTGATGAAATTTTCATAAGAAATCAAATCAAAAAGTTAAAGCATGATCCAGGAACAATCCTCTTCAAGTTTTACAACATATTGATGACAAGCTCGATCAACCCAGTATGGCAACCGCCTTGAACTATAGGCTCAGAGGCGTGACGAGGCACTAGTCTAGCTTAAACCATTGACTCATGACTTGATCCAAATGGTTATCATCAATGTCATAGTTTTTAACTCGTGGATTCATCAACCGAAAATACGTATGCTGATACAATGGAATGATCGCGTAATCATTCATCGCTAAGGTTAATGCTTGACGAATTAATTTAACGCGCAATTCCGGATCGGATGTATTTTGCGCTTGTTTAAGCAGGTCGTCATAACCTTTCGTGCAACTGTGTGCATTATTTTGCGGGCTATTGCATTGATGCAAAGTGGTGTAGCTATCGACAGAATCGTAATCTGCAAACCAACCGCCTCGGGCAATGTCATAGCTGCCGGTGTGGCGCGACTGGAGAAAGGTTTTAAATTCCTGATTATTACTAACCACTTGAATGCTGGCAGGGCCAAATACTTGTTGCCACATGGCGGCGACCGCCAATGCGGTTTTCTTATTGAGGTCCTTGGTATTATAAGTAATGTTAATTTGCAATGGATGATTGGGGCCATAGCCGGCTTTTTTAAATAAACGCCGAGCTTCGGCAATTTGCTGGTCGCGCGGCCAATTGGCCCATTCATAATCTAAACCAGCAAATCTCCCTCCTTCGACGGTTGGAGTGGCATACGCATACAATGGTTTTTGATCCTGGCCCAATACGGCTTTCACTAAAGCTTCTCGATCGACCGCCATGGATAATGCTTGGCGTAATTTTAGGTTATTCTTAAATTTGGGCGAGTTCATATTAAAATCATAAAATTCCTCGCCTTCCCATAATACCGTGTGTTCCTGATCAGGCATTTGCGCCTTAATAATCTTGTACTGATCAATGGGTAATAAATAAGTCATATCGATACTACCGGTTTTGTACTGGCTGAGTGAGGCATCGGCGTCAACGATTGGGGAAAATTTCACCTGTTCGACGGCGACCTGATTGGCGCCGTAATAATATGGATTTCTGCTGACCCGAATATAATCTTGCACGACGCGTTCATCCAATTTGTAAGCGCCGGAGCTGATCATGTTTTTAGGCTCAGTCCAGGCTGCGCCCCATTTGTTGATATTGGCTTGAGACACGGTAGCTAACTCCGGCAGTGAGGCAATCGATAAAAATGAAAGATCGGGATTAGTCAAATCGATTTGCACGGTATGGTCATTCACCGCTTTAATACCCAATTGGGACACGGGCAATTTACCATCCAGAATCGCTTGACCATTGACTAAATTACTGACCAAGAAATTATAAGGGGATGCCATTTTGGGATCGGCAATGCGTTGATAACTATAAACCACATCAGCGGCAGTTAGTGGCGAACCATCCGAAAATTTTAGATTAGGCCGTAAATAAAAGAGGTAAGTTTTATGATCCGGAGAAACTTCCCATTTTTCTGCCAATCCGGGATTGGGATGATTATGTTGATCATGAGTAGTTAATCCTTCAAATAAATCATAAGCTACTCTGGTGCTTGGCGGGTCTTCGATCATTTGTGGATCCAATGTCACCACATCGGACCCGATATCCACATTGACAGTACTGCTGTGAACTTTTTTAGTAGTGTCTTTGTCCGAACAGCCCACAAGCGTTAAAGTAATGGTGGCCATCAATAATGCAGTTACACAGTTTTTTATTTTCATTAGAAATATACTCCGAATTGCAAAGCGACCATATCTCGGCTTTTGCTAGCCCCTTAGTGAGCAGTCAAGTAAAACTACCGGATCACTCCAGTAGAGTCCTCCCAGAACCGGACGTACGGTTCAAACAATGTTGCGGATTAGAATGATGTTCACAATCCGGTAAATTGTTTATTTTATAAACTATATTCATTTCCTTATCTCCCATCTCAATTCTTTTAACCAGTTGCCTTATAATATCTTTTTGGGTATGCCAATCTAAATGATCTAGTTTCATATCTATTTTACCTATAAATTCTTCTAAGTTTGTAATAATTAATTTCAGCTCTCTTGTCAAGTTTTTTTGTTCAGTTAATTTATTTTGTTGCTCTTGGATATTTTTTAAATTTTGCTTCATCGCTTTTATTCTAGGCTCAAATTCTTCTTTTAAAATATATTGTTGAGCATAACTATCAATCAATAATGAAATTCCTTTTTCTAATTTTATTCTTTGTCTTTCAATAGAGGCGGAAGCTTGATCTGTAGGATATTTTTCTAAATCAATTAAACGCCAGCAAAAACTGCAAATTACGATAATGCAGACGATTTTTCCTGGGCATAAGTGAATGAGCTATATTATGTGAATATTAAAGATTCAATTTGATGGAAATGTCTTTATAAGCCAATCCTTCTCCAATATTTTTCGTCTCAAATATTTGAATAAGGATTTGTTTTTTTAAAAATTTTTTTGTATTTCATCTATGAGAGCAATGGCAGCAGACATACCTGTCGCACCGCCGCCAATTATAGAGATAATCATTTCGGATACCTATAATTATGTAATTTGAATAACTTGAGAATGTGGCCTAATAAAAAATAACAACGAATTTGAATGGAAATTACAATGGGACAAAATAAAGAATAAAAAGATAAATTAGACATTCCAATATTTTTTAAGAGATTTTTTATTAGTTGCTTAAAACTAAAAAGATCGGACAATCCTGAACGTTCATGACGCGGGGGGGGGGGTATTTTTTTCGAGATCTTTTAATAAATCTTTCATATAATTCTCAGAAATAAAATATTTTTCTCTATTGGTTTCAACATTCGATTTCATAATGACTATGGGTGCACCATAAGGCATGCGTCCAGTATGTATATAATTATCAGGAACTTCGATTCTGATATAATGAAGTATAGCTGTAATCATAGATTTATTAAAAGTAATAGAAAATTTTTTTGCAGGACAAGAACGTGTCCCCGTTCCAAATGGTATATATTGCTTTTTCCTTAATTCTAGAGATGATGCATCGCTTAACCGTTCATCCCATCTTTCTGGCCTAAATTCATATGGCCTATCCCAATACATAGTGTGGCATTTAAGGAAATTTAAAAGAACTTGGGTGCCACGATCTAATTGGTTACCATTGATAATGGTTTTTTCTGAAACTTCCCTTACCGCTATTCCGAATAAAGGATAGAGTCTTAGTGATTCTTTTAATGTAAAATCTAAGTAATCATTATTTTCTATCAATTTCCAAGAAGGAAACGTTGAAAGAGTTTTTGAAAAACTAATTAATTTTTCCATAACGTATGGGTTTTGCGCTGCTGCAATCAATGTGTGGCTTGTGCACTCCGTAGACTGAATAATACCTGTATAAAAAATTACTGTCGTTAGATGGAGCGCGAGAATTTTCTTATCTGGAAATATTGTTAATAATTCATATAATGGATCTAGGCACGTCAGCTCTTCAATTTGTTTGAGTAAGTCTTTATACAATTTTTTTCTTTTAGCGCAGGAACGTAACGTTGTTCCTTTGACAGTGTTGTGAAAATTCTCCGTTGCCTGTAAATAAATATTGTATTGATAGCTAGTTATTTCCCGCTTAAAAACAAGTTCGTACAATACTTTTAAAACAATCGGTCGACATATATTTAAAATATTAGTAGAATATACATCTTGTTTAATTGTCTGAAAAAAATCTTTTACATATTTAAAAACGAGTCCGCATACAGTATCGTCGTCAAACGACGCTAGTAATTTAGCAGTAACAAAACTAAGTTTCTTATATAAATTGTCAGTTTCGATACTTTCTTGATGAACTTTTCCGCTTGGCCAATGATAGAATCTAATAGCTTCCCTAAAATAACCTGATCCACGTTGTTGTAAACTCGCATTTTGCAAAATTTTTGAAATTTCTTCAGGATGTATGTCTTTGTTAGGAATTTCTATCTTTTTTTTCATAAAACCCCAGTTATTTTTGAACTGAATCTGATCAGAAGGACAAAGAAAAAATAATTTCGATACTCTAAATATAGATTGTTTTTAAGAATTTGTTTAATATTATTGATAGTTCTTTAAATGAATATAGTGAAATATTTTGAATAAAAAACACTAATTGTAAGATGACATTGAACGTATTCGACAGGCTCTTAAGCTGAAAAGCATGATAGTGTTAGGTCACTCCGGTAATTCTTATATTGCCTTAGAGTATGCAAAAAAATATTCTCGGTATGTATCTCATGTGGTTATGGTGGGTATCGCTCCCAACTTAAGTCCCGCAGGCAAGGCAGAAGCCGAGCATATTGGCAAGACAGTGTAGGTCCAGAAGGCAAAGCCGCAATGGAACGGAATATGCGGAGATGTTCTGACGAACAATTAGCTCAGCTACCGCCGGATCAGAGTTTTATTCAACGATATTTACGCGACACTCCTCGCACAACGTTTTTCCTCATAAAATTCACCTTCTTGTTGGGTTAGGTGAATTATTGGTCAACGTTGGGTTTTAGTCTCCTAAAAATAGCTTCTTTAGTTAGGTTTAACACCGGTCAATTCGCGCTTCCCTAACAAATTCGAAAAATTAAGAAAATTTTAAGCTTTATAAGCCATAATCTATAAATAATTAAAATATATAATATTAGATAAACAAATGAAAAATTTGATTGAACGAATAACTCAAGTATATAAAGAACTTTCTACAGAATTAACGGATTCAAAAAGTTTAACCGAAATTAATCTTCCTAAAAACTTAACGCAAGCTTTAGGTGGTAAAACACAAGGACAAATCTCTTTAATATTAAATAATATATTGCCAATTTTAAATTATATTCAAAAAAATGATTCTCTATTAGAGAAAAGATTATCAACAGGCTCAGCAATACGCATACATAAAACTAAAACAAAAAGTCAATTTAACTTCCAAATTATACAAGATAATGGCAAATATCTAATAGCCATCAGTTATAAACGAAAAGTTACTGATTGGTTTGTCAAAGGCGGAACTAAAAAAGTAAAAGAAGCGCTGGTATTGGAAGTGGATGGAGAAAATATAAGATGGTTTAAGGCTGTAGATTTAGTGCTTCGTGGCCGCGATAATATAAAGGCGGGCATCCTGGAAGCAGAGATAACAGCAGCGGTTCCGACTAAAAACGTCCAAAAAATATATCTGGGAGCTTCATATACTGATAAAAATGGTACGGAAAAATTATCTTTAATCTCCGAGTACGCTCAAGGAGGAGACTTACGTTCAATCGTTTGGAATGATAAAGGAAACGACCTTTCTTTTATAAATATTTTTTTTCTTTGTTATGGGATTACAGCAAATATACATGAATTACACCAAAATAAAATCACTCATGGTGATTATCATATCGGAAATATCTTTTTATATCCCACTGAGTCTAAAGAACTTAAAGAACTAATCTTTCGCCCAGTAACTGCAGATTTGGAAAAGGCACAGATAAAAATTATGGCCCCCGACGAAGTGAAAAAGGATATAGAGGAAATAGGTAACTCCATGGAGTATGTCCTTAACTCTAGTAAATTAATGACTGAAAAACGATATCATCCAAGTCAAAAACCATACTTGGAAGATTTAAAAATAATGATGAGAAACGTTTCTAGCTCTAAATTTAAAGACGCTGATTCAATCGTCAATAAATTAAATGAGGTTGTTCAGGAGATGGTTAAAAATAAAGTAGAAAGCGCCGAAATATTAGCGGAATTAGTAAGACAACATTATACACAATCCTTTTTAAACTTGCCTCCGCAACCTAAACCTACAGTTGTAGCCACTCTTACCACGACAGCGAGTTACAGAGTCCCAGGATTAGGAGGAACAACCTCTCAATCTAACTCAAGTCAGTTAACATCAACTTTAAACCGGCTATTTCAAATGTTTTTACCAGCATCTTAATCGTGCTACAGGTAAAGTGAAAGCATCAAACAAAGTTAAAATATAATGACAAAGCAAGAGAGTGTGCGTCAGATCCGGCGACCGGCCAAAAACAGTGTCGTGTGCATTGCCAAAATAAAATTTTTGGACATCCCCACGATGGTACCAAAAACTGCGACTCCAATTAGGCTACCCACCTGGCTCACCGTATTTAAAATGGCTGCTGCAATACCCGAATATTTTGACGTTACTGAATGAATGGCAGCAAATGTCATTGCGGGTGTCGCGAAGGAAACATCAAAACCAATCACTAAAAACGGTAACATAATCCTTAGCGGTGCTTTTCTAAAAGCTCTGGGGCTTTTCTGAAACCGGGTTTTAAAAGCATCATTGAAACGCCGAATCGATTGAAAACCTGAGCTAAAAGCAATTTCGGTGATAGGAAGAGTAGATTGGTCCAGCAAATTTTTGGCAATATCCAGTTTCTTGGACATCAAAATTGCCGATGGACTCACACCGACGTGTTGCTGAAATAATTCTCGAAGCCAGCGTTCACCCACACCTAATTTCGCAGCTAATTCACTGACCGAGAATTCTTCAGTAGCAAAGCAATCCATCAGCCGAATAGCCTGTTGAATTATCGCCGATGTTCCCATCCAAGCCGTAGAACCTGGAGCTGTTTCCGGCCGGCAACGCAAACAGGAGGGTCTAAATCCAGCCTCCTCCGCCTGAGCTGCGTGGGTAAAAAACTCCAAGTTCTTCAATTGGGCTTTTCGAGCAGAGCAAATGGGCCGGCAGTAAATCATGGTGGTTTTAACGGCTACAAAAAATTGCCCATCAAACCGGGAATCGCGAGCCAAATGGGCACGATAAAACTCTTCTTTGTTATAAACTGAATTCATTCGCCTATGATATCACCAAAAATTGAATAAACTCGCCAAAATCGGAGGTTAATTTTAGGCATAATTTCGTTGACAATTGTTAGGCCAGAGTAGCAATTGTCTTATCAACGGGATATCTTAAACGCATTACGCACCAATCCTGACAACTTAAAGCCAGGTCAAGTACAATTGCGAGATCAGTATTTTAGGCATCAACCCGCTATCGTTGCCGTTTATGCCTTTAAACAAAAATTACATCAACTTTTAGGCAAAATTGCTACGGGAATTGATCCTCGTGCCGAGAAACAGACCGCCGAACTACATGCCACTACGCTAGATCAATTATTCAACGACTACATCAAAGCTCGCAGGGAATTAAAACCCAGAACGCTGTACGATTACCGCCGAGGGCGTTTAAGTGAGGAATTAGGCAAAGGGTTTGCCTTTGTTGCTCGACAAAAATATTTACGAGTAGAGGGCGAGGATTACTTTGTTGATTTTATCAATTGAATTCTCTTGTTTAGTAAGACCAATTTCCAAAGGAAGGAATCAAACAAAACTCCTTAAACTGACGCAATTACTGAATGACGCAGACTCCAAATTTACAGAAAACAGAGTCACCACTGACTGGCTGTTGGGGCATGGTCGGCGGGAAATTAATCATGCTACTTCCATCAAAAATAACCTTGCCGTTAAAAAATACGGGATTAGTGACATCAATTTGTGAATTTTGCAGAGCAGATAAGCCAATGGTATTACCGGCTAAAATGGACTGGTCAAAGGTGACAACCGTCCTTGGGCCGCCATTCGAATCCACGGCTATCCCCGTATCATTAAATAGTACTTTAGATTGTGAGATGGCGGCGCTCGTCTCTCCAAAACTGTCGATTCCGATCCCACCAGCAGCAACGACTATACTACTGCCGATAGCCGTTGTAGTATTTTTGATAAAATTGGATTGGGTGATATCTATCATCATATTACCAAAATTATCCGTCGCCAATCCGCCCGCTGCAAATATGAATGAATTATTGGCTACGATAGTATTTCCAAAGAAACTAGAACGGTCTATACCCAGAGTCATGTCGCCAATGTTCTCAATTGCCAATCCACCGGCTGAACCCATGCCCGTGCCCGATGTTGCAGTGACTGTATTCCAGGAAAAACTGGAGCGGTCTATATTCAGCGCCATGCTACTGGAACCAGCATTTAAGACAGCGAATCCACCGGCCGCTTCTAGGCTTGAATTCGTCGCCATAGTATTGTTCTTAGAGAAACTAGACTGATTGACATCCAGCGTCATACTACCGTCAGAGTTAACAACAGCCAATCCACCGGACGTCGTTAGGCTTGTATTCGTGACGGTGACATCATTCGCTGAGAATCTAGACTGATTGATATCGAACGTCATGCTGCCGCCTAAGTTACCAACAGCCAATCCGCCAGCCGCCAGCATGGATGACGCTGTTGAAACCTTATTCGCAGAAAAACTAGATTGATTGACATCCAGCGTCATGTTGCCGATCTGGTTACCAATAGCCAATCCACCGGCTGCAATGGTGCTTGAGAGTGAATCGGTGAGTGTGAAATTATTCTCAAAGAAAATAGACCGATTAATATTCAAGTCCATGTTGCCAAAGTTTTCAATAGCCAATCCGCCGCCCGTCTCTAGGGTTGTATTCGTTGCGATGATAGCGTTCTGAGAGAAACTAGACCGGTTTATATCGAAGTTCATGGTATCGCCAAAGTTAACAGCCGCCAATCCACCAGCCGAAAACATGAATGAATCCGTTAATGTGACGGCATTGCCGTTGAAAAAGGACCGGTTTATATTCAGCGTCATTTCAGTCCTATCGTTTTCAGCCGCCAATCCGCCGGCTGTATCGATGCTTGAACCCGTTGCCGTTATCACATTGTTATCGAAAATGGACCAGTCTATATTCAGGGCCATATTAGTGCCCGCGTTGTTAATAGCAGCCAATCCACCGGCGGCTGCTATGCTTGAATTCGTCGCTACGACATCATTCGCAAAGAAACTAGACCGATTGATATCCACTGTCATGTTGTTTCCGCGATCGTTATCTATCGCTAATCCACCCAATACAGCTATGCTTGAATCCGTTGCTGTTAAAACATTGTCGTAGAAAGCGGATCCATCAATATCCACCGTCATGTTGCTGCCGCGGCTGTTATCTATCGCTAACCCACCGGCTGCATTGGTGGCAACATTATTCATCAATATGACATTATTACCGTAGAAACTAGAGCGGTCTATATCCAACATCATATTACCCATATTGGAAATAGCCAAGCCACCAGCCACGGATATGCCTGAATTCGTTGCTGTTATCGCATTGTCGTAGAAAGCGGACTGGTTTACCCGCAGCGTCATATTATTTCCTTCGTTCTCAATCGCTAATCCGCCGGCCGGCCCCATAACTGGGATAACTCCCATTGTGCTAGCCCCCACAATAGTATTCTCAAAGAAATTAGACCGGTTGATATCCACCTCCATATTTCCGCCTCTTGAGTTTAGAATGGCTACTCCCCCTGCGCCCTCCAAGACTGAATCTGTTGCGGTTATAGTATTGAGATAGAAATTAGACCGGTCTATATCCACCTTCATGTTGCCAAGGTTACCAATAGCCAATCCGCCGACTGCTTCTAAACCAGAATCCGTGGTTGTGATATTATTCCCAAAGAAATTGGACTGGTTTATATCCAGAGTCATATTACCACTATCATTTACAGCAGCTAATCCACCCGCAAAAATACGTATAAAACTTGAATTGTTAAATGTCTTGCTGTTATTAGCAATGTCCGATTCATTGATAAATAAATTTAAAGAACCCCCTCCGTTATTCACGGCAGCAATTCCGCCTTCCGCATTCTGTGCAGTCAGTTCGCCGTCGCCGGTGTTGTCGCTGATCAACGAATGCGAAATCGTCACATTGAGCGTGCCGGCCCCGGAATTCAAGAGATCAATGCCGTCAGCAAACCATTTCACATCCACATCGTTGATTTCCACCGCCTGATCTTTGCTACCTGCATAATCCACCCAAATGCCGGCATGGCTTCCCTGATTTGAACCATGCAGCATTAAATCATTCAAGGAATCATGGATGTCGCTGGAAGGAATTGCAAATCCACCCTCAGAAAAACTAATCATCGGCCGATTTGCACCAAAAGCCGTCTGTTTGAAATTATTTTGCCGGCCAAAAAGCTGATCATTGTCCAATACGAGGTAATTGGGATCGCTCGAACCATAGACCGCATAATAGTTACCGGAATTAATATAAAAATTAACATTATTTTTGGCATTGGCGTCATCAATATTGGCCTGAGTCATGTTGACATACGGCGCTTCATAAGTGCCCTCGCCCTGCGCGCCGCCGTCTGCACCGAGTGCGGAGCCAGGAGGGACAAAAAAGGAAATATTCGATAATTCTAATACACCGGATTGAACTATTTGTTCTTGATGCACCACGGGCTCACCCGTATGCGAACCGCCAGCGACACCAATCAAACTGCGTTGGACGGGATCGACCAAACGTGCTTTTAAGTCTCCTTGCCAATACGGCAGAGTATGACGGCCGCCGAACCAAAACGTTAAACCGCCCTTGAGGGTATTGTGGTACTGACTATCATAAGCTTCGCTAAACATTGCGCTGAAATAGTTGTTGATGGGGACTTGCAATCTCAGGGTCCCGCCGCCGATTTTGTCTGTAGACTTCGGCGCAAAATAATATCCTCCGACATAAATTTCTGAATTGCGAAAGGGTAAATGGAAGCCGATTTGGCCGTCCCCTCCCCAACCGGTCGAATCAAAGGTATTGACCAGCGCATCATATTGGTTATGGCCCGCGAAACTAATTTGACTGAAATTACCATCTTGATCGGCAAATTCTGTGCCATTCTGTATTTGCTGCCGGCTGACCGGAATATACAGGTTGGCGCTTAAATCGATGAGAGCACCTAATCGTTCCAACCCGGGACTGACAAACCAAAAGTGATTGCCATCATTGACGTGATTGTAGTCTCCGAAGATGTAGGCCCCGAGGATACCGGCGTCGGGAGATATCAACCAGCGCCCGCCGCCGCCGATACTAGCGGTGTATTCGCTGGGGCCGCTGTGATAATAGATTTGCGGGTCGACGTAGAAAAATTGCTGCGATTGGCCAAAGACCGGCACCATGACATCGCCCATTCCGGTCCAACCATTGCCGCCGTATCCGTAGAGCGAAACGCCGGGTAACAGAGGAGCGATTACCGGTATGGAAGCAGGTTCAGGGCCGCCGGCAAATCCGATACTCAGGGCAGTGCACCCGCCAATCAACAATAATCCTTTCCGAATATGGCTTGAGAATTGAGGCATATTTTCGCTCCTTGAAAATGGAAGCACTATCTTATGCCGCCTTACTATTTAAGGCAACCTTGCCTAAAGGGGCGGAGCGTAAATTTACCTCTTCATCGCAATTAGATTGGAAAACAAATCGCGGGCTTTTGAATGTGTTTTCTTGAGCAATTGGAAACGAGAGAGGCCGATTAACCCATCACCGCAACTGGTACTTGTGGTCTCATTGACTTTTATATGATCTGCATATATAAAGCTCAGATCATATTTTAATCGTAGCACATAGAAGGCAGAAATATCATGAAACAGAGCAGCCAACAAGATAGCAATCCACTGGAATTATTATTAACCAACCTTATGGACTCTGAAGCAGTCCAATCTCATCTAGTCGATGCAAAGTATATAATTACTTTTTCGTATAAAAATACAGATAAACCCTCCATTCGCATTCCATTAAAAGGGATATTTTCTCCCACAAATTACGGCCTTACCATCGCGCCAGAAATTTTAGATAAGTACGTTGATGAGTTCAAAACAGTCCCAATGCGCCAAAACCATGGATTTAAGCATTTAGCACATGCTTACGCCACCTATTATTATTCTACCCCTTGCGGTCCGGCGATAAATAAGATGATGCGGGAGGATGATTTCATGCTAACCACCGCCGGTTCAAATTATAAATTAACGCCATGCGCAATCACGGATATAAAGTCAGCGATCATTTTAACCCATGGATCATTTCAGCATAAGACACCAAAAACATATGAAACCATCCGGATTATAGAAGGCCCTTCTCATTTAGTTTATTTACCCCCAGCTTTCTCTTATGCGCAAGATTTTGCCTTTTTGAGTTCTAGTGAAATGAGCGGAGGAATGCAATTAAGTTTTGATCCAACCAAGCAATATACTTGCATTTATTATATAAACAATTACGGAATAGATATTCATACCATATCTGCAGTATCGAATGAAAAAGAAATATTACTTCCGCCCGGTACAGAAGCCTGTTATCGACCGGTCAATAAGTTTTCAAATTTTACTTTTTTTGAAGCAACGTTACTTAACGCTACGCCAGATCAAAAAAAAATGGAGCTTTTAAAATTAACGCCACAAATCAAAAGACCATCCGATCTTATTCAAAATTATTTTCTCAATCACACCAATGGCCTTGTTCCTGCTCTGCGAAAAATGGAGAGAGTTATTTTTTGTATCCACTTTTTCGCTAGACATTCTAATAATAAAGATTTAACTGAATTTTGTCAGAAAGTAATTAATGAAGATGAAATCATCGTTCTAGAGGATAAAGTTAAAACACAACAAATCATTGATGAAATTGCTTTGTTAACCGGCTCTGAATGCTCCCAAAGATTTTTGGCATTTCTAAAGTCCGCTAAAGAGGCGAATATTGATTTTGAAATTCCAGAAAAAAGATTAAAGATTTATCAAGAAATATTGCCTCATCTTGGCAACCTAGAGAAAATACACCAAATGACGAGCTTCCATTTATGTATTATGCATTTAATTAATACGCCAAACATTCTAGACTTGCGCACATGCCGTAAAAAAAAGACCAGCATGCAAATTTTACAGGATAATTTAACACCCATTATTTCCACAGAATCTATAAAATATTTAAAGCCTTTTATGAAGTTCGGGGTGCATTGGATACAACTTACAAAAGACCAAATCCTGGAAGGAGATAAAATTTTTCCTATTACAAAAGATCAAAAGCAAACTTATAAACCTATGTTCGAAAACTATAGCACTTCAGGTATTTTGCAATGTAAAAAAATGCTTCGTCAATCTCCTGGTATATTTTTTTCCGAGGTTGTTTCACCACCCACTATTTCCAATGAAGCATTAACTTCCAAAATGATAAGGTATTTGATAGAAAAGGTATTTTGTGAAAGTTTCACAAATCAATTAGATAGCAGTCAAATTGAGACTCCTACTGATTTGGTAGATTATGTTCAATATATGAATACTCTTCAATTGCACTTTGAATTCTTAAAAGTATTAATTAATAAGTATTTTAACTTAGCAGAACTTCCAAAACAAAAACAAGCGGATGCGTTAATCGCAGCCGTTGAAACAAAAAACTCCGCAGTAATTTTACAAGCATTAATAGAAGCCAAAATTGACCCGGATGTTCAAAATAAAGAAGGAAAGACTGCATTAATGCTTGCTGTTTCAAGAAACAAAGCTTCTCCGTTTGCAGGCAACACGCTTCTGTTATTGAACGCCAAGGCAAATCCCAATATAACATCGAATGCAAATAAAACCGCTTTCGATTACGCTACTGAAGATGGTATTACCTTCGAAGGTCGGATGTTGTAACTATTCAGCCCTTAATTGAGGTAAAGGTATAGCCGAAGAGGCTTGGATGGCATTTTCTAATGTAGTCAGCAGGTTAAGACCATTTTTCCGAAGTGTCGAAAGACAACCCCGGATTCTACAAAAAGCTTTTATGCCCTGCCAACTTCTGTAGCATCCCGATATTTTTTGCTGCACCTTAACCATGCGAATATCCCTTTCTGCCTGATTGTTATCAAAGGGAAGCGCGGGATCATACATGAAGGCTAAAACAGACTGATTAAATTTCCTTAACCGCTCTAATAAATTTCTGGATGTGGATTGTTTCTGACGCCCTTTTTTCTTCTCATCAATTGCTGCTGGACATTCTGTGCGTCCTCTGTAAAGAATTCCCATATAACGCGAGCGGGTCCCTCTTAAAATTCGATCAGGTAATCGAGTCAATGTTTTCTGATAATGAATCTCTACTTTGTGTTTTAAATTTAGTAATAATTTTTCTAATTTTTTCGCCCACTGCTGATTCTCTTGCTCCTGAACAAAAGTTAACTCACGCAAATGATGCGCATTACAAAGACTATGGCCACTACCATAATGAAAATAAGGTTTAAAGTGATCATGCACTAATATTCCTTTAAAATCCGGCAATAAACCTATTTCATCCAATGCTTCAGTACCGCGCTTAGTGTGAATATCGTAACAAGTCAATTGACTCGTGCTGGCCACATGCAACCAATTTCGCTGCTTCATGACACGTAAGCTGGTTTCATCCACATGTAGTTTTTTCCCGGCCTTTAATAGGTTTCTAATTTGTTCTTCCATCAGACTTAATTTCTTATAGGCGTGTTGTTTTGCATTAACAAAAGTCCCTACACTAATCCTTTGATGAAATACATCTTTAAAAAAATCATTCAATCGGTGGAACGGTAATAATTGATATTGATTCATGTAAACCATTAACGCTTTAATTCGATGGCCATATTGAGTCAGTTGGTTAATGCTTTTTGGCAAATCTCCTTGCGTCTCATAGCCGCAGCATGCACACATCTTCCTTTGTACTCGATGTTCAGTTACTTCCACTCGTAAAATTGGAATATCAAATACTTGGCGTCGATCATATTCTCCCGCAACCTTTTCTAAATTTTCCCCCACAATGCTCACAATGGTTCACTGAATATTCCACTATGTAATCCGGTGTGTCCGTAGGATTAAGACGATGGCCTACATGACCCTTTTGGCCACCGGCTTTTTTGCCGCTGTTTTTTCGACGAGATTTAGGATTCGGCCTACTCCCATGATCACTTGATGGGGGTTTACTACTATTTTGACTGTTCTTTGATAAACGATCTTTGAGGGCTTTAATCTGGGTTTCTAATTGCGGTATCTGGGCGCGTAATAGTCGGCATTGTTCCCAGAGTAAGGATAATAATTGATCCTTCTCTGCGTCCGTTAATTTTGATAAATCAGGTAGCTCATCCATTGCCTGCACAGTATCTCATTAACATATGATCATGTCATTGATTTCTTTACTTTTAATTCTTCTCTGAATCATAACCGATGGGAATAGGGCTGAATAGTTACCGGATGTTAATGGTAAAATGTAAGCCTTTAATAAAATGAATTAAAATTTTTTATGTTTGCCTGGTCAGGCATATACGGAACAGCTTGTGTTTGGGCAATTTCTGCTAAACATGCTAAAAATGTCTATGCTAAATTATTGCTAGATAGTAATCACCCTAATCTTCAATATTTAACAACAAAACATCTTTTTTGTTCGAAAACGCCATTATTTTAGAGGCGGATTTCGGTAACCATTGAGCCGTAAGCGTCAGAATCTGAGTTCATATCGTTGGGCGGCAGAGAAATTATTTTCCCGCGATTTCTTCTCAAGGGCGTAGAGCTTTTTAAAAAAATCTAACCCTTTCGAAGCCAATCCCGGTTTCTTTGAGAGTTTGACGCAATCGGCAAAATACCTTCTGACATAAGCCATACAGCCCACCGGGCAAATCACTTTCTCTTGATTAACCAATGATATCCTGAGGTTGACTCCGATTCAGGAGAATTTAAAAATTTCTGAAAACCGCTATAACCGTCACAAAAACAGAGCGCTTCAATAACCTGCAAAAAATTGCTCTGTAATTTCTCCAGTACATGACGCATGATACTGATAGATCGCTACGCACTTTTCGAGAGCACCACCTATGTCTACCCAATTCATGAGCTATGCAGACTGAAACGATAAGGATGATTTGAGTTGTGAAGATAACAACTCTAACTGTTCGACTCGAATTTTTTCCAAAGCCTGAATGGCGATAAGATCAGCTCGTGCGCTTCGCATCACCCAATCCTGATAGTGGGGATCCACCGTCATTTGTTGCGCCGTTCGCTCCAGATCGCATCGGACTATGGCAAAGGTTTCACCCATTGTCCCTCCTGAATATTTGGCTTTAAACCAATCCTCTGTCACCCAACTTGAAGTGGATTGCCCCCACACTTCAATCCTCCGCGTCCTTTGCAATTTCTCTTCATTGAAATGGGGACAGGGATTCAAAGTCCGGTTACTCTGGCAATATTGGTTGACGATACACACCGGTAATTGCCTTTGTGCGCCACCTACCTGTTTTTGCCAGTGAGTCTTGGCGCGCGAGTCATAATGCCAGTCGCTTTCCGCTTTATCCACAAAGAGTTGCAACGCATCCAATAATCCTTGCAAACTAAAGTATTTCCCATGGGAAGTGCCTTTTGACTCCAGCGCTTCAAACTGCTCGGCGGCGATATTTTTGGGTAAATAAGGTAGAATCATCTTCCACATATACCAATCGCCCGCCCACACAGCATATTGAAACACCGTGATTGGCTTAAATTCACGACCGGATAAATCTTTGACAGTTCCCGACATTTGCAACAGGCCAGGATTTTGCACAATGAGTTTTTCTGCTTCATCCTGTTCTCCTTCCGCCACCAATTGTAACAGCGTGGCTAAAATCTCCTGCAAAACTTTGGTGTCCGTTTTTGGGCGGGGAATCAAGATCAAGGGACTTTGAGAAAACTGATATTTTTGTTCGGCTGGATCTTTTATCTGCACTAATTCTAATGCCTGCATTAACGTTTTTTGATGTTGCCGGTAAGCCTTTGAGCAGGCTTCGCGGTATTGTGGATAATCGTTACCACGATTTAATCCCAGCAAACAGGGTAAAATGCCGAGCGGCAGACACTCCGTCAAATTTTGGATATAGAGGAGATAGTTTTCCGAAGCTGCCCATTGATCCTGGGTCAGCGAATTCCAGGGGCGACAGTCACGAATGAGGTAGTCCCCGAGATGGGAAAAAGTAGTACCATAATCGCCTTCAAACAGTAACGGTAAAAGAAAATCAGCGCTTTTTTTAGCTTCCTTCAGGGTAAAATCCAGTTCCTTGCGCACATTAGTTCTGCTATCCGGTTTGGTTCGTTCAGCATAGCGCTTAGTGCCCATCAGCAACACATATTGACTCGTCTGAATCCCGGCGCGCATCTGGTCATCCAGATTTCCGGTCATTTTTTCAATATCCAGCCATGGTTTTAATCCCGCTGCCGATAAATCGGCGGACAATCTTTTCAGAAAATTCTGCAAATGTTCTAATGGAGGCGTATTGGCTGCTTCCCAGGCATAACTCAAAAAGACTTGAGGCCGGGTAATTTGTAACCATTGCGCATGATCCAAAGTCTTCGGTAAATACAGCGTGGCCTGCTCTTTGACGGTTTTTTTAATATTTTTTAGAAATTGATGGAATAAATCCTGCTGCGCGCGAAATTTGATCATCCAACGCAGTGTATCTACCTCTGATAACTCAGACAAATCCGCAGATTTTTTCATAGTACCTATTCCTTGTGGTAGCTAGTAAGCGATACGAAAGGATCATTTATTGTTTCGACCCACAGAAAATTATCATAAATTGGTTCTTAATAATGAAATAGAGCAAATGAGCCGCTTGTTCCTCGATACTTGAATAAACATATTCACCACTAAAACTCTGTATTACATTTCCCAAGATGCCAGCAAAACTTTCGTCTTTTTGATTACCAAATAATGGAGATGCTTCTTTTTTATCGATTAGAATTTTTTTAAGTCTCTCAATTGCGTTGACAGCTTCTTTATAATTGATTTCATAGCTGATATTTTCATTCAATTTTTTTAATTCTAAACGGTTACTATCAAATTGATTAAGCAAAATAAAACTTCGGGTATAATTAGAAATAATGTCAAGCAGCCCTTTAGCCTCAGAGAGATTGATTTGATCAGATTGACTGGATTGATGAATCAATTTAATGGCTTGCTCTAACTGCGAAAGACCGCCTTCTAATTGCCGGATTCTTTCTTCATTTATGGTATAGCCCTTAATTAAATGCTCTTTTAAACGCTCACTAGCCCATTGACGAAATTGGGTGCCTCTTTTAGAGTTGATACGGTATCCAATCGATAAGATCAAGTCCAGGTTGTAATGTTCAATTTCCCTGGAAACCTGCCTTTTCCCTTCCTTTTGAACTGTTCGGAAATTCCGAACAGTTGGCTCACGCTCTAATTCACCCTCAGCAAAAATATGCTTAACATGTTCACTGATATTGGCTTTACTTGATTGAAATAAATCAACAATTTGAGCTTGAGTTAACCAAACTGTGTCCTCTTCTAGTTTCACATGAAGCTCTACCACCTTGTCGGGTGATAAGAATATTTCTATGGAACTCATAGTAGTCTTCCTTACTTTTATTTAATCAGCCTGTAGTTTGCTTTAGCTGAAATCACCTAGGGCAACCAAATTTAATGATTGCCCTAGGTATACATTCGTTGATCAAAGTAACATCATTGTAGACGTAATTTATCGATTTTGAGTAAATCTATAATCTGTTCGATATGACCAGTTATCGCCCACAGCGTATCAAAAAGTAAAGAATGATTAAGCTCTTCACTGGCTAACAATAAACAATTTGCCATAGCGTTTACTTGAGTAGCCTTTTCGAAAAGTGCTTCTTTTAAAGAATCAAAGCTTGCTTGGGGATTAATAATAAATACCTGTTCCATATAAGAACTCCTATGTGTTTTTGATTTCAAATGCCAATATCGAAATATTGGCGGCCAGGAGCTCAAACCGCACATAGCACGGCAGGTTTATTTCCATTGCAGGTATTGTATTACGCCTACTCCCGACCGTACGCGAGCATTCAACCGCTGTTAATCGGGGCGGTTTTTCCCTTACTATGTGTGTTTGAGCACTGGAAGTAGAATAACATATCGAGATAAAAAAATTAATCAGGGTAAGCTTATTGAGATCAGATTCCGGCAAAATTCCGGTGGGAGTTTTGAAATTTTTGAACAAGCATCAGGCGCTATTTATAAGTTTTTGATTATTCTAATTTTATTTTTTGGGCCGGCCGAGATTTGAACTCGGGACCAACGGATTAAAAGAACACGTAACGACTTTTCTATTATTGTCTATATTCTTCTATCTCTTTCTATTTAAAGCTATTTTTGCCTATTTTGGTTTCGCATACTTTTCTATAAAATACCATAAATGTCTATATTTTTCTGGATTTTTCTTGGCACATTTACACTAGAATTACACGTAACCGTTGCTAACCACATTAATTTACTTCCTGGAAGTCATGACCGATCAACACTATAATGCCACAAAATAGACTCTACACAAGGGGCAATTCTATAACAGAGGATAATAATACCCTAACAGCATTATAGGAGACCCAAACTTGGAACCCTAAATCGAGTAGAGGCAAATCTCGCTATCCACCAAGAAAATTTTTGTTGCCTAAATTTAGTTCACTATAGAACTGCACTGTTATTAGGAAATAGCTCCCTCTCTAGAGTAAGATAGGGTAAAACTGTGAAAAAACAGGCTTTCATTGTTGAGAGCTATGATTTAAAAATACAATGCAGCCATAGAAAACGGATCGCGATTATTTAGAAAATAATCGGCGCGAACAACCATCTCCTCTTTCACAGTCACTGGTTAAAACGGGTATAAAAAAAGTACCTCAAAAAGCTTAAAAATCGAAACTCCTAAAAAGTGGCTCTTATTTTTTGACTTTTTTAATCAAATCGGTAAAATAACCGGCATTTCTATTACAGTCCCAATAGAAAGAGGTGAATCGGAATTTCTTTTGAATGGAGAGATTTATGAGCCAGCCTTTGGCACCATCTATTGAACAAAATACTGATGTGATAACCAGCCAGGATATCAATTCCACGGCTTTACCGGCATCAAAACCCAACCTATTGCGCGACGCTGTTCGGGCGACGGTCAGAGAGTATTTCATAAAACTAGAAGGCGTAACACCGCATAACTTCTACGAACTTTTTCTGGCTGAAATCGAATCGCCATTACTGGAAATAGTGCTGCAATACAACAGTCAAAATCAAAGTACAGCCGCCAAATTGTTAAATATCAGTCGCGGCACTTTGCGCAAGAAAATGAAGCAGTACGGATTTTTAGGACAGGATGCTCAAAAGAAATCATTAAGAAAATGGATAATAACAGGCAAGTTGAACCATGCAAACCGCTGAACATTCAGGTTTAAAGGTTCCTTTAGAAGGATCCACACCCTTACCGGAAAAAGAACCACGCACTGAACTAGAGAATAAAATCGCCTCTACTCAATCGGAAGCTAAACGACCTGATAAAACTTTGCCGGTGATCTCCGCTCAGGAGTTAAAACCGAAAGGCGCTATTCATGAAGAAATCACCGCGGGATTACACGTGGGTTTCTATCGAGAACAAGTGGTGACTTTGCTCAGTCTATCGTCATCGGGGTGGGAAAAGGGTCAGAAATCTGTCCATGCTTTTTACGGCGTGGCTTCACCGTTTTGTTTACCGGTAGTCGGCGTCAGTGAAGAAGAAAAAAGCCGTACTTTAGTCATGGCAGAGTTGCCAAAAACTCGATGTCCTGAGTGGCTAAGTACAACTGCAGCCGATTCATGGGTGCTGCGTTGCCGTCTGGTGCGCGATGTGGCGGTGGCGTTGTATCAGTGCCGGGCTGCCGGTGCAAGGTATATTTCCTGGAGTCTATCGCGATTATTTCTCGATGCCCAGGATCGTGCGCAAATACTGCCTTGCTTGAGCGAAACGGCGATGGCTGAGGCTGACGATATCATCGTATTAGCGCAATTGCTATGGTGTATGGCCAGCCGCCGCTCGACGATTCTAGTAAACGGATGGGAGCAAGGTAAAGGCTTGCCGCGGGCATGTCCGCCAGAGGTGATCGTTTTAATTCAAGCTTGCACGAATTCCATCATAAAAGAAGTCAAAGTCTTGGCCAAAGGATTGGACGTCTTATGGCAACACGCTGAGCAAGGATTCTCCGACACGCTTCCGGCACTGCCGCAAAAGATAGTACCCATCTCAATAGACCAGAAATACGAAGATCCTTTGCCGATGGACCCCACAGCTACAATCACTCAAACTCAGCTCAATACTGCACAGAGTAGTGGTTCACTTAATCTCTTATTAGTGAATGATGAAACCCTCAGTTGGCTCAATCCCACGACGGATTTGCGCTATCAAGTCGGCATAAAAATATGTGCGTTGCGAGATAGCTTGGCGCAACTGGTAAAATCGAAAGCATCACTACCAAAATTACAGCAGAAAATCCAACGCACACTCATTGAAGGATCCAAAATCGAAATGTTGCTCTGGCTGGGTGAGGAAGGCGAAGACCCCAGCCATTCTTTGCATGAAACTGCCTGGCGTTTATGGCAAGCGCCACAGTGGCAGACTTACCGTCAGGGTGATCCGCCACCAAGGGCTTGGTTGCCATTGCTGATTAACTTTGATCAACCGGGTGTTTCTTCGCCCCTATTGACAGGAGCACATCAACCACCTGAAGGCGTTATCGATTTTACCGAAAGCGAATGGCAGCTACTACGCAGCCAGTTTGCGCCGTTCTGGTTGGTGCAAGGGATAGATAAATTAAATTCTCCGTCCAATCTCTACGACAGTAACACTTTACATCAACTGCAAGGTCGTACTCGCTTATGCGTACATAGCACCCGGTCGGTGGTGTTTAAACTAGAAGAAAGCACTTATTTTATACCGCATGGGAGGGAGGATCAGTTATTACTCGCCCGTTATGCGCGTTATTCTGATGATCCCCACTGTGACTTTTGGGCCTGGAAGGGACGGTATTTAGGTAAAATAGGCCCTGCATCAGAAACCACACTGGCTCCCTCTTCCCATCGTTTTAACACCGTCAAAGATTTAGCGTTAAACCGAAATAAGCTTACCGTAGACGAAAAAACGTTAGGTAAAGGCGCATTTGGTGATGTGTTGCAGGGCACCTATGACGGCCAACCGGTGGCGGTGAAGCGTTTTAGAGAAGCTAAACTTTCAGCCAAAGATCAGGCGCAACTCAAAGATGAAGCGGCGGTGATGGCGAACTTACAGTCGCCGTTTCTGATTCACTTGTTAGGTTTATCTCTGGAGTCACCGCCGTTATTGGTAATGGAATTGGCCGAAGGGGGTAGTTTATACCATCGGTTAAAAGACGAGAATCAAGCGCTTCCCTGGATCTGGCGCTTACAGGTCTTACGTGATATTGCGTTAGGATTAAGTGTCCTTCACGACTATGGGTTGCTGCATCGGGATTTAAAAAGCCTGAATATCTTATTGGATATCAATGGTCGTGCTAAACTCTGTGATTTTGGTTTATCTATCCTGAAATCGCAGGCTGAAGATACCAGCAAAGTCGGTTCTACTCTTTGGAATGCGCCTGAAGTGCTGCAAGGTAAAACCGCCACCCCCGCCAGCGATATCTATAGTTTCGCTATGATCTGCTGGGAAGTGGTCACCCGCCGTCTCCCCTATAGTGATCCAAAAACCGGCCTGTTAGTGGGTGATCGCGATTGGTCAGAGCAGGTAGTAGCGCCGCTAGTCATTCAGGGGCGTCGGGAAATCATTCCCGACGATTGTCCATCTGAATTAGCCATGGTCATTCAAGCCTGCTGGGCGCAAGACCCTACTCAACGTCCTACCGCCAGTCAGGTGACGCAGGTGTTAGAGGGACTCTGGCAAGAGGCACTTACTGCGAAGCAATCATCCCCATCGGTATTAATGCGACAAAGTGGAACGCCTCCCCATTCATCATCCCCCATCCAGGCTGAGAGCAAGCGGACAGAACCGTTAGCGCGGAAGCAAATCGATGAAAAATCTCTATCGATTCACTCCGGTGAAGTCAAAACAATGTCCTCCGGCACAACTGCACCTGGAGATTATACTCCCTCAATCTACAACGATCCGGATCTTCTCAAGCAGCCCGAAGTATTAGCCAGTCTGATGTTGGTGACGACACGAAACGTTACTTCCACCGACAGAAAAGCAGAATATCCCCTGAAACCAGCTCCAAAGCTAGGCTTATCTGTTGACTCTAAATTGACGATAGATAAATTTAATAAAATCTTGCTGGCTAAAAGTCAAGAGCAACCGTCTTGTTGGCAGGATAAACTGTCTCCCCACTATACCCTGGGCGTGAAATTACAAGTTTTGCGGCAGAAAGTCTTAGCTGACCCTTATATTACTCAGGAACTGTCTTGTTATATTGCCTCCAATGGCCAGTCGCAAGCTGGAATGGCTCAATCCGCAGAACCTTTATATCCGTGGGTTGAGCGCGAACTGTTACAAGGGACAACACACGTGTTATTGCTGCAAGGCTTAGCTGGCGCAGGTAAAAGCACGTTTAACCGCTATCTTTTAAGAACCCTCTGGCAAGACCCGGCCTGGCAAAGTTATCGCCCAGGTGATCCAGCTCCCCGAGTGCCAATTCCGGTGTTTATCCCCTTGCAATCTGCTCAGGTGGATCCCCAGAATCTGTGGGATTATTACCATCATCTGCCAGAAATCAGCTTCACCTCGGAGGAAATCAGCTTGTTGCAAAGCGATTACCACACGCTCTGGATTGCTGACGGTTACGATGAAATGCCGGGACAGGCCGCGCCCAATTTGTATGACGTCCATCATTTAAATCATACCTCCGGGCGAGTCAAGATGGTGATCAGCTGTCGTAGTCAGCGGATACAAGCCCTGGTTGAAGCCGACAGCTTTGTGCCGCATGTTATGGGTATTCCCGACTGGCTATGCTACCGGACGCGCTATGTCTCACCGTTTACGGTGCAACAGACCCAGGATTACATCAAAAAATATGTCACTCAATCCCACAATGATCCCGAACGTCCCGTTGACTGGGATGCGGCCCGCTACCAAGCTGAATTTAAAATGATTCCTGAACTGCAAGCGCTGATTGACACGCCGTTTATATTGTGGATGACGTTATCGATTTTACCGGAATTGGCGAAAGAACAGTTGCCCATTCGAGTCAAAACTCCAGCAAAAACCAAGGACTCGACGGACGAAAAAACTATTCGGAAAACGAAAGAAACCTCGGAACTCCCGGAAGTCAAAGCTTCCCTGCAAACAGGAAAAACCCCCATCACGCGCGCCGCATTATATGACCGATTTATGGATAAATGGTTTACCCGCCAGGCGAAGAAAGCCTATCAGCAACGCAGTTACCTCACAGATACCACCGCGATTCTGGGCGAAGCGCGCAAACAAGCGTTAAAACAGGAAGCCGATCAAACTGGTGGTGATGACGTGCAAGTGTATTGGCTGAAAGCCGCATACCGGGTATTCTGCCTGACGTTTGCTGAACATCTGTTTCAGAGGAGACAAGTCGGCCTACGATATGAGTCCATCTCGACCCCTGAATCAAAAACCACCTCCAAGGGGGAAACCCTTTCGCGATTACTAGGCGACACCCTGCCGGACAGTGCGCGTCTGCGCCAAGGAAGCCCACTGCGTGAGAGCAGCGATCACACCTGGAGCTTTATGTACGCCTCCTTATTCGATTATTTTATCACCACAAGTATGATGGAACAGTTGTTACTGACTCCAGAGTCTGGCTCAAGCTTGTCAGAGGTTAATTCCTTATGGGTGCGCAATTATAGCCAGGCGGTGACCTTGCTCACCCAGCAGCGTCTAACGCCGGATCAGGTACATTTTTTAGTGGACCGCACCCGAGATAATCCGACATTGCAGACCGTATTCTTCCAATTAATAGAGCTTAGTAAAACCGACGGTACCATTGCTATTGCCGGCGGCAATGCGGCGACGGTGTTAAACGTGAGCGGAATAGATTTGATTGGACGAGACTGGCAGAGAGTGTGTATTCCTGGCGCGAATCTGCGTTATGGCATATTGGCACATATCAACCTATCGGGCGCGGATCTCACCGGTGCAAACCTGACTCGCACTTGGCTGTATGGCGCAAATTTAGAGGGAGCGAGGTTGGAGGATGTGGAATGGGGCGAACAACCCAAATTGGAATGCAGGGAAAGGATCTTAGCAATGGCTTATCATCCCCAATATCCCTGGTTAGCCATTGCCCAAAGTCAGACGATTGAAATTCGGCATCGGGAAACCGGCGAAATCGTGGGTAAACCGCTCATTGGACATCGAGAAAGAGTGAATAGTGTATCATTTAGCCCGGATGGTCAGATGCTGGCCTCCGGAAGTGTGGATAATACGGTGCGGTTGTGGCAGGTAGCCAGCCAAGAGCCGCTGGGCGCACCATTTACCGGGCATAAGAATGAGGTGATGAGTGTGTCGTTTAGCCCGGATGGACAGACGCTAGCCTCGGGGAGTAAGGATGAAACGGTGCGGCTGTGGTCGGTGAGTAGTCATAAACTGCTGGGCGTGCCACTCATTGGGCATCAGGATAGCGTTCGGAGTGTATCGTTTAGTCCAGATGGTCAGACCTTGGCCTCGGGGAGTTGGGATAAGACAGTGCGGCTGTGGTCGGTGAGTAGCCAAAGACTGCTGGGCGCACCACTCACCGGGCATACGCATTGGGTAAATAGTGTATCGTTTAGTCCGGATGGACAGACCCTGGCCTCGGTGAGTTATGATCAGACGGTGCGGCTGTGGCAGGTAGCCAGCCGAGAGCCCCTGGGTACCCTACTCACCGGGCATGAGCGTGCGGTGACGAGTGTGTCATTTAGTCCGGATGGTCAGATACTGGCCTCAGGGAGTGAGGATAAGACGGTGCGACTGTGGTCAGTGGTTAGCCAAGAGCCGTTGGGTGCACCGCTCACTGGGCATCAGGATTATGTAACGAATGTGTCATTTAGCCCGGATGGTCAGATGCTGGCCTCGGGGAGTCTAGATAAGACGGTGCGGCTGTGGCAGGTAGCCAGCCGAGAGCCGCAGGGCGCGCCATTTACCGGGCATAAGGATGAGGTGATGAGTGTGTCATTTAGCCCGGATGGACAAACGCTAGCCTCGGGGAGTATGGATCAGACGGTGCGACTATGGCAGGTAACTGGCCGAGAGCCCTTGGGCGCGCCGCCGCTCATCGGGCATCATTATAGAGTTTTGAGTGTGGCGTTTAGCCCGGATAGTCAGACGCTGGTCTCGGGGAGTGATGATCATACAGCGCGACTGTATTCGGTAAGCAGCCAAAAGCTGCTGGGCGCGCCGGTTGGACATAAGGGTGGAGTATGGAGTGTGACGTTTAGCCCGAATGGGGAGTTACTAGCCTCAGGGAGTGCGGATAAAACGGTGCGGCTATGGTCGGTGGCAAGCGATGAGCCGCAGAGTGTGCGGCTCATCGGGCATGAAAGAGAAGTAAAGAGTGTGGCGTTTAGCCCAGATGGACAGACGCTGGCCTCGGGGAGTGTGGACAAGACAGTACGTCTGTGGTCGGTGCGTAGCCGAGAACCGCAGGGTGCACCGCTCACCGGGCACCAGGGTTCGGTGTGGAGTGTGTCATTTAGCCCGGATGGGCAGATACTGGCGTCGGGGAGTATAGATAAGACGGTACGGCTGTGGTCGGTGCGTAGCCGAGAACCGCAGGGCGCGCCGCTCATCGGGCATCAAGGGCCGGTGTGGAGTGTGTCATTTAGCCCGGATGGGCAGACGCTGGCGTCGGGGAGTGTGGATGGGACGGTGCGGCTGTGGTCGGTAGCGAGCCATCGCTGCCTGACAGTTTTTACTTGGTCAGCTGCCATTTATAGTATTGCTTTTCAACGCTCTACGATCCGGCCTAATCAATGGGGTGATGATCAATTGTTGGCGACAGGTGATGAGAATGGTGTCATAGGTTTTTGGTTACTGTCGACGGGATTATGCAGGAATACCGAGCAGACCGAGATAAAAACCCATTTTCCCGATGAAAAGACTCAGCAACCGCAACCATCAGAATGGCGGTTGCTGGCTTCTTCTCGCTATTCGGGCATGCAGTTGTGGGTACACGGTGTGCGACTCTCCGGTTGCCGCATGAGTCTGCTCAGCAAACGGCTATTGGAACAATACGGTGCTGACGTCAGCAAAGTCAAACTGATAACCGCTCAACCGGATGAGCAATCCCCCCACCAAGAGTATAAATACGAAACAGCACCTCCCGAAACAGCACTTCCGAAGCTACAGACCCTGGTGTCAATTCCAACTATTTCCACTGAAGCTAAAGAAAGAGAATCCAAAGAAACACCGTCGCGCTCTATTTTTTCCAACTTATTGACGCGCCGTCCTCATTATTCCAATCCAGAATTACTCGCTCAAGCTGATCAACTGATAGCAGGTATAACGCAGGTCGGGGCGAAACAACATTACCTCGCTAAATTGGCTTATTACCGCGAACACATCCACATCTTGAATAAAAAGGATCGCAAGTCATTAAAAGAATTGCTCCATACTTTACGCCAAATCGCGAGCCAATCTACAACAACAGAGTCTCATCTCACACCAGAACAAAAATCAAAATTCTCATTGGGCTTTTTAAAAGGGCTTAAATCTCAACTTAAATCATTACCTGTTCCCATTACTTCAACCAGCAGTTCATGCTCGTCATCGAGTTCATCGAGCACAATGTCTTCTACGATGAGTACATCACAATCGGGAAGGCTATTTGCTCCTGTGCCACCGTGCGAGCAAAAGCTTTCAGTATCTGCGGAATTATCAACGCTTGATACCTCGATGTTGGCAACTAATAACTCGTCTCAAATTGCCACTAGCTCAATTAAAAATCCATATCCTTCGTGGCCGTGGTCAGTCCGAGTATTTGCTTTCTCACCTTTACCTGGCAAAAAACTGCAGTCATCTGCACGATTCGCAACGCCTGCGCAACAAACGCCGTTGGAGCAAGCCCATGCTTTATTGAATGAGGTCTATCTATCACAAGCAGATCGTTACAGGTTTTTGCGACGGCTAACAAAATATGAAAAAAATCTCATAGATGGCGCATTAATTTCTGCTGATCACAAAGATATGGAGGATCTATTACAAACCTTACGAGATCTCCGTATCAGTTCCCAAACTCATACTTCAATTAATGTTTTTGTGGGTTAGTATTAACCGCTCAACTCAAAGTAAGATAATTTTGATCGGAATCAAGGTTGGCTCCGGGTGCAGATTAGCAGTTAGCCGTTTGCAATGGCTGCAAAAGTGCGTGTATCTGTGCCTGGGCTTTTGCTTTAGCATCTTCCAGTAAAGCATCACGGTCTTTCAATGGTGCTTGGATCAGGGTGTCGACTAGATGCCTGACCAGGAGGCGGGTTTCCTGTTGCCATTCGAGTTAGGTTTTCCACAGCAGGAGTTGTTCTTCGACGCTCAAGAAAGGCGGGCGTTCGCCTGGATTTTTTTCTGCGGCGGCTTCTTCAACGGTGAAGCCAATGCGGATCAGCATGCGTAAACATTCGGAGAGGATCAGTCCTTTTTGTTGGGCCAGCCGCTCGATTTTTTCTAAATCTTCCGGTGGGATGCTGATGGTAATGCGTTTCATTTTAACTTCCACTGTTGAATTATCCTATTTTTCTATTCCTTATTCGCCCTAGTTTAATATAACCTCAGTTAGGAGTTTTGGAGATTAATTTGATGGCAGATAATTTCAAAGGCTCAATAGCATAAGCAGCCAAAGCGGAGACCAAATGAGTCATGGCATTAATCACTGAACGATGCCGAGTATGCCAGACCTGATAATGATGCTTCAAATGATCAATCACGGTTTCAATTAAATTGCGCTGATTTAAAAGTTGTTTCTCAAAATGATTTAATTCAGGCTTATTTTTCATATTCTTTCGGCTCCTGGTAATTAATTTTAACCCCATTTCAA
The DNA here is from genome assembly GCA_963795715.1 of uncultured Pseudomonadota bacterium. GTDB lineage: Bacteria > Pseudomonadota > Gammaproteobacteria > Coxiellales > Coxiellaceae > JAFEDN01. The sequence goes on from CAWCIY010000002.1 coordinate 1,228,376, forward strand.
ACAGCTCCTCAAACAATTTTTTACCAATATATCCTTTATCACCAAAGGTGAGCAATATGCACGAGTTTAGCAGGGAATTTCTCTGCTGTTTTAAAATTATTTTTTACCGGGAGAGTGAATATGTTGACCACCGTTGATCAGGAAAATTTAAGAAAATCGCTTCCAGTCATTAAAGAATCCATGCAAAACAAAGGACAATTGACCATTTCAGATGAATGGGTGATCAATGCGCAAATCGGCAGATCGCAGAGTGGGCAACGTTACCGTAGGGGAAGCAGGCAAAGTAATTTGATGATCTTGCTGAGAGGGTTGGCTATCAGACAGCAACTGTGAGGTTTGAAGAGTACTCGGTAAATCAACGATATGGGGTCTTTGCATGCCTGTCTCCTTAAAATGGGTCCGTATTAAGTGGTTAATTTTCCTAAAATGGCCGGTGAAGAATGTCGCCTTGGTTGCAGAGAGCGAGGAACAGACACAGAGGTAACAGGGCTAAATAAACCTTTGTAAGGAGGAATTTTTTGCAATTCTTTTACTGGCTTGGTTTTTTTAGCTTCTGCCTGGCGGGTAGATTGGCTAAATAAAGCGGGCTGAGCACTAGTGAGGGATGGGAGTGGAGGTGAAGAAGGCGCATTTATACTCTGAGGCAAAATTAATTTAGTTTCAGTCAATGATGGGGTTTCCGAGTCTGAATCCACTTCGACCTTCAAATTCATATTCAGATGACGAAAAGTTTCATTAAAAAAAATAGGTTGTGCAGACATCTTAGGAGATACTGTCAGAAGTGGGGAAGATGGTCTGGAAGGAACAAGATCAAGCAACCCAGTTTCTAAAATAGAGTCGGTTTCTATAAAAAAATCATTTAAATTTACAACTTGAACTTTAGCTTCCTGCGGTGAAGCTATAGCAAGTCCCGTAGGAGAAGGAGGCAAGCTATTTATTCCGGGGTAAAAATCTTCGTCTGTTGGTTCAGTATCTAAACTCAATCCGCTCTTTTCAATTATCCCTTTTCGTTGCGAAGGTGTGTTTAGTGGGTTAAGTCAATTACAAACTTTAGATTTTTCGATCAATCACTTGAACACCAACCTCATCAGTATTCTTTCCTCTCTGTCAGTGACCTTCACTGAATTAGATATTTCTATAAATCAAATCAGCACTCTTCCTCAAAATTTCTCAACCTTGTTACCGATTGGCCTAAAGAGTTTATCGGTAGGAGGCAATTGTTTTATTCCTCCTGTGTTAACACCAGAGTTTATGCAGTATTTCCCTTTTCGGTTAACCACCCTTAGACTCGAATCTTCTCCTATTGTCAATATTACAGAGGATAGTTTTTCAAATTTTTCTGCGTTAACCACTTTGGATTTGTCTAATAACCAAATCAGTGTCCTCAATAAAAGCGTGTTTAGTGGGTTAAGCCAATTAATTACCTTGGATTTGGGTGGTAACCAAATCAGTGTTCTCAGCAAGGGCATGTTGAATGAGTTAAGTCAATTAACCAACTTGAATTTAGGTTATAACCAAATCAGCGTCCTCAATGGAAGCGTGTTTAATGGATTAAGCCAATTACGCACCTTGTCTTTGAATTTTAACCAAATCAGCATCCTCAGCGAGAATGTGTTTAGTGGGTTAAATCAATTAAATACATCGACTTTATGGGGAAATCAATTGAGTACCCTCAGTAAGGGCGCAATGAGTGGGTTAAACCAATTAACAGCCTTGAGCTTATTGGGTAACGAAATCAGTATTCTCGATGAGGACGTGTTTAGCGGGTTAAGTCAGTTAACCTACTTGAATTTGGCTGTTAACCAAATTAGTATCCTCAGAAATAGTGTGTTGAGTAGGTTAAACAAATTAACCACCTTGTATTTGTATACTAACCAAATCAGCGTCCTCAGTGAGGGAATATTGAGTGGGTTAAGTAAATTAACCAATTTGAATTTAGTTGGTAACCAACTAAATGATGCCGCCATCCAGAATTTAACTCAAAATTTCCCTTATCAGTTAAACATCTTAGATGTCAGTAGAAACCAAATTGGCAATGACGGTGCACTCGCTTTGGCAAAAATTCTTCCCTGCACGAATCTAACTTCTATCGATTTCAGTGGTAACCCGGCTAACGATACAACCTTAGCCTTAGCTGCCCAACAAAAAGCGTTAAAAAAAGTCTGTGATGATCAACGTTGTCATGCCAATTTACCCGCCACCGAATCTTGCGGCGTAAATACCAATTCTTCGACCACTGGGCAAATGATTTGGGGATTATTCGGCAGTGTTAATGAGGTAGATGAAACCGAACCGGATTCCTTTGATTATTTTGATTGGTCTCATCCTGTCAAAACTCCGTCATTTCAACCGGCTTTGGCTTTACCCAAGACTACTTCAGAATCCTCATCACTATTACTTACCACAAAAACGGCAGGCGCTTTCATTTTAGGTATGGCCGGACTGAGCATTCTGTTTTACAAAAACAGTACCTGGATGCAAGCTATCGTCAACACCGGCAGTCGTTTCTTTCAACGTTGTTGGAGCGGTGGAAAAACAGAAGAAATCAAGACGATTTCTCCGGCTTGCTCATCAAATCGCCGATATGCTTTATTTCCGCTTTTATCAGCTTCTTCAGTGCAACAAGTTTCAACTATTACCAGAACAACTGATTTGACGTTACACTGAGTACTCGCTTGGCATGGTGAAATAACAGATTATTTTATTAAAGGGAGAAATACTTATGGAACGTGAACCTATATCATCATTGATACCTCCGTAAGCCCCTAATAATCCCATCTTGAAGAATTCATTAACCGAGTAATTTTCTGTTGATAAATTGTGGTAACAAGATCTCAGGGTCAATTTCTTTACGGCGCATTTTGTGTACTTGATTAAGGACATAAATTAAATAATTACGGGGGTCAATCTGATTTAGTTTGCAGGTCTGAATAAGGCTATAAAGAAGGGCTGATTTATTAGCACTCATTTCATTTCCAACAAATAACCAATTTTTCCTGCCCAGGGCAAAGGGACGAATTTGATTTTCAATCCAACAATTGCTAATCTCGATCTCACCGTAATCAATATAGTTTGATAAATAAGGCCATTGATTTAATGCGTACTGCACTGCTTTCCCTAATGCACTTTGCGGGGGCGCATTGATTTTTTGTAGTTTTAAATAAATTAATTCGAGTAAAGGTTTAGATTTTTCCTGACGAATGCTTTTCCGTTTAATAAAACTTTGATCTTTAGCTTCTCTTTCTACTTCATATAGTTTATCTATGATTCCCAATAATTCTCCCGCTTTGCCAGCCTTATTGTTACCATTCACTTTAATCACTTCTACAAACTTTCTCCTGGCAGGGTCCCAACAGCCAAAATTAATCACTTCAGACTTTTTCCTCTGCTCATTATAGCCGCTGTAGCCGTCTGTTTGGAGCAGACCTTTATAGTCTTTCAATCGTCGATTGACATTATCTCCACTTCGAGTCAGGCTAAATTCAAAGAAAATAAATTGATTGTTGGGTTCGCAACTATGATAAGCCCAAAGATAGCCTTCTTTATCCGGTTTTAATACTTTGACGGTGGTTTCATCTGCTTGTAAAATTCCGATCTTTAAAAATTGCTGTTGCAGTGCTTCTCCCAAAGGCGTTAACACTTCTGCCGATCCCATCACCCAGTTGCCTAACGTATTGTCAGGAATCTCTAAACCCGCCTGCAACAAAATTTTAGATTGACGATACAGCGGTAAATGATGCTCGTATTTTTTAATAATGACATCGGTAATAAATCCCGATGTCGCCATGCATTTAGGTAGTGGACATTCGGGTTTCTCAGCCGCTTTAACGGTTTCACAACGAGGGCAAGCATATTTGGGCCTGACATGTTCAATCACCTTAACCTGTTCGGGGCGTTCAATTTGTTCGGAAATATCTTCACCTATTTTTTTAAGTTGGCAACCGCAGGAACAGACTTTTTCACAAGCCGGTAAATCATGCATTTGTTGTTCACGAGGAAGTTTTGAAGTATCTAACTTGCGTCCACAGGTTTTATTTGTTCTACGTGTATAGCTAATATGCTCAACTTCTTCTTTTTCGGGTGGTTGTGTGATACAGCCATCCTCGTTAAAAACGATCTCCATCTGCAGGGTTTGACTATTCTCCGAAGAACGGCCAAATTTTCTTTGTTGCGCTAATTTGAATTGTTCTTTAAGCCAATTGATTTCTTTTTCAAGAGCAAGGATTTTTGATTCCTGATCTAAAATCTTGGAATTTTTTTCTGTCAGTAGAGATTCAATGATAGCGGCTTTCTCAGCAGGAACATTGCTTAAAATAGCCGTCATTTCAAGGTCATTTTCTTTCTTTATCATAAAGAAATGATACCAAAATTGCTGTAAATAAAGAAGCATCCATTGGATTAATCTAAAAATAATCATCAAACTCCAGTTCCTTCCAGGCTGACATCGATACCCAATCTAACCCGGCCAATAACCAACTCAGTTGCCTTTCATCAACGCTCACTAATCCTTCTTCAGAAGTGCGAATAGAAAAAAAACCATGCTCAAGACGCTTATAAACCAGCACAAATCCATTCTGATGCCAGGTTAATATCTTTATTTTCTTCCGGGTTCTGTTATAAAAAATAAATAGACCCTCTTTTAAATTCAGGTTAAATTTGGATTGAATCATTTGGCATAAACCATCTATCGACAATCGAAAATCAACCGCTTGAGTGGCCAGCCATATCTTCGGCGATGATAATTTTAATTGCATGCACTCAATTCCTTAATTAATTGTTTGATGACCACTGGATCAATCAGTTCTGGAAACCTGAGTCGAATACCATTAGAAAAAATGATTTCAAAACTTTGCTTGTTGAAATGATTAATGGATGGCCCAGGATTGACTGGGGTGAAAAAATGATTCAGCTGAAATTTTTTAATCCATTTACGAAGCGCCGATTGAGATATTTTATGAAGCTCACAATATTTTTCTATGCTTAATTTGCTAGCTTGGTAATCTTGATAGTGTTTCTTGCGCTGCTCCTCACTGTATTGAGGTTTTTTACGGTGCGTAATTTCTAAATTAGAAATAATAGCATTTTGGTCAGTCATCAGGTTTTACCTCCTTTAATTAATCAGTAAAACCATTCAATCAAATTATTCTTATTCTAAAAAGATGGGATTATTAGGGGCTTACATTCATCCAGATGGTAACAAATAATATTAGCCTTGCCGGAAAACCATCTTGAGTTAATCTCAAATTCTTTCTTTTGCAATTCGTAAACAGAAAAATGTTCTCGGGTATTAATTTCAATTTTCAGTTTCGCTTTAACACCCTCGACACCATCGGGAATAAATTTATAAAATAAAGTCGCCCGCCCTTCGTTTAATTTCCATTGCGGCTCACCAAATAATGGGTTTAATCTTTTTTTAATCGCAGTAAAAATTTCACCTATAGGCCCGGAATTAATTTGAACTAAATCGAGTCAAGTAGGCCGAGGGAATCGCACCCTCAGCCCCTCACAGAACCGTACGTGAGACTCTCGCCTCATACGGCTCTTCTTGTTCCGTCAGCCGGAAGGTAATCAAGTTGCTTCCAATGCGCAAACAGGTAAGTTGATTTTCTAGCTAGTTTTCCTAGCTTATGCATCGCCTTTCTCGGTTTACGTCTATAGTGCTTGTATTTATTCATTAACCAAGCTGCTAAGTGAAGATCAATATGATTACTTAACGGAAAGAGCGCAGATTTATAGTATTTACCATAATAGTTCACCCAACCACGAATAATTGGGTTAAACATCTTCGATAAATCTTCTGGAGTTTTCTCGACACACCATTTCAATCGCCATGCTCGCACCGTTCCGCGCATTTCTTTCTTTGCTCGTTGGCTTACCGCAGGAAGAAAATTTAAAATAGCCTCCCCCATTTATTCCTTGCACCTCTTGGCCTAAATTCATAGCCAAGAAATTCAAATTTTATATTAGGGTACCCTTTTCTTCTATCCTCATCCTTGCAGTAGACTATCTTCGTCTTTTCAGGATGTAAACTTAACTGACAAGCTTTCATCCTGTCTTCCAACTTTTTCCATAGCACTTTTGCTTGCGCTTCACTTTTACAGTGAATGACAAGTCGAGTAGCCCAAGGGAATCTCACCCTCAGGCTCTCACAGATCCGGTCGGGAGCCTCTCGACTCAACCGGCTCTTATTGTTCAAGCCGCCGGTTTGACACCTAACTTCCAGTGCGCAAATAGGCTCCATTCTCGCTGCGCGATTTTTCCAAGCCAATGTGTTGCGTTCCTTTGGTGATATCTAAACCGTTTATATTTCCGCATGACCCATCTTGTCAACGTGCGATTCAGATGCTGGAAAGTCGGGTACATCGCTGATTTGTAGTACTTACCATAATAATTTATCCATCCATACAGAAACGGATTAAACATTCTGGCCAGATCATCCAGTTCCTTGTCACTGCGCAGGTGCAATTTCCATCGCCTCATGGTCTGTCGCATTTTCTTTGCCGCTTTATCGCTCATTGCAGGACTAAAATTTACAAAGTATTTTCCATGACGATTCTTCGATCCTCGAGCACGAAAAGTGTAGCCCAGAAAATCAAATTTCTCGTTTGAATAATTACCTTGTCTGTCATCATCCTTACAGTAAACTATTTTCGTTTTCTCAGGATGGAGTTTCAGCTTGCACTCAGCCAGCCGCATTTCTATGGCTTTCCACAAAGCGGTGGCTTCTGCTTCTGAACGACAGTGCACCACACCATCATCTGCGTAGCGTTCAAATGGATTTTCCGGATAATTCCTTCTCATCCATGCATCGAACGCATAATGCAGAAACAAATTTGCCAATAACGGACTAATCACTCCCCCAGCGGGAGTCCCTTTAATCCGCTCCTGTATTTGGCCATCCGCCATTTCAATCGGCGCTTTTAACCAGCGCTCCACATACAGCAGAAGCCATTTACAATCGGTGTTATTCCTGACTGCACGCATAAGGAGTTCCCGATCAATATTATCGAAAAATCCCTGGATATCCAAATCCAGCACCCAGTCGTAACGCCAGCATCTCTGCCGCGCTTTACCAACCGCATCCAGTGCTGATTTCCCTGGCCTGTATCCATACGAGTCTTCGTGAAATTTTGGTTCCACTACCGGCTCCAGATACATTTTCGCAACCATTTGGGCTATCCGATCTGAAACTGTTGGAATTCCCAGTTTCCTTGTTCGACCGTCATCTTTGGGTATCTCTACCATACGTACAGGCGGTGGGAAATAACTCCCCGATGACATTCGATTCCAAATCCTGTAGAGATTATTTTTCAAATCTTTCTCAAAATCTGTCACCGATTCATCATCAACACCTGCTGCTCCTTTGTTTGCTTTTACCCGCTTATAGGCTTCCCAAACGACTTGTCTGGAAATATCAAACGACTTTGCTATGTTCATTTTGTTCCTCCCATTTCTGGTTGTCTCAACTACTCATAGCCGAACAATACAATCCCCTTTGCTCCACTCCCATTACAGAAGCTTCATCGCTACTACGAGATTGTTCCGCCCCTGTGTCTTGCATCGGTACTCTGACTCTTGCGGGTCTTCCACTTGAGTTTCTCCCTTAGCATCAAAACGACAGGTTCCCATGTACCACTCAGAAGCCCATATCCAGTTCGCGCCACCTTCATGCCGGATGCCGTTTAAGCAGTTACCAGGTTCTCCCTTAAACTTGTCCCAGGCTAACGACTTCTCCCGGTTTTGACATCATCTTACGCTTTCGACACTTCATCAGTGGATCACTTGCGTTCGCCTCCTGAATATTTACCTGACAAAGTCTTTGCTCTGCCTTTTCCTTAACGCTCACCACAATACCTCTTTAATATTGCATCTTAAGGTGGTTTGAAGCCTACACCTGAATGTCGGCTTCGAGGGGCCTTCCCTCATCTCCTGTGTAGTTTGTTGATTAGGAATATATTCATCCTAACAACTTCGCATGGCGCACCGTCGTCTGGCATATCGCTCAAAAGGTATGTCTGGATAATTGCGTCGCATCCATTCGTCTAGCGCATAGTGCAAAAATAGATTCGCAAGTATTGGGCTAATGACACCTCCTTGCGGAGTTCCTTTACCCCTTGCTTGCAACGTCCCATCTTTTAATTGCACAGGCGCTTTTAGCCAACGCTCAATATATAATTTTACCCATTTTGTTTGTGTGTGTTTGCACACCGCTTTCATCATGAGTTCATGATCAATATTGTCAAAGAAGCCTTTGATATCAACATCCAGTACGTAGTCATAACGCCAGCATCGCTGCCGGGCTTGGCCTACTGCATCTAGCGCTGATTTGTTTGGCCTGTATCCGTATGAATCGCTGTGAAAGTGAGGCTCTACCTCTGGCTCAAATTGCATTTTCACAACCATTTGCGCAATCCTATCTGCTACAGTCGGCACGGTCAAAGCTAACTGCACGTCAGTACAGTCAATCTTCGGGATGGGCAACCATTACTCATCCTTTTCATCCTTTAAGAGGTCAGCAATTTAAGATTCTTCTTTCAAAGAGATCAACAGTGAAGACATTTTAAGTTTGCAAGGATCCCTTCAAGGTACGTTCGGCATTCCTCGAGAATGGACTGATCAGGCTGATATCAATCCTTTGCAATCGTTATCTGAACACCCGCCCATTTTGTCTTTCACACATCTTCAACAATTGGCTGATTTGATCTCTACTTTAAAACCAGTTAACTAAAAACAAAGAAATAGAGATTGAATGATGAAACATTTCATAGTAGAATCTGGACAGTTTTACAACTGTCCAGGTTTTTATGAAAAATTTGACTTCCGCTCGTCTACGCCAAAAGAGAAGAACGCTTATTAAACAACTGAAAAGTATCGAAGAAAATATGATTCGAGGGTCACTCATCGAAAGGTACAAACAGTGTGGGAAATCCAATTGTCATTGCAACGAAGGGAGCAGGCATGGGCCGACTTATTACCTTTCTGTCAGTATACCGGATGCAAGAACTGTTTTAATCTACGTGTCTATGGAAAACAAGGTAATCATCGAAGAGGCGCTGGAAAATTATCGAAAAGCCCAAACAATTATAGGAGAAATCAGCGATATCAATCGCGAGCTATTGTCACGAAAAGTCAATTTTTAAAAAGGAAATTAGAGTATCTGAAATGGATTCATCCTCCCTGACATCATTGAATTCGGCTCATGCCGCCATCATTGTAGCGAATATGCTACAAGACTATTTGGACAAAAATAAAATGATATCTACTCAAAGGGAGAAACTGAATCATGATGATAGAAACCAAAATTCAACCCCAACACACGGCCAAACCAGCGTATATTTACCTTCGGCAATCGACGATGGCACAAGTACGCTTCAATCAGGAAAGTACTCAGCGCCAATATGCTCTTCGAGACAAGGCACAGCAGATGGGATGGCCTCAACAAGCGATCAAAATATTGGATGGGGATTTAGGATTATCGGGCAGTCAAGCGAATCACCGCGAAGATTTCAAATTGCTCGTAGCGGATGTTTCGATGGGGAAAGTCGGAGCAGTCTTTGCTTTAGAAGCTTCTCGACTATCACGGTCCTGTACCGATTGGCATCGTTTATTGGAATTATGCGCGATTAACGAATACATTGATTATCGACGAAGATGGTTGTTACAATCCTGCCGATTTCAACGACCAATTGTTGTTGGGAATCAAGGGGACCATGTCGCAGGCCGAGCTGCATTTTATTCGCGCGCGCCTCCAGGGAGGGAAAATGAATAAAGCTAAAAAAGGTGAGTTGCGATCACCATTGCCCGTAGGGTTATGTTATGACGAAGAAGGCCACATTATACTTGACTGTGATGAGCAAGTGCGCCACGTTATTCAGTTATTGTTTAAAGTGTTTAAGGAAAAGGCAGCTGCTTATGCCGTTGTTAAATATTTCATGACAGAATGAAATTTTATTTCCTAGACGCGCCTACGGTGGTGTTTGGAAAGGAAAATTAATATGGGGAACATTGACAGATTCTCGTGTATTAGATGTGGTAAAAAATCCTAATTATGCAGGCGTTTACGTATATGGCCGTCATCGCTTTAATAAAAAATTATCGAGTACTGGCCAATTACAAATAACCACTCAGCGTTTACCCATGGAGTGAATGGCCTGTCATGATAAAAGATCATCATGAAGGGTATATTTCTTGGGAAGATTATTTAAATAATCAAAAAATTCTTGAAAAAAATAAAACGAATGGATTAGAAAACTTAACCTCTACAGCAGCACGGGAAGGACACGCTTTATTGCAAGGATTACTCATCTGTGGTCGTTGTGGTTATCGCCTGACAGTGCGCTATACAGGGATATAATGGGATCCGTCCGACTTACCAGTGTAATTGGCAAAAACGTAATGGAGTTAATCCTAAATCGTGTTTTTCCGTATTAGCTGCTCCATTAGATCAGACTATTTCAAAAAAAATATTAACTGTCGTGAACTCGACTCAAATTGATATCGCAATTAAAGCATTTGAAGAACTGGAACAAAGAGGCGAAGCCTTAGAAAAACAGTGGAAAATGAAAATAGATAGAGCGGATTATGAAGCGCAAATTGCCCAGAGGCGATATGAGGAAGTAGATCCTTCTAACCGTCTAGTCGCTACAACACTGGAAAAACGTTGGAATGAATCACTTATTATACTGGAAGAAATTCATAAAAAATATGCTGAATATCAAGAAAAAAATTCGCTTGTTCAGATAAAACAGAAAAAGGAAGATATTGTTGAATTAGCTAAAAATTTCCATGTCCTTTGGAATGCTGATTCTACTCAAACTAAAGATCGTAAACGAATTTTACGACTGCTTATCAAGGATATCACGGTAGAGAAATTAATTCATGCCAGAAAAAGTATTTTACATATTCGCTGGCAAGGTGGGGCCACGGAAAGCATAGAAGTAGAATTACCTCAAAAATCACATGAAAAATGGCGTCATTCTCCTGAGTTGATTGAAAAAATCCGACAATTATCATTGACGATGACTGATCAACAAATTGCTGAGCAATTTAATCAAATGGGATTGAAAACCAATAAAGGAAATTCTTTTACGGTAGAGAGTATTCAATGGATTCGATATAAGCATAAAATTTCTCTGCCGCTGCAAAAAGAAGGAGAGATATCTATCATGGAAGCCGCCGAAAAATTTAACGTGAGCCATTATGTGATTCGTGATTGGATTAAACGTGGTATGCTTAGCAAGCGGCGTATCGGCTTAAAGTTCTGGTTACTTATTGATCCAGAAAAAGAGCTTGAACTCAAGAGGATAGTTGAAAATTCAACTAAAATTGCTATTGCGCGATCAAAATCCCAAAATCAAATTGTAGGAGGTGTATTATGAAGTCACTGTCGGTATCCCCAAAGGCCTTACTCCACCATCTCGTTTTGGTATTTCTACTCTCAACACCGGTGGTGGAAAATAACACCCCGACGACAATCGGTTCCACAATTTGCAAAGATTATCTTTTAGATTTTCTTCAAATTGTTTTATTGACTGTTCGTCAACTCCAGCAGCACCTCCTCGCGCTTTTATCCGTTTATATGCCTCAAAAACTGCTTGTTTTGAGATTTCAAACGGCTTTGCTAAACTCATTAAATCCTCCCATTTCTGGTTGTCTAATTAATTTAACTAAAACAAGGTTATCCCTTCGCTCTACCTCCATTACAGCGGTTTCATCACTACTACAGATAACTCCGCTCCTGAATCCCACATCGGTACTCTGATTCTTGTAGGATCTCTACTTGAATTTCTCCCTTAACATTGGGATTCGAGGTTCTCACGTTCCACACATAAGCCTGTATCCAAGTCGTGCCACCTTTACACCGGATGCCATCTAAACAGTAAACAGGTTCCTTTTAGATTTATCCTGGGCGAAGACAGTTCCCAGTTTTGACATCATTTGCTTTCTTTCGACGCTTCAATAGTGGTTCGCTTACGCTCACCTCTTGGACACTTACATAACGCAGTCTCGCTGCGCCTTTTCCTATAACGCTTTTCACCTTAGCTTTCACTAAGCAACTTATAGGTTGTTTGCAACCTTCGCCTGCACAACGGTTGCGAGGGGCCTACCCTCATCTTATGTGCAGCATGACTCTAAACTAATTCCATTTTGTTTAGTGCCTTCGTGACACACTATCCTCCGAATAACGTAACGGAGTCTCCACAAATAACTTATATAATGCAGTACCGCCACGAAAAGCTAAAGAATCAGCCAAGAGGGACTCCTGAAAAATTTCAACCAATACCCGGCTGATCAGTAAATCCTGTTCTACCTAGAAATCTTGCAACCAGGGCGCATTTTTTCGCCATTCCGTAATATAAACTTTAGGGATCATATTTCTAACTCCAACTCAATGTTAACCCATACATTCCATTTTTTATCCTTTCTTTCCTTGCGATGTGCCGCATGAGGCTCCAGAAAACAAGGTTGTAATCGTTTGCCTTTAACCGCCTTTTCTAATATTTTGCTTAATTGAGGATGTTCTAGAAAATTAAATAAATAGCCTAATCGCTGCACCCATGTAAATTCGCGGCTTTGTTGAATCAATGATACCAACTTATCAGCATTGATCTTTTCATACAACTCGGATAGGACAGTGGCGACATAGTCCATTCCACCGCAATGATGGGAATAAATGACCAAGTCCCTGGCAGTGGCTTCGGGAGTCGATACTTGCACAATGCCGTAATGCGTATTGAAATTCTGAACCGGGACTTGGCTGACGTCTTTCCTAGCCACAAATACAATATGTGCCTGACCGCAATGAATGGGCAAGCGAGTTTTATTGATCACTACCTGAAATTGCTGTGGCTGCTGATGCGCTGAGCCGTGAAACTGCGCGGCGCTCAGTAAACCCACATAATATGGCTGAGCTAAATACTCCATCAACTCATGGATAAAGTATTCCGGCGGCATACAACCGGCCTTTCGATATTCTGGCGGTAGAATCAAGTAAAATCCATGCACCAAGGTAGCTATGACTCTTTTTTTACGCAAACGCTGGATGCCAGCTTGAGCCGCAACCGGCAAAAGATGGAGCGTTTTTGCCATTTCCTGGACAGTGAAGGTATAGCACCCTCCCGCCATAAGGTCATTAATATAAGTTAAACTATCCATGATAGGAGCACTCAACCAAATTGCTAATTAAACCTCAAAAATCGTCGAAAATCAACTATTTTATGGTTTGTATTAGCATAAATCCTAATATTTAACCCTACCAAACAGAGCGGGAAGTGAAGGGAAAACACCGAAGATAATAAATGCCATACGAGGGAAGTGTAAAATACTATCTCAAATACCCGAAGTCGATGACGGCTAAGATTAGGCATGGTAGATGCCGTTATGGTATTGAAATTGGAATCAAACTACAAATTGATCCATCGGTAATATTTGATAATCGTCATTGACTCTATCTTTTCCTAGCGGCCAAATTCTGGCTTGCTGAGTCGATTGTACAGAAGACCCTCGATCGCCTTTTCCTTTATTTATTTTGGTTTCTTTGGTTTCCTCCGTAATCGTCTGACGTGCCAGCTCATAAGCCATTACAGCCTCTCGGGCAATTTTCTTAATTTCATAGCCAAGAGCCGTGATATTGAGCTGATTCACCCAGCGCTTTCCATAACAGGTCACACAGTTAAAAAGCCGGATCCCACAGGAGGCTGACTTGAGCATTCCCGGTTTGCTTTTCATGACCTCTGCAACATGACCTGCAAAAATCTTCACTTGTTCAGACGTTAATTGTTGAAAAAATTGCTGGTGCTTTTCATTGAGGTGGTGAACAAAACGATCGACTTGGCGAATATAATCATTGCCTTGATCATTTGAAAAATCATAAATATCTAAATTTAATACAATACGCAATTGTTCAGCAAATATATTTTGTTGCCGGTGATTCCACATCGTATAACGGCGATAACCATAACCTAATATCGCCAACAGTGCACTAAAAATAACTGTCGGAGTGACTGCTAGTTTCAATAAATCCATATAAGAGGACACAGCAGGTAACACCGTGATACGAAATGAACTTGTAGCCGTTAATTGTCGTAAATCATAAGCAGTGATATTAACGTTGAGATCAGAAATATCATGTAATGTACCTGTCATACGGCCGGTGCTGCCATCAAATGCCATACCGTCAGGTAAGTAACGGCCATCACTTTGCAAAGCGGTAAACCTCAACTCATCATTAGGATCAGGATCGATAAATACACTGATATTCACTGGAAAATCAAAATACTCGCCACTGGTGACGGTTTGGTTACTTAACACTGCGCCCTCGATCATTCGCGGACGATAATTAAAGCTAATATTGGCCATGACCGGATCGATGATAATTTGGCCGTCACTGACACTAAAAGCAAAGGTAGGTGATTCATCACTGCTGCCGTTATTCACAAATTGAATACTACTGACCATCACCGACCATTGCATAAATTCATTCAACGGATATCCTTTCGTTGAGGTATATTCAAATTGACCATGTGTCACGTTACTCACTTTAAACACTAAATTAACACTGGAAGTCTCAACATCTGTGGCATTCAGAATGGTCGGAAGAATCACGGTTCCCTGTCCCTGATCAATAATCAAAGAATCCGTTAAGTTTAATAGGGGCGCTTGGTTGAAAGTGATGACTGCTGGTTGGCTGGGACTGACCGCCCCACGTACATCCTGGACTGTAACTTGATAAAATGGCGCATCCGTGGAGTCATCATGTAAAAATTCCACTTGTTTATCAGTAACCTCCTGCTGGGAAAAAGAGGTCACATTAGTCATCAGTGCACCTTCCAGTGTGAGTAAATTAAATTGGCCGTGTGTCAGATTGCTAATCAAGAAGATTAATGTCCCCACAGCATGATCAAGGCTTCTGGTGCTCATATCTGCCGTAGTCACCCGCGTTTTTCGTCCTTGATTGACATACAAAATGTTGTTGATTAATTCAGGTAGATGATTAAAATCCACCAAGCTCAAATCGGAATACGTATTCACATTATCGCTGACGGTAATCCGGTAACTCGGTGGCAGCGAACTGCCATCGTGCCGGAAAAACAAAACACCATCGGTAATATTTTGCGGATAAAACTTAATTACGGGTTTAGTGGAGGTGTTAAATTCAAACTGGCCATAACGAATCTCATTGAACGTTAGCGTTAAATACTGTACCGGACTCTCTCGATCTTGGACCCATAAATCAGAGGGGGAAATTTGTAATAACTGGCCTTGATTAATCGTCAGGTTGTTACTCACTATTTCCGGATGGGCGTTAAAATGCACAAAACCCGGCGTGTTGATGACATACATGCCCCAGGTAATAGTCAGATTAAACTGAGGTGATACTGTCGAACCATTATGGATAAAACGGATTTGACCCTGCGTAATCTGCCTTTGAGTAAAAGATTGCATGGCTACCCCAGGTGAGAAAATAGATTCAAATCGACCCGATTTCGGTAACGGATTAATTAAATAAGATATTGATTGACAAGAGCAATCGCTAATCATACTAACATTGAAATAATTATTAGATAACAGTGTGTTTTCACCCGAAATTAGAGGTAACCAATTTTTTAATAGCTGCATATCACGAATACCTAATATCACATAACTAACCCCTGTAAAAGTAAAGGTTCCAATCATGAAATCATCCACACCATCCCCATTTACATCGCCTGCTCCACTCACAGAGTATCCACTCTCCCCTGCCGCGCCATTTAATATTAAACCCTCCTGACTCGTTAAAGACGATAATTCGATCGTTCCTACACTGTGTAGCATCGAAGAACCCCAAATGACATAACTGGTGCCCGCATGATTTTTGCCATTGCGCGAAGCTTGGCTAGCTCCAATCACGAGATCATCCACACCATCTCTATTTATATCGCCAGCTCCACTGACAGAGGATCCACTCCAATCCCCGGCTGCTGCGCCATTGATCACCAAACCGATGTCGCTCATTAAATTCGATAACTCAATCGTTCCTATCCCTCTCAGCATTGGTGAACCAAAAATTACATAACTAATTCCTGCTTCATATTTATCTGCACCCGAAATCGAAGCCCTAAAAGCCCCAATCATGAGATCATCCAGACCATCTCCATTCACATCACCCGCTCCGCTGACAGAGCATCCACTCTGATCATCACTCCTAGCGCCATTAATTACTAAACCTATATCGCTTGTTAAATTCGATAACTCGATTGTTCCTAGACCCCTTAACGTCGGTGAACCAAAAATCACATAACTCACTCCTGCACTCGTTTTGCCATTGCGCGAAGCGAATTTTGCTCCAATCACGAAATCATCCAAGCCATCGCCATTCACATCACCAGCACCGCTCACAGAGAATCCACTCCAATCCCTTGTCGCTGCACCGTTGATTACTAAACCTATATCGCTTGTTAAACTCGATAACTCGATAGTTCCTCTCCCTCTCAACGTTGGTGAACCAAAAATCACATAGCTCACTCCTGCATTCATTTTACCATTGCGTGAAGCTTGATAAGCTCCGATCATGAAATCATCCAGGCCATCACCATTCACATCACCAGCACCACTAACAGAGAATCCACTACAATCACCTGCTACTGCACCATTAATCGTCAAGCCTACCGAGCTTGTTAAACTCGACAACTCGATCTTTCCTATCCCTTTTAGCGTTGGAGAACCAAAAATCACATAGCTCATTCCTGCATTCATTTTACCATTGCGCGAAGCTAGATAAGCTCCAATCACAAAATCATTCAAACCATCTCCATTCACATCGCCTGCTCCACTGACAGAAAATCCGCTATGATCTCCTGCCATTGCGCCATTGATCACTAAACCTATCGCACTCGTTAAATTCGATAACTCAATCTTTTTTGAATTTCCTAACAGCGAGGAACCAAAAATGACATAGCTCGTTCCCACATAAGTTTTACCATCGCGCGAAGCGCCACCCGCCCCAATCACTACATCATCCAATTCATCACCATTCACATCACCTGCTCCACTGACAGAACTTCCACTATAATCACCTTCAAATGCGCCATTAAAAGTTACTCCTTGGCATGGTACTAATGCGCTTAACTCGCTTGTTGTTTGAAACAGTGTAGCCGCAACAGACGTAAAATGAATCGTAGCTGCTGATGCCAATAGGATGCCTGGAAATTGTATTCTGATTTGATAACTAGGCGCCGAAAATCCACCGTCATGCACAAACATCACTACTCCATCAAGTAGTTGACTTTGTTTGAACTGCACGATGGCTCGTCCAGGAACATCGAAGAAAGGCAATTCAAATTGTCCGTTTTGTACCTGGCAAAGACTTAACGTCAATTCTGCAGTAGAACGTAAAGATAACTCCTTTGAAGTCAGGATAACACTTTCTCCCTGAGAAAGGGTTAATTGATTATTAATAAAAGGAGAAAATAAATCACTTCCGAATACCACATAACTCATGGTCTTGCTAGATCCAATGATGAAATCATCAATATGATCTCCGTTCACGTCACCTGTTCCACTTACCGAATACCCACTAGAATCACCACCTGCTACACCATTGATCACTAAACCCACTGTGCTGTTACTGGTCGTTAAAGACGATAACTCGATAATCCCCACACTTCCTAGCACCGAAGAACCAAAGATCACATAACTGGCGCCTACTGCAGGTTCACTTGTGGAAGCCCTGTTAGCTCCAATGACAAGATCATCAATGTGATCTCCATTTATGTCACCAGCTCCACTTACCGAACATCCACTAAAATCACCACTTTCTACACCATTGATCACTAAACCTATAGGGCTCGTTAAATTCGATAACTCAATCGTTCCTACACCTCTTAGCATTGGTGAACCAAAAATGACATAGCTCACACCTGCATTCTTTTTGTCATTAGGCGAAGCGTTCGAAGCACCAATCAATAAATCATCCAGACCATCTCCATTCACATCACCTACTCCGCTGACAGACCATCCACTCCGATCATCACTCCTAGCGCCATTAATTACTAAACCTAAATTGCTTGTTAAATTCGATAACTCGATTGTTCCTAGACTCCTTAACGTCGATGAACCAAAAATCACATAACTCACTCCTGCACGTATCTTGCCATTGGGCGAAGCTAAACGAGCAGCAATCAATAAATCATCCAAACCATCTCCGTTCACATCGCCGGCCCCACTGACAGGAATTCCGCTCCCATCTCCAACTTCTGCACCATTGATCACTAAACTCATCGTACTTGTTAAATTCGATAACTCTATCGTCCCCATGTTTCTTAAGGTCGGTGAACCAAAAATCACATAACTTGTTCCTGCTCCATTTTTACCATTGGGTGAAGCGCTTGAAGCTCCAATCACGAAATCATCCAGGCCATCACCATTTAAATCGCCGGCTCCATCGACCGACCGTCCACTATACTCAAACGCTACTGCACCATTTATCACCAAACCCATCGGACTGGTTAGAGCCGATAACTCAATCTTTCCTACATCCTTTAGCGTCGGTGAACCAAAAATCACATAGCTTGCTCCTACATAAGTTTTGCCATTGCGCGAAGCGTCAAAAGCCCCAATCACTACATCATCCAAACCATCGCCATTCACATCACCTGCGCCATTAACAGAATATCCGCTATGATCTACTGCCGTTGCGCCATTGATCACTAAACCCATAGTACTTGTTAAATTCGATAACGTTATCGTTCCCATGCTTTTCAGGGTCAGTGAACCAAAAATCACATAACTCGTTCCTGCTCCATTTTTACCATCGGGCGAACCACTCGAACTTCCAATCACGAGATCGTCTAAGCCATCTCCATTCATATCGCCAGCTCCACTGACCGACCATGTATTGCTTGTGCCTTTGATCACCAATCCTTGAGAATTGGTGATTAAACCTGACAATTCTATTTGCCCTAATGGTTCATCGCAGATCGAACTATGCATGGGTGCAGCGCCACAATCATCTTCTGCCATCCCCACAAACACTTCCTGAGTACTTTCTGCTTCTAGTGCTTGCAAAGAGTGAGAAAGTTGTTTCATTATCGCCAGACGATTTTCAGCAATTTCTGTATATTTCTGCGCTTGCTGTTCCGGTGTAGAACCAAAAAAATCTTTGATTCCCCCTACTGCCCAAGAACGAAATTGGCTGTAATAACTATGACTTTGCAATTGTTTTTTTTGCTCTGTTTCAGCCACCACTTGTTTCGCTTGTGTCTGATAATACTCCTGCTGTTCAACAGCATAGTCGTATTCAGCTTGCACGGATTTTAAAGTCTCATCCAATGCGGCGATTAATCGTGCTCGATTGCTAGGATTTTGCTCCTCTAAATAATGTTCTATCGCCCAACGTAAATTTTGCTCACGGACTTGTTCTTTAGATTCCGCAATAGCGATATCCGCACGCAAATCATGCCAGCCAAAACTATCCATCAATCCTTGCAATAAAGCCGTATAATTTTGCGTTAATGAATCAGACTGAGAAAACGTCAATGAATTGACGGGATGAGTACCAAAAAAAACAGAAATATCACGCATAGCGTTCTCCTTATCAATTATTGTACGGTATCTACCACATCAGTGTTGACTAACTTCTGCTGCTGCGCAGATTGCTGCTCTTGATATTGCCGATATAAAGTCACAAAATCTAATGGCGCTAAAAATACCGCTGGAAATCCAGCCTGTGTCAACATTTGATTGACATATACACTCGCATAAGGAAATAAACTGTTAGGACAAACACCATATAGCACCTGGGGACGTTGCGCATCAGGAATCTCTTTGAGTGTAAATAACCCTGCTTGTTCAAGCTGAATTTCGGCAACAGGCTGATCATTTTGTTTGAGGGTGAGATGCAAACCAACCACCACCTCATATTGACCTGATCCCAGATCGGTAAACCGTGGATTCGCTTTCATATCCATGATTGGCGACCAAGACGATTGCTGAGCATAACGGGTTGGTAAGACCTGCATAGTCAATTGGTGATTTTTAGTATAGATACCCTGTATCGCTACCTGGGGAACTGATGCAGCGGAGGACGGCGGATGTTCGCTGGTATTTTGATTTATATTTTCTTCCATAAACTGATCTCCTTAATTTTGATTACGATATCTCAGACCTTAAATCCTTATCTGTTCAATTCATCATTCACTGAACAAGAATTAATTTGGGGAAGACCCATTTAGTCTTCCATACAGGGATATAAAATGCTATCTATTTCTCTAATTTATCCTGCAAATTTCTTGGCACGATTACACCAAAATTACACAGAGCATTAGACCGGATGACGAAATTTGAAATTTATATGTAACTATTTGATTTTATTATGGGCCGAGCGAGATTCGAACTCGCGACCAACGGATTAAAAGGCCACAACTTCACTTAGTAGGTTAACGCTATTAGCAACAACTCTATGATTTATCAGTAGTTTTTACTGTCAAAACTTTAAACAAAACCGGTTGTCCGCTAGTAAAAAGCCTAGTTGAGCCTAGTAAGTCCTAGTTGAGTCCTGCAAATCTCCGATTTGTAATTTTAAGCATATTTTACTAAAAGTAGTCAAAATATCCTCTGGATTAGCAAATTATTAACCAATAAGATAACACATTCAAAAAATATTGCAATTAGCTCGTTGTCTCACGCTTTAAACAATTTAAGGTCTGTTCTGAGACTGAGAACGCTGAAAGTTCATGAATCTTTTTCAAAGATTTTTTCCCAATGGGCAATGCTTTCTCTATATGTAAAGCAGTGCCAGATTTTTCAAGTAAATCCTTCAGACGATAAAATTCAGAACACCAAATTGTTTCTCTATCTCTGTCCTGAGAATCCTTATTTGATTGATCAAATGAAACAAGCTGCACTTGTAGCCGTTCAGCATCTTCGATAGCACCAAGCTCAACTCCATAACTTTTTTCATGTGGCTTTTTAACTACAATACGACCACTTTTAGCCCAAGCAGTAGCCATATTTTCTCGAATTTCATAACCGAGTTCAGCCAATCCTTTTAGGATAGCCTCTCTTCTGAACATCCCCGCCATAGCCTTTGCCTCTTTTTTGATTAATTCAATTCCCTTCTTATTCAGTATTTTGCTTGAGGTGATATCTTCAGAGTCAATCGCATTTGTAAGCAGAGATTCTATATTCTTAGCTTCTTTAGATACCATTCTCCGCAATTCGCAACGAACTTCTTGCATAGATACTATCGCTTGCTCTTTAATTTTTCGTCTATTTGAGTGAGCCACTAAATCAAGAATCAGAGAATCTGTTAAAAGAGAACGTTGACTTAGTAATGATTCTTTTGTAATTAAAGTAACACGATCCAGAAAAGGTTGAGCTTCAGCTTTACTGTCCATAGCCTCTATCTCTGCTAATAACTTATCCAATCGACGATCATTCTCTGTTGTTTTTTCGTCTTTATCATGGAGAATTTTCCAGTCTATTAATGTTTGAAATTTTTCTCCTTCTGCTAACCGAACAGATAATTCCTTTTGCAAAAGATTTACCTTTTCTTCTTTACTTGAACTGAGAGTGTATTCAGTTAAAATTCGATTTAATGTCGACGTCATAATATCTAGTTCTACTTTATTAGCAGTTAATACAGATGAAACGATATCTGATAGTTCTTCTGGAATTTGACACCCTTCGGCCTTAAAGGTTTTAACAAGCGTTTCGGCTGTATATTGAAGTCGCCGACGTATACTACGTTCTAGAACTGCTTTTTCAATGGCTTCATTTTGGATACGACTTATCTCTGTCTGCACCGCAGCAATTTCAATCAAACAGTTTTTTTGCACATCATTGAATTGCTCACGCTCAAACAACTTAATAATAGCAAGCAGCCTATTTTCTATTGCTTTTTCATTTTCTACAGTTAAAACATCATGATGAGCAGCACATTTACGCCAGCGCTCAATCATATCTTGAACAGCAGCGATTCGGCCACGACAAATTTCCATAACTTCTTGCTTAGTCACAATATGTACAATTTTAGGACCACTCATACCTTCTCCTCTGAACCAAGTTTACTAAATTTTTCTGTTAGAATGATTCCCAAATTATCTTCAAGTAACCGCTTTAAACGTTCCATTTCTGTTTTCCTTTGATGAAACCATGCATAACTTGTTATACGATGCACATGAGGGATTGCTTTACTGAGCACTTTGGGTCGCCAAATTTCACGAATCCTAGCTGTTTTAAGAATTGGATGACAAGGAGCATCGCACTCAATTCCAATTACAAAATGCTTTTTTTGAGGATCTTCAATGATCAAGTCAAGATCAAAGATATCATTTTCTTTATTAAACAAGATTTTTAAATCCAAACTTCGAATAAATGTTGCCACCGAGCGAACAAATTCATCTTTGCCAAAACTAGAAGAAATTATGGGATTTTCGGAAGCCATTCGATTAAGGGATTTACGAGCCAGGTCTAAAGAACCCTCACTAACTTTGAAAGCATAGTCAAAATAAGCCTGTAAATAATCTCGCGGATTTTTTGGCCGCTGCTTCTTACGTAGAGATTCTGAAATTTTATCAATGGGTAATGATGTAACCACAATCATTTTTTCACGAGCTCTACTGACTGCAACATTTAAACGGTATTCGCCTCCCTTTTGACCAAGAAGACCAAAACTTCGTCTAAATATACCTTTCTCATCTCTGCCAAACGTAGAACTAAAAATAATTATATCTCTTTCATCTCCCTGAACATTTTCAACATTTTTGACGAAGAAGCTCATATCTTCACCTTCCTGCTGACGCTCTCGTTCAGAGATAAGAGATCGCCGAAAATTTAAATCATTTTTAGCACGTTCTTCTAAAAGATCCTCTATTAAATTGGCTTGTTTTGCATTGAAGGTTACAACACCGATACTTGGACAATTAGGAGAGTCCCATATTTTAGCCAAAATATTAACAATTTTCTCTGCTTCACTTTTATTTGTCTGATTTACGTAGACTCCATCTACTCTTATGGTCTCAATAGGGCGAATGCTATGAATCACCTTCTCAGGATGACGGATAGGAATATTTAATTTATTATTATAAAAAGCTGCATTAGAAAATTCAATCAATTCACGATACTTTGAACGATAATGAATTTGTAGCATCGAGCGTGGTAAAATCTTTTTTCCAAGAGAAAGAAGATCTGAATAACCTTTTATTTCTTGACTATTCTTTGTATCTTCAAGCTCATTCCACTCACTAACACTCATTTCATCCTGA
Source organism: uncultured Pseudomonadota bacterium (assembly GCA_963795715.1). Lineage (GTDB taxonomy): Bacteria > Pseudomonadota > Gammaproteobacteria > Coxiellales > Coxiellaceae > JAFEDN01. Next base: position 1,251,619 of record CAWCIY010000002.1, read on the forward strand.
TTTTCATCTTCGTCAAATTCACCTTCTTCGTCATCGTTAAGTCGCTTCATGAAAACATTGGTAGGAGGCATTTGTTTTTCATCTCCGCTAACTATAACTCTCCTCGCTCGATAGAGGGTCGGGAGTGCTTTCTCTATCGGAATTTGACTGGCTTCATCAAAAATAATTAAATCAAACATTCCTTCTTTAAGTGGCAATAATTGACTTGCGGTATCAGGATTCATCAACCAAACAGGACGAAGTTCCATAAGGCCGATATCCCAGCCACGCTCAATGATCTCACGTAATCGACGAACTCTCTGACCTCTTAAGCGGGTTAAATCTTCCCAATCTTTGGCAAAGTCAGTCACTTTTTTTATATTGATTTTGAAAGCAATAAGTTTTTGATTCAATTTTTGCATTTTTAAACTTGAATGATCTAAGTTCTTAATTTTTCTTGAGGTATCTTGCTGTAAAATTCGCAGATTTTGAGATTTTTCCTCGATTCTCGCCTTCCATGCAAGTCGTGCTTCACGAGTAATGATTCGTTTTGTAATTTCTGCTATTTTTTTTATAGGATACATTTTTAAATCTTTATCTTTTTCTCTGAGTATAGAAAAAATTTTTAAAACTTCCGGGGTGAGGTTACGAGCATGGATACGAAAATCTTGATAAAAAATCAAAGATGGTAGCGAATCATTTATGACATGAAGGCCAGCAAGATTTGATTCATCTTCCCGAATATTTGTTTTACATTCATTAAAAAAATATTCGCTAAAAAAAGGAAATAATCTATCTAATGCATTCATACTATCAAGCCTTGCTTGGTAGCGTTCAAAAGCTTCTTCATACCTTGATATGAGATTCATATAGGCAGATAATCCTAATTTTAGAAGAGATTCAACTTCTTTTTGCAAAGGACAGGCGTGAAGAGCTTCCATTCCTTTTCGAACCAAAGTTAAGTTTTCTATCATAAGATTATTAACTGAAATTAAATCTTTTAAAAATACTGGTCTTGATATCTCATGACTTTGATAAAGAATTTCTAAATATTTTAAAATTTCTATCCGAATAGGTCGCTGATCTCGCTCTAAATCGGCAGCATCTTTAAATTTAATAGCTCTTTCAAAATTTTGGTTTTCTCCTAAGTTAATTAAAATTTGTTTTATTTTTGTAACATTTATTAAACCTTCCAATGCGTGTTCGATTAAAAAATTTAAATTCTCTAAATTCAAAGATTTTAATTGATTATTTTTTTGATAAATTTTACCATAAATATTTATAAAAATTTTACGAACGGGATGTAATTTGATTTCTAGCTCACATGCATTTTGAAACTGTTTATAATTTTCGAAGGTTAGCTCGTCTTTTAAATCAAGAAAAATTTTTCTTAGTTTATCTACATAACTGAGATCCTCTATCATAAGATCAATATAAAAATTTAAATCTTTTGAAAACAGAGGTTTTTTTGTTTCACTATCTTGATAAACCATTTTTAAAAATAATAAAACAGCCTCTCGAATTGGACGTTGTTTTTTCTCTAATTCCATTGCAGCTTTAAGAGACATAATTGTCTCTAAATTGGGAAATAGGTTAAATTTAGATAAAATATTTTTTACCCAATAATGACGAATAAATCGTAATGGATTTAAAAAACCAAGCATCGATTTTTTTTCTGTAATTTTCTTAGTTAACGACAACCATCTCTTTAAAGATGGCATGGAGGTTTCAACTAATTTATTAGAAAATATTTGATCTTGGTTATTTAAAGGTAAGGTATTTAGTTGCTGCTTTAGTTCTTCAAGCTGAATCTTAAAAATTCCATATTGAGTAAAGCAAGACGGATTGAATATCCTGGTTTTTTTGATAAGAATCTGCCATTCCTCTATTACTGACAGAGGAATTTCTATCAATTTTCCAGATAGATTTTGATCATATTTATTTATCTCTAAAGTGTTTAAATGTTCTTTGAGGTCTTCGAGCTGTTTTTTAAAAGAATCATACTGCAAAAAACATATTGAATTAAATTGTTCAATTTTTTTAGCTATCGGCAACCACTCTTCAAGGGTTGAGATAGGAATATCAAGCAGTTGAGTTGATAGTATTTGGTCATGTTTACTCAGCGCTAATGTCATTAATTGCTCTCTAAGCTCTTCAAGGTGCTTAATAATTTTTAATCCGTTAAATTGTCCATTTGGGGAGAACAAATGAGCCCAAGAAGAGATTTTTTCCCAATCTACTTTTTTTAATAATTTATCGTAAGATTTTATCCACTCTTGATGTATACGAGGGTCGTTTAGATCAAGAGTAGTATTTGATTTCAGATTAATTGTGTTTCGGCTCTCTTCTCGCTTAATCAATAACGAAAAAGAAGCTTTAAACTCATTGATCAAAGCAGCATCAGATGAAAATGCCTTGAGATTCGCTAATGGGCTTCCCTCAAATGAGGAATAAAGCCATACCTCAGCGATAGGAGCACAAATATCCTCAATCTCAGATAACTCTTTCTGATTATAATTACTTAAAATACTTCTTAATGCAGGAACATCAACGAACTGAACTTCATAATCTTCTAAATCAATTAGTTCACCAAGTATGTCACGATAACTCAAGCCTGTTATATCATCTACCTCGTCAATAGCTTTATAATGCGCATCAATTTCACTCTCTAATTTTTCAATCTTTTCTGCAAGCTCATCCCGCTTTTCTTCTAACTTCTCAGATAAATATTCTTTTTCACACTGACGACTACCATCGATTTGAGTACGAATACTTTGTATAACAGAAGCTCGATCTTTATTTACATCCGTTATGTAAAAAAATCTATCCTGAAATCCTTCTGCTTCCAGCCGTTTCACAAGAACTTCTAGTGCTGCAGATTTTTGGCAGATAACAAGAACAGTTTGTCCACGCCCTATATGATCTCCAATAATATTCACAATTGTTTGACTTTTTCCCGTACCTGGAGGGCCTTCGATTAAAAGACCCGGTGATTGACGAGCATCAAGCACTGCTTTCTCTTGATAAGGATCGCTCTCCGTTGTGAAATAACGCTCTTTTTCAGGAATTGATGATGGCTCAGGCGGATCAATTTTTGAATTTTTATTAACTTGAAGTAATGTTTCCAGTCCCGTGCCAGCAGCAGGTTTTTTTTGCATTTGACGTAAATCTTCAAGAAGGGCTTGCCCCATAAACTTAGCATGAAAAAGCACTGCCGAACAAACCACTTGGCTATTACCAGCTTCAATTATGTAATCTTTGCTTGGTAATGGACATAAAACTCGTTCACGAGCCTGTGCTAAAGCACCAAAAACATCCATGACTTCTGCGGTACGAATAGAAGACCGTTCTAAGAGTTGCGTTGTAGCATCTGTCCATTTTTTAATATCTGCTTCAATAAGCACTGCGAGAGATGGATTCAATCTAACTTCTTCTCTATCATGATCAAAGCGAATAGTGATTTTATTTTCATCTCGAGCTTCTATATCTATTTTAATTGGCCAAAGCAAAATGGGAGCAATTTTAGGTTTTTTACCTGTACCAATAGGAGAACCATCCTGGATGATAAGAAAAGGAAAACCGAGATAAAGGCTATCTATTCCCGTGTCTCTTCTATAAGTATTAGAATAACTAACCAGATGCCGTAATTTCTTTTCAAGGTTAATGTCAACTTTAAAAGCTATTTTATCAATTCCCACGGCATTTTCTGCTCTACTGATCAAATGCTCAAGAATAACAGAAGCCGCCGGTTTATTCCCAGAAACTCCCGCTAAATCAATACGTAAACTCGACTTGGAAATGACCATTCTAACTAAAGGGCCTCTTTGAGCGAGTATTACCGCACGTTTTTCATAAAATTCGAGAATTCTAGAAACATACTGTAGTCGATCTGGCTCTTTCCACAACTCCTTAGGAACAGATAACAAGATCAAAGACCGCGATAAAGATAGTCTTTTTTGAATTCTGAAATCGTCAGCCCAATCATCAATTCTCGCAATGCCACATCTGGAGTAGTTCACTATTCTTTCTTCAATTTCTCGATATATTTGATTTCTTGAAACATTAAACCAGTGCTCTCCAGCCACTCTATCAAACGAAGCAAGTCCAGATTGTAAAGCGATATTATTTGTTTGATTTAGAATTTGTTCTGCCGACTGATATTGATCGATCTTGGCTCCAAGTAAAATGATTAGTTCATCATCAGTAATCTCTTGGCAATCCATCAGAGCATTTAAACCTATATGGTCAGATCCCGGGAACAAATGACGATGCTTAATCCAATCAAGCTCTAATTTTTGATGAGAAGAAACCAAGGCAAATATCCTAAAGCATTCTTCATCAAGTTCAATTTCACAACTTTTAGCTCTTATTCGGGCTTTTTTTATACGATCATGTAATTCACAAAGATAATTCTCTCGCCCCATTTGACGAAAATAGCCTACTAGCGGACCGGTCAGTATCTCATATCCTTGCGTATAATGTTGAAGCAGCCAGCCAGATGTAACAATCTCGCCTTGATAGATAAGAGGAAGATCAGAATTTATCCACATAAGCGCTAAAGCATGTTTTAAATCAATTGAAAGAGTGTCTATTGAGGCAGCAACTCGAACTCCTGCTATTATCTTTGGATCAATCTTGCGACTTTCAAGCCAAGTAGCAACCACACCTCTCATAAAAAGATCTTTAGCTTCTTCCCAATTTACCGCTTCCGCAGCAGCCAAGGCGTAAGTATTAGGGCAAACATAAGAACGCCCCTTGAGCTCAAGAATAGGACCACTGCGTATTTCCTCAGGTTCAATATCTATGGCTGCGACAGTTTCTCCCGCAAGCCATTTCTGAACTTGTGTCCATTGCCATCGTAAATCAGGATTTCGTGTTAATAAGCCACGAAGCAACAAATTGAGAGAAGGGTCAATACCTTTAGGAAGAGAAATACCTCGGGTCACTATATGAATACGAAATGCTTGTTCGTTGATCCCGTCAAAGCATTTCCCTTTTGTGAGTAACTCCAGGATGACCATTCCCAAGCTCCACCAGTCTGAGGCAACGCTAACTCCTCCTGCGATTATCTCTGGAGCCGTATAACGGGCCGAAATTGGGAGAGTGATTGTGTTAAGCTCAAAGGTAGAAAGGCAGCTATACTGAAATCCCGTCAAGAGTAACTCTAAAGGGTCTCGATTATTAATTAGAATATTTTCTGGTCGAAGATTACAATGACGCAATCCATTTTCTTCAAGGACACATAAAATTCTTCCCACCGATCCTATAATTTGACGAATTGTACCCAGATCCACAATCCCAGGTATCAAATCCAATAGGTTTGATTTAGAAAGTTGGTCTATAACCTCAAATTGACGCCCTTCCCACTCACCATAAGCAAGTAGCTCTGGTACATATTCTTTGGGTAATCGTTTAAGAATCTCATAAATGGATGAATTCTGATGGATTTCCTGGTGATAAAGAGTAAGAAAAGCTCGGTAGCCATGCCGCTCAACTGTAAAACATTCAAAAGCTTCAGTATGACTATCAAGTTTACAGATAACAGTCCATTCATCAATAACTTTTTCGGCAACGCCGGATATTAAATACTTTGCACCTCAACCATGCTCAGTTGCGCCGACGTCTCCATTCCGTTCCTCAAATGCCAGAAGCGCATCCACCGGTTCAGTCGACGCCAACTCCTCAACTGCCATCTCCTTTTATTAAAGCTTTTTTACCCTCCACCGCTGAGCAGCAGACTTATCAAGTGGAATGGCAACGTCCTGACGGAGCACGATTAACCGTTAACAATCTCGATTCCCCTGGACTCACCACCCTCATTCAACAGTGGAGAGCTTGAGCCATGTTATCATTAACTCCCACTCAACCACTGTTCCTCGCTATTCAGGCCTGTGATTTTAGGAAAGGTATCGACTCTCTGGTGGCGCTCTGCCAGCAACAGTTACAGCAAGACCCCTATTCCGGCACTGTCTTCGTCTTTACCAATAAACACCGAACTGCCATTAAGGCTTTAGTGTATGATGGTTCCGGCTTTTGGCTTTTCATCAAGCGATTTTCTGTCGGTAGATTAAAATGGTGGCCGACCACTTTCGAAGATGCTCACCGCATTAAACCGGTCGAACTCCTGATCTTGTTCAACCAGGGACATCCTCTCCCGGCTCGATTGTCCGAGCCCTGGCGATGGGTCACTCCTTCGGTTTCACCCGTTAGGCCGCCAGACGTAAACACATCCTGGCCAACGTCTGCCGATAATTCCACGGCAGCCAGGCCTCAGGCTCCTTAAATACCCACGACTTATAATCTTGTAAAGCGACCAGATACTCATACGGATTTTCTCCCGATAACGCCGCCGTCTGGATTAAACTCGTTAAAATACTGCTGATCGTTGCGCCATGCTCCGTCTTGTAAAACATCGCCGCTTTACGGCCTCGGATTGGGATTTTGAGCGCCTGTTCCACAATATTATTGTCAATGGGTGCGCCAGGAACCACCAGAAAACGACGTAGCTCTTTCCAGTGCTTTAACAGATAACGCATGGCTTTTCCCAGCGAACTGTTCGGCTCCACTTGTTTCTCCTCCAGTTGCGCCTTCAACCACCGATTCAGCTCTAACATCACTGGTTTGCTATACTGGCGATGATACCGCCAACGTTCCATCGCCGACATCCCCTGGGTTTTTTCTTCATTCTCAAACACCACCGCCAAAGATTTCATCACCTTCAAACACGGTTCAGGGAAAAAATCTAATAAATCACGGAATTTCCTAAAACCATGACCCAGGCAATTGCACAGAATCGTTTTAAATGACTTCGGAATATTGACCGGCAACGCATCGCACATCTGAATAATCGGAGGTTTAGTACTTTCACGATGGCGCAGTATTTGCGCTAAATTTTCTCCTGCGTGGCGTTTTCCGTATAGTATAAGGCGATGGTATGACCTTCGCTTTTGGCGATAATGCAACTGGTGTGCATGCCGGGGCGGTCTTTGTCTGGGTTAGCCTTATTCTCTTGCATGATCGATAATATCTTCACTTTGGTATCATCGTTGTGAACTAATTCCCCATTGGCGGCTTTCTTTTCTAAGCTATTCACTACCGGATACGCCGCATCGGCCACGGATTCCACCAGCTCAAATTGCGTGGCGTCAGGCAAGGGAAATCCTAATAATCGTTGCACGTTTTCCTGACGATAAAAGGGAACGCCACATAATATTTTTGAATGGCCAATTGCGCCTTGAACGCATGATCATATTTTTCCTTCGGTGCATTCGGTGGTAACGGAGCGGTCATCACATCACCACACAAATGGCAACGTAACTTCTCTAAAATATAACGGTGAACTGTGGCTAATGCGTTACCGGTGACACGAATCACCATACCGGGATTCTTGAGCGGATATAAACGTCCGCCGCACTGGCCAGGACATTCATCACCGGCTTGCACGGTACTTAAAGACACTCGGATATTGATCGCTGTGATGTAGAACTCTTGCCCTAATCGACTGTGGCCTTTACGGGTATTGCGGGTGGCTTCAGGTAGAGGCTGAACCTCCAGATCACCGGGTGGGTTGTCACCATTCGTGTCAGTGTCGCCGGGAGGAGGATCGGCGTTCCCCTCTGCATCGACGAGGTAGACGACTCCATTGATTTTTCCGGAAGATTCGATGAATTTTTAGGGTCTTTCTTTTTTTTCTTCTTAGAGCGACCGCCACCTTCGCCGAATAACAAGCGTTGGAGGTTGCGAATGCTAATATTTTTTTCGCGAATCGCTTCAGGTAACCAGGTCGCAAATTCAATGCAACCTGTGACTAATTCCTGGTCCTCCGGATTCAAATTCGTTTCGCGAATCTTGCGCAGCAAGGCATCCATTTCTGTTTCATTTGAATGAGGGCTTTCTACTACCAAGCATTCATCCTCTACAGCACTTGCCCCGCAGTTTGGTACAAAGCACATCTCATCTCCATCAGCAAGTGCATGACCATTGAGGCATAATCGTCTATCTGCGGTAACTATTTCTTGAGTATTTTGAATTTGACCTGGTAAATATAGAGGTTCTTGAGTTAAGCTCCATCCACAATTTCCACAAAGAACCTCTTCTTCAAAACGCTCCTCTTTACATCCTTGGCACTTACGAACTTGAGCCGTCATAAGTACTCCATTTCTTTGAATGTTTATCTTGGGTAGTGATAGCACTATGCCCATTTTTTGCCAAAATTTTTTGTAGACGTTTCATATCATCATGCCTGGGAATACCAGCAAGCCAGATAGCTCCCCCTTCTTCAAACATGATATCGAGAGCCTTTTCAGATGAGTGGAAACTTCGTTCAAATTGACCAAACCGCGCTTCTCCAAGTGGAGTAAGATAATGAAAACGTTGATTATCACTGCCACGTAAGGCCAGCGTTTGAGAAGCATTTTTTTCATAAGGGTCAGAAATTAGTGCATCAATACATCCTTTACATTGTTCCAATAATGGAACAATTTTTTCGAAAGGATAGCCACTATAAAGCAAAATATCTAAACTTGTATTGGAACGAAGTTGTGTAAGCAAGTCAATCAATGCTTCTGGCTGATCAAACGGTTCTCCTCCAGAAATAGTTATACCCTCCGCTTCACTAAGCCAAGGAGCAATGGCGGTCATTATTTCACTAATTAAAACACCACCTTTTCCAGCACCCCAAGTATCAGCAGATACACACCCCTCACAACGAATAGAACACCCCTGAAACCAAATACCAATACGGCGTCCTGGGCCTAACGTCGTTATTGGGAAATGGATTCTGGAAATATAGAGCATCATAATGTTAACTTCTCATGACTACTATTATTTACAAGGCTTAGTTTAGTCACCACCCCAAATTCTATGTAATTAATCCAAAACTCGCCGCCAGATTCAATGCCCTCATCAAAGAGAGCTCTAGAGAGGGGATGAATGTAGGCAGAATATGAGTTTGCTGTTGGTGTATAAATTGTATCAATTTATAGTTTTGTAACTTTATGGAAAATATTTATAAAATTTAAAAACTACGAACAATCTCATTGGAAATGTCTCTTGCCACTCCTGCAAAACCTAAGTGTTCACCATGAACATCAAAAATAGGATGACCGTGATCGTTTACAATCCTAATTCGATGGTCACTGCCTCGTACTATCCGATAAGTTTCATCATAAATTGCAGCAGGCCCTTGGCGTTGAGTGCGCTGTGCCATCTCTAAAAATGGTCTATAACATTCACGACTTTTTTTCTGGAGATAACAAGAAAAAACAGTTAAATCTTTTAAAACATCCTCTTTAGGATAACGGAAAACTTCTTCATAAGCATCATTTAAAAAAACACATCTTTTAAAGTCTGGCGTACTCATCCAATGGACATCATGACTGTTTTTACTAATAATGGCTAAATTTTTGATTAAGATTTCTAATTTTTTGCTGCGATGACTCATTTTATTTTCCTTGATCAAATGAAATGGCCCACGAATTAGAACAACAGTTCTTAAAAAATCTGCCATACCGAGACTCACTGCAAAAGTTAATTAAACTTAAAAGTACTTTCTTTCTTCTTCGGTTGTGTCGTAAATGATTTTATTTATCTAATCACGTATTCAGTAAAAATCCAAAGTACAGCTACGCAATATTCATTGAATGCTACAGGTTATAACCATACTGACCAAAATGCTATTATTTCTAATTTAGAAATTACGCACCGTAAAAAACCTCAATACAGTATTGTATTTTTTTCGTCGGGAATGACACCTGCATTCTCCTGCATTCTTGTTTCCCGCCCACGTAAACCATAAACAAATTCATTATTTAGACTTTATACACTGCCATAAGCCAATAGCAGCACCCGTTGGGTCTTGGAGAATGGCAAAGCGGCCATAATCTTCCACCGCTGTTGGTTGGACAATCACTTTTGCACCCAATTTTTGGGCTTTAGCCACTGAATCATCAACACTTTCTACGTAAACGTAGGTCATCCAGTGCGGCGGAATTTTACCCGCTTCATCCGGTGTCATTTGCATTAATCCGCCGCTCGGTTTATCGCCGAACTTGATCAGCTCATAAGTCGCATTATCTACTTTCTTACTTTGAAACTCCCAGTTAAACAATGAGCGGTAAAATTCCTTCGCTTTATGAGCGTCCGGGGTCATCAACTCATTCCAGCAAAACTCACCCTGCTTAGGCATGTTTTTTTCCATAGCTTCCTCCTTCAAAATGAACGATGATAATTCTAAATCGACATTTTGTCGAATGCTTATAAAATACGAGAATTAAAAAATTTAATTTTGTCAGGTTGACCTCACCCTCATACGTCGTCCCGTAATCCTGCTACAGGTCGTGACCTTCTATCATAGTATGTTATACTGCTATTAGAATTTTTTTTTATGATAAAAAATAAATCAGGGAGCTTTCTTATGAAAAAATATCTATTAACATTTTCCTTTACAATGCTAGGTGCATTAACTTGTAATTCCATGGCAATTGGAATTTATAAAACTTATCTACCTCCTGAAACGGTAACGTATTATGGAGAGTCAGGAAGAACTGACCAATTAAATCCCGCTAACTGGTCTTCATTTTGTAGTCCAGAAGGATGTCGAATGAGAATTCAAGTTTTTCCAAATCGCACCTTGATTAAACAAGGTACAAAATTAGTTTTTTGTAGTGCTGGATTTGCTAATGGGGCAGTGATTTTGCAATATGAACCAGTTTGCAGTTCTTCTGCTTCGTATCCCCTTATTTGGGTCACTACTATTACTCCTGCAATGCCTATCTATCCAGATTCAGTTTATCCTTATTATCCTTCTTCTAAATGGAGCAATAGCAGCTGTCCTATTAGTGCGCAAGCTGAGGATTGTCCATTCCAAGCAAGAAGCCATTAGAACAAAGTTCTGCTACTCACCAAAAAATTGCAAGAATATTTAAAAGATAAAATATCAGAATTTGTCCCACTCGCATCAAAGTTATCTAAAAAAGGATTTCCGCGCATAAAGAAGTGGCGGATAATTGAAAACACCTGCATTGAGAGTGATTTGGCGAAGTCATGCTAAATGGCAGAACCTAAGTATGGTTGAACAAGATTTAATAATCAGTCGCGCTCGTGTCAGTCTTTGATTTATGGTATGTTTTTCGGGAAAATACTGCTCTGATTGACAAAGTCATCGATATTTTTCAAAAATATTGTGACAATGATAATATAATTTCTTTCTCAAGAACTTTTCCAGAAAAATCTGGATTTAAAAAGATTAAATAAAGATTTCCAAACCGACATGAATGTTCTTCTTTCGCCTAATTGCACTTCTTTGCAACTCTGATTGTCTAATATTTACACGTATATTTCAAATTTTAATCCGTTGATTTTCTTAACTATTAAATCGAAATATACGGATTTGACACCTCCATTCTGTTGCCATTGGCGCCTTCCACAGAATATTGATAATCAGTGATCGACAACACAATAGCCGGTAACCCAGACCGGGCCAGGCTCTGATTCACTTTCACCATAACTGACGGCAAGAGGATGGTTACCCCATAGTTTAAAAGCTTAGCCTTAGATAAAGAAGCCGCACCACTAATCTGAGCGGATTGCGTCAGGCGGATATTGAATACCGGTTGCTGGTGATGGTGTGCTTGAATCGAAATTTCCAGGGCCATTTCCACGCTGCCATCGTCTAACCAGGCAATGATACTCGGGCGCATTTGGGTTTCTAACCGGGGCGGCCACAGCCGGCTGGCTTCCTCAGGCAAGAGGAAAGTATTCATTTGAATGTGACAACACCACTGGCGCACCAGTTTGAGAGTAACTTGCGGCGGCCGCACATTTTTCCCAGGCGTCAGCGCTTCCCAGCGATCTCCTTTTTTAAGACAAAGATCGGGATTGAGCACATATTTCCCCACCCGGATTCGCTTGAATAGATACCGGTTATAGGGATTTTGTCCCTGCACTTCATTTTTAGATAATAAAGCGGAAATATACGGGCGTTGCTTACGATAAGCCGGACACACGGTTTCTGGAAAATGTTCGAGTGTCGAAGCCAGTTCTCCCGCGGAAAAAGATTTATTATTGAAGTACAAACCCATCGCCAATAATAAAAATTCAGTTCGACACTGGTCGATTTTAATTAAACGACCCTCGACTTGAACATCTAAACTCTCTGGCGCCAACATCCGAAACAGCGCTGCTAACTTAGTTTGCGCAAACCGTTTATCGTGGTGCCCTTGATGCAGTATTAAATCGAATGCGGTTTTACCGGCATTATCGGTGAGATCAGGATTCGCGCCGCTGTCCAATAACCAACGCACTAAAGCCGCGTTACCCACCATTCCTGCTACCATCAACACCGTTTGATTAAACGGGTTACGGAAATCAACGCCATATTTTCTAACCTGTGCCTGAGTGGAAGATAAATTCACGCTGCCATAAACGTCAAAATATTTACGCCAGACTAATTCAAAACTCTTTTTTGCATTCTGCGCCGCCGATAATCCCTGTTGAGCTAAGAGAGCAATCACTGAATTTTGCCGGTAAATTAACGCATATTCCAATAATTGAATTTTTTGATCCTTAGACAACTTGCCTGCTTGAACTTGTTGCATCAGTTGTTGTGCTTGCGGTACGGTCATCACGGTCCAAGGAACGGGGGTTTGCTGTAAACGATTGCGGATAGCATCGGCCTGTTCCTGTTTGCCTTGCATTTCCAGTTTCCGCGCTTCCTTTTGCCATTCTTCCAGACTCGATTTCGTCGTTTCCAATATCAGTGCGGATTGATAGCGTTCCAACTGTAACAAATCAAACAATGGGTGTTGGGTTTTGGATTCTACCCAATAGACATCTTTGATGGAACGAGTGACGGCGACATATAACGCATTAATATAAAATTTATAGATTTCTAAAGATTTATCGGTCTTTTCTTTAGCGCGTGAATAAGTAAACTCGCCTTGCAAATCAGCCGGATTCACTCCCTTGGCAATCTCGGCAAAAGAGCCGCTTTCAGCAGAGATAAAATCAAATAAAATAATATGATCGTACTCCAATCCTTTGGTTTCAAAAATAGAAAACACCAACGGCGTTTGAAAATAGCGTCTAGCAATTTCTTTCCACTCATCACGAATTACAATTACTGCATATCGAGTGGATTGCTGGGTTTTTTGATTGAGTTCAACCGTATTTTTATCATCCGCCTGCCAGAAAAATATCGATCCGGCTTTTTCAGAATGCGTGTTCATCAAATAATGACTTTCTTTGTCGACTGATCCCAAGCGGGCGTTTTTGATTCTGAGGATTTGATTGGCCAACTGGGTCACGACCAACGAGTTGCGATAATTAACCGTTAAAATTCGCAAGGATTGTTCCTGAGTGGACAAACTACCCTGATAAAACAGGGTTTTGATTTTAGACCAGGAGAAAAAATTGGGATGAACAATCTGATTGGCGTCTCCGCACATGAGAAATTGCCCGGGATTTTTAAGGCTTTTATAGATTAATGCCAGTTGGATGGGAGTGAAATCCTGAATTTCATCGATAATCACCGCGTCATATTTCGGTTGGCAGCGCGGCAGGTAATCGTAGGACAATATATTGAAATCCAGATAATGATTTTCCCGGCAGAAATTCAAGTAACGGCTGAAGGTCTCATAAATTAATTCGCGCTCTTCCACTAAATAGATGGATTGCTTCACCCCTAACTGAAGATAATCGGATTGAGATAAATAGGGTTTATCCAAGGCCACACCGGTGATGACGCCTCTAAATTCTTCCAGGATTTTATGAGGGTCTCTCAGCAACTTGTGAGGTTTTAAGCGCTTTAACCAAGCTGAAAACTCCTGAAAACTGATTTCCCGTCCGGAAGGAATCTGAATCGCTTCCAAAAACTCACGATAAGAAAAAAAATCAATCGTCTGTTGCTCATTGGCATATTGATGGCCATAATACAAACGGTGAGCATGCTGCACCAAATACGGCGAATGGGTCACATATAACATATCACCGCTGCACAATTTCATTTTTTCCAAGGTCAAGGCTGTTTTACCGCTGCCGGCTGAGCCGATGATCACTAAAGGCAAAGGTGACTGATAAATGATTTCTTGATCATCGTCAAAAGAAATCCATTTATCCAACACATGAAACCGCGTTCTGGCAGGATGAATATAACTGATCGGCTCGCTGCTGACTTCCGTGGGCTGAATCACGATTTTGGATTCATCGACTGGGGCGCCCTGTAAAAATTTCGATTTTTCATACTGATGTTGGCGAATAATTTCCAACATTAAAATATACTTTTTACCTTCGAAGTGCACGATTTGAAATAAAGCGCGGTTGGTATAATCCAGTTTGGCGCGGTAATACGAAGTCGGTTGCAGTTTTTTAACTTCTGCCGAATAAAAATCCCCTTGTTCGAGCATAGCTTTTACTTTTTGATAAGATTTTTCGACGCCGTGCAAATCTAAATCGGCATATTCCAGCACTTTCATGGCTGCACCTGAATGAAAAAAGGTTGAATAGAATCGGGATGTTCAACTCGATTTTGTAGAAAACGCTGATAACACTCGGCAAAATTTACCTGTAATAAATAAACCGGCTGCCAATCCGCCTGGGTTAATACTTCATTGATATGAACACCTGCGTAACCGAATAGAAGATCACAACCCACACCATATAACTGTGCCTCGATTTGTTCCAGTGTCCTGTTGGGCAACACAAATATCCCGGCTTGGTCGATGACGATTTCCACACACGATGAGTGATCTTGCCGCAATTGAATACTCAAGGTCAACACCAATTCAAAACGATCGTCTTTCAAGGCATGATAATGCGGATTGGCTTGCAAACTCACCGGCTGTCGCCATGGCAAAGCCAGATCTCCGGTAAACAGATCTGCCGTCAAACGCAGATTTTTGATGTAAATCTGTGTAAGATGAGTCTGATCGCCTAATGGAATCATTTTCCACCTAAGTGCACAATGAACGCCATAATACCTAACTCTTTGATTTGAATTTTTAACTCCGTATCCAATTCTTTCATTTTCATTTCCCAGCTTCTTATAAATTCTGCTTAGCGGTCAAATTAATCTATTTCAGTTCTTCGCGAAGCTTGAATAATGAATTAACAATTTTACCCCATTGTAGTAGAGGTATAGATGCTCGTCGATCCTGCTCCCGGTTCGAACGAACTACTCAGTTTTTCACCTTCGGATTCAGACACCAAAAGTCGCGGCTCTGATTTTGAATCTGATTTTCCTTCGACTTGTGGGCTAAAAACGCTCATACTAACAATTGCAGAGGGTTTGGGTCTGGCTTGATCCAAAATCAGTGCAGGTCTGCGGCAGCAGAAAAATTCACACCAACTTGGTCGCCGATCATTAAATTTAATTTTTGATTGTGACATTTCTTCCAACACTGCGTCTGCGATTTCTTGATGATAAGTTTTAAACTTTCTTAAATTAAGTTCTTGACTTGTTCCACAATACACTCTTTGAATTCCAACTCGAGATTGAATATGAGCGGCAAACAAAACTGCATATCGTTGATATTTTTCTTGATCTCGTGAATCAGCAGATAATTTAAGTTGTTCAATGTCCTCTCCTGTTTTATTTTTTAATATCTCTATCATTTGATCTATTATACCGCTAAAATCTTTACCTTCGTCCTTAGATAGATCCATATAAAACAACCTGAGCCGGTTACGAACCGCATTTGCAAAGGGATGTTCAAATTCTCGTTTATTACTTAACCGGCATCTCCTATAAAGATAGGCCAATAGGGTTAATGCTCCACCTCCTAACGTAGCCAAGATGGAAGCAATCGTTTTAATATCAACCAATGGAGCAACTTGCGGAGCACTCCCCACGATTTGTAATTGAAAATAAGTGGTTGTTTTTAAACTGGCTACACTGGTGGCTGTAACAGATACATTATAATTTTCCGGCTCGCTGACTACACCTGTAAAAACAGTAGTTGAAGGATTAAAAGCAATATCGCTGGGTAATTGCAATCCTCCAGCCAAACCTGCGGATAGTTGAAGTGGTTTACCTTGTTCGTCATAAAAAATGTAATCACTCATTTTAAAGTTGAAAGTTTGTCCTACCACGAAAACTTGAGAAGGTATGGTATTGTTTAAAAATGGTGGTTTATTTATTAATGAAAATTGAATATTTCCGCTTACCGGACTGAGTGTAAAATATCCATCCGTAACACTCACATTGTAAGCGGGCGGGTAAGGTTGATTATCATGAACAAACTGTATCTGTCCTGTTTTAACTTGTTGCTGAGTAAATTGAATCGTCGAACTATTTTTTGCCGGGATTAATTCAAATTGACCATGTTCACAGTCATTGATGGTAAATAATATTTGGGTGTCGGCATAATCATCCGTTACGTTAAGATTCAACTCAGTTAATATCAATGTTTCGCCTTCAAATAAAGTCAATTGATTATCAGTAAAAAATGGGCGGCGATAGAATGCAATTTCTGCTGGTGTAAGCGGCAAATTAAAATAAGGGTCGCTGATACTGATTTGATAATTTGGAGAACTGCTACTACCATCTTGCGTAAATGCAACTTGACCCGTTAATAATTGAGCTTCACTAAATTGAGTCACTGAAAGATTCGAGGGTAGCAGTTGAAACTGACCATATTGAACTTGGCTAACCCTGATGATTACCTGATTTGAAGGATAATCATCTGTTATGCTCAGTTGTGACGGTGTTAAAATGACTGTTTCACCTTGATTAATCGATAACTGATTATTATCAATTTTAGGCTGTCGATAAAAAGTAGTAGTCACTATACTCGTAGTTGGCGTTGTATAATAGGGATCAGTCACGCCAATGGTGTAATTCGGTGGGTTAGAGCTGCCATCTTGAACAAATTTCACTTGTCCGGCAAGAAACTGCTGTAGGTTAAACTGAGAAATCGAAGTATTTATAGGCAATAATTGAAATTCTCCATGCGTCACTTGGCTGGCTGTCAAGAGAACCTGAGAGCTAGGGTAAACATCCACTACATTTAGGAATGGGGCTGCCATTACAATACTTTCACCTTGGTTAATGGTTAATTGGTTGTTCACAATCACAGGCTGTTTAGAAAAATTGATAGAAGCAGCTATTGGCCCAGTCCATGCAATACCATCCGGACTATTGACGGTAATATCATAACTGGGTGAATTCTGCGTACCATCATGAATAAACTCAACTGTTCCCGTACTGACTTGTTGTTGGCTGAAATTAGTAAGGGAAATATTCGAAGCATTGACACTAGAAAAATATCCGTGTGTAACATTCGTGGGGGAAAAAATTAATGTGGCGTTATCATTATTGCGATCATACGCAGATAAATCGCTAGTGCTTAGAACAACTTTTTGACCTGGATAAAGCGATAATGTGTTATTCACTAAAACGGGAGGGATATCACCGAACACCACATAACTACGACCCGTAGAACTATTACGGTAGGGTGCGCCTATTAGAAAATCCATTACCCCATCACCATTGATATCTCCAGCAGAACCCACCGCATAACCGCTTTTATCTCCTGCAATTTCCCCGTCCAGAATAAAGCCATTTGTGCCATTTAAACTTACCAAAGAAATTAATCCTGTTCTACCAATATTATTTCCTCCAAATACCACATAGTTTCGGCCAGTATTCCCATTGTAGCCGTATGCTCCAATTAATATATCCTCATAACCGTCTCCATTCACATCCCCAGGTCCACAAACCCAATAGCCGCTGTAATCACCGGAAACTTCACCATCAAGTTTAAACCCGTTAGTACCATTGAGGCTAGATAAAGGGAGCAAACCAGTGTTGCCAATATCTAGTCCGCCGAATACTACATAAGTGCGTCCAACGTTACTATTATGCCCATATGCACTGATCATCATGTCCGCTCGTCCATCCCCGTTGATATCCCCTATACCATCATATGTCCAGCCGCTTCGATCGTTATTGGACTCTCCATCTAAAATGAATCCATTAACCCCGTTCAAAGAACCTAAGCTGATTTGACCGACAGAACCCAAATTCGGGCCTCCAAAAACCACATAAGTACGACCTGCTTGAGTGGAGGTCGTGTACCCAAAAGCTGCAACCATCAAATCTGTATATCCATCCTGATTAACATCACCTAAAGCATTCAATGTAAAACCACAATCACCACCAGTCGACTCCCCGTCCATTTTAAATCCGTTTGTAGAACTTAAACTAGCTAAAGAAACTATTCCGCTGACGCCTAATCCATTACCGCTAAACAATACAACGCTGCGACCAATTTGTGCATTATAATAGGATTCTGCAACAAAAATATCTGGCACATGATCTCCATTCATATCTCCAGCAGAACTCACTCCTGTCCCGCTAAAACTGTTGGCTTCACCATCAATCTTAAATCCATTGGAGCCATTTAGTGTGCCGAGACTTAATAGACCGGCATTGCCAATTTGGGGACCTCCATATACCACATAACTACGTCCAGCAAGGTTGTTATAGTAACCAGCACCGATGATAAAATCGTCATATCCATCCTGATTGATATCACCTAAGCTACTCAGTGATAATCCAGACTCTTCGCCAGCAACTTCACTGTCAAGTTTAATACCCTGCGTGTTGTTTATACTGGATAACGAAATCAATCCGTTGCTTCCTACGGATTTGCCGCCCCATACCACATAACTGCGCCCCGAGAAACTATTGTAACCATAAGCGCCAATCAACAGATCGGCATAGCCATCCCCATTGATATCACCCTTGGCATTTAATGAATAACCACTAAAGTCTCCTGCATTTTCACCGTCTATTTTAAATCCATTCTTCCCATTCAAACTGCCCAACGGCAACACTGCTGGAAATTGTCCTTGTTTCATTTTACTTCTCCTTGAAGTTGAGTGAATTAATAATGTCGTTCAGAGAATACTGAACCCTCCTATTCTGACTGAATTTGGAAATATTTTCATCGGCTTGGGGTATCGCGCAATCCATTTCTCTATGATCTCTCCAAATTTTAACAAATTAGGTTACTTTTGTAATATTGACTCTTGCAACTGCGTTTCCTGACAGATTGAGTTTAAGTAATGATTATTTAATCAGAATTGATTCTTCCTGAACATATCGATTCTGACGAACAAAATTGATTAACGGAACATCCTTACATCACTAAACACCCTTTTGATGCAGAGGAATCCGATACTCTCGTTGGCGTTTGTGGTTTTTGCACAGACGATCCAATGGGCGAAAGAGATACCTCTGTCGGCAGAGTGGGTTGAGAGAAAGTCGTTTCGGTTTTTACCGATGGGAATAAACTCGCGCTACTCACTTGAGAAGATGTAGAACAACTTCCCTTTGTTTCTTGTACCTGTTTTTCAAGCTCCGTTACACGGCGTTCTAACAAAGAAACCCGGTCTGTAGATCGACTTGCCGAAAAAAATGTAGAACGACTTAACGGCAATAGCGGTTCTCTATTTCCAGATTTAATGTCCCGATTCGTGGACGATGAATTCAGGGAAAAGCTTGATATGGGATCTTGAATGATACTACCACTCTCTATTTCAAAAGTTGCACTCTGCTCTTGAAAATTTCCATGATCTTTCTGATAAGCAGTTACCGCTCGTTGTGCCAGATTTTCGATTTCATAGCCAAACGCTGTCACATTCAATCGATTCACCCAACGCCGTCCGTAGCAGGTTGCCGCACTAAAAAATCGAGTCCAGCACGTGGCTGCTTTAACCATTCCCTCCTGTTCCCGAATAGCGTCAGCGACATAACCGGCAAAGACCTTGATCTGATCCGGCGCCAAATGTTTATAAAATTGTTGATAATTGATATTTACGTGCTGGATAAAATTATCCACCTTACGAATATAGTCGTTGCCTTCTTCATTGGAAAAATCATAAATATCTAAATTCAACGCCACCCGTAAATGTTCCGCAAAGGTATTTTGCTGCCGGTGACTCCACATTTTATAACGGCGATAGGAATAACCTGCTAAAGCGGTGAGTACACTCAATAAAGCCGTCGGCGTTACAATTTGCGTCCAAATACTCGTTGCAGGAGAGGGTAATACATTTAAAGAAAAATCCGTACTCGCGGTGAGATCACGCGGATCATGGGCCGTTATCATAATACCTAACAGCGAGACGGTATCTAATATGCCACTCATATGTCCAGTCTGACTATTAAAATTCATACTGCTGGGTAACGGACGCAAATCAGACTGTTGTGCAGTATAGCTCAGGGTATTATTATCCGGATCTTCAAAGATACTCACGTCAACGGCGAAATCAAAAGGTTCACCGGCAACCACAGTTTGATTTGCCAATTGCTCGCCGCTCTTAACTTTAGGTTGATGATTAAAAGCGATGGCTGCCGATTGGGTTACGGTAGTAATCACACTGTCGGTAACATTAAAAGCAAATGTCGGTGAATCATCACTGCTGCCATTATTGACAAATTGAATGCTACTGACCATGACGGATAGCTGCAAAAATTCCGTCAGAGCAACACCGGGTGTTGTAGCAAACTCAAACTGTCCTTGAGTGACATTGCTGACTCGAAAGACTAAATTCATATTGGGTGTGTCTACACTCGAAGCGGTTAACGAAGTCGTTGAAATCACGGTGGGACGGCCTTGATCAATGATAAATGGATTTAAAGTTAATACCGGCGCTTGTCTAAAAGACACAATAGCGGGCTGGCTCGGAATTTCAATCACACCACTGGCGACAGCGACTCGATAACTCGGCGCCATCGTTCCGCCATCATGAGTAAATTCAATTTGCTGCTCAATAACCATCGATTGATTGAAACGGGTGATATTGTCAGCAACAATTTTTCCCGAAGAATTTAACAGATTAAATTGACCATACTGTAAATTGTAAATCACAAACTCCAGCTGATCTTCTCCTCCATCCAAATCATTGGCGCTTAATACCTCAGTGGTAACTGACGTACTGAGTCCTTGATTCACACTGATTTTGTTATTCACTAAGGTAGGCAGGCGATTAAAGCTAATGACGCTATCTTGATTGAAAGTATTGACCTGATCACTGATCGTGAGCGTAAAAGTGGGCGCGGTAATACTGCCGTCCGGCACAAATTTTATGGCTCCTGTACTGATATTCAGTGGATTAAATTGATTTAACTGCACGCCTGGATTCGTTAAAAGCTCAAATCGTCCATTACGTTGGTTGCTCGCCATGATCATCAAATAACTTAATGGGCTTTCTCTGTCACTCACCGCTAGCATATCCGAGGTTACGATCAATGATCTGCCCTGGATAATGGGAAAACTATTGTTAATAAAAATAGGATGGGCATTAAAGTGGACGAATGAAAATAAATCGCGCAAATAAATATTATTTGCCACTTGAATATCATAAACCGGCGGCTCTGCAGAGCCGTTATGAACAAATTGCACCTTATTCTGATTGATATCTGCCTGAGTAAATTGTGTAATGGGAAATCCGGGCTGGAGTTCGAATTCGAAGCGGCCTTGCGTGACTGACTTGACCTTGTAAACTAAAGAGCTCACATCGGATGGCGCTTTAGGGTCACTCATATTAAAATGCTGGGCGCCTAATTTGAGCGTTTGACCGGAACGTAAAGGGAATTGTTGTTTATAGGCGATAATATAACCGCCTCCAAACAATACGTAAGTTTTTCCTACAAAAGAACCACTACCAGGAGCACCAACAATAAGATCAGCTACCCCATCACCATTAAAATCTCCCGCAGTATTCACTGCTAGGCCACTGAACTCATTCTTTCCTCCTTGCAATGCAAAACCTCGTTTCCCATCTATCCATTGAGTTAAATTTAAGGAGCCGTTCCCCCAAAGGGAAGTATTCATGGAACCAAAAATCACATAACTTCTTCCAGCATAACTGGAAGAACCCTGTGCTCCGATAACAAAATCCGTAATCCCATCACCATTGATATCTCCTGCACTAGAAACGTCAAATCCACTTTGGTCTATCGCAGATTCTCCTTGCAAGGAAAAACCGTGTGAACCATCCATTAGTTGAGCCAATGCCAATGTCCCATTACCCCAAGTTTCTTGACGAGCAGAACCAAAAATGACATAACTTTTTCCTGCAGCTCCCCCTCCTCTAGGCGCCCCCACTATCAAATCGGCTAAACCATCTTTGTTGATATCTCCAGCGATACTTACAGCCTTGCCGCTCCAATCCCCGACGGTTTCTCCGAGTAATACAAAGCCACGAATACTATCAGTTAATTGACCGAGCTTTAACGTGCCGTTGCCCCAGGCGCTCATATTATGAGATCCAAAAATAACATAGCTGTAACCAATATGTATTGGCGGCACTGAATCAGGCGGACGATAATCGGGCGCCCCAATGAAGATGTCTGGAACCCCATCACCATTGACATCTCCGCCACCACTGACACTATAACCACTGTGGCTATGGTCAATTTCTCCTTCGAGCACAAAACCACGCTGACCATCATGAAGTTGGCCTAAGGTTACCGTGCCGTTTCCCCAGGCTGTTCGATTAGAGGCGCCAAAAATGACATAAGTCTTACCGGCATGCAGTTCATGCAAGCCAAGGGTAGCAAATGAAGCTCCAATGACTATGTCAGCCAAACCATCCCCATTGATGTCGTCAGCTGAACTCACGGATTCACCACAAGCGTCATCTGTTCTTTCCGACTTTAACTCAAAACCTCGTAATCCATCACACCAATTTACTATTTGTAAATGACCATTACCCCAGTAGCTTTTGTTATTTGAACCAAAAATGACATAGGCTGACCCTCCTCCAGTCCCCTTTGCAGCAGGGGATCCTATGATGAAATCCTTTACCTCATCCCCATTGATATCTCCGGCTGAACTAACAGAAAGACCAAATCGTTTTAAAATGCTCCCCAGGAATAGAAATCCACGTTGGCCATCAGTGAGCTGATTGATATCCAAAATACCATTACCCCAAACGCCAGAACTGTTAGATCCAAAAATCACATAGCTTTTCCCTGCATCGGGAGCACCAATCGCAATATCGTCAATTTGATCGCCATTGATATCTCCGGTGGTGGCAACTGACCAACCATTGCCAGAAATATTTGAACTATCTTGCAACATAAAGCCATGCTGACCATCACTGGTTTTATTTAATTTCGCAATGGGTTGATAACCGACGATGGATAAATGGATAAATTCGACTTGAGGGAAAATACCTAAATTCCAGCCCTGGGTGGTTGCAGATTGAAAAAAAAGTTGATAATTAGGTTGCTGGTCACTGCCATCATGCACAAAAAAAACTTCTTTTTTCATTAGCTGATCAGAAATAAAATAGGGGATAGAAAACCCTGGCGGATTTTGTAAGGCTAACTCAAAACCACCACTATCCACCGTATTAATCAGATAAGTGCCGGATAACGAATGATTACGACTGTCTCTTATCGTTAAATCTTCTGCATCCAATTTAACGATGGAACCTTGTTGGATGGAAAAATGCCCTAGGGCTTGCTGATTAGGAAATCCAAAGATGACATAACTTTTCCCTATCAAATATTCCGCGTAATTAGAAACACAACTATCAGTTCCAATAATAAAATCAGCCAAATGGTCACCATTGAAATCTCCCAGTGGGCTAATGCTCCAACCGCTGTAATCTCCTATTGCTCCTCCTAGGGAAAATCCATTTTGACCGTTACAGAATTCGTCTAAATTGACTATATTTTGTTCCCATAAGGAATTATTTTTGGAGCCGAATATGAGATAGCTAGCACCTCCATAGCTTTTTTCTTCCAAAGAACCCATTGGAGCTCCTAACAAAAAATCACTGACTTGATCACCGTTAATATCGCCAGCGGAGCTGACGGCAGCACCTCCCATATCCGAAGCTACGTTGCTTTTCACAGTAAATCCTAACTGCTGATCATATAGATTATGCAATTCCAATGTTCCATTTCCCCAGTGGGTTTTGTTACTAGAACCGAAGAGGATATGACTTTTCCCCGGATACATTCTTACCGTACCCTCACCTTGAGGCGCCCCGATAATCACATCAGATAACCCATCTCCATTCACATCTCCAGCGGAATTTACTGCAAAGCCACTCCAGTCACCTGCATTTTCTCCCAGCAATACAACACCGTGAATACCATCCATCAATTCAGTTAAATTGAAGCGGCCTTTTTTCCAGATGGTTTGATTGGCGGAACCAAATACCAAATAACTTTTTCCCGCAGCGAATTTTTGCGGCGGGGATGCCATTTGCGCACCAATAATAAAATCAGCAATGCCATCCCCATTGACGTCCCCCGCCCCATTGAGTGCAAGACCACTTTGGTCTGATTCTGCTTCTCCTAACAAAACAAAACCACGCTGACCATTAATCAATTGCCCCAAAGGTAGGGCGCCGCCACTCCAAGCAGAGCGACTACTGGATCCAAAAATAACGTAGCTCTTCCCCACTTCATTCAGCCCATTCACTGCTGCATGAGGTGCACTGATCAGCAAATCATCTAATCCATCCCCATTGATATCGCCGCCGTTACTGACAGTGTCACCACTATGATCACCGGATGACTCGCCTAATAAAACAAAACCACGACGTCCATCCATTAAATCACCCAGATTAATAGTGCCATTATTCCAGGCACGAGAATTATTAGATCCAAAAATCACGTAACTTTTACCTGCAAGCGGAACTAGAGGTAAGCTCGCATTAGGTGCGCCTATAACAATATCTGATAAGTGATCACCATTAAGGTCTCCTGTTCCGCTAACCGAATAGCCACTGCGGTCTGCAGCAGTGACTCCCTGCAAGACAAATCCTCGAATCCCATCTGTTAGTTGATCCAGATTCAAAACCCCATCTCCCCAAATAGATTCATTGGTAGAGCCAAAGATAACATAACTACTTCCTGCTTGATAACGGCCGCCAGGGGAAGCTAGAGGAGCTCCGACAATCAGATCTGAAACACCATCACCGTTGATATCCCCCGCTCCACTGACCGAATAACCGTTGCAATCTCCAACAGCGGTGCCTTGTAAAACAAAACCGTTGTTTCCATTAGCCAATTGTTCTAAGTCGCAAATCCCATCCGGGACACAAAATTGAATAGGCATTGTAAATCTCCTTATAATACACTCTTGCAATACTTGTTTACCTCCAGTCGAGGTCATGCTGCTGAATCTTCATCGTGCCTGCAAATTCTATCTTTGCATAGCGGGTGAAGCTCAAGCTCGGCTTGTTTTCGTTACTGGAAGATTGTGGAAAGAAATTAATTTCCCTTCCGGTGGTTCTCTTTGTTCTGTATCGTCTTCGCCTGCGGAAAAAAAGATGGGCGGGAATTTTGATTTCGCCGCCAGCATTCTTTCTTTAAAATGCGTTCCCTCCGGCAAGTCCGGAGTGTAATTTTTTAGAGTCTGGAATGCCGCCAATAACGATGCTTTCTGCGATTCGGAGAGAATTAATATCTCGTCACCTTTTTTCGTTGCCGCATTTAATTTATCCGGATTAATGGTAAACCACTGCTCTTGCCGCTCTTCAAGAGTCAGCATTTGATAACAATCGGCCGGCAGCGTCCAAAAATCTTCCGGTTGTACCTCATGATCAAAAAATTTCTCCAGTTTCCCGATCATCGCACCTAACTCAAATATTCCTAAAATATCCATAAAATCTCCCAAATTTCTTAATCTACCACAAAACCTATGCGGCTTCGCGCTCTTCGTGAGTATTTCACCCTTAGGGTTATCCATTATCGAAATAACAACGTTAAAATATTTCCTAACTCAGCAACGGTGTTTTCATCTCAGATTGATTCAGACTACTGCCTGCACTGGATAAGCGCACACTGCTGCGGCTGTGAGAGCCTGATAATGTTTCCTGTACAGCATTAGCTATCGCTTCCGCTTGGTTGCGAATCACCTTCGGCGTCGCTTCGGCTTTGTAAAAACTGGTAAAGGTGTGCATTGAACAACAACGATTATTGCCGACTAATTCTTTAGTGTGCATCGCAATCGCATCAATGATTCTTTGTTTTTGCGGTCTAGGAAGAGAATTCCAATTGTTCGGCTGAATCACTCCCTTGGTTTCTAACGCGGCGACTACCGTACTGACCGCACCGATGTATTCATTGTAATCGCGTTTGCCGATATAACCTAAACAGCCGGTGATTTTAATTCTGGAAAATATCTCGCGCGCAATCGGCAGTAATAAAGCATCGGAATAGGTATCCTGTTCTTCGCCATCTATCGTCGGTCTGACGTTACGTTGTAAACTTAACGAATGTCTATATTTCAGTGCAAAAAACAACAATCCGACGACACCACTGGCCACCGCACTGATGATGGCATTGCGAATGACCTCCGACATGCCGCCATTCGATTGGCCCCCCGATTGAAATACTACATCGGCGGGTTTGGGGCAGCCGACACAGCTCATTCGACTGTCCCATACGGATACTTGAAAATGGGGACTCAGGCTGGAATTATCCGCGGTAAATAGAATTCGATTATCCATCACCTGCTGCTGAGTAAAGTTGAAAATCGGCAGTTTGCTTTGGTCATCAATGTCGGCAAAAAATCCATGCGAGATCTCGCTAATCTTAAATAACAATGTCCCTGCTGGAAACCGGGCGCTCGAGGCTTTTAAATTCACAGCGCTAATGCCCACTGTTTCGCTCGGAGCTATGCTTAAATAAGCTCGATCCAAAGTCGGCGGAGTATCAAAATCCACCCCACAATTAAACGTACCGCCAGCCCCTCCCGGCTGGCCATCACTTAATGTCAAATAACAAGTGGGTGCTTTAGTCGAACCATCCGGCACAAACACAACCTCTCCATTCGTGATCTGATTTTGATGAAAACTAGGAATTGGGTATTTTAGAGCGGTTTTTAATGCAAAATACCCATATTGCACGGTGCCGGATGTGGGGGTAAATAAAAGTTCATCAGCAGATACTTGATTGCTGGCTGCTTGTAACATCTCTGGCGTCAACGTCAAGGTTTCGCCTTGGTTGATGGGTAAATAATTGTTCAGCAGCAATAAAGTGTGGGTTTCTTGTGCGTCCGTGGATAATCCGGTGCTGCTGTCCCGTACCACCAAACTGCCGTCAGGCGGCTCGGTGCTATTTTTATTATGCACGAAAAGGATATTCTGTTGAGTGATGTCTTTTTGATAAAACGACGTTATTTCTACTCCTGGCACATTGCGCCTTTCATATTGCCCCTGAGTTATTTCCAGGCACTAGAAACTGCAACGTCTCCAACGCTTGACCGGAACGTGTCGCTAATAAATTATCCGTAGTCAGTACCACCGACTGGCCTTTGCTCACTGCAAATTGATTGTTTTGTAAAACCGGTTTTACCGAGTAAGTAATATTGGCGGACTGCGGCAGTGTACTCATACGTCCGTCGCTGACCGAAACTGCATAAGCCGGCGCATCAGTTCCCTGCTGATAAAATAACACTGCTTGGTCCAGGATTTGCTGTTGTTGAAAAGTGGTGTCGAGGAGCGTAGGGGATTGAACATCTTCTCCCGGTACAATAAAGCGGCCATTGCTGATGTTGGTGATGATAAAGGTCAATTGCCGGTCAGCGATACCCGCATGAGTCGCTAACAAATTATCGGTCGTTAGGGTGACCGTTTGCCCTTCGCCAATTTTCAATTGATTATTGACTAAGATCGGTAACGGATCAAAATCAATCACGGCGAATTGCGACGGCGTGCTGATGCGACCATCAGTCACCGAGATGGCGTATGTTGGCGGTTGTGCTGAACCATCTTGGGTAAACTGCACTACACCGTCGGTGATGTTTTGCTGTTGAAAAGTTTTTAGAGGGAATTGAGGCGTGCTAATAAAACTAAAATTGCCATGGGTGAGTTGTAACACCACGAATTGCAATGTACTGTTCGGTTTACCCGGATGCGTAGCTGTTAAATCAGATGAAGTTAAGATCACCGTTTGGCCTTGATTAATGCGCAGACTATTGTTTAACAACAAAGGGGTGGTGTCAAAATCAATCTGGGCTGAAACAGGTACAGTCATGATCCGGCCATCTGTTACCGATACGTGATAAGCGGGAGCAAGCGTTGAATTATCGTGAGTGAATTGAACTCTTCCATCCGTCACATTTTGTTGATAAAAATTGCTGATCCCCTGATTCGGTGAATTGCTCCAACTGAACTGGCCATGTTGTATATCGCTAACGTTAAACACTAAAGCATTAGCTGGACCTGTGGGATGTATGGCGCTCAAACAAGAGGCATTTAAAACCACCCGCTGACCTTGGTTGATGATTAAGCTGTTGTTAATCAAAATGGGATTAGCGTCAAAATCGATGCGTGCAGATTGCGGAGATGTTGTGATTCGCTGATCCGTGACCGATACTTGATAGGCCGGGGCTGAAGTGGAATTATCATGGGTAAATTGAATGCGTTGATCTGTGATGTTCTGCTGATAAAACTGCAAAACAGGTTGATTGGGAGAAGTAACGACACTAAATTGGCCATGAGTCAAATTGCTGATCACAAACAATAATAGAGTATCTTCTCCGGTGGAATGAGTAGCAGACAACATCTGTGCATTGAATATCACTGTTTGACCTTGGTTAATCACTAAAGAATTATTTTGCAAAATCGGCGTGGCGTCGAAATCGATGACTGCCGGTTCAGGCACTGAACTCAAACGGCCATCAGTAACCACTACCGTATAAGCCGGCGGTAATGTGGAATTATCGTGGACAAATTGAATTGATTGATCGGCGATATTTTTTTGATAAAAGCTCGTGATGGCTTGAATAGGTGAATTAATAAAACTGAATTGACCGTGTTGCACGTCGCTGATATTAAACAGCAAAGCATTGGGTTCGCCGGTGGCGTGAGAAGCGCTCAGTATGTCTGCATTTAGAATCACTCCCTGGCCTTGATTAATCACCAACGTGTTATTTTCCAAAACCGGAATGGCGTCAAAATCGATCAAAGCAGGTTGAGCCAGCGAACTGACTCTGCCATCGGTCACAAAACCATATAACCCGGAGCAAACACCGAATCATCATGGTTGAATTGAATTTTCCCGTCAGTGATGTTTTGTTGATAAAAAGAAAAAATAGGTTGAGCGCTGGCATTGATCACGCTGAAATTGCCGTGCTGAATGTTGTTGATCATGAAAATTAAGTTAGCATCATTTCCACTGGGATGTGTGGCGATAAGTATTGCAGAATTGAGAACAACGGATTCTCCCTGGTTAATCCGTAAAGTGTTGTTGAGAACGATTGGTAAAGTATCAAAATCAATCAGGCCGGCTTGCGGACCCACGGTGATTTTTCCATTGCTGACAGTCACGTTGTAAGACGGCGGCAAGGTAGAACCATCATGCATAAAACTCACTGCACCGTCACTAATATTTTGTTGCCGAAAAATTAAAATCGGTTGATCAGGAAAATTAATCCATTGAAATTGCCCGTGTTGCAAGTCGCTAATGATAAACTCTACGTTTTCTTCCTGGCTGCCGGTATCGGTAGCGCTAAGATTTTCAGCAGTCAATACTACCGTTTGGCCTTGGTTAATCATTAGTTGATTATTTTTAATTTGCAAAAGATTAAAAGTGATATTAGCCGGCATTTCACTGACATAGGCAATTCCTGTCGTCCGCACAGTGATATTATAACTGGGTGCTTCAGTAGTGCCATCTGGTACAAATTGAATGTCGCCTGCGATAATTTGCTGCTGAGTAAAATTAGCAATTACTTTCCCCGGATCACTGGTGAGTTCAAATTGCCCGTGGGTGACATTGGAGGGAATAAACACTAAAGTGCTATTATCATGGTTACGATCATAAGCTGCTAGATCATTTATGTTGATTAACACAGTTTCATTGGCATATAAAGACAAGCTGTTATTTACCAAGACTGATGGAATATCACCAAATACTACATACGTGCGACCAGTAGCCTTAGTTATAATCCAGGCACTAATCAAAAAGTCTGTTACCCCATCACCATTGATATCTCCTGCTGTGCTGGTCGAAAACCCATTCGCATCTGCAATAGTTTCTCCTTTAAGTTTAAAACCATTTACCCCATTGAGATTAGACAATGGTAATAGACCATCCCTTCCTATTTCAGGTTCTCCAAATACCACATAGCCATACCCAGCATTACCAGGATTCGGCGCCTTCCCAATCATATGTTCTTGGGGCTCCGATAAGCAAATCTACATAGCCATCCCCATTGATATCGCCTGCCGTACTGACGGAAATACCACTATAATCATCGTTGTTTTCACCATCGAGTTTAAAACCATTGGCTCCATTGAGACTCGATAAGGAAAGTACTCCACTGCTGCCTATTCCGGGGCCACCAAACACCACATAACTACGACCTTTATTACTAGCTTCTGGATAAGCAAAAGCTCCAATCAACAAATCGGCATGTCCTATCACCATTGATATCTCCTGCAGCACTAACAGAATAGCCAGTTCCATCACCATTTGATTCACCATCCAATTTAAAGCCGTTGGCGCCATTGAGACTTGATAACGCAATTTGGCCACTGGCACCAACCCCAAGACCACCAAATACTACATAACCGCGACCCTTACCATCAAGACCTCCAGAGGCTGGATAACCAGCAGCACCGATCAACAAATCAGCATATCCATCATTATTGATATCTCCCGCTGAGCTGACTGAACGACCACTGAAATCACCCCTATTTTCTCCATCGAGCTTAAAACCATTGGTGCCATTCAAGGTTAGACAACGCGAAAATTCCGCCGCTACCCATTCCAGGGCCACCAAATACCACATAACTACGGCCACTGCCACTATACATTGGATAGCGAGAAGCACCAATCAATAAATCCGCATGGCCATCACCATTAATGTCTCCCGAAGAACTAACAGAAGTACCACTGTAATCAGAATTATTTTCGCCATCCAGTTTAAAGCCATTGGTACCATTGAGACTGGACAATGGAATCACTCCACTATTGCCTACCCCAGCACCGCCAAACACCACATAACTACGACCCTTACAATTATTTTTTGGATAACCATAAGCTCCAATCAATATATCGGTATAGCCGTCGTCATTGATATCTCCTCCTGTTTTGACAAAATAGCCACTCCAATCATCATTATTTTCGCCCTCTAATTTAAAACCATTTTTACCATTGAGACTCGACAATACAAAATTTCCACCCCTTCCCACTTCTGGTCCACCAAATACCACATAACTGCGGCCTTTATTATTACCTCCCGGGTACCCAAAGCTCCAATCAACAGATCAGCATACTGATCACCATTAAAATCTCCTGCACCACTAACAGAATAGCCACTGTGATCTCCATTATTCTCACCATCAATTTTAAAACCATTCTGGCCATTTAAACTCTCTAAAGGCAACACTGCCGGAAATTGTCCTTGTTTCATTTTGCTATCCTCCTAAAGTTAGGTTTCCATTATGGAAACAATTACGTTACTTAGTTTTCAACCCCATCGGGTCACTGGTTTTTTTAGATTGATTCAAACCACCCGTTGGCGTCTGACCTTTCTTGGCATCTCCACCCACTAAAGTCTGGGGCAGCGAACTACTCAAAGGCCGTTGGACAACTGTTCCGGTCATACTGCTGGTGGTGCTGCTGGTCGATGCCGAACTCGAAGACAAGGGCCTTGTAATTGGTGTTGAAGTCGATTCGACAGATGAGCGGGATTCGCTCATCGTCATTACACCACCGATAGCCGGGTCTGACGAACTTAATAAATTTTCCAGAGGATACACGATTTCGGGCGTGCGTTCATACCATCCTTTGATCCTTCTGGCCAAAGTCGCTAAAGAGACACGCTCGGTTGCCTTTTTTAAATATTCATCCAAAGCCGATTCCATGGCCTTGATGGCGGCGGCCAAATCGGTTTTCCGCTGCACATCGATTTGATGGATCGAAGACTCGGCAAACGTTAAGGTGATATCTTTTTCTTCATCCTCCTCTTCTGAGCTGATACGGTTTTCTTTTTTCTCTAATTGCGCATGCCGGGTTAAACCGTGCTCTTTTAATAAATCTGTATGCAATTTCTCATGAGTCTTGAGTAGTTGAACAGCCATTCTTTTCACTTGGGCCACATCCGTGTTGAGTTTGATTTCAGGCGCCAAAAAATCGCGCATTTCCGAAGAAAACACCAGGCCTTGATACTCGGGTTTATAAACAAAGGTCTTGATGGAAGGCGGTGTCAGAAAGGACAACGTCGGTAGTCCTATCCAAGATAAACTGCCACCCCAATCAATATGCTGACCCGCTAGACTGGCCACCGTCATAGGGGTTTTCAACGCGTCCGGTTTCTGCCAAATACCTAACAAAGTGCGAAAATAAGGTGATAAGGCGTCGTTGACTTCCACTAACTGTTTAATCTCTATTTCAATAAAATAAAAACCCAATAAGGATTCAAACGGTTGCAAGGGAATGGTCTTTCTTGGCCGCAAAGAAAGGACAGGTCGGATGCAACATGAGTGAATCCCTTAACAAATAATCATATAGCTCGATCAACTTATTTTTGGCAGGATAATCTTGAGGAACGCGTTCTCGATGAAAGACTTGGGTTACCTGGATTAATTGTTCACGGATTTTCTGCAAAAAAACTCTTAAATAGGGAGCATGATCCGGAGACTGACTTTTTTTCAGCAAAAATTCAGTGATTTTTTGTTCTTCAGGACTGAGATTATTGGGAACTTTGCCTTGCGACCGCAATTCGATCAACTGAATCATCACAAAGCTCATCAGAACGATGCAAGAAACTGCAGTCAACGGGTGCTGATCTGTAGTGCGATTCTGGAATTTTAAATTCCGGCTCGCTGAATGATGGTTTGCGCCATGATCAATAATTCGTGTCTGGAAACGTGTCTCATAAAAAACCTCCTGGGTTAAATTAAAAATAAAGCTCATTGATTTAATTGATCAATGGCGTCATCAATGAACCATCGGTACTATCTAAACGGATTGAGTTGCCGCCCGAATGAGATGTTTTGATGTCACTCACCGGTACGTTTTGATCCAAAGTTCTTTGGCAACAGAATAAACTGCTCCAACAGGTGCGACTGGATTGAATCCTTTTATCCTCATCGGGTTGTTGGGAGATTTGCTGGACCACTTCGTTGACAATGGTTTCACACTTGTTATTCAATCCGCGCAAATGCAACTCTCGGCTGCAACCACAGTATACCGAATTGGTTCTAACGTGCCTGGCAATGACCGCCGCAAAGACATCCGCGTAGCGATGATAAAGCGCTTTGTCTTCTGCGCGTTGTGAATTTTGCAGTGCTTCTATATCGACTCCATTTTTGGTTTTGACTAAAGCCATCATGCGATCTACCAACGTGGCGTATTCTTTTCCGTCTTTATCGAAAAAATCCAGATAAGATAAATTCAAGCGTTGATGCAACGCATTGGCAAACGGATGTTCGAACTCCCGCTTGTTGCGAAAATGATATTTGGTATACAGGTAACTCAGCACCGTTAAGGCAATGCCGGCTATACTTCCCGCCACGGAAGCTAAGGTTTTCATATCGATCAATGAACTCGACGGCGTTTGACCGGAAATTTGCAACATAAAAAAAGTTGTCGTCGCTAATGGGGCGACACTAGTCCCGGTCACGGAAATATTATAATTGAACGGCGAATTCACCAAACCCGTAAACGTCGAAGTCGGTGGATCAAACGTAATCTCTTTCGGCAACGGCAATCCATCTGCTAAAGTCGACGACAACCGGATGGGTTTCCCCTGTTCATCGTAAAAAGTATCCGCCGCAATTTTAAAATTAAACGCTTCACCAATGGCAAAGGTTTCCGGTGGAATCGGATTGAGTAATGCCGGCGGTTTATCGACTAAAGTAAAATTAATCACACTACTAACCGGCCCTACCGTAAAATAACCATCGCTGGCTGTGACTTGATAGCTGGGTGCGATGGGTTTGTTATTATGGACAAATTGAATTTGTCCTAAATGGATTTGCTGCTGGGTAAACTGAATGGTGGTGGTATTTTTGGCAGGAATTAATTCAAATTGACCGTTTTGACAATCGTTGATAATAAACAGTACTTGCGTATCGGGATAATCATCTTGCAGGCTTAAATCGTTAGCGGTGATTAATACTGTAGCTCCTTCCGAAATTTGCAGCTGATTACGAATAAACGACGGTCGGCGATAAAAAGTCGTGGTCACCTCAGACATCGCCGGTCTATTGAAATAAGGATCACTGATCCCTACTCGATAGTTCGGTGAATCCGCCGTATTATCCTGTGTAAACAAAATCTGTTTGGCCGACAGTTGCTCCTGGGTAAATTGCTGGACGGTTGAATTGGACGGTAAAAGCTGAAATTTTCCGTGTTCGATTTGATCGGTCGTAAAAATAATTTGTGACGGCGGATAATCATCGACGCCATTTAACTGCGAGGCAGTCATCACTACGGTTTCTCCCTGATGGATTAACAACTGATTGACAGTGATGAAGGGTTGACGATAAAACGTCGTTGCCACTAAAGAATTGGGTGGTAAAGTAAAATAAGGATCGTTCACTCCCACCTGATAACTCGGTGCATTGGCGCCGCCCTCTTGTACAAACCAGACTTGATCTGATTTCAATTGCTTCTGAGTGAATTGAGTGATCGTGGTGTTAGTGAGCGTGAGTTGAAAATGACCTTGCTGAACATTACTCACTGTAAAAACAACCTCATCATCAGGATAATCGTCCGTGACATTCAAAAGGCTTGTAGCCATTTTTACGGTTTCACCTTGATGAATCACCAACTGGTTATTTTCAATGACTGGACGACGATAAAAAATCATGTTTACTGTGTCTGTCGGTAAAGTAAAATAAGGATCACTGACTGTTACCTGATAGGATGGTGTATTGGCGCTACCATCTTGCACAAACAGCACTTTCTGTGCCAGTAATTGTTGTTGATTGAACTGAGATATTGGAATAGCCGGTACTAATTGAAATTGCCCATGTTGCAAGTTGCGGATAGTAAATAGCACCTGATCGCTGGGATAATCATCGGTCACATTTAAATTGTCCGTCGTGATTAAAACAGTCTCGCTTTGATGGATGAGTAAATTATTCTGCGATAAAACCGGTCGCCGATAAAAACTAATATTGGCGGTCTGCGGTGGCGGAGACAAAGCTAAGCCATCACTTTGCACTTGAACCGTATAATTGGGCGCCTGTTGACTACCATCATGAACAAATTCAACTTGACCACTCCATATTTGTGATTGGTTAAACGATGTGATGGATTGATTGGTAGAATTAACTAAAGAAAAATAGCCATGTTGCACTTGGGTAATATTAAACCGCAAACTGGCTGCCGGATGATTAAAATCGGTGGCATTGAGATTCTGATTAGTTAAAACAACCGTTTGGTTTTGGTGAATCATTAAATGATTAACAATCAATTGCGGGGCGACATCGCCAAAGACTACATAGCTGCGACCTGTCTTACTATTATGACCTTCAGCTCCGATACACAAATCATCAATCCCGTCACCGTTGAGATCTCCCGCAGAATTGAGCATACGGTTAGATGAGGCACCTGAATCTCCAATTTGATCTCCAATACTTTCACCATCAAGCCTAAAACCATTGACACCATTCAAATTCGATAAAGAGAATAAACCAGTACCACCTATTTCCGAACCACCAAATATTAAATAAAAGCAGCCCATATTTTTGTTGTACCCAGGAGCTCCAATGAGTAAATCCCGTATTCCATCACCATTAATATCTCCCACTTTACTAACCGCATAACCATTCGCATCTCCAACTGTTTCTCCATCCAACTTAAAACCATTTACTCCATTCAGAGTGGATAATGAAAATGAACCACCCTTTCCAATTCCAGAGCCGCCCCATACCACATAGCTACGGCCAATACTATTATTATGAAAGGGAGCTCCTATCAATAAATCCGTTATCCCATCGCCATTAACATCCCCAACCCCATCAACTGACATACCATTTTCATCGTTATTGACTTCCCCATCTAATTTAAAACCATTGATACCGTTGAGATTGGATAATGCTAATACAGCAGTATTTCCTATATTAGGACCACCAAAAATCACATAATTGCGACCCGTATGGCTATTATGGCCGGGAGATCCAATCAATAAATCAGTATAGCCATCATCATTGACATCCCCAGCTGCACTAACAGATGTGCCACTACCATCACCAGCAACCTCCCCATCAATTTTAAATCCATTGTTGCCGTTTAAACTGGAAAGGGGCAATACACCACTACTGCCTACGCCTGGTCCGCCAAATACCACGTAGCTTCGACCAGGGCCACCGTTAATATAATAGCCAGCTCCTATCAGCACATCATCATAACCATCACCATTAATATCCTCCACTCCTCTCAGTGGAACACCGCTCCAGCTACCGTGAGCTTCACCATCCAGTTTAAAGCCGTTAGCGCCATTTAAGCTGGAAAGGGGCAATAAACCATTTCTTCCTACTTGAGGTCCACCAAATACTACATAACTACGACCTACAGAAGAATCATGATTATTAGCCCCGATAAATAAGTCTGCAATTCCATCGTGATTGATATCACCAGCTCCGTCTACAGCATATCCACAGAGATTCACGTTGGGATCAGGAGCCTCACCATCCAATTTATATCCATTATTACCATTTAAACTAGAAAGTAATAACAGACCACTGCTGCCCACTGCCGGTCCGCCAAATACCACATAACTGCGGCCAATATTTCCATTTCCACCAAAATAAGCTCCGATGATCAGATCCTCATATCCATCACTGTTAGTATCACCCACACTACTGACAGCAACACCACTGTAATCACCTCCTTTTTCTCCATCAATTTTAAACCCTGTTTTGCCGTTTAAACTGGATAATGGAACAACGGCAGGAAATATACTGAGTGGTAGCTGTAATCCGGTAAAAGTAATTTTAGCTAAAGTTGAAGCCACATAAGCAATCCCTTCACTTCGAACCATAATGCTGTAACCCGGCGCGATTGATGTGCCGTCATGAACAAATCGAATTTCACCATTACGGATTCGTTGCTGAGTAAAATTAGCTAATGGTATACTAAGGTTATTTGAGGATTCAAAGCGGCCATGAACTACTCCACTGGGAATAAATAACAACGTGTCATTGTTGTGATTGAGGTCGTAAGCAGATAAGTGCGTAGCATTGATTTGAACGCTTGCGCCTACTGATATATTTAATTGATTGCTTACCAAAACTGGTGGGGAATCCCCAAAGATCACATAACTACGGCCTGTATTACTGTTGTAACCCATCGCTCCAATTAATAAATCATCTAATCCATCTCCATTTATGTCTCCAGCAACACTAATTGAATAACCACTTTGATCACCCCCTATTTCTCCATCCAGTTTAAATCCATTGACTCCATTTAAATTCGACAACGGAATAATACCCTCGTTACCCACCTTGCTCCCGCCAAAAACCACATAACTACGACCCGTATTACCTTTATAACCATAAGCGCCAATCAATAAATCTGCAAAGCCATCTCCATTGATATCCCCTGTTCCAGCAGGCCAAAATGCAGAAGAATCACTCGCTGACTCCCCATCGAGTTTAAAACCACTCACACCATTAAGACTAGAAAGCGGTAATAAACCACTACGTCCAACATCACTTCCACCAAATACAACATAACTACGACCTGTATTACTGTTATGACCTGGAGCTCCAATAAATAAATCCGTATTGCCATCACCATTAACATCGCCCGCTCGATTCACAGCATGTCCACAGTAATCATTGCTTGCCTCACCGTCCAGTTTAAAACCAGTCATCCCATTTAAACTGGATAAGGAGAAAAGGCCACTTTTGCCTAGGCTTTGACTTCCAAACACTACGTAACTGCGACCAACAATATTATTATATCCATAACCACCAATGATAAAATCATCTATGCCATCGCTGTTAACGTCTCCTGCAAGGTTGAGACAGCGGCCAATATATTCGCCTACCACTTCTCCATCTATTTTGAAACCGTTGACACCATTGAGTGTAGATAACTGAATTAAACTAGTATTACTGATCGTTTCTTTACCTCCAAATATGGCATAGCCACGCCCTGAATTACTGGCACGGTAGGGAGCGCCTATCAACAAATCTGAATACCCGTCATTATTAACGTCTGCTGCGCCACTGACAAATATGCCACTGTAATCGTTGGACGCTTCTCCTTCCAATTTAAAACCATTGCTACCATTTAGACTGGATAAAGGGATTGACCTATTTTTTCCTATTTCAGATCCGCCAAATACCACATAACTACGACCTGTATTAGCATTGTAACCATAGCCTCCAATCAATATATCATCATATCCATCGTTATTAATATCTCCTGCTGAACTGACTCCGTAACCCCCTGTCGCGTCACTCGTCGTCTCTCCAATAAGTTTAAAACCATTTTGGCCATTAAGATCAGAAAGTGAAATCACGCCACTTTTCCCTATCGCCTGATCCCCAAAAACAACATAGCCATGGCCTACGGCACTGCAGGAAGACCAAAGTGCACAATGAGGAGCACCAATTAAAATATCAGACAGCCTATCGCCGTTGACGTCGCCTGCTCCGGCAACAAAACCAGCAAGGTCACCTTTTGTTTCCCCATCAATTTTAAATCCATAACGTCCATCCAAACTGGCTAGTGGCAACACTGCCGGAAATTGTCCATTTTTCATAATAATCTCCATTTAAATTTAAAAAATTACGCGATTAATCATCGCTCCATAAAATCAGTCAAAACTTCTTCTCATGAATTAACTCAGCAACGGCGTCTTCATCTGCGATTCATTCAGACTGCTGGCCGCGCTGGTTAAGGTTAAGCGCACGCTGCTGCGGCTGCGTGAGCCTTTAGTTTCAGTACGATTCGATAAAGTTTCCTGTACCGCATCGGCTATTGTTTCCGCTTGATCGCGAATCATCCTGGGTGTTGCTTCGGCTCGATAAAAACTGGTAAAGGTGCGCGTCGAACAACACCGATTATTGCCGACGAGTTCTTTGGTATGCATGGCAATCGCATCAATGATTCTTTGTTTTCGCGGACGAGGAAGAGAATTCCACTGATTGGGTTGAATCACTTCCTTAGTTTCTAAGGCAGCAACTATCGTACTGACCGCACCAATATATTCATTGTAATCGCGTTTACCGATATAACCTAAACAGCCGGTGATTTTAATTCGGGAAAATATTTCGCGCGCAATCGGCAGCAATAAAGTATCGGGATAGGTCTCTTTTTCTTCACCATCTATCGTCGGTCTGGCATTACGCTGTAAACTTAATGAGTGCTTATATCGCAGCGCAAAAAATAACAATCCAATGATTCCACTCACGGCAGCCGTTATTACAGTGTTTTTAATGGCGTCCGATAAACTCGAGCTGGATGTGTTTTCTCCTTGAAACACCACATCCGCTTGCTGCGGACAACCGACGCAATGTAATCGACCATCCCAGACCGACACTTTAAATTGCGGGCTTTGATCGGATTGATCGGTGATAAAAATCATATTCCCATCCGTTATCCGCTGTTGGGTAAAATTATTTAGCGGTATCTGCCAATCATCATTATCCGCAAAATAACCATGACTGATTTCACTGATCTCGAAAATTAAATTATTCGCTACTGATGTTGGACTGGTCGCTTTTAAATTGATGTCCGTTATTTTTATCTGCTCTCCTAAACTGGTTTTAAGATAAGCTTTTTTCAAAACGGGTGGAACATCAAAGTCAATGTTGCAAGCCATCGTGCCTTGAGCGCCGTTCGTCTGGCTGTCACTCACGGTTAAATATCCATTGGGAGCCGTGGGTGAGTTATCCGGAACAAATAAAATTTCATGGACGCTAATTTGCTGTTGTTGAAAACTGGTGAGCGGGTAATCGGGAGCAGAGCTTAACGCAAAATGACCATGCTGCATGGTGCCGACAATTGGTGTAAACACAATATTCCCGTCATTCTGTGGCTGAATACCCGTGGCATTGAGAATAGATCCATTGATGAGCAAATTCTCACCTTGATTCACTGGAAAATAATTATTTAAGACAACGACGGTTTTGCCCGTTTGAGCATCGCTCGATAAACCGCTCTGATTATCCAATACCTTTAAAGAATATTGTGGCGCACCCGTACTATTATCATGAGCAAACTGAATGATTTGCTGGAGAATATCTTGCTGATAAAATGAAATAATGGCGTTGCCTGGATTGCTGCGTTGCTCGAAGCGTCCATGTTGGACAGTGCCTGCCACCACAAACTGCAGATCTTTCGCTAACGTACCATTGCGTGTGGCGGCAATATTATCGGTCGTTAATACCGTCACTTGACCACGATTAGACAAAAATTGATTGTGCGTTAGAATTGGTTTCCAGAAAAATGTGATGTTTGAGTATTGAGGATTGGTGCTCATGCGACCATCGGTGACCGATACTCGATAAGCAGGCACAGCAGAATTTTGCGAAGTAAACGAGATTTGTCCATTCGTCACCTGTTGCTGTTGAAATGAAACATCACCATTTAATTGTTGCTCGTGGTCAAACAATAGAATAAAACCGCCGTTTTGGATATTCGTGACTTGAAAAGTAAGATTAGATTCAGGAGCGCCATTATGAGTGGCTAATAAATTCTCGCTAGTAAAAGTAATACTTTGGCCTTCTCCAATAGTGAGCTGATTATGAACCAACAAAATAACATTAGCGGAAATAGGCCCTGTCCAGGCAATCCCATCGCTGCGTACCGTAATGTTATAAGCTGGCGCTTCGGAACTGCCGTCATGGACAAATTGAATTTGATTATCCCAAATTTGTTGCTGGGTAAAATTGTTGAGCATCACACCAGGATTATCGACAGATTCAAATTGCCCATGAGTAATGTTGGTAGGTATAAACACTAATGTGCTGTTATCGTGATTACGGTCACAAGCTGCGAGATTAGATACGCTTAAGGAAACTGTTTCACCACTGAAGATGCTTAAACTGTTATCCATTAAAGTCGGAGGAATATCGCCGAATACCACATATGTGCGACCGGCGCTATTGTTGTACAGGCAAGAACCCATTAGTAAATCATCTACTCCATCATGATTAATATCACCTCCGCCACTACCCCAAGCGCCGCCCCACCAACAATCAGCCGCATTAGTTATTTCACCATCCAGCTTGAACCCATTCAATCCATTCAAATCCGATAATGGAAATAAACTTAATCCATTTCCTATTTGATGACCTCCAAACACAACATAGCCGCGGCCTCTGCCACCCTCACTGGTAATATAACTGGGAGAGCCGGTATAGAAATCATCCACCCCATCACCGTTGATATCTCCTATTCCACTCACTGAAAAACCATTCCCAACCCAGTTTTTACCTTCACTATTTAATTTAAACCCATTAATGCCATTCAGGCTGGATAATGAGAACAATCCATTACTTCCTACACCCGGACCTCCAAAAATCACATAGCTGCGACCAGAATATCCACTATTACTGTAACCATAAGCTCCAATCAACAAATCTACGTAGCCATCGTTGTTCACATCACCTGCTGCACTGACACAGGTTCCACTATAATCAAATATTGTTTCACCATCCACTTTAAAACCATTCCCACCATTGAGGTTCGATAAGGCTAACACACCACTGTTTCCTACGCCTGAACTACCAAATACGACATAACTGCGACCGGTACCGCTACTCCATTGATTAGCGCCTATCACTAAATCCTCATACCCATCACTATTAATATCGCCTGCGAAGCTGACTGATATTCCAGTGTGATCGCCAGCGGTTTCCCCATTCAATTTAAAACCATTGGCTCCATTGAGACTTGACAACGGCAATAAGCCGTTAGTAGCCACTCCAGGACCACCAAAAACAACGTAGCTGCGACCCATGTTACTATTTTGTCCATCAGCCCCAATAAGTAAATCAGGATAACCATCACCGTTAATATCACCAGTTCCACTCACCGAAACGCCACTCCAATCTTTGTTCGTTTCGCCATTCAATTTAAATCCATTCAGCCCATTGAGACTCGACAATGATATTAAACCACTTTTTCCTATCCCTGGCCCACCAAACACCACATAACTGCAACCCGCTCCATCGTTGTACAAAGACGCTCCAATCAACAGATCGGCGTGCCCATCTCCATTGATGTCACCGGCTGCGCTAACTGAAAAGCCACTCCAATCACCGACTGCCTCACCGATTAGTTTAAAGCCATTGTTGCCATCCAAAGTAGACAATCTCAAAAGACTATTTCCAGTTGTGGGTTTACCAAATACCACATAACTACGTCCAGGTCCGAGGGGAGTGGGACCGCCATAATAAGATCCGGCAGCTCCTATCAATAAATCGGCACAACCGTCGCCATTGACGTCCCCTGCCGCACTGACCTCATGGGCGCTGCTGTCACCAGCCGCTTCGCCGTCAATTTTAAAACCGGTTTGGCCATTTAAATCGGCTAATTTTATTACTTCCGGAAATTGTCCTTGTCGCAGAGTAATCGTTGCAGAGGCAGGAGATGTAGTTATTCGCCCATCGCTTATGGCCACACGGTATGCTGGTAAGCTTAATCCTGGTCCTTGTTGAGAAAGTAAAACTGCTTTATCCACCACTTGCTGTTGTGAAAAAGTAATATTTTCTGAATTGTCTATTTGATTAATTGGGTTATTGGTGATGTTAAAAAATCCATTTTGCACATCAGTGATAATAAACATCAAATTTGGATCGGCGATTCCATTGTGGGTGGTATACAAATTACCGGTGGTTAATGCAAGCGTTTGTCCCGGACCAATTGTCAAAGAGTTACGAACGAGTATAGGAAACGGATCAAAATCAACCAAAGCCGATTGGGGAGAAGTCGTTAAAGTACCATTACTCACCGCCACTTCATAACTGGGTACGCTCGGCGAATTATCATGCACAAAACGCACCACACCATCGGTAATATTTTGCTGTTGAAAAATTAAGATGGATTGATTCCGTGCAGAAAGAAATTCAAATTGTCCATGCTCCAGATCGCTGATCAAGAAACTCAAATCACTTTCCGCATCGCCCAGATGAGTCGCTTTTAAATT
Source organism: uncultured Pseudomonadota bacterium (assembly GCA_963795715.1). Lineage (GTDB taxonomy): Bacteria > Pseudomonadota > Gammaproteobacteria > Coxiellales > Coxiellaceae > JAFEDN01. Next base: position 1,294,698 of record CAWCIY010000002.1, read on the forward strand.
ATCAGACGTGAAAACGACAGTTTGACCTTGATTGATCACCAGTTGGTTATTTTCTAAATTTAGAAAATTATTAAAAGTAATATTGGCAGAAATAGGACCTGTCCATGCAATCCCATCACTACGTACCGTGATGTTATAAGTCGGCATTTCCGTGCTGCCGTCATGGACAAATTGGACGTGCCTATCCCAAATTTGTTGCTGAGTGAAATTATTTAATATCACGCCAGGCTTATCGATCAACTCAAATTGTCCATGAGTCATATTGGTTGGAATAAACACTAAAGTACTGTTGTCGTGATTGCGATCATCAGCGGCAAGGTTAGAAGCGCTTAAAGAAACTACTCCGCCACTGAATATGCTTAAACTGTTATTGATCAAAACCGGAGGAGCATCACCAAAAACCACGTAACTTCGGCCAACGCCATTATTATAACCATATGCTCCTATCAGTAAATCGGCTACCCCATCGCCATTAATATCACCAGCTGCACTAAGCGCAGCACCATTAAAATCGCCCGATATCTCACCAACCAGTTTTATTCCGTTAAATCCATTCACATTGGCAAGACTGAACTGACCTCCATCGTATACTTCAGATCTGCCAAAAACTAGATAACTACAACCCACTGTACCAGCCTCATAAGGAACGCCGATTAGAATATCATTGTACCCGTCAGCATTAATGTCACCGGCTATACTCACTTTGCTACCAGCTAAATCATTGACAGACTCGCCATCGAGTTTAAAACCATTGGTACCATTGATGTTGACAAGACTAAATGTTCCTGCACTACCTAACCCAGGGGCGCCAAATACTACATAGGTACGACCAATCTGACTATTATACCAACCTGCTCCAATCAAGAAGTCTTGATATCCATCACCATTGACATCACCATTCCCACCCAGCCCATTGCCACTCCACACGTTTCCGGTTTCGCCATCCAGTTTAAAGCCAGTGACGCCATTGAAACTCGAAAGACTGATGATTGAGCTACTGGCTATTTTCGGTCCACCAAAAATAACATAACTACGGCCTACACCACCGTTATAATTCCAAGCAGATACTAACATATCTACATAGCCATCATCATTGACATCACCTGGGTTACCTAGTGCAATCCCACTTTCATCATTGACATTTTCACCATCCAGTATAAAACCATTAATCCCATCTAAGCCTCCAAGAGAAATTAACCCACTACTGCCTACTGTCAATCCTCCAAAAAGAACATAAGTGCGGCCAGTACCACTATTATGGTCACCAGCCCCGATTGCGATATCCGCTATCCCATCGCTGTTAACATCACCGATCGTACTAACGGAAAAACCACTGTTATCACCATTATTTTCGCCATCGAGTTTAAAACCGTCGGAGCCATTAAGACTGGATAGCGCAATGACCCCGCCACTGCCAACTCCCGGACCACCAAACACCACATAACTGCGCCCCTTACGGCTATTTCCCGGATAACCTAAAGCCCCAATCAATAGATCGGCATGCCCATCACCATTGATATCTCCAGCCGTGCTCAGGGAGTAGCTACTCTCATCACCATCATTTTCACCATCGAGTTTAAAGCCGTTAGCGCCATTAAGACCTGATAGTGCAATGACTCCATTGCTGCCAACTCCTGGTCCACCAAATACTACATAGCTACGGCCTTTATTAGTTCCACCTAGATAACCTGCAGCCCCGATAATCAAATCGGGGTACCCATCGACATTAATATCCCCAGCTGGATTGACTGCAGTACCGCTGCCATCACCACTGTTTTCACCATCGAGTTTAAAACCGTTTTTGCCGTTTAAGTCGCCTAATTTGATTATTTCTGGAAATTGTCCATTTTTCATAAAAACCTCCCTTTAACGAGTTAAAAATTTTGCGATTTCTATTATCGCTGCTCAAAACCAATCTAAACATATCCTACGATCACTTCAGCAACGGCGTCTTCATCTGCGGTTCATTCAGACTGCTGGTCGCGCTCGTTAAGCGCACGCTGCTGCGGCTGCGTGAGCCTTTAGCTTCAGTACGATTCGATAAAGTTTCCTGTACCGCATCGGCTATTGTTTCCGCTTGATCGCGAATCATCCTGGGTGTTGCTTCGGCTCGATAAAAACTGGTAAAGGTGCGCGTCGAACAACATCGATTATTGCCGACGAGTTCTTTGGTATGCATGGCAATCGCATCAATGATTCTTTGTTTTCGCGGACGAGGAAGAGAATTCCACTGATTGGGTTGAATCACTTCCTTAGTTTCTAAGGCAGCAACTATCGTACTGACCGCACCAATATATTCATTGTAATCGCGTTTACCGATATAACCTAAACAGCCGGTGATTTTAATTCGGGAAAATATTTCGCGCGCAATCGGCAGCAATAAAGTATCGGGATAGGTCTCTTTTTCTTCACCATCTATCGTCGGTCTGGCATTACGCTGTAAACTTAATGAGTGCTTATATCTCAGCGCAAAAAATAACAATCCAATGATTCCGCTCACGACGGCCGTTATCACGGTATTTTTAATGGCGTCCGATAAACTTGAGCCGGATGTGTTTTCTCCTTGAAACACCACATCCGCTTGCTGCGGACAACCGACGCAATGCAATCGGCGATCCCAGACCGACACTTTAAATTGCGGGCTTTGACCGGATTGATCGGTGATAAAAATCATATTCCCATCCGTGATCCGTTGTTGGGTAAAATTATTTAACGGTGTCTGCCAATCATCATTATCTGCAAAATAACCATGACTGATTTCACTGATCTCGAAAATCAGATTATTCGCTGTTGATGTTTGGCTGGTCGCTTTTAAATTGATGTCCGTTATTTTTATCTGTTCTCCTAAACTGGTTTTAAGATAAGCTTTTTTCAAAACCGGTGGAACATCAAAGTCAACGTTGCAAGCAATCGTGCCTTGAGCACCGTTCGTCTGGCCGTCACTCACGGTTACATATCCGCTAGGAGCCATGGCGGAGCTATCCGGAACAAATAAAATTTCATGGGTGCTAATTTGCTGCTGTTGAAAACTGGTGAGCGGATAATTGGGAGAAGAGGTTAACGCAAAATGACCATGCTGCACTGTACCGGTAATTGGCAAAAACACAATACTCCCGTCATCCTGCCGCTGAATCCCCGTGGCATTGAGAATGGATTCAGCGATCAGTAGATTCTCGCCTTGATTCACTGGAAAATAGTTATTGACGATCAAAATGGTTTTTCCTGCTTGAGTATCACTGGATAAATCATTCTGATTATCCACGACTTTTAATGAATACGAGGGTGCTTCAGTACTGTTATCGTGCGCGAATTGAATGAATTTTTGGAGAATATCATCTTGGTAAAACGAAATGATAGCATTGCCTGGATTACTGTGTAGTTCAAAACGACCGTGTTTGACAATTCCTGTGACTACAAACTGTAAATCTTTTGCTAATGAGCCATTGCGCGTAGCGGCAATATTATCTGTTGTTAATACCGTCACCTGACCACGATTTGCCAAAAATTGATTGCGCGTTAGAACCGGTTTCCAAGAAAATGTGATGTTTGAAGGTTGAGGATTCGTAGCCATACGACCATCGGTGACGGACACTTGATACGCAGGTACAGCAGAATTTTGCGAAGAAAATACTACTTGTCCACTGATCACTTGTTGCTGTTTAAATGAAACATCACCATTTTCCCCTTTTCCTTGGTTACTCGCTTTCAAGTTAGTCGATGTAAGGATCACACTTTGACCTTGATTGATAGTGAGTTGATTGGTTTCTAACACTACCCCATAAAAAAAAGTAATATTCGCAGCGATAGGGCCTGTCCAGGCAATCCCGGCGCTGCGAACCGTCATGTTGTAACTTGACGCATCCACAGTGTCATCATGCACAAATTGAATATTACCGCTCGTTAACTGTTGCTGAGTAAAGTTTGCAATGGATACTCCCGGCTGGGTGACTGTTTCAAATTGTCCGTGGGATACTTCAGTGGGAATAAATAGCAAAGAATTATTCGGGTGATTCAGATCATAAGCAGCCAGATGAGTGTTATCCAACCGTAGTGTCTCACCCTGAAATAAAGACAGGGTGTTGTTCACTAATACCGGTGGAATATCTCCAAATATCACATAAGTGCAACCAAAATCATCGTTTAGGTGTGGCGCTCCAATTAATATATCCGCTACCCCGTCTCCATTGACATCTCCCGCACCACTGCGCCCTTTACTACTACCTCCCGGATAGCCCTGAGCCCCAATGATTAGATCGTCATACCCATCGCTATTGATGTCCCCGGCCGCACTAACGGAAGTATCACTGCCATTATCGTTGTTTTCGCCATCGAGCTTAAATCCATTCACACCATTAAGACTCGACAGCGCTATCACTCCATTGCTCCCTACTCCCGGCCCACCAAATACTACATAACTACGACCAGCATTATGGTTATAGAACCAGAACCATGCTCCTATCAGTAAATCCTCATAACTATCCCCATTGACATCTCCAGCACTGCTAACAGAAATACCACAATTATCACCTATTACTTCCCCATCGAGCTTAAAACCATTGATACCATTGAGATTCGATAGTGATAATAGGCCATTCTTTCCTACCCCCGGGCCACCAAATACCACGTAGCTGCGACCAGTGGAACCATTGAAATTGGGAGCCCCGATAAGAATATCTTCATATCCATCGCCATTAATATCTCCAGCCATACTGACCGAATAACCACTCGAACTCACTGCAACCTCACCACTGATTTTGGAATCATTTTGGCCGTTTAAATCGGCTAATTTGAGTATTTCTGGAAATTGTCCGTTGGGCATAAAAACCTCCTTTTCATTATTTCGTTTAAATATCCTGCGATTTTAATCGTCGCTTCTGAACTCCGGTCATCTAGGATCATTGTAATAATGGTGTCCTGATCTGAGATTCATTCAGGCTGGCGCTGGTGTGAGTCAGGCGCAGGCTGCTGCGGCTGCGTGAGCCTTTAGCTTCAGTACGATTCGATAAAGTTTCCTGTACCGCATCTGCAATTTCCTGCGCTTTATTTCTAATCATTCTCGGTGTCGCTTCGGCTTTGTAAAAACTAGTAAAAGTGCGTGTCGAGCAGCAACGATTATTGCCGACTAATTCTTTGGTATGCATCGCAATCGCGTCAATGATTCTTTGTTTTTGTGGTCTAGGCAGAGAATTCCAATGATTCGGTTGAATTACTTCCTTGGTTTCTAAGGCGGCGACTATCATACTGACCGCACCGATGTACTCATTATAATCGCGTTTACCGATATAACCTAAACAGCCGGTGATTTTAATACGCGAAAATACTTCGCGTGCAATCGGTAACAATAAAGTATCGGGATAGGTCTCTTTTTCTTCACCGTCTATGGTTGGTCTGGCATTACGCTGTAAACTTAATGAGTGCTTATATCTCAACGCAAAGAACAGTAATCCTACCGCGCCACTGATTACAGCGCCAATCAACGCATTTTTAATCACATCCGATAAATTGGAATCTGACTGTCCACCCGCTTGAAAAACCACATCTGCCAATTGCGGGCAAGGCTGACAATGCAAACGCCCATCCCACACCAACACTTTAAATTGCGGACTTTTTCCAGATTCATCAGTGATAAAAATAATATCACCATCGGTTATCTTCTGCTGAGTAAAATTAATTAATGGAATTTTCCATTGATCACTATCGGCAAAATAACCATGATTAATTTCACTGATTTGAAAGATGAGATTTTCCGCTGAACGAGTGGATGTCGAAGCTTTTAGATTTAGTTTGGTAATTTGAACTCTTTCACTAGGACTTGTCTTTAAATAAGCATTATCCAGGGTGGGCGGCGCATCAAAATCTACCGGACAAGTCAGCGTTCCATAATAGTGATCTTGACCGTTCACAATTAAATTACATTGGGGTGAGTTTAATGTGCCATCGGGCGCCAATATAATCTTTTCTGATGTCACTTGTTGCTGAGTGAAGCTGGGCAAAGCATAGCCTGGATTATCGATTGATTCAAACTGAGCTTGTCGCACGTTACTGACGGTAAAGCGAATCTGGCTGGACGTTAAATCATCACTGACAACACTTAGAGAATTCGCACTTAAAGCAAACAATTCGCTTTGATTCACCAGCCAAGGTTGCATCATCGCCAGTAAGGTCATTCCTGACATCACCTCTGAATCCATCCAGCCGTCGGATACTTTGACCTGGTAGCTCGGCGCTTGCGTGCTATTGTTGTGAATAAAAACAATTTGCTGTTGACGCACATCTTTTTGGATAAAGTGATCAATCCTCACACCAGGTTGTGAGAGTTGTTCAAATTGACCTTGTTGCACTTGAAAAAGCATAAATTGCAAGTCATCGCTTTCAGCGCCATTGTGCGTCGCTAACAAATTATCCGTAGTTAAAATCAGTTTTTGTCCCCGGCTTAAAAACAGTTGATTGTTTTGCAGGACGGGTTTGGCGTCAAATTGAATTGTGCCTGCCGCGGAAAGCGTAGTGATTCGGCCATCGCTGACTGAGACAGTATAGTTCGGCGGATTCAGCGAATTATCATGACTGAAACTCACCTGATTATTGTTGATGGCTCGTTGAGAAAATAAAAGTACGGGTTGTTGATCGACGAGAAAGTTTCCATACTCCACTGTACCGATTATAAAATTTAAATCAGAATCTTCGGTTCCCGCATGAGAAGCCAACAGATTTCCGGAGGTGAGATTAACGGTCTGCCCTTGACCTATCGTCAATTGATTCTTCAGTAAGACTGGAGCGGCATCGAAATCAATAAAAGCTAACTGTGGCGTTGTTGACGCTCGACCATCGGTTACGGCAACACAATAAGTCGGTGCTTGAGGGGTATTGTCATGAATAAATTGCACGATGCCCATCGTGATGTTTTGTTGTTGAAAATTAAAAATCACTTGATCGGGTGCGTTGATGAAACTAAAATTGCCGTGTTCAACCGCTGTGAGCATAAATGTCAATACAGAATCATCTTTGAATGGCTGTGTTGCCAGAAGATTATCCGGTTGTAAAATAACACGCTGGCCTTGATCTATCCGTAAAGTATTATTCAGTAAAATGGGCATAGTGTCGAAATTCACCACAGCAAGTTCCGGTGGCAATGTGATACGGCCATCGCTGACCGAAACATGATAAGCAGGCGCATTCAAGGAATTATCATGGGTAAATTGAATTAACCCATCGACAATATTCTGTTGAGAAAAAATATTCAGGTTAAATTGACCTTGTTGCACCTGAGTGATATTAAACAGCAAAACACGATCGTCTCCGCTCGGATGAGTAGCACCGAGAATTTTATTGGTCAAGACGATAGTCTCGCCTTGATTGATAGCTAACGTATTGTTCACTAAAACAGGATTAGCGTCAAAATCAATCTTTGCCGCCTGAAATGGCGTCGTGACATTATCTTGTCTTACTGCGACCTGATATGCCGGAGCCATAGTCGTATTGTCATGCACAAAACGCACCAGCCCGTCAGTAATATTCTGCTGCTGAAAAGCCAAAATGGCTTGTCCTGGAACATTCACCCATTCAAAGCGCCCATGCTGGAGATTAGCAATCAAAAAATTTAGACCGGCGCTAGCATTACCTTTATAGGTTGCTTGCAGATTATCTACGGTAAGAATGATTGCCTGCCCTTGATTAATTATCAATTGATTGGCTTTGATCGCTAAACTGGAACCATAACCAAATACCACATAGCTGCGACCTTTGCCACTGCCTCCCGGATAACCATAAGCCCCTATAATGAGATCAGTAATTCCATCGCCATTGATATCCCCAGCAGCTCGGGTAGAAGCACCACAGCCATCACCATTGTATTCACCATCGAATTTAAAGCCATTAGTGCCATTAAGATTGGATAAGGCAATGACTCCAGCGCTGCCAACCCCCGGCCCACCCAACACCACATAGCTACGACCTTTGCCATTCCCTCCCGGATAATTCCAAGCCCCTATGATAAGATCAGCATGTCCATCACCATTAATATCACCCACTCCATCGGTGGACCACCCACTGCGATCATTATTCTCTTCACCATCGAGTTTAAAACCATTGGCGCCATTGAGACTGGAGAGACTTAACACGCCCTCGCTACCCACGTTCGGTCCCCCAAACACGACATAGCTGCGGCCCTGACAACCATTGCTTGGATATTGATCAGCTCCCACAATCAAATCGTCATATCCATCACTATTGATATCTCCGGCAGCACTGACCGACCGGCCACTGACATCGACATTGTTTTCACCATCGAGTTTAAAACCGTTAGTACCATTGAGACTCGATAATGCCATCACTCCACCGCTGCCAACATTGGGCCCACCAAACACCAAGTAACTGCGGCCTACAAAAGTAGTGGCTTGCAGATAGCCAACCGCTCCGATAAGCACATCATCATACCCATCACCATTGATATCCCCGGCGGCACTGACGGAATAACCACTTTGATCCTGATAATGTTCACCATCGAGCTTAAAACCGTTTACACCATTAAGACTGGATAGATTTAAATACCCAGAACTGCCAATCCCCAGGCCGCCAAATACTACATAACTGCGGCCTTGAAGATTCACTGGATAATAAGTGGCCCCAATAATGATATCGTCATACCCATCGCCATTGATATCTCCCGCTGCACTGACGGCATTGCCGCTGGCATCTTTATTATTTTCACCATCCAGTCTAAAGCCGTTGGCGCCATTGAGGCTGGAGACAGCTAAATATCCAGAGCTTCCAACCCCCAGATCGCCAAATACCACGTAGCTGCGTCCCTTAGTGGTGCCTCCCGGATAGCCTATGGCGCCGATGATCAGATCGTCATATCCATCCCCATTGATATCGCCCGCTGCACTGACGGAAAAACCAAATTGATCATTATCATTTTCACCATCGAGTTTAAAACCATTGGCGCCATCGAGGCTGGACAGATTAAATACTCCAGAACGGCCAACTCCCAGCCCACCAAACACGACATAACTACGACCCCTCTTACTGGACAGATAATAATTCGCACCGATAATCAAATCATCATACCCATCACCATTGATATCGCCTGCTGCACTAATAGCGCAACCGCTCCCATCACCCTCATTTTCGCCATCGAGTTTAAAGCCATTTTGACCGTTTAAACTGGATAATTGAATAATGGCTGGAGGTGTAGGATCGAAATTTATTTCAGCAAATTGCGGCGGCATCGTAATGCGCCCATCGCTGACTGAAACCTGATAAGTAGGAGCATTCAAAGAATTATCGTGAGTAAATTGAATCAAGCCATCGGTAATATTCTGCTGATAAAAATCAACAATCGGAGCGGTGGATGCCAGTTTGAGACTGAACTGACCCTGCTGTACCTGAAAGATATGAAACAATAGCGCCTTATCATCTCCCCCAGGATGAATAGCGCCGAGAATTTTATTGGTTAAAACGACAGTCTCACCTAAATGAAGACTTAATGTATTATTCACTAAAATAGGATTAGCATCAAAATCAATGAAAGCCGATTGAGTTGAAGTGGTGAAAGTGCCGTTACTGACTGCTACTCGATAACTAGGCGCACTTGGTGAATTATCATGCACAAAACGCACCATACCATCGGTAATGTTTTGCTGTTGAAAAATGAATACCGATTGATTTGGCGCGGAAAAAAATTCAAATTGTCCATGCACAAGATCGCTGACCAGGAAACTCAAATCGCTTTCGGCTTCACCCAGATGAGTCGCTTTTAAATTATCAGACGTGAACACGACAGCCTGACCTTGATTGATGACTAATTGATTATTTTCTAAATTTAGAAAATTATTAAACGTAATATTAGCTGCAATAGGCCCTGTCCAGGCAATGCCTTCACTACGCACTGTTATGTTATAGACAGGAGCTTCAGAACTACCGTCATGCACAAATTGAATATTACCATCCCAAATTTGTTGTTGAGTGAAATTGCTAAGCGTTACACCAGAAGTGTCAATAGATTCAAATCGCCCGTGAGTGATGTTGGTGGGAATAAACACTAAAGTGCTATTGTCATGATTGTGATCATAAGCGGCAAGATTAAAAATGTTTAAAGAAACTATTTCACCACTCAATATGTTTAAACTATTATTAACCAAAATTGGAGGCGTATCACCAAATATCACATAACTGCGGCCTATGGCATTGTGTTGGTAAGCCCCGATCAAGAAATCTGCAATTCCATCTCCATCAACATCACCTGCGGTGCTGACTGTACCACCACTGTAATCATTACTCACCTCTCCATCCAGTTTAAATCCGTTGTTGCCATTGAGATCAGAAAGCAAAATATTTCCGCTCTCTCCCACTCCTGGACCTCCAAACACCACATAGCTGCGACCTGTTCTATCCGCATGCCCAGGAGCCCCAATCAGCAGGTCAGGATATCCATCATTATTGAAATCGGCAGCATTGACGCAATTACCACTCACATCACCACTCGCTTCTCCATCTAACTTAAAACCATTGGTACCATTTAAGTCAGAGAGCAAAATATTCCCGCTACCGCCCACTTCCAATCCACCAAACACCACATAGCTGCGACCTGTTTTACCTGCATGCCCAGGAGCCCCAATGATCATGTCATCAAAACCATCACCATTAATATCACCCACAGCACTGATCCAAGCCCCACTGCTATCACCTTGACCCTCGGAATACAACTTAAAACCATTGGCGCCATTGAGCGAGGCAAGAGAAATCAGACCTTGACGACCTACTTCCGGACCCCCAAACACGACGTAACTTCGGCCGATGTAGTTTGGATAATCATAAGCATAAGCCCCGATCAACAGATCAGTATATCCATCACCATTAACATCAGCAGCACCGACTGTACTGCCACTGTCCTCACCCGCCTGTTCACCATCTATTTTAAAGCCATTGGCGCCATTGATTGACGAAAGGGCAATAAGACCTTGACGACCCAATCCAGGACCACCAAACACCACATAACTGCGACCCGTATTACCGGCATGGTAAAGTGCTCCAATCATTAAATCGATGTATCCATCACCATTCACATCGCCGGCACTACTCATCGAAACACCACTCCAATCGTTGACTGCTTCACCCTCAAACTTGAAACCATTTGTACCATTCAGTGATGAGAGAGCAATCAAACTTTGATGATCCACTCCAGGACCGCCAAATACCACATAACTACGGCCAATTCCCTGGGCATACCTGCAAGCTCCAATTATCAGATCGTCATATCCATCACCATTAATATCTCCCGGACCAGCCATGCTGCTACCACTATAATCTTGGGCAAATTCTCCATCTAACTTAAAACCATTGTCGCCATTGAGCATAGCCAGGGAAAGCAGCCCTTGACTGCCTACCTCTGCACTACCTAACACCACATAGCTACGACCCGTATAACCGGCATGACCATCAGACCCAATCAGTAGATCAGCATAGCCATCACCATTAATATCGCCTGCATTGCTCAGCGCGGCACCACTGTTATCATCAACCTCTTCTCCATCAATTTTAAAACCATTTTTGCCGTTTAAATCAGCTAATTGAATAATTTCTGGAAATTGTCCATTTGGCATAAAAACCTCCTTTTCATTATTATTTAAACATCCTGCAATTTGAATCCTCGCTCCTGAACGCCAGTCATCTAAGATCCTTGCAACAACGGCGTGGTTCTCTGAGATTCATTTAGGCTGGAACTGGTTTTGGTCAGCCGCACACTGCTGGGATTCCGCAAATCTTTGGCTTCGGCGTGCTCGGACAAGGTTTCCTGCACAGCTTGCGCAATGAGCTCTGCTTGCAAACACCACGTAGCTGCGACCTTTAGCACTACCTTCCGGGTAAGCATAAGCCCCGACGATCAGATCATCATGCCCATCGTCATTAATATCCCCAACAGCACTGATAGAAATACCACTATTGTCATTATTATTTTCACCATCCAGCTTAAAGCCATTCTGTCCATTTAAACTTCCTAACAGCAACACTGCCGGGAATTGTCCTTGTTTCATTTTATTGTTCTCCTAAAATTAGGTTTCATGACGAAACACGGAAATACTCGGAATGCAAATATTTCCTAGTTATAGTGACCAAAAATATCAGAGTTAAAATATTAAAAATAAATTTCATTAATTTAACGCAACAACGGCGTCTTCATCTGCGATTCATTCAGACTGCTGGTCGCGCTCGTTAAGCGCACGCTGCTGCGACTGTGTGAACCTTTAGCTTCAGTATGATTCGATAAAGTTTCCTGTACCGCATCTGCAATTTCCTGCGCTTTATTTCTAATCATTCTCGGTGTCGCTTCGGCTCGATAAAAACTAGTAAAAGTACGTGTCGAGCAGCAACGATTATTACCCACTAATTCTTTAGTATGCATCGCAATCGCATCAATAATTCTTTGTTTTTGTGGTCTAGGCAGAGAATTCCAATGATTCGGTTGAATTACTTCCTTGGTTTCTAAGGAGGCGACTATCATACTGACCGCACCGATGTACTCATTATAATCGCGTTTACCGATATAACCTAAACAACCGGTGATTTTTATTCTGGAAAATATCTCGCGCGCAATCGGCAGTAGTAAAGCATCGGAATAGGTATCTTGTGCTTCACCGTCTATCGTCGGTCTGGCGTTACGCTGCAAACTTAACGAATGTTTATATTTCAGCACAAAAAATAATAAACCGATAACCCCGCTGGCCACCGCGCCGATAACAGCATCTCTGAGAGTATCCGATAGACTGGAATTGGACGGACCGCTCTTGTCAAACACCACATCCGCCGGTTGTGGACAGGCCCAACAATGCATTCGTCCATCCCATACCGAGACTTTAAATTGCGGCGCCAGGCCGGTTTGATCGGTCACAAAGATTATCGTTCCCTCATTCACAGTTTGCTGGGTAAACTGAAGTAATTCCACTTGCCAATTATTTTTATCGGCAAAATAGCCATGTTTGATGTCACTGATTTCAAACATTAGTTGATTCACCGCTGCTGTGATGCTGCTCGCTTTTAAATTGATATCGGTGATTTGTTCTCTTCTGCCTGGTTGAGTGGCTAAATAAGCATTGATCAAAGTCGGCGCCGCGTCAAAATCGATTCGGCAAAGCAACGTACCTTGTACCTCACCCGTCTGACCATCACTGATATTTAAATAAGCGCTGGGAGTGTTGGTCGTATTATCCGATACAAACACAATGTTGTGAGCGGTGATTTGTTTTTGTTGGAAACTCATCACGGGATAATTTGGATTGGACACTAGCTCAAACCGGCCATGTTGAACAGTACCTACAATAGGAGTGAATAGAATATTTCCATCATCGCCCCGATTGGTGGTCGCATTTATCACCGCTTCCGTGATTAAGAAAATATCGCCTTGATTAATTCGGAAATTATTATTCCCGATTAAAATCACTCCGGTTTCTTGGATATCGCTGGCTAAACCCGTAGAACTGTCCCAGGCTTTTAACTGGCATTCAGGCAGTTGTCGGCTGTTGTCGGTGACAAATTGAATGTTTTGCTGTATCACGTCTTTCTGATAAAACGATTGGATTTCTACCCCCGGTTTAGCGCGCTGCTCAAAGCAGCCATGACTCACCGAGGATACTAAAAACTGTAATTCCTGCGCCATTTCCCCGGCCAGTGTAGCGGCCAAATTAGAACTCGTTAATACGACCGGTTGACCCATACTGACTAAAAATTGGTTTTTCGTTACTATCGGTTTGATGTTATAAAAAGTAATGTTGGCGGATACCGGCGGGAGAATGATGCGTCCGTCGGTGACCGAGACCGCATAACCCGGTTTCTCCGACCCTTGTTGAGAAAAACCGACCTGTTGGTCCAATATCTGTTGCTGTAAAAACGTGAGATTACCGGTTTCGGATATGTTGGCAATGATAAATCTTCCATTCATCACATTGCTGACGATAAAGGTCAAATTGGGTTCAACCATGTCACGATGAAAAGCTAACAGATTGCTGGAAGTCAAGGTGACGGCTTCATCCTCTTTAATCGTCAATTGGTTATTGACTAAGATGGGATTGGAATCAAAATCAATGTGAGCCGCTTGAGGCAAAGAATACGTCCGTCCATCGGTGACGGAAACATTGTATGCCGGCGCAATCGTAGAATGATCATGCACAAATTGAATTTGGTAATCGCTAATATTTTTCTGATAAAATTGACTGGTTGATTGATTCGGAAAATCAACCCACTGAAATTGACCATGAATGATATCCGTTATATTAAACAATAATAAGTCATCGTCTCCGGTGGGATGCAAGGCGCTGAGTTGTGCTGAAGTAATCGTCACACTACCGCCCTGATTAATGCGCAAGGTATTATTTAACAGTACCGGAATCGCATCGAAATCAATCTCTGCGACTTGAGACATGGAGCGAGTTCGTCCATCGGTGACTGAAATATTGTAAGCTGGAGCGAATACAGAATTATCATGAGTAAATTGAACCAAGCCATCGCTGATATTTTGTTGGTAAAAACTGGTGATGGGACTGAACGGAGCGCTGATCCAACTAAATTGACCTTGCCGCAAAGCCGTAATATCAAATCGCAAATGATTATCATCATTCATGCCAGGATGAGTCGCATTCAGTATATGGATTGATGTGAACGCTTTGCCCTTGATTAATCATTAACTGATTGACAACTAAAACAGGTATAGTGTCAAAATCAATAAAAGCATCTTGGGAAGGGGTCGTGATTACCCCATTAGTCACTGCTAATTGATAAGAAGGTGCATTAACTGAATTGTCATGAACAAAACGCACGAGACTATCGGTAATATTTTGTTGTTGAAAAATCAAAATAGGCTGATCAGGTGTAGCCATCCATTCGAATTGCCCATGAGTTAAATCACTCGACTAAAAAGCTCAAATCTCCATCTATTTTATTCTGATAAGTTGCTTTCATATTAGCGGAGGTCAGAGTAACAATTTGACCTTGGTTAATGATGAGTTGATTATTTTCGAGTAAAAAATTAATAAAAGTAATGTTGGCTGGAAAGGGCCTGTCCACGCGATACCGGAGCTGCGCACCGTGATATTATAGCTCGGCGTAAAGCCTGTGCCATCATGAACAAACTGGATATCACTATTGATGATTTGTGATTGGGTAAAGTTCACCAATGATTTTGTCGGCGCACTTAGCGTAGAAAAATACCCATGAGTCACATTGCTGGGAATAAATACCAGAGTATTATTGTTGTGATTGCGGTCATAAGCACTCAGATGGCTAGGTTTTAAGATAACATTCACTCCTGAAAAGAGGGACAAATTGTTATTGACCAATACCGGTGGCACATCGCCGAATACCACATAGCTACGGCCTTGAAAAGAATTGTAACCATCGGCTCCAATCAGCAGATCCGCCACACCATCGCCATTGATGTCCCCGACGGCGGCGACTGAGTAGCCAGTGAGATCATTACTACGGCTATCCAGTTTAAAGCCATGGGTGCCATTTAGACTAGACAAGGCAATTGTCTCACTACTACCTACTCCCAGACCACCAAATACCACATAGCTACGACTTATACCAGGAGCCCCAATCACCAAATCCGCTATCCCGTCGCCATTGATGTCTCCCGCAGTGCTGACGGAACTGCCGCTGTAATCACCATTATTTTCCCCATCAAGCTTAAAGCCATTGGCGCCATTAAGATTGGATAAGGCCATAGTTCCACTGTTACCAACGCCTGGACCACCAAACACCACATAACTTCGGCCTTTACCACTATCCTGGGTACTCGTAAGCCCCAATCAACAGATCATCATGGCCATCACCATTAACATCCCCTGCAGCGCTAACGGAATAACCGCTGTAATCACCATTATTTTCCCCGTCAAGCTTAAAGCCATTGACGCCATTAAGGCTGGATAAGGCAATGGTTCCATTGTTACCAACACCAAGGCCGCCAAATACCACATAACTACGGCCTTTTCCATAACCATTGGGAGCATTAATAGTCCCAATGATCAAATCCGCATGGCCATCACTATTGATATCACCGGCCGCGCTGACTGAATAACTGGGTTGGGCGGCGCTACCATTATTTTCCCCATCCAGTTTAAAGCCATTGGCGCCATTAAGATTGGATAAGGCCATAGTTCCATTGTTACCAACGCCTGGACCGCCAAACACTACATAACTGCGGCCTGTCCAAATATTGTTGGGATAAAGAGGCGCCGCAATCAATAGATCATTATATCCATCTACATTAATATCTCCGACGGTACTGACTGAATAACCGCTCTCATACGCATTATTTTCTCCGTCCAGCTTAAAACCATTGGCGCCATTAAGACTGGATAAGACAATAATTCCACTATTACCAACAGCCGTACCGCCAAACACCACATAGCTCCGACCTTTTGGAGTATAACTAAAGTTGGGATAAAAAGGCGCCCCCATCAGTAGATCATCATACCCATCATCATTAATATCACCGACGGAGCTGACGGAATTGCCGCTACTATCGCCATTATTTTCCCCATCCAGTTTAAAACCATTAGCGCCATTTAGACTAGATAAGGCAATAGTTCCGTTGTTACCAACACCCGGACCACCAAACACCACATAGCTACGGCCAGTACGGTTGGAATAAATAGGCGCTCCGATCAGCAGATCATTATGCCCATCCCCGTTAATATCTCCGGCAGCACTGACGGAATAGCCACTGTAACCACCACCATTTTCACCATCGAGTATAAAGCCATTTACTCCATTTAAACTAGATAGTTGAATTACCGCTGGAAATTGTCCATTTTTCATAAAAACCTCCATTTAATTGAGTTAAAAAATCTGCGATTTCTACTATCGCTACTCAAAAACCCATCTAAACATATCCTACGATCACTTCAGCAACGGCGTCTTCATCTGCGATTCATTCAGACTGCTGGCCGCGCTGGTTAAGGTTAAGCGCACGCTGCTGCGGCTGCGTGAGCCTTTAGCTTCAGTACGATTCGATAAAGTTTCCTGTACCGCATCGGCTATTGTTTCTGCTTGATCGCGAATCATCTTGGGTGTCGCTTCAGCTCGATAAAAACTGGTAAAGGTGCGCGCCGAGCAACACCGATTATTGCCGACGAGTTCTTTGGTATGCATGGCAATCGCATCAATGATTCTTTGTTTTCGCGGACGAGGAAGAGAATTCCACTGATTGGGTTGAATCACTTCCTTAGTTTCTAAGGCAGCAACTATCATACTGACCGCACCAATATATTCATTGTAATCGCGTTTACCAATATAACCTAAACAGCCGGTGATTTTTATGCGGGAAAATATCTCGCGCGCAATCGGCAGCAATAAAGTATCGGGATAGGTCTCTTTTTCTTCACCATCTATCGTCGGTCTGGCATTACGCTGTAAACTTAATGAGTGCTTATATCTCAGCGCAAAAAATAACAATCCAATGATTCCGCTCACGGCAGCCGTTATCACGGTATTTTTAATGGCGTCCGATAAACTTGAGCCGGATGTGTTTTCTCCTTGAAACACCACATCCGCTTGCTGCGGACAACCGACGCAATGCAATCGGCTATCCCAGACCGACACTTTAAATTGCGGGCTTTGACCGGATTGATCGGTGATAAAAATCATATTCCCATCCGTGATCCGTTGTTGGGTAAAATTATTTAACGGTGTCTGCCAATCATCATTATCTGCAAAATAACCATGACTGATTTCACTGATCTCGAAAATCAAATTATTCGCTGTTGATGTTTGGCTGGTCGCTTTTAAATTGATGTCCGTTATTTTTATCTGCTCTCCTAAACTGGTTTTAAGATAAGCTTTTTTCAAAACGGGTGGAACATCAAAGTCAATGTTGCAAGCCATCGTACCTTGAGCGCCGTTCGTTTGGCCGTCACTCACGGTTAAATATCCGCTGGGAGCTGTGGCGGAGTTATCCGGAACAAATAAAATTTCATGGGCACTAATTTGATGCTGTTGAAAACTGGTGAGCGGATAATCGGGAAAAGAAGCTAATGCAAAATGACCGTGCTGCACTGTACCGGTAATTGGCGTAAATACAATATTCCCGTCATTCTGTGACTGAATACCCGTGGCATTGAGAATAGATCCATTGATGAGCAAATTCTCACCTTGATTCACTGGAAAATAATTATTTAAGACAACGACGGTTTTGCCCGTTTGAGCATCGCTCGATAAACCGCTCTGATTATCCAATACCTTTAAAGAATATTGTGGCGCACCCGTACTATTATCATGAGCAAACTGAATGATTTGCTGGAGAATATCTTGCTGATAAAATGAAATAATGGCGTTGCCTGGATTGCTGCGTTGCTCGAAGCGTCCATGTTGGACAGTGCCTGCCACCACAAACTGTAGATCTTTTGCTAACGTACCATTACGTGTGGCGGCAATATTATCGGTCGTTAATACCGTCACTTGACCACGATTAGACAAAAATTGATTGTGCGTTAGAATTGGTTTCCAGAAAAATGTGATGTTTGAGTATTGAGGATTGGTGCTCATGCGACCATCGGTGACCGATACTCGATAAGCAGGCACAGCAGAATTTTGCGAAGTAAACGAGATTTGTCCATTCGTCACCTGTTGCTGTTGAAATGAAACATCACCATTTAATTGTTGCTCGTGGTCAAACAATAGAATAAAACCGCCGTTTTGGATATTCGTGACTTGAAAAGTAAGATTAGATTCAGGAGCACCATTATGAGTGGCTAATAAATTCTCGCTAGTAAAAGTAATACTTTGGCCTTCTCCAATAGTGAGCTGGTTATGAACCAACAACGGTGTAGTATCAAAATCAATTTGACTATCTGACGGTAGAGTGGTGATGCGACCATCACTCACCGCTACTTTAAAAGCCGGCGCCGTCGTTGAATTATTATGAGTAAATTGGACATGTCTATCTGTAATATTTTGCTGCACAAAGCGAGTGATGGATTGTTCTGGACTGGTCGTCCATGAAAATTGTCCTTGTTGGATAGCGCTAATGATAAACTCCAAACTATTTTCTACACTACCCAACTGAATCGCACGAAGATTATTGTCCGTTAAAATAATTGTCTGACCTTGGTTAATGATCAGTTGATTCACTTCCAGAATAGGTGAAACATCAAAATCAATGTTGGCGGCGCTGGGTTTTAAGGTGATGCGACCATCGCTGACACTAACAAGGTAATTCGGCGGCTGGGTAGAATTATCGTGGCCGAATTGAATCAACCGGTCAGTAATATTTTGCTGATAAAAACTAAAAATAGGATTATTGGGAAAAGCCGCGAGGCTAAATTTCCCGTGCATGACTGAACTAATATTGAATAACAACACTCGATCATCACCGCCGGGATGCGTCGCACTTAAAAAAGCGGAAGCCAAAGATACAGTTTGGCCTTGATTAATGATCAAAGAATTGTTTAATAAAATAGGCGAAGCATCAAAATCAATCAGCGCTGACTGTGCTGGAGTGGTCAATGTGCCATTACTGACCGAGACTCGATAACCTGGAGCATTGGCACTATTATCATGCACAAATTGCACAATACCATCGGTAATATTTTGTTGTTGAAAAATCAAAATAGACTGATTCAAATTAGAGATAAATTCAAATTGTCCGTGAGTTAGGTCGCTGATCAGAAAATTTAAATTCTGATCGATTTTACCTTGATTATTCGCCTTCAAATTATTTAATGTCAGAATAACCGTTTGACCTTGATTAATAATCAATTGGTTGGTTTCCAATATAAGATTATTAAAAGTAATATTTGCAGAAATGGGTCCTGTCCAAGCAACTCCACTACTGCGCACTGTAATGTTATAAGCCGGTGCTTCTGAACTGCCATTATGCACAAATTGAATTTGGTTATCCCAAATTTGTTGTTGCGTGAAATTATTCAGCACCACACCCGGATTATTGATCGATTCAAATTGCCCATGAGTTATGTCGATAGGGATAAATATAAGAGTGTTGTTAAGTCTAAAACCGGTGACGCCATTAAGGCTGGAAAGACTAATCAGTCCACCACTACCAATCTCTGATCTGCCAAATACAACATAGCTGCAGCCCTTGTTAACACCTCCTGGATATTGCATGGCTCCAATGATCAAATCGCTATATCCATCGCCATTAATATCCCCAGCAGAACTTACCGGATAGCCACTGACATCACCTGGGTTCTCCCCATCGAGTTTAAAACCATTGGTTCCCGTCAGACTGGAAAGACTAATGACTCCACTACCGCCCACCTCGAGACCACCAAATACTATATAGCTGCGGCCCTTACCGTTCTGGTAATTGGAAGCCCCAACAATTAAATCGGCATACCCATCACCATTGAGATCCCCAGCCGCACTGACAGAATTGCCGCTGTTATCATTATTGTTTTCGCCATCCAGTTTAAAACCGTTAACTCCATTAAGGCTCGACAAGGCAATAGATCCACTGCTGCCAACCCCCGGCCCACCAAAGACGACGTAGCTGCGGCCTTTCCACTGGGGTGGATAAGCAACCGCTCCAATGATCAGATCATCATGCCCATCGCCATTGATGTCTCCAGCCGCACTGACAGAACAGCCACTGTCATCACCGCCGTTTTCTCCATCAATTTTAAAACCATTGGCGCCATTCAAGCTAGATAGTGCAATGTCTCCGTTCTTACCCTCACCCCCAAACACCACATAACTACGGCCTTGAAAGCCGTTATAGCCTCCTGCCCCGATAACGATATCGACATACCTATCACTATTAATATCTCCAGCTGAACTTATGGAATAGCCACTGTAATCATAATCATTTTCTCCATCAATTTTAAAACCATTGCTACCATTTAAGCTGGAGAGTGCAACGTCCCCAATACTACCCACCTTCGGTTCACCAAACACCACATAGCTACGGCCCCGATTGCCACCACCGGGATAAGCGAAAGCTCCAATTAACAGATCAGTATGCCCATCTCCATTGATGTCTCCAGCTGTACTGACAGAAATGCCACTCTGATCACCCTTGTTTTCACCATCAATTTTAAAACCATTTTGGCCGTTTAAATCTGCTAACTGCAAAATTTCTGGAAATTGCCCTTGGCTTAATATCACTCTTGCTAACGTGGGAGATGTCTTAACTCGACCGTCAGTGACGACTACCTGATATGCTGGAGTGCTCAACCCTGATCCTTGTTGCGAAAAGATCACCTCTCCACCCTTTACTTGTTGTTGTGAAAAAGTGATATTCTCTTGACTGGCTATTTGATTGCCCGAACTATTCGTACTAAAAAATCCATTCTGCACATCCCTAATGATAAACATTAAATTTGGATCGGCAATCCCATTGTAGGTGGTAGCGTACAAATTTCCTATGGTTAATGGAATAGTTTGCCCTGGTCTAATCGTTAAAGCATTACGAACCAATATAGGCTCCGCATCAAAATCAATCCAAGCCAACTGAGGCGAGGTAGTGAAAGTGCCATTGCTCACTGCAACTCGATAACCAGGCGCGGTCGGTGAATTATCATGTACAAATCGCATGACGCCGTCAGTGATATTTTGCTGCTGAAAAATTGAAATAGATTGATTTGGCGCTGAAAGAAACTCAAATCGTCCATGAGTTAGGTTACTAATCAAGAAAATCAAATCACTTTCTGCTTCATCATAGTAAGTCGCTTTTAAATTGTCGGAGGAGAAAACAATCGCTTGGCCTTGGTTAATCACCAGTTTATTGTTCTCAAGTTTTAAGAAATTACTAAAATTAATATTAGCTAGAATCGGCCCGGTCCAGGCAATACCATCACTGCGGACGGTAATATTATAAGTCGGCGCATCTTCGCTGCCATCATGCACAAATTGAATCTGTTGATCCCAGATTTGCTGTTGAGTGAAATTATTTAGCACTACATCTGGATTATTGATTAACTCAAATTCCCCATGAGTGATATTGCTGGGAATAAACACCAAAGTAGCATTATCATGATTGCGATCATAAGCGCCAAGATGGGCAGAATTTAATACCACTGCTTCGCCACTACTTAATGACAAACTGTTGTTGACCAATACAGGTGGGATATCACCAAATATAACATAGCCACGTCCAGTGTTACTGTTATAACTGTAAGCGCCTATTAAAAGATCATCAATTTGGTCACCGTTAATGTCTGCTACCACAGTGATACTGGAAATAGGGCTATTCACTTCACTTTCTAACTTAAATCCATTTTGTCCATTTAAATCAGAGACCCGTACTGTACCTGAGTTTCCCAGATTCTGGGCGCCAAATACCACATAACAATCAGCGCCACAGGCCGCTACGTCATCCATTTGATCTCCGTTGACATCTCCCGCTTTGCCCCACCATCCGGCGCCACCCAGTTTAAATCCATTACTCCCGTTCAGGTTAGTCAGATCTATCAGACCAGAACTACCGATATTTTTATCGCCAAACACAGCACAAGAGCCCACCAATATTTCGCTAAATAAATTTCCGGTAATATTTCCCGCACCGTCAACTTCTCCACCGCAACCATCTATCTTGAATCCATTCGTGCCATTCAATCCAGAAAGTGCTATTAACCCCGAATTACCAATATTTTTATTGCCGAAAATCAAGTAACCTCGTCCGGCGGCCGCATGACCGTCGGCGCCGATCATAAAATCAGCATACCCGTCTTGATTAATATCACCCGCTTTTCTAACCGGCTTACCACTGGCGTCACCGGGAGCTTCTCCATCCATGATAAAACCGTTGACGCCATTTAATAATCCAAGCTTTAAGGGATTCAGTTTACCTACCTGGTCACTTCCAAACACCACATAAGTACGGCCCGCATAAGCATTATGACCATAAGCCCCAATCAGAATATCCGCATAGCCATCGCCATTGATATCTCCCGCACTATCCACCAATTCTCCACTACCATCACCGTGAGCCTCTCCATCCAGCATAAAACCATTAACGCCATTTAAACTGGAAAGTGGCAATATGCCATTACTACCCACGGATGTTCCACCAAAAACCACATAACTACGTCCCGCATTATCAAGTGCATAGCCGGCGCCGGTGATTAAATCCATATAACCATCACCATTAACATCTCCTACAGCCGCAACGGCCATCCCGCTACCTTGATTGGCTCCTTCTCCATCTATTTTTAATCCATTGGTTCCATTTAACAGTGCCAATGGCAATGGATTCATATTGCCTATATTGGGGCCGCCATAAACTACATAAGTGCGCCCGGTTCCGGTCCAGTGTAACCAGGCGCCGATGGCTAAATCGTTATAGCCATCTTTATTAAAATCCCCCAAGGCGCTCACAGAGTATCCACACTGATCTCCTGGATCTTCGCCATTTAATAGGAATCCATTTTTTCCGTTTAAATCAGCTAACTTGATAATTTCTGGAAATTGTCCATTTTTCATAAAAGCCTCCCTTTTATAATTTTTAAAAATCTGGCGATTTTAATCGCTCCTCAAAATCAATCTCACCTCTC
This sequence comes from uncultured Pseudomonadota bacterium, assembly GCA_963795715.1. GTDB lineage: Bacteria > Pseudomonadota > Gammaproteobacteria > Coxiellales > Coxiellaceae > JAFEDN01. The sequence goes on from CAWCIY010000002.1 coordinate 1,318,196, forward strand.
TACGCTCAACTCAGCAACGGCGTCTGTATTTGCGATTGATTCAGAATGCTGTTCGCACTGGTTAAGCGCACGGAATTGCGGTTGCGTGCGCCTTTGGCTTCGGTACGATTCGATAAAGTCTCTTGTACCGCATCGGCGATTGCTTCCGCTTGATTGCGAATCATCCTTGGTGTGGCTTCTGCTCGATAAAAGCTGGTAAAAGTACGCATCGAGCAACAGCGATTATTGCCGACGAGTTCTTTGGTGTGCATCGCAATGGCGTCAATAATTCTTTGTTTTTGCGGTTTAGGAAGAAAATTCCAACGATTGGACTGAATCACTCCTTTGGTTTCTAAAGCAGCGATAATGACACTCACTGCACCCACATATTCATTGTAATCACGTTTGCCGATATAACCTAAACAGCCGGTGATCTTAATTCTGGAAAATATCTCGCGCGCAATCGGCAATAACAAAGCATCGGAATACGTCTCTTGTTCTTCACCATCTATCGTTGGCCTGGCGTTACGCTGTAAACTTAATGAATGTTTATATTTCAGTGCAAAAAACATCAATCCCACCACACCACTGGCCACCGCGCTGATAATGGCGTTTTTAAGCACATCTGATAGACTGGAATTGGACGAGTTGCTCGTATTAAACACCACTTGTGCCGATTGCGGACAAGTTTGGCAATGTAAGCGGCCATCCCATACCGACACTTGAAATTCAGGCGCTACTCCCAAATCATCCGTAACAAAAACAATCTGATTGTCAGTGATTTGTTGTTGAGTAAAATTGTTTAATTGGATATTCCAGTTATTATTATCAGCAAAATAGCCATGCTTCATGGCGCTTATTTCAAAAATCAATTTACCCGAAGCAACAAAATCACTCACCGCTTTTAAATTGAGATCGGTCATTTTGATCACTTCACTGGTACTGGTTTTCAAATAAGCGTGCTGTAATACCGGCGGCGTATCAAAATCTACTTGGCAATTGAGCGTACCCGTATTGACCCCGGTTGATACATCCATCACCATCAAATAGGCGCTAGGAGCTTGAACTGAACCATCCGGTACAAATACAATATCATGAGAGTCGATTTGGCCTTGTTGAAAACTGTTAAGAACATAACTGGGTGTCGCAGCCAAGGCAAAATGACCATGCTGCACCGTACCGACGATAGGGGTAAAGGAAATTTGTTCATCATGACCACGATTACTCGACGCTTTTAAAGCGCTTTCGGTCAGAACTAAAGTTTCCCCTTGATTAATCGGGAAATTGTTGTTGACGATTAAGATAATGCTGCTTTCTTGAATATCACTCGCTAAATCAGTATTGCTATCCCAAACTTTGAGTCGACAATCGGGTGTTTGTGTACTGTTATTGGCGATAAATTGAATGTTTTGCTGCATCACGTCTTTTTGATAAAAAGATTGAATATCAATCCCAGGATTGCTGCGCTTTTCAAAATGACCTTGACTAATTGATGACACTAAAAACTGCAAATCCTCTGCCGTTTCTCCGGCCCGAGTCGCCGCTAAATTAGCACTGGTCAATACGGTCGATTGACTGGCGCTCACCAAAAATTGGTTTTGCGTTAACACCGGTTTCACATAAAAAGTCACATTGGCTGATGCAGGTGGTAAAGTAATCCGGCCATCAGTTACGGAAACCTGATAACCCGGTTTCCCCGCACCTTGTTGCGAAAAATGAACTTGTTGATCTAATATCTGTTGTTGCAAAAACGTAAGATTGCCGGTTAGGATTATAGGTGTGTTGGCAACGATAAATCCTCCATTGATGACATTGCTGACTATAAAGACCAAACCAGGGTCCACTAATTCCTTGTGAGTCGCCGATAAATTTTCAGATGTCAAAATGACTGTTGCGCCCTCCCCGACAATTAGTTGGTTATTAACTAATATCGGATTGAGATCAAAATCTATGCTGCTCCAAGAGGATGTTGTCGTTAAACGGCCATCACTGACCGAGACTCGATAGACCGGCGCTGAGGTTGAAATTATCGTGAGTAAATTGCAGCAGTTTGTCAGTAATATTTTGTTGCTGAAAAACAGTGATCGATGTACCAGGAGATTTTACCCATTGAAATTGTCCATGTTGATAGTCGCTAATGATAAAACTCAAATGACCCTCTTCACTGCCGGCATGAGTCGCACTCAATATCTCGGTAGTAACCAGAATGGTTTCTCCCTGATTGATGCGCAGAGTGTTATTCAATAAAACAGGAATCGCATCAAAATCAATACTGGCTGCTTGTGGATCGCTGCTGACACGCCCATCGGTGACGCTGACAATATAGGCTGGTGCATTCACACTATTATCATGGAAAAAACTCACTACACTATCGGTAATGTTTTGCTGCTGAAACATGAGAATCGGTTGCTGCGGCGAACTGGTAAAAGCAAAATATCCATATTGAAAATTACTAATCATAAAAATTAATGCATTTTCTGAACTACCTTCGTGGGTAGCATAGAGATTACTGGAATTCAATATCACACTCTGACCTTGATCAATGATCAACTGATTATTTTCCAAAATCGGTTTGGCATCAAAATCAATGATCGCTGCCTGGGGTGATGAAACAGCGCCGCCATTGCTGACTGTAACGGTATAATTCGGGGCTATCGCCGAATCATTGTGAATAAAAATAATCTGTTGATCTAAAATTTCTTGCTGCATAAAGGAGGTGATGGTTTCGTCAGGCGTCAGGATAGATTCAAAATGACCCTGCTGCATGTCCATGATGGTGAAATTTAAACGATCATTGCTGCCGCCCGCCGCATATAAATTATCGCTTGTGAGCATGCGGGTTTCCCCTTGATTAATGGTTAATTGATTGCGAAGAATCGTCAAAGCGGTAAAGGATATCTGAGCAGCAGTCGGCCCCACCCATGCAATGCCGTCGCTGCGTACAGTCATGTCGTAAGCGGGCGGCTCCGTGCCTCCATCATGGACAAACTGAATCAAGTCCTCAGTGACGGCTTGCTGGGTAAAATTACCGACAGACAGCCCTGGGCTGCTCACTAGTTCAAATTGTCCATGTACGATGTTATTGGGAATAAAAACTAAGGTACTGTTATTATGATTGTAGTCGTAAGCGGCTATGTAATCGAAACCTAATACCACCTTGTCACCCGAAAATAACTGCAAACTATTATTGACCAATACCGGTGGCACATCACCAAAAACGACATAGGCACCCCAAGCACCAATCATCAGATCAGCTACCCCATCACCATTGATGTCACCGGCGGCACTGACAGGAGCACCAGCACCATCCAGTTTAAAGCCGTTGGTGCCATTGAGACTCGCTAACGCTATCAGGCCATTGCACACCACACCAGGACCACCAAATACTACATAGCTGCGGCCTTTTAAAGCAGCCCCAATCAGTAGATCGGCATGCCCGTCGCCATTAATGTCGCCAGCAGCGCTGACGGAATAGCCACTGTAATCACCACTGTTTTCGCCATCCAGTTTAAAACCGTTGATGCCATTAAGATTCGCTAACGCTATCAAGCCATTTTTGCCCACGCTAGAGCCGCCAAACACCACATAGCTGCGACCTGTACAACCATAGGGATTATTGGCATAACCGCTGGGATAACACGGGGCCCCAATCAGCAGATCCGCTACTCCATCACCATTGAGGTCGCCAGCAGCGCTGATTGAATAGCCACTGCGATCATTATTATTTTCCCCATCTAGTTTAAAGCCATTAATACCACTGAGATTTGATAAGGAGATGATTCCGCCGCTGCCTACTCCAGGACCACCAAACACCACATAGCTGCGGCCTTTATAATTATCATCGGGATAATTCGGAGCCCCAATCAGCAAATCCGCTATCCCATCTCCATTGATATCGCCGGCGGCGCTGACGGACCAGCCGCTGTCGTCATTAATATTTTCGCCATCCAGTTTAAAACCATTGATGCCACTGAGACTCTCTAATGCCATCAAGCCATTTTTGCCCACATTAGGGCCGCCAAACACCACATAGCTGCGGCCTTTACCACCATAGTTAGGATAATAAAAAGCTCCAATCGTCAAATCCGCTACCCCATCACCATTGATGTCGCCAGCAGCAGCGACGGAGATGCCGCTGAAATCGTTATTATTTTCGCCATCCAGTTTAAAACCATAGGTGCCGTTCAGACTCGCTAATGCCATCAGGCCATTTTTATCTACTCTTGGGCCTCCAAATACCACATAACTACGACCTCGATTACTACCACTGAAATACTGGTCAGCCCCAATCAGCAGATCCGCTACCCCATCGCCATTGATGTCGCCGGCAGCGCTAACGGAACGACCGCTGTCATCACCATTATTTTCACCATCCAGTTTAAAGCCGTTAGAGCCATTGAGACTCGACAAGGCAATCCTTCCAGCACTGCCCACTCCTGAGCCACCAAACACCACATAGCTGCGGCCTGTACAATTATTGGGATAATGGGGATAACACGGAGCTCCAATCAGCAAATCTGCGATCCCATCTCCATTGATATCGCCTGCTGCGCTGACTGACGAGCCGCTGCCGTCATCATCGGCTTCACCGTCCAGTTTAAAACCATTTTGACCGTTTAAATCGGCTAATTTGATAATTTCTGGAAATTGTCCATTTTTCATAAAAACCTCCATTTAATGTGTTAAAAATTTTGCGATTTCTATGATCGCTCTTCAAAATTAATCAAAAAAATATCTCTCTCAAACAAAACCATCTCTAATTGACCGCATCAACGCTTGACTATCTTGCCAGGCGTTTTGCATTTGTTCGGCCAATTTTTCTAATTCAGGCCATTGCCGGCGATGATTTTGACGTAAATAACCGAGGGTTTTTTCGATATGTTTACAAGTACTCAGACCATTATGCTGATAATCGGGACAATCACAGGAATTTAATATCTCAGACAAATGACGGATTTCGACGTGATAACTCTGCCGTGATGATGATTGAACGCAAAATGCGCCGAAAATAGGATGAGCGGTTTCTAAAGCCTGCACCGACATCGATTCAATTTCGCCACGCCAGCGGCGCAAGGCGATTTCCTCGTCATCCGTGGTATTCCATCCCAATATTTTGGGTTTTTGAGCGATCACACTGTGCGCATGGGCCTGCCGACTTTTTCGTGGCTTCGATTGAACTTTCACTAATTTCCTCCCAGTAAAGGACACGCGAGAGATTCGTTCCCCAAATTGCTCAGCAATAACACCGCTGGAAATTGTCCTTGTTTCATTTCATTTTCCTCCTGAAGTTTAGAAAATTTGAATTATGCTCCCAACACCTGGCTGTTCTTTTTGTTCTTTCGGCGCATCAACCTGAACCGGTGAATCCGGTGAAACAACCTGGCTGGAACTTCGATTGGCCATGAGCAATATCTCTTTTGCATCCGATAATGAGGGCAATTCCACCGATCTTACCAAGGGGGATTCACGGCGGACTGTCGCAGGCAAGGTTTGTATCGCGGCGGCAACGGCGGCGGCAATCTCCGAAGCGGCATCTTCGATAGCCTTCGGCGTCGCCTGGGCTTTGAAAAAGGAGACGAATCCCTGGCAACAACCGGGATCGCCCAGCACAATTCTGCGGGTTTGCCGCGCAATTTCATTAATGATGCCGTCACGAACGGCGGGATTCATTGTTGCGAAATTTAAATCTACTCCCCGCTTGGTTAATTCAAACAGGATCTTGCGCACCGCGCTTTTGAAATGCACCATCCTGGTATTGGTGGTGTGGTTCATAAATCCCGTGATTTTGATTTGCCGGGCAATTTCTCTGGCTACCGGAGTCACGACCGTTATATCATATTGCTTCCTTACTGTCTCCCAGCGCTTGCAATAATTTCCGATTCGCCGCGCGTTTTAAGCACGCTTGCACGACAGCAAATAAAATGCCAAAGGCGCCTGAAATCACCGCGCTGATAATCGCTTTTTGAATGGTCGAACTATCACCTCCTCCCAATATCGGCGAAGGAACGTTCACCGGCGTAAAAAATATTTTGGCTGATAAACTGGCGCTCTCTAATCCGAACGCCTGCACCGCGGTTTTGTAGCCTGGTGTTGACGCACTGCCGTCTTGCACAAATTGCACCTGACCTTCCCATAACTGTTGCTGACTGAATGAGCTAATCCATATCTGTGGTTCACTGATCAAACTAAAATGACCATATTCGATGTGGCTCACATAAAACATCGTATCATTTCCAGCGATTGATCGTTGGGCGGTTCTTGGGCCGATAAATAACGATTCGATAAAGTAGTGGCTTTGCCTTGGGTGATTTAAGTAATTCTGCACCAACAGCGGGGCGTACACGCTGTGATTAGAAAAATAGACGGTAACCTCCTGAGGTGCGCTGCTCATTTGTTTGATCCCCTGCGCCGTTACCGTCAGGCTCGGGGTAACCGAACCGCCATCCTGGGTTAACCCGATATCGCCGTCCTGCAAATCCGTTAAGGTAAAATCAGTGACCGGGCCGCCGGTGACGTTAGAAGTCACCGTCGCATGTTCCAAGTTGCTGATCGTAATGATCACCTGGCTGGGAGTGCTGCCGTCGGTGGCGGTGATATTGAGCAACGCCGGCGTTAAAGTGATAGTCTCGCCCAAAGTGATATTCAAGGTAATCTGCTGAACGATCGGGGCATCGGTAAAAATAATATCTGCCTGGCTCGGCTGTGTGAATTGTCTGCCGTCGGTCACCAATACGGAATAACCGGGCGCTTGTTGATTGCCAGCATGGACGAATTCAATGCCGCTGCTTTGGACCTGGCTTTGGGCAAAGTCGGTGAGATTTTTCTTAACGCCATTGCTCATCGGCGTCGTAGAAAAATAACCGTTCTGCACATTGCCGACTAAAAAAATTAGTTGGCCGTTGTTAAAACCCGCTTCGCTGGCTTGCAGATTGCTCGTGGAAAGCACCACGGTTTGACCATTGCTGAGTGTCAATTGGTTGTTCAGCAAAACAATCGGCGAGATGCCAGAAGTTGAAGTCGAAGTCGGCGTTGGGGTTGGTGTTGAAGTCGATGTGGAAACCGGAGTTGGGCTGGGAGTCGAAGTTGTAAAAGTAATATTAGCTGCCACAGGCCCAGTCCAGGCAATCCCTGTGCTGCGAACAGTAATATTGTAGGTCGGTATAAACGCACTGCCGTCATGCACAAATTGAATAGAGCCGTTGGTAATCTGCGATTGGGTAAAATTCATCAAAAGGGTTGTCGGTGCACTGAGCGTCGAAAAATAACCATGAGAAACATTGCTGGGAATAAACACCAGCGTCGCATTATTATGATTACGATCGTAAGCTGCTAAATCCCTTGATGTTAATGGCAAAGTTTCCCCGGTGTAAAGGGCCAACGAATTATTGACCAGAACTGGCGGAACATCACCAAACACCACATAAGTGCGGCCTTTATCAGTAGCATTGGGATAACCATACGCACCAATCAGCAAGTCCGCTATTCCATCCCCATTGATATCTCCCGCGGCGCTGACTGATTGACCACTATTATCACCATTATTTTCGCCATCTAGTTTAAAGCCATTGGTCCCATTTAAACTGGATAATAAAATATCTCCACTGCTACCCACCCCGGTACCACCAAATACCACATAACTACGGCTAATGTCCGGAGCTCCAATCAGCAGGTCAGCTACACCATCGCCATTGATATCTCCCGCAGAGTTGACTGACCAACCACTCCGATCACCATTATTTTCCCCATCGAGTTTAAAGCCATGGGTTCCATTTAAACTGGATAATAAAATATCCCCACTGCTACCCACTCCCGGGCCGCCAAACACCATATAACTACGACCTTTCTGCCTTCCCGCGGGATAAAAAGGAGCACCAATCAGCAAGTCATTATTGCCATCGCCATTGATATCTCCGGCAGTACTGACGGAATAGCCACTATAATCACCATTATTTTCTCCATCGAGTTTAAAGCCATTGGTGCCATTAAACTGGATAATAAAATATCCCCACTACTACCCACCCCCGGGCCGCCAAACACCACATAGCTGCGACCCCTATTGCTCGCATAGATAAGGCGCCCCAATCAGCAGGTCAGCATGACCATCGCCATTGATATCTCCTGCGGCGCTGACTGAAAGACCACTCTCATCATTATTATTCTCCCCATCCAATTTAAAGCCATTAGTGCCATTTAAACTGGATAATAAAATATTCCCACTGCTACCGACTCCGGCGCCACCAAATACCACATAGCTGCGGCCTTTACCACCACTCGCGGGATAACCAAAAGCTCCAATCAATAGGTCATTATTCCCATCGCCATTGATATCACCCGCAGTACTAACTGAGTGACCACTCCAATCTTGATTATTTTCCCCATCGAGTTTAAAGCCATTGGTCCCATTTAAACTGGATAATAAAATATCACCACTGCTACCGACCATGCCCGCCCCCAAACACCACATAACTACGACCTTTATAAGTACCGTGGGGATAATCAGAAGCCCCAATCAATAAGTCGGCACGACCATCGCCATTGATATCTCCAGCGGCACTGACTGACACACCACTCCAATCATTATTATTTTCTCCATCCAGTTTAAAGCCATTGGTCCCATTTAAACTGGATAATAAAATATCTCCACTGCTACCCACTTCAGGGCCACCAAACACCACATAGCTACGACCTTTTTGACTACCCGCAGGATAACAATAAGCTCCAATCAATAGGTCGGCATAACCATCCCCATTGATATCTCCCGCGCCGCTAACGGAAGCACCACTCCAATCATTATTATTTTCCCCATCCAATTTAAAACCATTTTGGCCATTCAAATCCGTTAAATTGAAAACGGCTGGAAATTGTCCTTGTTTCATTGTCTATCTCCTTAAAGTTGAGTTACCAATGGCGTTCAGAGTTTTTCTGAACTTTCTTTTTCTGCCTTAATTTCGAAATGCTTTCCGCAAAAGGCTAAACCGATTTTTATAATATTCGTTCGGCCTCGCTGACGCGCTTCCGATAAATAATTTTGCTGCTGAATTTGAGCTAAGGCTTGTTGCGCGGTTTGCGCTAATACTTTATCAAGATCATCTGCATTCATTTTTTCTGTTTTCTTAACTCGTTTGAGTTCCAGCAGAATCGTCGGTTTGGAAATATCATGCGAAAAAATCATGTAGTCATATCGCCCATAGCCACTTTCCCTGTTCGATTTAATTTCGTAATTTTTATTGTGATACAAATTCGCCGTCGCTCCGACCATGAAACCGTGATAAAACGCCTCCGGATCTTTCGAGGTGTCATGTACGCTGAAGGTCTCTTCCACCAAATGACGAAAATCCGCTTCAAACGCCGGTAAATTTCCAGTCAACAAATGATTGAGAAAATTCTCAAACCATTCCGGGCCATAACCATTGGACAGCCATTGCTCGATAATACGAGCATAGAAACCTCTCACTTCACGATTAGGAATGCTGAGCAGGCAATAGGGGCCCCTTTCTGTCTGGCGTTTACCCGTCACTTTTAAGTAGCCCGCCATCAGCAATAGACTCCACGCCGCCGATTCATTCTTGGTTAAATCTCCGAACACCACATTCTCATCAATTAATTTCTCCACCACCTTTCCGGCTAATAAATCCTCAAATTGGGTGCGGAAACTTTCACTCGAATGCGTGAGCAGGTTTTTGATAATTTGGTTGTCACTGGTGTTGATCCAATGCGGCGCCGGCTCTCCTTCTTCACGGATACATTTCACCATCGCCCAGGGATTATAGACCGTCCATTTTCCTACCCGATAGCCATTATACCAATCCCGAATTTCCGCCGACTTTTCGGTCAGCTTCGCTTTTTCCAACAAATCGGCGACTTCTTCTTCAGTAAATCCAAAATATTGACCATAATGAGATTGGAGCAATGAATAAACTTCTAAATTATTTATGCCCGAAAACAAACTTTCTTTCGCTACTCTTAAAATCCCTGTAATCACCGCGCGCTCTAAATAAGGATTGGTCTTCAGCGCCGCGCCAAACATTCCCCGTAACAAACTAATCATCGGCTCATAATAACCGTGCACATACGCGGACTGGATCGGCGTGTCGTATTCATCCATCAGCAACCACGGTTTGACGCTATGATGTTGATATAAGTAAGCGATCAATTTTTTGAGTGCTGTTTCCAACATCAATTGATCGGCTTTTTCGCGCAAGATAGCCTGGTAAAATAGTTTGTCTTCTTCATTCAATTTTGAACTGGTTAATAAATAACGATGTTCCTTATACACTTCCGCCATCAGTCCTGTCATTTTTCGCAGAGCGTATTCAAACCCATGATCTTTCACATCCTTGAATGTGATAAAAATCACCGGGTAGTGACCTTGATGACGCTGATATTCATCGCCTAATGAGGCAATCTTCAGTCCGGTAAATAATCCTTTCGTGGATTGACGGTTTACTTCCTCCGCTAAAAAATGATGCAACATGGACAAATTCAGAGTCTTACCAAAACGCCGAGGACGAGTAATAACGGCCACCTGAGTAGCGTTGTCATCGAGAATTTCTTTAATCCACAGCGTCTTGTCTACAAAATCCAGCTTCTTGTCGATAATATCTTTGAAATTATCGTAACCTAACGGTAGTTTCATGGTCGAGCCTCATCTGTCATTAGAAAATTCTCATTTTACACCATTTCACCCAACCGCCTGAATCAAAATTTATTCATCAATCGAGTTGAAGGATACTGGGGTTTTCGATGGGTTTCTCCTTCAGGTCATCGTCTTTCTGGGACAAGGCACTGATTTCGTCCAGTTCTATACCCCGTTTGACTGAGGGTTCGGCAAACACCGGACTGCCGGATACCGATAAGTGTTGACTCATACGCAATTGACTTTGGTTGCGGTTTTGCAATGCCAGGATCACATTGTTAGCAATTTCATCGGCCGCGTCCTACAAATTCTCCGGGAGTATCTGCGGCTTGAAAAAACTGCTAAAACCAGGACAACACGCCGTGCAGCCACGGCGCTGCGATTTCACCCAACGGTAGGTCTGGTTGCCGATTTCATTGATCAAGGCGTCCCGCTCCGGCGCTCTCATCTTCTTGAAATCTAAATCTACACCTTTAGCCGATAAGGCGCCCAGCAAGCTGCGTACCGCACTCTTAAACCTGCGCATGCGGATGTTGGTTGTCGCATTTAAAAATCCCGTGATCTTAACCTGTGCAGCGATCTCCTGCGCCACCGGGCGCACCACGTTTTGATCGTAGTCGTTGGCTCCTTCGCCCAACGCCTGCAATAACTTTCGATTCGCTATCCGCTTAAGACAGATTTGGACCAGGGCAAAGCCGATGCCCATACCCCCAGAAATACACGCACCGATAATCGCTTTTTGGATGGTGGTGTAATCGCTATCTCCAGGTGACGATACCGGAGAAGGGACATTCACGGGAGTAAAGAATATGCTGGCCTCTAAGCTGGCGCTTTGTAAGTCAAACGCCTGCACCGCGGTTTGGTAGACAGGTGTCGATGCACTTCCGTCTTGCACAAACTGCACCTGACTTTCCAACAATTGCTGTTGACTGAAAGCCGTGATCCACGTCTGCGGCTGATTATTCAAGCTAAAATGGCCATATTCAATGTTGCTCACAAAAAACATTGTGGTGTTATTCAGCGCCTGACCATTCGGGGGTTCCTGCGCCGATAAATAACGATTCGATAAGGTGGTAGCCTTGCCTTGCGTGATTTCTAAGTAATTATTCACTAACTGCGGCGCATACACCCCCTGATTGGAAAACAACACCGCAGCGGCATTCGGAGCGCTGCTCAATGCCGTAGGAATGACTGTAGCCGTAATCGTATAACTGGGGGTAATCAAATTGCCATCCGGAGTTAATTGAATATCGCCTGCCTCTACCTCCGCCAAAGTAAAATTGCTGACCGGGGCTTGGGTCAGTGTTGAGGTGATTGTGGCGTGTTGTAAGTTGGTGACCGTTAAGCTGATTTGGTTAGGCGTAACACCGCTGGGGGCCGTCACATTCAGCATAGCAGGTGTTAAGATAATCGGGCCATTGGTGGTGATATTCACGGAATTTTGCGTAATGTTGGGCGCGCCGATAAAATCAATCTTCGCTACACTCGGCAAAGTGGATTGCACACCGTCACTGGCTAATACGGAATAACTCGGCGCTTGTTTATCGCCGTTGTGAACAAATTCCACTGCGCCATTTTGAATTTGCGCTTGCGTGAAAGAGGTGATATTTTTACTTGCTCCACTGCCGGAAGGGACGGTAGCAAAATACCCGTTCTGCACATTGCCCACCGTAAAAGTAATTTGACTGTTGTTATTAACGCCTGGATCAATCGCTTGCAGATTACTTAACGACAACACCACCGTCTGATCATTGTTCAAAGTCAATTGATTGTTCACGATGCTAAATGGCACAGTAAAACTAATATTCGCCGGATGTGGCCCTGTCCACGCAATGCCGGCGCTTTGCACGGTAATATTATAACTCGGAGCTGTGATACTACCGTCATGCACAAATTGCACCACACCACTTTGCAACTGCGGCAGGGTGAAATTGGCTAGGGAAATTCCCGGCTGCGTAGATAATTGAAAACGACCATGAGTCACATTGCGGGGAATAAAAACAATCGTGTTATTTGGATGATTGCGATCATAGGCGCTTAAATGCGTTTGGTTTAAATTGATCGTTTGCCCTAAAGCCAAAGATAAACGGTTTTGGACTAAAGTGGGTGGAATATCTCCAAAAATGATGTAACTACGTCCCGTGTGAGTGCCATTCAATGGGCCATAAAGACTATCACCTAATAACAAATCAGCAACGCCATCTCCATTCATATCCCCAGCAGTATTGAGTTGAAGATCAGACGAAGTTTTCGAACTTTCTGAAATAATTTGAAAACCACTCACTCCATTAAGATCATTAAACAATAGGGTATTATTATTTAATTCTTTACCTCCAAAAATTATATAACCCTCTGTACCAAAATCATCATAACCATCACCATTAATATCTCCTACTCCACTCACATCTTCACCAGCCCAACTAGATAAATCTCCTATAAACTTAAATCCATTGATTCCATCTAAAGAAGTAAGGTTCAAATAACTTTTATTACCAATGTCAGAATTACCAAATAGGACGTAAACCCGTCCCATGAAGTTATTATATTTTTGTGCTCCCATCAAAAAATCAACATACCCATCTTGATTTACATCTCCAGCTAAATTTACCCACGGTCCTATGTAACCTCCACTCACATAATCGCTTGTTAACTCGCCATCAATCTTAAATCCATTTAATCCATTTAAACTGGACAAATTGAATTGTCCATTGGAACCGATTCCGGCTCCTCCAAAGACGACATAACTACGAGCCGGTTGAGTGCGGTTTCCTGCTACATCCATCCAGGCGCCAATTAAAATATCATCTATTCCATCTCCATTGATATCTCCTCCTCCACTAACTGCGGAGCCACTTTGATCACCATTGATTTCTCCATTCAAGCGAAAACCATTGGTTCCATTTAAGCTAGACAATGTTAGAGTTCCGTTTCTACCTACACCAAGTCCGCCATATACCACATAACTATGTCCTACTTGCAGAGGCGTTGCTCCCCAGTACGGTACTTGTCCCCATGGAGCCCCAATCAGTATGTCAAAATATCCATCGGCATTTAAATCTCCAGCCGAACTTACTGAAGAACCACTAGAATCCACTGGAGATTCACCTTCAATGACAAAACCACTACTACCATTTAAAGCAGTTAAATTAATGGATCCCGTACTTCCAATTTTCGGATTACCAAAGATTACGAAACTACAACCAGATTGAAATTGACCACCTAATGACGCAGACCATGCTCCTATAATAAAATCGTCATAGCCATCTGCATTAATATCTTTCAATGTACTAACTGCTCCCCCACTTTGGCCTCCGTAGTAATTATCAACTTTAAAACCATTTTTACCGGTGAGATTAGAAAGCGAAATAAGGGAACTATTCCCGACGCCTTGGCTTCCAAAAATAACGTAACTGCGACCATTATTGTTTTGAGCAGTATTAGCACCAATTATAATATCTCCATAACCATCGCCATTGACGTCACCCGCGTTACTCACTGCCACACCACTATTATCTCCCGCTTGCTCGCCATCGATTTTAAAACCGTTATTTCCATCTAAATTTGCTAATGAAAAAATAGTCGGAAAATAACTTTGCGGGGCTCCGATAAAATTGATTTGTGCAGGCATGGGACCTACCCAAGCAATACCAGTGCTGCGCACGGTGATGTTATAGTTGGGCGGAACTAACGTGCCGTCGTGCACAAACTGAATCGCGCCGCTGGTGACTTGTTGTTGTGTGAAATTAACCAGTGAAACACCAGGATTGCTGATTAATTCAAACTGCCCGTGCAAAACACCACTGGGAATAAACACCAAAGTATTATTATTGTGATTGCGATCCGTAGCTGTTAGATACGTCGCATTCAAAGTAATTGTTGCGCCAGGAGATAACGATAAACTGTTGTTGACCAAAACCGGCGGCGCATCACCAAATATTACATAGCTACGCCCGGTACTGTTATTATGGCCATGAGCTCCGATTAATAAATCAGGGACTCCATCACCATTCACATCCCCGGCTGTACTGACTGAAATACCGCTGTTATCGCCAAAGTTTTCGCCATCGAATTTAAAACCATTGATGCCATTTAGACTGGAAAGATTAAATAATCCACCACCGCCCACCCTAGGTCCACCAAATACCACATAACTGCGACCTTTAGCACTGTTAACGTTGTTTCCTGGATAAGCCCAAGCCCCTATGATCAAATCAGCATAGCCATCACCATTGATATCTCCGGCCAAACTGACAGACTGGCTGCTTTGATCCTGATTATTTTCGCCATCCAATTTAAAACCGTTGACGCCCATAAGACTGGAAAGATTGAATATCCCACCATTACCAACTTCAGTCCCACCAAATATTACGTAGCTACGACCTTTATTGTTGTGTCCCGGATAACCATACGCCCCAATAACCAGATCGGCATGCTCGTCACCATTGATATCTCCGATTGTTCCGACGGACCAGCCACTATCATCGCCACTGTTTTCGCCATCGAGTTTAAAGCCATTGACACCCGTGAGACTGGAAAGATTAAATATCCCACTGTTGCCAACCCCTGGTCCGCCAAACACCACGTAGCTACGACCTTTGTTACTGCCCCCCGGATAGCCATACGCCCCGATGATCAGATCGGCATGCCCATCACTATTAATATCTCCGGCCGCACTAACGGACCAACCACTCGCATCATTATTGTTTTCCCCATTGAGTTTAAAGCCATTGACACCATTAAGACTAGAAAGATTGAATACTCCACTGCTATTGCCAACCCCCAGTCCTCCAAATACTACATAACTGCGACCTTGACTATTCCATCCTGGATAGTAAGGAGCCCCGATGATCAGATCGGCATGCCCATCGCTATTAATATCCCCGGCCATATTGACGGAAAAACCACTGGCATCACCATTGTTTTCTTCCCCATTAAGTTTAAAACCGTTGGCGCCATTTAAACTGGATAATAAAATATCCCCACTGCTGCCTACCTCCGGGCCGCCAAACATCACATAGCTGCAGCCTTTAAAAGTAGCGTTGGGATAACCCTGTACCCCAATCAGTAAGTCATTATTCCCATCGCCATTGATATCGCCCACGGCGCTGACCGACCAACCACTTTGATCACCATTATTTTCCCCATCAAGCTTAAAACCATTGGCGCCATTTAAATTGCCTAACAAAATATCCCCACTACTACCCACCCCCGGCCCGCCAAACACCACGTAGCTGCGACCCTTGGCAACGCTGCCTGGATAGTAATAAGCACCAATGATCAAATCATCATGCCCATCACCATTAAAATCTCCTGCTGAACCGACAGCATAGCCGCTGCGATCACCATTATTTTCCCCATCAATCTTAAATCCATTCTGCCCATTCAAACTCGCAAGCGGCAATACTGCCGGAAATTGTCCTTTCATAAATTGCTCCTTTTAAAAATTAGTTCTCATGTTTCTTAACTCAGTTCAACTGCGCAATGGATAAATCACTGCGCAATTCCTCTCGCCCAATTGCTTTCAGCGACGGCGAATCGATCTCAGACAGTTCCACACTGCGCTGGCTGGGCGGCGCTTGATAAATTGGACTCCCTAATGCCAATAATCCCGCGCTGAGACTTTGTTGACTTTGTGTGCGTTTTTGTAAAGCGCTCACTACGTTATTCGCAATTTCACTTGCTGCATCTTGCAAATTCTCCGGTGTAATTTGTGGCTTGAAAAAGGCAGCAAACCCAGGGCAGCACGCCGCGCAGCCACGGCGTTGCGATTTCACCCAGCGGTAAGTCTGATTGCCGATTTCATTGATCAAGGCGTCTTTGTCCTGCGCTTCCATCTCGCTGAGATTTAAATTCACGCCTTTAGCCGATAACTCACTTAGCAGGCTGCGCACCGCGCTCTTAAAGCTGCGCATGCGGATATTGGTCGTCGCGTTTAAAAATCCCGTGATCTTAATCCGCGAAGCAATCTCCTGCGCTACTGGACGCACCACATTTAAATCATAATCGTTTTTCCCTTCGCCCAACGCTTGTAATAATTTTCGATTCGCCAACCGTTTGAGACAGATTTGAACCAGAGCAAATCCGATTCCCATTCCCCCAGAGATCGACGCACCAATAATCGCTTTTTGGATCGTGGTGTAATTGCTATCTTCACCGGACGATGACGGCGTCGGTATATGCGTCGGCGTAAAGAAGATATTGGCGGGCAAACTGGCGCTGAGTAAAGTGGACGCTTCCACCTGGGATTGATAACTGGGTATTGAGAGACTACCATCCTGTACAAACTGCACCTGGCCTGCCAACAACTGCTGCTGACTGAATGAATCAATCCACGTCTGTGGCTGGCTGATTAAACTAAAGTGGCCGTATTCGATATTACTGACATAAAACATCGTCCCATTGCCTGGCGATTGACCATTAGGAGGTTCTTGGGCCGATAAATAGCGATTCGATAATGTAGTAGCTTTGCCTTGCGTGACTTCTAAGTAATTATTCACTAACTGCGGCGCATATACGCCTTGGTCAGAAAGCAATACATCAGCTGGATCAGGCGCACTACTGAAGTCTGTGATGATAATCGTCGCGGTGATCGTATAACTGGGCGTCACCGAACTGCTATCTTGAGTTAATTGAATATCGCCCGCTTCTATTTCTGCCAAAGTAAAATTGCTGACCGGAGCTTGAGTCAGTGTTGACGCAATCGTGGCATGTTGTAAATTAGTGACTGTTAAGCTGACTTGGCCAGGCGCAACGCCGCTGGGCGCCGTTACATTCAGCATGGCAGGTGTTAACGTTATCGTGCTGCCAACGGTAATATTCACTGAATTTTGAGTAATATTCGGCGCGCCTATAAAATTAATGCTCGCTGAACTGGGTAAAGTGGATTGCACACCATCACTCGCTACCACTGAATAACTCGGCGTTTGCTTATTGCCTGCAGAGACAAATTCAATTGCACCCCTTTGAACCTGCGCTTGGGTAAATGAAGTGATATTTTTCGAAGGATTGCTACTGGGAGGCACGGTAGCAAAATAGCCGTTCTGCACATTAGCCACCGTAAACACAATTTGGCTATTGTTATTCACACCCTGTTCGACGGTTTGCAGATTATTCGACGATAAGACAACCGTCTGCCCATTATTCAGGGTCAATTGATTAGTGATAATGGTTAACGGTATGGAAAAGCTAATATTTGCAGGATACGGCCCTGTCCAGGCAATGCCGGCGCTTTGCACGGTGATGTCGTAACTTGGAGCTGTGATACTGCCGTCATGCACAAACTGCACTACGCCACTTTGTAATTGCGGCAGCGTAAAGTTAGCTAGTGCAATTCCCGGCTGAGTGGATAATTGAAAACGGCCATGAGTCACATTCGTAGGAATAAACACGATCGTGTTATTCGGATTATTGCGATCGTAAGCGCTTAAATATGTTTGGTTTAAACTTATCGTTTGCCCTAAAGCCAGTGATAAACGATTTTGGACTAATGTTGGTGGTGCATCACCAAAGATTACATAGCTGCGGCCTATTCCATTGTTGTGGTTAACTGAACCTATGGCTATATCATCTACCCTATCAGCATTGATATCTCCAATTCCACTTAAATAACAGCCACACCAATCGCCAGAATTTTCGCCATCCAACTTAAATCCATTAGCGCCGTCAAGATAAGCCAATGCAATGGCACTTTCGATGCCAATATTCGAACCACCAAACAACACATAACTACGACCTGCACTACTCATGTGACCATAAGCACCCATTAATAGATCAGCGTAGCCATCGCCATTTATATCACCTGCGGCAGATACCGCAGCCGGTCCAACACCAAGGAAATCTCCATTCACTTCACCATCTAATTTAAAACCATGCACACCATCAAGACCAGACAGTGAAACCAAACTACCCATCAATGCATTAAGGCTACCGAAAAATACATAGATACGTCCCGTGTTATTGGCATGGTAGGGGGCAGCTATTGCCAAATCTTTATAACCATCGCCATTGATATCTCCTGCCGCACTGACCATGTAACCACTGGCATCTCCTGGAGCTTCACCATCCAGCTTGAAACCATCGGCGCCATTGAGAGTAGAAAGAGAAATTATCCCTCCGTTACCAGCATTTGAACCACCCAAAAATACATAACTGCGACCTGTACTATTGGAATGATGAGGGGCACCAATGATCAAATCGGCATAACCATCCCCATTGATATCACCTAATCCGCTAACCGAATTACCACTATTATCACCGCTGACTTCACCATCTAGTATAAAGCCATCAGTGCCATTGAGGTTAGAAAGCAGAATCGACCCAGCGCCTCCTACATTCGATCCTCCAAAGAATACATAACTACGGCCAATGTCGCTAGCATGGCGATCAGCTCCAATCACCAGATCCATATAACCATCTCCATTAATATCACCTCGGGCGCTGACTGAAATACCGCTTTCATCTGGCCCTGCTTCGCCGGTCAGTTTAAAGCCGTTGGCGCCATTAAGATTAGCTAGCGGGAGCAAACCGCCACCACCCACCACGCTGGCTCCGCCAAACACTACATAGGTGCGACCTTGATACACTCCATTTGGGTAATCATCAGCTCCGATCACCACATCGTCATAACCATCCCCGTTAATATCACTCGCACTTACCGAACAACCACTGTTCTGATAAGTGCCTTCACCATCCAATTTAAAACCATTCGTTCCGTTCAGAGTTGAAAGCAGAAAATTACCGTTGTTTCCTACCGTAGGACCTCCAAATACGACATAGGTTCGCCCTGTCGAACTTGCATAGGCAGTAGCACCAATCAATATATCCGGATGACCATCACCATTAACATCTCCTGCTGCATCGATTCTTCCAGCATTCTCCCCAGTCATTTCTCCATCTAATGTAAAACCATTTTGACCATTTAAACTCGCAAGTGGTAATACTGCTGGAAAATAGCTTTGCGGCGCACCGATAAAATTAATTTGTGCAGGCAAGGGCCCTACCCAGGCAATGCCGGTGCTGCGCACGGTGATGTTGTAACTCGGCGGGACTAAAGTACCGTCATGCACAAACTGAATCGCGCCACTGGTGACCTGTTGTTGGGTAAAATTAACTAGGGGAATTCCTGGATTGCTAGTTGTTTCAAATTGTCCATGCGACACACCGCTGGGAATAAACACCAAACTGTTATTATTATGATTGCGATCATAAGCCGCTAAATAAGTTGAGTTCAGTTGGATGGTTGCGCCCACAGCCAATGACAAACTGTTATTGACTAACACCGGCGGTGCGTCGCCAAATACCACATAACTACCTCCGTAACCGGGTAGATGGGGAGCGCCAATCAGCAGATCGGACAAGCCATCACCATTAATATCGCCCGCCCCGCTGACTGAAAGGCCGCTTTGTTCATTCAGGTTCTCACCATCCAGCTTAAATCCATTCACTCCATTGAGATCAGTCAGGTTGATAAGGCCTCTTCCACCTACGCCAGGTCCGCCAAATACCACATAACTGCGACCGGTTGTATTTTGAGACCCGGGGGAGGCGCCAGGCGCACCTATTATCAAATCATGATAGCCGTCACCATTAATATCTCCTGCCGAACTCACCGCATATCCGCTTAAATCACCGGCCATTTCACCCATCAGCTTAAATCCATTAAGACCATTGAGACTCGACAAATTGAGCAATCCTCCACTGCCGACTCCCAGTCCTCCAAATACCACATAACTCACGCCAACCAGCGTTCCATTCGGCGCATTCTTGGCGCCGATTAAAATATCGTCGTAGCCATCGCCATTGAAATCTCCTAACGCTACCGCCGAACCACTTTGATCCTTTGGCAACTCCCCATCCAGTTTGAACCCATTGACTCCCTGAAGGCTGGTTAAATTCATAGACCCACCGCTGACTACTCCAGGCCCACCGAAGATAAGATAGCTGCGGCCTCTTAACGCGCCATAGCCATTCGCTCCAATAATCAGGTCAGCATAGCCATCCCGGTTGACATCACCTCCACCACTCACCGAAACACCACTGTGCGCAAAGGAGGCTTCACCGTTAAGTTTAAAACCATTTGTACCATTTAAGCTGCTGAGATCAATAACGTTGTTACTATTGCTGGAATGGCCAAAAACAACGTAGTTACAGCCCGCTGTGGTGTATCCATTGACGGAAAATAGCCAGGCTGAAATTAAAAGATCGCTAAACCCGTCTTTATTAATGTCGCCTGCGGTGCTCACCGAATAGCCGGCGTAACTGTCTGCCTGTTCACCATTGAGTGCGAAGCCATTAAGCCCATTAAGACTGGAAAGATTTAACAGACCCTGATAGTTCTGAACTCCTCCATATACCAGGTAGGCGCGCCCCGACTGATTACTTCCACCTGGACTGGCGCTGTCAGCTCCGATTAAAAAATCAGGGTAACCGTCTTTATTGAAATCTCCAGCCTGGCTGACGGAGCCGCCACTATGCTCCTGTATGGACTCGCCATTCACCTTAAAACCATTATTGCCATTCAAACCAGATAAATTAAATAATCCACTGCCGACTTCATTCCCACCAAACAGGAGATAACTACGCCCCGTTCCTGTCGCATACCAACGTGCTCCCATTATCAAATCATCAAATGAGTCACCATTGATATCGCCCAGCGAAGCGACTGCCCAACCACAGTCATCGCCAATAGCCTCACCTGAAATCTTAAAACCCGTCTGCCCATTCAAACTCGCCAGCGGCAACACTGCCGGAAATTGTCCTTTCATAAATTGCTCCTTCTAATATTGGTTGATTCATTCTGATCAATCATTGATGAGAATGAGTTCTCATGTATAACTCAGTTCAACTGCGAAATGGATGAATCACCGCGCAATTCTTCTCGCCCGATCGGTTTCAACGATGGTGAATCGATCTCTAACAGTTCCACACTGGGCTTTTGTTGCGGGTCTTGATACACCGGGCTGTCTAATACCGACAGATTCGCACTTAAACTCAGTTGGCTTTTCCGGGCCTGAACAATATTATCAGCAATCTCTCCCGCCGCTGCTCTTAAACTGTCTGGATTGAGCTGCGCTCTAAAAAACGCCGTTAAGCCCGGACAACAGGCCGTGCAACCCCGGCGATTCACTTTCACCCAGCGTTCAACCTGATTGCCAATTTCATTGATCAACGCATCTCTTTTAACGGGTTTCATCTCGGCAAAATTTAAATCCACTCCACGCTCATCCAGAGCAGTTAATAGGCTACGCACCGCGCCTTTAAAGCTCGCCATCTCTCGATTGGTGGTCGCGTTTAAAAATCCCGTGATTTTGATTCGCTGGGCGATTTCTTTCGCCACCGGACGTACCACCGTCAGGTCATACTCATCCGTGCCTTCGCCCAGCGCCTGCAATAATTTTTTATTCGCCGCGCGCTTCAGACATACCTGAAAGACTGCGAAGAAAATCCCGATCGTTCCTGACACTACCGCGCCGATAATCGCTTTTTGCACGGTTGAATATTCCAAGCTTCCACTCGAAGATGTCGATGGCGGCGTCTCATTCACCGGCGTAAAGAAAATTCCCGCCGGCTGGCTGGCGCTTTGCAAACCAAACGCCTGCACCGCACTGCTATAACCGGGGACGGATAAAGAACCGTCCTGCACGAACTGTACCTGCCCGCTACTCAGTTGTTCCTGACTGAAAAATGACAGCCAGGTCTGCGGTTGTGCGGTTAAACTAAAATGACCATGGGTGATATCGCTGACATAAAACATCGCAGTGACATTCAGCGCCTGGCCATCCGGTTGCATCGCGGACAAATAGCGATTCGACAACACCGTGGCTTCCCCTTGCGTCACCGATAAATAATTATTCACCAACTGCGGCGCGTACATGCCTTGACTGGAAAAATAAACCTGAGTCTGGTTTGGAGCGCTACTCAGCGATTTAACGCCTTCTACGGTGATGGTATAACTCGGTGTGATCAAACTGCCGTCGTCCGTCAATTGAATATCGCCGGCCTGTAACTCCGCTAACGTAAAATTATTGACCAAGGTTCCCGTCACCGTGGAAGTGATGGTGGCGTGCTGTAAATTACTGACCGTTATGATCACCTGACTGGGTACGCTGCCGTCAGTGGCCGTGACATTGAGCATCGCGGGGGTCAAAGTGATGCTACCACCTACCGTGATATTGAGCGTATTTTGAGTAATGATGGGTGCGCCTTCAAAATTAATTACCGCCGCGCTCGGCAAAGTAGATCGCACCCCATCGCTCACCAGCACGGCATAAGCCGGCGCTTGACCGTTACCCGCGTGGACGAATTCAATCACGCCGCTTTGAATCTGTGCCTGGTTAAAACTCGTGAGATTTTTCGTCGCGCCATTGCTCATCTGCACCGTGGAAAAATAACCGTTCTGCACATTCCCCACGGAAAAAATCAGTTGACTGTTGTTAAATCCCGCTTCACTCGCTTTCAGATTATTGGAAGAGAATATCACCGTCTGACCGTTGCTCAGCGTTAATTGATTGTTCAGTAGAACCGGACCAGATGGACTCGGGGTTGGGGTTGAAGTCGTGGTTGGCGTAGACGTACCGGGAACAGAAGTAGGTGATGGCGAGGGACTGGGTGTGGAAGTACTGGTGACAGAAGGGGTGGGCGTTTGAGACGTTGTGACCGGCGTAGAAACCACTGTCGTCGTCGCCGCAGGCATAAAAGTAATATTGGCCGGAGCAGGTCCTGTCCACGCAATGCCCGCGCTGTAGATGGTCATATTGTAGCTCGGCGCAAACGCACTGCCGTCATGAACAAACTGAATCGTGCCATTGAGCAGTTGGGGTTGCGTAAAGTTAACCAGCGGCGTCCCTGGTTGACTGGCGCTCTCGAAATGACCGTGAGTCACATTGGTGGACAAAAATACCAGGGTATTGTTGTTTTGGTTGCGATCATAAGCCGAAAGAAAACTGCTATTCAAAGTCACTGTCAAGCCGGGATACAAAGACAGGCGGTTCTGCACCAGAGTCGGCGGCGCATCGCCAAAAATGACATAACTACAGCCGGCATTGGTTCGACCCCCGGGCGAAGCTTCATCATCGGTGATGAAAAAGTCATCGATGCCATCCCCATTGACATCCCCGGCAAAACCGGCCGCCCAACCCAGATTGATGTTGTAGGAGGCATCATTTTGGATCTGAAAACCGTTCGCACCATTCACCGCAGAGAGAGGCAATGAGCCATTGCCGCCTATATTCATCCTGCCAAAGATGACATAACCACCGCCCACGCTTCCCAGGCCATTCGCTCCAATCACCAAATCGGCGTAGCCGTCGCCATTCACATCTCCGGCTGTATTTACGGCGGCGCCACTGCCTTCACCGCCTGAATTACCATCCAATTTAAATCCATTGACTCCATTCAGGCTGCTCAATGATAGCGAACCATTGCCGTTGATTTCTGCTCCACCAAATACGATATAACTACGTCCTGCCTTTTTTATTCCACCCGGCGATGCCTGGAAGGCGCCCACAATCACCTCTGCATAACCGTCTCCATTGATATCTCCGGCTACGTTGACCCAACCACCAACCCAGCCATTCCCATAATCGGTGGTCAATTCACCCTCGATTTGAAAGCCATTCCGGCCGGTGAGCGCAGTGAGGTTCATACTCCCGCCTTTTCCGACACCCGCACCTCCGAACACCACATAACTGCAGGCAGGCAGTGTCCGGCTCCCGCCCTGCTGCAATAAAGCCCCCATCAGCAGGTCATTCACGCCATCGCCATTGATGTCTCCGGCGCTCACGGTATAACCATTCTGATCTCCCGGTAACTGCCCATTCACTCTAAATCCATTCACGCCATTGAGACTGGACAAATTGAAAACTCCGCCATTGCCCAAAACCGGACTACCGAAGACGACATCGCTGTGCCCAATTTGCAATGCACCGCTATAAGCGGCATATGGAACATTGCCATGAGGAGCGCCGATCACTAAATCATCGTAACCATCCTGATTGATATCCCCCGCCTGACTGACCCAGCTACCACTAAAATCATAAGCCGCCGCCCCTTCGATTCTAAAACCATTAGTCCCGTTGAGCGCAGTAACATTGAACCCACCCTGACTGCCTAGCCCAGGACTCCCCAACACAACATAGCTTCGACCGGCGTCACTTTGACCCCCGACATACGCCCCGATGAGGAGATCATCATAAGAATCTCCATTCACATTACACCCACTCACAGAAAAACCATTTTGTTCCTTTGATCCCATCCATCCGTTAATTTTGAAACCTTGAGTGCCGTTTAAGCCAGTGAGGGAGATTAATCCACCCTGGCCAACCTCGGGGCCGCCGAAAACCACATAAGTACGGCCATCCTCATTGTTATGGTTGGGCGCTCCTATCACCATATCCGCATAACCATCACCATTCACATCACCCACTGCGCTCATGCTATAACCACTGGTATCTGCGGCGCTTTCGCCCTCCAACCGAAATCCATTTTGGCCGTTTAAGCTCGCTACCGGAATGACCGCAGGAAAATAGCTGGGCGGCGTTCCAGAGAAAGTCACTTTGGCAAACGCCGGGCCCGTCCAGGCAATGCCGGTGGAAAACACAGAAATGTTATAGCTCGGCGCAACCAGGCTGCCGTCATGCACAAACTGAATCGCGCCGCTGGCGATTTGTTGTTGTGTGAAATTAACCAGTGGAACACCAGGTGCACCCACGATTTCAAATTGACCGTGAGCGACTACGCTGGGCACAAATACCAACGTGTTATTGTTATGATTGCGATCATAAGCCGCTAAATAAGTGGAATTCAATTGAATAGCCGCGCCCACGGATAATGACAGGCTGTTATTGACCAATACCGGTGGCGCATCGCCGAATACCACATAACTGCGACCAGTAACACTATTGTGATTGTGAGCGCCAATTATTAAGTCTGCGATTCCATCACCATTAACATCGCCAGCAGCATTGGAAGAATAACCACAGTCATCTCCCACTACCTCGCCACTCAGCTTAAATCCATTTTGCCCATTGAGAGATTTGCCAGCGAAAATAAACCGGTGTTACCCACTCTGGGGCCACCAAAAACGACGTAACTACGTCCTGTAGAAAAAGCAAGATCAGCGCCAATCAATAAATCACTAATACCATCTCCGTTAATATCAGCCACTCCACTGATTGATACGCCTGCGTGATCGCCTGTGGCTTCACCATCCAGTTTAAAGCCGTTGGTACCGTCGAGACTGGAAAGCGAGATAATCCCTCCAACTCCCACAGATGGCCCTCCAAAAACCACATATCCGCGGCCAGTTCCATTTGCATGACCAAAAGCCCCGAACATCAAATCAGCATAACCATCGCTATTGATATCGCCTGCAGCACTCACCGGATAGCCGCCATAATCGCCACTCTCTTCACCATCGAGTTTAAAGCCGTTGGTGCCGTTCAGGCTGGATAGCAAGACGCTGCCTCCGCTGCCTACATTCAACCCACCAAAAACTACGTAGCCGCGACCCATTTGGGTTGCATAGTCAGGAGATGAAATCAACAGATCAGCACGAGCATCACCATTAATATCACCCGCTGCACTTACCGAATTGCCACTATAATCATCATTCGTTTCACCATCGAATTTAATACCATTAGTGCCGTTGAGAGTGGAAAGTGGGATCACGCCTTCACCACCTACATTCGAACCACCAAAAATTATATAACTGCGACCCATGCCTGCATAGCTTGGGTAACCAATAGCCCCGATCACTAGATCAGCATGGCCATCACTATTGAAATCGACTGCTCCGCTCACTGAAATACCACTCTGATCACCACTCAATTCACCATCCAGTTTAAAGCCATTCGTGCCGTTAAGGTTGGAGAGTGAAATTTTGCCTCCCACACCTACATTCATAGCACCAAAGACCACGTAACTTCGACCCATCCCGCTTGCATGAAAATAAGCCCCGATCAGCAGATCGGCATAGCCATCACTATTAATATCGCCGACTGTACTCACCGATACACCACTGTGATCACCAATCACTTCACCATCCAGCTTAAAGCCATTCGTACCATTAAGACTGGAAAGCGCAATCGTTCCTTCAACGCCCACAGTCGGACCTCCCAACACCACATAACTTCGACCTGTGTTGTTTGCATGACCTATAGCCCCAATCAGTAGATCAGCATAACCATCACCGTTGATATCGCCAGCTCCACTTACTGAAACACCGCTATTATCACCCATTGCTTCCCCCTCAATTTTAAAGCCATTTTGGCCATTCAAATCAGATAAATTAAACACGACCGGAAATTGTCCTTTCATCAAATTGCTCCTTTTTTACTGGTTAATTTAGGTTTAAGCAGCCCAGGTATATCGCCTCGATAATCCCATTACGATAAAGCTGTTGTCGTCGTTTCCGTTTCCTCCAGTTGTGTCGGAGAAGCCGGTGGTGACATGCGACCACTTTGCGAGCTTGACACCAGACCCAGTTGCACCGCGCTGGATTTGTGTTGCTTCTGAGCTTGAACGACCGCATCGGCAATTGCGGCAGCGGCTGTCGTGATTTGATGTGGCGTCACTTCCGAAGTAAAAAACGAAACGACAGACCGGCAACTCTTCCGGCAACAATGGCGACTGCTCGGTAAAAAATATTCTTTGGTCTGTACGGCGATCTCATTGATCAGGTAAGCGCGTCTGGATTCACTCAGTTGCGGGTCCTCTAAATTGATTCCCCGTTCCAATAAGCACCCCAACAAAGTTCGCACGGCGTCTTTAAACGCCAGCATCTCCCGGTTGGTAGTATGGCCCATAAAGCCGGTGATTTTTAACCGCTGAGCAATGGCTCGTCCCAACGGACGTACGGCCTTCTGTTCATAATCCCCTGTCTCTCCTAACGCCTGATCTAATTTCCTATTCGCCGCGCGTTGCAGACAGATTTTCAATAACAAAAAGAATAAACCAATCGTTCCCGAAGCCACTGAGCTGGCAATCGCAGTCGTTAAGGAACTATTGCCGCCGGAAGATTGGCCGAGCACCGTCAACGAAAATTCCCCTTCGGTCGATAACCCTTCCGGATCGGTTGCTGTCACACCAATATCAATTACCCCAGATTCAGTCGGTGTACCACTGAAGCGATTCGTGCTGGGATTAAAGCTCAACCAAGCCGGTAAGGGTTGAGTCGAATTATAAAGGTCGACGGATAAAATCAGCGGATCGCCTTGCGGGTCGGTAAACACACTGGAGCCGATGGCTAAAGTAAAGGGTTGTTCAACCACCGCCACTTGATTCGGCAATGCGCCGGATAAATACGGAGGTTTATTGACAAAACCCAATGTCACTTGCGCTATGCTGTTGGTTTGTAAACCGGAAGATTGTACGGCAATTTGATAACTCGGCGCGACATTGCTGCCGTCATCTACAAATTGCACCACTCCCTCTTGCAATTGCTGCTCAGTGAAAAACGAACTGGAACTACCATTAACATTAAAATATCCATGATTCACATTGGTGACATAAAAAACCGTACTTGACGACAGAGGTTGTCCACCGTTCGTCGTGGCATATAAGTTTTGAGAGGTGAGTGTAGCCGATGCCCCCTGCTTCACCCATAAATTATTACGCACCATCATCGGCGCACAATTCAACGAACTGGTTAAACTCGTGCACAATTGTGCTGTCACCGTCGTAGGGGCACTGCTTAATCCCGTGTCACCGGTGACACTCACTGAATAACTGGGGGCAATATTGCTGTTATCCTGCACCAATTGCACACTGTGATCAATTAACTGTGTTAAGGTAAAATTCGTAACCGCTGTGCTGCTGCCATTCAACGCAAATTGCCCGTTCTGCACATTGCTCACTTGAAACACGATCTGATTCGACGAACTGCTCCCGGTGTTGGTGACATTCAAATTACTGGTCGTCAGTGTGTTCGACCCGCCCGGCGTCACGGTGACCGGAGTCGCCGTCACCGAAGGGGCGCCAATAAAATTAATGGACGCCAGACCAGGCGCGGTCACTTGACTGCCATCGCTCACCACCACCAAGTAACTCGGCGCTTGATGATCTCCCGAATGCACAAACTGCACTTGACCATTCTGCACATACGATTGTAGAAACCGAGTTACCGACGCATTAGTCGGTAACAAACTAAAATAACCGTTTTGTAAATTGCTGACATAAAAAGTCAAACTACTGGCGTTGAATCCCGTTTCAACAGCCTGCAAATTCGTGGAAGATAATACTATCGTTTCACCATCGCTGATGGTCAGTTGGTTGTTGAGGAGCACGGGAGTAGGCATTAAGGTTGGAGTTGGAGTAGAAGTGAGTGTCGGCGTGGGTGTTGGTGGGATTGAAGTTGTTGTAATTGCCGGTGTAGAAGTTAGAGTTGGAGTAGGAGAAGCAGTCACAGTTGAAGAAATGAGAGTGGTTGTGGGTGTCATTGTAGTAGGAATTGAAGTTGTCGTCATTGCTGGTGTAGAAGTGGCAGGAAGAAAAGTGATATTGGCTACAGCCGGCCCCGTCCAGGCAATACCCGCGCTATAGACAGTGACATTATAGCTAGGCGCAAAAGCACTGCCATCATGAACAAACTGCACTGTGCCATTCACCAATTGTGGTTGAGTGAAATTAACCAGAGCAATTCCCGGCTGAGTGACTAACTCAAATTGCCCATGTGAAACGGCAGTGGGAACAAACACTAAAGTATTATTGTTATGATTGCGATCGTAAGCGGCTAAATAAGCTGAATTCAGTTGAATAGCAGCGCCAACGAATAATGATAGACTGTTGTTGGCCAATACCGGTGGAATATCGCCAAACACCACATAACTGTGTCCGGCCTTTGGTTGGCCAGCCGGAGGATTTTGACAGGCACCAATGAGTATATCTGCTATGCCATCACCATTAACATCACCAACCGCTTGAACCGGATAACCACTCACATCTCCTGTCGCTTCACCATCCAGCTTAAAACCATTTAAACCATTCAGGCTTGAAAGATTAAATCGTCCACTTTTTCCGACATTAGTTCCCCCAAAAAGGATATAACTACGGCCTGACTGAGTTAAACCGTTAGGTGACGCTAACCAGGCTCCAATGAGTAAATCATCTTGTCCATCACCATTGACATCACCTGCGGCACTGACTGAAATACCACTATTATCACCTGTATTTTCCCCATCAATCATAAAACCGTTTTGACCATTAAGGCCCGATAACTCAAGGGTACCGTTACTACCTACTCCTGGGCCCCCAAACACTACATAGCTGCGTCCAACTCCACTCGCACCACCACCGTTATGGCCATAAGCGCCAATCACCAAATCGGTATACTTATCACCATTAATATCGCCTGCTGTGCTAATCCACCGGCCACTTCTATCCATACTTGCTTCACCGTCTATCTTCAATCCATTGACTCCATTAAGTCCCGATAGATTGATGACCCCACTGCTTCCAATTCCTACAGCTCCAAACACCACATAACTACGACCAGCTTGAGAAAACCCATTAGGTGCAGCATGGTAAGCGCCAATTAATAGATCGTTGATGGCATCACCGTTAAAATCCGCAGTATTGATAGAGACACTGCTGCCATCATTCGCAAATTCGCCATTCAGCTTAAAACCATTACTACCGCTGAGACTGGCAAGATTTAATATTCCTCCGCTACCAATACCTGTATTTCCAAAAATCACATAACTGCTACCAGCTTGAGTGAGTCCACCTGGAGCAGCCCCAAGAGCTCCGATCACTAAATCCATTCGTCCATCATTATTCATGTCACCTGCAAAACCTACGGAATGTCCTGAGGTATCATTTGCCATCTGCCCATTTATTTTAAAACCATTTGTTCCATTTAATGTGGAGAGACTTATCACACCTCCTGTGCCAACTGTGGGTCCTCCAAATACCACGTACGAACGCCCCGCCGTACTTTGCCCAGATGGAGAAGCGGAAGGGGCCCCTATCAATAAATCTACCCAACCATCCCCATTAACATCTTCAATACCACTCACAGCCCAGCCACTCGCATCACCTCCCGCTTCTCCATCAAGCTTAAAACCATTACTTCCATTAAGACTCGAAAGGTTAATCAAACCTCCGCTGCCTACCCCAGCGCCACCAAAAATCACATAGCTGCGACCGGTATTACTATTAGATGCATAAGCTCCAATAAAGATATCCGCATACCCATCCTTATTGATGTCTCCCGCATAGCTAACTGAAAAACCACTACTATCTCCCACCATCTCTCCATAGAGCTTAAAGCCATTTTGTCCATTCAAACTCGCCAGCGGCAATATCGGTGGGAAATAACTTTGCGCTAAGTTAAAAGAAATTTGTGCGGGCCAGGGGCCGGTCCAGGCAATGCCGGTGCTATACACACTCATGTTATAGCTGGGTGGATTTTGCGTGCCGTCATGGACAAATTGAACCGTGCCGTTGGTGATTTGTTGCTGAGTGAAATTATTCAGCGGGATACTCGGCGCGCTGGTTGTTGAAAAATAACCATGAGCAATTCCAGCAGGTGCGAATACTAAAGTTTGATTATTATGATTGCGGTCATAAGCACCCAAATTAGGGTAACTGAGTACAACAGAAGCACCTGCTACTACATTGAGTTTATTATTGACTAATATCGGTGGCGTATCGCCAAACACCACATAACTGCGGCCTTTAGCAGTACCGTTGGGATAACGATATGCCCCAATCAACAGATCCGCTATTCCATCGCCATTGATATCTCCCGCAGCGCTGACGGACAAGCCACTGTAATCATTATTATTTTCCCCATCCAATTTAAAGCCATTGGTTCCATTTAAACTGGATAATAAAATATCCCCACCGCCACCCACTCCAGGACCGCCAAACACCACATAGCTACGGCCTTTATTAGTACCGTTGGGATAACCATAAGCGCCAATCACTATGTCGGCGTAGCCATCGCCATTGATATCTCCCGCGGCGCTGACTGAATAACCACTAGAATCCTGATTATTTTCCCCATCCAGTTTAAAGCCATTAGCTCCGTTTAAACCGGATAATAAAATATCCCCACCGCCACCCACTCCAGGACCGCCAAACACCACATAGCTACGGCCTTTAGCAGCATTCGCAGGATAACCATAAGCCCCAATCAGCAGGTCTGCTATTCCATCCCCATTGATATCTCCCGCAGAACTGACTGAATAACCACTGAAATCAGTATTATTTTCACCATCCAGTTTAAAGCCATTGGTTCCATTTAAACTGGATAATGAAATATTCCCGCTACTACCCACTCCCACGCCGCCGTGTACCACATAGCTACGACCTCTGACACTGTTCGCGGGATAATAAGGAGCGCCAATCAGTAAATCGGCATGGCCATCACCATTGATATCTCCGGCGGCGCTGACGGAAATACCACTATAATCATTATTATTTTCGCCATCCAGTTTAAAGCCATTAGTTCCACTTAAACTGGATAATAAAATATCCCCACTGCTACCCACCCCAGGGCCGCCAAACACCACATAGCTACGACCTTTCAGACTATCGCTGGGATAACCATACGCCCCAATCAGTAAGTCATTATTCCCATCGCCATTGATATCGCCGGCGGCGCTGACTGAATAACCACTGAAATCATTATTATTTTCCCCATCCAGTTTAAAGCCATTCGTACCAGTTAAACTAGATAATAAAATATCTCCACTGCCTCCCACTCCAGGACCGCCAAACACCACATAACTGCGGCCTTTACAACCAAAATTGGGATAATAGTTTGCCCCAATCAATAAGTCGGTATGGCCATCGCCATTGATATCTCCCGCAGCACTGACTGAATGACCACTCCCATCATTATTATTTTCGCCATCCAGTTTAAAGCCATTGGCGCCAGTTAAACTAGATAATAAAATATTTCCACTACTACCCACCCCCGGGCCGCCAAACACCACATAGCTACGGCCTTTAGCAGTACCGTTGGGATAAGCACTAGCACCAACTAGTAAGTCATTATTCCCATCGCCATTGATATCGCCGGCGGCGCTGACGGGATAACCACTAAAATCACTATTATTTTCTCCATCCAGTTTAAAACCATTTTGGCCATTCAAAGCAGATAAATTAAACACGGCCGGAAATTGTCCTTTCATAAAATTGCTCCTTTTGAGTTGGTTGATTTAAATATTTAAAGTCTAGGCAACTCCATGTAACTGACAGTTCAGTAGCCGGTATACCGCCTCGACAATTCCATTACGATAAAGCTGCTGTCGTCGTTTCCGTTTCCTCCACTTGTGTCGGAGAATTCAGTGGTGACAAGCGGTCACTTTGCGAGCTTGACATCAGACCCAGTTGCACCGCGCTGGATTTGTGCTGCTTCTGCGCTTGAACCACCGCATCGGCAATCGCGGCGGCGGCTGTCGTGATTTGATGTGGCGTCACTTCCGAAGTAAAAAATGAAACGGCAGACCGGCAACTCTTCCGGTAACAATTACGACTGCTCGGTAAAAAATATTCTTTGGTCTGCACGGCGATCTCATTGATCAGGTAAGCGCGTCTGGATTCATTCAGTTGCGGATCCTCTAAATTGATTCCCCGTTCCAATAAACACCCTAATAAAGTTCCCACCGCGTCTTTAAACGCCCGCATCTCCCGATTGGTCGTATGACCCATAAAACCCGTAATCTTTAATCGCTGCGCGATCGCCCTTCCCAACGGGCGCACCACTTTTTGCTCGTAATCTCCCGTGTCTCCTAATGCTTCATCTAGTTTTTTATTAGCCGCACGTTGCAAGCAGATTTTTAACAATAAAAAGAATAAGCCGATGGTTCCTGACACCACCGAGCTGGCTATTGTTGTCGTCAATGAATTATTCCCACCAGAAGATTGATTTAAAACCGTCAGCGAAAATTCACTTTCAGTGGATAATCCCTCCGGGTCGGTTGCTGTCACACCAATATCAATCACCCCAGATTCAGTCGGTGTACCACTGAAGCGATTCGTGCTGGGATTAAAGCTCAACCAAGCTGGTAAGGGCTGCGTTGAATTATAAAGGTCGGCGGATAAAATCAGTGGGTCGCCTTGAGGATCAGTAAAAGTATTCGGCGCCAGCGATAAACTAAACGGTTGGCCAATGGCCGCAATTTGGTTGGGTAATGTGCCTGATAAATACGGCGGTTTATTGATAAAACTCAACGTCACTTGCGCA
This sequence comes from uncultured Pseudomonadota bacterium, assembly GCA_963795715.1. Lineage (GTDB taxonomy): Bacteria > Pseudomonadota > Gammaproteobacteria > Coxiellales > Coxiellaceae > JAFEDN01. Next base: position 1,352,002 of record CAWCIY010000002.1, read on the forward strand.
AAGCTGTTGGTTTGCAAACCAGACGATTGCACGGCAACTTGATAACTCGGCGCCACATTGCTGCCGTCATCTACAAATTGCACCACGCCCTCTTGCAATTGTTGCTCAGTGAAAAACGAACTGGAACTCCCATTAACATTAAAATATCCATGATTAACGTTCGTGACATAAAAGACGGTACTGGCGGGTAAGGTTTGGCCACCAGTGGTAGTCGCATATAAGTTTTGTGAGTTGAGTGTGGCAGATTCTCCCTGCTTCACCCACAAATTATTGCGTACAATCAGGGGCGCACACGCTGATGAGCTGGACAAACTGGTACACAATTGCGCCGTTACCGGCGTTGTCGCACTGCTTAAGCCTGTGTTGTCAGCAACACTTACCGAATAACTTGGGGCGATATTGCTGTTGTCTTGCACCAATTGCACGCTGTGGTCAATTAACTGTGTCAAGGTAAAATTCGTGACCGATGTGCTGCTGCCATTCAATACAAATTGCCCGTTCTGCACGTTGCTCACTTGAAACACGATTTGATTCGACGAACTACTCCCGGTGTTGGTGACATTCAAATTACTGGTCGTCAGCGTGGTCGATCCACCTTGCGTCACCGTCACCGGAGTAGTTGTGACTGAAGGCGCACCGATAAAATTAATGGATGCCAAACTAGGTACAGTCACTTGACTGCCGTCGCTTACCACCACCGAATAACTCGGCGCTTGATGATCTCCAGAATGCACAAACTGCACTTGACCGTTCTGCACATACGATTGAATAAAACGGGTTATCGATGTATTGGTGGACAACAAACTAAAATAACCGTTTTGAATATTACTGATATAAAACACTAAATTGCCAGCGTTAAATCCGGTTTCAGCCGCTTGCAAATTCGCGGAAGACAACATCACAGTTTGACCATTGCTGATAGTGAGTTGGTTATTCAGCAAAACCGGCGTGGGCATCACGGTTGAAGTCGGAGTGGAAGACGGAGTTGAGGTCGGTGTAGAGATTGGTGTTAAAGTCTGGGTGGACATAGTGGGAGTAAAAGTCGATGGCACCACCGTTGAAGAGGTTGTCATGGCAGGAGTTGAAGTTGATGTGAAGGTTGGTGTCCCCGTGGTCACTATGGGAGTGGAAGTGGACGGCGCTAGGGTAGAGGAAGTCGTGACTGTCGGCGTAGGGGTTGGAATAAAAGTAATATTTGCTATAGAAGGACCTGTCCAGGCAATCCCCGCACTATATACTGTGATATTATAACTCGGCGCAAAAGCACTGCCGTCATGGACAAACTGCACGCTGCCGTTGACTAATTGAGGCTGTGTGAAATTAGTGACAGCAATACCGGGTTGACTACTTAATTCAAAATATCCATGAGTCACATTAGAAGGAACAAATACAATCGTGTTGTTGTTATTATTAAAGTCATAAGCTGATAAAAAAGTCGAATTGAGTAGAACAATGCTGCCGGAGTGCAATGTTAAACGGTTTTGCACCAAAGTGGGAGAAATATCACCAAACATCACATAACTGGCCCCTACATCTGAATTTTGCCCATATGCACCAATGATCAGATCAGCCACTCCATCCCCATTGATATCTCCGGCGCCGCTGACTGACTTACCACTCACATCATTATTATTTTCTCCATCGAGTTTAAAGCCATTCGTGCTATTTAAACTAGATAATAAAATATCTCCACTGCTACCCACTCCCGGGCCGCCAAACACCACATAGCTGCGGCCTTTATAACTCCCGGCAGGATAACCATCTGCCCCAATCAGTAAGTCATTATTCCCATCGCCATTGATATCTCCTACGGCGCTGACTGAAATACCACTATAATCATTATTATTTTCCCCATCGAGTTTAAAACCATTTTGGCCATTCAAATCAGATAAATTAAACACGGCTGGAAATTGTCCTTTCATAAAATTGCTCCTTTTAGTTGGTTAATTAAAATACCTAAGGTCTAGGCAGCCCCCTGTGACTGACAGTTCAGTAGCCGGGATACCACCTCGACAATCCCATTACGATAAAGATGCTGTCGTCGTATTCTCCAGTTGTGTCGGAGAAGTCGGTGATGACATGCGGCCACTTTGCGAGCTTGATACCAGGCCCAGTTGCACCGCGCTGGATTTGTGCTGCTTCTGCACTTGAACCACCGCATCGGCAATCGCGGCAGCGGCTGTCGTGATTTGATGGGGCGTCACTTCCGAAGTAAAAAACGAAACAGCAGACCGGCAACTCTTCCGGCAACAATTACGACTGCTCGGTAAAAAATATTCTTTGGTCTGCACGGCAATTTCATTGATCAGATAAGCGCGTCTGGATTCATTCAGTTGCGGATCCTCTAAATTGATTCCCCGTTCCAATAAACATCCTAACAAAGTGCCCACCGCGTCTTTAAACGCCCGCATCTCCCGGTTGGTCGTATGACCCATAAAACCCGTAATCTTTAATCGCTGCGCGATCGCTCTTCCCAACGGGCGCACCACTTTTTGCTCGTAATCTCCAGTGTCTCCTAACGCTTCTTCTAGTTTTTTATTAGCCGCACGTTGTAAGCAGATTTTCAATAATAAAAAGAATAAACCAATCGTCCCTGACACCACCGAGCTGGCTATTGTTGTCGTCAATGAATTATTCCCGTTCGAGGATTGATTTAAAACCGTCAGCGAAAATTCCCCTTCGGCGGATAATCCTTCAGGATCGGTCGCGGTAACGCCGATATCAATCACTCCGGATTCAGTTGGCGTGCCGCTGAAGCGATTGGTGCCAGGATTAAAGCTCAACCAAGCCGGTAAGGGCTGCGTTGAATTATAAAGGTCGGCGGATACAATCAGCGGGTCGCCTTGAGGATCAGTAAACGTATTCGGCGCCAGCGATAAACTAAACGGTTGCCCAACCACAGCAACCTGATTCAATAAGGCTATAGATAAATACGGTGGCTTATTCACAAAACCCAATATCACCTGCGCTAAGCTATTGGTCTGCAAACCAGACGATTGTACGGCAATTTGATAACTCGGCGCCACATTGCTGTCGTCATCTACGAATTGCACCACTCCCTCTTGCAATTGCTGCTCGGTGAAAAACGAACTGGAACTACCGTTAACATTAAAATATCCATGATTGACGTTCGTGACATAAAAGACAGTACTGGCGGGTAAGGTTTGGCCACTCGTGGTAGTCGCATATAAGTTTTGTAAACTGAGTGTGGCAGATTCTCCCTGCTTCACCCATAAATTATTGCGTACAATCATAGGCGCACACGCGGATGAGCTGGATAAGCTGGTACACAATTGCGCCGTTACCGGTGTTGTCGCACTGCTTAAGCCCGTGTTGTCAGCAACACTTACCGAATAACTTGGGGCGACATTGCTGTTGTCCTGCACTAATTGTACATCGTGATTAATTAACTGCGTCAAGGTAAAATTCGTGACCGGTGTGCTGCTGCCGTTCAACACAAATTGCCCGTTCTGCACATTACTCACTTGAAACACGATTTGATTCGACGAACTACTCCCGGTATTGGTGACATTTAAATTACTGGTGGTCAGTGTGGTCGACCCGCCCTGCGTTACGGTGACCGGAGTCGTCGTCACTGAAGGCGCGCCAATAAAATTAATGGACGCCGGACTCGGCGCGGTCACTTGATTTCCGTCGCTCACCACCACCGAATAACTCGGCGCCTGATGATCTCCCGAATGCACAAATTGCACTTGACCATTCTGCACATAAGACTGTAGAAAACGGGTTACTGATGCATTGGTGGGCAACAGACTAAAATAACCGTTTTGCACATTGCTGACGTAAAAGGTCAAATTGCCGGCGTTAAACCCAGTTTCAACTGCCTGCAAATTCGTAGGGGATAATACTATCGTTTCACCATCGCTGATGGTCAGTTGATTGTTGATGAGCACAGGAATAGGAACTAACGTCGGAGTCGAGGTTACGGTAGGAGTAGATGTAGTTGAAGAAGAGAAAGTAGGGGTAGGTGTCGCCGTGGTAGATATTGTAGTCGTAGTGATGGCGGGGGTAGAAGTATTAGGAAGAAAAGTGATATTTGCTGCCGCAGGACCCGTCCAGGCAATACCATCGCTGTACACCGTTATGTTATAACTCGGCGCGAGTGAACTGCCATCGTGAATAAACTGAACAGTTCCATTGATTAAGTGCGGTTGAGTGAAATTAACCAATGCAATCCCAGGCTGACTCATCAGTTCAAAATGACCGTGGGTTATATTGGTGGCAATAAATACCAAAGTATTATTGTTATGGTTACGGTCATAAGCCGATAAAAAAGTCGAATTGAGTAGAACCTTGCTGCCAGAGTGCAATGTTAAACAGTTTTGCATCAAAGTGGGTGGAATATCGCCAAACACCACATAACTGGCACCTGCACCTGAATTTGCTTGATACGCACCAATGATCAGATCAGCCACTCCATCCCCATTGACATCCCCTGCACCGCTACTTGAATAGCCACTCATATCACCTGCTGCAACGCCGCTCAGGACAAACCCATTGCTGCCATTCAAACTTGATAGAGCAATGCTGCCCGAACTGCCTATCCCCGGATGTCCAAACACCACATAGTTGGCACCTGCATTTGAATTTGCCACACCCGCACCGATTATCAGGTCATCCACTCCATCTCCATTGATATCCCCAACACCGCTGACTAATGTGCCACTATAACTACTCGCCACCCCACTCAGGACAAACCCATTGCTGCCATTCAAACTTGATAGAACAATGCTGCCGGAACTGCCTATCCCCTCTTTTCCAAACACCACATAGCTGGCACCTGCATCTGAATTCGTGTAAGGCGCACCAATAATCAGATCAATCACTCCATCTCCATTGATATCTCCTGCGCTGCTGACTGAATTGCCACTAGCACTACTTGTCACTCCAAGTAGAACAAACCCATTACTACCATTCAAACTCGATAACGTGATGCTGCCAGAACTACCAACACCTGGTTTACCAAATACCACATAGCTGGCACCTGCAGTTGAATTCACGCCATCCGCACCAATGCTCAGATCAGCCACTCCATCCTCATTGACATCGCCTGCGCCGCTGACTGACCCGCCACTATCGTCACCTGCTGCCACTCCGCTCAGAACAAATCCATTACCGCCATTCAAACTTGATAGCGACAGGCTGCCGGAACTACCTATACCCGCTTTACCAAATAGCACATAGCTGGCCCCTATATTTGAATTCGTGCCAATCGCACCAATGATCAGATCAGCCACACCATCCCCATTGACATCGCCTGCGCCGCTGACTGACCCGCCACTATAACTGTTGTTCGCCACTCCGCTCAGAACAAATCCATTGCCGCCATTCAAACTTGATAACATGATGCTTCCAGAACTGCCTATACCCGCTTTACCAAACACTACATAGCTAGCGCCTACGCGAGAATTCGGGTAAGGCGCACCAATGATGAGATCAGCCACACCATCCCCATTGACATCTCCGGTACCGCTGACTGACCAGCCACTATAATCACCGCTTGCTACCCCAGGCAGAACAAACCCATTGCTGCCATTCAAACTCGATAGTGTGATGCTACCAGAATTGCCTATGCTTGGGTTACCAAATACGACATAGCTAGCGCCTCCATAAGAATTTGCGTCACGCGCACCAATGATAAAATCAGCTACCCCATCCCCATTGATATCCCCTGTGCCGCTGACTGAATTGCCACTCTGACTGTTTGCCACCCCATTCAGAGTAAACCCTGTGGCCGGTGTTAAGGTTGATAAATCAATACTGGCTGGAAAATAACTTTGCGCTAAGTTAAAAGAAATTTGTGCGGGCCAGGGGCCGGTCCAGGCAATGCCGGTGCTATACACACTCATGTTATAGCTGGGTGGATTTTGCGTGCCGTCATGGACAAATTGAACCGTGCCGTTGGTGATTTGTTGCTGAGTGAAATTATTCAGCGGGATACTCGGTGCGCCGGTTGTTGAAAAATAGCCGTGCGCAACTCCAGTAGGCGAAAATATCAAAGTTTGATTATTATGATTGCGATCATAGGCGCCCAAATTAATGTAACTCAGCACAATCGAAGCGCCTGCAACTATATTGAGTTTATTATTGACTAATACAGGTGTAGCATCGCCAAATACCACATAAGTACGCCCCTTATCACTACCGCTAGGATAACCCCACGCCCCAATCAGCAGGTCTGCTATTCCATCCCCATTAATATCTCCTGCAGTACTGATAGAAGCACCACTTAAATCACCATTATTTTCTCCATCGAATTTAAAGCCATTGGCCCCATTTAAACTGGATAATGAAATATCTCCACTACTACCAACTCCAGGGCCACCAAATACCACATAGCTGCGGCCTTTATTACTAGCGTTAGGATAACCCTCTGCCCCAATCAGTAAGTCAATATAGCCATCGCCATTAATGTCTCCCGCGGTGCCGACTGAAACACCACTAGTATCCCCACCATTTTCTCCATCGAGCTTAAAGCCATTTGTTCCATTTAAATTAGATAATGAAATATTTCCACTGCTACCAACTCCCAAGCCACCAAACACTATATAGCTACGGCCTTTATTACTACCTGCAGGATATCCATAAGCTCCAATCAGTAAGTCGGCATAACCATCGCCATTGATATCTCCCGCAGTGCTGACTGGCAAACCACTTAAATCACCATTATTTTCCCCATCGAGTTTAAAGCCATTCGTACCATTTAAAGTAGATAACAAAATATCCCCACCGCTTCCTATTCCGGGTCCACCAAACACCAGATAACTACGGCCTTTATTACTGCCAGCGGGGTAACCCCACGCTCCAATCAGTAAGTCGACATGTCCATCGCCATTGATATCTCCCACGACGCTGACTGACCGGCCACTGTTATCGCCATTATTTTCGCCATCCAGTTTAAAGCCATTTACACCAGTTAAACTGGATAATAAAATATCTCCACTGCTTCCCACTCCCGGACCACCAAACACCACATAGCTGCGGCCATTTCCACAGTTTGGAGCTGAATAAAGGTGACAATAAGCACCAATTATTAAATCATCATGCCCATCACTGTTGATGTCTCCCATTCCACTTACTGAGAAGCCACTGAAATCATCCGCCGATTCGCCATCCAGCTTGAAACCATTACTACCAGTCAACCCTGAAAGAGCAATCGTACCACTACTTCCAACGCCTGGCCCCCCCAAAACCACATAGCTGCGACCTTTAACAGTTGCATAACTAGGAGCACCAATCAGCAAGTCAGCATGACCATCGCTATTGATATCCCCCACAGCGCTGACTGACAAGCCACTGTCATCACCATTATTTTCACCATTCAATTTAAAGCCATTGCTTCCATTTAAACTGGACAATAAAATATCCCCACTGCCTCCCACTCCCGGCCCACCAAACACTACATAACTGCAGCCTTTACTACCATTGTAGCCATAAGCCCCAACCAACAAATCATCATAGCCGTCATTATTAATATCCCCCAAAGCACTGACTGACAAGCCACTGTTATCACCATTATTTTCACCATTGAGTGTAAAACCATTTTGACCATTCAAATCAGATAAATTAAACACAGATGGAAATTGTCCTTTCATAAAATTGCTCCTTTTAGTTGGTTAATTAAAATACCTAAGGTCTAGGCAGCCCAAGCGTTGACGACAGTTCGGTAGTCGGCATATCACCTTGGCAATCTAAACCGGTAATGCCCGCCGGGGTTAATACCGGTAGTCCTTTGATTTCACAGAGTGCTTGGCGGTGAGCGCCGGAGGGGGTGATCCAGGACAGCATCAGCGGGTTATGATCGTTAAGCCATAAACCCGGACGACGGAAATCCGCTCCTTCTATCTTCCATTCGCTCAAGCCGGGATGATTCGCGGCGCCGTGCGACAGTAAGGCCACGGCGGTATCGCGATAGAGGATTCGATGTTGAATACCTACCGCTGTTATCCACACCATGGCTGCTCCTCGCTGGCCTAGCAGGGTTCCCACCTGGCGAATCAACAGCGTGCTTAATTCAGGCCCTTCAGCGGTTGTGTACTTTTTCTGAAATTTGGCTTCTTTATTTTCTTGTGGCAATACGCGACGTGTGATAAAGGTCAGTGATTCGCTTCCCATCATGCCGCCGGCCGCTAAAATGATGGGGACTAAACTGCCCTGCGTCAGCGCTTCACCGCCATGCCATAACAACACGCTGAGCCGGTGTAACGCGGTGAGACTGCAGAGCGGTCCTTTGAGTTCAGCTTTAAAGTCATCCAACCGGTCGGCCTCTACTTTTCGATAGCCGGTCAGCGTGATCATACTCATTCCCAACATTTGCAATAACGCATAAGGCCCCAGGTAGATTTGCACACCCGCACCTAAGCAGGTTCCCAAAAAGCCTAAACTGCGGCTGACCGGTTCTTCACCCAGGTAAAGCCGCACCACCGTTTCGCTGCGGGTGGATAGGCTTTCGGATCGGGTGATCGCCTGGACTATTCGACCCATCAGACGAGCTTCCTGCGCCGCTAAATCCTGCTCGGTTTTAGGGTCTTTTTCTTCCCGGCTGCCTTCACCGGACACAGAACGGCCCAGGAGTCGTCCTAACTCGCCGCCTACTCCTAAAAACGAGCTGTAATACACAAAATGCCAGGCGCGAGTCACATAATCACAGGGCGTGAAACGTTCACGACGAATACTATCTTGCAGCGTTAATTCCCACTGTAAAATTTCCAACCTCCGTTGATCCCGGTGTTGATTGAGCGTTTTCAGGTTTTCGATCACTTCTACCGTGATCAAAAAAGACGCCAGCACCGCTAACGGAAGTCCTTCGATCAGCGCTTGAGGATCGGGAAAACGCTGGGCGTATAAGTGTTTTTTCATCGCCTGATCTCGCGCCTGGATCGTGCGCGGCGAAAGTTTATCTTCGCTCGGTTGCTGATAGTTTGACCGGCGTTGAGTCTGCAATGTGCTCATAATCAAAACGGTGCGTAAGGCTGCCAACAGTTCTTGATGCAGCGGGGCGTTGTGGTGTTCCGTGCGCTTCCAACGGTCAAGAATGGCCTGCACGCAACGTTCTTGGTGGTTCTTGGCAACCGTGTTGGGTTCGATCTCATGAGTTTGAGCGTGTTGTAACATCCCTAACACATCTTCCATCAATATCACCGAATAAGCCGCCGTCTGGGGGATGGCTTTAAAATTCAAAGCCACCTGACCGCGACAGACTTTTTCCAAAGGCCCTTTCAACGCATTCACTACGGACGACTGAGCGGCGACGCCCAACACCATCACCTGCACTTTTCCATATAATTTGGGTGCGGCTTGGGTGAGCGTGAGCCTAAGCGCGTTAAGTAATTCCGGCGTCGGCGACGTTTGTACGACTTTCTGCTCTTGCCACAATTGACTAGCCAAAGCGGTATCCGGCACGGCATATTGGATCATCACCGCTACCGTTTGCGACTGTCCGGTTTGGGTGTTTTGAGTAGAAAACAGAAACGCGGCTCGCCAGTTATCGATATGCCCCTGCCGCGCTTGCCAATAGTGCAGCAAGGCTTGCAGAAACACGGTCTCCGTTACTGTGGCTTGCGGATACGCCGTTAATTCAAACCCACCACTGCTGTCACGGGACAATTTGGCGTCAGGGGTCGAAGCGATTTGATACGCCCGTAAAATCCCGGCCAGGATGGCGGGTGTATAAGCAGGACCGCTATATTTGGACTCGGATTCTCTGATCACTGGCGCCGTCATTAAGTTAAGAGCACCGTCATCCCGCGGCTTGACCGCGGGATCTGGAGAGCCTTGCAAATTACTGGATCCCGCGGTCAAGCCGCGGGATGACGGTTCTATGCCAGGGATTCGCTTTTTGGGTTTCGCTGTCGGTAAGGCATACAGTTGATCCACAGCTATTTTTTTAAAGTGACCATTTTTCGGTAATTCAATCCTTATCCTTGGGGTCGTGGGTGGGTTTGAAATCACCCCGGTGAAGATCACCACTTCGATTTCCGTAAAAAGCCGGCGAATCCCGGCCATCAAGGTTTTGTTTTTGAGATAGCGTTTGGTTTTTTCGGGTTGTTGGTCGCTGAACTGATGTTGACTCCATAATGCTTGCGCTAAAGTCAGGTTGGGATTTAACCAGCGGATGATCAAACCTTTTTGTTGCGACTGGTCGGCGCCTGAAAACAGATACAGCACGGCCCGCTTTTCCATCTTTCCCTGCTGCTCATGCCAATACTTTAAGGTGTTTTGCACAAAAAAATCACCGTTAAATACATTCTCCTTACGGCTCACTAATTCAAATTCATGAGAATGCGTCTCGGCTTTTCCTTCGCTAGACGGCAGCCAACGCTTAATCTCCCATTGGCCGGTTGCGCCGTCAGCGCTTTCTTCCGCTCCAGTGCGCCACGTCAAAGCCTGAGAAGGTGTTGAGGGTTTGTCATCCAGAGTTTTCAGAGCTTCAGTTAGCCACGAAGCTTCTGCCGGATCGGCGGTTGGTTTCGGAGATTCAAGAGAGGAGGATGTGGAGGAGCTTGAGCTTGAAAGCGATTGAACAACGGTTTTGATATCCGTTGGGATATCTGATATTGAGGAAGTCGTCATCGCGCCTGATGAAGAGGTGAAGGTCCTCGGTGATGTTTCTATAGATTGAGCCGGTTCGATCAGCGCCGATCCTAACACCGTTTGTAACCGGAATACAGATAGCCGATCCGTCTCCTCAAAACCGATCCCGCCGTAGCTAACCGCCATAATCGCAAAATACAACGCCCACCAGCTACTGTTTGCCGGTTCATGACAAATATCACGGCAGCCATGGAGAAACCCGAGCTGTTTAAATACCGGTTCTACGGCGATTCGCACAGGGCGGCCATTGTGCATGCCTGGAACCTGACAGCCTCGGATCAACACCTGGCAAAAACTCATGATTTCCACCGGCGCTTGATCCAAGGCAAGCTGTTTCTGAGGATCAAAATAATATATCAAGGGGTTTTGATCATTACCCACCCGCTTACCTTCGGGAGGTTGATAATTTTGAGGCACAATCACTATAGCCTGCCAAGCATTTACCGTCACAGGGGAGGAACGGGATTTTTGTTCCGTTTGCGGCTGCGCTACCAACATCACCACTGGTTTCTTCAACGGCGTTAATGGCCGCAACGCCTGCAAATATTGGACCAATCCCGTCGCTTGCGCAGGCCCCTTCGCTAGAGGCGACGCCTGCAAAGACAACGCCGGATCGATCACATGGACACTATCGCCGAATAGACGTTGCAGAATAGCCATCATCTGCTGAGGTTTAAGTTCAGCGGAAGATGAAGCCGATAACGAAACTGAATCTTTAGTCTCTGATAATGCTAACAATAACTGTTTGAGAGCGGGTCCTTTCATTGGTTTATCCTTTTATTCAGTTAATCTAATCTGTTTTTGAAAATCGGTCTAAGAAGGCTATTGCACCACCGCTCCGCTCTGCGCTTTTTCTTGCTGCGCCTGCGCTTGTTGCTGCTGCTGATGTTGACGATACAACTGGATAAAATCCAGCGGCGCCAAGTACACCGGTTGCAAATTGGATTGGGTTAAAATCTGATTGATCATCACCCCCGCGTACGGAAATAAAAAATTAGAACAGGTTCCGTACAATACCATCTCCCGCTGTTGTGGATCTTCGGTGGTGATGGTAAATAAACCCGCTTGTTCAAAATAAATCTCAAACACCGGTTTATCCTCTTGTTGGGCGTTGATTTGCAAAGCCAGAATCACCTCCGTCCGCTCATTGCCTACCTCATTGAGGCGTGGATTCGCGCGCAAATCAATTTTCGGATTCCACGCTTGAATCCAGTCTTCAGGCAATCCTTGAATCACGACGCGTTGATTTTTACTATAAATCCGGTGGATTTGAATATTGACTGATTTACCGGCCGTATTGAGTTCTTTTGACATGATGAGTACTCCTTGTAGTTGAATAAAAAAACAAATGAGAATGAGGGGTGAGGGATTCTTGCCTGGCAAGAAGAAAAGTCATTCCGGATAAAAATCCGACGGAAAAAAATTCTGCCCTTCATGACATGCTATCATCTGAACATCCCTTTCTCAGCGCTTAATCCTACTCTTTCCTTGAACATTTATTCATCGACTGCGACATTTCCTTATTTTCACAGTGTGGGACGCGTCTATTGTTAATGAGGCCGAAAGATTTGTAAATAAAGAAATTCTTAAGATTCAATTAAGGAATTGGGTAATCGAATAAATATCATCCATCCGATTTTCTAACTTGGACTGAGATTGAATATGATTCATTTTTTCTTCCTGATAAGCTTAAGAAGACATCAAATTATATCCATAATCCGGAACTGTGCCGCTGGATAATACATCAGATTTTACTGAAGAAAGATTTACCCGTTGGCCACCCGGAAGCGAAAAAGAGGCTCCCTTTTGCAATAACGGTGTTAAGCTTTCGGCAATGTCCTTGGCGGTGGGACGCTGAGAGGATTCTCGCCAACAAGAACGAATGGTCTGCGCTATCAAGGGGGGACATTTTTTCGGCACGGTTTCCTGATTCTCTCCCCGAGTCAGTTTAGCGCTAATTATGGCTGGCCCCATTAAACCAAAAAAAGGAATCTGATAGGGCTTGACCATCAATTCCCATAAAATCATGCCATAGGCATAGATATCAGAGGCTCGACTTGCAGGTTGTTTTTTAAATAATTCCGGCGCCATCCAATTCAACGTGCCGCCCTGAAAGATCTTAGCGTCTTTAGAGATTAACGACTCTGATTTAATTTCTGACTTGATTTTTGACAATCCAAAATCACTGATTTTGGCGCGCAGACGATCATTGAGCAGCACGTTTAAACTTTTTAAGTCTCGATGCAAAATGCCATTTTCATGCAACTGGTATAAGCCATAGATAATGTCCAATCCAATTTGGAGCAACACGGGGAATTTTAAATCCGGCTGATTTTGTAGCAGTTGATGCAAAGAACCTTTGGGCATCAATTCCATCACCAAACACACTCGCGAGGTCTCAAAACAAGCACCACGCCATTGAACAATATAGTCCGATCTCATCATTGCCATGATTTGCGCTTCCTGTTTCAATTCTGCAACCGCCATTGAACTGAACCGTTCCGCTCGAAGCTGTTTAATGGCCACCTGGTTATATCGATAAGTTCCCCGATAAACCACTCCGTATCCGCCTTCGCCTATCCTGGGGCCGAACTCTAAGTCCTGCCATTGAATGTTGTCTATCATCGGTATGGGCTCCGATTTGACTTCCTGACACGGCGTTTTACATTTCCCTTTGCGGCGTTGGTAATAAATGAGATAACTCATTAAGGAAACTATCACTCCGACACTCATGCCAATTGCAGCCCAGGCTCCCACTGATATCTCTTGATGTGGCGCTGTGAACTGAATGTTAGCCGGTTCCGGTGCACACCAGGCTATGCCAGCGCTGTATACGCTGATTTGATAGGCAGGCGGTTGATCGCCGCCATCGTGAATAAATTGAATATGACCGGTGGTGATTTGTGATTGCGTGAAATTGACTATTGTCAGACCGGAAGTGTTGACGGCCTCAAATCGCCCGTGTTGAAGATTGCCAGGAACGAAAACTAAAGAATCCACCGGATGATTTCGATCAGTCGCCGCTAAATTATTCGATGTCAGCACGACGCGTTGTCCGGGAGATAATGATAACTGATTACGTGTTAAGATGGGCGGTGCATCACCAAACACCACGTAAGTTCGGCCCATGTTACTGTTGTGCCGATAGGCTCCGATTAATAAATCGGCAACGCCATCCCGATTGATGTCACCTGCGCTGCTGACCGCTCCGCCACTATTGTCATTGGTGAATTCGCCATCCAAAGCAAAGCCGTTTTGACCGTTGAGATTTCCCAAAGAAATCACACCGTCACTGCCTACCGTGGAACCGCCAAATACCACATAGCTGCGGCCTCGCGAACCCGCATGACCGCTGGCGCCGATAAGGATATCGTCTATTCCATCGCCATTGATATCACCCGCGCCGCTGACAGCATATCCGCATTGATCCCCACTCGTTTCACCGTCCAGACGAAATCCGTTCTTTCCCTGGAGCTGTGACAAGCCTAACACACCGTTAGCGTTTCCTGACGCTCCACCCAGCATCACGTAACCGCTTCCAGTACTCGCATGCTGCCAGGCGCCAATCAAGACATCAGCCAGTCCATCTGCATTCACATCACCGGCGCTGCTGACCGACCAGCCGCTGCGATCACCTTGGGCCGCGCCTTCCAATATCAGTCCATTTCTGCCATTCAATGTGCCTAATGCGAACACCCCATTATTACCGATACCCACTTGCCCAAACACTAAATAATTGCGTCCCGCTAAGTTATTATGGCCATAAGCTCCAATCAGTAGATCCGACAAGCCATCCCCGTTCACATCTCCCGCATCACTCACCGACCAGCCGCTGTTATCCCCAGAGACTTCTCCAGTCAATTTAAATCCATTCGCGCCGTTAAGACTGCTTAAATTGAGTAAACCACCCGCGCCTATTCCGGTTCGTCCGAATACCACGTAACTACGACCCACCCGGTTACTCACACCGTAGGCACCGATGAGCAAATCATCTATCCGGTCCCCGTTGATATCACCCAATCCGCTAAGTGAATATCCACTATCATCATCAGGATTCTCACCTTGAATTTTAAATCCAGAAATTCCGTTTAAATCGGAGAGTGTGATCGTTCCTGAACTACCCACACCAGGACCGCCAAATATACTGTAACTTCGACCAGCATAGCTTTGAAATCCCTCTGCACCGATAAAAAGATCAGTTACATGGTCCCCATTGATGTCAATAGCCCCGCTGACCGCCGTGCCGCTTTGATCGCCGACACTTTCTCCATCCAGTTTGAAACCATTCTGGCCATTGAGTGCGGATAAAGACAGCACACCACTAGAGCCGATTCCCGCGCTACCAAAGACCACGTAGCTTCGCCCTTCTTCATTATTGTGCCCGTAAGCACCAATCATCACATCGGCAGTGCCGTCAGTGTTTACATCCCCCACAAAACTCACCGCAGAACCGCTATAATCACCATTGAGTTCCCCATTGATCTTAAATCCGTTCTGGCCATTGAGATCGGTTAACGCTATAGTTGTTGGAAATTGTCCAGGCATGTTATTTTTCCTCTTTGTTAATGAGTCAAATTAATTAGAATGAATTTGATAAGAGGGAACTTCACTGCCAAGTGATACCGTCTTTGTTGAAGAAGTCTCTGCATCATGCAGTGTTTTAAAGAACTTCTCTAAACTGACAGCAATTTGGCTGGCTGTAGGACGCTTGGGTGCTTTTCGCCAACAAGATTGCATGACCGTCGAGACTTCTTTAGGACAACCCATTGGAACGGTTTCTTGTTTATCACCTCGGCTTAATTTGGCACTCAGCAATACGGCTGGAATAATATCATGAAAAGGTGGACGATACGGTTTGATCATCAGCTCGAAAATAATCATACCATAGGCATAGATATCTGCCGCTTTAGTTGCTGCCTTGCCCTCGAATATTTCTGGTGCTATCCACCCTAATGAACCTTGTAAAGCTTTAACGGAAGTCATGCTGGTGGTTTCTGACTTTATTTTGGAAAGACCGAAGTCGCTAATCTTGGCGCGCAGGCGGTCGTCCAATAATACATTTAAACTCTTTAAATCACGATGCAGAATATTTCTTTCATGCAATTGGCAAAGACCATGGATAACATCCAGGCCAATTCGCAATAACACCACTAATGGCAAGTTGCTTGAAGTTTTTAATAATTGATCTAAAGACCCTTTGGGCATTAATTCCATCACCAGACAGAAATTCGGCGCCTGAGTGCACACGCCGCGCAGCTGCACAATAAAATCAGAGCGCATCGATGCCATAATCCCTGCTTCTTTTTTAAATTCTTCCAACGCCGTTGAGCTTAATGATTGTGCATGTAATTTTTTAATAGCTACTGGATTAAATCGATATTGACCTCGATACACCGTACCCGATCCGCCTGTACCGATTTTGTCTTTCTCTTTAAATTCCAACTCGCCGTATTTTATTTCCAGCTTTTCGATAGCAACCGGTTCACAGGGCATGAGTTTATAATCTTCACTCACTTTTGTTTCTTCATCCTTTTCTAAAGTTACGGTTCTTTGACGGCGTTTATAAATCACTCCTGCTAATAGCCCCAATAACACCACACCAACTGAGACAGTGATTCCAGCCATAGCGCCGATTGATAATCCTTCTGAAGCAGGCAAACCATTTCCGTTAAAATTAATACTGGTGGTTTGAGGATCTGTTGAAGCACGGCCGTCCGTCACGCCAACTTTGTACGACGGTTCTGAATGACTACCATCGTGTACAAAACTCACTGCTTGAATAGTGATATTGTTTTGCCGAAACACCACAATGTTTCCGTTTGAACTATTTGTCCACTTGAAATAGCCGTGCTGTAAGGCGCTGATCAGAAAACTCAAATCTCCGTCGGCGCTGCCGTCACCGTGCGTCGCTTGCAAATTTTCTGTTGTGAGTATGACGGTTTGTCCCTGATCAATAGTCAATCGGTTATGTTGTAAAATCGGCAGCGTATCGAAATCAATAATTGCAGATTGATAATTACTGCTCAATCGATCATCCGTTACCATGACTTCATAGGCTGGTGGAAACACACTGTTATCATGCACAAACTGCACACGACTGTCGGAGATATTTTTTTGTTGAAAACGAGTTACGGCTTTTCCCAGCGCATTTGTTAATTGAAAATATCCTTGTTGACAATTGTTGATCACAAAACTCAATTGGCTTTCCGCTCCACCCGGTTGCGACGCCGATAAATCATTGGCGGTGAGTGTGATGATTTGGCCCTGGTTAATCAGTAGCTGATTGTTTTTTAATATTGGGAAGGCATCAAAATCAATTTTAGCGGCTTGCAGATCACTGGCTGCACGACCATCTGTTGCACTGACTTGATAAGCCGGTGAGGTTGAACTATTGTCGTGGATAAACTGCACCTGTGCATCAGTGATATCTTGTTGAGTAAATGTTTGAATGGATTGGTTCGGCGTCCCAATAAATGCAAAATGGCCTTGTTTAACTACACTGATCACAAAATTCAAATCGTTGTCCGCCGTTCCCGGATGGCTGGCCAGCAGATTGTTGGATGTCAAAGTTACTGTCTGCCCTTGATTAATCATGAGTTGATTATTTTTCAACACAGGCTTGAGATCAAAATCAATACTCGCCGCTTGTGGCTGAGTGCTGACACGGCCATCCGAAACACTCACTTGATAAGCCGGTGCAGTCGGACTGTTATCATGCACAAAATGAACCACCTTATCCGTGATGTTTTGTTGCTGGAAAGTCAAAATAGATTTTCCAGGCGATCCTGCGTATTCAAAGTAACCTTGCTGGCAAGCGCTGATTAAAAAAATCAGATCACCTGGCGGGCGACTGGCCTGACTGGCTGATAAATTATCTGAACTCAAGGTGACTGTTTGGCCCTGATTGATGGTCAATTGATTATTGCCCAATGTCGGCATCTGATTAAAATCAACGACGGCTGCCTGCGTATCGCTGCTCAGGCGACCGTCGGTCACTGTTACCACATAAGCGGGTGGATTTAAACTGCCATCATGGGCAAAATTAACCAGCCGATCAGTGATGTTCTGCTGTTGAAATAAAGTAATGGGTTTGCCCGGCGCATTGCTCCATTGAAAATTACCGTGCTGTACTGCACTGATCTGAAAACTCAATGTGGCGTCAGAACCGCCAGGATGCGTGGCGGATAATTCACTGGAGGTGACGGTCACGATTTCGCTTTGATCAATAGTCAGATGATTATTGTTTAGAATTGGCCGGGCATCGAAATCAATCACAGCAGCTTGAGGCGTGGTGGTCATATCGCCGTTACTAACGGAGACTTTATACGCGGGGGGATCGACCGAATTATCATGCACAAAATTAACCACATGATCGCTAATGTTCTGTTGTTGAAATTCGGTAATGGCTTGTCCAGGGAAGTTATTAAATTCAAATTTCCCCTGAGCAACGCCGCTGATTTTAAAAGTGAGCGTGCTGGTGAAACCACTGGAATCTTCAGCGCTTAAATTGTCGGCAGTGAGGGTGACGCTTTGTCCTTGATCAATTTTCAGTTGGTTATGATCTAAGCGTAAAAAAGTCATCGACACATTAGCGGGAATAGGTCCAGTCCAGGCAATGCCGGTACTATAGACACTCATGTTATAAGCCGGTGGATTATAACTGCCGTCATGGACAAACTGGATTTCGCTTTGGGTGACTTGCGATTGAGTGAAATTGACGATTACTTTACCCGAAGTACTTACCGCTTCAAATTGTCCGTAGGTCACACCGGTGGGCACAAAAACCAGCGAAGCATTATCGTGGTTGCGATCAGTTGCTGCTAAATATGTCGCATTTAACAGCACTTTTTCACCACTGTAGAGCGATAAAGTATTATTGATCAACTGAGGAGGTGCATCGCCGAATATTAAATAACAGCGTCCCGCTTGCTTGTTATAAAAAGGCGCACTGATCACGATATCACCGCAACCGTCACCGTTGACATCACCAGCCCCATGAACGGAATAACCGCATTCGTCATTAATGGCTTCACCATGGAGTTTAAAACCATTTTTGCCGTTGAGGTCAGCCAAAGCAATGAGACCATTACTGCCAACTTGCGGACCGCCAAAAACTACATAGCCTCGTCCAAAGAAATTTGTAGAATTAGTTGCGCCTATGACAATATCATCATAACCATCGCCATTGAAATCGCCCGCACCACTGACTGAAAAACCGCTATGATTTGAATCCAGCTCACCATCGATTTTAAATCCATTGGCTCCATTGAGACCTCCTAAAGTGATAGCACTACTGCTACCTACATCTGATGCCCCATAAATCACATAACTGCGACCAGAACCATGATTTGGTGCTCCAACAATAATATCGTCATAGCCATCCTGATTAAAATCTCCAACGCAATCCAAGGACAACCCACTTTGATCACCTGTCTTTTCACCCACAATTTTAAAGCCGTTGACTCCATTCAAATTGGCCAATGCAAATGAGCCGCCACTGACTGCCTTTGTTGTCCCAAAGATTGCATAACTACGACCACCATCAGCGTTATTGGGCGCTCCAATTAAAAAATCAGCATATCCATCGCCATTGATATCACCCCCATTGCTTACCGCCATTCCGCTGTTATCTATGTTATATTCACCAGTGAGTCTATATCCATTAGTCCCATCTAATCCAGTAATGTATAAAACTCCATTCGAAGATGCTGCCAAATTCATTAAATTGGGCCCACCAAATATTAAATAATTCCACCCTGGATATGAGCTCATAAATTGCTCATAAAATGGAGCTCCAATTATTAAATCACCATATTTATCTCCATTCACATCTCCCGCACCGCTCACTGCATAACCTGAATAACAACCATCATATCGGGTATTTCCATTTAAAACAAAGCCGTTGGTACCATTGAGAATACTCAGTGATATCGAGCCCCCGCTTCCTACTTTTGGACCGCCCAATATGACGAAACTTTTTCCAACAGTAGCCGACCCACCAAAATAAAGAGGAGCACCAACAATAAGATCAGCAAATTTATCACCATTGATATCACCAGCACCACTTACCGAATAGCCGCTTTCGGCCACTTGCCCATTAATACCGTCAATTTTAAAACCGTTTGCCCCATTGAGATCAGAAAGAGGCAACATTCCTCCTTGACCTACTTTTGGATTACCAAAAATAATGTAACTTCGGCCAATTTTCCCATTATGATAGGGAGTCCCCATGATAAAATCCGCATAGCCATCGCCGTTGACATCACCGGCAGCATTCACTGACCAACCACTTTGATCATTGGCAGCTTCGCCATCCATTTTAAAACCATTGCGGCCATTTAAATCGGTTAAATTAAAAATAATTGGAAATTGTCCTTGTTTCATTGGAACCTCCTTAAGGTTAATTAGAATGTATTTGATAAGAGGGAATTTCACTGCCAAGTGATATCGTCTTTGCTGAAGAAGTATTTGCATCAGGCAGAGTTTTAAAGAACTTCTCTAAACTCATAGCAATTTGGCTGGCTGTGGGACGCTTCGTCGCTTTTCGCCAACAGGATTGCATGAGCGTTGAAATTTCTTTGGGACAACCGGTTGGAACAGTTTCCTGTTTATCACCTCGATTTAATTTAGCGCCTACTAACGCGGCATACGCTAAGCTCTGAAAGGGTGCTCGATAAGGCTTATTCACTAATTCCCAAAGAATCATGCCATAGGCATAAATATCCGCAGCTTTGGTGGATACTGACTTTTCTTCAAATAACTCGGGCGCCACCCATCCCAATGTACCTTGTAAAATTTTTGCTGAAGTCATGCTGGTGGTTTCTGACTTTATTTTGGAAAGACCGAAGTCGCTAATCTTGGCGCGCAGGCGATCGTCCAATAATACATTTAAACTCTTTAAATCACGATGCAGAATATTTCTTTTATGTAACTGGCAAAGACCATGGATAACATCTAAGCCAATTCGCAATAACACCACTAATGGCAAGTTGCTTGAAGTTTTTAATAATTGATCTAAAGATCCTTTGGGCATTAATTCCATCACCAGGCAGAAATTCGGCGCATGAGTACAGACGCCGCGTAACTGGACGATAAAATCAGAGCGCATAGACGCCATAATCCCCGCTTCTTTTTTAAATTCTTCCAACGCGGTAGCACTTAACGAGATGGCGTGTAATTTCTTAATCGCGACTGGATTAAATTGATACTTGCCACGATACACCGCCCCCGATCCGCCACTGCCGATTTTGTCTTTCTCTGTGAATTCCAATTCACCGTATTTAACTTCTAAATCTTTAATCGGAACGGGTTCACTTGGCAAGCATTTATATTCTTCTGTGCTCTTTGTTTCAGCATTATCTTCTTTCATTATTGTGCTTTTTTGACGACATTTATAAATAATTCCACCCAACAACACAACACCCGTAGAAACCACTATTCCAGCCAAAGCACCCACAGATAATGATCCTGAATCTGGTAAATCACTACCGTTAAAATTAATGCTGGCCGCTTGAGGATCGCTCGACGCCCGGCCATCGGTCACACTCACAAGATACGACGGGGCGGAATAACTGTCGTCGTGTATAAAACTCACCGCTTGTGTGGTGATATTATGTTGCCTGAATACCACGATGGATCCGGTTGAAGTATTTGTCCAGCTAAAATAACCATGCTGGCAGCCACTAATCAAAAAAATGAGATCGTCATCCATGCTGCCGTCGTCGTGAGTAGCTCGCAAATTCGCCTCTGTCAATATCACCGTTTGTCCTTGATCAATGCTGAGACGGTTATGTTGTAAAACGGGCAGCATATCAAAATCAATGCGCGCTACTTCATAATCACTACTCACCCGGCCATCAGTCACCATCACCTGATAAGCTGGCGCATAGACGCTCTTATCATGCACAAACTGCACTCGGCTGTTAGTGATATCCTGTTGCTGAAAACGGGTAATGGCATTGCCCGGTGAAGTAGATAATTGAAAATAACCCTGCTCATAGTTGTTGATAACAAGACTCAACTGACTTTCTACGCCGCCCGGTTGTACGGCGGATAAATCATTAGCAGTGATTGTGACCGTCTGGCCCTGATTAATCAGCAGTTGATTATTTTTCAATATCGGCAGCGCATCAAAATCAATCTTCGCCGTTTGGGAATCGCTGCTGGCGCGCCCATCGGTGACACTGACTTGATAAGCCGGCGGTGTTGGCGTGTTGTCATGGTGAAACTGCACCTGCGCGGCAATGATATGTTGTTGGGTGAATGTTTGAATGACCTGATTCGGTGTATTGATGAATGCAAAATAACCTTGTTTTACAGTGCTAATAACAAAATTTAACTCACTATCTGCAGTTCCTGGATGACTGGCAAACAGATTACTGGTGGTCAAAATAACAGCCTGTCCCTGATTAATCGTGAGTTGATTATTTTTCAATACCGGCTTGATATCAAAATCAATACTCGCCGCCTGAGCTGGGGTGCTGATATGACCATCCGAGACGCTGACTGAATAAGCGGGTGGCGTTTGACTGTTATCATGCACAAAACGCACCACTTGACTTGTAATATTTTGTTGCTGAAAAGTCAAAATCGTTTTACCGGGCGAGCCGGTAAATTCAAAATAACCCTGCTGACAGGCGCTGATCAGAAAAATCAGCTCGCCGGGCGGGCGGCTGGCCTGACTGGCGGACAAATTATCGGAACTCAGTGTCACCGTTTGACCTTGATTGATGATCAATTGATTATTGCCCAGTGTCGGCATCTGATTAAAATCAACGACGGCTGCCTGCGGATCGCTGCTCAGGCGACCGTCGGTCACTGTCACCACATAAGCGGGTGGATTTAAACTGCTGTCGTGGGCAAAATTAACTAGCCGATCGGTAATGTTTTGTTGTTGAAAAACACTAATCAGTTTTCCAGGTGCGCTGCTCCATTGAAAATTGCCATGCTGCACTGTGCTAATCTGAAAGCTCAATGTAGCGTCAGAACCGCCAGGATGCGTGGCGGATAATTCACTGGATGTGATTGTCACGACCTCACTTTGATCGATGGTCAAGTGATTATTGTTTAGAATCGGGCGAGCATCGAAATCAATAATAGCGGCTTGAGGTGAAATGGTCACGTCTCCATTACTGACGGAGACTTTATACGCGGGGGAATTGACTGAATTATCATGCACAAAGTTAACCACATGATCGCTAATGTTTTGTTGTTGAAATTCGATAATTGCTTGTCCTGGTGAGCTGCTGAATTCAAATTGCCCTTGAGCAACGCCACTGATTTTAAAAGTGAGCGTACTGGTAAATCCATTGGAATCTTCAGCGCTTAGATTGTCTGAGGTAAGCATGACACTTTGTCCTTGATCGATTCTCAGTTGGTTATGGTCTAAACGTAGGAAAATCATGGATACGTTAGCAGGAATAGGCCCAGTCCAAGCAATTCCAGTGCTATAGACACTGATATTATAGGCTGGGGAATTGTAGCTACCATCATGAACAAACTGAATTTCGCCTTGGGTGATTTGCGATTGGGTGAAATTGATGATTGCTTTACCTGGAGCATTTACTGCCTCAAATTGCCCGTAAGTCACACTGGCGGGTACAAAAATCAGCGAGGAGTTGTCGTGGTTGCGATCGGTTGCAGCTAAATGCGTCGCATTTAACAATACTTTTTCGCCATTGAAAAGTGATAATGTATTGTTAATCAAAATCGGAGGCGCATCGCCAAACACCAAGTAACTGCGTCCAGCTTTATTGTTGTAATAGGGCGCGCTGATTATGATATCGTCGCAGCCATCGCCATTCACATCACCAACACCATGAACGGAATAACCGCATTCACTATTGAGCGATTCACCTTGGAACTTAAAGCCATCCTTGCCATTTAGGTCGGCCAGTGTGATGAGCCCACCGCCCCCTACTTGACGGCTGCCAAAGACGACATAACTACGATCAATGCCAGATGAGTTCATGTTAGGCGCACCAATCACCAAATCAGCATAGCCATCACCATTGAAATCGCCTGCGCCGCTGACTGAAAATCCACTACGAGTTGTATCAGATTCACCTTCGAGTTTAAAGCCATTTGCACCACTGAGATATTCCAAAGCAATTGTACTATTGCTACCAATATTTGGTGCGCCAAAGATAACGTAACTACGACCAAAATTGTGATAAGGCGCACCGATAATAATATCCGTGTAACCATCACCGTTAACGTCATCTGCACTGTCAAGTGATAGACCGCCCAGATCAGTGACTTGTTCGCTAATAATTTTAAATCCATTGACACCATTCAAAGTGGATAATGGTAACATACCTCCATCTACTCCTTTTTTAGTGCCAAACACTACATAATTATAACTGCCATACTGATCGTTAGGTGCTCCCACCAAAACATCAGCATATCCATCACCATTAATGTCACCCGAATGACTTACGGCCATTCCGCTATTATCATAATTTTTTTCACCATCAAGTCTAAATCCATTAATGCCATTAAAAAGACTCGTGAGATACACTAATCCCTTACCACTAACTGCTGAAGCTATCAGGTTTGGACCTCCAAATATGAGATAGCTCCATCCAGGAACTGCTAAACCCAATGCACCTCCAAATGGAGCGCCAACTAATAAATCAGCGTATTTATCTCCATTAACATCACCTGCACCACTCACCGCAAAACCAAAAGAACAGCTAGACGCATCGTCATTCACCAATGTAAAGCCATTGCTTCCATTCAGACTTGAGCGCGCTAATATCCCACTGTCGCCTACTGTTGGACTACCCAATATCACGTAACTAAGTCCCGCGTAACCATAAAAAGGGGCGCCAATAATAATATCTGCATAATGATCTCCATTGATATCACCTGCATCACTGACTGAATAGCCACTTTCACTGGGATACCCGACATCATCGATTTTAAAGCCGTTCGCTCCGTTAAGATCAGAAAGCTCTAAAATTTTTTGACTTCCAATTCTCTGATTTCCAAAAATAACATAGCTACGGCCAGTTTTATTATTATGATATGGAGAGCCCAGAATAAAATCCACATAACCATCGCCATTCACATCGCCAGCAGCATTGACCGAAAAGCCACTTTGATCATTAGCGGCTTCACCATCCAGTTTAAAACCATTTGCGCCATTTAAATCCATTAAATTAAAAATAACCGGAAATTGTCCTTGTTTCATTGGAACCTCCTTAAGGTTAATTAGAATGATTCTGATAAGAGGGAATTTCGCTGCCAAGTGATACCGCCTTTGCTGAAGAAGTATTTGCATCAGGCAGAGTTTTAAAGAACTTCTCTAAACTCACAGCAATTTGGCTGGCCGTAGGACGCTTGGTTGCTTTTCGCCAACAGGATTGCATGATCGTCGAGACTTCTTTAGGGCAACTAGTGGGAACAGTTTCCTGTTTATCGCCGCGATTCATTTTAGCCGTTAACACCGAAGCGTATGCTAATCCTTGAAAGGGCGTCCGATAGGGTTTGGTCATCAGTTCCCACAATATCATGCCGTACGCATAAATGTCCGCTGCTTTCGTCACCACCGGCTTTTCATCAAAAAGTTCCGGCGCTACCCATCCAAAAGTGCCTTGTAGGACTTTGGTTGAAGTCATGCTGGTCATTTCTGTGCGGATTTTGGCTAAGCCAAAATCGCTAATTTTAGCACGCAGACGATCATCCAATAATACATTTAAACTCTTTAAATCACGATGCAGAATATTTCTTTCATGCAATTGGCAAAGACCATGGATAACATCCAGGCCAATTCGCAGTAATACCACTAATGGCAAGTCACTTGAAGTTTTTAATAATTGATCTAAAGACCCTTTGGGCATTAATTCCATCACCAGGCAAAAATTCGGTGTTTGAGTACAGACCCCGCGTAACTGAACGATAAAATCAGAGCGCATAGACGCCATAATCCCCGCTTCTTTTTTAAATTCTTCCAACGCCGTTGAGCTTAATGATTGTGCATGTAATTTTTTAATAGCTACTGGATTAAATCGATATTGACCTCGATACACCGTACCAGATCCACCTGTGCCGATTTTGTCTTTCTCTTTAAATTCCAACTCGCTGTATTTTATTTCCAGCTTTTCGATAGCAACCGGTTCACAAGGCATCAACTTGTAGTCGCCTATCCCTTCTTCGATTTCGCTGTCATCTTTGAATATGGTGGTTTTTCTGCGGCATTTGTAAATTATTCCACCTAATAACCCCAATAACACCACACTTGCAGAGGCAATGATTCCAGCCATAGCGCCGATTGATAATCCTTCTGAACCAGGAGGCAAACCACTGCCGTTAAAGCTGATACTGGATAACTGCGGATCGGTACTGGCGCGGCCATCCGTCACACCAACTTTATACGATGGCGCTGAATGGCTACCGTCGTGCACAAAACTCACTGCTTGAGTAGAGATATTATTTTGCCGAAACACCACAATGTTTCCGGTCGAGACGTTGGCCCACTTGAAATAGCCGTGCTGTAAGGCGCTGATCAGAAAACTCAAATCTCCGTCGGCGCTACCGTCACCGTGCGTCGCTTGCAAATTTTCTGTTGTGAGTATGACGGTTTGTCCCTGATCAATAGTCAATCGGTTATGTTGTAAAATCGGCAGCGTATCGAAATCAATAATTGCAGATTGATAATTACTGCTCAATCGATCATCCGTTACCATCACTTCATAAGCTGGCGGAAATACACTGTTATCATGCACAAACTGCACACGACTGTCGGAGATATTTTTCTGTTGAAAACGAGTCACGGCTTTTCCCGGCAAATTTGTCAATTGAAAATATCCCTGTTGACAGTTCTGAATCACAAAACTTAATTGACTTTCCACTCCACCCGGTTGCGACGCCGATAAATCATTGGCCGTGAGTGTGATGGTTTGACCCTGGTTAATCAGCAGCTGATTGTTTTTTAATATTGGGAAGGCATCAAAATCAATTTTAGCGGATTGTGGATCACTGGCCGCACGGCCATCCGTCGCGCTGACTTGATAAGCCGGCGAGGTTGAACTATTGTCGTGGGTAAACTGCACCTGTGCATCGGTGATATCTTGTTGGGTGAATGTTTGAATGGATTGATCCGGCGTCCCAATAAATGCAAAATGGCCTTGTTTAACTACACTGATCACAAAATTCAAATCGTTGTCCGCCGTTCCAGGATGGCTGGCCAGTAGATTGTTGGATGTCAACGTTACTGTCTGCCCTTGATTAATCATGAGTTGATTATTTTTCAACACCGGCTTGATATCAAAATCAATACTTGCCGCTTGCGGCTGAGTACTGACACGGCCATCCGAAACACTGACCAAATAAGCCGGAGCAGTGACACTGTTATCATGCACAAAATGAACCACCTTATCCGTGATGTTTTGTTGCTGGAAAGTCGAGATAGATTTTCCAGGCGATCCTGCATATTCAAAGTAACCCTGCTGGCAAGCACTAATTAAAAAAATCAAATCTCCCGGTGGCCGGCTAGCTTGACTGGCTGACAAATTATCTGAACTCAAGGTAACCGTTTGACCTTGGTTGATGGTCAACTGATTATTACCCAGCGTCGGCATTTGATTAAAATCAACGACGGCTGCCTGTGAATCGCTGCTCAGGCGACCGTCGGTCACTGTCACCACATAAGCGGGTGGATTTAAACTGCCGTCATGAGCAAAATTAACCAATCGGTCGGTAATATTTTGTTGTTGAAAAACAGTAATCGATTTTCCGGGCGCATTGTTCCATTGAAAATTGCCATGCTGCACCGCGCTGATCTGAAAACTCAATGCTGAGTCTGAACCGCCGGGATGAGTGGCCGATAATTCATTAGAAGTGATGGTCACTATTTCGCTTTGATCGATGGTTAAGTGATTATTATTTAAAATGGGTCGAGCATCAAAATCAACGACGGCCGCTTGAGGCGTGGTCGTCATATCGCCGTTACTCACAGAAACTTTATACGCAGGAGAATTGATTGAATTATCATGCACAAAATTAACAACACCATTACTGATGTTCTGTTGTTGAAACTCGGTAATCGCCTGTCCCGGTGAGCTGCTGAATTCAAATTGCCCTTGAGAAACCCCACTGATTTTAAAAGTGAGCGTGGTGGTAAAACCACTGGAATCTTCCGCACTTAAATTGTCGGAAGTGAGAGCGACGGTTTGTCCTTGATCAATCTTCAGTTGATTATGGTCTAAACGTAAGAACGTCATCGATACGTTAGCAGGGATAGGCCCCGTCCAGGCAATGCCAGTGCTATAAACGCTGATGTTATAAGCCGGTGGATTATAGCTGCCATCATGCACAAATTGAATCTCACCTTGAGTGATTTGTGACTGAGTAAAATTAGCTATGACTTTACCAGGCAGATTCGCTGATTCAAATTGCCCGTAAGTTACGCCGGAAGGGACAAACACCAATGAAGCATTATCATGATTCCGATCGATTGCAGCTAAATAAGTGGCGTTTAACAACACCTTTTCGCCACTATAAAGGGATAAAGTATTATTGATCAACTGAGGAGGTACATCGCCGAATATTAAATAACAGCGTCCCGCTTGCTTGTTATAAAAAGGCGCGCCAATCACGATATCATCGCATCCATCACCATTCACATCTCCAACGCCATGTACTGAATAACCACATCCATCATTGATCATTTCACCATAAAATTTAAAACCATTTTGGCCGTTAAGATCAACAAGTGCAATGAGCCCATCGCTGCCTATTTTAGGATTACCAAAAACAACGTAACTCCGACTGACTCCTGTACTGGTATTAATAGGTGCAGCAATCAGTAAGTCATCATAACCATCGCCATTGAAATCTCCTGCACCACTCACTGACAACCCACTATAAATTGCATCCGGCTCACCATCGATTTTAAAACCATTCGGACCGATGAGACCACCTAAAGCGACAGCACCGCTACTGCCAATATTAGCTGTACCAAAAATGACATAACTACGACCAACACCATGATTGGGTGCACCAATGATAATATCACCATGCCCATCTCCATTGACATCTCCTGTGCTATCTAACGAGTAACTACTTCGATCGCCAGACTTCTCACCAATGATTTTGAAGCCATTGGCGCCATTTATATTGGCTAAAGATAAAACTCCCCCGCTCACCGTCGCTTTAGTACCAAATACAGCATAACCTCGACCACCATCGGGGTTATAAGGAGCGCCAATTAAAAAATCAGGGTATCCATCGCCATTGATATCACCTGCGCTACTAAGTGGCAAACCACTCTGATCTCCCCCGAATTCACCATTCAACATAAATCCAGAAACACCATTCATCAGGTTATTTACGATTGATCCGCTGACTATATTTTTATTGCCAAATACTACAAAACTTTGTCCATTACTATGGTCTTTCTCCCATGGACCACCGATAATAAAATCAGCATAGCCATCTTTATTGATATCTCCAAGACCACTCACCGCAGCACCAGTATATGACGAATCGTCATAAGATTGCATGTGACCAAATAAAAAAAATCCATTACTTCCATTAAGATTGGCAAGTGAAATTAATCCTCCACTACCAACCCCGGGGCCACCAAACAAAATACTACTTATTCCCATTGTATAACTATAACTTCCACCTGTTTTTGCGTAAGGATCTCCAACGATTAAATCTACATGACCATCTCCGTTCACATCACCAGCACTACTTACTGAATAACCGCTCCAGCCTCCATTGTTATTATAACTTGGACCATCCATGCGAAAACCATTTATACCGTTGAGATCAGTTAGTACTAAGATTCCTCCATCGACAATCTTCTTTCCACCAAATATCACATAACTTCGTCCAATACCAAGATGCTTTGGCGCACCCATTATGAAATCCGCATAACCATCACCATTGACATCACCGGCAGCATTCACTGACCAACCACTTTGATCATTGGCAGCTTCGCCATCCATTTTAAAACCGTTGCCGCCGTTTAAGTCCGTTAAATTAAAAATGGCTGGAAATTGTCCTTGTTTCATTTGAGTCTCCTTAAAAATGAATTAAATCCATTATC
Source organism: uncultured Pseudomonadota bacterium (assembly GCA_963795715.1). Lineage (GTDB taxonomy): Bacteria > Pseudomonadota > Gammaproteobacteria > Coxiellales > Coxiellaceae > JAFEDN01. The sequence continues at coordinate 1,381,673 of CAWCIY010000002.1, forward strand.
GCCGTTATCATAATGATAACGACAACTTTTCCTCCAAACGCTTTGCACGTTTCAAAGCTTCTGGATCGCCGGCTTCAGCCGCACGGCGATACCAAAATAAAGCTTTACGCTGATCCTGAGCGATACCGTCGCCTTTGTCCAGCATGATCGCCGCATTTTTCATCGCCCGGCAGTGTCCCTGATTGGCCGCTATTAATAAAAATTGGAAAGCTTGGGTTTTATCTTGAGGAACACCTTTCCCTACTAACATCAACATCGCCAAACTGGTAAACGCTGCCGGATAATTCCATTCGGTGGCTTGACGATAAATCATGGCTGCGGTTTTATAATCTTTAATTTCTTCAGCCTGTTTTCCGCGTTGATAATGCACTTTTATAGGATCGAACGATTCAATTTGAGACAAAACTTCGGTTAACGCAGGCCGATCTTTCGGATTGTGCGACCAGCACGCAGTAATCCCTTGTTTCCATTCCAGCGGAACCTCAGCGCTGATGACTTCGCGTTTTCCTGCTAAAATGTTTTTTGTCTGCATTTCAATGGCTATATCCGCAAAAGGTTGTTTGGCCGTGAACAACTCCCATAACACCGTACCTAAACTGTAAATATCACATTGCTCAGTCATCTTGGATTCGCCAAGTAATTCCGGCGCACACCAGGCTATTGCCGGACTGATTTTATCTAGTGATTGAATGCTATAAGTACGAGTTTGAGTTAGACCAAAATCAGATATTTTGGCGTGATAATCCGCTGTCAACAAAATATTAGCGCCGCGTAAATCACCATGCAGTAGGCCTTTGTTGTGCAAATACTGTAAGCCACGGATAATATCAACGGCAATCTGCTTTTGCTGCATGAGCGTGAGCTTATTTTTATTTAAGTAATCCGCCAATGAACCCAGCGATAAATATTCCATCACCAGACAGGCGTGACCTTCTTCCAGGCAGGCGCCATAAAATGGCACAATAAATGGACTGCGCAATCGGCTTAAAATCTGCACTTCGCGAACAAATTCCTTACCTTCCTGCCCCGATAAAGCAGCAGATAACATTTTAATAGCTACGGGCTGGCCTTCCCACTCTCCGGTATAGACGGTAGCGATCGCACCTTCGCCTATCTTTTCTTTCAAAGTCAATGCAAAAAATGGAATTTCTAGATCTGGAGGTAGAAGCGGCTTTTTCTCTTGATCTTTAGCGGGTAATAACTTCTCTAATTGATGTTTGATTGAATCCATCTGTCTGGCCATCATACGCTCTCGTTGCTCGAATGCACCTTTAAACGCTTTTAATTCCTGCTGATTTTTTTGATAACACTCCAATATTTTTTTCTGCTCTGCCTTAAGTTGAGTGGCGTCTGCCTTCTGATCTTTGCTATCCTGTTCATGGTCGGTAATTTGTTTCGCTTGAATGCTTAAATTCAAATCAGCCAAAGTCCGTTGCAATTCCTCATTTAAGCGGGCGAACTCTTTGGCATTTCGATCACGTTTTAAAGCCTGAATCCACCACTGTTTTTTCTCAGTAAATTCTTGCACAAAGATATAACATTCTCTTAGGCTTTGTTCCAGATGTTCAATGCCTCTTTTAAATTGGGGAGTTTCAGGTAATTGTTTTAATTGAGCAATGGCGTCTACAATGACTCGAATTCTCCCCGCCAGGCGCTGACACTGTGATCGGTTAGCCTTCACCTGCTGTACACACTGATAAATAGAATCGGCTAATTGATACACTCCCTTAACCACACTAACCACATTTAATACACCCACCATCATGAGAACGATCTCCTTGATAAAAATCCAAACAGTGTTTCGGCATTAATCCTGCGCCATCGCAAGCGGCAATAATAGGCTGGAACCTGACAGCCCAATGCCATTAAGTTAAGCTTTTCCATCAAAATACCGCCTTTTTAATTCGTCTTAAAAAGTGCTCTGACCAACGACAAGATCGCTTTCGCGGTAAATTTCTATCCGGACGTACTAAGGTTGGACTCATCTTAAAAAGTAAGGCTAATTTCTCCAATACCTCTTCCAATTCCATTTTCTTATCATCCAATAGTTCAAACGCTTCTCCTTTATCTTAATAAATTTTATCGTAAATTCAATAGCATAATTCTTAACTTAATGGCATTGGTCAGGCAACCACCTATATGCTGCGGCACTGGGAAGGACTGACGTAGTTTTTACGACACGCTGGCGCTAAATTCTGAATTGCCTCCGTAGCAAGATCTAGCCCGGATAAGCTAGATTAAGATATATTTGCAATGGTCATTGAACTCCAATGATTATAGCGCGGAACAACAGAAAAAGTTATGCCCCTAAAAGCGCAAAAGAAAAATTGCCGGTCTTTTTACTATCTTCACTATTATTATCTTTCCCTTTAATTAATTCAGATTTTTTTGGCAGTAAAGTCAGAGACGACTGACTCATCGGAAAGTGATCATCGTATTTTGTTTCCTTAACTGAAATCTTTTTCATTTCTTCCGGCTCTTCCGCATTAACAATCTTTTTACTTTCTTTATTAGACTCTTTTTCATCTTCATATTGAACATTATTGTCAGCAAGATCAACATTATCACCGGGATTTATACGTTTTAGCTGAGCTTGCATCTTTATATTATTTTTTTGTTGTGTGCTTAGCTCTAAATTAGCAAAAAATTTAGACCAATCTAATGTAGCATAACCTAACAATCCCCATATCCCAGCGAATACGCTAGAGAAGAGAAAGTTAGCTCCGGCACCTTCCCCTATTAAACTCGCTATTGCAGCTGGTGGACCAAAATACATTCCCCCTACAAAAACCACTAAAAAAATGGCGCCGCCTGTGAGAGCAACATATTTCCAGTTGAGATTTCCTTTACAGTTAACAATGGAACCCCTGATATATTCCACTACATTAATTTGATTAGCCAGCAAAGACTTATTCATTCCCCAAAGCTCTAAATTCTGCGTTACTTTTTCCGATGCTAGCTGTCTTCTAGTTACACTTATCTGGCCTATAACCGTATCAGTTTCCCTTTTCAAACGGTTCAACACCTTTTGTAATGGTAATATTGCCGAAGGATTATAAACTATTAACTCGAGTTGCTCATTACAAACATCAGTTATGATGGTATCTAATAATATGTAATCACGGTCTTGTAAAAATTCTAAATAATTTTCATTTACTCTCAGGCAAATTTCTCGTGATAAAATGCTTTTATTTTCTTTTGTCTCTTCTCCGCCCGGATAAACGGTGGTCACTTCAAAAGTAGTTGAAAGTGATGCAATAGTTTTTTCATCTAAAAAAGATCTCATATTTCCTCCTGGTTAATAAACAAAGCTTTTTTCACTATCCTTTGTTACCAATTTAGTTGCAGCAATTAATTTTTTTAATAATTTCTTCTTCTGTAATAAATTGGAGAGTGTCAAATGACACTGCGCAAGCAAAGTTTGGGGATCAACCGGATTGATTGATCTAGTACTTTGTTTTCTACTACAAACAACATACATTGCATAAATAGTCATTATACATATCTGCCGCCATAGGATTTGATTGACGTTACTAGTTTTGTAATTCGCTAATATGTTCACTCCGGTTAAAAAGGATAAACCTGACACCATGAGGCTGTGCATGGCGCCCAGCCCTTGCTTAGGTAAGGGTTTATTTTCTTTTACTATTTTTACAGCATTAAACAGATTTTCTCCTTTGATTTGATAAATTTGTAAATTTTTCTCTACAGAGACTTTACATACATTTATTAGACTGATATATAGATTAATCTCTCCATCCTTCTTCATATCAAGACAAAAAGTTTTAAGTTCCTGACATAAAAGATCAAAAACACGCCGATAGCTTATGATTATTTTTAAAAATCTTTCTTGTAACAGCTGAGCTTTATCTTCACGAATTTGATGTAACTTGCTTTCTAATAATTCAAATAATGTTATAAATTTTTCCAAACAATCTACTATTTTTATTTCTTGGTTGGGCAACATTTCCGTAAGCTTTTCCACTTCCGAACCAAAATTATCCGGTTGGATAGCAGACCAATTATTTTGAAACTCCTCTTCTTGCAAAAGCTTTCTCATTTTAATACCCTCCATATCCTTTCGGTAAGACCTGATCAGTATTTTTTCCAAATGTTGGAGATTTAGATTGATCCTTATTATCCTGTGACGCCAATATTCTGTAGCGATAGATCTTTTTTAATCTTAAAATTTTTTCAGTAGGTGTTTCTGCTCTAAAATCTCCCCCTTTTTGAATAAGCCTTATTTTTTCATGTTGGAGGCTTGCTATTTTTTGTTCTTGATTTTTATATTTTAGTAGATCTGCTTCATTTAAACTCAATTTTTCTATTTGTTGAATTTTTCCGTCTCCTACATGTGTTGTCTTCTGATTATTATTTGTCATTTTGCTAAACTGTTCCTCTGCCTTGGAAAATTTAAGAGAATCACCCTTTATTCTAAGGGGCTTTATCTCCTGCCAAAAAGCATTACGTAAATTATGCAAACTGGCAAAAAAATAAATGAAATTAGAAGGAAATGCGTATTGTAACTGCAAAATATCTTCGCTTATATTTAAGTAGCTATCCAATAGAGAATTGATTTCTTTACTAGTAAAAAACGATAAGGGATTTTCTCTTGTTTGTCTTACAGAAATCAGCTTCTTATATAGCTCATGTAGAGCTTGACTATAATTTTTAAGATTGCTTAGGGAAGAAAAGGTCAATGTTCTATCCACTATGCCAGGATTAGTAATTACAGGCAGGGCGTTACTTGAATCATAATTGTATTTTTTTAGGCAATGACGATACATATGATCCAAAAAGCGAGCAGGATATTTATGCGATCCTTCCGCAGATACTGTCATCCCGTTTCTATTTTTAGTTCCTTGACGTAGGTGAGCAGTAAACTTATAGCCAATGATTTTTTGCTCAACTGCGATGCCTTCTATTAAAAAGACGGGAGAACTAAAAAGTAATTCTGCAAGGTTCCAATTTTTTAGATTATGATCTGTATCTAGGGAAGTTCTAATTTTTTTAAAGTTACCATTTTCAGGTTCATGGATATAGGATATTAAATGTACCTGTAATTCCTGTCTATTTAATTTTTTCAAGTAACCTTCAGTATTAGAATTTCCATACTCCAAAATTGACAAAATAAAATAGTCAACCAACCGATCAATACCTTTGTGAGAAATCTCTAACAATTCTATTGATAAGTGGAACTCAAAAAACAAAACTTTAATTAATGAGTCTTGGTAGTTCCCCTCTATTTCCAGTACTCCTAATAGATTGCAAATTTTTTTAGCAGAACGAGTGACTTGCTGTGCCTCCTTCACTCCTTTGCCTGCCAACCATAATCCCAATAAACCTCCTACCCAAATGCCGCCTTTTACTTTTTCTCCAAAAACATCTCCTATTAATTTTCCCGCTAATAAGCCTGCGGCCACTTTAAGAGTGGCTTGCCAGGCAGTCTCTAATATGGGAAATTCCCCCATTTGTTTTGAATCTTGCAACAAAATTTCTATTTTATTTTTAAAGCGGTCAAAAAAATATTCTTTTTTTGATATAAGAGAAGGAGATAATTCCGAATTCTTTTTCAATTCATATTCCAAATCCAATTTGGACATAAACATATCCTTGTTTTAAAAACTCAATCTTATCGTTTCCTTTCTTATAAAGTCAATTACTTATTCTAATAACCCCAGTTTGGAGTTTTAAATTAGCGAGCTGATAGGCATAACATATTGATTTTCTAAGACCAATTAGGAGATCGATATGGATATTGCTCATCAGCTCGTGATTATTTTTTGCGAAATTGACGATTTTTGCAAGGAATTAGATGGTCTGACGAAAAATAAATTATTAACGGGACCTCATTAAGGCAAACGAGGCCCGGCAGCAGCGCTGTCAATCAGCGAGATCATGACGATACTGATTATGTTTCATCAAGTTCGGTTTCGGGATTTCAAAACATTTTACACCGGCTTTTTGGAAATTTTATTGGCGAAGTTATTTTCCCCATCTACCCAGCTATTCTCATTTTATTACGCGAATGAAATGCGCTATTTTTCCAATGACGGTCTTCACCCAGCTCAAAAGTGGAAAGCGAACGGACATTTATTATTATGTAGATTCCAGTTGCCTGCCCGTCAGTCATCTCAAGCGTAGTAGACGCCATAAAACTTTTAACCGGATTGCACAGTACGGACGAACATCCGTAGGCTGGTTTTTTGGATTAAAACTGCATATTGTAACGAATGATCGAGGTGAATTAATTGCTTTCAAAATCACCAAAGGCAATCGTAGCGATAGTCAAGAAGCCGCCAAGAAGCCTTTCATCAATGCGAAGCTGAAATCATCTCCCATTACATCGGCAAAGACCATATTGTGGTCATACTGGAAGAAGCGGTCATTGCCACAGGAAAAAAATGTTGGCAGCGGATATTATCAAAGGCGATGGCTGCATTTTCTATGGCGACAGGTTCTGTTCCGCCGATAAGAATACAGTCTCGCTCAAAAAATTGACAATAGTTATTAAACAAATTACATTTTCTATTCTCCATTAAAAAGAGTAATTATTATGCCAGATTTCAAGCGGCTTTCATTTTTGGATGTTCTGCGATTCGCTGCAGGTTATTGGGTTAAGCAACCGAAGAAATTAATTGCAATTTTGTTGATGATTTTAGTTGCAGCTTTATTTGAAGCTTATTTGCCTAGTGCGCTTTCTTCATTTTTAGGAGCCATTCGAGAGCGAAGTGATCACGCATTGATTCTAAATCGCCTTGAAATTTTTATTGGTGTTTATTTCATTCAGACTTTTCTGGCTTCATTAGCTTATATTATCTATAATACTTTCGAAACAACCATATTTAAATCATTAATCGATGATGCATTTAAACACGTGCAACGTCTTCCCGAACAGTTTTTTGTAAGTACATTCGCAGGAAGCATTATTTCTAAAATGAATCGTGCTCGACAAAAAATTGAAGTTTTTGAAGATCAAATTCTGATGCGTATTTTTTCAACCGTCATAATTTTAATTGGAAGCATGATATTTTTGGCGCTGCGCTTTCCAATTTTAGCCATGCTAATGGTTGCTTACTTAACCCTTTTTATCATAATTATTGCATTTTTAGTTTTTAAAATTTCCGGCCCCGCCCAAGGACATTATGCCGATGCGCAAGACTCTTTTAATGCGCATTTAGCAGATAGTATAAGTGGTATGGTCACTACAAAAGCCTACGCACAAGAACAGCGTGAACTGTTTCGATTTTATGACATTACCACCCTGTTGCGGCATAAAAATCTACGTGCTTATCATCTGGGGAATACAGCGGGAACTATTCAACGCTTGTTATTAGCGGGGATGTTAGCATTAATGATGGGAGGTGGAACTTGGTATTATTTCAAAGGCATGGCGACAGTAGAAAATATGGCCTATTTGGCCTTTGCTTATACTATTATGCAATCCTATATACGAGAGGCGGGAGAAAATATTAAAAATATTTTGACTTCATCTTACGATCTTCATGCCGTAATCGCTTTATTACAAGAACCACCTGAAGTTGTGGATGCTAATCAGCATCCCAATCTCAGTATTCATCAAGGCGAAATTGTATTTGAGAATGTTAGTTTTACTTATCCCGGTAAAATTATTCCAATTTTTAAAAACCTTTTTGTTACAATCCGTGCAGGAGAACGCGTTGCCTTGATTGGTCATTCAGGTGGGGGTAAGACCAGTTTTATTCGTTTGCTGCAATGTTTATACGCGATTCAAGAAGGTCGTATTTGTATTGATGGTCAAGATATTAACTTGGGTTCTCGTCAATCATTGCGTAGTGCTATTGCACTAGTGCCACAAGATCCTATCCTTTTCCATCGCACACTGCACGAAAATATTGCCTACGCAAAACCAAATGCCACTCAGGAAGAAATTTATGGCGCTGCAAAACAAGCGCATATCCACGATTTTATCATGGGACTCCCGCAACAATATGAAACTTTGGTAGGAGAGCGAGGGGTTAAATTATCGGGAGGCGAACGTCAACGCATAGCCATTGCGCGGGCTATATTGGCCGATCGTCCTATTCTTGTTTTGGATGAAGCCACCAGTTCGCTTGACTCTAAAAGCGAGCGAGCAATACAAGATGCACTGCATACGCTTACTACTGACCGTACGTCAATTATGATTGCGCATCGTCTTTCAACCATTCTCGAAGCAGATCGGATTTTAGTTTTTGATGCAGGCCGTATTGTGGAGGAAGGTAGTCATGCCGAATTAATTTTAAAAAAGAATGGCATCTATGCCAATTTATTTAAACTGCAATCGGGTGGATTTATTTCTGATTAACTGTATTCAACTGGTTAAAAGAATTGAGATGAGAGATAAGGAAATGAATATAGTTTATAAAATAAACAATTTACCGGATTGTGAACATCATTCTAATCCGCAACATTGTTTGAACCGTTCGCACGGTTCTTTGAGAAGCGAACTTCAGTAATGGGGTTCGCTTACTCGGCCTGCAACAGCAGATCGCAAAAACAACTTCACATTAAGTTAGGAATAATCTTATCATAAAAGGAAACTCTAGAGCTATAAATAACCTCCATACAAAATGAAAAAAACCAGCCTTAAAGCCTCCGTCCAATCCTCAGCCACAGCTTTAAACGTGCATAAAAAATGTCCAAAAAAGATCGAAATTTGAACTTTTAAAAAATGGCTAAAATTATTGCAATTTTTTATAATTGGGAGTAAAACATGCAAACTATGATAAAAGAGAACCCACATGACCAAAAAATAAATGCTGATTCATCTTCTACCGAACCGTCTGAGCCTCACCTGCAGAAATCGTCATTTGAGTGCAAAGAAAAAGATAAGAAGCCGACGTTAAATATCTTCTGGGTAGGCCCACCGAGTACTAAATCAGCAAGAAAGGCTGCTAATTTATCAAGATCGTTATTTGGCCACGATACAGATGCTCTAGACAACATCACTCAACTTGAGAACCCTATCAAATTTTGGTGTCTCGCTGAATTTTTTCCTTATTATCAAGATCAGCTTAAAAACAAGGCTGTAACAGTTTGCTCTATAGAGAAATTTCTGAATGAATCATTAACTTCATCTGATGAATATACTCGGGAACATGCCGCCGTTATTTTAAAAGTTAAGGCTATTTTATTTGCAACGGGTCGAGGCACCCTTAGAGATATACTTACATTTAAAGTTTTTGTTACATTTTTTATATTAGCTACTAAAGAGAATAATACTAAAGCAACTAAAGGGAAATATACCCTAGACAGCTATTTTGAAATTGATCCAAAACAATCTTTTTTACCTGACTTTACTCGATTTTTTATGCCAACCTTCTACCAAAGTAATTCAGGAGTGGGACGCGATAAAAAATTGCAAGACTGTTGGATAATGTATTCACCAGAAAACGATCTATCAGTAGCAAGAGCGATGCTGTCGGAATTTGAAAAACTTTTTCTTGAAGCCGAAAAAAAACGTCGTACTTATACAGACGATTTGCGAGACGCTTATTATAACCTTCTTATAGGCCATAATATACGCAAGGCATTAGACAGCAATTATCCTGATGTTGACGAAAAATCAAATGAAGAAAATCAGTGGTTCTGCCATGCAATTGAAAAAAATGGAGAAATTAGGGGTGTCATACCTTCCTTAGGAATTGAAAAAATATTTTTTAACACGCATCGGGATGACGGGCGATATAGAGAAATACTGGAAACAAATCTACGTATAGATAACGTATTTTTCTTTAAAAAAAGATATCATAATGAACCAGACCTTAGATGGATAAAGAAGATCATTGAGGATAAGCATCCTCTCAGCAAAAACTGTCTGAACTACATTACTTCAGAATTATCGATATATTCAATAATTAATTTATTTGTTTGCTACTATACTGGTTTTGGATGGAGAAATCATCGCGCCAGGGCAAGAGAAATAGCACACCAAATTAATAAAGCTGAACAACTTCAAGAGGTGGTATCTATCCTTAAAGTGCAAAGCTCATTGTTTACAGTTAAAAATGAAAGGCTAGATGCCCCTAAAGCAAAAAATGAAAAATTCAATGTCGATGTTGCAGCTCGTTTTAATGAAATGTTAATTAACAAAAAGCAAGGGGGATATTATCAAACTGTGCTGACCGCTCTAAAAATGGTTGATGAATCTAAATCTCTTGCACTTCTTTAGGGCCCTCGTAAGAATAACATTGACATTTAGCGCCCAGTGACCTATGAGATTTAAACGTTGCGATTTGTAATAGTTCAAACTTGATGTGACAGTACTCCGTGGCAATTAAAAGCGCTTCCGGATTTGGGGAAGACCCAAAAGTTTGGCACGATTACACTAAAATTACACGTATTGTGTAAGAGCCAAACAGAAAATTGCTGTAAGTACTTGATTTTAAATGGGCCGACCGAGATTTGAACTCGGGACCAACGGATTAAAAGGTATAAAACCAAAAAGTTAAATATTCGCGATTATCTAACTTTTTGATTTATCAGCAATTTTAACTGATTAATTTTAAAACAAACTAGGTTGCCCGTTAGTAAAAAGCCTTGTTGAGCCTAGTAAGTCCTAGTTGTGTCCTGCAAATCTCCGATCATTTAAATATATTTGATATGGCAATTATTCGACAATATCGAAGATTTACCGTATAATATGTATTATGACTCATCATCAAATACATCCAATAAAGGGAGTTGAATTAGTTAGAAAGCTGACTGAACACGGACAATTTATCTTCACAACTCAACAAGCAAAAAAAATAGTCCTAGGAATGTCCTTAAATTATCTTTATCAGACTCTACATTATTTAGAACTCAGCGGCTGGATAATTCGCCTAAAAAACGGGCTCTATTCTCTATCCAGTTCAATTCCGGGTGTCACTCAATTACATGAATTCCAGATCGCCATGGCTCTAGTACAACCGGCAGCCATTAGCCACTGGTCAGCTTTAAGCTATCACCATCTTACAGAACAAGTTCCCCGACAAGTATTTGTATTGACTACCGCCAAATCATTGCCCAGAAAGCGGGGAATAAAAGCGCAAGCCAGCGCCGGCTATTCTGTAGCTAATAATACTTATCAATTCATAAAAATTCAGCCCGAACTTTTCTTTGGTACTCAAGAAATCTGGATCAACGAATCTAAAATTCAAATAACAGATGCTGAACGAACCGTTCTCGATTGCCTGATGTCACCTAAATATTGCGGAGGATTCGCCGAAATTTTATATATTCTTGAACAACATTTGAATAAATTGAATTTAAATAAAATAATCGAGTATGCTGTTCGATTGGATACGTCCACTATTAAAAGACTGGGCTGGATCTTAGAGCGTCAAGGGGTAGCGGCGCCACAGTTAGAGCCTTTACGGCGAATTCCCATTAAAGGTTACCGTCTGTTAGACCCCTCCGGCGTACATGTAGGTCACTGCAATTCTCATTGGATGATTCAGGAAAATTTATCAGGAGAAACAAAGTCATGAAACCACTGCGCACACGGCTATTAGAGAGCCGTAAAAACCTACAGACGCCCTGGGAAGTTTTAGAAAGAGATTATTTACTTTCTTGGATATTAGCAGGTATTTCTAAAATCGATATATTACGCACTACTTTAATCTTTAAAGGTGGAACTGCGCTTAAAAAGTGCTATTTTGGTGATTACCGCTTTTCTGAAGACCTAGATTTTACGAGCCTACCTCTCGCTCCTCAAGATCAAACTTTGGATTCAGCAATGCAAGAAGCTTGTAATCAAGCAGCTAAACTTTTAGATCTTTATGCTCCTATCGAAATTTCTTGTCAGCGATACCATGAACGCCAGCCTCATCCCCGCGGCCAAGAAGCTTTTGACATACGAGCACGTTTTCCATGGCATCGCCAATTACAGACAAGGGTAATGGTTGAAATAACTCGCGATGAAAAATTAATAAAACCACCAATCGCTCTTCCTGTTATTCATGAATATGGAGAAAAATTGGATATAATGCTACAAGTTTATACTTTAGAGGAAATCATAGCCGAAAAACTGAGGGCTATTTTACAAAATATCCAAGCTTTCGAACGAAAAGGCTGGGTCAGATCACGCGCTCGCGACTATTACGACCTTTGGCGTATTTTAAGTACTTACAAAGAAAATTTAGATTTATCTAATTTTCAAGAAATGTTGTATAAAAAATGTCAACATCGTGGCGTCAGCTTTTCAGATTCAAGCAGTTTTTTTTCACCAAAGCTATTGGTTGAAGTAGAAAAAACATGGCAACAGTGGCTACAACCTTTGCTTTCAAATTTACCATCATACGAACTTGTTTTAAAAGAACTACGTGATCAAATCCGTTTATTCGTTTTACCGCAGACTTGACTAGGGTTGCTTACATTTTCCGTAAATATCAAGACAAAAAAGGTGATTTGCCTCAGATTTAAAATATTTATAGTCGCTGGCACCTATCTGCAAACACTTACGTCAAAAGGCAAACGGCATGAAAAAAGAGCTCTTATGATGATCAGATAGGTCATCATTGATTCCAAAGCATTGATGAAATTGCAAGAGCAAGTATAGAAGGCTAAGATTAAAGGACCACAGCACTTGCTTAAAGAACTTCTTGTGAACATTAATAAATGATCCAGGAAAAAGCCCAATTTCATAAAAATATAATTTTATATATCAATTCTCAAACATGGCGGAAAACTACTTGAAATTAATTCTTCTGCAAGAAGAACTTCAGCTTGAAGGATACCGCCGTAGAGTTTGATAGCACAAACGGTTGCACTTATCCAATTTTCGGTTGCTGCTTTTAGACTCAATTCATGGTGGCGATAATGATCAGCATCCTTCCTAATTTCATCACCCAGCAATTCTATTCTAGAAATTTTAATAAGATTGTTCGCGTATCCATATTTTTCATAGCGGTAATTAAAATGTTTCATTATTTGAGAAAGATCATCCTTAAAAACAATTTCTCTTATGATCTCTAATGTTTTTTTAATATCGTATTTCCAGAAGATATATTCCTCATCACCAATTTTAGTAGGACTCAAGAATAAATCTGGATACTTATGTACTAAATTGGTGTCATTGATATGTCCAGAATTGATATAACCAAAAATCCATTCACTGATAGGATTAGTCAATTTCTCTTTGCCAAGTATTTTTACAGCATAAGTCCATGCAATTTTAAAGAAAAATTTCGTTAATGCCTCATCATCAAGATAAATAATTACTTTTAATTCTTCATTTGATACATTTAAAGGAGGATTTTTTATCAGTTTTGGAATGATTGTTCTCTCTTTTTTATCATAAATAATTTCATTTTTTGTTATAAACTCATAAAAATCGAAATTAATTATGGGATTCTCTGATAACTCGTTAAGATAACTATCCAACTGTTTTTTAATTTTTTTTAACCGTCTTTCAGCATGAATAGGTTTAAGTAAATTAGTGGTTCCTTTTAAGCCGACAATAGTAAAAGGTAGTTTTAATTCATATATAAATTCTTCTCCATTTTTTCCTTTTAATAGCATAGATACAATATTAGTTTCAACATCATGTGGTTTTTGAACCGTTTTATTTTCTCCATCTGGATAAATGTAATGCGCTAAATTTGATTCAGTGGTAAGATCTAAATTTCTCCTAAAATAAGGTGCCTTAGGGGGATTAAAAATCATATTTATCTCTTTCATAACTTCGGAATCAATAATTCTTGTTTCAAAAGATTTTGCCATATAGTTATTAACAAGCTGGCAAACATTAGAGAGCGTGTAACTTTTATTACCTAATGCCATAGGGATAATATGCTCTAAACTATGGTGATTCATAGGATGTAATCCATCACAATATACACAAAGAAAAGACATTTTTTATTATCCCATAAAAAAATTGTGTTTCAGACTAAGAATAACTAGCCTTCAGAATCATATAACTTCTCATCAACTTGGTATCAAGAGTAATCCCTCGCGGCGTTCCTGAGATAGCCTACTGCACCCGTAGGTGCATATTTGATAATAACTGGGTTAAGATTTGGACTTCTTCAAACGCTTCCTTATCGTATTTTCCTGAAGAGACAGACCTAAAGATAAACCGTCCGCAGCCATTATCCAGTTATCCGATACAAATTTCAAATTTGAAGAAAATTTGAATAGACCCTCATTTCCTTGAAAAGGATTTTCCCAATGTTTTTAATTTATTGATTTTAAAAGTATTTTTGAAAACTAGACCAACGGATTAAAAATCCGTTGGTCTTTCTGATTTTTGATAGAAAGGTTTTTATAAGTATTTAATTTTAAAGAAAATAAATTTAGGATGTTAAATTTAACAAACCTAAAATGTAAAATCTTGTCCTGCAAAAGTCCCTATGATAAATTATTGGACAGTTAAGAGCTCAGCCGAAAGTTGGAATAAGTTTTTGATTATTCTAGTTTTATTTTTTGGGCCGGCCGAGATTTGAACTCGGGACCAACGGATTAAAAGGTATATAATCCAAAAAATTAAATATCCGTGATTGTCTAACATTTTGATTTATATTCAATTTTTACTGATTAATTTTAAAACAAACCAGGTTGCCCGTTAGTAAAAAGCCTAGTTAAGGCTAGTAAGTCCTAGTTGTGTCCTGCAAATCTCCGATCGGCATTCGAGTACTTTCACTTGCAATTTGTCACAAAAACATATATAATCTATGACAAAGGTGTCATTATGAAAGTCGCTCAAAATATCGCTCACAAAGTTCACTTAATACCAGAAGGCCTCCCCTTTAGCTCTTCTCAATTCCTAAAATATGGTTCTCGCAATACTATAGATCAAACTATCGGGCGCATGGTAAAACAAGGAATAATTATTCGAGTGAGCCGAGGAATTTATTTAAAACCAAAAAAAAGTCGGCTTGCTGGTCCAATTTTGCCTAGTTCATGGGAAATAGCTCAATTTATCGCCAAAAAAACCGGAGCTATTATTCAAGTTCACGGCGCAGAAGCAGCTAGATATTTTGGCTTAACCACCCAGATGCCAACTCAAGCTATTTATTTAACCAATGGCCCAAATCGAAAATTATGTATCGGAAATCTTAATATTACTCTAAAACATGTGAGTCCGCGAAAATTAATTTACACTGGAAGCAAAGTGGGTATGGCAATTACTGCTTTGTGGTATATAGGCAAAGAGGAAATTAATGAAAACATTATAGCCAAGGTTTGTGCACAATTAACTAAAAATGAATATGATGAATTCATTAACGCTATCGGCCAGATGCCAGTTTGGTTAGCTAATACCATCCAAAAATATATTAGAGCCAATCAACATGCCTGAAGAATTTTTTGAACTTCCGAAGGAAGAGCAAGCCGAAATCCTTAAGGCATTAGCTCCAAAATTAGGATTGACGCCTCAAGTGATCGAAAAAGATATTTAGCTCTGCTGGGTTTTAGATCAGTTATTTCAATTGCCAAACAAGTTACCTATGGCCTTTAAAGGGGGAACATCATTATCAAAAGTTTTCAATGCTATTCACCGTTTTTCAGAAGATTGTGATGTTACGATAAGTTATCTGGGATTTAATAATAATTTTGATCCTTTTTCGGAAAATATCAGCAAAAACGCATTAAAAAAATTTACTGAAAAATTACGAAAGCAGTTAAGCGAATATGTAAAGACCACTATCGCTCCTTATTTTAATAAACAATTAAGTAACCAATTTGAAAATACATTTCAAGTTACTGTTAGTGAAAACGGTGAACAAGTGTATATCAGCTATCCGACGATAATTGAAGATAGTATTCAATATATTCGAGATCATATTTTGATTGAGTTTGGTGCTAGAAATTCCATTGACCCTAATAATGAACATACTATAAATACTTATGCATCTACTGTCGTAACTGATCTAAAGTTTCCTAAAGCTACTCTGAATGTTCTGTCACCTGAACGCACATTTTGGGAAAAGGCTACTTTAATTCACTCGGAATGTCATCGGAGCGAGTTTAGAGAAAGCGCAAATCGTCTTTCAAGACATTGGAGTGATTTGGCTATGTTATCTCAAAATAAGATAGGTAGAATTGCGCTATCAAACCGCGATTTACTGGCCGATGTTGTGAAACATAAAAAAACGTTTTACTTAGCCAGTCACTCTAACTATGATTTGTGCCTTCAAGGGAAATTTAGATTGCTACCTGATTCAAATCAGCTCAAGCAGCTACATTTGGATTATAACCAGATGATCGAAGCAGGCATGTTTAGCCAAAAGCCGCTATCTTTTGAGGAAATTATTAATGCAGTTTCAACATTAGAAAAAAATATAGCAAATAAATTTGGTTAATTAAACATTAAAACATT
Organism: uncultured Pseudomonadota bacterium; assembly: GCA_963795715.1. Lineage (GTDB taxonomy): Bacteria > Pseudomonadota > Gammaproteobacteria > Coxiellales > Coxiellaceae > JAFEDN01. Next base: position 1,397,994 of record CAWCIY010000002.1, read on the forward strand.
TTTCATTTGACACTATGGAACAAAAACACAGAGTTAATATTATAAAAAATGAACAACCTCGAATTGGCTGGGTGTTTTTAGATGTAGAAGGAAATTTACCTTTAGTAGCCTGGGAATGCTATCGGGGTATTATTCTACCAGCAAAATGCTACCTTGATATCGGTATTCCACCCTTATCGCTTTGGTTCGCCACAATGTTACAGAATTTGAATTCTATTGAAATCAAAAATGAATTTCGACTTGAAAATATACGTGCCACATCCTTCCCTGAAAAAATATCCAGATTAACCGGATTTTTTCATTTTTCCGATAAATTAATGGCAACCAAATTTGCAAAAAAGCATGGAAACTCCCAAAACCATTTTCATGACGAATTCTTAGCTGAAGCTGGATTTGATCCCTTGATGCCTTATTCAATTCATGATGCAGAGTGGATTACTTACTATCGAGGGATTAACTCAATAGACCAAAATTGGATGATTCAATATTGGCTAGAGAATCCATGTCCTTCGGCAATAGATGGTCCTATTTGGGAATCTTTAACCTATACTCCTGCGATTATTTATGGAACCGAGTTACGCAACCGAGCCTATAAGCGCATAGCTGAAGAATTTCCAAATTCTTTAGGTATGTTGGAATTATCCAGACTGGCAGCAACCGGCGGTTTTATGGCTGGCCACTCTCTCCCCTATATTTACGTAGATAATTCAAGCTACGCACAAGTTGTTTTTTTACTTCGGGAAGCTGAATTTAGACACTCAGATTTCTTAGACTATATTATGAAATATAATGGTCCGAAAAATACGAAGGATTTTAACCAAGACTCTAAACTCATAACACCTGATTTTAGACCATATTATTTTAAAATAGATGCTAATATTAAAGACCTCAACAGGTATTATTTCAAAAAATTATAATAGTGAATGCCGAATATGCGTTAAGAATTATTGAAACCCTCACCGGGGTTTCTAAGTAAAGGTCTTGATAACCAATTTTGGATTTTTTCACGAATATAATCAGATGATATTCGCTCTTGTTCAAGCCGAGTTGATTTAAATTTCCCCAAAATCAGATCATTGAATAGCATTAACTCATTCTCATGCAATAATTGCGGAATTTTTAAAATAGGCTCAGATTCAATAACCATTCGGTCTTCGTGAGCTTTTAAAGTATCTCTATCCATCATCAGTGATTCAACGATTGAACATTTATTTCTAGCATCACTGAGAATGGAAAGTCCCCAGGTATCTATATCTCCCCAATAACCAACCCGCTTATTTCGCAGCCACTCGGCTTCCATCCAAGCTACATTTTTACCCCCGCCAATGACAGCAATAGTGTCATTCAGGTAAGGCAATGCCAATCCGGATTGTAAATTTTCCACCACTAAAATATTTTTCGCAGGTAATTCATAATTTTTAAGCACATCACCGGATATCTTAAGAATAGGGATATTTCCTAAAGCCTTTCTAGAATCTTCGCAGAGCGGTCGAATAGTTAACCAATCCTTTGAATGTAAACGGCAATCAAGCCAATTTAATAACCCACCCACATTAGTAACTGCGCCACAATGCAATCTATCAACTAAATCTTCAATCAACGCCTGATGATTTTCCAAAAATTTAGTATCAACACCATTTAAAGGTAAAGCCCTCAGATAACACCCACTACCTAGACCTTGTTTTAATTGAAGAAGTAGTTTTGCTAACAACTTAGATTCATTCTCAGAAAATTTCTCTATTACGTCAATCCATTTTATCAATGAAGGATACAAACTTTGCTTGAACTCTCCCTGAATATCGAGATCCAGTAAGGGAGCCATATTTCTTTCCCATAACCGGCTATGTTCATACGCATCTGTTCCTATTAGCTGTATTAATTGTTTGACTGAATTGACTACCAAAAATGTCGGAATAATTTGTTCGGAAAAATTTCGAAAATTTTTGGCCTCCCATTGCAGCATTTCTTGATATGAAAACGATTTCCATTCTGCAATAAACCGTTGAAAATGTTCTATGTTTAGTAAAGCAGAATGACCATTAGGGGCTTTTAATCCTAGTCGAATGGGAAAAGGTTTTTCACCCAACAAGCGTGCCTTCAACGAAGCAAGATTATCCCACTCGCGTTGCCTGATTAATTGAATAACTTGACCCGGCAGTAATCCCCACGTTTGGCTCAAATGATTTCAACTCCAAAATTGGTTGCTTCGGCTAAAATCTTCTTATTCTTTTCATTCATTCGTTGATCTATTTCTTCCCAGGTTATTTCATAAAAACGACTGTCATGATTCACCGGATCTCTTTCTGCAATCAATAAAGAACGGGCTGATTCTCTAGCAAGATTAAGATTTTTATAGGGTGTAATCAAATTAATGTGAAGATGTAGTTCTTTAAATACTCGCAGAACTCGCCTACTGACCGATTCAGCAGTATTCGAGAAGGCCTCGTCTAAGAAAACGGTGCAATAAACCGGCCGGTCATGGCCGTCAGGCGTCAATACATAAGCAAGACTAGCGGCGACGATGATACCTGCAAATGACTCCTTTTCCCCGCCGGACTTTCCGCTGGATGATGCAAGAACATCGCGAATCTCGCCTGTGACGATATCAAGCTCTTCAGCATAAAACGACATCTGATAACGAGGATCAAGCAGTCGCAGACTTTCTAAAGTATATGATGTCGCCGGCGCACTTGCCTTCTCTAATATGCTCACGACTTTAACTAATTGTTCGAATCTCGCTTCATGGTCACTGCTGGTCGCCTGATTGAGTACTTTAAGTAATTGCGATTCAAACTCATAAACATGGGGATACTTATCTTTTTTAGAACTAAGCTTCAAGTAAGAACCTGATTTAAACTCAGTACGTTTCAATACTCGATTAATCACTTCAATACGTTCAATAACATCTTCACGTTCAGAGTCTAATTTCGTTTTTATTCGTGCTAACGATTGCGTCGCATGTTTATTGAGACGTTCAATGAATTGCTCCACCAGATTGGGCAAGCCTTCATTTTCCAATTGCTCTAAATGGGACAGATAATTTGGAAGACTGGCAATGTCGCGTTGCCAATCAACAGTCAACGCTTGCCATTTTTCATTAGAACTGAATGAAGACATGACGCCGATCGCTGATTTCTCGGCGCTATTTTGCTTATTTCTACAAATCTCTAAAAGTGCATCCAGCTTTTTATCAATACGCGAAGTGATTTCGGCTTTCTGATCTAAATGGTCTAAAGTCAATGTTCCGATGCGTTTGTAAAGAAGTGTTCGAATCGCTTCAGCGATACCTTTCTCAGCGTCAGTTTGAGCTTTTTGATGCTCTGCTTTTGCAGTTTGTAGAGTATGACTAATTCTGCCTAGCTGGGTGCTGAGCTCTTTCAAATTTTTCTGAATTTGAATAAGATCGGCTTTGGCGGATTCCCAGCGCAATTTTGCGCTATCCAAATTACCGCCTGGCTGCTCAAGTGCCTGTAAATCGGATTTAAGACGAGTCAACTTTTCTTGATAGTAAGGAGCATTAATGTCATCCCACACATAAGTTTTTATCTTTTCCCATAGATTTTTTCGAGTGGCGATTGTCTTAAGATCCTGCCTGGCTTTTATAACCAATTTTTCACTATTTTTTAAATTCCGAGTTAAATCCTCTTTTTCCTGATTTAAAATTTCTAAACGTGATTTATTAGAAAAACCTAAATTCCACTGTCTTCGATCATCAACTGAGTATTGATCCTTTTTTTCAAACCGCCCCTTTTCAAGATGTGTCAACCCCTGCTGCGTCATGGAAAAAGGTGTTCTGTCCAACTCTTCAGTATTGGCGACACACTGTAAGTCGAATCGTTGTAAATGATTCTTTAACCACTCTCTGTAAGGGTGTTCGCGCCAAAGTAATTTTTTTAAATAACCATTAGATTTAAATTCAGATAATTGTCCTTTAAAATTAACAACATCTACGACCTGAACCCGAACGTGTAGTCCCGTATGCCTGACATTCAACCAACGGGTCACCATGGAATAACAATCACTCGGTACTACCATGGTCGTTCTCAAACCGCCCAATGCTCTTTCGATGGCCCCCTGCCAATGACGCTCTTCCTCTTTGACATCAATCAATTCACCGATAAAAAGACACCGATCTTTACTTAATTTTAACGAATCAATTAACTCGTCTCGAAGCCGTTGAAATTTCCACTCGATATTAGAATCTGGTCTGGCTTCGATCTCGGTTATCTCTTCAGCAACAGTACGAATGTTGGATTGTATTTTACTATACTCGACACTAACGTCGGCAAACTGGTCCTGACAGGCTTTGTTATCACTTTCGATACTGGCAAGCTTTAAATCAGCCTCAGACTGATTTTTCATAAAAGACCGCTCATCCAAATCAATTGGCAGGTCCAGTTTTTCGGCATTCTCTTGATACTGAGAAGAGTCACGGACAACTCTATTCAACTTATCTTGTGCATGTTCAATCTCTCTTTGTAGCCTTTCGATTTTATCCCCGCCTAATTGCAAATATTCCTCATGCCTGCGTTCGACGAGTTCGTTAGCGTCTTTTTCTTGTGACTCCGCCTGTTTAATCTTTACAGAAAGCGCATCCAATTGAGATTCAATTTCTTTAATTTTTACACTCCATAATTGAACGAAAACTTCGCCTAAATAGACAGATAAGCTATTTTTTTCCTCGAGTAATTCTGCAAATTCCTGTCTCGATTTCTCAATAACAATACTGAGCTCAGGAAGTTTTGATAGATGATTTTTTTGCGCTCTTGCATCGACTAAGCGATCATGAATGGCCACGAGATCAGCAAATTCGTCTACCACTTTTTTAGCATCATCCTTCACTGTACTAGGTTCCAAAACTAACTCTCGAATCAGATCGGTTAATCCATCATCAATTTTTTTAAGACCCAATGCTCTGGACAATAACGCCGGAGCGTTTTTATTATCCATGTAAAGTAATTTTCGATAGAGTTCTTGATAATCTGAAAAACTGGAGTCACAACAGGTTATAGCGGGATCGCCTCGCAACCATTGTTTAAGTGCTCTAGTATTCGTTTCACCAAATACATCCAGCATCTCTTTTAAAGAAAGATCTCGTTTAGCAACAACATATAACCGGGTGACATCAGCAAGTACATTTGTGGGTTGCATTGTCCAAAAGAGCACAGCTAATGTTATTTGGGAGCCATCATCCCCTTTAAAAAAAGCCCTAAGACCGGTAATAACCGCAAATTCACGCTTACTTTTAACCCGAGTGCCCACACCGTCATGCGCTGATCCGAAACTGCCCCTCATATAAGAAAGCAGAGAGCGGTCTGAACGATCTCCTTGAGCTGCGGCAACGTTAAACATGGCCTTACCTGCGGGTAGCAGCAACGCCATTAGACCGTCAATAAAAGTTGATTTTCCAGAGCCATTATCTCCGGTAATTAAAGTTCCGGCTGGATCAATTGAAGCAGTGTGCAGTCCGTTGAATGAGCCCCAATTAAAAACAGAAAGCTCTGATAACCGAATTTGACCCACAGAAAACAAGTCCATTTTTTATATCTCTCCACTGATATCAGCGCCGTTCTCCATTGCAATTTTAAGGTATTCCTTGAGCATGGTATCTAAAAATTCAGCGCTGACGACATAACGAATAATCGGAGTAATTTCAAAACGGTTTTCACTTCCCCTAAGTACACTCAGAATTTTTTTCTCCACCATTTTATTGACCGCCATATTTAATGTTTTCCGGTCAGATTTACTACTGTTAGTTAAAGGTAAAAAAGGCGTCAAATAGGATTCTATGCGCTCAACATCCACAATAATTCGTTGTTCACCAGCTGCCTCACGGTCTTGGTAGTGCTTTCTAAGCACTAACAAAAGCAATGTGTCATAGAGTGAAAGTGTGCGGCGGCTAATCAACGAAACCGCCTCTCCTTCATCAGTATCTTCTAAATCCGATCTGCTTTCATCTTGAATACTCGCTACAAAGGCAACACCCACTTTTTCATCTAATACCAGTTTCAAATATATCTCTGATAGATGCCTTCGAACTACACCCTGATACCGGCAGAGTGATTCAAAAAGATTGGCTTTCTGAGAAAATAAAATAACACCATGACGCAGTAAACTCACTAAAGCTCTTCGTGCTTCAGGAGGCATCGCTTGAGATAGAGCTAAAGTATCAGACTCGACCGAAATCATTGTTTGTGGAGAATCGTTTAATATTTTGTTTTCGCTCATCATTTTCTCACTACAAAACCAGATCATCCAGATTATCAGGAAACAAGTCTGCACTCAGCAAGAAAGTCGGTATAAAAGCCTGTAAAAGAATGCCTCGTTTATCATATAATTTTATATATTCTTTTTTCTCTAATGAAGTTGCTCGTATTGATTTTGCTATTCGTATATAGGCTACTAATTCTTCTAAACCTGCTTGCAAGGGGTGAAATTCGGCAATAGTCGCAATGGTCATTGGTCCAGATTTTTCCAAAATTTTTAATATCCGCTCAGCAATCTCTCGAATTCGAATGGTTTCGAGGCAGCTAAATATTTGCATACCGGGTTTGCGGGAATTTTTTTGCTCCTCAACACCTGATGTATCTAATTTTTCATCGGCTGATTTCAATCGCATGCTTTCCGGAGAGCTGATTTTCACTGAACCTACCGGTAAAAATAAATTTGTGGTAGTCTGTAAATCACACGATATATTTTTCAAAGCAACGGCAACATTCTCAAGTTTATTAAGCAATATGTTAACTGCACGATTTTCCTGGGCAGCCCCACTTTCAATGTAAGTGCGTAACCCTTCCTCAGTTCTTCGTCGAATCCGGAAAACCTGATCACTTTCACGAGCCAACTCTCTCATCAGATGACGTAAAAACCGCTCTTGATTTGCCTTCAAATGTTTCTCGGCAATTCGATCTAATATACTTTGTAGTTGATCCCTAAACTCCGTAGATCTGTTTTGATCGCACAAAAGATGAAAGAACCCTTCAAAGGCGCTGCCGGCGTCAGTAGTAGCTAATAAAGCCTCTTTTTCCATCAACGAAAACAGAATATCTCCTCTATTAAAGCCACCACCTTGAATGATTTGAATGCGTAGTTCCTGATCAAGTTGGCGAATCTCATCTTCTACCCGGCGAAAATCACCCGTTAGTACAGACGCGAGTTGATAGATTTCACGAATTCGTTCTCGTTGCTCCGCTTCACTGAGTTGGGTAATGACGCCGCCTTTTAATGCATCAATTTCTTGCTGAATTTTTGCTTTTTTATGTTCTAAGAGAGCAATTCGTTCATCCGAGTTTGGGCTGATTGCCATAGCAAAGTCTCGTACTGCCTCCTGGACAATCCGTAAATGAGACGCCGTGGTATTTGACCCACGTTCATCAAGCCCCTGGCAAAACCGGAAAGCTACTTCACCAGCATCTGTCTTAGTCAGCATATCATTCATTTCACGCAGCCAGCCGGACCGAATCCATTGATTGAGATAAGTATTTGCGGTAGTTTCAGTTTCCCAGATGCCTCCTAATTCTTGACATCGAACCAACTCCGCGTCTAGTGCTACTCTAGCACGACTAAAAGGAACTTCACTGGTTTCGGAAAATAAATCGGCTAAAAATGCCAAAATTAAAGGAGCATTTCCAGCTCGTAACAACTTCCATGCTGGACTTTCGTCGAATAAACGTCGATATTTGGCTTGTAACCCTTGGAATTTCAATATTCGACCTCTAATTATTCTGATTGTACCTTTGACAAATTTGAATACACATATCCAAAAATACCTACTATTTCAAAGAATTACTGGACGATAAGTATAACAAAAAATTAAGTATAAGAACATGTCCTGCAAAAGTCCGGCAATAATTTCTCCAGAAGTATGGTCTTTAGTTTATTTTCTTAAATTTAACTACTTGATTTTAAAAATTTTATTACACTACGACCAACGGAAAAAAGATCCATTGCTCTACCTTATTTTTAAAAAATGGGCTTTTGATAAGTAATTGATTTAAAATAAAGAAATTTAAAATTAGTAGGAGAGAAAACAGATTAAATGTAAAATCGTATCCTGCAAAAGTCCCTACGGTAAATTATTGAACAGTTAGAAAGTCGCGTAAGTACTTGATTTTAAATGGGCCGGCCGAGATTTGAACTCGGGACCAACGGATTAAAAGACAGTTGCACCAGGTTTCGGATGCCTGAGCAGGATCGAAAATTATCGTTATAACTATTTGTTTTTAAATTTTATTTAACAATTTGGACGCCCTTCTCTATTTTGCATAATTTACTACAAATTCATCAAATCGTGACCCCTTGTGACCCCTCGATTCCGGCAAAATTCCGGCAGGGATTTTTTGAACAGTTTTCTTCGTTTCTTCCAATTTTAGCAAGCATTACTGATGTTTGATCAGCAAAATCTACTCCACCACCGCCGCTTCTCTAACAACCATCGCCATTGGCGTCCTGTCCACAGAGTGTTGATGCTCAGTGAATGATAACACAATGGCCGGCAAACCAGACCGAGCCAGGCTTTGATTCACTTTCACCATAACCGATGGCAATAGTGCTGCTACACCATAATTTAAAAGTTTAGTTTCAGACAGAGTAGCAGCGCCGCTGATCTGAGCGGATTGCGTTAGATGAATATTGAATATTGGTTGCTGGCGATGATGGGCTTGAATGGAGATTTCTAAGGCCAGTTCCACGCTATCGTCGTCTGACCGGGCAATAACACTCGGGTGCATCCGGGTTTCTAACTGAGGCAGCCACAACTGTCTGGCTTCCTCAAGCAAGAGGAAAGTATTCATTTGAATATGATGACACCACTGGCGCATCAGTTTGAGAGTAACTTGCGGCGACCGCACATTTTGCCCAGGGGTCAGCGCCTCCCAACGATCTCCTTTTTTAAGACAAAGATCAGGATTGAGTACATATTTCCCCACCCGGATTCGCTTGAACAGATACCGGTTATAGGGGTTTTGTCCCAGCACTTCATTTTTAGACAATAAAGCGGAAATATACGGGCGTTGCTTGCGATAAGCAGGACACACCGTTTCTGGAAAACGTTCGAAGGTCGAAGCCAGTTCTCCCGCTGAAAACGGTTTATTGAGATTGAAGTGCAAACTCATCGCCAATAATAAAAATTCGGCTCGACGTTGGTCGATTTTAATTAAACGGCCCTCGGCTTGGACGTCCAAACTCTCCGGCGCTAACATCCGAAATAGCGCCGCTAATTTCGTTTGCGCAAACCGTTTATCCTGAAATCCTTGGTGCAGTATCAATTCGAATGCGGTTTTACCGGCGTTTTCAGTGAGATCAGGATTCGCGCCGCTGTCCAATAACCAATGGACTAAAGCCGTGTTACCCACCACTCCCGCCACCATCAATATCGTCTGATTAAACGGATTGCGGAAATCGATGCCATACTTTCTGACCTGCGCCTGGGTGGAAGATAAGTTCACGCTGCCATAAGCGTCAAAATATTTACGCCAGACCAGCTCAAAACTTTTTTTAGCATTCTGCGCAGCCGATAACCCCTGTTTAGCCAGGAGATCAATCACTGAATTTCGCCGATAAATTAACGCATATTCCAACAACTGAATTTTTTGATCCTTAGAAAGCTTGCCTTCCTGAACTTGTTGGATCAATTGTTGCGCCTGATGTCCGGTTATCACAGTCCAGGGAACGGGGGTTTGCTGTAAACGATTGCGAATGGCGTCGGCCTGCTCCTGTTTGCCTTGCATCTCCAGTTTCCGCGCTTCTTTTTGCCATTCTTCCAAGCTCGATTTCGTCGTTTCCAATGTCAGTGCGGATTGATAGCGTTCTAACTGTAACAAATCAAACAATGGGTGGTGGGTTTTGGATTCTATCCAATAGACATCTTTGGTCGAACGAGTGACGGCGACATATAACGCATTAATATAAAACTTGTAAATTTCTAACGATTTATCGGTCTTTTCTTTAGCGCGCGCATAAGTAAACTCGCCCTGTAAATCCGCCGGATTAACCCCTTTAGCAATTTCTGCAAAAGAGCCGCTTTCAGCGGAAATAAAATCAAATAAAATAATATGGTCGTACTCCAATCCTTTCGTTTCAAAAATAGAAAACACCAGCGGTGTTTGAAAATAGCGTTTAGCAATTTCTTTCCATTCGTCACGAATCACAATCACGGCATAGCGAGTGGACTGTTGGGTTTTTTGATTGAGTTCAATGGTATTTTTATCATCCACCTGCCAGAAAAATACTGAACCGGCTTTTTCAGCATGAGTGTTCATCAAATAATGACTTTCTTTGTCGACTGATCCCAGACGGGCGTTTTTGATTCTGAGAATTTGATTGGCTAACTGGGTAACAGCTGAGGAATTGCGATAATTAACCGTTAAAATTCGTAGGGATTGTTCCTGAGTGGACAAACTGCCCTGATAAAATAGGGTTTTAATTTTAGACCAGGAGAAAAAATTAGGATGAACAATCTGATTGGCGTCTCCGCACATGAGAAATTGCCCCGGATTTTTAAGGCTTTTGTGGATTAAGGCTAATTGAACGGGTGTAAAATCCTGAATTTCATCGATGACCACCGCGTCATATTTTGGCCGGCAGTGCGGCAGGTAATCATAAGACAAAAGATTGAAATCCAGATAATGATTTTCCCGGCAGAAATTTAAGTAACGAATGAAGGTTTCATAAATCAATTCTCGCTCTTCCGCCAAATAAATGGATTGCTTCACCCCTAACTGCAGATAATCGGATCGAGATAAATAGGGTTTATCCAAAGCGACGCCAGTCATCACCCCTCTAAATTCTTCCAGAATTTTATGAGGGTCTCTCAGCAATTTGTTGGGTTTTAAGCGCTTTAACCAGGCTGAAAACTCATGAAAACTGATTTCCCGTCCAGATGGAATCTGAATCGCTTCCAAAAACTCACGATAAGAAAAAAAATCAATCGTCTGCTCTTCATTGACATATTGATGACCATAATACAATCGGTGAGCATGTTGCACTAAATACGGCGAATGGGTCACATATAAAATATCACCGGTGCAGTGTTTCATTTTTTCTAAAGTTAAGGCCGTTTTACCGCTGCCAGCTGAGCCGATGATCACTAACGGCAAAGGCGACTGATAAATAATCTCTTGATCATCGTCAAAAGAGATCCATTTATCTAAGACATGAAATTGCGTTCTGGCCGGATGAAGATAACTGATCGGTTCGCTGCTGACTTCGGTGGGCTGAATCACGATTTTAGATTCATCGACCGAAGCGCCCTGTAAAAATTTGGATTTTTCATACTGATGTTGGCGAATAATTTCCAACATTAAAATATACTTTTTACCTCCGAAGTGTACGATTTGAAATAAAGCGCGATTGATATAATCCAGTTTAGCGCGGTAATACGAAGTCGGTTGCAGTTTTTTAACTTCTGCCGAATAAAAATCCCCTTGTTCGAGCATCGCTTTTACTTTTTGATAAGATTTTTCGACGCCGCGTAAATCCAAATCGGTATATTCCAGCACTTTCATGGTTGTACCTGGATGAAAAAAGGTTGAGTAGCCTCGGGATTTTTAATTCGATTTTGCCGAAAACGCTGATAACACTCGGCAAAATTCACGTGTAATAGATAGACCGGTGGCCAATCCGCTTGGGTTAATACTTCATTGATATGAACACCCGCGTAACCGAATAGAAGATCACAACCCACACCATACAACTGTGCTTCGATTTGCTCCGGCGTCCTGTTGGGCAACACAAATAGACCTGCCTGGTCGATGATGATTTCCGCACGCGATGATTGACCTTGCTGTAGTTGAATGTTCAAGGCCAACACCAGTTCAAAACGGCCATCCTTCAAGGAATGATAATGCGGATTAGCCTGCAAACTCACAGGCCAACGCCAGGGCAAAGCCGGATCTCCGACAAATGGATCCGCGGTCAAGCGCAGATTTTTGGTGTAAATTTGGGAGAGTGAGCCTGAGTCGCCGATCGGTAAATGACTCATAAAAATATATCCTGATTCATTAACTGAATCCCTTGTCCACGGTCGAGGAAACAATAGTATTAAGGGGTCTTTTTTCCAGAGAACTAAACACTCCCGTCCTGGCGGGTGATCCTGATTCAGCGTCAAAATCTTGAGAAGAGGACATGTGGCGTTGTGCATTAATCGGCTGAGAGGGGCTGACCATCATCGCTTGATCCGCAGATTCATTTTCCAGCACAATATCGGGTGTAAATGATTTTAATTCCAAACTCATTTTCTGTTCCAAGGTCAGTATATTTAATACTTTTTGATCATCTTGTCTTCGCGAAGTAGGCCCTACCCACCCTGCTTTTACTTTGGCAGCGATTTCTGCGGCTTTTTCTTCCATTTTTTGCGGCGTGGTTTCAGCGCAGAAAAATCGCGCCAATCGCGTGACCGAACAACACGACACATCCGGTACCAGCACATGACGAGTTTTGCGTGCAATCAAATCCACCAAATGGGTTTGGTCCACAGCCTTGAGTTTATTCAAATCCATATTCACACCCTGCCGTTCTAATTGATGAATAATCGCGATGATCGCGCTGACAGTATCCCGCGCGGTATTTTGGCTTACATAACCGGTGATGCCTGCAATTTTAACCCGTTCCAATACCCGTTTAGTCACGGGACGAATAACATTTTTATGAAAATCCGCTTGCTCTTTGCCCGCCCCTTCAGCGTCAATCGTCGCTTGCTCAAAATATTTTTCCGCACGCCGTCTAATGCATAATTGCACCACAAAAAAACCAAAGCCCATGACACCGCTGATAACGGCGCCCATAATGGCGTTGCGCACAATCGTACTGGTGCTCTGTTCTGTAATTCCTGTACGAGGAGAAAAATTCACAATGGCTGCGGAAGGAAGCGTGAATAACAGGCCATCACTGACCGACACGTTATAAGCCGGGCTGTCGCTACTGCCATCGGTGATAAATTTAATTGCACCGCCAGCAATGCGTTGTTGAGAAAATTGCATCGTGGCAATTCCTGATGCCCCAATATCTTCAAAATGGCCATGTTGCACAGCACTAGCGGTAAAAACTAGTTCACCGCTAGGCGTTTCACGATCCGTAGCGCTAAGTTGATCAGAAGTGAGAATTAATGTCTGTCCTTGCGTGACGGTCAGGATATTTTTTTCCAGTACCGGCATGGCTTCAAAAGTAATCTCCGCCGGTTGCAAGCTTGTGGAGATTTGCCCATCACTCACCGTAACCGAATAACCAGGCACTGTGGCGGTATCGTCTTGAGTAAATTCCACTTCACCCTTTTGAATTTGCGTTTGAGTAAATTGAGTAATGGCTATATTTGCCGCACCGACTAACGCAAATCGTCCTCCGGTCACTCCGCTGATAATGAACGTTAAACTACCCACATAATTTCCGGCTTGCGTAGCGCTCAACTGTGCTAAGGTCAAAATAATGGTTTGACCTTGGGTTATGGATAGAGAGTTGCTAACGAGAACCGGAGCGATATGGAAGCTGACCACGCTCAACTGAGCCGGTGTCGTGACCTTGCCGTTAGTCAGCGCGATGCTATAAACAGGGGCGTTGCTACTACCGTCAGTAATAAACTGCACCTGATTATTCTCAATTTGTCTTTGAGTAAAGCTGGCAATCAGTACTCCGCGATTGTTGATCAATTCAAAATGGCCATATTGTACTTCTCCAATGATAAACGTCAGACTATCGGCGCCAAAATTGGGATCCACCGCACTGAGATTATCTGTGGTGAAAATCACGGATTGCCCTTGATTTACCGATAAATTATTATTGACTAACGTCGGGGCAACGTAAAAAGTGACCGCGCTACTTTGTGGTGTGGTAGTCATGATGCCATCGCTGACCGAAACCTGATATCCAGGAATGCTGGTGCTGCCATCCGCAACGAATTGAATAACGCTGTTTTGCACTTCGCCTTGCGCAAACTGCATAATCGCTGCCCCAAGATCAGAATTTCTCTGAAAATAGCCGTGTTGAACTGCACTGATTAAAAAAATAAGGCTAGGCGCTGAATTGTCCGGATCGGTAGCGGCTAAATTGATGGCGCTCATCAGCACCGTTTGCCCTTGACCCAACACCAACTGATTAGTGGTTAAGACCGGAGAAGCGTCAAAAGTGATGTGCGTCGCTTGTGCAGGAATAATCATTTTACCATCGCTCACTGCCATGCTGATGCCAGGCGCATAGATACTATTATTTTGCACGAACTGAATCGACCCATTTTGTAACTGCGCTTGCGTGAAATGGAATAAAGGGTTACCTGGTGAATCCAGGAATTCAAACCGACCCTGCGTGACATCGCTGACCACAAAGGTTAAGCCAGGTGCGCTGTCATCCGGATCGGTTGCGCTGAAATCATTGCTGTTCAGAACAACCGTTTGGCCTTGCTTAACCGTCAATTGATTATTTATTAAAACCGGCGCGGCATTAAAAAAGATTTGGGTAGCCTGTGCCGGAATCGTCATTTTGCCATCACTGACTGCCACCCAATCTCCGGGCGCATACACCGTCCCATCCTGTACGAATTGCACGGTGCCATTAGAAATTTGAGACTGGGTAAAACTGGTAATGGGGTCGCCTGGCCTATTCATTAACTCAAATTGGCCGTGCCGCACATTGCTGACGATAAATGTTAAATCGGACGCTGAATTATCAGGGTCCATGGCGCTGAACATTGTATTGTTTAACACTAGACTTTGACGTTGATTCAACGTCATGGTGTTATTGCCTAATATTGGCGCTAAATTAAAAGTGATGTTACAGGGTTGTGGAGTTGTGGTTATAGAACCATCACTGACGCCAATATTGCAACTGGGGGCACTCAGGCTGCCATCGTGAACGAATTGAATCGCACCCACTTCCACTTGAGATTGAACAAAACCGGTAATCGCCACGCCTGGATTGCCGGCTTGTTGAAAATAACCGTGTTGCACCGAGCTCGCTAAAAAAATCAAACTGGGATCATCATTACTATTATCTAAATCTTTTGCATTGAGTTGACTGGAAAATAACGTCAAGGTTTGTCCCTGATTCACAAAAAATTTGTTATTCACTAATGTAGCGCCGCGATGGATAAAGGTAATCGCGGCAGGTTGTGTTAAGGCGATTAAACCTTGACCTATTTGTATGTTATAGGAGGGAGGAAAAGCGCTGTCATCATGAGTAAACTGCACCTCACCGTGATTGATATGTTGTTGTAAAAAATTAGTTATGGCGATGAATGAGTTATTGACGAATGAAAAATAACCATGTTCTATCCCACTAACAGTAAACAATATGTTCGAATTCCAGGAAAAATGAGTCAAGTAAGTGGCATTCAAATCACTACTGTTTAATAACACCGTATTACCTTTAGGAATCGTTAACTGATTATTTAACAATGAAATAATGGCGTCTCCAAATATTATATACCCGGCACCACCGCTAGCAGTTTGAGTCGACCCAATAACTAAATCATCTACCCCATCGGCATTGACATCTCCTGCGCTACTAACCGAATCACCGAATCCATAAAAAATAAATCCATTAACACCATTTAAACTAATGCCATTTAAACAGAAGAGAGTCATATTGCTGAAGCTATCCACATTTGAATTTCCAAATATGATAAAGCTGCAACCCATCGATGGTGCTCCAATAATCAAATCATCCACACCATCATCATTGACATCGCCTGCTCCACTGACTGACGCACCGACTGAACCACGGCTCAACACACCATTTAAAATAAACCCATTGGAACTATTCAAACTAGAGAGAGTAATATTACCAGAGTTACCAATATCTGGATTTCCAAATATAATATAGCCAGCACCTGCACCTGAATTGACATACGGTGCTCCAATAATTAAATCAGCCAGTTCGTCACCATTGACATCTCCTGCTCCACTGACTGAAGCACCAAATTGAGCATAATCAGCATCACTTTTTATAACAAACCCATTAGAACCATTCAAACTAGATAGAGCAATATTGCCTGACTTACCGATATCGGGTTTTCCAAACACCACATAACTAGCGCTTGTTTGCGAATTATAACCTGGCGCGCCAATGATCAAATCACTCACACCATCACCATTCACATCATCCGCTCCGCTAACTGAGGTACCGCTTGCATCTCCAGAACCAAAGCCTCCGTTAATTCCGTTTAATACAAATCCGTTAGTGCCATTTAAGCTCGAAAGAGCAATATTTCCAGAACTACCAATGGCCACCCCTCCAAACACGACATAACTGGCGCCCGCATTGAAATTAGCGCCAGGTGCACCAATGATGAAATCATTGACGCCATCACTATTGATGTCACCCACACCACTGACTGAAGTTCCACTATAATCACAGGGAGGACAACTATTTCCTCCATTAATACCCGTGACAACAAATCCATTGGCGCCATTTAAGCTGGAAAGTGCGATACTTCCCGAACTACCGATATCCGCCTTCCCAAATACTACATAACTAGCGCCTGTATCTGAATTAGTATACGGTGCTCCAATAATTAGATCATCGATACCATCGCCATTGATATCCCCTACTCCACTGACTGAAGAACCACTTTCGCTATAAGAATTACCAGCAACTCCAGTTAAAACGAACCCATTTTTACCGTTTAGGTTAGATGGCATTATACTATTCAAGCTTCCAATACCCGGTTTTCCAAATATCACATAACAGGCGCCGGCAAGTGAATTCACGTTAGGAGCGCCAATGATAACGTCATCTATCCCATCATGATTGATATCCCCCGCACTACTCACCGAATAGCCAACACCATCTCCTTGCCTAACTCCATTGATGCTAAAACCCGTTGCCGGCGTCAAACTAGCTATATCAACACTGGCAGGAAAATCAGTTTCCACTGATAATAAACGCCGTTGTCCGGCACGAACAAGAGTATCGTTGATATTAGAATCCAACGAAAAAGTAGAATTTAAAGACAGTAAATCAGAATGTTTCATCATTTTTCTCCATAAAAATGGGTTTTTAAAAAATCCTCACTCACTTAACAAAGATATTGCGTAACGCGGATGGTGAGGGAAACCGCGTCCAATTTATCAATCTCACTCAATGACATCCTTACATCACTAAACACCCTTTTGATGCAGAGGAATTCGATACTCTCGTTAGCGTCCGTGATTTTTCCGCAGACGATCCAATGGGCGAAAGAGATACCTCTGTTGGCAGGGTGGATTGAGAGGAAGTTGTTTCAGTTTTTACCGATGGGAATAAACTCGCATCACTGACTCGAGAAGATGCAGAATGACTTTCCTTCGTTTCTTGTGCCTGCTTTTCAAGCTCAATTATACGCTGCTCTTGATTTAACAATCGGCGTTCCAGCAAGGAAAATCGGTCTGTAGATCGAGCCGCCGAAAAAAATGTAGAACGGCTAAGTGGCAATAGCGGTTCTCTATTTCCAGATTTAATGTCTCGATCCGGGGGCGACGAATTCAGGGAAAAGCTCGAAACAGGATCCTGCATGAGACTGCCACTCTCTATTTCAAACGTTGCACGCTGTTCTTTAAAATCTCCATGATCTTTCTGATAAGCGGTTACCGCGCGTTGGGCTATATTTTCGATTTCATAGCCAAACGCCGTTACATTTAATTGATCGACCCAACGCCGTCCGTAGCAGGTTGCCGCACTAAAAAATCGAGTCCAGCACGTGGCTGCTTTAACCATTCCCTCCTGTTCCCGAATAGCGTCAGCGACATAACCGGCAAAGACCTTGATCTGATCCGGCGCCAAATGTTTATAAAATTGTTGATAATTGATATTTACGTGCTGGATAAAATTATCCACCTTACGAATATAGTCGTTGCCTTCTTCATTGGAAAAATCATAAATATCTAAATTCAACGCCACCCGTAAATGTTCCGCAAAGGTATTTTGCTGCCGGTGACTCCACATTTTATAACGGCGATAGGAATAACCTGCTAAAGCGGTGAGTACACTCAATAAAGCCGTCGGCGTTACAATTTGCGTCCAAATACTCGTTGCAGGAGAGGGTAATACATTTAAAGAAAAATCCGTACTCGCGGTGAGATCACGCGGATCATGGGCCGTTATCATAATACCTAACAGCGAGACGGTATCTAATATGCCACTCATATGTCCAGTCTGACTATTAAAATTCATACTGCTGGGTAACGGACGCAAATCAGACTGTTGTGCAGTATAGCTCAGGGTATTATTATCCGGATCTTCAAAGATACTCACGTCAACGGCGAAATCAAAAGGTTCACCGGCAACCACAGTTTGATTTGCCAATTGCTCGCCGCTCTTAACTTTAGGTTGATGATTAAAAGCGATGGCTGCCGATTGGGTTACGGTAGTAATCACACTGTCGGTAACATTAAAAGCAAATGTCGGTGAATCATCACTGCTGCCATTATTGACAAATTGAATGCTACTGACCATGACGGATAGCTGCAAAAATTCCGTCAGAGCAACACCGGGTGTTGTAGCAAACTCAAACTGTCCTTGAGTGACATTGCTGACTCGAAAGACTAAATTCATATTGGGTGTGTCTACACTCGAAGCGGTTAACGAAGTCGTTGAAATCACGGTGGGACGGCCTTGATCAATGATAAATGGATTTAAAGTTAATACCGGCGCTTGTCTAAAAGACACAATAGCGGGCTGGCTCGGAATTTCAATCACACCACTGGCGACGGCGACTCGATAACTCGGCGCCATCGTTCCGCCATCATGCGTAAATTCAATTTGTTGCTCAATAACCATCGATTGATTGAAACGGGTGATATTGTCAGCAACAATTTTTCCCGAAGAATTTAACAGATTAAATTGACCATACTGTAAATTGTAAATCACAAACTCCAGCTGATCTTCTCCTCCATCCAAATCATTGGCGCTTAATACCTCAGTGGTAACTGACGTACTGAGTCCTTGATTCACACTGATTTTGTTATTCACTAAGGTAGGCAGGCGATTAAAGCTAATGACGCTATCTTGATTGAAAGTATTGACCTGATCACTGATCGTGAGCGTAAAAGTGGGCGCGGTAATACTGCCGTCCGGCACAAATTTTATGGCTCCTGTACTGATATTCAGTGGATTAAATTGATTTAACTGCACGCCTGGATTCGTTAAAAGCTCAAATCGTCCATTACGTTGGTTGCTCGCCATGATCATCAAATAACTTAATGGGCTTTCTCTGTCACTCACCGCTAGCATATCCGAGGTTACGATCAATGATCTGCCCTGGATAATGGGAAAACTATTGTTAATAAAAATAGGATGGGCATTAAAGTGGACGAATGAAAATAAATCGCGCAAATAAATATTATTTGCCACTTGAATATCATAAACCGGCGGCTCTGCAGAGCCGTTATGAACAAATTGCACCTTATTCTGATTGATATCTGCCTGAGTAAATTGTGTAATGGGAAATCCGGGCTGGAGTTCGAATTCGAAGCGGCCTTGCGTGACTGACTTGACCTTGTAAACTAAAGAGCTCACATCGGATGGCGCTTTAGGGTCGCTCATATTAAAATGCTGGGCGCCTAATCTGAGCGTTTGTCCAGAACGTAAAGGCAGTTGTTGTTTATAAGTGATCATGGAACCGCCGCCAAATAGCACGTAACTTTGACCTAACAGTGAAATCCCCGGAGCACCAACAATAAGATCAGCTATTCCATCGCCGTTAAAATCTCCTGCCGTACCCACAGCTTGACCACTTTCTTCATTCTTCCTCCCTTGCATCGCAAAACCACGTTGGCCATCTATCCATTGATGGAGATTTAAGACTCCATTCCCCCAATTAGAAGTATTCCTGGAACCAAAAATCACATAACTTCTTCCAGCATAGCTGGAAACACCCCTTGCACCAATGACAAAATCAGCAATCTCATCACTATTCACATCGCCAGCATTGGCAACTGCCCAGCCACTTTGATCTATCAAAGATTCTCCTCGCAAAGAAAAACCATGCGAACCATCCATCAGCCGACTTAATGCTAATGTTCCGTTACCCCAAGCTAATCGATCAGAAGAGCCAAAAATAACATAACTTTTTCCCGCAGTTCCCGCCGCTTCAGGCGCTCCGACTAACACATCAGCAAAGCCATCTCCGTTGATATCTCCAACAGAATTGACACCAAGCCCGCTCCAGTCTCCAGTATTTTCTCCCACTAATACGAAACCCCGAACGCCATCAGTTAATTGACTCAGTTTTAAAGTGCCATTTTTCCAAGCATTGATATTGCGGGAGCCAAAAATAACATAACTGTAGCCAATTTGTGAGTTTGTGGAACTACTGGGTGCGCCAATGATAATATCTGTAATACCATCCCCATTGACATCACCACCACCACTGACAAAAAAGCCACTTTCACTTCGAGCAACCTCTCCTTCGAGCACAAAACCACGACGCCCATCATGCAATTGGCTTAAGTCCACGGCGCCGTTTCCCCAGGCTGTTTGATTAGCAGAGCCGAAAATAATATAGGTCTTGCCAGCCACAAGCCTGCCCAAACTTAGCCTAGCATATGGAGCCCCAATAACCATATCGGCAAGACCATCCCCATTGATATCACCGGCTGAACTCACAGAACTACCGCAACCTTCATCAAGGCTTTCCTGTTTTAACACAAAACCCCGTAATCCATCACACCAATCCGCTACTTGTAAGTAACCATTACCCCAGTGGCTTTTATTATTCGAACCAAAAATAACATAAGTTGCTCCTCCTACACCTGGAGCCCCTACCATGAAATCCTCCACTTCATCGCCATTGATATCTCCAGCTGAATTGACAGAATAACCGAATTCATTCTTCAAAGATTCCCCTATAAATAAAAATCCACGCTGACCATCACAGAGCTGATTAATATCTAAGATACCATTCTCCCAAGAATCGTTGGTCCCAAAGAGTACATAGCTTCTTCCCGCAAATGGAGCACCAATCACAATATCGTCAATTTGGTCGCCATTGATATCTCCGGTGGTGGCAACTGACCAGCCGTAGCCAGAAATATTTGAACTATCTTGTAACATAAAGCCATGCTTACCATCACTGGTTTTATCTAATTTCGCAATGGGTTGATAACCGACTACGGACAAAGGTATAAATTGGACCTGAGAGAAAATACCTAAATTCCAGCCCTGAGTGGTTGCAGATTGGAAAAAAAGTTGATAATTAGGTTGCTGGTCACTGCCGTCATGAACAAAAAAAACTTCCTGCTTTATTAGCTGATCAGAAGTAAAATAAGGGATAGAAAAGCCCGGGGGATTTTGTAAGGCTAATTCAAAACCACCGTTGTCAATCATATTAATCAGATAAATACCCGATAAAAAATAATTACCACTGTCTCTTATCGCTAAATCTTCTGCCCCCAATTTAACGACAGAGCCTTGTTGAACGACAAGCTGTCCTGGAGCGTGCCAATTGGGAAAACCAAAGATCACATAACTTTTTCCTGCAGAATAATTGACCCCAGGAGAAGCACCATGAGTGCCAATAATAAAATCAGCCAAATGGTCACCATTAATATCTCCCAGAGGACTGAAGACCCAACCGCTATAATCTCCTATCGCTCCTCCTAGGGTAAATCCATTTTGGCCATTACATAACTCATTTAAATATATGATGTTTTTCTGCCACAAAGAATTATTTTTGGAACCGAAAATGAGATAGCTACCCCCTCCAAAATTTTTTTCTGCTAAGGAAGCTTCTGGAGCCCCTATCAGAAAATCAGTGATTTGATCCCCATTAATATCACCAGCAGAGCTGACCGCAAAACTCATTTCATCCAGAATAACGTTACTTTTCACAGTAAATCCCAACTGCTGATCGTATAAATTATGTAATTCTAGTATCCCATTTCCCCAGTGGGTTTGGTTACGGGAACCGAAGATCACATGGCTTTTTCCTGGATAAATTCTGAATTTACTGGGTGTTAAGGGTGCTCCGATAATCATATCTGATAAACCATCACCATTCATGTCTCCAGCCGAATTAACTGCATAACCACTCAAGTCATCTGTTTCCTCTCCCAATAACATAAAACCGCGAGTACCATCCATTAGGTCAATTAAATTAAAACTGGCATTTCCCCAGGCTGTTTGATTTGCAGAACCAAATACCACATAACTTTTGCCTGCATTAATTTTTTGCTGCGAGGTCGCATAGGGTGCTCCAATAATAAAATCAGCAATATCATCTCCATTGACATCTCCCACACCATTGAGGCTAGAGCCGCTCTGGTCTAACGTTTCTTCTCCTAGCAGAACAAATCCACGTTGACCATCAACCAATTGACCCAGAGATAACCTACCTCGACCCCAAGCAGAGTGGCTGTTGGACCCAAAAATAACGTAACTTTTTCCCGCTTCAATATATCCATTAGCGGTGGCATAGGATGCGCCGATTAGAAAATCATCTAAGCTATCGCCATTCACATCACCCGCACAACTGACAGTGACGCCAATATGGTCCTCTGCTACCTCACCTAATAAAACAAAACCACGACGTCCATCTATTAAATCGCTCAGATTGAGGGCGCCATTGCCCCAAGCGCTAGAATCATTAGATCCAAAAACCACATAACTCTTCCCGGCAAATGCCAGCACAGGAAGTGTTGCATCAGGTGCTCCTATAAGGACATCGGATAAGCCATCACCATTGATATCCCCAGCCGTGCTAACAGAGTAACCACTAAAATCTCCCGGGGATTCGCCTTGCAAGACAAATCCTCGAACCCCATCCGTTAATT
Organism: uncultured Pseudomonadota bacterium; assembly: GCA_963795715.1. GTDB lineage: Bacteria > Pseudomonadota > Gammaproteobacteria > Coxiellales > Coxiellaceae > JAFEDN01. The sequence continues at coordinate 1,420,727 of CAWCIY010000002.1, forward strand.
GATCTAAGTTTAATACCCCGTCTCCCCACATTGATCTATTGGTAGATCCAAAGATAACGTAACTACTTCCTGCTTGATGACGACCGTCGGGAGAAGCGAGTTGAGCACCGATGATCAGATCTGAAAGTCCATCGCCGTTGATGTCTCCTGCTCCGCTGACGGAATAACCACTGTAATCTCCGGCAGCAACACCTTGTAACACAAACCCGTTGTTTCCATTGGCCAACTGTTCTAAATCGCAAATCGCGTCGGGGGCACAAAATTGAATAGGCATTGTAAATCTCCTTATAATGGTTAAACAAAATCTCAAGTAAACTTCATTAAACTTCCTAGTTTCATCGTTTCCTTCTCAAAAAATCGTTTTTCCGTACGGATTATCGGAAAGGAATTAATTTTCCTTCCGGTGGTTCTTTTGGTTTTATATCGGCTTCGCCTGCGGAAAAAAAGATGGGCGGGAATTTTGATTTTGCTGCCAGCATTCTCTCTTTAAAATGCGTTCCCTCCGGCAGGTCCGGAGTGTAATTTTTTAGCGTCTGAAATGCCGCCAATAACGATTCTTTTTGTGATTCGGAAAGAATTAATATCTCATCACCTTTTTTTGTCGCTGCGTTTAATTTATCCGGATTAACGGTAAACCACTGCTCTTGCCGCTCTTCAGGAGTTAGCATTTGATAACAATCGGCCGGCAGCGTCCAAAAATCTTCCGCTTGTACCTCATGATCAAAAATTTTCTCCAGTTTCCCGATCATCGCACCCACTTCAAATATTCCTAAAATATCCATAAAATCTCCCAAATTCCTTAATCTACTACAAAACCTGTGTGGCTTCGCGCTCTTCGTGAATATTTCACCATAGCGTTATCCATTATCGAAATAACAACGTTAAAATATTTTCTAACTCAGCAACGGTGTTTCTATCTGAGGTAGATTTAAATTCAGACCGCTGCTTGCACTGGTTAAGCGCACACTGCTGCGGCTGCGTGAGCCTTTGGCTTCGGTACGGTTCGATAAAGTTTCCTGCACCGCATCTGCGATTTCCTTCGCTTTATTTCTAATCATTATCGGTGTAACTTCAGCTTTGTAAAAGCTGGTAAACGTACGCATTGAGCAGCAACGATTGTTCCCGGCCAATTCTTTAGTATGCATCGCAATCGCATCAATGATTCTTTGTTTTTGCGGTCGGGGAAGAGAATTCCAACGATCCGGCTGGATCACTCCTTTGGTTTCTAACGCGGCGACAATCGTACTGACTGCACCGATGTACTCATTATAATCACGTTTGCCGATATAACCTAAACAGCCAGTAATCTTGATCCGTGAAAATATTTCGCGGGCAATCGGTAGCAGTAAAGTATCAGGATAGGTCTCTTGTTCTGCACCGTCTATCGTCGGTCTGACGTTACGTTGTAAACTTAATGAATGTTTATATTTCAGTGCAAAAAACAACAATCCGATCACACCACTCGCTACCGCACTGATGATAGCGTTGCGAATGACCTCCGACGTGCCACCAGCCGAATGGCTGCCCGATTGAAATACCACGTCGGCGGGTTTAGGGCAACCGGCACAGCTCATGCGGCTATCCCAAACGGATACCTGAAAACCGGGGCTTAGGCTGGAATTATCCGCGGTAAATAGAATCCGATTATCCGTCACTTGCTGCTGAGTAAAGTTGAAAATCGGTTGTTTGCTTTGGTCATCAATATCGGCAAAAAATCCATGGGACAGATCGCTGATCTTAAATACCAATGTACTCACTGGAAACCGTGTACTCGAGGCTTTTAAATTCACACTGCCTATTTGCACTGTTTCACGTGATGCGATGCTCAGATAAGCCCGATCCAAAGTCGGCGGCGTATCAAAATCTACTCCACAACTGAACGTGCCGATCGCCCCTTTCGGTTGACCATCACTGACAGTCAAATAACAGCTTGGCGCTTTGGCTGAACCGTCCGGCACAAACACAATGTCGCCATGCGTCACTTGACTCTGGCGAAAGCTGGGAATGGGATAATTCGGGGTGCTTTTTAAGGCAAAATTGCCATACTGCACCGTGCCAGACACCGGCGTAAACACCATGTCGTCAGCCGGCGCTTGATTGCTCGCTGCTTGTAACATCTCTGGCGTCAACGGCAGGGTTTCTCCTTGGTTGATGGGCAAATGATTATTCAGCAGTAATAAAGTATGAGTTTCCTGCGCATCCGTGGATAATCCCGTGCTACTATCCAACACCACTAAATCTCCATCGGGTGGGAGGGTGCTATTATCATGCACAAAAAGAATACTCTGCTGGAAAATCTCTTTTTGATTAAACCACGTGATCCCTACTCCCGGCGCACTGCGCCTTTCATATTGCCCGTGAGTCATTTCCATAGGCAGAAACTGTAATGTCTCCAGCGCCTGGTCCGAACGAGTTGCCAACAAATTGTCTGTAGTTAACACCATCGCCTGGCCTTTGCTCACCGCAAATTGATTATTTTGTAAAATGGGTTTCACTAAATAATTAATGCTGGCAGGTTGCGGCGAGGTGCTGACGCGTCCGTCGCTGACCGAAACTGCATAAGTCGGCGCATCGGTTCCTTGCTGATAAAATAACACCGCCTGATCCATAATTTGCTGTTGTTGAAAACTCGTGTCTAAGGAGAGGACGGATTGAAAATCTTTTTCCGGCACAATAAAGTGGCCGTTGCTGATATTGGTGATAATAAACATTAATTGCGGATCAGTGATGCCCGCATGAGTTGCCAACAAATTATCCGTCGTCAGCGTGACCGTTTGCCCCTGACCGATTTTCAATTGATTGTTCACCAGGATCGGCAACGGATCAAAATCAATGACAGCGAATTGCGGTGAGGTGCTGAGACGTCCATCGGTCACTACAATGGCGTATGCCGGCGATTGGGCTGAACCATCCTGAGTAAACTGCACCAATCCATCGGTGATGTTTTGCTGTTGGAAAGTTTTGAGAGGAAACTGGGGCGCACTGATCAAACTAAAATTACCGTGTGTAAGTTGGGAAATCACAAATTGTAAGGTGTCGTTCGATTTCCCCGGATGCATCGCTGCCAGATCAGATGAAGTGAGGATGATGCTCTGACCTTGATTAATGCGCAGACTATTATTCAACAGCAAGGGAGTGGTGTCAAAATCAATCTGAGCTGAAGCGGGTGGAGTCGTAATGCGTCCATCTGTCACTGACACACGATAAGCCGGAGCCAGTGTTGAATTATCATGCGTGAATTGAACCCTTCCATCGGTCACATTTTGTTGATAAAAATTGGTGATCGCTTGATTTGGTGAATTACTCCAACTGAACTGACCGTGTTGCACCTCGCTGAGGTTAAACACTAAAGCATTGGCTGGGCCGGTCGTATGAATTGCACTCAGACAGGAAGAATCTAAAATCACCCGCTGACCTTGATTGATAATTAACGTATTGTTGACCAATATCGGATTAGCGTCAAAATCAATGCGTGCAGACTGCGGTGATGTCTTAATTCGCTGATCGGTGACGGAAACCTGATACACCGGCGCCGAGGTGGAATTATCATGCGTAAACTGAATGTGTTGATCCGTGATATTCTGCTGATAAAATTGCAACAAAGATTGGTCGGGATAGGTAACGACATTAAATTGGCCATGAGTGATGTTGTTTATGACAAATAATAAAATACTATCCTCTCCAGTAGGATGAGTGGCAGACAACATCTGTGCATTGAATATTACCGTTTGCCCTTGGTTAATCACTAAAGAATTATTTTGCAAAATCGGCGTGGCGTCGAAATCGATGACTGCCGGTTCAGCCGCTGAACTCAAACGGCCATCGGTCACCATTACCTTGTAAGCTGGTGGTGAAGTAGAATTATCATGGGTAAATTGCACAGACTGATCGGTGATATTTTGTTGGTAAAGATTTATGATAGCTTTGGTGGGTGAATCAATAAAACTGAATTGACCGTGTTGCACGTCGCTAATATTGAATAACAAAGCATTAGGTTCTCCCGTAGCATGAGAAGCGCCAAGCATTTCCGCATTAAAAATTACCCGCTGGCCCTGGTTGATAATTAAAGTGTTATTCTCCAAAACCGGAATGGCGTCAAAATCAATCCAGGCCGATTGAGCCGGCGAACTGACTCTGCCATCAGTCACAGAAACAATATAACCCGGAGCAAGCACTGAACCGTCATGATTGAATTGAATTTGCCCGTCAGTGATGTTTTGCTGGTAAAAAGAAAAAATAGGCTGAGTACTGGTATTGATGAGACTGAAAGTGCCATGTTGTACATCGCTCATCACAAATAACAAAGCCAATGGATCGCTGGTGACATGCGTGGCGCTGAGTATTTCCACGCTTAATATCACGAATTCTCCCTGATTAATTCTCAACATATTGTTGACGATGATTGGAAAGGGATCAAAATCAATGATACTGGTTTGTGGTGCAGTAGTAATTCTGCCGTTATTCACCGCCACTTGATAAACAGGCGCATCAGCAGAGCCATCGTGGACAAAACTCACCAGGCCATCGGTAATATTTTGTTGCCGAAAAGTTAAAATAGGCTGATCAGGAAAATTAAGCCATTGAAATTGTCCGTGCTGTAAGTCGCTGATGATAAACGCTACGTCTTCTTCCTGGCCACCAGTATCCATGGCACTGAGATTTTCAGTAGTCAGCGCCACCAGTTGTCCCTGGTTAATTATCAATTGATTATTTTTAATTTGCAGAAGATTAAAAGTGATATTAGCGGGCGTTTCACTGACATAGGCAATTCCAGCAGTACGCACAGTGATGTTATAACTGGGTGCATAAATTGTTCCATCGGGTACAAATTGAATCTCACCTGCAGTAATTTGTTGCTGGGTAAAATTAGCAATAGCTTTACCAGGATTACTGGCAAATTCAAATTGTCCATGGGTAAAATTCGATGGAACAAACATCAACGTGTTATTATCGTGATTAAGATCATAAGCTGCTAGATGGTTGGAGTTGATCAATATGGTTTCATTTGCATACAAAGATAAACTGTTATTAACGAGAACTGGCGGGACATCTCCGAAAACTACATAACTGCGACCAACAGCTTTATTATAATTCCAGGCGCCAATCAAAAGGTCTGTCACCTCATCACCATTGATATCCCCTGCCGTGCTGACTGAAAATCCATTAGTATCCCCAATGGTTTCTCCTTTGAGTTTAAAACCATTGGTTCCATTGAGAGCTGACAATGGTAATAAACCGCCCATTCCCACTTTAAGATGACCGAATATCACATAACCGTACCCAGGAGTAATAGTACTCGGAGGAGCATAATAAGTCCCTGGAGATCCAATGAGTAAATCCACATATCCATCGCCATTAATATCCCCTGCTGCACTGCCTGAAAGACTACTATAATCACCATTATTTTCGCCATCCAGTTTAAAACCATTGGCGCCACTTAGACTCGATAAGGTGATCACTCCACCGCTGCCTATTCCGGGGCCCCCAAATACCACATAGCTACGACCTTTTATACTGCCTCCGGGATACCAAGGAGATCCAATCAGCAAATCCGCATGCCTATCCCCATTAATATCGCCCGCAGCACTGACTAAATAACCGCTGTAATCATTATTATTCTCGCCATCGAGTTTAAAACCATTGACACCATTCAGACTTGACAATACGACGATTCCACTACTTCCTATTCCGGGACCACCAAACACTACGTAGCTACGGCCTTTAGTACTGCCTCCAGGATAACCATAAGCTCCAATCAGCAGATCGGCATGCCCATCATCATTAATATCATCTGCTGCACTAACTAATCTGCCGCTAAAATCCCCATTATTTTCACCATCGAGTTTAAAACCATTAGCACCATTCAAGCTCGACAAGGCGATCGTTCCACTACTACCCACTCCAGGTCCACCGAACACTACATAAGTGCGGCCTTTACGACTATTAGGCGGATAACTATAAGCTCCTATCAGAAAATCGGCATGCCCGTCAGCATTGATGTCGCCCGCTGCGCTGACTGAAATACCGCTATAATCACCATTATTTTCGCCATCGAGTTTAAAACCGTTGGCTCCATTGAGACTCGATAACGCAATGGTTCCAGTGATACCTACTTCTGGACCACCAAATACCACATAGCTACGGCCTTTATGATTATTCCAATAATGGGCTCCAATCAGCAGATCGGCATAACCATCATTATTAATATCTCCAGCGGCTCTGACTGGAAAACCACTAGCATCACCATTATTTTCACCATCCAGTTTAAAACCATTAGTGCCGTTCAGACTGGATAAGGCAATCACTCCACTGCTACCGGTTCCAGGACCTCCAAACACCACATAACTGCGACCTTTATTACTGCCTCCCAGATAACCAAAGGCACCGATAAGCAAATCAGTATAGCCATCGCCATTGATATCACCGACGGTGCCCACTGAAACACCGCTCTGATCACCATTATTCTCACCATCAATTTTAAACCCATTTTGACCATTTAAATCAGCTAAATTAAAAATTGCCGGAAATTGTCCTTGTTTCATTGTTGTTGTCCTCCTAAAGTTAGGTTTCCACTATGGAAACAATTACGTTACTTAGTTTTTAACCCCATCGGGTCAGTGGTTTTTTTAGATTGATTCAAACCACCCGTTGGCGTCTGGCCTTTCTTGGCGTCTCCACACACTAAAGTCTGGGGCAGCGAACTACTCAAAGGCCGTTGGATAACCGAGCCGGTCATACTGCTGGTTGTGCTGCTGGTGGATGCAGAACTGGAAGATAGGGACCTGGTCCACCGGTGCTGAGGTTGATTCGGTAACCGAGCGGGATTCGCTGATGGGCGTCACACCACCCATATTTTGGTTTGACAGGCTTAATAAATTTTCCAGAGAATACACGATCTCGGGCGTTCGTTCGTACCAGCTTTTGATTCTTCTCGCTAAGGTCGCTAAAGATACCCGCTCCGTGGCTTTTTTCAAATAAACATCCAAGGCCAAATCCATCGCTTTTATTGCGGCAGCCAAGTCTGTTTTTCGCTGCATATCGATCTGATGGATCGAAGATTCAGCAAACGTTAACGTGATATCTTTTTCTTCGCTTTCTTTTTCCTCTGATCGCGCGCGCCGGGTCAAACCATGTTCTTTTAATAAATCGGTGTGTAATTTTTCATGGGTCTCGAGCAGTTGAACGGCGATTCTTTTCACCTGGGCTACATCCGCGCTAAGCTTGATTTCGGGCGCTAAAAAATCGCGGCATTCCGCGGAAAACACCAAGCTCTGATACTCGGGTTTATAAACAAAGGTCTTGATGGAAAGCGGCGTCAGGAACGACAATGTCGGCAGGCCCACCCAAGATAAGCTGGATAAACTACCACCCCAATCAATATGCTGAGCTGCAAGACCGGCTGCCGTCATCGGGGTTTTCAATGCGTCCGGTTTCTGCCAAATGCCTAACAACGTGCAAAAATAAGGCGATAAGGCATCATTAACTTCGACCAACTGTTTAATTTCTATTTCGATAAAATAAAAACCCAATAAAGATTCAAACGGTTGCAAAGGGATGCTTTCCTTGGCCGCAAAAAAAGGACAGGTCGGATGAAGCATCAGCGAATCTCTTAACAAATAATCATACAGCTCGATCAACTTATTTTTAGCAGGATACTCTTGAGCAACGCGTTCTCGATGAAAAGCTTGGGTGACCTGAATTAATTGTTCACGGATTTTTTGTAAAAAAATTCTTAAATAGGAAGCATAATCTGGAGACTGACTTTTTTTCAGCAAAAATTCAGTGATTTTTTGTTCCTCTGTATTAAGATTATTAGGCACAGTGCCTTGCGAACGCAAATCAATTAATTGAATCATCACAAAGCTCATGAGAATCATTTTAGAAACCGCAGTCAATAGATGCTGGCCGGTTTGCGGTTCTGGAATTTTAAATTCCGGCTGCTCAACAATGGTTTGCGCCATGCTTAACAATTCTTGTCTGGAAACATATCTCATAAAAATCCTCCTGGATGTTAAATATTAAAATATCCCTAACTCAGCAACGGTGTCATGAATTGTGAGTCGTTATTGAGTGTGTTGCTGGTTTGAGTCAGGCGCACACCGCTGCGGCTTCCTATTCGTTTGGCTTCGTCCTGATCCGATAACAGGGCTTGCACCGCATCCGCAATCACTTCGGCTTGATTGCGAATCATTTTTGGCGTCGCTTCTGCTTTATAAAAACCGGTAAACGTGCGTGTTGAACAGCAGCGAGTATTGCCAACGATCTCACGGGTTTGAGTCGCGATCGCTTCCATGATTTTTTGCTTTTCTGGACGCGGCAATTGATGCCAGTTATCCGCCTGAATCACGCCTCGCTTTTCTAATGCGCCGACAATCAACGTCACTGCTCCCACGTATTCATTGTATTCCGACTGATTGATATACCCTAAACAACCGCCGATCTTGATCCGTGAAAATATCTCGCGGGCAATCGGTAATACGATCGAATCGGAATAACCCTGCTCTAAGCCATCGATCGTGGGTCTCACTCCGCGCTGCAAATGGGCCACATGTTTGTAATTGATATACCACTTCAACACAAAAAATAAAAACCCTACGCCGCCGCTGATTAAAGCGCCCATCAATGAATTTTTGATTAACTCCGAAAAACTGGAATCTTGGGCTCCTTGAAAAACAATTTTCGCCGGCTGCGGACAAGGTTGGCAATACAACCGTCCATCCCACACCGATACATCAAAATGCGGGGAAATTCCTGAATCATCGGTTAAAAAAACAACCTGATTATTGATGACTTCCTGCTGGGTGAAATTCAATATCGGAATTTCCCATTGATCGTTATAAGCAAAATACCCTTGAGCCAGATTGCTGATTTCAAACATTAGCTTTTCTGCTACGCGAGTAGTTGTCGAGGCTTTTAAATTCAACGACGTCATCATCACGGTGAATTTAGGCGCAGTCTGCAAATAGGCGTTGACTAACACCGGCGGCACATCAAAATCAATTGCCGCCGGTTGAAAAGGAGTGGTGGTTTGATCTTTATTCACTGCGACTTGGTAAGCGGGTGCTACCGAACCGCCATCGTGAACAAAGCGTATCTGCTGATCGGTAATATTCTGCTGTTGGAAGTTATCGATAGCATGACCAGGCGCAGCGTTCGATTCAAAGCGGCCATAGATCACATTCGCTATTAAAAAATTAAGACTACCATCGATATTACCTTGATAGGTTACTAACAGATTTTCAGCCGTCAATACTACTGATTCGCCTTGGTTAATTACCAGTTGATTGTTTAGAAACGCTAAAGGAAAAAAAGTAATGTTGGCGGCATAAGACCCTGTCCAAGCAATTCCAGCGCTGCGCACCGTAATATTATAAGTAGGCGCTTCGGTACTGCCGTCATGGATAAATTGAATGCTTTGATTTATCACAGCTTGTTGTGTAAAACTTTTTAGAGCAATTCCAGGGGAATTAATAGATTCAAATCGGCCATGAGTCACTTCGGTCAGAGCAAATAATAACGTTTGATTATCATGGTTGATATCATAAGCCGCTAAGTTTTCAGTAGTTAACCGTAACACCTGCCCCGAATAGATCTGTAAACTATTATTGACCAAAACCGGTGGTATATCGCCAAATACCACGTAGGTGCGGCCTGTCCTTCTGTTTTGCGGATAGAAAATTGCTCCAATGATTAGATCAGCTACCCCATCGCCATTAATATCTCCAGCCGCGCTGACTGAATAACCACTCGTATCAGCACTATTTTCCCCGTCGAGTTTAAAACCATTCGTGCCATTTAAACTGGATAATAAAATGTCTCCACGGCTACCCACTTCAGTGCCGCCAAAGACCACATAGCTGCGACCTCTATTACTACTTCTAGGATAACCATAAGCCCCAATCAGTAAATCAACATAGCCATCGCCATTGATATCTCCCGCGGTACTAACTGAATAACCACTGAAATCACCATTATTTTCGCTATCGAGTTTAAAACCATTCGTCCCATTTAAACTGGATAATAAAATATCTCCACTGCTACCCACACCAGGACCGCCGAATACCACATAGCTGCGACCTTGACCACTACCCGCAAAATAAGGATAATAAGGAGCTCCAACCAGCAAATCAGCATAGCCATCACCATTGATATCTCCCGCAGTGCTGACTGAAAAACCACTGGAATCTCCATTATTTTCCCCATCCAACTTGAAACCATTTTGGCCATTTAAATCACCTAAATTAAATACTTCGGGAAATTGTCCGTTTTTCATAAAAAGCCTCCATTTAATCCTTTAAAAAATTATGCGATTAATTATCACTCCTCAAAATCATTCAAATTTTGGTTACCTTGATTGCTAATCTCCTGTTTAGTTCCAGGTAATACTTTAGTAAAGGGTTAACTAATTGATAATGACCCTGATAGTCCTTATAAATATAATCATTGTCCATTAAGGAATTAACCGCTTTTATAACAGCCCTAGGTGTTACTTTTAATAAGCTCACTACATTTTTACTGCTTGGCTGATCTATTTTCTCTTCTAAAAGCAATAATAAAAAAGCTCGTTGTGTGGGACTTAAAGAAATGAGTGTCTGTGACAAAAGATGTGTTTCATCTTGTAAACAATGATGCCAGCAATTTTTAATTGCCTGAGCATCCGGTTTTCTAGGAATATTCCAAACCTTATTGCAAAGTAAATTTAAGTAATAGGGATGGCATTCTGTTAGTTGAAAAATAGTTGCCATCGCCTCTTCTAACAAATAACTTCCCCAACGTTTTTTAGCAATTTTTTGTAAATGCTTCGTGTAATCAGTCATAGAAATGCGTTCTAAAAAAATCTTTTCGCATAATTGAAAAAACGGTCTTTTTTTATCATCAAACATCATTAAGAGTAATTTTCGATTGCTTCCTGAAAAAATCAGGGTAATCATCTGTAATTCCTGTGCTGCACTCCTAATCGCGGCTTCTACAGTTTCATGGTTTTCAAGAGTTGCAATTTGTTGGAATTCATCAATAAAAATAACTGCTCTCTTTTTAGTTTTTTTTGCAACTATATCTAATGATAAAAGCGATTCGGTGATTTGTGTTAATGGGTTATCTTTCTTTTGATAAGTAAGTTCAATTCTGGCGCCTATGTCTTCATCTATAATTAATTTTGGCTTAAAATTACTCAACAATTGCTTGGCAATTTCATAAGCCTTTTTATAGGATGGCTGTAATTGGGTTAATAATCGTTGTATAGCAAATAAAATATAATCACGGACCGATTCTTCCGTAATCACTAATGAAAGATCAATTTTTTCGTATGGTAATTTGAAGTCATTTAATACTTTGTTCACCAAGCTGCTTTTCCCATAACGCCTGGGTGAGCTTATCAAGATATGCCGGCATTTTTCAATATTACGTTGCAACTGGTCACGTTCGCTCACGCGATTACAAAACGCTTCTCCCATTGCCAACCCTAAAGGAAAAAAATCTTTCATAAAACCCTCTAACGATTCATTATACCTAAAGGTATAATACCCTATTGTATCATACGATCAAGCCCATTTTTTAATATCAAAGCCCTCTCTTCCTGTTTTTAATTAACTCAGCAACGGAGTCGTGAATTGAGAATCGCTATTGAGCGTATTGCTGGTTTGAGTCAGGCGCATGCTGCTGCGGCTGCCTGTACCTTTGGCTTCAGTACGATTCGATAAAGTCTCTTGTACCGCATTGGCTATCGCTTCGGCTTGATTGCGAAGCATTCTCGGCGTGGCTTCGGCCCGGTAAAAACTGGTAAAAGTACGCATCGAGCAGCAACGATTATTACCCACTAATTCTTTAGTATGCGTGGCAATGGCGTCGATGATTCTTTGTTTTTTGGGTCTGGAGAGAGAATTCCAACTGTTCGGCTGGATGACATCTTTGGTTTCTAAAGCAGCCACAATCACACTGACCGCACCTACATATTCATTGTAATCGCGTTTGCCGATATAGCCTAAACAGCCGGTAATTTTAATGCGGGAAAATATCTCGCGCGCAATAGGCAACAATAAAGTATCGGAATAAGTCTCTTGTTCTTCGCCATCTATCGTTGGCCTGGCATTACGCTGTAATCCTAATGAATGTTTATATTTCAACGCGAAAAACAGCAAGCCCACCACACCGCTGGCCACTGCGCCGATAATGGCGTTTTTGATCACATCGGATAGACTGGAATTGGACGGTGTGCTCGTATCAAACACGACATCCGCCGGCTGCGGGCAGGCCCAACACTGCATCCGTCCATCCCCTACCGATACTTTGAATTGGGGCGCTAGTCCGGTTTTATCTGTGACAAAGATAATATTATTATCCGTTACATTTTGCTGAGTAAATTGGCGCAACTCTGTCTGCCACTCATTTTTATCCGCGAAATAGCCGTTACTGATATCACTAATCTCAAAAACGAGGTCTTTAACAGACGCCGTCATACTCGTTGCTTTTAAATTGATATCCGTGATTTGTTCTCGTCTGCCTGTTTGCGTGGACAAATAAGCACTTTGCAATAGGGGCGCTGCATCAAAATCCATCTGGCAAGCCATTGTGCCTTTCACACTACCGCTTTGGCCGTCACTAATCGTCAAATAAGCACTTGGCGCACTGGTCGCATTATCCGAAATAAACACCACTTCATGTGCGTTAATTTGTTTTTGTTGGAAACGGGTTAGCGGATAATGAGGATTAGAAACTAATTCAAACTGACCGTGCTGCACCGCACCGGTGATAGGCGTGAATACGATATCACCATTATTCCCTCGATTGGTCGTTGCGTTTAATACATTTTCGGTCAGATTAAACTTGTCGCCCTGATTAATTTTAAAATAATTACTAACTACCAAAATAACACCGGTTTGTTGTACATCACTGGCTAAGTCTGTAGAACTATCCCAAACTTTTAATCGGCAATCGGGAAGTTGCCCGCTCTTGTCAGCCACAAATTGAATGTTTTGCTGCAGAACATCTTGCTGAGAAAACAAGAGAATTTCCACACCTGAATTATTGCGTTTTTCAAAACGACCATGATTGACCGAAGATACTAGAAATTGTAAATCTTCTGCCATCTCTCCTGCTCGAGTAGCAGCTAAATTATCGCTGGTCAACCATACGGATTGGCCGCTGCTTACTAAAAATTGATTTTGGGTAAGCACTGGTTTTGCATAAAAAGTCACATTGGCTGATGCAGGTGGTAGCGTGATTCGACCATCAGTGACTGACACTTGGTATCCAGGTTTTCCAGAGCCTTGTTGATAAAAACGAACTTGTTGAGTCGTGATTTGTTGTTGAATAAAGCTGACATCGCCGGTAAGAGTTTCATCAACGCTCGAAATTAAAAATCCGCCGCTTTGAATATTGCTGATCATAAAGATCAAACCAGGATCTGCGACGCCCTGATGAGTCGCCAATAAATTTTTAGGTGTTAAAATGACTGTCGCCCCTTCGCCGATAGTCAATTGATTGTTGATTAATATCGGATTGAGATCAAAATCAATGCTGCTCCAGGAAGGGGTTGTCGTTATACGGCCATCACTGACAGCAACCCGATAGGTCGGTGCAGAGATTGAATTATCATGAACAAATTGCACCAATTGATCGGTAATATTTTGTTGCTGAAAAACAGTGATTGCTGTATCAGGCGATTTTATCCATTCAAATTGACCATACTGACAATCACTGATAATAAAACTCAAATTACCGTCTTCACTCCCCGCATGAGTCGCTCGCAAATTACTTGAAGTCAATTTTAAGGTTTGACCTTGATTGATTACCAATTGATTATTTTCCAAAATCGGAAACAGATCAAAATCAATTTTGGCAGCCACCGGCGAAAGCGTAATTCGCCCATCGCTGACGCTAACCCAGTAGCTCGGCGCTTGGGTAGAATTATCATGAGTAAATTGAATAATACCATCCGTAATATTTTGTTGATAAAAATTGAAAATAGGGTTATTGGGTGCAGTGATCCAAGAAAACTGACCCTGTTCGATGGCGCTGATATTAAATTGCAATAAGCTGTCGTCACCGCCAGGATGAATCGCACTTAAAGCGCTGGACGTTATACGGATGGTATCCCCTTGATTAATAATCAATGAATTATTGAGCAAAATCGGTGAAGCATCAAAATCAATCGTGGCTGCTCGTACTGAAGAAATCGTTCGACCATCCGTGACAGATACCTGATAGGCAGGCGCTTGGGTAGAATTGTCGTGAGTGAATTGAATGAGTCCATCGGTAATATTTTGCTGATAACACTGCGTCAATGCTTCATCTGGAAAATTCTGCCAATGAAATAAGCCATGAGCGACATTAATCAAAATAAACTGTAAATAACTATCATCATCATGACCAGGATGAGTGGCGCTTAATCCATCTGAAAGAATAGTTACCGTCTCACCTTGATTAACGCGCAACTGATTATTGATCAAAACCGGTATCGTATCAAAATCAATTTGAGCGGCTTGCGGTAAAGAATGCGTCCGCCCATCGGTGACTGAAACAGAATAAGCCGGAGCATTGACGGAATTATCCTGTACAAATTGCACTTGACTATCAGTTATATTTTGCTGATAAAATTGATTGATCGATTCACCAGGAAAACTCACCAAATTAAACTGGCCATGACCAATATCTGTTATATTAAACAACAAAATACTATCTTTTCCTGTAGGATGAGTTGCGCTTAAGATAGTGCTGTTGAGAATAATAATTTCGCTCTGATCAATCCGCATAGAGTTGTTTAACAAAATGGGAATAGTGTCAAAATCAATTTGTGCGGCTTGCGACAACGAACTAGTCCGGCCATCAGTCACAGTGACATTATAACTCGGTGCAATAATCGAATTATCATGATTAAACTGAATTAAATGATCCGTAATATTTCTCTGATAAAAGCTGGTTAATGGGTCTAAGGGAGAATTCATCCAACTAAATTGACCGTGTTGAACAATGCTAATATCAAATCGTAGTTCACTGTCATTTTCTCTAAGAGGATGTGTGGCGTTTAATATTTCTTGAGTAATCAGCAGACTTTGGCCTTGATTAATGACCATACGATTACTGATCAATATTGGTATAGTGTCAAAATCAACCTGCACAGACTGAGGTAAAGTGATTACCTTCCCATTACTGACTGCGACTTGATAAGATGGCGCCACGATAGAGTTATCGTGAATAAATAGCACATTTTGATTGCTGATATCTTGCTGTTTAAAAGTAAAAACAGCTTGTTCAGGCTCAGTGGTTAATTCGAATCTACCGTATTGTAAATTACTGATGAGAAAATCCAGACTGCTATCTACTTGACCAGCATCCGTAGCTTGAAGATTCTTATCAGTCAAGATAACCGTCTGTCCTTGATTAATCGTCAGTTGATTGTTGATGAGTACAACTAAATTGAAAGAAATATTAGCGGGAATCGGGCCAGTCCATGCAATTCCTGAACTACGTATAGTGATATTATAAGTGGGTCCTTCAGAACCTCCATCATGAACAAATTGAATAGTCTGCTCGATAATGGCTTGTTGGGTAAAATTGCTCACGCCGGTACCCGAAGAATTTACGTATTCAAATCGTCCATGAGTGACTTCTGAAGGGATAAACAATAAGGTGTGATTATCGTGATTACGATCGTAGGCGGCTAAGTTAGCTGAAGTTAATCGCAACACTGCTCCGGTGTAGACGTTCAGTGTATTATTAACCAACACCGGCGGCGCATCACCAAACACTACATAGCTACGACCTGTGAAGTTTACAGGAGCAACCGCCCCTATTAATAGATCATCCACTCCATCTCCATTAATATCTCCCGCCGTACTCACCGAATGGCCAATCTGGTCATACGCTCTTTCGCCATCTAACTTAAAGCCATTGGCACCAATGAGATTTGACAAAGCTATTACTCCATTACCATTTATCTCCAGGCCACCAAACACCACATAACTACGCCCTTTAGTACCACTCGCCATGGAAGCTCCTATCGTCAGATCTCCATAACCATCACCATTGATATCTCCAGCGCCACTGACGGAACAAGCACTCCACTCCTGATTATTTTCTCCATCGAGTTTAAAGCCGTTGACACCAGTGAGATCTGACAAAGCTATCATTCCATCACTACCCACTTCCGGACCACCAAATACCACATAGCTGCGCCCTTTATACTTCCCACTAGGATAACCAGGAGCTCCAATCAGCAGATCCGTGTAACCATCACCATTGACATCTCCTGCGCCACTGACTGAATAACCACTATTATCACCATTATTTTCCCCCTCCAGTTTAAAGCCATTGGTGCCATTTAAACTGGATAATAAAATATCCACACTGCTGCCTGGGCCACCAAACACCACATAACTGCGACCTTTAGCATTAAAGTTAGGATAAGTTACCGCCCCAATCAGCAAGTCGGCATAGCCATCGCCATTAACATCTCCGGCTGTACTGACTGACCAGCCGCTATCATCACCATTATTTTCTCCATCCAATTTAAAACCATTAGCACCTGTGAGGTTTGACAAGGCTATCGTTCCATTACTACCTCCAACTCCCGGGCCGCCAAACACCACATAGCTTCGACCTTTAGCATTTTTGTTGGGATAACCAAAAGCTCCGATCAGCAAATCCGCTATCCCATCACCATTGATATCACCCGCAGCGCTCACAGAATAGCCACTTTTATCATTATCATTTTCACCATCCAATTTAAAACCGTTTACACCTGTGAGGTTTGACAAAGCTATCATCCCATGACTACCAACTTCCGGGCCGCCAAATACTACATAACTCCGGCCTTTACAATTACTGGGATAACCACTGAGATAGCACGGAGCCCCAATTAATAGATCCGCATGACCATCACCATTAATGTCCCCCGCAGTACTGACAGAAATACCACTTTCATCATTATTATTTTCACCATCCAATTTAAAACCGTTGGCGCCAGTGAGGTTTGACAAGGCTATCGTTCCACTACTACCCACTCCCGGACCGCCAAACACCACATAGCTCCGACCTTTGCAATTACAACTGGTACCACCATAAGGATTACCGCTGGGATAATAAGGAGCCCCAATCACCAAATCAGCATAACCATCACCATTGACATCTCCGGCAGCGCTTAAGGAATAGCTACTAAAATCATTATTATTTTCGCCATCAATCTTAAAACCATTTTGGCCGTTCAAATCACTTAAATTAAAAATTGCCGGAAATTGTCCATTTTTCATAAAAATCTCCCTTTAATCATTTAAAAAATTACGCGATTAATCATCGCCCCTCAAAATCAATCAAAACATCTTTTAAAAACTAACTCAGGAATGGTGTATTCATCTGAGATTGCAGACTATTGGCAGTGCGCGTCAATCGCAGATTTCGATTGCCCTGTTTCTTATTATCCTCCAACTCCAGCAGCGAGTCTTGCACGGCTTCGGCTATCGTCTCCGCTTTTTCACGAATCATCTTCGGCGTCGCTTCCGCCCGATACATGCTGGTCAAGGTTCTCAATGAACAACAGCGGTTATTGCCCACCAATCGTTTAGTCTGCTCTGCCACCGCGTCAATGATGTTTTGTTTTTGGGGACGTGGCAAATCAGTCCACTGATTCGGTCGCAGTACACCGCGTGTTTCTAACGCGGCGACGATTCGACTCACCGCACCCACATATTCGTTATACTGCTCTCGGCTGATATAGCCCAGGCAGCCACTGATCTTAATGCGTGAAAAAATTTCCCGTGCGATCGGCAACAATACCGCATCTGAATAAGTATTTTCCGCCGCCCCGTCAATCGTTGGCATCACTGTACGTTGTAAATGTAATTGATGCTTGTAATTTAAGTACCACTTTAAAGCAAAAAACAAAAAACCCACCCCGCCGCTCACTAAAGCCCCAATCAGGGAACTTTTAATCGTCGAGGATAAACTATCGTCACCGCCTCCCCCGCCGCCGGAAAACACAATCTCCGCCGGTTGCGGGCACGGAGTGCAATGCATTCTCCCATCCGACACCGATACTTTAAATTGCGGAGACTGGCCGGATCCATCGGTCACAAAAATAATATCGCCATTGGTGATACGCTGCTGACTAAAATTCGATAATGACTTCTGCCAATCATCATTGTCGGCAAAATAACCGTGATTGAAATCGCTGATGTCAAACATCAAATTATTGACAAATGCGGTCTTACTGTTAGCTTTTAAATTGACATCCGTAATTTTGACACGTTCGCCGGGGCTGGTTTTCAGATAAGCATTTTGCAACACCGGCGGAACGTCAAAATCAATGCCGCAGGCCATCACCCCCTGAGCGCCATTGGTTTGACCGTCGCTCACCGTTAAATAACCACTGGGGGCGCTATCGGTATGATCAGGAACAAATGAGATCACATTTAGAGTAATCTGTTGTTGACGGAAACTGGTGAGCGGGTAATCCGGTGAAGCGGTTAACGCAAAATAACCGTGTTGCATCGTGCCGGTGATCGGAGTAAAGATAATATCACTGGTGTTTTGTCCTACAGATCCTGTGGTATTCAGCATCATTGGCGTCACCACCAGGTTCTCGCCTTGATTAATCGGAAAATAATTATTAATGACCAACAAAGTGGTTCCCGCTTGGGTATCGCTGCTCATCCCGCCCTGATTATCCAGCACTTTCAACGCATATTCCGGCGCTGCGATGCTATTATCATGCACAAATTGAATGTTCTGCTGCAAAATATCTTCTTGATAGAACGAACTGATCGCACTGCCGGGGCTATTGCGTTGCTCAAAACGGCCATGCACCACCGCGTTGCTGACAATAAATTGGAGGTCTTCGGCTAAGCTATTGTTACGAGTAGCGGCGATATTATCGCTGGTTAACGGCATGGCTTGGCCACGACTAATTAAGAACTGGTTGCGTGTAATGACCGGTTTATAGAAAAAAGTGATTTGAACCGACTGCGCGGTAGTGGTCAGTCGCCCATCGGTCACTGCCATTTGATAGGCAGGCGCTTGTGAATTTTGCGAAAAAAACACTACTTGTCCGGTGGTGACTTGTTGTTGTGAAAAAGTGATATCGCTTCGAAAATTCTCGTGTGATTCAGGCAATAGAGCAAACGCGCCATTTTGAACATTGGTCGCGAGAAAGATCAATGCGGGATCCGCTGTGCCGTTGTGCAGCGCTAATACATTAGCACTCGTGAGCGTTACGCGTTGTCCTTCACCGACGGTTAATTGATTGTGAATCAACACGGGCAGGACATCAAAATCAATCATTGCCGCTGCCGGCAATGTGATGATACGGCCATCGCTTACCGTGACTTGATAACCGGGCGCAAGGGTAGAATTGTCGTGGCTGAATTGGATGAAGCGATCGCTGATATTTTGCTGGTAGAATTGATTAATCGATTGAGTTGAATTATTGGTCCAGGAAAATTGACCGTGTTGGATATTACTGATTATGAATTCTAAATCATTTTTTACCATGTCGCCCTGAGTAGCACGTAGATTATTGTCAGTCAGCAGCACGATTTGACCTTGATTAATCACCAATTGATTGACTTCCAAAATGGGAGACACATCAAAATCAACGTCCGCGGGAACGGGTGGTAAAGTAATACGGACATCACTGACACTGACTAAATAACTGGGCGCTTGTGTTGAATTATCGTGACTGAATTGAATGCGCTGATCGGTAATATTTTGTTGATAAAAACTGAAAATAGCTTGATTGGGAGCCGTCGTGAAGCTAAATTTTCCGTGCATAACAGAACTGATCTTAAATAATAACACGCGATCATCTCCACCGGGATGGGTGGCGCTTAAAAAACCCGGGTTCAAGAGCACCATTTGGCCTTGATTAATGATCAAAGAATTGCTCAATAAAATCGGTGTAGCATCGAAATCAATCAATGCCGATTGATCGGGTGTCGTTAACGTGCCGTTACTCACAGCGACTTGATAACTGGGAGCGCTGGTCGTATTGTCATGAACAAATTGCACGATACCATCAGTAATATTTTGTTGTTGAAAAATAAAAATCGGTTGATCAGGTTTAGCAGTAAACGTAAATTTCCCATGCGTCAAGTTACTAATAATAAAATTTAAATTTTCATCCACTTTACCTAAATTACTCGCCTGCAAATTAGTAGATGTAATAATTACGGTCTGACCTTGATTGATCATCAGTTGATTGGCTAATAAAGTAAGACCTACGGAAAAAGTAATGTCGGCAGAAATAGGACCTGTCCAAGCAATGCCTTCACTGTGCACAGTAATATTGTAACTCGGCGATTCATCACTGCCATCATGTACAAACTGAATTTGCTGATCCCAGATTTGTTGTTGGGTGAAATCGCTGATCATCACACCGGGATTAGAAATCAATTCAAATTGACCATGGATAATGCTTGTTGGAATAAATATCAGGGTAGTGTTGTCGTGATTTCGATCGTAAGCAGCAAGATCAGAATTAGTTACAGAAATGATTTCCCCCTTAAATACATTCAAACTATTATTGACTAAAATTGGAGGAATATCGCCAAAAACAACATAGCTACGACCAACAGCATTGTTATAAGCCCACGCTCCTATTAATAGATCGGTTACTCCATCAGCATTAACGTCAGCAGCTGTACTTACTGCACTGCCACTATAATCGCCTGGCATCTCACCAATTAGTTTAAATCCGTTCAACCCATTCAAATTAGCAAGACTAAACTGACCTCCTGTGTAAACTTCAGAAGTACCGAAAACCAAATAACTGTAACCAATTTTCTGAGTATCCGTAGCAGGAGCACCAATTAAAATATCACTGTAACCATCATTATTTATATCGACCACTACACTTACAGATCTTCCAGAAAAATCGTTAATCGATTCACCATCTAATTTAAAACCGTTAGTCCCATTTATATTGGAAAGGGAAAATGTTCCTACGCTACCTAAACCAGGAGCACCAAATAACGCATAGCTTCGTCCAACCTGGTCATTATACCAACCTGCACCAATCAACAAATCTTTATATCCATCACCATTGATATCACCATTTCCACTTAAAGAATTCCCACTCCAAAAATTACCAGTTTCCCCATCTATTTTAAAACCAGTGACTCCATTGAAACTCGAAAGAGAAATGACTGGATTGCTAGCTACGTCTGGTCCGCCAAAAATAACGTAGCTTCGTCCCACCCCACCGTTAACACTCATAGCTGATGCCACCATATCTGTATAGCCGTCATCGTTGATATCACCTATACCACTTAATGCCGCTATCATGTCTTGTACAACTTCGCCTTCCAATATAAAACCGTTTTTACCGTCTAAGCTACCAAGAGAAATCAGTCCATTGCTACCTATTTTTTGACCCCCAAAAAGAACATAATTACGCCCAGTACTGCCAGCATTTGGAGCTCCAATGGCTATATCCCCTATTTCATCGTTGTTAATATCTCCTACTGAAGTAACAACAAGACCGCTTAAGCCATTGCTATTTTCACCATCGAGTTTAAAGCCATTGGTTCCATTAAGGACGGATAGTTGTATCAAACCATTACTTCCTACACCAGGACCACCGAATACTACATAGCTACGACCATTATCGTTACTATAATGGCACGCTCCAATGAGTAGATCGGGATATCCATCGTTATTGATATCACCCGCTGAACTTAACGAAATACCGCTGTCATCACCACTATTTTCTCCATCGAGTTTATATCCATTAGCGCCGTTGAGACTAGAAAGACTTAATATCCCATCATTACCTACCTCAGGTCCACCAAACACCACATAACTACGACCCTTTATACCATCATAACTAGGCGACCCAATGAATAAATCAGAATATCCATCACTATTAATATCTCCAGCTGTATTTACAGAAAAACCACTGCAATCATTACTATTTTCACCATCTAATTTAAAACCATTTTTGCCGTTTAAATCGGCTAGTTGAATTATTTCTGGAAATTGTCCTTGATTTAAACTCACTCTTGCCAAAGCAGGATATGTGGTTATTCGACCATCACTGACTGCCACTCGATAGATCGGCACACTCACTCCTGATCCTTGCTGAGAAAAGGAGACGGTTCTATTCATCACTTGTTGCTGTGAAAAACTATTCGCTTGATTATTGGCTATTGTAAAAATTCCATTTTGCACATCGGTAATGATAAACAGTAAATTTGGATCGGCAACTCCATTGTGAGTGGCATACAAATTTCCTGTGATTAAGGTAACAGTTTGTCCCGGACGAATGGTTAAAGTATTACGAACTAATATCGGCTCCGCATCAAAATCAATTAAAGCTGATTGTGGTGAAGTAGTGAAAGTGCCATTACTGACAGCTACTCGATAAGTCGGCGCACTCTGCGAATTATCATGCACAAAACGCACGATACCATCCGTGATATTTTGTTGTTGAAAAGTTGTGATAGATTGGTTTGGTGTTGAGAGAAATTCAAATCGTCCATAAGTTAAATTACTGATCAAAAAAATTAAATCGCTTTCCACATTACCCAGATGAGTTGCTTTTAAATTATTGGATGTAATCACAACTGTTTCACCTTGATTGATTACTAATTGATTATTTTCTAATTTTAAAAAACCATTAAAAGTAATGTTGGCAGAAATTGGGCCTATCCACGCAATACCAGAACTTCGCACAGTAATATTGTAACTCGGCGGTTCATCACTGCCATCATGCACAAATTGAATTTGCTGATCCCAAATTTGTTGCTGAGTGAAATTGACAATCATCACATTTGGATTGCTGACCAATTCAAATTGGCCATGAGTAATATTGGTTGGAATAAATGCTAAAGTACTGTTATCGTGATTGCGATCATAAGCCGCGAGGTTAGAGGTGCTTAAGAGAACCGTTTCACCACTGAATAACGGCAAACTGTTATTGATTAATGTGGGTGGTACATCGCCGAATACCACATAGCTGCGGCCTTTATAAGCACCACTGGGATATTCATAAGCCCCAATTAGCACATCATCCACGCCATCGCCATTGATATCCCCAGCGGCGCTGACGAAACGGCCGCTATCATCCGTATTACTATTATCTGCGCCATCGAGTTTAAAGCCGTTGCTGCCATCGAGGCTGGACAGCAACAGCTCACCGCTCTGGCCCACGCCCGGGCCTCCAAACACCACATAACTGCGGCCTTTAGCACCACTACCGCTGGGATACCCATGAGCCCCAATCAACAAATCAGCATAGCCATCACCATTAATGTCTCCGGCAGCGCTGACGGACTGACCGCTAGAGTCACCATTATTCTCGCCATCGAGTTTAAAGCCATTGGCGCCGTTGAGACTGGACAGCAACAAGTCACCGCTCTGACCCACGCCCGGGCCTCCAAACACTGCATAACTGCGGCCTTTACAACTACCGGCAGGATACAAACGAGCCCCAATCAACAAATCATTATGCCCATCGCCATTGATATCGCCGGCGGCGCTGATGGAGTAGCCGCTGTAATCATTATTATTTTCGCCGTCGAGTTTAAAACCGTTGCTGCCGTTGAGGCTGGACAGTGGCAGTCCACCCGTCTTACCCACTCCCGGACCACCGAACACCACATAGCTACGGCCTATACAATTACCACTGGGATACCCAACAGACCCAATCACCAGATCGGCATACCCATCGCCATTGATATCGCCGGCGGCGCTGACGGAGTAGCCGCTGTAATCATTATTATTTTCGCCATCGAGTTTAAAGCCGTTGGCGCCGTTAAGGCTGGACAGCAACAGACCACCGCTCTGGCCTACACCCGGGCCTCCAAACACCACATAACTGCGGCCAGCACCGGGATAATTATAAGCTCCAATCAACAAATCGGCATAGCCATCGCCATTGATGTCACCGACGGCGCTGAGGGACTGACCGCTAAAGTCACCATGATTTTCACCATCGAGTTTAAAGCCATTGGCGCCGTTGAGGCTGGACAACGACAGTCCACCTGTCTTACCCACTCCCTGACCACCGAACACCACATAGCTGCGGCCTCTAGCACTATCCCACCAATTAGCCCCAATCAACACATCATTATATCCATCGCCATTGATGTCACCGGCGGCGCTGAAAGTGCCGCTGTGATCATTATTATTTTCACCGTCGAGTTTAAAACCGTTGCTGCCGTTGAGGCTGGACAGTGGCAGTTCACCCGTCTTACCCACTCCCTGACCACCGAACACCACATAGCTGCGACCTATAGAATTACCACTGGGATATCCAACAGCCCCGATCACCAGATCGGCATGCTCATCGCCATTGATATCCCCAGCGGCGCTGACGGAAAAACCACCGTAATCATTATTATTTTCGCCATCGAGCTTAAAACCATTTTTGCCGTTTAAATCGGCTAATTGAATTATTTCTGGAAATTGTCCATTTTTCATAAAAACCTCCGTTTAATCATTTAAAACTAAATAATGGTTGAATAAGTCTCCCACCATAACGTCACCTTGTTCTCGGCCAAGGCGTCACCGTGGTCACCGGTTGCAACGCCCGCCACCGCGCGATTTCTCTTTGCAACGACTCGAGTTTTTTCGATGCCGCGGTTTGATCGCACTTTATTTCCATCGTCTGCTGAGCTATTTGCTTTTGCGCCGCTGTCAATTCTTTCTGCATTTGCTTGAGTTCCTGCTCCAGCGACTGGACAAGGGGCTGACTCTCCGCCATTTGAGTTCTCAGGCGGCGATTTTCCGACAACACACTACTCAAGGACATCTGCCGCTCGCGTACCTGTTGCCCCCATCGATCCGTCTGTCGCTGTTGTTCGGCAATCCGTTGTTCCCCTTCTGTTTTACTCTGTTGAAGTTTCTCAGCCAGTTCCCGTTGGGCTTGTTGAAGCAGAGAGCCCTGATGCTCGGCGTCAGCGATCTGTGTTTTTAACCACTCATTTTGCTCCGTTAACTCTTTCACTTCGAAATCCTGGGCTTTTTGCGTTTGATCGAATTTCATCTTTCCTTTTTCATATTTTTCTAATTGTTGGATGAGCTGTTGATGACGCCGCTGGACTGTGTCCTGCCGCACTTTGATTTCCGCTTCAGTCTCCTGCAACTCCCGCAGCAAGTCTTTGTTATTTTTATTGTCCTCAGCCAGGTCGTCACTAATTTTTCTCCCTACCGGAAACAGAGGTTTAACCCCAGGCTTTCCCGCGGAATCATCGTGATCGGCGACATTCAGTGTAGGCGGTTGCTGTTGATGTTTATGCTCTTTTCCAGGTTTATATTCCACGAGAAAGGACTGTCGGCGATCCACTACCAGGGATCCCATCGTCTCCGGCACAAAGACTTCCACGAGGTGAATCAGCAGAGAGTTCAACTCTTCGTTCGCTCCTGTACTGAATGTTTTTAAAAAAGATTCCACGGCGTTTAACACGTGTAAACAGTTTAACTCGCTTGGTGAAGCTGAGACATGTTTACCCAGCAAGAGCCGCAGTTGCTCCAGCAGCGGTTTTACCATTTTTATCGAATGGGAATCCGGATGGTTTTTTGCCAGAAATAAAATCACGTCAATGACTCGCGTCACCACAGCGCCGCGAATATCGGCAATATTTCCGTCAGTCTCTTGAAGAGTGCTCGGCAGACTGTCGTAAACACTCATCATCTTGGAGGCGATGGCGTCGGTCATTTCACCTATTTTTTCTCTCTCTTCTATTTTCCAGTCTCGACTACTCATCCACGCCATGCCATAAGCGGCCAATTTATCCAGGAATTGAAGGTGTTGACACCGTTCGTCCACCCGATCGCAATGCTCTGTCAAAGCGCCTCGCAGTAACACACCCAGGGCATAGACGTCATGTTGTTGTTGCGTGATGGCGCACAACACCTGGCAGCATTTCAGCCGTGTTCGGGCAAAAGCTAAATCCAGATGATTCTCTCCACCACTCAAAATATCGTCAATACCCTCTAACAGCTGGGTTTCCCATTTAAACTGAATTTCACTCACCACGGGCTTGGATAGCTCATGGTCGAGGGCGGCAAACAGAAAATTCACTACGGGTAAGACATCCCGGCGGTATTCCAATTTGGATTCCTCCTCTTTCCAACGCGGACAGATTTCGCGCGCCTGTTGGGCGGAGCGCCGGAGGGTCTCATCGCGTGGATCCCGCGCGGCTGGTTTTTTCGGGCGGCGTCCTTTTTTATGTTTAAATTTTTTGGATTTTGCTTTGGGCTTTTTCAGTGTATGTTCAATTCGATGAATGATTTCTAACGTCATCGGCGTTAACTGGGCTAAATAACCGCTTTTCATCCTGATTTCCTCGTCTCAAAAAAATATCCCGTTAAGAAAAAGTAAGCCTCTCATTAATGCTGAGATTTGACGCCGTCAACCCGCCCATCAAACGATTCAATTCTTCCTGCAGCGCTTGAACCTGGGCAAATACCTGGTCTTTGTGCTGTTGACGCTCCACTGTCTGCCGGTCAATTTGCCGACGCGCCTCTTCTAATTGACATTTCGCTTGCTCGACTTCGGCTTGGCGTTTTTCAAGGAGCGCCTGCACTTCGGCGGCCTGAATTCGTAACGGACCGTTTTCGGTTAAAGCGCCGGTCAGCGCGGTTTCCTGTTCTCGACGCTGGGCTTGCTGCCGTTCCGTTTGATGAATTTGCTCAGCCTCTCGCTGTTGCTGATCAGCGGTGGTGCAGCGCAGCGATTCGGTTAATTCAACTCGCGTTTGCTCGAGCGCGGTGTTTTGGCGAAGCTGGTCGGCCAATCGCGACGCCAATTCCGCGTTTTCATTCGTCAAATCCGCTATCCGGGTTTCCCCTTTTTTCAAGACAGAATCCCATTCCACTGAATCCACTTTCAACTGTTCTAAGCGCTGACGCAGCCGTTTATTTTTCCGGGTTAAATTTTTCTCGCGTTTTTTTGCCGCTTGTTTTATCTCTTTTATTTGTTGACAGTGCCGCTCAATCGGCTGGTTTTTTTCATCACGAGGCGAAATCACCGAGTACTTTTCGTCGCATTGGAAAGAGGGGCATATTTCATTCGATAATGGAATCTTCTTTACCGATGGTTTAAATGAAGCAATCAAAATTTGATACCCCAATATCTTTGCGCTCCGCATCGGCGACAAAAAATCCTCCGCCACATGAATGATCCAATCCCGAAATTCATGATGCTCCTGTTTCTTCACGGTTTCCAAAAATTCGACGACCAGAATAGCCACTTGCAAACCTGTTTCCTCACTCGGCTTTACTTGACTGCGGAAATCGAGTAAGTAGCATAATCGCACCATCAACTCTCCCATGCGGCTCAGATAGTGCTCGGCAATTTCGATCGAATCGATGCGCATCGCATAATGATGGATCAGGATATCCAGGATGTGCCCCACGAGGTCGCCATAGAGCGTGCTCAGGTCCCAATGAGAAGGCGCCGGAATCACAGCTATTTTTTCATAGAGACCGGCCATTTCAAGGACAAAATCACAGATGAACGCCGCGATTTTATCTCGCTGACTCTCTTTCCAGTGAGATTGCCCCAGCCAACGCACACTGTTGAGGTACAAGCTGTTGAGCAACTGAATCTGTTGATAACGATCCTCTGCGGTGTCGCAGCGAATCGCTAAGGTTTTACGCAATTCGGCCTCTACCGTGGCAAAATCATCACCCACCTCCTTCATATAACACAAAGAGCGATAATATTGCACATAGATTCGTTGAAAAGGGCAAACCGGATGATGGTCTTCCCAGCCAGTCAGTATCTGATCCATTAAATCCAGCAGGTTTTTTTCCTGGATAAATACGCGCTCATTCTTCTCCGGTCGGCTGAACCAGGCGGCAACCACTTTGACCAATAAATTCATAACCGGCCACACATCGTCTTGCGATAGGATTTTGGATTTATCTTCCCATAATTGACAAACGGCTCTCGCCTGATGAGTACCTTCCCGAATTTTTTCATCCCGTTCGATTGGCGCGGTCGATAATTCTTTTCCGTCGGGCGGTTCCGGTTTAGATTTCATTTTTGTTTTTTGTTCCCCTTCCTGTTTTTGTTCCCACTCCTGTTCGATTTTTCCAATGGCCTCTAAAACAACCGGCACCAATGCCGCTAAACGATTTGATTTCATATCATAAACCCTGTTGTAATTGAATTAAAAATTTTTTGCATAAATCAAATGGCCTACTGTCATCGAGATGGTTTGCGCCATGGTTAATAATTCTTGTCTGGAAACATCTCTCATAAAAAACCTCCTGGGGGTTAAATGTTAAAATATTTTCTAACTCAGGAACGGCGTCTTCATCTGCGATTCATTCAGACTGCTGGTCGCGCTGGTTAAGCGCACGCTGCTGCGGCTGCGTAAGCCTTTAGCTTCAGTACGATTCGATAAAGTTTCCTGTACCGCATCGGCTATTGTTTCTGCTTGATCGCGAATCATCCTGGGTGTCGCTTCAGCTCGATAAAAACTGGTAAAGGTGCGCGCCGAGCAACACCGATTATTGCCGACGAGTTCTTTGGTATGCATCGCAATCGCATCAATGATTCTTTGTTTTCGCGGACGAGGAAGAGAATTCCACTGATTGGGTTGAATCACTTCCTTGGTTTCTAAAGCAGCGACTATCATACTGACCGCACCGATATATTCATTGTAATCGCGTTTACCAATATAACCTAAACAGCCGGTGATTTTAATTCTGGAAAATATCTCGCGAGCAATTGGTAGCAATAAAATATCGGGATAGGTCTCTTGTTCTTCACCATCTATCGTCGGTCTGGCGTTACGCTGTAAACTTAATGAGTGCTTATATCTCAGCGCAAAAAATAACAATCCAATGACTCCGCTCACGGCAGCCGTTATCACGGTATTTTTAATGGCGTCCGATAAACTTGAGCCGGATGTGTTTTCTCCTTGAAACACCACATCCGCTTGCTGCGGACAACCGACGCAATGCAATCGGCTATCCCAGACCGACACTTTAAATTGCGGGCTTTGACCGGATTGATCGGTGATAAAAATCATATTCCCATCCGTGATCCGTTGTTGGGTAAAATTATTTAGTGGTGTCTGCCAATCATCATTATCTGCAAAATAACCATGACTGATTTCACTAATCTCGAAAATTAAATTATTCGCTACTGATGTTGGACTGGTCGCTTTTAAATTAATGTCCGTTATTTTTATCTGCTCTCCTAAACTGGTTTTAAGATAAGCTTTTTTCAAAACGGGTGGAACATCAAAGTCAATGTTGCAAGCCATCGTGCCTTGAGCGCCGTTCGTCTGGCTGTCACTCACGGTTAAATATCCACTGGGAGCCGTGGGTGAGTTATCCGGAACAAATAAAATTTCATG
Organism: uncultured Pseudomonadota bacterium; assembly: GCA_963795715.1. Classification (GTDB taxonomy): domain Bacteria; phylum Pseudomonadota; class Gammaproteobacteria; order Coxiellales; family Coxiellaceae; genus JAFEDN01. The sequence continues at coordinate 1,450,033 of CAWCIY010000002.1, forward strand.
GATGCTAATTTGCTGTTGTTGAAAACTGGTGAGCGGGTAATCGGGAGCAGAGCTTAACGCAAAATGACCATGCTGCATGGTGCCGACAATTGGTGTAAACACAATATTCCCGTCATTCTGTGGCTGAATACCCGTGGCATTGAGAATAGATCCATTGATGAGCAAATTCTCACCTTGATTCACTGGAAAATAATTATTTAAGACAACGACGGTTTTGCCCGTTTGAGCATCGCTCGATAAACCGCTCTGATTATCCAATACCTTTAAAGAATATTGTGGCGCACCCGTACTATTATCATGAGCAAACTGAATGATTTGCTGGAGAATATCTTGCTGATAAAATGAAATAATGGCGTTGCCTGGATTGCTGCGTTGCTCGAAGCGTCCATGTTGGACAGTGCCTGCCACCACAAACTGCAGATCTTTCGCTAACGTACCATTGCGTGTGGCGGCAATATTATCCGTTGTTAACACAGTAACCTGTCCTCGATTTGCGAGAAACTGATTGCGCGTTAAAATTGGTTTCCAGAAAAATGTGATGTTTGAAGATTGGGGATTGGTGGTTATACGACCATCGGTGACGGATACTTGATACGCAGGTACAGCAGAATTTTGTGAAACGAATGCAACTTGTCCATTCGTCACCTGTTGCTGTTGAAAAGCAACATCACCATTTAATTTTAATTGGTGCACAGGATCGGACAATAGAATGAAACCGCCGTTTTGGATATTGGTGACTTGGAAAGTAAGATTAGATTCAGCAACGCCATTATGATTTGCTAATAAATTCTCGCTGGTAAAAGTAACGCTTTGGCCTTCTCCAATAGTGAGTTGGTTGTGAACTAACAATGGTGTAGTATCAAAATCAACTTGACTATCTGACGGTAGAGTGGTGATACGACCATCACTCACCGCTACTTTATAGGACGGCGCGACCGTTGAATTATTATGAATAAATTGCACGTGTTTATCGGTAATATTTTGCTGTACGAAGCGGGTGACGGGTTGGTCTGGATTTGTTGTCCATGAAAATTGCCCTTGTTGGATAGAACTAATAATAAACTCCAAATTATTTCCTACATTACCTGCCTGAGTGGCACGGAGATTATTGTCCGTTAAAATAACTGTTTGACCCTGGTTAATGACCAGTTGATTGATTTCCAGGATAGGTGAAACATCAAAATCAATGTTGGCGGCGCTGGGTTTCAGGGTGATGCGGCCGTCGCTGACACTGACACTATAATTTGGCGCCTGGGTAGAATTATCATGACTAAATTGAATGAGTTGGTCTGTGATGTTTTGCTGATAAAAACTAAAAATAGAGTTATTGGGAGAAGCTGTTAAGCTAAATTTCCCGTGCATAACCGAACTGATATTAAACAATAATATTCTATCATCACCGCCGGGATGCGTCGCACTTAAAAAAGCGGAAGTCAAAGCTACGGTTTGCCCCTGATTAATGATCAAAGAATTGTTTAATAAAATGGGCGAAGCGTCAAAATCAATCAGTGCTGACTGTGCTGGAGTGGTCAATGTGCCATTACTGACCGAGACTCGATAACTTGGAGCATTGGTAGTATTATCATGCACAAACTGCACAATACCATCGGTAATATTTTGTTGTTGAAAAATCAAAATAGCTTGATTCTGATTAGTAACAAATTCAAATTGCCCATGAGTTAGATCGCTGATTAAAAAACTTAAATTCTGATCGATTTTACCCTGATTATTCGCTTTCAAATTAGCTGATGTTAAAATAACCGTTTGACCTTGATTGATAACCAGCTGATTGATCTCTAATCCAAAATTACTAAAAGTAATATTCGCAGAAATGGGTCCTGTCCATGCAATTCCTTCACTGCGCACGGTAATGTTATATGCCGGTGCTTCGGAACTGCCGTCATGCACAAATTTAACTTGATTATCCCAAATTTGTTGTTGAGTAAAATTATCAAGCGTCATACCGGGATTACTTATCAATTCAAATCTGCCATGAGTAACATTGGTGGGAATAAATATCAAGGTATCGTGATTGCGATCATAAGCTGAAAGATGAGAAGTGCTCAAACAAACAGTTTCGTTACTAAATAGACTTAAACTATTATTCACTAAAATCGGTGGAATATCTCCAAATATAACGTAACTACGACCGGTATTACCATTGTAACCAAAAGCTCCAATTATTATATCCTCTATCCCATCTCCATTAATATCTCCGGCGGGACTGATTGCGCACCCACTGTTGTCATTATTATTTTCTCCATCTAGTTTAAAACCGTTGATACCATTGAGGCTTGACAACAAAATGTTGCCACTACTGCCCACCCCAGGGCCACCAAATACAACATAGCTACGGCCTTTATTAGAACCCCCTGGATAACCATTTGCTCCAATAAGCAGATCGGTATAATCATCACCATTGATATCACCAGCTGTATTGACGGAACTACCGCTCCAATCACCATTATTTTCACCGTCGAGTTTAAAACCATCAACTCCATTGAGGCTTGATAGTGTAATGATTCCACTATTACCAACCACCGACCCACCATATATCACATAACCACGACCCTTAAAGTCGCCTCCCGGATAGCCTTCGGCCCCGATAATCAGATCGTCATACCCATCACTATTGATATCACCGGACGTACTGACGGAATAGCTACTCCAATCATTATTATATTCACCATCCAGTTTAAAACCATTGGTACCATTGAGGCTAGAAAGACCGAACACCCCTCTGCTACCTACTTCCGGTCCACCAAAGACTACATAACTGCAGCCTCTATAATTGTGTTCTGGATATCCATTAGCCCCAATAACCAGATCATCATACCCATCACCATTGATATCCCCTGCTGCACTGACAGAGCAACCACTGTTATCACCTTTATTCTCACCATCGAGTTTAAAACCGTTAGCGCCTATTAGGCCGGAAAGACTGAATACTCCATTATTACCCACTCCCATCCCACCAAATACTACGTAACTTCGGCCCTTACCGTTAGCTTCACTTCCCGGATAACCCCAGGCTCCGATGATCAGATCGTCATGCCCATCATTATTAATATCTCCTGCTGTACTGACGGAATAGCCACTCCAGTCATAAGTGGTTTCGCCATCCAGCTTAAAGCCGTTGGTACCATTGAGCATCGACAGGGAAAGCAGTCCTTGATAGTCTTCTGGACCACCAAACACAACGTAGCTCCGACCTTTTAAGCCACCTTCTGGATAGCCCTCGGCTCCGATGATCAGATCGTCATACCCATCACTATTAATATCTCCCGCTGCACTGACGGAATAGCCACTCCAATCACCATTGTATTCACCATTAAGTTTAAAGCCGTTAGCGCCATTAAGGTCGGAAAGATTGATTAAGCCACTGCTACCTATACTTGTTCCGCCAAACACCACATAACTGCAGCCTGGAGCGTTGCTTTCCAAGTAATCAGGAGCACCGATGAGCAAATCATCATGTCCATCACCATTAATATCTCCCACCGCACTGACGGAATAACCGCTGCTGTAACCATAGTTCTCACCATCGATTTTAAAACCATTTTGGCCGTTTAAATCGGCTAATTGAATTATTTCTGGAAATTGTCCTTGTTGCAAAGTAACTGCTGCAGACGAAGGGGATGTAGTCATTCGACCATCATTTACCGCCACACGATATGCCGGCACACTTAATCCTGCTCCTTGCTGCGAGAAGAGAACCGTTCTATTTACAACTTGTTGCTGTGAAAAAATTATATTTTCTTGATGGGTTATTTGATTGTCTGAACTATTCGTTATACTAAAAAATCCATTTTGTATATCCGTGATGATAAATAACAAATTCAAATCGACAATGCCATTATGTGTAGCATATAGATTACCAGAAGTTAATACGACAGTTTGTTCTGGTCTAATCGTTAAAGAATTACGAACCAATATCGGCTCCGCATCAAAATCAATCAAAGCCGATTGAGATGAAGTAGTGAGAGTTCCATTACTCACTGCCACTTGATAATTAGGAGCACTTTGAGAATTATCGTGTACAAAACGCACGACGCCATCGGTAATATTTTGTTGTTGAAAAATTAAAATAGATTGATTTGGCGCAGAGAGAAATTCAAATTGACCATGCACAACATTGCTGATCAAGAAACTCAGATCGCTTTCCGCATCGCCGAGATGAGTCGCTTTTAAATTATCAGACGTGAAAACGACAGTTTGACCTTGATTGATCATCAACTGATTATTTTCTAATGCTAAAAAATTATTAAAAGTAATATTAGCAGTAATAGGACCTGTCCATGCAATCCCATCGCTGCGTACTGTAATGTTATAAGCGGGTGCTTCTGAACTACCGTCATGCACAAATCGAATCTGTTGATCCCAAATTTGCTGTTGGGTAAAATTATCGAGGAATACATTCGGATTACTCACTAACTCAAATTGACCGTGAGTGACATCACTAAGAATGAAAACTAAACTGCTGTTATCGTGATTGCGATCATACGCAGCGAGGTCAACAGTACTGACCACAATTGATTCGCCATTACTTAATGACAAACTATTGTTGACTATCACAGGCGGAACATCACCAAAGATCAGATAAGTTTTACCAGCACCATTATTCGCTGCATAAGCACCTATTAAAAAATCATCCACTCCATCACAGTTTACGTCGCCTGCCGCACTCACTGCATGACCGTCAGTCGTATTGGCTTCACCATCCAATTTGAATCCATTGATCCCGTCTAAGCTGGATAAAGAGATTAGACCTGAATTACCAATTTCTGTTCCACCAAATACGATGTAGCTGCGGCCATAAGGTGGATTATGCCCTTCCGCTCCAATCAGCAAATCAGTATAGCCATCTCCATTGATATCTCCCGCAGCATCGACCGAGAGACCACAGTGATCGCCAACCGATTCACCATCCACTTTAAAGCCATTCTCTCCATTCAGTTCCGAGAGTCCCAGCCATCCACTCTGACCAATTACAGTACCGCCGAATACGACATAGCTTCGACCCGTATTATTATGGGTAAACGCCCCAATGATTAAATCTGGATACCCATCCGAATTAATATCTCCCGCTGTTCCCAAAGTTCCAGAATTGTCGCCTATCGATTCACCATCGATTTTAAATCCACTTGTACCATTCAGACTGGATAAGGAGATTAATCCATTGTTGCCAACCGCTGATCCACCGAACAGCAAATAGCTGCGACCCATAGCGCTATCATGCCCAGGGGCAGCGATCATAAAATCCATATAGCCATCGCCATTGACATCATGAGCAGCACTCACATGTACACCGCTGATATCTCCTGCCGTTTCTCCATCCAGTTTAAATCCGTTGACGCCATTCAGCGTAGATAAACTGAAAACACCTGATTTTCCAATATCTGAGGCGCCAAACACGATATAACTCCGTCCTGCTCCATTAGGATATCCGCCATTGGCATAATTGGCGCCAATTAAAAAATCGTCACAGGAATCACCATTGATATCACCTACACCCGCGACCGACCTTCCGCTGCTGTCGTCATACTTCTCACCGTCTACTCTAAAACCATTTGTTCCATTTAACTGAGAAACGATCATCAGACCGCTGTTTCCTACTTGAGGATGGCCAAAAATAATGGCTGTATAACCCGCTTGACCAATCCCGTTGACTGTAGCTTGGGGTGCCCCAATGATAATATCGGAATATCCGTCGCAATTGACATCACTAATTCCACTAACTGATACACCACTCTCATCATTCCGTCCTTGACCATCGAACTTAAAACCATTGACACCGTTTAAATCGGCTAAATTAAAAATACCATTTTTCCCGATCGCAGAATCTCCAAATACCACATAACTGCGGCCCGCATTGTTGCTCACTCCCCAAGCGTCTCCAATAATAAAATCTTCACAACCATCGGCATTCACATCACCTAGCTTACTGATAGAAGCACCCGCGGCAGCCGGCGCTTCTCCATTGAATACCAAACCATTTTTTCCGTTGAGCTGAGATAATTCCACTACTTCTGGAAACTTGCCCGGTTGTTTCTGCTCCCAAGCGACAATTGCCGAAGCAGGCGCTGTGGTCATTCGTCCATCACTCACCGCGACACGATAAGCCGGCAGATCGGCGCCTCGTTGTGAAAAGTGAATGGATTTGTTCATCACCTGCTGTTGCGAAAACGTGATATTGTTAGGATCAGGAACATCAAAAAAACCATTTTGCACGTCTGAAATAATAAACATCAAATTGGGATCAGCGATTCCATTGTGCGTGGTAAATAAATTACCTGTAGTTAATGCGAGAGTTTGTCTTGGAGCAATAGTTAAAGAATTACGAACCAATATAGGCAAGGAATCAAAATCTATCTGCGCCGATTGCGGGGAATTAGTACAAGTACCGTTACTGACAGCAACTCGATAAGCGGGTGCGAAAGACGAATTATCATGTACAAATCGCATGACACCGTCAGTGATATTTTGCTGCTGAAAAACTGAAATAGATTGATTTGGTGCTGAAAGAAACTCAAATCGTCCATGAGTTAGGTTGCTAATCAAGAAAATCAAATCACTTTCTGCTTCGTCATAGTAAGTCGCTTTTAAATTGTCGGAGGAGAAAACAATCGCTTGGCCTTGGTTAATCACCAGTTTATTGTTCTCAAGTTTTAAGAAATTACTAAAATTAATATTAGCTAGAATCGGCCCGGTCCAGGCAATACCATCACTGCGGACGGTAATATTATAAGTCGGCGCATCTTCGCTGCCGTCATGCACAAATTGAATCTGTTGATCCCAGATTTGCTGTTGAGTGAAATTATTTAGCACTCCATCTGGATTATTGATTAACTCAAATTGCCCATGAGTGATATTGCTGGGAATAAACACCAAAGTAGCATTATCATGATTGCGATCATAAGCGCCAAGATGGGCAGAATTTAATACCACTGCTTCGCCACCGCTTAATGACAAACTGTTGTTGACCAATACAGGTGCGACATCACCAAATATGACATAGCCACGTCCAGTGTTACTGTTATAACTGTAAGCGCCTATTAAAAGATCATCAATTTGGTCACCGTTAATGTCTGCTACCACAGTGATACTGGAAATAGGGCTATTCACTTCACTTTCTAACTTAAATCCGTTTTGTCCATTTAAATCAGAGACCAGGACTGTACCTGAGTTTCCCAGATTCCGGGCGCCAAATACCACATAACAATCAGCGCCACAGGCCACTACGTCATCCATTTGATCTCCGTTGACATCTCCCGCTTTGCCCCACCATCCGGCGCCACCCAGTTTAAATCCTTTACTCCCGTTCAGGTTAGTCAGATCTATCAGACCAGAACTACCGATATTTTTATCGCCAAATACAGCACAAGAGCCCACCAATATTTCGCTAAATAAATTTCCGGTGATATTTCCCGCACCGTCAACTTCTCCGCCGCAGCCATCCATCTTGAATCCATTCGTACCATTCAATCCAGAAAGTGCTATTAAACCCGAATTACCAATATTTCTATTGCCGAAAATCAAGTAACCTCGTCCGGCGGCCGCATGACCATCGGCGCCGATCATAAAATCAGCATACCCGTCTTGATTAATATCACCCGCTTTTCTAACCGGCTTACCACTGGCGTCACCGGGAGCTTCTCCATCCACGATAAAACCGTTGACGCCATTTAATAATCCAAGCTTCAGGGGATTCATTTTACCTACCTGGTCACTTCCAAACACCACATAAGTACGGCCCGCATAAGCATTATGGCCATAAGCCCCAATCAGAATATCCGCATAGCCATCGCCATTGATATCTCCCGCACTATCCACCCATTCTCCACTACCATCACCGTGAGCTTCTCCATCCAGCATAAAACCATTAACGCCATTTAAACTGGAAAGTGGCAATACGCCATTACTGCCCACGGATGTTCCACCAAAAACCACATAACTACGTCCCGCATTATCAAGTGCATAGCCGGCGCCGGTGATTAAATCCATATAACCATCACCATTAACATCTCCTACAGCCGCAACGGCCATCCCGCTACCTTGATTGACTCCTTCTCCATCTATTTTTAATCCATTGGTTCCATTTAACAGTGCCAATGGCAATGGATTCATATTGCCTATATTGGAGCCGCCATAAACTACATAAGTGCGCCCGGTTCCGGTCCAGTGTAACCAGGCGCCGATGGCTAAATCGTTATAGCCATCTTTATTAAAATCCCCCAAGGCGCTCACAGAGTATCCACACTGATCTCCTGGATCTTCGCCATTTAATAGGAATCCATTTTTTCCGTTTAAATCAGCTAACTTGATAATTTCTGGAAATTGTCCATTTTTCATAAAAGCCTCCCTTTTATAATTTTTAAAAATCTGACGATTTTAATCGCTCCTCAAAATCAATCTAAAACATATTCTTAAGATCAACTCAGCAATGGCGTCTTCATCTGCGATTCATTCAGACTGCTGGTCGCGCTGGTTAAGCGCACGCTGCTGCGGTTGCGTGAGTCTTTGGCTTCAGTACGGTTCGATAAAGTTTCCTGTACCGCATCGGCAATTTCCTGCGCATTATTTCTAATCATTCTCGGTGTGGCTTCGGCTTTGTAAAAACTGGTAAAAGTGCGTATCGAGCAGCAACGATTATTACCGACTAGTTCTTTGGTATGCATCGCAATCGCATCAATGATTCTTTGTTTTTGTGGTCTGGGCAGAGAATTCCAATGATCCGGCTGAATTACTCCTTTGGTTTCTAAGGCGGCGACTATCGTACTGACCGCACCAATATATTCATTGTAATCGCGTTTACCGATATAACCTAAACAGCCGGTAATTTTAATTCGTGGAAAATATCTCGCGCGCAATCGGCAGCAATAAAGCATCGGGATAGGTTTCTTTTTCTTCACCGTCTATGGTTGGTCTGGCATTACGCTGCAAACCTAACGAATGTTTATATTTCAAGGCGAAAAACAACAATCCCACCACACCACTGGCTACCGCACCGATGATGGCGTTTTTAAGCACGTCCGATAGACTGGAATTGGACGAGTTGCTCGTATTAAACACTACCTCCGCCGATTGCGGACAAGCTTGGCAATGCAGGCGGCTATCCCATACCGATACCTGAAATTCAGGAGCCACTCCTGAATCATCAGTGATAAAAACAATCTGATTGTCAGAAATTTTTTGTTGAGTAAAATTACTTAACTCGATATCCCAGTCATTATTATCTGCAAAATGACCGTGTTTCATCGAGCTAATTTCAAAAATCAATTTTCCTGAAGAGACAAAATCGCTCGCCGCTTTTAAATTGACATCGGTCATTTTGATCACTTCGCTGGTGCTAGTTTTTAAATAGGCGTGTTGCAATACCGGCGGCGTATCAAAATCCACTCTGCAATTAAGCGTACCTGTAATGACTCCGGTTTGACCATCCGCCACCGACAAATAAGCACTGGGCGTCTGAATAGAACCATCCGGTACAAACACAATATCATGGGAGTCGATTTGGCTTTGTTGAAAATTGTTAAGGACATAACTGGGAGTTGCCGCCAAGGCAAAATGACCGTGTTGCACCGTGCCTACCATAGGTGTGAAGGTGATCTGTTCATCATGGCCGCGATTACTCAATGCTTTTAAGGCGGTTTCGGTCAGAACCAAAGTTTCTCCTTGATTAATCGGGAAATTGTTGTTGACGATTAAGATAATGCTGCTTTCTTGAATATCACTCGCTAAATCGGTACTGCTATCCCAAACTTTGAGTCGACAATCGGGCGTTTGTGTGTTGTTATTGGTGATAAATTGAATATTTTGCTGCATCACGTCTTTTTGATAAAAAGATTGAATATCAATCCCAGGATTGCTGCGCTTCTCAAAATGACCTTGACTAACTGATGACACTAAAAACTGCAAATCCTCTGCCACTTCTCCGGCCCGAGTCGCCGCTAAATTAGAACTGGTCAATACAGTCGATTGACCAGTGCTCACTAAAAATTGGTTTTGCGTTAACACTGGTTTCACATAAAAAGTCACATTGGCTGATGCAGGTAGTAAAGTGATTCTTCCGTCTGTCACCGAGACTTGATAACCAGGTTTCCCCGAACCTTGCTGCGAAAAACTAACTTGTTGATCCAATATCTGTTGTTGTGCAAATGTGAGATTACTACTGAGAATTTTCTGATTACCGGCAACTATAAAACCTCCATTCGTTACACTGCTAATCACAAAAATTAAATCAGGTTTTGCAGTACCATTTTGCGTTGCCAATAAATTGTTAATGCTCAAAATAATCGTCTGGTCTTGACTGATAGTCAGTTGATCGTTCATTAATATCGGGGGTATATCGAAATCAACTAAACTCCCAGATGGTGTGGTAGATAATCTGCTGTCACTGGCCACGACTCGATAACCCGGAGCGAATACCGAATTATCGTGAGTGAATTGGATAAGATGATCAGTAATATTTTGTTGCTGAAAAAAAGTAATGGACGTGCCAAGTGATGTTATCCATTGAAATTGGCCGTGCTGACAATCACTGATGATAAAATTCAAATTGCCATCTACATCACCCCAATGAGTGGCTTGCAAGTTATCAGTAGTGAGTATGACTGTTTCTCCTTGAATGATGGCTAACTGATTGGTTTGCAAAATCGGAAACACATCAAAATCGATTTTTGCAGCAACCGACGGAAGAGTAATCCGTCCATCGCTGACGCTGACCTCATAATTCGGCGCTTGGGTTGAATTATCATGGCTAAATTGAATGAGTTGGTCGGTAATATTTTGCTGATAAAAGCTAAAAACAGGATTGTTGGGAGAAGTTGTAACACTAAATTTTCCGTGTAGGAGTGAACTGATATTAAATAACAATACCTTGTCATCGCCGCCAGGATGCGTTGCACTGAGAAAATCCGAAGTTAATTGAACAGTTCTTCCTTGATTAATCACTAAAGAATTATTTAACAAAATAGGTGATGCATCAAAATCAATCGTGGCTGCTTGTGCAGAGGAAATAGTGCGACCGTTGGTAACCGATACTTGACACGCAGGCGCTTGAGTAGAATTATCATGAGTAAACTGGACTAACCCATCCGTGATATTTTGCTGATAAAAATGATCGAGCATTTTAGTGGAAGCATTCTGCCAATGAAATTGACCGTGAGTGATATTGAGCAAATTAAACTGTAAAAGATCATCATCGTCATGACCTGGATGAGTTGCACTTAACCCATCTGAAATAATCATGACAGTTTCTCCTTGATTGATACGCAGGTGATTATTCAGCAAAACCGGAATAGTATCAAAGTCAACCTGGGCGGCTTGCGGTAAAGAAAGTGTCCGCCCATCGGTGGCTGAAACAGTATAAGCTGGGGCATTGATGGAATTATCATGCACAAATTGAACTTGGCGGTCCGTAATATTTTGCTGATAAAATTGATTGATGGCTTTGTCAGGAACAGCTACCCAATTAAACTGACCATGAACGATGTCTGTTATATTAAACAATAAAACACTATCTTCTCCTATGGGATGGGTGGCGCTCAAAATATTACCGTCAATAAGAACAGTTTCATTTTGATTGATGCGCAGCGTGTTATTCAATAAGATCGGAATCGCATCAAAATCGATTTGTGCCGCTTGTGACTGGGAACGGGTTCGGCCATCTGTGACTGATACCGTATAAGCAGGCGCCAGAATTGAATTATCATGAGTAAATTGCACTAATCCATCGGAAATATTTTGTTGATAAAAACTGGTGATGGAATTGAGTGGAGCACTGATCCAACTCCATTGACCGTGCTGCAAAGCCGTCATGTCAAACCGCAAATCATTATCATCAGTCTTGGAAGGATGAGTCGCACTCAATATATTTGGAGTGATGCGAACACTTTGACCTTGGTTAATGACTAACTGATTAGTCAGTAAAACCGGTATGGTGTCAAAATCAATAAAAGCTGTTTGTGGCGGACTCGTGATCACACCATTGCTCACTGCTAATTGATATGCAGGTGCATTAATCGAATTGTCATGAATAAAACGCACGAGACCATCGGTAATATTTTGTTGTTGAAAAACCAGAATAGGCTGGTTAAGCGCATTGATCCATTCAAATTGTCCATGAGCAAGACTACTGATTAAGAAGCTCAAATCTCCTTCTATTTTATTCTCGTAAGTGGCTTTCATATTATCGGAGGTTAAAGTAACCACTTGACCTTGGTTAATGATGAGTTGATTATTTTCTAGGATAAAATTGCTCAATGTAACGTTGGCTGGTACAGGGCCTGTCCAGGCAATACCGGAACTGCGCACCGTGATGTTATAAGTCGGCGCATCGGAACTGCCGTCGTGAATAAATAGAATTTGGTCATCCCAGATTTGTTGTTGAGTAAAGTTGTTGAGCCTCACGCCAGGATTGTTGACAGATTCAAATTGCCCATTAGTCAAGTTTGTGGGAATGAACACCAAAGTGTTGTTATCATGATTGCGATCATAAGCGGCAAGATCGGAAGCACTTAAAGAAACCATCGCGCCACTGGATATACGCAGGCTGTTATTCACTAAAACTGGTGGGATATCTCCAAACACGACATAACTACGGCCTTTATCGCTGCCTCCCGGATAGCCCCGAGCCCCGATAATCAGATCAGCACACCCATCACCATTGATATCTCCGACTGCACTGACAGACCAGCCGCCTTGATCCTGATTGTTTTCTCCATCGAGTTTAAAACCGTTAGCGCCATTAAGGATAGGAAGACTGAACACTCCACTGCTACCGACTCCGAGTCCCCCAAACACCACATAACTACGACCTTTAGCACCCCCTCCCAGATAGTCCCAAGCTCCAATCAGTAAATCATTATACCCATCGCCATTGACATCCCCCGCCGCACTAACAGAATGACCACTTTGATCCTTATTGTTTTCACCATCCAGTTTAAAACCGTTGGCGCCGTTGAGACTGGAAAGTGGGATAGTGCCTCCACTGCCGATATTCGGACTACCAAACACAACGTAACTGTGGCCTTGACCACCAATAGAATAGCCATCAGCCCCAATGATCAGATCGTCATGCCCATCACCATTGATATCCCCAGTCGCACTGACGGAAACGCCGTTACGATCACCTTTGTTTTCACCATCAAGTTTAAAGCCATTAGTACCATTGATATTAGAAAGACTCAATACTCCACTGCCGCCCACCCCCGGTCCACCAAATACCACGTAGCTACGGCCCATACCGCCCAACCCTGCTCCTAGATACCCAAAAGCTCCGATGATCAAATCGGCATGCCCATCGCCATTGATATCTCCAGCCGCACTGATACAACCGCCGCTGAGATCATTGTCATGCTCCCCATCAAGCTTAAAACCATTGATGCCATTAAGACCTGATAGTGCAATACCTCCACTGACACCCACTCCCCGTCCACCAAACACCACATAGCTGCGACCTTTCCAACTACCTCCTAGATAGCCTGGAGCTCCGATAATCAGATCGGCATACCCATCACCATTGATATCCCCAGCCGCACTGACAGAAGAACCGCTACCATCATTATTGTTTTCGCCATCGAGTTTAAAGCCGTTGGCGCCATTGAGGCTGGAGAGATTAAATATCCCAGCACTGCCAATTCCCGGCGCGCCAAACACCACGTAGCTGCGGCCAGGACCACTGCCCCCTGGGTAAATTTGTGCCCCGATGATCAAATCGGTATATCCATCACTATTGATATCTCCAGCCCCACTGACTGAATAACCGCTCTGACCATTATAGTTTTCGCCATTGAGTTTAAAGCCATTATTGCCAGTGAGGCTGGCAAGATTAAACACCCCGCTACTGCCAATCCCCGGTCCGCCAAACACCAAGTAGCTTCGACCTATATTGCTGCTTCCAACATTATAGTAAGGAGCTCCTATAATCAGATCGGCATATCCATCGCCATTGATATCTCCAACCGCACTGACGGAAAAACCACTGTCATTAGCATTGTTTTCACCATCGAGTTTAAAACCATTTTGTCCATTTAAATCACCTAATTTGATAATTTCTGGAAATTGTCCATTTTTCATAAAAACCTCCATTTAATGTATTAAAAATTCCGCGACTTTAATCGCTCTGCAAAACCAATCTAAACATGTCCTACGATCATCTCAGCAACGGCGTCTTTATCTGAGATTGAAGACTGCTGCTCGCACTGGTTAAGCGTACACTGCGGCGAGCTTCATCTCGATCCGATAATGTTTCTTGTACTGCATCTGCAATTTCCTCCGCCTTATTTCTAATCATTCTCGGCGTCGCTTCCGCTCGATAAAAACTGGTAAAAGTACGCGTCGAGCAGCAACGATTATTTCCGACTAATTCTTTGGTATGCGTGGCAATGGCGTCAATGATCTTTTGTTTTTGTGGGCGGGTCATGATGCTCCATTGATTCGGGCGCAGAACCTCTCGCGTGTCCAATGCCGCGACAATCATACTCACTGCGCCCACATATTCGTTGTATTGCTCTGCGCTCACATAGCCTAAACAGCCGCTGATTTTGATCCGTGAAAACACTTCACGTGAAATTGGCATGAGTAGTGTATCTGAATATAAATCCTGGGTTTCACCGTCAATGGTTGGTCTGACGGTGCGTTGTAAATGCAACTGATGTTTGTAATTCAAATACCATTTCAATGCAAAAAATAATAAACCCACACCACCGCTGACTAAGGCGCCGATCAATGAGCTTTTAATAGTAGAGGATAAACTGCCGTCACCAGAACCGCCGCCATCACCGGAAAACACAATCTCCGCGGGCTGTGGACAACCCACACAATGCAGGCGGCCATCCCACACCGACACTTTAAAGTGCGGACTTTGGCCAGATTCATCGGTGACAAAAATAATATCGCCATTGGTGATGCGCTGTTGAGTAAAATTATTTAAGGGATTTTGCCATTCATCATTATCGGCAAAATAGCCATGAGAGAGTTCACCGATCTCAAAAACCAGATTATTCACTGCGGATGTCTGACTCGTCGCTTTTAAATTGACATCAGTTATTTTAACGCGCTCGCTGACACTGGTTTTCAAATAAGCATTTTTTAATATCGGCGCCATGTCAAAATTAATTTGACAGGCGATCGTACCTTGAACGCCGCTCGTTTGACCATCACCGACGATTAAATAGCCGCTGGGTGCGGTGGTAGAATTATCCGGAACAAAGATAATTTCATTGGACGTAATTTGGTGTTGCTGGAAACTGGTTAACGGATAATTGGGCGACGTGGTTAATGCAAAATGACCGTGCTGCAGCGTGCCGACAATCGGGGTAAACACAATACTCCCGGAATCCTGCGGCTGAATGCCGGTGGCATTGAGGACGGATTCGGTGACCTTGAGTACCTGACCTTGATTCACCGGAAAATCATTATTCAAAACCAGAAGGGTTTTGCCGGCCTGGGTGTCACTGGATAAGCCACTCTGATTATCCCGCACTAATAATGAATATTGCGGCGCCGCCGTACTATTATCATGAGCGAATTGAATGGCTTGTTGCAGAACATCTTGTTGATAAAACGAGGTGATCACGCTGCCCGGCGTGCTGCGTTGTTCAAACCGGCCGTGTTGGACGGTTCCCGTTACCACAAATTGTAAATCCTTGGCCGCTGTGCCATTGCGCGTCGCGGCGATATTATCTGTGGTTAACACCGTGACCTGATCTCGGCTCGCTAAAAATTGATTGCGAGTCAGGATCGGTTTCCAGAAAAAAGTAATGATTGCCGGTTGTGGAGTCGTAGCGATGCGCCCGTCGGTCACTCCTACCTGGTAAGACGGAGCGTCGTCGCCTTGCTGATAAAAAATAACCTTATTCCCGCTGACATCCTGCTGTAAAAATGTGACATTCCCGGTCAGAGCCGTCGCAGACTGTAACGGCAGCAAAAAAGCCCCATTTTGGATATTGATTATTTGAAAGATCAGTGTGGGTTCAGCGATCCCATTATGAGTGGCTAATAAATTGGTGTTGCTGAAGGTGACACTTTGTCCCTGGCCAATAGTCAGTTGGTTGTGAATCAATAACGGCATGACATCAAAATCAATTTGGCTGGATGCCGGAGCGGTGGTGATGCGGCCATCGCTGACCGATACTCGATAAGCCGGTGTCAAGGTTAAATTATTATGAGTAAATTGCACTTGCCGATCGGTAATATTCTGCTGCAAAAATTGAGTGATGGGTTGTTTAGAATTTTCCGTCCAGGAAAATTGACCTTGCTGCACCTCGCTGAGAATAAATTCCAGGTTGCCTTCAATACTGCCTGCATGAGTCGCACGCAGATTATTTTCTGATAGGACAACCGTTTGCCCCTGGTTAATCACTAATTGATTGACTTCCAAAATTGGAGATTCATCAAAATCAATTTCAGCGGCAACCGGTGGCAACGTGATACGCCCATCGCTGACGCTGACGAAATAACTGGGCGTTTGAGTCGAGTTATCATGGCTAAACTGAATGAGGCTGTCCGTCATATTTTGCTGATAAAAGCTAGTAATACTTTGGTTTGGAAAAGCCGTTAAGCTGAATTTTCCATGAGTGACTTGACTGATATTGAATAATAATAGCTTATCATCTCCACCGGGATGGGTGGCGCTCAAAAATGCCGACGTAAATCGTACCGTTTGGCCTTGGTTAATGATTAAAGTATTGTTCAACAAAATGGGTGAGGCATCAAAATCAATTTTGGCTGATTGAAATGGGGAAGCCGTTCGACCGTCTGTCACTAACACTTGATACGCAGGTGCGTGTGTAGAGTTATCGTGGGTAAATTGAATCAGACTATTGCTGATATTATTTTGATAAAAATTCTCAAGTGATGTGAATGGATTATTGCGCCAACAAAATCGGCCATTCATGATTCCGGTCAAATTAAATAGGAGCGAGTCATCCTCCCCAGTCGGATGAACAGCGCTTAAGATATCCGGAGTGATCAGCACTGTTTCTCCCTGATTGATCCGTAAACTATTGTTGAGCAGTACCGGAATGGCGTCAAAATCGATGAGTGCGGCTTGAGGTGCGGAATAGGCACGGCCATCGGTGACGGTAACTTGATACGCCGGCGCAAAAGATGAATCATCATGCACAAATTGAATTTTTTTAGCAGTAATGTTTTGTTGATAAAATAAAGTTATTGAATGATCTGAATTATCTACCCAACTGAATTGACCATGATTGATTCCGGTGACATTAAACAATAATGTGCTGTCATCCGCAGTCAAGTGCGTTGCACTCAGTATATCACCGGTGATACCAACGGTTTCGCCTTGATTGATGCGCAAACTGTTAGTTAACAAAATGGGACTGGTGTCAAAATCTATTTGCGCAGCCTGCGATAATGATCGTGTTCGTCCATCGGTCACTGATACAGTATAATTGGGCGCTAATAGGGAATTATCTTGAGTAAACTGTACTCGTCCATCGGTAATATTCTGCTGATAAAAACTCGTTATCGGAGTTAATGGAGAACTGATCCAGCTGAACTGACCTTGCTGAACTGCGCTAATATCAAATCGCAAATCATTTTCATCGGTTTTTCCAGGATGAGTTGCACTTAGCACTGCTGAAGTCAGCCGCACGCTTTGACCCTGATTAATCACTAGTCGATTGTTAACGATGACCGGATTGGCATCGAAATCGATCACTGCTGATTGTGCCGGGCTGATCAATGTGCCATTGCTCACTGCTACTCGATAACCGGGTGCGCTTTCAGTATCATCATGAATAAACCGCACAACACCATCAGTAATATTCTGCTGTTGAAAAATTAAGATGGATTGATTTGGCACAGAAATAAATTCAAATTGTCCATGCACGAGATCGCTAATCAAGAAACTTAAACTCTCATCCGCTTTGCCTCGATTCGTTGCTTTTAAATTAGCAGGTGTCAGAATCACACTTTGCCCTTGATTGATCACCAATTGATTAGCTTCCAAAACAAAATTACTAGAAAAAGTAATACTAGCAGCTATAGGTCCTGTCCATGCAATCCCATCACTGCGTACCGTAATGTTATAAGCTGGCGCTTCGGAACTGCCGTCGTGAATAAATCGAATATTGCTATCCCAGATTTGCTGTTGAGTGAAATTATCGAGAGCAATTCCTGGATTATTTATCAACTCAAATTGCCCATGAATGATGTTAGCGGGAATAAACACCAAAGTGCTGTTATCGTGATTACGATCATAAGCCGCGAGATTGAAAGAGCTTAGCAGCACTGTTTCATTACTGTATAAAAGTAAACTATTGTTGATTAAGATAGGCGGTGCATCCCCATATACTACATAAGTACGGCCAATATAATTGTTAAAATCATTATCGCCTAAAATTATGTCGGGAATACCATCTTTATTGAAATCACCTGCTGCATTAACTGAGGAACCAACGGTCAATTCTCCATCCAATTTGAACCCATTAGACCCATCTAGATCGGAAAGTGACATCAAACCTTGACCGCCTATTTCTACGCTACCAAACACTGCATAAATTCGACCGCCATTCTTGTAATCTGAATCTCCTATTAAAATATCGTCGATTCCATCGCCATTAATGTCTCCCGCTAAACCAACATTAGAACCAGTCCAACCTCCCGAAGTTTGTCCATCGAGTTTAAATCCATCGATGCCATTAAGATGAGAAAGTGATATTAAACCACTTTTCCCCACATTAGGACCACCAAATACTACATAACTACGACCCGCACCAACCGCTGTAATCAATATATCCCCATAACCATCGTGATTAATATCCCCCGCTGAACTACTCGGCCAACCGCTAACATCTCCCGGTTTTTCCCCATCTAACACAAACCCATTCTCACCATTTAAATTAGACAAGGATAATATTCCACCACTGGCCAACAACTTCGGACCACCAAATACTAAATAATTACGACCAGTATTGCCATTGTGGTATGCGGATTCAAGCAAAAAATCAGTATAGCCGTCATTGTTAATATCTCCGTTAAAATTAACAATCAGACTGTTATCACCTGATATTTCTCCAATAAATTTATAACCATTTGTTCCGTTGATACTAGAAAGTGCAAATATGCCATTTTTTCCTATATCAGCACTGCCAAAGACCATATAACTGCAACCCGCTGTATTTTTACAACCATCAGCACCAATCAGTACTTCAGCATATTTATCCCCATTGATATCACCAATCATAACAGCAGTCTGACCACTATGATCACCCGTATTTTCACCATTCAATTTAAACCCGTTATTACCTGTCAGATCAGAAAGAGCAATGGTTCCACTACTACCTAAATCAGGGGATCCAAATACTATGTAACTACGACCCATATTATTGTTATAGTATCTAGCCGCTATTATTAAATCTTTATAACCATCTCCATTCATGTCCTCGCCGCCACTTACCCAGCATCCACTATTATCTCCATTAGATTCACCGTCCAGTCTAAATCCGTTCTTACCATTCAACTCAGAAACAGATAGAAGACCAGAACTACCTACCCCTGGACCGCCAAATATAACATAGCTGCGACCCTTATAATCATTGTACGCGCATGCCCCAGTGATCAAATCAGAATATCCATCACCATTGACATCTCCCGTAGAACTCACGCATTCACCATTAAGACCGCCAGAACCACCATAATCACTTTTTTCACCATCAATTTTAAATCCATTTTGACCATTCAAATCTGCCAATTTTAATATTTCTGGAAACTGCCCTTGTTTCAGAGTAACCGCTGCAGAAGCAGGAGATGTGGTTACTCGACTATCACTTACTGTCACGCGATATGCCGGCAGGCTTAACCCAGGTCCTTGTTGTGAAAACAGAACTGCTCTATTCATTATTTGTTGTTGTGAAAAACTATTCGTTTGATTATCTAATACTTTAAAAATTCCATTTTGCACATCGGTAATGATAAACATTAAATTTGGATCGGCAATCCCATTATAGGTAGTTGCATACAAATTACTTACGGTTAATGTAACCGTTTGACCTGCTCTGATCGTTAAAGCATTACGAACCAATATGGGCTCCGCAGCAAAATCAATGACAGCCGGTTGTGCCGAAGTGGTGAAAGTACCATTACTGACGGCAACTCGATAACCGGGTGCAGTCAGTGAACTATCATGCACAAATCGTACGACACCATCAGTAATATTTTGCTGTTGAAAAATTAAAATAGATTGATTTGGCGCAGAGACAAATTCAAATTTTCCATGGGTCAGATCACTGATCAAGAAACTCAAATCGCTTTCCGCATCGCCGAGATGAGTCGCTTTTAAATTATCAGACGTGAAAACGACAGTTTGACCTTGATTGATCACCAATTGATTATTTTCTAAATTTAGAAAGTTATTAAAAGTAATATTGGCAGAAATAGGCCCTGTCCATGCAATCCCATCACTACGTACCGTGATGTTATAAGTCGGCATTTCCGTGCTGCCGTCATGGACAAATTGAATTTGATTATCCCAAATTTGTTGTTGAGTGAAATTATTAAGCATTATTCCAGAGTTATTGATTAATTCAAATTGCCCATGAGTGATGTTAGTGGGTATGAATATCAAAGTGCTATTATCGTGATTACGATCATGAGCCGCTAGATCGGAAACACTTAAAGAGACAGCTTCACCACTGAATAAGACTAAACTATTATTGACCAATACAGGTGGCGCATCGCCAAATACAACGTAAGTACGACCCACATAGTTGTTGTAACCATAAGCCCCAATCAGCAAATCTTCTACACCATCACCATTAATATCTCCAGCAGCGCTGATTGCGCATCCGCTATTATCATTATTATTTTCCCCCTCCAGTTTAAAACCTTTGATGCCATTTAAACTTGATAACGCGATGTCTCCATCATCCCCAACAGGACCACCAAACACCACATAACTGCGGCCTTTATTAGCGCCTTCGGGATATCCATTCGCTCCAATAAGTAGATCCGTATAACCATCGCCATTGATATCTCCAGCGCCAAGACTTATGCCACTGCTATCACCATTATTTTCTCCATCCAGTTTAAATCCGTTGACGCCGTTCAAACTTGATAGCAAAATATCGCCACCGCTACCTACTCCAGGACTGCCAAACACCACATAGCTACGGCCTTTACTGCCGCCGCTGGGATAACCATAGGCTCCAATCAGCAAGTCGGCATAGCCATCGCCATTGATGTCGCCGGCGGCGCTCATTGAACGTCCACTCCAATCACCATTGTTTTCCCCATCCAATTTGAAACCGTTGGCACCATTCAAACTTGATAATAAAATATCGCCACTACTGCCCACTCCATGACCACCAAATACCAGATAACTGCGGCCTTTATTGCCACCGCTGGGATAACAAATTGCCCCGATAATCAAATCTTCATGACCATCGCCATTGATATCCCCAGTTGCTCTGGCGGCAAAGTAAGAGCCACCACAATCACCATCATTTTCCCCATCCAATTTAAAACCGTTGCTGCCATTCAAACTCGACAACAAAATATCGCCACTGTTGCCCACCCCAGGACCACCAAACACAACATAACTGCGGCCTACACCCTTACCACCTGGATAACCGCCAGACGAAATTAGCAGATCAACATAACCATCACTATTGATGTCTCCAGCACTAATGGCGCTGCCACTATAATCACCATCATTTTCCCCATCTAATTTAAAACCGTTGCTGCCATTTAAACTCGACAACAAAATATCGCCACTGTTGCCCACCCCAGGACCACCAAACACAACATAGCTGCGGCCTACACCCTTAGTGCCTGGATAAATATCAGCTCCAATCAATAGATCTGCATAATTATCTCCATTGACATCTCTGGCAGCACTGACACCATTACCACTCCCATCACCATTATTTTCTCCATCCAATTTAAAGCCGTTGGCGCCATTCAAATTTGAGAGCAAAATATTTCCACTACTGCCCACTTCAAGACTACCGAACACGACATAACTGCGGCCTTTACTATTACCGTATCCTACCGCTCCAATCAATAAATCGGCATGACCATCACCATTGGCGTCTCCGGCAGCGCTCACAGAACCATAACTGCCACTCAGATCACCTGCCGCTTCTCCATCCAGTTTAAAGCCATTTTTACCGTTTAAATCACCTAATTTGATAAATTCTGGAAATTGTCCATTTTTCATAAAAACCTCCCTTTAACGTGTTAAAAATTCCGCGACTTTAATCGCTACTCAAAACCAATCCTATGCTCATATACTCAACTCAGCAACGGCGTCTGTATTTGCGATTGATTCAGACTGCCGTTCGCACTAGTTAAGCGCACGGAATTGCGGTTGCGTGTGCCTTTGGCTTCGGTACGATTCGATAATGTTTCTTGCACTGCATCGGCGATTGCTTCCGCTTGATTGCGAATCATTCTTGGTGTGGCTTCTGCTCGATAAAAGCTGGTAAAAGTACGCATCGAGCAACAGCGATTATTGCCGACGAGTTCTTTGGTATGCATCGCAATCGCGTCAATGATTCTTTGTTTTCGCGGACGAGGAAGAGAATTCCAATGATTTGGTTGAATCACTTCCTTGGTTTCTAAGGCGGCGACTATCATACTGACTGCACCGATATATTCATTGTAATCGCGTTTGCCGATATAACCTAAACAGCCGGTGATTTTAATTCTGGAAAATATCTCGCGGGCAATCGGTAGCAATAAAGTATCGGGATAGGTCTCTTTTTCTTCACCGTCTATCGTTGGTCTGGCATTACGCTGCAAACCTAACGAATGTTTATATTTCAAGGCGAAAAACAACAATCCCACCACACCACTGGCTACCGCGCCGATGATGGCGTTTTTAAGCACGTCCGATAGACTGGAATTGGACGAGTTGCTGGTATCAAACACCACCTGCGCCGGTTGCGGACAAGCTTGGCAATGCAGGCGGCTATCCCATACCGATACCTGAAATTCAGGCGCTACTCCCAAATCATCCGTAACAAAAACAATCTGATTGTCAGTGATTTGTTGTTGAGTAAAATTATTTAATTGGATATTCCAGTTATTATTATCGGCAAAATAGCCGTGTTTCATGGCGCTTATTTCAAAAATCAATTTGCCTGAAGCAACAAAATCACTCACCGCTTTTAAATTGAGATCGGTCATTTTGATCACTTCGCTGGTACTGGTTTTCAAATAAGCGTGTTGTAATACCGGCGGCGTATCAAAATCCACCTTGCAATTGAGCGTGCCCGTGTTAACGCCGGTTGATCCATCCGTCACCATCAAATAGGCGCTGGGCGGGAATAGAACCATCCGGTACAAACACTATGTCATGAGCATAGATTTGGTTTTGTTGAAAACTGTTGAGGACATAACTGGGTGTTGCCGACAAAGCAAAATGACCGTGTTGCACCGTACCGACGATAGGGGTGAAGGTAATCTGTTCATCTTGGCCGCGATTACTCGACGCTTTTAAAGCGCTTTCGGTCAGAACTAAAGTTTCCCCTTGATTAATCGGGAAATTGTTGTTGACGATTAAGACAATGCTGCTTTCTTGAATATCACTCGCTAAATCGGTACTACTATCCCAAACTTTGAGTCGACAATCGGGTGTTTGTGTACTGTTATTGGCGATAAATTGAATGTTTTGCTGCATCACGTCTTTTTGATAAAAAGATTGAATATCAATCCCAGGATTGCTGCGCTTCTCAAAATGACCTTGACTAACTGATGACACTAAAAACTGCAAATCCTCTGCCGTTTCTCCAGCCCGAGTCGCCGCTAAATTAGAACTGATCAATACAGTCGATTGACCAGGACTCACCAAAAATTGATTTTGCGTTAGCATAGGTTTGACATAAAAAGTCACGTTGGCTGATGCAGGTAGTAAAGTGATTCTTCCGTCTGTCACCGAGACCTGATAACCAGGTTTCCCCGAACCTTGTTGGGAAAAACGGATTTGTTGATTCAACACCTGTTGTTGTGCAAATGTAAGATTGCCGGTAAAAATCTCCTGAGTATTGGCAACGACAAAACCTCCGTTGGTGACATTACTGATTACAAAGATCAAACCAGGATCCACGATGCCTTTGTGGGTTGCCGATAAATTTTCGGATGTCAAAATGACTGTTGCGCCCTCCCCGAGAATTAGTTGGTTATTAACTAATATCGGATTGAGATCAAAATCAACAGTACTCCAGGAGGGTGTTGTGGTTAAACAGCCATCACTGACCGCAACTCGATAGACTGGCGCTGAGGTGGAATTATCGTGAGTAAATTGCACGAGTTTGTCAGTGATATTTTTTTGCTGGAAAACAGTGATCGGTAAATCAGGTGTTTTTACCCATTGGAATTGGCCGCATTGACAATCACTGATCATAAAACTGAGATTGTCCGTCACGATGCCATCATGAGTGGCCTGCAGATTACCGGCAGTGATCACCACCGTCTGCCCTTGGTTAATCATTAATTGATTCATGGTCAACATCGGAAAGGTATCAAAGTCAATTTTGGTGGCTGACGGCGGCAAAGTCATTCGACCATCACTGACGCTGACATCATAGCTCGGTGCTTGCGTTGAATTATCATGGCTAAATTGAATGAGTTGGTCAGTGATGTTTTGCTGATAAAAACTAAAAATAGGATTATTGGGAGAAACCGTAAAGCTAAATTTTCCGTGTAACAGTGAACTGATATTAAATAACAATACCTTGTCATCGCCGCCAGGATGCGTCGCACTGAGAAAATCCGAAGTTAAACGAACAGTTTCCCCTTGATTAATCACTAAAGAATTATTTAACAAAATCGGTGAGGCATCAAAATCAATGGTGGCTGCTTGCACTAAAGAAATAGTGCGACCGTCGGTAACCAATACTTGATACGCAGGCGCTTGGGTAGAATTATCGTGAGTAAATTGGACTAACCCGTCCGTGATATTTTGCTGATAAAAATGATCGAGCATTTTATTGGGAGCATTCTGCCAATAAAATTGACCGTGAGTGATATTGAGTAAATTAAACTGTAAAAGATCATCATCGTCATGACCAGGATGGGTCGCACTTAACCCATCTGAAATAATAACGACGGTTTCTCCTTGATTGATACGCAAGTGATTATTCAGCAAAACTGGAAGAGTATCAAAATCAACTTGAGCGGATTGTGGTGAAGAACCCGTTCGCCCGTCAGTCACTGAAACCGTATAGGCCGGTGCGATAATAGAATTATCATGCACAAATTGAACTTGGCGATCCGTAATATTTTGCTGATAAAATTGATGGATAGCTTTGTCAGAAACAGCTACCCAATTAAACTGACCGTGAACTATGTCCGTTATATTAAACAATAAAATGCTATCTTCTCCCGTCGGATGAGTGGCGCTCAAGATATTTTTATTTACGATAATAGTTTCATTTTGATTGATGCGCAGCGTGTTATTCACTAAAACCGGAATCGCGTCAAAATCAATTTGCGCCGATTGTGATTGAGAACGAGTTCTGCCATCCGTCACCGATACGTTGTAAGCGGGCGCCAGCGTAGAATTATCATGAGAAAATTGCACTAATCCATCACTAACATTTTTCTGATAAAAACTGATAATAGAATTTTGTGGAACATTTAGCCAGCTAAATTGACCATGCTGAATGGCTATCATATCAAATCTCAAATCGCTATCATCGGTTGATCCCGGATGATTCGCGCTAAGTGTCTCTGAAGTCAGCGCCACACTTTGACCCTGAGTAATTGTCAACCGGTTATTAAGCAATACCGGACTGGTATCAAAATCAATTCGCGCCGACTGTGGTAGAGTAGCCATTTGACCATTACTAACTACTACTTGGTATAATGGAGCAGTCAGAGAACCATCATGAATAAATAGCACGTTGTGATCACTCACATTTTTCTGCTTAAACGTGAAAATGGGCTGCCCCGGCCAATTAACAAATTCAAATTGGCCTTGCCGAAAATCAGTGATTAAGAAATCTAAATCTGGTTCATATTCATTTCTATCTGTGGCGCTGAGATTATCGCTAGTGAGCAAAACCCGCTGGCCCTGATTAATAATTAGCTGGTTTGTCATCACTTGCAATTGAGCAAAAATAATGTTCACTGGCTGAGGTCCAGTCCAAGCAATTCCTGAACTGCGGACTGTGATATTATAACCGGGCGCTATCGAACCACCATCATGGACAAATTGAATATCGCTAGAAAGAATTTGTTGCTGCGTGAAATTACTAGCGGGCGCTCCAGGAGTGCTAATTATTTCAAACTGTCCATGAACAACATCCGTGGGAATAAATAACAACGTACTATTTTCATGATTCAAATCATAAGCTGCTAAATCAGATGCACCAATCAGTACCGTTTCACCCACGCATAAAGCTAAATAGTTATTCGTTAGCACCGGCGGTACATCGCCAAACATCACATAACTGCGACCCGTATTATTGTTGTAGCCAGGAGATCCAATCAGCAAATCATCAACGTCATCGACGTTAAAATCTCCTACTCTACTCACTGACACACCACTGTCATTACCCTTCTCTCCATCCAGTTTAAAACCATTAACGCCATCCAGCTTCGATAGCGAGATCAATCCTGAATCTCCTACTCCTGGACCACCAAGCACTACATAACTACGATCAGTATTATTTGCATGATGTCTAGCACCTATTAACAAATCGGCATAGCCATCACCGTTGATATCTCCCGCCGTACTCACTGAAATACCACTGTTATCGCCACTGGCTTCTCCATCTAACTTAAATCCATTCGCTCCATTCAAGCTCGACAAAGAGATCAATCCTGTACTCCCTATACCCTTTCCACCAAATATCACATAGCTACGGCCTGAATTAGATAACCCTTCAGGAGAAGCCATACAAGCTCCGATTAATAAATCAACGTGACCGTCTCCATTAATATCATCTACTCCTCTTACTACTATACCACTGAGGTCACCAGCTTCTTCGCCTTCCAATTTAAAACCGTTGGTTCCATCTAAATTAGAAAAGCTTAGAAAGCTATTATTGCCTATTTCAGAATCGCCAAACACAACATAACTACAACCTACCTTAGCTTTTCCATCCCGCGAGGCCCCCCAAGCGCCAATAAGCAGGTCAGGGTAACCATCGCTATTAATATCGCCTATCGAACTGACTGAATTACCACTTTGATCACCCGCTAATTCTCCATCCAATTTGAAACCACTAGGCGAAGTCAAATTTGTAAGGCTAATTAAACCATTATTCCACGTTCCAGGTTTGCCAAATACGGAATAGCTGCGGCCTACATTAAATAGACCATTCGGAGAAGCCCAAGGCGCCCCAATAAAAACATCATCATAACCATCACCATTGATATCCTGCGCTCCACTGACCGAAGAACCAGATAAATCACCTGATGTCTCACCATCAAGCTTAAAACCATTAGAACCATTAAGACTGGAAAGACTGATAGACCCTTGCTTCCCTACTTCTGCCCCTCCAAATACCACGTAGCTGCGACCCTGACAACTACTCCCCAGATAAGCCTGAGCCCCGATAATCAGATCGTCATACCCATCACCATTGATATCCCCGGCTACACTGACGACACGGCCGCTCTGATCACGATTATTCTCACCATCCAGTTTAAAGCCGTTGACTCCATTCAAACTAGATAATGTAATAATTCCGTTGCTACCAACTCCGGGTCTACCAAACACGACATAGCTACGACCTTTACCGCCATTGCCATTGTCTCCTGCCGCCGGATAGCCAAAAGTCCCAATCAGCAAATCATCATACCCATCGCTATTAATATCTCCAGCTGCACTGACGGAACAACCGCTATAATCATTATTATTTTCACCATCAAGTTTAAGCCCATTTTGGCCGTTTAAATCACCTAAATTGATGACTTCTGGAAATTGTCCATTTTTCATAAAAATCTCCTTTTCATAATTTTAAAAAATTTGCGATTTCAATTATCGCTACTCAAAACCAATCAAAATATCTCCCTTAAATGAAACTATCCCTGATTGACCGCATCAACGCTTGACTATCCTGCCAAGCGCTTTGCATTTGTTCTGCTGTCCATGAAGCATTTTCTCGTAAAAAATGCGTCAATGTCAGCGCGGAAGCAGATACCTGTTGTTGATGAATCAATTGTTGAATTTGCTCGATGGATAATCGTTCTTCCACAATCTCTTCACCTAATCCCTGTCGCCAGGCTACCGCTGTCAATACCATTTCAAAAGCTTCGCGCCAAGGGGGTAATGCTTCTGAATAAAAATGACCGTTAAATAAATGTTCGGCTAATCGCCAGGGGCGTTCAGCCAGTTTTAGTCCTTGACGCGCTGTTTCCAACCAGCGTGCAGGAATAGTCGGTGTAGCTATGACGGCGTCGGGATGACCGTGCAAAGAACGTAGTTGTGGATGCAACGTCAGTAATCCGGCTTGCGCCAAACGTTGAATGGCGGCAAAGGTTTGGCGATCTAAAATTTCCAATGCCGCGGACTTACCATTCCATTGCGCTTGCAAAACCGATTGAATCTGTTCATGGATCTGGGGTGAAGGCCGTTCCATGACGGCTAATACCGCAGATTGATTAGCGCTGGTTTCACAAACGGCCAGATAATCCACACCTTTGGGAAGAATCGCGGTGAGTTCTTGAACCGGTTTCACTGCCGCCGTAGTGAGCTGCAACAGTTGCGCCACTCGCTCCAGGAGAGCCATTCTTCCTGAGGGCAACTTCATACTCCGCAGATCATTATCGCCATGCAGCACGCCTTGCGCCAAATTTTGTTTTTCACTCAAAAGATGGACCATGCGATGCTCGATGCTGTGTTCCGTAATTAAGTTAATCACTTGCACTGATCGTTCTTGATGTTTGCGCCACGCTCGGGCAACGCGCTGCGCTAATTTAGCCGGATTCCAAGGTAAATCGAGATTGATCACCACATTGGCGACTTGTAAATTGAGTCCGACACTGCCGGAATCCGTAGATAAAAATAACCGGCAGTGCGCATCCTGTTTAAATCGATTGATTTCTTGGCGGCGTTTTTTCTGTGGTACAGAACCGGTATGCCAAGCCGCGCCTATCCCCATTTTTTGCGTTAATTCCCGCACTAACTGCAACATCCGCTCCCATTCCGAAAAAATAATCACTTTGGTCTGCGTATCCTCGAGTATTTCTTCCAAAATATGTTCGAGTTCGATGAGTTTCGGACAATCCCGGCAATCGGCATCTAAAATATAAGGCGTGTCGCACAACATGCGCATCGAAGCTAAATGGATGCGCAATTTTTTATCTTCTTCGGGCGTTAAAGGACGGCGCTCCGCCAGTTTAACGAGACGGCTGACGTATTTTTGTTGTTCCTCATATCTAGCCTGCTGTTCTTCCGTCATGCCGACAAAAAATTCTTGAGTGGTCGCCGGCGGTAATTCATCTTCAACATCTTGTTTACGGCGGCGCAATAACAAAGGTTGCAATCGTTGATGTAATTGATCCAAATTTTTATAAGCGACCGGTTTACCCTTGTCGTTCAATTCATAAAAATCACGATTAAATCGAAATAGTGGTCCAAATAAATTGGGATCAAGAAATTGGATAATTGAATAAATATCATCAATCCGATTTTCTAACGGCGTACCCGTTAACACAAACGCGTAACGGCTGTGCAAGCGTTTAATCGCGTGAGCGGTTTTGGTTTGCCAATTTTTAATCCGCTGCGCTTCGTCCAGAATAATCACATCCGGCTTGACCCAGTGTTGTACATCGGCAGAGTCCGACATCATTTGTTCATAATTGGTGAGATAAAAAAAGCTGGGTTGCCGGTATTGCTTTAATCGTTGCGCTCGTTCACCATTGATAATGAGATAAGGTAAATCAGTGCATTTGAGGATTTGTTCTTCCCACTCGGTTTTCAGCGAAGCGGTGGCGACCACTAGAACGGTTTTGATATTTTGCGTCCGCCGTAATAATTCACAAGCGGCGATAGCTTGGATGGTTTTACCCAAACCCATTTCATCTCCCAATAAAGCCCGCTCCTTGAGCGCTAAATGTAACATTCCCTCTTGTTGATAAGGATATAAAGAGAGCTTAAGAATTTCTAATGAGCGTTTGCCTTTTTGCACGTCTTGCAAAAAATTGTTTTTATATTGTTGAATCTGTTCTTGACGTCGAAGTTGTTGAAAAAAAGGATCGATGACGGCGGAGACGCGAATGATTTTTTGATGCGCCGGTTTTACACCCGTGAGAATTTCTCGTATTTTCGGCCAGGATTGCAAAGGATGTTCTAAAAGCCGCTGATCGCTGGAGAAAAAATTTTCTAACTCGCGTCTGACGGCTGCACGCCGATGCAGTGATTTAGGCCATAAAATACTTATAATTTTTTTCTGATCTCGTTGATCTAAAAAAATTTCCACGCGTTCGCTACCCGATTTTTCTAATTCAGGCCATTGTCGGCGATAGTTTTGACGTAAATAACCGAGAGTTTTTTCGATATGTTTACAAGTGCCCAAACCATTATGCTGATAATCGGGACAATCACAGGAGTTTAATACAGCAGACAAGTGACGGATCTCGACGTGATAACTCTGCCGTGACGACGATTGCACGCAAAACGCCCCGAAAATAGGATGAGCGGTTTCTAAAGCCTGCACCGACATCGGTTCAATGTCGCCACGCCAGCGGCGCAAGGCGATTTCATCTGCGTCCGTGGTATTCCATCCTAATATTTTAGGTTTTTGGGCGTTCACACTGTGCGCATAGGCCTGCCGATTTTTTCGGGGCTTCGATTGAGCTTTCACTAATCTCCTCCCAGTAAAGGACACGCGAGAGATTCGTTCCCCAAATTGCTCAGTGATAACACTGCTGGAAATTGTCCTTGTTTCATATCTATCTCCTTAAAGTTAAATGACCGATTGCGTTCGGAATCCTCTGAACGCTCCTATGTCCATTACGATCCTAAAACCTGCCAGTGTATACCACGAGTGATAAATTCTCGGCCTCGGCAATGGATTCCATAGTCATACTTTTTCTCTGACTTCGACGGTTGACCCATTTGAACACCCCCTTTAACACTCGCTCATAAAATCGGTATAAACATCGACAGTAACTACTGCCCCCAAAGTAATTGTCCGGCCGCCAATCTCTTAAATGATTAAGAAGACGGCGCAACCGTCCATAAACTACTCTGTAGTAGACCCCCTGGCGGCAAAGTCAATGGATGTTGAGAAGCCGAAAATAAAGCACTGAGGCTTTTGACCAATGCCTGAGCAGTTGGCCGCTCGTTTGATTTTTTCCAGCCTGATCGAATGATGTTCGATAGTTCAGGGGGGCACGTTCCCGGAATCATCTCTTGTCGATCACCACGGTTTATTTTTGCAGCAATCAATGGGGTTGCCGTCATACCTTGAAAAGGGATTCGATAAGGGCTCACCATCATTTCCCATAGCACCATGGTAAAGGCATAAATATCCGTTGACTTGGTATGAGGTTTTTGGTCAAGCACTTCCGGCGCCGCCCATCCCAGCGTTCCTACCATCCCTTTTGATTGACTAGTACTGGTAATCTCAGACTTCACTTTCGCCAGCCCAAAATCGCTGATTTTGGCCCGAAAAGTATCACTGAGCAGTATATTTAAACTCTTTAAATCCCGGTGAATAATATTTTTCTCATGCAACTGCGCCAATCCCGACACGACATCCAGGGCAATTCGGTATTTAACCGATAAAGACCAGTCTGGATTAGTTCGGAGTACGTCGTATAATGAACCTTTCGGCATCAGTTCCATCACTAAACAAAAATGGGGCGCTTCCATACAAATACCACGCAGTTGTACCAAATAATCCGAATGCATTTCCGCCATGATTTTTGCTTCCTGTATTAATTCATTTTGGGCAACTTTACTGAGATTTTGTGTATGCAGTTCTTTAATAGCCACTGGATTATACTTGTAGACTCCCCTATACACAGTTCCAGAAATGCCTTCACCCAGTTTATGAGCTTTGTCAATCTCCAAGTCAGCGTAGGATACTTCATAGGATATTTCAAACGATATTTTTTTAAAATCATCCTCTTCGTCTTGCTGAGGTAAAGAGTGAATAAGAGGCTGTTTTTCATCCTTATTCTCCTGATTTGTCGATGATGTCTTATTCGAAATCGTATCTTTCGGAAAGTCGTCTCCCTGTGTTATTGAGGCAAGCTGAACGTCAAATGGACTTGAAGACTGTATAAGGGGATTTTGCACAAGATCCTTATCCTCTTCAGGTTTTTTTCTTCGGCATAACCCAATTCCCAGTCCTGTTATCACTGCCAAACCCACAACTGCACCGGCAACACCCCCAGCTATGGATGCCGTTTGGTCGCTGGTGGTTGTGCTGTTAGTTGGACTAAAAGTAATGTTAGCTGCGAGAGGCCCTGTCCAGGCAATACCTGTGGAATAGACAGATATATTGTAATTCGGTGCGACTAAACTGCCATCGTGGACAAATTGAATGGTACTATTGATAACCTGCGACTGAGTAAAGTTGACTAAGGGTGTCGTTGGCGCACTGAGCGTCGAAAAATAACCATGAGAAATATTACTGGGAACAAACACCAGGGTATTGTTGTTATGATTACGATCATAAGCGCCCAAATGACTCGATTGGAGTGCAATCTTGGCTCCTGGCGAGAGGGACAGACTATTATTGACCAATACCGGAGGCGCATCGCCGAATACCACATAGCTGCGGCCTTGAGCATTACCTCCTGGATAACCATTGGCTCCGATGATTAAATCAGCACACCCATCACTATTAATATCTTCGGCTGCAGCCACATACCAACCGCTGTCATCATTATTATATTCACCATCGAGTTTAAAGCCGTTGGCGCCATTTAAACTGGATAATAAAATATCCCCACTGCTACCCACTCCAGGACCGCCAAACACCACATAGCTGCGGCCTTTATAAGTAGCGTTGGGATAACCCTCTGCCCCAATCAGCAGATCCGCTATTCCATCACCGTTGATATCTCCCGCGGCGCTGACGGAAATACCACTCCGATCACCATTATTTTCCCCATCGAGTTTAAAGCCGTTAGTACCATTAAGACTGGAAAGGTTGAATACCCCACCGCTGCCAACTCCAAATCCGCCAAACACTACGTAGCTGCGGCCTTTATTTTTACTTCCCGGATAGCCAAAAGCTCCGATGATCAAATCAGCATACTTATCACCGTTGACATCTCCAGCCGCATTGACGGAAAAACCACTGCGATCATTATTATTTTCCCCATCGAGTTTAAAGCCATTGACCCCATTGAGGCTGGAAAGACTGAATAATCCACTACTGCCCACTCCCAGCCCACCAAACAACACGTAACTACGACCTTTAAGGCCACCATATTGACTGGCGCCAATGATCAGATCATCATAACCATCGCCATTGATATCTCCGACCACACTGACAGAACGACCACTGTCATCACCATTGTTTTCACCATCCAGTTTAAAACCGTTACTTCCATTGAGAGTTGAGAAACCGAACACCCCTCCACTACCAACCCCCGGTCCGCCAAACACCACGTAACTGCGGCCTTTATCACTATTTCCCGGATAGTGTACAGCTCCGATGATCAGATCGACATACCCATCGCCATTGATATCCCCGGCTGTACTGGCGGAAGTACTGCTGGCATCATTATTATTTTCGCCATCCAATTTAAAACCGTTGGCGCCATTGAGGCTCGACAGAGTAATGGACCCACTGCTGCCTACTTCTGGCCCACCAAACACCACGTAGCTGCGACCTTTATAGTTACCTCCAAGATAGCCACTCGCCCCGATCATCAGATCAACATACCCATCACCATTGATATCTTCGACCATACTGACGGGATAGCCGCTCCAATCATTATTGTTTTCACCATCGAGTTTGAAGCCATTAGGGACATGAAGACTGGAAAGACTCAACTTTCCACTACTGCCAATCCCCGGTCCGCCAAACACCACGTAGCTGCGGCCTTTCCTGCCGCCATCTGGATACTGGTCAGCCCCGATGATCAAATCATCATACCCATCACCATTGATATCCCCGGCCGCACTGACAGAAATGCCGCTACGATCACCATTGTTTTCACCATCCAGTTTAAAGCCATTTTGGCCATTCAAGTCCGCTAGTTGAATCACTGCGGGAAATTGTCCTTGTTTCAAAGTAATCGCGGCAGGGGCAGGAGATGTCGTTATTCGGCCATCGCTTACCACCACACTATATGTTGGTAGGCTTAATCCTGGTCCTTGTTGAGAAAAAAGAACTGCTTTGTCCATCACTTGTTGTTGTAGAAAAGTAATATTCCCCTGACTGGTTGTTTCGCTTTTTTGGTTATTGGGTACAGTAAAAAACCCATTTTGCACATCAGTGATAATAAAAATTAAATTGGGATCGACGATCCCATTGTGGATGGCATATAAATGACTGCTGGTCAATGTGAGAGTTTGCCCCGGAGCAATCGCTAAAGAATTGTGAATCAGCAACGGTAATGGATCAAAATCAATCAAAGCCGGTTGTGGAGAAGTTGTTAAAGTACCATTACTCACAGCCACTTGATAACTGGGTGCGCTTGGAGAATTATCATGTATAAATTGCACGACGCCATCGCTAATATTTTGCTGTTGAAAAGTTAATATGGATTGATTTGGCGCAGAAAGAAATTCAAATTGTCCATGTGCCAGATCGCTGATCAGGAAACTCAAATCGCCTTCCGCATTGTCCAGATAGGTGGCTTTTAAATTATTGGACGTCAAGACGACGGTTTGACCTTGATTGATGAATAGCTGATTATTTTCCAAAATTAAAAATTTATTACTATTAAAGGTAATGTTGGCGGAAATAGGCCCCGTCCATGCAATCCCATCGCTGCGTACCGTGATGTTATAAGTAGGCGCATCGGAACTGCCGTCGTGAATAAATAGAATTTGGTCATCCCAGATTTGTTGTTGAGTGAAATTATTCAGCGCCACATCCGGATTATTGATCGATTCAAATTGCCCATGAATGATATTAGTGGGTATGAATACCAAAGTGCTATTATCGTGATTGCGATCATAAGCGGCAAGGTCGAAAGCACTTAAAGAAACAGCTTCACCACTCAATAAAACTAAATTATTATTGACTAAGACAGGTGGAACATCACCAAACACCACATAGCTGCGACCTTTACTACTGCCTGCTGGATAAGTAACAGCCGCGATTATTAAATCGGTACACCCATCGCCATTAATATCGCCAGCAATATTGACGGCTCTGCCACTAGCATCATTATTATTCTCACCATCAAGTTTGAAGCCGTTGATACCATTGAGGCTTGAAAGGCTTAACATCCCATCACCCCCCACTCCTGAACCACCAAATACCACGTAGCTACGACCTTTAAAGCTACCTTCCGGATAGCCATGCGCCCCGATGATCAGATCGTCATATCCATCGCCATTGATATCCCCAGCCGTATTAATGGAATGGCTGCTATAATCATTATTAAATTCACCATCGAGTCTAAAGCCATTGGCGCCATTCAGACTGGAAAGACTGAATAATCCACTGCTGCCTACTCCCGGCCCGCCAAATACTAGATAAATGCAGCCTTTTCCACTACCTCCTGGATATGCTATAGCCCCAATCAATAGATCGTTATGCCCATCGCCATTGACATCTCCTGCCCTGCTGACCCACCAACCACTCTGACTATTATTTTCGCCATTCAGTTTAAAACCGTTAGAACCATTAAGGATTGATAATGGGATGATCCCACTGCTACCCACTTCTGATCCGCCAAATACCACATAACTTCGGCCTTTATTACTTCCTCCCAGATATCCATCAGCCCCAATAATCAAATCGTCATATCCATCGTCATTAATATCTCCCACCCCACTGACGAGGAAACCACTCCTGTCACCATTATTTTCGCCATCAAGCCTAAAGCCATTACTACCATTAAGACTTGATACCGCGATAACTCCATCCTTGCCAACCCCTGGCCTGCCAAATACCACATAACTTCGACCCTTATTATTCCCATACTGGAATGCTCCGATAATCAAATCGGCATGCCCATCACCATTGATATCTCCGGCCACACTGACAGATTGACCACATTGATCACCGCTGTTTTCACCATCGAGTTTAAAACCGTTGGCGCCATTGAGACTTGATAATGCAATAACCCCACTGCTGCCAACATTTGGTCCACCAAACACCACATAGCTACGACCTTTACCATTATATTCGCTTGCCGGATAGCCCAAAGCCCCAATAATCAGATCAGCATACCCATCACCATTAATATCCCCGGCCATACTAACGGGATAACCACTCCAATCTTCATTGTTTTCGCCGTCGATTTTAAAGCCGTTGACGCCATTGAGGCCGGAAAGACTGATCTGTCCACTACTCCCAATCCCTGAGCCGCCAAACAGCACATAACTGCGGCCTTTCTTACTACCCCCCGGATACCAATCAGCCCCAATGATCAGATCATCGTGCCCATCCCCATTGATATCTCCCGCGGCGCTGACTGAAACACCACTCACATCACCATTATTTTCCCCATCCAGTTTAAAACCATTTTGGCCGTTTAAATCCGTTAAATTTAAAACGACCGGAAATTGTCCCTGTTTCATGTCTATCTCCTTAGTTAAATGACTGATTGCGTTTGGAATCCTCTGAACGCTCCTATGCCCATTACGATCCTAAAACCTGCCAGTGTATACCACGAGTGATAAATTCTCGGCCTCGGCAATGGATAAACATCGACAGTGACTACTGATCCCAAAGTAATTGTCCAGCCGCCAATCTCTTAAATGATTAAGAAGACGGCGCAATCGTCAATAAACTACTCTGTAGTACTCCCTCCCCTGGCAGCAAAGTCAATGGATGTTCAGAAGTTTCAGCAGCCGCAAATAAAGCACTGAGGCTTTCGACCAATGCCCTGGCAGTCGGCCGCTCATTTGATTTTTTCCAGCCTGATCGAATGATGTCCGATAGTTCAGGAGGGCACGTTTCCGGAATCTCCTCTTGTCGATCACCACGGCTTAGTTTTGCAGCAAGCAATGAGGTTGCCGCCATACCTTGAAAAGGGGTTTGATAAGGGCACACCATCATTTCCCACAGCACCATGGTGAACGCATAAATATCCGCTGACTTGGCAAAGCGGGGTTTTTCGTCAAACAATTCCGGCGCCGCCCATCCCAGCGTTCCTGCCATCCCTTTTGATTGATTCACAGTGCTAATCTCAGACTTCACTTTCGCCAGCCCAAAATCGCTGATTTTGGCCCGAAAAGTATCACTGAGCAGTATATTTAAACTCTTTAAATCCCGGTGAATAATATTTCTCTCATGCAACTGCGCTAATCCCGACACGACATCCAGGGCAAGTCGGTATTTAACCGATAAAGACCAGTTCGGATTCGTTCGGAGTACGTCGTATAATGAACCTCCCGGCATCAGTTCCATCACTAAACAAAAATGCGGCTCTTCCATACAAACGCCACGCAGTTGTACCAAATAATCCGAATGCATTTCCCCCATGATTTTTGCTTCCCGTGTTAATTCACTCTGGGCATCTTTACTGAGACCCTGAACATCCAGTTCTTTAATAGCCACTGGATTATACCTGTAGACTCCCCTGTACACGGTTCCATAAGCGCCTTTACCCAGTTTATGATCTTTGTCAATCTTCAGGTCGGCGTAAGCTACTTCATAGGATATTTCAAACGACATTTTTTTAGAATCATACACTTCGTCTTGCTGAAGCGAAGAGTGGAATGGAGAATCGACCAACCCCAGCTCCACGCTGGGCTTTTGTGGTTGGTCTTGATACAGCGGACTGCCGGATACCGACAGATTCATGCTTAAGCTCAGTTGGCTTTTCCGGGCCCGGACAATATGATCAGCAATCTCTCCCGCTGCTTCCCTTAAGTGGTCTGGAGTGAGCTGCGGTCTAAAAAACGCCGTTACGCCCGGACAACAGGCCGTGCAACCCCGGCGATTCACTTTCACCCAGTGTTCAACCTGATTGCCAATTTCATTGATCAATGCATCTCTTTTAACGGGTTTCATCCCGGCAAAATTTAAATCCACTCCACGCTCATCCAGAGCAGTTAATAGGCTACGCACCGCGCCCTTAAAGCTCGCCATCTCTCGATTGGTGGTCGCGTTCAAAAATCCCGTGATTTTGATCCGCTGGGCGATTTCTTTCGCCACCGGACGCACCACCGTCAGGTCATACTCATCCGTGCCTTCGCCCAGCGCCTGCAATAATTTTTTATTCGCCGCGCGCTTCAGACATACCTGAAAGACCGCGAAGAAAATCCCGATCGTTCCTGACACTACCGCGCCGATAATCGCTTTTTGCACGGTTGAATATTCCGAGCTTCCACTCGAAGAGGTCGAGGGCGGCGTCTCATTCACCGGTGTAAAGAAAATTCCCGCCGGTTGGCTGGCGCTTTGCAAACCAAACGCCTGCACCGCACTGCTATAACTGGGGATGGATAAAGAACCGTCCTGCACAAACTGCACCTGTCCGCTGCTGAGTTGTTCCTGACTGAAAAACGACAGCCAGGTCTGCGGTTGCGCGGTTAAACTAAAATGACCGTGGGTGATATCGCTGACATAAAACATCGCAGTGACATTCAGCACCTGGCCATCTGGTTGCATCGCTGACAAATAGCGATTCGACAACACCGTGGCTTCCCCTTGCGTCACCGATAAATAATTATTCACCAACTGCGGCGCATACACACCTTGATTGGAAAAATAAACCTGAGTCTGGTTCGGAGCGCTGCTCAGCGATTTAACGCCTTCGACAGTGATGGTATAACTCGGGGTGATCAAACTGCCGTCGTCCGTCAATTGAATATCGCCGGCCTGCAACTCCGCTAACGTAAAATTATTGACCGATGTTCCCGTCACCGTGGAGGTGATGGTGGCGTGCTGTAAATTACTGACCGTGATGATCACTTGACTGGGTGCACTGCCGTCAGTGGCCGTGACATTGAGCATCGCGGGTGTCAAAGTGATACTACCACCCACCGTGATATTGAGCGTATTTTGGGTAATGATGGGCGCGCCTTCAAAATTAATGACCGCCGTGCTCGGCAAAGTGGATCGCACCCCATCGCTCACCAGCACGGCATAAGCCGGCGCCTGATCGTTACCGGCATGGACGAATTCAATTACGCCGCTTTGAATCTGCGCCTGGGTAAAACTCGTGAGATTTTTCGTCACGCCATTGCTCATCGGCACCGTGGAAAAATAACCGTTCTGCACATTGCCCACGGAAAAAATCAGTTGGCTGTTGTTAAATCCCGCTTCACTCGCTTTCAGATTATTGGAAGAGAATATCACCGTCTGACCGTTGCTCAGGGTTAATTGATTGTTCAGTAGAACCGGCCCAGATGGACTCAGGGTTGGGGTTGAAGTCGTGGTTGGCGTAGACGTGCTGGGAACGATAGGTGTTGATGATTGTGAGGCACTGGGTGTAGAAGTACTGGTGACAGAAGGAGTTGGTGTCTGAATGGGAGTAGGTGTTTGAGACATGGTGACCGGCGTAGAAACCACTGTCGTCATTGCTGGGATAAAAGTGATATTGGCCGGAGCAGGTCCTGTCCACGCAATGCCCGCGCTGTAGATGGTCATATTGTAGCTCGGCGCAAACGCACTGCCGTCATGAACAAACTGCACGCTACCATTGATTAATTGCGGTTGTGTGAAATTAACCAGAGAAATTCCCGGCCGGGTCACAAACTCAAACTGCCCATGCAAAACTGCAGTGGGAACGAACACCAGCGTATTATTGTTATGATTGCGATCATAAGCCGAAAGAAAACTGCTATTCAAAGTCACTGTCAAGCCGGGATACAAAGACAGGCGGTTCTGCACCAGAGTCGGCGGCGCATCGCCAAAAATGACATAACTACAGCCGGCATTGGTTCGACCCCCGGGCGAAGCTTCATCATCAGTGATGAAAAAGTCATCGATGCCGTCCCCATTGACATCCCCGGCAAAACCGACCGCCCAACCCAGATTGATGTTGTAGGAGGCATCATTTTGAATCTGAAAACCGTTCGCACCATTCACCGTAGAGAGAGGCAATGAGCCATTGCTGCCTATATTCATCCCACCCAGGATGACATAACCACCGCCCACGCTTCCCAGGCCATTCGCTCCAATCACTAAATCGGCGTAGCCGTCGCCATTCACATCTCCGGCTGTATTTACGGCGGCGCCACTGCCTTCACCGCCTGAATGACCATCCAATTTAAATCCATTGACTCCATTCAGGCTGCCCAGCGATAACGAACCATTGCCGTTGATTTCTGTTCCACCAAATACGATATAACTACGTCCTGCCTTTTTTATTCCACCCGGCGATGCCTGGAAGGCCCCCACAATCACCTCTGCATAACCGTCTCCATTGATATCTCCGGCTGCGTTGACCCAACCACCCACCCAGCCATTCCCATAGTCGGTGGTCAATTCACCCTCGATTTGAAAGCCATTCGGGCCCGTGAGCGCAGTGAGGTTCACGCTCCCGCTTTTTCCAACACCCGCGCCTCCGAACACCACATAACTGCAGGCAGGCAGTGTCCGGCTCCCGCCCTGCTGCAATAAAGCCCCCATCAGCAGGTCATTCACGCCATCGCCATTGATGTCTCCGGCGCTCACGGTATAACCATTCTGATCTCCCGGTAACTGCCCATTCACTCTAAATCCATTCACGCCATTGAGACTGGACAAATTGAAAACTCCGCCATTGCCCAAAACCGGACTACCGAAGACGACATCGCTGTGCCCAATTTGCAATGCACCGCTATAAGCGGCATATGGAACATTGCCATGAGGAGCGCCGATCACTAAATCATCGTAACCATCCTGATTGATATCCCCCGCCTGACTGACCCAGCTACCACTAAAATCATAAGCCGCCGCCCCTTCGATTCTAAAACCATTAGTCCCGTTGAGCGCAGTAACATTGAACCCACCCTGACTGCCTAGCCCAGGACTCCCCAACACAACATAGCTTCGACCGGCGTCACTTTGACCCCCGACATACGCCCCGATGAGG
Source organism: uncultured Pseudomonadota bacterium (assembly GCA_963795715.1). Classification (GTDB taxonomy): domain Bacteria; phylum Pseudomonadota; class Gammaproteobacteria; order Coxiellales; family Coxiellaceae; genus JAFEDN01. Next base: position 1,491,121 of record CAWCIY010000002.1, read on the forward strand.
AGATCATCATAAGAATCTCCATTCACATTACACCCACTCACAGAAAAACCATTTTGTTCCTTTGATCCCATCCATCCGTTAATTTTGAAACCTTGAGTGCCGTTTAAGCCAGTGAGGGAGATTAATCCACCCTGGCCAACCTCGGGGCCGCCGAAAACCACATAAGTACGGCCATCCTCATTGTTATGGTTGGGCGCTCCTATCACCATATCCGCATAACCATCACCATTCACATCACCCACTGCGCTCATGCTATAACCACTGGTATCTGCGGCGCTTTCGCCCTCCAACCGAAATCCATTTTGGCCGTTTAAGCTCGCTACCGGAATGACCGCAGGAAAATAGCTGGGCGGCGTTCCAGAGAAAGTCACTTTGGCAAACGCCGGGCCCGTCCAGGCAATGCCGGTGGAAAACACAGAAATGTTATAGCTCGGCGCAACCAGGCTGCCGTCATGCACAAACTGAATCGCGCCGCTACTGACTTGCTGCTGAGTGAAATTAACCAGGGGAATATTCGGTGCGCTGGTGATTGCAAAATATCCATGCGAAAGCGCCGTGGGAACAAAAATCAGTGAATTATTATTATGATTGTGATCGTAAGCGGCTAAATCAGTTGAATTCAGTTGAATGACCGCGCCCACGGATAATGACAGGCTGTTGCTGACTAATACGGGCGGAGCATCTCCAAAGATCACGTAGCTGCGGCCTATACTGTTGCCTTTGGGATAACCATAAGCCCCGATGATCAGATCAACGATACCATCGCCGTTTAAATCCCCCGCCCCACTCACAGCAATACCGCTTTGATCGCCCGGGTTTTCCCCCTCGATTTTAAAACCGTTGACGCCATTGAGACTGGAAAGATTCAATACCCCGCCGCCGCCAATTTCTGATCCGCCAAACACCACATAGCTGCGACCCGTATGATTGCCTTTGGGATAGTTCGGAGCTCCAATCAGCAGATCGGCATACCCATCACCATTGATATCCCCGACCGTACTGACAAAACCACTGTAATCGCCCTGGTTTTCTCCATTCAATTTAAAGCCGTTAGCGCCATTCAAGCTGGAAAGATTGAACACCCCGTTGCCGGCCACTTCCGATCCGCCAAATACCACGTAGCTACGACCTTTAGCGCTGTCATAGTTATCAGCCCCAATAATCAGATCGTCATAGCCATCGTTATTGATATCCCCAGCGGCGCTGACGGATGAGCCGCTTTGATCCAGATTGTTTTCACCATTCAGTTTGAAACCGTTGGAGCCATTGAGATTGAAGAGGTTAAATACGCCGACGCCACCCACCCCCGGCCCACCCAACACGACATAACTGCGGCCTTGAGCGCTGCCTCCCGGATAGCCCTGAGCGCCCATCAACAGATCGGCATATCCATCGCCATTGATATCCCCAGCAGGGCTGACAGAACCGCCGCTCTGATCACCACTGTTCTCACCATACAGTTTAAAACCATTGACACCACTGAGGTTGGAGAGATTAAAGGCGCCCGCGCCGCCGATCCCTGCTCCACCCCATATCAAATAACTACAGCCCTGAGCGCTGTCTACCGGGTAACCATAAGCCCCTATGAATAGATCAGGATGCCCATCACCATTGATATCTCCAGCCGCAGTCACCGAATAGCCGCTGTAATCATTATTGTTTTCACCATTCAGTTTAAATCCGTTAGTGCCATTCAGGCTGGATAGCGCGATAACTCCGCTACCGCCTACCCCCGATCCGCCAAACACCACATAGCTACGGCCCTTATTGTGGCCTTTCATATAACCGGATGCGCCAATCAGCAGGTCGGCATGGCCATCGTCATTGATATCCCCAGCCTGACTGACAGAGCAGCCACTCAGGTCATTATTGTTTTCGCCATCCAGCTTAAAGCCGTTTGTGCCGATGAGGCTGGAAAGATTAAATATCCCGGCGCCGCCTATCTCCGGGTTCCCAAACACGACATAACTACGACCCTTGCCGCTGCCTGCCGGATAACCATCCGCCCCGATGATCACATCAGCATAGCCATCACCATTGATATCGCCCGCTGCACCGACGGAAATGCCGCTCTGATCACCATTGTTTTCACCGTTGAGTTTAAACCCATTCTGGCCATTTAAGCTTCCTAACGACAAAATTGCTGGAAATTGTCCTTGTTTCATCAATTGCTCCTGATGTTGTTGTTAAAAATACACTCAGGGCTTCGGCAGCCCCAATGCCATTCTGTCATTTCCGCAAAGGGATTAGCTTCATCGCGATTGTAATGACCTATTAACCTGGCTTTCAGCACCGGCCGCCAATCTCTTAAATTAAGAAGACGGCGCAACCGTCCATAAACTACTCTGTAGTAGCCCCCCTGACGGCAAAGTCAATGGACGTTCAGAAGCCGCAAATAAAGCACTGAGGCTTTTGACCAATGCCTCGGCAGTGGGTCGCTCGTTTGATTTTTTCCAGCCTGATCGAATGATGTTCGATAGTTCAGGGGGGCATGTTCCCGGAATCGTCTCTTGTCGATCACCACGGCTTATTTTTGCAGCAATTAATGAGGTTGCCGCCATACCTTGAAAAGGGATTCGATAAGGGTGCGCTATCATTTCCCATAGCACCATGGTGAAGGCATAAATATCCGCTGACTTCGCAAAGTGAGGTTTCTCGTCAAACAATTCCGGCGCCGCCCATGGCAGGGTTCCTACCATCCCTTTTGATTGACTAACACTGCTAATCTCAGACTTCACTTTCGCCAACCCAAAATCGCTGATTTTGGCCCGGAAAGTATCACTGAGCAGTATGTTTAAACTCTTTAAATCCCGGTGAATAATATTTCTATCATGCAACTGCGCTAATCCCGACACCACATCTAAGGCAATTCGGTATTTAACCGATAAAGACCAGTCTGGATTAGTTCGGAGTACGTCGTATAATGAACCTTTCGGCATCAGTTCCATCACTAAACAAAAATGGGGCGCTTCCATACAAATACCACGCAGTTGTACCAAATAATCCGAATGGATTTCCGCCATGATTTTTGCTTCCCGTTTTAATTCACTCTGGGCAGCTTTACTGAGACCTTGAGTATGAAGTTCTTTAATAGCCACTGGATTATACTTGTAGACTCCCCTATACACAGTTCCATAAGCGCCTATACCCAGTTCATGACCTTTGTCAATCTCCAGGTCAGCGTAGGAAACTTCATAGGATATTTCAAACGATATTTTTTTAAAATCATCCTCTTCGTCTTGCTTAAGCTGTTTTTCCTCCTTACGCTCCTGACTTATCGGTAGGGTTGAGGGAGTCACTACTTTGGATTTACTGACAGTAGAGTGCAATCCGCTGGTATGAAGTTTTACTTCGGATTTTTTAGTTACCGATGTCTTATTCGAAATCCCATCCTTCGGAAAGTCGTCTCCCTGTGTTATTGAGGCAAACTGAACGTCAAATGGACTTGAAGACCGTAGAAGGAGACTTTGCATAATATCCTTATCCTCTTCAGGGGGTTTTTTTCTTCGGCATAGCCAAATGCCCAGTCCTGCTATCACTGCCAAACCCCCAATCGCACCGGCGACAACCCCTGCTATGGATGCCGTTTGGTCGCCGGTGGTTGTGCTGTTAGTTGGACTAAAAGTAATGTTAGCCGCGAGAGGCCCTGTCCAGGCAATGCCTGTGGAATAGACAGATATATTGTAATTCGGTGCGACTAAACTGCCATCGTGGACAAATTGGATGGCGCCATTGATAACCTGCGACTGAGTAAAGTTGACTAAGGGTGTCGTCGGCGCACTGAGCGTCGAAAAATAACCATGCGAGACATTGCTGGGAACAAACACCAGGGTATTGTTGTTGTGATTACGATCATAAGCGCCCAAATGACTCGATTGGAGCGCAATCTTGGCCCCTGCTGGCGAGAGGGACAGACTATTATTGACCAATACCGGAGGCGCATCGCCAAACACCACATAGCTGCGGCCTTTACCACTCCAGGAAGCTGCTAGATAACCCCAAGCGCCAATCAGCAAGTCGGCATGGCCATCGCCATTGATATCTCCCGCGGCGCTGACTGAAACACCACTCCCATCACCATTATTTTCCCCATCCAATTTAAAACCATTTTGGCCATTTAAATCCGTTAAATTTAAAATGGCCGGAAATTGTCCTTGTTTCATCAATTGCTCCTTATGTTGTTAACGAATACTCTCATCCTGGGGCTTAAGCCACGGTTATTCATGGCAAATCTGCCATTTTCTAGATCCCGCGATCAAGCATGTGCCGGACCACGATCCGGTATCGCGGGATGACGTCAATACTCAACTTGACTCAGGGCCTTGGCAGCCCCAACGTAGTTGAAATCTCGGTGGCCGGGATGTCGCCGGTGCACACCAGTCCCGTAATGCCTGCCGGAGTTAAGATCGGCAGGCCTTTAATTTCGCATTCCACGGCGTGGGTCGCGCCGGACCGGGTGATCCACGCCAGCCGCAGCGGGTTGCGGTCGTTGAACCAGAAGCTCGGTGAAGTGCGAAAAGACGGCGTGTCAATCGCCCAGACTTTAATCTCGGGTTGATGTAAGTCCGCGTGTAAAAATAGAGCAATCCATTCAGTCCGTTTAAATTCGTTAAATTAAATACGGTTGGAAATTGTGTCATTCGCATAAAAAAATCCTCCTTTTATTAAATACCCTTAAATAAAAAATATTGTCGTTGAATATTTCACCCCTACGCCAAAAGGGGTGGAGAATCCGTTTTCATATCGGCTAACTCCACATCGGAAAGTTTGCGACGACTTGAAGAACAACAGGAACTAAAGAAAGCGCACCATCCCCGTTGACCCGCTCCCTGAATCGTCGTTTCAGAAGCGCGTGAGATATGAATAATGACTTCATTCACTATCTGTTCACTATGCTCATTTAATTCCGTCAAACGTAATTCGTAACTGGTTCCACAATGAACGCTGATCATGGCAACCCGCTTACGAATCACTTCCGCAAATAAATCGGCGTAATAGTAATAACGACCAGGGTCAGAGGATCGTAGCGTATTTAACGAGACACCCGATTTATCTTGTAATAATCGCGCCATTTTGTGAATGGCGTCTGCGTATTGCTTACCTTCTCCATTAAAAAAATCTGAATAGGATAATTTAAGTCGTTGATGAATCTCATTCGCAAACGGATTTTCAAATTCCCTTTTATTTTTATTACGATAGCGGGTATATAAAAAGGCTAAACCTGCCAGCAACACACTGCCTACACTACTCGCTACGGACGCCGCGGTTTTTACGTCTCCTAACAACGAGGAAGTTTGTGAACCAGTAATCTGCAATAGAAAATACGTCGTGGCGGAAACACCGTAGCTATCGGTCGCTGTCACCGAGATATTATAGCTTTCCGGTTGATTGATTACCCCGCTAAACGTCGCCGATGAGGGGTCATAACTAATCCCCGTAGGCAAGGCTTCTCCATCCGCTAAGGTGGCGGATAAAGTCAACGGTTCCGCATTTTGATCGATAAAAGTGTCCAAAGGAATGCTAAATTCAAACGGTTGTCCGGGAGTAAAAATCTCCGGCAAAATCGGTTGGTTCACTAACGGTGGGAAAGGAATAAATTGATAATTGATATATCTCGATACCGGCCCCACCGTAAAATACGGATCACTAACAGTGACGTTATAACTGGGTGCAGCAATACTGCCATCCTGGTGAAACTGAATCACACCACTGACGACTTGTTGCTGAGTGAAATTAACCAGTGGAACGCCAGGCACACCAACGGTTTCAAATTGACCATGCGCTGTTTGCACAATAAAAAATACTTGCGCATCCGGATAATCGTCACTGGCGCTTAATTGTTGCGGTGTCATTAAAACACTGCCGTTTCGCATCACGCTAAAGGAATTGACACTCAACACGGGACGCCGGTAAAACGTTACCTTCACCGCTTCAGGGGAAGGAGACAAAGCAATGCCGGGATTAATCACTTGCAAATCATAACTCGGCGGATACAAGCTATTATTATGCACAAATTCAATTTGATGAGCCCACACTGAAGATTGAGTAAACCCGGTAATAGCATGAGCTGGATTATTCACCAGAGCAAAATAGCCATTAGTCACATTGGTGACGGTAAAATTAAGCCAGGATGAGGGACTATTATCCGTCGCATTCATGTTTTGCTGACTTAATAGGAGTGATTGTCCTTGATTGATCACTAACTGATTTACCCGCAATTGAGGAGACACATCGCCAAACACCACATAGCTACGGCCTTTAGTACTTCCCGCCGGATAACTAACAGCCCCAATCAGCAGATCCGCTATTCCATCCCCATTGACATCTCCCGCGGCGCTGACTGAAGAACCACTCTCATCCCTATTATTTTCCCCATCCAGTTTAAAGCCATTGGTTCCGTTTAAACTGGATAATAAAATATCCCCACTGCCACCCACTCCAGGACCGCCAAACACCACATAGCTACGGCCTTTATTAGTACCGTTGGGATAACCAAAAGCGCCAATCACTATGTCGGCGTAGCCATCGCCATTGACATCGCCCGCGCCGCTGACGGAATAACCACTAGAATCCTGATTATCTTCACCATCCAGTTTAAAACCATTGGCTCCGTTTAAACCGGATAATAAAATATCCCCACTGCCACCCACTCCAGGACCGCCAAACACCACATAACTGCGGCCTTTACAAGTACTGTTGAAATAACCATAAGCGTCAATCAGTAAGTCGGCATAGCCATCGCCATTGACATCGCCCGCGCCGCTGACTGACCAACCACTGCCATCTCTATTATTTTCCCCATCGAGTTTAAAGCCATTGGTTCCATTTAAACTGGATAATAAAATATCCCCACTGCTACCCACTCGGCCACCAAACACCAGATAGCTACGACCTTTACCTGCACCTGCGGGATAAGCAAAAGCCCCAATCAGCAAGTCATTATTCCCATCACCGTTGATATCTCCCACGGCGCTGACGGAAGCAGCATTCTGATCATCATTATTTTCCCCATCCAATTTAAAGCCATTGGCGCCAGTTAAACTGCTTAACAAAATATCCCCACTATTACCCACCCCAGGGCCGCCAAACACCGCATAGCTACGGCCTTTAAAATTACCCGCGGGATAACCAAATGCTCCAATCAGCAAGTCATTATTCCCATCGCCATTGATATCTTCCACGGCGCTGACGGAATGGCCACTCACATCGTTATTATTTTCCCCATCGAGTTTAAAGCCATTGGTTCCATTTAAACTGGATAATAAAATATCCCCACTACCACCCACTCCAGGGCCGCCATACACCACATAGCTGCGGCCTTTATTACTCCCCGCGGGATAACCACCCGCCCCAATGAGTAAGTCATTATTCCCATCGCCATTAATATCTCCTGCGGCGCTGACTGAACCGCCACTTCCATCATTATCGTTTTCGCCATCGAGCTTAAATCCATTGGTTCCATTTAAACTGGATAATAAAATATCTCCACCGCCACCCATTTCCGGGCCGCCAAACATCACATAGCTGCGGCCTTTATTACTCCCCGCGGGATAACCCTCTGCCCCAATCAGCAGATCCGCTATTCCATCCCCATTGATATCTCCTGCGGCGCTGATTGAACCACCACTCTGATCATTATTATTTTCTCCATCCAGTTTAAAACCATTTTGGCCATTTAAATCAGATAAATTAAACACGACCGGAAATTGTCCTTTCATAAAATTACTCCTTATGTTGTTGTTAAAAATCCCTAAAGTCTAGGCAGCCCCATGTAACTGACAGTTCAGTAACTGGTATACCACCTCAACAATCCCATTACTATAAAGCTGTTGTCGTCGTTTCCGTTTCCTCCAGTTGTGTCGGAGAAGCCGGTGGTGACAAGCGGCCACTTTGCGAGCTGGATACCAGACCCAGTTGCACCGCGCTGGATTTATGTTGTTTCTGCGATTGAATTACAGCGACCATCACCATTATTATAATTTGAAGCGCCGATAATTAAATCAGTCTGTCCATCAGCATTAATGTCACCCACCCCACTAACTGAAATTCCAGCCCAACCATTAAATGATTCTCCATTGAGTACAAAACCGTTAGTCCCATTTAAACTAGATAGCGGCAATAAACCACTACTACCCGTTCCCAAACCACCAAACACAGCATAAACACGGCCAGTTCCATTATTTCCATAATATGCACCGACTAACAAATCTGTTTTTCCATCTCCATTGATATCGCCAAAATTACTGACTGAGTAACCCGTATTATCAGGCGTTGTCAGAAAGTTACCATCCATCTTAAAACCATTGACTCCATTCAGATTTGCCAACAAAACGACACCGGTAGCACCTATACCAGCTCCTCCATAAATCACGTAACTACGGCCAATTGCATTATTGTAACCAATGGCTCCCAAAATAATGTCTGGATTCCCATCTCCATTAAAATCCCCCGCCGCACTGACTGACCAACCCACAAAATTGTTGATTCCTTCCCCATTCAGCCTAAAACCATTCGTTCCATTCAAACTGGATAGCGGTAACAGACCACTATGGCCAACTCCAGTGCCTCCGAATACAACATAGCTACAACCAGTGCCGTTACCACTGAGGAACCGTTGAGGCGCCCCAATGATGAAATCATCATGACCATCATTATTAAAATCACCGATATCACTCACTGAAAAGCCGGCATTATCATCAACGGCTTCTCCATCCAGCTTAAAACCGTTTGTACCATTAAGACCAGACAATAATAACACCCCCCCTGACTGCCCCACCCCCGGCCCTCCAAACACCACATAAGCACGACCCACGTAGTTCACATGACCAGACGCTCCAATCAACACATCTGCCCAACCGTCACTATTAATATCTCCTCCCGCTGCAACGAATGAATTGGCGTGGTACTCGTAGTCTCCCATGGACTCGCTATCAATTTTAAAACCATTTTTACCGTTTAAACTCGATAATTGTATGACCGCTGGAAATTGTCCGTTTTTCATATCACCATTCTCCTTCAATTTAAAAATAATCCTGCCTTTAAGCCAAAATACACTGGCTTTGGCGATTCCGGGAATCTCCTTTCGGGTTTTCCTGGCTGCGAGAATTGCCTATAAAAGAATTCCTGTTTTTTGACGTGAGCGTCACCGCAGTATCAGCCACTGATGCCGATCCCGTTCCCAAGGGTAAATCCAGTCTCTGCGATGAACTGAGATTTTGATCAGGCACCAGCAGCACCGTGTCATTTTTGCCTGAAATTGGCGTCGGTGTTTCCCCAAATTGTTTGATTTCTTCCACGGGTGCTGATTGCAATTCCAGTGACGGAGTGGAATCCATTTCCTTGATTTCTTCCCTCGACGGAGAAGCTACTACCAGGGCGCTACTGTCTAAGGCCACTTTCACGGCTTGGGCGATAGCCACTGCATTTTCTTCGATATGCATCGGAGTCACTTCCGGACAGAACAACCGTGCAAACCGCGCGGCGGAACAGCAACTCACTTCCGGCACCAACATTTGCCGGGTTTTGCGCGCCACGGTATCCAGCAGACGGTTGCGTTCAAGCGGTTTGAGTTTCGACAAATCCACTTCCACGCCCTGCTTCTCTAACTCATGCACTAAAATCGTTACGGCGCTGAGGGCATCTTTCAAAGTGTTTTCGCTGATATAATTCAGAAAACCAGTCAGCTTAATACGGTTTAGAATTTTTTTCGCCATCGGGCGCAACACATTTTTGTAATATTCCGCTTGCTCCTTACCCACGCCGTCTTTTTCTTCAACCATTCGTTCCAGATAAGATTCCGCTTTTCGCTTGACCCAAAGTTGACAGGTAAAAAAGCCAAAGCCCACCACGCCGCTGATGACCGCGCCGATAATCGCGTTGCGTACCGTGTTCGACGTATTATTGAGGGTAGACGGCGCGTTCAGCGTCACCCGGGCAACGCTGGGGCCTGCGATTAAACCATTGTTATCTGTTACCATCAAGGTATAAGCCGGGATCTGATCGCTGCCATCCTGAGTAAATTCAACCTCGGAATTCGTCACTGAGTCCTGGGTAAACTGGATCACAGATACACTGGGAGCCTCGATCGTTGAGAAATAACCATGCTCGATATCGCTCGCCGTAAACACGAGTTCCGCTTCAGTCGTATACGCATTGGGAATAGCACGCAGATTCGCTCGGCTGAATACCACTGTTTCTCCGGGTGCAATGGCTAACTGATTGACAATAATCATCGGCGCGGCGTAAAAAGTGATATTTGCTGTCTGCGCCTCGCTGCTTAATACCCCGTCACTGACCAGGACGTCATAAGCTGGAGAAAAACCCGTGCCATCCTGGGTAAAGGCGATCTGGCGACTGCCGATCTGTTCCTGGGTAAATTGCGTGACTGGAATTTCTGGATTCTGGTTCTGGTTAAAAAATCCGTGTTGCACCTGGCTCACCGTGAACAGCAGAGTGTTTTGATCCACCTGAGGATTTTCATCCAGGGCGCTGAGGTCGGTAGCGCTCAGCACCGAGGTACGTCCCTGCAATGTGGTCAGGCGGTTATTGAGAAAAACCGGAATGTCATCGTAAATGGGAGTAAAAATAACTTGACCGGGGAAAGGCCCGATGGCAAAAAAAGGATCGCTGATACTGACATTATACTGTGGTGATAATTCGCTGCCATCCTGCCGCAATTGAATTTGTCCCGCACTCACCTGCTGTTGTGTAAACCGGGTAATCGACACATTCGATGGCAGCAATTCAAACTGGCCATGCTGAACTTGGTTAATCTGAAACCAGACCTGATCCGGCGGATAGTCATCGATCACATTTAAAGAATTTTCCGACAATACTGTCACGCCCTGTTCGACAATCGTCAACTGGTTATTGACCAGAACCGGTCGAGAATAGAAGGTTATATTGGGGACGACCGGCGACAGCGTAAAATAAGGATCATTAACCACCACTGCAAACGCAGGCGCTTGACTACTGTCATCCTGCGCCAAAATCACCTGGCCCGCGAGTAATTGTTGTTGGGTAAATTCACTCACGGATTGATTGGCCGGTAATAATTTCCATTGGCCATGCTGTGGATTGACGACGGTAAAATTTACCTGCTCAGGTGGGTAATCATCAGATACGCCTAAAAGCGCGGGATTAATTACCAAGCTCTCACCCTGATGGATCGTCAATGAATGATTCACCCATACCGGCCGACGATAGAAAGTAATATTCGCGGCCTGTGCTGACAAACTAAAATAACCATCACTCATCCCGATCTGATAACCTGGACTGATGACACCGCCGTCCTGCACAAAATCAATTTGACCATCCAGTAATTGCTGTTCGGTAAAAGTCGTGACGGACAGATTGGCAGGCGTCAATATAAATTGGCCATGCTGAATTGAGTCAACGATAAAAATAATCTGACCCGGGGCGGCGTCATCCGTCAGATTCAATAATGCAGGGGTCATTATTAAACTCTGTCCCTGATGCATTAACAACGATGTCAACTGCAAGGTGGGCTGCCGGTAAAAAGTGATGTTGGCAGGCAATGGCGGCAGCGAGAAATAAGGATCGCGAATACTCAACTGATAACCGGGTAAGCCGGTGCTGTTATCCTGAATAAAAAAGACTTGACCAGAAAGCAATTGCTGCCCGGTAAATGTAGTGATGGAATGATTTTGGTTGAGTAATTCAAATTGTCCATGCTGTATCTGACTGACTGTTATATTCACCTGATCGGATGGATAATCATCCAGTACAACGAGCTCACTGGCGTTGAGCTGTACCCTTTCTCCTTGATGAATAGACAGCCGATTGTTCAGTAATACAGGCTGACGATAAAAAGTAATGTTGGCCGCACTGAACGGCAAAATAAAATAAGGATCATTTAGACTGAGCTGATAACTCGGTGCACTGGCGCTGCCGTCCTGCACAAACCTGATCTGGCCCAACAGAAGTTGCTGCGCAGTAAACTGCGAAATTGAATCATTAGTTGGCGCGAATTGAAAAGCTCCATGCTGAACCGCGCTGATCGTGATATTCACCTGATCGAGAGGATAATCGTCGGTAATATTCAAAAACTCAGACGTCATCTGGAGATTTTCTCCCTGATGAATCACCAACTGATTATTTTGAATCATGGGTTCTCGATAAAATGTGATATTAGCAGCGGCAGGCGTGAGAGCAAGGTCAGGATCATTCACAATGACCTGATAGCTTGGTGCATTAGCACTACCGTCTGCTATAAAAAACACCTGCCCATCCAGCAATTGCTGCTGAGAAAATTGCGTGATGGATTGGTTGCCGGGAGCAAGGACAAATTGTCCGTGCTGCACGGCGCTTAACGTCATATTAATTTGATTCGCTGAAAAATCGTCAGTTGCGTTCAACGCCGTGGAAGTCATTTGCACAGTCTGACCTTGATGAACCAGAAGTGAGTTTTTAACTAAAATTAATCGCCGGGTAAAAGTAATGTTGGCCGGTTGCGGCGGTGGTGATAAGGCAATGCCACTATTTATTGTTTGCACCCAATAGCTCGGTGCAATTCCGCTGCCGTCATGGACAAATTCTACCTGACGATTAGAAACCTGAGGTTGGGTAAAATTGATAATAGCATTCCCGGAAGAATTAACATATTGAAAACGACCATGTTGCAGTTGAGTAATGTTAAATAGAACAGGGCCATTATCCGTGGCATTGAGATTTTGCGGTGTAAAAACGATAGTTTCACCATCACGGAGAGTTAACTGATTAACCCACAGTTGCGGTTCAATATCACCAAATATCACATAACTACGGCCAACACCAAAAGAAGGGCCACCGTTGTAACCATAAGCTCCAATGATCAGATCATCCAGACTATCTCCATTAATATCTCCGGCGGAACTCACTGAAAAACCGCTGACATCATTAATAGCTTCACCATCCATTTTAAAACCATTGGTTCCATTTAAAGTGGAAAGCTGAATTATTCCTTCCTGTCCTACTTCCGGTCCTCCGAATACAACATAGCTTCGACCGGTACTATTGTAATAACCCAATGCTCCAACCAGTAAATCGACATGACCATCTCCATTAAAATCACCCGCTGTACTGAGAGAGCAGCCGCTGAGATCGCCAATGTTTTCCCCTACCAGTTTAAAACCGTTTGTCCCATTGAGGCTTGATAATGCAATTAATCCATTGCTACCTATTTTAGACCCTCCAAATACTACATAACTGCGTCCGCTATTTTTAATAATATTACCGTAAACTGGAAACTCATCATCAGGAGCTCCAATCAATAAATCTGTAAAGCCATCGTTGTTAATGTCTCCAACTGAATTGACAGAAACACCGCTATAACCATAATCCTCTCCAACCAGTATGAAACCATTTGTCCCATTAAGACTACTGAGGAAAACTGTCGTATTCCTTCCTATGTTAGAGTGTCCAAAGAGTACATAACTTCGTCCTCTTTCTACGGCATCTGCCTGAGGAGCCCCCACAATTAAATCAGACCTTCCATCACCATTGATGTCTCCTGCTGCACTGACAGACCAACCACTCAATCCCGCTCCCCAAGCAAGTTCACCATCTATCTTAAAACCATCGGTACCATTTAAATTTGTTAGATTAAGTAATCCTCCATTTCCCACTATCCCGGTTCCACCAAAAACAACATAAGTACGGCCATGAGAATTATTGTGATTAGGCGATCCGATCATCACATCGGCATAACCATCTCCGTTGACATCTCCTGCTCCACTGACTGAAAAACCACTTTCATCCATGATACTCACTTCCCCGTCGAGCTTAAAGCCGTTGAGTCCATTCAGATTCGCAAGATTGACAATACCAGTATTCCCCACTCCGGGACCACCAAACACTACATAGCTGCGACCGATTTGCTGATTGTGTCTATAAGCTCCAATGATCAGATCGTCATGCCCATCCCCATTGATATCACCCGCGGCGCTGACGGCACTACCACTAAAGTCATTCAAAGCTTCACCATAAATTTTAAAACCATTAGTGCCATTCAGTGTCGCCAGTGAAATCAGACCACTACTACCTACCTTGGGTTGACCAAATACCACATAAGTACGATCAGCATACGGAGCCCCAACCATAAAATCCGCATAACCATCACCATTAATATCTCCAGCCTGGCTAACGGCATAACCCGTCCAACAAGGGGAGTCAAAAACAACCGAGCACCCACTGTCTGCATCAATCTTAAAACCGTTTTGGCCATTCAAATCCGTTAAGTTAAATACGGTTGGAAATTGTCCTTTCATAAATTGCTCCTTATGTTGTTAACGAACACTCCTAATCCCGGGGCTTAACCACGGTTATTCATAGCAAATCTGCCATTTTCTAGATCCCGCGATCAAGTCGCGGGATGACGTAAATACTCAACTTGACTCAGGGCTTGGGCAGTCCCAGTGTGGTTGAAATTTCCGTGGCCGGGAGGTCGCCGGTGCAGACCAATCCCGTAATTCCCGCCGGGGTTAATACCGGCAGTCCTTTGATTTCACATAATGCTTGGCGCTGAGCGCCGGAGGGGGTGATCCAGGACAGCATCAGCGGATTATGTTCGTTCAGCCATAAACTCGGGCGGCGGAAATCCGCCCCTTCGATCTTCCATTCGCTCAAGCCGGGATGATTCGAAGCGCCGTGCGACAATAAGGCCACGGCGGTGTCGCGATAGAGGATTCGATGTTGAATACCTACCGCTGTTATCCACACCATTGCTGCTCCTCGCTGGCCTAGCAGGGTTCCCACCTGGCGAATCAACAGCGTGCTTAATTCAGGCCCTTCAGCGGTTGTGCGCTTTTTCTGAAATTTGGCTTCTTTATTTTCTTGTGGCAATACTCGACGTGTGATAAAGGTCAGTGATTCGCTTCCCATCATGCCGCCGGCCGCTAAAATGATTGGGACTAAACTGCCCTGCGTCAGCGCTTCACCGCCATGCCATAACAACACGCTGAGCCGGTGTAACGCGGTGAGACTGCAGAGCGGTTCTTTGAGTTCAGCTTTAAAGTCATCCAACCGGTCGGCTTCTACTTTTCGATAGCCGGTTAGCGTGATCACGCTCATACCCAACATTTGCAGCAAAGCATAAGGCCCCAGGTAAATTTGCACACCCGCGCCCAGGCACGTTCCCAAAATGCCTAAACTGCGGCTAACCGGTTCTGTCCCTAAGTAAAGCCGTACCACCGTTTCACTGCGGGTGGATAGGCTTTCGGATCGGGTGATTGCCTGGACCATTCGGCCAACGAGACGCGCTTCCTGCGCCCCCAAATCCTGCTCGGTTTTATGGTCTTTTTCTTCTCGGCTGCCTTCATCCGACAGGGAACGGCCCAGAAGTCTAAATAACTCGCCACCCAGCCCTAAAAATGAACTGTAATACACAAAACTCCAGGTTTGAGTGACATAATCACAGGGCGTGAAACGTTGACGGCGAATGTGGTCTTGCAGCGTCAATTCCCACCGGAGGATTTCCAGCCGCAATTGATCCCGGTGTTGATTCAGCGTCTTCAGGTTTTCCGTCACTTCCGTCGTCACCAAAAAAGACGCCAGAACGGCTAACGGCAGCCCCTCAATCAGCGCTTGAGGATAGGGAAAACGTTGAGCGTATAAATGTTTCTTCATCGCCTGATCTCGCGCCTGGATCATGCGTGGCGAGGGTTTATCTTCACCGGGTTGCTGATAATCTGACCGGCGTTGGATTTGTAATGTGCTCATAATCAAGACGGTGCGTAAGACCGCCAACAGTTCCTGGTGCAACGGAGCGTTGTGGTGTTCCGTCTGCCGCCAGCGGTCGAGGATGGCTTGTACACAACGTTCCTGGTGACTCTTGGCCACCGTGTTGGGTTCGATCTGATGAGTTTGAGCGTGTTGTAACATCCCTAACACATCTTCCATCAATATCACCGAATAAGCCGCCGTCTGGGGGATGGCTTTAAAATTCAAAGCCACCTGACCCCGACAGACTTTTTCCAAAGGCCCTTTCAACGCATTCACTATGGACGACTGAGCGGCGACGCCCAACACCATCACCTGCACTTTTCCATATAATTTGGGCGCGGCTTGGGTGAGTGTGAGCCTGAGCGCGTTAAGTAATTCCGGCGTCGGCGACATTTGTACGACTTTCTGCTCTTGCCACAATTGACTAGCCAAAGCGGTATTCGGCACGGCATATTGGATCATCACCGCCACCGTTTGCGACTGTCCGGTTTGGGTGTTTTGGGTAGAAAACAGAAACGCGGCTCGCCAATTGTCGATAAGACCCTGCCGAGCTTGCCAATAGTGCAGCAAGGCTTGCAGAAATACCGTCTCCGTGACGGTGGCTTGCGGATACGCCGTTAACTCAAATGCACTACTGCTGTCGCGGGACAATTTATCTTCAGGGGTCGAGGCGATCTGATACGCCCGTAAAATCCCGGCCATCATGGCGGGTGTATAAACGGGACCGCTATATTTGGACTCAGGTTCTCTGGATCCCGCGGTCATCTCGCGACTTGATCGCGGGACCTGGGATGACGATTGAATGTCAGTGTTGAGTACCGAGGGCACAGAAGTTTCCGACAGTGTGGATGGGGAAATAGGTGATAGTACAGTCTCCTTTTTTTCATCGTTTTCATCAATTTCTTTAGCTTCCTTTTGACTGCTGGAGATACGCTTTTTGGGTTTCACTGTAGGTAATGCATACAGCAAATCTGCGGGTATCTTTTTAAATTGACCACCTTCGGGTAATTCAATCCTTATCCGTGGGGTCGTGGGTAGGTTTGAAATCACCCCTGTAAATACCACCATCTCAATCTCCGTAAAGAGATTGCGAATCCCGGCCATCAGGGGTTTGTTTTTGAGATAGCGTTGGGTTTTGGGTTGTTGATCGCTAAGCCGATGTTGATTCCACAGATCTTCCGCTAAGGTCAAGTTGGGATTTAACCAGCGAATGATCAAACCCCTGGATTGCGCCTGCTCTACGCCTGAAAACAGATACAGCACGGCCCGCTTTTCTACCTTTCCCTGCTGCTCATGCCAATACTTTAAGGTGTTTTGCACAAAAAAATCACCGTTAAATACATTCTCCTTACGGCTCACTAACTCAAATTCATGAGAATACGTCTCGGCTTTTCCTTCGCTAGATGGCAGCCAATGCTTAATATCCCATTGGCCGGTTGCACCGTCAGCGCTTTCTTCCGTTCCGGTGTGCCATGTCAAAACCTGGGCGGGTTTTGAGGGTTTTTCATCCAGGGTTTTCAGGGCTTCCATGAGCCAAGAAGCCTCGGCTGGATCGGCGGTTGGTTTCGGAGATTCAAGGGATGAGGATGTGGATGAGCTTGAGGACGATTGAACAATGGTTTTGATATCCGTTGAGCTATTATTCGATGAAGAAAAAGTCGTCATCGCTCCTGATGAAGCGGTGGAGGTCGACAACGACGTTTCTAAAGATTGGGCCGGTTCGATCAGCGCCGATTCTAACACCGTTTGTAATCGGAACAAAGTCAGCCGATCCGTTTGGGTAAAACTTACACCACCGTAGCTGATCGCCATAATCGCAAAATACAGCGCCCACCAGCTACTGTCTGCCGGTTCATGACAAATATCACGGCAGCCATGGAGAAACCCCAGCTGTTTAAATACCGGTTCTACGGCGATTCGCACAGGAAGGCGATTGCGCATGGCGGGGACCTGACAGCCTCGGATCAACACCTGGCAAAAACTCATGATTTCCGGCGGCGCCTGATTCGGCGCGACCTGTTTCTGCGGATCAAAATAGTAAATCAACGGATTTTGATCATTACCTACCGGCTTACCTTCAGGAGGTTGGTAATTTTGAGGCACAATCACCATCGTCCGCCACGCATTCACCGTCACAGGGGAGGAGCGGGATTTTTGTTCCGTTTGCGGCTGCGCTACCAACATCACCACTGGTTTCTTCAACGGCGTTAATGGCCGCAACGCCTGCAAATATTGGAGCGATCCCGTCGCTTGCGCAGGCCCCTTCGCTAGAGGCGACGCCTGCACAGATAACGCCGGATTGATCACATGGACACTATCGCCGAATAGACGTTGCAGAATAGTCACCATCTGCTGAGGTTTAAGTTCAGCGGAAGATGAAGCCGATAACGAGGCTGAATCTTTAGTCTCTGATAAGGCTAACAATAACTGTTTGAGAGCGGGTCCTTTCATGGGTTTATCCTTTTGTTCAGTGAATCTAATCTGTTTTTGAAAATCGGTCTAAGAAGGCTATTGCACCACAGCCCCGTTCTGCGCTTTTTCTTGCTGCGCCTGCGCTTGCTGTTGCTGCTGATGTTGACGATACAACTGGATAAAATCCAGCGGCGCCAAGTACACCGGTTGCAAATTGGATTGGGTTAAAATCTGATTGATCATCACCCCCGCGTAGGGAAATAAAAAATTAGAACAGGTGCCGTACAATACCATCTCTCGCTGTTGAGGATCTTCGGTGGTGATGGTAAATAAACCCGCTTGTTCAAAATAAATCTCAAACACCGGTTTATCCTCTTGTTGGGCGTTGATTTGCAAGGCCAGAATCACCTCCGTCCGTTCATTGCCCACCTCGTTGAGGCGTGGATTCGCGCGAAAATCGATTTTCGGATTCCAGGCTTTAACCCAATCTTCGGGCAATCCTTGGATCACGACGCGTTGATTTTTACTATAAATTCGGTGGATTTGAATATTGACTGGTTTACCGACCGCGTTGAGTTCTTTTGACATAATGAGTACTCCTTGTAGTTGAATAAAAAAACAAATGAGGGTGAGAGACGAGAATCTTGCTTGGCAAGAAGGAAAAACCATTTCAGTAGAAACGCGACAGAAAAACATCCTGCTCAATCATTCATGAAATGCTATACGACTGAATTTCCCTTTCTTAGCACCGGGTCTTACTCTTTCCTTAGTACACTAATTAACCGACCGTGATATTTCCTTATTTTCACAGCTTGGGACGTTCTTATTGTTAATGAGACCCAGGGATTTGTAAATAATAAAATTCTTAAGATTCAATTAAGAAAATTTCTCAAATTGAGCTTACTCAATCTCAATTAAAAACACCTCTTCTCGGGGACACCCATTTTTCCCGTGGGCTACCTTCGCCAGACACTGCTTCTTCGTTTATAAAGATGATACCCGGCGGCCTGGATATTAAAAGACCCTGATTTCAGTATCTTTTGATCCGTGTTAGCCGCCGGGAAGGGATCGTCCTTTCCCAGTGTGCTTTCAGACTGATAGGCTTGCATCTCCGAAACTCCTTTTTTAGCTAACCATTCATTGACTACCCATTCCCATTAATCCATGAGTGACAGACTGCTGGGGCTCAGGGGAGGAGGCGATCTCTTGGTCAGTCCGGTTGCTGGCGATTCCAGTTCTATCTCGGAAGCCTGCTTGTCCTCGTTCTCATCGCCTCGGCTGGGGCTGGCGACTGGGCGCGGTTCAACGAACAACTGGCTGCCTCTTCCAGGGGCGGAGAAGGGTGAAGTTTCCCGCTCAGCAGGCTGGATATCCAATGCCTTGACCACCGCTGCCGCAATCGCCGGCGCGGCTTCTTCCAGTTGCCGCGGGGTTAACTGCGCTTTGAAAAAAGCCAGCGTGTTCGTGCAGCAGCGCGGTTTGGGGATAAAGTAGCGCTGGGTTTCCCGGGCGATGGTATTGATCAGGGTGTCTCGCTGGACGTCTTTCATATCGGCTAACTTCAGGTTTACACCCCGCTGGTCCAGCGCCGACAATAACGTGCGCACCGCGGCTTTATAATGCGCCATTTCGGTATTGGTGGTGTAATTCATAAATCCGGTGATTTTTAAGCGCCGGGCGATCTCTTTCGCCACCGGACGCACCACCTGGACGTCATAGGCGTCCTGATCATCGCCCAGCGCGTGCCGTAATTTCTGATTGGCCGCGCGCTTTAAACAGATCTGCACCACCGCAAACAACACGCCAATGGTGCCGGACACCACCGCTGCCGCAATGGTCTTTTGCAGGGAGGTAGAATCGCTACTGCCTGCGACGGGAGAAACCTGGAGGGTAAAGTCGGTGGTCGTCACTAACTCGGCGAAGTTGATGGCGGTCACATTCACGTCGATAAAATCCGGCGTCAGCGGCGTGCCGGTGAATCGCTGGTTGAGAGAATTGAATTGCAGCCAGCCGGGCAGCGCGGTTAAATTATTGAAACGGCTGACCACATATTGCAAGGCTTCTCCCTGGGGATCCTGAAACGCGCCGAACGGAATCGTGAAACTGAACGGTTCTCCAACGGTTACAATCTTCTCAGGCAAGGCGCTCATCAATTGCGGCGGCTGGTTGAGGGGAGTGAAGAAAACCGAGGCCGGTAAGCTGGCGCTTTGCAGGCCCGACACCGGGTCTAAAACCGAAAGTTGATAACCGGGTACCGAGCGACTGTTATCCGGAATAAACCGCACCGTGGCGTTTTTCAGTCGCGCCTGACTAAACGAGGAAATCAGCAGACCGGGGGAATCCGTCAGCGTCCATTCGCCGTGGCTGACGCCGCTGAGATAAAAAACCGCGCTGTCCGCTACGGGCTGGCCATTCTCCTGGCTGGCCTGGATATTGGGCAGACCGAGTATCGTGGGTTGGCCCTGGGTCACAAACAAAGTATTCAAGGCCATCCGCGGGGCGAACACGCCCTGCTGATTGCTAAACTGAGTCGTCACCAGACTGGGCGCGCTGCTCTGGCCGCCCGACCCGGTGGCCTGGATCGTATAACTGGGCGCGATGGAACTGCCGTCCTGAATCACTTCAATCAGACCGGTCTGTAAAGCCGTCAGGGTAAAGGTAGAGACCGGCAAGCCGGTTTGGGTGGACACGAACTGCGCGTGCTGGGTATCGCTGACCTGGAAGGTGATCTCGGTGGGCGTGAGGTCACTGCCGGTCACATTGAGCGTCGCCGGGGTTAAGACCGTCGCGCCGCCCTGAGACACATTTAAACTGTTCTGCGTAATCACCGGTGCGCCCAGGAAATTCACGGCGGCGAGACTCGGCGCGGTGGACCGCACCCCGTCGCTCACCGACATTTGATAGCACGGCGCCTGTTGATTCCCAGCGTGGACGAAACTTACCACGCCATTCTGGATTTGTGCCTGCTTCCACTGGGTGGGCCGTGAGGTATTGAAGGGCAGAAAAGTAAAATAACCGTTCTGCACATCCCCAACGGTAAACAGCAGTTGGTTATCATCAAAACCGGCTTCGCTGGCTTGGAGAATATCCGGGAAAAGCACCACCGTCTCGCCATTGCTCAGAGTCAGTTGATTGTTAATCAGCACTGGAGCGGATGCCACGGTCGGTGTCGGAGTGAGAGTGGGTACTATCGGCGTGGGTGTGGATGCTACTGGTGTAGTGGTGGATACCGGAGTAAGCGTGGACGTTATGGGAGTAGCAGTGGATGTTGCCGGGGTGAGAGTAGGAGTTGGCGTTACCGAAGTGGAAGTCGGTGTGGTCTGGGTCGGAGTGGTAACTATGGGAGTAGAAGTGGGAGTTACTGTCAATGAAGGAGTTGGAGTGGACGTAGGAACAGAAGTAGAAATAAGAGGCGTTGTCGTGACAGTGGAAGAAGGGGTTATCGTCGGCGTCCCCGTGGTTACTGGAATAAAAGTGATGTTCGCTGGCGAGGGTCCCGTCCAGGCAATCCCCGCGCTGTACACGGTAATGTTATAGCTGGGTGCGAAAGAACTGCCATCGTGTACGAACTGAATACTATCATTCAACAATTGAGGTTGAGTGAAATTACTCAAAGACACTCCAGGCTGGCTCACTAATTCAAATTCTCCATGCGTCACGTCAGATGGAATAAACACCAACGTACTGTTGTCATGGTTAAGGTCATAAGCCGATAAATAAGTCGAATTGAAAGGAACTATACTACCCGACTGTAATGTTAAATGGTTTTGTACTAAAACCGGGGGAATATCACCAAACACCACATAACTGCGACCAGTAGAATTAGCGTGGCCATAAGCCCCAATCAGTAAATCCGCTACCCCATCGCCATTGATATCCCCGGCCGTACTGACGGGCCAGCCGCTATGATCACCATTGTTTTCACCATCGAGTTTAAAGCCGTTGGCGCCAGTGACGCTAGAAAGATTAAACACTCCACCACTACCAACCCCAAGCCCACCAAACACCACGTAACTGCAGCCCGCAGCATTGCCTTTCGGATAGGCGTCAGCCCCAATAATTAGATCGGCATGACCATCGCCATTGATATCCCCGGCCGCACTGACGGAAATGCCACTGTCTTCACTATTGTTTTCTCCATTGAGTTTAAAACCGTTGCCGCCAGTGAGACTGGAGAGATTGAATATCCCACTATTGCCAACTTCCGAACCACCAAACACCACGTAACTGCGGCCTTTATTGCTGCCTCCCAGATAGGCATCAGCCCCAATAATCAGATCGTCATGCCCATCACCATTAATGTCCCCAGCCGCATTGATGGAATAGCCACTGTGATCACCATTGTTTTCGCCATCAAGTTTAAAACCGTTGGCGCCAGTGAGACTTGATAATGCGATATCCCCACCACTACCAACCCCCGGTCCACCAAACACCACATAGCTGCGACCAGGACCATTGCCTCCCGGATAGCCATAAGCTCCGATGATCAGATCGGCATACCCATCACCATTGATATCCCCGGCTGAATTGACCGGATAACCGCTGTAATCACCATTGTTTTCACCATCGAGTTTAAAGCCATTGGTGCCAGTGAGACTGGAAAGACTCAACACTCCACCACTGCCAACTCCCGGCCCGCCAAACACCACATAACTGCGGCCTTTAGCACTGCCCCCTAAATACTGATAAGCCCCAATGATTAGATCGGCATATCCATCGCCATTGATATCTCCGGCCATGCTAACGGACTGAGCGCTATAATCACGATTGTTTTCGCCATTGAGTTTAAAGCCGTTGGTGCCGGTGAGACCAGAAAGACTGAATACTCCACCGCTGCCAACTCCCGGACCGCCAAATACCACATAGCTACAGCCCATAAGGCTGCCTCCTGAATAACTATACGCCCCAATCAGTAGATCGGTATGCCCATCGCCGTTGATATCTCCGGCCATGCTGACGGAATTGCCGCTACCATCATTAGTGTTTTCACCACTCAGTTTAAAACCGTTGATGCCATTGAGACTGGAAAGGTCAAACACTCCACTGCTGCCAACCCCTGAACCACCAAACACTACGTAACTGCGGCCCTGACCACTGCCTCCCGGATAGCCATAAGCCCCGATGATCAGATCGGCATACCCATCACTGTTGATATCCCCAGCCGCACTGACGGAAGAGCCACTGTAATCACCATTATTTTCGCCATCAAGTTTAAATCCATTCTGGCCATTTAAGCTTGCCAAGGGTATCACCGCAGGAAAATAGCTGGGCGGAGTTCCAGAAAAAGTAATTTTTGCAGACAACGGACCAGTCCAAGCAATGCCGGAACTGCGCACCGTCATATTATAACTGGGCGCTACCAAAGTGCCGTCATGCACAAACTGAATCGCGCCACTGGTTATTTGCTGCTGAGTAAAATTGACGAGAGGAATGCCGGGTACGCCAAGAGCTTCGAATTGACCATGAGTGATCCCACTGGGAATGAACACTAAAGTATTATTGTTATGATTGCGGTCGTAAGCAGCTAACCAGATTGAATTCAGTTGAATGGCAGCGCCCACGAATAATGACAGGCTGTTATTGACCAATACTGGAGGGACATCTCCAAACACCACGTAGCTCCGACCAGTGTAATTGCCTTTCGGATAGCCATACGCCCCAACAATCAGATCATCAAGCCCATCACCATTAATATCTCCGGCTGCACTGACGGAATTGCCGCTACGATCACCATCATTTTCACCATCGAGTTTAAAGCCATTGGCGCCATTAAGGCTGGAAAGATTAAATACCCCACTACTGCCAATTCCCGGTCGGCCAAACACCACGTAACTGTGGCCCTTGTTACCGCCTCCCATATAGTAAAAAGCCCCGATGATCAGATCAGCATACCCATCGCCATTGATATCCCCGGCCTTACTGACGGAAACGCCGCTGTAATCACCATTGTTTTCTCCATCAAATTTAAAGCCATTGGCGCCATTGAGACTGGAAAGACTCAACACTCCGCCGCTGCCAACCCCCGGTCCGCCAAACACCACGTAGCTGCGGCCTTTATAACCACCTCCCGGATAGCCATACGCCCCGATGATCAGATCGTCATGACCATCACCGTTGATATCCCCAGCCACACTCACACTACCACTAAAATCATTATTGTTTTCGCCATCCAGTTTAAAGCCATTGATGCCAGTGAGGCTGGAAAGACTCACTACCCCTCCACTGCCAACTCCCAGCCCGCCAAATACCACGTAACTACAGCCTTTATAGCTGCCTCCCGGATAGCCAATCGCTCCGATAATCAGATCGTCATGCCCATCGCTATTGATATCCCCGGCTGCACTCACAGAGCTACCGCTTTGATCACCATTATTTTCGCCATCGACTTTAAAGCCATTAGCACCATTAAGGCTGGAAAGACTCAATACCCCTCCACTGCCAACTCCTGATCCACCAAACACCACATAGCTGCGGCCTTTACAACTGCCAAGATCATAGCACCAAGCCCCGATGATCAAATCGTCATGTCCATCACCATTGATATCTCCAGCTGCACTGACAGAAAAACCGCTGTGATCATTACTGTTTTCGCCAGTGAGTTTAAAACCGTTGGCGCCAGTCAGACTCGAAAGACTGAACATTCCACTGCTACCCACCCCCGACCTACCAAACACCACGTAGCTGCGCCCCATAGCAACACCTCCGCCCGGATAACCATAAGACCCAATCAGCAGATCATCCTGCCCATCGCCATTGATATCTCCAGCTGTACTGACAGAATTGCCGCTGTAATCACCAGTATTTTCGCCATCGAGTTTAAAACCGTTAGCGCCAGTGAGACTGGAGAGATTAAATACTCCGCTGCTACCCACCCCCGGTCCGCCAAACACTGTGTAGCTGCGGCCTGGACCGCTACCTCCTGGATAGTAAGATGCTCCGATGATTAAATCGGCATATCCATCACCATTAATATCCCCGGCTGCACTGACAGAGCCACTATAATCACCAATATTTTCGCCATCAAGTTTAAAACCAATTTGGCCATCTAAACTGGCCAACGGCAGTATTGCCGGAAATTGTCCCTGTTTCATAAATTATCTCCTAACATTTTCTTATTGGGTTCGTTCACAATACCGGTTACACCGATTGCAACGTTGTCATACTCTGTTTTCATTACTTTTGTGCCACCTCTTTCTGTTGTTGGTGGTTGCTGATGCAGTTTCACAAAATCCAGTGGCGCTAAGTACACCGGCTGCAAAGATACGGTGAATTCTGTTGTCAATGACATCATGTTAGTTTCTCCTTGAAGTGATGGCGCAAGGCCAAAGAGGGAATTCCAGCTTACGCGATGGGGGATTTTAAAAGAGAGAATCGCAATTCTTCCTTTTAAGTGCGATCCCAAGCTTTGCCTGGCGCAGCATAAATAACTGAGTAATGGTTTGATTGAAATAACAGGCTGTCTGGGACTGTGTTTCTGAAGAATCAGTCTGGGGGGAAATCCAGACCACCTAACGATGATCCCCCCTCGGTGGTTGAGCAGGCAAGTATTTTGTAGCAGTTAATGGTAATGACATTGTTTTATATCCCTACCTATGGTCAATGGGTCCCTTTTTCAGAGTCCTCTTTAAGTAACCTAGGCTTTATAAAACAATATAGCAAGCACAAAATTCTTAAGGGACACTTAAATCCTGACACGGGCGAATTTGATATCAGGTGGTTTAATGGGACAAGCCAGCATCATGATTGACATCCTCAGAATATGACGCTTAAGATAGCCAAAAAAGGAATGACTCTCATGCACCATGATGATGAAACCAAGGATTGGAAGATTAGTGCCCAAAAAGCTTTGGGTGAAAGACGTTTTGAGGATTTTTTTCGGACTTTACCCTCCGTTAATAACGATGAAAGCTGTTCACTCTTATACGACGCCATCAAAATAGCCAAACAGCAAAAAAATTTATCTGCTCTGAATGCTGTTACCTCCCTTTCACTCAATGACATGACCGCTAGAAAACAGGAACTTTTGTTTAGCGACCTGATCGACGCCTGGGTGGACATGGGTGAGATCGAAAAAGCCATCTCCTCTGTCGTGCTCTATGAAAATGACGCTATCCCTCTGGATAACCGCTGGAATGCACTGGGGTATAGTCTGCTACGGAAGGACTTCTTAACAAAATACGGGGCAAGTATTTTAATCCAGACCACAAAGGACTTTAATTCTGGTTCTATCCTTTTCAAAATTTCTAAAGCTATCGGCGGTCGCTGAATCCGTTTCATGAGTTTGAACAGCGCTCTGGAGTCATGATAAAATCTTCACTTCAGATACAAGAGGTGGTATGTCCATTCTAAAAATCAGATCCAGGCAAGAAGCCTTAGCGATTCAATTTACGGGTGATAATCGGCAGGCAGTGATTGATTTTGCCGGCGAGAACTATTTAAGCAGCTAGACAGAGGACAAGAACGATATTAGGATGCTTCGAAAGGGATGATTTCAACTCTTTCATCAAAAAATCAAAAACATGAAAAAAGAAAATACCTATCCTCTCCCCCCACATGAAGCAGTCCAACAACCGTGGGATACACTTCAACTTCATCCTAAAGGCGGGCTGACCGCCAGTGAAGTGAATGAATGGTATACCCAAGCGTTAAGAAACCGGTATCAAAAAGCAACTGTATTCTGGCCCTGGATGGGGAATCGATTATCACCGGATCAAATTCAACCCCTGAAACAACTCTTGCAATCTCAGGTGGTCATTATTTTTCTTCCGATAAAAAATAACCAGTCTCAGTGGAGTGTCATCGTTTTAGCACGAAAAAAAGCTTACCCCAATGAATGGTTGGTCAAAAAAGTAGAAATCCTGCTGAGAGTTTTGGTGGTAAATCTATCATCACTCAATCCTTGCAAATTTTAGATCAAGGATTGGAAGTCTATTCTGCCCATCATCCCGATCAAGTCCATGCACTGAATCGAAGTGATGCAATTTACACCCAAATCGAACAAGTGGTGGATATAGAGACTACCAACGGTTCGTCTACGGATTCTGGGCAGACTTCCATCACCGTCCCCCCACCTGATCAAGCTATCCCAACGACCATCGCTGAACGCTTAAAAGTTAAATATAGGAGCCGACTAGAGGACCAATTGGCAAAATTGGCGGAATATGATGCACGAGGTTTTAGCATAGATAGTTTATGCGAAGAACTGGCACACCTATTAGCGGAGATGATGCCTCCAGCCCGAGCGTCCGCCCTCCAAAAACTGGAGCATTCTCCTTTAGCAAAAAAACCTGCCATCGCTAAAATCATTGATGATTGTTATCAAAAACCACCTAAAATTTCTGCGAATCCCTATCTGCTGATTCCCCTGCCCCAAGGTAAGGTTCCATCAAAGAAAAAGTCCCTGGAAGAAGAACAAAAATACGGTCCCGATCCTCTGACGAGTATTCATTTTTAACCCATACATCAATACGAAAATGATATTACCTATATGGCGAATGATGAGAATGAGAAACAGAATGCGCTTTGGGTGTATGTCGTTGCGGATAAATTACGAATTAAAGCCAAAGAAGGCATTAGCAGAATTTTTTTCTGCACGGTTAAAGAACGCAGAATTGTTTTATTACACGGTTTTATTAAAAAGACCGAAAAAACACCGACAAAAGAATTAACAATCGCCCGAAAACGATTGCAGGAGGTACATCATGCCTATCACACATCACCATGAACATGACTAGTTAATCAAAAAGTGGCATAAAGATATGAAATTTCAGGCGGCATACGATGCGCTTGCAGAAGAGTTTGATCTTTTCGATCAAATGCTGCAAGCTCGTAAAGAGGCAGGCTTAACCCAAGAAGATGTCGCTAGTCGGATGGGAACTCAAGTGCCGGCGGTTGCCAGATTAGAATCCTCCGGCGGCAAACATCGTCATTCTCCCACCATAGAAACACTACGCAAATATGCTCATGCCGTCGGGTGCGAACTTGTAATTCAACTCGTCAGAAGTCACGCCGAACTAAAAAAGAAGGTATCTACAAAACAAAAGCGAAAAGTGCATAAATAAAATCTCAAGCTTGATCAGAATAATTATCTAAATTAGATTATTTTTAATTTTCAAATCAAAGATGCCAAATACCAAATAATGCTGTAATATGGAAATCCTTTTTTTAAAAGGATTTATATGAAAATTGAAATACCTGAAGATAGAATTAAATATTCTAAGGCTCTTATTGATTATGCTCGTTGCGGAGACTTAAAAGGAATCCAACAGCTACTGGATCTAGAAATCAGCCCAAATTATATTTCTAAAACGGTTGAGGTACAGGGCAATGTTTCCACCAGTGGAGGATGGGTTGAAACAACTTACCCAGAAGAAACTCCATTGACTACCGCAGCTGAAAAAAATCAAATCGAAGCAGCAAAATTACTATTAGAAAACAAAGCAGATGTCGATTTATGTTTTCCACTTTACCGTTGTATTAGACACGCTCAAGCTGGAAAAACCAAAATTGAGATGGTTAAACTTTTAACTGATTATGGTGCAGATGTCAACTTAAGACCAAAGCCCACCTATCGAGGCCCGGATACACTATCTTGGGCATTTATGAATAACTGCGAAGACGAAATTATTTTTACTTTAATAAATAAAGGCGCTAATCCAAGTTATTCTCATATAGGGTATGATAACAACGTTTCTGTCATTCATCTAGCTATTATGCGCAAACGATCTCCAGCCATTATTCAGGCTATGATAGATAAAGGAGCCGATTTAACTCACAAAATGGAAGTAGACTACTCAGACAAAGAAACTTGTTGTATCGCTTTACTTACTTTACCTTGTTTATTCATACCATTCATATGTCTTGCAACCAAAAAATTAAAATTAACTCCGCTGGAATATGCTCGACGTATAAAAAATCAAGAAGCTATAACCGTGTTACAGGCAGCGGTTCAGAACAAGGATATTAAGCTTTCTAAAGGACCTGGGCTGTTATCTAATAACAAAAATCAAAAAAAAGAAGAAGAAAAGCAGGTCTCTTCGCTAGAAATAAACTCATCTCTGAATGGGTAAGTGATTACGTCTTTAAATAAGCTAGTAAACGTTTAAGATGGGTTGATTTACCAACCCCTGCAAAACTACTTCCTAAAATTACGATCTTTCGACTTAAATTCATCATTGCATCATTCCATAAACCTAAAAGCTGAAGAAGTTTTATTAGAGTAAATTATAATTACAGTCAGTCAAAATAGGACAAATACTATTTGGAATTATTACTGTGTGAATAAGTGATTTCATATTCAGGTTTAACCAGTCTTTCACAAAAATATCTGACAGTGGTAAAAGTAAAATCTTCAAATTCCACACAACGACTCCCATTGGCTTGGGAAAGCCAATAAATCTTTGGAAGAAATCAAAGATAATGTCGTTATCAAAAAAATAATCACGGGTTTAAACATATTATCTCCTAAAATCTATTGAATATTGCTGACCGTATCAGCGGTGTCATGTAATAAAGCAGGCTGTAATAAACTGCTTCTGATATCGAACAGAATGCTGCCACCATCCAAACTGCCTGTTAGTAGCCAATGTAACCAGGAATCCATCAGATCGAGGGCATCTTGCGTTAAACAATGCGGCGTCCAATGAATAGCCTCATGGTGCCTGCCAATCGGTTGTATATGGTCTAACCGAAGTACGGATTCTTCTCCTTGTTCATGGGGTAAGACATCCCAGACATAATGCGGATATTCACACTGTTTGACACGTTCAATAAATCCAGGATTAAACCCAGCTCTTTTATTTCCATAGGTAATCCCATAATAAGGAGCCGCTAATATGGTGGGTGCTGTCTGCCATTTGGGTTTACCTAATTTCAAGTGAGAAGGTATTTCGCCGCCTCCCTCAGAAAGGATAAGCAGTGGACGCCTTTTAGCACGATAAACCGCATGTTTTTCACCTGGATTAACAGGGAGAGCCGCCACAGGTAAGGAGGGATTTCGATTCAATTGATTGACCCTCAACGGCGCGATTTCAAAAAGAGCTTTTTCATGAGAAGTCGATTCCACTCGACCTTTAGGAATTAATTCGTTGGGTATTTGATCCATATGAGGTACATAGGCTTCGATCAAGCGGCCACGCCTATAATCTTTATTCTGATCTTTTTGCCACCAAGAACCCAATAAATTTTGTACTGAATGCTCAGGATACATCAGGATCGAACCGCGCTTTTGATTTCCATATTTCTGCAGAAAAAGTGGCTTCCCCTTTTAAAGGTAAAACAGGATTACCCTCCAGAGAATCCAACCATTTCTGTCCCTGAAAAAAAACCGTATCATAGCGAGGTTCAATGAATGAATTGACACATTTTTTCGTCTGTGTTTTTTTGAAGGCTAATTTGGCTTGTATCTGTCTTTTTACTTGATCCATTATTTTATGGTTTTTTTGGCTAGAACATTCTCGATCATTTTGCACGGTATATTCTTTCGCATCTTCTGCAACTTTGACTTGATTAAAGTTTAAATATTCTCCTGGCGCTGCCGTTAATAACGGTTGGGTTAAATAAACATGAGCCAGTAAAGATTCCGTATCTGCACCAAATCGATGTACCCATTTTTTGATGGCGCTTCTCGGAACGCGATCAATTTTCAACTCTAAATCGCGAATGGGATAAGAAGGATGCACACTCCATTTGATGACGTCGTCTTCGTATCGAGATTGAAAAGATTGATCTTCCGCTCCGATACTTTTCAAGGCGGGCGCAATTCGATTGCAAACTTCAAAAGACCAAGGACCAAATTTATGAAAAATCCAGGGCGCTTGAGTGTAAGAAAACCCAGATTGCTCTGCGTAGGCTAAGTCGGCCAAATAGACATACTTAATTAAATGGATGGCTCCCAGGCGTCGATTTTTAAAATCATCCTCTTCAGACGCCACTGCCAAGGCATACTGCAAAAGTAAATCGACCTTTTGAATATCCATTTGATTCGTTCCATTTTTTTACAAGGATATTATTATTATGCTCACGTCACCTCGATAATGCAAATCTGTATAAAATTATACCTATATTGCCACCCCATCCTCATTCCTTTATAGTCTGGGATGTGAAGGGCGTCCCTCAACCGAAAGGAGGTTAATATGGGACGTAAAAAGCCAACGGCCATTCCCGGTTTACGATTTCGTAACGGGGTGTGGCATATTGAAAAAACGATATCGGGTAAGCGGTTATTTGAGAGTACGGGAACCGACGATCTTAAAGAAGCCCGGCAATATTTGATCCATCGACTGGAGCAAATCCGCCTGGCGGACATTTACGGCGTCAGGCCAAAACGCACTTTTGAAGAAGCGGCTGCCAAATATTTAGCGGAAAACCAACATAAGCGAACCATTGAGGAAGATATGGGATATATCGAGCAACTTAAACCCTACATAGGGCAATGTGAACTCGATAAAGTCAATATACTGAGTTTGCAGCCTTTCATCACCCAGCGGCGACAAGATGGCGTTAAAAATCGCACGATCAATCATGGTCTGCAGGTGACACGCCGGATTTTAAATTTGGCTTGTAAAGAATGGATCGACGAATCTAATCTTACCTGGCTTGCAGCAGCGCCCAAGATAAAATTGTTACCGCAAAATGATGAACGCAAACCGTATTCCTTAAGCTGGGGAGAACAGGATCACCTGTTTGCGTTGCTCCCGCCTTATTTGCGTCGAATGGCGCTGTTTAAGGTCAACACAGGGCTTCGCGATCAGGAAGTGTGTCAACTGCAGTGGGATTGGGAACACCCGATCCCCGAGCTAAACACCAGTGTCTTTATTATCCCCAGCGCTTATTGTAAAAACGGGTTAGACCGGCTAGTGCCTCTGAATGACATTGCCCTGCAAGTCATTGCCGAAGCACGCCATCAACATCCCGTTTATGTGTTTCCCCGAGCCGACGGCCAAGACAGACTCTACCAGATGAATAATAAGTCATGGAAAAAAGCCCGCAGACAATTGCGCCTGCCAGTGCGGATTCATGACTTGAAACACACCTTTGGTAGACGTCTGCAGGCGGCAGGAGTCAGCCTGGAAGACCGCCAGGACCTGTTAGGGCATAAATCAAGCCGGATTACCACGCACTACAGTCCTGCGGAAATCCAGCATTTGATTGAAGCGGCTAATCGGGTCTGTCAACGCCAAGTGAGCACGCCAACGGTCTCTGCACTCAGAGAGCGAGCGGCGGCCGCGGAAACACATTCCGGCAAAATTCCGGCAAAAATTTTTCGGGATAACGAGAAGCCGGTGGAGAGTTATGATAAGTTTTTGATTTTTATGCTTTTATTTGGTGGGCCGGCCGAGATTTGAACTCGGGACCAACGGATTAAAAGAACCCATATCGGGTTTTCTATTTCTATCTATATTTTTCTATCTATTTATATTTAAAGCCTTTTTTACTTTTTTGATCTTCTGTATTTTTCCTTAAACTTCTATAAATTTCTATATTTTTCTTTGCGCCTTTACACCCAGATTACACCTGCAGCATAAGATCATAAAATGAACTCCATACTCAGTAGAGAAATCCTATCATAAAAAGTGACTCCAGAACTATAAAAACCCCAACAAATACAGAATGAAAAATATACTCTTAAGACCCAAATCGTGGCAAGCCCTTTCAATTAACAATTCTGATAACCGCGAAGCAACTATGCTACGGCTAAATTTTAATCAATAACAATAAATAATAAGTAAAAGAGTACAGATTTAAGTTAAAGTTACTACCGTACAGAAATTTTCATTAACTATGTTAAGTTCACCAAAGACCATGCTGCTATTGGGTAACAGACTATTATCATATCTGTTATGCCGGGACAAGATACGGTAAAATTATAAAGCTGTCTATAATGGAGTATATAATATGAAATTTACAGCTTTTGATTTATTTTCCGGTTGCGGAGGACTGACGCTTGGCCTCAAAAAAGCAGGCTTTCATATTGTGGGATCCATTGAAATCAATAAGCTTGCTGCAAATACTTACTCAGTAAACCATCCTGAAGTGTGCGTCTGGAATAAGGATATCCGTGATGTTCCAGTAAGCGAAATTAAAAAAAAGCTGGGGCTTAAAAAAGGCCAATTAGACTTGCTTGCAGGGTGTCCTCCCTGTCAAGGATTCTCCTCTCTCAGAACTCTTAATGGGGCAAGAGAAATAGAGGATTTTAGAAACGATTTAATCTTTGATTACCTACGTTTTGTCAAGGAACTCTTGCCAAGAACTTTAATGATGGAAAATGTTCCTGGTCTATTGAAAAATCCGAGGCTGGATGTATTTATCAAGGAACTTGAATTATTAGGTTACAAGCTACAAATCGGACTCCGGAATGCAGCAGATTACGGAGTACCCCAGCGGCGTTACCGCATGATTTTATTAGCCGGCCGTCGAAAAAATATAAATTTTGCGCCGAAAGACAGTAAAAAAATTACAGTTAGAGAAGCTATCGGAAAGTTAGTAAAGAGTGGAAACAGTGGCGATCCAATACACGATTTTCCTGAAAAAAGAAGCAGGAAAATTATTCAAATGATTCAAAAAATTCCAAAAAACGGTGGCAGCCGTAAAGATGCAGGGAGAAAATATGAATTGGAGTGCCATAAAAAATGTAATGGTTTTAAGGACACTTACGGCAGAATGGCCTGGGATAAAGTTTCCCCCACTATTACTACAGGCTGTTTTAACCCTTCTAAAGGACGTTTTCTACATCCGGAAGAAAACCGGGCAATCACATTGAGAGAAGCTGCTATCTTACAGTCATTTCCTTTCGATTATATTTTTTCTGTAGAAGCAGGCAAAATCGCTATAGCTGAAATGATAGGAAACGCCCTCCCGCCCGAATTTATCAGAAGGCAGGCTATTCAAATAATAAATTACCTAAAAGGAAATTAGTTATGAAAAAAATCTCCGATCTCCTGCGCGCTAATTTAAATGAAGAACAATACAATGCGGCAATGGATCCATTTCCAGAAGTGCTTACGCTTGCATGTGCTGGCTCAGGCAAGTCACGGACATTAGCCTACAGGATAGTTCGACTCCTTTCAGAAGGATCTAATCCTAGCAGTATTGTAGCGTTTACTTTTACAGAAAAGGCAGCCGAGTCTATAAAAAGACGAGTTTCTGAAGCCTTACAAAACGCAGGAATGTCCCCCACACTTTTGGGAGCTATGTACATTGGAACAATTCATTCGTATTGTCAGCATCTTTTAGGAAAAATAGATGCGAAATACCGACAATTTGATGTCCTGGACGACAATAAACTAAATCTTTATTTAATCTCCCGCTTTTACCAACTGGAGTTCAACAAATTGACCCCGAGGGTGACAAGGAGATATAAATATTTTGAAACAATTAAGCAAATTTCTGATGCCTGGAAAATAACAAATGACGAATTGTTAACTATTCCGAAAATCATAAACTGTGATTCAGAATTAGGGGAAGCATTACAACGCCTAGAAAACGGACTTGAGAAAGATCAATTTATCGATTTCTCATTAATGATAAGAAAAATTGTCGACTTTCTACAAGAAAAAAAACCGGAAGCTATTAATGCGATAGCTTCATTACAGCATTTAATGGTTGATGAATATCAGGATATTAATCCTTGTCAGGCGCTATTGATACAACAACTACATTCTTTTTCTAAAACTTTATTTGTTGTAGGCGATGATGATCAAGCTATTTATTCTTGGCGAGGTGCTGATGTTAATAATATTCTTAATTTTGAAAAGATTTATCCTAACTGTTCTTCCCACACTTTAGGAATTAATTTTAGAAGTACCGAAGCGATAGTGCAGGCTTCAGATGCATTCGTAAAAGATACTCTCGGATCAACAAGAAAAGAAAAAAAACCTAACGCCAAGAATAACAAGACACCTCGAGACTTTAGAGTGTTATGGTTTTCAACAAGAGAAGATGAAGCCCGCGCTGTAATAGATCGAATACAAGGGCTTTTAGGTACAGCATATGAGGATGGAGGAAAAGTAAGAGGATTAACCCCTTCTGATTTTTTAATCTTAATGCGCTCAACAAGAACTACAGAGCAAAACAATCTACCTAGACACACTGCCTTTACTGGACTTTTAGACGAATCAAAAATTCCATACACCTTAGAAGCAGGCGGAGGGCCGTTTGACCGCCCACAAGTCCAAGTATTAAGGGAGACTTTTGAATTACTCAGGAATGAATCACCATCAAGAACCATCGTTGAAACTCACTTTAATGAAGTAATTCTACCATTTTATCCTCACGCCGACTTCAATATAATTACTAAAGTTTTAACTGAATGGGGAAGACTTATTCATACCCCTACATCCGGTGCCAGAAGACGAGTCTATCCTCAACAGCTTGTACATGAATTACTTAATGCTCTAAATATCGCTAAAACAAAATTTTCTGACGAAATTATGAGGGATATTGGTGTTTTCAGTCGTATGCTTCAAGATATTGAATCTGTATATATGAGCGTAGATTCAGCCAGTAGATTCAAAGACGTTTTAAATTTTTTAAAAAATCCTGCTGAAAACGGCTATGATGTTTCGACAGATACTACATTGCAAAGACCTGACGCGGTGACAATTTCGACTGTACATAAAGCCAAAGGCTTGGAATTTCCTGTCGTCTTTGTAGTCGATGTGGAAAATCAACGTTTCCCTAAAAGAATGAGAGGATATGAAGGATGGCTCCCCCAGTCACTAATAGAAAAAGCTTTAAACCGCGGTGCTTATAAAAGTACTTACGAAGAAGAAGCTAGGTTATTCTATACAGCAATAACACGCGCTGAAAGATATCTATATGTAACCGGGTCAGCTAGATTACCCGGTGCAAGCAGTCAAAGAAAACGAAAACCTTCAGAATATGCCTTACGGCTAAATCATAACGAAATATCAAAAGATCAGAATGGATTACCTGAAGGACTTGAACAACATCCACAATACCGTAGAATTGATGAAACAATAGTTCCAACAAGTTTCTCGGCGATTAAGAATTACCTAAAATGCCCAAAAAGCTATCAGTTTGGGCAAGTGTTCGGCTTCAGTCCGCCTATTACAGAAATGTTTGGTTTTGGTATGACTGTACATGCCGCTATTGCAAAACTACATGAACGCTTCCCTGATAAAACACCGTCTTTAGCTGAAGCAAAAAAAATTGCAGAAGATATTTTTCATTTAAAGCATGTTCCTCAAAGCAATGACCCTCAAAATAGACCAGGCGCATACGAAAATGCCAAGAAGGAATCGGCAAATATTGCTCAAAAATATGTAGATTCATATGCTCCAGATTTTACGCAGCGACGAGAAATTGAGGCCCGTTTTGAAATACCGGCAGAAGGTGCAGTAATATCAGGATCAATAGATTTGCTATTAAAAGAAGATGATAAAGGTCGGCTTCTTAACGCTCACGTTATTGACTTTAAAGCCTTAGAAGGAGGAAAGCATCCTCCAAATAACGCTAAATTAAATTGGAT
This sequence comes from uncultured Pseudomonadota bacterium, assembly GCA_963795715.1. GTDB lineage: Bacteria > Pseudomonadota > Gammaproteobacteria > Coxiellales > Coxiellaceae > JAFEDN01. The sequence goes on from CAWCIY010000002.1 coordinate 1,527,743, forward strand.
GGAACTGGCTTTACAAGTTCAGTTGTATGCAAAGGCTGCTCATGAAATTTTAGGAGAAAATGCAGAAACCGGATCGGTACATCTCTTAAAAGATAATCAACGTATACAAATCCCTGTTACCAAAGAAGCCATTGATGCTGCAATTAAAAATATTGAATGGGCCGTGCAACGGATAATTGAAGGTGATTTTCCAATGAGACCTCACCCTAATAAATGTGAAGAATGTGATTTTAAAATGCTTTGTTCGCGAACCTCCGAAACATTTAAGAAAGAATTTATTCCTCCAACTTTACATCTTCCCGGCTCGCCTGAGATTAAAAAACATGTCAGTGCTTTTAGTGAATGCATCAGTTAGATGAATAATATGATTTTTTTATGACAGACAACCTTACACCCTTCCAACGCAGTTATTGTATGTCCCAAATTAAGGGAAAAGATACAAAGCCAGAAAAAAAAGTACGATCAGCGTTGCATGCTATTGGTTATCGATTTCGGAAAAATGTTCAAAATCTTCCCGGAAAACCTGATATTGTTTTTACAAAAGCTAAACTCGCTGTTTTTATTGATGGTGAATTTTGGCACGGTTATCAGTTTGAGCAGTGGCGAGAAACTATTTCAGATTTTTGGAAAGAAAAAATTACCAAAAATATTAACAGAGATAAAAAAAATTCTAAAATTCTTGAAGAAAAAGGATGGACTGTTTTAAGGATTTGGCAGAAAGAAATTGAAAAAAATTTTGAAAACTCTATAAGAAAAATACAAATGATTTTGTCTAAAAATGCAAAATAACCCCTGATACTTAGGCTTTAGAAAAATCGATGATTATTTACAAAATAACTGGAATAAAGAATCGTCCCACCTTCGCAATCATGAGTATAAATGAGTATAAATGAGTATAAAAAATTTACCTCAAAAAACTTAAAAATCGAACTTTCTTTTAAAAAGTGGCTATTAATTTTTGGCTTTTTTAATCAGATCGGTACAATAACCGGTACTGCTATTACTCTCCCAAATAGAATATAGGTACCAATAATTTCTTTTTAGCGGGAGAAAACTTATGAGCCAGTCTTTGGCACCATTTATTAAACAAGATACCGACGTGATAACTAATCTGGATGTCAACTCCACAGCTTTACCCGCATCAAAACCAAGCATATTGCGCGAGGCTGTTTGGGTGACCGTCAGAGAATATTTTATAAAACTAGATAGTGCAACACCTCATAATTTCTACGAACTTTTCCTGACCGAAATCGAATCACCATTATTAGAATGGTGTTGCAATACACAGGAAATAATCAGAGTATTGAAAGTGTTTAAAATCTAAAAAGCTAACCAAATCCTTTATCTTTACTAGAAAAAGAAGTTTGAGTCGAACTAGTTGAACTTGAAGAACTCGAACTAGAAGAAGCAAATAAACTCGAACTATTCGGAGAAGTTAATGAGCTAGAAGAACTTATACTATCGCTTGATGAAATTAAAGTAGGTTGATGACTAGATGATGAGGTTGAACCAATTGGAGTTGAACTGATAAAATTAAATGGGATTTGGCTATTTCTCCTTTGCCTTTGAAATCCTGCACTTTTTTCCTGTTCATCCCACAACAACTCAGGCTTTGACAAAATAGGACGTATACCTGTTGGTTTGTTATCATCCAAGGCACTAAAAAGAAGACGTGTCATTACATCAACAAGTGTTTGACCATACTCATTACTGTTGGGGTTCTCTGACAATTTCTTTAACCCTTTGATCTGTTGTTTACTCATACCGATAGCATTAAGAGAATTTAAATCTAATTGGACGGAACTAACTTGCCCTAATAACCGGTGTATATGAAAAAAATCAAAGAATGTTTTTGATATTGCCTCACCAGCAGCCTTAGCAGCATTTTCAATGGCTTCAATATCTGTTGATTTACATTCTAGAACAGCTTGTAAGCCATTTTTGACTTGTGTTCTTGTGTTATAAGAATCAATCATTTTCCAAGCAGCTTTATTGGTTTTACCTTTCCTGGCCTTACCTTCATTACCTTCAGGAATATTTTCAGGTTCTATTAAGGACTCATAGTCTAGCAGCACATCCATAAAAATTTCCTTATTTTCCCCGGCTTTATTTTCTGCTATGCTAACCGGATCATAACTATTAAAAAGTCGAGATAATAAACTGATAGCTATATTGCGCACATATTTCGTGACATGAATATTTTTATCACCGCTGGTAGACAATTTCACCGAACCTTTGCACTCATATTGATGAAGCAAATGAATTGCCCAATCTCTTCCTCGCGCATGCGATTGGGCAACATTACGGGTAACGTTAACCACATCAGACCATGACCAATCATGAAATTTACTATCTTTGATGGTAGCATTTGATGTAATGAGTGCACCACTTTTATTTTTCTTAGCTCTAGGTGGTACTTTCGTCAGCAAAGGGTTTCCTCTGCTAAAAAAAGTAGTAAATCCTAATCTTTTAGCAACTTCTTTTAATATTAAAACAGCTTCACTAGGCGATTCGTATTCCACCTCTTTTTTTGTTCCTAAAAAACTTTCTTTAATAGAATCTTTATCACTTAAAACCCTTATACAAACATTCGGTTCAGGATAATAAATCCCATTCTGAATATATTCCGAAGTCACCGCTCTAACACGCATATCGAGTGTGCTAGCAAAACGTATAATAAGGGGGTCATTATCACCTATATCATACTCATACCCAGTACTCATGACATCAGGCCGAGGAGTTCGATTTAAATATTCATTGGTATAAACCGTATAAATTCCGAGTTTTTCAGGATGACAAAAACTGACGGTATCCCCATCAATAAAACTCAAATAAACATCTGAAATCAGAGGCTCTTTCCTAGCTTCCCTAATCAACTCCTGCGTATTAACATGGTTTTTAACAGATTCTCTGATATGACGATAGGGAACCATTCTATTGCTAGTATCGTGATTTTCATTTTTACGACGGAATGTACGTGCTTTTATTTTATTGTATCTTTTGAATTGCTTATAAAAAGAACGAACTTTTTTATATTGCACTTCGAAAGTACAGCCTAGCTTGGTTGCAATAGTATCAACAAATCTTTCATGGCTTGTTCTTTTTATTACTATGCGTTTATCTGCATGAAAATTTTTCATTACCTTGGTAAATTCAGACGTATTTTTAATTTCCTTAGATTTAATAATTTTAGGCAAAGCTCGCTTACCATTCACCCAAAAGTAAGCTTTAAAACCCTTCTTGTTTTCATGAGTTGGCGTTAATAAAATAACATTCTTTTTCCTATCACCCATTGCTATTTCTTCTTGATAGGGTACTAAAATAATTTTTTCTATTGTATAGATTCTTCTCCAATTATAATTCCAAAAAAATCCAAATGTTTTAATAACAAAAGGTGATTTTTGAACGCCTAAAGTAAGTTCATTTTCAAGGAATTTATTTTTTCTTTTACTGAGTGATCTTGGACGATTGAAACCAATGCTAATTGATAATCGTTTTGATTTATCTAATTGCGATTCATCTCTATAAAATCCTGTGCTGTCTAAGTTATCTAAGATTTTCCGTTGTATTTTACTTTCAACTTCCGACATTTTTTTGATATCAGAGATATTCAGAGGTAATTCAATTATTCCACGTTTCTCGTTATTAATGGAAAAAGGGGGATGTTCAAATTGCGAATTTTCAAATTTATGTTCTTCATTATCGTCCGAGTCGTCATCAGATTCATTATCTGAATCTACAGGTACATACATTGGAATATTTACTACAAAATGAGGCAGTTTAAGCAATTGAATAGATGAAGAAGATGAACCCTGAAATTCCTGCTCAGATTCTTCAATCTCTTTATTAGAGACTGACTCATTAAAAAGTGACAAGCTATTCTGTCCTGATCTTCTCATATAACACTACTCCTAAAAATTCATTTAAGATTTATGTATATCACCTATCTGCACTGTCATTAAAATCTGTTAAGCTACTGCGGCTTCACGATCTAAGAAAGTCCTATCCATCGTTCTAGGAAGAACAAGATAAATTATCCGCGCTGTTACACTTATAACCCTTGATTCCGGTAAAATTTCTGCGGTAAATTTTTGATCAAACTTCTTCTTTTTCCCCAAATTTTATCGAAACCACTGAAATTTTATATCAGATAGTTACTTTAACTGCAACGACTCATTAGTTTCCCATAATTGACATGAATTATTTTAAGGATATCTTAGCTCATCAGACGCCTCATAATCGAGTTGTAGATCGCTCGTTGGTAGGAATTTTGTTTTGACACCAACAAAAGGTACAAAGATAGGTAGGTGAATATGACCGGCTTGTGATCAATATATCTTCCGTTTGACCGTAGGCACCTAACCTGAACTCTCATTACCCGTTAGCACCCACAGCATTTATTTAGCTTTTTGAAGTGAAATCGGGTTATCATGCAGCGTGATCAAACATATTTATAACACACCTTCTGCCACAACCCCAAGCACCCTATCAGCGGCCATGGCGAAACTAATAGAAATCCAATATTAATTACTTCAAGCTCCGTTTTCAAAGATTGAAGCTCTGCTCAAATTTACTCCTAGCAGGATTACACCAGGGGGAATTATTCTAAGGGTCAGCATTTACAAACCGCTTTGTTATTCATTCAGGGTCATCCGCTTCCGTTAAGCGAGGGTTCTGGGTATTCCACTCCGGCCTCACAGGTGATTCATCTCACCACTCTCGGCAAGACCCCGATTTTAAACACATTTCACTTAGGTGGTCGCACCAGTAGCAGTAGGTCACAGCAAACCCCTGATTTATCGGCTTCCCAGGGCCTGCTCTTCCGAAACGTATCCGATCTGGAACCCGCCTCTACTGTTCCTTCTCCACCATTACCCCCATCATTGTCATTATTCCCGCTCGCCGACTCTCAAGATATCGATAACACCCTGATTTTATCTACCGGTTCCGTGCATTTTTTCCCGACAAGCATTCACTCCAGTACACAATCTTCTCCTTTATCCGTGGTGAGAAGCAAAAGAAAAAAAGACGTCAATGAGAATACTGATCAGAATGATACCCCTGAGATAGGGTATCGAAAATATGCCTCGAACACGCTTTCCGCCCTACAAACATTGGACTATTCAATTCATGAAATTCGGGATGCCGCAACAGTCAGTGAGTCGTTGCTACCTGTACCAGAGGATTCGAAAACCACTCAGAAAAATTCAGTTTATATTCATGTTCAAACTTTCGAACAAAAAACGCAGGACATTCTCCAGGCCATTGAACGCTTACGTCCCTCTATGGCCTGTCATCCATCCAGTTTCGGCATCCGCCTGACAACTCAGCCCCAGCAGGAGTTAAATCAGTGAATTGAAAAACTGGAGAATCTCTGGCAAGAACAGGCCGATGATCCTTCCCGGCAGCGAACCCTGATTGAAGCCGCTCAGCTATATTGGGAAAATCTACATGCACAATTCACTTCGACCGGGAGGCAGGAAAACACCCCAACACCAACCCGGCAGTTGTTGTATTAGTATGAACAGAAAGAGGAAAATGGAACCAGCGGCAACAAGACTGGACTGAACTCAATGATCCATCCCCTCAGAGACGTTCCTGTTGCCTGATTTTATGAATACCCCGTTGATTTCAGGACAGCATTATTGTTACGTTACTATTTGCCACTTGCCTAGAACGGGAGAGACTCTACAGGAAACCTGCTCTAGCGTACAAGCACGCCCATACCGAGAGAGATAATTCAAAAACACAATCAAGCCCGGAAAAATAGATTGATTATTTAGAAAGTAACTGGCGCAAATCGCCGTCTTTTTCTTCTCAGCCACGGGTTAAAATAGTTATAAAAAAAGTACCTCAAAAAGTTTAAAAATAGAACTTTTTTAAAAAGTAACCATTATCTTTTGACTTTTTTAATCAGGTCGGTAGAATAAACGGCATTTCTATTACAGTCCCAAATAGAAAGAGGTTAATTGGAATTTCTTTTGAGTGGGAGCGATTTATGAACCAGCCTTTGGCACCATCTATTGAACAAGATACTGACGTGATAACCAGCCAGGATGTCAATTCCACGGCTTTACCCACATCGAAACCAAACCTATTACGCGACGCTGTTCGGGCGACGGTCAGAGAATATTTTATAAAACTAGACGGCGTAACACCGCATAACCTCTACGAACTTTTTCTGGCTGAAATCGAATCGCCGTTACTGGAAATAGTGCTGCAATACACGGGGAAAAATCAAAGCACAGCCGCCAAATTGCTAAATATCAGCCGCGGCACCTTGCGCAAGAAAATGGCTCAGTACGGGTTGCTTAAAGACAAAAAATAATTGAAATGATTCGTGCAGACAAACTCTCAAAATTTTTGAAGTGACACAAGTGAACAGGAAAATATTGCGCTAGCGGCTTTTGTAGACAAGAGATATAAATTCTGTATAATCAACCCATTCAGGAAGAATTATTAATACGCTCCATCAGGGACACATGGATGTTTTTATTTTAACCATTTATTAAGGTGAAATTATGATCTCTTATCTTAAAGTAAAATTTAACAAAATGTTGGGATATCTTTTGTTCGTTTTTCATCACAAAAAGGTTGATGATTATTTAAAGAATCAAATCAAAAAAAGCGGCATTTATTTAGTGCTTCCAAAAGAAAAATTACTCAGCACGTATCAACAAGATATCATGAATCGTTACTTCACTAAAGAAAATATCAAATACAGTGAAAATTAAAGCCTATTGAATCAAAAAAATTTTTCGCTGATTACTGTTGAAGATAATCAAATATTCGAAAAAAAGAGAACACTGTTGGCGACAATTTCACTGGTTTTTTTGAACTATAAGAATCTCAAAATTTAAAACACTTCGCGAGAAAATGGTACAGTGATGATCCCACTACTGAGAACCATCTATCCGTCGTCTCCGTGAAGGAAAAACCAACCCACCCATCGCGTTACCCTTAAAGTCGAACAGTAATCGTTATTTTCCCTATAATCAGTTTATAATCATGACAATCCATATCTAAATATTGCACCATACCCATGAGGATGGCCATACTGATAAAAGTGATTTTTTGTATTCTCGCTGCCCGTAATTTTTGCATTTTTTTCGTCTTTGTCTTTTTCATAACTACCTCAAATCATCAATACTGTTTTGAGGTAACGACCGAGTTGCCTAATCCGTAAATTTAATATACAATATTCCCAAGTCTGGGGTAATGTCCGTACTGGTCGTTACCGGATTCGTTAGCCAGTGGCTCAAACACTGGCTAACACATTTTGACCTCTTGTCTTCACCTCCAATAGTCAATATTTAAACATTTTTTATGAATAAAATATGCTGGATAAACACCCTTTCGCATGTGGGATTTTTCCCACACAAAATTTCCTGTATAATCAAATAATTATATCTACATAATAGGTCGTTGATTAAGCTCTATAAGAGGTTTTTGAGTTTTAGGATAATGAGAGTCCTGCCAGCATCTTTAACCCCTACAGCCTAGTGTTTTAACACCTTGAATGTTTAACTAACCTAGAAAAGGACTTGAAAGATGCCGGATAAGCTATGCAAATTAGCCTCTCAAGTGAGCGTGAGCCATAGTTCCTGCTTATAAATAATTAATTAACTAGAAGGAACATACTCACGTGAACTTGACACCAAAAGTGGGTCTTTGGTTGAACGAGGCTTACGTCGGCAACAAAGAAAGCAGTTAAGAACTGCGCTGAGACATTGAACAACTCCCGAAGAATTTCCACCCACTTGAGAACGCTCCGGCTCTTCCTGATTTACAACGAGTAAAGGTTTAGGTTGACGATTTTGTGTGGGAGTTTCTTCTTTTTGTTCTTCTTGCTTTAATTCCCTCAGATTTGTTCTTTTGGCATTGATCTTCTCTTCAAAATTTTGTAACCAAATCTTATCCTTCCCAGGCCCTAATAGAATCTGTAATTCCGTATCTGTTAACTTTTTAAGATTTTGGAGGAGTTTTTCAGGTTTTGCGCGGCGAATATCCTTGGGCAATTTCTCTTGTATCACTAGTAAGTGTGCAAATAACTGTGCATGGGTTTGTGAGGCACCAAATACGGCGGATACTTCCGTTTGATATCGGTAATACAAATCCATTAATGCAATAAAAGTCAGGATACTGATTCCGATGTCGGCATATACGGCAAGAACATCCATTGAGGTATCTGGAAGAGAATCACGATACTGTGCCTCATTCACTGATTTAGCATTCACGGAAGAAAATGCCGTGATATAACCCGTAGCCATTGTTGCCGATGACCACATAACGGGATTCAATCGAGATTCCGGCGGTAAAAATCTAAAATCTTTATTTTTACCTATTATTTTTTTGCTTGCATTGATGACATAATCGACTAAGCGAGGTATCTGCATTTCGCCGAAAAAGGCCAGAATCACTATCAATGTATAGCTTGGCACTGCTCCAAACAATCCCGTTAGAGCATAAGCCAGTCCTATATTAGTTCCACTTTGCTTTAAACTCTGAAACAACGCAGGGAACACATTTGTCCACCAAGTAAAGCCAGCGCCTAATTGCAATTGCGCGCCAAGCAAACGAACAGAATAATTCTGACATTTTGCAGTTGTTGAAGGTATTGTTGAGGACGAAACAGGTGGAGGATATTGTTCCAATAAATAAAGCAGTCGATCCGTACCTTTGCGGCTGAATAGTTCTTTCACTACAGTATCATCGTAACGACATTGCCACTGGATATCTGCCGTGGTATCCCGAACGAGTTGGTTGAAACTATAGGATAATCGATCAGCAATGAGGGTTCTTAACTCATTTTCATCCGCTTTCAGTTCACCGTCTAAACGGGCTATCGTTTGCTCTCGTTCAGAAAGCGTGCGGGGAATCGAGGGAAATGGACGATAGTAAGAAAATTGTGGACTTTGTAAAACTGCGATGGGTAATAAATGTAACCCGACATTGACTATGTATACATAACCACCCCATAGTCCTATAACTCCCTTTCGCAATTTGTCAGATACGATCTTTTTTATAGGCGGTAAAGGATTATTCAAGGCGATAATTAGGAATGGTACCCCGGATATGCTGGAGCCAATAAAAGTACGGCGTTTAATTTTTTTCCGTTGGCTAGCTGGGGGAACTTCCAAAACCTTTTCTAATCGTTCAGGAACAAAACCAGCTAAGTCTTCCAGCAATCCCTTAGCTAAATCCACTGACTGCAAAAGAAATAAAGCCGCTGAGACGGTCACTCCGATTACATTGGAATCGGCTTCCCATACTGGAAAATCGTAATAGGCATTATAAGCATCCGTCACATCCCAATAAGCTAAACCACCACCAGTAGCGCTAAGCATGATTAAGTATTTTTTTATACAATCGGATTTTGTAGGCAGAGATTGACGAGAAAAATGAAAGTCCGAAAGAATCGGCAGGACATCATTATTTTGAGATTCATAAATTCCTTCACTGGGTTGTTTATCCAGTAATAAAAAATCAGTTTCATTCATATTGTATTCTCCACCACTAATCTGCTCTCGCTAATAACCATTTAATAACCTTGGGACATTAAGTTATTCTAGCAAAGTTATCCTAGCACAGCTTTCCATAGCCCTCAACCGTGATTTCGGCTATATCTAGCTGAAGGTAATGGTTATGTGGTTTAATTTTTTATCTATAGTGGATTTTAAGCAAATTCAATTGCCAGAATTTATAAAATAAGCTCTTCGTAATTTTTAAGAGTTTTAAACGAAATTTTTTTTTGTTGACAGATTTGTTTTAATCTATTGACTTCAATCATTGGAATAGAATCATCTGCGTATTGAACGTTCATAATGTAATTCAACCAAGATTCTTGTCCCATAGCATACAAGTATATTTTTTTACAATTAAAGATGCTAACCATGCGAAGCGCAGCATCACAATCAGAAGCATTTAGCTTTCTACTTAACGCCATTGATCGGGGTAAAGGTTCTGGTAAAAAGGCACCATATAACCAGGTAGGTGCGGCACCATCACATTCCATGCTTAAAAACAAGGCATCTACATCCCCAATGCATTGATGAACATGATGATAAAGAGTTTCATCTAAAGCCACTGAGTCTGCAATACATAAGATTTTTTGACCATTCAGATGGATAGCATAAGTGGTTTTGGTTCTAATATTAAAATCACCATGTTCACCTAAAAAAGGCACCGCCGTAATTTGGCCGTTGGGGATGGCAATAGTATCTAAATCGTCTACCTCTATTATTTTAGTAAAACCCAAGTGGTTAAACAGCAGTTTCAATGAGGGATCTTGTAAAGAACCGGAACCGCATCTGGGCACTATGACTGTATCGACGCGCCCTCGCAATTGTAATAAATGTTCTATTAAAACGTGGTCTTGATGATTATGGGTAATCAGCAAATAATCAATTCTTTCCGGTAAATCAGCATAAGTAAAACGCGGTGAGCAATTTTCAAAAGGATAACCAATGACGGGATCGGTAATTATATTAACTTGATCGGTTTGCATTAACAAGCAGGCATGACCTATATATTGAATTTTAATCCCTGGATTTAGTTTTATAGCGGTCTGGTTTTTAGGTAAATTAGATTGCGGAATATTTTCAGTAAAGAATTCAAAAAATTTTTCAAAACTGTTATTGGAATGATAAGGAATTTGGTCATAAAGAGCAGCAATTTTGCTTTGAGTCACCGATTTAAACCTTAATTTAAATAATTCATCATAAAATAAATCCTGGAAAGGCAATTGAACCAGGATAGAGGCTTCCTTAAGCGGCCTTGGAGTGCTTAAAGAGAAAGGACGAAAGTCTTCTTTACAAACACTTAAACAAATGCTTTGAAAGTCAGATCTGTAATAAGGACTATGGTATAATAACTTTTCTAATAATCTAAAACCTGGTTGATCCATCAGATCGTAATACAACTCTAAATAGCCTTTTAATTGCGTAGGAAGGCGTAAATAAAAAGAATCTAAAGATTTCCCCAAAGCTTCTTTCTTCAAATCTATCATCAATTGTTTAATACCTTGAGCAAAAGCAATATGCTGAGAACATTGGGTTTGAGTGAATTTTAATAATTCTTTTACCCATTCTTGGTAATAAGATTCTAAAGCAACAAAAGGCCCGCCTACCATTTCGGTATATTTCAGCATCTGCTCATGAGATTTAGGGTTATCCACATAAGACTGCATGATAGGAAGATGCGAATAAGTAGTTAACATTGTTGATGTTGCTGGTGAAATCAGGAACGGATGTGCATACCATTGATTGACCAATGGCTCAGGAATGATATCGCTTTTGAGATAATAAGTATTTTTCATATATTTTTTCTCCTACAATAAATTCTATGATCTATATATTAAAAATATTTCAAATTTAGCCTCTAAATTAAAAAATCAATTTGTCAGACTTAATGAAACATCAGGCATTACTTTCTTTTTCATTTGCATGACCGCAACAATTTCACGTATTGAAGAAGCTTTAAATAAATCTCTGATAGAAAAATCGGTAGAAAAAGAAGCTTCTATATCTTTAATTAACTTAATTGCTAATAACGAATGGCCGCCAATATCAAAAAAACTATCCTCATCACCTATTTGTTCTAACGGTAAATTCAACGTTTCGGAGAATATTTTTCTTAATCGTGACTCAGGATTTATTTCGTCAACCACCGGATAAGGCAAGTGTATAGGCGTAAAAAATAAATTGGCATTTGGTAATGCAGCTTTATCTATTTTACCATTAATTGTCATCGGCATTTTCTCCAAGGGAATGAATACTACCGGAATCATGTGACTAGGCAAACGCTGCCGTAAAAAATCTTGCATTTGCTTGGTTAAGAGTTTGGATGCTGTAATATTCATCGGAAAATTTGCGTAATGATGATATTCATCATCATCAATTATTTTGGCAGGTTTAATAGTGTTCACTGCTTGATTCAGAAAATCAATAGAATTTTTGATATGATTTTTATGAATATAAACGATGTCCATTCCATTCTCTTGATTTTGTGAAAAAGTAACTAACGTGTGATAAGAAAATTTCTCACCCAATTTCCAAAAAAACTCTGGATCAAATGCTTCTAGAGAATGTGTTTGCAAATATGATTCGATAATTGGCAAGGCCGGTTGACCAGAATCTAAAAGAAGGATATTTTTTAACAAAATAGCTCTATCGATTCTTTGATTAGGAACATGGTGTATCACGACGTTATAATCCGATTTTTTCAGTTGTTCTTCTATTTTTTGAAGATTAGGTTTATCTTTCTGCCAATCGTAGTGCTTATTTTTCTGTTCCAAAGTGTGGGAAACTACCGGCTTACCAACGTGCAATACTACATCATAGCGAAAACAATTCATTTCATTGAAATAAATACCGCGGCGCAATTCAATGGTCACCTGTGTTATCTTAGGATTGTGTTTCGCGTACCAGTAGAAAAAATCAGGTGCAATTACTAATTCAGGATCACGAATGATTTGCGATTGTATTTGTTGCCGCCACTGATCAAGTGTTAAATTGTGTGCGTACTGACTTTTTTTCAATTTATAGAATTGAACATCGCTGTGAAATGCCGTTTGATAGTTTAAATTACGCACATCTCCAATAAAAATTTGACCCGAAGACTCCAACATTATGACACACTGATCCAGTACTTCGATTAAATAATCAATATGAGGAAAATACTGGATAACTGAATTCAATACGATGGTATCATAGCTATTTTTTTCTTCTTTCGAGAATTCATGTGCTGGTCTTTGTTTCAACCTAACATGTTGCAGGGAAGGATGAGAACAGCAATAAGCTTTTAAAACATTTAAGGCATTTTGTGAAAAATCAGTAGCTGTATATTCACGACAAAATGGTGCAATCCTCTGCACCAATAACCCACTGCCGCAACCTATTTCCAGCAATTTGTTGGGGGAAAGAGCGGTAATTCGATCAACTGCATTCTTAATCCATTCCTGCATCTCGACACAGGAAATAGGTTGGTGAGTATAACTGCTTTCCCAACCTTCCGTAGATGGTTCTTCTTCCCCGGCATAGAGATCATTGTAAAGTGTCTGCCAGTGATTCATGTGTTGGCGATTCAAAAGAATTTCTTCTTTTGCTCTACGTAAGACTACGTAAGCAATCAGTCTTTGTTCACCCAAGAGATAGTCCTGAAGCGCTATAGTGGCTTGACTTATTAACGGATGTTCCTGTAAAACATGGGTAATAGCATTCAATTCAGTACGTATTCCACGTATCTTGACTAAATCATCATCTCTACCCATATACTCCAACTGTCCATTGGGTAGCCATCGTACACGATCTCCCGTTTTATACATTTTAGCGCCAGGAACCAAACTAAACGGATTTGATATGAAAGCCTGCTTATTTAACTCATTGCGCTGATGATATCCTTGGGTTAACCCATCGCCAGCTATATATAATTCACCAGGAACTCCAACAGGCATAGACTGAAGGTCTTGGTTTAACACATAGACTTGAGTATTAGCAATTGGTTGACCTATCGTTACCAAATCAGTTTCAGTAGTTAAAGTAGCCATCGTCGCACAGATAGTTGTTTCCGTCGGACCATAAGCATTGACAAATTGACGATTTTTTGCCCAATCTTTCACCAAAGCTAAAGGGCAAGACTCACCCGCAACTACTAATGTTTTAAGTTCTGGCAAATCTACTTTGGGCAAAGCACTGAGATAAGAAGGAGTTACGGTCATCAAAGTAATATGCTGTTCCCGCAACAGTTCGACAAATCGATAGGTATTAAGAATGTCTTCTTGGTTTACCAAACATAACGTCGCTCCCGATACTAAAGCGCCTAAGATATCCCATAGAGCAGCGTCAAAACTAATAGAAGCAACCTGCATGACATGGCTGTGGGGAGTAATATTCAAATATTGAATTTGAGCGCAAATAGTATTTACTAAACCTTGATGCCTAATTAAAACTCCTTTGGGCTGACCTGTAGAGCCGGAAGTATAAATCATTGCCGCTATGTGATGAGGAGTCACTCGAGAAATTAAATTGACATCCATTCGATTATTTTTCTCGGTACAATCAAGTGATTCTAGCCGATCTATCATTAAAATTTTTAAAAATGAATATTGATTAAAGCAATCCTTGGTCTGCTCAAATAATGATTGATGTGTCAAAACAACTCCAACCTGGCTATCTTCTATAAGATATTGAACATGCCCTTTGGGTAAATCAGGAGAGATCGGCAGATATACAGCTCCCAATTTAAAAATTGCTAAAATGGCTACTACCAAGTCAATATTTCGGTTTAATAACACAGCCACCAGCATTTGGGCTCGAACGTTTTTAGTTTGTAAATAACAGGCTAGTTGATTCGCTTTTTGATTTAAAAGACGATAAGTTATCTGTTGATCATAAAATATGATGGCAATATGATCCGGTTGAGTTCGAGTTTTTTCCTCAAATAAACGAGTCACTGTAGCCTGACAAGGATAATGAGTCATAGTTTGATTCCATTCAAATAACATTTTTTGATGTTCATCCCGATCTAAAATCGAAATAGTTGAACACGGATGTTTCGGATCATTCACTATTGCCAATAATATATTATGAAAATGACGAATGATACCAGCAATAGTCTTTTCCGAATATAGACAAGAATTATATTCAATTAGCCCTTCCAAACCCTGCGCTGTTACCTGAATATCCATAGTTATGTCTAATTTTGCATGATCGTAATCAGCTAATAGAAGTAACTGATCATTATCGGAAAAAACCTTAGTCATTTTAATATCAGGTATTTTTATTATTTCATAATCACTCTCTTGAAAAACAAGCATAATTTGAGTCAAGGGATTCTGAGTGATTTGTCTATTAGGGTTAAGCTGTTTAACCAATTCTTCAAAAGGCAAATCTTGGTGAGTGTATGCATCCAAAACAGTATGATGGTTACGCTCTAATAAAGTTAAAAAATCAGGGTTGCCGGATAAATTCAATCTCAAAATTAAGATATTAATAAAATGACCAATCATATTTTCAACGCCTGGATATTGCCGGCCAGCGATAGGAGTACCAATAACAATATCCGTTTTTTCCGTATATTTACTCAGTAAAATAGCATAAGCAGATAAAATAGTTGTGAATAATGTGACTTTAGCTTGGCGGGAAAGCATTCTCAGTTTGTTGAGTAAGGATTGATCAAAACGAAAAGGGATGCGTTTACCTGTCGTCCCGGTATTCTCAGAGCGTATAAAGTCAGTTGGAAAATCTAATTCGGATAGATTAGCTAGTTGTTCAGTCCAGTAAGCCAATTGTCGTTGTCGAAGTGCACCTTCGAGACGGTTTCTTTGCCATACTGAAAAATCGGCATATTGAATTTGAGGGCGAACCCAACTCAATGCGGTTTCATTGCGATGATAGATACTATATAGTTTAGAGAATTCTGTCATCAAAATATTAAAAGAACGACCATCCATAATAATGTGATGTGAACAAAAAAGTAAAAAGTATCGATCTTGACGATGACGCAATAGAATCACTCTCAATAGAGGAGTTATTTTTAAATCAAAAGGCTGTTGAGCCATTTCATAAACTTTTTGACGTATTTCATCATCAAATTTTTCACTGACATCTTCAATTTCAACTTTAAATCCACAATTTAATTTGGAATGAATCTGTTGATAAGGAATACCTGATTTAACTAAAAAAATAGTTCGTAAACTTTCGTGACGCTCAACCAGAGAATCAAATGATTTCACAATAGCAGTTTCATCTACTGCTCCACTAAATTCAAATGCAATGAAAGTATTATATAGTGCGCTGAAAGGATGCAATTGATCTAAAAACCAAATTCGTTGTTGTGCAAATGAAAGAGGGATAATTTGACCATCATATCGAGGTAAAGCAGAAATCGGGTCTAGACGAAAATTTAAATCCGCTTTATTTTCGCAAATTATCTTTGCTAATTTCCGAATTGTGGGTGCTTCAAATAAAACATCAATAGTCAGATAAATAGAATAAAAGTGACATATTTCTGCAATTAACAAAGTACCCATTAAAGAACTGCCGCCCAAAGAGAAAAAATCATCATCTATTCCGATCTTTTTAATATGAAGTATTTTCTCAAATACTTTCTGAAGATATTCTTCGTCAGAATTTTGTGGTGAAAAATATGGTACTTTTGATTGTGGCTGCCCTTGTCTTTCTTTTTGATAAGACCGGACTATATCGATTAAATTCTTTAAATCATCTAAAAAAGTCGCGTAATAAATTAATGTTTTCTCTTTTTGTCCATTAGTTGAAACAGGATGTTCGGAGGCAGCATCATGTTGATTAGCAGCAGATGTAGGTGCATAAGTTAATTGCTCAGCATCTTCAAATTTAATTATCACTATGCTACTGATTTCATCAATCTTTTCAATTTTTGCACTTGGCAATTGGCAAAGGTCGGAAAAAAAATATTGAGCCGGCAGATTTCGTTTTGATTTAGAAAAATAGAATTGTAGAGTCGAAATATTAAAAATTTCTTTGGCCATTTTACCTAAAAAAGCGACGATACGATGCTCGACCCCCTTTCCTAAGACTCGACAGCTAAGTAACAATGTCTTGATACTTATCACACCGTCAATGACCTGAATTAAAACTATACCTGATTCTCCATATTCTCCATAACGATCATGAACAGTGATTATATAACCTGTAACGGACCTATTTTTGAGTAATTCCCATAAATCTTTTTCAGTTGTTTGAGTAAAATTAAATTGATTACATCTTTTTATAAGCTGAGAAATTCGTGTGTTATGCCGTTTTTCAATGACCTCAAACTGAATATTTAATTTTAATTTTTCAATAAAATCTCGCAATGAATTTGATTGTTCTTTTAGTTTTGAACGATTCATTTCTTGCTGGTAAAACGCAGTTCTTTGATAGTCTTCTGCCGTTACTTTGGGATGATCAAATGCCCAAAAATTTTGCAAGACATTTTGCATTTTTTTTGAATTTTTTGGTAATTGTAAAGTTAATATCTGGGGAAATCGTGAAGAAACTTCAGCACATTCCATAGCATTATCATCAATAAAAATAAAACTATCTAAATTCAAATTGAGTTGACAAGATAGTTCATAAATGTTTGATGATTTTTCTTTCCAATTTATTTTTAGCCCAACAAAATTTTCCAACTTCAAAATCATATCTGGATGTGATTGGAAAATTCTCTTAACGTCTTCTTCATTATTTTTACTGCATAGGCATAACAACATTCCTGCTTGTATTTGTTCTAATAATAATTTTTGAAATTCAAGTTGATAGGGATAAATACGAATATCTTCCAAACGATCTTCACCACATATACCACTCCATAGTGTATTATCACAATCCAAAACAATAACTTTATAAGGTTTAGTTACAATAGCATATATCATCCTTGCTATTTGATATCCTATTATACAAAAATATTCATATTTATATGGAATATCGCCTAATTGTTGACTGAGCGGGTCGTAAAAATCGGAAAACGAATATAAGCAAGAAATATTATCTGGAGTTATGCAATAAATATTATCGTAATTTTTAAAATTTTCTTGAACATGATATTCCAACTGTTTTAAATAATTTTGTGATAATTTATTTTCGTCGTTATATAAATTGCTTGGACATATACAGACGACCCATGGAATATGACAAATTTGCGATGCAGCCTGAATTGTTTTTATTAATTCCTCAATATTTTTTTGTAAAGAAATATCCGCAGAAGATAAAAATTTTTTTTCTAAAAAATCTTCGATTCTGAATATAATAATATTGGCACATCCATCTTGATTGCTCAGGGTGAGACTAGTAGGATTTAATAATTCTTGAAAAACCTGATTATAAAGAGCCGTTTGCACTGTAACAGGTAATAGAGGTTCTAATATTGCTTGTATAGACATTGCCAATAAATCAACCGTGAATGTACCTAAAACAACAATACGATTTTTTTTAAGATTATTCATGACCCTACCACTAAAGTTTCTATGGGAAAATTATTCCAACCATTTGCCGAAGTTTCAACTCCCATTATATAATAATTTGGTGGTAGTTTTTCTGGTTTATTTTGCATTAAAAAACCAATTTAAATTATTTTTTATACTTCAAGGCGTTAAAAACAATGTCAGATAGTGATGATCAAAAAGAACATGATTTATTTTTAAAAATCATGGAAGTAGGACGTATTCCTATGTTCTTTTTAACGCTTGAGTTAATAATCAATAAAGCCAGCCCCTATATAAGTATTTTATTCAATATACCCCCTGAAAAAATCATAAATCAGTTTTATCCTAATTTCTGCCGAAATTATTATCTAAAAGATTTAGTTTCATCCCATCTGACAACCCTAAAAGCTCATCCTGAAAAAATAATTGAACAAGCTGAGGTAGTGCCTATCGAAAATGCTAAACCACGTTCATACCATGTTCATTGGCAATTATTTTATGCTTTCAATAAAAGCAAAGAGGCTATAGGATACGTCCTTTTAGGAAAAGATATTACTACTATTTATGAACAACAAATGTATCTTGAAAATATTATCTCTTGTTTACCAGGAAGTATTTACTGGAAGGATCGGCAAGGGGTGTATTTAGGCTGTAACGAAGTGGTAGTTCGGATGGCGGGGGTGAATTCTTCTGAAGAAATTATTGGAAAAACTGACTTTGATCTTTGTTGGAGTAATACGGCAGAACAAGTGACTAAAGATGAACAAGAAATTATGAATAGCGGCATTGCTAAGGAGCTTGAGATTACTGGCACTTTATCTGATGGAACTATAGCCACTTTTCTCACTACCAAAACCCCTCTTCGAGACTATGAGGGGAATGTTGTGGGTATTATCGCTAACTCATTAGATATCACACAACGTAAACAGATGGAAATAGAGTTGAAATTAGCTAAAGAAAAAGCAGAAAAAGCGCAAAAAGCTGAAGAAGAACTCAAAAAGACAAAATACCAATTAGAAGGTGCTAAATTAATTAGTGGCTCTATTGCGCATGAAATTCGAACACCATTAGCCACAATCAAATCGGGAATATTGGGTATTGATAACATGTTTTCTAAACTAATTGCTATTAATCAATTTGCACGTGATAAAAATTTACCCGTTCAAACCATGACGGATAAAGAAATAGCCAGTGTCAAAAAGGCATTCAATTGGATTGAATAAAAAGTAGATCAATCAAATATTATCATTAATATGTTGCTCACTAAGTTACAAAGCATCAATTTTGAGTTTTCTGAATTCACTGTTTGTATCTGCTAGTCAATGTATACAAAATGCCATTAAAGAATTTGTTTTACCTGATAATATGGTCAATAAATTGATTTTTAAGAAAGACAATGATTTTAAATTCATGGGTAATAGTACTTTAATAATGCATGTTATTATGAACTTAATTAAAAATGCAATTTTTTATATTTTAAAAGCAGGCAAGGGTGAGATTATAATATGGCTGGAACGGCACGATAAACATAATGAAATTCATTTTAAAGATACTGGAACAGGCATTTCTCCACAAGTTTTACCTCATATATTTGATTCTTTTTTTACCACTGAATCATCTACCGGCACAGGAGTTGGTTTGGCTTTCAGCAAAATGGTTATGCAGTCTCATCAAGGTAAAATTGAATGTTTATCTGAAGAGGGAGAATATACTGAATTTATACTTTCATTTCCTAAATTGGACAAAGAACAACGTAAAGTATAATATTTATTTGGAATTAGGTTTTGTAAAAGCAATTTTGCAAAAAATATAATATACAAGGAGTTAATATGTCTATTATCGCTTGTTGTAGCTTTCCTACGACATTACTCGTTTTGGACGATGATCAAGGTTTGTTGGATAATATTCAATCTGCATTGTCATGGTAAATATAAATGTATCTGCACCAGTGATCCCTGTTAAAGCACATCATATTTTAAACAAAAATCGTGAATGGACTAAATCTTTATTAGAAAAAGGTGTCTCACAAGTTTATCCAGCAAGATGATACTTCAATATTTTCTGTTAGTATGGATGTTTCTTTGCTTAAAAAGCAAATTTATAATCCAGACCGATTTAAGCATATTGCAATTGCTATTGTGGACTATGATATGCCAAAGAAAAATGGATTAGAATTTATTCGAGAGCTGAACGATTCGCAAATTAAAGTGATTATGTTAACAGGTAAAGCGACACAAGATACAGTCATTAAAGCTTTTAATGATAAGGAAATTCATCGCTATGTATCGAAAGGAGATCCTGATTATTTAAAAAAAGTTTCTCAATACATTAATGAGCTACAAGCTGAATTTTTCTTTGATTTCTCAAAATTTATTTTAGATTCTATTAAAGAAAGTGAAAATAAGGTTTTCGAAAATAAATCATTTATTGATCTTTTTAATAAGATTGTTCGAGAAAATGAAATTATTGAATATTATCTTTTAGACGAATCCGGAAGTTTTTTAATGCTGGACGCAGCAGGCAATAATCAAATTTGGCTTATTATCAAATCTAAAAAGGATATGCAGCATTTTTATGAGATTGCACAGGATGATCCTGACTTGTTGCCTGCAGAAACATTAAAAAAATTGAAAGAATCACAAGATATTAACGCATTTTAAAACATCCAAAGAATCCTCTTCTCCTGCTAACTCATGGCATTTTTTAGAGGCTCAGCCGTTAGATGAAAAGAAAGAATTTTATTATGCAATTGCTAAAAATGATAAGCATTTCCAAATGAAGCGCTCAGATATCAAATCCTATCAAGAATTTTTAAATCAGGAGTAGTAATTTTTTATAACTTTCATAGAGTCTGTTTAAGATTCATTAATTACTTATCGTTATTAATTTACTGAAAAATTAATCAACTGCAACCCATTTGCCGATTGGGAAGCCATATATTGAATTAATGTTAATTCCCAAAGGTGGTCTATACACTTTTCAGGAAACTGGCTAACGAAATCTTTATCCAGACGAGGTTTATGCTTTTCAGCAAGTTGGCTCCAGTAAACCTTGGCATCCTTATGCCAAGGATATAGTCCCTCTTTAAAAGCCTTGTAATCGTCGTCACCCTTTTCCCTACTAAAAAGATCCAGAGTAGAAGACATGGGCAAATCTAAAATAGGTGATGACATAGGTTATCCTTATTCAAATTGTTTTTAACCATTCGAAAGAAATCTGCAAAAGTTTCCATCATTTTGCTTTTCAAAAAAAGATCTCTTTCATTCATTTAAATCAAACTCTTCCGGTGTTTGAACACAAAGCACATCACCATAAAAATAAATAGCAAAAAATGGGTTTCTCGGCAAATTTAAAAGACGCCCTTCCTCATTACCTAAATAAATTTGATTCTCACGGCGATGAATCACTTCAATGTAACCACCGACGCATTTTTGCATCAGCGCCAGACTTTCTTTAGGATCCGCAGGGATTTCAATTTTTTGAACCGTTCCATCTGTTTTATACCAAGTGGCCACCTTTAACTCCTTGCTTCTGGATTTGAAAAAATTTTAGCCCATCGCAGAACCTATTTAAACACTCAAAGTGAATGGGTTGCAATCCAACTACAGAAAACCAACCCAACAACCAATGCCATCTCTCACGGATCAACCTCTAATGAAAGGGGCGTATTTTCGTAACCTATTCGCAATTTTTTGCTCTAAATTGCAAAATTTTACCTTTAATAAATTCATCACCTGTACCTCATCACAATCACCGATCACAAATTTTTCGATATCCTCATTGATCTGCTTCCGGTATTCGCTGAAGATTTCATCACAGTCATGCGCCACTTGAATCATAGATCGAGTTAACTTGATGTTAGCGCTCATTTTGATTCTCCTCGGCAGGTTTTTCCCTATCGATTTCTATATCAACATCCGTACCCAACCCAGCTTCAGGTTCTTCCGGTCTTAGCTCTGGGCACTCCTGATAGAAACCTTCCATATAATCCTCTAAATGAAGCGTTAAATAAGCCATTTTTTACTCCTTTCTTAACATAGATTCAACACGATCAAAGGTTTTACCCTGATCTCTTTCCTTATCCTGGGTAGATCACACCACCCAGAGGATTTCACCATTTTTATGCGGTCACTCTGCGATGGGCAACCTCTTCTTCCGTTGCCCGGCTACCATAAACCGAACGAATTTTTTCCATCTTCCACGATTGACGATTACGCGATCTATATTGCTCAGGCCGAAAATACCAACGCTGTTTATGCGGCGACCACAGAAAATGAGCGGATTTCAACGCTTCTTTATGGGGCCGGGTATCACCGCTCACCCAAATCCACGCGCCACATATTTCAATGTCCAATCCTAATCCTCTAATGGCGTTTAATGCGGTATTAAAGGCTTCACCGTAATCCGAGGTATCGCCGGTAGGATCTTCATGATTGATTTTATTGTCGGCATACGCCTGCTTGAGCACTTCGTAAGCGGCGTTAATCAACTGCATCATCTCCAACCCTGCCGGATTATGATCCGGGTGGTATTTAGCGGC
The DNA here is from genome assembly GCA_963795715.1 of uncultured Pseudomonadota bacterium. Classification (GTDB taxonomy): domain Bacteria; phylum Pseudomonadota; class Gammaproteobacteria; order Coxiellales; family Coxiellaceae; genus JAFEDN01. The sequence continues at coordinate 1,550,227 of CAWCIY010000002.1, forward strand.
AGCGCGCCGATAGGCAATTATATGCAAAGCTTTGCATATAATGGCTTGAACGAAGCCGCTAGCGCGGCAGCGAATGAGTCGATTTCCGAGCACTTCCAGCCCATTTATTAGGTTCCTAAGCTCCCAACTTATAATTGTAACTCCGTTTTTTTAACTAAACTAAAAGGAGTTATTTTTATGAGTCAACTACGTCAAGACATGATTAATGCCATGCAACTTCGGAACTTTTCTGAAAATACACAGAAGTCATACGTTACTGTTATAAAACAATTGGCCGGTTATTACAAGCGTTCGCCAGCAAACATTACTGATGAGGATGCGCAAAATTATATTCTGTATCTTGTCAACGAAAAAAAATTATCCTGGAGTTCCTGTCATGTGGTCGTCAGCGCTATCCGATTTTTTTATAAAATTATACTTAAAAAAAATCAGGATAGTTTTTATGTTCCCTTCGCTAAGAAAGAACAGCACTTGCCTGATATTTTAACCCGGGATGAAATTAAAACCTTATTCAGTGTGACCAAAAATCATAAGCATCATGCCATTTTCATGCTAGCCTATAGCGCAGGTTTAAGAGTCAGTGAAATTGTTCACTTAACGATTCAGGATATCGACAGTCAAGCCCATGTGATTTGCATCAAGCAAAGCAAAGGAAAAAAAGATCGGTATGTGCCCTTATCTCCCATTTTATTGGCCGAACTACGGCAGTATTGGAAACGCTATAAACCTTCTCATTGGTTATTTCCTGGGTGTGACCCTCGAAAACCCATGACTCGAGATGGGGCGGGAGATGCCTTCAAGAAAGCAAAAATAAAAGCTCATATTAGCAAAAAGGTGTCCATACATTCGCTAAGGCACAGTTCGCAACGCACATGCTGGAGAATGGAACAGATATTATGAATATCAAGCAACTCTTGGGGCATAGTTCCATCAGTAGTACTTTGCGTTATACGCGCATATCTAAACAACGGGTGAGCAATATTCCATCGCCATTAGATAGTTTATATTGATGCATTGTGCCCCTGTACCGAGGGGTAATGACAAAGATAACGCACTCAAAAAACCCGCGCTTGAAGTGGCGGATATTTTTGAGTGTTATGGTGATCGCTATCAACGTCATCATACTGTTTCCTATGAGCAAAAAAAAGTAATTCAGGCTATACGACATTGTCGTACAGCCGTCTTAGGTGGCCATGTTGAACAGTGTGAACATTGCGGCGCCATTGACATCAGTTATAACTCTTGTCGTAATCGTCATTGCCCTAAATGTCAGACAGTAAAAAAGTTACGCTGGGTTAAGCAGCGCGAGTCGGAGTTATTGCCTGTCCCTTATTTTCATGTGGTTTTTACTTTACCCCATGAATTGAATCCACTCGTCCTGTCCAACCCAGCACTACTGTATAATTTGCTTTTCAAAGCGGTGAGCGAAACTTTATTAGCCTTCGGTCAAGATCCTAAACGACTGGGTGGTGAACTCGGGGCTACTCTGGTACTGCATACCTGGGGACAAAATTTATCGTTACATCCGCATTTGCATTGTATTGTACCTGGTGGTGCGTTAACCCCAGATTCACGTTGGGTAATAGCCAAATCCAATTACTTATTTCCTGTCAAAGCCTTGGCAAAACATTTTCGAGCCAATTATTTGAAAGGTTTACAGGAATACTATGCCAACAATCAGTTACAGTTCCATGGTGACAGTCAGCAATATGTTTCTTCCACTGAATTTAACAATTTAAAAGAAATACTCTGGAAAAAAAATTGGGTGGTTTATGCTAAAAAACCTTTTGCCGGCCCTCAACAAATTATTCAATACTTGAGTCAATATACTCATCGTATTGCCATTTCTAATCATCGCCTAATCCGTTGTGAAAATGACCAGGTTAGTTTTCGATGGCGTGATTATGCGGATAAAAATAAGAAAAAAGTGATGGCATTGGATGCGGAGGAATTTATACGTCGTTTTTTACTCCATGTTTTACCTTCCAAATTGACTCGGATAAGACACATTGGCTTTTTAGCAAATCGTTATAAAGTCGAAAAACTAAAAAAATGCCGTATGGCCTTAAATGTTAAGGAAGAACCTATTATTATTGAAGAGACAACGGATGAACTTTTATTACGGGTTTATCACGTTAATATTCATCTCTGTCCTTACTGTCGTATAGGAAACAAGAAATTAATCTCAACCCTTTTGAGTCAACATCATCAAAATCGAGGTATTGATACCTCATGAAAAGAATATCTGTATTTGTTAATAACAGTAAAATGATCTATTCTATTTTTAAGGGAAGAACTTCCCATACTCTCGATAAATTTTTTGATCAAACACTGAGCTTGCTCAATGAAGAGTTTGAAATGAAAAATGAAATATTGCCATTAATGTCGTTAATTTTGAGATTATTTATTACAAATTTTAGCGTACACCCACTCTCTTGATCTTTAGAATCCCCATAGCCCTGTGCTCTACGCGCCTTCGTTCAATGATTTTATCAGCAATGCTGGCCCGTTAAGGTGCAAATGAAGTGGCTCAATTAACCGCAATCGACTGGCTCGGTTCAGGCGCAATTAACACGCATCACTGATAAAATGCTATTCATAATGTGGAGCTCCACATTAATGCACCATTTTAATGTGGTGTCTTTGTGTCGCTGTTACCATAAGCTGGATGGAGCAAAAGCGATTGGAACAGACGGAATAAATAAAATGGCCTATGGTGAAAATCTGCAAGAAAATGTAGAAGAACTGGTGGCGCAGATGAAGAAAATGTCTTATCGTCCGGGACCAGTACGTCAAGTGCTGATCCCGAAGGAAGGTAAGCCAGGCGCAACACGCCCTTTGGGGATCAGTAATTTTGCAGACAAATTGGTACAGAAACGGATGCAGGAAATTCTGGATAGCATTTACGAACCGATTTTTCTAAATTGCTCGTATGGATTTAGACAAAATCGTGGATGTCATGATGCGATCAAAGATTTACGCAAACATCTGGATCAAAATGAAGTGGAAAGCATCATAGATGTTGATTTAGCCAACTACTTTGGAATGATTGATCATCAACTTGCAGAAGAAATTCTTCGTAAGAAAATTAAAGACACGAAATTTTTACGTTACATAAAGCGGATGTTTAAGTCGGGTGTGTTATCGGATGGAGAATTAATGATTAATGATGAGGGGGTAGTTCAAGGGAGTTGCTGTAGTCCGATCATTGCGAATATATTTGCGCACTACGTGATAGACACGTGGATAGAAGATACGGTGAAACCATTATCTGCTGGAAAAGTCGAAGCATTTCGATATGCGGATGATGCGGTGATCTGTTGCCAATATGCAAGCGATGCCAAACGAATCAAAGAAGCTTTAAGCAAACGTCTCGCTAAATACCGTCTCAAGCTGAATGAAGAGAAGACAAAATTGGTTAAGTTTTCAAAAGAAAAAGAGGGGTGCGGCGAGAAACAGGAAGGCTTTGATTTTTTAGGCTTCACTTTTTATTTAGGTAGGTCACTACGCGGTAAAGTAATCCCGAAGGTGAAAACCAGCGGTAAACGACTGCGTAGCAAGCTCAAGAAGGTGAATGATTGGGCACGCGACATTCGGAATCAGAAAACACTCGGTGAAATTTGGAAAATATTTCGCTCGAAACTAAGAGGTCACGTGCAATACTACGGCGTGAGTTTTAATAGCAAGAGCGTGACAATATTTCTACATGCAGCCACGAGAATTCTGTTTAAATGGTTAAATCGACGCAGTCAACGCAAATCCTTTAACTGGGATAAGTTTAGCCTGTATATGGCAAGAAACCCTTTACCACAAGTAAAGACATATTGTCGGCTATTTTGAAAGTACAGACGCGTAAATGACATGGTCTTGAGCCCATTGCCTTAATAGGGCACGATGCGGTTCTAATGAGGGGGCTACCGAAGTGATTTGGTAGCTCTACTCTCTAGATAACATTTCATAGCGCAAAAAATATGCACATGAATTTTTGTAAAATTACGTCAAATGGGACAAGCTCTAATTAACGACATTTTTTCTACAGATTTGCCACAAGCAACCCTTAAATTAAGAATAGATTACTTTGTAGATTTGCCTGACCCTCAAAGCCGGCTGGGATCAGCAATATTTACTCAAAGTGCTTAAAGTTTGATCCGATAGCCCTGCCCTCGAAACAGGCGGTTTGATAAAGTACCCTTTTTTTATGTTACACCGCTGGAGTAGAAGGCAGTGCCAATGGATTTACGCGGTAAAGAGTAGTCGGTTTTCGGGTGTTTAATTTCACCGGCAAACTGATTAGATGACGTTCCTGCAATCGGGCTAATGCTTTCATTAATCGCTCGGATTGACCCTGTTTTTTATTCCTTAAGGCAAAACGAATTTCTGCCTGAGTAAAGGAACCCTGATGGTGGTTTTGAATCCATTGCCAGACAATTTGAGCGTCATCACTGGCAGAATCCCGGCACATCCATTTAAACACGGTCAGGGCGTGAAGGCGAAGCACTTCGACCAGGCGTAAGGCGTTTTGCATCGTGGCGGCGTGGATATCCTGTTCCACCAAACCATATTCAGCAACGTGTAATAAACCGGCCAATCGCAGGGCAAATCCCGCTAATTTGCCTCCCCAACCGGGGTAACTCCCTAACAGGCCTTCGGGTCTTAACTCGCTTTCTAATTGCATTTGAAAAGCACGCCATAATGTATGGGCTTCTGGAGAAAGCGAGAATATTTGCCTATTTTCCCCGGGAATAGAAGTCTCCGTCTGTGGTCGGCTGTTTAACAAAGTCATTATCATGTGGTCATAGGCGGCTTGCAATTCTGACGACAGTGAGGGTGTATTATGGGTGCGATAACCCAGGTGACTTTTGGGCAGCACATACAAAAAACGTTCCAGCACCCCTTTACCCAAATACGCTTTTTTTCCCGCCATATTTTGAATGACAATCGGTTGCACGGTCAGCACCACGGTTAAATACGGATTCAAAATCGTGCTGCGATCTTTGCGATGAACACGCACTTCACCGCCGTCGATACCTTTGAGCAAAATATCAATATTAGCGGAACCGTGATTATATAAACCCGCTAACGTATCCAGGATACCGCCTTCATCGGAAAAAACGGCCAATCGACCGCCTTGTTCCGCCATCAAATGCGTCAGCGATTCCGGGGTGGCGTCGTTGGTAAACAGCACCGGCAACGGAGAAACTTCAGTCAGCGCCATCTCCTGTTGAATAATCGCGTCAAACAGACGGCGTTGTTCCTCCGGGTCTTCGGTTTTAGCCGCTTTGGTGCGCAAATTTTCCAAAATGCGCTCTTCCGTTTTGCGGGCAGCCCGCTGACGCTTGATGTCATTTTCCCGCTGCTTTTTCTGTTCTTTTTCCCAACGCCACAGCGGTTGGGTGCAGGCTCGCACCACCAGGGATTTATGATTGGCCGGCGGCAGCGCGATCAGCGTATAAATATTCACGGGTTCTATCCAACCAGGTTTAGGAGAGACGGCGCAATAACCGGCTAAAGCGGTCGATAATACCCCTAATAAGGTCATGACACTGAGCGCCGGCGGTGTCTCACTGGCCTGTGTTAAAGCGCCGGCAAATTCACCCAGCACGCCGGGCAACCACTCTGCCGGAATTTCAGGAGTTTCCAATGGCTCAAATAAAATCGGTTCGTTCCAGGCGGCGGCTTGCTCCCAATTCGGTAATTCAATAATGGATTCAGGTATATTCTGGGTCATGGCGCTATCCTCGCAGGTTGTGAATACCGATACGTAATATCAGGGTCTTGGCGGCTCCCTGCCATTGGATAGCGTGTGCTAAATCCATGGCGCGGGAAAATAAACTCAAATGGGCATATAGCACCCAAGCCTCGCGCTGAAAACAAAAATTAAGTACATAATGTTCCGCGGGTTCCGGGCAATATAAACACACCCCTTTGGACGAGCGGATGCGTTGCAAACTTAACCGATCCACCGCAATCAAAATGGGGTTATCGGCTGGATAATGACGTAATTCATCGATATACACTGGAGGGATAGGTTGACAGACTGAGCAACCAGTCTGCTCAAAGGAAAAAGCGGGATCCTGTTTACTCTCATTCATCGATTTTTTCCTTTCTGCAGAGACTGTGATGTGCTGCGACAATGACGCTCATTCAACCAGGCATCCAGATCGTCTTTATAGTAAAAAATCCGGCCCCGCTTGATATACTGGGGCCCGATACCACCACTGCGCCACATCGCCAAGGTTTTCTCCTTAACGCCCAGGTAATGCGACGCATTGTGAACATCCATCCGACCATCGGGAAAAATATCGAGAGTGGGTGTGTTTAATCGAAAATCGACTTCCTTTTTCATAGTAGGCTCCTGTGTTTTTTTAATCTAGAATGGGTCCCGCCTTCAGGACTGAACCCATTGACTTTAGCAGAGGGGGTTATTATAGTGAGCGTTATTCGTAGTGTAAAGGACTACTTTTGTAGTCTTAATGACTATAGACAAATAGAGAACTTCCGAGAACAATCCAGAAGTTTAGAGCACTGAATGGGAGAATAAAGCACATGACTGAAACCCAGAAACGGGTGAAAAAACCCAAAAAAAAGGCGGATCATCAGCACATCCGAACGATGGTTGTGAATGTCAGGATCAGCCCCCGGCTGCGATTTGTCGCCGAACTGATCGCACGGCATCAACATCGCGCAGTGTCCAGTCTGATGGAATCCTTACTAGCCGAAAAATCGGTCAGCTATTGTCTGCCAGTGGTATCGACCGAAAAGGCACAAACCGACCATTATCTATTCGGCCAGCGCCACACGGAAAAAATCAGCGCCCAGGAAGTCGGCGAACGACTCTGGTCTGCCGAAGACGCCGACCGCTTTGCAGGGCTGGCCTTATTTTTACCGAGCCTACTCACCGCCGAGGAACAGGCCCTGTGGCAGGTGATCACCGACATCCCTTACTTCTGGAACCATTTTGAAATCCATATCGAGAACCCGGCGGGACAAGTCGTGGATAAAGAATGGTGGCCGCTGGTGGATTACCGGGGTTTAAACCGGGAGCGGCTGCGTGAGCATTGGCCGTTGTGCCAGGCGATTTTAGATGATGAAAAACCATTACAACACTTAAAGGAATTAAATCTGCCACCCGGCAAGCCGGTTGAAAAACCGGATTATTACCCCCCCATCAAAAAAGTAAGGAGTGATCAATGAAATTTAAAACGTTAACCCGTGCTAATATACGGAATGTAGGACTTCACGAAAAAATCCAGGAAAATGGCATTGAGTTTGACCGGCTAGCCAATGGAGATGGGAGATACCGAATCAATATCATGGTAGACGGTCGACGAATTCATCGATTGGTTGGTAAAGAATCGGATGGCACGACACGATTGCATGCCGAGAAGATATTGGCAAAATTTCGCAATGAAGCTCATGAAGCCCGGCTAAACTTGCCCAAAGGTCGCAAGCCCACTTTACGATTCAAAGAAGCTGCCGAACAATATCTGGAAAAGCAAATTTCAACTCAAGCAAAAAACCTGAAAGCTAAAATCTCCCAACTTAAGCTGCGTCTGATTCCGTTTTTCAGCAATATACCACTCGATAAAATTGACGATGAAGAAGTAGAAAAATATAAGGTTAAACGCCAGGAAGATGGTATCAATACCGGCACCATTAATCGAGAACTATCCGTATTATCTCACTTATTTACCAAAGCAGTTGAATGGAAATGGTTGAAAAATAAACCAGTAATGGTGAAAAAATTTAAAGAAAATGAACCCCGTATTACCTACTTAACAGTAGAACAAATTGATCGGCTACTAACCGAGGCGAAACAGGATCAAAATCCCTATATTTACGAGTTTATCGTGATTGGGCTGGAAACTGCCATGCGACTCTCAGAAATCCTGTCAATTCGGTTAGAAAACATTGACCTAAATCGACAAGTCATTTTTATTCCTCATGCCAAAGCCGGATCTAGACAACAACCAATGACTACCTATTTAGCTGAGGCATTATCTCCTTATGTAAAAAGAGCCAGGCCCAATCAAATTTGGTTATTTCCCTCAGCAAGATCAAAAACAGGCCATTGCGTCAATATTTGCAAACCCTTTCGACGAGTGGCAACCGCCGCAGGCCTAAACCCTAATGAAGTAGTTCGGCACACGTTACGCCACACCGCCATTACGCATTTAGTTCAAGCTGGCGTTGATCTACCCACAGTCAAAAGAATCTCAGGCCATAAAACCCTTCAAATGGTTGAGCGTTACAGCCACCAAAACGGATCACACATTCAAGCTGCAATGGATAAATTAGATCAACGTTATCGTTCGACAAAAACTAATACCGTTGAGAAGAGAGAGTAGATACATTAAGATTTAACACTTCACAATTGCTAATTAAACCAAGTTGACCAGAGGGCGACATGCCGATTCTACATTGGCTAAATAAAGAAAATGCTGTGAAGGAATCCAGCCAGTGTCCCTATCGCTTGTTGGAGCCGATTGAGGATCTATCGTATGGTAATCCAAAAAAAGAGGCATCTATCAATGGCTAATCAAAATCGAGTAGTTTATGACAATTAAACGCGATCCAAACTACTTAAAAGATTTGGTAAAAGAGCTTTGCCGTTTACCTAATGAAACTGAATGGGTTGAATTTAAGGAAAACAACTCTGATCCCGAAAAAATTGGCGAATATGTTTCGGCGCTATCTAATTCCGCTGCTTTACATCATAAACCATGCGCTTATTTAGTGTGGGGTATTCAAGACAAAACTCATGCCTTGGTAGGCACTCATTTTTCTCCAGCTAATCATAAAGTGGGTAATGAACCTCTTGAAAATTGGTTGTTGCATCTGCTAAATCCTAAAATTCATCTTTGTTTCTCTTCTGTGTTTATTGATAATTGTTCAATTGTGATTTTGGAAATCGGCAAAGCTTTCAAAGAACCAGTGAAATTTAAGCATGAAGAATATATTCGTATTGGATCTGTCAAAAAACACTTAAAAGATTTTCCAGAAAAAGAGCGGCTGCTGTGGAAAAATTTCAATCAGACTGCGTTTGAGAACGATTTAGCCGCTGAATATGTAGAGCCTGAAGAAGTTATTCGCTTACTGGACTGTAATGCTTACTTTAAATTATTGAAGCTGCCCATGCCCACTTTTTCGGAAGGAATTTTAGACGCATTGTCTCAAGAATCAATGATTCAAAAAGGCAAACATGGCCGATGGGATATTTTGAATTTGGGCGCGATTCTCTTTGCCAGAAATTTAAATGATTTTAATCAGCTACGCCGTAAAGCCGTCAGGGTAATACGCTACCCTGAAAATAATCGTCTCAAAACGATAGATGAAGTTGAAAACAGTAAAGGATATGCCTGCGGCTTTGAAGAATTGATGGATTATATCGCTACTTTAATTCCATTCAATGAAGTCATTGAAAAAACACTGCGAAAAAATGTGCCGTTATATCCCTTATTAGCGGTTCGTGAATTAGTCGCCAATGCCCTTATTCATCAAGACTTTACCATCACTGGCGCGGCTCCCATGATTGAAATTTTTAGTGATCGTTTGGAAATTACTAACCCAGGAAAGCCATTGCTGGAGGTGGATCGCTTCTTAGATAGCCCCCCGCGATCTCGTAATGATTCATTGGCTCGATTTATGCGTCGTGCTGGAATTTGCGAAGAAAGAGGCAGCGGTATTGACAAAGTAGTTGCTGAAACCGAGTTTTACCAACTACCACCCCCTTTATTTGAGGTGGTGACAGATAACACGCGTGCAGTTTTGTTTTCCTATAGACCGCTGGATAAAATGGATAAAAAGGATCGAGTCCGTGCGTGCTATCTTCATGCTTGTTTAAAATATGTAAAGCACGAGTATATGACTAATACCACTGTACGAGGACGTTTTGGTATTCAACAGAAAAATATGGCAATTGCCTCGCGTATCATTAAAGAGGCTTTGGAGACGGGTTTGATTTGTGTTTATGGTGAAACAGCTTCAAAGAAACATAAGCGCTATGTTCCCTTTTGGGCTTCAGGAATAATTAAAAATCTTATTTGACGGTTATTTGATAATAGAAAGTTTTCCAAGCTTAACTTAAATAAAAATCAATATTTATCAATACATTAAAAATTTATTCTTATTTGATGGTTATTTGATTATAGGGATAAAAAGAATAATTTATACTTAATCGTTACAAGGTGAGCTAAGCTAGCTGGCTTATGATGAACTTAAAGAGAAACTCGCGATGAAATCTGAATTTAGCAATTTTTCAAATACTCCTCTACCGCTCATTCAAATAAAGTAATAAGTCTAGCCAACACTTCTTCCATCACCGATTTTGGCACCCGCTCTATCTTCCTTCCTCGGCGCGCAACTAAATCCATTGCACGTGGCTGGTCACATCGCACAACGCCGGTCGTATTGGTGTCAGTTAAGTGAACCGCAAAACCGGCCATTCTAGCAAAGCTGCCGCCGGTGGTAATGGGCAGTACTATTGGTGTCTTGGTCAGCTTATTAAAAGCGAGGGGTGAGACTATTAAAACCGGTCTAGTTCCCTGCTGTTCATGCCCGGCGGTCGGGTCTAGCGATACCAGGTAAATATCTCCCCTATCCATTAGATCAACTCTTTACCGGCGGGCTTGTTGCGCAACCATACTTTATCTTCTTTGCTGATCTTGGCCAATTTATCGCATTGAGCCAATAATTCACTCAAAGTGTACTTCGGTTTGGAGGTGGGTTCTATAACTAGTTTTCCATGGCTTACAGCCACCCCAACCTTAGATCCAGCCTGCAAATGCAGGACCTCAAGGATAGCCGGCGGCACAGCCAGCATAATCGAGCCGCCTACTTTTCTAAGATTGGTTATGTGCATGATATTTCACCTTTATAATTGTTATATATAAATATAACATATTTTATGAGAAACATCAATAGCTAAGATCATCACATAAGACCTGAAGATCCAAGCCCCCCTTTTGTGCCTATAAGACCCAAATTTCATAGCGCCAACATAGCACCAGAAATTTTATATTTTGAGTAGTCATCAGCGTATATTGGCCAAAGATGTGCGGGCATATAAAGCCAAAATAGGCGAAACGGATTATCCATCTAAGCTCCTATAGTAATTAAGCTTTTATAAAAGGTCTCAATTTAGCCATTATATGATTGATAATTTTTTTCATATGCTCTTCATTTAGCATTTCACCTTCTTTAGCGCCACAGTTTTCAAACCCATAACTTACTGCATCATCTGCAATTTTTTTTATCAAATTCTTTTGGTTATTTTGTACTGCTATTTTCAATGGAATGTCAAATGCTGTCTGCATATACCCATGACAACTTTTTTCACCATGATATAGCGCCTCTAAGTCTTCTTTTTCTATATGAATTTCAAAATGTAAATCAATTTTTTTTCCCAAAATTGGATCGATTGCATAAATATCATGTATTTTTTGACCACGGTATGAATCAGAAAGACAAATTACAACACGAAAAATACCAAAAAGCTCAACATATCCGAGCAATAAATTACTTTCATTATAGTTACTAATTGCTACACAGTGGAAAATTTTATCTTTCGGTCTGTTTAAGATTAAATCTCTATCATAAAAAAAGCCAAAACAAATTTTTGCATTTTCTGCCGTTAAATATTCAATTGCATTTTTGCAAAACTCTGAACCAATTTTATTTTCAACGGCAAGTACTATAGCTGATTTTATTAATGATTTCATTGCGTCACCGTCGCCAAAAGCAGCTCTAAAAATTAAGGGGTCATTTAAAAATGATAATTCTTCTTTGAAAGAGGATTCATCTGTATTGATATTTGGGTATTTTCTCATAAGACATTTTATGATTTCCCTTGCTTCAGACATTGAGGACGCTTTAATTTTTATACTTTTACCTTGATCGTTTTCAATTTTTTCGACACTAGGTCGTGGTAATGTAATTTTCCCATCATGATGTAGGCGAATTTTTTCCCCACTTATTGTATCAAAGTTTTTGGCTGGACTTTTCCCTCTTTTTCGATTAATCTGAAAAATCAAATTCCAAGGATTTAATTGTTGAGAAAGAATAGAATCCCAAGTGCTTCCTTTTTGATTGTTACATTTTACACACATCACCCCTTTAACTTTTTTTCTTCCCCCAATAGCATTCAAAATCAGATGTTCATTAGAATCATTTGCATTGTTCAGCGGAATTTTGCATAAAAAACAATAATATTTTTTAATTCTCATCGATCAACACCTTTTTTAAAAAATAAGTTGGGCTAAGCTTGCTGGCTTATGATGAACTTAAAGAGCATCGCCTTTAACATGCTTTGGGATGAGATATTAATAAAATTTTTTGGATAACTTAAATTAAACTAATGAACGTCTACTGACAGAAAAACAAGCGACAATAATAATTGTAGCGACACTCCCGTGCTATTAAATAAGCACATATAACCTCAAAGAACGCCAGGCTTAGGTCATTTTAGATGGCCCTAACTTAATCTGGAATTTAAATTTCCTAAAACGATATCACGAATAGAGTTGTAATCCTTAAGTGGCCCATCATATAAAACATGAGAATCTATTTTTTTGCATTGTCTACATTGATAAAAATTATTTAAAATTGCTCTATTAGCACCAAATTCGGTACCATACCTTTGGGCATTAGGCTGCATATTAGCCCCACAGCCTGTACATTTTTTTTCAATGTCTCTGCCTAAAGTAAAATCATGAGAATGATCGTAAGGATGATGACACCCTTCGAGACATATATTATCCCATCCGAAAATTTCAACGAATTCCTCACTTGACATAAATTCTCCCGTCAATATTATTTTTGTTAAATAATTAATGAATCTAATTAATAGGGTGCGGCTGATTTGAAACGACGGCAATACTTGATAACAAATTTTGTTCTAAACTTGGACTACCTTTATCCGTTTCGAGATAATTTTCGCTGGAAGAATGGCCACATTTGGCCTATTTTTGATCATCTTCTGCTTTAGTTTTTAGGCGTCGTTCTAAATCAGCCACCCCCTAATTAATAAGATGAGGCTGAATAATTAAAAATCAAGCGTAAGACCCCGTACTATGTGCAGGTTCTTCTATTTAAGTCTATAAAATTCCATTAACTTCTCACCTTATCTATTATTTTCTTGGCAGGGTTACACCCAAATTACACCCAACTTTACCGGCTTACAAAATTTTTGAATCTAAGTGCTTGATAAATTGGTGGGCCGGCCGAGATTCGAACTCGGGACCAACGGATTAAAAGTCCGCTGCTCTACCGACTGAGCTACCGGCCCGAAAACAGTGAGTTGTCCTCGGAAGAAGCATAATACCTATTTTTGACAAAAGCACAAGTATTTTTTTCCAGTATTGTTTTAGCCAATGGGGAAGATTAGGGTTATATCCTATGAAACAAGAACTGGGGTTTTCACTTTTAGAACTGCTGATAGTGATGGCTTTGGTGGCCATTCTGGGGGTCATCAGTTATCCGTTGTATACCAGCCATTTAGTAAAGGCTAGGCGCAGCCAAGCGGAGGTCGCCTTAATGTACTTGGCTAGCCAATTGGAAACGTTTTTCTCACTGCAAAGCACCTATCAGGGAGCCAGTGTGCAGTCTTTGGAGGTGAATCCGTATACTGACGGCCATTTTTATCAGCTGAGCATCCAGTCTGCCACAGAATCGGGGTATGTAATTGCCGCCACGCCCTTAAACTCTCAAGCGAAGGAAGACCCAGCTTGTGGAGGCTTGTTTTTGAATGAATTAGGAGAGAAAACTGTCTCTGGAACTAAAAATCCAGACTTATGTTGGTGAGTAAGTTTCATGAAGGGATCACCGGCAAAGCACTGGAAATGATTTAACCTTCCCCTTTTTTCTTAAACAGGGTATGTAGTAGCAACATCAACACTCCAATCACAATGGCGCTGTCTGCTACGTTAAAAGTAGCGTAATGCCAATTGCCGATATGGAAGTCAAAAAAATCAGTTACAACATGGTAACGTATCCGATCAATCAAATTGCCCGCCGCTCCGCCGATAATCAAATTCAAAGCACAAGCAATCCATGAATTCGGATACGGCAACCGCCACAGCCAAACTAAAAGCACGATAATTACAATGACTGAAACCGCGCTGAAAAAAACTACCTGCCAGCCGCCGGCTTCTCGTAAAAAACTAAAAGCAGCTCCTTGATTGTAGCGTAAGATTAAATTAAAAAAGGGAAAGACTGCTACCGGCTGTTCTACTTGTAAATTTTGCACAATCAAAAATTTAGTAATCTGGTCTAGCAGAATAACTACCAGGCTGACCAAAAGCCATGGACTGACTTTTTGCCACCGGGCTTTTTTAGTTTTTTCTGTTGTCAAAATGGCTGACTCCTCAGGCATAACGCCGTGTTTCTCCTGGCGCAGTCAAATTTTCCTCACATCGACCACAAATTTCCGGGTGCTCTTTATTCTGGCCCACATCGGCTCGATGCTGCCAGCAACGAACGCATTTGGCATGGGGCGAAACAATTATTTTCACCCATAAACCGGCAATATCCGTTGCTTCCGCATCCTCGGGTTTTTCAGCCAGTTTCCTAACCTCAGCCTGAGAAGCGATTAACATAAATCGCAATTCTTCTCCCAAATGAGCTAGCACTTTGGCTAAATCACCTTCGGCATACAAAACAATTTCTGCATCTAAGGCTGAACCAATATCACCTGTGCGGCGATGATTTTCTAAAACTTTATTGACGGCGTCGCGAACAGGTATCAAAGATTGCCATTCGATATCTTGTCGTGGTTCGACAAGAGGAAAACCATCATACCAGACGTCTAAAAATACCGAATCCTTTCGCTTGCCAGGAATATAAGACCAAATCTCTTCAGCAGTAAAACTGATTAACGGCGCCAACCATCTGACCAGAGCCTCAATAATATGATACATGGCAGTTTGCGCAGAACGCCTAGCAATACCAGATTTATAACTGGTGTACTGACGGTCTTTGATGATATCTAAATAAAAACTACCCATTTGCACACTGCAAAAATTATGAATCTTCTGATATATGATTTGAAAATTATAATCATGGTAAGCGGCCACAATTTCTTGTTGCAGCTTGGCGGTTTCATTAACGATCCATCTATCTAATGAAACTAATTTCTCAGGAGGCAATAAATCTTGGCTGGGTTCAAAATCAAAAATATTAGCCAATAAAAACCGCGCGGTATTTCGAATTCTTCGATACGCATCGACGCTGCGTTTTAAAATTTCTTCAGAATAATTGATATCCAATTTGTAATCGGCTGAAGCGACCCACAAACGTAAAATATCTGCACCTAGATTTTTGGCTAATTCTACCGGAACAACCACATTCCCTAAGGACTTGGACATTTTCTTGCCATGCGCATCTACCACATAGCCGTGGGTTAGTACGGTTTTGAAAGGGGCATTTCCGCGTATGCCCACAGAAGTCAGCAATGATGTTTGAAACCAGCCGCGATGCTGGTCCGAACCTTCCAAATATAAATCCGCTGGGACACCCAGCTCAGGTCTTTGCGCCAATACACAATAATGACTGCCGCCAGAATCAAACCAAACATCCAATACGTCGGTTGCTTTCAAATAATCTTGGGCTTCCTTTCCGAGTAATTGTTCCGGTTGAAGCTCAAACCAAGCTTCAATCCCCTGATGCTCAATGAGTTGGGCAACTTGTTCAATCAGTTGCAATGTATGCGGGTGTAATTCACCACTGATTTTATGAATAAAAAATGGAATAGGTACTCCCCACACTCGCTGCCGCGAGATGCACCAATCAGGCCTGCTTTCTAGCATACGGCTTATCCGGGTTTTTCCCCAGCCTGGCAACCAAGTGACTTTTTCCACCGCCGCTAATGCTTGATTACGAAGACCCTTCTGGTCCATGCTGATAAACCATTGAGGAGTGGCTCGGTAAATCAACGGTGTTTTATGCCGCCAGCAATGCGGATAGCTGTGTTCAATGACCGCCTGATGCAGCAAAACCCCTTTTCGTTCCAGCTCAGCAATAATCACTTCATTGGCTTTGAAAACATGCAGGCCTCCCACCAAAGGCACATCGGAGTTGAAACAACTGTTGGCGTTAACCGGACTGTCCATCGGTAACTGATATTGTTCGCCGGCAACATAATCTTCCTGGCCATGAGCGGGCGCCGTATGAACGCAACCGGTGCCAGCATCAATCGTAACATGGTCGCCTAATATCACCGGCACGGTTTTATCTAAATAAGGATGCTGTAATTTTAAGCCTTCCAATAGTTCACCGTTCACTTCAGACACTACTGAATAATCTTCTATTCCGTAACGCGCCATCACTGAAGTCAATAACTCTTTAGCGCAAATGATTCCGAGGATTTGATCATGCCAACGGCCTGTCGCCAAAACATAATTAAATTTGGAATTGACTGCGACCGCTTCATTCGCAGGCAAGGTCCAAGGGGTGGTGGTCCAGATGGGCAGGTAGATCTTTTCTGGCGTCGAAACGATTTTAAAAATTTCTTTGATGGCTTCTCGGTCCACCACTGCAAAGGCAACATCGATGGCTGGAGAAGATTTATCGATATACTCAACCTCTGTATCAGCCAAGGCTGAGCCGCAAGCGGTGCACCAATAAACCGGCTTTTGACCCCGGTGCAAATGACCATTGGCAATGAGCTGCGCCAATAGCCGTACCGTATCCGCTTCGTATTTAAAATCCATGGTCAGGTAAGGGTTTTCCCAATCCGCCATGATTCCTAATCGCTGAAAATCTTCTAATTGCAGTACCACTTGCTGAGCTGCATATTCGCGGCAGGCGCGGCGAAACGCCTGGGGAGATACTTTTTCTCCGACCTTGCCTATTTTTTTTTCTACATTCAATTCTATGGGCAAACCATGACAGTCCCAACCGGGAACAAATGCAGTATCATAACCACTGAGGGTTTTGGATTTAACCACAATGTCTTTCAATATGTTATTCAACGCTGTTCCTAAATGAGGCCGGGCGTTTGCGTACGGAGGACCGTCATGGAATATGAACTTCTCTCTCCCCCGGGCCTGCACCCTTATTTTTTGGTATAGCGCTAAATTTTGCCAACGCCGTAAAATTTCAGGCTCGCGCTGGGATAGATTCGCCTTCATGGGGAAGGCGGTCGCGGGTAAATTAAGTGTGTTTTTATAGTCTGTCATATTTTCCTACATGTATGTTATATTAGGTGCTCAAACCAAGCAACTATAGAGGCTTTTATGTTGAATATTACCGAGGTCCTTCATTTACGCAAGACAATTATCGCAATTCATTTTTCACCCGAAGAGGGTGCTGCCGCAAAAGTAGCGTCAGTACTCAAAGAGTTCGGAGATCGGGCAAATATCTTGGATAGCCTGCAAACACCCAATCACACCACCTTATTTGTACAAACTACCGAAAATTATTCTGCTTTTATTATTAATAAAATCAATACAATCGAAAATGTAGGTTGCGCAGCACTGGATTCTACTTTTGCTTATCACATCGGCGGCAAAATCGGCATGCATGGCAAGATCAACGTCAATAATCGTGAACAATTGGCTTTAGCCTATACACCCGAAGTGGCCAAAGTGTGCATGGCCATACATCATAACCCTGAACAAGCCGATACGTTCACCATGCGCCAAAATACGGTTGCGGTGATTACGGACGGCACCGCGGTGCTAGGCTTAGGCGACATCGGGCCCAAAGCCGCCCTTCCGGTGATGGAAGGCAAGGCGCTTTTATTTAAAGAATTCGCCGGTATCGATGCGGTTCCGTTATGTTTGGCAACTACTCAGTTAGAAGAATTTATCCGTACGGTAGGCTATTTGGCTCCCAGCTTCGGCGGCATCAATTTAGAAGATATTTCCGCTCCCCGGTGTTTTGAAATCGAAAAAAGATTAAAAGCCAATTTAGATATTCCGGTTTTTCATGATGATCAGCATGGCACCGCTGCAGTAGTGGCTGCCGCATTTATCAACGCCTTAAGAGTTACCGGTAAAAAAGCAGCCGGTCTCAAAATCGTATTCAGTGGGGTGGGCGCGGCAGGAACTGCTTGTAAAAATATGTTGTTAAAATTGGGCGCGGTAAATATCATTGGCTGTGACCGTAAAGGCGCTTTAGTTACAACCCGAACTGATTTGGATCACAGCAAGCGGGAATTTGCCGAAACGACCAACCCAGAAAAACTGAAAGGACCCCTCAGCGAAGTGATTAGGGGTGCTGATGTGTTTATCGGTCTTTCCGGCCCAAATACGTTAACTGTAGAAGATCTTAAAAAAATGAACTCAAATCCCATCGTGTTTGCCATGGCCAACCCAATCCCCGAAATTATGCCGGAATTGGCCCTGCCACACGTTGCCATCATGGCCACCGGACGAAGCGATTACCCAAACCAAATTAATAATTTACTGGCTTTCCCGGGCATCTTTCGCGGCGCTTTGGATTGCCGCGCCAAGGATATTAATATGGAAATGAACTTGGCTGCCGCTTATGCTATTGCTGAAACGGTAGATGAAAAAACGCTTTCGCCCAACTGCATTATCCCCAGCGTTTTTGATAAAGCCGTAGTACCCAATGTAGCTGCCGCGGTGATACGCGCCGCTAGAAAATCCGGTGTGGCCAGGAAAGCTTAAGATAAAATGAGCGTTTAAACAAATTTCGCATTGACAATTGTGGTTGTGAGCAAGGAAACTAAAGCTCATTTAAATAATTCTCCTAAACCAATGGAAATGAATTAATTTCTCTGGCACGACAAAATCCACCCATCTTGAGGTTGCAGTCGCAATGACATATATTATTGCTTAGAGATAATTTTTAATTTATCAGGGAGATTATGAAAAAAAACACAGAAATACAAAAGCTTGAAACTATTCCTCTAAATAAAGTTAAAGATCTAAAAAAAGCTTTGGAAACTAGTAATTTTAATAAAGTAAAAGAATTAGCAACTACTTATGATATCAAACAGGTCGTTTTTTCTGAATCAGGTGAAGAATCCACTCCATTGACATTAGTTATCCCTAACCTTAATTTTAAAATTAAAAAATGGTCATTGAAAATACTTCCAAAGTCTGACAAGGATGCAGAGAAAATAGATGATGTTTTATACAACGTTTTACAGGACAAAATCTGTGATTCTAGCGTATGGGTCAGTCAACAATGTTATCTCTTCTTAAGAAATAATCCTGTTGAAATGATCACTCAAGAATTTAAAAAACGCTCAAATGGTATTCCTCTAGAAGCTTTAGAAGTTACTCTAGAATATATTTCAGCTCTTAAGGAAAAGATAAATAGGAAAATTCAATCACAAAAAAAAATCGTAGCCTATTTTATTAGCACAGACCAGATGAATCCTAATTATCTTTTAGGACAGGCAGTTCTTAATTCTAATATCGAATTGGTTCAGTACTTAGTTAAGGAACAAAAAGCTGATTTCAAGGCACACATTAAACAACAACTGCCTTACACTGAAAAGCAAGTTTGGAGCAGCCCTTTAATGGATCTCGTAGAACATCCCTTTGACCGTTTCTTAATTAAAAAAGAATTATTTGGCGTATTACTTCAAAGAGGTTTTAACCCAGAAACACGGTATGCCTTCCACGCTAAAGAAGGCTTGACCATACCATGGATCCCGTTCACTACCATCTTGGCGCTTAAAAAAAACGAATACCCTAATAATGAATTATACGATAATTTATATGAACAAACATGCCGACATGTTACTATTTCTGAAAAAAAATTAGCGATTTATACTGGAATGCGTAGGTCTGTAAGTTCTTTATTTAAATTTAAAAATGATACGATATTTGATGAAAAACTGCTCCCCTTAATTTTTACATTCGTAGATTTGGGTGCTGATCTTAAAATAGATTTTACACCTCTCAAGCGATTCATTCCGAACAACTACACATTATTAAGTCAAGAAATTGAGTCATATCATAGAAAGGTTCGCTGGTTGTTTTATTTAGGTCTTCATGCTAAAAATGCCCAATGTTCATTACAAACTTTGCGTAAGGATAATCAGCTTAAATCTCCTTACACAAAACCACTCTTTTTAATTTTTGAATTTACTGGAATCAATCGCTCCGCGCATTTTAACGTAGTCGATGAGATGAAAGCTTTAGACCAGAGACGGAGTCCTACAAACTTTGGTTTTTCTTAAACACAATCTCCGTAATTGAAACGTAAGCGTCTAATCGTTAGTTTTTTTGACGCTTACAAAACTGGCACTCGCAATGGTTCTTTAGAAGCCGAGGACCCGCTATCCCTCAAGGTTACATCCAAGCTGCGGATGCCAGAAAAACCGCGGTGATAGTTTTTTCTACTTTTTAAAAAACGATTCATGCATGACATGTTTTAATTAAAATCTTGGGACAGCTGAAAAAAACCTTGCAAACCACAAGAAAAAAATTATATAGTGTCGGGATAAAAATTAAGGAGCACTCAAATGAAATCGATAAAAAAAAAAATTCCTGAATCTTATATAGAAGACCTTAAAAACGCTTTGGAAAATAGCGATGCGAAAAAAACGATTGAATTAGCCAACACTTACGATATCAAACACGTTGCTTTTGATGACCATTCAAATCCTGAAACTCCGTTTACAATGGCTATTCCTGACCTATTTGATAAAATCAAAAAATGGGCGTTGGAACTTTTTGAAAATCAATTTCAAAATGAGAAAGTGGCAATACACACAGTTTTGTACCATGTTTTAAAAGACAAATCTTTGTATAATGATGACCAATTTATTAGTGACAAAGCATATCTTTTTTTAAGAAAATCTTCCGCAGCCATCATTCAAGAACTAAAACAGCATTCTAGGGTTATTCCTTTAGAACCCCTTGAAACTACTCAAGACTTCGTATTAATACTTAAAGAAAAGTTAAATAACGAGTTTAGTTCGCAAATAGAAATTGTCTCATTTTTTATTAGCACATATCAGATAGACCCTAACTATCTTTTAGTCCAAGCCTTTGACCAATTCCATATTGACATGGTTCTGCACTTAATTAAGAACCATGCAGCCGACTTTAATGCACACACCAACCAACTACTTATCCGTGACGAAGATAAAGCTCAAAATGAAGAATATTTCCAGAGCCCGATAGGTAGTCTTGTTGAAAACGCCTGTTTGCACCCTTTAATTGCAACAGAATTACTAAGTATATTACTTCAACACGGTTTAAACCCAAATAGACGATATGCCTACTCCACCGACTGGAATTTAAACATACCATGGATTTCACTCGAAATGATGTTAGCGCTTCAAAAATACGCACCCCTACGCCTACGGGACCCAATATATGATAGTTTATATCAACAAATACAAATACACCAAAATACAGATAAAAGTAAATTAGCTATTTGTTTAGGAATGCACCAAAGTCAAAGTTCTTTATACAAATTACAGACTGATCCTTTATTTGATAAAAATATGATAACGTTAATATTCACCATGACAGGTTTTGGTGGTCCGTTTAATCTGGATTCGAAACCCATAGAACGATTCAAAAATAAGAATTACACATTATTGCAACAAGAAATTAAAAATTATAATACGAGTGCTTGCTCTGTGGTGGGAGGCGAGCTAAAACTTCCACTAACCCTAAACATTTTAATTTTTCAATATGCTGACATTAATCCATCCGCACATTTCAGAGTAATCAAAGAAATGGAACAGCTAGATGCGTTGGAATTTTAACTAGACCCCTACAGAATTTTGGTTTAAGTTACGCGCAAACAATACCGAGTTACGGGTATGAGTTTGTTTAGCTGGAAAATCTTCCCGGTAATGTCCGCCTCGGCTTTCATAACGCTGCAACGCCGAGCGGACAATAATTTCAGCCAATAATAAAATATTGCGTAGCTCTACCAAATCGTGGGTAATGGTGTAATGCCAATAATATTCTTCTATCATTTCCCAGCGCACCCTGATTAAACGTAATAAATCTTTTAATCCATCTGCAGTGCGTACGATTCCGGCATAGGAAGTCATTTCGCCGCGTAAACCACGCCAATGGGCATTGATCTGACTGGCGCGGCGGAAATCAATGACTGTACGTGAACTCCAGGGGTCTATTTTAATATCATTGGGTAAAGGCCGGTTTAACCAGAAAATACAAGCCTTGGCTGCTTGACGGCCCATAATGACGCTTTCTAAAAGTGAATTGCTGGCTAAGCGATTAGCGCCGTGCAGTCCGGTACAAGCGGATTCTCCAATGACAAATAAACGATCCAGATCAGTCATCCCATCGATGCCCGCTAAAACACCTCCACATAAATAATGCGCTCCTGGAACCACCGGAATGTAGTCCTTACTCATATCAATACCCAAATTTAGTAAAAAACGGTAGCTGCCTGGAAAATGTTGCTGCAAAAATTTTTTCGGGCGGTGGGTAATATCTAAATAAACATAATTATAAGCGCTACGTTCAATTTCAGTAAAAATAGCACGCGCCACAACATCACGCGTGGCTAATTCTAATTGCTGTGGAGCATACTGCGGCATGAAACGGGTATGATTATCAGCTAAACGCAAATAAGCCCCCTCCCCTCGCAGTGCTTCTGTAATTAAAAAATTATTCTGTTGGGTGCTATACAACAAAGTTGGATGAAATTGATAAAATTCCATATTGCTGACTCGAGCGCCCGCTCGATAAGCCATGGCGATGCCGTCGCCGGTAGCAACATCCGGATTGGAAGTGTAACGATATACTTTACCGGCGCCGCCAGTCGCTAAAATAACACTGTCAGCCAATAAAGTCTTAATAACACCCAGTTGCTCTGCTAGGACATAGGCGCCTACAATGACTGGTTTTTTTCCAGGCACAGGATGCTGGTTTTCGCTAATTAAATTAACGGCGGTATGCCTTTCTAAAACTGTGACTTGGGGTAATTTGCGTACCGAGTTAATTAATACGCTCATTATTCCCGCCCCGGTTCGGTCACCCTGGGTATAAATCCTTCGTTGCGAATGGCCTCCTTCTTTGCCTAAATGATAATTCTGATCGGTTTGATCAAAGGCCACACCTTGCTCACGTAAAAATCTAATGACTTCAGGTCCTTCCGCCACTATTTTTTGCACCACTTCCAAATCACATAAACCATCACCTGCCGCCAAAGTATCGGCGATATGTTGTAGTATGGAATCTTCCGCGGAGCCAACTGCAGCGATGCCGCCTTGAGCATAAAAACTGTTGGATTCAGCGAGTTCCTGCTTGCAAACTAAAGCAATACGCAAGTTGGGTTTTAAGGGAACTAAAGACAAAATAAAACTCAGACCCGCAATACCCGAACCAATCACCAAAACATCGTAACGATGAACAGCATCGTTCATATCACCAATTCTTGTCCAGTTAGACGTTGAAAAACTTCAATGTAAGCCTCACTGGTTTGTTCAATAATATTTAATGGTAAATCAGGCGGAGGAGGCTCTTTATTCCAGCCTATCGATAACAAAAAGTTGCGTACAATTTGCTTATCGAAACTGGGTTGGTCCTGACCGGGTTGGTACAAATCTTTGGGCCAAAAACGAGAGCTGTCAGGAGTGAGCGCCTCATCGATCAGCATCAATTGATTTTGCCATAAGCCAAATTCAAATTTGGTATCCGCAATGATAATACCTTTTGACGCAGCTAATATTGCTGCACGTTGATATAATTTCAAAGTGATTACTTCTAATTGAGTGGTAATATCATCGCCCACTAATTTACGAACAGTTTCTAAATCTATATTTTCATCATGGCCTATCTTTGCTTTAGTAGCCGGAGTAAAAATGGGTTCATTTAATTTTCCACATTGCTGCAATCCTGCTGGTAATTGCACCCCTGAGATTTTCTGAGTTTTTTGATAATCCAGCCAAGCTGAACCTGCTACAAATCCTCGGGCCACACATTCTACCGGTAAAGGTTTGGTTCGATGCACAACATGCTGCGGCCCGATAAATCATCGCCAAATTCTTTTATTAAAGAAGGACTTAAGACCCATTTGCTGAATATCCATAGTAATCAAATGATGCTGGATTACATCTTTGAAATATTCAAACCAAAAAGCCGAGATTTGTGTCAATACTTTTCCACGGTTAGGAATGGGATTTTGCATAATCACATCAAAAGCGCTTAGCCGGTCTGTGGTTACAATCAACAAATGATGGTCGTTGATAGCATAAATATCTCTGACTTTACCACGGGCCAGTAACGGTAAAGGCAAATGTGTTTCAAAGATAACTTTAGATTGTTTTTTTGTAATCATAGCGCCTCCCTATCAACACGCAAAAAAACGTTGAGTGTTTTGCACATCTGCACGAATTTGTTCAATTAACAGTTCTGTATTAGCAAAAACCTGCTGGTTGCGGAGCTTTTGTAGAAACTCGACTCGAACTGGTTTGCCATAAATATCTCGATTAAAATTCAGCAAATGTACTTCCAACACGGCTCTCTTAGAAGGATACATCGGCCTAAGTCCTACACAAGCGACTCCTGGTAATGGTTGCGAATCGATTCCGTGCACTTTAACTATATAAACGCCCGCTATACAAATGGGCTTTCCGGATAAATAAATATTGGCAGTGGGAAAACCCCAATCCTTGCCTCTGCCGTCGCCACGGCCAATTTTGCCACATAAAAAATAATTTCTTCCCAGCAATTTTCGAGTCAGATTCAAATTATCCGCTTGCAAAGCACGCCGCACCACTGTACTGCTGACACGTTCTCCTTCCATTAAAAAAGGAGGGACTTGCAAAGTTTTAAAGCTTAATTGATCTCCCAATTGCTGTAATAACTGCACATTGCCGGAACGCTGCGCGCCAAAACGGAAATCATCTCCCACCACAATAGCCTGCTATCCCCAGTTGTTTTACCAATACTTTTCTGACAAATTCATCCGCAGGACAAGTGGCTAAAGATTTGCTGAATCCTAATCGTACCAGATAATCAATTTGATGAGTAGAAACCACATGGCATTTTTCACGTAAGCGCATGATTCGAGGCTGGGCCCGGGCCGGTTGTAATACTTCCAGCGGCTGAGGTTCGAAGGTAATGACTACGGCAGGTGCGTCCAATAATTTTGCTTGCTCTTGAAGAACTTGCAGTAACTGCTGATGACCGCGATGAAACCCATCAAAATTACCCATAGTCGCAACGCAACGCGGTAAGCTCCGCGATAAATGTAATTGACCGTAAATTATTTCCACCTTATTCTCTGTATTTGAAATTACACCAACGCAATCCGCAAAGCCACAATCCTAAACTGTAAACTACAATACCCGAAGCAACCAATATCAACAAATGACCTAGACCACGAACTGAACTCCAACTCAGCCATTGAAACAGTGTCGCTGTCCCTAATAACAAGGTTACAAGCATCAGTAAACTGCCTACAGTGATTCCAAAAATTAAGCGTCGCCATTCAGACTGCATTTTATAAATTCCATTTTTTTTTAAGAACACCCATAATAACACGGCGTTAAACCAAGAAGCCAATGCCGTCGCTAAGGCCAAACCAGCGTGGTGTAAGGGAATAATGAAAACAAAATTTAGACCCACATTGATCAATACTGCGCTACCGGCAATCCAAGCTGGGGTGCGCATGTTATGTTGGGCATAATATGCAGTAGCCAATACTTTTATCATCATTAATGCAGGTAGGGCCGCGGCAAAAGCCATCAAACTACGGCGCGTCATGTAAACGTCAGCAGAAGTAAAGGCGCCATGATGCATTAAAACCGATAAGATAGGGCCGGAAAGCAAGATGAGTCCTAAACTAGCGGGAACCGCAATCACCAGAGTGCAACGCAATGCCCAGTCCAAGGCAGCGCTGAATAGTTCTGGTTTACCAATATGATGTTGATGCGACAAATGAGGCATGACCGCCGTAGCTAAAGCCACACCGATTAAGCCCAAAGGAAAATAGATTAGCCGGTCCGAATAATATAACCAAGAAATGCTGCCGGAAGGAAGAAAAGAAGCAAAAAAATTATCCACCAAAAGACTGATTTGCATCATTGAAACACCCAGTAAAGCGGGCAACAATTGTTTAAATACCTGTTGAATTCTTGGATCACGCCAATACCACTGCGGCTTGGGGGTTAACTTTAATCTTCTTAAAGCCGGCCACTGTATGATTAGCTGAACCAAACCGCTGAGCATCACAGCCCAAGATAAAATGATAACTTGCTGTCCACTGCTGACATGGGGTATCAAACATAATGAGGCGGCAATTAAAAATAGATTTAATATGACTGGGGTAAAAGCGCTCAAAGCGAAGCGATTAAAAGTATTGAGCACAGCTCCGGCCAGCGCCACCAAACCGATCGAAAAAACATAGGGAAAAGTAATCCGAATTAAATGTTCTGCTAAAGCAAATTTTTGCGCATCCCGGCTAAACCCGGGCGCGAAAAGGTAAACTAACAGCGGTGCGGCTATTTCGGCAAGTAAGACTAAGACCAATAAACTGATCCCCATAGCTGCAACCATGCGATTGATTAACAATTGTATGCCCACCTCCCCATCTTGGGTTCGTTGCCGCACTAAAACCGGAACAAATGCTTGCGAGAAGGCGCCTTCTCCAAATAACCGGCGCATAAAATTAGGTATTTTGAAAGCGATCACAAAAGCATCCAAAGCTGCGGATGCGCCAAATATATGGGCGAAAATCACATCTCGCGCAAAACCGCACAATCGGGAAATGGCTGTCATCATCATGATGATGATTGTAAAACGCCCTAAACGGGCCTTATTTGTCTTTTGCGCTTGCATGAATCAGATTGTATAAAATAGCTAAATAGATAACAAGGGGATGATTTGATAGATAAACGTGATAATTATCACATTTTTCATTGGAAAAACGTGATAATTATCACGTTTTCCTAAGATAACTTGAAAGAACCCCACTCATTTGATAATATTTTGATAATGAAACGCGACATATACCCATTGCTATTGAGCTGGAAAGGGTCTAAAAATCGTAAACCCTTAATTTTAATGGGCGCTCGTCAAGTGGGAAAAACTCATTTGTTGCGCACATTTGGCGCTCAGGAATATCCATCTACGGTTTACTTGAATTTTGAAGAAGACAAGGCGCTAGGCCGCTTATTCTCTGCCAGTCTAAAACCCAGCGTGATTCTGGAAAACGTGAGCGCTTATTTAGGCCAAGTCATCCATCCTGAATCCACTTTGCTCATTTTCGATGAAATTCAAGAATCACCATCCGCTTTAAATAGTTTGAAATACTTTCAAGAACAAGCCAATGAATATCATATTGTTGCCGCTGGTTCACTGCTAGGCGTATTGTTGGCGCAAACGGAGGGTTTTCCTGTTGGCAAAGTAAGCTTTCTTGATCTGTACCCGCTCACTTTTTTTGAATTCTTAGAATCGATTGGCGAAACCCAACTGCGTGAATTATTATCTCATGTAGATATTTCTTCGCCAATTGCCGATGTTTTGCATGAACGATTACTGAGTTTACTAAAAAAATACTTATTCATCGGTGGTATGCCGGAAGCTGTGTTGGAATATAGGCAAACAGGAAATTTATTAACCATTAAAAATATTCAGCAAGATATTTTAAGAGCTTATTTACTAGATTTTGCCAAACACGCACCCAAAGAACAGATTGTGAAAATTACCCAAGTTTGGGAACAAATTCCGGCACAATTAGCCAAAGAAAATAAAAAATTTGTGTTTTCAGCTTTGCGCAAAAGTGCACGTGGCCGAGAATATGAAATCGCTATTCAATGGATGGCTAATGCGGGTTTAATTCATCAAAGTTTTCAAGTAACCACACCCAAATTGCCTTTGGTTGGATACACCCAAAAAACCGCTTTCAAAATATTTCCGCTAGACGTCGGCTTGCTGTCAGCCATGAGCCACATTCCTCCAAAATCAGTCGTGGAAGATAATGGATTATTTAACGAATTTTACGGTGCATTTACTGAAAATTTCGTCGCGCAAGAATTAGCTGCAAATAAAAATTCCTTGTATTATTGGACCAGTGAAGGTACGGCTGAAGTCGATTTTCTTATCGAAAAGGATCTCCAAATCTACCCTATGGAAGTCAAATCGGGCTTATCGCGCAAAAAGAAAAGCTTACTAGTCTATGCTTCTAAATATCAACCACCCGTCTTGCTTAGAGCTTCTTTAAGGAACTTAAAAAAAGATGGCAATTTTCTCAACCTTCCCCTTTATTTAGTCAGCCAATTTAACAACTTTTTATAGGTAATCGATCAACGCGTATAAACCCGACTGCGAAAAACGGATAGCGATTTCCCCTGTTATACTGCAACCTGGAGGATTGAGCAAGTGCTGATTATAGGTTATCGCGAGAGTCCGGCGGAGGGAAGTAGAGGGAAGTAGATATTGACAAATTCTAAATTTGATGTTATTTTTTGAAAAAAAATTGCAAAAATGTCATTCAAATTTGGAAAAATATTTATGTTAATTGAATTTTCGGTCCAAAATTATTGTTCTTTTAAGGAACAACAGCGGCTAAGCTTAGTTGCTAACTCCGGAAAGGAATTGAAAGCTGAAAATACAATTACATTGCCCAATGAACAAAATTTCTCGCTAGTTAAATCCTCGGTAATCTATGGCGCTAATGCTGCCGGAAAAAGCAATTTAATTAAGGCCTTGTTTTTTATGCAGCAATTCATTTTGAAATCTGCACGCGAGAAAGAAGATCAGAGGCCAATTGATTGTATACCTTTCCTACTAAACTCTCAAAGCAAAGGCATGCCCAGCGAATTCGAAATTATTTTCATTAGCGAAGGAGTACGTTATCAGTACGGATTTGCGGTGACACCCAATCGCGTAGTTAAAGAATGGTTAATCGCTTATCCCGAAAAGAGACCGCAACAATGGTTTGTACGAGCATATAATGCTGAAACTAATGAAGAAGAATGGAAATTTGGTTCTAAAATGCTCGGGGGAAGTAAAATTGCTCTTTGGAAAAAAATGACTCGTGCTGACGCTCTTTTCTTATCAATAGCTCATCAATTTAATAGCGAGCAGTTGAAACCGGTATATGATTGGTTCAAAGAAAATTTAATTATAATTACTAATATTAATCCCATACCTAATCTTCCACCTTTTTTCATTCCTTTTCATAATGTATTTGAAACAGAACCTCGAAAAGCAGTTGAATTTCTTAAACCTTTTGATTTAGGATTCAGTGATATTCAAGTAAAAAATGGCGAAGCAAAAATAGTTAATTCGGACAAAACAATGCCTTTTAAAGCACTTTTTTTTATTCATTTGAATGAAAAAAATGAACAAATAGAATTTCATTCCCAAATGGAATCGGAGGGTACCCGAAGATTAGTGGCGTTGACACCCCATTTGCTTAAAATTTTACAACAACAAAGAGTTTTGGTGGTTGATGAAATTGATAACAGCTTACATCCTCTATTAGTGCGCGGCATACTTAAGCGTTTTCAAAACCTCGAGGGTCAGCAATCAAATGCACAAATGATCTGCTCAACCCATGACGTTAGCCTTCTTGATCCTGAGTTATTGCGCAGAGATCAAATTTGGTTTGTTGAAAAAAAACAGGATCAATCCACCGACCTATATTCACTTGCCGACTTTAGTCCTCGTAAGCATGAAGCTTTCGGGAAGGGTTATTTGGAAGGGCGATATGGAGCTTTGCCTTTTATAGGCGAGTGGAAGTTTAATGAATAAAAAAATTTCCTCTTGGAAGCCTAATACTAGACGACCAAAACGATATCCTAAAGATCCAATTCTAATTGTTTGTGAAGACAGTTGTGTCTCACAAACGTATTTTAACATTTTAAAAAATGAGAAACGCTTAAATTATGTTGATATACCGGCGCGAAAAGGAGAAGGCATTTCACTGACCCGATTACTTGAATACGTGATTGATATACACAAGCATCAAGATAAAAAATACTCGGAAATATATTTTGTTATAGACAAAGATACTCATCACGATTACGAAGAAGTTCTACAGAGAATTGAAAAACTCAAACTTCAAACACGTGATGGGGATCGTGTTAAAGTAAAGGCTTGTACAGCAATACCCTGTTTTGAATTCTGGCTCATGTGTCATATCAAGGCAATCGATCCACTAATATTTATATTCTTGTAGAACGTCTTCTGCATTTAGCTAATACTGACAGCCATAATATCACTAACTCTGTAAAAAACTCTTTTTGCGTTCTTGAGACTATCAACTAAAATAGGATAAAAGTAACTACAAGATACTGGGAACGGGGCCCGCCGGTGATTGACGTTAAGGATGAAACCAGGTATAGTACGCCACTCAGATAATTTAGAGGAGTTAACAGTGGCAAATACAGCACAAGCAACTAAACGAGCACATCAAAGTAAATTACGCGCAGCCCACAATGGCGCTCAACGCTCTCGTTTTCGTACCGCAGTTAAAGATCTTCGCAAAGCTGTTGCGGCTAAAGACAAAACTGCCGATCTTAAAGCTTTCCAAGCAACTGTATCTGTGATTGATAAATGTGTCACTAAAGGCCTAATCCACCCAAATAAAGCTGCACGCTTAAAAAGCCGCTTGAATCGCAGCTTAAGAACCCAGCAAACTTAATATTAATCATAATATCCCAAGCACCACAACACCAAGCTGCACCAAGATGAAGGGGTCCATCCTGATGCAGCATTGGCGCCATGACTGGCCTATTTTGTTGAGTTCCTTCTCTTTTAGTTCTAACCCACTGATTTCCAGGTGTTCTCTTTGAACGAGCTTGCTGCTTAAAACAGCCAGCCATCAAGACGCGCGCACAGCTATTCCCCACAATAGAGAATAAAAGTGCTACATTTGACTCGAAATTAGTTTGAGTAAACGCCAACGCGTCTTCGTGTATAACAAAGAGAAATGAACCTGGATAAAACAGGTTGTTTAAAAAGAAAGAATGATCAGCTAAAATGTACCCAGCCATGTTAACAAGTTCCGTTTTGTTAATGCGGTTAGCGAACCCGGGTGTTTTCGGCACCCGGGTATCGCGTTTGGATAGTATAATACTTTTTAAGAAGAAAACAACATTTCTTATAGCAATTCCCGCTGAAACGCATAGGCGTCAGTTTAAGGGCTTTTGCTTCGATTCCCCCCTTTGAAAAAGGGGGGTGAGGGGGGATTTTTAAACCAGGCTTGGGTCTTTTGGTTCAAAAAATCCCCCTCAATCCCCCTTTTTCAAAGGGGGAAGTCAGAGAAAATTCCTTAAACTGACGCCTATGCGCTGAAACGGGACTTGCTTCCTGGTTTAAATCCCTCATCAGGCAGGCCAAAACTTAATCAAATAAGCTTCAATTTATCCCATACATCGTGAATATTTCCCGCCGCTGCGATACGCAGCAAGCACCCTTCATAGAAGTCAATCTGCTCTGGGTGCTTTTCTTCGGCGGCAAAAGACCCGGTTAGGGGCCCCAAAGGCCATTACCGCTACGGCATACAAAATCGCACGTCTGATTCATACCATGCTGAAAGATAGGAAGGAATATGTGGACATTGGGCAGGATTATTATGATCGGCAGTACAAAGATCGTATTATCAAAAATATTCAAAAGAGGGCTTCATCTCTAGGGTATCAGTTGACCCCTATTACATCATAGAGGAGAAAGCTCCTTAGAAGAGGTTCGTGTCGGAAGTGACTCCACCCGCGTTGGATATTCCGGAGCATAGCCACCCTATGTAACCAAACATTTTTTACCTCCTCGCTACACTGGGTGGTGAAATATCCGGGCTAAATGGTCGTGATTAGGAAGAACAATAAGATAGTCTATGTTGAAATTCGCTTTGAAGCGATTCCAGACCACATCCCATTAATAGCCCGCCTGTACAGATGCTTCCTGTTAACAGACCTTTATCACAGCGGCTATTATCAAATTTCTTCCAGGCATACATTGCAAGCCCCATAGCTAATGTGCCTACCACAATCGGAACACAAGAAATTATTTTTGCACTTTGGTCTGCGGCAGAATCGTAGTAATGGTCACCACAGTCTGATGATTTCGAAGCTGCTTCTGTGACCACCATAACAAAGGAAAAGGCTTTGATCAAATTACGCATAAAGATATTATCACTCCTATTCTAGTTTATCATACTTTCATAAATTACGTCTATTATTACGTTTTAATGATAAAAAATAACAGTCAGCTTGTCAATATTTTGAGTTTTGAGTTGGACAACTAGAAGTTTTTGTAACTATTTCAAAGTTTAGCAATATGAGCCGCGCTGAGAAGTACCATTGGTTCTATATTCAAAAACGACTGTAAAAATAAAAACTTCCTGATATATATACTCAAGCCGCAGGAATACTACCCATATTCGAGGCTTTTCGATTGAGTAACTTTTGAAGATCGCCGGTCAATGACTGGAGTTAGATTTAATTGCTTACCTTTTTAAAAAAGTTAGACCCACGCAGACAATCGATTTTTGTAGTTGCTGTATTGGGCGTTATTACTTGATTAGTGTCAAAAATTCTTATCGGCTCATCTATATTACTTTTAATCAGATAGGTTATGGAACCGGTGCAAGAAGGATTAATCCTATATGTAAATCGAATAATTCCCTCCGAAGGATTGCCTTTAGCAGCGGTAAAAGTTAATTGCCCATTTTGTGGTAAGCTATCACATGCACCAGCACAAAACACATCAGTCGAGGAATTATTAGTTGCATAAGTCACAATCATAGGATTGTTAGAGACGCTGCTGATATTCACAAAATTAACGACAATAATTTGGTTCGAACTTTGAAGGGTGGGTTGCGCAAAAGCGCTATTTTCTAAATTTAAAATAGAAAAGAGCAAGACAAACATCATCATTTTTTTCATATAAACTCCTTTTTATTTATAATTTTTCTTTTATTTTAAGTACTTTCACATTAATTGTCAATTAGAATTTTTGATTGATACTCAAGGCGATTAGGTTTTCGATTTATAGCGCAGATATTGGAATTGCCACCCTCAAACCTCACCTACAAGAAAAAATCTCTTAAAAAAATAACTATAAAAGAGTTGGATAAATTTAATATACCTATCACAAAACGGTCTCTAGATTTTTTACGTATTTAAAATTATCATAGTTAATGAACGGATTTTACATAGGAAAAAAAAATGAAAATTCCTCTGGGCTTGGTAGTTTTATTAAAACAGTTTAGCTCTGATCTTTCTGAGCAAAAAGCATCCATTAAATCCGCTGCAAAAAGCCTTTTTAACCCCAGAGATCCTTTGCTAAACAGACAGCAGAGACATATTGAAACATCATCATGCTGCTGTTCAATACCAACTTGTATTATACTGTAAGGTGAAAAGAAACCTGACATTCAATTATCAGGGGAAGTGGAATGTGACGAAGTTTATGTGATTGCTAGGCTTTTTTCATATCCATAACGCTGATCCCTAAAATTACTCCGGCAAATTATAGTGCTGTTCCAATGCTTTCATTGCTGTGCGGAAAATAACCGTGCCAGGCTCGTCAATTTGACAATTCTAAAATGTCAAATTGACGAGCCTGGCACGGTTATTTTAAATCAGCCAACTAGAGTCCTGGTGGCCCACCAATATTTGTTGAAAAATACTTAATTAACTTCATTAAGGCCTCAGCTTTTACTCTATTACCCGTTTGTTTAAGCTGCCAAAGCGCAACTTCTGGAAATTCAAAATATATCTGTAGCAGTTTTAGCACATTAGCATCATGACTTTTTTGTGACTCCACTTTTTGTAGCGTTGTTTCGCTAAACCCTAAAGCCATCGAAAAATCGTGGCGGCTTATTTTGAGTTGTTCACGGAACTTTAAAATATTCGCCACAGAAAATTCCATCTTATAAACTGGCTCAAAAATAAAACTAGAGGGACCTCGTTTGCCAATAGAGCCTAACAAAATAATGGGGCTTGCTTCATCAACAGATACTCCCTGCGATTTACAATAATCCGCATAAGCAGGATTAGATTTTGATGGAATTCTATCTGCTAAAGACGGGAATAAAACGCCTTTATCAGATATATGCCGTGTTTTAAAAAGATCTAGACCCTGTCCCATAGGTATTGCTTTTTTAGAGCGCGCGTAATTTTTATCATAAGTTAGCTCGAATTGATTTTCTTTTTCATTGTAGATGAGTTCACCAACAAATACTCTTCTTTTTCTACCTTCATGAAAAATTAAGAGTCGATTTCGATCCAATTCAAGCTTTGATTTCATTTTCTAATTCTCTGTAACGCTTCAAAATTAATCGGATCATCGCTTCTTTCATTAAGGAACTACAAAAACTTTCTTCAATCAATTTATTTAGCCGAGGCAGTTTAATTGCTTTATAAAAATTTTTGCAATGCTCCAGATAATCTAATCGGTCTAATTCCCTAACATAATGAAACATGCTAGGCTCTAATGTCTCTTTTGTGCTAATTTTTCCTGTTGGGTTAAAATCACACTTCAACATATCGCCAGTCTCAAGCCCTAAATAAGAAACATTGTCATAAATTGGAGAGAGAGATAAACCGCCGGAATTAATGATAAAGGCAATATTTCTGCCATGACGATCATGATTACCAATGAGGGCATCAAACAATAATACCTTTATCAATACGCCTACATCATACGGCCGTTGGGTCTTTTCAATTATTATTCGAATAAGATCTTCACAGGTATGCTCGGTATCAGATCTAAAATGATGGACATGCTGCAAATCGAGAAGCAGGCCAGGTTTTATAAAATTCTTTGTTACAAAAACTCTATCCTCTGCAAAACTTACTATAAAAAATTCAGCAACCGGAACTCCCAAAGATTTGCCAATTTGATTACAGAGATATTCTACTTCAGGTAGCTCTGGCGCATCAGCCTCTCTCATTTTTAATATATAGGAAACTCCAGCTAATTCTGCTGAGTACTTTTTAAATCTCCCATGAAAAAAACTGGTATTTTGAGGCTCAGTGATTCCGCTAGAATAATGCCGTCGAGTTAAACTTAAAAATTTTGGGGTACCAGACACGTTAAACCATGAAGTAAAACAGGCTGAATGCAGACCATAATGCGGATTCTCCGAATCCATGGGCAATAAGCATTTCAAACAATTCATACCAACCTTCCAAAAATATGGGTAATGTTCAATTATATCTTAATATCTATAAATATCAAGTTAAACATGATGTCCATAGACAATATATTAAAGTTAACTCCGCTAGATATCAGAATAATCACATTTGGGGATTGCAGCGGAAACCCAGAAATTTCAGAGTCAGCAATAATACCATCCAGAACGCATTTTGCCTGTATCCAAGCGTGTAATTCTAAGATCTGTTGACATAGTTTATTCAGAATTTCAGTTAATTCTATTAAAAAATATTTGTATCTTTTTTAAATATTTAATCTTCTATTAAGTATAATTTATTATAATTAAGTTAGCAAAAAATCATAAAGAGAGTAGGGTAATGAAGGCAAACAATCGTGAAATTAAAGAATGGGTTGATCTTTTAAAGAAACAAGTATCTGAAATTTATAGCATTTACCGTCCCGTAGAAGGCACTTCACTACACTCAGTGAGGGGAGAAACTCTTATCCAGGAATTGCTTGATTTCATTGTTTCCGCTGAAAGCAGCCAAGAGGCTGCATTTTACCTACAAACCGTAGAAAAAATGGTTTATCAATTGGTCATTAATCATGTCGACGTCCTGTCTATCAATAGAACGGGTGAAAGTTTACGAGTCATCACTCAAGCTTATGAAGATTTCCTACGTACTTATAGTGGTAAACGGGATATAGCTGCCAAAAACTTCCAAAATTTAATAGCTATCCTGACCAAAGACTTACAACCTAACCCAGTTGACAGCAAACAGACTGAAAAAAAACAAACATATAACTCCCTCAAGCTACCCTTTGTCAGTTCCACTATTGCACTGGCTGATCATTTTATTAAACAAGCTTCCGAATTTCGTGATGATTTAAAAAATATGGATCAAAAAATTCATCGTCTCCCTCGAAAAAAACTTCATAAACTGATTGAGGCAGCAAAGAATATCAAAAAAATAGCTCAGGCATTAGAGAAAGACACCGATCCGGTAACAAACATGCGTTTAATCTCGGAATTACGTGAAGAAATCGATTTATTCATTAAAGTCAGCCATATCCATGGGTTTGATTTGGCGATTCTCTCTCCTCAAGACATGCCGACGCCCATCAACTTAGAAAGGTGTATGGACACCCTTCATAGAGTGCATAGCGAGACCAAAAATACTTTACCTTCACTACTTTTCACCCCTGATGACGCTGAATTTTTGATGGATTTCGGTTTCAAAGCGGTTGGAATGGGTTCTCAAGCAGTGGGAATAAACGCACTGCTTTCCTTAACCGAAATAATCAATTTTACAGATCAAACTTTAAGCGCTGGGATCAAGAGTCGGGACATACACGATGCAGGTGAAGCAAAAGAATATGCCAAATTAGGACTGTATATGGCGGAGGGTATTACTTTGGGTCTGATCGCCGTCTTTGTGCCGGGGGCAATCCCGGCTACATTGATTGCGGTCAGCGCTCTGGATTATTTGACCACTATCAAAGGCTTGGGCGACCAACTCCTTGCATTACAAAAAAATCAGAAACAGGTGAATAAAGCCATCGCGATAGCCGAGACTTTTTTTAATAGTGCGGGAAAGGATCTGGATCGCCGCCTACAGCAATTGATTGAACACCGTATATTGAAAGATGATATTGTAGAGGAAACCAAAAACCCCAAAAAATACCTGCAAAGTGTAGTCAGTATCGCTCATAATCAGAATACTTATTTCTCAAAAGGTCTGATGACTGGTCGAGAAAGCATTATCGCTAGGGAGCTAAACCAGGTAAAAGGCGGCAAACTGCTGGGGCCCGATTACAAGCTCAACTATAGAATAATCTCTAAATTATGTGAAAAATTTCCAGAACCAGGCGAAGTAGCTAAAATCTTAAACAAGTGCCCTCGCGATTGTACGATAAAGTTAAAGCAGATATTTTCAGGAAAAACAGAAGAAACAGAATTTAGATTAGTGGATACATTTGTAGCCAATCTCTATGAATCCCGCAGAAAAGTTGAAGAAGCATCAGCAACTACGCCAGATCTTATGCGCCAAAATAGTTTTTTCTAACAATTTAAAAAAGGAAGGAGTCCATGGGACATATTACGACATTGGATATTGATTTGGCAAAGAATATTTTTGAATTATGCGGACTAGATCCTGGATTAGAAGTGATCAATCCTATCGTATAGTTTACCAGAAAGTTTAAGGCGATTTCTCTAAAAATTGCATAATCCTTTGGCATAACTCCATCGTGCCCTTGCGCTCCGCCGCGGAGACTTTAAAAACAGGGCCTTCCCATCCGCAGGCTTGTACGATCTCCTGACATTTATTCTCCAGTTCTTGCTCCGGCGCTAGGTCAATTTTATTAAACACCAACCAACGTTCTTTGGTGGATAATTCCACGCTGAAGTTAGCCAGCTCTTGTTGAATCGTTTGAATAGCCTTAACCGGTTCTTGATCATCTATCCCTGCAATATCTACTATATGTAGCAACAGCCGGGTCCGGCTCAGATGCTTTAAAAAGCGGATACCTAAACCCACCCCCTCACTGGCCCCTGCAATTAATCCAGGAATATCGGCCACGACAAAATTTTGGAATTCACCCACACTGACCACCCCTAAATGGGGATGTAAGGTAGTAAAAGGATAGTCGGCGACTTTGGGGGTAGCATGGGAGATCGCTCGAATGAAGGTAGATTTACCGGAATTAGGAAGACCACACAATCCCACGTCCGCTAATAATTTTAACTCCAGCCTTAAATCTCGTTGTTCACCTGGAGAACCTGGGGTTGTTTGCCTAGGAGCACGATTGGTACTGCTTTTGAAACGCGCATTGCCGACACCATGCTGGCCGCCCTGGGCCACACATAAACTTTGACCATTGGCCACGAAATCGCCCAATAATTCCTCGGTAAGCGCATCATACACAGTAGTGCCCACAGGCACAGGCACAAAAAGATCCTCGCCTTTTTTCCCGGTACACAGTTTACCCGTCCCGTAGCCACCGTTTTTTGCTCGTAAAACGCGCTTATGACGAAAATCCATTAAGGTATTGACATGAGGATCCGCTACTAAATAAACGCTGCCGCCGTCTCCGCCATCTCCGCCGTCAGGACCGCCTTTGGGTACAAATTTTTCTCGACGAAAACTCATACAGCCGGCGCCGCCTTTGCCTGCTTCTACTCTAATCGTGACTTCATCAACAAATTTCATAATTTATAGGGAGTGAGTAAAGAATTCTCTCAGACTTCCCCCTTTGAAAAAGGGGGGATTGAGGGGGATTTATATAGACGGCTTTATTTACCTTCAGATTCGTCCGCTTTTATACAGACATACTGATGATACTGGGGCCCTTTACGGGTAAAAACCACTTTTCCAGGCACTAAAGCGTACAAAGTATGGTCTCTACCCATGCCTACCCCGGGGCCGGCATGGTATTGAGTACCCCGTTGTCTAATAATAATGTTGCCTGGCAGAACAATTTCACTGCCAAAACGTTTTACACCTAGCCGTTTTGAATGGGAATCACGACCATTGCGTGTGCTACCGCCTGCTTTTTTATGTGCCATGAATTACTCCTCGTACTTTATGCCATGAGCGTCAATCCCGGTCACTCGAATGGCAGTAAAATACTGCCGATGACCCTGGTGTTTTAAGTGATGTTTACGTCTTTTTAACTTAATAATTTTAATTTTTTTGCCACGGCCCTGTTGCACTACTTTGGCTGTGACCAGCGCATCGCCAATTAAGGGCGCTCCGCTATAAGATTTTTCACCATCACTGACCAATAAAACTTCGTTAAACCGAACTTCCTCACCGGCGTCAGCTGATAATTTTTCTATTTTCAGGGTTTGTCCTGGACTAACCCGATATTGTTTCCCGCCACTGCGGATGACTGCGTACATGGCCTTACCTCATTCACTGTATTCTTTCCAAAAGGAGGGTCATTGTACGCAATTTCGGCCCCATAAGCAACTTTTTTAACAGAGTCGGCTTTTCTTGTGTTTTCTTAAGCATAATTTAAGTATTATATACTATAATATATACAAATAATTTATTAAAGGGTACAAAAATGAAACAACTTATCGAACAAGTAAGCAAAGCATATACAGAAATTTCTACCGCATTAACTGATTCAAAAAGTTCAACAAAAATTAACCCTCCTAAAAGCTTAACTCAGGCTTTAGCAGGTAAAAATTCAGAACAAGTCTCTTTAATTCTAGAAAATGTATTGCCAATTTTAACTTATATTCAAAAAAATAGTTCTGAATTAGAAACAAAGTTATCAGCCGAACCAACAATACGCATACCTAAAACCGAAACTGACAGTAAATTTAACTTTCAAATTATTCAACAAGATAACGGCAAATATCTAATAGCTATCAGCTATAAAAGAAAAGTCACTGATTGGTTTAGCCAGGGCGCAAGTAAAATGGTAAAAGAAGCACTGGTATTGGAAGTGGACGGCGAAAATTTGAGGTGGTTTAAAGCTGTAGATTCAGTGCTCACTGGCCAAGCAAATATGAAGAAAGGGATAGAGGAAGCCAAGATAACTGCAGAGGTTCCTGGCAATAACGTCCAAAAAATATACCAAGGAAGTTCTTACACTGGCAAAGATGGTTCAGAAAAATTGTCTTTAATTTCTGAGTATGCCCAAGGTGGGGACGTACGTGATTCAATCATCCATAAAGAAGGTGGACATGACCTTTCTTTCACAAATATGTTTTACCTTTGCTACGGGATAACAGCTAATCTACATGAATTCCATCAAAATAAAGTAACACACGGTGATTACAATGCAGGAAATATTTTTTTGTATCATACTGAGATTAAAGAGCTAAAAGAACCACTTCTGCGCCCGGTTATTGCAGATTTGGAAACAACACAGATAAATGTTATGGACCCAAATAAAGTACAAAGCGATATAGAGGATATCGGTAATACCATGAAGCAGGTCTTTTCTAAGAGCCTATTAATGCAAGAAAAAAGCTATCATTCAAGTCAAAAACCATACTTGGAAGGATTAAGCGCATTGATGAGAACCGTTGCTAACTCTATAATTAAAGACACTGGTTCACTCCTTGGTAAATTAAACGATATCATTAATGACATGGTTAAAAATAAGGTAGAGGGCGCCGAAATATTAGCGGGATTAATAAGCAAACATTATCCACAAGCCTATAGTTTGTCTGCGCAACCTAAACCTACAGCTTCAGTCTCTGTAGCTTCGACAGCGAGTTGCAGATTGCCAGGAGCAGGCGGCACCATCACTCAACCCGGCACAACAATTAAGGAAACAGCAACGCCTGTAGCAACACTGAACTGCTGAACTGAGAACCAGAAAGACTATAGCGATAAGCCCGTGGTCAAGCCGCGGGCTACCGCTGTTACAGTAGTATTTATTTGTAACGGAGCGTGTTCCGAAAATATATTTGCACCTCGAGACGGCAAGGTTAAAGTACAGTCTGCAAGAGTTGAATTGAAACATTTTTTTAAAATAAAATTCACTTCTTTTTCTGTAAATAAAAAATTCAAAAATTTAACAATGAGTGGATATAGCAAAGAATCAAACGGAACCGTGGAAAAATTAAAACTCAAATTAATGAGACATTTAATCACTGCAAGCTTAATAAATTTGGGTTTCCAAAGATAATTATTTTCTAAAATTTTTTTAAAAAATAAAATCAAGTGTGAATGAAATAATGATTGATCGAGGCAATTATTAATTTCAATGTAATATGGACTCAGTAAATCTAGTTTCAATTGTTGCAAATAATCTCTCTTCTTTTCGCTTAATTCAAATTCTTTCAAAATATTTTTTTTTGGATATTCCTCCCCTCCGCAATAATCCAATATCAGTTGATTTAAACTACTTTCCAAAGGCAAATATAAATTTAGAAGTTGCCATGGCTGTTTATCAGATAATTGCTGTAGGCAGATTAACTGTTCCGGTACAGTAGTAAACAAGATGCCGCTCATTTTCTCATCGAGTAAATCAGCGGCTGGTGTAGCAGGTGCGATTATTTCTAAGGAATTGATATATAATTTATCTGATTTGTCTGCAAACTTAGATTTTTGAAAAAATTCTTTAATAATTTTTAAAAAAACAGCACCGGATTGCGAAATCATCACTTCGTTAACATTTAAAATGTACCTCTCTAATGCCAACATTATCTGTGAAATTGACCACACATCTGATTCTAAAATTCTTTCCAAAACACAAATCAGCCCTCTTTCATGAGGATACTGTTGCAAACTATTTGAGGGGAAATGATGCTTTAACTCTATTAATAAGGGGCTAAATACAACGGATTTAAAGGAGTTTAAGAATTCGTGCGAGATTTTAATTTTAGACGGATTTTCATTTTTAAAAAGATCGGTGTATCCCAATATTATGTCTATTAAAACTTTTGGCAGGGTTAATAATAATGTATTAGCGACTAAGATTTGAAGATGTCCAGAAAACTCTTTTTTTAAAAAATATTGGTAAAAATCATGGTCCGGTAAACTCGTATCTAAATACAGAGCGCTTCCTCCGTAAACAGTGTTCTTCATTTCAGTGGGTTTTCTAAGAAACCTAAGATTTATTCCGGAAAGCATGTCTTTATCTAATTTCACTCCCAAGGACAATAAAGTGGTTACTTTATACCTATCTTGTTGCTCCAGCCCTTTTTTTAATGCGCTTTTTGCTTCGAGACTATTCACATCTAAAGTGATGCCTGATTGCAAAAGTAATCCCGCCATATTTAAACTGGTCACAGAATATATAATGTTGCTTTGGATATTATATGGTTGGGTTAAAGACAACAGGCTAGGCTCAATCAAGCAAAGCGATAATAAATTTTTAATAAATGTAGTTTTTTCAAGTTGAGCTCCTGCACCTAGTAAACAAACCATCATAGGAACATTGTCTTCTTCGATAGCAAGGTCAAGTAAAGAAGTATTGATATCAACGTCAACACCCGTATTAAGGGTATTTTTGTATAAAATGTACATTTCTTTCATTAAATTCTCTACTTTTAATAAATTCAGGGATAGACACGCTTCAACTGAAATTATACTTTATTGTATAAATACTGCAATATTTTCCTTAAACCAGCGCTGATTAAATTAATTCCATGAGGTAATCAATATATTTTTCTTGACACCAGCTAGAAGACTCCCTAGCATGAAGCCTTATTTTTAGGAGAAAGTATTCACTCATGGCTCACATCCAGTCTTTAAATCTCACCCCGAAAGAAATATTAGCCAGTATTCAAAATGTGCTTGAAGCGGATTTGGCAGCCATAGATCAATTAGTTTTATCGCAATTAGATTCTGACGTCCCTATCATCCAAAAAATAGCACAGCATATTATCAACAGCGGCGGTAAGCGCCTGCGACCTTTAGTGGTGTTGCTCAGTGCAAATTATTTCGGGTGTAAAGGCACTGACCGGCACCAACTGGCTGCGATTATCGAATTTGTTCATACCGCCACCCTGCTCCACGATGATGTCGTGGACGCTTCTAAAATGCGTCGCGGTAAGGAAACTGCTAATCAAGTTTGGGGTAATCAAATCAGTGTCTTAGTGGGAGATTTTTTATATTCACGCGCCTTTCAATTGCTTACTAAATTAAACCATTTTGCAGTGATGAAGGTCTTGGCTCAGACGACCAATCTGATTGCCGAAGGTGAAATCAGCCAGTTGGTTAACCGGTACGATCCAGACATTTCCGAAGAGACTTATTTAGAGGTTATCCGCCGTAAAACCGCCTGCTTATTCAGCGCCGCTGCGGAATGCGGTTCACTACTTGGCCAATGCGATCCCCATTCTCAAAAGGCGATGGCGGAATATGGTCTGCATATCGGCATCGCGTTTCAAATAATTGATGATCTGTTGGATTATAGCTCGACACAAAGAGAAATTGGAAAAAACGTGGGGGATGATTTAGGTGAAGGGCGTGCCACTCTGCCGTTAATTTATGCCTTAAAGCATTGCCCCCCTGCAATCAGTGAAAAAATCCGAACTAGCATTCGCCAAGGTGATATTGAGCAACTCGGTTATATTACTGAGGCTATGCACTCAGTAAAAGCCTTAGACTACGCCCGCTCAGTTGCACAAAAGCATGCGGATCTGGCTTTAACAAAATTAAAAAATCTGCCGCTAAATCCTTACCGCGAAGCCCTAGAACAATTAGTCACTTTTGTTATTCAACGTAATTATTAGTCAATGCAAGACGATCGGTCACGTTGGCAGCAATTGCCGCTGTACTCAGCGATTTGGCAAAGTCGGCAGCGAATAGGGAATCAATTGAAAGGCCTGTTATTTACGCAAGGATTGATGCCTGTAGAAGATGATACGAGGATATCTGCTTGCTGGATCCTGAAGAAATTAAATGAGCTATCCGATATTCAAGTGCCTGAGGACCTAAAGTATAGTATTCACTGTTATGCTCAGGAATGGCAGGACTTAACCCGGAGTTTAAAGATGATTGAAGAGCAACTCAAAAATCAAGCCCAGGAGGATGGATTAACGATGATTTATGAAAGTGTCCCCGGCATAGGGTTATTGCATGGCCGGGAACTGGCGAATGAATTAGGGGATATGAGCCAGTTTAAAAACGAGAAGAGGCTCTTTAGTTTTCTGGGACTGACCCCGAGTGAATATTCTTCTGGAGAGCACATTCGACAAGGGAATATTAGTCGACAGGGTCGGTCTATATTCCGTAAAATATTCATAGAAGCCGCATGGGTGGCCATTCGTCAAGATCCCAATTTGAAGGAGATTTATGACAGATTATCCGCCCATCGAGGGAAGAAGCGGGCTATTGTTGCGGTAGCTCGACACCTGGCAGGGCGGATCAGAGCCTGTATTAGAACAGGATGCTTATATGAGAAGAGAGCAGCGATCAAAGATCAAGTGAAGCAGCAACAGTTTGCGTGACCCCGTAGCAATTCCTGTGAGTCTGAGAGGACCACGTTAGCGAGTTTGGGGCACGCACCTTATTAAACTGAATGAACAGCTTGTGCGTATTTCTACGGAAATAACCACGAATAGCAGATTAGGGCAATAAGCCTTGTTTAAATGCTGAAGATCTTTGAAGAAAAAAGGTAATCATGTGCTGTGATCAGCTATCGCTGATCACGGCACATCACCCAATGATGGGGTCGCCTGCGAACAGTCAAGGCTAAACCCCTTCGGGGTGCGCTTCGCGCAGCCTTGACTGTTCTTCGGCTCTTAATTTTTTAGACCATTTCGGATGGAGGGGATTTCTTTGTCCCTAACCCTTGACAATACACATAGCGGAATTGCTGGTCACGTTGCAGCCGTGCTTTAAATTCATTACACTGTGTGCCAATTCGGGGTGTAGCTCAGCCTGGTAGAGCACTACGTTCGGGACGTAGGGGTCGCAAGTTCAAATCCTGTCACCCCGAGTTTTTATTATGACTTCCCTGCCCGAATTAATCCTGCCAATCCG
Source organism: uncultured Pseudomonadota bacterium (assembly GCA_963795715.1). GTDB lineage: Bacteria > Pseudomonadota > Gammaproteobacteria > Coxiellales > Coxiellaceae > JAFEDN01. The sequence goes on from CAWCIY010000002.1 coordinate 1,594,703, forward strand.
TGTTCTTCCAGTACCATTTCCAAATGGTTACGAATTTCAGTGGCGTCATCCATCTTTAAAACTTGTTTCAAAATAGCAGCGGCATCTTCAAAAGTAAATTGGCGGATAACCCATTTAATTCTTGAAAGCATACGCATGCTCATACTTAAGCCATCGAATTCCATTGCCAGCAGCAGTATTACCATTAAAGGATCACTCGCCAATTCGCCGCAAATGGTGATCGATTTGCCGGCTTTATGGCAACCTTTGACGGCTTGTTGCAACGCCCTTAATACCGCAGGATGAAAACCACTATAAGCCGCCGCCACATTGGGATTATTGCGATCAACCGCCAATAGGTATTGAATTAAATCATTACTGCCCACCGAAAGAAAATCCACTCTTTTAGCCATTTCGTAAGCTTGGTAAACCGCAGCCGGCACCTCCACCATTAAACCGATCCTAGGCATTTTTAAGCGTGGATATTCTTCTATCAATTCGTGATAGGCTTGTTTAATCAAATGCAAAGCCTCTTCTATTTCACTCACCGAAGTAATCATTGGCAGCATGATAGATAAATTGTCCAGGTCTACGCTGGCGCAAAGCATGGCCCTTACCTGCTGCAAAAAAATTTCCGGATGATCTAAACTCACTCGTATTCCTCTCCAGCCTAAAAAAGGATTGGATTCTTCTACTGGAAAATAAGGCAAAGTTTTATCACCGCCAATATCCAAAGTTCGCATCACCACCGGTTTAGGAGCCAAAGCAGCTAATAATTTTTGATAATGCACAATTTGTTCTTTTTCACTGGGAAAGCGATCATGCATCATGAAAGTCAATTCAGTACGATATAAACCCACGCCATGTGCTTCACAAGCCATTTCTGTCAAATCTTCATCAGGGCCTAATCCAGTGTTAGCCCAAAGAATGAATTTTTTTCCGTCTTTGGTTTCTGCAGGAAGATCCTTTAATTCCTGTAGATCCGCATTCAATTGTTTTTCTTCTAATATTAAAGCTTGGAATTCTTTTTTAAGCGTCATTGCCGGTGAGATATAAACATGCCCGTTATAACCGTCGACAACGATTTCTTTATTAGCCAATTGTTCCATCACTGCGCCGGTCACTCCCATCACCGTAGGGATTCCCATGGAACGCGCTAAAATCGCCACATGTGAGTTTGCTGAGCCGGAAGCGGATACGATTCCCACCAGCCGCTCACGAGGAATTTCCATAATGCTGGTGGCTGTGACCTCCTCACCGACTAAAATCGTTTTTTTGGGATATTCTGGTATCTTTCGTTTCTGTGTTTGCAAATGGGCCAGGATTCTTAAACCTAAATCGCGAAAATCGGCGGCTCGTTCTCGTAAATAAGGATCTTCAAACGCTTCAAAATGCATGATATGCCGTTTGATCACTTTTTTAAGTGCCCCTTGCGCCCATTGGCCGGTCTCAATTTCTTCGATCACTTCATTCATCAAGCTACGGCTGTCTAGAATGCGCATGTAGGCGTCAAAAAGAGCCTGTTCAGCTACCGACAATAAAGATTGTGCTTTGATTTGTAGTTGATGAATTTCCTCCCGAGCCACAGCCAAAGCTTTCTCAAATAAATCACGTTCTTGTTTTATTTTGGTAACTAACCGTTCCGGCACCGCATTTAAATCGGCCAATGGAAAGAAAACCACGCCTTTACCAATGGCTACGCCAGGCGCTCCTGGAATTCCGCTGAGTTCTTTTAACCTGCGCCCTTTGGGTTTTACCGCGGCCTGTAGACCTCCTTTGGCGCAACCCTCGGCTATATCACTGGCTAATTGTACGGTTAAAGTGGTGAGTAACGAGGTTATTTCGGGTTTGAACTGCGCCTTTGCACGCTGGTGCAGGGTCACCACACCCAGCAGATTGCCTTGATACAAAATGGGTATACCAAGGAAACCGAGGTATTCTTGATCACTGAGATCCAGGATATCGGAGTAAGGTGAAGCGTCGGTTAGGTTGACCGGCTCTTCTCTTTCGCCCACCAATCCGATTAAACCTTCACCTAAGGTAATCCGTAATTTACCTATTAATGCCTCAGACAATCCAGTTGCTGCGAGTAGGACGTACTCCACTCTTTCTTCATCTATTAAAAAAATACCACAAGCATCTACAGCCAGTTCATCGTGGAAGTAATTGGCCACCATTTGCAGCGCAGATGGTAGATCGGCGGCTAAATCCATCTCATGTATGATGCGGCTTAAGGCGCTTGTCACTCTGCCCTTCCTTATATTTTGTCTGTTTCACTCATATACGCATTTTCTACGGGTAAGTCAACACTGTGCCTATTAAATTTTTACCTTAGCAAGTCTTCTAATTTGAAAACGCTTTTGCTATTCTTACAATCAAAACCAAAACACATTATCTTGTGTTTTCACCCCGTTACAATCACAATATATTGGGGTAGGAAATTTTCCATCATAGATAATAAATACGAGAGGAAGACATGAGTGAACAAAATATTTTAACCAGCGGCGAGCCAGGGACACTGCGCGTAATTCGCCGTAACGGTAATATTGCCCAATTCGACTCTAATCGAATTATGGTCGCTATGAAAAAAGCATTTATAGCCGTAGAAGGGAATGACATTATCCACGCAGACCGCATCCAAAAAACAGTGGAGCAACTCACTCGAGAAATTGATGAGCGATTCCAACGCCGCAGCGGTGTGGAAGGCGTTATCCACATAGAATCCATTCAAGACCAAGTGGAACTGGCGCTCATGCGTGCCGGAGAACAAAAAGTGGCGCGAGCTTACGTTCTTTATCGTGAGGCACGCCATCAAGAACGGCTGGCGCAAACGATTAAGATGCCAACTCACGCGGCAGAAATCAAAGTAACCTTAGAGGATGGCAGCCAAGTACCTTTAGATCGCCAATGGTTGCAACGTTTAATCGAAAAAGCTTGTCTAGGGATCAGCGAAGTTTCCGCACAACCCATTTTTGACGATGTGCAAAAAAATCTATTTAACGGCGTCAGCGTCAAGGATATTTACAAGGCGCTGGTGCTCAGCGCCCGTACATTGGTTGAAACAGAACCCAATTATAGCTCTGTGACCGCACGGTTGCTGTTACAAGATATTTATGTCGAAGTCAGCCAAGCTCTAAAAATCACGCTCAGTCCATCTGAACAACATCCTTGGTACACAGGCTTGTTTTAAAGCTTTTATCGCGCAAGGAATCGATCATGAATTATTGCATCCAAATTTGCAGGATTTTGATTTAGATCGATTAAGCCAAGCGTTGAATATAGAACGTGATCAAAATTTTAATTATTTAGGACTGCAAACTTTGTATGATCGTTATTTTATTCACCGCAAAGGACAACGTATTGAATTGCCGCAAGTGTTTTTTATGCGAGTTGCCATGGGTCTGGCTCATTGCGAAGGCGCTCAAAGAAATGAACGGGCCATTGAATTTTATAATCTGTTGTCTTCATTTGATTTCATGAGCTCTACCCCTACTTTATTTAATTCCGGCACTTGCCGCCCGCAATTATCCAGCTGTTTCTTAAGCACCGTTCCGGATGATTTAGACGGAATTTACGGCGCCATTAAAGACAACGCCTTACTTTCAAAATATCGCCGGCGGTTTAGGCAATGACTGGACGCCGGTGCGGGCAATGGGTGCGCACATCAAAGGCACCAATGGTAAATCTTTGGGTGTTGTGCCGTTTTTAAATGTGGCTGATGCCACCGCCGTGGCGGTAAATCAAGGCGGCAAACGCAAGGGCGCTTTGTGTTCCTATCTTAGAAACCTGGCATATGGATATTGAAGAATTTTTAGAACTTCGCAAAAATACCGGAGATGAACGCCGACGCACTCATGATATGAATACCGCCAATTGGATTCCTGATTTATTCATGAAACGAGTGTTTGAAAAACAAAACTGGACTTTATTTTCTCCGGATGAAACTCGCGATCTGCATGAATTGTATGGCGAAGCTTTTGAAAAAGCTTATGTTGCTTATGAACAACGCGCTAAAGCCAAAGAAATTCGCAGCCGCACCATTCCAGCAGTTACTTTATGGCGCAAAATGCTGGGCATGTTATTTGAAACCGGACATCCTTGGATGACTTTTAAAGATCCTTGCAATATGCGTTCACCGCAACAACATGCGGGCGTGGTGCACAGTTCTAATTTATGTACCGAAATTACTTTAAATACTTCGGCAACTGAAATTGCGGTGTGTAATCTTAGGTAGCATTAATTTAGCGCGTCATCTCAAGAATGGACAGCTAGATATCCCTAAATTAGCCAAAACTATTAAAACCGCTATTCGGATGCTGGACAATGTCATCGACATCAATTATTACAGCGTACCGCAAGCTAAAAATTCGAACTTGAAACATCGCCCCATTGGTTTAGGAATCATGGGCTTTCAAGATGCTTTATATGAACAACGTATCCCTTATGCTTCAGCGGAAGCAGTGGAATTTGCCGATCGTTGCATGGAGCAAATTAGTTATTATGCTATTTTGGCTTCCTGCGAATTAGCGCAAGAACGCGGCAGTTATGAAACGTTTGACGGCTCTCTATGGAGCCAAGGGATTTTGCCGATTGATTCGATTCAATTGCTGAAATCTTATCGTGGCCAATATTTAGAGCAAGATCAAAATCAAACTTTAGATTGGGACAGTTTACGTGAACAAGTGAAGAAAAAAGGCATGCGTAATTCCAATGTCATGGCGATTGCTCCGACGGCAACCATTGCGAATATTTGTAATGTGACGCAGTCGATTGAACCTACTTATCAAAATCTGTTTGTGAAATCGAATTTATCCGGTGAATTTACCGTAATTAATCCTTATTTAGTGCAAGATCTAAAAAAAACCGGATTATGGGATACCGCCATGGTTTATGATTTGAAATATTATAACGGCAGCTTGGCCACCATCGAGCGCATTCCGGCGCATTTAAAACAATTGTACGCAACCGCTTTTGAAATAGAACCCGCGTTGGTTGGTGGAATGTGCTTCTCGCCGGCAAAAATGGATCGATCAAGCGCAATCGTTAAATTTATATATGGCAGAACCTTCAGGGAAAAAACTGGATGTGCTTTATCGCATGGCATGGCTATTCGGCTTAAAAACCACTTATTATTTACGGAGCATGGGCGCGACCGGCACTGAAAAAGCAACCATAGCCGACGGGGCGCTTAACGCTGTCGGTCATTGATCAACAGTCTAAAGCCTGCGCCATCGCCGACCCTGACTGCGAAGCTTGTCAATAATTTGGAGAAATTCATGAATACACAATTAAACTGGGATGATTATACAGAATCTAATACTAACCCGGCAAAGCATTCCGAAATAATACCGGATGAGAACGACTTAGAAAGTACCGGCACCGGATTGGAAGAACTGGAAATGGGTGCGGCGCGCATTCGTGTGGATGACAAGCGCATTATCAATTGTCATGCTGATTTAAATCAATTGGTGCCGTTTAAATATAAATGGGCCTGGGAAAAATATTTAGCCGGCTGCTCCAATCACTGGATGCCCAATGAAATCAATATGGCGGCAGATATCGCCTTATGGAAAGATCCGCACGGTCTTACTGAGGACGAGCGTATTATTATCAAACGCAGTTTAGGCTTTTTTTCCACTGCAGATTCTTTGGTAGCCAATAATTTGGTGTTAGCGGTTTACCGGCATATTACTAATCCCGAATGCCGCCAATATTTATTACGTCAAGCTTTCGAAGAAGCTTTGCATACCCATGCTTATCAACACGTGATTGAAAGTTTAGGTTTAGATGAAGCAGAAGTATTTAACATGTATCGCGAATTGCCGTCGGTAGCCAAAAAAGCTTCCTGGGCGATTCCTTACACGCGCAGTTTGAGCGACCGTAAATTCCGCACCGGCACCGCTGGAAAATGATCAACGGTTATTACGTGATCTGATTGCATTTTACGTAGTATTTGAAGCTATTTTCTTTTATGTCGGTTTTACCCAAATTTTGGCCATGGGCCGCCGCGGAAAAATGACCGGAACTTCGGAACAATTTCAATATATTTTGCGTGATGAATCGATGCACGCCAATTTCGGCATTGATGTCATCAATCAAATTAAAATCGAAAATCCGCATTTATGGACTAAAGAATTTCAAAAAGAAGTCATTGATATGATTCGCAGCGGTGTCGATTTGGAATATGAATACGCCAAAGACACTATGCCACGCGGCATTTTAGGATTAAACGCCAATATGTTTAAAGATTATTTGCAATATATCGCCAACCGCCGCTGCGCACAAATCGGCTTAGCTGAGCAATATCCCGGAGCCGTAAATCCATTCCCTTGGATGAGCGAAATGATGGATTTAAAGAAAGAGAAAAATTTCTTTGAAACTCGCGTCATCGAATATCAAGCCGGCGGCACGTTGACCTGGGAAGATGAATAGCTACAAAGCCTGTTTTATATGGAAAAATTTACTTAAAAACTCCATTTTTCCTGATAAAATGGAGTCACCGGGTAAATTTTTCCGGGACGTGGTCCTCGAGGTATCGGCAAACGTGTCCTTCCGGGAAGCGTGCGTGCCTTAATTAAATTTTTCAATTATGATGAGTGTACCGCATTATTTTCTGCATTATCATCGAAACATGTCTTGATTTTTTGATTGTTTTAATACAGACTCCTTGCCCATGACAAGATCGTCATGAAGAATAAAACGGAGTTTGAACTGAATATCACTCACCAGTTGCCAAAAATCATCAATAAATCCCCGGAAGAAATGGATGCCTTGCTGCGCAAGATTCGCGAAACGAATTTGAATCCGGAGGACCAGGAATTAGTCACGGGTTGCATTGAATTTGCGACCTGGTTACCTGAAGCGATTCGCGAAAAAAATATTAGCATTCGCAACCTCCAACGCTTGTTATTCGGCGAAGGTGGCGGTCGCTCTAAGAAGAAAAAAAAGAAAGACCCTAAAAATTCATCGAATCTTCCGGAAAAATCAATGGAGTCGTCTACCTCGTCGAATGCAGAGGGGAACGCCGATCCTCCTCCCGGCGACACTGACACGAATGGTGACAACCCACCCGGTGATCTGGAGGTTCAGCCTCTACCTGAAGCCACCCGCAATACCCGTAAAGGCCACGGTCGATTAGGGCAAGAGTTCTACATCACAGCGATCAATATCCGAGTGTCTTTAAGTACCGTGCAAGCCGGTGATGAATGTCCTGGCCAGTGCGGCGGACGTTTATATCCGCTCAAGAATCCCGGTATGGTGATTCGTGTCACCGGTAACGCATTAGCCACAGTTCACCGTTATATTTTAGAGAAGTTACGTTGCCATTTGTGTGGTGATGTGATGACCGCTCCGTTACCACCGAATGCACCGAAGGAAAAATATGATCATGCGTTCAAGGCGCAATTGGCCATTCAAAAATATTATGTGGCGGTTCCCTTTTATCGTCAGGAAAACGTGCAACGATTATTAGGATTTCCCTTGCCTGACGCCACGCAATTTGAGCTGGTGGAATCCGTGGCCGATGCGGCGTATCCGGTAGTGAATAGCTTAGAAAAGAAAGCCGCCAATGGGGAATTAGTTCACAACGATGATACCAAAGTGAAGATATTATCGATCATGCAAGAGAATAAGGCTAACCCAGACAAAGACCGCCCCGGCATGCACACCAGTTGCATTATCGCCAAAAGCGAAGGTCATACCATCGCCTTATACTATACGGGAAAACGCCACGCAGGAGAAAATTTAGCGCAAATACTGCGCCATCGTGAAAGTACTAAACCTCCGATTATTCAGATGTGCGATGCGTTGCCGGTCAATATTCCGAAGTCATTTAAAACGATTCTGTGCAATTGCCTGGGTCATGGTTTTAGGAAATTCCGTGATTTATTAGATTTTTTCCCTGAACCGTGTTTGAAGGTGATGAAATCTTTGGCGGTGGTGTTTGAGAATGAAGAAAAAACCCAGGGGATGTCGGCGATGGAACGTTGGCGGTATCATCGCCAGTATAGCAAACCAGTGATGTTAGAGCTGAATCGGTGGTTGAAGGCGCAACTGGAGGAGAAACAAGTGGAGCCGAACAGTTCGCTGGGAAAAGCCATGCGTTATCTGTTAAAGCACTGGAAAGAGCTACGTCGTTTTCTGGTGGTTCCTGGCGCACCCATTGACAATAATATTGTGGAACAGGCGCTCAAAATCCCAATCCGAGGCCGTAAAGCGGCGATGTTTTACAAGACGGAGCATGGCGCAACGATCAGCAGTATTTTAACGAGTTTAATCCAGACGGCGGCGTTATCGGGAGAAAATCCGTATGAGTATCTGGTCGCTTTACAAGATTATAAGTCGTGGGTATTTAAGGAGCCTGAGGCCTGGCTGCCGTGGAATTATCGGCAGACGTTGGCCAGGATGTGTTTACGTCTGGCGGCCTAACGGGTGAAACCGAAGGAGTGACCCGTCGCCAGGGCTCGGACAATCGAGCCGGGAGAGGATGTCCCTGGTTGAACAAGATCAGGAGTTCGACCGGTTTAATGCGGTGAGCATCTTCGAAAGTGGTCGGCCACCATTTTAATCTACCGACAGAAAATCGCTTGATGAAAAGCCAAAAGCCGGAACCATCATACACTAAAGCCTTAATGGCAGTTCGGTGTTTATTGGTAAAGACGAAGACAGTGCCGGAATAGGGGTCTTGCTGTAACTGTTGCTGGCAGAGCGCCACCAGAGAGTCGATACCTTTCCTAAAATCACAGGCCTGAATAGCGAGGAACAGTGGTTGAGTGGGAGTTAATGATAACATGGCTCAAGCTCTCCACTGTTGAATGAGGGTGGTGAGTCCAGGGGAATCGAGATTGTTAACGGTTAATCGTGCTCCGTCAGGACGTTGCCATTCCACTTGATAAGTCTGCTGCTCAGCGGTGGAGGGTAAAAAAGCTTTAATAAAAGGAGATGGCAGTTGAGGAGTTGGCGTCGACTGAACCGGTGGATGCGCTTCTGGCATTTGAGGAACGGAATGGAGACGTCGGCGCAACTGAGCATGGTTGAGGTGCAAAGTATTTAATATCCGGCGTTGCCGATAGTGGGGAACGAGTTGAATGACTTGCTGCCAAAGGGAATCGGGTATTTTGTTATCATTGCCTTTGTGGCTGCGCCAATGGTCGAAAGCTTGCTTAACCGAATCCAGGGTTAAGTGGCCTGAAGGCTGCTGAGAGGTTGTTGTCATAGTGGCTCCTTTAATAATAAGTGAACGGAGCCATTAGGATAACGAAGTCAATGGTAGAAAATCACGCACGCTTGCCGGAAGGACACCGAGGTATCGGCAAACCTGTCAATTCCTAAATAAAATTTGTTTTTTGTTTTGGCTCTCTTGAGTATTTAAATAATAATCGGCGATTTGTCTATTTCCAGTAAGGCTGAGTGTTGAATTCCCGCCGAACCAAGACCGCGTGGGCCGCTGTTTATCTGGTGGTTGCACCCTAGATACAGCTGAAAACAGTATCGAAAAGTAAAACCAGGATGGGACCTCTTTTTTTACCTTTAATTCGGAACAAATGCTGAGAAACGGCTGTAAGTTTTCGGGCGACAATTTTTCACGTTGTTGGAAATGTTTTTTTATGTAAGGCATATAAGCGATGAAAAATGCGATCTGGAAATCGAAAGGCGGTGATCTCTGAGGCATCAGCGGCATTAGGATTTGCTGCCAATATTTGGGATCTTGACTCTTATTCAGAAAATATTTATTAATGAGAAAGAATTCATTAGGATTGAGAAAGATAAAAATACTATCCTGCAGATCTCTTGGTATCGCCATTGTTTTCATTTTTATGCCCTCATAACTATAAACCTTAAGTCCTCTGTCCTAAGCTTGACTAAGAAGACAGATTTGTCAAGGAGCGACAGTGCGTAACTTCTCTAAACATTTTTAAGCTATCCAATTAAAAAGTCAATTAGAATGGGTGACCCCTCACCTTAGCTACACCTTAGCTACACCTTAGATTGACAAAAGAAAAATAATTTGATAAATATGGAAGCAGGATATAGAAAAATTAAGGAGATAGGATATGAAAATGGTAACTATAATCTTAGCAGCGCTCAGTAATGGATTAGGGAACGCATTAAAGACAAGCCCTCCCGTTTCTCTTCAAGTAAACCTAGTTTCCGATCCTTGGGATTTTAAAGATGGTGATTATCAATACGCTGGATTTAAGTCTCAAAATGAAAAAGATGATAATAATACTTATACTTTGGAATTATGGACGCTTCCAGATTGCAGCCCCCTTATCTCTTCCCGCTACTTCGTTTCAGGACAGGAAGCTTTTAATAATTTCACAAATTTAACTTTGCAAATACGCAATGGTGAATTTGATGGCACTAATGTAAGCTCAGTTAAACCCTTTGATAATACAGTCTGGGAAGAGATTTCAACCAAAGAATATGATGGAGGATCTGATGGCTCTCCTTATCGAATATATTATTTGATAAGATTATCGGCGAAATACCCTGCTTCCAACACTAATTTTCTACAACTTGTAAGTTCGGCTTATTATTTATTTATAAACTACTTTAAAAACGCCACAAAAACATGTAACGGATTCGTGGCTGGAAACTTTATGATTGGTGGCTCTATATTAATAGTTCTTACAGGCTTTGGATATGCGGGTTATAAAAAATGTCAAAATACCATACAAAATAGAAACCGACCGGAAACTCCTAGAGGATCTTCTCCAGGTCCATTATCTATTACTGCTTCTCGTCGCCAAAACCATCCTTCTGATTCAACCCGAGAAAGATTAATAAGCCCAAAAACTCCCTCGTCACCAACGTCACCAACCCCGCGACTTCTCACTATTAATCAGTGAACTCACTTTAAAGGCTCCGTCATACCGGAGCCTTTTCAAGCTTCAGTATTAAAATTTGAACTATTTATGTTATATTAATGCAGCCAGAATCAGTTAAGTGGAGAAAGCTACATGCCCTTGTACGAGTACCGATGTGCCAATTGCGGAGAAACTTGCGAGCTGTTACAAAAAGTAAGTGAAGCACCGGCGGTCACCTGCCCACACTGTGGCAAAGATCAGCTAAAACGGCAGATCTCAGCGACTCGGTTTCAATTAAAAGGAACCGGCTGGTATGTAACTGATTTTAAGAATAAAGAGCCAACCGCCAAAACCGATAGCAAATCCGAATCTTCACCACCCAGTAGCGAAGAAAATAAAACCCAAAAACCAGAAACCAAAACTGAGAAGGAAAAAGAATCATGATGCTGACTGCTGGATTAGCCCGATCTGTCAGACGATACTTTGTCGCCGGACTTTTAGTTTGGGTGCCTATTTACATCACTTATTTTGTGATCCACTTTATCGTTCATTTACTCGATGGTACTTTGGCGCTTTTACCCAATGAATATCACCCAGAACAATTATTTGGCCGAGCCATCCCTGGTATGGGTGTGGTGTTTACCATTGCTATTTTAATTTTAACCGGCCTCCTGGTGACTAATTTTATTGGCAACCGGCTTTTGGCCGTTTGGGAGAAAATAGTTTCTCGAATACCTTTAATAAGAAGTATCCATTCTGCAAGCAAACAAGTGGTACATGCCGTAGTACAACCGAACGGCAACGCCTTTAGAAAAGTCGTGGTTGTGCCCTATCCGCATCCAGGTACTTGGAGTATTGCTTTCATCACTTCCAGCACTTTAAATACTCCCTGGTCGCAAGAACCTATCGTCAATGTTTTTGTCCCTACTACACCGAACCCCACTTCAGGATTTATGTTGTTTGTGCCGCAAAAAGATGTTATAGAACTCAGTATCACGGTAGAAGAAGCTTTGCGCATGGTAATTTCCTTGGGAGTGATTCTGCCCGATAATATGAAACAAACTTTAGCGAAAGAATTAGTATAAAAAGATGAAGATTAGCAGTAATTTAATTCAAACCATCCGTCTACTCAAAGTAGGAAAGTTTTGGGGCGCCATGTTAGCATGGATGGGCGTCATGTACGGTTTATGTTTATTAATAGCGCTGATGATTCGTTTTATTTTACCCAACGTGGCAGCCTCTCACTCCATTTTATTTTTTACCCTGACCCTACTGCTGATTTTAACAGCCCCATTATTTGCCGGAATGAACATGGCGGCGATTAAATGCGTTCGGCATGAGGCGATTCCCACTGCAACCGTTTTTCAATATTTTCCACAATGGTTACCCCTGGCGTTCAGTTTACTTATTTTTATAATCATCAATTTCATTATAAATTTTATTTTGAACCAGGTAATTTTTTCCGTAATCCCTTTTTGGTTGCCAGATTTTTTAATAAATGTGCTGGTTTTTAACGGCATCTTTTCCTTATTGATTTTTGTTTTCCCTCTCATAGCCGATAAAAAATTATCTTTGTGGGCGGCTTTTCGAACCTCAGTTAAATTCGCTAAACAAAATTGGTGGAAATTATTTATTTTATTTACTCTTTTTTACACCATTAACTTGATCAACGTAATATTTTTATTAACCAGCCAAATTCCTTTCCTAGGAATAATTTGTTATATTACCATCAATATAGTGCTGATACCGTTTATTTTTTTAAATATTGGGATCGCTTACCATCAATTATTTGACCGGGATCCAACTTATGCGCAGCCATTTTTGCCATCAAATTAATGCTTCCCTGATCGGCGGCCAAACCGTCAAATTATGCGGCTGGGTGCATCGCCGGCGAGATCATGGCGGACTCGTATTTATCGACTTGCGCGATGGCACTGATATTGTGCAAGTGGTCTGTGCACCACAATTAGCTCAGAATTTACGGAATGAATTTGTCATTCAAGTCCTAGGACAAGTTCGCCACCGGCCTGAAGGTACGATCAATCCCATGCTTGCTTCAGGTCAAGTAGAAGTAGATGCAACCGAAATAAATGTATTCAATAGCGCCAACCCACTGCCGTTTAATATAGATGAATATCAGGAAGTGGGTGAAGAAGCTCGTCTGCGTTACCGGTATTTAGATCTACGCCGTCCGGACATGGCTAAGAAATTCCGGATGCGCCATCAAATAACTCAGTTTGTTCGTGATTTTATGAACCAGCATGGGTTTTTAGAAATAGAAACACCCATGATGACTAAAACCACCCCCGAAGGCTCTCGAGACTATGTCGTGCCCAGCCGCACTCAACCAGGAAAATTTTTTGCTTTGGCGCAATCACCGCAAATTTTTAAGCAATTGCTCATGGTTGCAGGCATGGAACGTTACTACCAAATTGTGCGTTGTTTCCGTGACGAAGATTTACGCGCCGACCGTCAACCCGAATTCACTCAGCTTGATGTGGAAATGTCTTTTGTAGATGAAGCCGAAATCCAACAGCTGGTAGAAAATTTATTACGGGGTTTGTTTCAAACTGTATTAGACGTGACTTTACCGAATCCGTTTCCGCGCATGACTTATCATGAGGCCATGTTACGTTACGGTGTAGATAAGCCTGATCTGCGAATTCCTTTAGAATTAACCGAATTAACTGATTTAATGCAAGAAGTAGAATTTAAAGTCTTTCGCGAAGCGGCCAAAGATCCTGATGGCCGAGTCGCTGCTTTAAATATTCCCGGCGGTGCGAGCTTGTCCCGCAAAGAAATCGACGATTACACTCAATTTGTGATTGCTAATCACGGCGCCAAAGGCTTGGCGTATATCAAAGTAAACGATATTGCCGCTGGTCTGAATGGCTTACAATCCCCTATTTTGAAATTCTTACCTGAGGCAGTCTGTTCGCAGATTTTACAGCGTACTCAAGCTCAAAATGGAGACATTATTTTCTTTGGCGCTGATCGCTTCGATGTAGTATGCAGCGCACTGGGCGCTTTACGAATTAAAATCGGCAATGATTTAAACCTCAACCAAGGTGGCTGGCGGCCATTGTGGGTGGTGGATTTCCCTATGTTTGAAAAAGGCGATTCCGGAGATTGGCAAGCGGTACATCATCCGTTTACCTCTCCCAAGGAACTCAATGCCGAAAAACTATTAGCAAATCCAGGAAAAGCGCTGGCACGCGCCTATGATGTGGTATTGAACGGGATAGAATTGGGTGGCGGTTCAATCCGTATCCATTTAAATGAATTACAACGAGCGGTTTTTTCTTTATTAAATATTACTCCCGAAGATGCGCAGGCTAAATTCGGCCATTTATTGACGGCGTTGCAATTTGGTTGTCCGCCGCACGGTGGTTTTGCGATCGGTTTTGACCGGCTCGTGATGCTGATGACTGACTCCGCCTCCATACGTGAAGTCATCGCTTTTCCCAAAACCCAAACCGCAACTTGTCCGCTAACCAACGCGCCCTCGCCGATTTCAGAATTGCAATTTAAAGAATTGAATATTAGATTGGCGAAACCACACCATGGATAAAATACGTAAAAGTAGGTAACTAAGATGGCTGGGCATAGTCAATTTAAAAATATCATGCACCGCAAGGCGGGCCAAGACGCCAAACGCGGCAAAATTTTTACCAAACTCATTCGTGAAATCACCACCTCAGCCCGGCAAGGCGGCATCGACCCCAATGCCAATCCTCGATTACGAACTGCAATTGATAAAGCACTTGACAATAATATGACCAAAGACACGATCCAACGCGCCATTAAACGCGGCAGTGGTGAAGGTGACGGCGAACAAATGCAAGAAATCCGTTATGAAGGTTATGGTCCGCATGGCGTGGCGGTCATTGTCGATTGTTTAACCGATAATAAAAACCGCACCGTGGGTGAGGTTCGACATGCGTTCACCAAATCGGGTGGCAATTTAGGCACCGCCGGTTCTGTGTCTTATATGTTTAAGCAAACGGGTATTATGAGCTTCCCACCCGGCAGTGATGAAAATAAAATTTTAGAAGTGGCGCTCGACGCCGGAGCTGAAGACGTCATCCATAATGATGACAACAGCGTCGATGTAATTGCCGCTCCTGAGAATTTTAATGACGTTAAAAATGCCCTTCATGCTGCGGGTTTAACCACTCCTTATGCAGAAATAACCTGGTTGGCAAATACTGAAACGTCATTAAACCCAGAACAAGCGCAAGAACTCACGGCTTTTACCGATTTACTGGAAGATTTAGACGACGTTCAGCAAGTCTATACCAATGCGGACTATTAGGGCCTATGACCCGAATTTTAGGAATCGACCCGGGTTCAATTAGAACCGGTTATGGAATTATAGAAATTCAACGAAATCATCAAATCTGCTTGACGCATGGATATATTCCAACTAAGGGCAATGATTTGGGTCAACGTTTGCTACAAATATACCAAGCCATTATTGAATTGATACAAACTTATCAACCTCATGAAGCCGCGATCGAACAAGTTTTTATGCAAGAAAATGTCCAATCCGCTTTAAAATTAGGACAGGCTCGGGGTGTGGCCATTGTTGCCACAGCCCAATATGCCCTCCCGATGGCAGAATATAGTGCACGAAAAATAAAGCAATCGGTGGTAGGTTACGGCGCTGCAGCCAAAACTCAAGTGCAACACATGATTAAAACCTTACTCAAAATGTCAGAGGCCCCTCAAGCAGACGCCGCTGACGCCCTGGCCGTAGCGTTATGCCATAGTTTTCATCGGCAGGTTGCTGCCAAGCTGGCAAACTATTAACTGTAAGACACAAAAGAAAAAACTCGGTCTAGGGTTGTCTCCGGTTTAACTAACATACTACTTTTTATTAAAAATAAATTAGATATGGTATATAATACTCGATTTGCAGTGAGTTCATAACGATTTGCATTGAGTTCATAACAAGGAGCAGTGGTGTCTGAGCTTAAGTGTTCCCACTCTATTTTTTCAAGAAAAAAACCAGGGGAAGTTCTCGAAACCCCCATCGCTTTGGGTTGATAAACCCCGGATATATCCTGTTTAAATGGTAAGATCCATTGGCAACCTCGAAAATTGTCAAAAATAAAAACAATATGCGCCTTTTTAAACAGAGGTTTTACTGTTTCTATCTTTGCTTCACTACAACAGAATATATAGCTCTTCTCCATCGCAGTGCAAGTGAAGTCCTCTTTTAAATCAGGAATATCATTAGACTTCACTTCAGTATACAAGCTGGTAAGAAATTTATTTATTTCCGGTTTTAAACTCCCTTCACTGCTCACATTTTTTCTTCCCAAACACAAAACATTGACAGTACTTAAGCCCTGTGGGAGCGTACGATTAGTAATAACGACCCAACTGGGCATCCGCACTTTAATGGGTTGAAGACTAGCCTCTTGTAATTCTAACAATTGTTCGGAAAGAATTCGTTCCGCAACAGAATAAAAGTTAGATACGTAATTCGAAACTGGCCGCGAGGAAGAAGAAAAAGAAGAAGAAGATGATGATGATGATGAAAAAATGCCATAAGAAGACGTTGAATTTGCAGAGGGCTGTTTATTTTGCTTTTCATCTTTCACTGTTTTTTCATATTGCATTTTTTTAAATTCAGGATGTTTTTTTAAAAACGCATCCACAAGATCTCTGGTTGTAATACTTATGGTGGGTTCATAATGTACCAAAGAGGATCTACAATGGGGACAGTCAGGAGGAATATTTTTGGCCTTTTGTTCTTGCATTGCCTTTATAATTGCTTCTTTTTCATAGGTATGCCCACAAGGGGCCGTGACGGGCTCCAAAAAAATACTAAAAGTCACCTTACATTGGTAATTTTCAGCCTCAGCTTCTAGCGCCTCGCTACTTAAGGAGGACACACTTGAAGAAGAGGAAGAGGAACTCATAGAGACAGGCAGCTCAGGAAGTTTCAAGGACGATATACTTGGCGGTAAGGGCGGCAAAAAAGGTAACGGCTTGTTATGAAATAGGGCTGAGACCGATGAACGATGGGTCGGTAAGGGGGCCGCAGAAAGACTAACACTGGAAGACCTGGATATGCTGATCGAAGGACGAGCGGACGAGCTTCTAAATTTTAAACCAGGATGCTCTAAATTCCAGTTGAGCACCTTCTCCTCATTTTTGAGTAATTTTAACTCTCCTTCGTCATTAATCTGCCGAATGTTTTGTTGAATAGTTTCCAATCTCAATCGAAAATTTTTGACCTGGGAAAAATATTCAATTAGTTGACGAGTCTCCTCCGTAAAATTTAATTCAATTGGCGCCTCATTTTTATATTCCAAACACCAAGCAACCGCTTTCTGAATTGACTCTTGGGGTGGGAACGGCTCATAATTCTGAAAATTAGAAATAAAATAGCTTAGTCCTTC
This sequence comes from uncultured Pseudomonadota bacterium, assembly GCA_963795715.1. Lineage (GTDB taxonomy): Bacteria > Pseudomonadota > Gammaproteobacteria > Coxiellales > Coxiellaceae > JAFEDN01. The sequence goes on from CAWCIY010000002.1 coordinate 1,611,903, forward strand.
GATTCTAAGGGCTGAGACATCATTTTCTTTTAAGGATACATGACAAGTTTTTAAATATCTAAGTAATGCGTTCTTAATACGATCAAATTCAGCCAATTTTGAACCATCCTTGCGGAAAGAATAGAGATTCAGAATTTCAGTGTTAAATGCTGCTTTATCATCCACAATAATTTTACGCATGATTACTCCTTAATTTTATATGCATTTTTCTTTAGTAGAACTAACCTTTAGAAATATTCTTATTAATTCAAATAAAAGTCAATAGTGACAGCAATTCCCGCTCTGCGTGAATTGCTTCCTGGTTCTTATCCGGAATTCTGGCAAAGCCAGAACTCCGGAATGAAGGGAAAGGTCGCTACCGCTCGCATCGAACTTGCGATCCCTCATCAGTAGGGGTTTTTCTGCGAAAATTATATTCCCTTACCCTCTCCCCGCTGGGGAGAGGGAATAAGAAAATACTTGCACCTATTATTCCCTCTCCCCAGCGGGGAGAGGGTGAGGGTTTTTGACCGAAATTTTGGTTGACTACAATGATAAAGAATTAAATAATGTTAAGTTCTAAGATCAGCGACTATACTGGAATACATTTATGATTGGGTTTTTACGCGGAACGATAATCGACAAAAAGCCGCCCTTATTAATTATTGAGGTTCATGGCGTCGGTTACGAAGTATATGCCCCCATGAGCACTTTCTATCACTTACCGGAAATACACCAAGCCATTACTTTATTAACGCATTTAATTGTTCGAGAAGATGCCCATTTGCTTTACGGTTTTTCGCAGTCTTCGGAACGGGATTTATTTCGAGCCTTGATTAAAGTCAACGGCGTCGGTCCAAAGTTAGCCTTGAGCATCTTATCGGGAATTTCTACGCAAGAATTTGTGCAATGTGTCCAGGACAATGATGTTTCACGATTAGTCAATATTCCAGGAATTGGTAAAAAAACCGCGGAGCGTTTAGTGATTGAAACACGAGATGCCCTGACCAATCTGGCGATTCACTCGCAGGTAGAGCCTATCAATCATGAAAACCGCCATATTCAAGATGCCATCAGCGCACTCACTGCTTTGGGCTATAAACCTCTTGAAGCGCAAAAAGCCATTAAACAAGTGCAACACCAAGGTGATAGCAGTGAAAAACTGATTCGTTTAGCATTACAAAAAATGTTAGTTGGGAATCATAGCTCATGACTCGGATTATAGACACTAAACTACAACAAGACGAAAAAATTTTAGAAAATTCAATTCGTCCCAAAAGGTTACAGGATTATATTGGTCAAACCACCGTTCGGCAGCAAATGGAAATTTTTATAAACGCTGCCATTTCGCGCACTGAAGCTTTGGACCATGTGTTGATTTTCGGGCCTCCCGGTTTAGGAAAAACGACCCTGGCCCACATTATCGCAAATGAAATGGGCGCCGGATTTAAACATACTTCCGGGCCGGTCATTGATAAAGCCGGGGATTTAGCAGCCTTGCTCACCAATTTGGAGCCGAATGATGTGTTATTCATTGATGAAATTCATCGGTTAAATCCCATGATTGAAGAAGTGCTTTATCCGGCCATGGAAGATTACCAATTAGATATCATGATCGGCGAAGGCCCGGCGGCCCGCTCCATCAAACTGGATCTGCCTCCCTTTACTTTGGTCGGCGCCACTACGCGCGCGGGTTTATTGACTTCACCCTTACGCGATCGTTTTGGGATCATTCAGCGATTAGAATTCTACAACTTTAAAGAGTTAACACAGATTGTTGTAAGGTCGGCACACATTTTGCGATTAACTATTGAGGCTTCCGGCGCTGAAGAAATCGCCCGGCGTTCGCGAGGTACGCCTAGAATCGCTAATCGCTTATTACGCCGGGTGCGTGATTATGCCCAAGTGAAAGCCAACGGACTCATCACTCAGCCCGTGGCAAAAGAAGCTCTGGATATGTTGCAAGTGGACAAACTGGGTTTTGACGCCCTGGACCGAAAGTTTCTGCAAGCCCTGATTGAAAAATTTCAAGGCGGCCCGGTCGGTATTGAAAGTTTAGCCGCAGCTTTAGGCGAAGACCGCGGTACTTTAGAAGATGTTTTGGAACCCTATTTAATCCAAGAAGGTTACATCCTTCGAACCCCCCGAGGCCGCATTGCCACGCCCATTACTTATGAACATTTCGGCTTAACAATCAATTCAACTTCCTAAGCCCAAAATGGGATATTTCGTGCACCTCCCTAATAAACAAATCATGATTTGACAAATTATAATTTGTTTATTAAGATATTCCTATGTGCTCGCTGAAAAAGCCCCATTATATGGTAGACGTACCGGACAATGTGAATTAAAACCCTTCGAATATCGCACAGCCAGCTTATTTTTTCCAAACTGGCCAGCAGAAGATCGTCTCATTGCCTATGGCATATTAGGCGGAATGCCAGCCTACTTATCCCAGTTTAATCCCAAAGCATCACTCACTGAAAATATTCAGCAAAAAATTTTGCGCAAAGGGACTTTTTTAAGTGAAGAGGTCGATTTTGTATTGCAAACCGAGTTACGTGTACATTTGCTGAATGTAAATGGTCATCCACTTCGATCAGCCAAACTATTATCCAACAGCTCTACGATCGGGTAAATAGTCTGCCAATTCAGGTTTCTGCCAAACATTGGGTTGTTTTTTCTAAGAAAGGTTGTCAGCCAAAAAAAGATTACCAGTGCGTATCGATCAATGATCTACTCAAATAAGTGGAATGCGTTACTTATTAACGATAAGGTTCGTCTTTGGCGCGGTCGGTGGCGATTTGTTTTTCGTACAGATCGCCGATAAAGAGCAGTTTATCTTTAGTCAGAATATTTTCGCCCCGATTTTCCATATGGTAGTGCATTTCCGGAGTTAAGACGATGGCGTCTACAGGACAAGCTTCTTCACAAAAGCCGCAATTAATGCATTTAAATGCATCAATATCATAGCGGGTAGTTCTTCTAGAACCATCGCTGGCGCGCGGGGCAGCTTCAATGGTAATACAAGCAGCCGGACAAACGGCTTCGCATAGTTTACAGGCTATGCAGCGTTCCTCACCGTTAGGATATCGGCGCAACGCCAACATACCGCGGAACCGAGGTGAGATCGGAGTTTCTTCTTCAGGATATTGAACCGTGACTTTGCGCTTGAAAAAATACCGTAAAGTTAAATTCAACCCTTGAAACAACTCCCACAAGGTAAAACTTTTAATCCAACGCTTTACTTTTTTTTCGATTGGAGGATTTGCCATAAAATTACCTGTTTACTAATTGAATGAACACGGCTTCCACTACTAACCAGACTAAGGTTACAGGAATCAACACTTTCCAACCTAGATGCATGATTTGGTCATATCGATAGCGAGGAAAGGTAGCGCGTATCCAAATATATAAAAACAAAAAGAAACCCATTTTTATAAACAACCAAATGATATTGGGTACCCAAGCAAAAGCCGTTTCTAAACCAGGGATACCTTGGAAAGGCGACAGCCAACCACCGAAAAAGAACACAGCAGCCGAGGCAGAAACCAGCATCATATTGGCATATTCAGCTAGAAAAAATAAGGCGAAACCCATGCCGGAATATTCTACGTGGAAACCAGCGACAATTTCAGACTCCCCTTCCGCCACGTCGAAGGGTGCACGGTTGGTTTCCGCAACACCTGCTACCCAATATACTACAAATAAAGGGAATAGCGGCAACCAATACCAATGCCAAAACCCTCCGTTTTGCTTCGTTACAATTTCAGACAAATTCATGCTGCCTGCAGCCATCAACACACCAACCAGAACAAAACCCAAGGCGATTTCGTAAGAAATCATTTGAGCCGCAGAACGCATGGCGCCAAAAAAAGCATATTTGGAATTGGAAGCCCAACCAGAAACCAAAATTCCATAAATGCCTAAAGAGGTCATCGCAAATAGAAATAAAACCCCGGCATTCACGTTAGATACTACCCAACCCGTGTTAAAAGGAATGACCGCCCAAGCAACTAAAGCCGGCGCCAAAGCTAACATCGGGCCAATAATAAATAATATCCGGTTAGATGCTGAAGGGAGGATGACTTCTTTGTTTAGTAATTTAACTGCATCGGCGATGGGCTGCAAAACACCGCGTAAGCCTACTCGGTTCGGACCAATTCTACCCTGAATGTAACCAATGACTTTACGTTCAGCCAATGTAAGATAAGCCACCACCAGAGTAATGGGGATCGCCACCAGCAAGATTTTGCCGATAATCCACAATAACGCCAAAATATCCGCCATTAATAGGCCTCCTTCTGTAAAGTGATTGGCGCTGCTGCTTGACCAAATCCTGCAGTTTCGGCAAGAGCGCAAGGAATAAACACCACCTCAGGCGCTAAACGATCATCTATTCGCAACGGTAAGCGGATTTGGGATTCACCTTGGGAGGCGATGACTCGCTCTCCTTCACGCACACCTAATTTTCGCGCTAAAGAAGAATGTACGGCAATGGTGGCAAAATGTCCTTTTTTCATAGTTTCTTGTAAAGCAGCTGCTCTTCTTACCAGCGGATCCGTGCGATAGAGAAGCCAGGGCGCTAAACGCATCAGCCCAGTATCTTTTCTCTCAGACAATGACGGCAATGGTTGTGTTTGTGGTTGACCCGCCGGCGTATTCAATATTTCTTTAAGTTCAGTTTGTACCGCATGAATATCTTTATACTCAAAACCAGGTAATTCCATTAGGTTGGCCAACACTCGGAATATTTTCCAGGCAGGCTTGGATTCACCAGCCGGCACACTGACCGCAGAGAAACTTTGCGGCATGCCAGAGACATTGACAAAAGTGCCTACGGTTTCAGGAACAGGCGTGATAGGTAGAATAAAATCCGCATATTCCTCCATGGCTGAAGTGACATATGAGCTAAAGCACACCACTAAACCTGCCTGCTTTAATGCAGCCATAGTCGCCGCAGGTGCTATGCAATCCATTTCCGGCTCTAATCCTAGTAAAAAATAAACCCGTTTTAATTGGGTGGTGACTAAAGAAAGGGCGTCGGCGCCGGGTTTATCTAATTTTATATTCCCAGGCCCACGATGTGGCACCGCGCCTGCTAACCATGCCCCGGCGCTGTTAGCGCCTTCAGTCAACATGCCGACCGCAGCGCCGGTCATTTCGGAAATGAAGTAAGCTAAGGATCGAATGCGCGCAGCCTGGGGGTGGGCTAAACCATATTCACCGATAAAAACGGCGGCTTTTTTTCCTGCGCCGCGAAAATATTGGGCTATGGCGCGTGCGGTTTTGCTAGGATTGACGCCGGCAAGCTCAGCAATATTTTTACCCTCTGCCAACGCCGCCGCCACTTCTGCTAAATCTTTAACAATATCGGAACTAATTATTTTTTCCCGTAGCGAAAACACAAAACGGTAATCCATGGGATTAATGGCCATTATATGCGCGCCCTCTTGCGCAGCCTTATTGAGGCGTAAACCCAGCGAGGGTTGTTCGTAACGGATGTGAGAGCCTACTAACAAAACCGCTTGCAAATTGTCTACATCGGCAATTCGTAGACCTAAATTGGGATAGGCCGAAGCATATTCTTGATCGCTAAAATCCTGTTGATGCAGGCGATGATCAATATGATTGCTGCCCATCGCACGCAACCATTTTTGCAGCAGATAACTATCTTCAACGGTGCTGTTGGGAGAAATTAAAGCGGCTATCTCATCGGCGCTTTGTTGTTCACAAATGGCTTTGGTGCGGTCGGCTACTTCCAATAAAGCCCGTTGCCAATCGACTTCTTGCCACAAACCATTGCGTTTAATGCGAGGTTTATAGATGCGGTCAGGATGTTCTAATCCTAAATAGCTGAAACGATCACGGTCGCTAATCCACGTTTCGTTAATCTCGGCATTTTCCCGGGGAACCGCCCGCATAACAATTCTTTGCGACGTATAATCTTGTAGTCGGCTGTGGAAAAAAATATTTGCGCCAACGCAGTCATGCGGCGCTATCGCAGGATGCTCGCGTATTTCCCAGCCTCGCAAGGAATATTTTGCTGGTTTTGAGAGTAATGCACCCACCGGACATAAATCAATGACGTTGCCGGAAACTTCTGATTGCACCATGCCTTGCATGTAGGTACGGATTTGTTCGTTTTCTCCCCGGAAAGCCACGCCCAATTCTCTCATGCCGGCAATTTCGTCACCAAAACGCACGCAACGGGTGCATTGAATGCACCGAGTCATTTCGGTAGCGATTAAGGGGCCCAAGTCATCGTTGAAAACAGCGCGTTTACTTTGCTCATAATGAGAATGAGAACTGCCGTAACCCATCGATAAGTCTTGTAATTCGCATTCACCCCCTTGATCGCAGATAGGGCAATCCAACGGATGATTAATTAACAGAAATTCCATTACAATTTTTTGTGCTTCCACTGCTTTTTTGGATACCGTGTACACTTTCATGCCTTGAGTCACCGGGGTAGCACAGGCCGGCAATGGTTTTGCCACTTTTTCTACTTCAACTAAACACATCCGGCAATTGGCTGCGATGGATAATTTTTTGTGATAGCAAAACCTGGGAATATAAATCCCAAGCAGATCGGCTGCTTCAATGATGCTGGTCCCAGGTTCCACGCTCACTGGTTTGTTATCTATTTCTAAATCAACCATAAAAAACCCTAATACCTATTTTTAGTCACACCAAGCATTTTTTATGATGAATGTGATACACAAATTCATCACGAAAGTGCTTTAAAAATCCGGCTACCGGCCAGGCAATGGCTTCGCCGAAAGCACATATGGTGCGTCCTTCTATCCCTTTTGCGGCCACCGCTAAACGTTCTAAATCTTCCATCGTGCCTAAACCGTCTTCGATTCTCTGAGTTAATCGATATACCCAGCCAGAACCTTCCCGGCAAGGCGTACATTGTCCACAGGACTCATGCATGTAAAATTTAAGGATACGGGCCATTGCTTTCACCATGCAGGTGGTTTCATCCATAACAATAACACCACCGGAACCTAACATGGAGCCTGCAGCCATCAGGCTGTCAAAATCCATTTTAGTTTTCATGATGACATCTGCGGGCAATACCGGCATGGAACTGCCTCCCGGAATCACTCCTTTTAATTTATGTCCTTTCAAGACTCCACCCGCTAAATCCAGTAACTCAGCAAAAGGAATACCTAAGGGAACCTCAAAATTACCCGGTTTATTCACATGGCCGCTGACACTGAAGATTTTGGTGCCGCCGTTTTTTGGAGTGCCTAAGTCGGCAAACCACTTGGCGCCTTTTTCCATAATCACAGGCACTGAAGCATAGGTTTCAGTGTTATTGATATTGGAAGGACGGCCATATAATCCGAAATTTGCAGGGAATGGGGGTTTGAATCTTGGCCAGCCTCGCTTGCCTTCCAGAGAATTCATTAATGCTGTTTCTTCCCCGCAAATATAAGCGCCTGCACTCATATGATTATAAATTTGTATATTAACACCGGAACCTAAAATATTTTCACCCAACAGTCCTGCAGCGCGCGCCTCTTCTAGCGCTTCCTCGCAGCGGTGAAACGGTTCCCAGAATTCACCGCGTAAAAAATTGTAACCGACTGTGGCATTGATGGCGTAGCAAGCGATTGCCATACCTTCAATCACTTGGTGGGGATTGTAACGTAAAATATCTCTATCTTTAAAAGTACCGGGCTCGCTTTCATCAGAATTACAAAGTACGTATTTTTGACCGGGTACATCTCGAGCCACAAAGCTCCATTTTAATCCAGTGGGAAAACCAGCGCCGCCACGGCCGCGCAAGGCTGAATCTTTTAGAGTTTGAATAATTTGTTCTTGCGGTGTTTTTTCTTGCAAAATGCGACGCAAAGCTGAGTAACCACCCACGCTTTCATACGATTTTAAGCTCCACGGTTCTGGTAGGTGTAAGGTACGGTAACAAACTTCATTTGCCATATAATCACTCAGCCAATTGGTCTATTAAAGCCAGCATTTTTTCTGGAGTCAGATTTTCATGGTATTCGCGGTCATCAATCTGACACATCGGCGCGCCACCGCAGGCCGCCATACATTCGGTTTCCCGTAAGGCAAATTGACCATCGGGGGTCGATTCACCAAAATTAATACCCAAACGATTTTTCGCGGCTTTTGCTATTTCTTCTGAACCCCTTAATAAACAAGAAATATTGGTGCAAATGCCAATTTTGTGTTTGCCTCGGGGCTGCAAATCATACATGTCGTAAAAAGTAGCCACTTCGTAAACCTCAATGGTAGTAATGCGCAGGTATTCAGCGACGGCTTCCATGGCTTCGGGGCTAAGCCAGCCATTATTTTGTTCTTGAACATATAACAACGTCGCAACTACCGCTGAACGCCGTTGTTCAGGAGGATATTTTTCCAGCCAATGATCAATTTTTTGTTGTACTTCGGGAGAAATGGTAAATTTGGTTGCCATCAGCGATCTACCTCTCCAAATACCACGTCCACAGTGGAAATAACCGTTACTAAATCCGCTATCATATGTCCCCTGCTCATTTCGTCTAAAGCCGCAATATGTGGGTAACTGCCAGCGCGCAGTTTTAGGCGGTAAGGTTTATTCGCCCCATCGGAAACAATATAAGCTCCGAATTCACCTTTGGGATGTTCTATTGCCACATAGGCTTCCCCTTCAGGCACTGTGTAGCCTTCAGTGAAGAGCTTAAAATGGTGGATCATAGACTCCATATCTTCTTTCATAACCTTTCGGGGCGGCGGCGATATTTTATTGTTATCCGACATCACCGGGCCTGGATTTTTACGCAACCAATCAATACATTGTTTTACAATGCGGTTCGCTTGGCGCATCTCTTCAACGCGGACCAAATAACGATCATAGCTATCGCCATGCACGCCTACGGCGATATCAAAGTCTAGTTTATCGTAAACTTCATAGGGTTGTTTTTTTCTTAAATCCCAGGCCACTCCGGAACCTCTTAACATCGGGCCGGTAAAACCTAAATTAATCGCACGCTCAGGGGATACTACGCCTATTCCCACCGTACGCTGTTTCCATATTCGATTATCGGTTAGCAGACATTCGTATTCGTCTATGAGTTTGGGAAAACGTTGAGTAAAATTTTCAATAAAATCTAACAGCGAGCCCTCACGGTTACGGTTAATTTCTTTAACACGTTTGGGGTCATGCCACTTTGAAGGTTTATACTGCGGCATGGAGTTGGGCAGATCACGATAAACGCCACCCGGTCGAAAATAGGTTGCATGCATACGTGCGCCTGAAACCGCTTCATAACAATCAACTAAATCTTCGCGCTCACGAAAACAATACAAAAACACACTCATAGCGCCGATATCCAACGCTTGCGCACCCACCCATAATAAATGATTCAAAATACGGGTGATTTCATCAAACATCACTCGAATATATTGCGCCCGGATCGGAGGCGTAATCCCCAATAATTTTTCAATTGCTAGGACGTAAGCGTGTTCGTTACACATCATGGAAACATAGTCCAAACGATCCATATAACCAATCGACTGGTTAAAAGGTTTAGACTCAGCCAACTTTTCAGTGGCACGGTGCAATAAACCAATATGGGGATCGGCTCGTAAAATGACTTCACCGTCCACTTCTATAATAACCCTCAACACGCCGTGTGCAGCAGGATGTTGGGGACCAAAATTCACTGTGTAGTTTTTAATTTCAGCCATGCTGTTCACCTGACGGGTTTTCAACAAGATAACGATGGTCTTCGCGGATAACTTTAGGCACTAACACGCGGGGTTGAATACTGACCGGTTCATAAACACAACGCTGCTGAGTAGCATCGTAACGCAATTCCACTTCTCCAATGAGGGGAAAATCTTTGCGAAAGGGATGGCCAACAAAACCATAATCCGTCAATAAACGTCGTAAGTCCGGATGTCCTTCAAAAATAATGCCAAATAAATCGTAGGCTTCTCGCTCAAACCAATTCGCGGCATTCCAAATATCAATAACGGAAGACACACTGGGTTCCGGATCAAGAAATACTCGCAATCTTATCCGCAGGTTATTGGGCAAAGATAATAAATGATAAATCACGCCATACCTAGGCTTGTCCCAGGATATGACTTGCTCTTTGGTCAGTTCTACGCCTCGGCTATAGCCACTTTCGGTGGTTTCTTGGGTACGCCACTCGGTTCTGCCATAATCTAAATAATCAACCCCGCAAAGATCAGTGAGTTGGTTAAACTGAAATTGCGATTCATGATAAAGCGTTCGACAAACAGCCAGCAAATCTTCTGCCGCCACATCCACAGTGACCATATCTTTTATAGTAGCGTTCTTTAATTTGTTGCCAAAAGTCTGCTGTAATGCAACCAAAAGCGCTTGTTGTTTTTCCAATTTCTGCATTATGATTCCTAATCGCGTTTAATCACTTTACGGCGTTTCACTTTATTTTGTAGCTGAATAATACCGTACACTAAAGCTTCAGCAGTGGGTGGACAACCAGGTACATAAATATCTACAGGGACAATGCGATCGCAACCACGCACTACAGAATAAGCATAATGATAATAACCGCCGCCATTGGCGCATGAACCCATGGAAATGACCCATCGCGGTTCAGGCATTTGATCGTATACTTTGCGCAAAGCCGGCGCCATTTTATTACAAAGGGTCCCTGCAACAATCATCACATCAGATTGACGAGGACTGGGCCTGAACACCACTCCAAACCGGTCGATGTCATAACGCGAAGCGCCAGCATGCATCATCTCAACAGCACAACAAGCCAAACCAAAAGTCATTGGCCAAAGAGAGCCGCTTTGCGCCCATTTAATGAGTTTATCTAAAGAAGTTACAAGGAAGCCGTTTCCGGATAAAGTCTCTTGTAAGTTCATATTCTACTCCAGTATCGCCTTTTTACTCCCATTCTAATGCACCCTTTTTCCATTCATAAATGAATCCTACGATTAAAATGGTTAAAAATATCATCATACCACCAAAACCAGCCCAGCCAATATGTCTCAGGACGATCGCCCATGGAAACAAAAAAGCAGTTTCCAAATCAAAAATAATAAATAAAATCGCTACTAGATAAAAACGAATATCAAACGGCAAACGCGCATCTTCAAAATGGTCAAAACCACATTCATACGGTGATAATTTCGCTTTGTCTGGTTTATGCGGGCCCAATATGCTACCCGCTGTATACGCGACGGCGCCTAATGCGACGCCAATGATCATAAAAATTAAAATTGGAAAGTACTGCGTTAACATAGATGCCATGATAATTTTTTTTGCGACAAAAATCAAAGGGTGTCATATCATTCTTCCCCCTTTGAAAAAGGGGGATGGAGGGGGATTTTTTTGAACCAAAGACTCAAGCCCCGTTTAAATCCCCTCTCACCCCCCTTTTTCAAAGGGGGGAAATAGAAACTAAGATGCCATGATTTTTTTGCCGAAGGCCGGACTCGAACCGGCACGACTTGCGCCACAGACACCTCAAGCCTGCGTGTATACCAATTTCACCACTTCGGCAGATTTGTTTTTATCCTGTGCATGGGCGAAGCCCATTGCTTCGGAATGAAGGGGGAGAATCACGGTTCTCCCCCAATTATTGAGAATTAGACGGCGCAGGGGAAGGCTTTGGCTGCGAGACCGGAGCTGGAGTCGTAGCCGGAGTCGTCATATTCTCAAAAATCTGGTGGGCACTGCTAGGCTGGCGGTATGAAGCCAAATAACTGAGCACCAAACTGGTGGCAAAAAATATGGCAGCACATAAGGCCGTAATTTTCATGAAAAAACTCATGCTCCCTGCACTTCCAAACATAGTGCCGGAAGAACCACTGCCGAAAGCAGCGCCCGCGTCCGCGCCTTTGCCATGTTGCATCAAAACTAAAACAATAATGGCGATACATACCAAAACATGAAGAACTGTAATTAATGCTTGCATTGTTCCACTATCTCTATAAATTGGCCCGCCTGCAATGAGGCCCCACCCACCAGAGCACCGTCGATATCTGCTTGATTAAACAAAGCTCTGGCATTATCGGCCTTAACACTTCCGCCGTAAATGATTCGTACACTTTTCCCCAATTCAGGGTTGTGACTATGCAATTGCGCCCTGATCGCCCGATGTACTTCTTGCGCCTGCCCAGGGGTGGCGTTTTGGCCAGTGCCTATGGCCCAAACTGGTTCATAAGCGATGACCGCCTGATTTAAATTGGGTAAATTATCAGCTAATTTCAAGGCTACTGCAAGCTGTCGTTCAATTACCCGCAAAGTGACACCCTCTTTTCGTTCCGCAGCGGTTTCACCTACACATAAAATGGGTTTTAAACCTGCTTGTAAAGCAATGATGAATTTGGCGCCCACCTGTTGATCAGTCTCAGCGTATAAAGTACGGCGTTCAGAGTGTCCAACGATGACATAACTACACTGTAAATCGCACAGCATGGAAGCGGAAACTTCGCCTGTGAAGGCGCCTTGAGGCTCGCTGCAGACATTTTGCGCTCCCCAAGTAATGACAGAGCCTTGCAAAGACTGACGAACTTGTTCAAGGTAAGGGAATGGCGGAAACACCGCAACTTCATTTTTGCCGAAACGGCCAACCCCTTGCAGCAAAGATTGTAATAAATTCTGAATGCTGGCTTTTGAACCATTCATTTTCCAATTGCCGGCGATTAATGCTGTTCTCATAGAAAAGTGATTCTACCTTTATTTTAAATAAAAAACACCTATGCACAGCAATTCTCGGCGAAGCCGAAAATTGCTTCCTGGTTTGTATCCCCATCAGGAAGCGTCCACCATTTGTTTTGATAATTTTGTGCGTTCATCCGCACATCTTAGCATACCAATGGCTGAAAAATAGATATAACATGCTCGAACTGGGTCAACTTGTATACAGTGGCTGCTGTTCTTTCGAATTATGCACATTTGTTAAAATATTTTGAGCAATATACACTTGAGCATTTTTAAAATCTGGCGGCGCTTGAACAGGTTTTCCAGCAAATAAAAGAAATGGCATACGACAATCATTGTAGAATTTTGAAAATGTTTTTAATTTTAAGATCTCGGGAGAAGCTCTAACAAATCCTGACCTATCAGTGTCTGAAACCAGACGTCCAATTTCTGCGGTTTTTTTATAATGATCTACGGTAGCCGCATCATTTTTTTCTTTTAGCCTTTTAGTTGGAAAATGAACAAAACTTTGGTTACAAAATTCCATCAGTTGAGGCAAAAGACTCCAGAGTCTATAAGTTTCTGGATGGCCAAACCAGTATGTAATTATGCCATAACTTTTGGTTACCCATACGATGTTTAAAGGGGGAGATAAATGTGAATATTCAAAAGTAGGTAAGCTACTAGAAAATTGCTGATGATCAGAATGAGAAGAAGGACGTGTTTTTTGTTTACCTTTTTTCAAAGGTTTTTCTTCTTCATATTTCTCTTCTTTCGAAAAAGCAGTTTCAGAAGTTTTTGGTATTTGCGTACTAATGGATGGGGGTATGTACTCCAAACCTCGATCATATTTTTTAGTTTCAGCTTGAGGTGGATATAAGTAGTCGGAAATCTCTTTAAATAAGGCAGCCTGGCATTCTTCAGTCATGTCATCGAAGCCAAATGGATGATTTTGGGTAAAATTATAAAAAATAAGCTCTTTAACAGTTTGATATAGAAAATAAATAAAATATGAAGCTCCAGCTATAGACATAGCTGGTATAATCGAAGCAGGACTCCAACTTAATTGGCTTACTTGCAAATATTGAATATCAAAATATTCACCAGCCGCTATAACTAAAGGGGCCGATGCAAACATGGTTGCGCTCAATAAATAAAGATTTATATTATGTTTGAAAACTGCCCTGTCCGGCATATCTTCAAAAAATCTTTTACATTGTTCCCAGTATTGAATTTGGCTCAATCGGGTGTTATCAATTTTGTGTTTTGATGGATAATTTTTATTATCTGAAGATAGGAAACTCATATAAAATCCTTGACGAAGATGGGTCATTTCTTCAAATGGGTCATATAATTTTAAGATTTCTTTGCAACCAATTTTACGATATTGATCTACAAAAAAAGCAGTTCCCCAACTTGAATTTTTTTCAGGATCATTAGTGAGTTTCTGCATGAGACTTCGGCAAAGACTGATAATAGAATGCCTTTTTCCATTGAGAATTCTTAATTGATTAAGTGCTTCAGTAATTTTAAATAGATAAATTTCAATGCAATAACTTCTTACTAAGTGTTGTTCATCTAGAGGAGCGCGCCAATTAATCAAACGAAAAACTGTGATATAACTTCCAATAATTGAATAAATTAATTTATTATTTAGAATAATTCTTTTATCTGATATAAGGGTTGGAATTTTTTTTTCTTTTACTTTTTTCGAAAAAAGTTTATTCTGAGCTCTCATTCTATACATACTTTGCCCCCAGCAATTTTATATCCAAAGCTTAACAGCGCCCACCAACAACATCTCGAATAGACCACTTGAACGGACACTAATTCACTCTCAGTGGCGTCTGCTCGTAACAACAGTTTCTAAGAACTTAGTTTAGTGGTTGATATGCAGATTGTTGGGGCTGTTCGATATCATAACACTTGGGAATTAAGCATTGCTATAGAAGTTCAACTCACTGCCGAATAGAACGCCCACAATCCACTGCTAAAATTTGTCCGGTGATTGCGGATTGCTGAATCATGAATAACACCGCTTGGGCGATGTCTTCCGGGGTAGCAAAACGTTGAAGTAAGGTTTTTTCTTTTAATTTGGCTATCCAGTGTTCATCAGTGATGGTTTCCGCTAGCAAACTTATACCGGGTGCAATGGCGTTGACACGAATTTGCGGCGCTAATTCTTTAGCGAGTGATTGCGTTAGCATGACTAATCCTGCTTTGGCGATGGAATAAACAGGATAACCCTTCAAAGGCCGTTTGGCGTGAATGTCAGCAATATTAATAATACAACCTTGTTGAGCTGCCAAAAAGGGGCGCGGCGGCTTGGCTTAAAAAATAAGGGCCTTTTAAATTGGTATTGATCAAATCATCCCATTGTTGTTCAGTGGTGCTACCTATCAGAGTCGGGAAAAAACTAGAGGCATTATTGATTAAAACATCTAAACGTTGCCAAATTTGTTGTGCTTGATCAATTAATTTTTGCAAATCAGAAAACTGATTTAAATCGGCGCTGCAAATGGCTGCTGTTTGAGGTTGCTGTTGATTTAACGAATCGGCTAATTGCTGTGCTGATTGCTGTGAATTTCGATAATGGATCACCACCCGGTAGCCTGCTTGATGCAGTGTCTTTACAATGACTGAACCGATTCTGCGCGCACTTCCGGTAACCAAAGCCACCGGAGCGGTACTAATTGAAAAGCGACTCATGATAAAATCGTTGGCGGTAATGTTCCAATTCTGATTTTACTGCGGTTTTATCACCGATTTGTTCTAATTTTCTTATGAAATCATTCACCACGATTAAACGTTGTGTCACCATTTTAGATACATTGTAGCACATCATCAACGCTCCGATGTCTTTCTGTTTAACTAACTGCTGAAATTTTGTGCCATCAATTTTCAATAATTCTGAATTTTCCGTTGCACGTACGCTGGCTGAACGTTTTTCTTCGCCAAAAACACAGACTTCGCCAATGACTGCACCCGCTTCCATTTTTGCTATGACCACCTGTTTGCCGGTTGCTTCTTTGGAATGAATAATTACTTCAACCTTACCGCTTTTTACAATGAACATGCTGTCACCAGGATCATTCTCATGAAAAAGAAACTGGTCTTTTTTGAGATGAACTGATTCGGGTAAAGCTGCTAAAAAAGAATCAATGTATTTTTGATCAATACCCTCAAATAATAAACTGTTATGAATATCGGTTGCCATAATTATAATCCCAAGGTTAATGTAGCTCTAATGACTCTACCAATTCCAATTAAAAAAGCTGCTTCACGTAAACTGCATTTTTTTACTTGTGCTGTGTTCATGACACGATCAAACGCATCCACCATATAAGCATTTAACTGCGTGTGAATTTGTTCCAATGGCCAACGGTATTGTTGAATATTTTGCGCCCATTCGAAATAAGAAACCGTCACTCCTCCCGCATTTGCTAGAATATCTGGCACAACCAGGATGCCTCGTTTCGCAAATACCTCGTCTGCTTCAGGAAGAGTAGGTCCATTCGCAGCTTCCACAATGTAACGGCATCTCACTTCATTTGCTAATTTTTTATCAAATACATCACCTAAAGCCGCAGGTATTAAAACGTCGCATTCGCTGATTAACAATTCTTCATTAGAAATAGTACGGCCTCCAGAAAATCCACCGACTCGATGGTTTTTGTCATAATAAGCTTTAAGTTCAGGAATATCTAACCCTTCTTTAGAATATATTCCGCCGTGTACATCGGAAACAGCCAAAACTTTGGCGCCTAGTTCGTGTAGGATGCGGGCGGTGTTATATCCCACATTGCCAAATCCTTGTATGATTACACGGGTCCCTTTAAGTGATTTTTTCTCATATTCCATTAGACAATGAGTAATAATCACCACTCCCCGACCAGTTGCTTCCTCCCGTCCTTCAGAACCGTAAAGAAACAAAGGTTTCCCAGTGACCACTGCCGGACTAAAACCGCTATATTTGGAATATTCCGCCATCACCCAAGCCATCACTTGGGAATTGGTGTTTACGTCAGGCGCAGGGATATCCAGGTACGGGCCAATAATTTCTTTAATTTTGCCGGTGAAGGTTTTGGTGATTCTTTCTAATTCTCCGGAAGAAAGTTTTTCTGGATCGCAGGCTACGCCCCCTTTTGCTCCGCCATAGGGTAATCGCAGCAAGGAGTTTTTCCAGGTCATCAATGAAGCCAAAGAATGCACTTCATCTTCATCCACACTGTAGTGATATCTTAACCCCCCTTTCATGGGCCCTAAAGCATTATTATGCTGAACGCGAAAACCAATATAATTAGCCAATTGACCATTGTCTAATTGGATGGTCACATCGGTTTTTACTACCCGGTAAGGCCTTTCTATGCTTTGCGCCAAACTAGCGGAAATATCCAGCATTTTGATAGCATGTTTTAAATAATATTGGGTGGCTTCAATGCCCATTTTATAACTCCATTCATTTATTTTTTAATCGCCCGGTAAAAAACTCCTGATTTCTCTACGATCAATTGCTTCTGACCAATCAAGTAAATAAATTCACAGCCTGTATCCAATAATAAAACTGGATTTGGTAATTTTAATATTTGATTTGAAACTTTATACCCTTCCTTCAAATCTGCCTCTGGATTTACTTTTGAAAATTCGTAATGTGAGTTACAGGAAGATTGATGGTTAAATTTAGTAAATTTTTTTTCAATCAGAAAATAATGTCCAACTTGCGATGCAGCTTGAGCATCATCCACTGAAGCTATTTTAGCGTAATCTACAACTGCAACAATTTTCCATTGACCTAAATAAGGAGTAATACTTTCTGCCCTAATTACTGCAACAGGAAACAAAAGAATAAAACTCATTAAAGTAACAATTCTCTTCATCGTTTTGTCTCAACCTGAAATGGTTTTACTTCCTCACTACGCCGATTAATTAAACCGAGAGAACGAACAGCGGGCATCTGGTGTCCATTTTGATGCGGATGAATATAAACATATTCCATCATCTTGTTTTTTAATTTATTAAAGTCACCATCATTGGCCATTGTAAGCACGGGTCTAGACTTTCGGCCTCCAACATTATAGACAAAACTTACTAATGCATTGAATTGTTCCTGAGTTAAAGGTTGCTTAGAAACATGACTCCGCACTACCGATTCAGCTTGAGCTACGGATAAATCGAAAGCCTCAGAAACTTGCTCCTGAGTAACATGACGTTTCAATTCTTCTGGTGTGCAAGGACCTGTATGTACAAATGTGCCAATGCCATAAGTACAATCATTTGCTTGATCAGAGTAATATTTTAGTTCTAATTTTTCTCGGTTACGAAGTGACAAACGTGCAGCAGTGCTCATACTTTTCTTTTCATTTGCCATATTACCTCCTTGCAAAGAGAAGCGAAAACTATTTTAGCAGGTTTTTAACTTTTGCCTTGTCTAGGGCGCTCTTGGCGAACAGTTGATAATCGAGATCGCCCATCCGGTTGGCTAAGCCGTTTCGTAAACGCTGCTGCATGTCGACAGAAGCTTGGCTGAGATTACCATTTTGAATACTCTGTAATTGAATAATAGCATAGTCACCATTACTTAATAATGAAGAAGTGACTGCTTTCTTAGCAGGATCTACACTAGGAGGAAGCGTAAAAATGGCTTTTAACAAGGCCGGTGGCAGGGTTTTATCCTCCATAGCGATATTGTTTTTTTCGATCCAAGTTACATTATATTTTTTAGCAACATCAGCGGGGGTGGCGCCTGAGCTTAAAGCGCGCTGAATTTCATAGGCTTGTAATCCGGCTTGTTTTTGCCCTTGCTCTTTTTGCAAAGATTGTTTGATCTGATCATGCACGGCTTCTAAAGGTTGATTTTGGCTAGGTTGGCGCTCTGCAACTCTTAACACGATGAAGCCCCCATTCTTTAACTCAATCAGTTGACTATTATTGTTCTGTTTAAGTACTTCGTCACTGGATAACGCTGAAATAACTTTTGGATCTGAGAAAATAGGATCGCCCTTCATACCTGTCAGCGGCATCCAATTTGTGGTCTGGATCGGAACTTCGATCGCTTTAGCGGCTTCTTGTAACGAGGAAGGATTGGTGTAAGTTAAATCTTCCAACTGCCCGCTTTTAGTTGCCAAAACCTGGCTTATTTGTTGGCCATATAATCTTTGTTCGATGTTGGACTTAACTTCAGCCAAGGGTTTGCCGCCAAATTGACTGGTGTTATCTTGGTAATACTGCTGGATTTGTTCATCGCTGATTTTAATTTGAGATTTGAGATTATCCGGTGACAATAAAATATAGGCCACCTTAACTTGTTCCGGAGTACGGAACTGATCAAGATGTTGCTGGTAGTACGATTTGATTTGCTCTTCAGTTGGCCGCACACTGGCTGAGAATCGAGCACCAGGTAAAATAAAGTAACCAAAGCTGCGCTGCTGTTGAGTCACGCCATATACCTGTGCCAACTCATTGGTAGTAGCAAATTCGCTATTGCGTAAACCTGAGGATAATTGGTTCACTAATAAACTGGCCTGAACGCTTACTAAAAACTGATCTGGACTAATCCCGTTATTATTCAGTAGTTGTTGGAATTTTTGCGGCGAGAATTGCCCGTTTTCCTGAAAGGCTGGAATTCTTAAAACCTCTTGCTGCACTTCTTTAATGCTGATGGTGAAACCCATTTTGTCCACAGTCTGCAACATTACCTGATCTAATATCAGTTGCTGTAAGGCCATATTTTGTAATTGATGTTGAGTTTGCGGGTCTAAGGTAGCGCCCTCTTGCTGGGTGAAATTCCGTTGCAACATTTCATAGGCCCTGTTGAGCCCTTGTTGTGTGATTTTGACCCCATTAACGGTAGCGACTGTATTTTGCTGACCACGGCTGGAGGTTATGTAGTATTCCAATCCCCATAGTACAAACGCAGCAGCGACCAGCGCGATGACTACCCCGGCTATCCAGCCTTGTATATGTTTACTAATGGTTTGCAGCATAATTGAAACCGAATCTTATCAGGTACATAAGCCATCCGCAAGATTCCAACAATCCCTCTCCGCTCTCCCTTGCGATCCCTCATCGGATGAACTGGTTGCTTTGATCGAGAGGAAGATAAAGCCGTCAGCTCCTAAGATTCGATGCGGGGCTATGACTGGTCGCAAATGATTTCTTTTGATCCATTGCGCCGGGTCTACTATTAGAAAATAATCGATAAGCATTTAATAAATGGTCTTTACCACGAGATTTTAAACGATGTTCTTTTTTTATTTCTTCAACAAAATATGGAATATCCTGCTCTAAGGCAGAAAAAGCTCTATAATCACTTCGATTACTTTGAATCATTTTCAGATGTACATCCAAGTCAGAATGATAATCTTCGTAAACAAACCAATTCCACTGCTGGGCTTGTTTCCCTTCTAAGTAGGTTAATTCGTCGATGAGCGGCTTTATCCGCTCTAGCGTAAGTTTCATCTTTCTAACACAAGCTTTGAGATCGAGATAGCGATGGCAAGGAGTCTGTGGCTCGGCTGTGGGCTTCACTCTACGATTAACCACAATCATCAATAAGGGAATAATTATTCTAAACAATGGACTCCCTAAATCTGGCAGTGCTGACCTTGGATATGAAAAAGGGCATTCAATCTCCTCTCTGGGAGGAAGTTCGGAAATTTGATTTTTTAAAGGTTGCAAGGGCAAAGAATAAAGTGGTGTTATTGTGGTGGATTTTCTTGGTTGCAATAAAAAATTCATAATTTGATGACTCCATTTAATCTTTTCTTACATTGGGATGGCACAGCTGCAGGATAACTCGATTCACAAAGAATTGATAGTCAAGCTTTTATGTTGTACGTGAAAAGATCCACAGAGTTCGACGAGCTAGCTATGAATTTGAGTGGGTCATAGCAAAGCTTAACTGTATTATTTCATTTTATACTTAGATACTTTATACTAAATTTCATTTTCAATAGGCAAATTTAGCTTGCCTGTATAGGAACACTTAAGATGGACATTAAAAAACTCATTCAATTACCAGAAAGCCAAACGCTTGAATTTAAGCGCGACGCCTCATCTCTAGATTCCATCTTAAAATCCATCATAGCTTTTGCCAATTCTGCCGGAGGAATTACTTTGGTAGGAATAGAGGACGATGGCACAGTCAGCGGATTGTCTGACGCTGCTAAAACTCAAGAACAAATCGCTAATTCAATTGCACATAGAATTAAACCACAACTGCTGCCAAACTTCAGCATAGAAACCATCAAAAATAAATCCATTTTAGCTATTCAAGTAGATCATTCTCCTAACCCCTATTATCTTGCTGATAAAGGTGAAGAAAAAAGTGTTTATATTCGGCTCGGTAATTCAAATCGATTAGCCAGCAATGAAATGATCGCCGAAATGAAACGCGCCAATCATCATCCTTTCTTTGATAAAACACCTTGTGATCATGCAATAGAAGCTGATTTAGATTCAACCTTGATTCAAACTACTTTTGCTAAACACCCTTTCGATGTAGATACAACTAAATTGATCAGTCTTGGCATTTTAATTCGTAAAGGTAAACGTATTGTCGCCACCAATGGCGGTATCATTTTGTTTGGTAAGCCTTCGGTACGCCATCAATATTTTCCCTTCGCCGAAGTACGCTGCGCACGATTTAAAAGTACGACTAAAGCCGAATTCATTGATCAACTCAATCTTCAAGGCAGCATTTTACAGGCTATTGAAGAGGCGCCTAAATTTATCCGGCGAAATACCAAATTGAGCAGTGAATTTACTGGAGAGATGGTCAGAAAAGATATTCCCGAATACCCTACTGCTGGAATTCGTGAGGCTTTAATAAATGCATTAGTACATGCTAATTATGAAATCCTAGGGACTCGTATTCTTATAGCAATTTATGATGACCGCTTAGAGATTCAAAATCCCGGTATCATGCCGCCGGGAATGAGCATCGAGCAGTTTAAGGCAGGTGTTAGCCGCATTCGTAATCCTGTCATTGCTCGCGTATTTTCAGAGCTAGGTCTAATCGAAGAATGGGGAAGCGGATATAAACGAATCCAGGCAGCATGTCAAAAAAATCATTATCCTGAGCCAAAATGGGAGGAAATGGGAACCGTTCTGCGGGTTACCTTTTTTCCCTACAGGACCAAGTCGGGACCAAGTCGGGACCAAGTCGGGACCAAGTCGGGACCATGCTCTGAAATGTATTCCATCTATTCTGATTTAACGTCCGAGGAGAAAACTATATTAAACTTATGCCGAATACCCCAAACAACTACAGAATTAATGAAGGTAATGAATTGGAAAAACCGCACAAAATTCCGGAATAAATTTCTAATTCCTTTACTCAAGAAAGGGCTACTAAAGATGGATATCCCTGAGAAGCCCAAAAGCAGTAAACAAAAATATCAAACCAGTCAAGCATTAATTCCTCTCTTAACAGAGGACTAGAATTTGGCCCACAGCCATACCAATTCACGGTTATGATTGTCATTAATTGTTTTGGAAGGTCGGATTACAACAATAAAGAATTGATTTTTGATACGTATAAAAATATTTATTTTTAGTACATATTTGCATAAAAAAATCGGAGCGGACGGGAATTTAATTACAACATTAACTAACTGATTTTTAATGGAATTATTATAAAGAAATTCACAATATACCCCGAAATATACCCCAAAAATTCCGGCACTTGAAATTCTATCGAACCAGCGTCCTGTAATTCATTACCCAATCCACTGCAACTCTCTCCCTCTCCCTGTAGGGTTAGCACTTACTTGTTCGGAATGATCGTTGTCGAAGTAGATGATGTGCTAGCAGACCGGGAACTCCCGATGCTGGAATACAGCGTACTGCTGAAGCTGGAGGAAGACGATGAAGCACAAGAAGATGATGCGACGAATGGTTTGGATTTGGGGGAAGACCAAAGTCGTTGCTTTAAGCTAAAAGAAAGTTTGGATTGGTTTTTTTGGTCAGATGGAGTTGGATGAATAGTTGATGTCGCGGATGATAGATTGTCGTGTAAGCGCTGCAAGCTGCTAATCAGTTGCTCTAATTGTTTTCGATCAACTTTGCTTAACGTGTCAATCTGCTGACGATAATTATCCAGTGTTACCCAATATCGCTGTTTTGTCTGCCAATGGTCGATGTAACCAATGAGCATATCAGCCTTGCGTAACAATTCACGATTAGACATTTCAGGTTTCTGCTTAAAAAAATCTAAGAAAGTAGTTGATACGCTCGCTCTTGGTTGAGGTAGAGATGGGTATTCCCGTGTAAGTATGGGTGATTTGAACGAATTACCAGACCGGATCCAGACCCAAGATTCTTTGGCTTGAAGTTCTTGATCAACGATTGTGTCAGGCTTTATTACTGTGTCTTCAGTCGCTTTCACTATAGGTGCTGGTTCAAGCTCGCTGGATGTTACTGTGGTTAACTCTGAAAGAACAGTAGCTGTAGGAAGTAATAATGATGCTTGGGATTTTAACTTAACAACAGGTTCATCCACTCGAATTTCGCGTAGCTTGACTTTTTCATCTTCAACAGTAAAACCAGGTAAATGGAGACCACCCCGTTGTTCAATCAAAATAGTTTGTGCCGGTGTCAATCCTTGGACATTGGTTAAATCGCAACCGGGGAACCTAAGTTCAGGTAATTGTCCGCACTGCAGCCAAGCTAATATCCATTGATCCAATAGATTCTGCCGTAAAGCGCCTACAACGCCATTGTTGCAACCGATAAACAAACGTTCTGCGCGCCAAATTAATTGAGTTATACCCGCAGGTGACTGCCATACTTGTAAACATTTCCCCGAATACCTGTCCCACAACCGCACAGTTCTATCTTCACTTCCTGACGCCAACTGTGAACCATCATGCGAATAAACTATACAATTTACTCGATCGGTATGTCCATTCAATACATATAACAGTTGCTCAACTCGCGGGTCCCACAAATGTACGGTTTTATTCCTATTTCCCGACGCCAACTGTCCACCGTCCGGCGAATAGACGAGGCATTGGACAAAACCTGCATCGGACAAGACTCGGCTCTTTTTTTCCCCTTCCGGGTCCCACAGACGAACGGTCTTATCCTCACTTCCCGACGCCAATTGACCACCGTCCGGCGAATAAGCGAGGCAAGTGACCCAGGATGTATGCCCTTCCAAAACTCGACTCGCTTTTTTCCCTTGAGGGTCCCATAGCACCTTCCCACCTGCCAACTGCAAGCCATCCGGCGAATAAACGAGACAATAGACATTACTCGTATGCCCAGTCAAGACTCGGCTTTCTTTCTCTTCTTTCAGGTCCCACAGTCGAACGAGCTCATCTTGATAATAACTTCCCGAGGCCAACTGTTCGCCACCCGGCGAATAAGCGAGGCTACTGACCCAGTGTGTATGCCCTTCCAAAACTCGACTCGCTTTTTCTCCTTGAGGATCCCACAGCCGCACAGTTTTATCATCACTTCCCGAGGCCAACTGACTGCCATCCGGCGAATAGACGAGGCACTTGACCCAGGATGTATGCCCTTCCAAAACTCGACTCGCTTTTTCTCCTTGCGGGTCCCATAGTCGCACTCTATTATCCAAATACCCACCCGACGCCAATTGTTCGCCGACCGGCGAATAAGCGAGGCACGAGACACGACTCGTATGCCCGGACAAGACCTGGCTGGGGTTTTTTCCGCGCGGGTCCCATAGCCGCACGGTATAATCCTCACTTCCTGACACCAACTGTCCGCCGTCCAGCGAATAGGTGAGGCACCACACAGAACGCGTATGCCCGACCAAGACTCGGCTCTGTTTTCCCTCTTTCGGGTCCCACAGCCGTATAGTCTTCTCATGCCCCCCCGACGCCAACTGCAAGCCATCCGGTGAATAGGCGAGACACAAGACAGTATCTGTATGTCCTTTCAAGACTCGGCTAACCTTTTCTCCCTTAGTATCCCACAGTCGCACGGTGTTCCTACTATTCGACGCCAACTGCAAGCCGTCCGGCGAATAGGCGAGCCATTTGACACTGCCTTCATGCCCGGACAAGACTCGGCTCTCTTTTTCACCTTGAGTGTCCCACAGCCGCACGGTATTATCATGACTTCCCGACGCCAACTGCAAGCCGTCCGGCGAATAGGCAAGGCATTCGACATTACTCGTATGCCCTTTCAAGACTCGGCTCTCTTTTTTTCCTTTCGGGTCCCATAGCCGCACAGTCTTATCATGACTTCCCGATGCCAACTGCAAGCCATCCGGCGAATAGGCAAGGCATTGGACATTACTCGTATGCCCTTTCAAGACTCGGCTTACTTTCTCACCTTTCGGGTCCCACAGCCACACGGTATTATCCACACTTCCTGATGCCAATTGACCACCGTCCGGCGAATAGGCGAGGCATTCGACATAACTTGTATGCCCAACCAAGAGTTGGCTCTTTTTTTCCCCTTTCGGGTCCCACAGCCGCACGGTACTATCATAACTTCCCGACGCCAACTGTCTGCCGTCCGGCGAATAGGCGAGGCACAAGATACCACTCGTGTGTCCTTTCAAGGTATGGACTACCTGGTAAGTGATGCGGTCATAAATTAAAATATTATTGCCCGCCGCAATCGCCATCCGACTCGGGTGGGACGGATCCATCACTATCGCATACACCCATCCCTCTGCGGATATGCTGGGAAATTCCCCTAGTTGTACTCCCTGTAACACAGCACCTGACAGTCGGCATTGTCCCATCCAGACATTCCTGAGATTAGCCCCGGTGAAATCGGCCTTAGTGAGGTCCACCCGATCCCAATAACTGCCCCTTAAATCGGCCCCAGGAATGCGAATACCAGAAAAGTTGAGGTTTGAGAACAACCCTTGCGCTACAGTTAAGAGAGTGATGGCGTTGGCTGAGGCAATAGCCACTCCAGGGTCCGTCTTGCTGCGTTCCAAGAGGGCTAAGTAGATTGCCTTCAGTTGTGGTTGACTCTTCATACGATCTACCAAGAAATGCACCTGGTCCCGGATTAAATGCCGACACGTCAATACTGCTACCGCTTGGGTATAACTGCGGGCAAATAACGGATGCGTGGTGGTAGGTGGTTCTGTGGGTAGCAAGAGTTGTTCCACCAGGGCAGTCGTCAGAAAATAATCTAACAGCGAAGCGTGAATAAAATTCCAGGTATGATCACTGCTTTCACGCAGTGGGCAACCATGACGCAGACGCAGCATATCAGAGGTGTCACCCAACAACACCTCAATGGCTGCTTGGCCTGACGCATGTTTTGCTTCTTGATCTGTTAGCTTGACTAGACGCAAACTGACTTGGCCTACCTCAAACAACTTTTCGGCAAAGGCCAAACAAAAAGCCCGATAAGCAGCTTGCAACCAATAGACTTGCACATCTTCGCTACCAGGTTGGGAAGCCTGGATTTTTAAAGCTTGCATCTGCTCCTTACCCAAGATAGACGCGGGATTTTGTAAAAAACTGCGCTGTTGCCATGCCTTGCCGGCTTGACGGCTGAACCAAATATCCATAAATCGATCATATAAATCTACACGGGTGATTTTAGTTCGAGCAGGTTTTGATTCTTTAATTTCTTTAGTTTCCTTGATGTCTTTTTCTGGGCTGTCTTTGGTTTGAGTGGCTTTGTTACTGGCTAATTGTGGCAAAATCGACAGTGTCATCCATAACATAAACGGCGTATCGATTAGGGTTTGGAATTCGGGGAAGGCGGTAAATTCTTTTTTATAACGCGCTGCATCCCAATCTTTGGGACGCTCTGGATCGTTTTGGTGTTGGGCAACGTATTTATCGATGTAATCTTCCGTTTGTTGCGGGGTAAATGGCGCAACATAGCGGCTACGATAATGCATCCAATTAGGTAAGCCGCCTACTGTCGGATGTGGCGCAAAAGCATCTGCTTCGGAAAGCGTATGCAAACGTTGACTGCGAGAACTGATAATCAGTTTAGTGTTTTTGTCTTCTCTAAAATTGAGATCAAAAAGATTAGGCGCTGCCCCGGCAGGGATTTCATCATAACCATCCGCGATAAAAATGAGTTGGGCGTGCTGTCGTAAGCAGGCAATTTCAGCTTGGGTAAAACCATATTGCTGACAATAACCCCACAAATCATTATGCTTCACTTGACTGGAACCCAAAGGAATCCAGATTGGCAATAGTGCGTTGGGCAACGGATCGCCGGGACGAAAGTGCTGCCAAGCAGAGTCTTCCCACAAAGTACGCAGTAAATATCGATTAAAGGTGCTTTTGCCTGCGCCAGCCAGCCCGAACAATACCAACACTTGCACGGGACTTTTTAATAATTCCCGTTCTACCCAAGGATATAACGGATCAGATGGTTGCCCAGGCTGAGATTGACCATTCGGGAGAAATAAAGCACGCCAGTTCTTGCGTGATGTAAGGATCGAGCAATACCCCTTTCCGCAAGTGCTGCAATTTCACACCCAAAGTATACTGAGCGGAGAGTTTATTCTGCCAGCAAGGCATTGGACTTTGGCTGAGTAATAAGGCAAAGGCTTGGCTGGCGGGTTTAGATTCTGCCAGCGGCGTAAGGGTAGAAGACGTCACCTCCGAAACAAGAGTCAATGGAGCCGGTGATTTAGATTCTTTCTTGTCGGACACATCAACTCGTGATGGTAGATAGCCGGCAGTGAGCAAAGAAGGTAGTAACTCTTTCGAAGAGGAATGTTTTTTATCAGGAATCTCCTTTTCTCGTCCACTCGTTGGTAATAATGAGCTGTGTTTCGTCTCTCGAGGGACGGAAGATTTGATGTCAGGAGGGATTGAGACAGTTCCCGATTGAATGGCTTTTTGCCATAAATGTTCTAATATTTGCGCCACTACTGCAGCGCTTGGTCGATCTTGAGGGTCTTTCGTCCAGCACGTTTGAATCACGACCGCTAATTCCGGCGGACACTCGGTGGGAATGATTTCCCGACGCCCCTCAATGACTAGCGGCGTCAACACCCGCTCTTGCCAGCCGCGATCACCCAACTGGCCGGTTTTTGGATCACTATAGGGCAGACGGCGGGTGACCACTTCCCAGCAGATCACGGCAAAACTGTACACATCACTGGCGGGTGTCGCGGCTTTACCTTGCAGTACTTCTGGGGCATTCCACAATAAGGTGCCCACATCACGGGTGTCCTTGGCTTGGGATTTTAAAGTGGATAAACCAAAGTCGCAGAGTTTAGCGCGACCATCCACATCCAGCAGAATATTCAGACTTTTTAAATCTCGATGCAGCAGTTCATGCGCATGCAGAACACTTAATCCTAACGCAATATCGCGTAATACCCGTAAGCGCCAGACCCAAGGGAGTTCTTGACTATCGTCTTTTAACCGATGGTATAAACTACCTCCTTCTGCCAGTTCCATCACCAATAACGGCGGTGACTCCAGGGATAAACCCCACAAGTGGATCAGAAACGGTGACTGCAGATTCGCCATCACCGCCGCTTCGTCTTTCAGTTGCGCCTGGTCGCTGATAGAGAGATTGGCTTCTTTAAATCGCTTCACCGCCACCGGCTGCTTGTCATACGTCCCACGCAACACTTCACCAAAAGCGCCTTGACCTAATATCATTTTTTCGTCTAAGGTAAGCTGATTCCGGTTGAGCGCTAAACCTTGGGTCGCGGTTAAAACGATGAGGGCAGGCGTGACTTCCAGCGCTTCACGGCCTATCTTGCCTTGATATCGTCCTTCCCAGGTATTGAAATCGCAAACGGAATCGGTGGTATAACGTGCATAACGCGCGGGTAATAACTGACCTTCCGCCCCATGCGGCATCCAATACGTGCTTTCTTCGAGTTTAAACGCCACCGACTTGGTGCTATGCAAGCATACGCGAGTACGGCCTTGCAGTCGATGCAATTCGTTACTGTCATAGAGATTGGACGGCGCATTTAACTTATCCATCCCTTGCACCAGCCAGAACGGTGCAAACTGGCTGCGGAGTAGCTGCCATTCGTTTTCGGTAAAATCAGGGGTGTCTTCAAGTGTCTGATGTGCACGAATCAATAAAGGCGAAGCAACACCGGGTTGATCAAAGTTAATCAGCAACGGCAGCCAGGTAGTGGGAGGGGGATCACCCGGACGATACGCTTGCCAGTGTGGCGCTTGCCATAACCGCCAGGCGGTTTCATGCAAGGAATGGTTAGGGTCTTCGCCTTCCTCACCCAGCCAAAGCAACATTTCGATTTTGGATTCTACAATGAGCGTGCGCTGGATTTCCTGCTGTAATTTGGGTAGTGATGCTTTCGACTCTGCCGGTTGCGCCAGACTATCGCGCAACGCACACAGTTTGATACCCACTTGATAGCGTGAATCAGTGGCGCTGAGCCAACGGACGGTTTGGTCATCCACTAACAAGAGATTGAGTGAACCGCTACTCTGCTCAACTTGTTGCCACAAAACATCTAATCCTTTCGCTAAAGTTTTTAGCGATGGACGAACTGACACGGTCGAATCCGTGCAAGCTCGAATCAAGGCAATCACCTCCGGCGGACAATCCCGTGGTAAGCCTTTACCTTGCTCCCAACCATTCACCAGGGTCGTCGAGCGGCTCACCATACACCATAACAAGCGTCCTAATGCAAAGACATCGTCAGCCTCGGCCACCGCGGTTTCGCTTAAGCAAGGCAGTATTTGCGCACGGTCTTGAGTATCGAGAAATAACTGCGGCAAATTCCAGGCAATAGAAGTCGCGCCGAAAGTCCGGCATTGATACAACCCCACCGCCACGTCACGCGCCACCCGATAACGCTGGGCATCGGTAGCTGAAGAAGCCAGAAACTCACGCCATCCTATTTTGGGCGGAGCCGCCATCACGATGAGATTAACTTTCGAGACTTCACAAGTCCCTAAGACCGGCAACCAAAAGGGAGAACGGCATTGATACAAAGCCGTCCAAGACTCCTGATGCTGCGTCAACACCTCAGCGGGCTGCTGCACCATCATCACGGCTCGTTCGTCATAAACGCCGGTATGCAAAATTAATCCTTTGTCTTCCTGAACCATCTGATCGATACGCAAATCGGCGGGCCGCAGAATAGGTAATGTTACCCGAGGTGAAACGGCGGTTTTGATGTCTTGCTCAGAGGATTGACTATCAGTTGGCGTTTGCGGTGATTCGAGGGTACCGGTTGAATCAACAAGATGAGGTCTTTGCATGCCTGATCTCCCTGTGGCTTAAAATCCAATTTAATTAATAAGGTATCTTAACGATTCATCGTTGCCATGTAAATTATAAAGAATCTCGTTTATGTGAAGGAAGGTGGCGTCAGTTTTAACGACAGGGGCGTCTCTGCATGGGTGGTGAACGATTCTCCAAGCGCCTTATATAAGGATGACCCGGATTTCACATAATCAAAGACAAGCTTATGGTTACTATCTCTAATATTGACGTCGGCTTTTATTGATAACAAAAACATGAAAATATTGAAATGATCTCCAATGGCGGCATGGTGTAATGCAGTTTTTCCGGAGCCTGACCCTTGGAGATTAATATTAGCCCCAAGAAACAATAATTTTTTAAGATCATCTAAATGACCCAAGGCGGCTGCCCGGCGAAACGCTAAATGTTTATCCGTCGACGTTTTCTCGTCTTTGAGCGTATATTTCTCTAACAATTGTTTCGCTTCCGAGTCCAGACGATCAGGCTCTTTGAGCCGTTGTAAGTGTTTTTGATAAAATTGAATTCGTTTTTGGCAGTCAGCGGATTGAGTGGAATTTTTTTCCTGCAGAAATAATTTTTCTGCACTCTGGTAAAGATGAATGACTGTCTCGACATGTTCTATCACGTAGATATCGCTTGGGTCGTTTTCGACAAAATAACCATCAGCAACCGTTAGGTAGTCTTTAGTCGTTAGGCCATCGATCAATACCAGCGAATACATTGATTTAGGCTTTATTTTTCCGGTCTTAGAGTCACGAATCGGTTTTAAATGTTCCGGTTTATAAATTAAATTTCCTATCGTAGAATACTCGCCTCTTGTATTTAAAGATTGCAAATTTTGTATAGAAAAACCTTGGCAATGTTCTTCACCGGTTTGGGTGTCTACGAATTCTACATAATATCGCAAGATTTGATAATGAGTGGTGGGGATTGACATCCCTGTTTGCTGATTAAAAAGAACCGGCGATTCATCCCGGCCACACCAATAACTACGGTATGAAAATCCCAAATGAGATAACGGTGGAATATCCGTTTTGGCTTTAAAAAAAACTCGATTTCCCAAATTAACTCGTAACAAGTTTTCTACCGAAAATTTTTCTTTAAACTCTGAAGAAACAAAGTAAGCTTTGACCTCATCTTCATCCGGAAAATGCTGCAGGAATCCACCAAAACCCCGAAAATCTTTAGCAGTAATTAATCCCGATTGCCATGAAGCGCCAGTAGGTGTAAAACCTATTAAATAAGTCTCATCGGCAAACGTTTTAAAATATTGACGAAAATAATCTGGATCATTCGGATTATATTTTTGATCCACAAAACTGCCTTCATAAAGCCCAACATAGTCTCCTTGTTGGATGGTTTGCAAATTGGTTACCCCCAATCCCCGATCTGTTTGCAGTAATGCCTTCCAACAATTCTTCGCTTGGTGTAAGGCCTTTTTTTCTTCCTCAGTAGTAGGTGTGCTGGCCTTGAGGACATCCTCCGTCCAGGTGATGGCATGTTTTTTGCAAAAAAGATCACGAGACACTACCGTTAAAGATCGCTTCTCCAAGTTAACAATAGCCAACAAAGGGCTTGTAGACGGCTGTTCAATAACCAATTTTAAATTATGCTGCTTAGCAATTTGTTTAAAATCAGCGAGTAGAGGTTGTTTTGACATAGATCTTCCTTGTTGAAGAATTTCTAGCAAGGATTATCAGTGAATATAGATTAGGATGCAACGGCTTTAAAATCAAAACCAGTTACTCTAAGGCGGATTTAAGTATGGATCAGACTCAGTAACCTATGAGTAAGCTCAATTTTCCATTTCTGGTTGGCCTTAACTATCAAAAAAATCATCCATGATCACTACAAAGCAGAGGTATGGCAAGAAGTTAAAAATGAGCGGACAGAAAAACCTAAGAAGGGATGTTGAGGTTAATTATTTTTGGTGCGTCCCGGTGTTGCGTGGTGAAGAGTGCGTCATTCTCCCGCAAACGCCACCCCGCTGTGCCTTGGCGCGCGTATTCGCGCGTCAGGCACAGCGGGGCGGCGGCGATATAAAAAAATTTCAACGGTGTAACAAAAATATGACGTAGCTGCTCCACGTTGGCAGATGGGTGGGTGATGGCAGAATAACGGAATGAATACAAAGATGCTGATGCTTTGATGCGGCCAAAAAATAGAGCAACTTTCCCGATACCAAAAGCCGACAGCCAAGCTCAAATGATCAGAGTATGAATATTTTTCGCTCATTTTCCTGCATTTTTCTCGCTTCAAAAACGCGGAAATTAGGAAATTACGGAAAGCTACTGAGTAAGTTTCTGTAATTTCCCAGTTTCCGTATTTTTCCCTTGAGAAAATGCAGATTTTTTGTGTGTTATTTTCCATTGATAGTACTCACCAAGCTGGGATGAACAAAATACACGGTTGTGGGCTTGAATCGTCCGGGTTGTCGAACAGGGGTACTGATCAAATGGCGCGTTTGTAATACTCGCAGCGCTTTATCCACTCGCTCTGCCGTCCATTTTTTATGACGGCACGCCATCGTCAATTCCGATTTGGTAAAGGTGGCTTTGGATAGAGAAGTCATCCAACGAAAAATAAATTGCGCATCCTCATGAGCGGAATCCGCACCCATCAAGCCAAAAGCGGCCAGGGCGTGATCTCCCAAGGCTTGCGACAGAGCTAATGCATTTTGCATCGTGGCTTCTGATAACAACAGCGGCGCAGCGCCATATTCAGCGATATGTAACAATCCCACCAACCGCAAAGCAAATCCTGGCATCTTACCGGCCCAGCCCAAACAGCTTGAAAATTTGCCCTCCGGCCTGAGTTGGGTTTCCATGTCGGCTTGATAACTTTTCCAGACAGCTACAGCAGAATCTGTTAATGTCAGCACCGTTTTAGTGGCAGTCGATTTTGTACCATCCGCAACAGTAAATTGCTGCAATAAGGCCATGATTTGCTGATGATAAGCGTGTTGAACGGAAGCGGGAACCGGCGGCGTGTTATGCGACCGATAACCGAGACGACTTTGCGGGATGACATATAAAAATCGTTCTAAGGCGCCATTACCGGCAAATGCGGTTTTTTCAGCCAGGCGATGGATCACGGCGGGTTGAACGGCTAACACCACCGTGAGATAAGGGTTGAGCGACAGACTGCGGTCTTTGCGGCGAACTCGCACCGCACCGCCATCAATGCCTTTTAACAAGATATCAATATTCGCTGTGCCGTGACTATACAGTCCGGCCAGAGTTTCTAAAATTCCCCCTTCATCCGAAAAAATCCCCAGCTTGCCACCTTGTTCCTGCACGACCATAGATAATGATTCCGGGGTAGCGTCGTTAATAAATAGTAAAGGCACGACCGGTACTTCAGTCAAATTCATTTCTAATTCTGTGGCTTGCTCAGCCAATTGGAGTTGTTCAAGCTCGCTTTTGGCTTTGGCGCGCAAGGCTTCGATGCGTTTTTCTTGATTTTTTCGCTCTGAACGTTTGCGCTTAATTTCTGTGCTAAGCTGTTGTCTTTGCGCTTCTTCCCAATCCAGCAGCGGTTGAGTACAACTGTTTAATATGAAAGATTTATGATTAGCAGGCGGCAATGCAATCAAGGTATAAATATTAATGGGTTCAAACCAGGTGGGTTTTGGCGAAATCACTACTCGCTGCATCAGCACCGCGGAGAGCACGCCTAATATTGTCATTACACTCAAGGCTTCCGGTGTTTCAGTCGCCTGCGCGAGTGCGGCGGCAAATTCACCGAAACTACCCGGCAACCAACTGGCTAGAATGGGTGGCGTGTTTTGCCCTTCGAATAAAATCGGCGCATCCCAAGCTTCGGGTTGATGGAGGGTGGGAAAAGAAATAATGTTATTGGCTGTCATGACTTATTCTCCTGATATTTTTTGTTCGCCTGACCGGATAATAGTGATTTCTGCCGCACCACTTTGCTGCACGACTTGAGCTAATTCCACCGTAGCCGCCCAAGATTGAGATCGTGAGTACAAAACCCAAACTTCTCGAGCAAAACACAGGCTGAGGTCGTACTGGTCTGCAGAATAGGGACAAAACAGGCAACATCCCTTGAGTCGGTCTATCCCACGCCAGCTCTGCGGCTCTGCCGTGATCATCACCGGGTTGTGTAAGGGATAGTGTTGAAAGGTCTGAATACCATCCGGTAATCTTTTATTAAAAAGTTCTCTCATCGCGCACCTCCTGCAACCGGTTTCCGGCTGTATTCGATACGGGATTGCAGCCAAGCCTCGATCTCAGCTTCCACCCAGCCAACAGCCCTGCCGCCATCTAAATCAATCGAACGAGGAAACGAGCCTTCCGCAATGCAGGCATAAATAGTAGACCGAGAAAGCCCTGTGCGGCTTTCCACCTGTTTGCGCCGAAGAATCCTCAGCATGTTTTGGTTTTCTTGAGTCATAATAATCTCCTATTAGAATTAACACTGTGGGCATTATTGGCGAGAAATATCAGTTAAAACGAGGTTTGTTGAGTCGAGAAAAACTTTCCGGAAGGATTGTACACTCTGTTCGTTCCGGAAAATGGTTGTAAGGTTTCAATAATTAGATGTTTTTTGGTTATAGAATGAACAAAATCAACTAAAATCCTTGGTAAAGACCATAATTTTTACAGGCTGCTGATTAAAGTCAATATAAATTTTA
Source organism: uncultured Pseudomonadota bacterium (assembly GCA_963795715.1). Lineage (GTDB taxonomy): Bacteria > Pseudomonadota > Gammaproteobacteria > Coxiellales > Coxiellaceae > JAFEDN01. Next base: position 1,646,375 of record CAWCIY010000002.1, read on the forward strand.
TGAACAGAGTAGATGGGAATCTCATAAGGATGACTTTCAAGCAATGTTGATCAATCAAAACCGGATCAAGAAATAATAATTATTTAAGTGCTTATTTTTAAATAATTTTTAAGTATATATCTCATTAAAATAGCTTTAAAATCAAAACCTAATCAAGAAATATTTGTTATGCCTGTATGGGTAAATAGCCAGCCCTTGGATGTTCGGGGTCTGCAGGAGCATAAAGTTGAAAAATTGTATATTTCTGCATATACTGGCTTCACTTTTTCCGGAGCTATTACCTCGTACGGAGGTGCAATAAATATGAGTGATGAAATAGATGATTTGATCAAAGACGATGAAAGTTCTCTTTTTCAACGAATCGCTTCAATTTTAGAGCGGGCAAAGGGAGATGTCGTTCGTTCAGTCAACTCCAGTATGGTATTGGCTTATTGGTTGATTGGCCGTGAAATTGTTCAGGAAATGCAAAGTGGTGAAGAACGGGCAGAATATGGTCAGCAGATCGTATAGCGCCTCTCAGAGCAATTAACTGCACAGTATGGAAAAGGCTTTTCCGTCACAAATTTGAAGTACTTCCGACTCTTCTATTTGGCCTACCCGAATAAGGTTCCAATTGGTCACCCATCGGGTGACCAATTTACCGAAGGGGGTTCGAAGTACCCAGAAGGGAAAGAATTAAGGGCAATAGATCAAGAATTGTCACAAGGCTTTTCCCCACAACTGTCCTGGTCACATTATCGTGCATTAATGCGAGTCGTCGATGAAAAAGCTCGCAATTTCTACGAATGTGAGGCGATTACATGCGGCTGGAGCAAAGCTCAGTTGGAGAGGCAAATTCACTCTTCTTATTATCAGCGGCTCATGGCTAATCGAGGTACTGCGGGATTGGGTTCAGTAGATAGGGAGGAACATCTACCTGGCGAGCCGACCGCCGTTGAGCAAGTGCTGAAATCCCCTTATGTATTAGAATTTTTAGGGCTACCAGATTTTCCCAGTCTACATGAGAGTACCCTGGAGCAGGCTATCATAGACAACCTGCAATCTTTTCTTTTGGAGCTAGGCAAAGGTTTTTCGTTCGTTGCTCGTCAGAAGCATATCCGCTTTGATGATGATGACTTTTATGTCGACCTTGTTTTCTATAATTTTATGCTCAAGTGTTTTTTACTGGTTGACTTGAAGATTGGCAAATTAACCCACCGGGACATAGGTCAGATGGATGGTTATGTCCGGTTATTTGAAGATCGTTTCAAAGTGTCGGGAGACAACCCAACCATCGGTTTGATTCTTTGCTCCGATAAAAGTGAATCTGTTGCTAAGTATTCAGTACTCAGCGAAGGCCGCCAGATTTTTGCCGCCAAATATCTTCAATATTTACCCAGCGAACAAGAATTACAGCTGGAAATAGCAAGAGAACGCCAACTGATTGAATCCGCTATGCAAGAAAGGGCTGAAAGTGAATGATTTTGAAAAAATAGGTTTGAAATATTCATAGGAGGGAGTGTGAGTAATTGGGAATGGGAAATTTTTAAATACTATATTAACGGAGAACATTGTAGTATATCTCAAAGTAACTGCTTGTCCTCACCAATTGAAAGTCTTGTTATAAAAAGAGACAAGAACCTTGATCTTATTATAGAGACTAAGTGTAAGCCGGGTGTTGAGAAAATTTCAGTTTCATATCCGCCAGGAACTGTTTGTCAAAGTATAGATAACGCTGTACTTAAAAATTTATCAGGAAATTTAATAAATATTTCTGGTATTATCATGAGCGGATGGAAAACAGACACAGTGTTACATGAATACGCCTCAATTCATAAAATTTTCTCTCAAATAAAAAAAGAATCTGAAGGAGAATATTTGATTGAATGGCTAGTCAATGTTGATAACAAGTATTATATGTGGCCAGATTTGATAGATGAAGAAGTTGAATCTACGCATAGAAGGATTTTTAGTAAAGATAAAATTGCTTTAACTTTAGAGACTAGGAAGAAAAGTCGGGGTGGGTATCGAGGTTGTGTTAATTTTTCAGTAGATGGTTATGAATTATATTTAGGCGTATGTAAAGACATAGAGCTTGAAGAACAAAAAATGCCTGGATTTATTTTGTATAAACTTAAATCAAGCTCCTCAAGAAATAATTACAAAGAGATTTTTAGCAGCACTAGAAATTATTCTTAGCGACTTAGAAAAACAAGCGTGGTCTTCAAGGAATCGACAAGCTCATGGGGATGAACCTAAAAATGGGGATTACACAGAGCTGCTTAAAAAAACGAAAATACTGCAAGTATTATGTAATAGAATGATATTGAGTATAACTAAAGCTAATTCGTGTTATTTTGATTATTACAGCATAGATCATCCTATTAGAAATTTACAAGAGCCTATTGCTTCATAAGCAATGAAAGCTTTAGAAGATCGACAATTTTTTTAAAATTCCAACAGAAAACTTGAAAAAAAATTTCATTCCACTAAATTGACAGCAAATTGCGCTATAAGCATGCGTAATTGGTTATTGTGAATCAGCGAATTGGCGAGAGGCGCGGTAGTTTTCCTGACGGTTTCTTCTCCGCCCTCGCCCATCGGGTAAATGGCGTCGGCGATTACTCGGAGGGGGATTTTAGTTCCGGTTTCTAGTTCCCACAGTCTTAAATCGAGGTAAGGGAGTACGCCGAAGCGTACCCAATCGTAATAATCTTGTTGGCGGTTGGTTTTGGATAAATTTTCGGTTTTAGATTCGGCGCGGCGGACGGCGAGGTATTGCTTGAAATTTTCTATCAAGACCTTATCCGGGAAATTAAGATCAACAGCAACGCTGTCTATGCCTCTAAAGCCAAAACCGTTTTCATCTTTAGCTTCGGCAGTTGCTGAATGATTAAGGGGTTGACCAATCCACGATTCATATTTGTAAGGACGAAGGTCAGGTGGGTCGGGATCGAATTGCTGGTTTGCCCAATGGGTAACGTAAGCTAGTTTTTTAGGGTCAATGCCTCTTCTCACATAATCAAATTCTTCTAAAGTCATCGGATGAACTGCTGGAATTTGGTTGTAATCTTTGCAAATGCTTTCGGCATCGGGAAAATAAAAAAGCATAGATAGCTTGCCTTTGCCCTCGCCTTTTATGTCGAATATTGGCGTTTCACGTAGGGCGGTGAATGCTTCGGTTAGAGTGGCTTTCAGGGTTTCTTGATGGTTGGGTTCAACTTCAGTGATGAGCCATTCCATCAGTTGATTGCGAATGGAAAATTGTTCGCACCACCCGGCGGTAGTCAGTTTTTTGGCGGCTTTGTATTTATCTAATCGAAACCACTGCGGCAGTTCGGAAATATTTTTAATTCGTGAAGTCATGCGTATTCCCGTATCGGTATATTGTTATGCAAGCTGGCTAAGCTATCTAAGTAATCCGCCCAATGCTGCATCATCTTTCTGCGCTCCGGTAAATATTCCGCATAATTGTAAGCAGCACGAATGCTGTCGCGCTCGGCATGGGAAAGCTGCCGCTCAATAGCATCGCGGTTCCAGCCTTGCTCATTTAACAATGTAGACGCCATGCTTCTGAATCCATGCCCCGTCATTTCATCCTTAGCATAACCTAAGCGCCTCAATGCACCTAACACGTATTTTCAGACATAAGACGGTTTGGTGAACGCAGGCTGGGAAAAACAAATTTACCCTCACCCGTAAGAGCTTGTATCTCGCGCAAAATTGCAATGGCCTGATTAGACAACGGTACAATGTGGACGATTCGCATTTTCATTTTATGGGCAGAAACTTTCCATTCAGCCGCTTCAAAATTAAATTCAGACCACTCGGCCTTGCGTAATTCACCTGCGCGAACAAAAGTTAACGGAGCTAATTGTAATGCACAGCGAGTGATGAAATTTCCAGTGTAGCCTTTGATCGCACGCAACAAACCACCGATGGCTTTTGGGTCGGTAATGGAAGTATGGTGACGTTTTTTTACCGGTGGTATTGCTCCACGCAAATCCGCTGAAACATCTCGGTCGGCGCGGCCAGTGGTAATTGAATATCGAAAAATCTTCCCACAATACTGGCATAGCCGATGAGCGGTTTCTACAGCGCCGCGATTTTCAACTCGGCGCAAAACAATGAGTAATTCAGGAGCGGTGATTTCATTAATGGGACGCTGCCCTAACCATGGAAAAATGTCTGTTTCCAACCGGTGAAGAATCTTTGCTCCATGATCCGACGTCCATTTAGAATTAAACTTGATATGCCATTCCCGTGCAATCGTCTCAAAGCTGCTTTCAGAAATCTGTTTCCGGGCGCGTTTCTTAACCAGTAATTACAAGCACTTCAAGACTACCTTGGAATCTATTGGAAGGAAAAATGGCGGAGCGGACGGGACTCGAACCCGCGACCCCCGGCGTGACAGGCCGGTATTCTAACCAGCTGAACTACCGCTCCAAACTTAAAATACTTCTAAAAATGGGTGCTGAGGGGATCGAACCCCCGACATTCGCCTTGTAAGGGCGACGCTCTACCAGCTGAGCTAAGCACCCAAATATCTAAACATTCACCGCGTCTTTGAGTTTTTTCCCAACTTTAAACTTAACCACTTTACTAGCGGCAATCTGCATGGTTTTACCGGTTTGGGGATGGCGACCTGTGCGAGCAGCTCTACTACCCACTTTGAAGCTACCAAAACCTACTAAAATAATTTCATCACCCGATTTCATCGCATGAGTAATTTCTTCGATTACTGCTTCTAAGGCATTGTTAGCATCTAGCTTACTTAATCCGGTTCTTCCAGAAATTCGATCTACTAATTCATTTTTGTTCATAAATAATCCTCAAAAAAATGTGCAATCCTTTGTGTAAGTTAGCCTCTCATGGCTGTTTCAAGGCACTAGTCGCGCCGTGTGTGCCTTTATACCAAGCCCTAAACCATACTGTCAATAGCTCTTAGCAATTCCGCTAAGCGGAAATTGCTTCCTGGTTCAGCATTCCGCTAAGCGGACTGCTTCCTGGTTCTGATCCTGAATCCTGGCAAAGCCAGGATTCAGGAATGAAGGGGGGGATCGCTCCGCTCTTCTCCCCCTTGCGATCCCCCATCGGGTAAGGTTTTGGTATTTAATAGCCACCTACAGTTAAAGAATCAATTTTGAGCGTAGGTTGCCCGACGCCCACTGCCACTGTTTGGCCGTCTTTTCCGCAAGAACCAATGCCTGAATCCAGTTTTAAATCATTACCTACCATAGATACATTGCTTAACACAGTAGGTCCGTCGCCGATCAGGGTGGCCCCTCTGACCGGACTGGTAATTTTACCATTTTCAATTAAATAGGCTTCACTGGCGGTAAACACAAATTTACCAGAAGTTGGATCGACCTGGCCTCCGGCGAAATCCACCGCATAAATCCCTCTGTTGACGCTGGCGATAATTTCTTGAGGATCGCTTTCTCCAGGCAACATGTAAGTATTGGTCATTCTCGGTATCGGTAAATGAGCATAAGATTCTCGACGGCCATTGCCGGTAGGCTGCATTTTCATTAATCGGGCGTTGTGCCGATCTTGAATATAATTTTTTAAAATGCCTTTTTCGATTAAGACGGTATTTTGTGAGGGCACTCCTTCGTCGTCTATGGTAATTGAACCGCGTCGGCCCGGAATAGTGCCATCGTCTACAATAGTGCATAAAGGTGAAACCACCCGTTGCCCCAGCCGTCCTGAAAAAATAGAACTGCCTTTGCGATTATAGTCGGCTTCTAGACCATGACCGATTGCTTCATGAAGCAGAACCGCCGGCCAACCCGGACCTAACACCACTGGCATGGTCCCTGCGGGAGCGTCTACTGCGGTTAAATTCAGTAATGCTTGCTTGACTGCTCTTTCAGCATATTCCATCCCTAATTTACCCGAAGTAAAAATTTCATAGCCGCTACGTCCTCCTCCCCCAAACTGCCCTTTTTCTCTACGTCCCCCTTGCTCGGCAATTACTTTAACCCACAGGCTCACTAAAGGCCGCACATCTGCAGCCAATACTCCTTCGGTGTTGATTAGCAACACAATGTTATAGCTTGCAGAAAGCGATACCATTACCTGCTGAATTCTAGGATCTAAGCCACGCGCTTTGACGTCTATTTGATGCAGCAAACTGATTTTGTCATTTTCGGAAAGAGAATCTAAGGGATTGATGGGAGGGTACAAATGTTTAATGGAAGTTTGTTGATGAACCTGCACCAAACCCTTGCCCCCACTTTTAGCAATGCTGCGGGCGGTTTGGGCGGCCTGTTTTAATGTGGTCAAGGCAATCTCATCGGCGTAAGCAAAGCCGGTTTTTTCACCACTGATCACTCTCAGACCAAAACCGCGGTCAATACTAAAATCACCGCCTTTGACAATGCCATCTTCCAGCAGCCAGCTTTCTCCTCTGGCTACTTGCAGGTAAATATCGGCGCTGTCAACGGACCGAGTCATTGCCCTGCCTAGAATCTCTTCCAAATGACTGGGTTGTATATCGGCTGGCATCAGCAAGGATTGGGTAGCAAAATCTAAAGATTCATCGTAATTCATAGTATTTCCTTAACCTAAATCTGCAACCCGTAGTTTAATTTGATATATGTATAGAAGACCCGATAACCAAGGCCAAACCACTGCAGTGGTTAGAGCGGGCAACCAAAACAGCCAGTTAACTACGGTTTGTTGGAAAACGATTAACATACAACGTTCGACAATCAGATTAAACAACATGAGTAAAAAAATGGTGGCAGTCTGTTGAAACACCGGCATGGATGCTAACCAATGCTGGAACTTAAGCACTAAGAACGCTGTTAAACAAAATACGAGCGCCTGCTCTCCCAAGATAGTGCCGGTGAGTAAATCCATAAATAGACCCACAAACCAAGCCATAACGATGCCCACCCGATGAGCGGCAGTCATTAACCAAAAAATCATAATGGCCAATACCCAGTTTGGCCTAAGCCAAATCGCCCATTCAGGCACAGGAACAATCGTCAAAATGAGTCCAATCAATAAAGTAATCCAAATGACGACGTAGTCTTTGCTCATGCTACCGTTCAATTTTTTTTCTCCGCCATCGCTTCTTTTAATTGCTGTTGCACTGCTTGATCGTAAGTCGCTTGTTCCGGCCAAGCTAACAGAACTTGTTCACTTTTATCGATATGAGCCGCCGGAATAAGAAAAATAGTAGCGAAACGATCTCCTGCTTCTAAAGTAGATTTTGCAACGACTCCAACTGGATAGCCTACCGGGAACCGCAGGCCCATGCCTGAGGCCACATAAAGATCACCCTCTTGAATATCGCTGTTGTCTGGTACATTAATAAGCCGTAATTGACCGGAACTGCCGCTGCCGATCGCAATGGCTCTAGCGCCAGTACGATAATTCTGCACCGGGACCGAACTTTGAATATCCGTTACTAATAACACCCGGCTGGTGAGTGGTCCAACGCTCACGATTTGTCCTAATACTCCATAAGCATCTAGGACTGGTTGGCCAATATACAGATGGTCAGAGGAGCCTCGGTCGATAATCACCTGCTGAGTCGCTGGGTTTAACGCCACCGCTAGTAATTGGCCTACAATGACTTTGCCGGTTGCTTGGGCCCGTGATTGCAATAATTGCCGAAGCTGAGCGTTTTCACGTTCTAACGCCAATAATTTTTGCAGCTTAGACTCCATTAGCAATTGCTGTGCCTGTAACCGGGCATTGTCGTTTAATAGCTGATGCTGCAGTTTCAATTTTGCGGTTAACCAATGGATCATTTTTATGGGTTCATCTACCAAAACTTGGACCGGCACAGCTACCGTAGACAACTTGGCGTGCCAGTTTTGGAAAGAAGTATAACGGTGATCAAAAAACATAATAGCGATCGCAAGCAATGCAAGCACTACTGCTTTCGGTGCTGAAGCGGGGTTTCTTTTAAAAATGCGCTTGATGGCTTCATTCTCCGTAAACATTCACGGGGTAGAAGGAAACATTCACTTTTGCCCCGTATTATCGAATTATTATAGTACTCACTATTCCTTAGACAAAATATCGTGGCGCATATTTTTCATCATATCCAATGCACGGCCGCCGCCACGCGCTACACAAGTCAGCGGATCTTCTGCAATAACCACTGGTAACCCGGTTTCTTCAATTAAGAGCCGGTCGATGTCTTTTAACAGAGCGCCGCCGCCGGTTAACACCAAGCCTCGTTCAGCGATATCAGCCGCCAGTTCAGGAGGCGCCTGCTCTAATGCACCTCGGATAGCGCCGACTATGCCAGCCAAAGGCTCCTGCAGCGCTTCTAAAATTTCATTGCTGTTTAGAGTAAAGCTGCGTGGCACACCTTCTGCTAAGTTACGTCCACGTACCTCAAGTTCTCTCACTTCGCTGCTGGGGTAAGCAGTTCCAATTTCGTGTTTGATATGTTCTGCGGTGGTTTCTCCAATTAAACTACCGTAGTTACGCCGGACATAATTGATGATAGCTTCATCAAAGCGGTCCCCTCCTATCCGCACCGATTCGGCATACACCACTCCGTTTAAAGAGATGATAGCTACCTCGGTAGTACCGCCACCGATGTCTATGATCATAGAGCCGCGGGCTTCTTCTACCGGCAAGCCTGCTCCCATGGCTGCCGCCATAGGTTCTTCGATTAAATAAACTTCTCGAGCGCCGGCTCCCAAAACAGATTCTTTGATCGCCCGTCTTTCCACTTGAGTTGAACCGCAGGGAACACAAACCAAAACCCGCGGACTGGGTCTGAACATTTTACCTTCATGAACTTTGCGAATAAAATGCTGCAGCATTTTCTCTGTGATTTGGAAATCTGCAATGACGCCATCTTTTAATGGCCGGATAGCGTTAATATTACCTGGAGTCCTACCCAGCATCAGCTTGGCTTCCAGGCCCACTGCAACCACAATAGTTTGCGAAGAATAGTTGTCTTTCCGAAGAGCAACTACAGAGGGTTCTGCTAACACAATCCCTTTGTCTCTGACATAGATCAGAGTATTAGCCGTGCCCAAATCAATAGCGATATCGTCGGAAAAAAAACCGCGTAAAAATTTAAACATATTGAGTTCTCGCGAGGTGTTCTTAAGAGTAGATTATTCTATCTTAAATTTTAATTCATTTAAAGGACCTTCCCTAGATGTTGACGAATTTTTGACTCGCCAATAATACCATAAACTCACAACACCCAGCAATTTAATTATGGTCATTAAACCGAATTCCAGCCAGCTAAAATGATGCGCCATTTTTAAAAATACATAGGTATCTATGGGCGCACTTAAACTGGCGGAATACAACAATCTTTGGCTGAGGGGCTTGCCGGTAAAAGTAAATATCAGCCAATCGATCATTTCACCGATCGCAAAAGCCGCTACACTGGCGTTTGCCACTATAGGATCAGCTAACCAAAAACTAATCAAAGCCCCCACTACCATCGCCAGAATGACCTTGTGGCCGATTTCACGTTGGGCAAAATCTCGGACTAGATAGATGCTGCCTACCAAAAAATCAGCCAGGGAGATTTCATTTGAACCAAAATGTACAGAAGGCAGGTAAGAAAAACAAACATTGATAAGGACTATCAAACCAATATAGCTGATGACCGATATATATCGCATGCTCTTATTGTAAAGTTTTTTGGTAGATAGCACAATGTAAGAGTGTAACCCTGCGCGATGGGGGTTTGAAGGGGGAGGAGAGCGGAGCGACCTTCCCCTTCATTCCTGCGTTCAAGCTTTGCTTGAATGCAGGATAAGAATCAGGAAGCAATTTCCGCGTCAGCGGAATTGCTGAACAAAAACAGCAATTCTGCCCTTGGGCGGGAATTGCTATATAAGAAGGAGTGAACCAATGGCCTATGTTTTAGTCCTGTATTACAGTCGTACCGGCGCCACTGCACAAATGGCCAAAGAAGTGGCGCGAGGTATTGATCAAATCCAGGGGATAGAGGCGCGAATCAGAACTGTCCCGGCAATTTCTCCTACCATCGAAGCCAGCGAAGACCCTATCCCTGCTTCAGGGCCACCGTATGTCACCTTAGATGATTTAGCCAACTGCTCAGGCTTGGCCTTGGGCAGTCCTACCCGTTTCGGCAATATGGCGGCGCCGCTTAAATATTTTTTGGATAGTACCGGAAGCTTGTGGCAATCCGGAGCCCTTATCGGAAAACCCGCCGGATGCTTTACTTCAACTGCCAGTCTGCATGGTGGTCAAGAAACCACATTGCTCAGTATGATGTTACCGTTGCTGCATCATGGCATGATCATCATGGGAGTTCCCTACAGTGAAACCTCTTTATTTACCACCACTAGCGGCGGAACCCCCTATGGGCCCAGCCATATGGCTGGCGCCGACAGTAAACTTCCTGTAACCGAGAGCGAGTACTTAATCTGCCGTGCTTTAGGAAAACGTTTAGCTCAAACCGTGTTGAAATTGCTATGAAAGTGATTCGTTTTATTGTTTATCTTTATCATTCATTTTTTGAGCACGATTGCGCTAACCGGGCCGCTTCTCTGGCCTATACCACACTGTTATCCATAGTACCGATTGTGATGCTGAGTTTCTGGATACTGTCTTTATTCCCGGCTTTTGCCGGCACCGGCCAAGTGGTTCAAACATTTATCATTAATAATTTTGTGGCGCACTCAGCGCAGGTTATTTCTGATCAGTTCACTCACTTCATGGAACACGTGAAAGTTTTATCCTGGAGTAGTTTGATCGCGCTGGCGGTGGTTTCGGTTTTAATGATTTACGATATGGTCAGCGCCTTCAATACTATTTGGCAGGTGCAGCTTCGCCGGCATTTTGTATTGTCTTTCAGCTTTTATTCACTATTACTTTTATTTACCCCTATTTTTTTCGGGATATTTATGGTGGTTAGTTCCTATCTGGCAACCATGCCTTTTATTTCCAATATCGCATTTTTGGAAAAACCTATAGTCTACATACTGCCGTATATAGTGGCCTTTTTAATTTTTACTTTTTTTAATTGGGTTTTGCCTAGCTGCAAAGTCCCTTTTCGAAATGCAGTTTGGGCAGGATTAATTACCACCATTTTATTTGAAATCACCAAATTTTTATTCAGTACATATATGAGCTATTTTCCAACCTATAAGCTGATTTATGGTGCGCTGGCAACCATCCCGATTTTTTTATTATGGATCTATTTATCTTGGGTGATTATCCTGATTGGCGCAGTTTTATGCGCGATTATGACTCGAGGTTTACCCCAAACCAAACGAGAAAACAACGGTTAGTACTTTTCCGTTTCCGTCAGCAAGCCGACATTTTCCGCACCGGCTTTTTGCAGCATGACCATGACTTGCACGACTTTACCATAATCGACGGCGCGGTCGCCTTTGACGTAAACATCGCGGAGTTGATGTTTCTGTTTGGCCTTGTTGATTTGATCAGCCACTTGTATCGCAATTGTTTGCTCAGAAATGGGTAATTTAGGTTGGTCGGAGGTGTTTAAGTATAGTTGGCCATTGCGGTCTACACTGACAATGATGGGGGGTGCAGGTTTAAGAGGCAAGGCTTTGGCGTCGGCCTTAGGCAAAGCCACATTCACCCCTTGCGTCAGCAAAGGCGCTGCAATCATAAAAATAACCAGCAGCACTAACATCACATCAATGTAGGGAACTACATTAATTTCTGAGATGGCGCGTCGCCTTCTATTCTGAGACAACAGTGGCATGGTAATCTTTACTAATTAGGCTACGTTGTAAAATTCCTAGAAACTCTTCTTGAAAAGTTTCCGCTTGCTGGATGCTGCGGTCTAAATTGTGACTAAAACGATTGTAGGCAACCACTGCCGGGATCGCCGCGAACAAACCCACCGCAGTGGCAATTAAAGCTTCGGAGATACCCGGCGCAACCATCGCGATGCTGGCTTGCTGCACCGAACCTAACGCTCGAAACGAGGTCATAATACCCCAAACAGTGCCGAATAAACCGACATAAGGGCTAATAGAACCGACCGTCGCCAAAAAAGGGAGATGTTGTTCCAAGCGCGCTACTTCGCGTGAATGGACAATTCGCATCATTCTTTTGACAGCTTCCAGCACCGTTTCCATATGAGGATGCTTAGGGTTATCGACCAATTTCCGGAATTCTTTAAATCCAGCACAAAAGATGCCGCTGAACCCCGTAGCAGGCGCCTGCGAAAGTTGTTGATATATCTTATTGAGATCTGAGCCGGACCAAAAAGTATGTTCGAACCGGCTGACTCCAGCGAAGTATCTTTTAAATAAAAATGCCCGTTGAATAATAATGGCCCAGGAAGCCACAGAGGCACAAAACAAAATACACAACACGGCTTTAACCAGCGGGCCCGCATTGATGATAAAACTCCAAAGGGAGGGTTCGGAATGCATCTACTTTTGTCTCAGCTAATAAATCTATTTCTTTGCTATTTTATGGCTTTATGAGCTAGATGTCTAGTCTCACCAAGCTTAAAAAACTTACTCATAGTGATACGTCTTGGGCTATTGTTACCTCACAGGATTAGTAGTGGGGGCAGTAGTCAGTAATCACGTCTATTAATACATGGGGCATAGAAATATCAAGATTTTTTAGAACAGGACTCGTAAAAATACAGAAATTACAACCAAGCTTAGGCTGTTTGAACTCAATGAAAATCTCCTTATTTTCAAGTAGACTATGATTGATTTCCAATGCTATTTCATCTTTTTTATGGATAAATCCAGGTGAAAACAGTAACAAATTAAGAAAAATGTCTCGAGATTTTGAACTACTCATCTTGAAAAAAAACCAACCATTTATAGGGTGAACAAGTATCTTATGACTCAAGTCATCACTATTTTCATTTGTAGACTTACAGTCCAATGTTGTCGATAGCTGCTTATATAATTCTTGGGTATCTGATTTTTGTTCTAATTCATGTAAAAAATTAATTTTGTGAAAAAGGCTTTTAAATTTAAGGTTTAAAAACTGATTATCCCCGCTATTAATAGAAATTATGATTCCCGAAATAGAAATAGTCAGATAAAATATTTCTTTCAGTTTCTTTAAAGCATCTTGCGCAGTAATTTCTCTTTTTTCATAAGGTAGAGTTATGTTGCAATTGTTTTCAACCAGTAAACTGATAATTTCAACGAGATTTAAATAAATTTTTTTGAAAAACTGTTTAACGCCAGCCATTCCGTAATATACATGGTTTTCCTTGTCGTCCGAAAACCCGGCTGCTTTAAAACAAAAGTTATCGCCTATCCCATTTGCCTCTTTTAATGCAAAGATGGCCTTACTAACATCTCCCAGCATTAATAGATGAGAACTTTGTAGGTAATGGGGTGCATCCAAAACTACATCAGATACCAAAAGCTCTGCTATCAATTTATAGCTTTTTTCTCTATCCTCAGTTTTTATTTCATCTTTTACTATTAAAGGATGGTTATCTGTTAACTTCATAATTCAATTTCCTTAATTTACTTAAAATTTTTTTTGCAATAACTCAACAGTAAATGCGCCTAAAATCATTTTAACAGAAAAATCTATTTTACAATTGGCCATGACAATGTTTGTATTTTTTGCCGGAACCGCACGGGCATGGATCATTACGGCCTACTTTCGGTTCCTGCCTTACGATTGTTTGAACTTTGGCTGTCGCCCCGAAGCCAGGTTCCGCAGCGGTGGTTTGCTCAGTGGCTTGGCCGGGTTCTGCTTGCAGGCTGGTATATTCTTCGTGTTGGAAACTTAAGTGTGTAGGCGGATGTGGTGAAATCGCAGCCGCTTCAGCTTCATTCCTCAACTCAATCTTACTCAAGGTCGATACAATTTCGTATTTGATGCTACTCAGCATATCTGTGAACATATTAAAGGATTCACGTTTAAATTCCTGCGCCGGATTTTTTTGGGCATAGCCACGCAAATGGATGCCCAAACGCAAATGATCCATAGCCGCCAAATGATCCCGCCAATGTGAATCCAAAGTTTGTAAAACAATCGACTTTTGCATGCGCTGGATATTATGGGAGTCCATACCCATAATTTTTTGATTGTACGACTGGATGATTTCTTTAATTATTTTTTCACGCAGCGTTTCTTCATGCAATTGCTCGTCTTGAGTCAACCATTCAGCAATGGCTAATTTTAAATTAAAATCTTGGTGGATAATTTGTTCCAAACCTGAAATGTTCCATTGTTCTTCTAAGCTTTGCGGCGGAATGTAAGTATCAATCATGCTGTTCACTGCGTCATTGCGCATGTTCTCTATGGCAGCGCCGACATCTTCAGTTTTGAGTAACTCTAAACGCTGCTGATAAATAACTTTGCGCTGGTCATTGGCGACATCGTCGTATTCCAATAAGCTTTTACGCATATCAAAATTATGTCCTTCCACACGCCGTTGGGCTTTTTCAATGGCTCTGGTAATCATAGGATGTTCTATTACATCCTGTTCTTGAACCCCTAAACGGCGCATGATATTGGCCATACGTTCAGCGGCAAATATTCGTAACAAATTATCTTCCATGGATAAATAAAATTGTGAACTGCCTGGGTCCCCTTGCCGGCCTGAACGGCCGCGTAATTGATTATCAATGCGTCTGGATTCATGTCGCTCAGTGCCTAAAACATGTAAACCTCCGGCTTCAAGCACTAACTCATGTCGTTTTTTCCAATCTGCTTTGTGTTTAGCAATTTCTTCGGGGCCGGCGTCTTTAAATTCGGCCAATTCAGAACTTAAATTTCCACCCAACACAATATCTGTGCCTCGGCCTGCCATATTGGTGGCGATGGTGACTGCGCCCGGACGTCCAGCTTCAGCGATGATTTTAGCTTCAAATTCATGATGCTTGGCGTTTAACACTTGATGCGGAATTTTTTCTTTTTGCAAAAGCCTAGATAATTTTTCCGAATTTTCGATCGAGGCGGTACCCACCAGCACCGGCTGCTGCTTTTGGCGTAGTCCCTGGATTTGCTCGACAATGATTTTAAATTTTTGATGTTGCGTTAAAAATACTTGATCCCCTAAATCCTTGCGAACAGTTGGCTTGTTGGGTGGGATGACCACTACTTCCAAACCATAAATTTTTTGGAATTCAAAAGCCTCTGTATCGGCCGTCCCCGTCATGCCGGATAACTTTTCATATAAGCGAAAATAATTTTGT
Source organism: uncultured Pseudomonadota bacterium (assembly GCA_963795715.1). Taxonomy (GTDB): domain Bacteria; phylum Pseudomonadota; class Gammaproteobacteria; order Coxiellales; family Coxiellaceae; genus JAFEDN01. Next base: position 1,661,485 of record CAWCIY010000002.1, read on the forward strand.
AAGGTGATGGTGGCCAGCGTTTGGTTTTCTAATTGGATGGCTACATTTTCCTTGGCTTCCACTGCTTGATGTAAACCATCAGACCAGCGTCGGCCTTCCATGAGTCGTCCGGTATGTTCATCCACAATAATCACTTGATTATTTTTTACCACATAATGCACATCCCGTTGAAATAAAGTATGCGCTCGCAAGGTGGCATTGATATAATGCATCAGACTGATGTGAGCTGGATCATATAAACTTTTGCCAGGCTCTAATAAGTTCATTTGAACTAATAAGGATTCAACTTTTTCATGACCTTTTTCTGTTAAATAAACCTGCCGGCTTTTTTCATCTAGATAGAAGTCGCCGCGCTTTTCCTCCGGGATATCTTCTTCTTTTTGATCCTCAGTCATTTTCTGTTCTTTAAGATGTGGCATTAACTCTTTAATTTTAAGATACAGTTCTGAGGAAGCTTCGGCCTGCCCGGAAATAATTAAGGGTGTACGGGCCTCATCTATTAAAATAGAATCGACTTCATCGACGATAGCGTAATGTAGTGAACGTTGGACACGGTCTTCCAAAGCGTAGACCATGTTATCCCGCAAGTAATCAAAGCCAAATTCGTTATTCGTTCCATAGATAACATCAGCCGCATAAGCAGTTTTTTTACGTGCGTTATCCATGTTAGAGAGATTATAATCGACCGTCATTCCTAAATATTCGTAAAGAGGCCGCATCCAATCTGCGTCTCGTTTTGCTAGATAGTCATTGACGGTAACGACATGGACGCCTTGGCCGGTCAAAGCGTTTAAGTACACCGCTAAGGTGGCGCTGAGGGTTTTACCTTCACCTGTGCGCATTTCGGAGATTTTTCCAGAATTCAAAACCATGCCGCCAATGAGTTGGACATCAAAATGGCGCATACCCAGGGTGCGGCGACTGGCCTCTCTCACGGTGGCGAAAGCTTCCGGCAGTAAATCATTTAAACTGGCTCCTTGGGCCAGGCGTTCTTTAAATTCTGCAGTTTTGGCTTTGAGTTGCTCGTCCGTAAGCGCCTGTATTGCTGGCTCTAATTCATTGATTTTTTTTACATACCGCCAAAAAAGCCGCAACAGTCGTTCGTTACGGGTGCCAAAGATTTTCTTGAAAACATTAATCATAACTAAAGCCGCCATTCCTTATCCAAAGTTAAATTTTGGCACAAATTCCTAGGTTTTGCATCAGTCAAAATGATCTCTTTGTAACTCTACTTGACGCGAAAAGCGTTCTCTGGCATTTTTCAAAAATGACTGAAGAAAAAGATCCTCAAAAACTGGAAAATTTATTAAAAGATTATGGCGATAGTGGTCTGCGTAAAATTGTCCGCCAGACCCAACGATTATCGGCTCTTAACCGGATCTTAGTACCCTGCTTACCGGAAAATTTACGAACTCATTGCCAGGTTGGGCAAATTAGCCCGACTGAGTGGACTATTTTAGTAGATAGCGCGGCTTGGTTAACTCATTTGCGTTACTACAAACAACAACTTCTACAAAATTTAAAAAAACAGCCTCAATGCAGTTATCTGCAAGAAATTCATTTTCGCATTCAACCAAGAGAGTTGATTAAAGAAGAAATCAAAGTGAAAAAAATAAGCAAAACGATGTCGGCAGATAATAAAGAATTGCTACAGAACATTGCTGAAACTGTAGAGAATTCATTGCTTAAAAAATCACTCCTGAAATTAGCAAAATGACCTTAATCTCACTGTGTGACTGATTTCGGAAACTTGAATACGGTCGAGTTAAAGAGCTTTTAAACAGAGGCGTGTTCCATCACGGTAGCATAGCCCACAGGAATTTTTGCGCCCTCGGAAAAAGTAACAACTTCCCAGGCGTCTGGGGTGTTCATGAGTTTTTCTAATAACCGGCTATTCAAAGTGTGACCTGATTTGTAGCCCGAAAAAGCGCCTATCATAGGATGTCCTAGTAAATAAAGATCCCCTACGGCATCCAAAATTTTATGTTTAACAAATTCGTCATCGTATCTCAAGCCATCTTTATTAACGACTTTGTATTCGTCCAACACAATGGTATTGTCTAAGCTGACACCCAAAGCCAAATTATTTTTACGAATATATTCATATTCAGAAAGAAAACCGAAAGTCCTAGCCCGAGCTATTTCCTTCGCGTAAGAGGCGGAAGCAAAATCTAAACAGGCATACTGATTGTTTTCGTTAAACGCTGGATGATCAAAATGAATACCAAAACTGACTTTGAAACCTTCATAGGGCGAAAGTTGTACTTTTTTATCGCCATCTTTGACCGAGATACGGCGTTTTACCCTTATAAATTTTTTAGGAGCGTTTTGTTCAGTCAAACCCGCTGATTGAATTAGGAATACAAACGGAGCTGCACTACCATCCATGATAGGAAGTTCTGCCGCTGTTAAATCAACATAGACATTATCTACGCCTAGACCGGCGAAAGCAGACATGAGATGTTCTACCGTCGCCACTTTTACTCCCTCTTTAATCAAACAGGTACACATGCTGGTGTCACCCACATTGGAGGCGAGAGCCGGAATTTCAACCATAGGATCTAGATCTAAGCGACGGAAAATGATTCCGGTATTGATAGGAGCTGGACTTAAAGTGAGGTAGACCATCTGTCCAGTATGAACTCCAATACCAGCAGTTTTCACTTCGTTCGCTAAAGTGCGTTGTTTAATCATAAACGTACAATCCGTTCAAATTTAAAGCCTTGCATTTTATCATAACTTCCATAATTTTAGCAGCAATTTCCAAAAAGGCAGCAATTCCCGCTGAACGGGAATTGCTTCCTGGTTTTGAACCCCCATCAGGTAAGGTTTGCCTACGAAAATAATTCTGTTCATGCGCTTAATCTATATATGCTGCAAAAAGGGAATTTTCCAACCTTCGAGTAGGAATACCGGTTATTCTTCTTGCCGGCGTAAAAAAGCGGGAATATCTAGATATTCGGCCTCTTTATCTCGAAGATCTTCTGTTTCAGTGGCTTTTTTGAACGAATCTTGTTGCCGCAAGTAGGTCGGACGATCTAGCTGATGATAATCGACTGTGCCATCATTGCGAGTATTTTTGGTGATAGCAGACTGAGGTTTGACTTCTTCTTTATCAAAATCTCTGCCTAAACCTGTGACTACGATAGTCACTCGCATTTCTTCGGTCATTTCTGGATCAATCACAGTTCCAACTACCACGGTGGCGTTTTCTGAAGTAAAGCCTTTGATGGCGTCCCCCACCGCTTCGAACTCACCAATCGACATATCCATGCCGGCGGTGATATTCACTAAGACACCCCTGGCGCCAGTAAAATCGATATCTTCTAATAAAGGACTGGAGATGGCTGCCTCAGCCGCTTCACGGGCGCGATTCTCACCAGTGCCGATACCTGTTCCCATCATCGCCATTCCCATTTCCGACATCACGGTGCGAACGTCGGCAAAGTCCACGTTAATGAGTCCTGGACGGGTAATGAGATCGGCAATACCTTGGACTGCACCACGCAATACATTATTAGCCGCTTTGAAAGCATTCAATAAGGAAATATTTTTTCCCAGTACACTCAGCAATTTATTGTTTGGGATGGTAATTAAGGAATCCACATATTTGGATAAAGATTTAATGCCTTCTTCGGCAATACGCATACGTTTACGGCCTTCAAAAGCAAAAGGTTTAGTGACTACGGCTACGGTTAAGATCCCTAATTCTTTAGCAATTTCAGCTATGATGGGAGCTCCACCGGTGCCAGTACCACCGCCCATGCCACACGTTAAAAACACCATATCCGTACCCTCAAGGGCTTCCCGGATTCGATCACGATTTTCTTCGGCAGCTTGACGGCCCACTTCCGGATTAGCGCCTGCCCCTAAGCCTTTGGTGATTTCTTCCCCGAGCTGTATGACGGTGCGGGCGCTGGAGCGCTGCAAAGCTTGGGCATCGGTATTAGCACAGATGAATTCCACACCTTCGATGTTTTCTGCCATCATATGTTCAATAGCATTTCCACCGCCGCCCCCGATTCCGATTACTTTAATCAGGGCGTTGTGGGGAATATTATCACCTAATTCAAACATAATTGTAGTCCTCTTGATTCAAACGAAAAAACCTTGAATTTTAAAATTGGCCATGAAACCATTTTTTCATGCGTCTCCATAAACTGGCCTGGCTGCGATCCAATTCGAATCCCGTTGCTAATCCTTCCTGTTGTTGCCAACCGTACAATAATAAACCCACACCTGTTGCATAGGCAGGATTATCCCGTACGTCGACTAATCCGCGCACATTTTGAGGAACCCCAAGACGGGCCGGCATTTGAAATATTTTTTCGGCCATTTCTAAACAACCCTGTATTTTGGATGCACCACCCGTTAAAACAATGCCTGCCGCGATCAGATCTTCAAAACCACTGCGGCGCAATTCTGCCAAAACTAAGGCAAATAATTCTTCGTAACGGGCCTTGACTACATGAGCCAATTCACTTTTATAAATTTGCTTGGGCGGCCTTTTTGCTACACTGGGAACTTGTATCCCTTCCTGAGGATTCATAATCTCTGAAGCAATGGAAGCGTGTTTTACTTTAATTTGCTCCGCATATTGCATGGGAGTACGCAAAGCCACAGCAATATCATTCGTTACATGGTCACCGGCGATGGGAATAACTGCCGTATGGCGGATGGCGCCTTCGGTGAAAATAGCGATATCAGTAGTGCCGCCACCCATATCAATCATGCATACACCCAATTCTTTTTCATCTTCGGTTAAAACAGAATGACTGGAGGCAAGTTGTTCTAACACAATGTCGCTGACTTCTAAACCACAGCGGCGCACGCATTTACTGATATTTTGGGCTGCACTGACCGCGCCGGTCACAATGTGCACCCTCGCTTCTAAACGTACCCCTGACATTCCTATGGGTTCACGAACTCCGTCTTGAGCATCAATGATAAATTCCTGCGGTACGATATGGAGAATTTTTTGGTCGGCAGGAATGGCCAAAGCTTTGGCAGCGTCAATGACACGCTCAACATCGGATTGATTGACTTCACGATCGCGAATGGCGACTATGCCGTGCGAATTTAAACTGCGGATATGGTTGCCGGCAATGCCGGTGTAAGCCGCACTGATTTGACATCCGGCCATAAGCTCCGCTTCTTCTATGGCTCGCTGCATCGATTGGACAGTCGATTCAATATTGACGACTACACCTCGTTTCAAGCCATGAGAAGGATGACTACCAAATCCAACCACTTCCATTTCACCGTCTTCAGTTACACGCCCTACTAGCGCAGCGATCTTACTAGTGCCGACGTCTAACGCGACAATTAGATTTTGATCTGGTTTTTTTGCCATACGCTCCGAATGCTCCATAAAAGTATCTTTGCATTATATGCGATTGACTAGGAGAGTGCTAATGATTTTCACTCTTCCAAGAAATCGCAATACTGTTTTGATAACGTAAATCAATGCTATTAATGGCCGCCGCTTTATCGCCTACTAATTTTGTATACCAATGGGCTAATCTTTGAACTCTGGGGAGAACATCGTCACGGCCTATGGTCACTTGTATCCCATTATCCAAAACCATGTCCCAACTTCCCCGCTCACTCAGCTGCAATTGGTTCACGCTTAAATTAAGGGGCTTAAATATATTGCTAATCTTTTGGTATTGCGTGAATACTTCGTCCTTGAGGCCTTCCGGGCCAGCAAGCTTAGGCAGATTTGACGGAGCATCTTGCGGCGCTAAAAACAAGTCCTGGTGTGAATTAAGAAGAAATTGATCGTTCCAACGAGCGATTGGCAGATGTTCTCGAACCCCAACAATTAAGACTCCTGGAATTCGGCGCACGGTGACTTCCTCTACCCAGGGTGTCGCCATTACATTTTTTTGCACTGCATTCATATTGAGTGCAAAAAATCCGCCATTAATCGATTGCTCGGCAATATGCTGCAGTTTTGCAGCGTCTAAACGTTGAAATTGACCTTGCACCCGCACTTCTCGAAAAGGCAAGGTTTTAGGATCACGGACTTGTTCCCATACCCAAAGGCTACTGATGATCACCAAACCCAGCACCAATCCGGTTAACATCATCGGCCAATAAGAAAACCATTGACCACGATCCAATCGTTGATTTCTTCGGGAAAGAGGGCTTTGGCAATACTGCTGCTGTATGGACATGCGCCACATGTTATTAAACCCAGGGGGTTTGGTCAATATGGGGGGCAATTCCCGCTAACGCGGAAATTGTTTCCTGATTCTTATCCTACCATTACGCCGCAGTAATTTCCTTCACCAAGGATTCAATATTTCCTGCACCTTGCAACAAGACAATGTCGCCATCTTGAAGAACGGTGCGTAAAGTTTGCGGCAACTCTTTCAAGGTGGGGACAAAATGCGCATTGGTGTGATGGAGATCCCGTACCGCCTGAAATAAAACTTCCCCGTTGACTCCCGAGATAGGCGCTTCGCCGGCACTATAAATATCCAGCAAAAGTAACACATCGGTTTCGCTTAAAACGTAGGCAAAATCTTCTAATAAAGCTTTAGTACGCGAATACCGGTGAGGCTGAAAGGCCATCACCAGTCTTTTTCTAGGCCATGCTAAACGGGCTGCGGCAATCGTTGCTTTGATTTCAGTCGGATGATGACCGTAATCGTTGAATAATAGTGCCTTGCCGCCACGAACGTTAATCTCACCACAAGGATGAAATCTTCGACCCATCCCTGGAAATTCAGCAAAAGTTTTTAATAAGGCTTGTTCAGCGATCCGATATTCCGTCGCCAAAGCGACAATGGCTAAAGCATTTAGCACATTATGTAACCCGGGTAAATTTAACACTGCAATATCTGCAAGCGGCCGGCCAAAACAAATAATTCGAAAATAGCTCTTTAACCCCAGCTGTTGGAATTTTTCTGCACGAATTTGTGCTTGTTCAGAAAACCCATACGTAATCACTCGGGTTTTTAACTCCGGCAATAAAGCGCGCACAATCGGATCATCTAAACAGACAATCGCTACCCCATCCGAATCCATGTTATTTACGAAATTAATAAAAGATTGTTGCAGGCAACTGAAATCCCACTGATAGTTTTCTAGATGATCAGCTTCAATATTGGTTACTATAGCCACTCTAGGTTTTAAATATAAAAAAGAAGCATCACTTTCATCTGCTTCCGCAACCACATCCTTGCCGTTGCCAATGCGAACAGTGCTCTCACTGCCGCGCAACATACCGCCAATAACATAGGTAGGATCTCTGCCAGACAAAGTGAGTAACATACTGGCTAAACCTGTGGTAGTGGTCTTGCCATGTGTGCCTGCCACAGCAATTCCCTCACCATAAGTCATGATTTCTGCTAAAAGCTGGCCACGTTGTATTAAAGGAAGGCCCTGTTGCTTGGCAAAAAGGAACTCAGGATTTTGTGGATTGATGGCGCTGGAATAAACCACCGCATCACAACCTCGCAGGTGCTCGGCCTCATGGCCTAAAAAAATTTGCGCCCCTAATCTTATCAATCTGGAAGTAATGGCGCCACTGACTTGATCTGAACCCGAGATTTGGAAGCCGCGATTTAACAGAATTTCCGCCAATCCGCACATACCAATTCCGCCAATTCCAATAAAATGAATTCTTTTAATAGCCGAGCTATTTAATATAGTAGTCATTAAAAAATCTTATCCTCCAGCAGCGCAGCAATTCCCGCCCAAGGCGAGAATTGCCTTCTTGTTTATATCCTGCACATTGGCAAAGCCAACGCTTGGAATGAAGGGGGAGCCCCCTTACGATCCCCCATCGCGTAAAGTTATTTCCTGCAAAATCACTTCAGCGACGGCTTCAGCGGCCTGTGGTTTTGCTAAATCACGCGCCTTTTGAGCTTTCTCCAGCAGCAGTCTCCGATCTTGAATGAACGTATTAATTATAACAGATAATTGGCTAGTGGTGATCTCATTTTGTGCAATTATTTGGGCGGCGCCCCCCTCGCTTAAATAAAGCGCATTATGCCACTGGTGATTGTCAACCGCCGCTGGAAAAGGCACCAGAATACTGGCTACGCCAACCGCAGCAATCTCAGCAACCGTTAAAGCTCCGGATCGTGAAATGACCAGATCAGCCCAGCCATAGGCAGCGGCCATATCGTCTATAAAGGCGAGTGCTTTTGCCCTCACGGGCAATTGGGTATAAAGATGGTTGATTTCCTCATAATCGGTTTTTCCGGTTTGGTGCCAGATTTCTATCTGCTCAGAATTTGGAAAATCTTTCACAAATTGGGCCATGAGTTGATTTAAAGCATGCGCCCCCTGGCTGCCTCCAAATATTAAAATATGCAAACTGCCCTGGTTTCTAAAACGCTCTTCAGGTACAGGCAAGCTTCTGATTTCTGCACGGACCGGATTACCCACCACTTTTGCCCCCGAAGAACCTGCAAAAACACCTGGGTAAGCCACTAAAATTTGATTAGCCAATTTCGCTAGTAACCGATTGGTGTAGCCAGCGGCAGCATTTTGTTCATGCACGATCAAGGGGACCCCAGCTAATTTGGCAGCCAAACCTCCTGGTCCAGCCACAAATCCCCCCATGGCCAAGGCAGCCTGCGGCTTAATTCGACGGATCACTCGCCAAGCTTGTAAGGTGCTGCTAATCAATTGCCAAGGAGCCGCCAAATAGGCTTTCCAGCCTTTTCCTCGCAGCCTTCTGGCGCGTATGCAAGTTAAAGGAAAACGACTAGGCACCAAAGTTTGTTCCAGCCCGATATCCGAGCCTAACCAAAAAATTTCATGTCCTTGGTTTCTCAATACATCTGCGACGGCTAATGCAGGGAAAATATGACCACCAGTGCCCCCGGCGATAATTAAGATCTTTTTCATGAGCGCCAACCCGTTTCATGCGCCCAGCAATTTTCGCTGCAGCGGAAATTGCTTCCTAGTTTTGATCCTGAGTCCCGGCAAAGCCAGGATTCAGGAATGAAGGTGGAGATCGCTCCGCTCTTCTCCCCCTTACGATCCCCCATCAGGAAAGGTTTTTCTATAAAAATTTTATTTAAATTTAACATCTACTTAAAACGCTGTTCGTGAGCAATTCGTAAAATGATGCCGACTACGAAGCAATTGATCAACATACTGCTGCCGCCATAGCTAATGAAAGGAAAGGTTAATCCCTTGGTAGGTAAGACTCCGGTATTTACACCGATATTAATCATTCCCTGAATTCCCAGCCAAATCCCAGCACCGTAGGCAACATAGGCCGAAAACAAAGATTTTTCCCGAATGGCATGCCGGGCTATACGCAAAATATACACAATCATGGCAGCAAACAACAACATCAACACCAAGGCGCCAATGAGTCCCAATTCTTCAGCGATCACTGCAAATAAAAAATCAGTATGCGCCTCCGGTAAATAAAACAATTTTTGAATGCTGTTTCCTAGCCCCACTCCAAAAAATCCACCTTGTCCAAAAGCGATTAAGGATTGTGTCAATTGATAACCCGAGCCAAATTGGGTGTGCCAAGGATTTAAAAAAGTGGTCAACCTTTGCATCCGATAAGGTGAAATTACAGCCAATCCACCTAAAGCAGCCCCAGCCATTAGCAATAGCGCCAAAAACCAAGAGAGACGCACTTCTGCTATGAATAACAACACCAAAAACATGGCGCACATCACAAATAAAGCGCCAAAATCAGGTTCAAGCAGTAGTAAAACAGCAATAACGCCTAAAAACAGCAATGGTTTTAAAAATCCGGTTATTTGGGTTTTTACTTCTTGGGCATGACGCTGCAAATAACTGGCCAAATACAGCAAAGCGGCTAATTTCATTAACTCAGAAACTTGCAAAGTAATAATGCCTAAATACAGCCAACGGCGGCTGCCGTTCATGACCCGGCCTATCCCTGGGACCAAAACCAACAAGAGTAAAAAGAGGGAAATAAATAAGAAAGGTACGCTTATCTTTTGCCAAAAAGCCAAAGGTATACGGGTCGCTGCAAAAGCAAATAGTATACCCACACCCAAATAGATAGTCTGGCGTAACAAATAATGAAAAGGATAACCAAATTGACGATCAGAAATAACCATGGAAGCAGAAGCAACCATCAGTAACCCGAACAATAACAAAGCCAAGGTTAAGCCAAGCAGCCACCGGTCATAAGTAATATGATTTTTATTTGCTAACATCCCAGTCCTTATCTAGAAAAATAGTCCTGAATGGCTTGCACAAAAACCTCACCGCGATGGGCGTAGTTTCGAAACATATCAAAGCTGGCGCATGCCGGAGACAATAATACGATATCGCTAGATTGAGCTTGGCTTGCCGCAAAGTAAACTGCTTCCTGCATAGAAGCAACTCGGGTTAACGGCAACTTGTTACGTAATAAATTATCAAACAATGGCGCATCTTGGCCTAATAAAATAACATGATCCACATATTGCACCACTGGATCCACCAGTGAGGTTAAATCTGCCTTCTTAGAATCACCTCCAGCAATTAAAAATAACCGCCCGCTTTTTGCCATACCCAAACTTAAAATAGCGGCTATAGTGGCCCCCACATTGGTGCCTTTTGAATCATCATACCAACGAATACCTTTGAACTCCCCCACCACTTCGCAACGATGAGGAAGCCCACGAAATTTTTGCAAGGTTTGGAGCATGCTCTCCATGGGTAGACCGGCAGCGCTTCCTAGGGCCAAAGCCGCCAAGGCATTTTGAAATTCATAGCGTTGACGAAATTGCATCGCTTTAACTGGTAATAATAATTTTTGTCCAGCAGCTAAATAATTTTCACCCTGGTGTTGGCGCAAACAAAATCCTTCATCCAGGGGTTGCAGACTAAATAAAATAGGCGCATGAGAGAATTTAATATTCCGCCATATTTCCGGTTCGTCGGCATTCACTACCGGGTAATGGCAACCCTGATAAATCCTTCGTTTGGCTTGATAATAATCTTCATAGCTGTCATAGCGGTCCATATGATCTTGGCAGACGTTTAAAACTACGGCTGTATGCGGTTTTAGCGAGTAAGTGGTTTCTAACTGAAAACTCGAAAGTTCACTGACATAAAAATCCGGCAGTGGTTTGTTTAAGGTATTTAATACCGGCTCGCCGATGTTGCCGCAAACTTCAGCCATTAATCCGGCTTCGGTGACCATTTTGCCCATCAGAGAAGTCACTGTGGTTTTACCGTTTGAACCAGTGATGGCGATGACCGGTTTTTGCACTTCACGGGCAAAGAGTTCTACATCGCCAATGACAGGGACTCCAGCAGCAATTTTATGGGCGATCGCTGGTTCTTTTAATGAAACCCCAGGACTTACCACTAACTCTGTGGCCTGACCTATGAGAGGTGAATCAAAAGTCCCCACTGTATAAGGTATTTCCGGAAATTCAGTGCGTAATTTTTCTAAATCTGGAGGATTTTGGCGGCTATCGATCATCCCAACCTTTTCACCGCGCTGAAGCAAATAACGAAGGCAGGATAAACCTGTTAAACCAATACCAATAATTACTATCATAATCTATCGTAGTTTTAATGTGGCGATAGCTAACAAGACTAAAATCACCGTAATAATCCAAAAACGCACAATCACTCGAGGTTCAGGCCACCCTTTTAACTCAAAATGATGATGCAAAGGCGCCATTTTGAAAATCCGTTTACCCGTTAATTTAAAGGAAGCGACTTGCAGTATCACGGAAACAGTTTCGGCTACAAATATCCCACCCATTAAAAAGAAGACTAATTCCTGACGCACGATCACTGCAATCACACCCAAGGCGCCGCCTAAAGCTAAAGCCCCTACATCTCCCATAAAAATAAGTGCTGGATAAGCATTGTACCACAAAAACCCTAAGCCGGCCCCGACTATGGCGCTGCAAAAAACGCCTATCTCACCCACCCCCGGTACATAAGGAATGGCCAAATAGTCAGAGAAGATATGATTGCCCGTTAAATAAGCAAACACACCCAGCGCCATGGCGACTAAAACGGTCGGCATGATGGCCAAGCCATCTAAACCGTCGGTTAAATTCACAGCATTACTGCCGCCTACAATCACAAAATAAACTAAAACCACATACCATAATCCCAAACTGGGAACGACGTTTTTAAAAAAAGGAATGATGAGCTGAGTTTCCACGGGAGATTGCGCAGAATAATATAAAAAAGCCGCCGCGGATAAACCAATGACCGATTGCCAAAAATATTTCCAGCGGGCCGGTAACCCGCCATGGTGCTTTTCGATCACTTTACGATAATCATCCACCCAACCAATGACACCCAAACCTAAAGTGACCAACAAAGTCACCCAAACAAAACGGTTGTCTAAATCACACCAGAGCAACACGCTGATGGTAATGGCAATCAAGATGAGAGCTCCCCCCATGGTAGGAGTGCCTTTTTTTTGTTGATGGCTCTGCGGGCCCAGAGTTCGTATTGCTTGACCGATCTGGCGTTCAGTAAATTTACGAATTAAAGTGGGGCTGACCAACAAAGCGATAATAAATGCAGTGATCAAACTCACTATCGAGCGAAAAGATAAATACTGAAATACTCTGAAGAATGAATAATAATTCGTCAGTAAAGTAGTTAGCCACAATAACATTAAGCGTCTCGCAATGCTGCCACAACTTGATCCATCTGCATGGAGTTAGAGCCTTTAATTAATACTGTTACCTGTTTATTTAAATGGGGTTTTAATGCTTGCACCAGTTGGCTGCGATCTGAGAAGAAATAGGCTTTTTTCCCGAACGCATCCGCAGCATGACGACTTAAATCACCATAACAATAAAGTTGCTCGATACCATGATCTTTGGCTACTTTACCGGCTTCTTGATGATATTGCACCGCATTTTCACCTAACTCACGCATATCACCCATAACTAAAATCCTTTCGCCGGAACGCAGCGCCAGCAACTGAATAGCAGCACGCATAGAAAGAGGATTGGCGTTATAAGAATCGTCGATAATCAACGCTCCTTCGCTGCTCAGATGTTCTATCAACCGGCGTTTCTCAGGAGATGCGCCATTAAGCCCTTTTTGAATCTGCTGCAAGGAAAGTCCTTGGGCATGGCCGGCTGCAGCCGCAGCCAAGGCATTATACACATTGTGATAGCCCAACAATTGTAACTGCACCTCGACACTTTGGCCGCTGATCACTAAGTTAAATTGCGACTGCCCCAGATCATTGTATTGGATATTTTTGGCGTATACATCTGCTGGGGTATTTATTCCAAATGTCAAAATTCTTCGAGAACCCGCCAATTGTTTCCAAAAGCCGGCATAAAAATCATCTGCATTGATAATCGCAAAACCCGCTGGCCCTAACCCCTGAAAAATTTCCCCTTTGGCGCAAGCTACGCCATCTAAGTCACCGAAACCTTCCAGATGAGCTTGAGCGGCATTGGTGATAATCGCGACTTCCGGATGAACTAAATGAGTTAAAAAAGCAATTTCACCTGGGTGATTGGCGCCCATTTCAGTAATAGCGTACTGATGTTCCGAGCTCAACTGTAATAAAGTCAACGGCACACCAATATCATTATTAAAACTACTGACATTAGATAATACTTTTCCAGCTTGGTTAAAAACACTGGTTAGTAGCGCCTTGGTGGTCGTTTTGCCACAGCTACCGGTCACTGCAATGATGGGTAAAGTAAATTGTTGCCGATGGAATCGTGCTAAATCCGCCAAAGCTTGTCGGGTATTGATCACTTTTAAAGTGGGGATAGAGCTGAGCTCATCCTGACTGACTAAGGCTCCCACCGCTCCGGCTTTGGCGGCCTCTTTAATAAAATGATGGCCATCAAATTTTTCGCCACGAAGCGCCAAATAAAGTTGACCAGGTTTTAAAGTACGGGTATCGGTACTGACACCCGTAAATTCAGCGTCCTCGCCCCGGAATTCTGCATGTAAAATCTGTGCAGCTTGACTAAGTTTCATCATAATTTGGGGATTTTATCAGCTGTTTAGGCAATTGTCATTAGAAAATTGCTTTATATGTGTACTTTCCGCCGGTAGATGTTACCAACAAAGATCTATTGGTGAGAGAAGAGCTTGCCAGACTAAAAACATTTCCTACCATTGGCATGGCCAAAGAATTTATCAGCGCCTTATCCAAGCATTAGTTTCAGAATATCCAGCTTCTTCATCGCGCTTTGCAGACCTTGTGCGTTAAAGTCTTGCTCCACCTTGCCGTGTTTGAAAAAATAAATCCATTCATCAAATACAATACTGATAGAAATGACTTTGCGGATTTGGCCATAGATGTCGCCTTCACCATTAACGCCTTGGCCCTTAATCAAGAAGTTGCTTTCGATCTGGTGTGTGATCAAAGTACATTACTGTTGATCTCAACCCAACAGTAATGTCCACTCACTTTCTGTAAGTAAAAAATTTTAACTAACTTATTAATATTCTGTTAATATTTCTTTCATAGAATTATTTACTGGGAAAGGGAGATAGGCATGTCGAAAAAAGAAGTCACTGATTTAATCATAAAATATGATTCTCTGCTTTATGATTACATCGCTCAAAGATATCCTCAAATGTTCAACGGGTGGGTAAAAATAATCCATGATTACGAAATGTACTTCGCGTTTGCTCGAAAAAAAAAATTCCTCCAGCTGCTTCCAACACTAAGTAAAGCTTACAATGAAAAGTTCTCTCTGCAACTTAATTTTAATGATGAAATTGAATATCTGAAGCAAAATCTTAAATCCACCGAATCTTTTCCAAAGGGCGAAGAATTATTAATTTTAGGAAAGTCCGCTCTGCTAAAAGCCACAGAATATGTGCTAATTATTATGAAAACTCTGACTGTAGACCAATCTCCACTGTCTGAAAAATTTGAATACTTGTTAGGTTCACTGAGTTTAGCAATGTTTATGTTGTTTACACACGATGTGTGTCTTCCTACTGATATTATGACTGATTTAACTAAAATTTATTTTAAAGAGATAAAGCTCAATATCTGCATCAATAAAGTAATCAGTAAACTGGATTGCGTTCTCCCACCTGTACAAATAGATATAAATCGATTGGTAAGAGAAGAGCTGAATATCCTCAAATCCAAACCTAGCATTGAAGCCGCCAAAGAATTCATTAGTAACCTGGCGCCGCATTGGTACAGCCCTTTAGAAGAAATTAAAAGTAAAAATAGAGTTCAGCCGGATTTTGTCACTGCTTTAACTTTAGCAACCACTGAAATTATAGAAAAATATCCCAGCCTGCATCGGCAATTGCAAGAAGCCACAGATGTCTTACTGGCTTATGTTAAAGCCAATCCAGAAGATGACGACGCCAGGCGTTTGGAAGTGATTTTTAAAAAAAACCAGGATTATTTAAAAAGAACGGGAGTTTTTGAAGAAAAAACGGTTATATTTAAACCTGATTTTAAAAAACACCCACCCCGCACCCCTATCCGGCCCAAGATTGGTAAGCCTTGCCAAGACGATGACGAAGAAGGGATTGTCTACTCCATCAGACCTCTTCCCGATGCTCAAACTGTTAAAGAAAAATCACCGCTAGAGGCCGGTATATTTGGCACGAGTTCGAACTCACAATGCACTGAGTCAGTGGTAATTTGCTGTTTGATACTTTAACCTAAATTAATCAGTTGCCACCGTAGCGAGAAGACCTAGTGCACTAGGTCTTCTATACCTGCAGAACGTTCAATCAGTTCGCAGGTCAATTGCTCGGCTCTCGAGAAATTAATTTTTTCGGCATAACTTCGGCATTGCGATTTAATTGCGGTAGATGTCAGTAAATTTTCTAGTTTCTTCATCGCCTTAGCCACTGAATAATTTTTTCTGGAAATCAAACATTCTGCCGCACCCATTTTCTTTAATCTGACCGCGTTATCAAATTGGTCATGGGCTAACGGAACTAACAGTTGAGGCGTGGCTGTGGCCAAGGCCTGAGCAATTGTTCCAATACCACCGTGATGAACAATCGCTCTTGTCTTAGACAAAACAGTTAATAAGGAAATATATGAAGCATGACATTCTCGATCCAGTTTTAATGCTGGAAGCTGCTCTGGATATTGCGTTAAAATCAATAGTCGCAAATGGAGTCTTCTCGCTGCTTCAATAAAAGTTTTAAAAAAATATTGTCCCTGAGTATTGGCAGTGCCATAGGTCAAAATAACCGGCGGCTCTCCTTTGGTTAAAAATTCTAAAATCTCCTTGGGTAAAGCCTGATGAGCATTTTCATCAAAGTTCACAAAACCGGTTAATGCAGTAGTCGTGGGCCAATCCAAAGCGGGTTTGGCAAACCAATCTGGGAAAAGCCCAATTATTTTTTTTCCTGGAGAAAAAACCCAGCTAGAATAAATTTTGTTGACTGCAGGTAAATTGAGCTCTTTACGAAAATGGTTCAGTTTAACGGACAAAACTCCGTCTATATAGTCCTTTTCCACTTTATGTAAAACTAATCTTCTAATAAACGCAGGTAATTTTGGCAAAAACAAAGTACCTGCACGGACAGCAGGTTCTTCTACGCTCCAAAAAGCCGCGGGTTGTAAAGCCAAATTGATTAAGGGAAACCCTTTTTTTTCATTGGCTAAATGCGCCCCCAACATCAATTGCGATGAAATTAAAAGTGTTTCTGCAGGATTGAATTCAGCAATTGAATAATACAGTTTGCGCATAGTTCCTAGTAAATGTTCAGCAAAAACTTCGTAGCCTTTCCGAGGATGGTAAAGATCGGGGTTGTTCTGCGCCTGATAATATTCGGCTGCAGAATGACAGGAAATAAAATTTAATCCTGCTTTAGCCACCACTTGATGATAGATTTCTGAAGTGATGACCGTTACTTGATGCCCTCGTTTTTTCAGGTTTACACCGATGCTCAAATAGGGATTCAAATCTCCCCGGCTCCCCAAAACACTTAACAACACATTCATAAAATACCTTTTAAAATCTTCTGCACTGTAAGGATATCACTGTAAGGATAGATTTTATCGCCGATGATTTGCTGGTTTTCATGTCCTTTTCCAGCAATCAATATGATATCGTCCGAACCAGCAGATCGAATGGCGTATTCGATGGCTTTAGTTCTGTCTAGCTCAATTTTCAATGGAGCGTTTTCAGCAATCCCGGCCTGAATTTCAGCAGCGATATTTTTTGGATCTTCACTGCGTGGATTATCATTGGTAAGAACAATTACATCACTGAATTCAGCAGCAATCGAGCCCATTTGAGGACGCTTGCCTCGATCTCGATCGCCACCACAACCGAACACACACCATAATTTTTCTGGCTGATGAGCGCGTAAAGCTTTTAAAACTTGTAATAGTGCATCGGGAGTGTGAGCATAATCCACTATGATTTTCGGAAAACCATTTTGACCACCAAATCGTTGCATACGGCCGCAAACGGGTTGTAACTGTTCTACTAATTGCAAACACGCTTCAAATGGAATTTCCAAAGACACTAACACGCCAATGACTGCTAGTAAATTGCTGAGATTAAAATGTCCTAACAGTTGAGTATTTAAACCTCCTTGGCCCCAGGGAGTTTGTAGTTGCAAGTGAAAACCTTGCGCTGTCGGAGTAATTTCTCGAGCCATGATCATCGGACAATGGATATTTTTTTGCGGCTGGAGCGAATAAGCCACAGCTTGCACCCTCGCCGGATTTTGAGAAATTAACTGCAATCCAAATGGATCATCGGCATTATAAATGGCATATTTTAAAGTAGGCATTTGAAAAAGTTTTGCTTTCTCCGCGCCGTAAGCCGCCATGTCGCCATGATAATCCAAATGATCGCGAGTTAAATTAGTGAATACTGCGATATCAAATTTTACTCCCGCTACCCGGTGTTGGCTTAAACTATGAGAAGAAACTTCCATTGAGACGCTGTCTGCACCCTGGGCCAAGCACTCGGCTAAATCCTGTTGCAAACCAATCGCATCGGGTGTGGTATAGCCGGTAGACTGTAAATCCGGCAAAAATCCTTTGCCAAGGGTTCCAATCACGGCACATTTTCGTCCTCGCAAGCTAAGGGCCTGGGCTACAAACTGACTGATAGAGGTTTTGCCGTTGGTGCCTGTAACCCCAATGAGGGTCATCTTTTGAGTAGGCTCACCAAAAAAACGGGAGGCGATCATTCCGGCTTTTGCGTTTAAATTTTGAATACCAATGAGTGGGATTTTATCCAAAGAAGGCGGTTGGAAAGCGCCGGTAGTTTCATAAAGCACTGCAGATGCGCCGGAAGCAACCGCGGTGGCGATAAAATCACGACCATCGGAACGTAAACCGGGGAAGGCCAAAAATAAAGTATCCGCTGTTACTTTACGGCTGTCTTGACTAAGATTTTGAACGAGAACGTTTTGTTGTTGCTCTAGGGAAACAAGGCCGGATAATAAATCTGCTAAGTGGATCATTCTTGCCATAAGGGCATTTATCTTATCACGGGACAGACGATTTTGTCATTGTCGAAGAGAGTTCAACAGCAATTCCCGCTCTGCGTGAATTGCTTCCTGGTTCTTATCCGGAATTCTGGCAAAGCCAGAACTCCGGAATGAAGGGAAAGGTCGCTACCGCTCGCATCGAACTTGCGATCCCTCATCAGGAGGGGTTTTTCTGCGAAAATTATATTTTCAATATTCTTTATTACTATATTTTTCAATGTGTTATAATTCAGCGAGTTGCTATGATGTATTAAGAAATCTTCCTCCATTATAAAATAAGGTATTGAAGTGAATAATGGAGGAAGATATATGTACAAGTACGATTATACAGGAAAGACGATATATATGGGAATTGACGTTCATAAAAAAACCTATAGTTGCGTCAGTATCTGCGAGGGAGAGGTTATTAAGCGTGATACGATGCCTGCTAAGCCTGAGGTATTACTCAGTTATATTCATAATCATTTTCAGGGAGCGGAGGTTAAAACAGCCTATGAAGCCGGATTTTCAGGTTTTCATTTGCATCGTTTTTTATTATCGCACGGAATTAAAAACCAGGTTGTGCACCCTGGGGCCATTGAAGTAGCATCGAGAGATCGGGTAAAAACGGATAAACGCGATGCATTAAAAATAGCGACCCAACTAGCGAGTCATCGCCTGAAAGGGATATTTGTGCCGACGGTCGAACAAGAAGGGCGACGGAGCGTCACGCGACTCCGTCAGCAAATTTGGCAAAGTCGGCAGCGAATAGGGAATCAATTGAAAGGCCTGTTATTTACGCAAGGATTGATGCCTGTAGAAGAAGATGATACGAGGATATCTGCTTGCTGGATCCTGAAGAAATTAAATGAGCTATCCGATATTCAAGTGCCTGAGGACCTGAAGTATAGTATTCACTGTTATGCTCAGGAATGGCAGGACTTAACCCGGAGTTTAAAGATGATTGAAGAGCAACTCAAAAATCAAGCCCAGGAGGATGGATTAACGATGATTTATGAAAGTGTCCCCGGCATAGGGTTATTGCATGGCCGGGAACTGGCGAATGAATTAGGGGATATGAGCCAGTTTAAAAACGAGAAGAGGCTCTTTAGTTTTCTGGGACTGACCCCGAGTGAATATTCTTCTGGAGAGCACGTTCGACAAGGGAATATTAGTCGACAGGGTCGGTCTATATTCCGTAAAATATTCATAGAAGCCGCATGGGTGGCCATCCGTCAAGATCCCAATTTGAAGGAGATTTATGACAGATTATCCGCCCATCGAGGGAAGAAGCGGGCTATTGTTGCGGTAGCTCGACACCTGGCAGGGCGGATCAGAGCCTGTATTAGAACAGGATGCTTATATGAGAAGAGAGCAGCGATCAAAGATCAAGTGAAGCAGCAACAGTTTGCGGTGACCCCGTAGCAATTCCTGTGAGTCTGAGAGGACCACGTTAGCGAGTTTGGGGCACGCACCTTATTAAACTGAATGAACAGCTTGTGCGTATTTCTACGGAAATAACCACGAATAGCAGATTAGGGCAATAAGCCTTGTTTAAATGCTGAAGATCTTTGAAGAAAAAAGGTAATCATGCGCTGTGATCAGCTATCGCTGATCACAGCACATCACCCAATGATGGGGTCGCCTGCGAACAGTCAAGGCTAAACCCCTTTGGGGTGCGCTTCGCGCAGCCTTGACTGTTCTTCGGCTCTTAATTTTTTAGACCATTTCGGATGGAGGGGATTTCTTTGTCCCTAACCCTTGACAATACACATAGCGGAATTGCTGAGAGTTCAATTTATTCCCAAAAATCGTGAATATTTCACGCCTACGCCAAGGGTGCCGCGGATAAATCGCATTTGGGGTGAGCCGCATGTGGCGAACGACCGACCACGACGGCCGGACTGGGCTCTCCAAGAGCACTATTCTTTCGCTATGGATAAGGCAAGTACTTTATTCTTAGAAAGATTGTGCAAGCAACCATCCATGGAGCCGTAACCTGCCCAGCCATCCATGGCTGGGCGCTCGTCGCATGCGACTCGCCCGGTGCAGCTTGGTCGTGGTGATAATAGCCCTATCAGGTAATATTACCTTTTGGATTAGGAGTAACCCCCCGCACTGGAGGGGTCGGCGTTCTGGCTGGAGAAGGCGAAAGTCGGCCAGGCCCTGTGCTGCTGAATGAACCTACTCTGCTAGGAGATCCTGGTCCTAAATTACGTAGTGACTGCGACGGAACCAAAGACGGCGGACCAGAAGAATTAACGAATGGAAGGTTAAGGGCTGACTGTGATCGAGTATGAGCAGACGGTTGGGTTGGGGTCGAAGTGCTGCTTGACGTCACTGTTGTGCTAGCAACCAGAGAAGACGAACTGGCTGGCTTTGTTGGTGTTGAAATAGTAGATTGTCTTCTGAAAGGCTGTGGCTGGCCCTGAGGTGACGTAGAGGTTTGGTTCCAAAATTCTTTTGGGTTTTGATTTCCAACCTGATTTTTCTTTTCCTCGGGTTTTGCTACGACTCTTGGAGCCGTTCTTAACATTCCACGTCCCCTGAGCATTGCTTCCGCCATAGGACTGCTGGGAATGCTCGGCGGCGGCGTGGGAGCTGGGGTGTTGATCTTAGGCGAAGTGGAATTAGTTACAGGAGTTGTTTTCTTCTTTTGCTTAAGTTTCTCCAATTCCATTTGCATTGCATCACCGGAAGTTGAACTAGGGGTAGGAATAGAAGTAGAGGTAGAATTTGAACTAGAGCTAGAGCTAGAGCTAGAGCTAGAGCTAGAGCTAGAGCTAGAGCTAGAGCTAGAGCTAGAGCTAGAGCTAGAACTACTAGTTGTTGACGAGTCCATCAGTGGCGGTGGTGGTGGCGTCATGTCGTCGGTTATCGTACTGATTTTAGTTCCAGCCGTCACAGTATTTGAGCGTTCCGTCTTGGTTGAACTTGGGGTACTCGTATTGTTAGAAACAGTGCCAGAAACGATGTTACCGGAGGGTTGTACTATCTCCTGATCTTCAAAATCCGATCCATCATCATCATCATCTGACTTTACTCTTTGATTATATGCATCTATCTTTTCCTTGTCTGTTGGTTGTAATGCCATCCCCATTAGATTTATACCTATTCCTACTTTTTTTTCTTTTTCGTCTTCTTGCCGGTTAGAATTATTTGGCTTTAAAATTACAGTTTTCAATTCACTCAAAAGCCCAGGAGTAACAGGAGTTTCCGGAATTGGATCTACAATGGGTGTGTCTGAGTCTGGGGGAGGCGGGGCATCGTCGGAAAAGGGATTATAATCAACTTCCGTTAAATTTTCCTTCATCTCTAAAGTATCAGTAGAAAGAGTGGTATCTCCTCCTGGGGTGCCTTGCTGGGTTTCTGTTTCTATCTGAATGTCATTCTCTAAAGGAGGCGTATTACGACTGCCCCGTTGTGACAAAGACAAACTATCTTCTAGAATTTCTGTACCGTTATTTTCGACATCTCTATTTTCCATTTCCGCCGTAGAGCTTATACTGGGACGAGAAGCCGGTGGCTCTGTCGATATATTTTGCTGTTTAAAGCTTTGCTTTAGTTGAGCCCAATGAGTCTGAATATTAGTATAAGTATCTACCGCTTTTCCTTTTTGTAATGAAGCAATAATAATTTTATCAAATTCCTTAAAGTTAGTTTCCATCTGTATCAGAAATTCAAAAAAAGTATTCACGCTAGGCTCGGTAGAAGTACCATGTCCGATATGGGTTTGGATGGTTCTCAATAAATTAAAACTTAAAAACCGCAGTTGAGCTAGCTCTTGTAGACATTCCTTGACATCATTTTCCAATTCCTTATAAAGGCCAGCAATAGCAGCTTCATCGGTATTTTGATATTTTGGATGTTGCTTAATTTTAGATATGTACTGGCGGATACGATAGACCGTTTTTTTATACTGAATGTAATTTCTAGTGCAAAGGTCCGCGTAAGGATGATCAGTTCCCTCGATATAAGTCGATAATGATTCTCTTTCCGATTCTATGCTCTGCAAGTATTTATCTTCTTTAAAATCAATCGACCCTTGTTCACTGGAAAAGGGCTTAAAAAAGCTAGAGTCTTTAGGAATCATCTCGAATTCGACATATTTTTTGCGAGCGAGATTTAAATAGGAGGATAAATTTCCCAATAATTTAAATTGAACAAAGAAAAAAGATAATAGATTAGATTCCTCAGCAAATTTTTCAGAAACCGAGGTATCAAAATCACCTAATAAATGAATCAAAGCACTTAACGTAGATTCTGTTTGACAAGAACTTTTATGCTGTTGCCAATATTGACCCGATTGTGTCTCGACCTCTTCTGCCACTGTTTCTTTTTGTTTGCCACTCATTATTCGATAAGTTTTAACTAATGCAGAAAGTGGACTGACAAGATTTAGTAAATTAATCGAAGTAGGATCTGCAAAAAGCTTAATACTATCGACTAACTTAATAACCAAATTAGTCAGCGCTTGATTTAATTGTGAGTAAAATTGGCTTCGCTTTTGACAAACTTCATAATAACCGGTAGTAAAAACGGAAACTTCCTCTGCCGTTTTAGATTCCTGAATCTCAGGGAATTTTTCGTCTCTAACCTCAAGCTCTTTTTGTTGAATTTGTTTAATAATCCTATCACTGGACGCCACCATACCTTGTACTAGAGTTAAACTTTGTTTGTTATCTTCTAACTTAAGTTTAGCTAATACTTCTTTTATAACTGCAAGCGCTTTATGATGAGCATCGATATGTACGCCTTCATAAAATTTTATAATTTCCTCTTTAATATTGGTTATGTACAAATGAACCATTTGCAATTTTTTTGACAGAGATTCCTTCTCATAAAAAGATAAATTTTGTAAGGTTACGGTTTCGAGTTCATGGACAAAAGTCAGAGCATCCTGTAATTTTATTTCAGACAAAGATTCTGCTTCCTGCGTCACTGTTTTCGATAAAATTAGTTCTGCTTTTTGAAATCTAGCTAAAGTATTTCTTAATTTTGCGGTTTGAAAATCAATATTTTTAACTGAATCAACAAATAAGGGATTTTTTACTAAGGTATTATGTGCAGCAATCGCTTGAATGAGTTCATAATATACTTCAGCAGTTTTTAAAATAAAATCCTGGCTCTCTTCATTAACAGATTTTACACCGCCGGCGATTGTTAACATTTCTGAAAATTTTGGAAATATTTCATTCCGTTCTCTTAATGCGAGCCAACCTGAAGCGATAGGGAGATCAGTCTTACTCTTTATTTTCATTTTCGGAGCACTCGTTTCTTCGTGTTTTTCTTCGTATTTTTCTTCCTGCTTTTGCTTACGGGTTGCTTTTTTATAGAGCGCACTTCCGGTGAATTCCTTTAAGCCTTTTAAATATTCAGTACAAGTGGCTTTTTCAGTACTCATGAAATTAAATTGAAATGATTCAAGCTTTTTTAAGATATCAAACATAGCGGTTGCCAATTCGCTCATTGCTAGAGAAGGTGTGGAAAAAGTTCTGCTTGCAGTGGGAAATGTTTCAACATCGACTATTAATTTATGATAAGGAGTGTTTTTAAGTTCCATTATCGTAACTTCACGTTTCATTTTTTTCTCCCTGTTATAGTTTTATTAAGAATAAACATTGCTGTAAATTTCTTTTAATTGTACCCGCATGAATTAATTTTTCAACAACAAAATGAAGTTTTTTACCAAAATGTAAAATTAATTTAATTAGCCAATAGTAGCAGTATATTTTTGTTGATCCGGCAATATATTTAAAATTCGCAATGAATCGCTCATTACTTGTGCAAACACGGGTGCAGATACTGTAGAACCCATGTGGCCGCCATGCGGTTGGCGTATTACCACAGCAATGACTAATCTGGGGTTACTCAGCGGCGCAATGCCGACAAACGAAGAATTATAATTATGCCGGTCATATCCATGCGAACCCGCAATATAAGAAGTGCCAGTCTTACCACCGATTCGATAACCCGGAATTTGCGCCCGCGTGCCGGTATGGTTGTCGCCGTCTGCCACTACGTTTTCCAACAAGGTCAGCATGTTGGCAGCCACTGATGCAGGTAAAATTTGTTTTCCCGCAGGAACTTGAGAAACTTTTAATAAAGATAAAGGCCGCAAAATTCCACCCTCTGCAAAAATAGTATAAGCGTGAGCCAATTGCAGTGTAGTCACTGCTAAACCGTAACCATAAGCCAAAGTGGCTACTTCACTGGGACGCCAAATAGTATCTTCAGATAACCGGCCCTGAACTTCCCCCGGAAAATTACTGCCGGTTAATTCGCCAAAACCCGCTTCGTGCAATAATTGCCAATGCTCTTTCGGAGACAAAGACATCATGATTTTGGTGGCGCCGATATTACTCGATTTTGCTAACACTTCGCTGACATCAATGAGACCATAATTATGCTCTTCATCACTGATACGATATCCACCCACCACCATCCATCCTGGACTGGTATCAATCAAAGTATCTGGTTTATAACGCCCACTGGCGATTGCTAAAGCAATGGTAAAAGTTTTTAGTGTTGATCCCGGCTCAAACATATCCGTGATGGCGCGATTGCGATAGCTGGAAATAGGTTGTCCGCTGCGATTATTGGGGTTATATGAAGGCTGATTCACCATGGCCAACACCTCACTGGTGCGCGCATCCAGAACCACCACGGACCCGCCCTCTGCTTGATATTGTTCTACTGCAGTTTTCAAAGCTTGGTAAGCAGCATACTGAATTCTTTTATCAATGCTGAGCACCAATGGCCGGCCTTGCTCTGGTTTTTTTAATAAGGCAATTTCAGAAATAATATTACCCAATCGATCTTTGATCACTTGTTTTTTACCTGGCTTTCCACCCAGCCATGGATCAAACGCCAATTCTAACCCTTCTTGACCATGGTCATCGACATTGGTAATACCGATTAAATGTGCGGTGGCCTCTGCTTCGGGATAATAGCGTTTGTATTCTCGTTGCAAAAAAATCCCGGGAATTTTTAAGCCCTCAAGCTGATCGCTGATTTGAGGCGGATTGCCTCTTTTTAAATAAACAAAATTACGCGCCGGCTGAGAGTCGGCAATTTTTGTTATATCATCGCTGGAAATTTGTAAAATCTGCGCCAGTTGACTTAACTGCTCGGGATTCGGATGAAAAAGTGCAGGATTGATCCATACCGAATCAACGGGAGTGCTGATCGCCAGTGGTTGATTATTTCGGTCGGTAATAATGCCACGATACGCCGGAATTTCGACCGTGCGAAGGGTTCGTAATTGCCCTTGTTTTACTAAAAAATCCCGATTAAAAATGGTAAGATCAACTAAACGTCCTACTAACGCAAAAAAAACAGCTGCTAAAAATAGCAGGACAACCCAAAAACGCATTCAAAAATCCTTGGCTATTCATCGGTCACGATAACAATATTTGCAGCGCTGGGCGTAAACATGTGTAGTTTTTCGCCGGCTGTTTGTTGCACATTGGCTTGAGCAGCTAAAGTGCTTTGTTCCAACAATAATTTACCCCAATCCACCTGCGCTTGCTGATTAGCCCGAGCCATGTTTTGGTACTGAATAAAAGTTCTACGGTTTAAATCTTTTAAGTAAACCACGACAAAAGCCGAAAGAACTATCAGTACCATTAAACACTTAACGCCCCAAGTTAAAGGCGCCGTTCGCGGTACTTTGACAAACTGAGTTCGTAATGTGCCAGTTTGATACACTCGGGTAATTGCATTCATGTCCTTTCTCCCACTCTAAGTCGAGCGCTGCGCGCTCGAGGATTCGTCATTAGTTCCGCTTCCGAGCAGCGAATTAAGCGGCTGATGATTTTTAAATGCCGTTTAATTTGCGCGTCTCGTAGTGGCAATTTTTCTGGAACGTCACCACTCGCTTGCTTTTGAAAAAATTCTTTTACTATTTTGTCTTCTAAAGAGTGAAAACTAATCACCGCCAAACGTCCGCCTACTTTTAACACTTGTAAACATTGCTCTAAGCATCGCTTTAAAGCCTCCAATTCTTGATTGATATAAATGCGTATGCCTTGAAAGCTACGGGTAGCCGGGTGTTTATTGGCTTCATGCACCGGTACGCATTCACTAATTAAATTGGCCAATTCCAAGGTAGTTTCTAAAGGTTTTGTTCTTCTGGTTGCGACAATGGCCCGCGCGATGCGACGGGCAAATTTTTCCTCACCGTATTCTCGAAGCACACGGGCGATTTCAGCTTCATTGGCTCGATTTAGCCAATCTGCAGCACTCATCCCCTGTTCTGGATTCATTCGCATATCCAACGGGCCGGCTTGACGAAAACTAAACCCCCGCGCAGCTTCATCCAGCTGCGGCGAAGAGACACCTAAATCCAAAACGATACCGTTCACTTGTCCCATCCATTGTTGTTCGGCAACCAATTCCGACAATCGCGTAAAAGAGGCAAAACGTATTGCAAACCGTGGATCCTGGTTGAATTGCGCTGATTGCGCATATTCAATAGCCGCGGGATCCTGATCGATGGCTAACAATCGGCCATTCGGGCCCTAGCTGTTGCAAAATTAAGGCGCTATGCCCACCCCGCCCAAAAGTAGCATCGACGTAATATCCGTCCTTCTGAATGGCCAATCCTTGTATTACTTCGTCTGCAAGCACCGGCAGGTGCATTTGTTTAGCGTTTTGTGTCACAAGGATATATTCAACAATTCAGAAGACAGTACACTTTCGCCATTGGCCGCTTCCGCCAGCCAAGCAGAGCGTCCGGCTTGCCATTGAGCCTCATCCCAAATTTCAAACTTTTTGCCTTGTCCTACCAAAATGGCGGATTTATCTAATCGCGCATATTCCCGCAGCAACGAAGGCAAAAGGATGCGGCCCTGCGCATCTAATTCCACGTCAGTAGCATGTCCTATTAACAATCGTTGAATACGGCGTGAAGCCGGGTGAAAACTGGACAATTGTTCCAATTTTTGCTCAATTTCAAGCCAGCGGGGTGTGGGATATAACAGTAAACACGGCTGTTCTGTATCAATGGTGACGACCACGGTGCTACCAGCCTCATCTAATAACGAGGCACGGTAACGGGACGGGATACTTAATCGCCCCTTGGCGTCAATTTGAATAGCAGTTAAACCGCGGAACATTCCCAAAACCCCCACTCTTCCCCACATTGTACCACTTTATTTAAAAAATAATAGGTTTTGGTAAAGAAAATAATAAATTTTGTTGATGCCAAACTTTAAAAGTGCTAACGTTATAACCGTTAGATAAACTAACGTTCACTCTGTTAGATAGGTAAATTATGGATTTAAAAGAATTTAATTTCCAGCTTTTGCAAGGAAATATTGGGAGCAACTCTGGTTTATTTCCTCATTTGGACGCTTTACGTGAAGCCGCTTTTGTTTTTGACATTGATTTTGGTCTGCCGGTGTTGCCCACCGAACCAGGGATTCTGCTGATTCGTGGCCCAAGGCAATACGGTAAAAGCACCTGGCTGGAACAAGAGATTAAAAAAACAATTGAGCAGTTTAATGCAGGCTCAGCATTTTACATCAATGGAGATCAACTCAGTGATCATCATGCCTTAGAGGAAGAAATAAAGACGCTCATTATGGCGTTTCCGAATGGAGTTCCAGTTCGTCGAATTTTTGTGGATGAAATTACCGCCATTGATGACTGGGAAATGGCCTTAAAAAGGCTGGCTGATCAAGGCAAATTAAAAGATATTCTGGTCATCACCACCGGTTCTAAAGCCACTGATTTAAGGCGCGGCGCTGAAAAGCTACCAGGCAGAAAAGGCCGCTTGGCTAGAACAACTTATCTTTTTACCCCTCTCTCTTATCGAGAATTTCATCGAGTCTGCGGCGAAATATTGGGAAAGAACACTTTAATTGCGTACTTATTGTCTGGGGGTTCCCCAGTCTGTTGCACGGAATTGGCCTCCAAAGGTGTTATCTCCGAGTTTGTGATTGAGTTAACTCGCGATTGGATTGAAGGAGAAATTGCCGCATCCGGAAGGTCAAGGGCGGCTTTACTCAACATTATGAGTGTATTATTCCGCTGGGGCGGTACACCGGTAGGTCAGGCCAAATTGGCAAGAGAAGCAGGATTGGCCAACAATACGGTGGCAGCCGGTTATATTGAAATTCTAAATGATTTGGCTTGTGTGATCCCTGCCTATCCATGGGATAGTGATCGGGAAATCAATATTTTAAGAAAACCCTGTAAATATCACTTTACCAATTTATTAGCCGCAGTGACGTACTATCGTGAAAGAATCCGTAAAACTGAGGATTTTAATATGCTTTCTGTGCAAGAACAGGGCGTTTGGTATGAATGGTTGATCGCACAGGAACTTTTACGGCGCAATGCTTTGGCCGGCCAGGAAATCCTGGCTCCTTTAAGTTTCTGGCAAAACCAGGCACATGAACTCGATTTTGTAGGGTCTCCTGATCATTTTATTGAAGTAAAACGCGGAGCTTGTTCTCCAATGGAATTTGCATGGTTTAGCCGACAATTCCCTCAAAAAATGCTTACGGTGATTAATCCGTATGAATTTAAATCGGGCCAGGTGCAAGGAATTACTTTAGAAAAATTTTTACTCCAGTCTTAAAGGAACAGGATGTTCCGAGTCAAAAAGGGAGGTTAAGAAGGATTAATAGGAAAATGGATTTAGTCGCGAAAATTTGTAAATTGTAGCGGCAGGCCGAAATCTTCTTTGCGCAGCAGGCTGATGGCCGCCTGCAAATCATCTTTTTTGGCGCCGGTGACCCGCACCTGCTCTCCTAAAATAGAAGCTTGGATCTTCAACTTGCCTTCTTTTAAAAATTTAACAATCTTTTTAGCCACATCGCTGTCGATGCCTTTTTGCATGGTAATTTCTTGCTCAGCAGCGTTATTACCCAGTTTGATATCCTTAGGCTTCATATGAGCGATATCTACATTACGTTTAACCAGTTTCTTTTTTAGAATATCCAGCATCTGATTGATTTGAAACTCATTTTCAGCTTTCAAACTGACTGCATTATCCACTTGGCTGAAAGAAGCTTTTACGCCTTTAAAATCAAAGCGCGTGCCAATTTCACGATTAGATTGATCGATGGCGTTGCCAAGTTCATGCAAATTCAATTCACAAACCACATCAAAGCTAGGCATAAAATCTCTCCGGGCTGTAAGCTCGAAATCTAGTATACTCAGTGTTGACATATATTCAAGGACTTAGTAATATAGCCTCATTTAGAGAAAAAATATATTAGAGATAAGCCCTTGATTTAAGGCTTTCTTAATAATAGATTGTTAACATAGTATCAAATGGACCAAAAAATTGGAGAATAACAATGACATTACACAACAATCGCTATATTACGATTAATGACACTGACAAAGCTCGGCTGACTCAGCAGATCCGAAATTTGGGTGACGCGGCAGAAAAAGCCAGTAAAATCCAAGCACTTGCGAATTTTGGTAGATTATATAACGATGAATTCAGCCAACAAGTTACTCGTTCCATCGGCATGAGCAACAGAGGCTAATCGTACCTCTTCAGAAACTGGTTCCTCGTATTAATACGAGGTAACCAGTACCTTTGTTCCTACTTTTACAAAATTCTCAGATAACCATTGCGCCGAAGGCGTCGTCACCCGAATACATCCGTGGCTTGAGTTCATTAATGAAAGCTGTGGAGATCCGTGAATCGCACTGCCATTATCAAAAAACATGCAATACGGCATTGCTGCACCGCCGCCTTTATCTAAAGGAAAGGTGTGCGAATAACAAGAACTGTCACCTTTTCTAAAAACTCGAAATTTACCGCCGTCGGTTTGGCAAGGTTCATTCAACTCTACGCAAAAACTACCGCCGCCATTGGCGCGGCCAAAACCTACCAACTCTCCGCTGCCATTGTACGCCGCCCATTGACGCGCACGCGGACTAAAAATAAATACTTCTTCACCGGTGGATTTGATGGTCTTCGGCATCAAAAGCGGATCATTGTATTGGTCACGCCATTGAATCGTCATTGGCATATCTTGACTAGGATCATGACCCCACCACGCATAAGCATAAGCGGGTGCACAGACTAAAAAAGTAGTGAGTGCTACTTTAGCAATTTTTTTCATCAGACCTCCTTTTTCTACATACGAATACTTATGTTGTTAAATTATAGTACAACTTTGTAAAAAATAAGATCATATCACATTTTTGAGTATTTTTTTGAGCACAACACTTGTTTAATGAATGGTATGGTTAGTCGGCGCTTTGCACGCATGGCTTCTTTATCCAAAATATCCAAAGTAGCAAACAAATCACTCATACTTCTTGAAAAACGGCTTAATAAAAACTGCCCCACCTCTAAAGAAAGCTCCAAACCCCTCCGCTCAGCGCGCATTTGCAATGCCCCGAGTTTCTCGCCATCATCAAGCGCTTGAAGCTGCCAAATCCATCCCCAACCCAAGCGCGAACTTAAATCCGCCATTTGACACATCAGTTGTTGTGGCGGCCTTAACCCCGCAATCAGTATACGCCTGTTGTTTTCCCTGGATCGATTATAAAGGTCAAATAACTGCAGCTCCCATTCAGGACGACCTAAAATAGCTTCAATATTGTCCAAACAAAGTAATTGAAAGGATTCTAACCCGGCGAAAATGCCAGGTTGCAAACCGGGTTCATTCAGATCTAAATAGAGGCTTTGAATTGCGCCCCGCAAGTGACAGCAAGCTTGCAGCAAATGGGTTTTGCCTGAACCGGAAGGGCCCCATAAATAAAAATAAGGGTCAACCTCCGTCAGGAATTGGTGCAAATGGCATAGGATCTGTTCATTCTTAGCCGGGTAGAAGTTATCAAAGGTAGCGTCGTCATGTAATGCCAACCCTAAAATCAGCTGACTCATGGTTTCCATTGGTAATGTAGAGCCTGCGTATCAGTAGACGATAAAACTGCAAAATGCGGATTGGCGTCCAACGCCGATTTCAAAGTGTCGGCGCCTTGACCCATAGTAGTGACTTGCAACAACAAGCCTTTGCTTCCCACATCCTGGACCACCACACCCAACACCGCCGGAAACTGTTTGAGGGTATTCAACACCGTCAAGTAATCAGTTAGGTTGCTGACGCCCATCACAGCCAACCAATTACTGTTGGCGTCTTGCTGATTCAAATTGACGGCCAATTGACCACCCATGATGTCGGCGATCTTATCAATGGCAGCTTGCTGCCAGCCAGGTTGGGAACCTGCGTCGTGCCACTGCCAAATCTGGCCTCGCCAAACAAAAGTCCAATTAGCGTTCCAATTGGCATCCGTTTGAGTAAACTCGCCATATAAAATGGCCGGCTGCTGATAGCGAGCAGCAATTTTTTCCAAACTTGACTGATCGAAAGCTGCGCCGTTGGTTTTGGCTTTCCAATCCGCTTGGTCATCTGGAGTCATATTTGGAAAAGCAATTGGGATAGCTCGGCCATCGGCGCTGCTCTGAAATTCCGTCGAAGCAGCCCCCGGTGCTTGGCCATTCATCGACAACCATATTAATGTAGTAGGCCGTGCTGACAGCCACACCGGCTGCTGGGCTTCCGCCAAAAGCGTGATTAATGCACGTTCATCAAAAGTAATCTGCGCATTTCCACCTAAGTAACTGTATTTTTGTGAAAATTTCTCAGGATTAGCCAATTGCGCCTGTATCGCCGGAGTAGTCAGAATTTGTGAATTTCCGCTGATCTTGACCAAAACCTGGGAAAAAGCCTTCACCATGGCGTTATGCAAATCCGTTGGGGATTGGCTGGTGACTGGAATTGTGGCGATGTTAAAGCCAGGAGGCAGGGTGGCCGCTTGCGCCAAGACCACATTTCCTAATAACCACAATCCAAAAATGATACGGAATAATATTCGACACATGCTTGATTGTATCACATCCTCCCGTAGGTGATAACTGGCGCAACTGTAAATTGTAATTGACAAAAAAATGTCAATATTGTAAAGTTCAGTTTACAAATTTAGAATTTTTTTGTAAGGTAAAAATGACAATTTTCCTAGAACCTTTAATCTCTGTTCATGAATTAGTCATGGCTAATATCCCTGTTGCAAAACAGCGTTACCTTTATCATCAAGTAAACTGGAAAGCCCAGGCTATTTGTTTACTGGGTAACCGAGGTGTCGGCAAGACGACGTTGATGTCTCAATTTTTGTTAGAGAAATATAAGAGCGCTGTGAAAGCTTTGTATATTTCTGCCGATAATGTTTATGTTTTAGGCACAGGATTATTTTCCATAGCTCAAGAATTTTTTCAATTTGGCGGAGAAGCCTTGTTTATTGACGAAATTCATAAATACCCCAATTAGGCGCAAGAACTCAAGAATATCTTAGATACTTATCGCAACAAACAAATTGTATTTTCTGCCAGTTCAGCATTAGAACTTAAAAAAAGCAAATATGATTTATCTCGCCGAGCCGTTTACTATGAACTTAAGGGATTATCTTTTAGAGAATATTTACATTTTGCCGAACAAATAGAAGTCCCCAAGATTTCTCTAAATGAATTATTTTCTCAACACGTTGCCGTAGCTGAAAATTTTAAAGGAAAAACCATTCTTAAACACTTCCGCAATTATCTTGCTTATGGCTATTTTCCTTTTTTTCTAGAAGGCGCCGAAGATTACTTATCTAAAGTAAACAATATCATTGAAAAAGTTTTGTTTGAAGATATTGCTATAGTTTATAATCTCCGACAAAGTACAATTCCTATTTTGAAAAAATTACTGTGGTTAGTAGTGACCAGTAAAAGTTTAACACCCAACATTGATCGAATCAGTAAAGATCTCAAGGCATCTCGGGAAATCGTTTATACCAGTTTAGAGCATTTAGCACAATCTGGATTGATTAATAATGTCTACTCTAGCGGTCATGGTTTAAAATTAGTTCGCAAACCCGGAAAGATTTATTTAGAAAATACCAATCTTATTTGCGCTATGAATGGCGTTCTTAAATTAAAAGGGGATATTGGCAACTTTCGTGAAACCTTTTTTGTTAATCAAATATCTCCAATACATAGATTAACGCTGCATGAGCGTGCAGATTTTGTTATTGATGGCCAATTCATTCTTGAAATTGGCGGAAGATCGAAAAATTTTCGTCAAATTCAGGGCGAAGAGAACAGTTATTTAGTTGATGATATAGAAATCGGTTTTGGTCGAAAAATCCCGCTTTATCTTTTTGGGTTTTTATATTAGGGTCTATTGATAATTCATTAATTAATCATATAAAAACTGGTTTTTTCACTAAAATACAGTCCTTGCGAGCGCGAGCGAAGGGGAAGCAAACCAGTACAGAGCATTGTCCAAAGTACGAACTAGATTCGCTAACGCTCCCAATGACAATTGTCAACAGACCCTAATATCGTTCAGCAATTCCGCTGAAGCGGGACTTGCTTCCTGGTTTGAATCCTGGGCTCTGGCAAAGCCAGATCCCAGGAATGAAGGGAAAGGTCGCTCCGCTCGCATCGAACTTACGATCCCTCATCGGACTAGGTTTTTCTACGAAAAAATAATTTTTTTAATCATTTATTATCATACTTTTCAATGACTTATAATTCAGCGGGAATTACTGAATATCGTTTTCTTCAGCTATGGTCAGACCGGTTAATGCAGCAATTTCTTCTATTGAATATCCTTTGACTAATAATTTTTTAGCCATCTCAATTTTCGCTTTCTTTTCACCCTGAATTTCGCCTCTTATCTCAGCCTCTCCCACCAATGTTTTTTCAATACTGATGGCGTCCCAATAACGATCATAAGCCACAAGCTCCTCCGGCGTGTAGGCCGCCTCTTCGGCTAAATTCAGCGCTTCTCTAATCTCCGGCGTTTCTAGCCATTCTTTGGGCGCTGCATTCGATTTTTCATTTAACTCCGATATAAACCTCAGCCATAGTACTTGTAACTTCTTTTCTCGTAAATGGCTCGCTTCAAATTTCGGTAACTGAATAAATACCAGTTGTAAGTCTTTAATTTCTACAGCTGGTTTCTTCACATTCACTATTTTATAATGGTGGTACCAACCTGGTTCATTCGCATCAAAAGTCGCATTGATGAGCCCCAAACCATATACCGGCTTTAATAAATGATACTGCTCCCCCTTCTTCAACTGCGTCACATACGCTTTACTCGCGTTGAACAGCATCCGTTGCATAAAACCGGTCGTCCATTGTATTTGCATTTCAACAATAAAGGTTCGGCCTTGTTGGTCTGTACAGCGCACATCCACCACAGTATATTTAAAAGCAGGAATCACTGGAACTTGTTCACTGGGCAAATATTCCAGGCTGACAATTAAACCCTCTTCCGGCAAGGGCAGCACCGCATTTAGAAAACTTTTTAATAAATGCGGATGTTGACCAAAAATTTTTTTGAAAACAATATCAGTTTTGGGATCTAAATAGCGCGGCATATTTTATAACTCCATTGGCCTCTTTTCTTAAAAACATAGCAAATAGAAAAAATATCAGCAATACCGTAGTTTTCCTAGAAACAGGGGCTATGACAAATCTAGGCTGGATTCCCGGTCACTCCTATTGAGAACACTTTCGGGAGTTAAAATCGTTCCTGATATTTTTAATTCTTTTTGCGCTTCCTCCAGCGCCCGTTTTTCCCTAGTCATAGTTTGAACGTCATCGGTGTCCCAGACAACCTGATATAAATGCAGCTTACCCTCCAAATTTCTAGTCAGAAAATCAACCTC
This sequence comes from uncultured Pseudomonadota bacterium, assembly GCA_963795715.1. GTDB lineage: Bacteria > Pseudomonadota > Gammaproteobacteria > Coxiellales > Coxiellaceae > JAFEDN01. The sequence goes on from CAWCIY010000002.1 coordinate 1,696,561, forward strand.
AAAACCGCTTTTAGTTTTATAAAAATAAATTTCACGGTTCGACCGCCTTAAAGTAAGATAAATAAAATTTTCAAAAACCCGCCCAAAGTTTCTGATATAACCTGTCTGGGTACGAGTGTTGGTGGCATAAGCGTGATATAGTCCGGTGTCCACTGCATAAATTTTCTTTGGACTCGTTTGAGTTTTTCGCAGAGACTCAGAATAGATTGGTACGTTAAATATTAAAGAAGCGTCCTCGATAAAGATAAGTGGTTTGATCATGATTTTCCGGATAAAGGGTATAAAACGCCTCTAGCAATTCTGCCAATTTTTGATGCGATAAGGGGACCAAACGATCGTCTTCAAAATTGATATACAAAATTCTAGAAAAAGGGACACCATTCTTTAAATATTCTTTAATTTTTTGAAAACATAAACAGGTTTTCCCTGACCGGCGAACGCCAATGGCTACTTTTATTTTATTATTCATCTCAGGGAAAGCAAATTCACGAATCACAGACCCATCTATCCTGGTCAATTTATCTTTCATTTCAGATAACAAAGTTTCCAGAAAAGGGAGCCAGTTTTTTGGGAAATTGTTGTCCTCGTCCATAGGGATAGTTAGTCTAACATTGTCCCTCTGTAAAGGGATAGAAAACTTATTCTCTTGCCACGTGACACATAATGAACCTTCATTAGAACATTAAAATCAATAAATTCAGGTAGTTAAAGAATAAGATATTTAAAAAATTTAATCAGCTTTGTTCACTAAATTAACATTTTTAACTAACACCTGGGAAAAGTTCCGCCGGGGACTGGCTGGCGACTGGAACCATGGCAAGATTAAAACCAGGAGGCAGGATGGCCGCTTGCACCAAAACCACTTTTACTAATAAACACCATCCAAAAATGATACGCGATAATATTCGGAACATGTTTCATTGTATTACATTCGGAAGTCTTGCTGAAGGGAACTGAAGTTAATTATCCCGCTATACTAGCTTTAATCCGGCATAGCAGGGTTAATCTCTCAACTTCTTCAGAATACAAGCCCCCCAACTATACTCGTTTCAGCCCCGTCCAAGACAGATTCGACTGCAGCTCCTACAATAGCATTTTTTGCTGCACTTTTAATTGTATTCGGAAGATCTAAAGTCGGGTTAACCCAATCTTCCATAACGTTCCTGTTAAAATTTTCATGCCACTCAGCATTTCTTGATCTTTTGCTCCATCTTCAGCTTTCTGCTTTTGATTTTCTATATTTTCTACTAGCTTATTCAAGCATGGATTCAAATGAGCTTTTTTCTGAGTAATTTCCCCATACACGCATTTATAATAGTTAACAGGTTTATCCGGGATCTTATAACCTTCCAAAATCTGAGATTGTCCAGGGCTCGGAAAAGTTAAGCCATCCATCTTATTGCTGTCCAACTCAGTTAAACGAGAGCGATCATTAACTCCAGCCTGACGAAGTGTTTGAAAAAATTGTTCAGTTGAAATAAGATCGCAAGCTTTATACTTATAAGATTGCTCCTTGGGAAATAGATCTTTAATATCGTGACATTCACCATCATATTTAATCTCCTTACCATTGCTTTTAATCTCTGTAGCAAACCATTTCTGACCATTGAATTTCCAAAGACGAATATTATCCATACTGTCCTTAATTAAAATAGGACGCGTTTCATTTTCCAACGATTTCATTTTTTCGTTTGAAAGAGTTTTATCATTAAGGGACATCAAAATAAGATCATTGCCGTTCCAGTGTTTAAACCTAGAATTCCCCCAAATATAAGTTTTCTCTCCCTGACGCAGAATGACGGGATAATGTTTTCCATTAACTACAGAAGCTTTTTGAGCAATAGCAACTAAATCTTTTGCACCAGATTTAGCACTGGTTAATACTAAATCATAGCCTGCAGTTCCCTTTCCTTGCGCATGCAGTAAAGCTCTTAGGCGTTTAAACATGTTTAAGACTTCGAGAGCTGAATGTTCAATTCCTATAATTCGCTCATGTCTATCAAAAGATTCATCCGTTTCATCATACTTTTCAAACATATCATTTTCATTCAATAATATTTGTTGTTGTTGGGTTCCTGTTGAATCAATTTGTTTTTCTTCTTCCAATACTTCCTTCGAATCAATATGTTCTCTATTATTTGCCAATCCTAGTGACGGGTTTAGGTGATCCCGGGGGCTCTTGAACGCTAGTTGAGGCGGAGACCCTCCATACTGCAATTCGCTTTTATATTTAAAGGTAGAAAACTTAGCCATCATTAAATTTTTAAAAATTTCTATGGCAACGGAACAAGTTCCATTTTTATTTTTAAATATGGATTTAATGGCTTGATTGATATAATCAATATCACTAAATATCGATGCATTATCTCTCTTGGATTTGAAATAATGTGAGGTTAGATTTGCTCCTCTCAGTACGCTACGCCATATTTTTTCCTGCTCTGGGTTTTCCAATTTAACATCCCACAATAAATTAATAAAACCGTAAATAACTTCTTTACTATGGTGAATGACTGTAGAAAGTTCTATCAAATTCTTTTGAATCTCTTCATTTACTTTCCTCAGATCCGTACCTTCAAATTCGGCTCTCACTTGCTCTGAAACGTAATCACCATTATCTAACTCTGATCGCTTATTAGCTATTCCTTGATTCAAACGTTTAGAAAACTCTTTCATAATTGGAGAAACCGCGCCACTCTGATCATCTTTCCATTTTAAAAATTCCTCTATCGTGTCGCTCAGTTCACGAGCTCCTACTCCATCCACAATGCGGCATTCATCTTCCTTATCAAATTTAATTATTTTACCACAGAATGTTGTAATTTCTGTCTCTCTAGCGTTTGATGACTTATCCTTCCATCCTAAAGCTTCCATCCATGCCTCCGTAGTTGTTTGTTCCATCACCATACTTTGAATCACTGGAGCAATTAGGGCATTGATTTCTGCTCTAGCTCGGTTGTTTCGCAACTCAGCACGCTCTATAACTAATTTATTGAGTTTACTCCGATACTGAGTTTCTAACTGAGTTTGCCGGCCCTCTATTGCACCTTTCGGATTTATCCTGACTAACCAAGCCAAAGTACTTTCATTTAGATTTTTGAAAACCATTGGCTTATGTACTGCCATCTCTTGCACCTTTAAGATTAACCAAAGACATATATCTTTAAAATACAAATCTTCCTCAACACATGACATATCAAAATCAGGGCCTTGCTTGTGAATGGCAGCATCACGGCTTTCTTTGTCAGGGTACAAAAATGCTTTGGGGCTAACAACATATTCGCTCTGGTCAAAGCATTTATTAATTAAAGTTTTAACAGGTTTACCCACTTCTCCTACAGCCGGATCATTAGCAGATTCATATAGAGCTTTCACAATTTCAAGAATAGCTGAATTGGCTATCTTAAAGTTAATGACTTTAGCTGATTTTTTTTCATCAGATTCATCTTTTTCTAGTAATTTAAAAGCATCCTCATCCGTCATTTTACCGCGGCGGGCTTGTGAAGGTGATTCTTTCATTTCATCGGACTTTACCTTCACAGAAGGAGAAAATAATGACGGCCCCGACCGATGTTCTTGTATTTTTTTGACTTCAGGGGTTGCCACAGGTTTTTTGGGATTTATAGCCTCATTAATGGCAGTTTCTAAGAACTTAGATTTGGGATTTAAAAGAAATGTTTTAGCTTCTTGATTGGCTCTATCCAAATTAACTTCAGCCAACTCACCAAATTTATCTTTCATGGTAGCAGTTATAACGTCAATTTCTCCACGAAAATCTTCAAAGCTCCTCTCATCCTTTGTGATATTTTTTTTAGTTATATTAAGAAGATTTCCCCAATTCTGACGTAACTTTATGACTAAATCTTCACAATTTGTCAAGCGTAGATGGAATTGTAATTCCTCTAACTTAGTTATCACAGAATCATATTGATCGATTAACTCAAGAAGATTTTTTCTATGAGATTCCCAAGTGGTTACATTTTTTTCATCAATGTCGGGAAGTTGAGCTATCAAAGTCGTAAATAAACTTTGATATTCAGCCAATTTACTTTGAATTTTGACAGACAGAGAATCAAAATAATAAGAAACATAGCCAATAAATTGGGCTTCTGGAATTACCTGGGTTTCTTCTTTTTGATCTAAGCCAGAGAATTTAATTTCTACGGTTGGCGGGCTCTGGCCTTGCAAAAGTTTTGCATTATCTATCCACGAGCTTAATGTTAATCCTTTATCATCTGTAACAATTGAACCTAATTTAATTTCAGATAAAACTAAAATCTGATTAATGTCTTCACCAGTTGTCATCTTCAATTCTTCAAATCTCTCTTCGAATATTTTGATCTGGTCTTGAATAGACGTAAGTAATGAATTAATTTCTGCATTTGCCAATTTTTCTTCTTCCACAGGAGTAAGTACCTCCGATACTGATACTTTGGAATCACTCTGCGGGGTAGAACGCAGTGAACTTTTGGTCTCTGGAATTATGCTAATACTGGAGTATTCGGATTTAGATGGCTCCGGTCCATTCTCAGAGGAAATTGGCATTAATAGTTCAGCTTCAATCCTTTTATCGAATTGTGTAGTTAACGACGGATCTGATACCACTTGTTTCAATTTTGAAGCCAATTTTGGATTTTCATTTTCAACAGATTCCACGATATCGCCGGCTCGCTCGGGATTCGTAGATAAAATTCTTAATTGGCTCTCAACCATATCTTTTTCTTTATTTACTACGGCAGATTGAGTTTCATCAATAAGTTTTTTTAATTTCTCAGCAGAGTTGGACAAATTTTTGTAATATGAAATTTCTTTTTCATATCCTTTAAGGAATGCATCAGAATCAAAAAAATTGGATTTTTTACTTGAAATATGCTTTATTAACAGATCTAAATTTTTATTTAGGATTAAAAAATTTTCAATATAGTTTGACAGTGATTCAAGCGTATTGAGATCTTTCAAGTTACCCTCAGAGCCTGTTGCTAGGTTAATTTTGTCACTTAATTCATCTATTTCCTTCAACACGCATTTAAAAACATGATTTGCGTGGTTGCCATAAAAAGATGCTAGTTCTTTAGTTTCGGTACTGTTAACAGCAACAATTGCTAGAGGACCCCTTAATTTCGAGTTTAAACTGAACTCCTGAGAATAAATTGGCCTCAGCCACTCAGAAGTGTTTTCTTCAGTTTTTCTAGGAAAAGACGTAACAATGCTACTTATTTCAAAAGCTTGTACTTCTTTTTCTACTTGAGCATTATCCATTTTTTTATGTGGATCAATTCCTAATATTACATGAGATTCAATTCCTAATTTTCTAAAAATGTTTGCCTTTTCATTGCTTAATTCATTTCTAAAGTCCTTAATTAACAGTTTAAAGTTTTCAGAACTTTCATTAATAGCGATCGCATTACTTTCCATTTGATTTAAAATTAATTCTATATTGTTAATTACAATTTTAATAACTTCTGGGTTTGGGTTTTCTCCAGAACGCAAAAGTTTCAGCTCATTTAAGGCTTGACGAACACAAAAACATGATGCTGCTTTATATACATTTGCCTCACTATCTTTAAATAAATGTCTACCCCAACTAGAAAATTGATGTTTAATTAAAACTAATTTCAATGGGTCGGATATGCCTTTTATTTCCTCAAGTTTTATTTCTACCTTAAGACTATTGGAAATGTCATTTTTTGCATGGGGATATTTATCATTCAGCTTAAGCTCTTGAAAAAGTCCGCTATAATAGCTTTCATTATTATTTATCTGCTTTACTTCAGTGGATGAGGAAATGAAGCTTCCAAAAAAACTGGCGCTTAGATTGGAAGCCATAGAGTTAACTAGCTTTGAAATACTCGCCAATGTTTTAGAAACCATAGAAACTACGGTATTTTTATGCGAAAGAAAAGCAAAATTTTCAGGGTCAGTGCATTCTTCCTTAAGCAGTTTTTTGTTATTTTCATTTATTTGTTGTTGACATTTGTCATAAAATTGAGAGACAGTCTTCAAATGGTCAAATATATCGTCTTGTGAACGTTGGGGTTTAAATGTTAAAATTTGAGTTCTTATCTCTCTAGTAGAAGTCTTTACATCTTCGATCACTTTCTGACGTGATGATGGACTGGATAAGTAAATTTGATCCCCTTGTAATTTTTTTCCCTTTCTATCCAATTCATCTAAATAACGAATTAATTCTTGACCTCTTTTTTCTAATTGCTCAATATCAGCTACTAACTTTTTTGTCTCATTAATTTCTGCTTCTATTACTTCCTCTATCTTACTGATTTCGGTTTCATCCTGAAAACTATAGAGTTCCTTGAGATGCTCATTTTGTTCTTGGAGCTCTATACTTATACAGTCGCTTAATGAGTTCAATGCAGTTTTTGAACTCAGATCTTTAACTTCATCAATGCTCGTTCTAATCCGCTTAATCTCTTTGAATCCATCATCTACTGCAGCTACTTTATCTAGAACTGAATCATAATAGGGGTGTAGTTTGTCAACTTGATCGTAGGCTTTCTCAGTTGATTCTACTAAAGTCTGCAATCTAACGGATTCAAAACCTGTTGATTCCGTCCGCATCAATCTGATAACTTTATCTGCAGCTATACGTACTTTATTTAAGCGTTCATTTCTGATTTCACTGTGAGGTAAATCTGAAGGTTGTTGCAACGCAAATTTTTTCAATGATTCATATTTTTTTAATAAATAATCGCCTTTTTTCTCTAGAGATAAACTCCTATGTGTTAAATCCTTTATTTCATTTATTTTCTCTTCGATATCTTTTAACTCTTGATCCAACTCCCCAGGTTTCAAACCGGCAACCAAACTTTGTTTAAACTCCCAACCAGTTAATTCTCTTGACAAATTTTGGTTTTTTACTTCACCTTTACTCTCAAAAAAAGAATCTAATACACTATTTTGCTCTTTAAGCGTTCTTAAAACTGTAGGTTCCAGTAAATTTAAAGCCGCAGAATATTTTTTCGGTTCTTTTTGCTCTTTTGGTTCACTAGTAGCTATTTTAGATTCCGTAAATTCTTTTTTAATTTCATTTAAACTTTTTTGAAGAGCTATTATGCCAGCTATCCATTTTTCTTTATTTTTTTGGTATCTCTTTGATTTATGATCAACCATTCCAGTTACAAAGTCATCCAAAGTAGAATTATGATTATAGGAGCCTTTAAATGTATTTACCCGATCTTTTATATCTTTAGTATCTTTAGGTAAATAAAGAGTGCTTTCGTTTCTGAATAAAAAATAGGTACTGACCCATTGATCGATTGCCAAGGGCATTTTATCCGCTGGGATATTTGACTTAAGAGTTGCAAGTAAAATTTTTAACAAGGTACGATAGGTAGGATCGAGTTTTCTTTGTAAATGATTTTCAATATTTTCCTTTAATTCTTCATATCCCGATGGAACATCGTTTTTGAGTTGCTGAGCCTGTCCGCGTTGTAAAACTCCCCGCAAATATGACTGGCCGAACCACCCCGTATTATCATCAAAAGTCGTGGCAATAGCTTGAAATAAAATGTTTTTTTCAGAATTTGTAAATTCCCCACCGGCGTAACTAAGACTGACTGCTGCTTGCGCAATTCGATAGGAATTATGTTTATTATGCCCCCCTTTTCCCAATAAACCTTCTTTGGCCTCTACATATTCTTTTATTGCCTTTATTTGGCTTGGTATTAGAGGATTTGCATCAAATTCCTGAATTTTTTTATCATCTATTCTGCTCATTATTTACACCCTTTATTTGAATGGCTTTTGTTTACTGTTTTCACTTAGTACTTGATTACAAGATTTATTTTACAGTATTAAAATTAAACAAATATTAAGGCTAGACAGGATAAAATATCGGCGGTTTTGAGGGATTTCTGGCAGGATCTGATATGGATTTAATAAAAAGAATTATTTTGATACTATAAGTCCATGAATAAGCCTTCTTTAAGCTACAAACAAGCCGGCGTCGACATCGAACAGGCCGACGCCCTGGTCCACGACATCTACCGTATCGCCGCCCACACCCGCAGACCTGGGGGGCTGGGCAATATCGGCAGTTTTGGTGCCCTGCCCTTTTTGAGATTCCAGCCAAATATCGCCACCCTATCCTGGTTTCAGGCACGGATGGAGTCGGCACCAAGCTCAAATTGGCCATCGAAATGAACAAACACGACACCATCGGCATCGATCTAGTGGCCATGTGTGTCAATGATGTCGCTTGCCTAGGGGCAGAACCTTTATTCTTCTTAGATTATTTTGCTACCGACAAACTCAATTCCGCTCAGGCCTTGGAGATTTTGACCGGCATCGGCAAAGGCTGTGAACTGGCCGGCGCGGCTTTAATCGGCGGCGAAACCGCGGAAATGCCAGGCATGTATCATGGCGAAGATTACGATTTGGCCGGTTTTTGCGTGGGAGTAGTGGAGAAAAGCCAAATAATCGGGCAGTCAGGTGCAAAAGAGTATGGCGTGGTCATCAGGGAGTTTTTTGGACGATAAAAATAGCTGCCGATAAGGGTTCAAGCAGTAGTGCAGTGGCGTATTAGTCAATAAACACATCAACTAAGCTCTTAGCGTCCAACACGCGATCGCCCCACAGCAATAATTGTTGATCGTCCGCTTTGGCCAGACATTCCTGATAGTGGGGAGATAGCGGCCCGAACCGGCGTTGTAATTGACGCAATAAAAGCCCTCGCTCTCCTTCTTTCAGCCCACTTTCATAAAAACCGGTAATCAGCGTTCTTTCCGTGCTTACGGCGTCCCAATATCTATCATAAGTTTCCAACTGTTCCGGGGTATATCCGGCTTCTTCCGCTAGACTTAACGCCTCTTTAATTTCCGGCGCCTCTAGCCACTCCTCAGAAACCGTTTGCGTCTTTTCATTGATTTCCGACATAAACCGTAACCATAATACCTTTAATTTTTTCTCTCGATAGGTCTTGCTCTTGAATTTCGGCAATTCGATAAATACCAGTTGCAGGTCTTTAATTTCAATCGCCGGTTTTTGCACATTGACGATTTTGTAATGGTGATACCAATGATCAGGGTCAGGATCGAATTCGCTGGCGATCAGCCCTAAGCCATACACCGGTTTTAGCAGATGATACTGTTCGCCCTTTTGTATGAGTTTAAAAAACTTTTTAATAAATCAGGATGTTCACCAAAGATTTTTTTGAACACCACCTTGACTTTTGGGTCTAAATAACGAGGCATCGTATTTCTCTCTTAAACTTTGCATATAACACTCAGCATAGCCTCTTTTTATTCTCTCCGGCTAGTGCTAGAACGGTAATGCGCAGGCTATCTCTTAAGTAGAGGCTGCCAAAATCTTTAAAATTTGTTAAACTGGCCTGCTTAACAATTGTGATAAGCTTTATGGAAAAAACCTCTTTAACCTACAAACAAGCCGGCGTCGACATTGAGCGGGCTGACGCACTAGTTGACGACATCTGTCGCATCGCTGCCCGTACCCGGCGTCCTGGGGTGCTGGGCAATATCGGCAGTTTCGGCGCCTTGTTTGAAATTCCCGCTAAATATCGCCACCCTATTCTCGTTTCCGGAACAGACGGGGTCGGCACCAAGCTCAAACTAGCCATCGAAATGAACAAGCACGACACCATCGGCATCGATTTAGTGGCCATGTGCGTGAATGATGTCGCTTGCTTGGGCGCAGAGCCATTATTCTTCTTAGATTACTTCGCCACTGGCAAACTCAATTCCACCCAAGCCTTGGAGATTTTGACCGGCATCGGCAAAGGTTGTGAACTGGCCGGCGCGGCTTTGATCGGCGGCGAAACTGCGGAAATGCCAGGCATGTATCATGGCGAAGATTACGATTTGGCCGGTTTTTGCGTCGGTGTGGTGGAAAAAAACCAAATAATCGATGGCAGTCAGGTGCAAGTGGGAGACACCCTTATTGCACTGCCCTCTTCCGGGCCTCATTCCAACGGCTATTCCCTAATCCGAAAAGTGCTGGCGCAAACTCAAGCCCGGTTGGACACGCCCTTTGAAAATAGCACTCTGGGTGAGGTGTTACTCACGCCTACCCGTATTTATATTCCTGCTTTACAAGCCTTGCAACAAGACTTATCGGTCCACGCCATTGCCCATATTACCGGCGGTGGTTTAATTGACAATGTTCCTCGAGTTTTGCCGGAATATACAAAAGCGGTGATTCAGTTACAAAGTTGGCAGCGGCCTGGCATCTTCGATTGGCTGCAGCAGCAAGGCGGCATTGAGGCTACAGAAATGTATCGAGCTTTTAACAATGGCGTCGGCTTGGTGATTGTCGTTAATAACCAAGATGTGGCCAAAGCGTTCCAAGTTTTGACAGCCGCTGGAGAAAAACCCTGGATCTTGGGCCAAATAGAAGCCAACACCGAAGCAGTCCCTTGTGTTGAATTGTTGTGAATGGGTATGATCGCGCCAAAATTGCCTATTGTCGTCCTTATTTCCGGGCTTGGCTCAAATCTACAAGCCATTATCGATGCCACTCATCACGGCTTGCCGGTAGAAATTCGCGCGGTGATCAGCAACCGAAGTGATGCTTACGGCTTGGAACGCGCCCAGCAGAATGGAATACCCAGTTATGCTCTGGCTCATAGCCGTTTCCCAGATCGGCAGGCATTTGAGGCTGAGTTGCGCAAACTCATTGACCAGTATCAACCACAACTGGTGGTGTTAGCCGGTTTTATGCGCAAATTAACTCCCGATTTCGTAAAACAGTATCCCGGACGGATCATCAATATCCACCCTTCCCTGCTACCCAAATACCCTGGCCTTCATACCCATCGGCAAGTGTTGGAAAACCGGGACGCATTGCATGGCGTCACCATTCATTACGTCACTGAAGAAATCGATGCAGGACCGATTATTATCCAGAAAAGCCTGCCGGTTGGCCCTAATGACACTGAGGAAACTTTACGACAAAGGATCCATGTCTTAGAACACCAGCTTTATCCAGAGGTCTTAGCCTGGTTTGCTGAAGGCAAGATCAAGCTGCCCCAATTATAAGCATCATTGCGAGAAACTCACAACGAAACTTTCACCTTGAAATTACTCTAAAATTATTTCATAATTATTACATCTATTGCTTCCAGCGGGTTAACTCCATGGTAAAGTCTGAACTGATTCAAAAACTAGCTAATCAACAAAGAACACTGCTCTTGAAAGATATTGAGGTCGCAGTGAACCATATGTTGGATAAAATGTCGGATAGCTTGTGTAAAGGAGATCGCATTGAAATCCGCGGTTTTGGAAGTTTTGCGCCCAGATTCAGGCCCCCTCGCCGGGCACACAACCCACGCACAGGTGAGCGCGTTTTTACCAATGCCAAATATACTCCCCATTTTAAACCTGGCAAAGAAATGCGCGAACGTGTAGATCAAAGTAAAGCCACTATTCCTTTGAAGGAAGACACTTCTCAAGACGACGACGAATAAAAATAAATTAAAGTCTAGAACCCTAATAGCTCAATGACGAAATGTTGTTTTCCTCTTAAAAAAGATTATACTATCTAAACGCGACACCCGAGTAGAATACACTCGGGAGCCGCTAACCACATTAACAACAGGAATTGTTAACATGGCTGAAATCATTTTAACTGATCGTTCTTTCTTTTTAAATAACCTGTTCTATTCGGGTTCATTTCTCTTCGACACACGCGAAGACGCGTTTGCGTTGACTTCAACTCATCTCGAGTCAATCGTTGCACCTTTGTTTTCCATTATGGCAAATAATTATGCGCGCGTCTTGATGGCTGGCTGCTTAAGCAGCAAGCTTGTCAAGGAGAATGTCTGGAGACCAGCGGGTTATGGGACAACAACAGAAGGAATTCAGCAAAGTGGGCCGGCCATGCGCCAATGCTGCATCAAAATGGGGCCCCTTCCCATCCGATGCAGCTTGGTGTCGTGGGGCCGAACTTAAAACGCAGGGATGGCAGCGTCGCCAAATAGTTTTTTAGCTTCTTGCTTTACTTCATCCGATTGGAATGACTTCACTAATTCCTGAATTTTCTCGTCATTGGCATCCTTGGCCTTTACTACAATGATGTTCGCGTAAGGAGAATTAGCATCTTCATGAAGGATCGCATCTTTTATTGGCGACAAGCCAGCGCTGACAGCAAAATTGGTATTAATGGCCGCTAAATCGACATCCGCTAAAGAACGCGGTAGTTGCGGCGCTTCCAGTTCAATAATTTGTACATTTTTAGGATTACTCGCTATATCCAATTTGGTAGCGTTTACCGTCACCCCCGGTTTTAAAGTAATCAGGCCTGCTTTTTGCAGCAATAATAAAGCACGAGCCTCATTACTGGGATCATTCGGTATGGCTATTTTGGCATTATTCGGTACTTGAGAAATATCTTTGATTTTTTTGGAATAGATACCCATGGGATAAACAAAGGTTTTACCCACTACAGCAAACTTATAACCATATTGCTTGACTTGAGCATCCAAAAAAGGCACGGTTTGAAAGGCATTGGCGTCTAAACTGCCATCATTTAAAGCCGCGTTGGGAGTGTTATAATCCGTGAAAGGAACGATAGCTACATCTAAATCATATTTTTGTTGCGCCACTTTTTTGGCCGCCTCCATCAACTGAGTTTCAGGTCCATCAATAGTACCCACTTTCACTGAATTATTTTTTTCAGGCTTGCACGCCGTTAAAGCAAGAGCACTGGCCAAAGCCACTGCATAAACAACTAGTTTTCTTTTCATAAATACTCCAATCATATTAATGAGTTAATTTTCGGGCAAACCAGTCACCCACCATTTGCACCACTTGCACTAACAAAATTAAGATCGCAATCGTCCACAACATCACAGTAAGATCAAATCGCTGATAACCATACCTAACCGCTAAATCTCCTAATCCTCCACCCCCGATGACGCCAGCCATAGCAGAAAAACCTATCAAGCATAATGCGTCAAGGTAACGCCGCGTACAATAGTGGGCAACGACTCTGGTAAAAGTACCTTATAAATAATTTGCAAAGGTGTGGCGCCCATGGCCTGTGCAGCCTCAACCAAACCCCAGGGTACTTGTTCCATGGCGGTTTCTACTATTCTTCCGACAAACGGAATGCGGCGATCAGGAGCGGAACAGTGGCTGCACGCGGTGCCAATAGAGGTGCCGACTAAAAGCCGGGTGAACGGAATAATCGCCACCATTAAAATAATAAAAGGGATAGAACGTAAGCCATTGGTGAGAACACCAACATTTTATGCAAACGAGGATGCGGAACAAATGGTTCTTTCCTGGTAATTAATAAAACTACTCCCAATGGCACACCCAATATCACCGCTCCAGCACAAGCCACAAAAACCATGACCACGGTTTGCAAAAAGAATTAAGAAATAATCCAATCATTTCGGTTGACATACCCGATCACCTCTACTTTTAATCCGCGATTTTCTAAATAATTGAAAGCCGACGCCATTTCTGCAGAGCTGCCTTCGATCGCGATAATCATAACCCCTAATTGCTGATGGCGAATCAGTTCCAAATTCGCTTGTAAAATATTTAAATGCACCCCGGTGTTCCTCAATAGCTCACTGATCACAGGTTCCGTGGCTACATGTCCCGGAAAAAGCTAATCGCCAAATCGCTGCGCAATTAGGAAATGGCTGTGGCAGAACTTTATTCATGAGCGCCACCGGTAATTCCAAAGGTAAGGTTAATCGGATAAAAGACCGGGTAATCGGAGTTTTCGGCTGCACGAATAAGGAAAAAATATCCGATTGTTCGATAATACGGCCCTGATCTAAAACCGCCACTTGATCGGCAATGGTTTTAATCACAGTCATTTCGTGCGTAATTAATAAAATGGATAACTTAAACTGAGCATTGATGGATTGCACTAATTCTAAAATAGAGCGCGTGGTTTCAGGGTCCAGCGCAGAAGTCATTTCATCGCAGAGCAATACTTTAGGCCGGGTTGCTAAAGCTCTGGCGATAGCGACTCGTTGCTTTTGACCGCCACTTAATTGACTGGGATAGGCATGACGTTTTTCCAGTAATCCCACTAATTCCAACAAAGGCAAGACTTCTTGTTGTATGGCTTTTTCGGTCTTTACCGATGAGTTCTAACGGTAAGCCAACATTATCCAAAACATTCCGATGGCTGAGCAAATTAAAATGCTGGAAAATCATGCCCATTTGCCGGCGCACTTGACGTAGTTTTTGCGGAGATAAGGTCGTTAAATCAACACCATCCATAAAAACTGAACCGCTGGCTGGGACGTTCTAATAAATTGACGCTGCGGATTAAAGAACTTTTCCCCGCGCCGCTCTTGCCAATAACGCCAAAAATTTCTCCGGGTTTGACGGTTAAATTGACATCTACCAACGCGGTGAAAGGCCCGGTTTTAGTCGGATAAGTTTTACTTAATTGTTTAATTTCAATCATGACACACCGTTTTATTGCTAAAACGGTGATTTGGTAGGCAACCCGCTTTAGCAGAATTTATAGGGCGCCCGCAAGCTGATGCTCAAATCGGCGCTTTAAAATATTATAACTGATGTCAATTTTTAGCGCAAGCCTAAGCCACCGGAAGAGTAACCCCTTTTTGGCCTTGATATTTACCGCGGCGATCGGCGTATGAAGTTTCGCAAACTTCATCGGATTCTAAAAATAACATTTGCGCCACACCTTCATTGGCGTAGATTTTTGCAGGCAAATTAGTGGTATTGGAAAATTCCAAAGTGACATGGCCTTCCCATTCCGGTTCCAAAGGCGTGACATTGACAATAATGCCACAACGCGCATAAGTCGATTTGCCGACACAAATGGTCAACACATTTCGAGGAATTTTAAAATATTCAACGGTGTGCGCAAACACAAAAGAATTGGGCGGGATAATACAAACATCCGCACGCACATCCACAAAACTATTGCGATCAAAATTTTTAGGATCGACAATGGCTGAATTAATATTGGTGAAAATTTTAAATTCATTGGCGCAACGCACATCATAACCATAACTGGAAGTGCCATAAGAAATGACTTTGGCTCCTGACCGTTATAACGAACTTGCTGCGGTTCAAAAGGCGTAATCATGCCGGCTTGCGCCATGCGGCGAATCCAATGGTCTGATTTAATGGCCATAGACTGTTCTCTCTTATTCAACCACTACTTTTGGAAATTTGCCGCGTAATTAATTTTTTGCAAGCGACAATTGTGCAGCTAATACGTAAGGCAATCTCTCGATATTGCGTAATGCCAGACTGAACTTTCCGGATCAGCGACTACAGTCGGGCACACCACGATCGACGTCCTGTCACGAATAGCCAGCGACAAAGGCAATTGACCCAACAATGGCACCGCACAAATCAGCCAAACGTTGTCCCCCACCTTCACCAAACAACGGCTCCGCATGCCCGCATTTGAGCAAATATGAGTACTCATATTCTCAATAACGCCCAAGACGTTGACATCTACTTTGCGAAACATTTCTAAACCTTTACGCACATCCAGCAACGCCACATCTTGCGGAGTAGTCACCATCACAACCCCCGTACCGGCACTTTTTTCGCAAGGTCAATTGAATATCGCCGGTTCCGGGCGGTAAATCAATAATCAAATAATCTAGATTATCCCACAAAGTATCACGGACTAACTGCTGTAAGGCGGCGCTGATCATAGGGCCGCGCCAAACCATCGGAGTCGCTTCATCTACTAAGTAGCCAATCGACATGGTTTGCAAACCATGGGCCATAAGCGGATCATATGGTTTTATCTTCATGAATCTTTGGCCGGCCGGTTGCGCCCAGCATGTGGGTTGATTTGGGCCATAAATATCCGCATCCAACAAACCCACTCGCGCGCCTTGCTTGTTGCAAAGCCAAGGCTAAATTGACCGCAGTGGTCGATTTCCCAACCCCGCCTTTCCGGAGGCCACCGCAATGATATTTTTAACCCCCGGAATAGCGGTTAACCCCGGTTGAACAGCATGAGCTCGAACTTGACAATTGGATGCTCACATTGACTTGATTGTACGCCGGGCAATGCGGCAAGTACTTTGTTGCAAAGACCTTGGTTAAAATTGCAGTTTGAAACGCTGCCTCGATGGGAAAGCCAAATTTAATTGTAATTTTACCTCCCCGCTTTGAATTTGAATGCCTTGCAGCCAGCCGGCGCTGACCACATCTTGATTTAAAACGGCAACGGTAGGCTTTAAGGCTTGTTCCAGCAATTCTCGCTGAATTATAACTATAATAATATAAAATCCCATTATAAAAATATTTTTCGCCTCATCCCGATGAGGGATCGTAAGGGGGAGAGAGCGGAGCGATCTTCCCCTTCATTCCAAGTCGGCTTTGCCAGCTTAGGATCAAAACCAGAAAGCAATTTCCGCTTCAGCGGAAATTGCTTCGATAGCGTTGACGTTATAAACTGCATTTTGCTATTGTAACACGATGAATAAACAACGCAATATTCTGGTAACCATCGCACTTTTTTACGCAAACGGTCCCATTCATTTAGGTCATTTAGTAGAAGCCATCCAAGCGGATATTTGGGTGCGCTGGCAGCGCTTCAGAACAACCGTTGTTTATTTCTCAGTGGCTCGGATGCCCATGGCACCAGCATCATGATTTCTGCAGAACAACAAGACATCACGCCGGAAGCATTGATTACTCAAATGAATACTGAACATCACAGGATTTTGAAAAATTTCTCATCGATTTTGATTATTTTTACACTACCCATTCCCCTGAAAATCAGCAATTGACCAATCATGATTTATCAACGATTGCGCGAAAACGGCGATATTGAAACTAAAAAAATTTCTCAAGCTTTTGATCCTGAAAAAAAAATCTTCTTGGCCGATCGTTTTATCCGTGGCGAATGTCCGCGCTGCGGCAGCTAAAGATCAATATGGCGATAATTGCGAAGTTTGCGGCGCCACTTACGAAGCCATTGGAATTAAAAAATCCAGTTTCTATTTTTTCCGGCGCACGCCGATAGTCAAAGAGTCCGAGCATTATTTTTTTAATTTAGAAAAATATCATGCATTTTTACAAGAATGGGTGCGATCGGATCATCTTCCCGAAACCGTCGCTAATAAAATGCAAGAATGGCTGAGCGAACCTTTAAAAGATTGGGATATCTCTCGTGATGCGCCCTACTTTGGTTTTGAAATTCCCAGAGCGCCCGGCAAATATTTTTATGTTTGGTTGGATGCTCCCATCGGTTACATGGCCTGCTTAAAAAAATTATGCACCGAACGCACTGATATTCGTTTTGATGATTATTGGCGACCTGAAGCATACGCAACAGAACTTTATCATTTTATCGGCAAAGATATCGTTTATTTTCATGCGTTATTTTGGCCGGCCATGTTACACGGTGCCCAATTACGTTTACCCACCAGCATTTTTGTCCATGGATTTTTAACTATTAACGGCCAAAAAATGTCAAAATCGCGCGGGACTTTTATTACCGCCGCTGATTACTTAAAACAATTAGATCCTGAATTTTTACGTTATTATTTCGCCGCGAAATTAACGCCGCAAGTGGAAGACATTGATTTAAATTTCGCAGATTTCTGCGCGCGAATCAATGCCGATCTGGTGGGCAAATTTGTCAATCTAGCCAGCCGATGCGCCGGATTTATTCATAAACAAGCCGGCGGCAATATTAGCCAGATGCTTTGCCCATCCTGCGCTATTCGCTGAATTTACTTGCTGCACAAAACATTATTGGCGAAAGTTATGAAAAACGCAATTACAGTCGTGCGATTCGCGAAATCATGGCTTTAGCGGATCACGCAAATCAATACATCGATCAACAAAAACCTTGGCAGCTTGCCAAAGAAGAACGATTACAGGAGGTGCAAGCGGTTTGCACTCAAGGACTTAATTTATTTAAAATGTTGGCCACTTATTTACAGCCGGTTTTGCCGGAAACTGCGAAAAAAGTAACTCAATTTTTGCAAATTGAAGCATTGCGCTGGGAAGATCTAGACAAGCCGTTATTGGATCATGTAATTGCGCCCTTCCAGCCTTTGATGCAAAGAGTAAAACCTGAAGAGATCAGCCTGTAAATGACACAAATAATGAAACCACCGATGTTGGCTGTCATTAGAGAAGCCGAATGCATCGGTTGCACTAAGTGCATTCAAGCTTGTCCGGTCGATGCGATTATCGGAACAAACAAATATATTCATACTGTAATGGCTGATATTTGTACCGGTTGTGAATTATGCTTAGAACCTTGTCCGGTAGATTGCATTGATTTAATCCCTGCAAAGCCCAAAAGCGCAGAAGCAGAAAAAATTTTCCACGAACAATCGCTCATTCGCAATCAAAAAAAACAAATCCGCCAAAAACAGATCCATGAGCAGCAAAAACAACAACATGAACTTAACAAACTTTGTGCCGAAGATTCCGAGCAAACAGTGGCTGCACGGCAAGCTGAAATAAAAGCAGCCGTAGCACGTTTTCAAAAAAAACGTCAAAATAAACTATGAATGCCAGCAAAGTAAAAGCCATTTTTGAGCGATTTAAAAAATTAAATCCCCATCCTAGGACAGAACTGCAATATAAAAATCATTTTGAACTGCTGATTGCGGTCATGTTATCCGCCCAAGCTACCGATGTGAGTGTCAACAAGGCCACTCCTGCCCTGTTCGCAGTCGCAGATACTCCTGAAAAAATGCTGGATTTAGGAGAAAACGGCTTGAAAAAATATATTAAAAATATCGGTCTCTACAACAATAAAGCCAAAAATATTATTAAAACTTGCAAACTACTGATAGAAAATTTCAATTCACAACCGCCAAAAGATCGTGAGTTATTAGAATCGCTGCCTGGTGTCGGACGTAAAACAGCCAATGTAATTTTGAACGTCGCTTTTCAGAAACCCACACTGGCTGTGGATACGCATATCTTTAGAGTGGCTCGGCGCATTGGTTTAGCTATTGGCAAAACCCCGCGCCGAGTCGAAGACGAGTTAGTAACCATTATCCCTAAGAAATATCTGCGTCCTGCGGCACATTGGTTAATACTTCACGGACGTTATATTTGTGTCGCCCGTAAACCCAAATGCCCACAATGTCCTATAAATGATCTCTGTGAATATCCTTATAAAACTCAATCTTAATAAACTACCCGCATAGCCTTACATTGTTGGCCATACGGAGTACGGTAGCAGTAAACGTCATAGCAATTGCCATGTCGGCATACATGTTGAACTCTGATAACACGGTACATATTAGGCCCGCAGTGTACATATCCATGTCTAACGAAGCAGGCTCTTTCAGGACCGACTACTACTACAGCTGCTTGAGATACTGAAGCTACTCCAAGACACAAACCAGCGGCTATCAATGCAGATTTAATTATACTTTTCATCTTTTTTCTCCTTTTGTTCGTATACGATTAATTTTAGCACAATGATCCGGGTTTAAAAATTTTTTAGAAGTATTATTTATTCTTTTAAAAATCCCCGTGGCCCCTCGCTTCGTCATCCCACGGTTAAGCCGCGGGATGACTACTTTCCTTCTATTTCCTTCTATTTAGAAGTAAACGCCTAGTTGCGCTAACAACATATCTCGGCTTTTCCGTACCAGTGTTACTAAAAGTCACCGAAATTTACGGCAGCAGTCGAATATCGCTGGTGAAGAGTAATCATCATCATGACGGAACTCAAGCGCTTCAATGGTATTTTTCCAGAAGGAGTTCTAAATAACCAATAAAACTTTGCTGAGGCAAGTTAAGCCCAACAGATTCCCAGGTATGACCATAAGCGACACCCGCCGTATAGGTTTGATTAAACACCAAGAAATCCGCGACAATTCAATATGCATGGCTTTGGGATCAGCTCCTTCACCATTAAAGGTCAAATCCTGAGAAGCAAATGATCGGGTAGCGCCAAGAAATTCAGCCGCCAAACTCCAGGGGCCATAACTAATCTCCGTATGGAATCAGCACCAGGCACTGTATGTGCAAAGGGATACTGATTACAACTTGGGAATGGTGGCGCATTCCGGAATATTAACAAATCCCGGGAATTGCGGCGCAGTGGCGCCAGTATTGCCAATGCCCTGCGAATCGGTCATATCGGAAATCACGCCACCGCCAAAATTGATGTTTAGATCTGGGGTAATAGACTGAATTTATAACCCGCATTCACGCCACCGGCATGAAATACCGTGTCAGTCGCATTGGCGTCAATACCCGGATAAGCGTAAATCGAGGCATAAATCCATCCTTATAATAACCCAGCAATGCGGCGCGGTCATTGATACGGCCTAACGATAAGGTTAATGGCGCAGTGATCATATTGCTGGAATAACGGCCGTACGGTAAATACATTTGACCGATGGTAAAATAAATCGGCGAATAATCCAGATTACCGATGGTGGCAAAACCGCGGCTTAAATATAAACGGGAATTCAGCTACCCGATTACCGTTTGCGGCGGTGCGCTATCGAATTCGAGACTCATAAACGCAGTGGCCCATTTACTGACCATGGCATTAAAATCTAATTCCGCAGTATTTAAGTTGATATCGCCATTGCCGCTATTGCTGTTAAAAGTTGTTAAAAGTCTGAATAGCCATCGCCTTCAATCGCACCGCTGATTTCCAAAATCGGACGCTGATTTAAAGATACCCCTACTTTTTCCAGGTTATGTTCAAGTTCTTGTTTATATTGCAGTAAAAATAAATCTTCATTCATGGTGGATTGCTGTGACCAAATATCAGAAGCGTCATAAGCTGTTTGCTTGCGCAATATAAGGAGAAGTGGAAACGGTAATATAAGGGGCATTAAGCGTAATAGGGATCGGCACTGCATTTTGACTCATGGTCGTGGCGCCAGAGTTAATGGTACTGGCCGCTAAACTCGACGTTGCTTGCTAAGCCCTAATGCTAAAGCGAATGCTGAACTGGATGCTATTTTTTTCATATGTCCCACCTTTTATAAATTAGAATAAACGATACAATAACTCAATTTCTTGTTTTACTTCACATAAATCATGGAATAATGGTATAATCAAGTATCTTTTTTTAATACAACAACATATTTTTGGACAGAATGGAACAGATTACTCTTATACGTCCCGACGATTGGCATTGTCATTTTCGCGATGCAGAATTCTTAACACGCACAGTGCCTGATGCCGCTACCCGGTTTGGCAGAGCCATCGTTATGCCAAATTTAAATCCCCGCCGTAACCAGCCTAGACTCAGCGCAAGATCATACCGAGCAGCGCATCCTATCTCACGTTCCAGCGAATATTGAATTCACATCCGTTAATGACTTTGTATTTAACCGAACAATTAACCGTAGAAACATTACGAGCAGCGCAAAGCCAGTGGCATAATCACCGCATGCAAATTATATCCGGCAGGCGCGACCACTCATTCCGCGGCATGGGGTCACCAGACTCAGCAAGAATATATCCGTTTGCTGGAATGTATGCAGGAAATTGATTTGCCATTATTAATTCACGGTGAATCGATCGAAGCCCGGAGTGGATATTTTTGATCGGGAACAACGGTTTATTCGACCAAGAACTGACTCCGTTATTAAAACAATTTCCCAGAACTTGCGTATAGTGCTGGAACATATTTCCACACAAGCAGCCGTTGATTTTGTTCAAAATGCCTCTCCCCGCAATTAGCGGCGACGATCACCGCGCATCATCTATGGTTTAATCGTAATGCTTTATTTACCGGGGGAATACGGCCTCATTATTATTGCATGCCTATTTTAAAACGGCAGCTGATCAGGAAGCATTATTAAAAGCGGCCATCAGCGGCAATCCTAAATTTTTCCTGGGCACCGACAGCGCCCCTCATGCACAATCCCGAATAAAGAGTCTGCCTGCGGTTGCGCGGGAATTTATACGGCATTTTCTGCCATTGAAATGTATACGCAATTATTTGCCGAACATGACGCACTTGATCAGTTAGAAAATTTCGCCAGCGTCAATGGCGCTAATTTTACCGATTAAACCGTTAATCAAAGTAAAATTACTTTAAAAAAATTACCATGGAAAATTCCTCAGCAATTGTCATTTGGCAATACTAACCTTCGTTCCCATGCTGGCCGGAGAAACTTTGGACGTGGCAAATCAGCGATTAGCTTCCGGAGGAAACTGATGATGGAAATAAAAAATCGTTTTGATGGTTTTTTACCGGTAGTGATTGATTTGGAAACCAGCGGTTGCGTTCCAGCTACCGATGGATTACTGGAACTGGCTGCTTTTTTAGTGAATTTCGACGAACATGATCGATTGCAGCCCGGCGCACTATACGCCTGTCATATCGAACCTTTTCCAGGCGCGCGATTGGACCCCAAAGCTTTGGCAGTCAATAGGATTGACCCGGGTCATCCTTTTCGTTTTGCCATCAGTGAAACCGCCGCTTTACTGGAATTATTTGCTTTCGTTACGCAAGCATTCAAAGAGACCGGTTGCCGGCGGGCGATACTCACCGGACACAATGCGCATTTTGATCTTAGTTTTTTGCAGGCGGCCATTCACCGCTGTGATTTGCGGAAAAAAAGCCCATTTCATTCTTTTGCTTGTTTTGATACCGCCACATTAGCAGGTTTTGTGTACGGTAAAACCGTGCTCGCAAAAGCCATGGTCTCAGCCACGATTGCCTTTTGACCACAACGAAGCTCATTCGGCGATTTATGACGCGAAATGTACCGCGGAATTATTTTGCAAAATGATTAATGAAACCAAAACAAAATTTAGTTGAACGCTGTCAGAAGCGGGTGTGTCAAAGCCCATCAGAGGAAATTTTAGATCAAAGTCCTCCCATCGACCAGAGTTCCTCACTTGACATAACGGAGTTTTCTCTGACTTCCCCCGTTTGAACCGAAAACCCAAGCCTGGTCTAAAAATCCGCCCTTACCCCCTTTTGACTCGGAACATCCTGTTCCTCGGGGCTTCGCCCCGCGCTTAAGCTGCGTCCAAATCGGACTGTCCTGCCGATTTGTCAAAGGGGGGAATCCTTGTATTATAACTGTCCCGGCGTTTTCAGCAAGATATTTAGCGACCCCTTCAGGCGAAGCTTTCATACCCACATCACCTTTATTCCAGTTAGCAGGGCATACTTCCCCGTGCTCTTCATGGAATTGTAATGCGTCAATAATTCGGATAATTTCTTCGATATTACGGCCTAGCGGCAAATCATTGACAATTTGCGCCCGAACCAAACCTTGGCGGTCAATAATAAATGTGCCGCGCAAAGCAACGCCGGCTTCGGGATGCTCAACGCCGTAACTGCGGCAAATGGTATGGGAAACGTCGGCAGCCAAGGTATATTTAACGGGTCCAATGCCGCCTTTGGCTACTGGGGTATTTCGCCAAGCATTATGAGTAAACTGAGAATCGATAGAGACGCCAATCACTTCCACATTTCGGCTTTTAAACTGGTCGATCGCATGGTCAAGAGCAATCAGCTCTGAAGGACATACAAATGTAAAATCCAGGGGATAGAAAAAAACCAGCCCATATTTATCACGTAACGCTTCTTTTAAATTGAAACGAGCCAACAATGGAGCCATTGGCCAATACGGCCGGAACGGTAAAATCGGGAGCTTGTCTGCCAACTAATACCGTCATACAAATCTCCTCTGGGTGTGTAAAAACCGTGTTATTATACCATTTTTCCCATTTTTCTGCAATCAATCGCTTCTAGAACCAAACGATAGCCGTGATCAGCAATTCCGCTATGTGTATTGTCAAGGGTTAGGGACAAAGAAATCCCCTCCATCCGAAATGGTCTAAAAAATTAAGAGCCGAAGAACAGTCAAGGCTGCGCGAAGCGCACCCCAAAGGGGTTTAGCCTTGACTGTTCGCAGGCGACCCCATCATTGGGTGATGTGCTGTGATCAGCGATAGCTGATCACAGCGCATGATTACCTTTTTTCTTCAAAGATCTTCAGCATTTAAACAAGGCTTATTGCCCTAATCTGCTATTCGTGGTTATTTCCGTAGAAATACGCACAAGCTGTTCATTCAGTTTAATAAGGTGCGTGCCCCAAACTCGCTAACGTGGTCCTCTCAGACTCACAGGAATTGCTACGGGGTCACGCAAACTGTTGCTGCTTCACTTGATCTTTGATCGCTGCTCTCTTCTCATATAAGCATCCTGTTCTAATACAGGCTCTGATCCGCCCTGCCAGGTGTCGAGCTACCGCAACAATAGCCCGCTTCTTCCCTCGATGGGCGGATAATCTGTCATAAATCTCCTTCAAATTGGGATCTTGACGAATGGCCACCCATGCGGCTTCTATGAATATTTTACGGAATATAGACCGACCCTGTCGACTAATATTCCCTTGTCGAATGTGCTCTCCAGAAGAATATTCACTCGGGGTCAGTCCCAGAAAACTAAAGAGCCTCTTCTCGTTTTTAAACTGGCTCATATCCCCTAATTCATTCGCCAGTTCCCGGCCATGCAATAACCCTATGCCGGGGACACTTTCATAAATCATCGTTAATCCATCCTCCTGGGCTTGATTTTTGAGTTGCTCTTCAATCATCTTTAAACTCCGGGTTAAGTCCTGCCATTCCTGAGCATAACAGTGAATACTATACTTCAGGTCCTCAGGCACTTGAATATCGGATAGCTCATTTAATTTCTTCAGGATCCAGCAAGCAGATATCCTCGTATCATCTTCTACAGGCATCAATCCTTGCGTAAATAACAGGCCTTTCAATTGATTCCCTATTCGCTGCCGACTTTGCCAAATTTGCTGACGGAGTCGCGTGACGCTCCGTCGCCCTTCTTGTTCGACCGTCGGCACAAATATCCCTTTCAGGCGATGACTCGCTAGTTGGGTCGCTATTTTTAATGCATCGCGTTTATCCGTTTTTACCCGATCTCTCGATGCTACTTCAATGGCCCCAGGGTGCACAACCTGGTTTTTAATTCCGTGCGATAATAAAAAACGATGCAAATGAAAACCTGAAAATCCGGCTTCATAGGCTGTTTTAACCTCCGCTCCCTGAAAATGATTATGAATATAACTGAGTAATACCTCAGGCTTAGCAGGCATCGTATCACGCTTAATAACCTCTCCCTCGCAGATACTGACGCAACTATAGGTTTTTTTATGAACGTCAATTCCCATATATATCGTCTTTCCTGTATAATCGTACTTGTACATATATCTTCCTCCATTATTCACTTCAATACCTTATTTTATAATGGAGGAAGATTTCTTAATACATCATAGCAACTCACTGAATTATAACACATTGAAAAATATGGTAATAAAGAATATTGAAAATATAATTTTCGCAGAAAAACCCCTCCTGATAAGGGATCGCAAGTTCGATGCGAGCGGTAGCGACCTTTCCCTTCATTCCGGAGTTCTGGCTTTTGCCAGAATTCCGGATAAGAACCAGGAAGCAATTCACGCAGAGCGGGAATTGCTGAGCCGTGATCGCTATTCTTGTTTATCTCAATCTCTTGCATTACAATTTGAGCATTTCATTAATTAAAAGGAGCGTGTTATGGCTTTTGAATTGCCTGATCTGCCTTACTCATTAAATGCTTTAGAACCTTATATCTCCAAAGAAACTTTAGAATACCATCACGGCAAGCATCACCGAGCTTACGTCAATAAGTTGAATGAATTAGTTCCCAACACCGAATTTGCCAAAATGAAATTAGAAGAAATTATTGTCAAAGCGCCTGCCGGACCTATTTTTAATAACGCGGCACAAGTATGGAACCATACTTTTTATTGGCATTGTATGAAACCCAAAGGCGGCGGCAAACCCAGTGGCAAGTTGGCCGAGGCCATTGATAAACATTTCGGCTCTTATGATAAGCTTCAACAACAATTAACAGAGGCGGGTCTCACTCAATTTGGCTCGGGCTGGGCTTGGTTGGTTAAAAATGGCGACAAATTAGAAGTCGTTAAGACTGGAAACGCCGGCAACCCTCTCACAGAAAAAAAGAAACCTTTACTGACTTGTGATGTGTGGGAACACGCTTATTATATCGACACTCGCAATGACCGCGGTAAATATATCAACAATTTCTGGCAAGTGGTGAACTGGGATTTTGTCGCTAAGAATTTTAGCGAATGAGTGCAGCTATCCGTATTATCGTTAACGGCGCCTTCGGTAAAATGGGAAAAATTGCCATAGCCGCTGTTAACTCTGCACCTGATTTGGCTTTGGTTGGCCAATCTGGCCATTCAGACGATTTAGGGCAAATGATTCAGAAGCAGAATGCGCACTTAGTGATTGACTTCACCACACCTCAAGCGGTTTTTGCTAATACGGAGCAAATAATCCAAGCCGGCGCTAGACCGGTGATTGGTACTACCGGACTCACTTCTTCACAACTGCACTCTTTGAGTGAGCAGTGCCGTAAAAAAAAATTAGGCGGCGTCATTGCTCCTAATTTTTCTATAGCCGCTGTTTTAATGATGAAGTACGCCGCGGATGCAGCCAAATATTTCCCCAATGTTGAAATTATTGAAATGCATCATCCGCAGAAGCTGGATGCGCCTTCCGGCACCGCCATTAAAACCGCGCAAATGATTGCCAAAAATCGAGATTTAGGCAAGGCCGAACCGGTTAAAAACGCCTCCGCCCGAGGTGAAGCACACAGTGATGTACAAATTCATTCTATTCGATTACCTGGTTTTTACTCCCATCAAACGGTGATTTTTGGCAATATAGGCGAAGTATTGACCATTTGTCATCAAGGCATAGACCGGCAATGCACCATACCAGGCATAGTACTGGCTTGCAGAAAGGCGATGGAGTTGAATGAATTGGTTTATGGTTTAGAGAATATTTTATGAGCCACCTGATCACGCAAATAAACCGGCTCGAGCTCGAAAGGCGAGCGGGTTTTTCCCGCTAGATAATCTGCCGTTGCCAGTTCGATCAGAGCGCCGGCTTGAGGATAGAGCCCAGTAAAATAAGGCAAGGCGGCCATTCCCGGATGTAATTGAGATTGATAAGCTTGCCAGGCATTGCCAGCCAAAACCCAATCGTTTCCCTCGGGTGGAGCAATATCAGGCGGCGAACTTAAGGCCTCTTTTTCAAATACCATCATTCGTCCTCGGTCGAGAATGTAAACGCCCCAATAAATCGCGTTCATACGCGCATCCCAGCCGGCAATCACTTTTTGACAGCTGTATTTCTGAAAGGCAGATTGCGCCAATATTTGTAATGAAGAAATGGGTAGCACCGGTAAATCCGCGCCATAAGCTAAACCTTGAGCCACACCTATAGCGATACGTACTCCCATGAAACTACCAGGCCCTTGACCCACGGCGATGGCGTCCAGTTGGCGCAAACTCATCCCAGCCGAATTCAATAAATCATTCACCATAGGAAGTATCAATTCGGCATGGCGCTGAGGCGCCACTTCGAAACGTTCTAATATTTCTTTACCAGTGTGAAGAGCTACGGAACATCCGGCAGTCGCTGTTTCTAATGCTAATATTTTGACATGATTTTTGCGAAGCATAGTTGATTATATTATCATATTTCCAATGTATATTACCCCAATACCCTATGTTGCAGATAGCGCAGACCTATTTAATCATTTTGCCGAGCAAGCTTATGCAGTTTTTATCGATAGTTGTGGACTGGATCGTTTTGATGTTATCACGGCCTGTCCTAGCAAAATAATGTGCACACAGATTCCTTCAGAAAACCCTTTTTCTTTAGCGAAGGAAGCACTTCTAGCGCAGAAGACTTCAGTAAACATGCAAATTCCCGAGGATTTTCCCTTCAGCATCGGCGCCATCGGCTTTTTTAGCTATGATTTAGGTTACCAGTTACACAATTTAGTTCCCAGTCAAAAAACCCATCTGGGTTTACCCACCGCTTTCGTTGGGATTTATGATTGGAGTATTGTGATAGATCATCATCTAAAAAAAACCCATTTAGTCAGCCTGCAACCTTTGAGTCATCCGCACATGACTGCCATTTACCAAAAGATATTACAACCTTCCCCACCTCCTGCTGCGTTTAGATTGACGACCGCATTTTCTGCTAATATGAACCAACCTGAATATGGCCAGCGATTCCATAAAGTAAAACAATATCTGCACGCAGGAGATTGTTATCAAATTAATCTGGCTATGCGCTTTGGCTCTTCTTATCAGGGATCTCCTTGGTCAGCTTATCGTCTTTTGCGAAAAAAAAATCCCATGCCTATGGCAGCTTTTATCAAATTGCCGGAAAGCGCTATCCTTTGCTTGTCACCGGAACGTTTTTTGCAAATCAATGGCAACAACGTGGTCACTCAACCCATTAAGGGAACCAGTCCAAGATTTAGCGACCCACAACTCGATCAGCAATCCGCCCATAAGCTTGCAACCAGTGGCAAAGATCGGGCAGAAAATTTAATGATAGTGGACTTGTTACGAAATGATCTAGGCAAGTGCTGCAAACCAGGTTCAATCAAAGTACCCAAATTATGCGCTTTAGAAAGTTTCACCAACGTACATCATTTAGTCAGCACTATCACCGGCGTTTTAGCAAACGGACAACATCCATTTGATTTGTTGCAACACTGTTTCCCAGGTGGTTCCATTACTGGCGCCCCTAAAAGGCGAGCCATGGAAATTATTGATTTATTAGAACCTGATGCAAGGTCTATTTATTGCGGCAGTATTGCCTTCTGCGATATTCGTGGCAAAATGGACAGTAATATTTCCATCCGCACTTTGCTTTGCGATCGTGACCAGATTTTTTGTTATGGTGGTGGCGGCATTGTAAGTGACTCTAATATGGAAAATGAATTTCAAGAAATTCATTGCAAAATCTCACGTCTTCTCAACACCTTAGAATTTTTGATCAATAAATAATCAATTTTGTAGGAAATGTCTTACAGATCTCAGCCAAATTCTCTGGCATATTTTTCATGCGATTAATAATACACTAACTGAAGCATAAGGGTTTTAGGAAATAAACAATGCGGGAAGTGGGATACCCAGGGTTACAGGGAAGTTAATTTAAATATAAAGAGATAGAAGTGAACAATATGAACACCAACTTGTCAATAGCTACTAAAAATAAAAGAACTGCGTTTGATCAATTGCCACCTGATATGCAGGAGCAGATTAAATTTCTTTTGTCTACAGACAATTTCCGAGCGGCTAAAGAAATTTACGATCAATATTTTAATTCAAGAGTGTAACGACGAAGCAATTCGGATTTAAGGGATAAACTGGATTGCTTCGCTTCGTTCTCCTATTATTAAGTGCATGAATTTATTTCGTAAAAAATCAATACTCAACCTGCCGCCCACCGAGAGATTAAAACGCTGTCTTAATTCTTTAGATCTTATTTTATTCGGGATCGGCGCCATCATCGGCGCGGGTATTTTTATTCTCACGGGAATTGCCGCTGCGACCAAAGCAGGTCCGGCCATAACCATTTCATACTGTGTGGCTGGATTTGCCTGTGCCTTTTCAGCTCTTGCCTATGCAGAGCTAGCTGCCAGCGTAGGCGGTTGTGGCAGCGCCTATCACTATGCTTATGTAGGTTTAGGGGAACTTTTTGCTTGGTTAATTGGTTGGGATTTATTGCTTGAATACACCATTTCCGTAGCTACAGTTTCTGTAGGTTGGAGTAGCTACGTAAATGACCTGTTACATTCACTCCATATCCATATCCCGACGCAATGGGTTTCTGGCCCATTCAAAGGCGGCATTATTAATCTGCCAGCATTGTTTATTGTATTGCTACTGACCGGAGTATTAGCGAGAGGGGCTAAGGAAAGCGCAAGATTCAACAATGTGATTGTAACCATTAAGATATTAGTGATCCTTTTATTTATTGTAATTGCGGCTTTTAATGTGAATCCGGCCAATTGGCGGCCCTTTATGCCATTTGGTTGGAATGGAGTCATGGGAGGGGCCGCACTGATTTTTTTCGCTTACATTGGTTTTGACGCAGTCTCAACTGCGGCTGAAGAAGCGGCCAACCCGCAAAAAGATTTGCCTACCGGTATTTTAGTTTCTTTGATTATTTGCACTTTACTTTACATGCTGGTTTCAGGATTGCTGACTGGTATAGTCCCCTATCACCAATTGAATGTGAGCTCTCCAATTAGTTATGCCTTGCTTTTGATAGGCCATCGTTTAGCAGCAGGCTTGGTTGGGGCGGGGGCGATTGCCGGTCTGACCACCATCATGTTGGTTATGTATTATGGCTTGAGCCGAATTTTTTTGGCCATGGCCAGAGACCAGCTCCTCCCTACTTTCTTTTCCAAACTGGGCAGTTCTGCTAAAACACCGTTGAGAGTTCTATTTATTTGCGCCATCATCATTAGCTTTTTTTCAGCCTTGTTACCGATACAAGATTTGGCGGAATTAGTGAATATCGGCACCTTGGCAGCTTTTATGACGGTCTGCATGGGAGTTATTATCTTAAGATATATGCAGCCCCAACTGAAGCGCCCGTTTCGCACACCTTATAGCCCCATATTACCGTTTTTAGGAATAATCACTTGTTTGTACTTAATATGTCATCTTCCATGGGTCACCATTCTAAGATTTATTATTTGGATGGTATTGGGATTGATTATTTATTTTGGCTATAGTCGAAAACACAGTGCTTTAGCGTAAAAACTATTATTTCATGGAAAAGCCGTCGCAATAAAACAGGTGATTATTTGAAACATAGGTACTGAAACATTTTAATCTTTGGTTTTGCTCCAGACTGGCAACTACGGCATCTGATTTACATTCGAATACTGCACACTGATAGTTGATCAGCATCCCATTTTTAGATTTTCCTTTGCCGCAAAAGCTAGTTTGCGGTATTAAAACATTATTCCATACCGGCGCCTGTTGTTTCTGCCATGACAAACGCCAAACTTTTCCTATCTTGGCATCATAGTAGGTATTCTTGCCATAATGAGAAAGGCTTAAGTTAGGGCAAGAAACAGTTTGAATATTCGCCAAAGCCACCTGGCTTAAGCTTAAAAAAAGGGTAAATGCACTTGATTGCAGTAATCTGCTCATACTCCCTCCTGGAATTGACTATTTTTTCACCATCACTTCAAATTATAGTATAAAAATTAAACATGTTATGCAGGAGTTGATTCAAAATCATAAATCTTTATAATCTGTAACTATGGGTATAAATTTTAGAAAATTATTCAAAGGGATTTTGATAGCCATTTTAGGCTTTTCTAATTCAATGGCGGCAACTGCGCCCACTACAGCTATCTTTACGGCAAAGATCAGCTCCATACCTCCCGAATATAAATCACTGATGACCAAATACACTTGGCAGCCAGGATGCCCTGTGTCGCTAGAAGATTTAGCTTATGTAAAATTATCTTATTGGGGCTTTGATAATAAAAGTCATATAGGGACTTTGATCATTCATAAAAAATTAGCCAAAGAGGTCGTCAATATTTTTCACGAACTCTACAACAACAAATACCCTATTGAACGTATGGAACCGCTGGAGGCTTTTAAAGGTGAGATGAAAGCCGCCATGGCCGCTAATAATACTTCGGGTTTTATTTGCCAAAAAAACGAAGATGGCTCTTATTTCAGTCATAGTTATGGCAATGCTATTGATATTAACTCCCTGCTCAACCCTTATATCAAGGGACATCAAATATTTCCAGCTAACGGCCGCGCTTATCTAAATCGCAATAAACCTGTTCCCGGCATGATTATTTTTGGTGATAAAACCTATGAATTATTTAAAATAAAAGGTTGGGATTGGGGCGGTTCAGGAACAGACTCTCAGAATTATCAACATTTTGAGAAAAATTGCAATAAAGCAGGCATCTGTCCCAAGCCGTTACAAGCGTTGAGGAATTAGTCCTGACAATTCAATTGTGGGTTATTAGCAATAACCGCTTGATACACCTGAGTCAATAATGATTGCAAGTGATCATTCTCAAGGTTGGTAGCGCTATTAAACGCAGCAGTAATGATCACTCCATTACATGTTTTATACCAATAAAAAGATCTAAAACCCAGAGTTTGTCCCTGAAAATAATTCTTTTCTAAGGGAAACCAACTCATAAACTGATTCAGTTGAGCGCTATTTAAAATTTTATTTTCAAAATACAACGCCTTCACCCATCTTGCCAAATCTTGGGTATTAGAAATGGCGCCTCCTGCTGCAGAAGCCCAAGATAAATTACCTTCATGAATATCTTTTCCTACCATCTGTGGATTTTCATATTGATTATATTGGTAACCATGCGCCATCCTGGCTTGCAACTTTGCACCTAAATTTTTTACTTCATAATAAGTGTTGTTTAAATTCGCTAACTGTATAGTGCGAGCGGTCAGCTGATGAGAAAAAGTATCATGCGTCGCTTTTTGAATAATAAACGAAGCTAAAATATAACCTGTGTTACTAAAATAATAACCTGTTTTTAAAGGTGGAGAAAAAGAGGAGGATGGATAAACAGTAGCAATTAACTCTTTATCGGTCCAAATTCGATTTAAATTATAGTAAATTTGCGTGTTTAATACTGGAACTGCAGAATAGTTGGGAATACCACTATCCATTTTTAACAACTGAACGATTTTAATACCTGACCATTTGCTGTATTCGGGAAACCATGGCTTCAGAGTATCGGTTAATTGCAGCTTATTTTCTTTTTCTAATTGCAAGATCATAGCAGCAGTGAAAGTTTTGGTAATATCTCCTATTTGAAATAATGTGGCGCTAGTAACCGGTTTACTTTTGCTTTCATGGGAAACTTTTCCCACATAAAAATTCTTAATTCCATGGTGCGGAACATAGATTGATAATGAGCCGCCTGAAAAATATTCCAAATTTTTAAACTGGGTATAATGGGAATTTAAAATTTTTTGAATTTGCTCATCAAAATCTGTTGGAGCGGTTTGACCATAAGCATGAATACTCCAATAAAAACTGATCAAAGTAACTAGTATTTTCTTCATACAAGTTATACTTCGGTGGGATCTTCAAGAACAATCAATCCATGATGTATCGCTAAAAGGGTAACAGCCAAATCGCTTTTAACATTTAATTTTTCAAAAATTCGGCTGCGATAACTGTGGACAGTTTTATGACTGATATTTAATCTTTCCGCCATATCTTTGACCGGGATTCCACGCACCACCATCATCATAACTTCCATTTCACGATCAGAAATTTCGGCAAAAACATTGTCTTTTTTAAAATCGGTTTTCGCCAGCGCCAAACGTTTTGCCAAATGAGGGCTTATAATTCTTTGTCCAGAAGCAACCGTTCTGATTGCATGTATTAATTCATCTTGTTTTGCATCTTTGGTGAGATAACCATGTG
The DNA here is from genome assembly GCA_963795715.1 of uncultured Pseudomonadota bacterium. Lineage (GTDB taxonomy): Bacteria > Pseudomonadota > Gammaproteobacteria > Coxiellales > Coxiellaceae > JAFEDN01. The sequence continues at coordinate 1,729,815 of CAWCIY010000002.1, forward strand.
CACCTGCTTCAATCACTCTAAAAAGGAATAAATCATTAATCACTGAGGACACTATCAATATTTTAACATCAGGATTGTGTTTTAGAATTTTTTGCGTTACTTCAAGCCCAGTTTGATCAGGCAACTTTAGATCCAGAATCACCACGTCCGGATTATAGCGACGCACCAGCTCTATTCCCTCCCGACCTGTTCCTGCATCAGCGACCACTGACATGCCCTTAACTTCGTGTAACATTTCTCGTATACCGGATCGAACCAGGACATGATCATCAATTAACAAGATTTTAATCAATTCTATTCTCCCTGAACATTTACCATACCTTGCTTAAGGTATCTTGCCATAGCCTATTTTATTACGTCAAATTGTTTCATTAAAAAAATCCAGTGCAAAACGATAAGCGCGTTCTGCTGCAAGTGGGTTATATTCTCGGCCCATCTCCTTTTCACGCTGAGGATCTGACTTACCTGCGTTAGGATCTGTAAATGAATGTTTGGCGTCACTAAAAAAAGTAAAAATCCAATTGGGTGAACCGGCTTCTATCATTTCCTGCGCGAACTTAGACAAAGATTCTGGAGGCGCCTGAGGGTCTAAAAAACCCTGCAATACCAGTAACTGCGTTGTTATTTTTTTTGCGGTAGGTAAATCAGATTTTTTTAAAATTCCATGAACCGAAATACCTGCCGTTAACTGTTCCCCGCTTCGCGCCAGTTCTAAAACACACATTCCACCAAAACAAAAACCCATGGCGCCTATTTTATTCTTGTTGATAAAATTTAATTTACTGACTTCTTTATAAGCTAAAACCGCACGCCGCCTTACTAATTCGCGATTTTGCAAAAAAGGAGCAATTAATTTAAAACTATCTTCTAAATTTTTTCCAACTTTAGCATCGCCATACATATCAACAGCTACCGCGGCATAACCATGATGCGCTAGTTTTTTTGCATACTCTATTATAAAGTGGTTTCTTCCTTCTACTGCGGGAAAAATTAAAATGGGGGAATAGGCACGAGAATTATATTTTTCTTTATCGTAAATGAGTTCACTGACTAACTTTTGTGAACCATCAAAGTATTCGATAGTATGATGTTCCATAATGCCACCTTATTAAAATCCCTTTTTGAATTATCCTTGAGCGAAACAGGAAAAGCAACCTTTTAAGCAGTCCAGTAGCAATTTCTGCTGAAGCGCATAGTCGTCAATTTAAGGAATTTTCTCTAACTTCCCCCTTTGAAAAAGGGGGATTGAGGGGGATTTTTTGAAACGAAGATCCAAGCCTGGTCTAAAAATCCCCCCTCACCCCCCTTTTTCAAAGGGGGGAATCAAAGCAAAAGCCTTTATACCATGTTATTTTCTATTTTTAGTAAGAAAAACAGCGAGATCAGCCAGCCAAATTTTCACTTCACCCGGATCATTCAAATGAAAATCGGCATAGGTTTGTTTTTCATGAAATCCTACTAAAATTCCAGCACCTTGAGCAGGTAGAATACGAAAAGCGTCTTCATCGGTTAAGTCATCACCAATGTAAATTAAAAAGGAATCCGAGGGCTTTAAATTTAATTTTTCAGCTAACCAGAGTACACCTCTTCCTTTATCCCAATCAAGATTGGGACGTATTTCTAAAACTTTTTTACCTGAAGTAAGCTTGAGCTGAGGATATTTTTCCACAGTACTTCGCATAATATCAACAAATGTCTGCACATTTTCTGCATCCACTAATCGATAATGAAATGTTACACTGAGCCTTTTAGGCTCCAATTGAATTCCCGGAATAGATAACAAACTGGTTTGCAATTCTCGAAAGCATTTTTCCATGGCCGGCACGCTTTCATGCCCAACTTCATAATGTATTCCTGAATTTGCCGGTCCTTCAATATCGAAACCATGATTACCGACATAGTATAAATTTTTTAAATTTACTAAATCTTGTATATTATTTCTATTTCGTCCACTGACAATAGCGATTGGGACTAATTGAGATAAGGTGTAGATGGTTTGGCGCATTTCCTCGCTGATAAAAGCTCTTTCAGGATGAGTGGCAATAGGGGTTAGCGTGCCATCATAATCCAAAAATACGCCCACCTTATTATGTTTAATTTTATCAAACAGCAGCGCCTTGTGGGCAAGTATATCGGGTAAAATGTGATAATCTTTTAGGTTCCGAATATTTGTCTTCATACTCCATTATATGTACAAATTTTATAAAAGTAAAATAACGCCTATTTTTTGTATATTTAAATCCCCCCTAACCAAAATTTCGATTTTTTAAACCCTGTTCTAAAGTATTGGAACTCAAAGAAGCCGTGGGGCCGGTGTTCATCAGGGATAATTCACGTAAAGCCCTAACCGCTGGAGGATATTTTTGATCCGCAGCCATCTCTAGATACCTTAAAGCCTCGATTGGATTTTTTTGCACATACAAACCTTTCGCGAACCACTCCCATAACCAAAAAGCTACTTGCGGCATGAAGTATGTTTCCCCGTGAGGATTCATCGCCAATAGTAAAGTTTGAACAACTCTAGATCCAGCACCCTCTTGCAACCAATTCTTGTATAAGGTAAGAGCAATAATATAGAAATATAAACTTGAACCAGGACCTAAATATACTATTGCGTCGTGGACATTAGTGGCGCTCGATTTTTCTTTCGAAAAATAGAGTTGTTTAACCAAGGCTGAAGCTTTTTCTGGCTGAGAGGGAATCTCTTCTTCCAATTTTTCTATTTCATTAGAACTTAAATCGGATCTCTTCACAAAAATTTCATAATTCTCTTTACTATGAAAAGGGTTGAATTCAGTCATAATGGGAATGGGGGTAGCGCTCGCAAGTTTTTTTTCTTCAGAATTTTGTGGTTTCTCTTCTGTTAAAGTCAATTTTTTAATTTGACTTCTAAGCTGGGCTATTTCTTCCTTAAGCTGCTTATTCTCACTTCCTAATTGAGTATTTTTTTCTTTATATTCTTTATTTTTCCGAATAAGGTTACTATTTTCAATTTTTAATGCCTCATTTTTTTTGGGATAATCATCTGTATTTTCTTTAAGAATTATGAGGTCTTTTTCCAGCTCAGAAATACGAATTTTTGATCCATCTATGTATTTTTTTTGTTGTTCAATCAATTTTTTTGTTATTTGCAGTTCTTCTTCTTTCTCCTGCTTGAATTCTTCTAATTGACCAATGAGCTCTTGAACATATTTTTCTGATGATGCCAGTTTTTCTTTCGTTTTTCGGTAGGTTATGGCAAGTACTTTAGCACCTTCTGTTAAATGTTGAATCTTCTTTTGTTTTTCATCATTATCATTTTTAAGTTTGTGTATATCTCCTTCCCACTTTTGATATTCCTGTAACTCTTTTTTTTGGGATTCAACCAATTTTTTTGATAATTCCAGTTCTTTTTCCCTTTCGCAGGAGGTTGTGGCAAGTACTTGAGCGCCCTCTGTTAAATCCTGTATCTTCTTTTGTTTTTCATCATTATCATTTTTAAGTTTGTGTATATCTCCTTCCCACTTTTGATATTCCTGTAACTCTTTTTTTTGGGATTCAACCAATTTTTTTGATAATTCCAGTTCTTTTTCCTTTTCGCGGCAGGTTGCGGCAAGTACTTGAGCGCCCTCTGTTAAATCCTGTATCTTCTTTTCTTTTTCATCATTATCTCTTTTAAGATTATGTATGTCTTTTTTTTGTTCTTCAGTAAATGATGTTAATTCTTGCAGTTCAGCTGTCTGCAGATGGTAATAATTTTGCAACTCCAAGAAACGTTTATCTACTACATGATTACGAATATTTCTTTCCGCAGATAATTGCAGTGACATTTTGGTAGTTTCTTGCTCTTGCCGCTGAAACAAGAATATATTGGTTTTTAAATTTTCGGTAGAAATTGCTAGTTGTGTATGTAAATTTTGGTTTTCATGTTCTAAGGTTTGGTAATCCAATTGTAATTTTTCATTTTCATCTTTGTAATCGGCTAATTCTTGTGCTTTCTTTAAAATCTCATTTGATTTAGCTTCCATCATCTCATGGTAAAGATCGAGAGATTGATGCAAAGTTTGATTTTGTTTTTCTAATTTCTTTACTTTTTCTTCTAACGCCTGAGAATCACTTGCCGTTTTTTTAAAATCGACAGTTTGAATACTAGGGGTGATTACAGGATTATCACTGATATTTTTTGGCTTTGGCTTTGCAACATATCTTGCTTTCATCGCAGTAATTCCTTATTTAGATTTCATGTGTATATAAATCTTACCTTGATCTGGTTATGAAGTGCAAGAGACTCTGTTTTCATGTATTATTATATGCAATGACAATTCCAGGAAGGTATACTCATGACAAAAACACCTCGGTGGTATCAGCAAGCCGTCTTCTACGAGCTTCATGTAAAGACTTTTTTTGATAGCAATCAAGACGGCCTAGGAGATTTTAAAGGGCTGATTCAAAAATTAGATTATTTACAAGAATTAGGAATTACCGCCATCTGGCTGCTGCCATTTTATCCCTCCCCACTTAAAGACGATGGCTACGATATTGCTGACTATACCCAAGTGCATCCTAATTACGGCACTCTTGAAGATTTCCAAACTTTTTTATTAGAAGCACACCAACGGAATATTCGAGTTATCACTGAATTAGTTCTAAATCACACTTCCGATCAGCATCCTTGGTTTCAACGCGCGAGAAATTCCTCAGCAGAAAGCCCGTATCGTAATTTTTATATTTGGAGTGAGACTGGTATCGAATTTCCCGAAGCCCGCATTATTTTTAAAGATTTTGAAAAATCCAATTGGTCTTGGGACCCGATTGCACAGGCTTATTATTGGCACCGGTTTTTTTCGCACCAACCGGACTTAAATTATGACAATCCGCTGGTGCAAAAAGCTGTTTTTGAATGGGTTGACTTTTGGTTGTCCATGGGGGTGGATGGCTTAAGATTAGACGCCGTACCTTATTTATATAAAAGAGCTAACACCGATTGTGAAAATCTTCCCGAAACACATGACTTTTTAAAAAAATTAAGAACCTACATAGATACTAAATACCCTGATCGCATGCTCTTAGCTGAAGCTAACCAATGGCCTGAAGATGCAGTAAACTACTTCGGGAAGGGTGATGAATGCCATATGGCGTTTCATTTCCCATTGATGCCAAGAATGTATATGGCGCTACAACAAGGCGACCGTTTATCACTGATAGACATTTTACAACAAACACCTCCGACACCTGAAACCTGCCAATGGGCAATTTTCTTACGCAATCATGATGAATTGACTCTAGAAATGGTCACTGAAGATGAACGTGAATATATGTATCAAACTTACGCACCGGATGTCCGAGCCAGAATCAATTTAGGTATCCGCAGACGTTTGGCGCCTTTATTAAATAATAATCGCAAGAAAATAGAATTGTTAAACGCCTTGTTATTTTCCCTCCCTGGCACACCTGTCATTTATTACGGAGATGAAATCGGCATGGGAGATAATTATTTTCTACCCGATCGCCACGGTGTACGCACACCCATGCAATGGACAGAGGAAAAAAATGCTGGATTTTCTAAAGGGCATCCGCATAGTCTTTATTTACCGATCAATTTGGATTCTGAATACCATTACCAAGTGGTTAATGTCGCCAATCAAGTAAATAACTCTGAATCATTATTTTCATGGATGAAAAACATAATTGCTATTCGAAAACAACATCCAGCATTCAGTTTAGGCAATTTACATGTACTTCATCCAGACAACACGCATATTTTGGCCTATGTTACTCAATATCAAGACGATATCATTTTGGTAGCCGCCAATTTATCCAGTTTCACTCAGTCTGTGGAATTAGATTTAACTCCTTGGATAGGTTATCAATTAACTGAAATATTTAGCGCCACAGATCTACCGGAAATAAATAGTAATTTATATTCTTTAACCATCGCTCCGCATCATTTCTACTGGTGCACGCTTAAAAAAAACAAAGTTGAAAAAAGCACCCATCATTTGCCCACCATTGCAATAAAAAATAATTGGCAAGAAATAGTGAATGATAGAAATTTATTAGAAGAAATTTTATTAGTCTATTTAACTAGACAGCGCTGGTTTAATAAAAAAAATCAAGCCGTGCACAAACTCGAACTGGTTGATATCACGCGTAAAGACAGCAATAACTTATCCACCTGTATTTTATTTATTGCAGCCACCAGCCTAGAAGGGCTGCAAGATATTTATATTTTGCCGATTACTTTTATAAACAAACAAGAAGCCAAATCCTTATTGGCAGATCATCCGCAAGCTTTTCTCGCTTTACTCCCGGATCTAAACGGTTATCTTATAGATGCTTTTTACAATCCGGTTTTTATTTTAAGTCTGTTACAAGACATGGGAATAAAGCCTGCTAAAATGGACTTCAATCAAATAAGGGTCTTACAAACCGAACAAAGCAATACTTCTGTGGTGTTAGATCAGCAATATCTATTAAAATGTTATCGCCGTTGCCAATATGGACTTAATCCGGAAATTGAAATGGCTCGTTTTTTAAGTTCGAAAAATTTTCGCAATACTCCTGAATTTTTAGGCGAACTTACTTATCATAATAACCAACAGCAATTGATTTTTTTGGGTTTTTTGCAACAATACTGTCCAAATCAATCTACTGGCTGGGGCTACGCTTTAAAAACCATTCAAAGTTTTTTTAAGCTCATATCTGCTGAGCAACCAATGCCTGATACACCGCCCATTGAAGCCCAAGCTTTGTTAGGTTTATTGGGTGATCACTTAAATTTGTTGGGCCAACGCACAGCCGAAATGCACTTGGCCCTGATCGATAATAGTGAACCGGCCTTTAAACCTGAACCATTTAGCAGTGCTTATCAACGGGATATTTACCAATCTATTCGCACACAATTGACTCGTGTAATCCATCGTTTGAAAGCAGTTTTGAATAGTCTACCGGATAAGACTCAGCCTATCTGTGAAGCAATCCTAATTGCAGCACCTAAAATAGAATCCCGCATAAAACCCTTAATTAAAAACAAAATCCAGGCTACCCGCCACCGCATTCATGGCGATTATCATTTAGGGCAGGTCCTCTTTACTGGTCAAGATTTTCTGATCATTGATTTTGAAGGCGAACCTGAGCGCAGCTTTGCAGCCAGACGCCGCAAACGTTCTTTACTTTATGACATTGCCGGGATGTTAAGATCTTTTGATTACGTAGCGCAAACAGCGCTGCAGCAGCACCCTGACCTGGCATTATGGTCCGATTTTTGGCGGCAATGGTCAGGAGTTTATTTTTTACAAGGATATTTTGGCAATCTTGGGCAAAACAACTTTTTACCATCTAACCAAAACGAACTTTCCTCGCTTTTAGAAATTTTTCTGATAGAGAAGGCGCTTTATGAAATCCAGTATGAATTGAACAACCGCCCTGACTGGCTGGCCATCCCTTGCCAAGGTTTGTTAAGCATTTTGGAATCATAGCAACATGTCAATCAAGGCCGCACATTTTTTATTCAAACACTTCTTCGAGAGACTTGGCGTCTAATATTTTATCACTCCATGATAAAAGTGTTTCCTCATCGGCTTGTTTAATTCGAGCCAAATAGGATTCTGGCACATCATGAAAGCGATGTTTCAATAGCCGAGTAATTACTGTCGCTTCACCTCTTTGTTGGAGTTCTTGTGCTAATGTCATAATTTCATCTCCTAATGCGGGTGATAAATACTCACGAATACTTTCTTTAAAAAAATCAAAATCTTGGGCTTCCACCCCATCTAGTGTATATTTTAACACAATTTTACCCAAAGAAAAACCGGGAGAACCATACCGACCAGTTCTACCTACTTCGTGGTCAGAGAAACTATTTTTGGCAGTCCAACTTATATTACGATGCTACTATCACAAATGACTTTTTCCCACTTCATGGCTTCACCCACTGCCAGGAATTCATCTCGAGTGAGGGCGGCAAAATCTCCCATATTTAATTTCAGAGTAAAATGTATGAAGGCAAATCCTGTCCAGGGGCGATGGATTTTTTAAAATCAAAGATAAATTATTGCCTTATGCATATAATAAAAACATAAAGCCAGTATTCCCAAGATAGCAGGTAGCAAGTGAATACATACGAGTATCCTTTCAAAGCGAGGAGCACTTTTCCATAAGTTATAGCCTTGGAAAACTGCATAACTTGCAGTAAAGGGCCGAAATTTCAAACCAAAGCCTTGTAATAACATATTGCCTGCATACATACCGATTCGCCAAACTCTCCGATTACCAAATGGAAAAAATAATGCCGTATTTTCTTTAAATTGTTCGTCATATCGCCTTCCTATTAAAAAAATGACTAGAGGCCAAGTGAGTGCGTATAAAAAAACTCCTAGTATGGACATTCGGCCAAAAGCATCGTATCCATGAAAAGTATCAAAGAACCATTTTATAAAAGTCATTTTTTTCTTCTAAAGAATTAATATAATCTTCAATCATATTCTTAGTGTAGTGTCTTAACATCAAAGCAGAAGCAGCACCCAGTAAAATCACTACCCAACCCATAGGGGTTAAACAAAGATAGGCGACAGCAATTTCAGCAAGATCAGATACTGCAATGCCGCCCATCGTCCCTATAACATCTGCTCCAGCATCAGCTATAGCCCCCCTGACCCAATCTCCTCCTGTCTTATATAAATGCCAAATCTCCGGCATTTCCATAGCAACAGAAAAAACAATAGAGCTGCCTTTAATGACTCTTGCCCACTTCATGGCCTCCCCCACCGCCAGGAATTCATCTCGAGTGAGCGCGATAAAATCTCCCATGTTTAATTTTAAGTGATTGCGCCATTGTTCGGGATCTTTTATCAACCACACTTTGATCATCGAAAGACCGCGTGATTCATTATATCGGTCTAAAAACTCCATGACATGATGTTGCGCATGTTTCCAAGCTTCATAAAAAGCAGCCTTGGCCGCAGGCCTATCTTCCTCAGCCGCTTTTGCAAAGGTAATATACAGCTCTCCTGCTTTCTGCATCGCTTTATAAGCAGGGCGAGCGCTTTCCAGAACATAGTCTTGCGCTTGCTCTACTATGGCCGAGGTTCCCAACAAGCCCCACTCGGTAATTTCACCGGCATGGTAGCGGAGCTGCAAAATCGCTTCTCGCAAGGAGGCGACTCCCGCCAACGCCGGCAAAGGATGTTCGCGCAGGGCGGTTGCCAGATTGTCTCGGGTTTGCCAATCCAATCTATTCGGAACTGCCAATGCCTGCCATAGTGGAAAACGTAAATATAAAGAAGATTCCAGCACTTTTTGCCGGTGCTTTTGAATATCTTCGGGACTCGGCAGATAGATATAACTGTCTTTGAAAATATAAGCGCCCGTCGGTTGTAACAAATGCGGCGCACCTTTTTGCTGAAAGGAATTGATTTTCATCATCACTTCCAGATATTCAGAGACGCCTTGCTGCGTTGGATCAGGTGAAAACTTCTGGGCAATACTTTGCATCGTATCGCTCAGTTGACTAATGTAAATATGTAGATCGTGTCCTTGATTCATAGGAATCTACATCTTTGCGCCCGTGGAGACATTGAAGCCGGTAATCAACGGATTGCCGGGGGTATTATCGGCATCCCGCGGTGTGTATGAAACTTCAATACTATCATAGCCCAGAGAAATCGATTCTAACGGCGTTGCTCTGTTGACACCGTGCTCCTGATAAAAATAACTGACAAAGGCATTGGTGAGTTTGATCTTTTGAAAAGTCTGCGGCGGATTGCCAGCGGTGACCAAATGGATTTCTAAATTAGGAATCACCTGGGTACTGTGCGCATACTGAAACCAAAAAGCAGTGCTGTTATCCGGTATTTTTTGCAAATGAATCAAGCCAAATTGAGCACTGCCTTGCACTCGGTCCCACATGTTGCCGGTGCGTTGCTGGATCGGATGGGTAATCCCGGTAAATTGAAAATGACTGACATTCACCCAGTTTTCATATCCCTGCGCTGAGACATTGCCTTTGGCTCCGTCCGCTTTAACATAGATCGCCATACTTCACACTCCTTATGTTTTATTAGTTTTGATAGCATAATAAATACTGGAGATATTGTCAAACAGTTTAGATTTTTTAATACAAAGAAAATTTTGTTTTGACAAAATATATGAAATAACGGATTTGAACACATAACAGTATTGACGTTTCACAGAATTTGATTTAGATACCGATACTTGAGTATAAATTCACTTTGTAGGAGGGAACCATGAAAACCATTGCATTCGCTAAGGTTAAAATAAATAAGCTCATCGGAAGATTGCTTTATTTTTTTCGCTGTGAACGTCATATTCAAAAGCTGATTAAGAAGCAAGGGATTGAAGTGATCTATCAAGACAAAGAACAAGAAAAAAATTAAAGCCATCACTATCAGGGATTTATCAGCTGCCGATATATTTGCGCGTAATTACGAAGGATGTATCGTACACCATTTGAATTTTGTGAATTCCTCCTATCCCCCCAAAGCATCCCGGCCTATATATGCTACACTCAATTAGTAGGAGAAATATTGTTTTAATTAAAGGATTAACACCTCATGCCCGTTGCTTCGCTGCCTACCAAGGATTTCATAAGCAGTGATGATTTATATCTTTTTAATGAGGGCAATCACTCGCACCTATACCGTTTCCTAGGTGCACATCCAATTCTAGAAAATGACCGCCATATCGGCTTTCATTTTGCCGTTTGGGCCCCTAATGGCCGACAAGTATCGGTTATTGGCGATTTCAATGGCTGGCGGCCCCATCAGAATTTACTAAGTCCTATAGCCAACTCCGGTATTTGGGCCGGATATATACCAGCGCTCCAACCCGGTTCTTTATACAAATATCATATTGTTTCCCATTACGGTACTGAACAAGACAAAAGCGACCCCTTCGCCTTTTATAACGAAAAACCTCCAGCGACCGCTTCTATTTTGTGGCGAGATCAATATCAGTGGTCGGACCAAGAATGGCTGCAAAAACGCCGTCTGGCAGATATGAACCGGCCTATGGCAATTTATGAGGTTCATTTAGGGTCTTGGCGGCGCATTCCTGAAGAGCAACATCGCTTTTTAAGCTATCGCGAATTAGCGCCTTTGTTAGCAAACTACGTTAAAAAAATGGGGTTCAGCCACGTCGAATTTTTGCCGGTGATGGAACATCCATTTTATGGTTCATGGGGGTATCAAACCACCGGTTATTTTGCTCCCACCAGCCGTTATGGCAGCCCTGATGATTTTAAATTTTTAATAGATACCTTACATCAAAATAATATCGGTGTTATTTTAGATTGGGTCCCTTCTCATTTTCCTATAGATCCACACGGCTTGGCGCAATTCGACGGTACTTTTCTTTATGAACATGCCGATCCTCGCCATGGCTTCCATCCAGATTGGAAAAGCGCAATTTTCAATTACAGCCGGCATGAGGTACGTAGCTTTTTGCTGAGCAGCGCCCACTTTTGGCTAGATGTATTTCATGCCGATGGCTTAAGAGTAGACGCCGTGGCTTCAATGCTATATCTCGATTATTCTAGAGCGCCCGGCGAATGGCTGCCCAATGAATATGGCGGAAAAGAAAATCTGGCCGCAATTCATTTTCTGCGACAACTTAATAAAAAATTGTATCAGGATTTTCCTGATGCACACATTTTTGCAGAAGAATCCACCGCCTGGCCCATGGTCTCCAAACCTACAGAAACTGGAGGTTTAGGATTCGGTTTCAAATGGGATATGGGTTGGATGCATGACACCCTGCAATACATGCATCGAGATCCCGTCCATCGCAACTACCATCATCAAGAACTCACTTTCAGAATGCTCTATGCTTTTACCGAAAATTTTGTGTTGCCGCTGTCTCATGACGAAGTGGTTCACGGCAAAGGTTCACTCTTAAGCAAAATGTCCGGCGATGACTGGCAAAAATTCGCCAACCTTCGTTTATTATTAGGTTATCAATACGCACAGCCCGGTAAAAAGTTATTGTTTATGGGTAGCGAATTTGGCCAATGGAACGAGTGGAATCATGACCACAGCTTGGAATGGCATTTAACTCAATATGCGCCGCATCAAGGATTGCAATTATGGCTGCAAAAGTTGAATGCGCTTTACCTTCAAGAACCAGAATTGGCTTTAGATCATCATTACCAAGGATTCCAATGGATCAATTGTGATAACGCTGCGCAAAGCATCCTCATTTTTTTTCGTAGAAGTCTTTCCGGGAAAATCCTGGTAATTATCGCGAATTTCACGCCAATGACTTATCCTAATTTCCAACTGGGTGTGCCGATTAAAGCTAAATGGCAAGAAATCGCCAACAGTGATGACATCCAATTCGGCGGCAGCGGTCAAATTAATACCGCAAGTTTACAATCACAACGAGCCCCTTATCATCATTGTATTTTTTCGCTCAAACTCACTATTCCACCTTTGGGCATCCTATTTTTAAAACCGCTTGAGGTGGCGCATGCAGACTAAAAATCTGGGCGCAACTTATCTAGAAAATAACACGATCGAATTTCTAGTCTATGCACCCAATGTTTCCAAGTTAGACCTTCATCTGCTTGACGCACGAGATCAACTGATTCCAATGCAACCAAAGGAACAAGGTTATTTTTTTGGCGTAGCCGAACAAACAGCTCCAGGTTGTACTTATCGTTTTAGAATAAATGATCAGGAGTTTGCTGATCCGGCTTCTAAGTTTCAGCCGCAAGGAGTTTTCGGTCCCTCCCAAGTGATTGCAAAACAATTTGCATGGACCGATCAATCATGGCAAGGACTCTCTTTTAATGATTTTATTATTTATGAATGCCATGTGGGGACATTTACTCAAGAGGGGACTTTTAAAGCCATTATCTCAAAATTAAAATATCTGCAGGATTTAGGCATCACCGCACTTGAACTCATGCCGATTGCACAATTCAGCGGTGCACGCAATTGGGGTTATGATGGAGTTTTTCATTTCGCGCCGCAAAACAGCTACGGAACTCCAGAAGATTTGAAAGAATTGGTAAATGCTTGCCACACTTTAGGTTTAGCGGTTATTTTAGATGTGGTTTACAATCATTTCGGACCCGAAGGAAATATCGTAGCTCAATTCGGCCCCTATTTTTCAACATTACATCAAACACCCTGGGGCGCAGGCATTAATTTTGACGGCCCTGGCAGTGATGGGATCAGACGGTTTTTTATTGAAAATGCTTTAATGTGGATTCGGGATTATCATATAGATGCCCTCAGGCTGGATGCAGTGCATGCTATTTATGATTACTCCGCCTACCATTTTCTTGCAGAATTGGCAGACCATATCCATCATTTCGAAAAAGAAACTCACCGCAAAATTTATCTAATAGCTGAAAGTGCATTAAATGACACCCGTTTAGTTAGACCCCATGAAAATGGTGGCTATGCACTGGATGCGCAATGGAATGATGATTTCCAACATGCTTTGCACGCCTTATTGACTGGGGAACAGTACGGTTATTATCAAGATTACGGCAAAATTGAACAACTCACTAAAGCCATTCGAGAGGGATTTGTGCTAACCGGACAATATTCTCGCTATTGGCAATGCCGGCATGGCGGCTCTTCACTGGCTGAATCCCCCGAGAAATTTGTAGTGTTTGCTCAAAATCATGATCATGCGGGTAATCGCAGACACGGTGAACGCTTAACCCAGCTACTGTCTTTTGAACAATTGAAATTGACAGCAGGAGTATCGTTACTTTCTCCGTTTATCCCATTATTATTTATGGGCGAAGAATATGCCGAAACCGCTCCATTTTTATATTTTACCGATCTTTCCGATTCGAATTTAGCGACCGCGGTATGGCAAGGAAGAACACAAGAAATGCTAAGCCTATTCGGATTAGGAGAAACTCCAAATCCTCAGGCCGAAACTAGCTTTCTAAGCAGCAAACTCAATGAACAGTTATTACAAGAAAAGAAACATCAAGCGATGTTGCTATTTTATCAGCAATTGATAGAACTCCGCAAAAACCATCCTGCTTTAAATAAATTCAGTAAAGACAATTATCGAGTACAAAGCGATCAGAAAAGAAAGATCTTATATTTGCATCGGTGGTGTGGTGAAGATGAAATGCTAATCGCATTTAATTTTTCTGAACAGATACAAACAATGGATAAAATACCTTCCGGAAATTGGCACAAGACCTTTGATTCGTTTTTTGATATTCAAAAAAAAGAATCAATCAATCAATATGTACAGCCCCATTCATTCTTAATATTGACAAGAAAAAGAAGGCACAATTGATGAAAAAATATATCTGCATACACGGGCATTTTTATCAGCCTCCACGTGAAAACCCATGGATAGGTCTGATTGAACAACAGGAATCGGCTTATCCTTATCACGATTGGAATGAACGCATTACTGTCGAATGCTACGCCAGTAACGCCACTTCTCGTATGATGAATGAAAACAATCAAATTACAAATATTGTTAACAACTATAGCAAAATAAGTTTTAATTTTGGTCCCACTTTATTGTCTTGGTTAGAAATGAAATTCCCAGAAATTTATCAAGCCATTTTACAAGCAGACCAAGAAAGCCAACAAAGATTATCCGGACATGGCAATGCCATCGCACAAGCATACAACCATTCCATATTGCCTTTATGTAATTCCCGTGATAAATACACACAAATTCTATGGGGCATACGCGATTTCAAATTTAGATTCAAACGGGAACCCCAAGGGCTCTGGTTGCCGGAAACTGCTGTGGATTTAGAAACTTTAACTATCTTGTCTGAGTTAGGAATAAAATTCACCATTTTGGCGCAACGTCAGGCACGACGCTTTCGCAAGTTTGGTGCAGACGAGTGGCAAAATGTCTACGACGGCAACCTCGACCCAACAGTACCTTATTCGGTATCTTTACCGAATGGCCGAAGCATCGTAATATTTTTTTATGAAGCTTCTGTAGCACAAGCAGTTGCCTTTTCAGCCATATTAAATCAAGGAGAAATATTTTGTGAACGGATTTTAAATATTTTTTCCAAAAACCCTTTGCATCCGCAGCTAGCAAGTATCGCCACCGATGGTGAAACCTATGGCCACCATTATCCTAATGGCAATTTAGCGCTGACTTATGCGCTCAATTTTATTGAAAATAAAAAACTAGCTCAGATCAGCAATTTTAGCTATTTTTTAGCTAAATTTCCGTCTCAAAGCGAAGTCGAAATTTTTGAAAATTCCTCATGGAGTTGTGTGCACGGTATAGAGCGTTGGCGCGCTGATTGTGGCTGCAATACTTCTAAACAATCCAGTTGGCGCCAGCATTGGCGAGCACCGCTACGGGATGCTTTTGATTGGTTGCGCGATCAAATCATTCCATTATATGAAAAAAAAGCGGGGCTTTTTTTTCAAGATCCATGGCAAGCCCGTAACGACTACATAGAAATCATTATGAATCATTCCAGAACCGCATTAAAAGAATTTTTCGACCGAAACGCTGTGCGAAATTTAACAGAGGTCGAGCAAAATTCCGCATTAAATCTTTTGCAAATACAAAGATATGCAATGCTGATGTACACCAGCTGCGGCTGGTTCTTTGATGAAGTTTCAGGTTTGGAAACAACTCAAATCATCAGCTATGCTGCTAAAACTTTACAGTTAGCTGAGTCGGCATTCGATTGCTCCTTAGAGAAAGAATTTTGCGAAAGGTTAATAAATGCCAAGAGCAACCTTAAAGATCCAGCAGACGCTAAAATTATTTACGATAATATTACCAAGAAATCTAGAAAACAAAGTCTCTTGCCTAATACCATTCATCTCACAGGTAAACAAAGAGTGGTCATTGAAAACTTGCAGCCAGAAATTGATGAAGGTCGTTTTGCAGCAAAATATTGTATTAATGATCTTGTAAAAGTTACCACCACCATTTTTGCGGATGGACACGATGAACTGAATGCAGTTTTACAGTATCGTCATGTTGATGACACTGACTGGCAAAATCAACCTTTAAATGCTTGCGACAATGATGTTTGGCAAACTGAATTTAGGGTCAAAAATTTAGGTGAATATATTTTTACCGTATATGCATGGGTAGATTACTTTAATTCCTGGCGTAGAGATCTACTTAGCTGGATAGAAACCAAACAAAATATCAGCGTGGCTTTATTATCTGGCGCTGCATTGATTGCCGCAGCCGCAAAACGCGCCACACCCGCCGATGCGAAACGCTTGCAAAATTATGCCCAAACCGTTAAATACGCCAATGAACAGCAAGCCCTAACGATCATCACAGATCCCGAATTTATTTCCTTGATGAACACTTATCCTGATTTAGAAAACGCAACCTTTTATGATAAAAAAAACACTATCATCGTTGATAGGATAAAGGCGCGATTTAGTAGCTGGTATGAAGTTTTCCCCCGTTCGTTAGGTCAACCCCAACAGCATGGCAGCTTACAAGATCTCATAAAACATCTTCCTTATATCGCCGAAATGGGATTCGATACCGTCTATCTACCACCCATTCATCCCATAGGCTTAACTTTCCGTAAAGGCAAAAATAATGCGCCCATTGCCGACTCTACTGAACCGGGCTGTCCCTGGGCCATCGGCTCATCAGAAGGTGGACATACTGCTATTCACACGCAATTAGGTGATTTTAAAGATTTTCAGCAATTGATTACCAAGGCCAAAGAATATGCCCTAGAAATTGCTATAGATTTGGCATTGCAATGTTCTCCAGATCACCCTTTTGTAGATAAACATCCGCAATGGTTTAAAAAACGCCCTGATGGTTCAATACAATATGCAGAAAATCCGCCTAAAAAATATCAAGATATCTATCCACTCAATTTTCAAAGTGATCAATGGCAAGCTTTATGGGAGGAATGCTTAAATATTGTTTTGTTTTGGGTTAATAAAGGAATCAAAATTTTTAGGGTAGATAATCCGCACACCAAACCTTTTAATTTTTGGCAATGGTTAATTGCTTCGGTAAAATCCCAGCACCCAGAAGTTATTTTCTTATCTGAAGCATTCACTCGGCCCAGTATTATGTATTACTTATCTAAGCTAGGTTTCTCTCAATCTTACACTTATTTTACTTGGCATAACACTAAGGCTCAATTAACCAATTACTTAACTGAAATTACCCAAACTCCGATATCAGCATATTTTCGTCCTAATTTTTGGCCGAATACACCTGATATTTTGCCGCAATATCTGCAAACAGGAGGCCGCCCTGCTTTTATTATTAGGCTCATATTGGCAGCCACTTTGAGCAGTAATTTTGGAATCTATGGACCCGCCTTCGAACTGTGTGAGAATATTCCCCGAGAACCTGGAAGCGAAGGCTATTTAAACTCTGAAAAATACGAGATAAAACTATGGAATTTAGCACAACCTGAAAATATTAAGTCCATAGTGACCTTAATTAATAAAATTCGTAATGAAAATAAAGCATTACAAGCTAATGACAGTTTACTATTTCACAAAATCGACAACGAACAACTCATTTGCTACAGCAAAAATACCGCAGATAAAAGTAATAATATTTTGGTGGTAGTTAATTTAGATACGCATAATACTCAGTCCGGGTGGTTAGATCTGGCTCTCGAATCCTTCGGTATTAGCAGCAATGATGGTTATGTTTTGCTAGATTTATTAGACGGAGCTCAATATCTTTGGCGCGGGCCTCATAATTATATTGAATTGAATCCCAGCAAGCTGCCGGCACATATATTTAAAATAGGGGAAAACATATGATACTTGTCTCAAATCGGTTGCCCATGACGGTCGAAAAAAAATTGTCCGGTGGATTTAAAATAACAAAAAGCACAGGGGGTTTGGTCACTGGATTAAGAGAAATATATCGATCCGAACAATGCCATTGGGTCGGATTTAGCGGTGTTTGTGCCGATGAGCCAGGCTATCAGGAATTAAAACAGCAACTGAGTCAAGATCGGCTAGTGACTGTAGATCTAAATCAAAAAGAGTATAATGCTTTTTATAGCGGAGCCAGCAATAATGAGATTTGGCCTTTATTTCATTACTTCCCTCATGCCATAGAATCAAACCCTCAAAATTGGCCAGCCTATGAAAGTGTTAATCAAGCTTTCGCTAAAACGATCTTAGCCATCGCCAAACCAGGCGATCAAATCTGGATTCATGATTACCAATTGATGTTTTTGCCTTGGTTATTACGAAACGCTCATTTAAACTTATCCATTGCTTATTTTCATCACATTCCCTTCCCCGCCTATGAGTTGTTTCGAATTTTAAAAACCCGTACCGAAATACTTAGCGGTTTATTGGGTGCAGATTTAATTGGTTTTCATACTACTGACTACGTGAATCATTTTTTGAATAGCGTTAACAGAATTTTGGGTTGCACATCTCATTTAGATGAAGTGAGTTATCAAGGAAGGAAAATAAAGGTCATCGCTCACCCATTAGGGGTCGATGTTAAAATGATTAACGAAGCCATCGACAAAGATATCGAAGAGGCAGATGTTTTGCATTTAGCACGTGAAATAGGCAATCGAACCGTATTACTGGGTATAGATCGCTTGGATTATATCAAAGGAATTCCAGAACGTTTGTTGGCCTTTAAACGATTATTAGAACAATATCCGCAGCATATTGGAAAAATCACCCTAATCCAAATATGTGTGCCCACAAGGACCAATATCACTCGATATAGCGAATTACGATCACTGGTGGAACAACTGGTTGGACAAATAAATGGTGAGTTTGGTTCTCCAGGTTACACTCCTGTGCAATATCTTTATCGGAATTTTTCTCAAGAAGAATTGGTCGCGTTTTATAAACTGGCGCGAGTCGCGGTGATTACTCCGCTGCGAGATGGCTTGAATTTGGTGTGTAAAGAGTATATCGCGGCAAGAAACGATGACGACGGTGTAGTGATCATTAGTGAAACCGCAGGCGCAGCAGCAGAAATGGCTGAAGCCTTAATCATTAATCCATATGATATTGATCAGTTTTCTCAAGCTTTACACACGGCGCTTACCATGAATGCAGCCGAGCGGCATGATCGCCTAGTCAAATTACGTCAACGTATCCTTGAAAGTGACAATACAGTTTGGGCAAAATCATTTATAAAGTTTTGGCAAGAGGCGGTTAATCGTAATCAGCACACTCATCCGCAAGTTCTAGAGAACGGTATTCATCAGCTTGTGCGTGCGATTGAACAATCTTCAAAATGTTTCTTAATTTGTAATTATGAATTGACTGCTGATTTTATTTTTGGCCTGCAATTTCCGCAAAATCTGGAGATCATCTTAACAACGGATGGGGCGAAAGAAAGTTGTTTTAAAGCTTCAAATTCCAGTTTCAGTCTCATCGCCGACAATGGCGCTTCCATTCTAGTTAAAGACCACTCCCAGTGGGAAAGTCTTTATTTACAAGAAGAATTCAATAATATTAAGCCAGAAGTGAATCGTTTGTTCTCTACCTACCTCAGTTGGGTTCCTGGTTCGTATTTGGAGTATAAACCTTTCGGTGTATCATTAAACTATGATAAATCAGAACCTTTATTTGCTAAAGCGCGGGCCAGAGATTTAACCGCGGCTATTGCACAATTGCTCGAAAACACTTTGTTTAGAGTCTATCATAAAAAAAATTCTATAGAAATTAGGCCTTTATTAGCTGATAAAAACCACTCCCTAGATACATTGCTACATCGCTTACAGTATCAATCCGAAAATCTTTTAATCACTATTAGTAATTCACTGATAGAAAATGAATTACCAGAACTACATCCAGAGCATAACATCAAGATTAATTTAACAACCACAAAAGAAGCAAAAGCATTTTTCCAAAAAATTTCAGCAAAAGCCTCTAAAACTATGCCAGGTTTATCTACCTAAATCCCGATCCTCAGCTTGATTGACTCTTAGCATATTTTATCTTAATCTTAGCTTAGTCAAAAAGGAGGAAAACTATGCGAGAATCCAATTTAGATCTGAAAATCGAAAATTCAGAACAAACTTACAACATAAACCCAAATACTATTTTGAATTTTAGAGATATACTCTGTTCTTCTACTACTAAGAAAGCCTTAAATTTTTATAAAAATTTGAATCAAACTGAGCAGCAACAACTTACCAGAAAGAATTTACTCCCACATCAGAGCACTGCTCTGTATTTGTGCCTAATGTTTGGGAAATCACTCAATTTGATTAAACTTTTGATTACAGCCAATCAAGATCCTGATGTACTGACCGATAGTAAAGCCATTTTTGAAAACATATTTATTCATAGCCCAAATGCTAGGTTGAAAAATCAAAAAATAATTTTGTCATTTTTCTTAGATTTTTTTACAGAAAATAAAATTTATTATGATCCTGTTGATATACTCAAAAAAATTATGCAAAGTAAAAGTGATGATTTAGTAGCTGACTTTTTAGATCATCACCAAAACATTTTAAATCCACAGCTTTGCCAAATATTATTAGATATAGCCTGTGTGAATTATTTTAACCCATTATGTATTAGTATGTTGGTTGCATTCGGAGCAAGATTAAATTCTGACCATATAAACAATGAGGGTTTTAAAAAGTATCTATTAAAAAATAACTCCACTCGCGATCCACATTTATTAAACCTTCTCGATTTATTAAAAAATACTAATACCCCAATTCCGATTATTTCAGATTATTTTATTAATTCTGGTTCAATAAAAAATAAAGAATTAATTATTTCCAGTTTTCAGCAATGTGATCATAAAACCTTGTTAATGTTGGAGAATACTATAATTCAGGCGCCTATCGATGCATACGCTGGTAGGAATTTAAAAGAAATTTTATGCGACCATATCCAAATGGTTTTTAAACAAAATCCACACTATAGGATTTTCAACCCAATAAGATTTGAATATATTTTCTTAATTGCGGCTCGTACTCAACATACTTCTCTTCTCCATACCCTACTTGACCAGGGTTTAAGTTTAAGTCGTGTATTTAAGCTTGCTGATGTATGGCCTCAAAAACTGTTATTTTTAAATGTTCAGAAAAATAGACTGGGCGATGTATTGGCATTTTATATCAATGATGATCCCAAATTATTGAATCACCTGGGATCTATATCCTATGTTAATAGGCTTGGGCGAACACCCTCTCATTATGCAACATTGGCAATTGCTGAATTTTCAGATAAAAAAGCCATACGTACAAAACTTTCTTACGAAAATATTGACTTGTCAGTTATCAAAGCTCACAAAAAGTTTTCAAACCTGTTTCGAACACATATACTGACACTTCAATTTGAACTATTAGGTTCAGAAGATGCCTTTGCATACTCTAACTTGAATGCTAATGCGCACAAACCCGATATGGTCGATCATACACCTCTCGATTATGCAGCAATGCTTGTTGATAGGAATAAAAAAATTGGTATGATGAACACATTTTCCCGCTTTTTAGCTGAAATTTTAGTACAAATGCCCTCAGTATTAATCACCTTGATTGTTCAGTATATGGCTGACTTTGAAGGAAATCCTGAGGAACTAATAGTAGATTGGGCAAGAAGTCTCATTAAAAATATGGATCTGTTTAGTGATCTATTTCAGGAACACATAATCAGTCCTTTAAAAAGTCATCTTGTTGTGGGCAAGGATGCAAAAATAATTGCAAACAAAACCAATGCTTCTATCGCATGGATTGGGTTGCAGGCTTTCAATCTAGCGACATTAGTAGGAATAAAGCATCGTAATGAAGAGTTTAAGAAAGATAATCAAATGTTCAGTCAACGTAAACATCCTATCCAACATAACTCCAGGCCTGTACAATGTATTCCCAAACCTATATCGGCTATAACAACCTCATTTGGGACGCCAACTTCCCGAACTGTTCAACCCATAAGTAATCGCCCCAACTCCTCTAGCTCATCTCTTTCTCAGACTTTTAAACATGCTTACAGTTCACAGCATTTTTATCCTGCCAAACGTAATAAAAAAAGAGTCCGGCTTCAGGAGCCTGAAGACACCCATTGGAAGGAGCTTAGAACTAAGATAGCGGATTCTCTTGACGATTGTTACTTATCCGGCGGCTTGAGAAAACCAGATCTGGAAAATACATTGATTCCCTTTGTTAAAAAAATAGAAGACGCCAGAAATGCCGCGGAACTGGATAATGCGTTAACCAATATGAAAGACTCGCTGGATGATATCAATTCCAGTTTAAGTAGAATCGCCACTAAATATGGTATGTCCTCTCTTTTAATTGACATTCTATTTAATAGCGTTCCCAGCAGTACAAGCTTAGGAGCGTGAGCGAAATAATTCAGGGATGACTATTTTAGCCTATTGCAACATCCTAATCCTAGGTATGAGATTTCAGACATTTTTAGACGACGAGGGCTTGATAATTCTCATTTAAGACACCCAAGGGTCTTAGATATAATAAGCCCAAACCGTTCCTTAATTATTTTTTACGTGATTTCTTCTTTTTTGTAGATTTCTTTTGTTTACGCGTAAACAGTTTAGTGACCGCGTGAAATGCGTTCTCCAAAGCCATATAATATTTTTGTTTTAATTTGGCATGGCCCAACTGGGCTCTTGCAGCTGCCAGTTCCTGGTTGGCTTGTTCTAAGTTCTGATGAGCCCGCTGGTATTTGCTATCCGCTTTTTTGAACAAAGTTTTCGCCGATTTTGTGGCACTGGCTTTCATCTTTTTGACAGCATTCGACCGCACATGTTTTGCCTTTTTTTTCTCCTCCCTCCTTCTGGCGGCTTCTGCAGACAATTGTTTAATGGTATTTATCGCTTTTAAATATTCATTTTCTAAGTTCTTACGAAATTGTATAGTAATAGCTTGTGCTTCATCATACCAGTGAGTAACCATATCAATGGGATGCAAAATTGAATTATTATTTTTTTTTGACCTTGCCATGAAAAAACCTCCTTGTGAAAAATGACAATTATAACTCGGTTAAGAATAAAGTCAAAAAAAATCGCAAGGGAGAGAAGCGCAGAGCGACATTCCCCTTGGATAGAAATTGTGCTAAACTTGGGACATGGCTATCAAGATTTATCCCCTTCGAGCGTTAAAAGACAATTATATTTGGGTACTGGCAGAAGACCAGCAGGGATTAGCCTGGGTGGTAGATCCTGGCGACGCAAAAGTAGTGATAAACCATTTAGAAGATTTGGATTTCGAATTAGAAGGAATTTTATTAACTCACCATCATCTAGATCACAGCGGGGGTATTCCTGAATTATTAAATTATTATAAAAACATTTCAGTTTGCGGTTCATTTGAGAGTCCAGATCCCTATATCAACTTCCCCTTTAAAGAACAGAATCAAACTTTCAATATTTTTGATATTGCTGGTCAAGCGATTAAAATTCCTGGCCATACACTCGATCATATGGCTTATTATTTGTCATCTAAACTGTTTTGTGGCGATACTTTATTTAGTGTCGGTTGTGGTAAAGTTTTCGAAGGCACCCCTCAACAAATGTATCGATCACTGCAAACACTTGCCGAATTACCCGATAATACTTTAGTTTACTGCGGACACGAATATACTTTGGCAAATCTAAAATTCGCTAAAGTCGTGGATCCTGATAATAAAGAACTACTCCAAAAATTAAAAAAAGTAAGCGTCATCAGCGACAATAACGGTTGTACTTTACCCAGCCTCTTGGCTGAAGAAAAGCGAATCAATCCTTTTTTACGTTGCGACCAACCTGAAATTATTGCTGCAGTTTCAGAATATGCAGGAAAAAATCTGCAAGATCCTGTAGAAGTGTTTTTTTATCTACGTCAATGGAAAAATAACCAGTCCTCACTTTGATACAAGCATTGTACTGGATTGCTCCGCTACCAAAAATCAGACTGCTTTTGTTGATAAAAATATTCCTGAATCCTCAGCAGAGTACTAGGTGAAATATCTTCAGGCAGCGCAGTTAATCTAAACCACTGAACTTCAGCAATTTCACCTCCTAAAATCACCGGATTTTGTACAAAATCTTTAACCACGTATAACACAATATAATCGTTAACCCGCATCACTTTATGAAAATACACGCCAAACAAATCCAAAGCACCCAAAGCCTCCACCCCGCTTTCTTCGCGCAATTCGCGTACAGCAGCTATTCTTGCAGGCTCGCCAGGAAAAACGCCACCTCCAGGAAAGTGCCAATGATCCATATAGGTATGTTTTATTAATAAAATTTCTTGCTGGCTATTGAATACTAAAGTACGCACCCCTACGGTAGAAGCACCCAACAACCATTGTAGTGTACGTATAATTTTAGTGAGTATTTTATAATAACCGCTAACCAAATAATTTCTTTTCACAGCTTCCACCTAAGGTAAATATCTATTACGTAAGTGATTCAGAAAAAAATCTATAGATAAAGGTTGACCGGTAGCTTGAGCCATTAAATCAGACATCTCGATAGATCGGCCGCGACTATGGACATTTATGCGCAACCAGGTGACTAACTCTTCGAAATCACCTTTAGCTAAATTGTTAAGAATGTTGGGATGCGCCTTTTTAGCTGAATGGAATAACTGTGCGGCAATGATAGCCGCCATGGTATAAGCGGGGAAATAGCCAAATTCACCGTGTGCCCACTGGAAATCTTGCATGACCCCATCACGATAATTATTTTTTGTGGATAAGCCGAAAAATTGCCGCATAGCCTCATCCCAAAGTTCGGGTAAGTCTTTACAAGTAATTTCACCGCTGATTAATTTTTTTTCCAGCTCATAACGCAAAATAACATGCAACGGATAAGTGACCTCATCCGCATCTACTCTGATAAAGCCGGGTTGCACCGTAATGACTTGTTGATATAAATTGTCGGCTGAAAATGGCGGCATTCCGCCAAAAAATTCTCGGACTAAAGAAGAGAAAAACTGCATAAACTCTCGGCTTCGGCATGCTTGCATTTCCATGATTAAAGCCTGACCTTCATGAAGGCTCATATCTAGAACCTGCCCCACTGGTTGATGCCGCCATTCAGCAGGTAAATTTCTAATATACAAAGCATGACCGGTTTCATGACACACACCCATCGCACCATTCATAAACTCATTTTCAGAATAACGATTGGTAATACGTACATCTTCGGGAACACCACAACAAAAAGGGTGATGACTGTCATCAAGACGGCCATGATTAAAGTCAAAACCGATGGCGCGCATCAGTAGCAATGCCAATTGCTTCTGTTTTTCAATAGAGAAAACACCGGTAATAGCCAGAACGGTTTTTTGCTTCGCCATTACTTCTTGCATAAATACAGGAAGGAATTTTTTTAATTCTAGAAAAAAAGGGTCAATGATTGCCTGAGACAATCCCGGAGAATAATAACTAATTAAACTATCGTAAGGATCAAGCCCAAAAATATCTCCCCAAATATGGGCAATTTCCTTTACAACTTTAACATTTTCTTCCAGAAGAGGTAAAAAATCGCGCCAATTATTTTCAGCCCGCAAAGTTCGCCAAGCATGTTCACAATGAACAAAAGCCAATCTAGAACGTTGTATCAAATCTGCGGGTAGACAACTTGCTCGAAGATATAAGATCTCCATCCATTTTAAATTAGCTTGCTGCCAAGGTGAAGACAATTGCGCGTTTTTGGCTGCTTTTATCCAGGCTTTAACGTTATCATTAACCAATAGACCCTGTTCTACCTTATCCAAATAAGCCAAAGCCTGTGCCCGTGCTTGAGAGGCGCCGATAGGCATCATCACCGCCTCATCCCAAAGACAAATTTTTTTGAGATCAGATAAGTATGACAATTCACGAAAAGTATCTTCCAAGTGCTGATAAGCTTTCATTTTAAACCAGATATCGATTCCGTAAATGATCTAAAAAAAATTCTACCGATAAAGGCTGACCGGTAGCCTGAGTAATTAAATCAGACATGGAAAGAGATCGGCCACGGCTGTGGATATGAGTTTGTAACCAGCTCACTAATTTTTTAAAATCTCCTTGTGACAAATCCTCAGGTATTTCCGGATTAGCTTTTTTTGCAGATTGAAATAATTGTGCTGCTATAATAGCGCCAATGGTATACGCTGGAAAATATCCAAATGCACCACTTGGCCAATGCACATCCTGCATAACACCATTACGATAATCATCGCGCGTGGATAATCCCAAAAACTGCTGCATGGATTGATCCCATAATTCAGGCAAATCTGCACAAGTAATTTCATCTCGTATCAATTTTTTTTCTAGTTCGTAACGTAGAATCACATGAAGCGGATAGCATACTTCGTCCGCATCTACCCGAATTAAACCAGGTTGTACCGTAATATTTTGTTGATATAAATTTTCCGCAGAGAATTTCGGCAATTTGCCAAAATATTCTTGAATTAAAGTGGAAAAAAATTGGATAAATTCGCGGCTACGGCAAGCTTGCATTTCGATTAATAAGGATTGGCTTTCATGCACCGCCATCCCCAATGCATGGCCAACGGGTTGATCCAGCCAATCCGCCGGTAAGTTAAGTTCATATAAAGCGTGGCCGGTTTCATGACAAACACCCATTAAAGCAGATACAAATTCTTGTTCGGTATAACGAGTAGTCATACGCACGTCTTGAGAAACTCCACCGCAAAATGGATGATGACTCACATCTAAACGGCCGTGATTAAAATCAAAACCAATTGCGTGCATGAGTTGTATGCCGATTTGCCGTTGTTTTTCTATGGGAAAATGACCGGCAATGGAATGGGCTTTACCTTGTTTAGACATGACTTTTTGAATAAAATCAGGAAGTGCTTCAGTTAATTGCTTAAAAATAGGTTCAATAATCGCTTGAGACAAACCAGGAGAAAATTGATCGATCAAACTATCATAAGGATCCATTTTCAATGCTTTTGCTTTAATGTGAGCTATCTCTTTTATGAATTGAACATTTTCATCTAACAAAGGGAGAAAATCACGCCAATTATTTTCGGCACGAAAAACTCGCCACGCTTGTTCGCAACGAATAAAAGCCAATCTAGAACGTTGTACCAATTCTGTGGGAAGACAACTGGAGCGCACATATAAATTTTCCATCCACTTCAAATTGGCGGACTGCCAAAGAGATAATGAAGCATTTTTGGCTTCACCCAGCCACTCTTTTATTTGAGGGTGCACTAGCAATTCGTGTTTCAACGCCTCCAGATCAGCAAGCGCTTCAGCCCGAGCTCGCGCGCCGCCGGGGGGCATCATTACCGCCTCATCCCAATTACAAATGGCGCTGACATGATCCAAATGCGCTAATCTGCGAAATGCTTTTTCCAGATTTTCATAAGCTTTCATTTTTCCTCCAGGGAACGTGTACAAAATAACTCCGACAAAGAGCGCCCAGCAAGAAAAGCGCGCGCATAGTCATTCTATGTAAGCGTTTTTCTTGGAAATAAAACCGGCAAAGATAAGCCCAAGAGGGGATGCTCTTTGCCGGAGTTATTTCGTACACGTTCCCAAAATTGCTTGTACCAATAATTGGCTGACATCAATCAAATTACTTTGATGCGCTACGGTGTTACAAGTTATAATTTTTCCTATTCCTGAGCGCAGAAGGCTTTCATAAGCATTTTCAACAAATAGACCATGAACAGCAACACATATCGGAGGATGCGGATTTTTATCTAACAATTGCGCCACCGTGTTCAACAAGGTTTTTCCAGTAGAAATGATATCATCTATCAGAACCGGCACATAGTTTTTAAAAGCAGACAGATCAGGCACTTCAATTTCTACCGTCCGGTCTCCGTGACGTATCTTTTGTAAAACCATATAAGGCACTTGGATTCTTTCCGCCGCAGGAGCAACCCATTGTTCACTTTCAGCATCGGGGCCAATAATTAATGGGTTTTCAATATGCTGATGAATCCACGCCACAATTAAATCAGTGGCATGTAAAGCCTTGGCTGGGATAGTATATATTTCGCTTAACGAATGATGCCGATGCAAATGCGGATCTATAGTGATTAACCAAGCAAAATAATGAGAAAGCAATTCAGCAAAATAATTCGAAGTAACCCCTTCCCCCATTTGAAAACGAGTGTCTTGGCGCATGTAGGGTAAATATGGAGCTACCAAGCCGATCGAATTTGCTCCTAAACTCTTGAGCGTTTGTACCAGAAAAATCAGGGGTAATATTTTGTCATCAGGATAAGTCAATTCAGCAACAATAATCACTTCCTTATTTTTAACAGGAGTTTCCACCCGGATATAAGTTTCTCCGTCTGGAAATCTACGGCAAACAAATTCGCCTATTTCACTCGCCGGCAAAGCCGAGCACAAATTAGCCGTTAAATTTTGCGAAGCAAATAAGTCCAATAATATCGCCACAATGACATCCTTTCAAGATTGGCGGTCGCGAAGCAATAACCAGATTTGTTGTAAAGCAGCCGTATTGATAGACAAATTGGATAAAATCTCGGAGGCTTGCAAATACAACGATTGCAAATGTTGTTTGGAATCAGCAATACCTAACAAACTAGGATAAGTCGATTTATTGAGTGCTTCGTCTGCTCCGGCGCGTTTGCCCAAAACTTCGGTGGTGCTTTCCACGTCAAGTAAATCATCCTGCACTTGAAAAGCCAAACCAATGATAGCGGCGAATTGATCTAATTGAGCTAACAGTGTAACGTCAGGACATCCGGCAGCCAAAGCACCCAGACGAACGCTGGCTCGGATCAACGCCCCGGTTTTCAAACGGTGTAAATTTTCTAATTCAGATAAAGAGATTTTTTTATCTTCCGCTGCAATATCCAGCATTTGTCCTCCAACCATGCCGGCCGCGCCTGCCGCTTCAGCCAAAGTACGAACCGCCTCTAACCGGCTTTGATTAGACCAAGGCTGATCATGGCTAATCAAAACAGTAAAGGCCAAAGTCGCTAAAGCATCGCCCACCAGAATTGCTGTGGCTTCATCAAAAGCTTTATGGCAAGTAGGGCGTCCACGCCGCAAATCATCGTCGTCCATAGCAGGTAAATCATCATGAACCAGTGAATAACAATGAATTAACTCCACAGCAGCAGCAGCGGGATCAAGCGAAGCCAAATCCACTCCAAACCCCACACCGGTGGCGTACACCAACAACGGGCGTAACCGTTTGCCCCCGCCCAAAACTGCATAACACATGGCGTCAAGCAATTTTTTGGGGGTTTGCAGCGAATTCAGATAATTTTGCATATAACTTTCAAGACGTTGCTGGCAGGCGCGGATGTCAATGGCTGGAGATTGCTTAGTCTTCATGGGTCTTATAAGGCTCTAGCTTTTGTTGTTCGGTTAAAATTTTCACCTTTTGTTCAGCGGTGGTTAATTCTTGCTGACAACGGCGGATTAGGCTCACCCCGCGTTCAAAATATTGTAATGAATCCTGCAAAGACAAGCCGCCATGCTCCATTTTTTCCACCAATTCGTGCAATTCGGTGAGCGTTTGTTCAAAATTAAGTTGTGGCTCTTGGTTTTCCATGCGCGCTACAATAGCACAGTTGCAGCCTGCTACGCCAGCCAGCAGTCTCCACCCAGCAGTTCCCACGCTAGCGTGGGAACTGCTGGGTGGCGGTTGTTTATTATCCTTAGCCCCAGCAAAGCTGGGGCTAAGGAATGAAGGGAGAGTTCGCTCCGCTCTACTCCCCCTTGCGAACCCCCATCAGGAAAGGTAATGGCATGGCAATCGCATTGAACTAGAACGTACGCAAAACGTTCAATCTGAGGCAAAAGTGGACGTTAGTTGGTTTCAATGCGTTTGCCATGAAGGTAATGGAAATTGCTGTTACGAGGCCCACAACACAGGCATGGCAATCGCATTGAAACAAACCTTGAAAAAAATTCTTTAATATCCTGTGCCGAAATAATTTTATCCGAGGTAATAACTGAAAGAGTCTGATTGTAAGTAGTTTTTTCTGATATGAATATGCTGAATAGGTAGAGAAGTCCACCCTTTAAAAATTCACTACTCGCTGACTACAAAGTAACGGTCAGGGGTTCAAGAATACACTTCGAAGTTTGTTGAATTTTTATTTAAAACGTTGATCAGCTGTGAGCACTTTGAGTAAATATTGGTGATCCCACCCAGCGGTTTTGCGACGACAGCTGATGCCATGTTGATGAGTTGATTCTTGTTTAAGAAGATTCAGTGCTATCCGTCTCACCAGCGCTAAATTTTCAGCGGAATGCCCAATACGAGATTGATTCAAGTCTTCGCGGAAACTCACGTCTAGAGACCAGTGTAAGTCTACTTCGATTTGCCAATGTTGACGAACCGCTTTCACAAAAGTATTGATCTGCTCGTAGTTTAAACTGGTGACAAAATAGCGGGTGGAATATTCCACTTGATTATTGGTAGTTCGGGTAATATCCACTTTCCCTATCCCTTTTAAACCCGGAAATCGGACGCTAAAACCCGCTTCTTTCCGGGCAGATATCAATGTATAGCGCCGTGTTTCGATTCGGCCATGGTTGTGAAGTTTCTCTACTTTACGTAAGTGTAACATATTTTTATATTTCTTTTCTCCACCTTCGGCTAAAGCAAAAATGGCACAGACGGCTTGATACAACGTCGGCTGATTTTCCTTGAGTGAAAGAACATAATTCGCTCCCTGCCTAATAATCTGTCTGGCAATTTTGGTCTGACAACCCATCGCATCAATGGTGACGGTAGCCCCTGTGACATCAATCATTTCCAGTACTTGGGGGATGGCGGTAATTTCATTGGATTTGGCAGCGGTTTTGACTTGCGCTAACATCATCCGATTTCGAGTAGCCCAGGCACTGACCAGGTGAATGGCGGGATGTCCCTGCCTTTTATTTCCGGACCCTCTCACTGTTTTACCATCCAGGGCAATGATTTCCTGCTTTAAATCAATGCTTAAAGAGGCTATCCATTGGGCAAAACCTCTCTCAAAGGCCACCGGGTCCAAGCGAGCAAATACATGAGCGAATGTATCCGGCGAGGGAATCCCACTCGGTAATTCCAAAAATGTTTTTAACCAGGATTCTTTCGCTAAACCAAATTTATAAATTTCTACCCAATTGTCAGCCCCACAGATCGTGGCGAGAACAGTGATCACTAAAATGTCAGTCAGATTGTATTTAAAATTACGATGGGACTTTAATCGAGGGTCTTTGAGATCTGAAAAATGTTCGAGAAAAGTATTTTCCAATTTCATCAGGCACTCCTTTCCTAGTATAAAACTCACTATTTTATAAAGAAAAAAGACTGATAAATCAAGAGATAGAAAGACTTCTAAATTTGAAATAGGGAGAAGAGAAATTCAATGCGATTGCCATGACAACACAGGTCAGCCGTTGGGCTGATCCTGCGCATGGCGCCTCGGCTTAAGTTTTACATTCTACCCTTGGCATTTCCTTTGCCTCAGATTCCTAAGTAAACAATGGCGACGAATGGGCTGGTCCAATTGCGGGTAAACAATGAAAAAGCCAGGTCACAGACATCACGCTTGATAAGGCCAAGCAAAAGTCGTTCATTCGCCGCAAACGCTTGCAGCATCCGAAGTTTGAAGAAAACGCAAGAATGTATATAATGCCGATAGCCATGGTATCTACCTTTTATAGGTACTCGTGGTCAGTGCCCATCCAATGTCGGTCATTGGATGGTGCACGCTTATTCTAATCAACTTGTTTTCATAAAACAACTCTAATCAGTCTGTATTTGCATCAGAATATTTCTATTTGGAAAAAGTAGTGTCAGATACGATTACATGAGGTTTTTTAAATCCAAAAAAATAAGTAAAATTTTGATTCGCATCAATCCAAAATTAATACAAAATTAGTAAGATTAATTTTTTTTACTTCATAAAAATCTTTTCTTACTTGCATAAATCATCTCGCATTAATTTAGTATTTACGCAGTCAGTATTAAAACATTAGCTTGCTAGGCGCTCAAGATTATGATATTTTTTTCATCAGAAAATTTTAGGAAAAATTTGCCCAAATAAAGGAAAAGGATTCATATATGAGACAATCTGATATATTAGAGGAAGGTAAAGAGCTTGCACGGCTGCGTCAACTGGCCCGGCAGACTGGAATCAAAGAACGGCAAACCCGGTTGAGAGAATTTCTTGATAATATCAAGAAAATGATTAGAGACCGAGCAAAGCTGGATCTTCCTAAAAGTTTTAGTGAACACAAACAATTAATTCTCACCCAACCTCAAGTCTTTATCAGTTACGCTTGGGATAATGATTCATTGAAATTAGCTCATTTGCAAACTTTTTTAAAACAACTTACTGAAGATTTAACCATAGCGGGATTAAATCCATGGTGGGATATGCAGCGCATGACGGGTGCTTTGGAAGAACAAATGCGGGACGGCATTCGGGAGAGTCAATATGTGCTGTTGATAGGTACAAAATATTATGCGAAACGGGTCAAATCTACAGAAACTAATGTAGGCAAGGAACTGGAATTTGTCTTAAAACAAAAACGAGAACCCGATTTTCTTTTACCCTTGATGTTTGAAGGCAATCACAACACTACTTTTCCTACCGTTAATCATTTACTGATTAGAGATTGCAAATCTTGGTATTCTTTGGAACAAGGTGTATGGCAATCTCAAGAAAACTACATCAAAGAATTAACCCAGTATGAGCCTTTGGGCATCCTCCCCTGTTTATTGGGACTTAATCGTCAGGGAAATCAGGCAGGGCACGGAAAAAAGATGCGTAAATTTCGCAAAAACTGTTTGAAAGAGTACAAAGAAAAACAACAGGCTTTGATGAATGCGTTGGAGTTGTTATCAAAGAGCGAGGACGCCCTGGAAGTAAAAACTAAGCCCAGCCGCCCGTCCCCCCCATTGACACCGGTCACGGTGATTCCCTTTAACCATCTGGATTATGATAGAAAGGACGATCTCATTGGCCGCGGCGGTTATGGCGAAGTTTATCGTGGCCAATGCCAAGAACAAACGGTCGCCATTAAGGAATTCACCGGTAACCTGACTGCCGATGCTGAAAAGAATTTATATCAAGAAGCGGGTGTTATGCTGCTTGCAGCCAAAGAGTTAAAAGAACCCTCTCCCATCGTTAGGCTGTATGGACTGGCAATAGAAAAATTGAATTCCACTTATGCTTTGGTGATGGAATATGTGCCCAATGGTACGCTGTTTGCTTTATTGCAAACCCAAAGTAAAGACAAGCTGCCATGGGATTTATTCTACCAATTAGCAATAGATATTGCTAACGGCATTGCGCTGTTGCATAGCAAAGATATTCTACATCGCGACTTGAGAAGCCATAATATCTTATTAACCATTTTTGATGGCCGTTTACGAGCAAAGTTGAGTGACTTTGGATTATCCACAGTGAAGAACAGTGCCCGTAGTTCAAGTACTCGAATGGAAGGGACTGGCACCAGAGCCTGGATGGCTCCAGAATTGCATAAACCAAATGGTCAATCTTCTCCGGCTTCGGACGTATACAGCTTCGGTATGGTGCTCTGGGAATTATTGGCTTGTGACGTACCCTTTAAAAACGCCCAGGATCCCAGTCTCATCAGTGAGTGGGTAAATCAAGGCGAAAGAGAAAAGATTCCCAAGAACTGTCCAAAGAAGTTGGCGGAATTGATCGGAAATTGTTGGTTGTCCAAACCAGAAGCGCGGCCGACCATTCAGGCAATTCAGCAAGAATTAATGGCGCAGTCAGTGGTACATATGTTCTCAGCGAAGACACAAACTATCGTCAAAAGATTGCAAGACACTCAGAAAGAGCGTGAAGACCAGTGGGTCATTCGCCGGCTAGAAAAACGTAGGAATAAAGAACAAGAATATGAACAAAAAATATCTGAAATCAAAAATGCAGAAATCCAAAAGCTTCAGCAAAAGCTTCAGAATGATTTCCGATCCTCTATGCTCACAGCGCAACAGCACCTACAGCTAGAGAAACTGCAGTTAAAGGCCGAAAAAGATGCCGAAATTGAGAAAATAAGACAGAAACACGCATTAGAATTAAAGCAGCTGAAAGAAAATCTGTCAAAGGAAACATCTGTTCAAAGTTTCCCAGCGTGGTTACAAGTGCAGTTTCAAGCGTTGCAAACGTTAGTTAGCCCGCTGGTTCCAACAACAACGACGATGCATACAACAACTCAAACTACAAGCCAATTCAGGGTTGAAGCGACGACTCATAGCCCAGCTCAAACGACCCAGCTGTCGCCTGTATCGCAGTCCATTCAGCAGACCTTTATAGCTCCTCCTCCAAAACACAAAAACATTCGTGAGGTATTGGCTTTGCAAGATCAACTGATTACAGCGTGTAGACAAGGGGATATCAAAGCAGTTAAGCACTATCTCAATGAAGGTGCACAACCGGAAATGCGCAACGAGACAGGTGAACATCCGCTTGCGGCAGCGGTTTGGGGCATGTGTCCTGAGATTGTCAAAGTCCTAACACAATTAATGCAACAAGAAAAGGGCTATATCTCGATGAATTGGGAAGAGTGTAAACAACATAATAAGGAAAAATATGGTCAGACATTTTTCATAACTGACTTTACACCAATGGAATATTCGTCATGGTATGTGCTGTTAGAACGGATGAAAACCAATCCATTCCTTTCTGCATGCCATTTAAAGCAGGTGAATGAGCTATGCAAAAGCAAAAAAGAACCCATTAACTGGGAGGTATTAGTTGAAATTGTGGAAACTTGCGCATGCAAGGGTACGCTAAATTTAACTAAATATGGTGAATATGGTGAGATTTTGACCGGGAAGAAAATTCTTTTGTTTACCGAGGCGGAGTTTGAAAAATTTAGGACACAGATTAGAGAAACAGTACAGACCGCAAAACTAATCGCTGACAAAGCATTTTAGAATAAAGCGACCAAATTATTTCTGTGGGCAAACGGCGGCAGCTAGAATCTTAGCGGCGTATACCTCTTTTTCATGGCAAATTGCGTCTAAAATTTCATTATATTCATTCAAGTGGTAACGGTTTTTAAAGTTTGTGAAATTGATATTATTAAAAGCAAGGAGGTTTGACATGAATAATTATCAAAAATATTCGGGTTTGGTTCTGATTATTTGTTGTAGCTGGATAGGAGTGACGTTTGCAGCGCCCAGTACTGAACAATATAAAAATTTTAATAAAGCACAACGCTTAAAGGAATTAACCCCGCTACAATATGATGTTACGCAAAAAGGCGGGACGGAAAAGTCTTTTGATAATCCCTACTGGAATAACGAAGCTCCCGGGATTTATGTCGATATTGTCTCCGGTGAACCTTTATTCAGTTCAAAAGATAAGTTTGATTCTGGCGCCGGTTGGCCTAGTTTCACTAAACCCATAGATGATTCTTATGTGGTTCTCAAATCTGAGCATCCTATTTTTGCCCCTGATCATGTTGAGGTTAAATCGAAATATGCCGACTCACATTTGGGTGATTTATTCAATGATGGCCCTCCCCCCACTGGAAAACGCTATTGTTTAGATTCTGCTGCTTTGAGATTTGTTCCCGCTGCAGATTTAGATAAAGAGGGGTATTCGCAATATAAATATCTTTTTGATAAACCAGCAAAATAAATTATGGATTGATTGCGGCTGGATCAAAATTATCACTTGAACAGACCACGAAGGACGATTTTCCGTAGGGACTTCAGCCTGGTTAAATCTGCTGATGGGTTAATTGCAAATCTTTACCTTCAGTATTAACCACATGGACATTATGATTATGGTCTAAGTAAATACGTTTTAATATAGCTGCAGAGTATGGAACAAATGATAACAGTAAAAAAATGTCGGAAATAAGCGTTTAAACATATTAGGGTCCTAAGTATTTAACGCCATACGAAGTGCAAACTTTAATTAGACCACGAAGGGCGTTTATCCAAAGGAACTTCAGCTTGGTCAAAACTGCTGATTACTTTAAGAGTAGGAATATCGTATAAAATCTCATGACCCGCAAAATGACTGCCCCCGCAATCGATGGCAATGCCTTTCCCCTTCAATGCAAACCAAAATCGTCGTATAAAAGGTTCACATTCAATAAAACGTGTTTGGTCATATTGGTATACTGCCAATTTACTTGAGCCATCATCTTGATCTGATTCTTTTAGTAACCAGGCAGCAGTTGCCCCATCTGACGATAAAGCAGGTTCCATGGCTTTGCCATCTTTAGTTAGCTGCAAATCTTTACCTTCATAATTAACGACATGGATATTTTGACTATGATCTAAATAAATACGTTTTAATGTAGCAGCATTGCATTGTACAAATGATAACAGTAAAAAAATTGTCAGAAAGAAGCGTTTAAACATATATTAAGGTCCTAAGTATTTAACACGACATCGGGTACCGTTTACACCGCCATGTATCCATTGAGTGACAACGTCTTTCCCTGCGCCTAGAAAATTATCGATGTTGACACTAAAATCTGTTAGGGTGATGTCTGGAGTGGTTTTCAACTTTGCTTCCCCAGACTCCCGAGTTTCCAAGCGGAATTTCAACTTACCATGTGAATCCGTTTGACCGACGGAAATAATTTGGTCACTTTTTCGCTCCGATGAAATATTCAACGCGTGATCGGCTGCAGGTTTTCCATCTTTAGTCAAAGTGGCTTCTAATTCAAGTCTGTACAGTACTTTGTTATCTTTAACGGTCGAACCGGTTGGAATTATGGGCAAAAAATCATCAAAACTATTTTTTAAAATTTCAATTGTACACACTAATGGATCCGTGTCCTTGTTTTTAGAGTTAGATTTGGCGGTATCATAAAGGAATGTGCTTTGGGAGCAGATCAACTGAGCTCCACAAGCCGTTTTCATGCCTTCTACCGCAACGCAAATCCCGGAAACAGTATGATTGGAAAGACCCTCTACTATCGGAAAGGTCCCATTACATTGGGGACACTATTGCAATTGTCAATTCGATCCTGAAGCCGACCCATGTTATTTGTGTGTATTTGCTCATTATGGAGATGCTGGTATACTTTGCGGCTGTAAGCGAAGCGCGCCGTCATTGAGAAAGGTAAGCCTCACAATGGCAGGATTGAAACAATTTATCCTGTATAGAAAGAAAAATTAAGGAGAATTTATGAAAGGTGAAAACGTTCAGTTACCTGAAAATGCTGTCTCAAAAAAAATGCTTAGTTTAGCAGAAAAACATTATCCACTAGGGCCAGAAGAAATTTCCGAATTTTGCAAACTCAGAAAAAAACATATTGCTGAGTTCTCCAATTCAGAATTCGAAAAATTATTGATGACTTTAATAAATCAAGATCGTTATCAATTATTACCAGCCGTTTTCCGATATCGTAGTGATTTTACTGATCTAGTGAATGACAATAAAGAATTCAAAACTAATCCTATCGATGCTGCTGCAGGAAATGTGATTAAATTTGAAAAAACTGGATATAATTTATGCTTAACTTAACAACACTTGCCAACAAAGTAACTCTGGCAAATTACGGCACTTATATCGTTACCGACCTTATTAAAAGAGATTATCAAGCAGATATCGCAGCATCTTATCCTGAGAAACATTTTAAGGAATTTTCACTTTCGCAACAAAGCGGCAATGAGCAAATAGCCGGTGATTTTAAATTTAAATTCGAATTTTTCACTCTCCAAAATACCGAACAAAAATTTCTGAAAGAAATGGGTTTTACCGCTACCTGGATTCAATTTTTGCAAATGCTCACTTCCAAAGAATATTCTCAGCAACTCGGCAAAGCCGTAGGTATTGATTTAGAAGATACTACCTCACTGATTGAATTCGCACGCTATAGACCCGGTGATTGGTTGGATGCACATTATGATAAACAATCTCATAAAGTCCTCACGCAAATGTTTTATTTTAATATGACTTGGAATAGCAGTTGGGGCGGCTATTTTCACGTACTCAATCCTCAGTTAATTGAGGAAACAGTTATAGCAATCCCGCCACTGATTAACTATTCGATTATTGTTGAGCCTAAACCAAATGCTTGGCACAGAGTTGAAAAAGTAAATTCAGCTTCTTTACAGCCTAGGGTTAACTTAGTCCTTGAGTTTTATAAAAAATAACCCTTTTTTATAGTCGCTGTAAGTAATGGATTATAGCCACGTCTGCCAGGCTAGGGCAATTGCGATTGAGAAAACCACGGCTGTAAAAACGGGTCTGACGAAAGCAACACCCCAGCGAATGGCAGAATGCGCTCCCAAATAAGCGCCGGCCATCATAGCCGCTGCTACCACAAATCCCAGCCCCCAACGTACATTGCCCACACTGATGAAGACGATCAATGCTGCGGTGCTACTTAAAGTATTCATCAATTTGGTGATGGCAGTGGCTTCCACCAATATTAATTTTATAAACCGCCATCAACGCCACCACCCAAAAAGAACCGGTCCCGGTCCCAAAAATCCATCGTAAAAACCTAAGCAGCTGCCCATGATTGCGCTCGAAAGTTTAGGCGGCTGATAGTGATTGCGGTGCGTACCTTGATATTTTTTAGGGAGAACCACATAAATCGCAAGGCCAAAAATAATAAAAGGAAGCCAGCGTTTTAAAAAAGTTCCAGATAAGAAAATGTACCAATAATGAGCCGCTCGCGTCCACCAAAAAAAGTGGCAATCACTGCAGCCAGCCAATAACGGGGATAAAATAATTTTTTTTTGATGAAAATTCGTGCGGCGTTGGCCACACTCAGAGTGCCAGACAATTTATTGGTCCCTAAAGCAAAATGCGGAGGCAAACCCGCCATTAAATAAGCCGGCAGGGTGATCATCCCTCCGCCACCGGCAATGGTATCGATAAAACCAGCAGCAAAGCCGGTTAAAGCCAATACCCAATAAATAATCAAAATTGACGCTTATTAGAAAGGAATATCATCATCAAAATTACCGCCGTGATCTTCCGCTCCTTGGTTAAATTCTGGAATCGCATCCTGATCGTGACTAAATTCGCCGGCTTGACTAGCGCCTTCACCTGGACGGCCGTGACCGGTGCGGCTATCCAACATTTGCATTTCATTCGCCACAATTTCAGTGGTGAAACGATCCACGCCTGTGGTTTTGTCTTGCCATTTACGCGTACGTAAACTGCCTTCAATGTAAATTTTGGAACCTTTTCTTAAATATTCACCCACAATTTCAGCCAAACGGCTAAAAAATACCACTCTATGCCATTCAGTACGTTCGACTAATTCACCGCTTTGCTTATCGCGCCAAACAGTACTGGTGGCCACAGTAACGTTAGCAACCGCACTGCCATTAGGCATATAACGAACATCCGGGTCCGCGCCTAAATTGCCGATTAAGATTACTTTATTAACACCTCTAGCCATTATTTTCTCCTCTCAAATAATTAAAATGCTCTCCCACCGGCATTCCTCCCTGGGGAGAGTGAATGCCGACCAGCTTACTCTTTTCCAAAGATTGACGCAATTGCAGTTTATTAAAATGCTTGGTCAATTTTCAAATAAATTAAAGCTTCAGTTTGCATAATAGCAACTTCAACGACACCGGCAATACCGTATAAATGCTGCACCAAAACATCCAGATTATTTTCCGAAAATTGCTGCAAATTAAAAATCACCGTCGTTAAATATGGGCGGCGGACGCAGAATAGATTGCTAAGACCAAGCCAAACCAATGCTAAGCTTGCTCCAAACACAAAAATACCATCCATGCCAAAATGAGCAAGCACCCATCCGCCCCCTCCGCCTCCCACAAAAATTCCCAAAAACTGAGCGCTGGAATAACAACCCATAGCCATCCCTTTGTATCTAGCGGAGTGACTTTAGACACCCAGGACGGCAGCACCGCCTCCAGCAAGCTAAAAGCGGTAAAAAATACCAGCAATAACAATGCCCATCACAGAAAATTGCTGATGGTAAGACCACAACAACAATTGAGCTCAAGAATAAGGCGCTAATGGCGCCGAGAAAAACCGTTTTCATCCGACGTTTTTTTTCGGCCAGAATCATACACGGCAACATAAGAACAAAAGCCAAAACAAAGTACCAGTAAATACAAACCAGTTTGAGCGGTTGAATTCAGATTTAAATAATTCGGTTAATATAATCGGAATCGCGATAAACAAGGCCGTCAAAATGGCATGAAGAAGAGAACACACTGAAATTCAAACGCAATAAATCCGGATTCTTTAATACTTCGATCAAACTCATTTTAACTAGTTCCGGCAGGTTTGCATTATCGGCGGAATATTGGGAATAATCGCCCAAACTAATAGTTCGGCGACAATGGCCAACCAGCAGTCACCCAGAAAATTCCCGTCTAATCCACGCCCAGGCATTCAGTAATCGGCCCCAAGGCCATGGCCACAGCAAAAGAAGCGCCCACGGCTAAGCCCATCACCGCCATGGCCTTGCTGCGATTTTCATCCCGGGTTAAATCAGCAACCATCGCCAGAACAGTACTGCCAATAGCGCCCGCTCCCTGTAAGGCCCGGCCGAAAATTAACCCATAAATGCTGTGAGTC
This sequence comes from uncultured Pseudomonadota bacterium, assembly GCA_963795715.1. GTDB lineage: Bacteria > Pseudomonadota > Gammaproteobacteria > Coxiellales > Coxiellaceae > JAFEDN01. The sequence continues at coordinate 1,770,199 of CAWCIY010000002.1, forward strand.
AATGCCGCGCAAATACTGCCGCAATAAAAATATGGCAAACCCAACGCTCATGACCGGTTTGCGGCCAATACGGTCTGATAACAAACCCAGTGGAATTTGTAATAAACCTTGAGTCAGACCATAAATCCCTAAAGCTAGACCAATTAGTTGGGGTGTAGCATGAGCAAACTCAGCCGGCATGCATCGAAAAAACCGGCAAAATCATAAATAATCCTAGCATGCGCACGGCCATGATCAAAGCCAACGAAAACACGGCTGTATATTCTTTTTGAAAAATCATATTTTATTCACTGTCTCTATTTCTAGAAAATCGCAGCGCTCTATAACTTCCCCCTTTGAAAAGGGGGATTGAGGGGGATTTTTGAACCAAAAAACTCAAGTATGTACTAAAAATCCCCCCTGGCCCCCCTTTTTCAAAGGAGGGAAGGCTCGCACTGTTGCCATTCATGTTAAAGAATATATAATAATCGAATTTGCCACTCTATGAAACTACAATGAAACAATTCCCCTACTATGGATAAAATACGTTTACGCGGCGTTCGCACGCATAATTTAAAAAATATTGATGTCGATTTCCGCGAAATCAATTGATTGTGATCACCGGGCTTATCCGGGTCCGGAAAATCTTCACTTGGCGTTTGATACTTTATATGCAGAAGGCCAACGCCGATATGTCGAATCTTTATCTGCTTATGCCCGGCAATTTTTATCGATGATGGGCAAGCCGGATGTGGATTTAATTGAAGGCTTATCTCCAGCCATCGCCATTGAACAAAAATCCGCTTCACATAATCCTCGTTCAACAGTGGGAACTATCACCGAAATTTATGATTATTTGCGCTTATTATATGCCCGAGTGGGCCAACCTCGTTGCCCTACTCATCATGTGGATTTGAATGCACAAACCGTCAGTCAAATGGTGGATCATGTACTTGCTTTACCTGAAGACAGCGCCGTCATGATTTTAGCGCCGGTGGTGCGCGAGCGAAAAGGCGAACACCTGCAATTAATCGCACAATTGCGCAGTCAAGGCTATATTCGCGCGCGCATCGATGGCGAAATCGTAGAACTGGATCAAGTCCCGCCACTTGGATTTGCGAAAAAAACACACCATTGAAGTGGTGGTCGACCGGATTAAAGTTCGTCCCAGCAGTGCGGCAACGTTTGGCTGAATCTTTTGAAACCGCCTTAAAATTAGCGGAAGGATTAGCTGGCATGGCTTTTCTAGATCCCAAGGCCGGTGAGGAACGGATTTTTTCCGCCCGTTTTGCTTGCCCAATCTGTGGCTATAATTTAGAGGAATTAGAACCGCGGCTTATTTTCTTTCAATAATCCTCTGGGCGCTTGTCCCGAGTGCGATGGTTTAGGGGTCAAACAATATTTTGACCCCAATAAAATTGTCCATAATCCAGAATTAAGTTTGGCTAATGGTGCTATCCGCGGCTGGGATCGCCGGCATTTATATTATTATCAATTGTTGCTGGCCTTAGCTCGACATTATCATTTTGATATCGAAACTCCTTTTAAAGATTTGCCTAAAACAAATCAAAGAAGTCATTTTACAAGGCAGTGGTGAAGAAGAAATTATTTTTGATTATCTCTCCCCTACAAAAAAAATTGTTCAACGTTCTCATCCTTTTGAAGGAGTGATTCCCATTATGGAACGGCGTTACCATGAAACAGATTCCGAAACTGTTCGCGAAGAATTGGCAAAATATCTTACGCAGCCAGTGATTGCAACGCCTGCGGCGGCACGCGTTTACGTTTAGAGGCGCGCAATGTTTTTTTAGAAGGAAAAAGTCTGCCTGAAATTACTGCCATGTCCATTGGCCAAAGTTTGAAATTTTTTTCTGAAACTAAATTAACTGGTAATCGCGCTGAAATTGCCGAAAAAATTTTTAAAGAAGTCAACGCGCAGATTACAATTTCTGGTCAACGTCGGGCTTAGATTATTTAACTTTGAGATCGCAGTGCCGAAACTTTATCCGGCGGCGAAGCGCAACGCATCCGTTTAGCCAGCCAAATCGGTTCAGGTTTAGTAGGCGTGATGTATATTCTTAGACGAGCCTTCCATTGGCTTACATCAGCGCGACAATAACCGTTTGCTGAATACGCTGACACAATTGCGCGATTTGGGCAATACATTCATTGTGGTAGAACATGATGAAGAAGCCATTTTAACCGCTGATCATGTGATCGATATGGGGCCAGGGGCTGGCGTTCACGGCGGCTATGTGGTTGCTGAAGGCACTCCTGAAGAAATTAAAAAAAATAAAAAATCTTTAACCGGCCAGTATTTATCAGGACAAAAAACCATCGCCATTCCCAAAAAACGGATTCCCAATACTTGTAAAAAGCTCATTAAAATTATCGGCGCCACTTGTAATAATTTAAAAAATGTCGACGTCAGCATTCCGATTGGATTAATGACTTGTATCACCGGCGTTTCAGGATCAGGAAAATCCAGTTTAATTAATGATACTTTGTTTCCCTACGCCGCTCAGCAATTAAATGGCGCATGCTCCTGATTATATCGGGCCGTTTCGCGAAATCACCGGTTTAGAATATTTAGATAAAGTCGTCGATATCGATCAAAGTCCCATTGGCCGCACCCCCCGCTCTAATCCAGCCACTTATACGGGATTATTTACGCCCATTCGCGAATTATTCGCCATGACTCCCGAAGCGCGTTCTCGCGGTTATCAACCAGGCAGGTTTAGTTTTAATGTCAAAGGCGGACGTTGTGAAGCTTGTGAAGGCGATGGCGTCATCAAAGTCGAGATGCATTTTTTAGCCGATATTTATGTGACTTGCGATGTCTGTAAAGGCAAACGTTATAATCGCGAAACATTAGAAATTAAATACAAAGGCAAAAGTATTGATGAAGTTTTGGCGATGACTGTGGAAGACGCCCGAATTTTTTTTGATCGCCATTCCCGCAGTCGCCCGGAAATTACAAACTTTAATTGAAGTGGGTTTGTCTTATATTTCCTTAGGCCAAAGCGCCACTACTTTATCCGGTGGAGAAGCTCAGCGCATTAAATTATCCCGAGAATTATCGCGGCGCGATACCGGTCAAACGCTTTATATTCTTAGATGAACCCACCACCGGCTTGCATTTTCACGATATCGTGCAATTGCTCAAAGTCTTAGAAGATTTGCGTGATCGCGGCAATACCATTGTGGTCATCGAACATAATTTAGATGTCATTAAAGTCGCCGATTGGATTATTGATTTAGGCCCCGAAGGCGGCAGCGGCGGCGGTCAAATGATCGCTGCCGGCACTCCAGAAGCTGTGGCCAAACATCCTACTTCTTTTACCGGTCAATTTTTACAACCGATGCTCGGCTCCAAATAAATCACTCGTGGGCGCCTGTCTAGATCACAAGTGATGGAGCGGCAGTTCGGATTTATCGACTATGCTTTTTATAGCAAAGCTAAAATCTAAGTTCCTCTGCCTGTTTAGGGATGATGAAATTAATGCCCAAATTATTTTCGTTCTTCAATTCTTGAGCGATTATTTGCGAATTATTTTGATCTTCTAAACCTTGCTTGACATGAGTCACTACCACCGGCAAATCCTTCAAAGCCAGTTCAGGATTTTGGCTATTCACCTGTTTAGCTAAATCCTGTAATTCCCACATCAACCAGTAAGGTGTTAAATGTCCAAATAGCTGTTGATTCGGACGCGAATTTGGATAAGAAGCCTCAATAAAAATCGCGCTAAGCTGATGTGACTTTATGATAGGTGCTATTGACTGCCATAATAAATTTAGATCATGACTCTTTTCTAATGGATCTGCTCCGGTATCACCTACGTACAACAAATAAAAACTAGTCGATTTTATTAAAAAAGCAGTGGAAGGATAACCATTGCCATGACTCAGAGGAAACACTCTCACTTGCATACGCGTTTGTGGAATAGCATATTCGGTATTAAAATTCATTCGTTGATAATGATAAAGTTTTAAATAGGGTAAAACACCCTCATCTGCAAAATTAGGCCAAATCTTCCAGTTAAAAATATTATCCCGCAAGTAATCAATCGTAGTATTACTACCCCAAATTGGTTTTTTACTATCTATGGTGGAACACAGGACTAATCCACTGATATGATCCAAGTGCGCATGTGAAATTAAATAAGCTTTAATATTTCCGGTAAAAAAAGCTTCCTGTGCAGAGCTATTATTAACTTTTTTTTCTAACCCCAAGGTTTGCAGTTGTTCTTTAGGAATTTTTTTGAGAGTGCTACACAAAGTGCCCGCGTCTAAAGCCACAAAATGCGTCTCGCTTCCTGGCGCTACCAAATAAGCGGATAAATTGTCTTGCAGTTCTCCCCCTGAAGTCCCTAATGGTAAAACTTTAAAATGAAATGCCAACAACATGAAGCCTAATTTTTTCATGGCGCCTTACTAATCGGTTTGTATAGACTATAAATGCCCACCCATTCTTTTTGCCCTAAAATATGACCCTGCATCTTTGCCACCGCGGCTGGACCATCAAAATTGCCTATTAACCCTAACGTAGGGACATCTAAAGCATATAAGGTGAATTTATAATGATGCGGCAAGGTGTCGTTCCAGGGCGGACAAGGCCCGTCATATCCACCGTATTCGCCTGCCCTATTAGGATCGGCAGCAAAGGCGGAAGTGTAATCGTTGACCCCTCTCACACCATAGGGAGTGGGTCCCGGAGCTTTGCCATGAGGTGAAATGCCATTAGAATCTTGTCCTTCTTTGATTCCAGTAAGGTGAATGGGAATGTCCACTAATACCCAATGATAAAAATTCTTACGCGCTAAATTCTTCGCTAAACTAACCCCCTCTTTATTGACCTCATTTTTAACCAACGGTACATCTGGGTCTACCATGATGATCGCTAAAGAACGCGTTCCCTGCGGGTAGCTAGACCATTGCAATTCTGGATTTAGATTCTGACCGTTTTGAATATGGATCGAAGTGGCAGGAATACAAAAAGTGTATTTGTTTGGTACAACCCCACCGTTTTTGAAACCCGGTACTTTAAAATTAAACTGTGGCTGAGCTAAAACTGTATTTCCCATTAAAAACAAAATGAGGAATCCGACCGCGATTTTTTTCATAAAGTCACTCCCTAACTTTTCGCGCAGTACTCCTAGCGCAAAAATTACTGCTGTTGTGACAGCAATTCCCGCCCAAGGGCGAGAACTGCTGTCCTTGTTTATATCCTGCGCATTGGCATAGCCAATTGCTCAGAATGAAGGGGAAGAATCGCGATTCTCCCCCTTCAAACCCCCATCGCGTAGGGTCAATTCCCCTTGACCGGGAATTACTGCTGTTGTTACAGCAATTCCCGCCCAAGGGCGAGAACTGCTGTCCTTGTTTATATCCTGCGCATTGGCATAGCCAATTGCTCGGAATGAAGGGGGAGAATCGCGATTCTCCCCCTTCAAACCCCCATCGCGTAGGGTCAATTCCCCTTGACCGGGAATTACTGCTGTTGTTACAGCAATTCCCGCCCAAGGGCGAGAACTGCTGTCCTTGTTTATATCCTGCGCATTGGCATAGCCAATTGCTCGGAATGAAGGGGGAGAATCGCGATTCTCCCCCTTCAAACCCCCATCGCGTAGGGTCAATTCCCCTTGACCGGGAATTACTGCTGTTGTTCCACTTTGACCATTTCGCCTGGGGTTACATTTTTTATTTTTACTGTACCCCAATAACTAATCGAAACCATGCCTTTAGCCTGCCCGATGAGATCTCCTCCCTGCATATTTAATTTGGTGTCATTCGTACCTAGAATTTGCAAGTTAACATTGGTGGTCTTACTATTTTTAAAATCAATTGCTGTGGTGCCTGCTGCATATAATTTCAAGTTTTCAATTTGATTATTGCTGCCGACCAGAGATTGGGTGCCTTCAATACTGACAAATAAATCTTTAACATTAAACCCCGAGACTTCCGTTCTATTAGTACCTCGCAATTCCAAACTGTTTAGTTTTGGCAAAATGACGGTTACATCAAAGCGGTTCGGTGAAACTACTTTGGTGTTAGTAATATTAATAGTATCTCCATTTTGGGTCACGCTGTACAATACAGGATCTAGCTTAACAGCACTCACCCGCACCTGATATTGATTTCCATAAATAATTTTAGCATTCCAGGCGCCTTGAATAACCACATGCTGGAAATTTTTAAAACTGGATGGATCTACAGCGCTGGCCGTTGTGGTTATAATTAAAACACAAACTCCAAGCAATACCCCATTGCGCATAGCTTTCGCCTTCATGGAACCTCCTAAATAAAACTTTCTGAACGTATGGTACCAAAATTCTTGCTGAACAGCACGGCCATCGGGCGATCCATTCGCGGCATTCTTAGATATGGCGTGGAATATTCACATTGCATGGGATTAAATGAATTATAAATTATAATAATTGTAATTTTACAGTATTTTTAATCTTTTTTTGCAATTTCTACTTCTAATTGCTATCTTTTTTATGATATTCAATTTTTTTGGGAGGATTTATGTTTTTATACAATATTGCTTTTTCTCTAGAATTTATTGTTTTAGGATTAGGCGCACTCATGATAGGCTGGGCTCAGTTCAAATGCGCTAAATGGAAAATGGTATGCGAGGGTCGTCTTGGCGAAGTACGAACAGGCACTACTCCAAATTTGACAACCAATGTAACAGGCGCCTCTGTAGAAACACGAAAACACTGTGACAAACATGCGTGCGGCACCGGTCTGGTCAAAAGTGTTGGAATCATTTTAATCATTCTAGCATTAGCTAATTTCGGCGATACCATTAACAATGCAATTAAATTTCATAAGCATCGTCATATGTTCAGAGAGAAAATGCAAATGTTACATAATGAATATAATAATAATACTACTACTACTGGAACATCGACTTCAGGTGCTGGTACACAAACAGCTCCGTAAGCATTTTTACCAAACGATATCAGTCGAACGGTTGTATTCCGACAAAAAGATTCCACACCGTTCGATTGACGTGTATTCTTTATCAAAAAATCATTTCAATTCACCAAATTCTGTTTATAACTAGCCCGCCAACAGTTAGAATATTACATTTTTACCGGAGCCATTATGAACTTATTAGTTAGCCGCACCGCCGCGCTTTCAGGCAGTGTTACTCCGCCCAGTTCAAAGTCACAAAATATTCGTGGGCTTTTTTTCGCTTTACTAGCTAAAGGGCAATCTCAGTTATACAATGTGCTTGAATCAGATGATATGAAAGACGCTGTTCGAGTCTGCCAATCGTTAGGGGCGACCATTCAATTGCAACAAAATGAAATCATTATAGACAGTCCCGGCTTGCCCTTAACCAGGATCGCAGAAAATATTTTTTCCGGAAATTCAGGGATTACCACTCGCTTTTCTTTACCCATTTTAGGATTTAAAGAGAACAACCAACAAGAAATTTATTTCGATTGCGGTGAGCAGATGCGAGCGCGCCCTATCAGCACATTGGCGCAAGCTTTGCAAAATTTGGGCATGAATATTCGTTACCTTGAAAAACAGGGTTCCTGCCCGCTTGCGGTTTCAGGACAGTTGCGAGGAGGCAAAACCAGTGTGAATGGTCTTAGTTCTCAATATTTATCTGCATTATTAATTTCACTTCCATGCGCCCAAGAAAACAGTGAGATTACCGTTGAGGACTTACATGAACGACCTTATGTCGAAATGACTTTGTCGTGGCTAAAGGAACAAAAAATTCGTTTTAGCCATCAAATTATTGGCAATCAGGATATTTTTGATATTAGCGGCGGCCAAATTTACCGTCCTTTCCAAAAAAATCTTACGGGTGATTTTTCTTCTGCTTCTTATTTGTTGGCTGCCGGAGTTTTATTAGGAACACCCATTACTCTGTTAGGGTTAGACATGAATGACCCCCAAGGAGACAAAAAACTAGTAGAAATTCTGCAAAAAATGGGTGCAGATATTTTAATAGATTCGGACAAGATAATTGTTCACGCTACAAAAAAATTAACCGGTATTCGTATAGACGCCAACGATATTCCTGATCTATTACCTACTTTGGCAGTGATTGCCACTCAAGCGTCCGGCAAAACTGAAATTTTGAACGTGCCACAAGCCAGGATTAAGGAAACAGATCGTATCCACTCCATGGCTCAAGGCCTGCAAAAACTAGGAGCTAAAGTTGAAGAACATCCAGACGGACTCACGATATACCAAAGTCAACTGCAAGCGAATACGGTCAAAGGCTTTGGCGATCATCGCACAGTCATGGCCTTGTCTATTGCCGGTTTATTAGCTGAAGGTATCACCTGTATTGATGATGCTCAGGCAATCGATAAGACTTTCCCGGATTTTGTAGCCATGATGAAAAAACTGGGAGGAAATATGGAATTAAGAAATGTTAAATGACCAGCATATTATTTTAATGGGATTCAAGCACGTTGGTAAAACCACTTTAGGTAAGGCTTTAGCAAAAGAATTGCATCTTCCATTTTTAGATTTAGACCAGGCAATAGAACAGCATTACTATGAAGAAAAAGGAGTTCATTATTCTTGTAGAGAAATTTTAAAACATTGTGGGGAAATTTTTTTCCGAGCTTATGAAAATAAAATGCTACAAGAGGTTCTTAACAAACCTCGTAGCCTGATTGCCTTAGGAGGAGGCGCCCCCATTCTAAAAGAAAATCAACTTCTGTTAAAATCCCATTGTCTAATTCATATCACCGCTGACCCAGAAATCGTTTTTAAAAGAATTATGGCAAAGGGTAAACCTGCTTTTTTTCCTGAAAAAGAAGATGCTTATACTTTTTTTCTGCGTTTATGGGAGCAACGAGAAACCACGTACAAACAATTAGCCACCTATACGGTGGATAACACCTATTCATTAGAGCAAACATTGCAGAAAATATTTAAGGCTCTGTCACAAAATAACTTGGACATTTAGCATCCCGCTAGCCGTCCATCTTGAGACGGTTATTGATTGAGAAACACTCGAAATAGAGGTACTATTCCTTCGTATTTCTCAATCAATAACCGTCTCAATCTGAACGACTATCGGGCGCTAAATGTCCAAATTATTTTGTGACAGAGCCTAAACTCATGAATGGTTATAAAAATATTGGAGTGTAAAAATGAACTATGCAATTATTAAGAAACTGCCTTCGGTAGAAGAAATTATCCACGAATATCCAGTTTCATCAGAAGCCCAAGAGCAGATTCTTCGTGACTGTCAAGAAGTCAAAAGCATATTGTCCGGTGCTGATCCGCGTTTACTCGTCATTGTCGGCCCCTGTTCGGCTTGGCCCAAATCGGCAGTATTATCCTATGCAGATAAGTTATTAGAATTAAACGAAACAGTAAAATCACGTTTGAAAATTATTATGAGGGTTTATATCCAAAAGCCTAGAACTGTAAAAGGCTGGACAGGACCCGTAAACCAGCCAGATCCATTAGCCTATCCAGACATTGAGGCAGGTATTCGTTATACCCGCGACATGATGGTAAAAGTAGTTGAAAAAGGCTTGGCTATTGCCGATGAAGCGCTATTTACGCATAACGCCAGAGGATTTTTAGAATTATTATCGTGGGTTGCCATTGGCGCCCGTAGCACAGAAGATCAAGAACATCGCATATTTGCTTCTGCCATTGATTGTGCGGTAGGTATGAAAAACCCAACCCATGGTTCTCTAATAGTTGGAATCAATAGTGTTTTGGCGGCACAAGCGCCCCATGTTGCTGTGCTTGATGGTTACGAAGTACAAACTAAGGGCAATCATTATGCTCACTTAGTGCTGCGTGGTAATAATTTAGGTCCGAATTACAGTGTAGAAAACTTTAAAGAAGTCACCCGACTCATGACTGAAAACAAAATTTTTAATCCGGCGGTAATAGTAGACGCCAGCCATGACAACAGTATAGTCAACGGAAAAAAAGATTTCCGTTTTCAACCGGAAGTTATTAAAAATGTGCTCGCCGACATCCGTCAATATCCAGAAATAAAAAAATTAGTGAAAGGATTTATGGTGGAAAGTTTTTTGAAAGAAGGTAGTCAAAAGATCGATCCGAACAATCCTGCAGCCATAGATTTAACTGGATTATCCATTACGGATGGATGCATCGGATGGGACTCGACCCAAAAATTATTACTCAATTTGGCGGAGTACAGCTGATCATGCCTAAGATTGTTGTGCAAATTCCCGCTACCGAGGCTTCAGCTTATCCAGTTTTTATCCAAACTGGATTGCTGCAAAAACCTGAAACCTGGTTGAATATCAAAAAATTCACTGAAATCACCATCATCACCGATCATAATGTAAAAAATATTTATGGCCAACAGTTATATAAAAAATTAAAGAATTTTGCTAGTCGAGTTTATTTATTTTCCTTCAAAGCAGGAGAGAAATCCAAAAACCAGAAAACCAAACAAATACTTGAGGAAAAAATGTTTCGCCAGGGTTGTAGCCGCGATACTCTTTGCTTAGCTTTAGGCGGAGGCGTTGTGGGAGATCTAGCGGGTTTCATTGCGGCCACTTTTTTACGTGGGATACCCATCATACAAATACCCACTACTTTATTAGCGATGGTGGACAGCAGCGTCGGTGGAAAAACCGCAATCGATACAAACTATGGAAAAAATTTAATCGGCGCATTTTGGCAACCTCAAGCAGTGATTGCAGATATCTCTTGCCTGCAAACATTACCGAAAAAGCAAATAATCAATGGTCTGGTAGAAGCGATTAAAATGGCACTGACTTGTGATCAAAAAGCTTTTCAGTATATAAAAAGAAATTGGCAGGGATGTTTAACTGGTGATTTGAAAATTCAGCAAAAGATTATTGAGCAAGCAGTAAAAGTTAAACAATCGGTGGTTGCTCAAGATGAAAAAGAACAATCCGGGTTGAGAATGATCTTAAATTTCGGCCATACCATTGGTCACGCGTTAGAAAAAATAAGTGATTATAAAATTTTACATGGTTATGCCGTCGCATACGGTATTTTGGTTGAGGCAAAAATTGCTGAAATACAAGGCATTCTATCTTCAAATGATTATCAGCTGATTACTCAAATTTTTAGCGAGTTAGATATTCACATTTCTGATTTAAAAAAATATTCCATCAAAGAGATTATCCGCGCTACCAAACAAGATAAAAAAAATAAACTCGGTCAAAGCTATTACATTATTTTAAAAAAGATTGGCCAGGTATTGGTACAAAAAGACACTTATGCCCACCCTGTGAATGATCAGACGGTGCAACAAGCTTTTCAACAGCTGCTGGAGACAAAATATGCCCGGAAATAGTTTTGGCCAATTATTTCGCATTACTACTTGCGGCGAATCGCATGGCGGCGCTGTGGCTGTCATTATTGATGGTTGTCCACCCGGTTTAAATATCGATGAAACAGAAATTCAGCATGAATTAGATCGGCGCAAACCAGGGCAAAGCGCCATAACTACGCCACGGCAAGAACAAGATCTTATTCACATCCTCTCGGGTGTTTTTGAAGGCAAAACCACCGGCGTCCCTATTTTGCTTTTAGCCTACAACGCCGATATGCGTCCTCAAGATTATGAAGAATTAAAGACGTTATATCGGCCTTCGCATGCTGATTTTACCTACTTAAAAAAATATGGCGCGCGCGATTATCGAGGCAGTGGCCGCGCCAGCGCTCGTGAAACATTAGCGCGTGTCGCCGCTGGTGCAATCGCCAAAAAATATCTGCAGCAGTATTTACAGATAGAAATTATCAGTTACGTCGAACAAGTTGGGTCTATTGTTACTGATATTGACTATCGTACTGTCAAAGCGGCAGATATAGACAAAAACATCATCCGTTGTCCTGATGAAGCCGTAGCGCAAGAAATGATTGCTTTAATTGAACAAGTAAAAAAAGAACGAGATTCGATCGGAGGCGTCATCAAGGGAGTGATTCGCCATGTTCCAGCTGGTTTAGGCGAACCGGTATTTGATAAACTTTCTGCTGATTTAGGCAAAGCCATGCTCAGCATCAATGCGGTAAAAGGCTTTGAAATTGGCTCTGGTTTTTCTGGAATAAGCTTGCGCGGCAGTGAACACAATGATGCTTTTTCGGTAGAAAATGGCCAAATAAAATTACTGACCAATCATGCAGGCGGCACTCTAGGCGGGATTTCTACAGGTGAAGATATCTATTTTAGAGTGGCTTTCAAACCAGTTTCCACGATTGGGCGTGAACAGCAAACGGTGACTACACAAAATCAACCGGTAACGATAGCCGCTGCCGGAAGACATGATCCTTGCGTATTGCCGCGTGCCGTGCCCATTGTCGATGCGATGTCAGCACTGGTCATTATGGATCATTATCTTCGGCAAAAAGGCCAGAATTTCGCAACCTCAGTAATTCCCGCTGAATTATAAGTCATTGAAAAGTATGATAATAAATGATTAAAGAAATTATTTTTTCATAGAAAAACCTAGTCCGATGAGGGATCGTAAGTTCGATGCGAGCGGAGCGACCTTTCCCTTCATTCCTGGGATCTGGCTTTGCCAGAGCCCAGGATTCAAACCAGGAAGCAAGTCCCGCTTCAGCGGAAATTGCTGTCGCAGCCTGAATTGAAATGTCATCTCTTCTGCGGGATAATAACTCTATGCTCACAAAAAAAAATGAAATGATTTTAGGGGTGTCCGGGGAAGAAGGCTCGTTTTCTGAGGAAGCCGCCCTGCTTTATTTACAACAAACCCAATTACGGGCCAGCTTACAATTTTTATTAGATATGGAAGGCGTACTCGCGGCCATTAGCTTAAATCGAATAGATATGGCAATTTTACCAGTGGTTAATTCGCGAGGCGGATTAGTAACGATGGCTTTTGAAGCCATGGGTAAATATTCGTTTACTTTTATAGACCAAATTAGTTTGCATATCCAACAATGCTTAATGGTGCTGCCAGGAACTACTCGTAGTCAAATAACAAAAATAGTTTCTCATCCGCAAGGAATTGCTCAATGCAGTAATTTCCTGAAAAAAGAGTTTCCCCAAGCTGAAAAAATTGATTGGCAAGACACAGCTCTGGCTGCACGCGATCTAGCAACTGGTAAATTAGATTCGAGTAATGCGGTCATCGCCGCCAGCAGAGCCGCGCAAATTTATGGATTAGAAATCCTAGAGAAAAACATACAAGATACCCAACCCAACCTAACAACATTTATTATTGTCAAACCGAGGAGTTGATATGGGGAAAATAAAAAAGGATGAGCTGAAGTTATTACGAGCGAAAATTGATAAGTTAGATGAAGCGATCATAAAAAAATTAGCCTTGAGGCAAAAGTTATCAAAAAAAATAGGACTATTGAAAACAGATGCTGGAAAACCCATACGCGATTATAAGCGAGAGGCAGCCCAGCAAAGAAAATATAAAAAAATAGCAACCCACTCGCAAATAGATGCGTTATTTATCAGTAAATTATTTGAAATAATTATCGCTAATTCCAGAAGTGTACAAAAGTCATGAATACTTGTTTAAGAATCGCTACCATAGCAAACAATGATATTGAAATAATAAAAAAACAGATATCGCAGTCCACTCCTCTGGCAGATGCTATAGAATTGCGTCTAGATTATTGTGATAAAATTGATATTGAACAAATCAAGCAAATAAGAGTCAATATAACACTGCCAGTTATTTTTACTTTACGCAAAAAATCTCAGGGCGGTATCATTGAAATAGAAGAAGAAGAACGGTTAAACTTAATAGTTCAACTTGCTAGCTTACATCCGGACTACTTGGATATAGAATACGATGTGCCAAAAAAATGGCTGAAAACGCTGCATCAAAACTTTCCTCAAATAAAATTAATCGGCTCTTATCATAATTTTACAGAAACACCGCAGAATTTATCATACCTACTTGAAACTCTGTCCCAACCGGAATTTTTTGCAGTAAAAATTGCTACTTTCGCTAACAATATATGCGACACACTGCGCCTTTTAATTTTTTTAAAAAATCACCACCAAAAATATCGCTTGATTGCATTAGCCATGGGAGAATACGGGCAAATCAGTAGAATTTTGGCGCCTATTTTTGGCGGCTTCGCCACCTATGCATGCATAGATCAAGTCAACGCCACGGCTCCTGGTCAAATGACACTGCAAGAAATCAATGAAATATATCGACTGCATCAACTAAATACCAACACTGCGATTTATGCCCTACTAGGAGATCCTATTTCGCAAAGTCCCGGACATGTTTTTCATAATCAAGCCTTCTCACGATTAAATCAAAACGCCGTGTATGTAAAATGTCGAATTCAGAGTGAAAACTTAGCTGAAGCCATGAGTTTAATCCGGAACCTCCCCTTCCATGGCATGAGCATTACCATACCACATAAAGAAACCATTATCCCTTTTTTAGACCAACTACAAGGAGATGCCGCACAATTAAAAATTGCCAATACGATTAAAGTTGAAAAAGAGCTTTATTTTGGCTATAACACTGACATCACAGGAGCTGAAACTGTTTTAGTAAAACAGATAGCTCCATTAAAAAACCGTCAGTGCTTAATTTTAGGCGCCGGCGGTTCTGCAAAAGCATTGGCCTATATGCTTTTAAAAAACAATGCCAAGGTCACTTTATGTAATCGTACTTTAGAGCGCGCCAGAATTTTTTCTGAAAAATTTGGCGGTCAAGCAATCGATTTTGCTATGTTATTTAAACAAAAACATTTTCCCTATGATCTTGTAATCAATACTTTGCCTGCGCCAGCCTATTTGGAACAATGCGCCAACTGGAAAATACCTGTTAAATGCGATGGCGTCGCCATGGATATCATTTTGAAACCTTTGGAGACTGCTTTTTTGAAAATGGCACAAGCTGCGGGATGGAAAACCATTACCGGTGATGCTCTTTTTAATGCTCAGGCTTTAGACCAACTAAAAATTTGGTTTTAAAAACAGCCATTCCCGAGATTTTTTTGATTTGAAAACAAATAAGTATATGAAATTCCTTACGTGATGGGGGATTCTCAAGGGGGAGAATCGTGATTCTCCCCCTTGAGCGCGAGCGCAGGCTTTGCCGAGCATCGCGTAAAAAGAAGGCGGCTTGCAATTCAATCCCACATGAGTTAGGCTTTCCCTTGAGCAAAAGCAAGATCTGATCTTTTGACAGATACTTTTTTTTATAGAAGTGACTTAAATATGGACTTGATTGCAAAACAGGTACCTCAATATCTCATCATCGGCCGAGGCCGTGTTGCACGACACTTTTTTTATTATTTTACCTTACTAAATATACATTGCAGCATTTGGAACCGAAACGATCCCCCCGAGCAGCTAGATCTGCATTTGCGTAACTCTACTCACATATTAGTTCTGCTGCGTGATCAAGCAATAGAGCAGTTTATTTTAAATAATAAAAAAAATAGCCAAGCTTTTTTTATGCATTTTTCCGGAAGTTTAATCAGTTCACAGGCTTACGGCACACATCCGCTCATGACTTTTAATCAAAATTTATATACTCTTGCTGAATATAAGCAAATTCCATTCATCATTGATCATGATTGTCCGGATTTTAGTGAGTTATTGCCAGGCATCCCCAATCCGCATTATCGCTTAAATAAGGCTTTCAAACCAAAATATCATGCCTTCTGTGTTTTAGCTGGAAATTTTAGTTGTATTTTATGGCAAAAATTATTCTATCAGTTTCAACATGAATTTAACTTACCTGAAGCGGCTGCACACCCATTTTTAAAACAACAAATGCGAAATCTGATAATGGATCCAAAACAGGCTTTAACCGGACCACTGACCAGAAACGATTATGGAACTCTTGAAAAAAATATTACTGCCTTAGAAGAAGATGCATTCAAAGAAATATATCTGGCTTTTATAAACTGTTATCGACAAAACGGAGAAATCTTTCAATGAATATTTTAGATTTTCATAAAAAGAAACAACGAAATGAAAAAATTTCCATGGTGACCTGCTATGATTTTTCCAGCGCCCGAATGCTTGCTGCAACACCACTGGATTGTCTGTTAGTCGGAGACAGTGTCGCTATGACCATGCATGGTTATAAAGATACTTTAGCGGCAACAACTGAAATGATGTCTTTGCATACAGCCGCAGTATCTAGAGGAGCCCCTAATAAGTTCATCGTCACTGATATTCCTTTTTTAGCGTGCCGTAAATCTTTCAGCGAAAACATCAGCAACGTACAGATTTTAATGCAATCTGGCGCAAACGCGGTCAAACTAGAAGGCGCAACCGGTAATCTGGATTTAATCACACATTTAACTGAATCAGGTATTCCTGTGATGGGTCATTTAGGATTAACTCCACAATTTATTCATCACCTAGGCGGCTACAAAGTACAAGGTAAAAACGATTCCAGCGCGCAACACATCATCCAAGATGCACTCGCATTGCAAAAATCAGGCTGTTTTAGTGTAGTTTTGGAATGCATACCTGCCTCATTAGCTGCGGAAATTACTAACTTGCTCGACATTCCCACCATTGGCATCGGTGCAGGTAATCAAACGGATGGGCAAGTATTGGTATATCAAGATTTGCTGGGTTTAAATACTGTTTTTAAGCCTCGGTTTGTAAAACATTTTATGAATGGCTCGGAGCAAACGCAACAAGCCATAGGCGATTTTATCAACGCGATTCAGAAAGGAGAGTTTCCTAATGACGAACATTGTTACCAAGGTTGAGGAATGGTTAGAAATAAGAAATTCAAACCTTGATAAAACCATCGGTTTTGTTCCAACCATGGGACATTTGCATCAAGGCCATCTGTCCCTTTGTCAACGTGCAAAGAATGAAAATGATATCACCGTGGTCAGTATTTTTGTAAATCCCACACAGTTTAATCAATCAGCGGATTATGAATCTTATCCACGTACGCTAGCACAAGATCAACAATTGTTATCTCAGCATAGCGTAGATTATTTATTTCTTCCTAATGCAGAAGAATTATATCCAGATAATTTTCAGATCCAAATGATAGAAACCGACTTAAGCCAATGTTTAGAAGGAAAATTTAGACCCGGTCATTTTATAGGTATGCTCACTGTTGTGATCAAACTGTTAAATATTATTGGTCCGCATAAGGCCTACTTTGGCGAAAAAGATTATCAACAGCTCTTATTAGTGAAGAAAATGGTACAAGCTCTTTTTTTGCCGGTAACCATCATAGCTTGTGAAACTATTCGCGCAGATGATTTATTAGCACTCAGTTCACGAAATTCAAGATTGAACACGCAACAAAGAAAAAAAGCTAGCTTTTTTCCCAAAATTCTTAAATATAGCGATTCACCCAGTCAAGCAATTACAGAATTAATAGCTGTTGGATTTAAAGTAGATTACATTGAAGAAAAATGGCAGCGTAGATTAGGGGCCGTTTGGCTAGAGGATGTTCGTTTAATTGATAATTTTTCATTATCTTAGGAGAAGTTTCGTGCTAAGAACTTTGCTCTATGCCAAATTGCATAAAGCTAAAATAACACAGGTGGATTTAGAATATGAAGGTTCAATGGAGATTGACGAAGAGTTACTTTCCGCTGCCGGTATTTTAATAAACGAGCAAATTCATGTTTACAATCTCGATAATGGCGCTCGTTTTACTACATATGCTATTCCAGCCCCAGCAGGATCAAGGAAAATCAGCGCAAATGGCGCATGCGCTCATCTGGTAAAACCAGGTCAGCGAGTTATTATATGCGTCTATGGTATTTTTGAAGTTACAGCAATTAAAGATTTTATTCCGAAGATTCTATTTCTTGATGAAAAAAATGATTACATCTGCGCCAATTCTAAATAAAAAAAAAATTCTAATTGCAGTCAGTGGTGGTATTGCTGCCTATAAAACTGCCGAACTTATACGTCTATTACGTACAGCACAAGTAGAAATTCAAGTAGTGATGACGGAGTCGGCACAAAAATTCATTACTGCCTTGAGTTTACAGGCACTCGCCAATGGCCAAGTGCATGTAGATCTCTTCGACCAGACTTTTGAAAATTCAATGGCTCATATCCATTTGGCTCGATGGGCTGACGTCATTGTCATAGCACCGGCCAGCGCCGATTTGATTGCCAGACTAGCGCATGGCCTTGCTAATGATTTGTTAACCACAGTTTGCCTGGCTACGACTGCTCCCGTTTTTATCGTTCCCGCTATGAACAAACAAATGTGGGAAAATAGGCTGACACAGTCTAATGCTAAAAAGTTAAAAAAACTGGGCTACCAAATTATTGGCCCTGATACTGGGTCGCAAGCCTGTGGTGAATTTGGTTTAGGAAGAATGATAGAGCCTCTAGAAATTTTCGCCCATTTGGAAAATTTTTTTAATCCCCATCCCTTTTTTTTGGGAAAAAAAGTGTTAATTACTGCAGGTCCAACGCATGAGTTCATAGACCCCATTCGATTTATTTCCACCAGTAGCACCGGTTTAATGGGATATTGCTTAGCTGAAGTATTCGCCAATACAGGAGCTGAGGTCCACTTGATCAGCGGTCCCTGTCAATTGGATTGTCCTCGGGGTGTACATCGCATATTAGTTACCTCCGCCGCTGAAATGCACGATGAAGCGATTAAAAACTTGCCTATAGATATCTTCATCGGCGCCGCGGCAGTGGCTGATTATCGACCCGAAGCAGTCTCTCCCATGAAATTGAAACGTAAACCTGACGTTTTCAGCCTAAAATTGATCAAAAATACCGATATTTTACTTAATATCCAAAATTTATCTCCAAAAACTTTTATCGTTGGTTTTGCCGCAGAAACAAATCAGCATTTATTACACGCCAGCGAGAAGCTTAGATTAAAAAATGCAGATATTATTGTTTTAAATTCAATTGCAAATGGCCAGGGTTTTGGAGACACCCCTAATGCAGTGACTATCCTTACCAAACAAGGTGAGATACTTGAGTGGCCGGTATTATCAAAAAAAGAAATAGCCTCCCGTTTAGCAGATATGATTGCGACGAAACTTCAGCACCAGTCAGTGGCAATGACCTAAATTTTGCTTCGCTAACGCTCGCAATGACGGCGCATTTTTTTTAATAGTAAATCTAGTGCACTTAAGCTCTCACTATTTTTTAATTCTATATGGTTAAATCCTTCAGGCTCTTCAAACAGATGACTAATTTTTTTAGCATATTCTACCGTTACCCAATTGGTTCTTTTGGCCACTCGCTTGTAACATACTTGCTCGTCAGTATTAACCCAAACAAATTGCAACTTTGGAAATTGTTTTGCTAAATCTAGCCTGTTTTTATTTCGATATAAGCCCTGTGAAATGACTACATCTGAGGTGGAATATTGATGATAAAAAAAAGCTATTTTTTTCTTTAGTGATTCCACGAATTGATCTACCATCACTGGTGTCATTAGCTTATTTAAGCGAATACATGCTTTCATCTCATCTGTTAGAATCTGATCGGCATCGAAATGGTGAAAACAATGTTTGGACTGCAAATAATCTCCAATGTAGCTTTTGCCCGCTCCGGTTTTGCCAAATAGAATAATTTTCATGTCTATTAGTCTACAGACTATCTGCAAAATCGTAAAATACCCCACGGTAAAAAATTTTATAAAAACATATTGAACAATGCTCAATATTTTGGTAGAATATCTCTAATCTTAAACAAATCTGAGCGAGGCAATATGAGAAATGAACTTTTAACCCATGGTTTAGTATTAAATAATCAACAAAAACAAAGAATTATAGAAGCCGCCGGCGAAACCTACGGATCGACGCCAAATAGCAGTAACGCTAGCCTAAATTTACATAGGCTTTTGAAAGATGAAAAAGACTCTCTGGACAATAAATGGCGTGGTATTCAATTTTATCTTAACCAAACTCAAAATATTAACCGAACGTTTTATAAAATCATCGCCGATTTAATCGAGGAAGAAATTTCTAAAACCAATACCGATATTCGCTTTGAAACCAATCGAATTTTAAGTCCATCTGTACATTATGGCGCATTTATTGGTGGGTGCACCTTAGGTGGAATCCGTGTCGGTCTAGCGGTGACTGGAGGGATAAGTAGCATTCCCTTTTTTGGAGAAATTTTAATGCTGCCGACGTTTTTACTGTCTTTGCCCATTGGCGCCTTGATTGGCTTTGGTTTTGGGCTTCATCTTGCTCTGACCCGCACACCTATTTCGGTTCAAGAACAGAATGATCTTTTTCAAAGATTAATGTCCATAAACGACGAAGCTACTCAAAAAAAGGTAGTCTCTGAAATTAAACAAAAATACGAAAGAGAAAAGACCTGTTTCCAAAGCATAAGAAGCGACAGCTTAATAACCCAACTTGATGAAAAGAAAGCGAACCCATTTGATTTAGTTAAGGAATTCGCGATCGAACAAAATGGAATGTTGACTGCAAATAATGGCACAAGACTTTTTAAAGTGATTAATGAAGTAGTTACTGAAAACACATCGGAACGTTATCAACAAATACCCGTAAGCAATTTTGAAGAGAAGCAGGATTCAGAGTGTGATGGCTTGAATTCGGCGCAAAAAGAAGCAGTGATTCAGGAAATTTGTTTTGCTGGTAAGGATTATTTCGAGGAAAGCACAGATGAATATCGATTACTTCGAGAACTTAATGACGAAAAAATAACTAACATTGACAAATGGACTAAGATAGACACCTATTTGTCAGAATCTAAAAACAATCACCAGAAGTTATATAAAATTATTAAAAAAGAGATCGATTTAGAAATATCGAAAACAGATATTGACCATGCTGTAAATAAAAAATTAATAGGCTCTTTTTCAGGCTTAAGCCATGGTTTATTTAATGCATGCACACGAAAACCCATTCCTGTTGCTGAGTATCAGGATTTATTTAAGAAATTGAATTCGATTCATGATGCAGGTGTTAAAACAGAGATTATTCACACCGTTTTGACAAGATATAATAATAGTTGGCATTTATCTCAAAGCAATTCCAGCATTAAATTGGTCGCCAAGCTTAGCGCCAAAAGACTTAACTGCCATGAAAAATTTGATTATTTAAAAGAATATATGACCAGCAGAAAAAATACTAATATTTATAATATGGGTAAAAAGTTATTTAATATCATTAAAGAAGTTGTCATCGAAAAAACCAGAGAGTTACCAAAGCATCAGATTATACCGATGCAATAGCTCAGGTGGGTATACAAGCATACGCAGAACGGTCAATTTTGCCCGCAGCATACTCAGGTATGGTGAGCATAGTGAGGTTGATTTGTTGAATGCGGCGTATACCTTCGACAAAGATCTTTTTATCTACGTGCAGACTTTTACCAAAAGGATTATCCAATAAAATAATGAGCAAAAGGATAGCACTGATCATTCCAGTGAGCCCGGCAGTGATTACTGCCTGGGACCATTGATGTTCCATGCCAAAAAAAAGCGGTAAGGTAATGACCAAAATTCCCATGATAACTAAAATCACCCAAATGACCGCAGGTACGGAAACACTGGAATGAAATAGTCTCATGCGTCGAGCTTCACGTGCGTTAGTTAGATGTTTTAACACCTCACTGTATATGGCTAAATTATTATAACTTTGTGGTTGATATTCCATAATCACAGTCAGCAATTGATCAAAATTCTGTTGTGTCCTCAAATCAAGCTCTCCCTTACGCATACTCAACCATTCACGATCGAGCACTGAATGCATATAAACCAGTATGTCTTTATCAATATCGTTGCGCAGTGGTGGTGGAAAAACAGATGACATTTGCGCCACAATCAATAAGTTAGAAATCTCGGCCTGCATTTCTTCAGCCGCCTGGTTGAACTGTCCCCAAACTACAGACACTGAAAATGCCAATAGTACTCCGTAGATCACGCCTTCTTGCAGAAAAATAGTAAAGGCGACCTCATGGTGTTTTTGTAAAAAACTAATGTGAACGCATTTTCTGACTATAAAAACACAAATCCCTGCCAATAATGACAAACCTAGTACGATCAATATCGCGGAAAGATAACTCATTTTTGCCTCCATGCTTTGATGCTAAGATACCATCAGTTATTTTTGTCCCCACTTACTGGACTCGCTGCTGATCATAACACTCAAGCGCCAGTTACTCAAAATCAGCCACCAGATAAACAACAGCCTCAGCCCCAAGTTTTACTCTATATTAATTGCCACCAGTCGATCCACCCCTTTTACGGTCAAGTGGGTTGGATCAATTGAATTTTACCGATCTCGCACTCAAATCATTAACAACGAATCCATAGTTGTTTACAAAAATGGTCAAAAGTGATCGCAACTTCAATTCCCCCTTTGGAGGGTTAAATTCCCCAAGCCTGTCCTGGCAGCAGCGTCAAAAAATTTTGCGGGGGGATATGATAGTTTATTAATGCTTTATGTAAGTCTTCTACCGGCTGATTGAATTTCTCATCAGAGAGTTCAAAAGTATTAAAATGCAC
The DNA here is from genome assembly GCA_963795715.1 of uncultured Pseudomonadota bacterium. GTDB lineage: Bacteria > Pseudomonadota > Gammaproteobacteria > Coxiellales > Coxiellaceae > JAFEDN01. The sequence continues at coordinate 1,792,596 of CAWCIY010000002.1, forward strand.
GCCTAAACTATATCGAGATTTTAGATCTACGTGCGCTAAAACAGCTTCTTCAGGATTCATATGCACATGCTGCATAAACCAACGCGGCTCATAAGAACCAATAGGTAAAATAGACAAAGTAATTTCAGGAAAAATTTCAGAAATTTTTTTAAAATGTTCTCCATAAGCAGTATCGCCTGCGAAATAGATAGTATGCATCGGCGTACTGATAACAAAACTGCCCCACAGCGTTTGATTTACAAAAAAGGGGCCACGGCTAGACCAATGATGCGCAGGGACGAAGGTTAAAGAAACATCTTTTTTAATGGGAATACTTTGCCACCAACCTAATTCCTCAGTACTAAGGTGTTTATTTTTTTTATTTAAATAACCCCCCAGGCTTAATCCGCCGTAAATAATGGGTTTGAATCGTTTATGTAGTTTAAGAATAGTACTTAAGTCTAAGTGATCGTAATGATCATGACTGACTAAAGCTAGATCGATCGGAGGTAATTCTTCCATTGGAATGCCTGGCGCATGAACCCGCTTAGGACCAATCCAAGTAAACGGACTACACCGTTCTGACCAAATTGGATCAGTCAGAATATTGAGTCCCGCCACCTGGATAAGCACTGTAGCATGATTAATAAAACTGACTACCAGTTTATTGCCAGTCACTCTTTCACTCAAAGGACTATGGGGTGGAAAGTCCACCCACTTAGGCCATTGCGGAGCAACTCGAGTAAATCGCCATTTAATAAGATCCCAAAATGACTTTCTAGATATTTTAGGTTCTTCTAAATTGGCAAATTTATGAGTCATTTAAAGCCGGGGCAGCGCTTGACTCCAGTTCTTGTTGTCTTTGTTGATAAAATCGTGCTACCCGTTTTTTCATTTCGCGAGTAGATACATCTTCTATATGAGTAGAAACATGCCAAACATGACCAAATAAATCTTCAATGGCGCCTGCACGATCTCCGTAGAACATATCATCTACTTGTTTGACAAGTTTTGCACCCTCACCCAGGGCTTTATCAACCACTTTATCGACATTTTTAACATAAACATGCAAGGTCACCGGAGAACCGTTAAAAGCTTTAGGACTACGCGCATTCATTTCAGGGCATTCATCTGCTAGCATGATTTTGGAATCGCCAATTTTAAGTTCTGAGTGACCGATTTTCCCATTAGGCGTTGTCATTTTCTTTGTTACTTTGGCGCCAAAAACTTTTTTGTAGAAATTGATGGCGTTTTCAGCATTCTCCACGATTAAATAAGGGGTAACACTATGATAGCCTTTTGGAATCGCTGTTACTCTTTTTTTTCGAGCTCGGCGTGGAGCAGCTACTTTTTTATTAAGTTTTTTCGCACCCTGCAACGCAGTTTTCTTTGTTGCCCGCAATGCGGTTTTCTTTGTTGCCCGTAACGCAGTTTTCTTTGCTGGACGAACAATTTTTTTGGCCTTAGCGGCTAACTTTCTTCTAGGCATAATACCTCCTAATCAACTTAAATTAAACAGAAAAAGATTCTATAGAAACAAATTTCATAATGCAAGGAAAAAAAAGGTTTTTTAGCGATTACTCAACAAAAATAAATTTTTTAAAAAATCATTTACCTCAAGCAAATTCTTAAATTTAAGTATTCCTTCAGGAAGTTGCTTAATCCAAGGGTAGTGCAATGTTCCTACATAATCAGACACATCTGCATGATAGACATCTAGAAGATGGCCAGGATTATCATCTAAAAAAAGTAAACAATTAACTGATCTGGCTTTGATGGCCAAATGTTTATCTCCAGCAACTATATCAATCCAATCAGCTTGCAAGCGATGTTTATTTAACCAATCTATCGTGATATTGTCAGCAGTATTGGTAAAACACTTTCTTGCAGTGATTACACCAATTGCTAAACCTAATGAACGTATTGTGCTAAATAATTCGTAAGCGCCAGGCAGAGGCTGAGTGATGTTTAACAACCCATGTTTCTCCACAAGTTTATGCACTTCCTGATGGGTAAAAGGAAAAGATGCGGGTAACTCGTAATCCACCATATCGATATGATAATGGTTTTTTAACATATCCTTCACTTGTTCATGCATGTCATTTAACGTGGAATCTAAATCAAAGATAATTGTTTTTTTCATATGTACAGATTATACCCTAATTGATAATTATTTCCAGACCATCGTAGCCCACTTCAATTTTTATTTGATACTCATCTGCTAATTTCTTAATGGTTTTCCTAGAGGCAGCAATATCTTGATAAAACCAGGTTCCAAAATGTACCAATATAATTTTGCGGGTGAAATGACTAAATAAATTGATCAGATTGGGAATACCTGCATGTCCGTATAACTTACCGCTTTGAGGATGCTTTTTAACAAAGCCCCCTTTATGAATAAAGCTCCCTTCCGTAATGACTAAATCTAACTTTTCAAGCAGGGGATGATATTGTTTATCGATCCAAATCATATCCCCGGTATATAAAATTTTGACCTTGCCTTTTTTAATAATGTACGCTTGCGAAGCCACTCGATGGCTATGATGGGTTGGAATCGGCGTCACTTCATAGCCATGCAACAAGCGAATCTTTTGATTTAGCTTTTCAATCTGAATCGATCCATAATTTTCAGGAGCAAATATTCTTGTAGAACTAGAAATACTTGTGACCGGATTACGTACAAAAAAAGCGTGATCGGGATGTAGATGGGTAATAAAAACGCAATCCGGATGATAATTTAAAAACTCCGGCTCTCCTAAATCCAATAAAATATCATTATCAATTAAAACTCCGGAATGTTTACTGTGGTATCGGGCGCGTGATTCGATTTCACCACGAGTACCTAAAATTTTAATTAGCATATTATCGGAAAATAAAAAAGCTGTTGCGAGATCTATCGTAACAGCTTTTGGCAATAAAGATTAGTGACGGGTTCCAGTATCTTCATCCCAATGATACTTTTTGACAAATTTTTCAATCTCTTTTTCGGTACGTTCTTCATCATAACCGTATTTTTTTTGTAACGCACCTCTCAGTTCTTCATACGAACCTTTCATCCTAGAAAGATCATCGTCAGTAAGCTCTCCCCATTGCTGGCGAACCTTTCCTTTCATTTCTTTCCATTTACCTTGAATTATATTTCTATTCATAATTACCTCCTCTTAGTCTTTTTTTAAGTATAGGCGAATGGCTGGATTTTTCAAGAATGCCATAATTTATACATTGTTTGTTTGATAGTATTTATCTATTATTTTCCCCTACATTAACCCTATTGATTCACAACATATAGGAGAAAAACATGTTAACCATAGGTGATTTATTTCCTGATTTTTGCGGGAAAGCCGTACGTACTAATGCAATTAGGTGATTACGCATGAATGTTATGAGCAAACCTGGCTTAGTTAAAATAGATAACGGATGTGGAATGTGCGTGGAATCGCATGTAAAGGCTTTACAAAACGCAGGCGTGAGCAATGAAAGCATTCAATCTGCCATTCGCATCGCGGCTGTTTTAAATGCGGTGAAAATATCTTTATAATAGGGTATGGTTAAGAAAAAATGTAAAATTTTTCTAGGGACTTCCGGCTGGTCTTATAAAGACTGGTCCGGAGTTTTTTATCCGAAAACACTTTCACAAAATAAATGGCTAGAATTTTATGCACAGCAATTTGATACCGTGGAACTTAATGCTACTTTTTATCATAGTTTCTCCGAAAAAACTTATCAAAACTGGTATAACAAAACACCTTCGAATTTTACCTTTGTAGTGAAAATTTCACGCTATATCACCCATCAAAAGCAATTAATCGGGGTTAAAGAATCCATTCAATGGCTAGAACAAGATTGTTGGGCTTTGAAGGAGAAATTAGCTTTATTCTTGCTGCAATTGCCTGCCAGAATGGTTTATGCACCTGAAAGACTGCATGATGCCCTGGCTGCTTTTTCAAATCCTTCCAAAGTAGCTGTCGAATTTAGAAATGAAAAATGGTTGACTCCGGAAATTATAAAAATATTACAGCATTTTAACGCGGTTTGTTGCAATGTCGATTCTCCGAAATTAAGAATTGAAGATTACTTAACTTCAGAAACGGGCTATATTCGTTTGCACGGTCATACTCTGATGTATGGCGTTAGTTATAGCAGCCGGCAGCTAGACAATATTGTGAAGCAAGTAGTTGAGCTATATCAAAAAGGGGCTAAAAAAATTTTTATTTATTTTAATAATGATTTTTTAGGTTTTGCTCCACGCAATGCGCGTTCTTTATATAATAAGCTTACTAAACTTTCATTCATTTCTTTGTAATCAACAGTTCTTTAGATTGTGCTTGACACGTTAAGAAGGATGAGGCATCTTATTGGTACATAAGAAAAAAATAAATTCTAACGTTTTATAAATTTTTTTATATTTTGGATTTATTTTGTGATTTACAACATTAAAGGAGATTAAAAAATGAAATATATTGGTTCCTATCTATTGTCCGGTCTTTACAACAAAGCTACAGAAAAAGGTTTAGATTTAACTAAAAACGATCCTAAAAACTGGCCAAAACTGGCTTTAGAAACTGTTTTTGGTAAAAAAACGTGGGTAGTCGCGACTCCCCAAAATACTGATATCGTCGCTACTGAAGTAAAGTTGGTTTCAAGATTAACGGGCCGAACGATAATAAAAGAACAAAACCTCAACGCATTCTGTGTCTCACCCACTCTTGCTAAAGGCTATATGGCAAATCTTGATGATACTCAATTTCAACAATTAACACAATTTGCAAAAGAAGCCGAGGTATTAATTACTAAAGAACAATTGCAAGCTTTGGCATCGGCTGATTTAGATTCCGTCGCCATTAGCTTAAAATTAGGTAAGGTAATAGATGAGGAACAGAAAACTCAAAACGCCGTTTTCAAAAAGTTTTATTATGTTAAAGACGATAAAGGAAATTTCCTCGTTGTCGCTAGCCAAAAAGAACGAGATTTATTTAAGAAAATTGGTACCCAAGAAACTGACCTTAGTTTACGCGAAGCTGCAGTCATAGTTGCAGCAGCTGCGAGTGATGAAAAATATTCAACTTTTTCGGATCAAGAAATTAATGGTGAAGTTTTACAAAACGCTTTACAACATTTAAAGTTACCCGCAGGCGTTGTCGATGCAAAAACGCAATTTAAATTAACGATGACAGAAAAAAATACCAAAACAATTTATAGTATTCGTTCGACACATTCATTATCCTTAGAGCCTGAACACATTGCCTTCTTAAAACAATTTTTACAATCAACTACTCAGTTAAACAATAATGCAAACAATAATGAAGTTTTAGCACAATACCTGGGGAACCCAAATTTTAAACTATTTGACGACCCTTTATTTTTAGTGGCGAATCAAAGCAATATTGCCAAAATTAAAGAATTCATTAGCGATGCGTCCTTACGTGTTGTTCCTAAGTCTAAAATTTGGGCTGCAATACAAATTTCTGCCGACGCTAAAACCCATAGCATGGCTGATAAAATAAAAAATATTATTGGCGATACAACTGCGAGCGTCCTTACGGCAGAGGAAACTGACGGCGATAGAGCCACTCATGTTACAATTCCATTTCAATACAAAGACCGTTTTCGTTCTATATTGAAAGAGCGAGAACAGAATTGCTTCGTCATCGATTCTGCTTTAGTAAATGACATTTTGTATAAAACTAAAACAAATGATTTAGGAAAGGCTGTTAAGCAATTAGTCGGTGCTGATAACTCGGTATTTTTTGAAGCGAAGAATGGTTACGGCATTGCCTTGAGAAACGGGCAACAAGGCGTCAATGCTTTGGAAGCGTGCCGACGACAAACTTTGGATCTCTCTCCTGAAGCGAGAGCCGCCATTGTTCTAGCCGCTCAAATTTTAGCAAAACAACGTTCGGCTACGGTTGCTAATGATTTTAAATCTTGCTGTACCTATTTAAACATTGATTTAGAGTGCCAAACAGATGGCATGTTGAGCAATACAAAATCGATTACGATAGATGGGGAAAATTTGGCAAAATTAAATCAAGTAGTACGCAGATTTGTCATACTTGATCCAAAAGCAGCGCAGGCTCATCTGGATTCTAAGGATGCCAAAGGGCAGCCTCTGGTCTATGCCAAGGAAAGCAAAGGAGTGGTTGTTGAAGCTAAACAATTTGAAAGCATTCATCTGGCCTCTATTCCTGAATGCTACAAGACCACCGATGGTGAAGTTATCACTGAACCATTCGTAGATCGGAATGGCATTACTTTCAATAGAAATCAGATCGCGGAAAGCACAGATCTTTATTTTCCTGTTCCAAAACTAGCGACTGCTTTTGATATGTGGAAGCAACAATCCAAATATGTTAAACCGGAGTCTATGTTGATCCAACCACTGACGTTCAAAGCAGCGCCTTTGTTGAGTCAAGCTTCTAATATACATCTTGTGTATAACAACAATCATTCCTCGAATTCAAATTCCAGTTCTAGCATCTATACATTTCACTCATAAAGTTAACATCACTTCTTTCAAAAGGCCGGGTTTCTCCGGCCTTTTTCTTTCTGAAGCAATCCAGATTGTTTCGCTAACGCAGTTTTATTTTGGTGAATAAAAAGGATAATCCGTATAACCCTTAGCATCTCCACCATAGAAAGTGCTGTTATCGGGTTGATTCAAGGGCGCTTTCAGTTTAAATCGAGTTACTAAATCTGGATTAGCAATATAAAGCTTGCCAAAGGCTATTAAATCAGCATAGCCACTGGCGACTGCTGCGGTCGCCATTTCAAAATCATAACCATTATTAACCATCCAAGGTCCAGAAAATTCTTTTCGCAATCGTTTAAAATCAAAACCTTTGGAATCACGTGAACCACCCGCTGCTCCTTCAATCACATGGATGTAGGATAAATTTAATTTATTAAGCTCTTTTACTAGTGGAAAATACACTGATTCAGGCGCGCTATCCGCTATCCCATTGGCAGGAGTCACTGGAGACAAACGTATCGCAGTACGATCTGCACCAACCTCTTCAACCACAGCATGCATGACTTCTAGAGGAAAACGCAATCGGTTAGTCACATTCCCGCCATATTGGTCTGAGCGATGATTGGCATTGTCACTGAGGAATTGTTGCAGTAAATAGCCGTTGGCGCCATGCACTTCGACACCATCAAAACCTGCAGCCATAGCATTGCGTGCAGCAATTCTAAAATCCTTTACAATATTGTGAATTTCTTCTAAGGTCAGCGCGCGCGGCGTACCGATTTCAGTAAAAGTTCCATTTTCAATAAAAGTCTTTTGACCTTGTGGAGCGATGGCCGAAGGCGCCACCGGCAACATTCCACCCGGCTGTAAAGAAGGATGAGAAATACGTCCGACATGCCATAACTGCAAATAAATCACGCCGTTTTGAGCATGCACAGCATCGGTAACCAATCGCCATCCTTTGACTTGTTCTGGAGAATAAATCCCTGGAGTCCAAGCATAACCTTTGCCAGTGGGTGAAATTTGTGTGGCCTCAGAGATAATCAAACCAGCCTCTGCTCTTTGCGCATAATATTCGGCATTCAGCAAATGCGGAACATCTGTGCCATGAATTGCGCGATTACGAGTTAAAGGCGCCATTACAATGCGGTTTTTAAGCACTTTGTCACGCAGGTTAAAAGGCGTGAATAAAATTGAGTTGTCCATGGAAGTTTGTACCTCACATTTTTTTTTGCCGTGGGCTGTATTTAAAAAGAACAGCTATATTATCTTGTTTTAGTTTAATTGACAAGGAGGCTCTACTCATTACCAACTTACCTTGCACTGGATTTACAGCCAGCAGAGTACCCTATTGGAATAACTAATGGTTGGTAGCTACTGTATTTTGCACTTGATTATTGGCTGGTGTCACTGTGGAGGATTTATTTTCTTGCGCCAATGTGCCAAATCCCTGATTTAATAATTGCGCCATGCGCTGATCGCGCGATGCTGTAGAAGACCCGCCAAAAACAACACCAATTAAACGAGTATCTCCCCGTTTTGCAGAAGCCACTAAATTAAAACCAGAACTTTCAATATAACCCGTTTTTATTCCATCCATGCCTGGAAATCTACTCATTAAATGATTGTGGTTATGATAAGTTTCGCCCCCATAATTAAATGTTTTCAAACTAAAATAATCGTAATATTCAGGGAAATGGCGAATCAACGCTGAACCCAGCATCGCCATATCATAGGCTGTGGTCATCTGATTCGGGTTAGGTAAACCGGAAGGATTATAAAAATGACTTTGCGTCATTCCCAATAATGCTGCTTGTTGAGTCATCATAACAGCAAATTCAGCGACGCTCCCTCCCAATGCTTCTGCTAAAACCACTGCGGAATCGTTAGCTGATAGCGTAATGATACTGCTGATCGCATCTTTCACCAAAATAAACTGCCCGGCTTTTAAACCTAACTTCGTAGGCGATTGATTGGCCGCATTGGCAGAAATAGGCAGAGACTGGTCCATTTTAAGTCGATCTTCTTTTAATGCTTTAAAAGTAAGATAAAGAGTCATCATTTTGGTCAAAGAAGCTGGGTGCCGGGGACTGTTGGGATTAGTTGCATGGAGAACACGCCCTGAATTAGGCTCTATAACAATGTCAGCATATTTCCCATCTGCATTGACTACAGAGTTATCTCTCTGAGAGGCACTTGTAGCCAAGCCTGAAATGCATAATAAACTAGAAATAAAAAACATATGAATTAAAAAACGAAACATCCTTGTTTCCCCTACAGTCCAGTTGTCTAAAATTTTAGCAGAAAAACCAGATATGTTCAAAAGTTGATCAAAAAACGGGCTCCGTTGTTTTCCCGTAGAGAAACAGCTAACATACAGACTTCTCTTAAACAGGAGGTCTCTATGGCAGCAAAGGAAGCGCAGGAAAAAAAACCTCAAATCGTTGGCAACGGAGGTGAAATCCATCAAACAGCTCAAGAAGGAATCACTAATTTAACCACACAGCAAGGAGCGATTGTCAGCGATGATCAAAACACCTTACGAATAGGTGCGTGTGGCCCTGGTTTATTGGAAGACGCTCATTTTAGAGAAAAATTATTTCATTTTGATCATGAAAGAATTCCAGAACGCGTAGTTCACGCCAGAGGATTTGGAGTTCATGGTTTTTTTGAAAATTATGAATCGTTAGCAGATATCACCTGTGCTGATATTTTTCAAAGACCAGGAGAAAAAACCCCTGCTTTTGTGCGCTTTTCTACTGTGGCTGGAAATAAAGGTTCCGTGGACTTAGCCAGAGACGTGAGGGGATTTGCGGTAAAATTATATACCCAAGAAGGGAATTGGGATCTGGTTGGCAACAATATTCCAGTTTTTTTTATTCAAGACGCCATTAAATTCCCCGATTTAATTCATGCTGCCAAGGATGAACCCGACTCAGGCTTCCCGCAAGCTCAAACTGCTCACGATAACTTTTGGGATTTTATTTCGTTGATGCCGGAAAGCATGCACATGATCATGTGGATCATGTCTGATCGCGCAATTCCGCGCTCGTTTCGATTTATGGAAGGCTTTGCCGTACATACATTTCGACTAATCAACGCCCAAGGTAAATCGACCTTTGTTAAATTTCATTGGAAGCCTAAATTAGGATTACAATCCGTCCTTTGGAACGAAGCCGTGAAAATAAACGGCGCCGATCCAGATTTTCACCGCCGTGATTTATGGGAAGCTATCCACAAAGGCGAATTCCCTGAATGGGAATTAGGTTTGCAGTTATTTGACGAAAAATTTGCCAAGAAATTTGCTTTTGATATTTTGGACGCCACTAAAATTATTCCTGAGGAAGAAGTTCCTATTAGAAAAGTCGGACGTTTAGTTTTAAATAAATGTGTCGATAATTTCTTTGCCGAAACGGAGCAAGTGGCGTTTTGCACTCAAAATATAGTGCGGGGTATTGATTTTTCTAATGATCCTTTACTGCAGGGAAGAAATTTTTCTTACCTGGATACTCAATTGAAAAGACTAGGCAGTCCTAATTTCACACACTTACCGATCAATGCGCCTAAATGTCCATTCGCTTTACTCCAGCAGGATGGTCACATGGCTATGTCTAATCCTAAAGGAAGAGTGAATTACGAACCTAATTCTTGGGGGAAAGCCCACGCGAAAACCCAAAGAAAGGCTTTCATTCTTATCCAGAAGAAGTGACTGGCGAAAAAGCACGAGTGCGTTCCGAAAGCTTTGCCGATCATTATAGCCAGGCAAGACAATTTTACATCAGCCAAACTCCGAACGAACAAACCCATTTAGCCAATGCTTTGATTTTTGAACTTAGCAAAGTGAAAAAATTGGCCATTCGTGAGCGCATGGTTGCGCACTTATTAAATATTGATTCAGGTTTGGCAGAAAAAGTAATTAAAGGTTTACGTTTAAATTCCAAAATTGAAGCACTCAAACCCGCTAAACCGGTCAACACGCATTTGAAAAAATCATCTGCTTTAAGCATTCTGCAGAATGGCCCAAAGAATTTTCGTGGCCGTAAACTAGGTGTTTTATTGAGTGATCAGGCGAATGCAGATTTATTTTATTCCCTGCAAAAACAGGTTATTGCCAATCAGGCCACCTTAGAAGTGATTGCACCACATATTGGCGGTGTAGAATTATCTGATGGCTCATGGATTCCCGCTGAGCAAAATATTGATGGCGGTCCATCTGTACTTTATGATGCAGTCGCGTTGCTCATTAATAATGATAATCTGGAATCCAGTAAAAAACAAAGCATCCGTGATTTTATCAGCGATGCTTTTTTTCATTGTAAATTTATAGGCTACTCGCAAACAGCCATCGATTATATCAAAAAAATAGGCTTTTTTGAGCATTTAGATAAAGGATGGTGTAAATTGGAAAATGAACAAACCATCAAACATTTTTTACAGCAATGTGGAGAACTGCGATATTGGCCTAGAGAGCAAGAAATCCATGAAGGAACTTTCATCAAAAAATAATAGCAAAAAACGCTGGATCATTTGTGCTGACGGCACTTGGAACGAGCCGGAACAAACCGACCATAGCATGCCCTGCCCCACTAACGTTGCCAAATTAGCAGCAGCCATTTTGCCTTTCGATGCTCAAGGAATACCTCAAATTATTTTTTACCATGCTGGTGTAGGTGAGCGCGGAAGCTTAGGCGATCATTTTTTTGGCGGCGCTCTAGGAGTTGGGCTGTCTAAAAATATTATCGATATTTATCTTTTTTTAGTGCAAAACTATTTTCCTGGTGACGAATTATTCCTTTTTGGTTTTAGCCGTGGCGCCTACACTGTGAGAAGTCTGGCTGGCCTGATTCGAAATTCAGGTATTTTAAAAGAAAAATATACCATTAAATACCAAGAAGCTTACGCACTTTATCGTAATCGCACAGGAAAAACGCATCCAAGCAGCGATCAAGCAGTTGAATTTCGCCAAAAATACGCTTGGCCCGATTTTAATATTAAATTTATTGGCGTTTGGGACACTGTGGGGGCATTAGGTATTCCATTGCAAGGTGTACAACTTAAAAAATACCAATTTCATGACATCGAGCTTAGCAGTCATGTAGATTTCGCCTATCAAGCGTTGGCGATAGATGAACAAAGAAAGCCGTTCGTCCCTTCGATATGGAAAAAACAATACACCTCCCCTGCGAGTCAAGTGTTGGAACAAGTTTGGTTTCCTGGTGTGCATTGCAATGTGGGCGGCGGGTATGAAGATTCCGGTCTTTCTGATTGCGCCTATGATTGGATGTGGCAAAAAGCAGAATTATGCGGGCTGGCGCTGGATGAAAATCAAAGATCCAACCCCAACCCAAAAGGGGTTTTACGAAACTCAATGGCCTGGTACTACAAATGCTTTGGCGCAGTCACACGCGCTATAGGTGATCAATTACCGTCTAGTCATGAACAAATAAGCCAAGCCGCTTTGTTACGCCGTAAATTATTAACTGATTACCAACCTAAAAATCTGACAGATTTTTTAGCTGCAAACTTAAATTCCAATATTGAATTGCAAGATTCTTGATTACTCTGAATTTCTAGGATTTTTTTTTAGCTAGTTCCCCAACTATAACCGCTAAGGAGCAGGATACCGTCTATTAAATTATGACCACGCAGTGGATAGGAAAATAATGCGTAATGAAGGTTGGCCAAAGGGGGAAGCACAATAGTAAGGATTATAATCCTAAATTAATCAGCGCGACCCCGAGCGCAGCAAACACTCGGCCTCGAAATAATGTGGTCCCCGCATCTAATCAAAAAATTTTAAGCAATATAAATAAATAAATAAATAAAAACGTGCTATACTTTTTTTGAAAGGGGAGAAAAAAATGAAACTAAAATTGGGAAAAAAGAAGATAATAATCAGTTGCTTAACTGCTGCGGGACTCTATCTGTAACTATTCAGCCCTTAATTGAGGTAAAGGTATAGCCGAAGAGGCTTGGATGGCATTTTCTAATGTAGTCAGCAGGTTAAGACCATTTTTCCGAAGTGTCGAAAGACAACCCCGGATTCTACAAAAAGCTTTTATGCCCTGCCAACTTCTGTAGCATCCCGATATTTTTTGCTGCACCTTAACCATGCGAATATCCCTTTCTGCCTGATTGTTATCAAAGGGAAGCGCGGGATCATACATGAAGGCTAAAACAGACTGATTAAATTTCCTTAACCGCTCTAATAAATTTCTGGATGTGGATTGTTTCTGACGCCCTTTTTTCTTCTCATCAATTGCTGCTGGACATTCTGTGCGTCCTCTGTAAAGAATTCCCATATAACGCGAGCGGGTCCCTCTTAAAATTCGATCAGGTAATCGAGTCAATGTTTTCTGATAATGAATCTCTACTTTGTGTTTTAAATTTAGTAATAATTTTTCTAATTTTTTCGCCCACTGCTGATTCTCTTGCTCCTGAACAAAAGTTAACTCACGCAAATGATGCGCATTACAAAGACTATGGCCACTACCATAATGAAAATAAGGTTTAAAGTGATCATGCACTAATATTCCTTTAAAATCCGGCAATAAACCTATTTCATCCAATGCTTCAGTACCGCGCTTAGTGTGAATATCGTAACAAGTCAATTGACTCGTGCTGGCCACATGCAACCAATTTCGCTGCTTCATGACACGTAAGCTGGTTTCATCCACATGTAGTTTTTTCCCGGCCTTTAATAGGTTTCTAATTTGTTCTTCCATCAGACTTAATTTCTTATAGGCGTGTTGTTTTGCATTAACAAAAGTCCCTACACTAATCCTTTGATGAAATACATCTTTAAAAAAATCATTCAATCGGTGGAACGGTAATAATTGATATTGATTCATGTAAACCATTAACGCTTTAATTCGATGGCCATATTGAGTCAGTTGGTTAATGCTTTTTGGCAAATCTCCTTGCGTCTCATAGCCGCAGCATGCACACATCTTCCTTTGTACTCGATGTTCAGTTACTTCCACTCGTAAAATTGGAATATCAAATACTTGGCGTCGATCATATTCTCCCGCAACCTTTTCTAAATTTTCCCCACAATGCTCACAATGGTTCACTGAATATTCCACTATGTAATCCGGTGTGTCCGTAGGATTAAGACGATGGCCTACATGACCCTTTTGGCCACCGGCTTTTTTGCCGCTGTTTTTTCGACGAGATTTAGGATTCGGCCTACTCCCATGATCACTTGATGGGGGTTTACTACTATTTTGACTGTTCTTTGATAAACGATCTTTGAGGGCTTTAATCTGGGTTTCTAATTGCGGTATCTGGGCGCGTAATAGTCGGCATTGTTCCCAGAGTAAGGATAATAATTGATCCTTCTCTGCGTCCGTTAATTTTGATAAATCAGGTAGCTCATCCATTGCCTGCACAGTATCTCATTAACATATGATCATGTCATTGATTTCTTTACTTTTAATTCTTCTCTGAATCATAACCGATGGGAATAGGGCTGAATAGTTACCTCTATCTTCTCACAGGGGTTGCCTGGAGTCAAGTACCAGTAACGGGTTATATTTATATTGTGATCCAAAATGGTAATAGTAATATTGCTCAAAGATATCGCCTAATTGGAAATTCTACAGGCCCAGAGTTTGACAGATATATTTCAGGCACAGATCATAATGATATCTATCCTTTGACTTTATGGTCACGTCAAGCTAAGAATACAGAAGTAATCGTTCGTCTTATGCCGCAGCAGGGAAATACTGTAGAAGACTATACGGTTTACTTTGATTTTACTAATGGCTCTGTAACGGTAAGTCCCAAGTCCCATTCTTGTACTACAGCGACTCAAGACGGGAATAACATAACTTTTGAATTTTTATCCTCGTGCTGAAATTACCCTCCTTACCAATGAATTCCGTCACACTGAAAAAGACTGCGTTGAACTTTTGATTCAGATTACATCCGGATTACCTGCAAATTATATTAAGCAAGTTAAGAACACTTATCTCATCTATGTGCGGTTTTTGCTAAATGGCCTACATCTACTCGAACTAAAATCGTGTCGCCCAGCGCTGTTAATTTGTTGGCTGCGTATACCTCGCATAGCACTTGCGTTTTACGTCCGACCTCTCCTTCGACGCGCGCCTTGAGCATCAGCGGAACGCCCATAGGTGTGGGCTTAATATATTTGACATTTAACGAGCCAGTCACGCAATCGATACGCGGCAGCGACCCCGCCTCACGTCCTTCGATACGGTAATGAGTTGCCATAGCTGTCCAGTTTGAATGACAATCGACTAGGCAGCTAATCAGCCCACCATAAACGAGCGATGGCCAGCCAACATAGTGTGCGTCTGGTATATATGTCATCACAACGTGCACATTGTCAGCATCCCAATAGCTCTTAATCCTCAAACCATGCGCATTTTTAGAGCCACAACCAAAACATACACCCTCCGGCGCGGCAAGATCTTGTAAGGCATAAATTTCATGAGTCATAAATTTTCGACAACCCTTAAACTGGATGTTAGAATAACATGATTTCAAAGAGGATATGGATATGAAACTGACTATGACAATCAATGGCGCCGGCGTCAACGGCGCAGCCACCCCTTTTTCGGTGATTAATCCTGCCACCGAACAAGAAATTGCCCAATGCCCAGCGGCCAGTGAGGCGCAAATAGATTCAGCAGTGCAAGCTGCCCGTCAAGCATTTAAAGAGTGGCGTAAAAGCACACTGGAACAAAGACGAGAACTATTAAATCAGTGCGCAGAAAAATTAAAGGAAAATCGTCAACCTTTATCAAAATTACTATCTCAGGAACAAGGAAAACCTTTAGCCAGGGCTGAAGAAGAAATTGACGATAGCGTAACATTGTTACAACAGATTGCAAAAATTGAAATCCCTAATGTTATTCTGCAAGACGATAATGACACCCGCGTAGAAGTTTTACACAAACCGTTAGGAGTGGTGGCCGCGATTGTGCCCTGGAATTATCCGATTTACATAGCAGTTAATAATTTAGCGATGACCCTGCTTGCAGGAAGCACCATTGTCATCAAACCCTCGCCATATACTCCGCTGAGCACTTTATTCATGGCGGAATTGCTGAGAGAAATAGTTCCTGCCGGCGCACTCAATGTAGTCAGTGGCGGCGACTCAGTGGGCGCTTATCTAACCAAGCACGCTGAAATTGATAAAATTAATTTCACCGGTTCCGTAGAAGTCGGTAAAAAAATAGCGCAGATTGCCGCTAAAAATTTAAAGCCAGTGACTTTAGAATTGGGCGGAAATGATCCTGCAATTGTGCTACCGGATGCCGATGTTAAAAAAATAGCTGAGCCGATATTTTGGGGCGCTTTTACCAACACGGGTCAAATATGTATTGCTATAAAACGATTGTATGTTCACGAAAGCATACTAGAACCTTTGGTAGCTGAACTAAAACGTATCGCCGAATCCATTAAGTTGGGAGAAGGGACAGAGCCTGGAGTACAACTGGGCCCTCTAAACAATGCTGCGCAACTAAAGAGAGTGAAAACTCTGGTGGCGGACGCCAAGCGTAAAGGCGCTAAAATCGTCACTGGCGGAAAAAGCCTGCGACGTCCTGGATATTTTTATCCGCCTACTTTAATCACTGGAGTTCAAGAGGGATTTAGAATTGTCGACGAAGAACAATTTGGTCCGGTGCTGCCAATTATCGCCTATCGCGATATTGATGAAGTCATTGCTCGAGCCAACCAAGGTCGATGGGGATTGGGCGCCTCAGTTTGGACCAGCGATTGGCAAAAAGGAGTGTCTTTTGCCCAACGCCTAGAAAGCGGTACCGCTTGGGTTAATCAAGTATTCACTACCCACCCGCATGCGCCTTTTGGTGGAGTTAAAGAATCCGGAGTCGGCAGAGAAGGTGGAATTTGGGGATTTACTGAGTCCTCTGAATTACAGACTTTAAGCGTAGCCAAGAAATAAAATTCTTCGAAAATATCCATTAAAAGCCCATTAACAAAAAGTCGGTTCAGCAACCATTACTTCTGTGGCTAGCAGAATAGGCGGGTGATGGGAACTGCCCAAATGTCGACACTAATTTGGCTATCGCGAGCCAGTTCCGAATAATTTAACAACTGAGCCCTGCGCAAAGCAGTTAGTCAGTCTGCCGCGCTCCGGTAATCAATACCAGTCCGGGGGCGCTGCTCTTATCACTCAGACTTTAATTATCAATATCCTTTTGACCCGCACTTGGGCTTGGGCTTGAGCTTAGACTTGAATTTGAGCTCGAATTTGAACTGGAACTAGAGCTGGAAACAAGATTCAACCTTTGTGTATTTTTTAATCCTAATTTAATTCGAGGGGGATTTCGAACTATAGTAGTAAATAAATTGGGTTTATAATTTTTAGTTTCAGTTGGCGTTAAAAGCTTCGGAAGTGATCTTGTACATTCTTGCGTGTAATCATCTTTGGTTTTGACATTTTCATTCCGTTGTTTTTCTAAATCCATATTTAAATTTGAAATCAATTGTTTCAAAACAAAATGTTCATTGAGAACAAGATTTTTTGATGCAAGAACACCTTGCATTTCTCTTTCAAGGTCACGCTTTTTATATTCGGAGAGGGTACAACCACTTTGAGAAAGATTCATTTCTTGAATGATACTTTTACTATCTCTTTCTAAATCTTCCAATTTTTTATTTAATACTTTCAATTCAGATTCTTTTAAATCATTGTCAATTTTTGCAGTTTTAATAACAGATTGAAATTTCAGTTTAGATTCAGCTGAAACTCTTTCAGTTTCCTGTTGTTGGTCTTCTGCTTCTTTAGCTTTGGATCGCTGACTGGCAAGATCAATAATAAGCTTTTCCTCAGTTTCCATTGTCATGTCAGAAAGAACATCTAGTTGCATTTTCGAGTCTTCTAATTTGAAAAGTTCCGATTCAAAATTGCTTCTTTCTTTTTGCTCACGTTTTAACTCGGCTTTTACTCGGCTTTTATCTTTAATAGTCTCATTAATATTTTTCCGTTCTTTATCAATGCTTTGTTCTAATTGTCTAACTTGATTCGATAAATCACTGGATTGAGTTTCAATTATCATCATTGCTTCTTCTAATGAAGCAATATGTTGTTGCGATTGTTCAATTAGTTTCTGCTTAGCTTGTAAATCTTTCAGAATACTCTCTTTCTCATCAATGAGCATTGATATTTTTTGGTTTTCAGAGTCTATCAGATGGTTTAAATGTTCTATATTTTTAAATTGCCGGTCTATTTGAGCGTCCTCAGTTGCAATTTTGTCTTCTAAGTTGGAAATTTTTCGTTGCAAATTATTAAATTCAATTTGCGCAATTTCTAACTTCTTAAATACTGGTTCTTTTTTTCCAATACCGGTGGAAATACATTGCCGCAAGGGATACAAGGCTTGGTTTAAATTTTCTATCATTAAAGCTTTTTCATTGGAATCAGATTGATTTTTCTTTAGTTCATTTTCCAAATTGGCAACCTGTAACTCCAATTCGCTAACTAATTTTATACTATCTCCAACAGAAGATGCAAATGTTCCATTTGATTTTTTTAAATCATCAATTTCATATTTAAATTTTTTACTTTTTTGTAAAATTTCAGCATCGAGTAATTGATTGCTACTACGAGTAATTTTTAAATTATTTTCTACTGCAGGTATGGTATCTTTGAAATTTGATATTTCAAGTAATAATTTATCAGTAATTTCCTCCTTTGCCTGCAATTCCTTTTCTATTTGACTAGATAAAGTTAATTGCTCTTGCATTTCTATATTTTTATTCCTTAAAGTCTCTATTTGCATACTTTCTTCATTCAATTGCCTTTTTGCGTCTTTATGCTCGATATCATATTGTTGAGAAACATCCAAAGCTCTTGATATTAACATCGACAGGGATGTAGCGGTTGAACTTATAGAAATGGGAGAATTAGAAGAGAGGTCTAGACTGGATGAATCAGAAATTAAAATAGGAGCAGTAACACCAGTCATCGGCATAGAGATCTGGTTTCGTTTTCGTTTTTTCTTCAAATGAGATTGTGAAGTATTACTTATATAATCTTGCTTAAATTGAGTTTTGGCCACCGCCTTCTTAAGAGTCTCATCCATCGTATTCCATAGATCAAATAGCTCTGTGTGTTGTGTTTGTTTTTTAATATATTCTTTGCTCTCAACATAAGGACTCTGAGTAAATGAATACTGTTTTATTAATAATGAATTAAGAAAACGATGAATCTGGTTGATAGAATTTCCATAGGTTTTATCATCAGCAGATAAAACTAATTGACAAAATTGAGTAACGCCAGAGATATACTTTTTAAGCAGAAGTGCTTTTCCAAAAGTACAAGCAGAATTATTGCGTCTTGCAAACAGGTACCGATGATAAGCATATAATGCTAAATTTTTTTGGTATTTTAAGCGAAAAGCGCTACACTGATTTTTAAATTTTTCATTATCACTTTCATTACATTGAAGTTCAAATTTATTTAGTAATCGTTCAATTAAAACAAAATTGTTATCCATATTAATATCATTATAATCATCAAAATCAAGTTTTTGAGTGCTGGCTAGTCTGGCACTATTATAAATTCTAAAATAATATTGGAGTTTGAACTGGAGTATTTCAATAGCATTTTTATCATCGTATTCAATTTTTGAGACTTCAGAGCTCAGATCGCGTAATTTTTTCCTATTTTTCTCCTTTTCATAAGGATCTTTTGAGCGCATTTTTTCAATATATTCTTCAGCTGCTTGAAAAAGCTCATTATTGCGCATAATTTAATCTCCTTGAGTTGTTAAGTATTAAAATTATAATTTAGAAATATTAAATATTGATACTAAAACTAGTAGGGTTCGTTGGTTCATTACCTTTTTGCGAGCTAGAGCTAGAGCTAGAACTGGCACTAGAATTGAAGCTTTGGGTTGATTCTAAAGGGGTTCCATTGGGGAACAGGTTTGGCCGATAATGTCTAGGATTATTACTCAGATTCGTTCGAGATTGAATATTTTCAGTACGCGCTTGTTGAAGTTGTTGATGGAGTCTTCTGAACTCGTCTTCTTTCTTCCTTAATTGAACTTTTAAATCCTCAATAGTCATTTTGAGTGATAAATTAGTTTGTGTGAAAACCCCAAGAGTGGCTTTTTCATTTTTAAGCTCCTCTTGCAATGAATAAATGGATTTATCCAAATCATTTTTATTTTGTTTTAACTTCTCTAGATCAGAAGCAAATGATTTATATTCGTCCTTCAACGATTGATGTTGTTTTTTTAATTTGTTTACAGTATTTTCTTTTTGCACATTAATTCGTGACAATTGACCGCGGGTAGATTTAAAATGATCTACTTCTTCTTGATGAGATTCTTCGGCCTTGCGCTTTTTAGCTAGAGCGTCGAGAATTTTCTCTCGTTCAAAAGCAATTTCTTCCTTTAGTTTTTCTATACGATCTAACCGTGAAATAGAAGCAGAGTCGGGAGACGCGATTGCAGTATTCAATTGGTCGTATTTTTCTTTTAGTTTGGCTAAAGTTTCCTGCTCAGCTTTTGAAAAGATGAATACTTGCTCTTTTTCTTTAAGAGCTTTGGATAATTCCAGCCGCTCAAGATCTAGGAGTTTAATTAAAGTTTCTTTTTGTTCCGATAGTTCCTGAACTCGTATTTTATCGGCACTAACAGAATTTTCTAATAAGGAAATTTTCTGTTGCAATTGGACAATTTCTTGCAGCTTCATTTGTAACTCAGATTCTATGTGCACTTTGTCTTTATTGAGACTTGTCAGCTCATGTTGCTTCGTTTCAAGCTGCTGGCTCAAATTAGATATTTTTTTCAATTGCTCCCTGCTGTGAAAGCTCTTATACTCTATTATAGAATCCATTTCGATCACTTTTTGGTACAATCTGATCAGTTCTTTCTTTACATTTTGTAGAGCGGCTTCTGCTTTTTCTCGTTCTTTAACAATTTGAGAGGTTTTTTGTTGTTCAATTTGATGTAATTGATTTAATTGGTTGATCGTCTGTGAATGCTTCTTGGTTTGAGCAGTCACGCTCTCGTTTTCATTTTTTAATCTAGCTATTGTTGTTCTTAAATGAACTATTTTTTCCTGATTCAGGATTGTAGATGACCTTAATTCTACATTTTGAATTATTAGGTTATCTTTTTCCGCTTCATATTGAAGAGTCGCTTGAGAAATTTGGTCAGTTTTTAATTGATTTTTATAAAGCTCACTGTTCAAATCATCTTCAAGAGAACCTAAACGCTGATCTAATCCTTTTAATTCGTTTTCCAAAAGGGAAATCTTTTCAGCTTTTTCTTGCATTTTGACTTTCTTTTGAGTGAAAATATCCAACCTTTGTAGAAGATCTTCTTTCTCTTTTAGTAAGGTCAGTTTACTTCCATTAATGCTTCGAAACTCGTCTTGTAGTTTATTATGTTTTAATTCTTGTTGTCTAGCAAGCTCCAAAGCACTTTGTAATAACGTAGAACAAGTGGTGATGGTTTCGGGTAGTTGAAAAACTGAGGATGAAGAGTCTAAAGGTATTGATGGAATCGATGGTGATAAGATGCGTGAAAACATTGATGAACTTGAACTTGAACTTGAACTTGAACTTGAACTTGAACTTGAACTTGAACTTGAACTTGAAGAGGATAAAGAATCTGTGCTCAAAACAGAATCAGAAAATACTAATAAATTCGCTAATACACCTGGACTCGAGGTATATTTTCTTTTCTTTTTTCTTGGTGGAGTGGTCGGAGAAAGCTGACCAACGTCAAAAAGATAATCTACTTTAATCGTGACTAGTTTAATAAAATTAATAAATTCCTGCCATTTCGATAACCCCCCTTTTACAGTTTCTTGATATTTATTATGATACTCATTGATCAAGGTGAATGGTGATTGATGATGTAAAACTTTTACTTTTAATAAAGAATCTAGCAGTCGGCAAATAGTATCATTGATAATCTGAGTTTTAATGATATCATCACCATGAGATAAAATTAATTGGCTAAATTGATTAAATATATCTATATAGTCTTCTAAAAGCTGAGTTTTTTTCTTAGAAATGCGGCCTGTTTTTTTGAATAGTAAAAACGTATGATAACTCAGAATAGCGGTATGAGCTTTTTGCATTAATTTAAAAGTGATATATTTAATTCTAGTTTCTTCACTACCTTGCTCGTTATAAACTTTTTCAAGTTTGTCTAATAAATTTTGAGTTATAGTTAGATTACTTTCTATATCTTCTTTGGAATATTCGAGGTCATAATCCAGTTTCCTTTTATTTACAATCCTGGCGCTATTATAAATATTAAAGTAATAATTTAACTTGAGGATTATTGTTTTGGAATCTTTATCTTCAATTTCAGAAATTTCATGCTGCAGGTCTCGCAATTTTTTTCTAGCCCGCTCTTTATCAGACACATTTCTTTCAGTACTTATATTATTAATATAATTGACTACTTTTTCAAAGAGATCTTTATCCATTCTCATCTTTGTTCTCCATTAATGATAAATTCCTGACTATCTTATAATTCTCCAAAATGCTTCGCAACAGGTTTTTTAACAGCAATTCCCGCCTGAAGCGGGACTTGCTTCCTGGTTTGAATCCTGGGCTCTGGCAAAGCCAGATCCCAGGAATGAAGGGAAAGGTCGCTCCGCTCGCATCGAACTTACGATCCCTCATCGGACTAGGTTTTTCTACGAATGACTTATAATTCAGCGGGAATTACTGGTTTTTTAAAATTAATTTTATATTAATTTATTCACGCTGATCCATAATTTATGATTCTAGGGCCTTTAAAAATTCTAGACTGTACCCCCACTAGCAATTGTGCCGATGCGAGTGAATACTGCCGTTGAATGGTAGCCAGGCATGCCCGGGCTACCAATAATGAAGATTATTGGGAAATCATCTATAATCTTTCTTAAAGCCCAGGAACTTAATATGGAAATTGCTTCAATTGAAATCGGCGCGGTAAAAATTCCGCTGATTCGTCCCTTTATCACTGCCGTAAGACGCACAGAACATGTTGAAGATATCGTCGTGCGCGTGAAAACTAAAGATGGCCTGATGGGTTATGGTTCAGCGGCAGCAACACCAGCCATTACCGGTGAAAGTCAAGCTTCCATTGTAGATGCAATTCGCAACTTTATCGCCCCCAAACTGATTGGCAAGCGTATCGATCATTTTACTCTATTGTTAAATTTAATTGATTCTGGAATCATCAAAAATACTTCAGCAAAGGCGGCTATGGATATTGCGCTGCATGATTTATTTGCGCAATATTGCCGTTTGCCGCTGTATAAATTTTTGGGCGGCGGAAATTCGCGAATGACAACTTCTATCACCATCAGTGTAAAAGCAGCAGAAGAAATGGCTGCCGACGCTAAACAATTAATGGCACAAGGTTTTAAAGTGTTTAAAATTAAGGTGGGATTAAATCCATTAGAAGATGTGCAACGCATTCAAAAAATCCGCCAAGAAATTGGCGATTCCGTTAAAATTTTAGTAGACGCTAATCAAGGCTGGAACGCTAAGAGTGCAGTGCAAGTGATTCGCCACTTAGAAAAATTAAATTTAGCGGTAGAATTTATTGAACAACCCGTGAAGGCCAATGATTTAAATAGCCTAAAATTAGTGAGAAATGCCGTTGATGAATGCATTATGGCGGATGAAGCGTGTTTTAGTCCACAAGATGCATTTGCGATTGCTAAATCTGATTGCAGTGATGGCGTCAATATAAAATTGATGAAATCCGGCGGATTATATCATGCGAATGCGATCTATCATGTCGCCCACAGTGCAGGTATGCAATGTATGGTAGGTTGTATGTTGGAATCGCCGATTGGCATTGCCGCCATGGCGAGTTTTGCTGCGAGTAAACAGCATATTCAATTTGTTGATTTAGATCCCATAGCGCTCATTCGCACTAATCCGATTATCGAAGGCGCACGTTTGGAGGGTGCGGAAATTGTTTTGTCTGATCGGCCTGGTTTAGGTATTGGCGGATTTACCGATGGCTATACTTTTCTGCACGAGGTTAAATAAATGGAGTATGGATTCGCCTTTTGGTGGTCATTGGCGAGCTTATCTCTCATTGTATTGTACGCCGTTTTAGTTTTTAGGAATGTGGATCCTTTGGTGGCCACTGCAATTTGTGTGGCTCTCGGATTTATATTTAATCGCTCGACGCCCTTAGAAATGGGCCAAATTATGGAAACAGCTTTAAAATCATTTTTAGCTTTAGTCGGTTTTATTATCATGTTGGGAAGAGGTTTAGGGGAAATATTATCCGAAACTCAAGTTACTCATAATCTGGTGCATAAAATTGTATTTAGCATTGGGGTCAATACGCTGCGTCGCGTTAAAATAGGGATAGTGGTTTCTTCTTTATTTATCGTGGGCATTTTGGGCACCTTAGCCGGTGGCTTAGCGATTTTGGCGCCGATTTTAAGACCGATTGCCGGCAGCGTAAAATTAACCAAACCCGGTTTAGCCGTATTAATGCAAGCCAGCGGCGAAGAAGCATTGATTCTCGGCCCTTTTGCTCCTCCAGTAGTGGCATTACTCGGAGTAACCGGATTAAGTTATCCGCGCATGTTGTTATTTGCTTCTATCCCCATTGCGCTGGTTACGCTAACCGTTTCTTGGATTATGGCCAATCGCTTTCAAAAGCAATATAAAGATGAAGTATTTATCGATGAAGGTGAACAACAGCAGTTTGTGGCGGATAAACGACAAAATGTTAACACACTATTTTTTATCATTGCCTTTATAGCCTGCGTGGTGTACGGGTTGATGATGCATGCGGCTACTTCATATGTCGTATTCGTGATGTTATTTTTATCGGTTGGCACAGGATTAGTAGGTGGACTCAAATTGTCTAAAATATTTGATTCAATTTTATTAGGCATGCAAAAAAATTTACATCTATTTTTTATATTTTTGTTGTTAGATCCTTTTTTAAATTTGGTGCAAAGCGCTGGTGGATTTAAAGCACTCATGGATTTATTTGTTCCCTTGGAAAAATTTGGCGGCAAACCAATGATTGCTTTTCTCACAGGTGTGACCGGTGCTTTTGGTATGCCTGCGGCATCTGCAGCAGTGATAAAAATGCTTTATGAAATGTTTTCACCCAGTGCACTCGCTATGCAATTATCGATGACAACATTTGCTTTCAGCATGTTATTAGCCACGCGCGTGACAAATTTTGCTTATCCCGGCGCCAACATGTTCGCTGCAATGGGATTTGCCGGCAGTGAAAATGTCAAAGCCATGATCAAAAACGGATTGACCGTAACCGTCGTACAAGTCATTTTTCTAATCCTCTATTCCATTTTGTTTGCTTGAGAGATCAGTTCAAATAATTCGTGGAAATTGCCCGAAAGACCACTACAATTACATTGGAGTGGTCTTTCTTTTACATATTCGAATTGGAGTCGTCTATGAGTCAAGTACAAGTTGAGCAGAAAAGTTATCAGATGCCGCCGCAGGATGGCTTTAGCGTCGCATACTTTCTCACCGTCGCCGACATCGAACGATCAGTTCGATTTTACGAAAAGATCTTCGGAGGTCGTATTTTGAGCAAAGGCGACAGCAGCGGCGCGCCGGGGTACATCCAGATCGCGAACATGTGGCTCATTGTCAACGTCGGAGGCGGTCCGACACCCGACAAACCATCGGTCACGCTCAGCGTCCCCGACCCCAATTCATTCAGCAGCTTTATGAATATCCGCGTTGCAGATATTCAAGCGTGCTATAAACTATGGCGAAGTCTAGGAGCCGAGTTTATCACAGAGCCAAAGGATAAGTACGGCGAGACGCGCTGCTACATACGCGATCCTGATGGTTATATTATAGAAGTTGGGCAAAGCAAACCGGGCTTCACTTACGGCTAATTAAAATTTTTATATAACTCATTTAGAAAATCGACGTCAACAGTAGGAAGTTTTCCAGGACCATTACGACGAGCCGAATGGCGAGTACGGTTATACCTCAACCAAGTGTTAAAGATATAGAAAGCCAGAGTAGGCAATCCTTTAGATTGCTGAACATAAAAACCTTGAGTCGATGCTGGACATTCATCGATATTTTCAGCGATTATACTCAGGTGCTGACCGCGTCATTTACACGGACGATATCCGCGTGGCTACGCAAGGTCAGCGGCTGGTCAGGCTCGATAATACTGACATGCTGGTCGCCCTGAAGGGTATCAACGGGGCTATTGTTTTTAATAAAATGAAAAGACATACTAGATGGATTAAAAAAATAACAGACGTCTGGATTTAAAAAATGTCAAAGTATAATATTTCTGAAATGTATCTGCGCAGACTGGAAGAAGATGCAAAAAGATTGGGTCTGGACCCCTCTATTTACCCTGAAAAATTTGCCGCATGCGATAAAACACGGTTTCGCGGCTTATCTTTATCTAATGATACTTTGGTATGTCCTCAAGCGCTCAAAGAGGAAGATATTCCCTATGTCTTAAGTTACTTAAAATCCCTGCCCCTTATTACAAGACTACAAATAGCAGATACCGTATTTACTGGCCCAGTAGTGGCCAAAATTATTCTCGCCCTCCAAACTCACACTTTCAGGTTAGTAAGTTGCACAATACCTGATGGGATGATTTCCCTCTTCTTGATGCTTTCCCACTCCTTAAGATATGATACTTTCACTAACTTAGAAATTATTGGCCGCTGTGAATTGGGCCCTCGGGACACCATTTCTTTATTAAATAATTCTTTTTTAAAAACACTTTACTTAGCAAACTGTACCCTGATAGGAAAAAATCTGTCCGCCCTGTCATCAAACTCCACTATCACCAGCCTGACTGTTATGAAGTGCGGAATTGACTCCAAAGATGTGGAGTATCTTTTGAGAAATCATGTCCTGAAAACACTTGTCCTGGAAGACAATCCCAAAATAGGAGATGAAGGCGTGCGGGCCCTCTCACGACACCCCACCATCACCAGCCTGAGTTTATTTAATTGCGAAATTGGCCCCAGGGGAGCGTATTATCTTTCGAAAAATCAGGTTTTAGAAACACTCAATTTAGCTTGCAATGATGCTAATCCCCCCATAGGAGATGACGGTGCGTTCTCCCTTTCCCAGTCCACTGTCACCAGCCTGAGTTTAGCTTGTTGTAAAATTGGCCCTAAAGGACTGGATTCTTTTTCGAAAAATAGTGTGTTAAAAAAGCTTGACATAAGTTCAAACCCTCAAATAGTGGAAGGGATTGGCGCTTTGGGGAGACTGAGCGCCACCCTAACATGCCTAAATCTGGGGTCCAGCGAAATTGGCCCTGCTGAAGCTGCTTACTTTTTAAATTGTCCTGCCTTAACAACTCTTGAATTAAGCCGCAACCCTTTAAGAGATGAAGGGGTTAAGTTGATATCCCAAATTCCCACCCTCACTGACGTGAACTTAAAAAAGTGCAAAATCAGTTCTAAAGGAGCCGCTTTCCTAAAGACCAGCCATTTGGAGTCACTTAATTTAGAATATAATCCAATTGGAGACGAAGGAGCGGATTCCCTCTCGAATCACCCGACTTTGACCCGTCTGAATTTAAAGAATTGCCAACTTGGCGACAGGGGGGTGATTGCCCTTGCCAGGAATTCGCGCCTGACTGAATTGAATGTGGGTTCAAATAACATCATTTATTGGGGAGCTATCGCTTTGGCTTTTAATCAGTCAATACGGAAGCTGGAATTGTCCGCTAATATCATTGATCCTTCAGCCCTGTGCTTTTTTCTGGGTAATCAGGCTTTAACATGCATCATCTTCCAAGGGAGCAATCTGGAGACAAATAGATTTTTCGATTTTCTAAATCACAGAAACAGCAGTTCTTTATTTCAGACGCAATATCCTGAAAAATTCCGAGATCAATTAAAATTATCACAGTGTTTGCCGACGACGGTATTAAACGAGATAATTTGTGATTATACCCGGGGCGAGTATCCTTACAGCTTCGGATTATTCTATCATTATAAAGCTAACCTGGAAAGTGATTATCAAAACCATCTCCTCTCCGGATTATGCAATAATTAAAAAGCACCCGCCCCACGTCATCCCGCGACTTGATCGGGATTGATATGTTATATATATTTGATTCCGGACTTATAACAGGGATAAACAGTTGCGATTCTTATGATGACGAATCATATTCATTTTTTCAGGCCCCGTGACCTCTTTAAGACAGCTTCCTGGTTTGGTGGCGGATGGCCGCGATATGGGTACAGTCATATTTCCAGATGCTTGGAAAAAGTTTTTTTTAACCGCAACTGCTGAAGAAAGGGCGCGTCGACGTCAATTGCAGCTGCAAAAGCTGGGGATTGAGAATATGAAGCACTCTACAAAGATTTGCTCATTCGCGATGAACGGGATCAGCAAAGACCTATAGCCCCCCTGATTTCCGCGCCCGACGCTATCATTATTGACACCACCCATTTAACGGTGGAAGAAGTATTCACCAAAATTTTAGCTAATTTATAACTTTCAATGCAATGTTGTTGAATCTGGATTTAGGTTTTTTCCCTTTTCAGTCTCAGTGGGACGCTTTCCACTGGGAGGAGCAGGTTTTTTAAGGGGGAAAAATTTTTGATCTGTTCCGGATTGGACTCCCGTGGACCCGCGCGGCAAGGGAGGAGGAGAAGGCCTTTTAGCATGGCCCAATTGGATAAGTATAGGTAAATGCTTTGCTTTTTCCTCTATACTGAGTTTCCCCACGATTTCAGAAATAGAAGGGGTTGATAGATTTAAATTCGACTGTGTTGGATTAAGAGGAAATTGATTATTCAATTGATGAAAGAATACCCGTTCAATTTGTTCGCGCATTTTTTGTTTTTGCTCAGATATTAATTGAATTTCACCTTCAATTCTTATTAGACATTTCTCTAATGTGACAGTAGAGAAACCATTTAATAAACCTAGTTCATTATGCTTAATCGCGGTGTATGCTACTTCGACCCAAATATTTGTATTTTTATCTATAGTTCGCCCTAATGCCTTTAGTAATAAGGCTGCCGCATCGCCATTAGCGGTTACACTTAATCCTTCTAAAATCAATTTTTCTTCGGCCATTTGTTTATGAGATCTATGTTTCAATAAAATTGTAATAAGATAAAGATTATTATTTTGGCTTTCTAGAACTAATCTAAATATCTTGGAATATAATTGAGGAAAAACCGTTATTAATTTAAGAATTGCAGAACAATTATTTTGTTCAATTAAATCTATCAAATACTCTTCATTATTGTTCAATTGTTTTTCCCGGAAATTCAAACAGTCTATAGAATGAGATTTCTCATGAAGAAAATTTTTAAAATAATGGCGGGCTACTGAAATCTTTCCAAGACTATCATTATTGATTTTCTCATCCGTGGATTTTAATTCAGAAGTAATAATCTGAGCGAATTGAGTTTGACAGATTTGCTCGGATAAATATTGACGAATAACGTAATAAATACATGATTCCGGACTGGATTTGTAAATACTGTCTAAAATAGCTACTTGTTCATTGAATTTCGATTGCTTGTGTTCTTTTAACTCTAAATTATTTACTACAGAAGATAGGGTATTGGCTGTCACTATGATTTTGTCCGTTCCAAACTGGTGCTGGTAAAACCTTAAAATATGTTGAGCTAATTCTACTATCGATTTAAAACCGGACTGTAATCTCAAAACATTTATATTAGCATCGTAGTACGCATAATACCCTTCATTTTTGCAGATAAAAATCGCATGCTTACATGATTTTCCAGATAAATTGGTATAGTGTAAATTTACATGCAAAAAATTTATTTCTGGGGTTAATAGCTTAATTAATAAATTGGGCAAATGCGTAAAACTATCGGCATAAGTTTGAGTATTTATCCATTGCCTATTTAAGGTGGAATAACATTGGTGTTGTAGTAAAATTCTCTTATCATATTCGTGAGGAGATTGAAAATTATGAATTTTTTTATAAGTTAACAGGAAGTTGTCTAAAGAATAGTATAGATTACTGCTCTTTTCTTCGGTGACTAATTTCTCTAATTGAGCAGGGAGGATACTACAAGCGCTTTGTAGCAGTCCTTGGAAATGTTGGTAACTTTCGGAATCACTTAGTAAAAGTGTATTTGCCACGCCTAAACC
This sequence comes from uncultured Pseudomonadota bacterium, assembly GCA_963795715.1. Classification (GTDB taxonomy): domain Bacteria; phylum Pseudomonadota; class Gammaproteobacteria; order Coxiellales; family Coxiellaceae; genus JAFEDN01. Next base: position 1,822,145 of record CAWCIY010000002.1, read on the forward strand.
AAAACAAAAGCCCTTCATTTCCTTCTCTGACAATGGACGGATTTGATATTTTTCTAATAAATTCGGGCGATGCTTTTGAACTAAGAGGATAAGAGTTTGAAAAAACCTTAACAAACATCTCTGATCAAAATGACAACTATCGTATTCTGTACACTTCTGTAAAATCTGCTGTCTAATCTGCAAATCGGTAATAATTTGAGGGTTTATCTTATTTAAAAGGTTTATCAGTGTTTCATCTTTTAAATCTCTTTTCCCGATAATATTATCCATAGAATTAAAAAATATCAGTTTATAACCAGAAGTAAATTTTTGAATTAATACCTGCTTTTCAGTAAAATTATCTCCAGTTAAATACTTCTCTTCAGGCTCACCGCCGATGAATTCTATCGAGTAGCCCTTAAATAGTAGTTTTTCTTCAGGTAAATGGGATAGCGGTTTCCTTTCTGTATCTATCATACGACTTATTTTTTTACTTCTATACTTACAATAATTTTTAGGCGTTTCTTGTATCAATTTAACACAGTTAGATTAATGAAAAATTAATTCATAATCGTGGCGAATTGCCCGAATTGCCTCAAAAATAACCTAACCGAAAGGCAGCCCATTTAGGGGTTAAACCCGCAACGTTGCCTCAGAATTCACCTAACTTTGGAAAAGGGGGTGAATTTATGAGAAAAGACGTCAAGTTAGAGCATTTTTTAGTCCGATATGTCCATTCCAAACGGAAAGGTAAAAGTAAGATTTTAACCTAAATTAATCAGTTGCCACCGTAGCGAGAAGACCTAGTGCGCTGAAGATTGAGGCTTTTTTGTGGATTTTTTCCTGAAGCCGTACTCCTCCGTACGGTGAAGGAAAAAATTCACAAAAAAGCCTCAAGATTCAGTGCACTAGATCTTCGCAGTAGGTGGCAACTGATTAATTTAGGATTATGGTTCTGGATCGGTTTGGTCGGCTGAATTAGCCGCGGTGATGTTTACCATTCTGAAGACATTAAAGCTTTGGGATATTAATCCACACACTTGGTTACTAGCTTACCTTCAGGAATGCGCTATGCGCGGGGGTTCTCCTCCTGAACTGATTGATCATCTTCTTCCTTGGATATGTGATATGAATGGGGTTGTTCTAATTTTTTATCGAATAATGGTGCTATTATCTCTTGATAAAAATGATAAAAGCACCATAATTGGTTTGATTGAAATAAAACCGGCGACTTAAAAGTACTATAATATTCGAGAACAATTTTTCCTACATCATTGGGTACTTTAAACAAGTCAAGATTAACCCTAATTGTATTTACAAAATTAATATTTGCGTCTAACTGGAATACAGCCACTAAAGAGCTCAATTTATTTTCTAATGGTATTTTCTCATATTTTAATTCCTTTATATAAGTTGAAATATTCTTTATGCAAGATAGTGTTTTTTCAAAATTTAAGAGATTATTCTTACTAACTTCTCCGTTAAGTTCACAGTTTGAAAAAACTGAATTTAGGATTTCATTTTTCAAATCTTCTGGTTTAGTACCTAATAAAATTTCGATATTGAGTGAAGAACATAATCTTTGATATTCTTGCAATTTTAAATTGCGTATTTTTTCTTTGCATGCTTCAATACCGTCAAATTTCTTTATAAAGTCCGCTCAGAGGATTTTGTGAGAGACCGAGTTCTTCATTTTGGAATAGTCCTGTTAATGATATTGCAGAAAAGTGCAAAGTCATTGCAGATCAGATTAAATGAGTTGTTGTTATCGGAAAAGATTTCCAAACCGGATATTCTCAAATAAAAATTCTCTGGTATAAAATCTAAGAAAACTACATCCTAAGTAGCTAGAAGGCACATTCATAAGTAAGGTAAATAAAATGCTTATTTATAAACTACAAAAATTTACTTACAAATGGAACAGATGTAAGTTACTAAACTATAAAAACAGAAGGAATTAGGTTCTATTGATTAGTTTTTATTTAGTTTTTATGAACAAAGTTGATGTGCCAACCTCCCAGTCGCACGACACTTGAGAGTTATATTTAGGAGAAGGTATGCAGTTTCCGTTTATTCCTTGAGGAGTAATACGATAACGAAATGCCACTATATCATTATTTTCCCGCCCTCCTCCAAGTACCGTAATATAAATTATACCGCCTTTGTTATTTAAAGTTAAAGTAAGTGTACCTGTATCAGGAAACGTATTATTATTACAACCGAATAGTGCAGGTTCGGAGCCACAAATGAGTCTATTAAATGGTAACTGATTTGTAATATTCAAGGTATTTTCCGCAAAAATAGCTGGTCCCCAAAATAAACCAACCACGCCACAACAGATAATAATTTTATTTTTAATACATGTTTTCATTTTTAACCTCACATTTATTAATAAATATAGCCTATCTGCACGATGCATGCAAAACGCGACCAAACAGAAATCTGAATTATAAAATTTCCCTGAAACGCCTATGCCGTGAACTACAAGGGTCTGGAGCCGAAAGGCAGCCACAAAACCTGTTAAAAACATTTGGACACGGCATGGCACTCATAGTTTTCTGGGACGCGTTGCGTCAACGGGTTTGCCGGTTAATCAAAGACTGGTGCGGATCAGTGATTCGACACCGACTGTTGAAAACTAAGATGCGTTTATCGGTACTTATTTCAAAGTATGCTGAGCTATTTTTTAAGCAACTTTAATAAAAATAAGCTGCAATAATTTTTATTTGCCTATTGACGAACGGGGGGCTAATGGGTGACCCCTTAGAGTGTGCAGGACGCCCGTCCCACCGCGAAGCTGCGTAGCGTGATTGATTTTCTAGTTCAGCATTTTGGGCTGCAAGAGACTGGGCTTTCCAGGTAATAGATCCTTGGTCTTTTCGTCGGGCTGCTCCATTTCTTGAGAAACCAGGCTTTAATTAAATAAACCGTTGGGGTAAAATAAAATAATTGAAATTAACCCAAAAAAAAATAGGGAGAGTCCCGGTGACCAAAAAAACTACCACTCAAGTTACTGATAACAAGTCGTTTAATATAAATTTTACACTCACTAAACAACCTAATTATGTTCCAAATACTTCTATTCTAAATATTCAAATAGATCCTTTACCCTTAGTGAATAAAATTTATCGGCAGCATATCATTTTCATTGCTGATGTGAGTACTAGTATGCGGCGTGGCAAATACATGGGTCCAAACAAGACCAACTGGGTCCCATCGCCGGAGCATGATGGAATCTTATTATCCAAAGAAGCAATCATTCAAGTGCTTGAAGTGATGTCGAAAACAGAAACGGACACTACAGTCAGCGGTATCATATTCTCAGATAAGGCGAAGATCTTTTTAAATAAAAGACCGTTGTCAAAAACACTGGAAGGTATGGATGCGCTTAAAGCTGAAATCAAAGAAAATACCGATTTTGACATGGAGGGATGGACTGATTTTATTGAGGCAATCTCTGCTATTCAAGACGATTGGCTAGAATCTGAAAATGTGCGTATTTATTTTTTAACCGATGGTGAACATAATCCTACCAACGAAAATCATAAAGCAGAGAAAATAGGTAACGTCTCAAATCATGTTTTGGACAAACTGGCCACTAAAGCGAAAGTATCTGTGGATAAGCTAAAATTAAAATGCACTATTTATGCATTCGGGGTCACTGAAGCCGCAGATGAAAAAGCAATTGCTCCCTTATACAAAACTACCCATGGCGATTTCTTTCATATGAAAGAAAATAAAGATATCCCTCGTTTTATGGAAACAATAGCAAACTCGGTGACATCTTTTAAAGTGAATGTTCATGTTAAAAGTTGCATGATCAAGTTAGGCGAACAATTGAAACACTATATTAATTTTGAAACCGACACCATGAACGGATTAGATAAACAAGCACATGGATTTCAACTTTCTAATGATGCGTTTTCGGATGCCGCCTCAATTCATTTCTTGTTAGTCGATGAAAATAAAAGCGAAGTTGGCTGGGTTGTTTATGAAGGCTTGGCCCATTTGCCAGATAATCCACACAGAGATATCGATGAACTGGCTCTATTTTATACCCGATCAGCCGCAGGCATTGGGTTAAACAATATGCGGTCTGTGACCCAAAGAATAGGAGATCTTAAAGAATTAAAACAAAACATCCAAAGAACCTTAAAAGAAGAAAAAGACATCAAAGAAAATAATCAGTCGGCTTTAGAACGCACTTGTAATGAAATTGATAATTCAATCAAGGAAATCGAACAAGGTAATGATATTTCAGCGGTAATGCACAAGTTTACCCTTTCCACTGGTAACATGTTCATTTACGGGAAATTAAATGCTATAAAAAATGAAAGTAAAAAAATAAGTGCGAAAAAATCTAAATCTACCCGAGTCAATCAAAGTACTGGGATTGAGGAAGCCCCTCGGTACAGCCCGAATACCTTGCCGATTAAAACTTTTATTTCAGATAATAAAATGAGCAATACGGTTACTTACTATGAGCAACCACCCACTTCCATACGCATAGTGCTTTTAGAAGCCGAAACCCAAAGGTTAATTACTGTGATTGAACCGCAGGATCTTGAGTATCTGCTCACCCACACATCTAAATTCTCTTCCAAAACAGATCCAATATCTTTAGTTGAAAGGGTTTTTAAATTTTTTAAACCTATGGATGAAAAAAACGAGCTCTCAGTTAATTCCATTATCGAGGCAGGCAAAAAAAAATATCCATTCCCCTCTCACAAAGAAGTTTTTTTGAAATTTGGGGATTTTATCCTCAATAGAGTGGGTAATAGTGTTCATCGAGCGATTGCATTGGCTATGTTAATGGCTGCGCACATGAAAAAGGATGATTCTACTCAAATCAAAATCTACCACAGTTTCTCCTTTACCGGAAAACCACATGCCATCGTATTGTTAGAGGTGGATGAACAGATATTTGTAGCAGACCCCGTTTTTAATATGTTTGAAAATATAAAAAACCCGATAGTACGCCCAAATGTGTTTGGGGCTTATACCATTAATGACTTAGAAGGTTTTTTATACCTTTTAGCTACTGACAAAAACTGGAACTATCCTCTCAGTGTTGTCCCCTTAATTCCAGAGTTGACAGAGGAAGAAGATATGGCTGCTCTTAAATATGATTTACTTTGTGCCATCTCTACTCGAATTATGCGTGTACCGGTTTATTTATATTCAGCAACTCAGGCTCAAATAGATAAAAAAAACGACGTTCTGTTTCTAAAACAAGGAATCGTTGAGCCACATGCCTTTGAAAAAAAAGACATTGAAGATTATCTTGACAAGAATAAGGGGAATGCGCTGAATCCTTACACGGGTGTGCCACTACCTGCTGACTGCAAGACAATATCTGCACAAGATATGGCCCAAACTATTTGGGGATTTTTACTCATGGTAGCAGATAAAAGACCCGGAGCATTTTTATGTCTTGCGGAGGATGAGTTTAAACCATCAAAAGCATACTTAGACCTTCAACGCAATCGAAGTGAAAAAATAAAAAAGCTATTTGAAAGGCATATGCAAGAACAAAAATCAATTCAGCAAATTCCAACTTATTATGCACGCCGGCTTCCTCCCAAAGCGCCAGCTTTACTCTCTGAGGAAAAGGACGTGAAACCCTATGATGGGCCTTTGGTCGTTCCTCCAGTACCAAACGAAAATAAAAATAGTTCAACGAATAATACTGATAAAAAAACTGAGATAAAAACTCCGCTTTCAGCTGAAAAATTTTCTAAAATCCAAATTTATCTGGCTAATAAAAAACATTTGACCATTAAATTTATAAATGTAGAAGAATGTAAGAAGTTTTATGAGCTTTGTGGTCATAGTAATGTACCTGAAGAATATATACAGAGACCGAAAGAAGCAAATAATAAAGATGAACAGAAATTAATAATCCAAGCTGGGGAAAATGATGAATACAATAAAACTTGGCAAACCCCTATTAGATTTAACGACACTACAGATGTTGCTCTTTTTTGTTCCCGATCTATCGTAAATGGGACTGATTCATATTGTTTTAAACAGTTTAAGGTAGTGGAAAATATTTTAGAGTTGTTAAAACTACCTAAAGATGTCAGCCCATTTGTAGGCCATGAAGAAATAACTTTTTATGCTGGAGGAAATCTAGTGGCATATAAAGATAAAGCCAATAACGGAATAATTACTTTGCTTCCAAACAGCTATCTTTTAAATGAGGGTGCTTGTCTTGAAATAGAAAATGGACAGGTAACTAAAAAAAATTACATTCGAACAGCGAATGGAGTTGTAGATAAAAATGTAACAACTACTACTGCAAATACTGGTTTAACTTCAAGAGTAGCTACTTTTTCATCGTCAACTTCTTCTTCTCGCCCATCTCCTGATAACTCTAAATCGGATGGTGCTGACCCTGATCGCTGCTTGATTATGTAAATAAGGGGGGCAGGCCAGAAAAAATGTTTTCGTACAAAAGCCAGTAATCCGTTAATTGGTAAATATTTGCGCATTTCGATATCCTTAGCCGTCCACTTAGGACAATTTGCGCAAGATATCAAAAAAAGTTTACGAAAGGTATTTTTTCTACCCTCCGGAAGTTCCTTCAGAGGTGGCTCAACTTTAGAGCGGGAATTGCTGCCACTTGATGTTTTTTCTTACCCGACAGTCAGTCTTGAAAAAGTTCGGATGAAGGAGTAACTTTGCTATTAAAAGTCTGGGTGCTTATAAGGAATTTTCTATAGGGAGAAATATTGATAATGATGAATAAAGCTTACTCCACTACGTACAGCTATGTAGTCACTTTTTATCCTCGTTGGTACACGTTCATGCAGTCTCTTGGCCCAGCGAACCGTTTAATTGCTCCCAACCGAATCAGTCCGCTGTACCACGCCTGTGTAGCCATCAACGACGACACCCTATACGCTAGCGGTTTCATCTCCATCACCGATGAGCCCATTGTTGTCAGCATACCTCGCACCACCGACAACTATTCCGTGTTGCAACTCGACCAGTATGGTGACGTGTTTGAGGGTATTCCCAGCAATACCCCGGGCTTGTTTGCATTGGTCTCCCCGAACTGGAACGGCGCACTCCCTCAGGAAGTAGCCCACATCGTCCGCATCCCCTATATGCACAGCTTTCTGATCGTGCGGGCTGACAAATTCCTCAAAGACCAGAACGGAAACTATAGCGACGTGTACGCCGAAGCCGACCAGTTCCGCCGCAACATAAGTATCGGGACCCTTAGCGAATTTCTTTCCAAACAGATGACGCCTACCCTAATCACCCCGGAGCTGCTCTTTTCCGTACCCTACAAAGCCATTGCCGTTCACATGATCGGCAATGAACCGATGTCTTTCCTTCGCCTGTTACAGTTGTCCGTGTTGTCTCCTAAGAGCAACGCGCTCACCCCCGATGAGCAGGAGCTTTCTGGTACTTTCAACCAGCTCTTAGGGGACTCTGCCAATTACTCGCAAATGACCGCTGCTGTTCAGGCGGCCCATGCTGACATTGATAACAACTACCTCGCTAAAACAATTGGCGGAACAACCTGGATCCATTTCACCAATATCGGTGAATGGCTGGATCCCCCGCAATACCTCGATCGTTCCTCCGTTACCGACTACATACTGTACGGAAACAACATTCAGGCGGCGGCCTACTACCATTCTTTCAACGATGCTCATGGTCATCAGCTTGACGGCAGCGGAAATAGCTATATCCTGAGATTTCCCGAGGATAAGATACCTGACGTTTCGCGCTTCTGGTCCGTAACGGCTTACCTTCCCGACAGTATCGAGTTAGTACCGAACTCAGCCGACAAGTACGTCGTGGCCAGCTACACGTCCGGGCTGGTTTCGGACGCTGATGGCTCTATCACAATCTACATGTCGGTGACCAAGCCCGATGCAGTTCCGCAGCCGAATTGGCTACCGATTCCACCGGGGCCGTTCAATATTTTGTTGCGGGCCTATGGCCCCGGAAGCGACATTGAAAACAACAATTACATTCCGCCGCCAATTGATAGAGCGGATTAGGCCTGAAATTACATACCATTATCTACAATTAGCGCCATCAACTGCCTCAAAATATGTTAGCGTCTATGCTGGATTTGTTTCCTTATGTTGCTTCATGAATAACATTAGGGTCTATTTACAATTCAGCGAAGCAATCCAGTTTCCTACTTTAGACAAGCTCCGCACTGGATTGCTTCACTGACGTTCGCAATGACGGAGAATAATTAATGAACTGTCAGCAATTCCCGCTGAATTATAACACATTGAAAAATATAGTAATAAAGAATATTGAAAATATAATTTTCGCAGAAAAACCCCTCCAGATGAGGGATCGCAAGGGAGAGGAGAGCGGTAGCGACCTTTCCCTTCATTCCGGAGTTCTGGCTTTGCCAGAATTCCGGATAAGAACTAGGAAGCAATTCACGCAGAGCGGGAATTGCTGATGAACTGTAAACAGGCCTAGAAAAAGAATTTAATCTATGTTAAAGTAAAGAAAAATTCAGAGGACTAACTTAGATATGAAAAAAACTGATAAAGAACTTGCCGCAGAAAGGATGCGTAGAATTAAAGCAATGAATGATAATTGGGCCGATGATAATGAAGTCGTCCGACTTTTTGATCAGTTAATTATCGAAGAATCCAATGTCCGAGTGCTTTGGCCGACGAGTATGCGCGGTGAAGCAACCGCCATTTCTTATGAAGATATTAGTTTGTTAGCCTACTTCATGTCTTCGGAAGGGGTTAACACCGTGGTTATCCCCCAAAATACCGGCAATCACTGGTTCCCAGTTGTTTTAACCAAAGATGCCAGGGGCTTATGGTCCGCTCACGAAATCACTACCGGTGAAGATAACAAAGGCGATTGCGGCCGCCATACGGTAAGTAGAGCAACAGCCGTTGTGCGTGAAGGATTAGCATCCTATAGCAAAAATCACCCTCGTTTGGTGCATTCTTTAAATTCTGAAGACAGGCAACAAATTCAACCCGTGCTGCATATGATGAATTCGCACCTGGTTCCTACGCCTAAACCAACTTTTTCTAAGCGTGAGGATGCGGATATAGAAGAAGCACTAAGGCTGAACCGCATTATGTGCACTGGCATAGAAACTGAGCTGACAGAATTAGGTGATGCAAGTTATACGGGTCAGAAAGAGAGAGCAGATCGTGCGTTTCAAAACTTAGAGAATTTATTAAGCAAACTAGAAGGACCGGAGCATAATCGTGCGATTTCTCGTTTAAAAAGTATTCACGGCGGTTTAAAACCTGATATCGCTAAACTAATTAAAAAATTCGAGCCAAAGGCCCAGTTATCGCAAAATCGTTGCGCTATGTTAAATCAAACTCAAGCAAAAACACAAACTCCCGTATCTGCTCCTACCCCCTTTGGTATCAGAGTTTCAGCTACAAGGGGCTAGTCGCATCATTTTAAAATTTATTATTGTGATTATTATCTTTAATATTTCGTAACCGTTTTAAATAAATCTCGGTAGGATAATCTTCTGGAAACTGTTGGTAAATTTGATTAAATCGAATGACGCCCACAATAATTTGAATAAGCCTTTCATCAGACAAATAGGGAGCATTACCGGCGGCTATAGCAAACTCTAAACCGCATTTTTCTCGAAACCTTCTATGAAAATTGAGCAATGACGAGCTACTTTTGTATTCAGAAATCTTTTTAACCGTTAAGTCTATTTTTGACTGCTGTATTATTTTTAAAAATTTTCTCATGATGTCTTCAATTTTTAATTAATAAATCATAAAATTTTTCGGAAAAAACAAGGGCAGTAGTAGTATAGGCTATGATCTCAACATCTCGACAATACTCATGAGCATTAACGATATCAAAAAAGTATTTCCCTTCCAAAGACATCAAGAGATCATTTTTATTTTGCAAAAATTTCCAAAATTCTGTGACCATACTCAGATTGTTGCAGCGCATGGCCAGCGACAGATTTCTGATAATCAATTGATCTAGCTGCAGCCATCCACGCTAGGGCTCCTTTTGGAGACTCTATCCCTTTAGGTTCTCCTGAGTCTATCTTTGACTTTCTTGAAATCCCGTAGTCACACAACGTGTGCTGTTGTTTAGCTCGTCAAGATCAATTAAATCATTTTCTTTAACCTTTAGATAGGTCACTTCAAAACCAGTGCGAGTAAGATAAATATCGTGGCTTCGAAATTCAAAACGATCAAATAATTATCAAAGATTTGCGTATGAATTTAATAGATTTACAGACTCAATTAAATTGTGATAAATAGTAAAACCATGAGAAGCTCGATCAGCTTCAACACGATTATAAAAATTGTAAATCATATAATGAAGAAATTTAAAAAGAGATTTAAAAAGAGTTTTTACTATTGATAAAATTTCCTGTTATTATACCAATAGCCTCACCCTTTAGATATTCTAAATCACTTTAGGGCTTATGCTTTTTCGAAAACTATGGAAAAAAATTTTAAAACTAATTAGGGTCAGATCATGAAGCACGATTTATTTCTCGAAAGAAAAGTTTCTAAAGGCCGTCACCATGAACTTGAGAAAGATCTTAGAAAAACCTCAACACGCAAACGAAAAAAACGCTCTATTTCCCGTTCACGCTCAATTAACCCCAGAAATAAATCACGTCACTCTAATAGTAGCCGGCCTCTCCATGAAAGAACAAAACGACATAAGCGGACAACATTTTTCCCACGAATAGATCGCAAAAGAGGCAATGAGCAGGCCATTATCCAGGGTTTCACCTGGCTTAAAAAATATCCTGACAATGTATTCAGTTATCGAGGGATTACTCTATTAGAAGTGCTATTTAAACGGTTATATGAGCTACGCTTAATTACTGGACGTAGTTTCTCCTCTTCTTCACTTCATCAATTGTTGGTTAACACTTGCCCCAGAGAAGAAATGGAATCTGTTACCACGAATGGAAAGATAGCGCTTCTCATCGGTTATCTGGCCAGGTTATCTGACGTACCCCCACGGTTACCGGTCTTTCGCAATTGGCTTTACGCCATCGCTGCCCTGGGGTATCGTTCCTTCAAGTCTTCTACCTGGCAAGTTACAGCGCAAAATATAAGTTTGTTTGCTAATGGCTTATCCTGGTCGCTACTGGTGGAGAAAGATCGTCAGGACTTATGCCGCGCCTTAGCGGTTCAAGCACACCACTCTTTAAATCAACAGGAAAAATGGCCACCGCAAAACTTAAGTTTATTGGCCAACGGTTTACCCTGGGAGTTGCTCGAAGAAAAGCCTCGCCAGGACTTATGCCACGCCTTAGCGGTTCAAGCACACCGCTCTTTAAATCAACATGAAAAATGGTTGCCACAACATTTAAGTTTATTGGCCAACGGTTTATACTGGGAGCTGCTCGAAGAAATGCCTCGCCAAGACTTATGCCGCACCTTAGCGGTTCAAGCACTACATTCTTTAAATCAACAGGAAAAATGTTTGCCACAACATTTAAGTTTATTAGCCAACGGTTTATCCTGGGAGCTGCTCGAAGAAAAGCCTCGCCAAGACTTATGCCGCGCCTTAGCGGTTCAAGCAATACAATCTTTAAATGACCATGAAAAGTGGCCGTCGCAAAGCTTAAGTTTATTGGCCAACGGTTTACCTTGGGAATTGCTGGAAGAGAAAACGCGTGAACCTCTCATGCGGTTATCCCTGAACCAAATCCAGATTCTTTTATCTCAGTCACAACACCATTCAGCACAATCGCTACTCATGTTATTTCAATGTCTAATTGCTTTAGCCGCTCCAGGCGCTTCTGCCAAAGCTCAATTACAACTTCTGTACGAGGCTATCGACAATAAAATGTTAAAACTTATCAATGTCGTTAACATTGACACTGATAATGAAGAAAGAGCGATATTAGCAGATTACTTATTATTAAAACATAAAAACCAAAACACGGGTGTAGAGCAAGCCTTGAAGTTGTATCAACCTTATATTCCCCAAAACAGACCCAGAGAATCATCCACTATAGATCTACATGGTTGCCATACTGCAGGAGAAGCTTTTCTATTTGTACTCGCTTGCATGAAAGCCGACTGTTATCAAGCTTTCTCTCAGCTCAACTTAATCACCGGTATTGGGAGGCATAACAAGAAAGGAAAACGCTTCGTGTTTAAAGACCAGTTGATCACATTATTCAAAACTCAAAGTTTAGAGATCACATCACACACCAATCCAGGCAGACTAACCCTCAATTTATCACCATGAAATCAAATTAGATTGTAACTACTCGCACTCTGTAGGAAACAAATCCAAAGTGTTTTCGCAAGGCTTGCTACTTATTCATACTAGAATTCATCAATAGATTTGCAGGCTCAATTAAATTGTGATAAATAGTAAAACCATGATATAGAAGTAAATTAATTTTTTATTCTTTAAGGTATTTAAATGATTAAAACTTCTAAAAATAACTTGACCAATAGATTATTGCCGCAACTTCAAAAACCAAAAGACGGGATTCATAGCTTTCTTTTAGGGAAAATACAGGAAGAGGAAGAAAAATTTCTAAAGCCAATAGTTAATAATCATGAGAAGCCCGATCAGCTTCGACATGATTATAAAAATTGGAAATCATATAATGAAGAAATTTAAAAAGAGTTTTTACTATTGATGAAATTTCCTGTTATTATACCAATACCCTTACCCTTTAGATATTCTAAATCACTTTAGGGCTAATGCTTTTTTAAAAACTATGGAAAAAAATTTTAAAACTAATTAGGGTCAGATCATGAAACACGATTTATTTCTCGAAAGAAAAGTTTCTAAAGGCAGTCACCATGAACTTGAGAAAGATCTTGGAAAAAACTCAACACGCAAACGAAAAAAACGCTCTATTTCCCGTTCACGCTCAATTAACCCCAGAAATAAATCATATCACTCTAATAGTAGCCGGCCTCTCCATGAAAGAACAAAACGACATAAGCAGACAACATTTTTCCCACGAATAGATCGCAAAAGAGGCAATGAGCAAGACATTATCCAGGGTTTCACCTGGCTTAAAAAATATCCTGACAATGTATTCAGTGATCGAGGGATTACTCTATTAGAAGCGCTATTTAAACGGTTATATGAGCTACGCTTAATTACTGGACACCGTTTCTCCTCTTCTTCACTTCACCAACTGTTGGTCAACACTTGCCCCAGGAAAGAAATGGAATCTGTTACCACGAATGGAAAGATAGCGCTTCTCATCGGTTATCTGGCCAGGTTATCTGACGTACCCCCACGGTTACCGGTCTTTCGCAATTGGCTTTACGCCATCGCTGCCCTGGCGTATCGTTCCTTCAAATCTTCTACCTGGCAAGTTATAGCGCAAAATATAAGTTTGTTCGCTAATGGCTTATCCTGGTCGCTACTGGTGGAGAAAGATCGTCAGGACTTATGCCGCGCCTTAGCGGTTCAAGCACACCGCTCTTTAAATCAACAGGAAAAATGGTTGCCACAACATTTAAGTTTATTGGCCAACGGTTTACCCTGGGAGCTGCTCGAAGAAATGCCTCGCCAGGACTTATGCCGCGCCTTAGCGAATCAAGCACTACACTCTTTAAATCAACAGGAAAAATGGTCGTCGCAAGATTTAAGTTTATTGGCCAACGGTTTGCCCTGGAAGCGGCTCGAAGAAAAGCCTCGCCAGGACTTATGCCGCGCCTTAGCGAATCAAGCACTACACTCTTTAAATAAACGGGAAAAATGGTTGCCGCAAAACTTAAGTTTATTGGCCAACGGTTTATCCTGGGAGCTGCTCGAAGAGAAGCCTCGCCAAGATGTATGCCGCGCCTTAGCGTATCAAGCACTACACTCTTTAAATAAACGGGAAAAATGGTTGCCGCAAAACTTAAGTTTATTGGCCAACGGTTTACCCTGGAAGCTGCTTGAAGAGAAGCCTCGCCAGGACTTATGCCGCGCCTTAGCGGATCAAGCAATACAATCTTTAAATGACCATAAAAAATGGTTGCCGCAAAACTTAAGTTTATTGGCCAACGGTTTACCCTGGGAGCGGCTCAAAGAAAAGCCTCGCCAAGACTTATGCCGCGTCTTAGCGGATAAGGCACTACACTCTTTAAATCAACAGGAAAAATGGCTACCGCAAAACTTAAGTTTATTGGCCAACGGTTTACCCTGGGAGCGGCTCAAAGAAAAGCCTCGCCAAGATGTATGCCGCGCCTTAGCGTATCAAGCACTACAATCTTTAAATCACTATGGAAAGTGGCCACAGCAAAACTTAAGTTTATTGGCCAATGGTTTACCCTGGGAGCTGCTCGAAGAAAAGCCTCGCCAAGACGTATGCCGCGCCTTGGCGTATCAAGCACTACAATCTTTAAGTCGACGGGAAAAATGGTTGCCACAAAATTTAAGTTTATTGGCCAACGGTTTATCCTGGGAGCTGCTCGAAGAGAAGCCTCGCCAGGACTTATGCCGCGCCTTAGCGGATCAAGCACGACAATCTTTAAATCACGATGAAAAGTGGCCACCGCAAAACTTAAGTTTATTGGCCAACGGTTTATCCTGGGAGCTGCTCGCAGAGGAGCCTCGCCAAAGCTTATGCCGCGCCTTAGCGTATCAGGCACTACAATCTTTAAATCGACAGGAAAAATGGTTGCCGCAAGGTTTAAGTTTATTGGCCAACGGTTTATCCTGGGGGCTGCTCGAAGAAAAGCCTCGCCAAGGCTTATGCCGCGCCTTAGCGTATCAGGCACTACAATCTTTAATTCGACAGGAAAAATGGTTGCCGCAAAACTTAAGTTTATTGGCCAACGGTTTATCCTGGGGGCTGCTCGAAGAAAAGCCTCGCCAGGACTTATGCCGCGCCTTAGCGGTTCAAGCACTACAATCTTTAAATCAACAGGAAAAATGTTTGCCACAACATTTAAGTTTATTGGCCAACGGTTTATCCTGGGAGCTGCTCGAAGAGAAGCCTCGCCAAGACTTATGCCGCGCCTTAGCGTATCAAGCACTACACTCTTTAAATCAACAGGAAAAATGTTTGCCACAACATTTAAGTTTATTGGCCAACAGTTTATCCTGGGAGCTGCTCGAAGAGAAGCCTCGCCAGGACTTATGCCGCGCCTTGGCGTATCAAGCACTACAATCTTTAAATGACCATGAAAAGTGGTCGTCGCAAAACTTAAGTTTATTGGTCAACGGTTTACCCTGGGAGCGGCTCGCAGAAAAGCCTCGCCAGGACTTATGCCGCGCCTTAGCGGTTCAAGCACTACACTCTTTAAAACACCCTGAAAAGTGGCCGTCACAAAACTTAAGTTTATTGGCCAACGGTTTACCCTGGGAGCTGCTTGCAGAAAAGCCTCGCCAGGACTTATGCCGCGCTTTAGCGGCTCAGGCACTACACTCTTTAAATCAACAGGAAAAATGGCCACCGCAAAACTTAAGTTTATTGGCCAACGGTTTACCCTGGGAGCTGCTCGAAGAAATGCCTCGCCAGGACTTATGTCGCGCTTTAGCGGCTCAGGCACAACAATCTTTAAATCAACAGGAAAAATGGCCACCGCAAAACTTAAGTTTATTGGCCAACGGTTTATACTGGGAGCTGCTCGAAGAAAAGCCTCGCCAAGACTTATGCCGCGCCTTAGCGGTTCAAGCAATACAATCTTTAAATAACCATGAAAAGTGGACGTCGCAAAGCTTAAGTTTATTGGCCAACGGTTTACCCTGGGAATTGCTGGAAGAGAAAACGCGTGAACCCCTCATGCGGTTATCCCTAGACCAAATCTCGATTCTTTTATCTCATTCACAACACCATTCAGCACAATCGTTACTCATGTTATTTCAATGTCTAAGTGCTTTAGCCGCTCCAGACGCTTCTGCCAAAGCAGATCAATTACAACTTTTGTATAAAGGTATCGACAATGAAATGTTAAAACTTATCAATGTCGTTAACATTGACACTGATAATGAAGAAAGAGCGATATTAGCAGAATACTTATTATTAAAACATAAAAACCAGAACATGGGTGTAGAGCAAGCCTTGAAGTTGTATCAACCTTATATTCCCCAAAACAGACCCAGCCAATCATCCACTATAGATCTACATGGTTGCCATACTGCAGGAGAAGCTTTTCTATTTGTACTCGCTTGCATGAAAGCCGACTGTTATCAAGCTTTCTCTCAGCTCAACTTAATTACCGGTATTGGGAGGCATAACAAGAAAGGAAAACGCTTCGTGTTTAAAGACCAGTTGATCACATTATTCAAAACTCAAAGTTTAGAGATCACATCACACACCAATCCAGGCAGACTAACCCTCAATTTATCACCATGAAATCAAATTAGATTGTAACTACTCGCACTCTGTAGGAAACAAATCCAAAGTGTTTTCGCAAGGCTTGCTACTTATTCATACTAGAATTCATCAATAGATTTGCAGGCTCAATTAAATTATGATAAATAGTAAAACCATGATATAGAAGTAAATTAATTTTTTATTTTTTTTAAGGTATTTAAATGATTAAAACTTCTAAAAATAACTTGACCAATAGATTATTGCCGCAACTTCAAAAACCAAAAAACGGGATTCATAGCTTTCTTTTAGGGAAAATACAGGAAGGGGAAGAAAAATTTCTAAAGCCAATAGTTAATAATCATGAGAAGCTCGATCAGCTTCGACATGATTATAAAAATTGTAAATCATATAATGAAGAAATTTAAAAAGAGTTTTTACTATTGATGAAATTTCCTGTTATTATACCAATAGCCTTACCCTTTGGATATTCTAAATCACTTTAGGGCTTATGCTTTTTCGAAAACTATGGAAAAAAATTTTAAAACTAATTAGGGTCAGATCATGAAGCATGATTTATTTCTCGAAAGAAAAGTTTCTAAAGGCAGTCACCATGAACTTGAGAAAGATCTTGGAAAAACCTCAACACGTAAACGAAAAAAACGCTCTATTTCCCGTTTACGCTCAATTAACCCCAGAAATAAATCACGTCACTCTAATAGTAGCCGGCCTCTACGTGAAAGGACAAAACGACATAAGCAGACAACATTACCTGCTTTAACAAAGTCAGACAAGAGACAAAACTCCTTGTTCCCACGAATAGATCGCAAAAGAGGCAATGAGCAAGACATTAACCAGGGTTTCAACTGGCTTAAAGATAATCCTGACAATGTATTCAGTTATCGAGGGATTAATCTATTAGAAGCGCTATTTAAACGGTTATATGAGCTACACTTAATTACTAGACGTGGTTTCTCCTCTTCTTCACTTCATCAATCGTTGATTAACACTTGCCCCAGAGAAGAAATGGAATCTGTTACCACGAATGGAAAGATAGCGCTTCTCATCGGTTATCTGGCCAGGTTATCTGACGTACCCCCACGGTTACCGGTCTTTCGCAATTGGCTTTATGCCATCGCTGCCTTGGCGTATCGTTCCTTCAAATCTTCTACCTGGCAAGTTACAGCGCAAAATATAAGTTTGTTCGCTAATGGCTTATCCTGGTCGCTACTGGTGGAGAAAGATCGTCAGGACTTATGCCGCGCCTTAGCGGTTCAAGCACTACACTCTTTAAATCAACAGGAAAAGTGGTCGTCGCAAGATTTAAGTTTATTGGCCAACGGTTTTCCCTGGGAGCTGCTCGCAGAAAAGTCTCGCCAAGATTTATGCCGCGCCTTGGCGGTTCAAGCAATACACTCTTTAAAACACCCTGAAAAGTGGCCGTCGCAAAGCTTAAGTTTATTGGCCAACGGTTTACCCTGGGAGCTGCTCGAAGAAAAGCCTCGCCAGGACTTATGCCGCGCCTTAGCGGATAAAGCACACCGCTCTTTAAAACACCATGAAAAGTGGTCGTCGCAAGATTTAAGTTTATTGGCCAACGGTTTACCCTGGGAGCTGCTCGCAGAAAAGTCTCGCCCAGATTTATGCCGCGCCTTAGCGAATCAAGCACTACACTCTTTAAATCAACATAAAAAATGGTTGCCACAACATTTAAGTTTATTGGCCAACTGTTTACCCTGGAAGCTGCTCGCAGAAAAGCCTCGCCAGGACTTATGCCGCGCCTTAGCGGATCAAGCACTACACTCTTTAAATTATCAACAGGAAAAATGGCCACCACAAAATTTAAGTTTATTGGTCAACGGTTTACCCTGGGAGCTGCTCGAAGAAATGCCTCGCCAAAGCTTATGCCGCGCCTTAGCGAATCGAGCACTACACTCTTTAAATCAACATGAAAAATGGTGGCCGCAAGGTTTAAGTTTATTGGCCAACGGTTTGCCCTGGGGGCTGCTCGAAGAAATGCCTCGCCAGGACTTATGCCGCGACTTAGCGGTTCAAGCACTACACTCTTTAAATCAACAGGAAAAATGGCCACCGCAAAACTTAAGTTTATTGGCCAACGGTTTACCCTGGGAGCTGCTCGAAGAAATGCCTCGCCAGGACTTATGCCGCGCCTTAGCGGTTCAAGCACACTACTCTTTAAAACACCCTGAAAAGTGGTCGTCACAAAACTTAAGTTTATTGGCCAACGGTTTATCCTGGGAGCTGCTCGCAGAGGAGCCTCGCCAAAGCTTATGCCGCGCCTTAGCGTATCAGGCACTACAATCTTTAATTCGACAGGAAAAATGGTTGCCGCAAGGTTTAAGTTTATTGGCCAACGGTTTATCCTGGGGGCTGCTCGAAGAAAAGCCTCGCCAAGGCTTATGCCGCGCCTTAGTGGATCAGGCACTACAATCTTTAAATCGACAGGAAAAATGGTTGCCGCAAAACTTAAGTTTATTGGCCAACGGTTTATCCTGGGAGCTGCTCGAAGAAATGCCTCGCCAGGACTTATGTCGCGCTTTAGCGGCTCAGGCACTACAATCTTTAAATCCACAGGAAAAATGGTTGCCGCAAAACTTAAGTTTATTGGCCAACGGTTTATCCTGGGAGCTGCTCGAAGAAAAACCTCGCCAGGACTTATGCCGCGCCTTGGCGGTTCAAGCACTACACTCTTTAAATCAACATGAAAAATGGTTGCCGCAAGATTTAAGTTTATTGGCCAACGGTTTTCCCTGGGAGCTGCTCGCAGAAAAGCCTCGCCAGGACTTATGCCGCGCTTTAGCGGCTCAGGCACTACACTCTTTAAATCAACAGGAAAAATGGCCACCGCAAAACTTAAGTTTATTGGCCAACGGTTTATCCTGGGAGTTGCTTGCAGAAAAGCCTCGCCAAAGCTTATGCCGCGCCTTGGCGTATCAAGCACTACAATCTTTAAATGACCATGAAAAGTGGCCGTCGCAAAGCTTAAGTTTATTGACCAACGGTTTACCTTGGGAATTGCTGGAAGAGAAAACGCGTGAACCCCTCATGCGGTTATCCCTGGACCAAATCCAGATTCTTTTATCTCAGTCACAACACCATTCAGCACAATCGCTACTCATGTTATTTCAATGTCTAATTGCTTTAGCCGCTCCAGGCGCTTCTGCCAAAGCTCAATTACAACTTCTGTACGAGGCTATCGACAATAAAATGTTAAAACTTATCAATGTCGTTAACATTGACACTGATAATGAAGAAAGAGCGATATTAGCAGATTACTTATTATTAAAACATAAAAACCAAAACACGGGTGTAGAGCAAGCCTTGAAGTTGTATCAACCTTATATTCCCCAAAACAGACCCAGAGAATCATCCACTATAGATCTACATGGTTGCCATACTGCAGGAGAAGCTTTTCTATTTGTACTCGCTTGCATGAAAGCCGACTGTTATCAAGCTTTCTCTCAGCTCAACTTAATCACCGGTATTGGGAGGCATAACAAGAAAGGAAAACGCTTCGTGTTTAAAGACCAGTTGATCACATTATTCAAAACTCAAAGTTTAGAGATCACATCACACACCAATCCAGGCATACTAACCCTCAACTTATAAATTGTGATAAATAGTAAAACCATGATATAAAAGTAAATTAATTTTTTATAATAACTTGACCAATAGATTATTGCCGCAACTTCAAAAACCAAAAGACGGGATTCATAGTTTTCTTTTAGGGAAAATACAGGAAGGGGAAGAAAAATTTCTAAGCCAATAGTTAATAATCATGAGAAGCCCGATCAGCTTCGATATGATTATAAAAATTGTAAATCATATAATGAAGAAATTTAAAAAGAGTTTTTACTATTGATGAAATTTCCTGTTATTATACCAATAGCCTCACCCTTTAGATATTCTAAATCACTTTAAGGCTTATGCTTTTTCGAAAACTATGGAAAAAAATGTTTAAAACTAATTAGGGTCAGATCATGAAGCACGATTTATTTCTCGAAAGAAAAGTTTCTAAAGGCCGTCACCATGAACTTGAGAAAGATCTTGGAAAAACCTCAACACGCAAACGAAAAAAACGCTCTATTTCCCGTTCACGCTCAACTAACCCCAGAAATAAATCACGTCACTCTAATAGTAGCCGGCCTCTCCATAAAAGAACAAAACGACATAAGCGGATAACATTTTTCCCACGAATAGATCGCAAAAGAGGCAATGAGCAAGACATTAACCAGGGTTTCAACTGGCTTAAAGATAATTCTGACGATGTATTCAGTAATCGAGGGATTACTCTATTAGAAGTGCTATTTAAACGGTTATATGAGCTACGCTTAATTACTAGACGCCGTTTCTCCTCTTCTTCACTTCATCAATTGTTGGTCAACACTTGTCCCAGAGAAGGAATGGAATCTGCTACCACGAATGGAAAGATAGCGCTTCTCATCAGTTATCTGGCCAGGTTATCTGACGTACCCCCACGGTTACCGGTCTTTCGCAATTGGCTTTACGCCATCGCTGCCCTGGCGTATCGTTCCTTCAAATCTTCTACCTGGCAAGTTACAGCGCAAAATATAAGTTTGTTCGCTAATGGCTTATCCTGGTCGCTATTGGTGGAGAAAGATCGTCAGGACTTATGTCGCGCCTTAGCGGATCAAGCACTACACTCTTTAAATCAACAGGAGAAATGGTGGCCGCAAGATTTAAGTTTATTGGCCAACGGTTTACCCTGGGAGCTGCTCGCAGAAAAGCCTCCTCGCCAAGACTTATGCCGCGCCTTAGCGAATAAAGCACTACACTCTTTAAATCAACAGGAGAAATGGTGGCCGCAAAACTTAAGTTTATTGGCCAACGGTTTATCCTGGGAGCTGCTCGAAGAAATGCCTCGCCAGGACTTATGCCGTGCCTTAGCGGATAAAGCACACCGCTCTTTAAAACACCATGAAAAGTGGTCGTCACAAAACTTAAGTTTATTGGCCAACGGTTTATCCTGGGAGCTGCTCGAAGAAATGCCTCGCCAGGACTTATGCCGCGCCTTAGCGGATAAAGCACTACACTCTTTAAATCCACAGGAAAAATGGCCACCGCAAAACTTAAGTTTATTGGCCAACGGTTTACCCTGGGAGCTGCTCACAGAAAAGTCTCGCCAAGATTTATGCCGCTCCTTAGCGAATCAAGCACTACACTCACTACACTCTTTAAATCCATATGAAAAATGGTTGCCGCAAGATTTAAGTTTATTGACCAACGGTTTACCCTGGGAGCTGCTCGCAGAAAAGCCTCGCCAGGACTTATGCCGTACCTTAGCGGTTCAAGCACTACATTCTTTAAATCGAAAGGAAAAATGGTCGTCGCAAGGTTTAAGTTTATTGGCCAACGGTTTATCCTGGGAGCTGCTCGCAGAGAAGCCTCGCCAAGACTTATGCCGCGCCTTAGCATATCAAGCAATACAATCTTTAAATGATCATGAAAAGTGGCCGTCGCAAAGCTTAAGTTTATTGGCCAACGGTTTATCCTGGGAACTGCTCGAAGAAAACCCTCGCCAGGACTTATGCCGCGCCTTAGCGAATCAAGCACTATCCTCTTTAAAGCTACAAGAAAAATGGCCACCGCAAAATTTAAGTTTATTGGCCAACGGTTTATCCTGGAAGTTGCTCGAAGAAATGTCTCGCCAGGACTTATGCCGCGCCTTAGCATATCAAGCACTACACTCTTTAAATCGAAAGGAAAAGTGGCCACCGCAAAATTTAAGTTTATTGGCCAACGGTTTATCCTGGGAGCTGCTCGCAGAAAAGCCTCGCCAGGACTTATGCCGTGCCTTAGCGGATCAAGCACTACAATCTTTAAAACAACAGGAGAAATGGTTGCCGCAAGGTTTAAGTTTATTGGCCAACGGTTTACCCTGGGAATTGCTGGAAGAGAAAACGCGTGAACCCCTCATGCGGTTATCCCTGGACCAAATCCGGATTCTTTTATCTCAGACACAACACCATTCAGCACAATCGTTACTCATGTTATTTCAATGTCTAAGTGCTTTAGCCGCTCCAGGTGCTTCTGTCAAAGCAGATCAATTACAACCCCTGTATGAGGGTATCGACAATGAAATGTTAAAACTTATCTCTGCCGTTAACATTGACACTGATAATGAAGAAAGAGCGATATTAGCAGAATATTTATTATTAAAACATAAAAACCAAAACATGGGTGTAGAGCAAGCCTTGAAGTTGTATCAACCTTATATTCCCCAAAACAGACCCAGCCAATCATCCACTATAGATCTACACGGTTGCCATACTGTTGGAGAAGCTTTTCTATCTGTACTCGCTTGTATGAAAGCCAACTGTTACCAAGCTTTCCCTCAGCTCAACTTAATCACCGGTATCGGGAGACATAACAAGAAAGGAAAACGCTTCGTGTTTAAAGACCAATTGATCACATTGTTCAAAACTCAAGGTTTAAAGATCACATCACACACCAATCCAGGCATACTAACCCTCAACCTTACCACCACGAAATCAAATTAGATTGTAACTACTTCCGCTTCAGCGGGAGCTGCTGGGTATTCAGGGCTCCGCATTAATACGGGTCCCCTGGGCGGGGATTTTTAAGATCTTGATTTTTTGATCCTTGCTTACCAGGTTGCGAGTTTGGCTGCTTCCAAAAGCGTTGTTGGTTGTTATGATATAACTGATTACGAGCTAACTCATTTCCTTGGTCAGCAGCTAAACGATATAAGCGCTTCGCTTCTTTGTCATCTTTTACCACCCCATTACCATACTGATAACAAACACCTAACTTATATTGGGCTAATGCATTCCCCCGGTCAGCCGCTAAACGATAAAAGCGCACCGCTTCTTTGTCATCTTTTTCTACTCCCTTACCTATCCCATAACAAAAACCTAAATTATTTTGGGCTAAGGCATGTCCCTGGTCAGCCGCTAAACGATAAAAGCGCACCGCTTCTTTGTCATCTTTTTCTACGCCTTTACCATTCTCATAACAAAAACCTAAATTAAATTGAGCTGACGCATATCCCTGGTCAGCCGCTAAACGATAAAAGCGCGCCGCTTCTTTGTCATCTTTCTCTACTCCCTTACCTATCCCATAACAAAAACCTAAATTATTTTGGGCTAAGACATGCCCCTGGTTAGCCGCTAAACGATAAAAGCGCACCGCTTTTTTGTCATCTTGTTCTACGCCTTTACCCTTCTCATAACAAAAACCTAAACTACATTGGGCTAATGCATTCCCCTGGCCAGCAGCTAAACGATATAAGCGCAACGCTTCTTTGGCGTCTTTTTCTACGCCTTTACCATTCTCATAACAATTACCTAACCTAAATTGGGCCGACGCATACTCTTGGTCTGCCGCTAAACGATATAAGCGCAACGCTTGTTTGGCGTCTTTTTCTACGCCTTTACCCTTCTCATAACAAAAACCTAAACTATATTGGGCTAATGCATTCCCCTGGTCTGCAGCTAAACGACATAAGCGCACCGCTTCTTTGGCGTTTTTTTCTACGCCTTTACCATTCTCATAACAATAACCTAAACTATATTGGGCTGACGCATACCCCTGGTCTGCCGCTAAGCGATATAAGCGCACTGCTTCTTTGATATCTTCTTCCATCCCAATACGATTCTGATAACAAAAACCTAAACTAAATTGGGCTGACGCATACCCCTGGTCTGCCGCTAAACGATAAAAGCGCACCGCTTCTTTGGCGTTTTTTTCTACGCCTTTACCATTCTCATAACAATAACCTAAACTATATTGGGCTAATGCATTCCCCTGGTCAGCAGCTAAACGATATAACCGCAACGCTTCTTTGAAATCTTTTTCCACCCCAATACCATGCTCATAACAAACTCCTAAATGATATTGGCCTGACGAGTTTTCCTGATCCGTAGCTAAACGATATAAGCGCACTGCTTCTTTGATATCTTTTTCCATCCCAATACCCTTCTCATAACAAGCTCCTAAACAATATTGGGCTGTTGCATTGCCTTGTTGAGCAGCTAAACGATAAAAGCGCACCGCTTCTTTGGCGTTTTTTTCTACGCCTTTACCATTCTCATAACAAAAACCTAAACTATATTGGGCTGTTGCATTGCCTTGTTGAGCAGCTAAACGATATAAGCTCACCGCTTCTTTAGCGTCTTGTTTCACTCCAGTACCTTGCTGATAACAAATTCCCAAAGAATTTTGGGCTGTTGCATTGCCTTGCTCAGCAGCTAAACGATATAAGCGGAATGTTTCTTGGGTATCTTTCTCCACCCCAATACCATACTGATAACAAAAACCTAACCTATATTGGGCTAACACATACCCCTGGTCAGCTGCTAAACGATAGAAGCGCACCGCTTCTTTTGGGTCTTTTTTTCCCACTCCATTACCATCTTCATAACAAATTCCTAAAAGATATTGGGCTTGCGCATTCCCCTGATCTGCAGCTAAACGATATAAGCACACCGCTTCTTTGAGATCTTTTTCCACCCCATGGCCATTCGCATAACAAAATCCTAAATTACGTTGGGCTGATGCATATTTCCGGCCAGCAGCTAAACGATAGAAGCGCACCGCTTCTTTGAAATCTTTGCCTACCCCGAGACCCTTCTCATAACAAGAACCTAAAGAATTTCGAGCCGGAGCATACCTCTTGTCAGCCGCTAAACGAAATAAGCGCACCGCTTCTTTGGCGTCTTCTTCCACCCCAATACCATTCCTATAACAAAAACCTAAAGTATTTTGGGCCGGAGCATACCCCTGGTCAGCAGCTAAACGATATAAGCGCACCGCTTCTTTGGTGTCTTGCTCCACCCCGAGAGCCTTCTCATAACAAAATCCTAAAGTTTTTTGGGCTGACGCACTGCCCTGGTCTGCAGCTAAACGAAAAAATTGCACCACTTCTTTCAAATCTTGCTCCGCCCCGATACCATTCTTATAATGAAAACCTAGGCTATTTTGGGTTTGCACACCCCTCTGTCTCGCAACTAAAAGATACAAGCACATCGCTTCTTTGATGTCATCTGCCACTCCGACGCCCTTTTCGTAACAAATTCCTAAATTATATTGTGCTAAGGCGAGACCCTGATCAGCAGCCAAACGATATAAGCGCACCGCTTTTTTGGCATCTTGTTCTACGCCTTTACCCTTCTCATAACAAAAACCTAAATTAAACTGCGCCAATGGGAAATTTTGATTAACCGCTAATTGATATAAACCCACTGCTTCTTTAATGTCTTTTTCCACCCCAAGACCCTTCTGATAACAAAAACCTAAAGAATTTTGAGCCGGAGCATACCCTTGGTCAGCAGCTAATCGATAAAAGCGCACCGCTTCTTTCTTGTCTTGCTCTACTCCGAGGCCCTTCTGATAACAAACACCTAACGTATTTTGAGCTGCAGCATATCCCTGGTCAGCAGCTAATCGATATAACCGCACTGCTTCTTTGGCATCTTTTTCTACGCCTTTACCCATCTCATAACAAAAAGCTAAAGAATTTTGAGCCGGAGCATATCCCTCCTGGTCAGCAGCTAATCGATATAACCGTACTGCTTCTTTGGCATCTTTTTCTACGCCTTTACCTATCTCATAACAAAAACCTAACGTATTTTGAGCTGCAGCATACCCCTGGTCAGCAGCTAATCGATATAACCGCACCGCTTCTTTGAGATCTGGTTCCACTCCAATACCTTTCTCATAACAAAAACCTAAGCTATTTTGGGCGAGCGCAAAACCTTGCTCAGCCGCTAAACGATAAAAGCGCACCTCTTCTTTGCAGTTTTTTGGCACCCCAATGCCATTTTTATAACAGAAACCTAAAGTATATTGGGCTGAAGCATTCCCCTGGTCAGCCGCTGAACGATATAACCGCACCGCTTCTTTGAGATCTTTTTCCACCCCAAGGCCATTCGCATAACAAACTCCTAAATTATTTTGAGCGGGCGCATGTCCCTGGTTAGCGGCTAAACGATATAGCCGCACTGCTTCTTTGAGATCTTTGTTTACTCCAATACCTATCTGATAACAAGTTCCCAAATTATTTTGGGCCGGCGCATGTCTCTGGTCAGCCGCTAAACGATATAAACGCGCCGCTTCTTTGAGGTCTTTTTCCACCCCATGGCCATCTTCATAACAAATTCCTAAATTGTTTTGAGCGGGCGCATGTCCCTGGTTAGCAGCTAAACGATATAAACGCACCGCTTCTTTGAGGTCTTTTTTCACCCCACTGCCATCTTCATAACGAAGTGCCAAAATAAACTGTCCCTCAGGATCCTGATCAGCAGTTAAAGGCTGGGCTGCTACTTTGACTCCTACATTAATATGCTTCTTATCACAGCCTTTTGAATGATTTCGAGCATCCACATGAGCCGCTGGGTACAAGTGTTCAAGCTGATACTTATCGTCGTCAGTCATGGGGTCCAGTATAATGGGAGCTTGATAACGGTTTAATTCCTTTGATAAATAATTAGAAAATTTTTTCGCTTCCTGTGGTTTTTCATTGAAATATTTTATTAAGGATGCAGTCAAATTACTTGCAAATTCTTCTTTATATTTTCTCCGGCCGGGTTCGTAGTATAAATGAGCCAAGCAGAAGTGATAAAGAAAGCTTGCTACGGGGGAATCAGAACGAGGATATAATTTCTCTTCAAAGATCCTGGTCATGGTTTTATAATGATGCCTTAAATGGGAAGTTAGTTCTGAATCCTTATAAATATTCAGGAAATAAAAATCCCAATAACTACCCAGGTTACTGCCAGAGATTTCCTCATCGGGATTTTCGAAATAGAAATAAGGAGTGAGTTGATTTTTATTAGGATCGATATATTTTACTAGCCTGTAGAAAAAATATCGTACATTAGTATTGTCATATTGAGATAATTGTAATTCTATAGGAAATAAACCGCGTTCTATCCAAGTCTTCAATAATTGAGCGTCAGTTTCGCTTAATAAAAAATCATACTCGTTTTGATTTTCAGATTTTTTAAAATCCATGGTTACAGTGGTCAGTAGAAAAGAATTATCATTTTTGATAAACCCATACAGAATAACCCATATATCTATGTTAATGCCTTGGTCATTTAAAGTATAAAGTCGGAACGTACCGGTTATAATTTCCGGTTTAAACTCCTTCAGAAGCGTTTCTACCAATACCAAACCCTGCATTTCAGGGTCATGCGTTAAATCGATAATCGCGTCCGTATCGCGGGCAGCGAAACCTCCTTTATTCAATTTCTTACACATCACATTTAAAACAAGGCTACCGTGCAATTTTAATTCGATGCCTGATGGGCTGAGCTTGATTTTTAGGCTGACCAATTTGTTTAAAGAAGCATTTTGTTCAGGTGTAAGTTTTATTTCTGTAGAATTAAATTTAAATAGCTGTGCTTTTATCTGGTTTTTATTAGCTGCTTTACCTTTAATTGGAAGTTTACTGTCCTCTTCCTTGTTCTCGTTCAAGAGAGGTCGATGTGAAGCCTTTTTTTGTGGTTCAGACTGCTGGTTCGTCTCTGCAGTGTTTGAAAGACCAGGTTTATCATCTTTGGATTTCTTTTGTTCTGATGTTTTTTTTGTGATTACAGTTTTTTTGGGCGAATTTTGCTTCTTTTTGCTTCTTTTGCCAGGTCGCTTATTTTTAACTGGCTGTTTTTTGATTTTCTCTGCGTGTAATGCCTCGTTTCCTTGGTCAACAGGAGGTAAGTTTTGTTGCTCGCTTGAAGATTCATCCGATGGCAGCTTTTTAATGTCATCGTTTTTTGACGACTTTGAAAGAGAAGGCTCAATTTCCGTTTTTAGAGATTCTAAATTTTTTTTAGCCTTGTCCAGTTGCTTTTTAAAATTTATATAAATAGCCGAACTTTCGTTTTGTTGAGTGCGTCCCAATTCGAGAATCTGTTCTTGTATTTTAGATAATAATGATGCCCCGTCTTCTTTTATTTTTCCCCAGCCATCCTGTTTTATATCTTCTGTTCTTTTTTTAAGATTTATTAATTTTTTTGAAATTGAATCAATATTATCCTTAATTGACTTAAGGCAGTTTGTTTTTTTGGATGGATTATAAGCAATTGAGTTTTGTTTGTTATCATTAGCTAGAAGAATTTTTAATTTGTTATAAGTTGTCGCATGCTTTAAAGCTTCATCAAAATTTTCAGCGTTCAAATAAGATTCCATTAAATCTTCAAAGAAATTTGAGCCAGTTTGTCTAACCTCAGGTGGGAAAATAATCCCATTATATAATGGATCGGTTGATTTTACATTTTCACAGCAGGTATGTAATAATTCTAAAAAATTATTTATTTCTTCTATATCGACAACGTTCTTTTTTGAATTATATACTTCATCAATTCTTCTGCTTAAATAGACTTGAATGTTTTTTAGGGCAATTGTATATTTAGAAGATGAGGGCTTGGTCAAAATAAAATCCTTTAATTGGTCAAAAGCCGATTTTTTTATAACGTCAGACTGTAGATTTATTTTGAGATGATGCCTATTTGGTGAAAAAATTTTACTAATGCCCTTGAATTCTGGTTGATTTAGATAAAAATGAATGGCTGTCTTTTCATCTGATTCTTGGGAATTATGATAATGATAATTACGATGAATCAGTAAGCTCATGACATCAAGATGAATACCTAAACTCGATATCATACTTTCTAATTTCATTGTTTCATCAAAAAATTTATTTTCAGCTAAGAGGTACCAGCGAATAGCTTCCGTTTGGTCTTGTTTTACAAGCTTCCCCATTTGATACGCATATCCTAGTTTACTTCGTGCCGGTAAATGCCCACATTTTGCAGCTAAAGTTAGCCAACGGATTGGTTCATCCGATGGCACAGCAGAATTTATCCAAAACTTAAACTCAGGGTTTCCTATAGAAGTTAGGACATCTAAAAACCAAGGAGTGCAAACTTCTTTATTTTCTTTTAATATCTGGCTTATTTCATTATATGTGGAATTAGGATTACCTAAAACCAGGCTTTTTATTGTGTAAGTATCTTCTGCTTCAATTGCTTTAAGGAGTGGACTTTTTTCGGACTGATTTACGCTTGGGTATACATTATTAAACATATTTTCTCGCGTTAGATTTGTTATATTAAATTAGGAGTTATGTCACTTATAGAAAGTTAACAGAGTAATTGTATCAAAATCAATAAATATAGCCAATTAATCCGTCATCCCACGACTTGATCGCGGGATGACGAGGTTAGGTATAATTAAGGGTATTCAAAGCTTTAGATAATGTGCTTGAATCTACACGAAATATTAGAGCTAGCTCTTTCAATGAAGTATCGCTGAATCTCTGCACAAAGAGAGCGATATATCCTCGGGCATGTGCGTTGTGATAAGAACCTTGCGATTACCTCCATAACTTCATTGAGATGCAGTTTTTCAACAAACTCTGGTGATCTTTTGGAATTTATCTCTAAAATGATTTGATCTAAATATTTGGATATCGCCAGTTGAAGTAAAGCCTAAACATCGTTTTTCTGGATTCATCCCTGTTGAAACAAATTTTTCATAAGTTATATTGTCTTCCAGAAATTGAGAATGCAAAATATCGAATGTTTTTTCTGTGGTTAACCACTGTGTTGAGTATATCGAAATGCAATATTTTGAACTATCTTTGATAAAGTCACTTCTCCCACTTCAATAATCAAATGTATATGATTCGTCATACGGTTAACTTAAATTCAGATGGCTCTGTTACGGTAAAACCCGAGTTCTATTCTTGTACTGAAGAGATTCAGGACGGGAATAACATAACTTTTAAATTTAAACCCTCGTGTAAATCTGTCAGCAAATAGATATTATAATTGACTGCAAAGCAAATTAAAGTAAGTGACCATGTTAAATATCACATTGGAGAAATCGAAGAATTTCGCCTAACCCGAAATCCTTCGGGCTAGGCGCTTTAGTGGCAGGATTGTTATTCGGTTGAGGAAAAGGAATAGCTCGTAGAACTTGAAGTTGAAGAGCTGACAGTACTACTTCTACTACCACTACTAGTCGTGGTATTCCCTTGTCCTGCCGCTTGAATCAAACTTCGAATAGAAAGACTTGCATCTGCATTATTTGACCTCATCGAAGAAGACCAGGGAGAACTAGGGATCATTGATCCCAAGGAAAAGAAGGGGCTGTTAATACTAGCCAAAAGAAATCCTAATATGAAACCATCTGCAAAATCGTTTGTAGGCGATGTCATCGATTGAGCAGAAGCAATATCGCGTAATGGGTTGTTTTCCTTGTCTTCTCGGTTTGCTAATCTCAGAAAATTATTAAGATTAAATTGCTGATTACTTCCCCACGCTATCTCTTCTTTTGCTTCTTTTGCCCCTTTTTGAATAAATAATTCTTTAAACTCTTTCACTTTTGTCGTTGTCTTTTTGAGTTCCTCTCTCTTTTTGTTTTTTATTTCTTCCAATAGTTCTAGAATGTATGGATTTCGATATCGAGGATTAAACATGTCTCTAGAATTCTTTGACTCATTGGCTGTAGAGGATACGCATTCGTCTGTCGGATCGTAATTCTGGTCATGCTGTGTCACGTCTATTGGGTCACTTTCTGGCCATTTTAGAAGCTTTGATTTCAAAATATTAAGAAACGAAAGATATTTAAATTCCTGATCACTCAACGAAGAACTGCTTTCTGGTTCTAGAGGGAATGGGATTAATATTAGCGGCTCCTTTTTCTTTTCCTCTGGATTACTTACCTCTACCTTTTTGAGTTTCTTGGTTTTCATTTCGGCGAATACAGCTGACCACCCGCTGACAGGATTCTTTGAGTTATTCGTAGAAGATGAACACCCCAAATCGTATGAATCATTATTCATATTATCTCTCCATTTATAAATTATCAGTTTTTCTTCAGTTTTTCCCACAGGGAATATGATGGGCTAATTGTTCTTATTTAATTGTTTTTATTTAATCATTTTGTGTCCAAATATCATGTAGGAAATTCTCCATTCTTTATGTAGGAAAATCTTTAATTAAATATAATGAGTTATAAGTGATCTTTGAATTTTTTCCCAGTAAAAACTAGGAAAAGACAGTCTGAGCTTAATCCCTGTTGTTTTTCACTGTGATTTATATTATAAGAAACGAGACAAAGATTCTGATTTACGTGAAGGGAAGTAAAATATGCGCCAAATGGCCCATGATTCTATTGCTACTCATGTTTTAGCAATATTAGAGGACAGAATTAAAGAGGGAGATATCCTCTTTGCCCGAAAAGATGAAAAATTAATTCACGCTTTTATATGGAGTCCAAATCCAAAAAATATTAAACAAAATATAATTCATTGCAATTTAATGGGTTTGGTATATGGAAATCTGAAGGATTGGATTAAAAGCCGACTTTTTGAAGTTTGGAGTTTAGAAATAGTTAGGCTAAATCATGGAAAAGCTATTTCTGATCAAGCGAAGCGTTGGGTGAGCTCAGCAAGCATTTTAAATGTTAGAAATATGTACGTTTATAGTTATTATAATCATTACGAACTTTTTGTTTCTTTGATCATTAAACATCAAAACTCTCTTCTTGATAAAACTCAAGTAAAAAAATTTGAAAATTTACAAGAAATGTTATCTCATGAAGATGTCGCATTTTTAGAACTCTGTAAATACGCCATAAGACGCTCAACAAGACCCACACTTAACGCCGGCCTGATTTGTTCTAGTTTTGTTTTTCTTTGCATTACCATACCGCTCATTAGCAATCACATACCGGAATCAAAGAGCAAATTTCCTCCTACATTAAAATATGGGAATGAAACCAAATCATTATTTAGCATACCTACCAAGTATAGTCGCGCCATTGAATGGATACGTACTGAAAGACCAAAATTACCCAATCCATCAATTTTGAGTCAGATTTTAAATCTTGAAGAGCCGAGAATGGCTAGCCTTGTAGATTTTGTACCCCAACTTGAAGCGCATCATCGGTATTCGCGGATACCTATTCGAACTTATGAAAATGATTGTAAAGAAACAAAGAAGGACAAAGGCCAACAGTCGGTTATAGAATTTTTGAAAAACAATGGTATAGAAAACTTAGATAAATTACATGCTCAATTTAAGGAAATCCTTAAGAGCCTTGCATCGATTAATCCAAAAGTAATGAATATTGAGTTACTATATTATTCTTTAGAAAAATTTCGTAAAGAAACGGATGCAACATATTCGGTAACATTTGATTTAAAATCACTGGCATATAGGATTTGTCATCAGCTTGCACTAAAATCTGCAATAGTCGCGGGGGCGCTCGGTGTTGGCCTATTTACTCTCTACAAACGCAGTTCTTCTTTTCAAGCGAGCGCTCCAAGTTTGCAAAATAGAATTTAGTATGATTATTAGGAACAAACAGTGATCCTAAATTCACAATCCGCACGATCTCGATAATGTTGTAAAATCGTTATCATCTCATCCGGTAAATTCGTCACTAATACCGCATATTCAGTTGAATTTGTTTCGGCGTTCCATGCTCTATCGCTACCAGGCGATCGGTTCTGAGCTTGCGACGAACTAAAATAACACGACGTTTGCCCGTTCATCCTCTCCGTTACATTATCCTAAATTAATCAGTTGCCACCTACTGCGAAGACCTAGTGCACTGAATCTTGAGGCTTTTTTGTGAATTCTTTCCTTCACCGTACGGATGAGTACGGCTTCAGGAAAAAACCCACAAAAAAGCCTCAATCTTCAGCGCACTAGGCCTTCTCGCTACGGTGGCAACTGATTAATTTAGGATTATACATTCAAACGCCCGGCAAAAACCACAGTCCCAAACCCAAAGTGGATTCGACGCTGTTAAACGATTCTTCAGTCATTCTTAATTGCTTATTTAGTATAGCTCTGAAGAGGAAGAGACTCGGATTTTTCTTGATTATGCTTTCTCTTATTATTGAGTAAAGGGCTATCTGTGGCGATAGAATGTACCTCATCTTTGCTCGCTACAGAAGAGCTATACGGCGACACAGAAGCCAGTATGGATTCCTTTAATTTCGGCGCCGGATTAACAAGGCCTTTAAACATGCTCTCACAGAATTCGATAGTTTGATCTTTAAGTTTTTCTGTTAAGCCGCTCTGATTCTTGCTCACAAGTTCGTTTAGTGTATCCACAGGCATGGTTAAAGTATAAACCATCCGGTTCAGGTTCAGATAGCGAATATTATTGAGCTTATCTTCTCCGGTGGAAAATTCAAAGAGTTGTAAAAACTGACCGAATAATCCGGCTTTACAAGCCTCGAGAGAGAAAAAAATTCGCGGATTCGGGGTTAATTTATCCTTTTCTAATATTTGCACCCCTTCCTGGAATACTTGGGAGAAAAAATCCTGATAAGCGTCAGGAAAATATATGCTAACCCCTGTTTCATTAAACTCACCCTTTAAAATAAGAGGTTCTAAATTTTTAATATCTAGGAAAGGCTTATTTTGAGAACTCATAAAACCTGTAGGGTTTGAAGCGAGTGAAGACATAACAGATGAAGAACTCGAAAGCTTCGAAGAATCTAGAAGAACTTGAAGAACTTGAAGAGTTCGAGTACATCTTCTTCGATTCGTGTGGCTTTTGTTCGATTTTATGTTTACGCAATTGTAATCTCAGAACTGAAATGGCTTGGGACGACTTCAGCTTCAAATCTGGTTTTGATGATTCCTCTATAAGACCATCAAACGTAAACGCACAGAGTCTGGCAGTTTCATCTCTAAATTTTTCTTTTAATTCGGCCTGATTATCCTTTCCCATTATTTTGTTTAATGTATCCTCAGGTATGGTTAAAGCATAAACCAGTTTATTCAAATGGCCAACTGCCCTAAACCACTTGACGGGAGTTTCTATAAGGTTTAAAAAATGCCCGAACATTCCCGCTTCACAAGCGTCGAGAGAGAAAAAAATTTTCGAATTTAATATTTGCACCAGATTTTTATACTCCTGGAATTCTTGCAAGAAAAATTGGTAATAATCTTTAGGAAAAGCTATGTAAATCCCGTTTTTAGTGAACTTTCTACGCAAAGTAAGACGTTCTAGGTTTTTAATCTCTGGAGAAATAGGCATAGGCTTATTTGTAGAATTCATAAAACCTGTTGAGTTTAAAGCAAGTGAACGAATGGAAGATAAAGAAAAATTCGATGCGCTCGAAAAGTTCAAGGACATTTTTTTTGATTCGTGTGACTTTTGGTCTTCTTTTATTTCTATCAATTTGGAGACCAGTTCTCTCACTTGCATAGGTTCAAGCTTTTTCCTTTGATCAATTTCCGCCTTACTAATTTTTTTTACTTCTTTTACCTCTCCGTTTAAAATTCTATAATATGTGTTATTAATCTGGTTTATGTCATTATCCTTGAAAAATTTTGCATATTTAGTAATACAGATGCGGCTTAGATCGCTTAAATAAATGGTAAAAAGTCCGTTACAATACTGAATTCTATTCAAGCTTTTATCATAGTCAGTTTCAGGATCGTCTTGCAAACCCATTACAGAAATAAAATTACCTACTCGAACACCGTTTTTACCATCTTCATCATTACCAAAAGAGATAAACAGCTCACCCCTCTGCTTGTCTTCAAAAAGAGGTAAATAAAAAGCGGTCTTATTATTCGAATACACAGCAGGTTGTATTAGGCCTGAATTTTCACTTAAAATTTCTTCTTTCTTCTTTAGGCTGTTTTTATAAATTTCTGGTGCTTTCCAAGTTTCTATCTTCTGCAGTTTTTGATCACGATCTCTGCAAGTAAAACATAGCTGGAAATTCTTCGTGGTGACATAAGTAATTAATTCCGAAGTATCTGATTCCTTTAATTCCGTTAATTCCTTTAGCGAAAATGTATATTCAGGATAAAAGTAAGACATTAACTTCTTCAAAACTTGTACCAATGTACGGCCTTGATCATCACTATCTACAACCAATTTGCTTCCCTCAGAATCAGCCATAAGTATATTAATAAAATTTTCTAAATCTTTGCCTATTTTTTCAAAGAACTGTATTGCGCCACGCGACTTTTCAGACCCCAAACCTTTATAATCACCATTATCAAGTGGGTTTTGGAATGAAGCTGCTTGAAAAGAAAATTTTTCGGGATTATTTTGGAACAAGTTATAATAAGCACTACATACTTCACTTAGCATCAGAATATGATTTTCTTTAATATAGGGAGTAGGGACATCTCCTGACATAAAATCACTCTTTGCAAGCATTGTAAGCAATTCATAAGCTACGTTTATATCAAACTCTGATAATGAAAATTTCATACTTTTTTCCGCCTTTTAAAAAATAACTATCTGTAACGTAGATGGTAACCCAAAAAAACAAAAAAATACATAGCAAAACCTTAAATTAGCATGTGAGCAGACCTACCCGGGCGCCCGGGTAGGTCTACCGAGATAACTATGAACTCTTAAGACTCCTATATATCCGAGGCAGGTAATTAAAAATGAATTGCCAACATCTCCACAACTGCCTTAGCTTTAGACTCATGCAATAATCTTTGCATATTTTTTTCGATATGTTGAACATAATCCATAAAATCAGTTCCTTTAATCTTATCCAATAAATCTTTTTTGGAAACCGCACCAACCTTACAACAAATATTTTCTCTATAGTATTCCACAGTTCTAAAGTTAATCTTCATCATAAGGCTATTTTTTTGCTAGTATATTTTAGAATAAGATAATGCAAACATTTTGCTTCCTGGACAGTTAAATATACACCAGAAAATTTTTTTTCTAAATAATATCGTGTTCTTTTTCCTATTATTGCGGTTTCTTATAAAGACTGATTACATACAAACGGGAGGTGTCAAGCACGACGAATTTCTAAAAACTATGGCTTTGAATCAATCCTTGCCGATCTGCCATGCTACGCCTTATGCTCATGAAAACTTCGGGATGTGTAGCAGCTTTTAACGCTTCGGGAAATCTTGAAGATTTGCTACTCTGCAAGCGCTTTAAAAATCTTATCCAGATCATCATCCACAGATTGGACATCAATAGTTAATTTTGCCACTTTTTCGAATAAACTATCCCGCTCAAGATGCAACTTATCCAAAAATGCTTTTCGCTCTGCTTCTGATAACAATGGAAAAGGCGGAAATGAACTTCGAGACATCCATTCCAATTGGGTTTGTGTGTTTGTTCTCACATAAATGACATATTCCCGTAACAACAATTCTCTAATTTTTGGACTCAGAACAACAGTGTCATCCGTTGTAATTACCAGGTTTTCTTTATTGGTGTAGTAAGACAATAAATCAGCTTGATACTGAACAATGCCTTCTTCGGCCTGTTTACCCACAACATCACCCAGAGAACGTCCCATATATCGCTCTAATCCCAGATAAATGTCGATGAATTGCCAGCTTAATTTATCGGCCAGAGCATTGCCCAATAATGATCTGCCCGCGCCCATATGGCCTACTAAAATAATACGTTTTGGTTTTTTCATAGTTTAATCTCTCTGTTTATATAAACTTATACTTTAACCATAGGGTAATTCTGCTCCTATCGAAAAAAATAATCACTCATTTATAATAGTTTATCAGTGTATTAAGAATACTCCTCTTTTTGGCACTTGAAAAGTCAAATTAAACAGATTATTTGATAAAAACGAGATGAGGTTATGCCAGCTTTAAGGCGTTTTTTAGCACAATTCATTTTTACATTCATTGGAGTTGGAATGCTGTCTGGATATGCACAAGCCGATCATTTAGTATTGATTACTGATCCAGGAGTTTTAGCCGTTCGGATCATCGATAACCAAAAGCCGATGGTCAATTTAAAAGATCAGAAGGAAATTGCTTTTGGCCCTTCCCCTGAAATTCCCAATAACCACACATCAGTCCACGGTGTCAGATTCACATATTTCAACTCAATTCTGAAAAAAATCAATGATCTACTTCAAATAGCCGATCCAGTGCTCGCGCAACGGTATCATCCGTAATAGATCCGCCCTGTCATGAATTGCATAAAGCGCATGACGCTCAATCATCACATTTTTAACTAACAATAGGATTGCATCGGAATAACGCGGATGTTTGCAAAAATCTTTGAGCAGTTTGTGCAGCTCAACCTCCTCAATAAAATGATTTACTAGCGGGATCACCCCTAAGCCTTGATGAATCAATTGATAAGATTTTTGTTGCATTATTTGTTTTCCTAATGTAATACAACATTAGGATTAATTATTACGGTGGCGATCAAGGAGGTAATGCCAAAAATTAATCTTCAATTTCCGGCACGTTTTTTTCAGGCTCGCAAATGTATCTCAACATTGCTTTCCATTATCACTACGAGTGCCACCACTAATCTTGCGTTTTTTAACGTATTCCCGAATATCGG
Organism: uncultured Pseudomonadota bacterium; assembly: GCA_963795715.1. Classification (GTDB taxonomy): domain Bacteria; phylum Pseudomonadota; class Gammaproteobacteria; order Coxiellales; family Coxiellaceae; genus JAFEDN01. Next base: position 1,859,721 of record CAWCIY010000002.1, read on the forward strand.
AGCGAGTCACCAGGACTTAACCCCTTCTTCGGCGTTAGCACTGCATGTTTAGCGAGAGCGGAGGTTGTTTTGTCTTCAATACTTTAGGAGATGGTTTGTATGGATTGAAAAAGGTGCTCGTATTAAGAGTATTCCAAGTAGAAAGAACATTTTGATTCGAAGCCAAAAACTCTAGAGCTTGCTGATAACTTTGAGCAGCAGACAATCTACACCAGTATTGTGCTTCGTTTAAATCTTGTTTAATACCAAGGCCAGAGTAATAACACTTACCTAAATTACATTGTGCTTCGACATTACCTTGCTCAGCAGCTAATTTATATAAATGTACCGCTTCTTTGTAATCTTGTTCAACACCGTGACCACGGTAATAACAATTACCTAAATTATTTTGGGCCGAGGCATAATTTTGCTCAGCAGCTAATTTATATAAACGTACCGCTTTTTTGTAATCTTGTTCAACACCGTGACCATGGTAATAACAATTACCTAAATTATTTTGGGCCGAGGCATAATTTTGATTAACAGCTAATTTAAAAAAATGTACTGCTTGTGAGGGAGTCAAAAAGCCAGCACGGTAACAATAACTACCTAAATGATCTTGGGCTGGAGCATAATCTTTATGAGCAGCTATTTCATATAACATAAACGCCTGACGCTCATCCTGGTTAACACCTAAACCAAATTCAAAACAATAACCCAAATTATATTTGGCTGAAGCACTACCTTTTTTAGCAGCCAAGCTGTAGAAATCTACCGCTTTTTTCATATTTTTTTCAACACCATGACCATGGTGATAACAACTACCTAAACTATTCTGGGCTGGGGGATAACCTTGCTCAGCAGCTAAGGTATATAAACGTGCCGCTTCTTGGTAATCTTTTGTAACACCATGACCATAATAATAACACTCACCTAAATTATGCTGGGCTTCGACATTATTTTGCTTATGCTTAGCAGCCAATCTATAGAAACCCACGGCTTCTTTATGATCTTGTTTAACACCGTCACCATAATAATAACACTCACCTAAAATATTTTGAGCTTGGGCATGACCTTGAGCAGCAGCTAAGGTATATAAACGTACGGCTTCTTTGTAATCTTGTTTAACCCCGCGGCCATGGTAATAACATTCACCTAAATTATACTGAGCTTGGGCATGCTCTCGATCAGCAGCTAATCTATAGAAAGATTCCGCTTTTTGGTAATCTTTTGTAACACCGTAACCATAGTAATAACAATCACCTAAAATATTTCGAGCTTGGGCATGACCTTGAACAGCAGCTGAGTTACAAAGACGTATCGCTTCTTTGTAATCTTGTTTAACACCGTGACCATAGTAATAACACTCACCTAAATTATTTTGGGCTTGGGCATGACCTTGAACAACAGCTAAGTCATAAAGACGTATCGCTTCTTTGTAATCTTGTTTAACACCGTGACCATAGTAATAGCACTCGCCTAAATTATTTTGGGCTTGGGCATTACCTTGAGCAGCAGCTAAGGTATATAAACCTACTGCTTTTTCGTAATCTTTTACAACCCATTGACCCTTGTAATAGCACTCACCTAAATTATTTTGGGCTAGGTGACAGCTTTGATAAAGATCAACAGCCCATTTAAGCAAACCTAACGCTTTGTCCTCATCTGTTGTAACCTCGGGGTATTTAAATAAGCTATTAGCTTGGTAACCAGCTAGTATATATAGAAGTATTGCTGTTTGTTTATTTTTCTCAACGCCGTGACCAGCGTCGTAACAAACACCTAAATGACGTTGGGCTAAGGCATCGCCTTGCTTAGCAGCTGAGATATATAACTTCTTCGCTTTTTCGTAATCTTTTTCAATACCCTCACCACCAGAATAATAACAATCACCTAAATTACGCTGAGCTCGGGCATTACCTTGCTCAGCAGCCAAGGCATATAAATGAGCTGCTTCTTTTATATTTTTTTTAACACCGTGACCATAATAGTAACAATCACCTAAATTATTTTGGGCTTGAGCATCACCTTGGTGAGCAGCTAAGGTATATAACCGGATTGCTTCTTTGTAATCTTGTTCAATAACGCGGCCATAGTAATAATAATCACCTAATTTATTTTGAGCTTGGGAATCACCTTGATGAGCAGAACGTATCGTATCTTCTATACTTTGCTTTTTCATAAACTGTGTCTCATATTAGTTGAGTGTAGATGATAGAAATTTAACATCTAATTTTATTTAAGGCTAGTAGGGAGTACCAGGACTTGACCCTAACCTTAGCAGGATTTCTCTATTAACTTATTATAACTTATTAAGTATGATAGACTTTAAAAATTGGTTATATCGTTATAAGGAGGATGGCATCTTGAGTCCTGGTTTATTTTTGAATTCCCCGAATAATCCCCGACTGCCTTGCAGGGTTAAAGTGCCCGGAGTTATTGAGACTGTTTGAAATTATTAGATATTTATATGGGAAATTTTTCTTATTGAAGTGCGGAATGTAAGAGATAATATTCGATTCAACGGATTTTGATGTTCATATTTTTGTATCAAAATATGCGACCAAATCGTTATACCCAACTTACTTTTTGGAAATGGCCTTTCCATCGGTGGCAGGGTGATGATTTGTGGCTGCGGATTATTTTCACATCGACAGTGCCGCTTATAACGCTTACGACAAATTCTCCTTCGATAAGCTTGTACATCAATGATTTCTAACACTTCTGAATTGTCCTCGCTTCTTTGATGTTTTTTTTTCTTCCGATTGCTGTTCTGAATGGCTTGTCGTCTTTTCTGATTTATTCCCAAAAATCTGCTGCTCTCGTTTGCGTAATTTGGCTTTGAGTTCTTCTAGTTCCGCCTCCAATTCTTCTTGTCGGCTTTTGATCTGTTTAAATTGCCATTCCCAATAACTGGATTGCTGTTTATAGTGAATGACTGATGTCTTCAATTCTTTGAGTTTTTCCCATTTTTCAATAGCCGACGGGTTCACCGAATATTTACAAAATGTGCTGATGTGACACTCTTTTTTGTGCATGACCTAGTCTGGAATGGATTTCAACAAATTATATTACCAGTATCAAATGCCAAGATTTGACCCCTTCGACTTTTGATCTGTTTAAATTGCCATTCCCAATAACTGGATTGCTGTTTATAGTGAATGACTGATGTCTTCAATTCTTTGAGTTTTCCCCATTTTTCAATAGCCGACGGGTTCACCGAATATTTACAAAATGTGCTGATGTGACACTCTTTTTTGTGCATGACCTAGTCTGGAATGGATTTCAATAAATTATATTACCAGTATCAAATTCCAAGATTTGACCCCTTCGAACAAGATTTGACCCCTTCGAATTTATTAATTAAGTTAAATGCGGTACGTTTAGTACATGTCAAGTCCACGGTGTCAGTCCACGGTGTCAGATCCACATATTTCAACTTAATTCTGAAAAAAATCAATGCATTAAAATTTAAAATGTACGGGTAAAAATTGCACCTCTTTGCAGCTCTGATTGTCTAATATTTACACGTATATTTCCTCGATTAATTCCATTGTTTTTCAAATCATTACTGTAAAATATGTGGATGTGACACCGTATCTGCATTCATCGCGCATTAATCAGGCTAGACATTATTAAACTTAATATTGAGGTTGTCTAGAAAGAAATTCTTAAGAGTATCTTAAATTTTTCTTCAGCAGCGATGTTAATTAAAAAAATCCAGAAAGTCACTTGACCTCGGCCTGACATTATTTTATAAAAGAAAAAGATAAAATTTTGATAGGACAATATTATGCTAAAAGAACAAACAGTCACAGAACCAACCCCATCCAACCCTTCCCCTCAACCCATCAATAATATTACCGAAGACTTTAAACAACTTAAAGATGAGTTAAAAGGGATAAATCCAGACATTGATAAAATTTATGATTTAATTTTTAAGATAGAAAGTTCTGAGCAAGAAAATTGCCTTATTTTAATTGAAGCTACCGCTTTAGTCTTGAGACGATCTTGTCCAAAAAAAAACTCTTCTGAGTCAAGAGAGGAAAAGTTAAAATTAAAAAAAATAAGCGAAAAAGAAGTTATTGCGCTAAGTAATAAATTCTTAAAATTAATTGAGGTGGTTTCTCCTGACAATTCAGGATTCGCCCAACAATGTTTGCTTGAGTACTATGGGCGGTGGATTTCGGATGAATTGACAAATAAACAGATCATAGCTGAAAGAATGGAGATGACACGAAAATTAGCAGATTTTTGGTATCAACTATATCAACAAGATGAAAGCCTGTTCCCATATTTTTTACAAAACTTGTCACAATTGTTTGATAGTGTATTTATTAATAATAAAAAGTTGACTTTATTTAAAATATTTTATGAAAGTGTATTTAAACAGGTGAAGCAACTAGAGGAAAAAAAATTACCTGGTTATCATCGGACTCCATTACAAAGTATTATGGAAGAGCTAGCAGAATTAAAGGACGTAGATCTCCCAAATTCACAGATGGATTACATTGTCGAACATGCAATAAAATTCATAAATAATATAAATCCAGATCTCCCACTAACCAGCTCCTGTCACTCATTTCATAATCTTTTAGTAGGACTAAAAAAGATTTTGATAACTATAGAACCTTTGCAGATAAAGAAAGCCCTAGTATCTATCATGGTGTTAGACGATCTTAAATCGGCTTTTAATGCGCTGGAAAAACAAATAAAATCTTTTGGCTTTGACCAACTTGAATTAAATAGTGTTAACTTTATATCAGAATTTTTTAAAGATATGGTACAGCTTATAGAAGAAAAATATCGAGAGTATACTAAAGGTACCAATGCTATATTGAAGCTATTGATAGATTTATTACTAGCTTCAACTGATGTGTTAATTTGTTTGGAAGAACTACAACATTGTTCTTCAACTAATTCTGCAAAATTTGAATTAAAAATTATTGAAACATTAATTTCTTTTGCTAAAATTAACCGATCAAATCATTCTACCACATACCAATCTTACCTTGCTAGGTTTTTGAATAGTCAGCTTCCATTAATGGGAATAATGGCTAACAAAATGAGCAGCAAAGATTCTTTCTCAGCACTACATGAGTTTTTATCTTTAGAAAGCTCGCGCAAAGAACCTATTATTAATCTCAATTTAATTTTATTAATACTCATCATTTTGCGAAATGATTGTAGTAAAGGTTTGGATTTTGAACAGATGTACACTAAACTAGTAGAAAAAAATTCAGATCTTGAGATAATAATTAAAATGAGAAATATTAACGCTTATCAAGGATTAATCCGTGATTTCTTATCTTTATTGCCGAAGAGAGGTATTGATCTAGAAAATAAACCATATTTAAGCCTAAAGGAAGTATCTACTGCTGCCTACGATATAGTTATGGGTAGAAAAAAAGCAAATAATAACAATAAGGACGCTAAGCAATCTGCTATCAAAAAAAATGAAGATAACAAAGCTACGGCTAACACTAAAAATGCACAGCAACAGGTGATTTCTAACCCTGATGGAGCAACTCAGGAAGAGGCTAAAGACGAAAATTCAAAAAAAAGTAAAAATAAGCAGAAAAAAAAGCAAAAACAAGCAAAAAAGAAAGCCGAATCGGAAAAAGTAAAAAAAGAAATAAATTCAGCCCAAGGTCAGACTGGAGATAGTACTTTACTCGATAAAAATAATAAATTAGAAAATAATGCAAACGCTACGCAATTTGATAACAAAGAAGGGCAGCTGGCCTTGCAACATATTAATTTATCAAGCCCCTCTTCCTTGAGCTTGGGTGGAATTATAAAGCTTGATACTAGTCTTGAAATCAAACACAAAGAAGCCCAGACCTCTATTAACTCTGAGGTTACTATGAAAGAGGCAAAAGAAGAACAAAATTCAGCTTCAGGCGATTGTTTAAACCAGATTGATAACCTCATTAATTCTTCACCTAATCCAAATCAAACGGATTTCGTTGGGTTAGCGGTAAATGATGGGGCTTCAAATTCTATTTTAAATAACACAAATTCTAGTTTGGAATCTGACATAACAACATCTTCTAATTCTATTCACATACCTGAAGAGTTATCAAAGAAACTTGAAAATGAGAAGAGAGAATCCGCCCATATTTTAAATCTTACTAATCTGCCAATTCAACAAGATACAACATCCCCCCCCTTAACTGCGACCGATTCTCCTCCTGTACAAACGATGTCTGTTGCGCCAGATCTAGTTCTCCATTTGCAAACACCACCACATTTAGAACCATCACCTCAACTCACAACAGACAATTTGTCAGATGCTTCAACCTCTGATCTTGTAAATAATAAGGATATAAAGCCATCAACCTCGTCTGAAGATGCAAATGATACGACTGTACAAGTAGCGACCTCACTCCCTACTGCGATTGATGAGAGCAGAAAAGAGGTAAAGTCAGACTTAAATTTGATCGAAGTTACAACGTCACAGCCACAAGTTCAAAAATCCCCGGCTGTAGTAAATTCAAATCATAAAGATGAAAGGGTACGGCAACTATTAAAACAATCTCGAGCGCCAAATGGCTATGAATGGCGAAAAGTTGTTGAAAAGAATCTTTTTCCTGCGGACAAAGAATTAGCAAGTACTGATGATAACCTTACTGAGCCTCCTAACCCCGAATCGAATACAACACCTGTGCCGTCTGCTCCAATTTTGGGTTCGGAGGGAAAACAATATCGCATACTAACGCGTAGAGTGAACTTTGATCCTAAAACCCCAAATTCAGCGATGTCGTCTGGCCCTGACAGCTCGCAAACTCCCCACATACAATCCATGCTGGAAACAAAACTCGAGCAACCCATTATTCAAGGACAGGCAGAGAATAAGAGCAAGGATCATTCAGAACCATCTTATTTCAAAATTTCTCAGTTGGAACACGAAATAGTGAACTTAAAGCAGCAGTGGAAACAAAGAAATGCTCAATCGCAGCAAAAAAATGAGCTATTAGAACGAAAAATCATCAAATTAAAATCAACACTCAAACGGCAACAGCAGAAGTATCGACAGGATCAACAAGCCTCTGTGGATAAAACTAAAAATTTGCAGGCTCAAGTAAAAAATGGGGCGGAGCGGCTAGCGGAGCTAACAGCCAAATTAAAGGAAGAAAAAGAGCAGCAAGCAAAAAAGATCAACGAATTAGCATCTGAAATTGAACAATTAAAAAATCAAATGGAGAAAGGAGATCAGCAGCTACCGCAACTTACAAAAGAATGGAAGGAAGCTCAGCAAACGATCCTTGAATTAAAATTTAAACTGGCAAAGCAGGAGCTGTGGTCTAAGGAAGAAAAAGGGCAACAAGAAGACAAGATCCACCAATTAGAAGCAAAATTTGGTGAGCAGCAAAAGTCGATCGAAGTGCTATCGCTTCATGTACAAACATTAACAAAACAAGCAGAACAAGGAATGCAGCAGATAGCCATGTTAGCAGCTAAAAATAGGCAAGAACCACAACAGGAAAGACTGCCCGAATTGAAACAAGAATCTCGAACACAGCGTAAACTTTCAGCTGCGGCGACACGATTTTCCCCAAGGTTCGCTGTTACTGAATCACACTCTCAACAACAAGTGGCCGATATTATTAAGTGTCACAGCATTATAATGTCAAATCCTAAAAATCCCCTTCCTAAAGAGGAGGAAAGAAAAAGAACAGCCATTTATTTGGAAGAGCAAGCCAATGGTAACATTATGATGCATTATTGGTGGGCGGATAAATGGGTTCCTTACTGCCCAATAGATCAAGAACAGGCCCGTCAAACCAAAGAATATTTCATGGTCGCCAAAAGCATTGAAGCAACTGCATATCCATCAACCTTTTGGAATGTCTTATTGTTATGCGGCTTCCCCAACCCGTATATTTCTAACCAAAGCTACACTTCATATACTCCTAACTCACAGTTCGCCCCAAGGCAATCAATTCCATCGTTAGTATCAAATGTTACTGACTCTATGATGGGAGCCACATCTTCACTTATGACAATGGCATTGCCATATCCTCAGGCCATGACAAACCCTGGGCCGCCACCATCGCAATCACCATTAAGCACAAACCTTGTATCAAGTAGTATAAATCAAACTTTTTTTGGAGGATCACCCGTGCCCACAAGAGGGCCATTACCCCAACAGCCCTCAGTCCAGTATCATAGCCAGTATTCTTGTCCCTATCTTTACTTACCCCCCCTTTAATCATTATAGGTAAGAAGGTGAGTGAAGAACACCAAATAAATCGAAGGATACATCCATTGAAATATGCAGTAGAAGGGTGGGGCTTGCGGAGGGTAGAATGTCACTAAACCTAGCCAAGGGCCAAAACTTCGTCATTCCGAGGAGCTTGCGACGAGGGATCTCCTTAATTCATAATCTACGAAGATCTCTCGCTAGCGCTCGGGATGACGCGCTATGCGAAAACGGCGTCTAGAGCGAGATACGGTGTCACACCCACATATTTTACAGTAATGATTTGAAAAATAATGGAATTAATCAAGGAAATATACGTGTAAATATTAGACAATCAGAGCTGCAAAGAGGTGCAATTTTTACCCGTACATTTTAAATTTTAATGCATTGATTTTTTTCAGAATTAAGTTGAAATATGTGGATCTGACACCGTGGACTGCAAATTATGGAAGGGATTAGCGTAGTTCAATTTTATAAAGAACATATCGAAAAACCGGTTAGAGTGTGTATAGCCCATTTGAATGATCTGAGGAAAAAAATTATTCGGATTTTTGGGGATTCAGCCTGTCAAATATATGGAATTTCTTAAAAAAAAGTCGCAGACATTTGGTTTGATGAAGTTTATCTCGTGCGATTGATTTTTCGAGATAATGCTGCTATATTAATTCAAAATTTCAAACGGAAAATATAATGAGATTTGATTTAAAAAAACATTCTGTAATCAATTACTTTATGCAAATTATTTTCCAACCACAAAAAAAAAAACTTGCTAACATTTATTCAGGATGAGAAAGTTACTAAAGATGTAGTATTTGTCATTTTGGGTTTCCTAAATCCTGTTGAAATTCTTCGATTAAATAATACCTCGCGTGTTTTTAATAAGTTTTTTAAAGAATATAATAACTCGCGTGTTTCTATAAATGATGCACAAAATCAGTATACTGCAGCAAAACGAGAATTTAAAGAGCAAAAAGATTTATTACCAAAAAAACTTAATAGAATCGGCAAAGTGATGAATTTTCTTTTTCGTTACCCGCTCGGCAGAATCGAAATTTTTGGAGTAATGAACCTCTATATTGCTTCCTCATTTAAGCCCCTCGATCAAACTGAAGTTTTCATGAGAAGTGGTTATCAACAATTTTCTTGTCTCGACAACAGAGTTGGGAATGCTTTAGAAACTATTACCTGCGCAGAAATGATATTTGGTCTTGCAGTGGTCGCTGGCACAGTAGCCATGGGATGCGCCAATTCTTATCGAGAACGACAAAAAGCAAAACTGTCTGCAGGAAAAGTATCTCAAACTGCTTTCTATTTTACAAAAAGAAAAAAGACTCAATCCCAACTCCCTTCACGACCTAATTTTTACCCATAGTCATCTCTTTCCTTTTTAGGGCCCCCTGATACCTCCAATAAATAGAATCAAGGTTGCAAAGCTATCTCCAAATCTAAGCACATCGCCGCTTTAAACCGTGATGGATGATCCATCACTAGCGTCTTAATCTTCTCGGAGAGATACGGTGTCACACCCACATATTTTACAGTAATGATTTGAAAAACAATGGAATTAATCAAGGAAATATACGTGTAAATATTAGACAATCAGAGCTGCAAAGAGGTGCAATTTTTACCCGTACATTGTAAGCCCCTAATAATCCCATCTTTTTAGAATAAGAATAATTTGATTGAATGGTTTTACTGATTAATTAAAGGAGGTAAAACCTGATGACTGACCAAAATGCTATTATTTCTAATTTAGAAATTACGCACCGTAAAAAACCTCAATACAGTGAGGAGCAGCGCAAGAAACACTATCAAGATTACCAAGCTAGCAAATTAAGCATAGAAAAATATTGTGAGCTTCATAAAATATCTCAATCGGCGCTTCGTAAATGGATTAAAAAATTTCAGCTGAATCATTTTTTCACCCCAGTCAATCCTGGGCCATCCATTAATCATTTCAACAAGCAAAGTTTTGAAATCATTTTTTCTAATGGTATTCGACTCAGGTTTCCAGAACTGATTGATCCAGCGGTCATCAAACAATTAATTAAGGAATTGAGTGCATGCAATTAAAATTATCATCGCCAAAGATATGGCTGGCCACTCAAGCGGTTGATTTTCGATTGTCGATAGATGGTTTATGCCAAATGATTCAATCCAAATTTAACTTGAATTTAAAAGAGGGTCTATTTATTTTTTATAACAGAACCCGGAAGAAAATAAAGATATTGACCTGGCATCAGAATGGATTTGTGCTGGTTTATAAGCGTCTTGAGCAAAGAACGATTCAAATTAGCGCAACAAAGAAAATTTGGCCGTTCTTCGGGAATACTGCTCCAAACAGACGGCTACAGCGGCTATAATGAGCAGAGGAAAAAGTCTGAAGTGATTAATTTTGGCTGTTGGGACCATGCAACAAAAAATCAATGCGCCCCCACAAAGTGCATTAGGGAAAGCAGTGCAGTACGCATTAAATCAATGGCCTTATTTATCAAACTATATTGATTACGGCGAGATCGAGATTAGCAATTGTTGGATTGAAAATCAAATTCGTCCCTTTGCCCTGGGCAGGAAAAATATGTCCTTAATCAAGTACACAAAATGCGCCGTAAAGAAATTGACCCTGAAATCTTGTTACCACAATTTATCAACAGAAAATTACTCGGTTAATGAATTCTTCAAGATGGGATTATTAGGGGCTTACGACATTTCTATTTTGGTTTGACATTAGCCTTAAAATTGCTTGCAATAATCTGATAAACATTGTAAATTCAAAATCTCATAAAAAGTATAAATAGAAGGTATAAAACATGTCTAAGAAAAAAAAAGTTATTAAAAAGCATAAAGGAACCCAAGCTATCATTAAAAAGCTAAGCCGCGGAGTTATCCCCGAGACACGCTCTGTGGTAGAAGCAGTCGTTTCCCGATTCTTACCTCACTATAACCATTTTCATGGTCAAGAAGCTCCCGGTGTAACTTATACAGACTTATCTTCCCCTCAAAAAAAAGCGCTGCATAAGGAAATTCAAAAAAGTATGATTGACAGGTCTTCAACTGCCAGTGGCAAAAGTGAAAAAAGCGGTAGATTGGACCGGTATCCACAATCCTCAGTTAAGGCCAAAAAACAATTGAAAAAGGCCTATCGATTTATGAAACAGTCGGCAGAAGCTAAAGTTCCGTTGAGCATAGAAATGTTAGAACAATTGTCTCGAATAACAGTGCCCCAGATTCCTAAAGAATCAAGTGGTGTACGCACGGGTTTTCACGGCAAAAAATATTCAGGTTTCGTGCGGGGTGAAGATGTAAAACCCCTACTATCCAATTTAATCGAATTCATTAATAATCCTCCAACCGATTTAGATTGGGTCATTGTCGAAAATATTGCTCAAGGCATCTTTCTTTCTATCCATCCCTTTATGGAGGGTAATGGTCGCGTTAATCGAATGATGCTGACTTATATGAAAATCCTACATGGAAAAATTCCTGCGCCATTCGCAGCTTCTGAGCAGGAAACCAGACATCTCATTCACGCTCAGGTGAGTCCAGAGGCACTTCAAAAAGAAATGGCCCAAGCCATTCTGGACTTTAAAGCATTACCGAGCACAGAGCTATGTCCTTTCAATCTATCACCGAAGTGTTTTCAACGATTAAAAAAGGCTGCTGGGTTACCAGAGAAAACCTGGAAATTTCAAGGTCGAGATATAACTCATGATGAGATGCTTAAAATTGAAGCGGAAATGATTATCCAAGCCGCTAAAAATAATACGAAATTAAGCCTTGAAATTATCGAAAAAAACAATCAAGCGGTTGACGATAAACTGCTGGAAATCTGTTATTCTAGTCAATTTACTAAAATTGACAATGACCGGCATGGTCAATGTATGGAAGATAAGCAGGCGAAATCCATAACTGAATCATTGTTCTCCCGCAAACTTTTTATGGAATCACTCCCGGATCCGATCGAACAATCTCAAACCAACGGAGTGGAACGCGTAGAACCTTATAACTTCATGATCCTGCTGCCTTTTTTGGTATTGGGACACATGACTTATCATTGGTTGACTTCAAAAAAAGAACCTGAAGTCGTTATACGAAAATATCATCCTCAACATGCCAAGAAAATTCGCGAAATAAACAATGAGTTGACCGCCATGAAAAAGCAATTGACCCAATTAAAACTCGATGATTCCCAATTAAAAGAATTACAATTTTTGCTGACTGACCAACAGGACATGTTAGATGAGATCGCTTCGAGCAAAACCGCGGGTCAGTTAACTTTAAATGAGCTTGCTGAAAATGTTCGTGCTCTCAAGCTAGCATTTTGCGAAGAAACATCACCCTACAAAGAGACACCGTCAACAGGGAATATCCCACTTTCCTCAGTTTCTCCTATGACAGTTTGTTTTCGGGGAAAGCCGGATAAAACCCATAACCCCAATATAGAGTCAAACCTTATTGATGCTACCATAAAATGGTAAAATATATTATAACGAGAGGATGAATAAAGATACATTGCATTTAAATTCGTCGCCTCAGCGCCTTTTCAAATGTGACTATCCAGGTTGCGTCAGTGAATATAGAAAAGCATATGTACTGCACCGTCATATGGAGATCATTCATGGTGAAAAAAGATCTTATGATCAAAGTCAAATCTTCTGTGCAGAAATTTTAAATAACTTGTATCGTGAACTATTCTACGTACACGATAACTTTCATAAACTAAATAACGCCTCTAGAAATAAGGACAGAATGCTATTCAACATTTGGGGTGCTTTAGTGGCCATTGTCATGGGACATCCAAATTTTAGACCTATGGAAGTTACAGACATGGAGGAAGAAAAAATTTCGCCAATAGAATTTTTATATAAAAAAATAGTATTAGACTCTAATAGAGTATTTCACTGTTTAGTACCTGACTTACGCAACTTTAGTCACTTCGAATTTAATATCCAGTCGCTATTATCATTATATGAAAAAATATTTGAGTTAAATTCATTACACAATTCCCCTAAACTTCCATTACGTGAATATAAAAAAATTGATGCAATAAACATGCCCCAGTATGGAACCTTCGAGAATACTTATCATAAAATTTATTATCCTTCATCACACCCTAATCCTTATGGACCTAGTAAAAATCTTTCTTCACTAGAGCAGATCATTCTATTTGCTGAAAATCCTGACTATAAAAATAGTAATACACAAGAAATTTTGAAAATATTAAATATTCCTTATCTAGATTCTAATCTGATTACTTCTTTATTTAAGGCATTTAAGGAAGTAGACATTTTAATACCTCCGCTTATTCGTATTATTATTTCATATCTTTCCAAAGAATACTTTCATGTTTATAAAGACCAAAAAGGCGATAAATATTTAAATAGTAAAGAAATTTCTTGTTTCTCGACTGCTCCTGATATTTCGCGACAATATATAGACCCTCCAGATAAATACTTAAAAAATTTATTAGAATATTTTCTTGAGAGGAAACCAGGTTGGCAAAAGGTAACTCCATCTTTGCGAGTGGGAATTGACGATATTTCTGGTCGACCTGGATTTGAGGAACAGCTAATGATTTTATTACCAGAAAAGTGCAATGATCCTTTAATGGTATTAAATAAAAACAGAGAGCGAATTGATCCTACTGTCTCGCAGAGTTATATTCAATTTTTTGCAAAGTTGATAGAAGATCAAAAGCTCGAAAAAACCATCGAAAGCATGAGCGACTACTTTGAAAAGGATAACTCCATTTTTAATTTTAGTTAATCATCCATCAGAGATGTGATTTTATGACACTTTTATTTACCCTAATGACTTTGATAGACGATAAGGCGACAATTCAATCTGAAGTAACTCCAACTGCCGGATGCGCGCAGAGATACGGTGTCACACCCACATATTTTACAGTAATGATTTGAAAAACAATGGAATTAATCGAGGAAATATACGTGTAAATATTAGACAATCAGAGCTGCAAAAAGGTGCAATTTTTACCCGTACATTTTAAATTTTAATGCATTGATTTTTTTCAGAATTAAGTTGAAATATGTGGATCTGACACCGTGGACTGCTTATGGGTTTGAATCAAATAATATTTTAAAAAATTATGCGGTGAATGACACCCGCGTTTTTCGCTTGTAACGCTCAGCCAGCAGCGATCACTAAATTTTTACAAGTTTTAAAACTTTGAGCAGAAGGATTTAACTGTATAAGATTTACGCGTATATTTTCCAAAATAATTCCATTTTTTTTCAAAAAGTTATGCTAAAATGTGCTGATGTGACACTCTTTTTTCAGCCCTTTCCAGCTCATGCGGCCAGTATTACTACAAAAATTAATCTCTGAACTTTTAGTTTCATTTCGCTTTCTTTTTGCAAAATCTTAACTACCTTACCGGAAAGATACCGATTAATGTATTGAGCTTGCAATGAGGGTAAAGGGGTCAGGAGCCTAGTGAGAACCTTCGTCCTCATTTCTGTAGTATAGTGAGCGCATTTGCACGGTCAATATTCGCCGCGTCGCCAACGCGCTAGCTATGCGGGTGGCAGGGTGGATCGAATTTCACGCGCAGTGGAGTCCGAGCAGACCAAACCCGGGAGTGCTCAATGTGTTTATCGCACAGAAACAACTAACGTTGCCATGTGCCTGCTAATACGGCGTAATGAGCATGAAATTCGGTCCACCCTGACAGGCCCCCGCGTGTGCGATCTATCCGCATTTTGTTGGCGACGTCGGCGAATATTGACGGAGTGGGTTTATACACCTCATAATCCATCGCGAAAACTCATAACTGAGGTTACTGCAATCCTTTATGACATTCCTGCCTGAGGAGTTTCGGAACCTTTATTTTTAGTTGAAGGAGTATTCTTCTGAAGGCGATTATAGCAGATCCCTAAATTGTTTAGCTCTTTGATAGGCAATTCCGTTTTATTTTTCTTCTGATCATTAGGCGAGGTTAATGCCTTGTTACAATCATTAATTCCGTTGATTATTCTGTTAGGTGTCTCATTTTTCATATCCCGTGCTTGGGTGAAGTAACTTAATGCTTTTTTCAATAAAATTTCATTAATTTCATGAGAATTTTCATTTTGTTCTGAAGCCTTCCGCAACGCTTCCGCGAACCTAACTAAGGCTATGGCTTGGTTGTTAAGAGAAAAACCCTGCTTCAAGGATTCAAAGCTGTTGACAGCATTTTGTAATTGAGATGCATCTTTGACTAATTTGACTAATTTGATGGCTGCATCCAATTTTTCTTTACCGGTTTCCTTTTTGACATATTTGTCTTCTTTTATTTGCTCCTTATTTAAATTTTTATTGTTGACATCCTCCGGCGTTAAGCGTTTTACCGCTGCTTCTGCATCTATATCCCCTTGAGCAGCAGCCAGTTTAAACCACTTAAGAGCCTCCGTTGTATTTTTTATTACCCCTTGCCCAAGTTCATAGCACTTACCAAGGTTGAATTGTGCTGCTTTAAATCCTTGATTGGCAGACCTGGTAAACCACTTAATAATCTCCTTGGTAAACCACTTAATAGTCTCTTTTTCATCCTGTGGTATTCGCTTCATATAGCTCATATAGCTGAGAGCAAGAACGTTTTGGGCTTGTGCATTTCCTTGTTCCGCAGCCGGTGTCAATAATTTTATTGCTTTTTCTAAATCTTGTGATACCCCTTCCCCCTTATGATAGAGGGTGCCAAGGTAAGTTTGGGCCATTGCATCCTGTTGATCAGCAGCCTGCTGATACCAATAACAAGCCGTTTGTAAATTTTCCTTTACCCCTGTTCCATTTTGATAGAGAACGCCAAGACCGGTTTGGGCCAATGAATATTTTTGGTCAGCAGCCAGATTAAGCAACTTAATAGCCTCTTTTAAATCTTGCGTTACCCCTCTTCCATCTTTATAGCAACAGGCAAGATTGAATTGGCTCTCTGCAAGTCCTTGCTCTGCTGCCAGACTTAACCACGTAACACCCTGTTTTTCATCTTGATCTACACCTTTTCCATTCAAATAGCAAATGCCGAGATTGGTTTGAGCCTTTGCAAATTTTTGCTCTGCAGCCATTTGATACCACTTAACAGCCTCTGTGAAATCTTTATCTACCCCTTTTCCATATTCATAGCAATAACCCACACAGAATTGGGCCTCATCAAAATTTTGCTCTGCAGCCTTTTTATACCAATTAAAAGCCTCTTTTAAATCTTTATTTACCCCTTTTCCCTGTCTATAGCACTCAGCCACATTAAGTTGGCCCTCCGCTGAATTTTGGTCTGCAGCCTTTTTATACCAGTTAAAAGCCTCTTTTAAATCTTTATTTACCCCTTTTCCAGATTCATACAATACACCAAGAGTGATTTGGGCATCAGCGTTTCCTCGCTTTGCATCCGATATACACTGCTTTAGGGCGTCCGGGTTTAAATTTGGAATTTCTTGTCTCTTTTGGGGCATCATATAGATTTCTCCTTTAATCATAGATTTCTCCGGGTACAGTAATTTGAAATTTTTACTCAGTAATAATTGCAGTTTTGCAGCACTGTGTCAACCACTCCACTGCAGCGTCAGCAATTCCCGGGATTTTTGCTACAGAGATACGGCAGATACGGTGTCACACCCACATATTTTACAGTAATGATTTGAAAAATAATGGAATTAATCAAGGAAATATACGTGTAAATATTAGACAATCAGAGCTGCAAAAAGGTGCAATTTTTACCCGTACATTTTAAATTTTAATGCATTGATTTTTTTCAGAATTAAGTTGAAATATGTGGATCTGACACCGTGGACTGCTTATGGGTTTGAATCAAATAATATTTTAAAAAATTATGCGGTGAATGACACCCGCGTTTTTCGCTTGTAACGCTCAGCCAGCAGCGATCACTAAATTTTTACAAGTTTTAAAACTTTGAGCAGAAGGATTTAACTGTATAAGATTTACGCGTATATTTTCCAAAATAATTCCATTTTTTTTCAAAAAGTTATGCTAAAATGTGCTGATGTGACACTCTTTTTCATAACCTCAGTGAAGCTCCGCGGACTTACGCTCGGGAAGCTTCACTCAGACCTTAGAAGTTGCTTTAACTTTTCGATAATCTTGATGTCTAAGTTCTTAACTTTTTTCGATAATGGTTTATGATTCCATTGCTAAGCTACTGGTATTAGGATTTAATAATGACGAAATTTCCTGTGTAATATTAGGGTATTCACTAGGCTTTTTCCCTGAAGCATCTACTATCGAATTTTTCGCACCATTTGATAATAAAATTTTCACGCAGCTCAATGCATTTTTTTCCACTGCCCAATGCAAAGCAGTTTTTCCTAATTTAGGGTCTTGGGCATTCACATTGACTTTAGCTTCAATAAATTTATTCAAGCCGTTTTCTTTGTTATTAGCTGCTGCTTTTCTTAGGCCACGCTCCAATTCCGGCAGAGAAGCATCTTTAAGTCCATATGTACTAACCAATTTTGATATTTCATCCCCAGTTTTCATGATACCTTGAAACATTTGACCCGCTGACGAAGATGAAGCCGATCTTGCAACACCCTTATCTGTGTCCTTTTTAGATTCAATATCTTTAGTTACTGAAGCAGACGATGGTATTGCATTAGCACGCTCTAATAATTGTCTTAGTTGAGATGCACTAACCAAATGTGATTTTCTATTATCATCTACAATTGCAACCTCTGTCGTCCCTTTTTTAAGAGCATCAATTAAAGGCTTAAATTCACCTGTATAAGTAAATCCATCAAATTTTAAATGACCGAAAGTCCTTTTATAATGATCATGTGGAATAACTGATCCGTCTTTATCAAACAGCTCAGGGAGACAGTTTCTCAATTGCCAATAACCATAGCCATAATTAAATCCTATTTGACTACCAGCTTCAATACGTTCATTTGTTACCATTAAAATGATAGGCACATCATCCATGATAACATACTCGCGCCTTAAGTTTTCTAGAGCAAGATTTTCACTTATTTTGCTTTCCTTGAATTCCACGCTATAAAGTTCATCATTTTGCTTTAATTGTGCTTCAGATACATTTTGTCCCGTCATCTTTAAAAGAGTCATCAATGTGGTGAAATCTGCTTTTAGTTTTGTTGGTAAGTGTTGGAAAAAACTGGCTATACCACGCTGTTTAAGCGTACTGAAGCAACAATTTGTACCTCGGTAATATAGACCCTCCAGTGGGTTGCTAACCTTGGCCTCAGATACAAGAGTCCCTGAAAAAATCGCTAATACAGTGTCCTTTTCAATCGTCTTTGAGGCAAAAACACCATAACCCAACCCCCCCATATTACAAACAACCATATTATCGTTAGGGTTTCTCAGAATTTTTTCAACTTGTTTTTTTAAATTACTTGATGAAGCGCCTCCTATTAAATCCTCTCCAAATGTATGCTGATTTAGTTGGGTTTTTGAATCAATATAAATGCTTTCATCATAGGTAATACCCAATTTCTTTTGAAATTCCTCTACCGTCAAATATTCAATTTTCCCACCCAGGTTGAGTGGTTTATCTGAAAAAGCAATGCGTTTAGAAAGTTCTGCTTTTATAGGACAACGTTCTGCGCTACGCATGGTTTGATTCTCCTGTGTAAAAATACTTAAATGACTGCGTTTATTAAGTTGATCTTTTTCATCATCCGAAATGGAAAAGTTTCCATCTGGTTGAGATGCTTTCTGAACTTTTTCTTCAGAAGCCTCTTTCTTGGAATCCGATTTCATTTTAGCCAATTTTTCTAAACGAATATTAAAATCTCGATCTTTCTTCAAAATATTCGCTATTGATCCTCCGCGCTTACATTTTTTATGGACATTTGCAGCATGGTCTATGAGAAATTTAACAATTTCATTATACCCGCCTGATTGAAATGCATAAATTAATGGAGTTTCGCCTTCTGAATTTTCAGAATCTATCTCGACACCCAAATCCAGCAAAAGTTGTAATTGCGATAAATCTTTTTTACAATAATAGCTTGATTAATAAAAAAATGCATCCTTTCCAAACTGCTCATTTTGAGAGGCTAATAATTTTAATTGATCATTAGGAATTTTACGGTCTTGAATATGGCAATGTATTTCACCTTCAAAATTGTCATATTTTCCCTTATGCAATATATTCATATTATATAATCGAAATAATTCAACAATATTGAGTCCGGAAAGACCATGGAATGCAATACGCAGTAATAAGTCGCGTAAATCCGCTGATGCAGCGAAATAACTTTGCAAATAAGCATTCATTTTTATACTACAAAATCGCGCTTCTTTCACTACAAAGTCAACAAAATCTTTTATTGGTAATTCTAAGTGTTTTTCTTCAATAAGAAATTGCATTAGCTTTATTCTTTTCGAGTCCGCAGAGATACGGTGTCACACCCACATATTTTACAGTAATGATTTGAAAAACAATGGAATTAATCGAGGAAATATACATGTAAATATTAGACAATCAGAGCTGCAAAAAGGTGCAATTTTTACCCGTACATTTTAAATTTTAATGCATTGATTTTTTTCAGAATTAAGTTGAAATATGTGGATCTGACACCGTGGACTGCTTATGGGTTTGAATCAAATAATATTTTAAAAAATTATGCGGTGAATGACACCCACGTTTTTCGCTTGTAACGCTCAGCCGGCAGCGATCACTAAATTTTTACAAGTTTTAAAACTTTGAGCAGAAGGATTTAACTGTATAAGATTTACGCGTATATTTTCCAAAATAATTCCATTTGTTTTCAAAAAGTTATGCTAAAATGTGGTAAATATTCGGTGAACCCGCCCGCCCTATTACATGCTGAGTAAAATAAGGTTAATTTTAAGGCTGAAAAAATGAGCAGCAGAGTCAGGGAGACATGGATACAGCGATTGCGCACATTGACCTTCAAAATCAATTAGTGGATTTATACCGACAAATCAGTGTGTCGTATAAGTCATTGAAATTGGCGTATGAACAGCAAGGACAGGCATTAAAAGAATCAAAATTATCCGTGATCGATTACAAACACCAAGCCCATTACTGGGAAGCGCAGTTCAAACAAATTAAAACCCGGGAAGAAGAACTGAAAGCGGAACTAGAGGAATTACAAGCTAAATTACGCAAACGAGAACAGCAACTGTTTGGCAAGCATTCAGAAAAACAATCGACATCATTGGATCAGAAGAAAGTGGATCAAGAGGCAAAGAAAAAGCGTGGTCAACAACCTGAGAATGCTAGTCCAAATCGAAGGGACTATAGCGATTTGCCTGAAGTTGAAGAGGTTGTTGAACTCAATGATCAAGAAAATTATTGCCCCTGTTGCGGATTAAAGTATCAGGAACTGGCGGGGACAGAAGATTCAGAAGTGTTAGAGCTGATTAACGTTCAAGCCTATCGGCGAAGGATTTGTCGTAAGCGTTATAAACGTGCGTGTCGCTGTAAAAATAATCCAGCTCCGCAAATCATCACGATGCCGCCGATGGAAAGACCATTTTCCAGAAGTAAATTGGGGATAACGATCTGGGCACATCTATTAATACAGAAATATGCCTACCAAAACCCATTGAATCGAATATTATCGAATTTGGAATTGAGTGGCTTATCATTGTCTATGGGGACAGTGACTGGCGGATTGGAATATCTTTTACGGTTATTCATACCGGTATATGATGGGATTGCTTTACATAATTGTGCAGCGCAGCATTGGCACGCGGACGAGACGGGTTGGAAGGTATTTGAAAAGATAGATGGGAAAGAAAGTACTCGATGGTTTTTATGGATATTCCAAAATAGTGAATCCGTTGTTTACAAAATAAGTCCCAGTCGCTCATCTCAAGTGGTTAAAGATTATTTTGGTGAGGATCACGGAGGGGGTATTTTAAATGTAGATCGCTATGGGGCCTATAAAGCCATTGCGAAAGCCGGTTTGTTTATTCTGGCTTTTTGTTGGGCGCATGTGCGTCGTGACTTTTTAGACTATAGCAAAGCCTACCCTCATCAAGAAAGTTGGGGGCTTGAATGGGTAGAAAGAATTGGGCGACTTTATCATATTAATAATCAACGTATTGAACATAAACCGAGTTCTAAACAATTTCAATTAATGGATACAGAATTGAGAAAAGCCATCAAAGAGATGGCTGATGAAATGATAGTAGAATTAAAGGATTCTCAGATACTACCTTCAGCAAAGAAATTACTGAAAAGCCTATCCAATCATTGGAAAGGGTTGACTGTATTTGTAGATCATCCTGATATTCCCATGGATAATAATGTAGCTGAAAGGGGATTGAGAACGAGTGTGCTGGGTCGAAAAAATTATTATGGATCAGGATCAGTATGGTCTGCAGAATTAGCAGCGGTGATGTTTACAATACTGAGGACGATGAAGCTGTGGGAGATTAATCCGCATACCTGGTTATTGGCCTATCTTCAAGAATGTGCAATGCGTGGCGGCAATCCTCCAGACAACATTGATCCTTTTTTGCCTTGGAATATGAGTAAATCTTTACGGGAGTTAATGGCTCAGCCTCCTATACATGAACCATTCTGTACTTCTTAATACGGGTTCACCGAATATTTACAAAATGTGGTAAATATTCGTTAAACCTCTCTTCCTCTTGAAAAAAACTCAATAATTGAATAAGTTTACAACTCACAAAGCAGTGAAGTGAGTTGTAATATATGGAAATTGCAAACGAATTGCCCGCTCTACCATCGGAACTTACCGTGCCCTATTTCCTGCACGCCCGACTTGCGAATTTATATTCTGATCTCCAATTACGTCATAAAGAGCAAACATTAGAGATGATTGACTATAAGCACAAGGCTAATTACTGGGAAGCACAATTTCAGCAAGTTAAGAAGCGAGAAGTGGAATTGAATGATGAGCTTGAAGAATTAAAAGCAAAATTACGCAAAAGGGAACAGCAATTATTTGGCAGAAGATCAGAAAAAAATACCACGACACCTGAAAATAATCCTAATACAAACCAGACAGAAAAACCTAAAAAGAAGCGAGGACAACAACCGGGTAGTTCAGGCCATGGGAGACGTGATTACGATCCGTTACCGACAACAGTTGAAGAAGTGTGTCTATCTGAAAAAGAGGCCCGCTGCTGTTGTTGTGGTTTACCCTACCAGGAATTACATGATTACGAAACATCTGAAATATTAGAAGTCATCCATGTTCAGGCCCATCGTCGAGTCATCAATCGAAAACGATACAAACGCCAATGCCGTTGTAAACAAAATCCTGATCCCCAGATTTTATTAGCGCCCAGTGCGGATCGATTAATCCCCAAGAGCAAATTGGGTCTATCCGTTTGGGCGTTGCTGTTGATCAATAAATATGAATATCAGCATCCACTCTATCGGACCCTGGAACAGCTATCGAACCATGGGTTATCTCTGGCGATGGGAACGGTAACCGATGGTATGAAAAGAATATTGCCGCTGTTAATGGCGGTGTATGATGCCATAACGGAGCATAATGTGGCAGCTCATCATTGGCATGCAGATGAAACGGGTTGGAAAGTATTTGAAACCAAAGAAGGCAAAACCAATCACCGATGGTTTTTATGGATTTTTAAAAACGCAGAAAGTGTTGTCTTTAAAATCAGTGACAGTCGTTCCTCGTCAGTATTGATTGAACACTTTGGGGAATCCCATGAAGGGGGGATATTGAATGTAGATCGGTATGCGGCATATAAAGTGATTGCGAAATCAGGATTATTTATTTTGGCTTTCTGCTGGGCGCATGTCAGACGGGATTTTTTAAATCACGCCAAAGGCTATCCAGAGCAGGAAGCCTGGGGATTGTTGTGGGTTGAAAGAATTGCTCATCTTTATCACATCAATCATCAACGGATAGAACACGAGCCCAATTCCAAACTATTTTTAGAGCACGATAAGCAATTACGGGCTGCCGTAAAAGAAATGGAAAAAATCTGTGGTGAAGAAATGAAGGACATGATGAAGCCCCCCTCTGCGCGCAAAGTGTTAGAGAGTTTACATGCGCACTGGTTTGGGTTAACTGTTTTTGTTGATCACCCCGAAATTCCGATGGATAACAACCCGGCAGAGCGCGGGTTGCGTAGCAGTGTTATCGGCAGAAAGAATTATTATGGATCAGGCGCGGTTTGGTCGGCACAATTGGCTGCCTGTCTGTTTACCCTATTTGAAACATTAAAACTGTGGAAGATTAATCCACATACCTGGTTGCTGACCTATTTTTATGACTGCGCAATACAGGGAGGAAAGACGCCTGCTGATATCCGCGGGTATTTGCCATGGAACATGTCAAAGAAAGTCGCAGCGGCTTTCTCATCTCCACCCGAACACCAACAACCTATTGAATCGGGTTGAGAGAGAGGTTTAACGAATATTTACCATATTTTACAGTAATGATTTGAAAAATAATGGAATTAATCGAGGAAATATACGTGTAAATATTAGACAATCAGAGCTGCAAAAAGGTACAATTTTTACCCGTACATTTTAAATTTTAATGCATTGATTTTTTTCAGAATTAAGTTGAAATATGTGGATCTGACACCGTGGACTGCTTATGGGTTTGAATCAAATAATATTTTAAAAAATTATGCGGTGAATGACACCCGCGTTTTTCGCTTGTAACGCTCAGCCAGCAGCGATCACTAAATTTTTACAAGTTTTAAAACTTTGAGCAGAAGGATTTAACTGTATAAGATTTACGCGTATATTTTCCAAAATAATTCCATTTTTTTTCAAAAAGTTATGCTAAAATGTGCTGATGTGACACTCTTTTTCTCTCGGGTTAGTAAAAATTCTAATTGTTCTGAGTTAAAGAAGAAGATGAACTTATAGTAATCGTCGTGGAGATATCGTTGTTTGTATCTTTTTGAGCTAAAGGTGGCGGCGGCATTAAACGCATGCTGTAAGATGAGGAAGAGCTTATTTTCCGAGGCTGTTGCTCAACAGTCATTACATTTAATACTGTCAATTGAGGCATACGAAGGTTATAGTGATTTTTATCAAGGCTCTTTGGGTTTTGAGAATTAGTGTGGATAATATGAATTAAATGTTTTCCAGAACAGGCCACCAAATCAATAGATGAATTTTCTACCTTAATGTGATATTTTTCTTCTAATAGCCCGAACATTGCCTGGATTTCTATATGTCCGCCCCAAAAAGTCTCTTGCCGCAAATTAGCAACATATTTTTCCATTGCATCAGGTATAGATTCGGAAAATTTTATTTGATTGCTGTGAATATAATTAGCCACTTTTTGTCGAAAATACCAATTGATTAAACGATACAGAGGGTCATCTTTAACTTGTCTACTGATCAGAGTTACATCATTTGATCTTAAGAAGGCTTGAATTCTATTTTTAAACGCTTCGCCATATTCTTGATACAAAAGTTCATCTCTTCGATCAGAGACAAATAAAATATTAAATATCGAACAATACTGTTTTTCGTCCTCAAGTACGGGACCCAAAGCTCCAATTGCTGCAGACCAAAATAAACAACTACCATCGTCAGGCATTTTTAATTCCGTATTTTCCGACATATAGTTTTGCTCGACTGGAACTGGCTTCAAATTTGTTATTGGATTTTTCAATTCTCCTTGACTAATCAAAGTCTCAAACATCTTTTTAAATTGGCGTTGTTGCTCATCCATATCTTTTTTAAATTGTTCTTGTTGTTGCAAGAATTTTTGCTCAAATTGTTTTTCTTGTTCTTTCATATTTTTTTCCAATTCGTTTATTTTTTCTTCAATTTTTTTATCTTGATTGATTTCGTTGCTTGATTTCTCAGAAAAATTCAGTCGTTTTTTAAGTGACCGGTTTTCTGATTGAGAATTTCTAAGTCTATTTTCTGCTGCGATTCTTTTCTCTTTTTGAAAAGCTGCGGCATCTTTATTATAGGTTTTAAACGATAACAAATCGCCAGTTTTAGAGGGAGATACCACATTTTTTTCTAAGTTTTTAAAAAGTGTGGACTTTTCTCCTTTTACGGCACGTTTTTTTTGACTCGTAATAGAATCATGTAGAGGCTTGTCATCTAACTCCTCAATACATTTAAAAAGCTGATCTGTTAGCTCTTTGACATCATCATAACGATGTTGTCTTTTAATATGATGGTAATCATTCCAATTTTTCGTGAACCAACCCGCTGTATAGAGCTGAGGAATGGCAGAACTGTACTGAACAAGTTCTTCCCTCATTTGCTTCTCTGTAAGACTATATGGAAATATGCTCTCTATAAATTTTAGCAATATTTTCCAAAATATTTGCTGCATGATGTCTTTTTCAAGTTCGATGTCAGGGTCATCAGGGCGATCAAGTTGCTCAAGCTTCCTCTTATACTCTTGTTCATATCCTGAATATACGTAAGCAGTTTGTCCTTTACTGTTTAACATCATCGGCGAAGAACCATGCTCAAAAAGTAATTCGATAATTGCTACATATTTTTTTTTCAATTCAGTTTTTTCAATCGTAGAAAATTTTTTAAATGCATAATGCATCAACGTATTGCCACCTTTTTCTACTGCATCACCACAAACGATCATGACTCGTAAAATTTCAGGTAAAAGAAATTCGATTTCCGATATTGAAGTAAAATTTTCCGGTATTTCCTTACCTTTTATCATATCAGGAAGGATTTTTTTGGGAATGGCTTTGCCATCTTTCAATAATTCATACTGAATTGCATTATCTTTATTTTTGAGATAGATGGTATTCGGGATATGTTTAATATCACCATTCAAGATTTCAAAGTTATATCCAGTATCAAATACAAATTTTTGCTTTAAAACATGGTGTTCACCATCTACTTCTACTGATTTCATGACCAATTTAACAAATTCCTCAGATTGCATATCTTTATACCATTCTTTTCTTACATCTGAATTCTTCCCTTCCGCAATATCATTATTGATAAATTTAACCGAGTCTTCAAAGAAGTTATCTTTAATAGATTTTAATTCGAGAGTAGTATTTGTTAGAACATTATCCTTTTTTGTTGCTGTCAATGTGAAATTTAGCTGAGCTTCTTGTATTTTGTTCTTTATTTTTGTTTGCAAGTTAATAAGATTACGGTTCTTTATAAATTTAATGATCACTTTATCGTTTTTAAATGTAACGTATAGTTTATCTAAATATTTTGAAAATTGCGTTACTAAAGAAAGATCTACTTTAATTTTAACTTTTTCAACAGATTGTTTTTCATCAATTTGGCTATGAAATTGAGTAGTTATAAACTTCGACTCGAATTCCTGAATACATTTTTCTTTCCAGCTTTTAATTTCTAGGGCATTTAAAAACTCAACAGCTTCTTCTGAGCTCAGTATATCGGCGTCAGGTATATTTCGCGATATGTCGAATCGAGATTTCTCAGACATCTGCTTTTTTCTTCTTTCTATCCTAATGTTAGTTGCTTGAGAAATAGTATTCCATAAATCCAAATTTGCTTTAGCTTTCAGATTTTCAAACAAAAATTGTTGTTCCATACCTTTATGATGGAGTAAACAAAAATAAGTTTTAGGCCCTAAATAAATTTTTAGTCTATGTAAATATTTTTCATTAGTCCCATTATATTCATCGACACATTTTCTAGCCAAATCAAAAAAAAGATCTCGCCATGCCTCCGCTTTTTTGACCATTTCTATTCCACGCCCATTTAGATATTTAATGTCTTCTTCTTCGAAATCAATATAGCTATCATTCTTATCTAAGGAGTGTTTTTCCTCATGTTTAAATGATTTAGTGTTTGACCTAGTAACCGAAGTTCGAGAATAACTTGTGATCTGATCGCTTTCATCATCAGATCGAGGACTTACAATAGTTGAAGAAGGAGGAGAATTCCTAGAAGCCAGTAATTGATCGGATTCATCGTCAGAGTGAGCGTCTGTTTTGCCTGAAGTGGGGATAGGAATATTTTTTGATCTGTTCATGAAAAACTCCTGTAATATACACCTCTAGGAACAACCCTAGAACCAATCCTATGCGATGAAGCAGCTGCCAGCATAATTAAATTATTTCTTGAAAGCAAATGCTTCATCTTGGGTGATCTAATGGGAATTCCCAATAAAAATTCTTTATCCTTTAAAATCGTATCGATAATTATTTTAAATGAAGCAGATAATTTTTCTTCATTTGTACTTTTAAGTGTGTTCTCAATTGTGACCAATCTATAATCATCTAATCTAGCTTGCGAGTAAAAAATAGCCATAACAACTTTTTCCACCAACTTAAAAAGTGGTGTTTTATCTAACTGCCCAGAAAGTAAGGTTTTTTTACTTTCATTGAGGGCTAAATGTTTTTCAATTTCATTATAAATCAGGTGTTTAATTGCATAAACCATCGGGCTGTAAGCCACGATACCTTTTAAAAACAGTTGCAGCACCCCCCATTTGAGTTCTTCATGTAACAAATTTAACTTTGCGAATTTTATGGGTATTTTTAATTCGTTATTCGCAACAGAAAACGAAGCACCGTGGGAACATAACAAAGTTATAATAGAAAAATAACGAGATTTAAGATCAGAAAGGGATTGATATTTTTTAAGAGCATAATGTAACAAGGTATTCCCCAACTGATCTTTGATAACAGCTTGACTAAAAATTCGATTATTTTCTCCTGTGTCCATCACAGAAGAAATTTCATTCAGAAAAACATTGGGCTGTCTATTACGATAGAATTTTTCTAAGTGATTGTTTTCTTTAATATCCTTTGTTATAAAATCTAATGAACTGAAGTAGTATTGGTTTTTTGTTTGTTCAATTTTCTCAAAATACCAGCTCGAATCCTTGTCTTTTTCAAATAAAATCTCATTATATTTATCCTCAAACCGTGCTAAATTATAATCAAGACCATTTTTTAAAGAAAAAAGATTGCCTGTTACGGCAAAGTCTTTGACATATTGTGTAGTTAACAGGTATGTTTTAAAATTCACCAAACATAACAAATATTGCTCTGAAAAACAATTTATTAAGTTGTTTTGAACTAATTGTAATGGATAACCTTGAAAAATGAGTGATTCAGAAGTTGGATAAACCCATGTGGTCATAAATTTTTTGTGTAATCTTTTAATATAAATATTGCAGGCGATTTCCAATTTTTGTAAGAACGGTTCTATTTGCTCACAATCTAAAAAATAGATATATTTGTGGTAATGTTGATTATCGGAAATAGGAATTTTCAAAGACGCATTTTCAGTCAGCCTAGTTTTTTTATTTACTATTTCTTTGGAAATAAGTTCTAAAATTGTTTCTAACAAATCAATTCTAGCTTGAGTTTTAATGAAACACAACTGTTTGTAATGACTCGATTCACTAAATTCCAGATAAAGATTAAAGATTGGGGGGCCTAAATAAATTTCCAATCTTTTTATCATCGACGAATCTATCCCTTTTTCATCTACACAATTCTCGATACAAAACTTTGCCAGATCAAAATATTGTTCTTTCCAAGCCTCAAGAGAAGCGTTAAATTTTTCTACGTATTTTTTTTGTAAAAGTTGACTGGATTTATTCTCTAAAAATGGGACGTCTGTTTTTTCATCTGTTATTTGAACCAATTTTGGTCTATCCATATCATAGACTCCATTCATTGCAATTATTGGTAAGAAAGTTATTATATCATTAAGATATAAATGTCATTTTCACAAATATTATTGTTAGGGTCAACTTAAGGTTTCTTCCAATCTTCAGTCAATTCATCACGAATCGTTATTCCACGCATTCGCTTTTCAATCCAGGCATCAGAGTAGCCTTTGGCTTTGTGCAGCTCCCTGGTACGCTGACTAGCCAATTCAGGGTTTTCAATCTCTTGCACACGCTCTTTAGCCAATTTTAGCTAACCAAGCCTTAAAGGGCTCTGCCTTGTTAGATGGGATAGACTGAACAATCCGAAAAATACCCTCCGTATTAGCACAAGTTACCGCTCGTCGCTTGCCATCTGCCGCAACCATTTCAAGGGGGGTACAAAGTGTACCCCAGTTGGAATTTAATTGCTGGTCGCGGGAGCGCATGCGTTTAATGTACTGCTTTATATCAACACTATCCGTTAAAACAGCAACAACATCTGCTACAGCAAACCACCATTCTTCCTTGTGAAACACTCGACGAATAGCTCGATCATTAAAAACAATCATTTTTTGATCAATCATAAGGGCCTCGGCAGCAAAAAACTTACATGTATTCTATATTCATTGAGTCAGCGATGCAATCCAACTATTCGCAATTTGATGAACTATTTCGATTTTGGAAATAGTTCATTACGCTTATTCCACCGCAGAGAGATACGGTGTCACACCCACATATTTTACAGTAATGATTTGAAAAATAATGGAATTAATCGAGGAAATATACGTGTAAATATTAGACAATCAGAGCCGCAAAAAGGTGCAATTTTTACCCGTACATTTTAAATTTTAATGCATTGATTTTTTTCAGAATTAAGTTGAAATATGTGGATCTGACACCGTGGACTGCTTATGGGTTTGAATCAAATAATATTTTAAAAAATTATGCGGTGAATGACACCCACGTTTTTCGCTTGTAACGCTCAGCCAGCAGCGATCACTAAATTTTTACAAGTTTTAAAACTTTGAGCAGAAGGATTTAACTGTATAAGATTTACGCGTATATTTTCCAAAATAATTCCATTTGTTTTCAACAAGTTATACTAAAATGTGGTAAATATTCGTTAAACCTCTCTTCCTCTTGAAAAAAACTCAATAATTGAATAAGTTTACAACTCACAAAGCAGTGAAGTGAGTTGTAATATATGGAAATTGCAAACGAATTGCCCGCTCTACCATCGGAACTTACCGTGCCCTATTTCCTGCACGCCCGACTTGCGAATTTATATTCTGATCTCCAATTACGTCATAAAGAGCAAACATTAGAGATGATTGACTATAAGCACAAGGCTAATTACTGGGAAGCACAATTTCAGCAAGTTAAGAAGCGAGAAGTGGAATTGAATGATGAGCTTGAAGAATTAAAAGCAAAATTACGCAAAAGGGAACAGCAATTATTTGGCAGAAGATCAGAAAAAAATACCACGACACCCGAAAATAATCCTAATACCAGCCAAACAGAAAAATCTAAAAAGAAGCGTGGACAACAACCGGGTAGTCCAGGCCATGGGAGACGTGATTACGATCAGTTACCGACGACAGTTGAAGCAGTGCGTCTATCTGAAAAAGAAGCGCGCTGCTGTTGTTGTGGTTTATCCTACCAGGAATTACATGATGACGAGACATCTGAAATATTAGAAGTCATCCATGTTCAGCCCCATCGTCGTATCATCAATCGAAAACGATACAAACGCCAATGTCGTTGTAAACAAAATCCTGATCCCCAGATTTTATTAGCGCCCAGTGCGGATCGATTAATCCCCAAGAGCAAATTGGGTCTATCGGTTTGGGCGTTGCTGTTGATCAATAAATATGAATATCAGCATCCCCTCTATCGGACCCTGGAACAGCTATCGAACCATGGGTTATCGCTGGCGATGGGAACGGTAACCGATGGTATGAAAAGAATATTACCGCTGTTAATGCCGGTGTATGATGCCATAACGGAGCATAATGTGGCAGCGCATCATTGGCATGCCGATGAAACGGGTTGGAAAGTATTTGAAACCAAAGAAGGCAAAACCAATCACCGATGGTTTTTATGGATTTTTAAAAACGCAGAAAGTGTTGTCTTTAAAATCAGTGACAGTCGTTCCTCGTCAGTATTGATTGAACACTTTGGGGAATCCCATGAAGGGGGGATATTGAATGTAGATCGGTATGCGGCATATAAAGTGATTGCGAAATCAGGATTATTTATTTTGGCTTTCTGCTGGGCGCATGTCAGACGGGATTTTTTAAATCACGCCAAAGGCTATCCAGAGCAGGAAGCCTGGGGATTGTTGTGGGTTGAAAGAATTGCTCATCTTTATCACATCAATCATCAACGGATAGAACACGAGCCCAATTCCAAACTATTTTTAGAGCACGATAAGCAATTACGGGCTGCCGTAAAAGAAATGGAAAAAATCTGTGGTGAAGAAATGAAGGACATGATGAAGCCCCCCTCTGCGCGCAAAGTGTTAGAGAGTTTACATGCGCACTGGTTTGGGTTAACTGTTTTTGTTGATCACCCCGAAATTCCGATGGATAACAACCCGGCAGAGCGCGGGTTGCGTAGCAGTGTTATCGGCAGAAAGAATTATTATGGATCAGGCGCGGTTTGGTCGGCACAATTGGCTGCCTGTCTGTTTACCCTATTTGAAACATTAAAACTGTGGAAGATTAATCCACATACCTGGTTGCTGACCTATTTTTATGACTGTGCAATACAGGGAGGAAAGACGCCTGCTGATATCCGCGGGTATTTGCCATGGAACATGTCAAAGAAAGTCACAGCGGCTTTCTCATCCCCACCCGAACACCAACAACCTATTGAATCGGGTTGAGCGAGAGGTTTAACGAATATTTACAAAAATGTGCTGATGTGACACTCTTTTCTTGACACTCTTTTCTCGTGCCCGTCATACCGCTATTACTCACTTGGTACAAGCCGGAATTGATCTACCAACAGTTAAAAGAATCTCCGACCATAAAACTTTGCAGATGGTGGAACACTATAGTCATCAGAACGGATCACATATTCAAGCTGCAATGGATAAATTGCAAAATCGTTACATGCAATCAACCCGCATAGGCACTAAAAATCAAATTCTTAACGCCTTTCCATCCTGTACAGTAACTATTCAGCCCTATTCCCATCGGTTATGATTCAGAGAAGAATTAAAAGTAAAGAAATCAATGACATGATCATATGTTAATGAGATACTGTGCAGGCAATGGATGAGCTACCTGATTTATCAAAATTAACGGACGCAGAGAAGGATCAATTATTATCCTTACTCTGGGAACAATGCCGACTATTACGCGCCCAGATACCGCAATTAGAAACCCAGATTAAAGCCCTCAAAGATCGTTTATCAAAGAACAGTCAAAATAGTAGTAAACCCCCATCAAGTGATCATGGGAGTAGGCCGAATCCTAAATCTCGTCGAAAAAACAGCGGCAAAAAAGCCGGTGGCCAAAAGGGTCATGTAGGCCATCGTCTTAATCCTACGGACACACCGGATTACATAGTGGAATATTCAGTGAACCATTGTGAGCATTGTGGGGAAAATTTAGAAAAGGTTGCGGGAGAATATGATCGACGCCAAGTATTTGATATTCCAATTTTACGAGTGGAAGTAACCGAACATCGAGTACAAAGGAAGATGTGTGCATGCTGCGGCTATGAGACGCAAGGAGATTTGCCAAAAAGCATTAACCAACTGACTCAATATGGCCATCGAATTAAAGCGTTAATGGTTTACATGAATCAATATCAATTATTACCGTTCCACCGATTGAATGATTTTTTTAAAGATGTATTTCATCAAAGGATTAGTGTAGGGACTTTTGTTAATGCAAAACAACACGCCTATAAGAAATTAAGTCTGATGGAAGAACAAATTAGAAACCTATTAAAGGCCGGGAAAAAACTACATGTGGATGAAACCAGCTTACGTGTCATGAAGCAGCGAAATTGGTTGCATGTGGCCAGCACGAGTCAATTGACTTGTTACGATATTCACACTAAGCGCGGTACTGAAGCATTGGATGAAATAGGTTTATTGCCGGATTTTAAAGGAATATTAGTGCATGATCACTTTAAACCTTATTTTCATTATGGTAGTGGCCATAGTCTTTGTAATGCGCATCATTTGCGTGAGTTAACTTTTGTTCAGGAGCAAGAGAATCAGCAGTGGGCGAAAAAATTAGAAAAATTATTACTAAATTTAAAACACAAAGTAGAGATTCATTATCAGAAAACATTGACTCGATTACCTGATCGAATTTTAAGAGGGACCCGCTCGCGTTATATGGGAATTCTTTACAGAGGACGCACAGAATGTCCAGCAGCAATTGATGAGAAGAAAAAAGGGCGTCAGAAACAATCCACATCCAGAAATTTATTAGAGCGGTTAAGGAAATTTAATCAGTCTGTTTTAGCCTTCATGTATGATCCCGCGCTTCCCTTTGATAACAATCAGGCAGAAAGGGATATTCGCATGGTTAAGGTGCAGCAAAAAATATCGGGATGCTACAGAAGTTGGCAGGGCATAAAAGCTTTTTGTAGAATCCGGGGTTGTCTTTCGACACTTCGGAAAAATGGTCTTAACCTGCTGACTACATTAGAAAATGCCATCCAAGCCTCTTCGGCTATACCTTTACCTCAATTAAGGGCTGAATAGTTACCCTGTACAAATTCAAAGGTAGAAAGTTTTAATAAATAGGGAATATGAAATGAAGCAACCATCTATTGAAAGATACATTGGGTTTTATCTTTTAAACCCTTTCTGGGCCATCAATCCAGTTAACATGCTTGATATAAATCAATTTACAAATAATATGAGTGAAGTAGTATTTGACTACCAGCACCCCGATTATAACTTAAAAATTTGTCGAGACGGCATGTTTTTATTAAGAATACGTGAAATTGCTGAAAAAATAGAATCTAATTACGGGAAAATAAATTTCTCAGAGCACACAACTGAATGGTCTAATTATTTGGAATATGGTAATGCTATAGTACTCTTATTTGAATCTACAATTCTAAAGGAATTGAAACACGCCCACGTTGAAACACGAGCGTTAACTAATAAAGATGCCTTCGGTGTTATATACGAAAACGGAAAATGGAGCGGCTGCTCTATAGCTACTTTAAGTACCGCAGAAAAATTCCAAAATGCAAGATTTACTCGCTTATTATCAAATAATACACCCCTTCAGTTTAATCCAATTTTTACGTCAAGAATAACCATCCCAAAATCCGTATTAGATAGCTTTTCTTTTAAATTTAATGAAATTTACAGTAATAAATGGTTAGTATCATTACTTAGCGAATTAACAAAAAGTATCAGCGAATTCAAAATGGCAAATTTTGATACCGCTTTAATTATCGCATGGTTTATCATCGAATCAATATTGAATTTTAAATGGTCGGCCTGGATTGATTCAAGAAATATTAATAACCGGATTTCCAAGAGTCGCAAAGAAAACTTAACAGGAAGAGATTACCCCTTGAGTATAATAATGAATATTCTTGAACTAAATGATATCATTTCTATTGAATTTTTTGATAAATTAAATTTAATAAGAAAATGGAGAAATAAAATTGCTCATAGAGATTCACAATATAGATGTAGCATGGAAAATGTAAGAATTGCTATTGATACTGCCAACAAACTTATTGAAGAAAATTTTCAAATCAATATTACTTTAAATCTTGGATTATCAATTTCTGGCCTATAGGATGTCAGCCAGGGACAGTCAATTATCTTTTACACACAGCCCACCAACCCCATCTACTTTTTGAACAACCTGCCACAGTCCTCGATCACATGCCATGCTGTAATAAACACCCCAAAGTCGTTAATGAAGATTTAGATGATTCCCAAAAAAAACTTCATCTGAATAAGTGACATTTTTTAACGTTCATCTTCTAAAAGAAAATTTATTATTTGTTTATCTATAAATTGGATTACAAATTTGACAACTTCAATAAGTTCATTTATTTCATCCACAGAAATTTCTAAATAATCTCCTTTAACATTTTTTCCGTTTCTATGTATAATATCATGTCTTTTACTTATAGCCTGCTTTAAATTGTGCATAATTTCATCTGGAAATGATATATCTAATACTGATTTATAAAGTCCAACTATTTTATCCAAATTATGAAAATTTATAGAGTCGACAATATTTAATACTTTTTTATCTAAGCTATCCCAGCGGGCGAATATATCTTTAATAGGAAATTTCCCTTCAAAAAACCCACTATTTTGAACAAATAATCTTTTAACTACTGGGCGATTAGTAACATTTTTTTTTAAATTATCATAAAGATAAACTTCCATTGTTGTAATGACATTTGCATATAATAAATTTGTAAGTATTTGATTGCAAGGAGACACAATCATTAACGACTGTACATCCAATATAGATTTTTCAAAAATTTCAAAAAGACCTGTATGACCTCTATTTTTATCAATCAAATCCTCAAAATGAATAAACTCTCCACCTATAATTAAATCAGTAACATCTAGTATGAATTCGGTATTCGCAGGTAATATTTCTGTTAAAGCAAAAGCTAAAGAGCTTGAATTTTTAAATGGAAGACATAAGTCGAAATCTTCCGGATCAAAACTGCATCCATTTAAATAATAATCAACTAATGGGTTATCAAAAATTTCCTTAACGTGTGGTTTTATATTTCTTAAGTTATTTCTACATAAACTATTTTGAAATATAATTTTTAAAGCATCAAGCCATTGATCTAATTTAGAATTTATTATTTCCGGAATTTTTTTTTGCAAATAAAAAAAATCTTCCGAAGGGTTTTCTGGAATTTTTTCAAAAATGCGTTTATAGCGCCCCATCTCCTCTACCATTATTTCCTGGAATTCCCGCTCAAGTCCCTCTCTAGAGAATCCTGAAAATTTTAGCCGTTTTTTAAGAATTTCAGCAGTTGTAAGATAAATATATCTTTTGCTAAAATTATCCGACTGACCCTTTCTTAATTCAGAATTACCATCTCTCATAATTCGGTCGGAATTATAAAAATGCCATTTATTAAATGGTTCAGATATATGAGCTATTTCAATATTATTGACATTTACGCTTGGCATACAACTCCTGTTTAATAAGCTAAAATAAAAATTGGCTCTACCCCATTTAAGGGGGAATTATAATACCTTAGTCATTGATTAGATGAGAATAAGGAGATTAAATATGCCCCACAAGGATTTTATCCTAAATTTACCTGGCTTTACCATTAAAAAAGTCAGTGGTTATCTACCCCTAGTCCTCGATGTTCATTATCGACGAAAGGCTCGATGCATCTTCTGCCAAGGTAAATCGTAAAAAATCCAGCTTTGTTCGCAATGTCAAACATGAAGCTGTCGGCCATCGACCTATGATCTTGTGTTTTAAAGCTTATAAATTTTATTGTAGTCCTTGTCACCGATATTTTAATCAACAGTTTCCGGGCATCGGCAAGCATCAACGCGCCACTGAACGATTTCAAACTCAAATCTTCCATCAACATGCTCAAGGCATCTCGGGGCAAACGCTCGCTCACAATTTTAGGATCGGTAAAGCCACTGTCGAACGATGGTTCCATCAACGCTATCTTTTAGAAAACCAAGAAACACTCCAAAAACAATGCCCCATGAATGTTTCATTTGCCTACTCCCTTGTAAACTCTTGCATAATTACACCAAAATTACACAAATTTAATATCTCCAATCCTTTTTATTCTATAAGCAATTGATTTTAAATGCCGATGATGTGAATCGAACACACGACCTACTGATTACGAATCACGTGGACACCATGTTTCCTTTGGTTGCCAATTCTTAATAATACTTTACAAAATAATAACTTATGGTTATTCTATGGTTATTGGTGCTATGCCAAATGTCCCTAATTTTAACCTTTATCATAGCACCATCCTAGCACCAGGATACATGTAAATTGATGGAGTTAGTACATGGCAGACAATAAATTCAATTTTACTAAGGCAACATTGGAAGCTCTACCTAAACCACCTATTGGAAAGCGAGCTTATTACTATGATACCAAGATGCGCGGATTAGGCGTTAGCATTACCAGTAATGGTACTTGCTCATTTATAGTTTACCGATGGGTCAATGGCAAACCGGAGCGTATCACCTTGGGACGTTTCCCAGACTTATCCATCGAACAAGCCCGAAGGAAAGCCGAGAGCGTCAACGCTACAATTGCTGAGGGCGGCAATCCCAATGACCACCGTCGCGCTGAACGAGCTGAAATGACATTGGGAACTTTATTTAATGAATACTTAGAACGACACGCTAAAATCCATAAGAGAACTTGGAAAGAAGACCTATCTCAGTTTAATCGTTATCTAGTCTCTTGGCAGTCACGTAAGCTGTCAGCTATCACAAAAACTGACATCCAGAAATTACACCAGGATGTTGGTCGTAATAACGGACACTACGCAGCCAACCGGCTGCTGGCGCTTTGCAGCTCTATATTTAATAAGGCTACCGAATTTGGTTTGTGGGACAAAACAAACCCAGCAGCAGGAATCAAAAAATTTCGAGAGCGAGCAAGAGATCGCTTTTTGTTGGCCGACGAACTTCCCCGTTTTTTTCAAGCTTTATCGCAAGAACAAAATGATACTATTCGCAACTACATTATTATTGCCCTGTTAACGGGTGCTCGAAAATCTAATGTATTGGCTATGCGTTGGGATCAAATTCATTTAGATTGCCGGGAATGGCATATTCCTCGTACAAAAAACGAAGCGCCGCAAATTGTCACTTTGACAGAGGAAGCAGTTTTTCTTCTACAACAGCTCAAGGCTTCAGCTACCAACGAATTTGTTTTTCCAGGGATTGGTCATACTGGTCATCTGACAGAACCCAAAAAGGGATGGCAACGTATTCGCGAAAAAGGAAACCTCACTAATATACGTATGCATGATTTACGCCGAACATTAGGCAGTTGGCAGGCTCGCAATGGTACATCTCTCGCCATTATCGGGAAATCTTTGAATCATAAATCACCCCAAGCCACAGCCATTTATGCTCAATTAGACCTCGATCCTGTTCGCGCTTCAGTGGAAAAAGCCACCAAAGCGATGTTGGAAGCCGCAGGCATCACAAGCATCAATAAAGACGAGTCATAATCAAGTCTGTCTGATTAGGCTATTTAACAATGCTAAGTGAAGGGCGTAAAGCTTCTTCCGATTTTTTCTCTTTTTTCTGCTCTGAGTCAGCAGACTTTTCTTTAGTCAAATTCAGAAATACCGAAAACGCTTCACTATAAGCAGTATTATAAATAATGGTGATCACATCTTTGACATCCATCATGGAAGCAAGCGATAAGTCAGAACAAAAATCTTTTCCAGAAATTTTTGTTTTGAATCTACCATCAAAACAGACTTCAAATTCATTTTGATTGATAACGGATAATAACTTAAGACTTTTAAATTTTCTCATGTCATAGATTTTTTTTAATGAAATAATGGTTTCTGGATGGATGTTTCTCAATAAATTGGGATTAGAAAAAATTTCCTCAATTTTAAACTTCAAGGGAGCTGGAGCTATACCACCTTTTTCTGAAAACACACAAACTATAGGCTCTTCATCGATCAAAACATCTTCTAATCTCAGGGTGTACTCTATAGTTTCATTCTTTTTCCCAAAAAAATTAAACATAAAGATTCCTTTTAGCTATAAGATTTTCCGTACATATTTGTTGGGGGGCTGTCGGTCTTATACACTTTTAGAGGATTATAAGAAATATTAATATCATAAACATCCACCTGATCAATCTTTCGGTTAATTTTCACCAAGGGATAGACAAACTGAGAAAGGATAAATGCGGCAACCATCTTAAAAATCCATGTGTTTATGCACATCATTAAAATTTGTTTCACGGGCAAAATCCCATAGAAATTGATAGGATAGGAAATGCTCACCAGAATAAATTTAGCGATGCCCGTAGACACAATAAATCGCATCACTTTCCCTTTTCCCAATAGCCACACTTTAAGCCGAGAATTAAACAGTGAACTTGAATAAAAAGAAAGCCCTACCGCCAAATTACTGGAAATAAAAAGTTTCCATAAATTGCTATAAAGATCAAGGTATAATTGCGTGGTGTGGACACCGGGAGGAGAAGGCGCTCTAATTGCTAGAGAAACGACCAAAAAAAGAATATTTTGTGCAATCATCACCATTAGAATGGCTTTTTCCGTTTCTCTATGACCATAACTTTCATTAAGTGCAGAAAGAAAATAGAAAGAAGTGGGAAATAGAAACCCACTCATAGCGATATAAAATCCAAATAAATTAAGAACCTTGAACGCCATGATATTACAAATATTCATAATGGCTACCAAAATGGTCGTATATACCAGTGGCAACCTATAATCGGGAACACATCTTTTTTCATTCATATTTCCATCCTTGAAAAAACAGCAATTAATATAACGGTTGTATCACTTTAATTACTACCCCAATCAAATCAAATTCATCATATTGATTTATTTCAGGTTGAGTTGAAATACTTAAAAATTTTACCTGGTTAAAATTTGTTGTAAAAATTTTTCTGAGGAGGACATTGTCTTTCACGCTAATTAAAACTATATCTCCATCACTATATTTAAGGGTCTTAGAAACAATAAAATAAGAACCCTTTTCGAAAAAAGGAGCAAGAGTGCTATTGTGGAGTTTGACAGCAAATAAATCATGGTCATTGTGCATGGCACAATCTTCTGTAATGTACTCTATCGTCGTTTCTTTTGTCCGCTTAATTGAATCAGATAAACTATAAACAGGAATCATCTGAGAATGACTTTTTGACATCAATTTCTCTTTATTCTCTAAGCCGACCAATCTATCTATTGAGCAATTAAAAAATTTTGCCAATTCCAATAAAGTAGTTAAAGTCGGATTACCTTCTCCTCTGCGCAAGGCGTTTATAGCTGATACCGACATGCCGGTAGCTTGGTTTAAAATTTTTGAATCAATTTTACGCTCAAGCATCAGTCTATTTAAATTATCTGCCAACGCAGTGACCTCACTAGCTGTAATATCTACCGCTAAACTCATAAGTTCTCACCTTTATTTTGGCAATTTGATATTATAATACTATAATAACAAATTAAAGTTATCATAACTGTATCATAGCAGAAATAAAATTGCCAATACAATGGCATTAATTTTGTAAGTCGTGGAGCATTTGGATATTTATAAAACAACATTGGAGGTTTTTTATGCATGCTTTAAGCGATCAGCCCTATGTCACAACATTGAAGACAATGCGCAACAGTAAATTGCCCACTGTTTTTATATTGGAGGATCACCCTATTATACGACGGTCTTATCAAAATTGGCTAAAAAATTCACATATTCAAACGGCCATGGCGGCTAACTTGCGTCAGGCGTTTCAATGTCTGCGTTATGTTACTCCCAACTACTTTGATCTCATGCTATTAGATTTGGAACTACCTGATGGGGATGGATTAAAATTATGTCGCAGTATCCGTTCAAATGATGAATGCAATGCAGAAATACCAATTTTAATTTTTTCTTCGACAAACCAAGAGCGTAAAAAAGAGTGTTTGGCCGCAGGATGCAATGGAGTATACGAAAAACCCCAAGCTCAAGACTTCCTTGCCATTGTGAAATATTGGATTTATGACTACTGACTCTCTCAACCTTTAAAAGGAGAACCAGTCAGTTAGTCCCTGACTGGCTCACAGGTCATTTATATCATCAACAAAATGTCCCAGGGAATAACATATCACTTTATTCCCTTAATGTTAAGGAGTACTGAGCGTGAATCGTTTATCAACCAAATGTTTAACTATAAATAAAACGCCTAATAATTTAACACAAGATCCTTCTTTTATCGAACCTCAAAAAATCGGGAAAAAGACCCGGTACTATTTAGGAAAGAACCATCCAGGCGTTTTCCTCACTAGCCAGGAAGCCAAATGCATGTATTACTGTATACATAACTTAACTAGTAAAAAAATAGGAGTTATAATGAATATCCATTTTAGGACTGTTGAATATTATCGAGACAACATACGCTGCAAAGTCAATGCGGATTCTAAAAAAGAATTAATTGAAAAAATAAAACAAACCGATTTTGTAAAATATCAGCCGCATTTAAGAAAAATTTGTCAAAAAATTAAGAAGGTTTACAAAAAAAGCATGCTTGATTAAAATACTTATAGTTTTACGAGCTATTCTAATTGAACTTTATACAACAGGAGGTTTTTTATGTCAAAATCAATGGAAATCGGGGTAATTATTTTACCCGACGACAAAACGAAAGGAGAAGCGAAAAAGCTTCAAAATAATTGCTTAGAACAACTATCCCACAATGGCCTTATTGACCGTCAAAGTTATCAAAAGAACTATTTTAACAATTTTCACATAACTTTTTATCAGCTCAGAATAAATGAAGAAAATCTACAACCATTAATTTCTGCCCTGGAAAAAATTACGAAAGATATCTCTCATTTATCATTCAAGATGAATACGACTCTTAAAGATACCCAACATCATTTGTTTTGGGGATCTGATGAAGCAAAAAATTTAGCAGGTTTAAAAGAACTTCATAAAAAAATAATTGATGTGGCTAAAAATTTTCGTCACCAAACCGAACCTTTTTCTCGAGCAGATAGAACTCTTCAAAAATTTACACTTGAACAGCTACAACATATCCAAGAATTTGGAATATTTTGGGGATTAGTGCATAATTTCGATCCTCATATCACCATTGTATATGATTCAGGAAAAGATAGAGAGGGAATCAATATTCAAAAATGCATAGAAAATATTGAACCTTCTTCTCCTGACCATGTTTTTTATGGTAAATCCATTGCTATTGGAGAGTTAGGTCCGGCAGGTAATGTGATTAAGATAATAAATACCATCAAATTATTAGAGCCGCATCCTTCTTTTGGGGATCACAGGATATTCAACAAAGGGAAAAACAATCTTAATAAATCAAATTCCCAGGCTTCTCATCCTATTTCTGAAAAAAGACCGATTAGCAAATTATAAATTTTTAAAAAAATTTAACTTTTTCTAGTGAATATGTTACACTATTAAAAGTAACGTAATCTTGTTTTCTCTAAAGAGTTATTCACTATAAAGCTTCTCATCTCATTGAGAAATCTAGAATAATTTGATAGGATCGCTTTAAGACAATCCTAATCAATGTATCTCAAAAAGTGAATATTTTGATAAAGATTTTCAATAACAAAAAAATTGACTTCTTAATTACAGAGAATATGGATACTTTTTCGATTGTAAAGCGCTCACAAATAATGGCTGCGGTAAAAGGTAAAAATACATCTCCAGAAAAAGGGGTGCGTTCTTTTTTACATAACCTTGGTTTCCGATTTAGATTAAACAAAAAAAATTTACCAGGCTCTCCTGATATAGTGTTAGCGCGTTATAAAACAGCTATTTTCGTTCATGGATGTTTTTGGCATGGGCACAATTGCTCTAGAGGAAAAAGACCTGCAAGCAATAAATCATTCTGGGATAAAAAATTAAATCGTAATATTGAAAGAGATAAAGCAGCCCTATCACAAATAATAAAATCGGGATGGTATCCCATAGTTATTTGGGAATGCCAAACAAAAAATGAAAAAAATTTAAAAAATAGTTTAAAAAAACTTATCAAAATGCGATTTAACGACTTTTCTTAGCCGCATCGTGTCCACAAATAAGCTGGAAATCACATTTACTACATCTATCGGAAATAAGCTCTGTGGGGCCGTGATCAAAATCCCGTCTTTGAATACTTTGACCAGTGTTCACAACCCGCTTACGAGCCAAATCTAGTTCCTTGTCTGATAATTTAATTTCCATTTGTTTTAGTTGAGGAT
Organism: uncultured Pseudomonadota bacterium; assembly: GCA_963795715.1. Classification (GTDB taxonomy): domain Bacteria; phylum Pseudomonadota; class Gammaproteobacteria; order Coxiellales; family Coxiellaceae; genus JAFEDN01. The sequence goes on from CAWCIY010000002.1 coordinate 1,902,393, forward strand.
CGCGTTCTCCTATATATCTTACATACCCATGCTGCGGACTATATTCCAATTCGTGTTTTGCTGCTAAACCATAAACTCCAATTTGAAGCCGCATAAGCTCATTAGTTAAACCACCCCCAATATCTTCGTCACTATCTCCTGATTTAAAATCTATTATTGTAACTCGTGGCGGATCATCTAAGCGAACAACGTCAATAGCACCTGCTATAAGCAAATTTTCTTCAGCAAATAGTGTCTCAAATTCCCGCTCAGGCTCAAAATGAAGACTAGCAAGCTCTTGCACATAAGTCTGAACATATTCAACAACCCCCTCAATTGCTTTGTTTTGAAGTTTTTGTAATGGCTCACCCGTTGTATAACGCATATAAAACAGGCCTTGATCAATTAAATTACGAACTTCTTTTTCTAAGTTTTGGCGATTCTGTGCAAGATTAGCCCAATGCCGAGGGTTAGTATGGATTGCTCTTAGAAGATTGTGCATCCCTCTACCATAACCAAATTCTTGGCTGATTGTAGGCGTAAATCCAAGTACTTTCCTTAAATAAAAATCATGAGGGCATTCTAAATAATATCTAAGATCTGAGAAACTTGTAGCTAATCGATATTCACGACTAAAGGAACTGCTGTAATGTTGGATATCTTTAGTTAAATCAAGTGGCGTATTTTGAACTGTACCCCCTACCTGTCTAACTAACTGGGTCAATTCACGGAAAAATTTAGAGATTTGCGTACTATTACTGGATATATATAAATATCTTTCTGCCCGAGTGATTGCAACATACATTAAACGACGTTCGTTATCGTTGTTCTCATTATCTGCCAGGTTTTTTGGGTCAATTACTTTATGAAAACAACTATCAAAAGGCAATGGATCATCAGTCCTTGATTTAACGTTAGGGAACCTCCTCGCATTAACATCAGCCAAAAATACCGTGGAAAACTCTAGCCCCTTTGCAGAATGGATTGTCGTAATGGAAACCGCATTTGGGCTGACCAATAACGGAGCCTCAGCTATCCGCGCGGTACCGGCACCCCATGTCGTCATCGCGATAATTTGCCATTTAAAACTATTAACCGGTGTCCATCCAGAAGTTTCTAAGCCTTTAATAAGAGTACTAAGTTGTCCCAAGTGAAAATATATACTTTCAACTAACCCTTGATTTTCTTCAGTTTTCCAATCGAAAATTTCCGCTTCGTTTAATAACCAATGAAATATTTTCTGAGGAAAAAGTCGTTTAAGGGGTTTACTGCGTTTTACCCATTGACGTGCTTCCTCACATTTGATATTGCTGACATCAACCGTATTAGAATTATCAGATTGGGTGCGTTGATAAATTGCCTGAGCTAATGTTATTAACCTCTGAGTTACTGAGGAATCAACGTTCAAACCACGCGAAGATAGAATTTGTGCAGCCGCAGACAAAACTAGTATAGGTTTTGGTTCTTCTACCTGTAGAACCCGTTGAATGCGACTCGGTAAAGTATTAGAGGACTTCTTATTTCCATAAAACTCATCCACACCCCCACAAATTGCAAATGCGGCTAAAAATAATAAGACCTCCGGTTGAGAAAATAAATCAGGGCCACCACGCACAATGCTTGGGATTCCTTTCGCGCGTAAAGCATCTTGATAAGCTTTGATATTCGTACTGGATCTCACTAAAATTGCAATATCAGATAGCGTAATGCCTCTTGGACCATCTTTGTCGTCATGTATAGCACCTTTCTGCTCAAGTACTAAATTTCCAATAGATTGAGCGATCCAATCCGCTTCAGCTTCACGATCATCAAATTTTAGTAACGCAATATGGCGTTCAGAAAAATCTGTGCGATTTCTTCTCCCATGAGCCATAGCAGGATTGGTCATATCGGCACGATTTCTAATCGTGTCTGCCCATCGATTGGCTAAATCAATAATTTTTGGAGTAGAACGGTAATTTTCATTTAGTTCAACAACTTTACCTTCAGGATGATTGGATAACTCGCGAAAAAGCTCACCCATGAGATCAACTCGCCCCCCTCGAAATGAATATATCGCTTGCCGATGATCACCTACAGCGGTCAAGTAGCCTTCTTTTTCAATAATACTTCTGATCAGATTAAATTGCACAGGATTAATATCTTGCACTTCATCAACTACTAATCGTCGCCATTTATATTGCACATTCTCTCGAATTCTTGCATCAGTATCTAATCGGGAAACAAGTTCAGATTGGACGGTACTGAAATCCATAAACCTACGCACCTTCAGATAGGCATAATATCTTGCCGCAGATATAGCAAAAGCTTTAGCTAATTCAGAATTACCAATATCTGTTTTGAGTATGGCTTCTCGATACCATTCAGATTCTTCACTGACGTTGTTCGGGATAAGTCTTGATGATAATTGCACATCCAAAACCCCGTATTCATTAAGCAAATCATACCCACGAAGGAAGAGTTCAACAGCATCAAATTTTCCTTGAGTTAACCCTGCAGCTTTTGAGGCATTTTCAAAGCCTTTTAGCGCTAAATTGTAATACCCTTGTTCCAATAGAGAAATTCTTCCCGCTTCATCTAATACATCAAATACATAATAGTCATCAGGATAGAGTTCACGTAACGCCTTCAAACAGAAGCCATGAATAGTACCGATATACATTCCACCCAATGTCGGATCTTCTCCCGGCATAGAAATTTTTTCTAACCAAGTTCTTATGCGGAATTTAAGCTCTTCTGCAGCATCTTCTGTAAAAGTAAACGCAACTATGTGATCTTTTGGAGCTCCATCTACCGCAATCCACCAAGCCACTTTTCTTGCCATAACCTCAGTTTTTCCTGAGCCGGCACCGGCAATCACTAATAATCTTTTTTTACGAACAGCGATTGCTTCCTGTTGATTGGCATTAAGATCTTGAATGAGAATTTGTTTCGCTTGATCTGGAGAGAGTGGCATATTTAAACCTCTTTATTTTTAAACGATATCTTCAAGTACTCTTCTGATTTGAAGTGCATGATATTGAGCAAATCTTGGAGGGAACGCATTGCCAATCATCTGAGCAGCCGAGTATAATCCCTTTGTAAGGCTAAACTTATATTTTTTTGGAAACCCTTGTATTAACGCTGCTTCCCGAAGGGTAATTGCACGATCTTGTTGAGGGTGAAGAAATCGTCCTTTAGATGGATTTATACAACCACCTGTAATTGTCGGTGCCGGCTTCTCCCAGGCCATTCTTCCATATATGTCTTTAAAACCATTACATTTCTTATGGCAATCTAACTGTTCTTCTCTAGAAAGATCGGTTCTACTACCACCATTTTTTGGAATCCTTTTAATTAAGGTTACAACTTTTTCTGAACGGCTAACACTATAGTCATGAAAAGGATCTCCGCCATCTTTTTTAGGAGAACTGAGTCTACCTATAGCATGTTTTACTGTAAATTTTTTTAAGTGGGGAGGAGCAAAATTAGGATCACCTTCTTTACAGGCTAAAAGAATTAACCTATGTCTACGTTGAGGAACACCATAATCTACAGCATTTAAAACATTGACTTTGTGAGAATACCCCATAAGATCAAGCTCGCTACAAAATTTTTTAAGTCGATGATCTTTATACAAGCCAGGTACATTCTCCATCATAATAGCCTTGGGCTGTAATTCATTAATAAAATGCAAAAACTCGAAAACCAAATCGTTCATGGGATCATCAATACGCTTGCCTCCATTATTTGTTCTTAAAGTAGAGAATCCTTGACATGGCGGGCAACCTGCTAATAGATCTAGTTCTCCCTTTTCCATTTTAAGTTTCTTAAGTAATTTAATTGGGGAAACTTCCCTTATATCTTGCTGAAGAGTAAGTGTATACTTATGGTTCATTCTATACGTTTCGATTGCTAAAGGGTCCAGGTCAAGTGCTGCGACGATGTCAAAACCTGCATTCTTTAAACCCCATGAAAGCCCTCCACAACCGCAAAAAAGGTCTATGGCCTTAAGAGTTTTATTTGTTTTCCTTGTCATAATAACTATTCCCAAAAATTGGCATAGTAAGACTGTAATCAATTGATTACTTTTTTCCAAAATGGAAAGTCTAATACGAAGAACGACGATAATCTACCCTAACGGCAAAACAGCTGCGAATTCATCATCTTAGGGTATTTAAAATTATCTTTTATGCAAAAGAATATTTTATTCTCATGTAACATCTTAATTTTCAGATGATTGACTGACTTTTTTCTGCCAATCTTTATCTTTCTCAAGAATAAATCGTGCAGACTGTTCAAAAAAATCATTAAGTTTATCGATACCAGCCCATTCTTGATAAGCTTGAATTTCTTTCAATAAAATTTCTTCAAATCGTAAAGAAATTGCAATTTTATTTGATTTTGGTTTTGAATGTAGTAATGCCATTTGATATCTCCTATTTAATTTGAAACACTGTAAATCCTAATCTAATGAAACACTAAAAATATAACAACAGATGAAAGATACATCAGGAAATAAAAGGAAAATCTTTACCGATTTATTTAAAAACTTGAAAAGTCATAAATTAATTAAAAATTATAATCAAAAATAAATTTAAAATAACTTAAATTTTATGTCTGTAAAAAATATAATTTCTAAAAAAAATAAATGAAGGAATGCATCAGATTAGATTCAGATTGTATTGCATTGGCTAATTTCACTACCACACCCCTCGCAACTTGGTTGCTTTTACGGAATAGCTCAATCAATCAAACCCTTACCTCACGATACGGCCATGCATTGAAATTAGCAGAATATTAGCGATCTGGTGCAAAGTGGTGCTGCTTTTTAGATGTAATCTACACCAGTTGATAATTATCGTTTTATTTTGGCTGTTTTGTTATCATAGTGGTGCTGATTTACACCACTTATCGGTTAAAGATCTTTATTGAAAATAGGACGCGCTGTTGAAAATAAAAAGGAGTAATCGTATGTACCGCACCAGCATCGGCATTAAAGATGCCGACTTTAGCACAATTAAAGCTTATGCAGCGAAAAAATCATTCTTGCTAGCTGACTATATTCGGCATCTGATCACCATTGGATTAAAAGTAGAAACCGCGGCGGAAAATCAATTTCAAGGTACAAGTCCTTCAAACCTGGATCCACTAAACCCGGATCCATTTTTTAAAAACAGGATGATTTGCGAACTTGAGTCCCGTTATTTAATACGCTATTTGATCAAGCATGGTTTTCAAGAAAGCATGGAACAGCGGGCTGCTTTTTTAAAAGAGGCTAAACAAAAGGCAAGCGTCACAGTCGAGCAATTATTGGAATCTCCACAAGATAATTTGGATTGATTGGGTTAAAGTTCGTGACTCTGTTCTAATTCTTTTTTTGCTTTCTTAGCGAACTGAGCCGGCTTTTTTTTAGAATCATTGGTTTTGTTCAGCTCATGACTGCTTATTTTATGGGAATTTTCTGGTGAATTCATCGCTTTGAAAATGAGATAAGCTTCTTGTTGTATCTGATAGGTTTGAATAACCTCTGCCTTTTGGAATTCTTGTTTAACCTGATTAAACGCACTATTTGGCGATAGGGATTTATTCTTGTAATCCCCATAAGGGATGATATTTTCCATCGCTTTTTTAACGGCTTCAGGCCCTTGTTGTTGCAGAATATCATTATAGTCCTGACCGGCGATATGGGGCTTAGCTATCCAAACGGTTTTTCCTTGTTCTTGCAGCTTGTGAGCAGCTAAATGGATGAGCTGATCGGTGTGAGGATTATGGCCATCGTTATCTAAACACAACACAATATGAGGCGCAGTTTTGGCTGAATCGATGTTTTTAAAATTGGATTTACCCAAAGTAACTCTGACGTCAGCTTCTTTAAGCGCTAAGTAAACGCTAAGCGCCGTCTCTGGGCCTTCGGCCAAATAAGTCGTCGATTGCAAACGAATATCTTTTGGTCTCATCAGTGCAACGGACGCTTGCGATGGTTGGCCCCAAGTTTGTTTTTTTACTAGCACATCCGCTTTGTCAGCCGTTTCTCGATCTAAAAAAATGGCTTGAACCGCTTGAATTTGATCAGCTCTGTTTTTGGCGACTACCAGCAAAGCCGGATGAATCGCTTCATTTTTTCTGGAATAAATACCAGGGTGGAAACGCACATTATCAGGGAAATGATCCAGCATAATACTCCTGTGCTCGCGCAGATATCGTTCAGCGAGAGTACCGGCCACCGGTTGGCTTTCCTGCGCCAGTTGGCGGGCGTATTGTAAACTCCGTCGCTGTTCCTGCGTTAGCGTTTTTGAAGCCGCTGCGGGCGCTTTTGCGGCTTTTCTTGGCGAGGATTGGATACTGTCCTGGACACTTAAATCATCGGGTGAAGATCCCAATAATCTCACAGCTTCTTGTAAAACCGCCTGAAAATCTTGCTGGATATCTAAGTTCTTTTGCAGCGCAATCAAGCCCAACAAATTGCCACCTTGACCGGTTTGAAAATCATGCCACAGGCCTCGCTTGTCGCCGGAGAGGGTGACAATTAAACTACCTTGATAGGTGCCATAGCGATATTGGCCGGCGGTTTTGGTTTTTGGTTCGCCCATCAACCGTTCTATAATGACCTCCGCCTGGTCGGTCAATACGGCGCTGATCCGTTGAGCATCGAGTCGAGGAGCCGGTTTTATTTTTAAAGACTGATTTTCTGTCAAAGCCAATTCTTTGGTTCGCAAGGAATTGGTAGGATATACCTTCTGAGGATTTACGGAATTTAATGCGCCTTCTATATTTTTTTTGGTTTCAATGCGCGAAATTTCTCCCATAATTTCCAGTGCACTAGATTTAAAACCGGGGTTACTCATCACCGCCGCAAATAATGCGGCTTTATCATCGGTATATAACGTTAGCGAATGCACAGCGCGAGTCAGTGCAACCAGCAAGGAGGGCTGGCTGGTCAGTTGCGGGCGATAACTTTCTGCGTTAATCAGTACTTCGGAGATTGTTTTGCCCTGCGCACTGTAACCGGTCATGGCGTAAGCATGATCCCAATGTTGAAGTCTGGGACTATTCAATTCTAAGTTTATCGGCGCACCTTGTGTAATCAGTCCTTGTTCCGTCAATACCAATGAACGAACGACAGCGCCTTTAGCATGGACTGATTCGACGCGAGCTAACTCCGGGCTAAGCAATCCCAAGGCTTCGTCGGTTCGCGTCCAACGGATCAGATCACCAGCCATCAATTCACGGGTTTCTTTTTGGTAGACTTCAACACCTACACGCTGACCACTTTGCCAAACCGGCGGTTTCCAATAAATTGGTTCACGTTCAGGATGAATTAATTCTAAACGGTGATGTTCGGTTAACACCGTTTTAATCGTCCAATAATCTCCTTTTTGAATCCCTAGTGCCGGATCGCCACCGTTAAAGCGCAGGATATCCCCTTGTTGATAATACATCACTTGGCTACGCTCCACTTCACTCAATTGGCACGCTACTAAAATTGAAGTGACGACAGCTTCCCCAGTTAGTTCGCCGCTTTGACGAAGCCCTTCTCGGATTAGCGCATTTTGTAAAACCCGATCTCGATTGCCAAAAGTAATAATCAACGTTTGAGCGCGTCGATCAGCATCACGACTCAGATAATCGGCAGCAATTTTTTCCAGGCGTGTTTGCCGATCATCCAGACGTTGATCTTCAATTCGATAAGAACCGACTTCAATAATATTTTTTTCGAGAATATTAAATACTTGCGCAAAGTCTTTTTGATAAACAGCCTGCACGGCGGCCCGCAAAGTAGGATCTTTTTGCCGAGTGATAAGATTTAAAATCAATGTCGATAAGCCCACCTGCTGCAAAATAGCAAACGGTTTGCCGGCGTCGATAGCCGTATACTGATGAATATCGCCCACCAGCAAAGCTCGCGTATTCAGTTGCTTAACAGCCACTAAAAAATCATGCAAGCGCCGATTCGAAATCATGGAAGATTCGTCCACAACCAATAAGCGATTTTGAAACTCTTCGGGCTTTAATTTACCGCTAGCGAATTCTAATAGAAATCGATCCAATGTTTTGCCGCTCAATGCCCGCTCTCTAATTTCTTTGACGGCCGTATGAGTTGGAGCCAAGCATAATAAAGCTTGTTGATTGTCTTTAAGTAATCCCTGAATATGTTGTAAAGCCTCTACATGCTGCAGCATCGTGGTCTTGCCCGTGCCGGCAAAACCCTGCAAGAGAACAAATCGATCGGTTTGGGTGGCCAATTCTTTTAAAACACGGCTATGCTCAGCGCTGGGTTGTGTTTTTTGCAGATAATTTTCCACGATTGAAGACTCAACCCACAAAGGAACAACACCGCGCTCCGCTTGAGCCAATCCCACTATTTGACGTTCCAATGTTAAAGCTTCTTTGGTAGTCCAACGTGTACCATTCTGCGAATAAACACCACGAATCAGATCGCCGCTTTTTTCAGCCTTCAGAACAGCTCGCTCTAATTCCTCCAAATTCACATCACCTAAAATGTGGGTGAGCGCTACCGTCATGACTTCTTTATGGGCAAATGCTGCTTCTTTTTCACTTAAATAAGCCAACGCATAACGTACTGCTGCCGCCGCCTTAGCTTCAGATTCCGGTATAGATAAAGATTGTTGATAATGACTCAAAGTTTTTTGCACTGCTTTTTCAATCCATTGCACATGATCTACAGATGAATCAGAGTTGATTTGAGCTGAGCGAGGTAGTAAAGCTTCAATCGCAGAAAGTTTATCGCCGGTATGTTTCTGCAAAGTGGTTAAAAGCTGCGATTTATTTTCGGTATAAATCCAAGCTTGTGAATCGGCTTTGGCTAGAATCTGATAAAAAGCGCGTTGATGGCTTTGACGAGAGCCGCTGTTTTGATAAGCAATCACGATTTGAGCCGATGATGCCGTGAACTGCGAGGGAGTAATAGCGTAACCATAATCAAAGTGACGATGCGACATTTCAGATAAAGTCATCGCTGGTAAAACCTTTCCATTAGCATTTTTAAGAATGAAATTTTTTTCATTCAAAGCGGTTACTATAAAAGCTTGACCTTTCATTATCCTTAATTTTTTATCTGAACGGCGACAAATGAGCACTTCTCCTTCCGCAATCATCCGCTGTTCTGCATTAAAAACTTCGATAGCTCCTTCAGAAAGTTTATGTGGGTTCCAACGAATCGGCTTATTTTTTCTATCCAGAAAAATCAATTCATTGTTTTGTTTATCCACCGCCTGAATTTCGCGGTAGTCACCTTGTTGAACTTTTAAAGATCGGTATTCTTTATGAAATAGAATCCATTGGCCGACTTGATAATGATGCGCTTGTTGTTGTTCAGCCAGTCGGAAGTAATGCGGCAATAACACCACAATCGATTGTTCATGACCACCGATGATATTTTTTTGTTTGAGCGCTTCCCGAATACTGATATTTAAATCTTGTGCAGACGCTGTCGTCGGCGCTAGCACAACTGTCTGCGCCCGTTCTTCCTGGGATAGAGCAGCGACATGAGCCGCCATTGCTTCACGTCTTTGAGCAGGATCTTCGATAGCTAAAATACGATGATCAATTTTATTCATAGCCGCTACAATATTCTGTTGCAAAGAATCCTGTAACGCCGATTTTAAATATTCCGGTTTTTGACGATGATTTTGCGTCAAATGCGCAGCTAATACGCCATGAGACAGTAATTGGATAAACGGCGTTCCCGCCCGCCAGGTAATCATCGATTTGGAATCGCCGATTAAAATCAGTCGTCCATTTAATCGCTCGACTTGATTCACTAAAGCGTTCAATTGCTGGGAAGACAATTGCGTGGCGTTTTCAACTAATAGTAAGGGCTTAGTTTGCAGCCATCTCTCTACAGCATTCATTTTCTCCTGGCGTTTTAAAAAACCATAAACGGTTTCAATCTGCTGTTTATCGAAACATTTTTTTAACCATTCTTGAAGATTAGCCGGTGTTTTTTGCAATTGTGCTTTTAATTCCAAGGTTTCAGTTTGTCGATGAGTTAACACGATGGGTTGATAACCAGCTATTTTTCCCAGCGTCATCATTGGTGAAAGTAAATGTGTTTTACCTGAACCCGTGGAGCCGTCTAATACCATCAGCATCTTATCGCTGGAAAACAAAGTCTTTATAGCTTGCTGCTGTTCTTTTGTTAAATCGGCATGTTCATGCAAAAAATGCTTTAAAGTTTCTGGTGTAACCAGTGGACTTTGGCTGACATGAGTGTGATTAATTGTTTGTAGCAATGATCTTTCAGCATTTAACAAAGCCGGTGTGGTATAGTGATGATCGCCGCGATGTTGAGCATCTGTTGTTAGCAAAATCAATTCACCGTTTTTTTGAGTGGCTTCTAGTGCATTAAAAAATTCAATAATTGGAACATCGCCAAGCGTATAATAGAGAGCTTTTGTCAAAATTTCCGTTTCACGCAAAGCCACTTGAGTTTCCGAAAGATGAGCGATGGCCTCTCGAATAGCCTGTTGCGCCAATGGGGAAATTTGGCCGGTCGTTACAGAACCAGGTTCAGCAACTGAAGATTGCACACGCTCAATAGCCGCTGTCTTGGCTTGCTGCGCTTCCTGCGCCGGCAGCAAACCACGTAAAGCCGCTTTGGTTTCCCAGATTTCTTTTAAAGCATCCCGAGCTATTTCTTGTTTAGGCCGTCGAGTTTTTAACGTCGCCAATTCCGCCGCTTTAGCGCCGGATAAACCTTCTTTACCCAACCAGGCTTCAATCTCACGACGGCGCTCTGAATAAAGCTGAATACTTTCTTTAGAAATTCCGGCGATTTCAAAGAATCCGTAAGCCCCGGTTTTCTCTACGGTGTAACCTAAATCCCGCATTTCATAGGCTAATTCAGCACGAAAAACCGCGCCATAATATTTCTGATAACGACGCACCGATTCCAAAAAGCCGTCCGGTACTTGATCGACATGTTCCCGATAACTACCTAACTGTGAAGACAGCGACCGCCACTTCCCATCCCGCCGGAGCGTCATATTCATTACCACGCAATGTGTATGAAGCTGAGGATCTCCTCCTCGGGAAAGATCATGCAAAAAACGGGCGACCACCAATTGTCCTGTGCGTTCAGTCATTAAAACGCCTTCTTTCATCACCCGTGTTTTAGCCTGCTCACGTTCGATTAAACCCAGCACCTTGTCTGTCGCTTTTTCAATTGCTTGAATAATTCGATCATCTTCTCCCATTAATGCTAAAATTGAAACGGATTTAGGAACACTGAAAGTTAAATCGAAACCAGGACGATGTTTAATTTCACCATCTACTTTTTTACCCAATTGCTGATCGCCGGGTAAACGGCCTTGTAATAATTCGGTAAAGCGGGAAGGATCCACCGGCCCGGATAGCCCCAATGATTGCGCCCCGATTCCCCACCATTGGCTGCGATCCTGAGCTATACTATTTTCTTCGGTGTAATAATTATCATGTCCCATAAAATAATGGGCGGCTTGTTCAACGTTTTTTATGGCTTTGGTAGACAGCATAGTTTTTCTGTTCTTCATTACTCAAACAAATCTTTATCAGAGGATGTCTCTGCAGATTCAGCAGTTTTATCCAGTTTCTGAGTAACCGCTGTTGTCTTTTTTTCAGTTTTCGTTTTGGTTTTTTCTTTTTGTTCAATGTTTGAGGCAGTGCGATTTTCTTTAAAATGATCGATATTTTCTGTAATTTCTTGACGCAATGGATCAGGATTAAAATCTTTCACCACAAACGGCGGTTGAATTTTCGGTCTTTGTTCAGCTTTCAAAGTTAAACGCGAGATGGGATACTGACCGGGTAAACGCACATAACAAGCTAAATTTTCCAATTTCAGAATTTCCGCAGCCGGTACGACAGGTTTTTGTACTTCCACTCTTTGAATCGATACGCCGTCGCGAATCGTGTTGGCTCCATAAGAAATCCCTTCGCGAACTTCCTCAATCGTGGTTTCACCTAAATTTCGCGCAGACCATTGCGCTATTTCGGGATCTGGCGCTCTAAATAAAAATCGGGTATTTAACAGAGAGGAAATTTCCCGCCCACCTTCAAAACCATAAGTTTTGGCAAGTTGAGCGATACTTTGCACGCCGACCACAAAACAACCACCAAATTTTCGCGCCTCCGCCAATGCACTGGTGAGATAAGGCAATTGTTGTAGGCTGCCTAATTCATCTAAAATCACCCAAATTCGACGTTCAGGATTTTCCGGCAAGCTCAGCAAAGCGTTGATAGCGATATCCAGCCACGCGGTGATTAATGGTTTTAACGATTCATGCCGATCACCCAGAGAGCTGATAAACAACCATTCCAGCGTTTGATCCAGCGTCATCCATTGTCGAATCGAAAACGGATTATTTTGGTCGCTGATATAACAAAGTGATTTTAAATAAGTGGCTAATACGGATTTTATCGAAATAGCTGTTTTCTCGGCTTTTTCCGACATCAAACTTTCTGCTTCTGTGCCACGCAATAGCGACTGTAATTGACCAACGTCTGCAGTCAGTAAATAACGCAGCAAAGGCAAAATTTGAGGTTTCTCATTTTGTCTTAACCGAAACGCACTGGCTGCAAAAATTGTTCTGGCGGCATTGACCCAAAAAGGATCTTGCGCCGTTGCAGACATGGGAATTAATGCAGCGGCTAAATTATCAAAATCTGCTTTATCTCGACACTCTGCCCAAATACTCCAATCCGATCCTCGTTGATCCAAAGGATTGAGTAGTCGATCCTGTCCTGGATGATAAAACTGACTGACCAGATTACAACTTTTATCATAAATGACTGCTCGTTCACCGCGCCGGCGAATATGATCCAATAGCGATTTAATAATGGTAGACTTACCCGTGCCGGTAGTGCCATGCACCAGGATGTGCTGCAGCTCAGCAGATTTTGGCAATGGCAATTGTTCTGCGCCAAAAATTAAATCTGAAGCTTTACATTCTTTAATCAAAATTTTCTTGACCGCGGCAGCTTCTTTAAATTGATCACCTTTAATGGGTTGATTAGCCGTATAAGACTCGCCGCGTCTTTTCAACCAAATTAAAACAATGACAATCAGTAACCCCCAAGAAATCAGCCCCCCATAAAAACTTTTATAAAGCGATTCCTGCAGGTTCTGAACGGTTTCCATCACGAAAGGTGCATGAACTATCTGGCCTGAAGTCACCTGAATTTGCTGTCCACTTGGAAAAATAAAGTGTTGAGGGAAATGACTGCTGTTGAAAAATAGATGAAATTCAGCCGACAACCATTGACGGCCAATACAACGCTGATCTGCTTCAGTAGTTAGAAAAAACCAACTTAACATAAATAACGCAGCCAGCGGCAACGTCCACAAAACTACTTTTTGCACCACTTGGGAAATCATTCGCAGATTGTGCAGAATGACCTGACCACCACGAGTGGTATTTTTAATGGATTGATTTTTCATGCACTGCCTACACCTTGAAAAAACTTGACAAAGTAGTTATTTGTATTACAATTAGATACATATAGAAACTGAGGAGATTACCATGAGCAGACCCGCATCCTCCGAACATAAATCGCATCGCGCTATTTCCGTGCGGCTGGACACTGATCTGGAAGCTAACATAGAGCAATGGTTGACTAAAAATCCAGGTATCCATTTGTCTCGCTTGATCAACCTGGCAATTCGACGATTTATTAGCCAGCCGCAAACTTTGCAACCCGTATCGGTTGCGCCGGCTAAAGACACTGTGGTTAAACGTTCGATGAAGAAAATGATCCGACAACACAAAGACATGCTGGACAAGTTGAAATAAATGAAAATTCAATTGTTGGATGCTGAGCACGTTCTGACGATCAATCAAGCCGTGTGCGCACAGGAAAAGCAAACTTCGCACTGCCGAAGTCAACATGCTTTGGAAAGTGCGATCGGGGCAGCTTTTTATCCCGGGGTTTATCCTTTTCAGTATGGCGGCTTGGCTTCGGTAGCCGGTGCATTGTGCTATTTCTTGACAAAAGCACATGCATTTCTGGATGGCAACAAAAGAACGGCGGGCATTGCTTCGGCGATTTTTCTGGATATCAATGGTTATGAATTGCATTACACAATCGATATCAAAAAAAACCACAATGCCTGGGCTGAAATTGTTGAACAAGCTGCCCAATCCGCTGTTTCTAAGGAAACATTGATGAAATGGTATGAAACTCATAAAATAAGGAAAAAAACCAAATAATTTGCAGTTTCTATATTTTCTTTTCAGGAGGAAAAGATGAAGCCAGAAAATAAAACCAAACAAAAGAGACATCGGATAGCCGCCGTTATCGCTATTCTGACTTTTATTATTTTTTCTTGCCTTTCTATCCATACTTTACATCCTTGCTGGGCGATCTTTATTTTGTTAAGCGCTGCATCAGGATTCATTACAACTCAATTCATCTCTTGCGCGATTTGTTTTTTCAAATTAAAAAATTTAAAACCCCCTAGAAAAAATTTACTTCCCAATACTTTAATAAGAAAAATTAAAAGGAAAATTTTATCCTTTTCTTTTTCTATCGGCTTTTTTACTTTCTGGCTCATGATGATATTTTTCCTGCAACCGGATTCTGATGGCGTTCGTGAACCACTCCAATTCACTGGTATCTTTTTTTGGATCATTATAAATTCTGCTTTATCTTTAGTTATTTATGTTTTATTAGCCAATCTTTATACCTCGATTACCAAGATTAATTTTGTCCAAAATCCAAGAAATCATAATCATTTAGCCTCTTTGAATGATTTTCAAGAAAATACTTTCCATACTCAACATCATAAAAATAATGCCTGGGAAGAGTGGGATCGTGATCCGATGAATCCCGCTAGTTCTGAATATCAATCGACATATCGCCATTGGGATCATTAGTCCTGCTCTGAATTTAATTGATTGATTTTTGTATGAGGCAAGGCTGTGCTTTTTCTGATTTCTTTTTGATTTTCATTAATCTGATGATGTCTAGTTTCATTAGTCTGCTCAATCTTTTCTTGGTTTTCTGTCAATGTTCGCGTTTTTTCAGCGATAAGTTTTTCAGTATTTTCAACTGACTTTTTATCAATGATATCTTTCTTTTCAAGCCCAACCTCATGTGCTTGAGATTTTATTTTTTCATGTTCCTGGCGATAAAAAATTTTAGGATCATCATCTTTTTCACCTTGATTCAAAGCTTGTTCATTGGCCTGATTAATGTTTTCTATCTTTTGCATCGAAGAATTTTCACCTTGATGAAATTCTTCAAAATACTTTTTAACTTTTTCTTGAACAAAATCATCTGCTAGTTTTTGAGATTTTTCCGGTTGATCCACCATAGTTTTCTCAATTGATCTTGCGTCATGACCTTTTTGCTGCAGATCATTCATAAATTCCTGAGTAGCATTGCTATTAATGGATGCCGCTTGTTCTTCGGAAATATTAGCCATTTTTCGATAAGTATCGGCTTGTTGAAACTGCGCCGAAGCCTGCTGTTGTTCCTGATGCGCTTTGTCTAAAGAGGTTGCTATGTTATCCAGTAATCGCTGACCTTCTTCAGTACTAGCCCGATAATGTCCTTCCTCTACACCCCGGAAAACGCTTTCAACATTATGGGAGTGACCCGTGGAATACGTATCACTTTCCGCATTAGAAAATGATTGCTGTTCAGATTCATTGTGGCTCCATGACCATTTAGCACCTACGTCTCCACCGACGGAAACACCAGCAATACCAGCCTTCAATCCAACATCGGCTTTCGCTCCCACGCCCATATCAATCTGACGATTATGCGAAGCTGATTCAGAAGCACTATGATCCTGGCTAATCCGATGACTGTCTTGTTGTAGATCATTTAAAGCTTGCATATCCGCAGCTCCTTGACTCGTAATAAAGGAAGAACCACTAGCTTCAGATAACGCTTGATGACGGCTAAGTTCATAAACTCCGCGTTCGGCTGCGGTCATTGCTTCACTATAAGCTTGTTGATGACTTAATGCGGTTGAGTAAGATTTATCTGCTTGTTCTGTTGCACTGCTGCGGATCGCTTCAGCTAAATGAATTTGCGTGCCTAAACTGGAAATCGCAGGCTGATTATTCATAACGACGGAACCATCAGCAGTCACCGTAATGGTGGAGCCACCCGGCATTTGATCTGTAACCGTTCCGGAAAAAGTTCGAGCTGTATCGTCAAAATGATTAGCCGAAGTATTATAGGCATTATGCGTGCTGAAACTGGTATTTCCTAAACTGAAACTGCCGGCGGCGGCTTCTCCCGCGCTGGAGGTTGCTCCAGACTGAATGGCTCCGCCGACATATTGGCCTAGGTGTGATAAAGCATTGTGTAATCCAGTCACTAAACTGGTGGCAATTAGCGGCACGCTTAGTGAAATATAACCCGCCAAACCAGCCATATCGGAATTGACCTGCGCCAAACCGGATTGGGTCGCTAAAACCAACCCCTGAACACCATTGCCTAAAGTAATTGCGCCCAGGCTACGGTGTTGGGCATAGAAACTGACATACAAATTGATAATGGCATACAACGGCGCCCACAATTGTAACCATAACAAAGAATAAGCATATTGCCTAAGAATCGCTAAACCAAACGGAAAAAACAGCAAGAGAAAAATAAAGATAAATGATCCATATAAAATGCCCTCAAAGACATTTTTTAATAATGGTAACCAATATGCCGCCATATCACCAATAGTGCGATTTGCAATTCGATTCTGCTGTTGTGCTTTATTAAAGGCGTAGCCTTCTAAGCCCGCTGGGGCATTAGTTCTTGCACTCCAATTCAATAAGCCGCTTTGAATTGCATTAGCCATCATATTTTGTTGCATTAAATCAGAAGCATTTTCAGATAGATTGGTTAAGAAACTGTAGCTGAGTGGTAAATATTTTAGGAGCTGAGTCTTAGCTTCCGTTTCATCAGGAAATAATCGAGCAGCATAACGATCTTCAGCTTGACTGATCGCCGCTTGCCAATCCTGATTCAATGAAGATGCACCCTCATGACAAGTGACTACCGTTTGGTTATATAAAAATGCTCGCGCCGGAGAAGCGTGAGCCGTTACAAATTGCCAAACATTTTGGGCTGTAAATAAATCCTGATAAGAATATTTATGTAACAGCAAATCATAGAAAACACATTGATGAATAAAGCTCTGTAAATTATTTTCAAAATCAGGATCGGTCACTTGGAAAGTGCTGGCTGCTGTCACAAGATTAGAAGCCATCACCATACCGGTCTGACCGTAGCGTAAATCATCCGGTAATGAAAAATTTTGTTCTGTTAATTGGGTTAGCCCATCGCCAATGGCGCTGGTGATATTCGCCAACCAGGCTAAACCCAGTGGTACATTATCTACCACATAAACTTTACCCTGTTGAACCCGATCAATGATGTTCACAGTAGCTTTAGGTAAAAACAGAACATAAAATGCCATAAAATACAGCGCAATCCAGCTAACCCCCACCATTAAATCGCGTTTAAAGATCAGTTTAGCAATCGCCCAAGTGCCAGCCAGAAGAATGCTAAGATGAATCAGTGTCTTAAAAGTGGAATCGCCCATGCCAGCTGCAACGGCATTAAAAATCTCGCGAAGGATATCGCCATTGCCGTAAGTGATAACTGCAATTTCTTGTGCCAAATGCCGCTCCTGATTGATTTACCTAAAACAGCATTGCACAAAAAATTGGACATGAACACGTAAAATGACGGTAAAAATTTCCTGATTTGTATCTTATTTTCTTTAGTCGAAATATGAAATGAAATTTAGATATTAAAAATATCTACAGTCAGGGGGCTCAATGCGTTCGACATGAGACCTGATCCTAATTGTTAATTTGTAATTTTTTACCTAAGTTTTCTGTCAATTTATCAACAGAACCGGCCTTTTTTAATTTAAATTCTCCTTGAGCTAGTAAATCATTTACCCTCACTTTATTACTTGCAATAGAATGAGTAGCCAAGGAGCCGATACCCGGATACCAACGAGTTTTTAAAAAACTATGAATTATGTAAATAAATTCGTTAATGCCGACTGGCTTTTTAACAATATATTTGCACCACAATTTAATAATATGTACTTCTAAGGAAAATAACTTTTGACCTGTATCTTTGTTCTCTGGTCCCTGGTACTCTTTGTGCTCTAGTCCTTGATAAAACGAACTAAAAGGCAAATAGGGAAAAAATAATTGATGATTTAAATATCTACCACCTTCAACAATAGGTGTTTGAGCCATGGGTAGTAAGATAGTGAGTTCTTTCCATTTGAATTTATCGGTAAACTGAAGAAGGTCGAGAAACATTTGATTACAAACATAAGAAGCACGATTACGAGAGCACTCTGTATGAAAAAGCAAAACAGCTACTGCCCATAACGAGTGTTTGAGAATATCATAAAATCCTTCAGGAATAACATATTCTATAGTTGATGGATATCCTAACCTATCGCACATATAAAGTTTATCTTCGTTAGAATAGATTTGTCTTATCCATAAAGCAATTTCTTTATCGGTAATTTTTTGCGATGACTTACTATTAAGCAAACTACGAAGTTCGTCTATGAAAACCACAATATTATTATAGGAATCATATTTAGCTGGCATAAAGGGCATATCTACATAATCTTCTCTAGTGCCATATTTATTGATAGTTAAATTTTCAACTATCCTTAAAGGTTGACATAACCAAATTCGAGAAAATTTGAAAGCGAAGTCCATCTTATATTCATTATTTAACGTTTGTCGACGTATGGCTCGGTTTGATAAGCGCGTATTTCTAACAAATGAAACAATTCCATCATTTTTTAATTCAAATACAATAGGGAGAGTTGGTCGTTTCTCCAAAGTGAAATTACTAATAAAAGATTCAATTAAGGTTTCTCTGAGAAAATGAATAAAATTAAAGGGGTCTAAACTGAGTCGATCTTTATGATCATACAGAGGAGAAGCAGGACTGGGTGGAGTTTTAGGTGAATAGGATAATTTAGCTTCTTTTTTTGGAGTGCTATTATTTTCCAATTTTTTAGATTTATATTCTTTAGTTTCAATATCTATAAAAAATTGCTTACAAGCACTAATAATATCATTATTAATAAATTTTCTAACGTCATCATTTACTTTAGCGCTCGTCGAAACAATGGCACATAAACTTAATAGATGATTTGCTACATTTTTTTGTTCAAGAATAGGTTGCACTGCAATTTTAATATTTGCAGACCCCTTTTTAAATTTTCCGTTTGTATGAAGAATTGAAGAAGAATTAGTCAATTGCATAAATTCTATAACGACAAACTCAATAACCCGATTATTATCTATTTGTTCAGGAATTTTTAGAACTTTAGATTTTTCCTCAAATAACCCTTCACACAATAGATACAAACTATTTTCAATTACCATAAATACTTTTAGAAATTCTTCACTAAATGTAAATAAAGTTTTATTTTGGGATTTTTTGAATTCGTAGAATCTTCTTGCTTCTCGCATAATAAGTAAGGGTTTTTGCTTAAAAAAATCACTAATTTTAGTGATTTCTTCTTTATTTTCAGTTATAAACTTTACACTGGATTCAGGATCAAGCTTTGAAATAGTTAATTGCAGTGATTCTGTTAATATTTTTTTTATGTCTGATAATGGCTTTTTTCTTTTTCCTAATAATTTTTTTTCAGGATAGTAAGAATGAGATATATTGCTGGCATGAGGAATAGCACGACCAATACAATGAACTACCATCACCATAGCACTTAATAAAACGGCATTTTCTCGAATTTCAGTTTTTTCTTCTTCTAAAAGTGGAATGCCTTTTTTTTCAGACAATTTTCCCTGGGAAAGACCAGCTTTTACAACATTTAAAAAATGATTTTCAAGCGCGCCTTGTATATTAGAACGGGCTATATATTGATCAATATTGCGTTGAAAATCGTAACGCTTAAATGTGTCCGTTTCTAATTCTTCATCTGACGAATCGTCGTGATAATCCTGTATATTATCAGACAAGGAAAGCTCACTTACACCTTGATTTAATGTGATTTCGTCTTCTTTTTTCTCATCATCTTTGCTCATAGTGATAACCTTCTTTCTGTAATTCATTCCTAAAAACTACAATTAGTCGCCATTTTCTATGAAAAATAATTGCTAGTTTAACTCACAGAAAATTTTTTTACAAAGATTTAAATCTTGGCTCTCGTCTGATTTATATTTAATCAATTTTTTAATAGCAAATATCGCAAAAAGAATTTTTGAAATTTCATCGGCTATGTCTTCTGCTGCCTTCTCATGCATCCTCCAAATGAATCGTTCCACCCATAGTTATGTTTGGCAAAAAAGCATGAGATTTTTATCAGTTCAAAAAAATTATGCATATGAAAAAATAATTTAAAAATTAAATACTTATTGGATTAATTAAAAGCTTTACTTCATACTTTATAAATACCAAACACGTTTTAATTCAACTGGATTTGTGCCTCTACTTAAATTCCCACTTATTAGAAATAATAACATAGTAAAATATTTTGTGATAAAATACCCAACAGAAGTAATCAGGGTGATTTCCAACCAAAATTTATACTATGAATTATCGGAGGGAAAGAACATGAAAACAGAGTATATCACTTTATCATCTCAAAGCCATGAATTAGGATCAATTGGGTTAAGTATTGTTCTAGAAAGTATGGGAATTAAATCCCCCTCAATTCCTACTAATGATGAACTTAAAACAACAATAAAAATAGCTTATGAAAATTTTGAATTTCAGCAAGCATTACGTGCCAGCATGAAACTGGTTGAATTATATACATCTAGAATTCTACCACGTCAGGAATTTCTACAAAATGTAATAGTCCAATTAAGTAGCGTGATTAAGAATCTTGAAGTCAAAGAAAACATACAAGATAAAGGTGAATTTTTTGAAATATGTACACAAATTCTTTGCTTAGAAGAGCATATCCGTAATCCACTATCTGAATATGACTCTCGTGATTTAATTTCAGTACCGCAAAGATTTTCAACTTATGGATTTTCCTTTAACCGATATGAATCATTTTTTAATGAAAGTAATCCTAGTTATCGTGATGATATAGAACGATTGAGATTGTTTCTTAGAAGGGGAATAATTTACAAACGAAATAAACAAATAAAAAAAGCTATCCTGGACTTTAAAACTGTAGTAGAAGCACCCATTTCTCCCGGACTCATAGGATACTTTCGCTTTATTGATTCATGTATTCAAGCGTATGATAAGTTAGGAAAAGCTGACATGTCAGCGCAAACAACTTTAGGTTTATATTTATACGCAGAGATTCTTCTTCTTAAAAATAATACCTATATAGAGTTAGCCTGTCTGGAAAATGATAAGAACAATTATGAAAATTTAATTCTAAAAGCAATAAGATATCAGGCTCTCCATGAGCAAGTTATGTCTCATTTTGATTTTTTACATCGCCAAGGCTTCCCGTTAGCGCCAGGAATAATGCAGCCCCTTTATATAAAATGGCGTCCAGAGCAACAAGGAGGCCCTCGCATAGAACACCCAGAGGGTGGTGAATATAAACTGGAAGATAAAACTACCCACTCAAACCATCATATTATTCCTATCGCTGACTTAGAGTATGTCTGGGACTATTTTTATAAATTAGAAGACACGGTGGATCAAACACTAAAAAAAATTGCAAAATTAAATACGAAAAAACTTTCTAAGAGGGATGAAAATGCATTAAATTCAAATGTGAAAGACTATCCTATTGAAGATAGGAAACACATTTGGACTCAAGGAAGAGACAGTGTAAAGCAAAAATTAGGAAGAAAAACAGAAGAAGAGTATCAAAAAATCTATGCTCTAGAATTGAAGAGTCAATATGGAGAAATCCACGGTTTGATGGCTGCTCTTTGCCAACCGAACAACAATGAAAAGACTTTTTTTGTATGGGCATGGTGGAATTTGTTTAAGGGTTGGAAAAAAACCTATCGAGTAGACGATCCTTCTGATGGTGTCGGAGTTCACTGTCGTGACTATAGTGAAAAAACCAAACCTAAAAATTTTCCTCCCAATATTTGGATTTGTTTAAAAAATACTGAAACAGGATTATATCAATGCATTCAAAATCTCAAAAGAACCAAATTCCCAGAGCTCAAAAAAGCGGAAAACGAACTCAAAAATAGCCTACAAGCACTTGCCTACGAATGGAGAAAACGTGGAGAAAAAGGTCAAAAAATTCATCCATTTATTCAGAGTGAATGGCAAAAGGTAGGTGAAAGAGATAGTCACTATATTTATCGTATCAAGACATCATAAATTTATAGACCATACAGATCATCATTGAATTGACCAAAGAATGTCTACTTTATACTTGTAGATAAATAACTTAATTCCTTAATTTATCAGCCCACTGGAGAGTATTAGACATTTGCGATGATAACTCACCAGCCAACATTTGTTCGATAGTTTGAGTTTGATTGATGAGTTGAGCCGCCAGACTGATTTGGGAGGTGGCATTGCTTTGTGTCGAGCGAACACTGGCTCGGGCCTGATTCACACCTTGTTCAAAGGGTTTCATGATGGATTCAGGATATTGCAGGCTGCTAACACTGGTGTGCACTACAGATAAATTCTCATCGAGATATTGGAATAAAATATCGGTGGCAATGACGTCCGCATAACTGACAATATCTATAACTTGTTTGTCGCCAGCAAAAGCATTCTGCACATTCAGCATTTTATAAACGGGCAGTCGTGTGGATTGTAACAATCCGATTTCTGTCTGTGTTAATGCTGTATCGGTGAGTATTTTATCGGTCATATCCTGCAGTAATCGAGATACTTGGGTCTGTAAGCCGGAATCTGGAGAAATATTTAAAGTTTTAATGCTCGGATTTAAACAGCCTTCGGGGTCGATTGAATCGCAAAAGTAAACTTTTGCAGTCCCGCCATGCAACAAGGCTTTCAACAATTGATTATCTGCCGCCAAGGACGCCAAAACTTTAAATTGATGATTGGCGTCGTCATTGGAGCCGCTTTGTAAAATCAACGTACCGGACAACGACATCAAAAGTTCAGCCAGTTCAGGGTCACTACTCAGGAATGCATTTTTCTGCAATGCTTTCCAAGCAATATTTCCATTTGTAAGCAACATGCTCTGATAACTGGGATCGTTTTGCGCTCTGTTAAGCATTTGAGTCATATCACCGCCTTTGCTGCATTGTTGACGTGCCTCCGCCCAATCGGTAAATAACCCATTGGTGTTGCCGATATCTTCACAGACCTGTTGCTGGGCTTCATGGGTTTTCGGCCAGACCGTACCCACCAGTCCGGCAGCGGTTTCACAGGAATTAATATTGGCGTTGTTAATCGTGTTTGCCAAAGTATTGATATATTTCATTACGTTGGCAATTTCTGGGGTAACACTTTCAATCGCTAGATTAAACGCATAGCCCATGGAGTTGTTGATAATATTATTCATCAAATTGACCAGTTGCTGAGAATTAACAAATGAAAATCCGCCGGCAAATAAATCAATCCCACCACAACCGGAACGAAAACTGGGCAATTGTACTTGCGCAATCTGAACATCGCGTACACTGTCTCGCGCAAATAAACTCCCTCCACTATAATAACCGGCCTCTTGACCTGAATAAGCGTTAGGGGCTGTCGTATTATCGGAAAACCCCAAATCATTAAAGAAATTATTGAGGTCAGAATTCACACTTGCCATTGATGAAGAGATACCACAAATAATCAGAGAAAAACTGAATATTTTAATAAATATTTTTTTCATGATGGATCCCCGGGTACTAAAGGATGCTGTGCAATTTCCAGTAAGCGCTGCCGCAATTCATCTTCGCTGAGTAATCCGTAACTAACCGGTATAATGCGATGGCTTTCGGGATCGACGGTAAACAATGCCGGCTCCATCGTTACTTTAAGCCGGGCAGCCTGACCATGGTCTATCCGTGAATTTGGAAAATCCGGCAGAGAAATACCATCGGTGGTAATCGGGATAACACTTAAGTGATAACGCTGCGAAAAATCTTTAACGATTGGCGCAAAGCGTTGGCAATAAGGACAAGTGCTGCGATAAAAAAAGAATAGGCCGCTATGTTGTGCTAAATTTTGAATGGCGGATTCCTCTTGTTGATGAGTTTGATCTAGATCAATTTGTTTAGCAATGTTATTGGTCGGGTGCTGCAAAGAAAAATCCAATTCAGGAAAATTAAGCAATACTGTTTTCCAGGTTTCTGAAAAACGCTGGGCACGCTCACCGATTTGGTTTTGCAGAATAATATAATTTCGCACATTATCTTCGGTTGGATTTAAAATGGCTTGATCTAAAGTTTGTTTGACTTGATGTTGTATATCATCCATCACGGCAATGGGATTTGACACAGTATTGTTAGAAACTGGTTTGTCATCATGAGGGTCTTGATACCAATGCCAGCCGACAGCTTGTTCTTCCCAAAAACTATCGGCTTTTGCTGATGAAGGTGCACACCAAATCATAATCAGGCAGATCAATAATACCACTGACTTCCAACTTAAACTAATCAAAAGATAATACAGTAATTTTTTTTCATCTGAGGCAGGTGAACGTTTCATACTGGCCTCCATGCCATCAAGAATCTTTGAGCTGTATCAACATTGTCACCATGATCAGCAATAATTTTTAAAGCATTTTCTAAACCAATATCCCCAAAAATCACATCCGTTGTTTCTGGATGCCAGCAACTTTGACTAGGCAAACAAGTATTATGATCTGTCTCACGAACCAAGACGGCTGGAACTTGGGTAATATGATATTGCTGAAATAAACGTGGATCTATGACAACTCCACCATTCCCATCACCAATCATTTGTTTAACTGCTTTTTGAGTATCTGAAAAAGAGTCATTCACCAATCCGCGAATGACTAAAGGGGCCTGGATTTTTTGGGCTTGAGCTGACCATGCTTGCAAGCTCTTTATCGGCATCGAAAAAGAAACAAAAATCAGCACTTCATTGGAATTGAGATTATGGGTACTCGTTGTTGCATGAGCCGAGGATAAAATACAAAAACCCATAACGCTCAAAACTTTTAATAATTTTTTTACCTTGATGAATTTCATTATTGTCCCGTCATGCAGCAATTTCTTTTTCGCCAGATTAAATAGCCGTAATTTTCGGTGCTGATCGGTGATTCTAATGCTGATCCCCATAACATAGTGGTGCGTCCAAAAGGTTGGCAGCCATTCGGTGTTACCGTAGAGATCGGGTTGATCATTTGATAACGATATCGAGATTTAGGTAGCGTTATTGTCGTGTGATCGCTACATAAATCTCCGATACTACTGTCGGACATTAAACCCAGGCGATGCAGTTTATAAATCAGTCTTTCACTCAATAACACCGTGCCCTGAACGCCTCCGATATATTCTCCTACCGATCCGGTAAGTGGATACATTGTGCCTTGCGCGCCGGCGCACCAAAATAACGCATCATTCGGCAACCAAGTCGAAGCCGATAAAGCATCTACACCACAAGCGGACTGCATTGGTAAATTGTTAAAAAGCAAGGATTCAGGAAATAAAACTAAATCTAAAGTTTCATCATCCCAAGTGGGATCCAATTCACTTAAATAAGTCAGCATTGGAGAACCTGAATCGGCACAGCGTGGCGCTTGTACACCTAACATTTGCATAATCGGAAAATGATAGGCGTGTACATAAAAAAATCCTGTATTGACATTTGGATCATCTACTGCCACCGCCCCATCATCCGGTGATTCCATCATTTGAATTCCGCCTAAGTTAACCATGCAATACGGAGAGCGAGTGACATCGATTAATTCCATGGGTTCCCAATAACCCACTGATATGCCCATCTCTGGAAAAGGAAAGCTACCACAGGTACAAATAGTATTTGCCGGATTAATCGTATCAGGATTAACGCCGGTCATAATCGGCGTCGAACCAATGGTGATCGGCAATAAACAATCCCAACAGATATCCGTGACTGGATTGATGAGCCGACCTGTGCAGGGTGTGACAACGGCCAATGAACCAATGAATGGATAAATCAATCCAATTAAAAACAGTGAAAATAATAATGTTCTTTTCATGGTTTCACTTCCTGAATTTCTAATTGATCTTTCACTTGAGAAACAATGGCGGGGATTTGCGCAATATGTAATTTCTGCGTGATTAAACCACCTTGATCAAAATATATTTTTTGCCTGGGAAAATGGGAAGCCGTTTCACGTATTGAACCATTCACTAAAATTAATAGTATTTGACCTTTAAATGCACGATTTTGCTCCTCAGCCCAAGTTATTTGTTCTGGATCATCACCATCAATAAAGATTAAAGCTTTTCTCAAACTCGTTTTTTCCAATGGGTTGAATCGTGAACCTGCCTTCAATAAAATAACGCCGTTGGCGGCTCGCACATCAAAGGGAATAACAAAGGAAGGATCCCATAACCACTGACGGGTAAGGATTGTAGGATGCAATCCCTGCACTGGCAAAGGCCTATCTGCTGCAACCCGGACAGATTCCTGTTGCTGGGCCTGCCAACCATTGTTATGGGTTAAATTTCTCTGGATTTTTTTCTGAACCATGACAATAAAATCGGATTCATCAATAGAATATACAGAACCTATAGTTCCTAAGTCTTTTGCAACAACAGGTAACGCATAAAATGACAATACTGTTACCAAAATATAAAATGCCAACAGTTTATTGTTAGTCTTTGAATGCATGAGATTCTTCCAAGCGTCGCATCACTTCAGGCGTCAAATCCACTGCACCGGTAATAACCGCTTCTTTTGGCGTTAACACAACATTTTTTTCTTTAGCCACTGATTTTAATGTGGATTCTAATTGATTACTGAACGTTTGAATTTGCTCTTGAAGCTGCGTAGAGGAAGATGATTTAGTCGATTCTACTTTCACAAATTGATGGATAATACCGGTAATATCGACAGTCGCTAATTGAATATTAACTGGCAAATAATAATTCATGGAAAGGCCTATTAAAATGCTGATCAATGTAGAAATTATCCCAACAGCATAGATTTCCATTCTGGTACAATTGTTTCTGGTATCAATCTGGTTCATGATTTTCCTCCCGATGTTTTCTGAGTTGATGTTAAGAATTTCTGAGCGACTTGTTCGATCGCTGATTGCAAAGAAAACCCTTGAGTCTGCAATCGTTTAACGGCTTCGAATTCATCACCCTTGGATGAATACAGAATTCGTGAATAAGGATCAAAAATAATTCGATGCACTGATAATCCCTGCGGACTTTTAATGACACATTCCGAATAGTCATCGGCGCGGCGCACGCTTTGAAACAGTTTTTCGGTATAATCATCCATCGGAAATTTTTTAGAAGCCCGCAGTTGGGCAATCGCTTCTCGGTTTTGTGCGAGAATCAAATTGAAAGCGGAGTTTTCAAAAGCGGCGATGGACGTAGCATTTTTAAAATAGTCGTTGATACCTTGGGTGATCGTAACGAAATTCGCATTATATCTTCTAGCGCGGCGATATCCAGTTTCAATAAATTTAGCTGCACCTTCTTGATCACCGCCTAACAAATCCCAAGCTTCATCAATGACACAGGATTTTACCTGGGAACGGCTACCCAAATACATTCGTTTAGAAATTTGATACATCAACACCAGTAACACAATTTTTTGTAAATCTTTTTTCTGTTTAAGTTCTTCCAGCTCTAACACAATGAAATTATTATTGATGTTCAGCGTACAAGGGCCTTCAAAAAATTTTCCGTACATACCGTGTTTGGTATAGGGATACAATAAATGAGATAGCGTCGTGCAAATGGGACTGGCTTGTTGACTCAACCAATCCGCCACCGTGGTAATGCTGGCGTTCTTTCCATTTTGATCCCAGGCGGCTTTAACAGCTTTTTCCAAGAAAGTCATTTCTTCATCACTGACGCTGCCTTGAGGTCTTGCCATCGCAGATAATAACGGTTTTAATATTTCCAGCGATTCATCATCCATCTGCTCAATGTATGTAAATAAATTCAGTGAAATCGGATGATCCGATTTAAATTCAATAAATTCACCGCCCAAAAGCTTGCAGGTTTTTTCATAAGAACGACCGACGTCAATCACCCAGACTCGGCCACCTGAACCTAACAAAGCCACAATATATTCCTGGGTCAATGCAGATTTACCACTGCCGGAAGTTGCCGCGATGGCCACATTGTAATTACCATCAGGATTATCGAACGGATTCCAAATCGCAATTTGGCCGCGCCGTCCTGGAAGGAAGAGGCTAGGACGCGTTAAACCTTTCCATTCTCCAAGCAGCGGCGCGATATTGATGGCTGAGAGCGCATTCATCGTGCGCAAACGGCCTAATCGTTTTAAATCTTCAAACATGCCTTCGGTCATCATCATTGGTAATACGGCCAACCAAGACTGCAATTGCAAGTAAGATTCTTTACGCAATTTCCAACCATTGGCGCGATATAAATCCCGTAGCTTACGTTCCGCGCTGTGAGATTGCTCAGGCAATGAATATAAAATCACTTGATAAAATACTTTGACTAACCGATCGCCCTGGCTAAGTCGATCTCGCACAAATTTCCAATCTTGGTATTCTTTGCCAATGCTGGGTTTAAATTTTGCTAATGGACTCTTGGCGGTGGAATCTTTATTCATAAATCGCATCTGTGCTTTAGCCGCAGATTTTTCGATATCTTCCGCTCGCACATGGAAACTCACTAAAAATGGGCATGGAACTTGTAAAGCGGAATTAAATAGCTGCCCTAAATTTTCGCCGGTTTGCCACAGACCTAATGTTTCCGGAAAATCACGGACACTGAAACATTGAATATCCCAGGTTTTTTTGCCGGAGCGATTTAACGATAACTTATCAGTATAAACTTGACATTGGTATTCTGGATCAGTTAATTGCATAGATAATGGATCCCATTCATTCCAATGCTGTTGCGAAGCATAAGGATCCCTTGAAGGATTTAACAAGTCGATCAACAAACTGATAAAATTTGTAATTGGAATTGAGCGGCTGACCATGTTTACGGAATTAAAAGAACTTATAAAATCTTCTCGCAATCGAACTAACGTTTGGGTGTCGGTGGCCATTTCTTTTAGTGGAATGGAAATCACTAAAAACAAACGAAAATCCCTTAAAATAAATGAACCACTATGGGTTAACGATTTCAATGTACCTTGTTTTAAAAACTCAGCCCGCTTTTGTGCCAGCCAGGCAAACATTTCGCCGGCGGCGGAACGTTCTTGGGCAAAAGCATCGATAGTAGAACCAATTTTATCTGAGGCCCATAGTAGGCATTGCAAATCCGCCGTCACCGGCAACACATCCGTCAACAGACTTCCGAGAATCTGCACAGTAGATTCCGTCGCCCCTGTTAAAGGAGCCACCTCCAGCATAAATCCCAAACTGCGTTTATTTATAAAAATTTGCGCGTCGGGATCGTAAGTTTCATAAGGCAACAAGCTAGAGAGTGGGTATTGGGTTAATAAATCGCTTAATTGATTATTTGAAGCATCATTTTTTTCAAAGCCCTTGGGTTGTGTTTCGCCAAACCATCCGGCGATTCGCGCCAACAAGGTGGATAAATTCATGGCTTTTGAATGATTAAGCATTTGCTTTATCCTTCACTAAAGATTCAGTAGACCAGCTACCCGGTTGAATCACGTGATAAACCCGAGTCGATGAAAAATAATTACCTTGGCTGTCTTCATAAGGGGCAATCCAAAGTCGCATGACGGTGTCAGGGGTTCGTTGAATGGTGTGATGATTGGAATCATCAGCATCGGCTAAATGAATATCGACGGGCGAAGCGGATTGCGCTAATTTACCTTGATCTATCAGTGAATTGACTTGATCCAAACTCTGGCAAGTGACGCCAGGTTTCATCGGACAGCTAAATTGAGAATTCAATCCTCCACAACCCGACAAGATCACGGTACAACCCAGGAATATACCCACACTGAATAACACTTTTAAACGTTGAAAAAACGACATAAAAACTCCTTTATTGTTTAAAAAAATCGATTGCCTGATTCTGATCATTCTGCGTTTGCAATGCGTTAATTTGCGATGCAGTTAAGGGCAAAGCAGAAACCGGTAATGGCGATGTTCCGGCAGAAGATATTGTCGGCATTACAGATTGAGCAGCAGGCGAAGTGGGTGATGTTGATTCAAATGGCGGCAAAATAGATTCTTTTTCATTATCGTGTTTTTGCCCATCTAAATAAAATCCTTTCAAAAAGACGATATCGACAATCGTACCTGCTGATAATTGAATAACAGGATGATATTGATCGGCGCGACGAATATTATAGTCAGCAATTTTATCCATAGCATTGCTGACGCCTTGCGCAGCACCGAACTTAAAAATGTCGGCATTATTTACACTGGTGACAGAACCGGCTGGAGAAAGCGCCGTCGTCGTATATTGCGAAGCAATGCCTTGGGAAAAACCAGACAAAGAACCAGCGATAAAAGCCCGTTTCAATAAGGCACCTTCACGCCATAAAGGTATTCCGCGCACGCCATTTTTGCCTTCAGGCCCGAATACCGTTCCTTCTACCGGCAACTCAATCACTTCTTGATGATTTGAACTGACGCAGCTGAGCCGCTCTAACCGCATCAAACCACGTTCAGAAGAAATATCACCAATTGCCGCTGCGGTAGCAACGCAATCTTTCAAATGGCTGTGACGATGGTTGGGTAATGTACCGGTATCCAACAAACGAAATAAGACCGGCGTTGGGTTACTCTGGCTGTTAACACCGGTGGAAGCATCCGCACCACCTAGCATCACAGCACGTACAAAAGTTCCAGCAGGAACAAATGTATCAGGCGTTTTAGAAGGTTTTATCAGTGGCGTAACTGGAGATTGAATCTTCTGTGGTGATAAATTTAATATATCATCATTGACGCCTTTTAACGGCTGAATCTGAAAATTTTGAGAATTTGTTTCTGCCATAATGGATTGGACATTATTTTTTATAGAATTGGAAGTGTTCGGCATAACTGAACTGGTGATAGTCATTTTTTGTTCCAAATTCTTAAGTTGCATCTGCAGTGCTAGTATGGTTTCATTTTGAGATTGATTGGCTTTTTCCTGAGATTCTTTTTGCGCCGATAACAACTGTAATTGCTGCTGTAATTCAGAAGTAGTTTTCTGCGTTTTATTCAATTCATTCTGTGTACGCTCTATCCAAATACTAGAAGCGTCCACATGGGTGGTTGGATTATCGATTTGAAAATGCGAATCAGCTTCATGTTTCCGTTCAGAATGCGAGGAAATATGGCCGGAAAGAAAGGTGAAGAAAACCCAGCCAAGTATCGCTATCATAATGACGCCGATTGCTAAATGCTTCTGTTGTTTTTTCTTGATTCGGCTGGGTTGCGTATCTACATTTTTCTCAGAATGATCTGGTTTAGAGGGCTTAAACATGGCTGGTCACCTTAATGAGTTGGACAGTTTTATGGGGCGCAATACTGGTTTCTTGCAGATAAATGGCTCGATCTCTGGATTGATACAAATCTTCTTCTTTTAAAGTCTGTATTTTTTGAGAATGGTTTGTGATTTGGTATACATCTACAGATAAATGGGATCCTGTATAATTTTCAGATAATTTCAAATTAAAATCTTTCCCAAAAGTAAATTCTTTTTGTTTTTTAAATACGGTATGGACATAACCCGGTGGAATTTTTTGATGCAGGATAGAGTCTGTCAAACTAATTAAAATTTTCGTGTAATGATCGCTAGTTTCCCATGTTTTCGCTGATTCATTGATCAATTCTTGCGGCTTCAATACCAAATTATCTGCCAGTTTGAAATAGGAAGGCATTAAATTTAAAACATACTGCCGACCTCGTTCAGTGCTAACAAATAAATAAAATGATTTTAACGCCTTCGAATTCTTTTGATTGTTGCAGCAATTCTGTTTTGAATTCAATTTTTTTCCATTTTGGTGAATTGGACAGGTTTTACACTTAACAGATGAATTAAGAATAGGCTTGATAAACACCGCTCCTTGTGTATTATCATTGCTGAGTTGATAAGCTTCTTTTGATCCTCTTACCAAGGCAATCCTATCTCCGGTCACGGATAGTCGAGTGGGTTCTTTCGCCGATATTGCCATGGAAACTTTAGCGTTGTCTTCTACTATCACAGTTTGCGCACTGACTTCTCCTGAGAAAAGAAGCGTAGGCAACAATAAAACTGTGAAATAAGGCATTTTTAATATGGATTTAAGCATGAGTTTCCTCCTGATTTGAATGGTTATCGGTGTGATCATTTTTAATCTCGTTAAAAGACTTCAGCCACAACCTACCAGCTGAATAACGAAAACCGAGTTGATAACTAATCCGTTGCGTCGGCAACAAATCATTACCAACGGTTGCACTAAGATCGCCAGTGATGTTGGTTGTGAAATGTTGGATATCGACTGTTACTTCCACCGGATAAAAAATCAAATTGGTATGTGTTTTTTCTAAATGATCTGCTTCGTTGACCAATTCTGTTTTTAAATCACCGTAATAAGCCGGATCGGTATAACGAAGTAATGCATCCCTTTGGTAAGCTGCATTGCTTGCGGTGAGATTCAATCTTAATTGTGCAAGAAAAGTGGTCATCTGTGATAAATATTCGGGTGATACCGCATTTTGTTCTACCCAGAAAGATTGATTGATCAGAGGCGGGATAATGACAATACGCTCGCGATTAATCATTCGACACACACTGATCGTCAACAATAAACTGACGCCAGCTAAAATCGCTGCTAATACCAAATAGCCATTGCGCTGTGCCAATATTTGTTGTAATCGAGATTTATAATGGGTTAATTGCATATAGACTCCTGATCTTAACCAATCAACTCTCGCCAATGTGAAGGCGGTGTCGCTTTGAGTTGCAAAAACATCGGTAAATGCCAGTAGAGCCAGTGATACAGAAAATAATGTCCCTGTTCGCCTTTCATCTTTTTTACACCGAACATTCCGGCAGCGCCTGTGATCATGCCCCAAACTGGACTGTTAAACGCCAGCATCAAAATCAAAAACGGCGCTAAAAATACAATCAGTTCGTCGATTGTCCACAGCATGAATTTAATCGGTTCATCCAATGTTTGAGGGATGCGGTAACTCATGCACTTTCTCCAGCGATTGATAGAATAATATTGAAGAAAATCGACACGACGACGATGCCGGTTAACACCAACAAATTCTTAGTTTTCATGTAGGCAGCCAATCCTAAAATGCCCTCAGCCGCATAGATATATTTTTTACCGGTGTGATTAAGGGTTTCCCACAAGCTGGCGTCAGTGCCTGCTAAAATATCGGTACCATCTGCCAATGCTGAACTACACAAACCGATTAAACCAACCAGCAACAACAAACGGGCTGTGGCCAAACTGTTAGGCTGACACAAAGCACACCACAGGCGACAACCCAGCGTTTGACTGATGCTTTTCAATTGCTCCATTTTGTTATTCATTTTCACATTCCTCATTTCTGTGTTTTTTATTTTTTCTCCGACTTTGCAATCGAAGAGCTGATAACTGTTCATATTTCCAATGCAAGGGTTTAAAGTGTTTAGCGCCCAATTTCTCCATCCTCGTTAAACAAGCCACTTCATAATCAGCACGGGCTTTTTTAATGTCTTGACAAAAAGCCATGCATTTTTGTCGATAATCTTCGTTAAATACGGTTTGATCATTTTCGCCATCTTCCTTCCAACGCCAAAAGTATTTCATTTGAATGCCGGCATAACGGGCAGCTAATTCATAGCTCGCACCAATTCGCAGTGCTTCACAAATTTTTTGCTGAATATGCTCTGTCAGCTCATGATCCTGCCTCGCCATGACGGACGCCTTGTTGCGCTGATACTTCATCGAATGTCCGGTTTGTGCCGGACAAAATCGCCGCTTTGCCCGTGTGTTTCTGCCAGCGGCACACCGTCACGTCTACATAAGTAGGCATGACCTCCATCACATACGCCTGGCGGTGGGTATGCTCGGCTGCGATCAACGTGGATCCGGATCCGCCAAACATATCCAGCACTCGATCGCCAGTTAGACTGCTGTTGTGCAGCGCTCGTTGTACCAGCGCGAGAGGCTTCATGGTGGGATGAAGGTCACAAGTCAGCGGTTTATCGATACACCAGAGGGTGCTTTGCGCACGATCCCCATACCATGCATCCACCTGGCCGCGGCGGTAAGCATAGAAAATCAGTTCGTGCTGCGTTTTATAACGCCCTCGGTTTAATACAAAATGATTTTTTGCCCAGACTAATTGAGAACGTATAACCAAATGATTGGTTTCTAAAGCTTGTTGGACTAAATCCTGAAATTGGGAAGCATGACAGATATACCATGAAGCCTCTGGCTTAACACAAAGAATTGCTTTTTCAAAAACTGTTTGCAAAAACTGCTGATATTCATTGGGATTGAGGTGATCATTCTGAAGTTTACGAATGGTGGCATCCGCCAACTCTTGTTCATAATCAACATTGTAGGGCGGATCAGTAAAAACTAGATCGGCTTGCACGCCATTCATCAATCGAGCTAAATCGGTTTCCGAAGTAGCGTCGCCGCACATCACTCGATGATTCCCCAATTCCCAAATATCATCAGGCTTACTCACTGCTACAATGGGAACCTTTAACCAATCCGCCGATTCTTCATCAGAAGATGACAAAGCGCCCAGCATTTTAGTCAATTCAATTTCACTAAAGCCGGTTAATGATAAATCTACTTCAACTTCTTTTAATAAAGCGAGTTCTTCTCGCAATAAATCGATATCCCATTCAGCTTCCTCACTCAGCCGATTATCGGCAATGCGGTAGGCTCTAACTTGTTCTGCGGTGAGTTGATGAGCAATCAGTACTGGTACTTTTTCCATCTTAAGTTTTTTAGCAGCTAGCCAGCGGGTATGACCGGCAACAATGGTATGATCTTTATCGACGACGATAGCTTGTTGCCAACCGTATGTTTTTAAACTGTCGACGATTTTATCCACCGCCTGAGCGTTTCGTCTCGGGTTGCGCTCATAGGGATGAATGTCGTCAATTAAAAACCATTCAATATTCATTAATAAAAAACTCCATGATTATTTATTTTGATCTAAAAATTTTTTCAAACTTGCAAATCATCATCTCAAATAAAAATTGAAATGAACACGTAATGTATCGGTAAAAATTTCCTGATTTAAATAAAAATATTGAGGTAATTTGAGTGGATGATATTGTTTTAGCGAAAGATAGCATGGAGCAAGGTTATATCACTCGCAAAGCCAGCACTGAACTCAGGCGATGCTTGATTATCCCATTGCTATAAAGCATTAAGCTGTGATAGTAGCCGGTCTACTTACTTTGTGCCTTTGGATTTTTTTTTGAATTTCAGTCAAAAAATTTAAACGAGCTTCTAATGCTAGTTGCGCATGAATAACGATTTCATGCCATTTTTTTGAATCTCCATTTGCTAGATTTACCAGCATTTGTAATGCACGCGGCAAATGTTCAGCCTCATCTAACTGAATATGCCGGTTCAAATAATATAACAACGGCTTGAGTTTGTGTTTTTGTTCAGAGGGTATATTCAATTCTAACTGGCGTACTAATGGGGTAAATAACGATGAAGTAATCGCCTCACGGCCATAGACAAATGCAGCAGCAATAATATGTGTGTCTTGGGAGAAAAACCCAAAAGTGGTATGAATAAATTGCTGAATCGCTGCCGGCAACTGACAATTTTCAGCAGCCTGGATGAGCATTTCTCCCCGAGATAATCGATGCAAAAAATTCTGAATCGTTTGGGTGTTAGCACCAATGGCATGCATCGCTTGCAAATATAATTCAAAATGACTGCAGTATTTTTTCCCGACCTCGATGCAATCGGTTTCTTCTTCTAATACAATACGACTAATTAAGTGCGCGCTATAAGGGTCCTTTGACGGCAACCACGGCGCGCGCGTGGTTACCATTCGAGCCTGTAATTCTTTCAAAAGACACATGAAATCCCACACGCAAAATACATGATATTCCATAAAAATCTGCACATCGGCAATTGACTGGATGTTTGTATATAAATCATGTTGTTTTATTTTCTGGATTAATGGCGCTAATTTTTCATTGACTGTTTTTTCAACGAGCTGCATGGTGAGTTCCTTTTAGTGTTCGATGATGAGAAACCATATCTGGTTTTTTGGCGTCGACATGATTTTTGACAAACGCCAGTATTTCTTCGGCAGTTTCTCTCGTTAATGGTTTTTCATAAGCTCTGATCATACCGACTGACAAGCAACGCCGGCGTTCAGCTTCGCCTAAATGCGCCGATAAGGCGATTACTAAAGACAATGGACGTTCGTGTGCCTGTTGCCATTGATGTATTTTGGTTGTTACAGAAAAACCATCCTGATCTGGGAGACCTAAATCCATCAAAACCACTGAGTAAGTCTGCGCTTGAATTTTCTTTAATGCTTGTGCGCCATTGTCGACGGTATCAACCTCTGCTCCTAACTCTTTCAATAAATTTTTGATGACCTGCTGGACGATAGAGTGGTCTTCTACGACCAAGACGAATAAAGGGGTCCTCGGAGAGGATTTTGTCTGAACAGAAATGACAGCGTTTTTTGGGCTGATACTTGACGATTCCGGTGAGACGATAGGATGAGTATATTCTGCACCAACAGACAGTGGAATACGCAATGGCAGTAGACAGCTAAAGATTGAACCTTGACCTTCGATGCTTTCCACATGAATTTCACCGTTTAATTCTTCCACAAATTTTTTTACTACTGTTAAACCCAAACCCACGCCGGTGTATCGGCCTTGGTAGGCGGGATGCAATCGATAAAAACGGGTAAAGATTAACATTTGTTGATCCTCTGGGATACCGACGCCGGTATCTTGCACGCGGAATTCCACTATAATTTGTTGATCTTTGTGTTGGATTACGCGCACCTTAAATTCAACTGCACCTTGATGCGTGAATTTAATCGCATTGCTAAGCAAGTTCAGTAAAATGCGTTGTAGGCGTACGGCGTCGCCAATGACATAGCGCGGCAAATGTTTATCCAGGGATATTTTAAATTTCAGTTTTTTTTCTTGTGAGGAAGGTTTGAGTAACGTTACCAAGCTTTGGATTACTGCCGGTAAATCAAACTTAATCGCCTGCACCGGCCAATCACCGGATTCACAACGAGAAAACTCAACGACTTCATTCAGCAAGTTTGACAATATTTGACCGGCTTCTAATAAATCTGCCGCAATGGCTTTACATGGTGCGCCTTTCACTTTCTGTTTCAAGATTTCCGCCATGCCTAATAATCCGGTTAATGGCGTGCGCAGGTCGTGACTGATATTGGCAATAAATACTGATTTGGCTTGGTTGGCGGTTTCAGCTTGACGTTTTGCTTGTTGCAACGCGCGTTCTTTCTTTTTAAGCTGAGTAATATCGGTAAAATATCCGACAATGCCGAGTACGCGATGATCATCATCGAAAATCGGTAACTTACTCACTAACGTAATAAGCTTTTTCCCATTGGGTAAAGCTAAAATTTCTTCTTTATTCGTGAGTGGATGACCGTTCAATGTTTCTTGATCGTCCCGTCGAAATTCTTCAGCCGAATGGCCCGTCGGCTGCCAATTTAAATCAAAATCGGTTTTACCAACGATGTCTTCAGGCTTGCTTAGACCCACCAAGCGTGCAAAATTCTCATTGCATCCTAAATAAACTGATTTTTTGCTCTTCCAGAAAATATATTGCGGTAATGACCGCGTAATATTTTTCAAAAAGACCTCAAATACATTAATGTTATTGGCGTCATGCTTGCGCGATAAATTTTGCGTCATAATATCTTCCTGATTGAATGGTTGTTAATAAAAATTCACCACCCACCAGCGCGGGACTCCCCGGGGATCGGTTCGTCAGCCGCACTGGCTTCATGAACTCTGATCGCCTACAAGGCGTCCCTAACACCGCATATCCAGGAAGAAATCCCTTCCGATCCCCATACCATTTAAAATGAGACAGGCAGCATCCTGCCGCATTATAAAGACGCAGCATCATGCCTTTACCAAAAGGAAATTTAATCCGCCGGAACCGACGGTTCATTAAGACGACAAAATTTGTTAGACTTTCATAATCCATTGTTGACAGTACCTCTGTTAACGTGGCTAGTACCTGGTTGGTGTGCCAACACCTTCTGGGTACGCTTATTATGTTAACTCAGTTTTATTTAAATGCAAGTACTGGCTTTAATGATCTTTTTTTGATCAGAATTTATGAAAAATGAATTGTTGAAACTAAAAATATCGGGGACGCCACTTTTCAGGATTTGCAGAAACTGGGCATCCATAGTATAGCGGAACTAGCGCAGGCCGATCCCGATAAGCTTTACCTGAGAATCCAAGAGATTACAGGTCATCATCAGGATCCCTGCGTGTGGGATGTATTTGCGGCAATTATTCATGAGGCGCAAACTGGAATTCAGCAGCCATGGTGGGTGTGGACTCCGCTCAGAAAAAAGCGTCAAGCTAATGGCGTATTTTTATCGCAGCAAAAAATAATATTAAGACCTATTGCAGTTCATGACACTGATTGGTTTATCAAAATCTACAGCAATCCGATTATTATGCGTGAAATTTATGATGGCAGTATTATGCCGCGTGAAGCGGCAATTGATCGCGTGAATCAATTTCTTCAAAATTGGCAAATTCATCAGTTTGGCGTTTGGATGATTACCGCAAAAGATGATCCATCTAAAATTATTGGCTATTGCGTGTTTCGCTATTTTGAAAAAATAAATCCAACACTCGATGGAAAAATTGAATTGGGCTATATTCTTGATCAGCCTTTTTGGGGAAAAGGATATGCCACTCAAGCTGTCAAACATTGTATTGAAATTGGATTTGAACTGCATCATTTTAATCGCACTCTCGCTACCATTTTGCCGCAGAATATTGCTTCTCAAAAAATCGTGCTTAAAGCTGGAATGAAACATATCGCTGACTTGCCAGTGAAGAATTCGCTTCACCAGATTTATGAAATTAACAATGAAGAGTATATCCGAGCTTGACTCAAAAGTTATTTTAAGTAAGATTAAATACTGATAATCCATAGGGGTATAAATAAAATATGAAAAATACATGGTATCGTGCAGGAAACTATTACCAGCCAAACTACGGCAAAATTGATTCATTAGTAAAACAATCAGTCGCTTTTTATTCTTCTGGAAAAACCGCAATTATTAGGCAGTTTAGTATTTTGCACTACGCTACCGGCAATACAATGGTTTACCTTAAACCATCCCCTTTTTTTAAAGAAGAACTACGAGTCGCCTGCCAGAAGTTTTTTAAAGGCAATCACCATTTTTTATTAAACTATAATTTAGTCTTAATATCTTCCTCTCAAAACTTGGGTATAGAACAAGTACTAAAACGTGCACCATTAACAAACCCAGTTTTAATTTATCGCCAAGGTATCGAACATTTTTTATACGTTTTACAAAATGGTCAATGGAGATATATAGATAAACTCGATAACAGGGATTTATTAAAATTAAATTTTGGTGAAGGAAAACCTGTAGTACTTTTTAGCGAGCAAATACCTGCTGCACTTTATGAAGAAATTTCCCTGAAAAAAGGGTACAACCCTATAGACAATGGAATAGATGAAATTATAGTCAAACTAGACGGTTTCAAAGCATTACAATATCTATTAGCTGTTTTACATCATTTTAATACAAGTCGTGAAACGATTTATTTTTCTACAGAAATTATTCAAGAATTGAAAGATATTTTTCATTTTCATCATAATCCCATAAAAAAAATCTACCAGCACAGTCTTCCAACGACTAATTTAAACTCAGTATACATCAATCCTGAAAGAAAAGAATCCAAAGCGTTATTAAAAGAATTATATAAATATAGAGATTTTTCTTTACAAGAAATTATAAATGGATTGCAGATGGGAGAAAATCCTAACCAATGTGATAATTCGTCCGTTGTAACTCATGCCATGTCATTTCCGGTGACTGTATTGAAATGGCTGATGATTTATGGAGGCGACGTGTTTCATCCGGCATATCGAGATGATCTATCCCCTTTGGAATTTGCTTTAAAATATGATTGTAAAGAACATTTAAATTTTATTAGCTTGACATTATCTTCTCTAAAAAGAAGTCCTAGAGAATCTAAGTTAGCAATTAATAAAATTGAATTTTCTCCAAACCCTGATCAAATCAACACCTTTATTGAATTCAACAATTGTAAGACAATAAAAACATGTTTAAAGAAATCTATTCAACTTTCTGAATGGGAAGAAAAAGCATTATTCGAAATATTTTATAAGCATTTTAATTCGTCCAGTGTTGACGAAAATATAGA
This sequence comes from uncultured Pseudomonadota bacterium, assembly GCA_963795715.1. Classification (GTDB taxonomy): domain Bacteria; phylum Pseudomonadota; class Gammaproteobacteria; order Coxiellales; family Coxiellaceae; genus JAFEDN01. The sequence continues at coordinate 1,942,715 of CAWCIY010000002.1, forward strand.
AGCAATCTTTCAAGAAGACGTTTTAGAAAACAAGTTGCTGGAACTGATATTTGATATAGAATTGCCAAATAAATTAATTGGACTGATTGTTTATGAGCCTTTTATAGAGAACGATACCTTAACTGTACATATAGTTTTCGTCGCATTGCTTAATGAATATAGAGGATACGCCATTATTTCACTGCTTTCATTAGGATTCGTATTTTCTGTTTCATTAATAGCCTCTGATTTCATCGTTGACGCCATTTATATTGCTATAGATTATAATAGCTATCGATTAACTGAAAATTTTCTGCATTCTCCTATGCATGCTTATTTTGATAAAAAAGCAATTAAACAAAAATTAGTTCGAATTTTTGGCGAAAAAGATCTTCGTTATTTTGAAAACGGGATAACGAGTTATATAGAAGATAATGTTTTGGTCAGGCCAAGCTCAGAAAATTCTATTGCATATGATCAGAAAGAAGAACAAAATATAAAGAAATCATTTTTTAATGAAGAAATTTTAGATTTAAAAAAAGAAATTAAAAAGAACGAATCTATAAGTAATCAAAAACCACGAGGCGGGACTATATACTTTCAAGCCACTTATAGAAATTTTTTAGAGTTACGGGAAGTCATCAAGAAATTAGGAGTTGATCTTAACCTGCATTTACCTTTATATGCTAATGTATTACAATCTATGCTTTGCAAATTACTTAATATTCCTAAAATAAAAATCGAGAAATTAAGTTTTTATGATTCTGAAAGTCTTTTTTTTAATAATAAAAAATTTAGGATTATTATAAAGAATATCGATGAAAATTTATATTCATTAGAAAAACGTGCTCGACTATAAGTATAACATATGCCGGATATTATTTTAAAGCACCCAGCGCTAATTCATAGCCAGGATATGGAAACAATATGCCGGCCATTAAATCATTTAGGAATTACGTATTTTGCTCATGTCACTGTCACTAAACAGGGTGTATTTTCTGGAATCAGCAATAATGCTAAATTTGCTGAGCATTATTTAAGAAATAAATACTATAACGCCGACATTCATTTGTCTAAAAAAAATAATTTGGGTAATTACATTATATGGGATTCATTAGAACGAGTTGGTCAGAGTCAAAAAATGCATAGCGAAGCTGCACAGTTTGGCGTTCAGCATACTTTCACTATTGTAGAAAGAAAGCATCTGCAAAGTCATTTCTATCATTTTGCTACAAATCAAAACAGTCTCTCTATTAATCAAATTTATATTGAGAATATTGATTTATTGCATCGTTTTATTGAGTATTTTAACAACATGATAAACTCTTCTCCTATTTTATTAAGTGCTTATAATATTAAATTCCAACTTGATCAACTGTCGCCAGGTTACACTATCAATGAAAATGTTGATTTTTCTAAAAATCGAGATCAACGTTTGGCATTTATAAATGCTATACAATATGCTGAAAAAAATCATGTGATTAATTTTGATTCTATGCCTATACCTACCCCTCAACAATTGAATTGTTTAAAATTATTGGCCGAAGGGTATTCAGCAAAAATAATCGCCAGCTCACTTAATTTGTCTATTCGAACCGTTGAGAACTACCTTGCGCGCCTACGCACTATATGGAAATGCTCGAATAGTAAAGAACTAGTCGCTTTATTTTACTCCTGCTTTCAAAAATAGCTGATTAGAGTATTTTTACTCTATTTCATTTTACTTCATTTGATCTTATATTTTAAGCCTGTGAGTTAATTTAATTAAAGGAAGGAAATTTCTTATGTCTAGATTAAGCAGGATTACAGGAATTATAGCCAAAAAATATGCGCCATCTCTGGATTATTTTTACAAAACTAAATTGAGTGAACCCAGAGCTTGGTTTGTTGCTACCAGCACCTATTTAGGCGCATTAAGCGCATTGCCGTTATCAGATCGGTATATCATTTCTTGTAATGACTATTTCCCTTTATGGTATTTGTCACTTATTCCAATGATGCCGATCTGCGGCATAGTTTCATATACTGTTTCAAACCAAATTGCTAAATACCCAAGTGCGTATATCCCTGCAATAATGGCACTATATGGAGTTTATCTTCTTACATCTTCAAAACAAGACAATCAGAATAGTCAAGTTGATAGTAAAAAGTTACAAGATGATGGTAATTCAAAAATTAAAGTATTATTTTCACCTCTTTTTTTTCCAAGGTGTCGTACCTCAATATCTATTTATTATACAAATCAAAACGATACCAAGCAGCACTTTGATGAAAGTTGCAATTTTACAAGTATGAAATTGAAAGAGTTGATTGATTCAAAAAAAACAGAAGCATACCCATTGGTCGACTTAAGTATTTCATCTCAGAGGCTATGGAATAAGAAACTTTTATTTAAAGGAAATAAATTGTCACCAGAAGAAGCCGAGAAGGAACTGGAAACAGCTAATCGTAATCACTTTTAGGAATTAAATACTTTATTTAAATTTACAAATACTAGGAGAAAAAAATGTCCAGAATGAATCATATAGTGAATAACTTATCAACGGTAATTCGACCAAAAATCAACTTGCGAAATTTCTTTATGATGTGCGCATTAGGCAGAATATTTTATTGTAAATCATCCGATGAAAAAGCAGACTCTGATCTCCAAACTTCTCTCTATGAAAGTCATACAAATAAACCGACTACTTCTGATGAAAATAATGTGGATGATGATAAGTTGTTTACTTCTTATGGGCCTCTTCAACGTTGTCATGCAGCCTTCAGTATTATTAATTATGGTTTTTACGATACTAAAACTTCTAGTAATTACTTTGAGTCTTGCAGTCGAGCACAACGGATACTTATGGATAAACTTGAACACGATAAGCTTGATCCACCTGAATATAAGTCTAATACTGCCAGTGTTAATCTCCTTATATCCCAAAGGAATTTATTTTCTACACGAACGGAAAAAGTTTTTCACAAAACTGATCTCACCCTCGAAGAAGCTATCACGGCAACCGCTGTTGCCAATAGATCTTTTTAAAATTAACTAAAGATTTCTGGCGGTTTCAGGTACTAAATGCGAAGTTTTGTTTGGCAATTTTCACTTTAAACCGCCGTCTGATTTAATATTTCAAATAATTGTTCACGTGATTCAATGGATAATTTTTTAAATGCAGACATTTTCAGGTTGTAAATTGTTTTCAGGCTGATATGCAGTCTATCCGAAATTTCATCATACGATTTATGTTTCGCTATTAGGTTTAGAATTTCACACTCCCGAAAAGATAATTTTGCAAATTGTTCCGCAATGGGTTGAAGACGAAAATCCCATAAACTCAAAGCTAAATCGGGCTGGAGGTAAGTTCTTCCCATACCGACCATACGGATGGCTTCCAGACTAAAATAACAGGCTTCCTTGGTAACAAAGCCTTTGGCAGGGGATTGAATCAAACGATAAAGCGTCGGCCAATGCACAGTGTTTATCAAAAAAATACATCGGATATGCGGCCAGTGACGATATATAGAAAGGCAAGCAGCTTCTCCCGACATATTGGATAATTGAGTATTTACCAAGACAACCAACGGCGATGTTTTTTGATGTTGTCGAACTAATTCAATACCTTTAGCACCGGTTGCGGCTGCACCGATGATCTTAATCTCCTGACTACTGATAATTTTTTGTAATAACTGGCAAAACATGAGATCGGAGTCGATTAAAATGACTGAAATCATACGGGTTCCTCGGTTTTTTTTGGCAACAAACATCGCGCATATTGCTCGGCGGATATGGGTTTAAACGACAATAATTGACTGGCATCCTGACCGTTTTGCAAAACCTGTAGCGCTTGTTGTTCATTGCCGATCAGAGTTGGATGAGAGGCTGAATAGCCTTGGGGAACATTGACGCTATCGGTAATGCCGACCAATTGCCTGGGATATGCTTTCGGCGGACGTGACAGATAACTGGTGTAACGTTTTTCAAATTCTCTGGCTTTGAAAGGCTCGTCCTTGATCAGCATTGAACACATCGTTTGCCATCCGCCCATATCCCAAATCACAACATGAATCAGTGGATCATCAAACACCACGGTTCGATATGCACCGACGTGACGAATGGTCTCCATAACTTTACTCCAGGCTCGTAAGGCCTGGCTGGCGCAATCGCCTTGCAAGGCTGCCACCAATTCCCCAGGTTTGGGGAAAAACCGATGCGCCGCTGGGCTGCGACAATAATCACCGACGGCCTGCTCAATGGCCTTAAGATCATAAGGCCGCAGCCAACGCCAGTAATTTTCCATATCGCCGGCGCTGATCGGTGTCTGGAAAGTTTGCGCCAAACCTGTGATCAGTTGCGCAAAGCGTTTTTTGTCGGCGATTTCCACTTATGCCTCCTGCTGCAACCAGGTTTGAGCCGCCTGGATGTTGCTGCTCAGCCGTTGCTCTGATTTGTTCAGCAATTTTGGCGGATGTTGAGCATTGCGGATAAACCGGTCGATTTGATCAGCAGATCTCAAGATCAGGTGTAGGCCGTCGTAACGTTCTCCTCGGTCGTTTTGCCCTTGGTTATGCGGCGTCAAGCTGCAGCCAGTGATGGCTTGGCACAAATCATCTGCGCTGTAACCGTTGTCAAGCGCTTGCTGGATAAACCGTCGGCGTTGTTTGTCTAGCACTGCCTTGGGGTGGTTCATCACTGCTTGCCAATGTGAAAAAATTTTTGTTACCGGATCAGGAACTGCACGAGAGGGTGAGTGTTGGTTTTTCCATTTCCCTTCCATTTCCACATCCACTTCCAATTCCAGTTCCTTTTCCACTTCCATTTCCATTTCCATTTCCAACGATGCAGGCACATGCGCAGTCATGTTCTGCATATGCTGGCCTTTGTCCGGAATAGTTATTGTTGAATCCTGAACATGCTCATCGATAGAAGTGCTTGTGGTTAAATCATTTTGCGGTTGGCTCTCTGTTTTATGCAGAGTCCGATCAATGTCATGTAGAACCTCTAATTGAGGATTGGGTAAATTACTTTGTGGTTCGCGCTGGTTGATACTTTGGTGTTTACGCCAGGTTGGAATACATCCATACCACTCATTTTGATAAACATATTTTTTTATAAATCCGAATTCGACTAGAGATAATAGTGCCGATTCAAAATTAATTTCATCATAAGGCAAAATATCTAATTTAAGTTGTCTGGGCCGCCAACGAAAACGACCTTCCGCATCCACTACAGTGAATAATCCAATAAAGATGAGCCGCAAGGGAAAACTGCTATGTTGCTCAGCTTCAAAAAGTCTCTCATGACGAAATAATTCAGGTTTTACCGTTCTGATCTTACCCATATATACCTCCTGTTAATGAAAATGGTTAGTTTTTGATGGCGATGCTTTATAAAATCGACCTTTTTATTTATGATTAAATAGGGGTTATCATCCACTCATCGTTACCTCCTTTCTTTATTTTTTAATAACAAAAAACTGCTAAAAATAATTAATAAAAAAGAGATATCTATCCATAAATCAGGCTTTTGGATTAAAGGCTTTTTGGATTTTTTGGCATATGCAATGATTTCTTTATGACTTAATTTCAAGATTTTCTCTTGGTCTTCTAAAGAATATTGAGTTAATTTAGCTGCAGTAGAAATACCAATTTTTCTATCATCCATTGCGCTAATTAAGGCAACGCTTCCTTCTTCCAATACACATTTTGCATCTCGGTAAGACTGATGATTACCTAAATACGCATATTTTGCCGCCATGACATCAGTGCGATATTTTTTTTCGTCAAAATTTTGACGTGATAATAAAATATTTTTAGTCTCATTTTGTTCATCAAAATGACATTTTTTGTCTTTTAAGAATTCTTCATAGGCAATACCTTGTTTAACCCGTTCACTGATGGGCAGGTTGCGAATCTCAAAAGCTTTACTATCCAACTGTTGTTTAATAACTGGATTCAAGCCGTGTAATAATTGATGACGGGTGATTTTATTATTCGTTGCTCTTTCTATGAGAATGGCGTCTTCTATGCTGATTTTTCTGGCTGAATTTAATAAATAACTTACTCGCTCAGGCTTAACGCCCATCTTTCTGGCGAGCTTTCTCTGAGAACCGCAGCAGCGAATCGCTTTACTGATATAGTAATCCAGCACGATTAAACGCTCCTGCAATTATTTTTCTAATTCGGTAAAAATTCATGAATCTATGCTAATCCAAAAATACAGTGAAATTTCACTGTATTTTTGTAATAAGATAGCGACTATTATAAATATTGAATAATTAGGAGTGATGTTCATGACATAACAATTAGCATGGCTAATAAGTCAAAACTAAAGGCAATGGATACTCATACCGTTATTGTTAATGTATGTTTATCTTTATTACTGATCTTTATCATGGAAAAAAACTATGAAAACAGAGCAACCAATCAGCTTTGCAAAAATGTTTCAAAAATCTGACTTGCTGTCGAGAAGAGAAGCCGCAGCGTACCTAGGGATTACAGAGCGTACTTTAGCAGTGTGGGCTTGCGTTAAACGCTACAATCTGCCATATGTAAAAATTGGTCGGCTAGTTAAATATCGGCGCTCTGATTTAGATACATTTATTGAGAAACGCACAATTTATTTGTTAGACTGAAAAATTATGTTTATTAGAATTTTTAATAAAAATAAAATATATGTCTCCGGAACTTGATGTATAAGAGATAGCCAATACTTATTGAGCTTTATTATTTTGACTGGACGCAACAGGGTCATTATATACTGGAATTTCGCTCACTTCAGGTGAAAAAATTTTAGCTGCCAAGACGCCTGCCGAATTATCTGAATGAACATTATTTTTCTGCTCATATTTTTCTAAATACTTATTAAAATTATTAATATTATTTTGAATAGATTTTTTTAAGACAATATTAGTTTTAAAATTCTTATAAAAATTTGCCTTGTCAATTATTAGTTTCTGGTAATAATTTTTGTTTGAGTATGAGATAGCAGATTCCCATTCAAAATTAAGTTTGGCAAGAGAAAGCATTACTGCGTTATTATAATAATTAAATTCAGGAAGGAAACTTTTCATAGAATCTTTAACCGTTTCGGGTTCATCTTTAAAACGCGCTCTTATTTTGTAAATTTCTATAAAATATCCATACATATCTTCTAAATCGTCAGCAATTTCCATCAAAAATTTTAACTTTATTTGCTCAAAATTCTTATCTTCTTCTTTTTGGTAAATTTTTAATTTATGAGTATATAAACTTTCACTAATAGAGATATTCCAAGCACTAATACCCAATCCACCCATACTTATAATTAAAGCTAAAATAGATATAGCTTGAGCTATATTTATTTTGCTTAAAATGAATTTTAAAAAATTTATCATTGATCGAACATAAGATAATCAAAACGATTTTGCAATTCTTGCAATCTGGGTGCATCTTTTTCAGCCATTTTAAGTTTTTGATCGAACTCATCAATCATTGATTGAACTGATGCTTTTACTGCTTCATTTGCTTTCCAAGCCAAGTATAAATTTGCTTTTTCATTCATCAATTTTTTATAGTCATTTTTTTCCGAATAGGAAGAAACATTTTTCCATTCGCTATCTAAAGTCTTGAGAGCAAACACTACTCTGGGAAGGTAATCAGAAAATAAATTAGTATAATTTTTCATTAAAGATTGTACGGCAGGTGGCTCCGAATCATATTTTATTTTAAGACCGTTTACCTTAATTAAATACTCGCGCATAATTTCGGTATTGTCAGCAATCTGTGTTAAAACTTCTAATCTTAATTTTTCGAAATCTTCATCATCTGCCCTATGTTGAGCTATTAATGTATGTTCCAATGAATGTTTACTAATAAACGTAGACCATAAACTGATAACCGCACTTCCGATGCTTAAAAATAAGGCTATTACCGAGATTAGAGTCGGTGAATACTTCACTTAATTATCTCCTTATTATCTCCTTCCAATAATCTAAAGCTCGCCCTTGAACTCTCAAATCATAGCACCAACATAGCACCAAGAATTTTATATTTTTGGTTGTAACCGTAAGTGTTTGATTTTATTATGCCGATGAGAGGAGTCGAACCTCCGACCTACTGATTACGAATCAGTTGCTCTACCAACTGAGCTACATCGGCGTAAACTGCTTGCCTTCCATGGCGCAACTTCTGTGCTCTAGATATCCCTGCCCAGCCTTCCTTGGCTGGGCGTTCGAGGAGCTGCGACAGTCCACTGGACTGTCGGTCTCCTCTCACCCAACTGAGCTACATCGGCGTAAACTGCCTGCCTTTCCCCGGTTGGGCGTTCGGGAAGCTGCGGCAGGTCGCTTAACTGCGGAATTTTAAAAATTCCGGTATTGCCTTGCTGAATGGTTAAGGTAGCCTATCGTATAAAAAAGCTCAACTGTTTTCCAGGAGGTTTATGAATAAATATTCATTTTTGGAAGGATTTACTTTAATCGAATTAATGATTGTGGTGGCAATTATCGGCATTTTAGTCGCCATGGCCATCCCTTCATACCAGAATTATACTCGACGCGCTCATTATACCGAGGTGGTGGGCGCGGCGTCCCCTTATAAAGTAGGGGTGGAAGAGTGTTACCAAACATCCGGTGATCTTGAAAGCTGTCAAGCAGGGTTAAACGGGGTACCCGATGGTATTGCCAGCAATCAAGGCGCCGGATTAATCGATAATATTACAGTAACCGGTTTGGGTGTTATCATCATAACGCCTAGGGACAAAGAAGGTATTAAATCTTCCGATACCTATATTTTAACCCCATCCATCGAAAATGATGTACTCGTCTGGCATAGCAGCGGCGGCGGAGTGGAGGCTGGCTATGCCCAGTAAAGCAAATAATTCACGATTGGCCCCAGTGCTATTACAAACTGCGTTTTTATCTGAGAAACAAGTGGCGGCGGCCATGGAATGCGCTGTTAAAAATAATCAAACTCTACTGACGTATATTTTACACCATTTTGCCATTAATCCCAAGGAGTTGAGTCAGGCGTGCGCGCAATATTTCGGAATGACACATAAAGAATTACTGGGTATTCGGCATGAAGATCTGCCCTTGCATGTAACGGAACAAAAATTTTTACAACAACATGCTGTGTTACCGTTAAAGCACGAGAATCACGAGCTGGAAGTGGCAATCAGTGATCCTGATCATTTCCATTTGCTTGAAGAAATCCAATTTGATACTGGATTGTATATTCTTCCCGTGATGACTCCCTATGACCAGCTTATGCAAATATTTAATCAAATAACGTCAAGCCGTAATTATTCAAATTTTACAGAAAGAAATTATGATGCTCATATTAATCCGGCAGTTGCTTTCGTCGATCAAATTCTTACTGACGCAATCCTTCGGCAAGCTTCGGATGTCCACTTTGAACCTTTGCTTGATTCATACCGGGTCCGTATGCGCATAGATGGTCTTTTGCATGAAATCATTCAAGCTCCCGCGCACTTAATCAATGCGGTTACCAGCCGGCTTAAAATTTTGGCCCATTGCGATATCTCGGAAAAACGTTTACCGCAAGATGGCCGGTTTCGATTTGCTTCGCAGATGGATGGTCAGTATCGCGACTGCCGGCTTAGCACCTGCCCTACTTTAAATGGTGAAAAGATAGTGATACGTTTGCTGGATTCTAATAAAAAGCTCTTAATCTTAGACGAACTAGGTCTCACTGAAACAGACCAAAAGCTTTTATGTCATGCCTTATCTCAACCACAAGGCTTGATTCTGGTCACAGGACCGACGGGCAGTGGAAAAACCATTACATTATATACTGCGTTAAACTTTCTTAATAAAATAACCCATAACATCTCTACGGTAGAAGAACCCGTTGAAATCCAAGTTCCCGGTATAAACCAAGTTAATATTCATGAAAAAGCTGGACTCACTTTTTCCTCTGTACTTCGTGCTCTTTTGCGGCAAGATCCCGACATCATCATGGTGGGTGAAATAAGGGATAAAGAAACTGCTGAAATCGCCATACGCGCAGCTCAGACCGGCCATTTGGTTTTATCTACATTACATACCAATAGCGCTATTGATACATTAATCAGACTTATTAATATGGGCATTGCCTCCTTTAATTTGGCAAATTCTTTGCAATTAATTATTGCACAAAGATTGGTTCGGAAATTGTGTCCTCATTGTAAATTATTACAATCTAATGATATTTATCAGCCTAAAGGATGCCATTCTTGTTTAGAAGGTTATCATGGGCGCGAAGGTATTTTTGAGCTGATGCCTATCTCTAAAAGCATTGGTGAGTTAATACTGGCTGATAAAAAATCTGAGTTTTTCACTCAAGCCGAATCTGAAGGAATGAAAGGACTTTGGCAAGCTGGGATGTATAAAGTCCAAGCTGGTATAACCAGTTTGGCGGAAATTTATCGGGTGGTGAATCATGAATAAAATTTATGAATGGCGAGGAGCTACTCAACAAGGGCTACGAACCAGCGGTATTGAATCAGCGCCTAACCGAAAAAAATTATTTCAAATTTTACAAGACAGAAACATTGTAGTTTTTCAAACTAAAATAAGATTCGATTTTGGTTTATCTCCATTTAAAAAGATATCTAATAAAAAAATTGCCGAATGGACTAAGCAACTTGCCATGCTGTTACAAGCCAATATAGAGTTAGTCCATGCCTTGGAAATAACGACTGAAAAACATACTGATTTCATTTTTAGAAATGGAATTACTCATATTAAAAACCAGATTATTCAAGGTACGAGCTTTGCCGAGGCATTGCAAAAATATCCTCATTATTTTAATAGCGTTTACTGTAGCATAGTGCAAGCTGGTGAGAAGTCGGGGACTTTATGTAAAATGTTGGTCCAACTAGCAGATTATTTAGAACAGATGCTGGATTTACGTGCTAAAATGATTAAATCTTTATTTTATCCGGCAACAGTGGCGGTAGTCGCTTTCATTGTCACTATGGGGTTGTTGTTATTTGTAGTGCCACAATTTAATCATATCTTTGCTAACTTCCATGCGCAATTACCGGCCTTTACACGAATAGTGATTGCACTTTCCAATTTTGTTCAAACCCAAGCAAAAAAATCTTTATCCGTTTTAATCCTAGCTGTTTTTTGTTACCATTTTTCTTATCGATATCTAGACCAATTTAAGCATTGGCAAGACTGGGCCTTATTAAAAACCCCATTAATCAATCATCTTTTAATAACCGCTATTACTGCCAGATGGACCAGGGTATTGGCAACATTACTTGCTGCCGGTCTACCATTGATTACTGCATTACAAATAGTGACCAGCACCATTCCCAATCAAGTATTACGATCAGATTTATTACAAATCATCGCTGAAGTGACGGGCGGCAAGAGTTTTTATCGAGCTTTAGCGGGCCGACATTTTCCACAGGAAATGGTTCAAATTCTCGCTGTCGGCGAAAACGCCGGTCAGTTAACTACCATTTTAGAAAAAATTGCCGACATGCAGTTGTCGGCCTTGAAACATTGGCTGGACTATTTAAGCAAGTGGCTGGAGCCGGTTATGATGCTTTTCCTGGCCTTAATAATTGGCGGTTTAATTATTGCCATGTACTTACCAGTATTTCAACTAGGATCAATCATGTAGAATATGCTACCATCAATACACGATGACTGCATTGAGACATAGCTTCACACACTTCAAATCTTTTCCGCAGGCTTTCTGGATAATTATTGTCGTCACTTTAATTAACCAGCTAGGAAATATGGCCTCGGTGTTTTTAGTCGCTTATTTGACAATTCGTTTTCATTATCCGCTTCCTTTGGCTTCTCTGGTATATGCTTCTTTATGTGGAGCTATGTTGGTCAGTGGGATTTTTGCAGGCGCCATTGCCGATCTCTTTGGGCCGCCGAGAGTGATAGCCGTCATATTATGTACCAATTCGGTGGTTTTAATTTGTTTACCTCTACTACATGAATTTTTAGGTATATTACTCATTTGCATTATTTGGGGAATAGTGGTGGGAATGTATCGCCCTGCTGCGCAAACATTTTTGACGCAAATTATGTCATCCGCAAGCTATCGAGTGGGTTTTTCAATTTATCGCCTTGCTTGGAACTTAGGATTAAGCATAGGGCCTGCTGTTGGCGGTTATCTTGCTACCCGATCTTTTCAACTGATCTTTTTCTTCAATGGTTTTGTCAACATCATAGCTGGAGTGGTTTTGATTTTGGGTTTATGGTTTAAACCTGGAATCGATCACCATCCTCCCAGCAAATATTCAAGAACACCTTCTTTAGGACTCAAGTTTTTGAAACAAGACCTAGCACTACGCTTTTTTGTTTTAGGAATCGTCCCTATTTGTATGGTTTTTTATCAAACCTCTTCTACATTAGCTGTTTTTATTAATCAAACTTTACATCTTTCTCTAACTATCTATGGGTTATTGTTTACTATCAACACCTTGATGGTGGTATTTTTTGAATTACCTATTAATATTGCCACCCTCTCTTGGTCTCCCAGAAGAAGTCTCATACTGGGCAGCGCCTTAATTGGCCTTGGCTTTGGTGGTTATTTATTCGCTTCCACCTCTTGGCATTTATTTGTACTTACTGTTATATGGAGCGTGGGAGAAATTATTTTATTCCCAGCAGCCAGTTCTTATATCGCCGAACTGGCGCCGGAGCAGCATTGCGGCAACTATATATCCATTTACAATACAGGGATTAATTTGGGATTGACAATAGGGCCATTCATTGGTTCTCTTATTATGCAAGGTTTAACTGCCAGAGGATTGTGGGCAACCTGTTTTGTCTGGGCGGCGCTTGCTATTTTCTTTTTCAGGTACATAAAACCAATCAATTATGGTAAGTAGTTATGATCATTGTTTTGATTGCAATTTTGGGTTTGGTGGTGGGTAGTTTTTTGAACGTTGTTATTATTCGTTATCCCCTCATGTTAAAACGGAAATGGCATGTGGATTGTAAAGAATATTTGAATTTACCTCTTGAACCTTTTTCGGCTAGTTTCAATCTGGCAATGCCAGCCTCTCACTGTCCCAACTGCCGGAATTCGCTTCCTTTTTGGCACAACATTCCTATCTTAAGCTTTCTGGCGCTACGGGGCCGTTGCGGATTTTGCCAGGAACCTATTTCTTGGCAGTACCCTTTCATAGAAATGCTGACCGCCGTCGCAACCCTTGCAGTATTTCTTGAAATGGGATTGCAGATTAAAACTGTAGCCGTATGGATTATGTCTTGGAGTTTAATTGTGTTAGCCGGGGTGGATTGGAAAACTCAGCTTTTACCTGATGACATCACTCTACCACTTTTATGGTTAGGTTTGATTTTAAATATAACTTCTATGTTTTGCACACTACCCGAAGCAGTGCTGGGGGCAGCACTAGGCTATGCTTTGCTTTGGTTAGCGGCGAATATATTTCAATGGATTCGTAAAAAACCCGGTATGGGTAATGGCGATTTTAAAATGTTAGCAATGATAGGCGCCTGGGTGGGGACTACCACCATGTTGCATACTTTGGTTTTAGCAATTATATTGAGTTTAGCCGTTAATTTATCCTTACTACTATTTAAAAAAATCACTTATCAGCAACCTCTTCCGTTCGGACCTTGGCTGGCGGTTGCTGGATGGTTTATGATGGTTTTTAATCCATATATTTCTAATTGGAATTTTTAAATGTTTTGCGTGGGTTTAACCGGCGGTATTGGGAGTGGCAAATCCACAGCGGCTCATTTTTTTTCTCAATTAGGTGTAGAAGTTATTGATGCAGATGAAATTGCTAGGAAAATAACGGCTCCTAATTCCCCAGGTTTAAGTGCTATTGTTAAACATTTTGGTCCCGAGATTTTGATTAACCATGATTTAGACCGGAAAAAATTACGAGCTATTATTTTTTCCAATCTTCAAGAAAAGCAGTGGCTCGAAAGTACATTGCATCCTCTGATCCTGGATGAAATATCACAACTGATTCAAAAGATCAGATCTCCTTACTGTGTTGTAGTCATTCCATTGCTGTTAGAATCACAGCTTTCTTTCGATTTTCTGAATCGTATCTGCGTTGTCGATGCTCCGTTAGATAAAAGAAGACAATGGGCTGCTTCAAGGGATCAAACTTCTCTCGCTGAAATCGACACCATAATAGCCACTCAAGCATCTCGTGAATGCCGGCTCGATCTAGCAGATGATATTATTGTTAATAATCAAGACCTTAAGAATCTGAAATCACAAGTTAAACGATTACATCAACAGTACTTAACCTTCGTGAGAAATACTTTACAAGAGTAGCCTCTCTGAATATACTTTGCGCATGGAAACACATTTAATTATTGGCCAATCACCCCTTGGAAAAACAACTACTTACGCAGGAGAATATAATCCTGGCTTATTATTTCCTATTGCGCGCGAGCCATTTCGCAAACCGCTAGGGATTGAAGGAGTTCCTCCTTTTTATGGACACGATTTATGGAATGCTTATGAATTTTCTTGGCTTAATTCCAAAGGTAAGCCTATAAACGCCATCGCACAATTTCTATTTCCTTGTTCTTCAGCCTCCATAATAGAAGCTAAATCTTTTAAATTGTATCTGAATTCGTTTCATCAAACCCGTTTTGCTACTTTAGATGAAGTTACAAATACTCTAAACCAAGATCTCAGTAAATGTGTTCAAGCTTCCATACTTCTGGAAGTGGCGCCCTTATCTACGATTTATAGTTGCGAATTGGGAAAACTGGAAGGGGTTTGCCTGGACCAGTTAGATATTGAATTTGATCAATACACTGTAAATCCCGGGTTATTACAAACGGAAGATGAAATCGTTGATGAAACTGTTTATTCCGATATTTTTAAATCCAATTGTTTGGGCACTGGGCAACCTGATTGGGGCAGCGTACAAATCGCTTATACTGGACATAAAATCAACCATGCTTCTTTACTGAAATATTTAGTATCCTTCCGTCATCATAATGAATTTAATGAGCACTGTGCGGAACGTATATTTATGGATATTTGGCAAAACTGCCATCCGCAAAGCTTAACTGTAAGTGCTCATTTTACCCGGCGTGGAGGCCTAGACACCAATCCTTGCCGATCTACCAATCCGCAAGTGCCTATTAATAGCGCCCGTTTTTTTAGGCAATAAAATGACTCATTCTACTGAAACAGAACCTACTATCATTTTTGAACAGCCTCTGAACGAACACTTGCGTATTTGCTTAAGGCTAGAACAATTGGTGTTACAGTTGCAAGAAAGTTTAAACGACCCAACTGTACCGGGTTCACATATGGCGTTGATTACGCTTTTACGTTTAGTAGATGTTATTGACAGACCCGATCTCAAATCTAAACTGATGCAAATGCTTACTCAATATGCCACTTCCCTTGGGCAATTAGAGAGATTCCCTCAGGTTGATGTACAGCGATTGCAATCCATTTTAAACCACCTTGATAAACTCACCACTCAACTACATCATATGTCAGGAAGAATTGGCGAAGTTTTGCGTAATAACGATTTTTTGAATCAATTGCGAACTCAATTATCAACACCAGGTGGTATTTTTTTTCATCATGTGCCTACATTCGCTTTGTGGTTGCAACAACCCTATGAATTAAGAGCCCGCGAATTAAGCCAATGGACCGATGCTTTACAACCCTTACCGGAAATTGCTCATTTAGTTTTAGAATTGGCTCGGAATAGTTCAGCACCACAAAGTTTAACAACTCAAAATGGCTTCTACCATCAAACTTTGGACTCAGCATTGCCGTGTCAATTAATTCGAGTAGCTATTCCAGTCAAATACGGAGTCTATGCAGAAATCAGTGCGGGTATCCATCGTTTGTCTATTCGCTTTGTTATACCTAATTATTTAACCGGTGAAAGAGCCAAACAAGTTTCCGTACCCATCACTTTCCTTTTGACCTGCTGTAAATTTTAAATAAATGACTAGATTTTAAAAAGGCAAAAAAAAGGAGGAACAAGTTCCTCCTTTTTTACTTTCCAACAAGTAGATTATAGACCTGGGAAGACTCCTCCTAAGTAAAAATTCAGACCGATCCTGCCAGTACTGACGTTAACGTTCCCACTAGCTTGGCTAGTAACATTAGTAGAAATAGGTATGCCAGAATTGGAAACATTATCATCTGGATCATCAGGAAATGTTCGACTAAATGCAGCAGTACCATTCAAGTTGTTTGGACCAGTACCAACACTACCATAATTAGTGTAGGTATATTCAGCAAAAACAGTAACTAGGCGCTCCCAAACAAATTGTTCAATACCGCCACCAACGACCCAACCAGTCTTAGTACTAGAACCACTACCATTAGCCGATAAGCTTACTGAGCTGGCAACGACTTCATTTCTAGCTATGTTTTTTTTAACATCATCGTCACGAACAATTGTTGTTGTTTCACTGGTATTGACATTAAGGCTATTATTTATGCTTATATGAGCAAAAGAGGCGCCTGTTTTAAAGTAAAACATAGTTGTCGGGGTAGCCAACCAACCTAATTTACCTCCGACTTCTTCTCGATTGGTAATTTTCAGTGTGGTTGAATTACTCGCAGAAGCAGTGTGAGCAGTAGTAATATCCGCTGCAAATCGATGATCCCGATCCTTAAATTCAGGGACGCGAATATTCACATGTCTGGTGACGCCTGGTCCAAACGGAACTGTAGCCGTTTGGGTTTCAGTGTCCGAGGAGGTTCCCCATTCACCTAAGCCATAGATACCGGCGTAGAAGCGATGTCTAAAAGTTAAACCCCAACCGCCATCTATACCACCGTATCCATCAAATTCACCACTGCTAAAGTCGTAGGTGTTTAAGTTACCTTCCTGTATCAAGGTAATTGGGAATATATTGAAAAAATCCCTGCGGTCGTGATAACCAATCACAACTGGCTCATTTAGATCCACAGTTGAGTTACCCTTGAAAGTATCATGGTTAGCACTACCAAAGCCACCCACATAGAATCCAGAAAAGTAATCCGGTTCTGGAGCAAGCATGACCTCAGGGCCGCCTGCTAAGGCAATTGACGAAGCACTTAATAATGCTGTCAACACCGAAGAATAAATCAGTCTTTTCTTCATAAAATATTTCCTTTTAATAAAATTCGTTAAAAAAACCAACAACCTGTTAGTTATTCCCTATTAAAGCCAACCGTTTAACCAATGTCTACCAAAGTAGAAGTTAATACCTACTGTAAAAGCATTCACAGTGGCATTACCAGAAGCTTGGGTTGTAACAGCATTAATAGTGGTTGGACCTGCAATGACTACAGGACCGCCACTATTACCAGTGGTTGCTGTGGCTGTAGCAGTTAAAGGAACTGGTCCAGTATTCACACTGCCATAGTTGAAGTAATCATACTCAATATTAACTGAGACCCAGTCATCCCAAACAATCTGCTCAGCACCAAGGGCTCCATAGAAACCGGTTTTCGTGTCACTGTTGCTGGTATTTGCACTGGCATCGGCCGTAATATTAAGAAAATTAGTTCTACCAGGAGTTACTGCGGTAAAACTGTTATTTGCGTCAAAAAAGTTCGAAACCTCTATTTTAGCCCAAGCAGCACCTATTTTGCCGTACACCATAGTGCGAGGAAAAACTAACCAACCTAATTTTCCAGCGACACCATAGTCACTTTTTATCTTAGTTTCAGTCGAACTGGTGATTGTAGCCACGTCAGTAACAAGACCATTCGCCGTATGAGCATTAATGAGAGTACTTACACTGGTAGAAGTGGAGCTTTGGGTACCAAAATCACCAAAACCAACAATACCTAGATACCAGCGATGGCGAAATGTCCAACCGAAACCGCCTTGAACACCACCGAAACCATCAACCGACTGACCATCTGTACTGTAGGTTAAAATGTTTTGCGCTGTAAAGAATGGATCATCTACATGTCTCGCATGATGACCATGAAACGAACGGCTTCCATTAGGCACGTCTTGAGTAAGATTAACCTCAGAAGAACCATCCATGTCAACTTGGTGAACAGATCCAGTACCGCCTACCCAAAAGCCGCTGAAGTAATCTTCTACAGGGATAATTACCTCTTCAGGGCCTCCTGCTAAAGCAATTGACGAAGCACTAAGCAATGCCGCCAACGCAGAAGAATAAATAATTTTTTTCTTCATAATAAAGTTCCTTTTGATAAAATCAGTTCATTTAAACTTTTAACCGACAAACCTTGTCAGTTTTTGGTAAATGTAGCAGAAGCATTTTTTAAATGCAAGAATATATTTATGTTTTTAGTAAAACGAAATAGTTCACAAATTAAGATAATTGTTTTTTAATTAAACAAAACTGTTTCATTTTGAAAAAAAAATTTACAAATTTGTCAAAAATGCCTTTTTTTTAAGCTGAAAATGTCATTTATTTAATCAATAAATTTTTTATATTTTTTATAAAAAATTTTAAAAAAAAATGCTAAAAAAAATTTTTTTTTGGCTTTTTAGTTTTCCAACAAAGAACATATATAATAAGATAAGTTTTTCCAATAGAAATATGCTGAAAAAAAGAACAGCGCCCATGATGGCATGCTATTGGTAGTTGCATTTAAACGTAGGTTGAGGGAATATATTTAAATGGAGTACAAGGATTATTACAAAATTTTAGGCGTGGATAAAAACGCTACTCCCGAAGAAATCAAAAAAAAATACCGTCGTTTGGCTCGTAAATTTCATCCCGATGTCAGCAAAGAAAAAAATGCCGAAGAGAAATTTAAAGAGGTCCGAGAGGCGTATGAAGTTTTGAAAGATCCGGCTAAAAAACGAGCTTACGATCAAATGGGCAGCTACACCCATGGTCACGAAGGATTCACGCCTCCTCCAGGATGGGAATACCAACAAAGCGGTGGTTCCGAACAGGAACCTTACGAGACTGAAGGTTTTAGTGAATTTTTCTCTAATTTATTTGGCCATCATGCGCAATTTAGAAGAAGCGATTTCAAACAAAGAGGCCAAGATCTACACACTAAAATTATACTCCCCATCGAAGAAGCTTATTCAGGTACACAACGGATGATTCAATTACAAGAGCCTCAATTAAATTCATCTACCGGTCAAATTGAAATGAAAATACGTACCCTTAATGTTAAAATTCCAACCGGCGTGGTTGACGGCCAGCAAATACGCTTAGCTGGACAAGGCGGCAAAGGTCGAAACAGCGGTCAAAATGGCGACTTGTACCTAGAAATTCAGTTGGCTGAACATCCTTATTATACTGTAAAAAACAGAGACGTTTATTTGAATTGTCCAGTGACACCCTGGGAAGCGGCTTTAGGTGCAAAAATTAAAGTTCCTACTTTAGCGGGCTTGGTGGAATTAACCATCCCACAAGGATCTCAAACTGGTAGCGTACTTCGCTTAAAAAATCGCGGCTTTCCAGGTAACCCGGCTGGAAATCAATATGTCACGCTTAAAATTTATACTCCAGAACCTAAAAATGATCAACAACGTCAAATTTATCGCGAAATGGCAAATGAAATGAGAGATTTCAATCCTCGAGAAATTTGGACCAGGACATAATTTATGGCAAAACTAATTTCAGGCGTTATTATTGAAAGAACAGAATCACTCACCTTACAAGAATTTTGCTACGCCATTAAAACTGAACCTGAATTTATTCATAAAATGGTTGAATATCAATTGATTCAACCTCACGGACAATCCCCTGAAGAATGGCGTTTTGATTCTATTTCGTTAAAAAAAGGTCGCATTGCTTTGAGTTTTTATAAAGACCTTGAAATTAATTTGCCGGGCATTGCGTTAGCATTGGAATTATTAGAAAAAATTGAAAAATTACAAAAAGACATCAAAATACTTGAAACCGGCAATTTATAAAGTAGTACCAATCTCCAAGTATTTTTCAGTTTCGACGATTTTTTCACGCTCTTTAAATGAAACCATTTGATCTATTAGCTGGTCGCTATCGCCAGTTTCCATAATTGCCTGCAAAGTATTTTGCATCGCTTTTATGGCAGCGCGTTGCAAATCAGAAGGAATAATCATAATACCATAACCTAATTGTTCTAAGCGTTGCGCGGGCAAACGGGGTGTTTTTCCACCTGAAAACATATTAATCAATTTAGGCTGTTTTATTTTTTCAGCAATCAATTCAATTTGAGCAATGGTTTCTGGCGCCTCGACAAAAATAACATCTGCACCTGCTTGCAGATATTGTTGAGCACGTTGGATTGCAGCGTCAATTCCTTCAACAGCAATAGCATCTGTTCTTGCAATGAGCACGAAATCGGGATCTTGCAAAAATTTACGCGCCACTGCAATTTTTTGACACATTTCATCTGATGAGATAATGGTTTTATCATTTAAATGACCACAACGCTTCGGGAACGCTTGATCTTCAAAATGCAAACCCGCCACGCCCGTTTTTTCAAACTCACGAACTGTGCGGGAAACATTCAATGCATTTCCAAAACCAGTATCAGCATCCGCGATTACTGGCAACTGGGTGACGCAAACTATTTGACTAATTACTGAACATACCTCGGTCATCGTTAATAAATTGAGATCAGGAAATCCGGCCGCCCGGGCAATTGCGCCCCCGCTGGCATATAGTACTGAAAATCCCGCTTTTTTGGCTAATAATCCAGAAAGCCCGTCAAAAACGCCTGGAGCTGTTATTAGGCGATTGTCCGTAATCATTTTTTTTAATATTTGCGTGTTTTTCATAGAAAATATTTTATCATATAATAGAGTAAATTGCCGCGAAACTGCTGCAAAAGACTAGCAACTCCGACAACTTCTTGTTAATATTATATTTATGGTTAAAAAAATGCATGCAATAAGAGTGTTGCAAACCGGCGGTCCAGAGGTTATGCAATATGAAGAGTTGTCCGTGCCTACTCCTAATGCGGGCGAAGTTTTAGTGCAAGTTAAAGCCGCAGGGGTTAACTTTATAGATATTTTTCTACGCTCTGGAATTTATAGCAAGCCCTTGCCCCTCACCTTGGGATTTGAAGGCGCAGGAATTGTGCTTACAGTGGGCCCGGGAGTCACCCAGGTTAAACCGGGAGAGCGTGTTGCTTGGACCGATGCGCTGGGCTCTTACGCCACACACATCATCGTTCCTTCAGAACGGCTAGTTCCCTTACCTGATTCGATTAGCTTCGAGCAAGCTGCAGCGGTCATGTTGCAAGGTTTAACAGCTCATTATTTAACGCACAGCACTTATCCACTTAAAAAAAACGACACCTGTCTCGTTCATGCTGCCGCAGGGGGTGTTGGGTTGTTACTATGTCAAATGGCAAAAATGCTTGGCGCCAGAGTTATCGCCACGGCTTCTACTTTGGAAAAAGCAGCGTTAGCGCAAAATTCCGGCGCCAATAAAATTATTTTATATAAAGAGCAAGATTTTGCTGAAGAAGTGGATCAATTAACGAGCGGCATGGGCGTAAATGTGATTTACGATTCCGTAGGCAAAGATACTTATGAAAAGAGTTTACAATCTTTGGCCACGCGTGGTTACTTGATCAGTTTTGGACAATCCAGCGGACCATTACCTTTAATTGACGCCAAACAGTTGGCGGCTAAATCCTTATTTTTTACCAGGCCTAGTTTGTTTCATTATATTGCTTCCCGCGCAGAACTTTTAAGCAGAACCAATGATCTATTTGCTTGGATAACTGCTAAAAAAATCAATCTGCATATTTATCAAACCTACCCGTTGCAAGAAGCCGCTGCTGCACATAACGCCTTAGCAGAAAGAAAATCTACTGGTAAATTGTTGTTGATCCCACAATCTTAGCTCGAACCTATTGTTTCTGCTCTTGAGTTGTTGTTATATGACTGTCAGCATTATTGCTATTTATGTCGTTGTTGTTAACAGGCAGGTTCATGCTGGTGGTATTGGTATTGGCAGGATCAGCATTCAAAACCGCATCATTGGCGGGTGCAGTTTGAGTGACCGCGGGAGAAGCGGGAGCGGGAGTGGTTTGGCGACGTAAACGTGTTATTTCACGATAAGAATTGTGCATCCGAATGGTTGAGTAAACAGTAGCAATTAGACTCAGTACCGATAAAATAATCACTAGAATCCCAACTACTTTTGCTAAACCAATGCCTGCGCCAGGCTCAGCACGAACTGACCAGAGATACAAGCAAACGCCTGCTACCAACGCGATCAAACCCAGGGTAAAACTAATATGAGAAACCAACATGAAAAAAACCTCCTTGTAACAATTGCAACTGATAAAAACTACCTTTTTGTTTTACATCATATCGAAGCACAAAAAAATTGTCTAGCGGAAAATAAACAACCCAACGAAAAATTATCACAGCAAATTCAAGCAAAGCGTCTATAATCTAAATATGAAAAATCCGTTGATCAATTTTTTCTATAATGTATTTACAAATTGGTTGAGTGACAAAGTCTCCACCCTCTCCCCTCGTTTGTGATTATTATTTTCTGGCTCTATTATTTTGGGCAAATTTTGTATTTAGGGGCCGAATTTATAAAGACTTATTTGGAGCTCAGAAGTAAAAACATCATTCCAACGGATAATGCAGTAACCACTCGCGCATGGTAAAATCTAATAACCCTTTTTCCTATCCACTAGGTTCAACAAAGGTAAATTTACCAGTGCACGATTATAGTTTTCGAGAATTTGTGGTAAAGCAGTATTAAGATTAGTTACAGAAGCGATGTGCGGCGTTATTCTAATTTTAGGATGAGTCCAAAATGGATGACCCAAGGGTAAAGGTTCTTCACTGAATACATCCAGGTAGGCGCCTGACAATTGCCCTGTGTCTAAAGCCCTCAATAAATCAGCTTCAACCAGATGCCCACCGCGCGCTAGATTGATAAGAAAGGCGCCTTTAGGTAAGACTGAAAAATGCTTCATACAAAGGATATTTTTCGTTTCCGGCGTCAAAGGCAGCATGCAAACTAAAACATTGCTTTGCGAAAGAAAAGCGTTTAACTCGCAATTACCTACATACTGCGATATTCCAGGAAGTTCTTTTTTTGATTGACTCCAACTGCTTACTTTTATCCCCAAATTATGCAAAGTTTCTGCGGCATGCTTTCCTAAAAATCCCAGTCCCATTATACCGACGGTATAATCTAAAAAATTATAAGGAGGTTCTTGAATCCATTTTACTAGTTTCTGATTCTCAGCCCACAAATCTAAGCGTTTAAGATAAAAAAGCACGGTGGCTACAACATATAAGGCGATATCTTTAGACATCGCTGGGTCAACAATGCGAGCAATGGGTATATTTTCAGGTAAATCTGTATCCACCAATAAGTGATCCACGCCTGCACCTAAAGATGCAATACACTTTAAATTTGGAAAATCTTTCATAATTCCCAAAGGAGGACGCCAAGCAATAATAAAATCAATATCTTTTTTTTCACCTAAATCTGGATAAGAGCGTACATCTAAGTTAGGATCTAAAACTCTCAATAAACTTGGGATGTTTTTTCGAAAATAGCTAAATCTTTTTCGATCTTCTTCATCGCGACCAATGATTAATGCAATTGTCATGAATTTCTCACAATATTTAAAATTCAATACCAATGTAAACATCAAGTACAGTATTATTAAGGTCAGCGGCTCTTTGGTCATAAATTTCAAAATCGGCAATATATTTTCGCTTACCGCCAAAATCGCCGGGCTTCATTTTCCAAATTTGTTGCCAGGCATCAATAACCACTTCAGGCATCTTGCCAGGGACAGTTGTCAATTTTTGATAATGACTTTCAGGTATTGTCAGTATTTTAAATTGAGACAAATCTTGATCTTCGACTGAATCCACTGCTTCTCCGATGAAATAGGTATAGTCACCGTGTTCATCACTCTCGTATTCGGCGTAAACCGCATAGGTAACTCCAGGTTGACGACGATGTTTGATATGATTAGCTACTCCCCCATACCAATACGATTTAGCCAAAGGAGCTATTTTGGAGGTTTGAGGATTCATCTCGTTTTTATTGTTGGTCCTTGCTGTAAGTCCAATTAAGGTAAATCCATTGAGCTTGGTTAGTGCTTTTTTCATTTTTCGCTCTCATTTTAATTTGAAATAAGGCGCCAATATAGCATACTATGAGGAATAAAAACAAAAACAGCAGTTCTTGCCAGCAATTCCCGCTCTGCGTGAATTGCTTCCTAGTTCTTATCCGGAATTCTGGCAAAGCCAGAACTCCGGAATGAAGGGAAAGGTCGCTACCGCTCTCCTCTCCCTTGCGATCCCTCATCTGGAGGGGTTTTTCTGCGAAAATTATATTTTCAATATTCTTTATTACCATATTTTTCAATGTGTTATAATTCAGCGGGAATTGCTGAGTTCTTGCCCTTGGACGGGAATTGTTGAGGAGTCTGCAAATATGGATATCCATGTTACCAATATATTGCTCGCATTTATTGAGGGATTGGCATTAATTCTTTCGCCTTGTATTTTTTCAATCCTGCCAATTGTCCTTTCGGTCTCGCTCACAGGTGGCAAAAGGCGGCCATTAGGAATTATTCTAGGATTCATCATTTTCTTTGGGCTTTTCACTTATTATTCACGTCAACTGATAGCCATTTCTGGGATTAATGTGAATGTGATTCGCTATGTTTCTTTTGGGGTGCTCTTTCTGTTGGGTTGCATCATGCTATCGGAATATTTAACGAATAAATTTGCCTTGCTCACCCAGCGCTTGGCCAATGTCGGCAGCCAAAGTGCTCATCAAACAGGAGGGTTTTGGAACGGCATTTTATTCGGCGGTTTGATTGGATTAATTTGGACTCCTTGTGCTGGGCCTATTCTTGCTGCTGTAATAGTTCAGAGTATATTACAAAAGAATAATATAAATAGCTTACTGGTTATTTTTAGCTTTAGCCTTGGAACCGCCATTCCAATGTTAATTATTGCCTTGTTTGGACAAAGAATCATGAATAAAGCAACTTTCTTGAAAAAACGAGCCGAATTAATTCGAAAATTGCTGGGTGCAGTGATCATTCTCAGTGTAATTTACATGATTCTTTTAAACCAGGGTTTATGGTTTGCTGCAACTGCAAAAACAAAATCGACACACTCTCAAAATTTAATTGATCCATTAAAAAAGCCTTATCCAGCGCCGGCATTGGTAGGTATCAATGACTGGATTAATTCTCCCCCATTGACTTTACAGCAGCTAAAAGGAAAAGTGGTATTAATCGATTTTTGGGCTTATTCCTGCATCAATTGTATAAGAACTCTTCCGGAACTAAAGTCCTGGTACCAAAAATATCATGATCAAGGCTTAGTGATCATTGGAGTGCATGCACCTGAATTTGATTTTGAAGCTGAAAAAAATAATGTTCAAAAAGCAGTGCAACATTACGATATTCAATATCCGGTAGCCTTAGATAATCGCTTTGCGACCTGGCAAAATTATCAGAATCAATATTGGCCAGCCGATTATTTAATTGATAAAAATGGTTACGTAGTTTATCAACACTTTGGTGAAGGGGATTACAACACAATTGAAAATAATATTCGTGTTTTGCTGGGAATGAATCAACCAGAAAGTAAAAATAATGAAACCGCGCTTAATCCAAATCAAACTCCGGAAACCTATTTGGGATATGAACGCGGAACTGAATTAAAAAGTCCAGAAAAAATAGTTTCCGATAAGATGGCGAAATATTCCTTTCCACTAAATTTATCGTTAAATGGTTGGGCTTTAAAAGGAGACTGGGAAATCCAGAACCAAAAAATTGTTGCTATGGGGAAGGACGCAACTATTGAATTGCAATTTAATGCCCAGAAAGTTTTTGCAGTCATGGGCAGCAGCAATCATTTGCCTATTCAAATTACCGTTTTATTCAATGGTCAAATTCAAAAGAATATTGAAGTGCAGCAGCACGACCTTTATCCTCTACTGGAATTTTCTGAACCGCAACAAGGAATTGTTACATTAATTATTGCTTCCCCCGGATTAGAGATATATACCTTTACTTTTGGTTAACTGAGTTTTTTATTTATGTTGCATAATGGGGAAATTAAAAAGCGCCAAGGCCGCTGGCTGAGTCAATATACATTCTGCAGCCTGGTAACCTGCAATAGGATGGCCTATAAAATTATGAGCAGTGGCATACCGAATATCTTGCTGAATAGTAGGATCAATATCTTTTAAATACACAAAACCAGGAGGCAAGCCTGTATAAGCAATTGCTTGAAAATAAAAACCAACTAGCAAAAATATAAATCGTTTCATCTGGTTTTCCTGAATCCATTAGAATTCTTCACTTAATTTTTACCATTTTTTATTACAGAAATAGTACCACACAGAATGTATCAGTACAATGCTTGTACCAAGCGGTTTACTTTGCACTAACATTGAACTGGATTACTGCTGTCTGTCTTGTTATTATTTTAAATGTCATTTAAAATTTTATTCTGTAAAACAGGCTCAATTAACCAGAGGACATTCGTGATGATCAGTAGCGCCGTTTATAGTAACTACTATGGATAGCTTATATCTAGGATCAAAATCATTAGCTCGTCGCCGTTTGTTGGATTATGCTAAAATCAATTATCATGTAATTGAACATGGCAGCAGTGAACAATTAAATTATTCACCCTCAAGCTTTGAAGAACAGGTATTGGCTATTGCTCAGCATAAAATGCAAACTTTGAATTTACCTGAACCCTCGCTGCTAGATGCCCACTTTCTTTATGTATTAACTGCCGACACTATGGTTAGAAATACTTTATCAGGAGAGGTTTTTGGCAAACCCATTGATCGCAAACACGCAATCGAAATGCTCACCTCTGAACGGCAGGCCCCTATCGAAGTTTTAACTGGTTGTTGTTTAAATAAATTTTACCGGCATGAAAACCGTTGGATTGGTTCTGAATCAGCTCATTGGGTGAGCGGCGCCGTTATAGAATTCTACGTGGACCCTGAATCCATCGAAAAATATTTTGCAGCTTTTCCCAATGTCTTGCAATGTTCTGGCGCCGGTGTCGTTGAAGAACATGGGTTATCGTATTTAAAAAGCATTTCTGGTTCATATACAGCAGTGCTTGGCTTACCGCTATTTGAACTTCGTATGGCGCTTACAAAAATGGGATTTAACAGATAAGACAACTTGCAGATTCTTCCTGTTTAGGCACCTTTTTATAGGTTATTCAAGAAAATTGGGCGATGCACAAAACAATTTTTTCCAGGAGCCTAATTTTTCAAAATAAAAACTAGAGTCGGGTAAACGCTAGAGAGAGGTAAGCCCGTCAGATATTAAGAATAACAATAAAGTGGCGGCGGGTGGTTAACTGTTCTTACAAGGGTCGTAATCCCGAAGAATTTAATCTGATACAAACTCCATTTTCTAGGCAATAATATTCTTGAATATCCACTGCTGCAAGGAAATCAGTATCATGGGAAACTACAATTAAGGCGCCAGGATATTTTTTTAATACTTCAATCACATGCTGGCGAGTTTCCAAATCTAAATTATTGGTAATTTCATCTAATATCAATAAACCCGGAGTTTTTGCAGCAATTTTCGCCAATGACAAACGTGCTTTCTCACCGCCGGACAATTCCGATATTTTAGCATTGACTTCCTCTGAACTACGAAATAAAAAATTGCTCAAGTGTTGTCTAATTTCTGCGTCAGAACAATTACCCAGTAACTCACTCATTTCCTCTATTACAGTTTTTTTGACAGATAATGTTTGATAATGCTGGTCCAAATAGCCTACTGATTCTGGTTTGGGCAAAGACCATTCACCAAAACGAACGATACCAGCATCCCCCAGCATTGCCTTCAGCAAGGTCGACTTTCCAGAGCCATTATCTCCCTGTATGGCAATGCGGCTTTGTGAAGAAACATTTAAATAAATTTCGCTTAAGATGATCGGCTCCTGACCATAAGCAATTGCGCCACCGCTTATTGAGAGACCCGCGCGAAAGCGATCGCCGGCTTCAAGATGAAATGTTGGAACAATGATTTCTGGTAAATGTAATTCCGCCAACTGTGTTATCAGCTCATTTTTTTTGTGAAGGATATCGACTTTTTTATTGCCGGAAGTTTGTTGTGACCTAGACGCTTTAGCATTGCTGACAATGGTCGGCCATTTTCTTTGAGCAATACTTTTGCTGCCTTTGGCCTTACTTTTTTTAGCACGCTCTTGTTCTCGCATCAACGCATGGTGCATATCTTTCTTTTTACGCTTCAAAAATGATAATTCTTGCTCAATGACTCTATGTTGAGTTGCTCTTGTTTCTAAATAATCATCAAAACAGCCTTTGAATATCTCAATGCGGCCATGATCAATATGCCAAAATGTATCAACACATTGCCGCAAAATTTCAACATCATGCGAAACAATGAATAATGTACCTTGAAACCGCAATAGCAGACGAATGACATTTTGACGATAGCGCTGATCTAGATGATTGGTAGGCTCATCTAATAACAACACGTTGGGATCATTACTCAGCGCGGCTGTCAAAGCACGATTGACTCGCTCCCCACCGCTTAGCTCAGAAAAATCAAGAATAATTTGCGGCATATAGCCTATAACGACATCGGATGGCAGGATTACTCGACCAGACGACGGCATCATAACACCCCGCAAAAAATTCAATAATGTCGATTTTCCGCTGCCATTTCGACCAATAATCGCGATCCGGCTACCGGAGTGAATCTCAGCATCAAAATCTTCGAAACAAGTTTTATGTGGAAATGACAATGATAATTGTCTTAATTGAATTGGTTTATGCATCATAAAATTTCTCTTAATGTAACGAATAAATAATCGCGTATATTTAAGAGAACATTTTCATGACACAAAACCTCATGTGGTTAGATTTAGATTAATGGTAATATTATACCAAAAAAACAGGTTCAAGTCAACCATATTAAAGATAACCCAATTTAAGCTATAATTGACGATGAGGTATAGCTTTATGAAACAATATTTATGGACAGCAGATGGCGGCAGGTTGCAGCATCAAAGTTCATATAAAAATAGCGAAATTAACTGGTTATTTCTTCCTGGAGGCCCTGGTCTTGGATCTGAGGCCTTGGTTGATTTAACTGCATTATTAAAAAATAAAATCCCTGGTGTAATCTGGCGCTTTGATCTACCCAGTGATGGTTCAAATATTTTAGAGAATAAACCAATTTCTAATTGGCGCTCGTCTCTCACCCAGGCAATTACAGCATTCGATCGCGTCATATTGGTAGCCCATTCTACCCCTGGAATGTATGTTCAAACAATGCCAGAACTTGAAAATATTTTACATGGACTTGTGCTCATTGGTTCTGCACCCGATGCCTCATGGCAGAAAATATTTCAAAACTATTGTGAGAAAAATACTGATTCCATTATCACAGAGGCAGAAAGGGAATATATTAACAATCCGAATAATGAAACTCTGAGAAAATTATTAATTGCAGCCGCTAAACATTGCTTTGTAACAGAAACAACATTGAAAGCGGGAAAAGAACTATTTATGAGAATACCTGTTAACCACGCCGCTAGTGACGATGCATCGAAACTTTTTGATTCAGAAAAATATCAAGCGACATGGATTCCCCAAAAAGTAAATACATTAGTTATCACAGGCTCACTTGACCACATCACACCATTCAGTTTATTCAAAAATAATAAAATGTATCAAAGAGAAAATATTTTAATGAAAGAAATTTCAGGAGCAGGTCATTACCCATGGTTTGAAAATCCAAATGAGGTTATATACGCATTTCAAGAATTTGTTAGGAAATCGTATGGCGATATTTAAAATTAATTCTCAAAATTCATCTTTATCACCCTCTTATTTTACGCAAGATGCAATCCCATTAGAAATTAAGGAATTCAATCGATCCATAACGGAGCAAATGAATAAATTACCTTCACTGCTTGATCTTACGCCGCAAGAAATCAGAACTAGAGATCAGAATTGGGCAACAGAGAAGTCATCCATAGCCGTTGATCGTTATATCACAAGTTCAGCGGGAAATAAAATCAAGTTACGTATATTTACCCCTGGCAAAGTTCAAGGAGTATATTTATTCATCCATGGTGGTGGTTGGATATCAGGTGCAGCTGATTGGCAAGATAAGCGACTGGAAGACATTGCTAATGAAGCTCACATTGTCGTTATTAGCGTCGAGTATAGATTAGCTCCTGAACATCCCTACCCCTCAGCAGTAGATGATTGTGAAGCGGCCGCATTATGGTTAGTTGAAAATGCTGAACAGGAATTTGGAACGCACAATATTTTAATTGGCGGTGGCTCGGCGGGCGCACATCTTTGTGCGCTAACTTTATTACGAATGCGGGATAAACATTCATATACTCAATTTAAAGGGGTTAATTTAGTATTTGGCGTATATGATTTGGGTATGACACCCAGTATGCGTAATTGGGGAAATAAAGAATTAATTTTAAGTACGCCAATTGTAAAAAAATTAGCGGATTATTTTCTTCCCAGAAATATTAATCGTTATGATCCAACTGTCTCACCACTGTATGCCGATTTGCATCATATGCCACACGCTTTATTTACCATAGGCACAATGGATCCATTATTGGATGACACTTTATTTATGTATATGCGTTGGATCAGTAGCGGCAATCAGGCGGATCTTGCTATTTGTCCTGGCGGAATTCATGGATTTATTACAATGCCAACTCCACAGGCGGACCAAGCTAGAGCAAATATATTAGAATTTTTAAAAAAATGCTTGTAAGTTATGCTACTTGCCACTTTTCTCTTCCAATGTTTGCCATCGACGATACAAA
Organism: uncultured Pseudomonadota bacterium; assembly: GCA_963795715.1. GTDB lineage: Bacteria > Pseudomonadota > Gammaproteobacteria > Coxiellales > Coxiellaceae > JAFEDN01. Next base: position 1,973,418 of record CAWCIY010000002.1, read on the forward strand.
TCATTTACTTTGGAATTTTCAGCTTCAATTTCTTTACAAAGTACAACCAAGCGCGTTTGATCTTTCATTATTTGTGGATCAGCTAATTGCGCTTCTAAGGCAGCAACCACCGCTTCCGCTTTTTGAATTTTATCAGGTAAACGCTGTAGTTCCTTTTGTTCCTCATAACTGAGTTTCTTGAGCGCAGGAATTTTTTCTTTTACAACACTGATCAAGTTGGTTTCGCGCGAATGCAAAATTTGCCGCCATTGAGCATAATCGGCAAAAAATTCCGCATTACCATTGCCATCTAAACACAAAAGCTGGTCACTTAGACGGTCAATTAAATAACGATCGTGAGTGATTAAAACGATGGCTCCGGGAAAATCACTTAAACTTTCTTCCATAATTTCTAATGTGGCAATATCCAAGTCATTGGTAGGCTCGTCCATCAATAAGATATCCGCCGGCTGCAACATTAAATTAGCGATTAGCACGCGCGATTGTTCTCCACCGGATAGACACGAAACGGACTGATGCAATTGATCCGCAGGAAAAAGAAAACGCTTTGCCCAAGCAGCGACATGGATACTTTGACCACGAAAAGTCACGCTATCGCTATCGGGAGCTAAGGCACGCCATAAAGTTTGTTGTTGATTTAGCTGTTGTCTATGTTGATCAAAGCTGACGATTCGTAAATTATCAGCACGCTCAACTCTACCTTGGTCCGGTGATAAATCGCCCTTTAATAAATTTAACAAACTGCTTTTGCCACTGCCGTTAGGCCCCATCAAGCCCAGACAAAAGCCTGGAGTCAGTTTTAAATCTAAATTCGAAAATAATTTCTTATGCTGACGAGTCAAAGATACTTGATTTAATGAAAGCAAAATCTTAGTTTTTCTACCGGTGGCGTCAAAATCAACCGCTGCTTTCCGATGTTGCAGATTACTGACTTTTAGTAAACGTAAATTTTCCCGAAGCCTTTCGGCATTATCAATGCGATATTGTGCTTTGGTCGTTCGTGCTTTCGGCTGACGCTGCAACCATTCTTGTTCACGGCGCATTTTATTAGATAAAACTTGTTCTTGCTTGATTTGTCCAGTCAATGCTTCTTCTCGCTTCTGCAAAAAATCGCTATAGTTTCCGCTGTTTTTGAGATATCCCTGTAGATAAGCGCGGTTTAACTCCATGATCACATTCGCACTATTTTCTAAAAAATAGCGATCGTGACTGACAATCACATAAGCAAAGTTGGATTTGACCAATACCTCTTCCAACCATAAAATGCCTTCCAAATCCAAATGGTTGGTAGGTTCATCCATCAATAAGAGATTGGGCTTCTGTAATAATGCCTTGGTAATGGCAACCCGCTTTCGCCAACCGCCAGAAAGTGAACCCATTTTTTGTTGCAGATCAGAAAACGGATTGGTAAAAGTCACTTCCCGAATTAAGCTTTGACACTCCGCTTCACTTAATTGATCCACTGCGTTATTAAATAAAACTTTCTGAACAGTATCGTTGGGATTAAACGAATCGGCTTGTGAAAGGTAAACCGCATGCACATCTCGGCTTTTCACAATTTTGCCACTGTCTGCAGTCTCCAAACCCATCAATATTTTTAACAAAGTGGATTTGCCGCAGCCGTTAGGACCAATTAAGCCCAAACGTTCACCTTCGCTGATTTGAAAAGAAATATCGGTAAATAATGGCGCTATACCATAGGATTTACTGATAGTCTGAGCGCTGATCAAAAACAATTTCACCTCGCGATAAGAGTTGCTATTTAAATAGGTAACTTCCATAAATAGCATTTGGCTGCTTTTTCGAATATGCCCAATAACGATCACCATAAGACCAATGCCAAAATTCAGTCGGATAATTGGCAAAACCCACAGCTGATAAAGCTTGGCTCATGATTTTTCTATGCTGCTCAGCTTCAGGAGAAACCAAAGCGGATGCCGTCATCGAAATTGAACCGTCTAAATCGTTGAGCCAATCTTTTGGATGGATGCCCATATCAACATACTCACCTTGATCATTAATTAAATAGACATCAATTGCTCCGCCAGTAGAATGTGGTGGAACATTCACAGAACTATCTAAATTAATCACTGGAGAAACCAGCTTAGTTGTTTCAATAAAAATTTGATCAGCAGGCCAATCCGGATATTGTCCCTTTATTTTTTCATACCGATTTTCAAAAAGGAATTTTTGCAGCGAAATACTTCTATATCCTTCATACAAACAAAAACGCAAATGTGAAGGCAGATGTGATTGTGCTTGTTTTAATTTTTCATAAACACTTTTACGCACAAAGACATAATCTTGGTTATTAGGAATTTCTGGGGACGGACCAAAAGCAATTTCATTCTGATCTTTTAAATTGATCATTGGTTCTTGGTTTTCTACGATAAGAACGGCTAAAACCCTGGGATCGGCAATCAGCAACATCACTTACTCCAATTAAATTATTTCCCTTAAACTTAATATCTGGTTACCATTTTTATCAAAATTATTTGGACGTAACCATTTTTGAAAACGCAACTTTAATTCTGGCCATTCATTATCAATAACCGAAAACCAAGCGGTATCGCGGTTACGATTTTTGTAAATGACATGTTGCCTAAATATGCCTTCGAACTTGAACCCAAGTCTCTCAGCAGCTTTACATGACGCCAGATTTAATGAATCACATTTCCATTCATACCTTCGGTAGCCAAGTTCTTCAAATACATGTTGCATCATTAGATACATCGCTTCTGTTGCAACCGCGGTTTTTTTTAGCTCTTTGGAGAAATGGAGGTGACCAACTTCAATCACTCCGTAATGAGGAGTCATTCGTAAGTAGCTAGCAACACCCATCGGTGTATTAGTTTTACTATCTAAAATAGTATAAAACACCGGATCATCCGTGTTGATCATCGTCTTTAACCAGGAATAAAATTCGTCATAAGTATTGAATGGACCATAAGGTAGATAGGCCCATCCACTGTCATCCAGATGGAATAAGTCAAATAACTTGACAGCATGTAAATCAGGATTCAAGGGTTCTAATATAGAATACAAACCAGCCATTTTTATTTTGGGTGGTCTCTTAGCAGGCTGCCAATTTTTTAAATCTTCACTTCTAGTCATGATGCTCTCTAGCTTGGCTTTCTATAGTTAACGACGGATTGGTAAAATAGGCATTTGAAATGCGTATTGTACCATAAATGGCAATAGACAGCAATCAATGCCAAAAACCTCGCCTTCCATAGGGTTCTAACTATGTTAAACTATATGAATTGGATTTTTGTATAAGGAAATAGACCATGGCTACCAAGAAATTCTTGCTAAATTGTGTTTTAACTTGGGTGTTGCTGCCATTCTCAATATCCATTCTTGCGAGTGAAAATAAAGATCTCGGAGTGGCCGTTGGTTCGCAATATGATTCAACTCATGTGTATGTTGCTCCTAATGATTTAAATGCCTTTGTTAATAGCTTCGTTGCCACTTTCGGTGGTCAGGCATCCAAACCCAGTGTATCCAATGTGACGCCCGTGAACAGCAGCACCACATTTCGTTACATCATGTCACCGGGCGGTATGCTTTCCGTTTTCGCTTACCAAACCCCGATTCCTTTTCCATTTGGCCAGGAACGCTATGGTTATTTAGTATCCAATATGGATGAAGCCATCAAAGATGCCAAAGCAGCTGGCGCGGAAGTGGTCGTTGAGCCATTCAAAGACCCTATTGGCCGAGACGTGATAATACAATGGCCTGGCGGTGTGAAAATGCAATTGTATTGGCATTTTACCGCCCCTTCCTACGCACCATTAAAATCCATTCCAGACAACCGGGTTTATGTTTCCCAGGATCGAGCCGATGAATTTGTTCGTGACTTTGTTCGTTTTTCCCATGGCAAAGTGGTTGAAGATAATAAACAAACCAATGGCGCTGAAATTGGACGATCCAACTACACTTTTCGCCGAATCCGCATTGAATCCCTATTTGGTAAAATGCAAGTTATGGTAACCGATGGCCATTTACCCTATCCTTTTGGCTATGAATTAACTGGGTATCAGGTCGACGATCTAAATGAAACATTGACTAAAGCTACCAATTCCGGCGCCAAAATACTTTCGAAACCTTATGATGCAGGTGACAGAAATACTGCGATTTTACAATTCCCCGGCGGTTATATCCTTGAAGTTCATACCTTAAAAAAAGGATCCTAAAAGAAATAATATGGAATCAGCAGAAAAAATATTTTTTAACGGCAAAATAACCGGCTTCGATCCTAAAATTAACAACGCCACGGCTATTGCTGTAGCCAATGGACGCATTCTAAAAGTAGGTTCTGATAAAGACGTCATGGCTACTAAAGATACCGAAACTGAAGTGATCGATTTAAAACAGGCGCGAGTAATCCCAGGATTAATAGATAGTCATCTGCATCTCATTCGCGGCGGATTAAATTATAATTTGGAGTTACGATGGGACGGAGTGGATTCGCTTGCAGTGGCTTTGCATATGTTAAAAGAACAAGTCCAAAGAACTCCAGCGCCACAATGGGTTCGGGTGGTAGGTGGTTTTTGCGAGCATCAATTTCGCGAAAAACGTTTACCCACATTGGCAGAGCTCAACCAAATTGCTCCAGATACACCTGTGTTTATTTTACATTTATATGATCGAGCCTTACTTAATAAAGCAGCATTAAAAGCCTGCGGTTACAACAAAAATACCCCCAATCCACCTGGGGGCGTCATAGACAAAGATAAAAATGGACAACCTACTGGATTACTGCTGGCAAATCCCAATGCAATGATTTTATATTCCACCTTAGCACAAGGCCCTAAATTACCGTTTGAATATCAATTAAATTCCACACGGCATTTCATGCGTGAATTAAATCGCTTAGGCGTGACCAGTGTAATAGATGCCGGAGGTGGCTTTCAAAATTATCCTGACGACTACCAAGTGGTTGATCAACTTGCAAAAAATAACGAATTAACCTTACGAATCGCATACAATCTTTTTACCCAAAACCCAAAAGCAGAACTGAGTGATTTTCAGCACTGGACGCAAACAGTTAAATTAGGTCAAGGCAGCGATTTTTATAGACACAATGGCGCAGGTGAAATGTTGGTTTTTTCGGCAGCAGACTTTGAGGATTTTCGTGAACCAAGACCTAATCTTCCAACAAGTATGGAGCATGAACTTGAAAAGGTAGTCCATCTGCTGGTCGCTTCTAAATGGCCGTTTCGACTGCATGCAACGTATAATGAAAGTATCGAGCGCGCACTCACGGTTTTTGAAAAAGTGAATCGCGAAATTCCGTTTAACAATTTACATTGGTTTTTTGATCATGCTGAAACCATTACTGAAAAAAATATTGAACGCGTAAAAGCATTAGGGGGTGGAATTGCAATCCAACATCGCATGGCTTACCAAGGCGAATATTTTGCAGAACGATATGGTAAACAGGCGGCAGAGCATTCTCCCCCAATCCATGCAATGCTTAAAGCGGGCATTCCTGTTGGCGCTGGTACTGATGCAACCCGCGTAGCCAGTTATAATCCTTGGATTAGCCTTTATTGGCTAACTACTGGAAAAACTGTTGGCGGCATGAAGCTTTATCCGCAAAAAAATTTATTAAGTCGTGAACAGGCTTTGAAATTATGGACTACGGCCAATACCTGGTTTTCCAACGAATCAGGTTTAAAAGGTGAAATTAAAGAAAATTTTTTAGCAGATTTCGCAGTTCTAAGTGCAGATTATTTCTCAGTTGCAGATGAAGATATTAAAAATATCACTTCTGTTTTAACTGTGCTTGGCGGTAAGATTGTGCACGGCAGTGACTCATTTTTTTATCTCTCACCCAAACTTCCAGATCCTATGCCTGATTGGTCTCCGGTGCGTTATTTCGAGGGATTCCAATCCAAGCCATTCCAAAATGCGTCTTTCAACCCATGTTGCCTAAAACAATCACATTCCTGGGATTTTGGATGCCTTTGCTGGGCGGTTTAGTCTCTTACTTTTTCTCTTGTTTGATCGCGTCTTGCGCTTTTTGATAGCTTTCGATCAGTGCGGCATAATTCGGCGCCACCATGGTATACAATTTAGCTAACTCAGCGGCTTGCGGCTGGTTCCAAGTGCGATGTAGTTCACACAAGACCGCATTGGCCGAGGTAGGAATAATTCCGGCTTGCGCGAAACGCGCTACGGTTACTCGGGACACCATTTCGCTCGGGTCGCCGGACGCATCAATGACCGCATACACCTTAAAGCCTGCCGCTTGGGCATCCAACGCCGGAAACATGACGCAAACACTGGTCCAAACGCCAGCCATAATCAAAGTCTTTTTCCCGGTTTCGCGCACTGTCTGGACAAAAAGCTGATTGTCCCATGCATTGACTTCTCCCTTGCGCGGCACAAAAACTGCATGGGGCGCTGCAGCATGAATCTCCGGCATGAGCGGACCGTTGGGTCCGTTAGGCTCCGAGGCCGTTGTTATGAGCGGCAACTTTACCAGAGCTGCCAGCTTAGCAAGCATGGTGGTGTTAGTCCGCAATTGAGCTACGCTGATGTCTTTCACTGTTTGAAACAGGCCCGATTGGTGATCTAGTAACAACAAAGCTGTATCGGTGGGATCAAGCAAAGCCCTGCCCCCACCGGATTCATGTTTGACTCCATCGTGAATCGCGTTTTTTCCGTCTGGTTCAAAGATTTTTTTCATAAAATATCCTTTATTGCTTTGAGCAAAGCTTGTGCCGCTGCAGTGGAAGATGCAGGATTTTGGCCAGTGATAAGCCGCCCGTCTACAACAACAAAACTTTGCCAATCAGGTGCTTTTTCAAAGTGTGCACCTAAACGCTTCAGCTCGTCCTCGACCAGAAACGGCACTACTTTGGTCAGATGCACTGCTTCCTCTTCACTGTCGGTAAAACCAGTCACGCGCTTGCCTTTTACCAGCGGCTGCCCTTGATAAGTCACTCGATGGAGCACCCCGGGCGCATGGCATACCAATGCAATCAATTTACCAGAATTGTAGAAAGACTCGAGCAATGCGATCGAAACGGGACTTTCAGCAAGATCCCACATGGGCCCATGGCCACCGGAATAAAATACCGTGTCAAAATCTTCTGCGCGCATATCAGACAGCTTAGCCGTTTGAGAAAACGCTTTTTTAGCTTGGTCGTCTTGCTTGAATCGTTTCATTGCCGGGGTTTGATTTTCAGGCAAATCACTTTTCGGATCGATTGGTGGCTGTCCCCCTTTTGGGGACGCTAAGGTGAGATTAACACCCGCATCGCGGAAAACAAAATAAGGCGCCGCGAATTCTTCTAACCAGATACCCGTCTTACGACCCGTATTTCCCAGTTGGTCATGAGAAGTCAAAACCATCAATATATCCATATATATTTTCCTTCTGAATTAATAATCACAGGGTAGTTATTCAATTATAGCATTTTTAAATGCGCAATGGCCCTAAAGCCAATCGTTTAAGGCGATTCCGACACTGATGGTATTTTCATGATGATTGTATTCTATTAAACTTTGTCCATAACCGCTGAAAGCTTGTACGTAACCGCGAAGCTGCTTCACTAAAGGAAAGGACCAGGTTAATTGCGTACTAGCTCGAGTAATATTTTCCAGATTGTAGGCTGTTAGGGAAATTGTTTGGCTATAAAATTTATAAGAGAATAGTAGACGTTCATGACCTAGATAATTTGCAATATCTGGATTATTGTCTAAACTAGCACCATGAATTACATACCAAGGTCTAATACTGATTAGCCAATTTTTGTTAGAAATAATACCTTCTACGTATACGCGATTCCAACTTCTTTCATAAATACCTCCGCGACCGTTAGATTGATGCATTGCTCCTAAATTTATGAAACTAAAACTCCAATTGCCGAATAGTTTTCTATCTATATTATTTGAGAAAAATATTTCAGGCTTGTAATTACTTTCTCTAAAAAATTGAGTTTCTTTATTATAAACTTGCCAAAAGGAAAGTTGAGTATAAGCTAAATTTAAAGAATTTTTATAACCAAAAAAATTTCTCCATATCGCTGTTTTAACACTAAATTGAAATTTCGTTTCAATATTATTTAAACCTGCATTATCCGGAGCATTTGATTCTGCCGCACTATTAAAAGAAGAAGTGTAAGCAAATGGCATAATATAAGTCGGCTCGTATAATGAAATAATATAAGGATTTGAATCTTGTTGTGCTTGCATTATTTCTTTTTTTTGAGCTGTATCGGTAGTAGAACAAAAGACGGCTGGAGTGCTGAGAGAAAAAATCAAGCTAAACATAATCACTTTTATAAATTTACCCATCCTATTCTCCTTAAAAAATTTCATACCCTATACTTTAAATGTAATACTGATTTTATTTGATGTCAAAAATATTTTTATAGATAGTAATACTATTTATTAAATTTTAAATCTGGGAGAAAGAGTCACTTGAAGGATCATTGTTCCAAAGGTATTCGGTTTGTTTAGTTAACTCCTGAGTGGTTTCTAATCCATAAAGCCTGTTATCCCAAACACCGAGAACATTTCTGTACCCCGCGGAGCACATTTATTGCAAGCTTGAAATATTTAATATATCGATTATATTCTAAAAAAAGGTTATATTAATAGAAATAACTTTTTAAAGAGCAGGTGAAAAATGAAAAAAATATTAATTCTGATCATGTGTGCGTTCGGTTGTTTTATCTTTTCTAATATTTACGCTAATCCTGTCAATTCTTTCGTACCTTATGTATATGTCGGCGGTGAACTGGGTGGGGCCTATTCCAATTGGAGTGATTTCACCCATATAAATGCTGACAATTTTACAGGAGTGTATGGCGGCAAGTTGGGTTACCAAGCCGCTCGACATTTTGGCACTGAACTGGGTGGATTCTTTGTGCCAAAATCCAATCAAAACGAGTCAGTGAATAATGTCACGATCAATGGTTCAGTCGAATCTTGGATTGGGTATGGGGCGGCCACTTTTCGTATGCCGCTTATTCATTCAGAACGCTTGTATTTACAGGGAAAAGTGGGCCCGGCTTATCGGAGTCTGGAACACGATGGGCAACTCTATACTGGCATTGGCGCCGGCGGCTATTGGAGCGCCATCTTAGGCACGAGTCTCAATTATGCTTTCGGCGCTCAGAACTCATTTGTTGTTGGAATTGAATATTCACATGTTTTTGGCTCTTCTGATTCTTGGAGTAGCAATGGACATATTAATCAAGATGCTGCACCCTCTTTACAGATTGTCGCTGCTACTTTATCTATGAGATTTAAACTTTAATTGTAAAATCAGTTTATGATAAACTATGGGCCGTTACGGCAGTTAAGGTAATCATGAACTTAAACATTAGAAAAGCTAAGCGAGATGATTTAGCGCAGATAGTTCAACTACTGGCACACGATTCTTTAGGAAAACAACGAGAATCTTATCAAGATCCTTTGCCTGTAGAATATTATCAGGCGTTTGATGAAATCAACGCTGATAAAAATCAATATCTGATTGTGGTTGAGGATAATCACAAAATTATCGGCACTTTACAATTAACAATCATTCCCTATCTTACTTATTAATTTTCATACGCCCAATGTTGGCATAAAGGAATTATATACCCATTACACCTCAAGATGCGAACTTTTAGCATCTTGAGGTGTAATGGGTATATGTCATTGAAAATTGTCCACATAGTACGTTAAAACGATACAAGACTTAAAAAGTTCAATTTGATTGCTCCGCATATTCGCTCGTATAATAGTGACATTGTCAATCAGCCACAAGAAGGAACTTTATGAGAAGAACCAGCATCTTAGCAGCTATCATGGGGAATATCATCGAATGGTATGATTTCACCCTGTACGTTTTTTTGGCGCCAGTGATTGCGCATAATTTCTTTTCCAAACTCAGTCCCGTCAATGCGCTGTTATCCACGTTTTTAGTCTTCGCGATGGGCTTTTTTATTCGCCCATTGGGCTCCGGTATTCTAGGGCATTTAGGAGACCGTTTTGGTCGGAAAAAAACTTTAAAAATAACTATCTTAATGATTTCACTGCCGACCATTGCCATTGCCTTACTACCATCGGATCGGCAATGGGGATACTATGCCAGTTTATGTTTAGTGATTTTTCGTTTGCTGCAAGGATTATGTATCGGCGGAGAGTTTGCCGGTAGTATGATTTATCTCACTGAGATGGCGCAATCCCACCGACGAGCTTTTGTTAGTAGCATGGCTAACAATGGCTCTAATTTCGGTGTATTGTGCGCAACGCTGATGGCGGCGTTGCTTTCCAGTGTATTTTCTGAATCCGCATTTTACGTTTATGGTTGGCGAATAGCATTTATGTTAGGCGGCATCATCGGCCTGCTCGGATTATGGTTGCGCCGTAATATCGACGAAACTCCCATTTTTGATCAGCTACGGATGCAATCAAAAATAACCGCTGTTCCCCTGCTCACCATTTTGCAACAACATAAAAAAGCCGTGCTGAATGTTTTTTTATTAGTAGTCATGGCCGCGACCGGCAGTTACGTGCTCATGGATTTTATGAGCACTTATCTGCATCAATATTTTCATTACTCGCTAAAACATGCCTTACAAATTCAAGCACTTTATAATGCGCTTACTTTTTTATTGGTGACCATTGCCGCCGGATTTTCTGATCGTTATGGTCGACGGGCTTTGTTGATGACTGCTGCTTTAGGTTATATCGCACTGAGTATTCCTTGTTTTTACTTGCTCAAAACCCATGGTTCATGGCTGTGGTTATTACCATTGGTGATATTATATTGCATCGAAGAAGCTACTACACCGGCAACCATGGTCGAGATATTTCCATCTTCGGTACGCTATACCGGCATTTCAATCGGTTATAACGTGGGCATGGCTTTGCTAGGCGGTACTGCTCCATTGATTAACACTTGGCTAGTCGCGAGATTTAATAATCCATTGATTATCGCTTATTATTTAGCAGCCAGCGCCTTGATTTCATTGTTAGCAGTGATCGTATTCTTACCTCGTCAATTTGGAAAAACTTGTGATTTACTGCATGAATCGATTCTTAGGGACTAAATCGCAGACATATTGAGCTTTATACATCATTGTAATATTCTCAGAGTTTCTTGAGCCCATGGAGTTTAGAAGAAAGTGACAAATTTTTTGCGCGGACCTTGCGATCATGTGTCAACCTGCCGCCCAATGACGGGCGTCCCGAAAAACTGTGAGAAATGGGTTCTGTTGGCAACCATTCTCGGTTCCAGCATGGCGTTTATCGACGGTACTATTGTCAATGTAGCCTTACCAGCCATTCAAGAAGCTTTACATGCCTCCATCAGTCGGATGCAGTGGGTGGTGGAAGCGTATGCGCTAACACTGGCGGCGTTACTTTTGGTAGGCGGTGCATTAGGTGATTTGCATGGGCAGCGGATTATCTTTTTGATTGGAATATTGATCTTTACTATTGCTTCGGCAATCTGTGGAATGGCGTCGACAATTTGGGTGCTTATTATTGCTCGGGCCATTCAGGGAATAGGTGCAGCACTTCTGGTTCCTGGAAGTTTGGCGTTGATCACTATTTCATTTTCAGAAGAAAAACGAGGACAAGCCATTGGAACCTGGGCCGGATTTACCGCTATCACCTCAGCAGCCGGCCCAGTATTGGGGGGATGGCTGGTACAGCAAGTATCTTGGCGCTGGATTTTCTTTCTCAATTTACCTCTTGCTTTAATTGTTTTTATCGTTACTTTACTTTGGGTGCCCGAGCGTAAGCTGGAACAGAGCCAAAAACTCGATATAACAGGCGCATTTCTAGCCACAATCGGGCTTGGTACGATAGTGTTCGGGCTAATTGAATGGGGAAACGGTGGCGCTATCGTTATCGTGACTGAAATCCTCGGAATTTTGGCGTTGATAGCATTCTTTTTTGTTGAAAAATATACCTCATTTCCAATGGTTCCGCTTGAGTTGTTTAGGTCACGCAATTTTAGTGGCGCCAATCTAATTACTTTCTTCCTCTATTTTGCTCTCTATGGCGTGCTGTTTTTCTTGCCTTTATATATGATTCAGGTGCAGGGCTATACGGCCATAGCAGCAGGTGCTGCGTTTCTTCCGGTGATTTTACTGATTTTTTTGTTATCCAGAACCGCTGGCGGATTAGTTAAACAATTGGGCGCTAGATTACCATTGGTGGTCGGTCCTGCCATCGCTGCTATTGGATTCGGGCTCTTTTTGAACTCCAGTGTTGAGAATTCTTACTGGACAAGTATATTTCCAGGCACAGTAGTTCTCGGTTTAGGTATGGCAGTCAGTATTGCGCCTCTGACTACGACGGTCATGAACTCAGTTCCATCTGATCATGCGGGCACAGCTTCCGGCGTCAATAATGCCGTCTCCCGAATTGCGGGCCTATTGGCAATTGCCATGCTCGGACTGGTGATGACCAAAACCTTTAATCATCACTTGATTGAAGGATTAAAAACATCCTCGATTTCTTCTACTATCCGTCAGGAAATCCTGAATCAAAGTGCTCAACTCGCAGATATCAAAACTCAGGATGAAAATGCTCATCGATTGGTTCAAGAGTCATTCATTGCAGGATACAAAATAGTGATATGGATTGCAGTAATCTTATCGCTCATCAGTTCTTTGAGCGCAGCAATATTTATTAAAAAATAACTTAAATATTCAAGCCTTTTATAAAACTACCGTATTCAATATTTTATTTAATTCATCCTGACATTGTTTAGCATTCATAAATTGAATACCAAAATCATAGATATCCTTTTATGGCATTTTTATCATAACTCGGCCTGGATAAGGGAATGACATAAAATCAACTTGCTCATACAATTTATGAGCATTCGTAGTCAAAAGCATGCATCTAACGCTCTTCACTTCGTCAAGGCTAAAAATGGTTTCAACAAGCCATTTTCCTAATCCCAAGCCGCGAAATTCAGGAATAATGAATACATCAGCCAGATATGAGAAAGTAGAATAATCTGTGATGATGCGGCCAAACCCAATCTGGGTATCTTGCTGGTAAACACCAAAACAAAGTGAATTTTTAATAGATTCCTTTACTTGATCAAGCGTACGATTACTTGCCCAATAACTTTGGCTGAGAAATTGATAAATCATTTCAATATCAAGTTTCTCTTTATCCGTTGAAATAATAAAATGATCTTTTTGCGCTTTCATAAAAATCTCTTCGTAAATCTCTCTAATCTATTTAATGTTTCTGGGAAATAACGTCTGCCATAACCTATTCTAAACCGATTATCTGAATAGTCAAATAAAGTGTCTGGTAAAATCAGCACATTTTCTTCTTCGATTAATTTTTTGGCAAAAATCTCTATATTTACTTTCAATTTTAATTTTGGGAAACCGACAAAACCTGCACGTGGGCGCTGCCATTGGTAAATATCTGAATAGCGCTGAAAATAATTATCCAGTAAATCCAAATTGTGCTTGGTAATACCTTTAATTCTTTCTAAAATCTGGGCTTTATTCCGTAAAGCTATCAGCGCCAGAATTTCGCTGGGGGCACTATTACACATGGAAGTATAATTTTTATAGGACACAAAATTCTGAAGTAAATTTTTTGGATGCGAGGCGATCCAGCCAATCCGTAAGCCAGCTAATCCGAAAGATTTAGACATCCCCCCTAAACTCAAAGCTTTTTCATAGCAGTCTACCGCATTGGGTAATCGATCACGAGGATCTTGCTCAGATAATCGAAAAACTTCATCACTCAACAAATAAGTATTATGTTGTCTTGCGATTTCGATAATGGATTGAAAAGTTTCTAAGCTGGGTTGAAATCCCGTTGGATTATGAGGAAAATTAATAATAATTAATTTGGTATTATCGGTGACCAAAGATGAAAATTTTTCCAAATCTAGAGACCAGTGTTCGTTTTTACAATCTAATGATAATTCTGTTACCCGGGCGCCAATGGCTTTAGGGATTTCTTTATGTGAATTATAGCAAGGTGTGACCACGACAACATGATCATTAGGTTTTAACAAAACCCGCATGGTAATATAAATGACCTCTTCTGCACCGGAATAAACCAGAATATGATTGTGATCTATGCCAGCATACAATTTGCTAATTTCGGTTCTCAACAACGGAAGACCATAGTATTCAGTATATCCTAAATTCAGTTGATTCCATAAAGCTAAACTTTCTGAATCCGCCATGGCAATCAAATCTGACAGAGTGAAACTTTCCGGATCAGAAGATCCCAGCATAAAACGCACTGAAAATTCATATTGGGTAAAATATTCTTCAATTTTGAAAGGAGCTATGTTCATGATCACCTCAAATAATTATAAACTGTCGCTCTAGAAACTCCGATAATCTGAGCAACATATTCAGCGGCATTTTTTCCGGTAAACGCACCAATTTTATTTAAATGTTCAATCAAAGCTTTTTTTTCATTGCGATTTAATGATTCTAAATTCAAATGTCGTTCACTCAAGTAAGCGTGAACATATTGATTAATTTTTTCTTGCCAGTCGTCTCTAAATAAAGGTTTTGGCTGAGCAATCAGATCTCCTCCTTGAATAAATAGCAGTATTTCCTGATTGATTTTTATTAATTGTGAGATATCTAAATTAATGCAGAATAACCCGATCGCTTGGCCACTTTCATCCCGAATTACACTGCTAATCGATTTAAGTTTATTGCCATTCCAATTTAACTTTTCATAAGGGCCTATACAATCTTGTAGGCCACTCATTTCTTCTGGAGTTAACAGAGAAGGGTCACCTACCCTTCGCTTAGAAAAAGGATGAAAAATAGCTGCAATTTTGTTGCGCTTAATATCGTGTATGACCACCTCGGCGTAAGGATGCAATAACCGTTGCACCGCCTCGGCAATTGAAAGGAAATTCTTAATCGCTTTATTCATATTAAACATTATAATCTAAATTAGATTTATTTGTCAATATCATGCCAATCGGCTCTAGAGTCATTGCATTCAATGATTTTTCCTCCCACATAAATTTCTCTGAAATATATGCTGGAGAAGTTTCTGCAGATACTTTAATTTGCACGGCCTGGTTATCTAATTTTATCGCCTGAAATAATGTTCCAAGCGTATTGGATACTGTAATATGATTAGTTTGACGCTGATTCATTAAAAGAAAAACTGCTGCTAATGCGCCATGCAGACACAAATTCATTTCTATGTTGGGATAAAAAAATTGTAAAATCGGAATAGAAGAATAAACTTGATCAACTAATACAATAACCGGCAGTTGCACAAGTTGCCTGACCAATACCGGAAGCACCGCCCGTTACGATAATCACTTTTATCTAATACCCTACTCATTAAAGATCCCTATCGAGCAACTGTGGACATGTTGTACTGATGAACTCTATTTTCATCCATAAAGGACTTCTGTGAATTCTAGTAAGATTTCGAAAACTGAGGCCTCTTGCACCAAAAAGTGAAAGCATTACTGAGATTGAAGCGATGATGTCGCATAAGCGCCATTAGGGTCATCCAAGCGTGACCCATGTGGCACATAATTGCTATCTTGATTGGATAGTACAATATGTTTTATCAGCTTTTGGTGTCACTTCAATGAAATATCGTTTGTTACTAACAAATTGATCTTTTCCAAACTGACAGCTAGGGTCAGAGGTGGCACTAGAAATTCCTATAGCACCCCCTTCGAATTCGAGAAAGCTTGTATCCCATTCAGTTTTTTTGCGACTATTCGAATCAATTTTAATATAGCTGGTAAAACCACCAACAGTAGTTTTAGTAGTAAAATAGAACGTGGCCTCTTCTCCCATCCCGTTAAATATAGTAATTACGGGTGCTTTATTATCAGCAGCAAACGATAGTGAAAATGCACCTAAAAAAATTGTCGCCGCTACAAATTTTATAAATTTTTTCATTGATGTCTCCTATTGGTAACAAGTTGTATAATTTTAGAACATCACAATATATTTGCAAGTTAGGCCTCGTGAAAATGCATAAATTACTTTATTTTTTCAGGTTCAGATACAATAATAACTGAATTTTTGTGGAATTATCCCCTAAACTTAGCTTAACGGTGTGAATTTGTCACCGATACTTGCCGCATAAGCGACGTCCAATAGCATTGCCTCAAACCCGAAGCCCCTATAAATCCGCAATCTTCACTTACTTTTAATGAACCAGCTCGCAAAAAAACTATCTTTTTATCCGTTGCAGCCGCAAAGCATTGAGCACCACTGAAACTGAACTCAGGGCCATGGCTGCCCCAGCTATCCAAGGAGCCAATAAACCTGCAGCAGCTATAGGGATACCTAACGAATTATATCCTAGAGCAAAAAATAAATTCTGCTTGATATTGGCCATGGTTTTGCGACTGGTAACAATGGCGTCGACAATGCTATTAAGATCACCGCGCAAAATGGTTATATCGGCAGTTTCAATGGCGATATCAGCACCAGCGCCCATGGCAATACCCACATCTGCAGTCGCCAAAGCCGGCGCGTCATTAATACCATCACCGACCATCGCGACCATTTTGCCTTGCGCTTGTAATTTTTTTACCGCTTCGGCTTTTTCTTTTGGCAACACTTGCGCAAATACGTGATCAATTCCTACTGCCTCGGCAATTGCTTGCGCTGAGCGTTGATTGTCACCAGTCATCATCACCACTTGTAATCCTATTTGTTTCAACTTGGTGATGGCGGATTTCGATGTGGCTTTGATTGTATCAGCAACAGCAACCATACCGGCGTACCGTTTATTAATGGCAACCAACATCACAGTTTTGCCCGCACTTTCCCAACGGTCTATAATATTTTGTTGATTATGAGGTGCTACAGGCACGTGATGCTGTTCAAGAAACCTGGAGTTACCAATTAAAATTTCATGACCCTCAACAATTGCCTCAATACCCTGTCCAGGTGTGGCTTTTAAAAATTCAGCTTGTGTGAGCGCGATTCCTTTTGCAGTAATACCCTCAACAAGAGCTTTAGCTAGCGGGTGTTCTGATTGTTTTTCCGCAGATCCAATTAAGCGCAAGATTTCGATCTCATTATCCTTTTCCAAAAGAATGTCGGTTAATTCCGGCTGACCTTTGGTGATTGTGCCCGTTTTATCTAGCACAATCACTTGCAATTTTTGCATTTTTTCTAAAGATTCACTCTGTTTAAAAAGAATTCCAAATTCCGCTGCACGTCCCGATCCAGCCATGATGGATGTGGGTGTCGCCAACCCTAATGCACAGGGACATGCGATGACTAACACGGCGATTGCTTTTTCTAACGCTCCGGCAAATTCACTCGGATGAATCCAAATAAACCACATTAAAAAAGTGAGTAATGCGATAGCGACGACAATGGGCACGAAAATGGCTGAAATAACGTCGGCAATGCGTTGAATGGGTGCTTTCGAGCTTTGCGCATCTTCAACAGTTTTGATAATTTGCGCCAGCGTAGTTTCTTTACCAACATGTACGGCTTTGATACGCAAACTACCATGAGTATTTATGGTAGCGCCAATAACTTGATCACCAATATTTTTTTCTACGGGCATACTTTCCCCGGTTAACATAGATTCATCAATGGCGGAATTTCCCGCAATCACTTGACCATCCACTGGAATTTTTTCGCCAGGTTTAACTAAAATGATGTCACCGATGATGACTTGCTCAATTGGAATAATCAATTCTTGATTGCTACGAATAACCAGCGCCGTTTTCGCTTGCAGACCCATTAATTTTTTGATGGCTGCAGAGGCGCGGCTTTTGGCAAGGGTCTCTAATAATTTACCGGATAATATTAACGTGATTAATACCGCACTGGTTTCATAATAGGTTTCAGGATGAAGATGAGCAGTATCCGTAGACCACAGAAGAGTCAAAAATAAACTGTAAAAATACGCAGCCGAAGTTCCCAACGCCACCAAAACATCCATATTAGCGCTCTTATTGCGCAACGCTTTGAATGCGCCGATATAAAATTGCCAGCCAATAATGAATTGTACCGGTGTCGCTAATATAAATTGCAACCACGGATTCATTAAGAATGTAAAATGGGGAATCATAGCTAATAATAGTGGTAAAGACAAAACCGCTGCAATTGCCAACTGAATTTTTTTATGACGAAGTTGACTGGATTTATCATTACCATCGGGAATTACCTGATAACCCAATTGATTAATTTTCTCAGTCACATCCGACACCGAAAGCTGTTCACCACTGAATTTCAGTGTGGCGGTTTCAAGCGCAAAATTGACGCTTGCGTCGCTAACACCAGGCAAATTTTTCAGGCCTTTTTCAATACGTGCGGCACAGGCTGCGCACGTCATGCCCATTATTTGCAGTTTCATGATAGAGAATATCCTTTAGATTCTATAATTTCTTTCAATGTTTCTATAGATATTTTGGCTTCATCGAATGTGAGCGACACGGTATTATTTGGTAAATCCACTTTCGCCAAAGCGCCAGCCTGTTGAACAGCAGTTTGGATTGTATTAACACAATGTCCACAAGACATTCCGGAAACGTTGAGAAGGATTGTTTTCATAATTTTTCTCCCACCTTATTTAATCAATTTATTCATCGTTAACATCAACTCGGCGACTACCGAATGATCGCCTTTTTGGATACGGTCAATCAAACAAGTGTTGAGGTGCCGTTCCAAAAGTATTTTGCCGACGCTATTGAGGGCGGATTGCGAAGCCGCAATTTGATTGAGCACATCATCGCAATAGGTGTCCTTTTCAATGAGATTAATGATTCCACGAATCTGCCCTTCGATTCGCTTAAGCCGCAAGATCAAATTATTCTTAGTTTTTTCGTTATTCATAATGACCTCAGATGTTGACTGAGCTCAGTATACAATACCCCCCTATAGTATGTAAAGGGCTAGTTTTTTGTTCATTCCTACCAGTTAGGAGTTTTACTTGATATTATGTGATTTTTATTTTGCAGTCAGGGGTTAACTCTTTAATTAACAAAAAAAGCGCCTTAGCTCGTTCATTTATGATGAAAACCACCTGAAATATGCCACCGAGATTAATCCTGATATTCAATTAATTTCTACAAACAACTTAGGAATTTAATAACAGTTAGCCTCATGCTTCCACACTTTCTTGGGAAAAAAAATTTTTCTCCGAAAACCTAGTTAGGAGTTTTCGCTATTTTCGAGGATGATTTTTAAGCTCCCCGTTGGCTGACTCTTCTTTTCGCACCGTGACGATGGCGATATTGTGATTTAGAATTAGTCATCTCGCATTATTAGAGTTAGATAATTGAGACAAATAAGAATAAAATGATTTTATTTATCGTGATATTTCTTATGAAAGGTGATTGTTATAGGATTTTCTTAGCCGGAGATGTGATGACTGGGAGAGGAATTGATCAAATTCTTCGTCATCCCTCCAACCCTCGTATTTACGAATCTTACGTCACTGATGCGCGTGACTATGTCCAGTTGGCTGAACAAATCAATGGTAAAATCCCTAGAAAGACACCCCCAAGCTATATTTGGGGCGATGCACTAGAAATTTGGAATCATTATAAACCTGATATTAAAATTATTAATTTAGAAACCGCCATTACCGTGAATGAAAAAGCTTGGCCAGGAAAAGGGATTCATTATCGAATGCATCCTGATAATATTGATACGCTACAAACAGCAGGCTTTGATATTTGTACTTTAGCCAACAATCATGTTCTGGATTGGGGAACTGAAGGATTCATTGATACCCTTTCTGCTTTGAGATCAGTTCACATCAAAATCTCTGGCGCCGGCAATAATGATCAAGAGGCATCCAGTCCTGCTATTTATGAATTTCCGGATCAATCCAGAATCTTAGTGTTTGCCGCAGGGCTACAATCCAGCGGGGTAAACCCTGCATGGTCTGCTGGCGCCGAAAACCCAGGAGTAGCTTATTTATCTGATTTAGGTAGCCAAACTCGATCTGGGATTTCTCACCTCATAGCAAAATATTATCGACCCGGTGATTTATTAGTTTTTAGCATCCACTGGGGTAGTAATTGGGGTTATGAAGTTCCCGATGAACACCGGGAATTCGCGCATTATTTAATTGATTTGGGATTCGATTTAATATTTGGTCATTCTTCTCATCATCCTCGACCGATTGAAATTTATCGTAATAAACCGATATTGTATGGCTGCGGCGATTTTATTAATGATTACGAAGGCATACAAAGCAACCTCAAGTATAGAAGTGATTTGCCGCTGATGTTTTTTGTGGAATTTGAACCAAAAACCCTTCACTTTCAAAAAATAATTTTAATACCTTTACAAATTAAAAAATTCCGTCTCCAGCTAGCCGAAGTTGAAGATAGCCAGTGGCAATTTCAAATTATGAAAAAAATATCTAGCCATAGCCATTTTGTTATGCCTTCTAATCATGAAATTATCTGTCATGCATAACAACTTTAAATTTTTATGCCAACATCGAGAGCTCGGTGATCAACTACTGATTATGCTGATGCCGACGCCATCATTTTTGGCACCCCTACCCGCCTTGGTAATATGTGCGCGCAGATGAGAAATTTTTTAGATCAAACGGGAGGCCTGTGGATGGCTAACAAATTTGTTGGCAAAGTCGGCAGTGTTTTTACATCCACGGGAACTCAACATGGCGGACAGGAAACGACTATCACCAGTTTTCACAGTACATTATTCCATTTGGGCTTTGTTTAGATCAGTCACAATAATAGGTGAAGTAGTGTATGCATCACCTAATACGAGTTTTAAATTAGCGCTCAAGCTTTCAGAAATTTTTTGATTTGCTTCAGAAAATTTATCAGGCATTGTTTCTGGAGGGAAATCGCAGGTGAACTCCGCACTACCCTTGGCGCTAACGCTAATCAGTTTAAGCATTTGTTCGTGTATCATTTTAGTGAAGTGGAAATAAAGCTAATATTTTATTAATGAACTTCGCCTTAGCACTGGTGTATTGTTCACGATCATAAGTGTGTCGCTGCGCTAAATACTTTTTTAATGCTTCATATTCCAATCTCGCTTGTGTATGGGCTCGCAAATAATCTCTAAACAGAATTTTTTCTCGCCAATAATGTGAACTCGATTCAACTATATGAACATGGTGAGTGCGTTTTGCTCCAAAAGGCGGCATGCCTTTGACAAAAAAAAGTCTTTCTTGATCAGGGTTTTTATCCCAGTACTCATAACCTAATTCTTTTAATACTGTTATAGCGATGGGTTTAATCGCGTTCAAAGAATCTACGGCTATTTGAATATCAATCACTGGTTTAGCACTCATACCAGGAATAGCAGTGCTGCCAATATGTTGAATATCAATAATGTGTTGCTTTGGTAGAATACTATAAAGGTTTTTAATTTCTACTTCAGCAATTTGTGGCCACTCCTTATTATAGTCAGAAAGCTCAATAGCATCATTTTTATAAATCTCATAGTAAAATAGTTCTCTGCTATCCCACCATTTTTGTTTCCCAAGAAATAGAAATCCAGATTTCAACAAAACATTTTGGGAAGCAACATTTTCTGGTTCTGCTGCTGCAACAATTTTATCAAATTTCAAGTTCTCAAAAACCCAATGAACCAGTGCTTTAGCAAGTTCTGTCGCATAGCCATGGCCCCAATATTTTTTATGGAGCCGATAGGCTAGTTCAATATCCGGCTGTGCATCGTAAAATCCTTTATGAAATATACCTGCTTGCCCTATAAATTCACCCGTTTCTTTTTCAAATACCAAGCAGAACCCAAAGCCATATTTTTCTTGGTAAGGAATAGCAATACTTAAAAAATGTTCCACTTTGGCTTTTGTATGTGGGTTCCCGTCGCCAATATATTTCATGACTTCTGGATCTGATCTCAACCTAATTAAATTATCTAAATCTGACCATGTGGGTAGCCTCAAAATCAGTCTTTCAGTTTCTAAAAAAATCTCCATGGGACCTCAACTTTTTTGCGAAAATGCCTCAATTGTTGGAACCAGCATTTTTTCAACGGCCTCGGCACAGCGAATAAACTTATTATTGCAGTAAACGGGCAACACCAACACCATTGTAATATTTAAGTGCGTTGGCCTCGGCGATTAAGCCTCGACTAGGAACTCCACATTTTAATACCACTTCCAGACCATTTTCCAGTTTTTCAGGAGCGACATAATTAAAATTGGCATAGGTAAAGCACTCCCCTAATGTCAAATTCCAGGATTTTTCAAATTGTACTAACAAATCTGGTAAATCACTTAACCATTTTCGACCCTTTTCAGCATGAGTATTAATGACATTGCTCATGAGCGTTTGAGGTAAAATCAACGATTGAGTTTCAACAGAAATATTTTTTTTCACTGCTCTTTACCACCCTCAAATTTAAACTAGACTTTAGGCTTTTCTATACCGAGCGATTAGATTAGATAGTTTTTTAATATTTCCTTAATCTTAACTGCATAAAATTTATAATTAATAATAATAAAAACTAAATCATAAAGGTTCATAGAATGAAGTATGTTATACTAAATTTCACAAAGGATACCAGAGCATATAATGACATATCAAATAGAATTAGAGAAAAAAACCCAGATGCAGAAATATTCATTATTCATTTTAATAAAGAAACTGATTTAGATAAGTTGAAAGAATTAAAGGAAAATACATTTCTTTATCTAGTAGCGCATTCGAATGGAACTGACTTTTTTTATGATAAAAGTGCACTCAATTATCCATCATCAGAGATAATATCTTGGCCTCATCAAAAGATGGCCGAAATGATCGCAAGCCGGCTTACTCATTTAAAGAAACATAGGCCTGAATCTAATCCAAGCAACTCAATGTTAACTTTTAGTTTACTAGTTTGTTTTGCGGCTATGCCTAAAGAATCTAGTGTTTTACAAAGTCTTGCGGCTAAATTTCAATTTGAATTAGCAAAATATGGAATTTTTATAAAAGTACATGCTAGACAATCTGTTGTCATGGTCAAGATGGTTACTGGAGTCACGACAACGAGTGATCCAGATTTAAATCCAAAAATAATGTCCTATTATCATAAATGTTTAGCAACAAATGATATTGAAGAAAAAGAATATTACAAATCAAAATGTGAAGAATACATTATAAACGATTATGAAAAACATCTTGATTCAAAAGTTACTTTCCAGTGGCAAGAAGATAAATCTGGTAAATTATTCCAATTAGCATACGATAGCCATGGTCTTAGACAGAATAGTAAATTGACCGGAGTTAATAGAGATTTGGAAGAATATGCTTATGAAAAAGTAGATTTTGAAGATCTATTGCGATGCGATAAATACAATAAAAGTAATGAAATAAATTCGAAAAATCCCAAATTTTTTTCTTTCGACAAAAAAAATGATCGAATAGATTATGAAATATACGAGAAGAAGATAAATTTTTTGGAAAAATTGGATGAAATCATTGATAGATACGAAAAAATCATAAAAGAATCGGAAAAAAATATAAAAAGCATGTCTGTATGGTCATCTATAATTTCATCTGTTAAAAAAGAAAAAGCTTATGTAATCAATTTATATAAATCTGTGGTTGATGGTACAGAAATTCCAATTTATAGTGCTGACAAATTTTCTAGTCTTTATAAAGAAGCTTTGTACTTTAATAAACATAAAGAACAATTCTCTGTATCGAAAGGGCTTTGTCCTATCATACACGAAAATTATTTTGGCTGAAAATTGTAAGAATGAGAATTTTTTATAATTCATACCGAATCCTTAACGATAAATTTCTTTACGATGATCTGCAACCAATACTAAAACAATCATCTGGGAATCCTGTAATTGACAAATTGATAATAACGATTAGAATGATACCAAACTCTACGCTTTCACAAATTAGGAAAGACGATTTCGTATTAAAGCTCATATCGCTACAACAAAAGGAAAAAAATGAATTATTAGAGCCGGAAATAACTAATCTTTCACACACTTCGTTTAAGTAGTCTGCCGCCATTAACCGGCACACCCTTTAAAAATTTTCCGACTACGAAAACAAAATCAAATTTTTAAAACCATACGAAATCTGGCGGCGCCTTTCATCATTTTCATATAGGCCTCTGCAGCTTTTTCTAAAGGCACTACTTCATTCATGGAATGAACATGCTGTAAACAGCTAAACTTCAGAGTGTCTTCGATATCAATTGCAGTCCCAGAGGCTGTGCCATGAATTGTCTTTGTGCCTACGATCAGTTGAACAGGTAACATTTCGACTGGGTCACCAGAAATACCCACAACGATCAGTTGACCACACGCTTTTAAACCATTGATCAAGGGTCCCATCGATTTTCCGCTTGGCGCTGTCGCCAGAATAGCATCCGCACCACCTATTTTCTGCAAGACTTCTACTGGATCTTCGGCATTACTATCAATATATTTGTGCGCACCTAATTCCAGAGCCAGTTTTTCTTTATCTTTGCCGCGGGCAATTGCCACCGTATAGAATCCCATGCGTCGAGCATATTGAACTCCCAAATGCCCAAGACCGCCAATTCCTTGGATAGCCACGATATCCCCTGATCGTAACTTGGCATTTCGCATTGCGTTATAAGTAGTAACGCCGGCGCAGAGCAGAGGGGCAGCTTCTTCGGCGCTAAGTTCATCGGGAATAGCGGCCAGTGCTCTCGCTTCAACAATTACTGACTCAGCATAGCCTCCATCCACTTTAATCCCAGGAATGATCAGTCTCACACAATTCATAAAATTCCCGCGTCGGCACGGTTCACATTTTCGACATTCACCGCCAAACCAACCCACTCCAACACGTTGACCTATTTTCCAAGGGGTTACTCCTGGTCCTATCGCTTCAATTCGACCTGCAATTTCATGGCCTGGAACTAAAGGATATTTCATGCCCGGCCATTGTCCTTCGACAACCCATGCATCTGAGTGGCAAATTCCAGTCGCCTCGACTCGAAGGCGAACTTGACCCTCACCCGGTTCACGGATAGCTCTTTCAACAAGATTCAACTTACCGGGAGCAGTAATCTCAATGGCTTTATAAGTTTTCATGATTGTTTTTCCTTAAACAAAAATACTAAAAATTGCATTTTATGCTATCGCAAGCAACACAGAGGTGTAAAGCAGATTCGCTTTAATGACGCTGAGTGGCTTTTTGAATCGCGGCAACGGTACCATTGACAATAAGGTCTACTCCTGCCTCGCCGAGATTTTCTGAGGCACGGGTAGGATCGCCGTAAACACCCTCAGCAACGGTAGGCTTTTGAGAGGCGGTGTGCAGCAGATTCACGCGCACTAAAGAAGGATCTAGCGCCAACATCAATGAAGTATCGGCAAGTCCGGCATGAGCTCCTATTTCGGCCTCGATATAACCCTGCTTTTTAAGTGCCTGGACGTATTGGTTTTGAGTTATTTGATAGTATTCTGGCAGCGCATGCGCTCGCGCATCCGTTGTCGCCCATTTTTGATTGAGCATATCGGCAACTAATTTTTCATCTGCCTGGTAGCCGCCATGATCACCTAAAAAAACGATATCCCGAAAACCGTGTAATTTAAAACTGAGCGCGGCAGATTCAAGTAATTGATCGAACGTTTTGTTAGGAATAGTGATCGTACCAGGAAATCGCATATGACCTGTGGGCGGATCAATATTTCCTTCGGGAACATAAGAAATCACGGGGGCTATCAAAGCATTCCCAAGCGCTAGCGCAATTTTTTCCGAGAGTAGTTTAACACGTCGGTTATGTTTACCTAAAGTCATATAGGGTCCATTTTGTTCGACGCCACCGATGGGAATAATGATGGTTGTTTTTCCAGATTTGATTTGGTCGCGCAGCTCCATCCAGGTTAGATCTTCTAAAAATACCGTAGCGGAAGCATCGGCCAGCGCTACGGGTATTTGCAGAGCAAAAATAAATATCAATCTCAGTAAAAATTTTCTCATAAGCAAAATCCTCCAAGAGTTGTTAACATAAAATTCCGCGAGAAGTATAGCGCCTTCAGTTTTTTCTTCTGATGGCAGATTTAATTTAGACTGTTCGCCTGCGTGGTATGGCTCGGTTGCGCTTGCAGATAACGATAATATCCGCTGCGCGAAACCCCTAATATTTTGGCCATCCGTTTCACATTCCATTCGCAGGCATGCGATTCCATGAACTGGAATCTTAGTTCTTCGGAACATCCATATTTACCGAATTTTACCTTATTTTTGGGTAAACAGCTTTTAAGTCCTGCGAGACTCAATAGTACACATAATTTATCTTATTATATTAATTTTTGTATATATTTATCTATAAGAGATTAAATTTAATACTATTTTAATCATAATCAGTTATCTTGGTACCTTACAGTAAGTAGTAGATTTCAAAATTTTTTAGGGAATAAAGGGCCAAGTTAGTAACCAAATAGGTATGATTATGCAAGCAGATTTCCTCGTTGAAGCTTTAAAAGCAAGTGCTATTGATAGTGGAACAACCGTAACAGACACAGAAACCGTCTATGATTTCGGGCATCTTCAGGACCAAAAATCTAAGTTAGGCCAAGGTCTATACAATTTCCTCAAGCCAGAAATTGTTGTCAGATCAAAAGTACATAGCGTACATCGACATCTTACCAATACCATCAGAGCTTATTATAGAATAATTACCGTTCGAATAAGGGACGCTCAGCTTCAAATGGCTACTTTAAACCCTACTTCTCAAGAAGCTACACAATTAAAGGAAGAACTCGCTTTCTTAGATTCTCTTCAAAATCTTCTCAAAAAGATAAGTGCTGATAATATAAAGTCTAATGACAAAATCAATAAAATTGAAAAAACTCTAGAAACTATTATTGCTTTTGGAGAATCTTACGCACTTTCCAAAGCAGGCGGATATGCCAGTCACTATATTATTTTATTAACTGGTTTAGTCGGACTTCCATCTTTAGGGGTGACCCTGGCTTTTCCAGCTACACAAATTTTAGGCGCCATGATTGCTAAAAAATATTATCAAAACAAACTAAAAAATGCGGAAATAAAAGGACAAAAAATTGCTGAAGATGCTACATTTGGTTTGCATCAAATCGCCATCAATTTTTTGGAATTTAAAATGATTCCTAAAGAGTTTCAATCTGCTCCGCAATTAAAATTCTTAGAGAGCTTAAAAAAGTACATCGCACTTGAATCTGATATTAATGTGATCATTGAGTCCATTAATAACTTTTATACCACGAATCAAACTTATAAAGATCACACCAATAAATTTGTTCATTTAAGGCGTTTTAATTGGATTGAAGCTCATGCAGCTGAATTAACAACCAGAATCAAAGAAATAGACTGGGGCTTGAAAGCGCTTTCGGAAAAAACAGGATTTTCATATCAGAATTCTCAAAAACAAGGTGACTTAACTCTTGAAAAAAATAAATTGATTGCACAAGTCACATTGCTCAAAGACGAACAAGCACTATTAAAACCTGTGATCGCAGATCTCCTTGAAAAAGGTTTAAAGATAACTCCTGTCCGCAGAGATCCAGAAGATCATAAGAGGAAGATAATCCAAAAATTAAATGAACAATCCGGGGCTTCCCGCACTTTTGCTCCAGGTATTAAGATGGGTAATATGCAAGGAGCTAAATCTAATAAATTTAATTTAGGGCTTCTTTCTCAAGAAGGCGTGGTTTCATTTTCTGCCTCAACTCCCACCCCTACCTCTTCACTTTCTCCTCCAAGTAGTGATACTTCGAGTTCAACACCCCATTCAGACTTACTTCCTCCTGGGTCTCAAGAAGAAGAGGATGGTGATTCTTCAGATGAAGAATATTCGTCAGTTCTGCCCGACTATGATTCAGATTCTTCTGACGATGACTTGGAGGGGTTAGTACTTGAAGTTGGTGAAATTAAAAAAGAGAAGACTATAGTTCCTCAAAAATTAGAAACTCCAAAGCCTGTGAAGTCTTTGCAGGAGGACAAATCTCGTAAAATTCAACCGTCTACGCAAAGAGAAATAATGACTAAATTAGATAAATATATAAATAAACGTGCTTCTGTGAATTCAAAAACCGGAATTATAAAGCCTAAAAAAGCGCGGCTAAGTTATCTTCGGTTTACTGGCGATGATGGCTTATTTAAGGTAAGGTCAGCTTTGGGTATCAAATCGGTGGTTTCAAATATCGATCGACCGACCCATACTGAATTATTAAAAGAATTGCATGTCCAAAAGGCCAAATACGAAAAACATGCTCATGGAGACGAAGAGCATAGTAAATTTTTAATAATGATAGCCAAAATCGAAACACTCATTGAAAATGATTCGAGAAAAGCACCGGAAAGCCAAATCGATCCGCTTACCCTATCTGCGTGAAGTCGGTTAATTTGCGAAATGGCAGTGTCAGATCCACACTATTGGTAGTAATGTCAAGAAAGTCGCAATATTCTTTGATTATTTCGTCTCGGAACGAGCTCTTTTATCTGCCCCAGAATTTAAATGAAATTCTCCTGATAAAGAATTGCGTATAATTGATCAACTAATTTTCCAAACATCAATCCGAGCAGGAGGACAGTTACGCCAGATTTTCTGAGAGGCTACTAGAGGATAATGAGTCAGAGCCGCATAATGCGTTTTCCTCCAACTATACGTAAACTGAATATATTTACCTTGCGACTTCAGCAGTGTGGTTATTTGCCTGAGGATAGTTTCAGAGATTCCCTTGGAAAAAGCCCGTAATGGCAGACTGGAGATAATCGCGTCAATAGGTCGTAATTCGTCCTTCAATAAGGTCTCCAAATAAATCGCACTTCCCTCAATAACACGGACACCCGAAAATTGAAGACGCAATTTTTTAACTAGAACTGAGGAACATTCTAACACCACCAATTGTTTCGGATTCACACCACTCTGTAATAAAGCGGCGGTCACAACACCTGTCCCTGCACCCAATTCGACAATAATACCCCGCTGGGGAGTGTGGGTATTGCAATGTGACACCATGGCTTGCGCCAAATACTTCGAACTCGGAGTAATCGCACCCATCGTTTTTGGATTTTTTGTCCAGGCTTTCAAAAATATCCAAATATCTCTCCGTTTAAACCAAACGGCTACGCTTAACCAAAAATTTATCATCTTTTATGGACTCCATAATAATTCTTCATACAAAAAAAGGGAAACAGATTCCATTCCGAAATTATACTCTAAAATCTAAAAATAGCATCGATATCGAAAGTAGCCTGATTACTTCTAGTGCCATTATCATAAGGTGTATTGGTAAAAGCAAATTCGTACCGTATTTCTGGCCGTACTTCCACGAACTGGCTGAATTGATGGGTAATACCCAAGGTAAAACTCATATAGTCCGTTGCAAAACCGGTCCGCTCACCATTGATATCATCCAGATAATCGGTGCGATATGAAATAAAATCCTTATCTGATACTTTTAATTCGATATAGTTCACGGCTCCAACTTCCGATGAAAACCCTGGAATAATAGGGCCACAACCACCGCCACCACCATAAGGTTCTATCGGGCCGAAATTACAAGTACCACCCAGGGGAGAATCGAATTGGTACATATAATAAGTTTCGGTCGATGTGAAGAAACCCGGATTAAAACGGTGCGTCCAGGTGAGGTTAAATTCCTGCAGGTTATCATGGTTACCTTTAAATTTACCACCATTAAAGGAATCCGCCCCACCCCACAATGAGTCATTATTACTTTTAGAAACCCAACGCAACATGGCCTGCCCGGTAGGAATATGCGCCCCGGACGCCCAAGGCGCGACATCATCACCGGCATGCACGCCGAGTAACGCAGTCCATTGGTTATCAAATTTGATTGCAGCATTTACGCCGGTTTGAGTATAGGCGTCAAAAGTAAACATGAGCGAATGGGTAAAAAGATAATTCTGCGGCGCCAACTGCGCTTCAATATCCGGAGGTGAAATATACCGCCCCACCGTGACCACCATACCTTGTGCAATATCTGGAAAATAGATCTGAGTATAAGCTTCCACCGGGTCGTAGCCATATAAATGATTGTGTTGCAGTAATTGATCGCTGAAAATTCCTTGCGCGGTGGTAAAGCGGTAATCAATCCCAAATAAATTAGAGACCCGGAAGCCCCAATCGAAATGATCAGTCTGGACAGTATTGGGAACACGTTCTATGCGTAGCACCAATTGATCCAACTCGAACCGATTGGGAACAATATTATATGATAACGGCGCGTTGGAATTTTTCGAAGTACTAAAATTAAATGAAGGGTTGACCCAGCCATAAATGCGGATATCATTATTTTTTAGGAGAGGAAATTCATTCCAGAGTATTCGAGTCAATGGGTAGATCGGGTCAGTATTGGGCACTCCGATGGTAGGCCCCAAATATTCAGCACTGGGAAAGATGCTATCGAACGGCGCCGGAAAAGCTCGACGATCCGGTGTGCTATTATCGGCGGCGTTGGACGGTAACGGAACCAAGACAATGACTCCCCACAACACCAGGTGTAATAAACGACAGTTGTTCAAGTCACCTCCGACAGAATCCATTCAGAAGCAAATGTTCATTGAAGATGCAATTAAATCATTTTTTGAGTCTTGAGGCAAAATTTGGAGGGGGAAGTATGGGAACAAAAAATCTGTCAACGCAAAGTAAAAGCATCCGTATTTCCTGTCAAGTGCTAACACATCTAAGAGCCAGCCTTGACCAACACAGTTTCCCTTATCACGGCCACTAAGCTAACTTAGCCGAAGTGAGTGAGATCCATAGTACCCTTATATTCCGTCATTCTACGATTACACCACAATGCAAATTTAGATGTAGATGTTTTAGGTGTTGGTTCTGTTTTATGCTCTTTTGGAAGAATGCGATCCTTTTGCATTAGCATCAACTCAGTATACGAAGGAAAATCCAAACCAAATTTTGCAAGTTTTTCTCGAATTGATTGATACAGTTCCGACGTTGACTGTGTTTGCCATTCAAAAATTATAAATCGAACCATCTTTAACTCGAATAGAGAATGTATGGTGGTGGAAAACAAAGTTTTTATGTTGTAAACAGGTTGCAGCTTCATTTCCGGTGTGGGAAAGAAAAAATGCCCTGGACCGTCACTCTCAACGCCTAGCTCAACCACTATTGATTTTTCTTCACTATCTAATCCAGATTTTCGAATTTCATAACTTCTAACGCAATCTACCGGTTTAGTCGCTACGCGTTTTTCTTCTTTAACATCCAAACAACTTATATTTTTCGCATAAGAAAAATATTGATCGAAAAAAGTGTTTACTTCCGTTTGAAACGCTGAACAAGTAGTTTTGACAGGTTTATTTTCTAGGTGAGATTGCAGTTGTTTAAACAGTTTACCATTATCATTACTTTTTTTATAAATATCATGAAAATAAACCAGAGCGAAAAAACAATTTTTGATTACGCGGTTCCGGGATTGATACAGAGAAAAATCTTTGGTAATGATATCAGTAATTAATTGCGTGAGTTGTTTTTCTAATTTGGGGTCGGTAAAGAAATGATAATAATTATCTAACTCGGCAAGATGATAACATAATTGGATGGAGCCATCTAATTCAGTGTAAAACGTCCACCACCGTTCTAAGGTGTAAGTAATAATCGATTGAATAAATTCTCTTACTCCCGGTTGAAGGTAACTGAGCGCTGTGACTGAATCTAGCAGCATAACCAGCTTCCACGAGATAAATGTGGGTAGCCGGGATAGAATCAATTTAAAAACTTTCTGAAATTGACCTGCTAACTCCGAATTTTTACTATAAAGTCTAAATTGACTGATACCGTTTAATATCGCCATTAAGCTCCAATTTTTAAAATACTCTGTTTCAGCTCTGATGTTCACGGTTTTTAATAAAAACAGTAATTGTTCATGTAAGAAATCAATACACTCAGGGGCGGATTTTATAATCAATGTTTTTGCTAACTCACCGGCAATGACCACTAATTCCGCTAATTGGTCAGTCGGCATAGATGTGGTTTTGATGGTGTTGATCAGTTTTCTCAGTTCCTTTTTTGGAAAAAGGTTATTTTTCATTTGAAATGATGGAATCTTTATCGATTCGAATTTAGATTCAGAATTCTTTTCTTCAGTCATCCCTAATTCAGATCTAAGCCTATCTATATTAGAGATATGCGATAGCCATATAGGAGGAGGGTCGCCAAAGAAAAACTTCTGTGAATCGATGACATTGCGTAGTGAGTTTTTATGATATCGTTGACGTGTTTCTGAAGTGGAATTTAGTAGTTGATTTAAATGCCAACTTAATAATTGCTGATGTGCTTCTTTAGAACCATATTCCGCCGCGGCTCGATAATGGTCAGCCGCCATCTCTAGGTTATTTAACAGATGCTTGGCAATGCTCGCCGATAATAATTGCAGTTCAGCCGGGGATATTTCGCTGTCTTTAGAAAGTTCTTGCAGTTTATCATAATATGTTTGAATTTCAGTCAAATCAGGACGCTGGCCTTGAGGTAAGGGTCCGTATCTTAGGATATTGCCATTTTCACTTTTGACTTCAAATAGTTTTAATTGAATATATAAACACTGCGCCATGGATGAAATCTGTGGCGCTTGAGACAACAAAGATAAGCAGAGTTCGCGATTTTTTAGAGCATCTTGCTGTGACAAGAGTATGGCGTAATTTTCGTAGGAAGGAAAATGTTTCAGATCAACAGCAATTTGATATAATTTTAATGCTTCAACGATGTCCTGTTTAACCTCTTCTTTGCCTTCGGCATATAGAGTAGCTAAATCGTGAGCTGCTTCCGGAAATCGGCCTTCTATGGCGGATTTATAATGCTTTTCGGCGAGTTTGATATCTTTTGCAATATCCGGCAAGCCCTCACCTTGGTAAAGTCTAGCTAAGCAGTAATGGGTTCTAGGCGTAGGTTTGAGCTTTATGGATGTATTAAACAACTTCAAACCCTTTTGAAAATTTCGTTCCAGACTATCAGGCAGGGTGTAATAATGGGCTTCAGCACTCATCAAATCCGCAACATCTATTTTCTGAACATGTTTGGCTTGTTTAATACAATTTTTAGCTTCGGTAAACTCGAGATTATTTAAATGGTGTTGAATTAATAGAATATGGGCGTGAGGAAAAACTTGACTAGCCATGGAAAGCAAGCAAGTGATAAAAATGTCGGGGCAAGCAACTTCCAATTGTCCCAGGCTGACCAACTGCGCCAAAGCTATAAAAGTGAGAGATTTGTGGCCGAGTGGACGATCTATGGAATCCATTATTTTTTCTTCCACAGCAACGATTTGTTTTAATTTTTCATAATCTTTAGATGCAAATAATTTTCCTATCAAATCTACGTAAATGTCTTCCCGCGGATCTAATTTGTAGGCTTGCTCATATTCTTTGAGTGCTTGTTCTGGAAAAATCTCCAGTTCATCGAGGCAACAAGCATGATTATACAATGCGTTAGCTAGAGGCATTTCTAAGCCGACTATAGTAAAAGAAAAATTTTTATCTTCATTAAATGGCTCTATTATCTTTTGCCATAATGCCGCGGATTCGCTATATTTCTTTTCAGAAAAGAGTTCAGCGGCTTCGGTCTGCATTAAATTGCAGTTTTCAAGTAAATTTTTTATATGTAATTTTTGCTCCGGTGAAACAATCGTTTTTACCGGTTGTGCAGATTGCACTCTTTTTGATTTTTTCTTTTTCTTCTTTCTATTCAAACTATCCACTAAACGCATACATCCCTCAGCTTGAGCTATACCTTTGGCTGAAAATTTTATGGGTTTAGCTCAATCTTGTCAATCTAATAAGAAGCAATCCGT
Organism: uncultured Pseudomonadota bacterium; assembly: GCA_963795715.1. GTDB lineage: Bacteria > Pseudomonadota > Gammaproteobacteria > Coxiellales > Coxiellaceae > JAFEDN01. The sequence continues at coordinate 2,007,141 of CAWCIY010000002.1, forward strand.
CATCCCGGGTCCCGGATCAAGTTCGGTAGCTCTTTGGACGCGATCGTACAACTCATCGACCTTGTTTGTCTCCATCTGCAGATTTATGCCTCTGCCAAAAGGCACTTCCAACGGACCTGATATCCATGTTCTGTCAGTTCCGCTCATGGAATCCTTGCGTATTTCATCCAGCATGATTCGTGAGCCTTGACGTTCGAGCATAGCGAACCCATCATCTTCACGCTGATATTGAATACTGAAGCCAAGAATCTTGGTGTAAAAAAGGAGACTCGTTTTAATATTGGAGCAACAAATCATTATGATAATGCAGACAGTGGTGTCAAAGCCAAGAGATTTTTTTTTAAAAAAATTTTTATAATTTCAGATTTCCTTAATATTTGTTTTCTAATATGTACATGCCTCCAGAAAAATTTAGACCATAAGAGTAAACATTCCAAGGACATAAAATTTAAAAAATGAATAAAACAATATAAACCTGGAGGCTTGACTTCATTATTGTCAAAAGCTGCTTCATTAGCGCCCAGTATTCTACTATTAGTCTGAAAATTTCAGACTTGATCTCTTCTTCCAGTTTGCAGTACAATTTACCCAGTGTGACATTAGGAGAGCAACAACGCGATGAAGCGATCATTACCTACCGATTCGTCACCACTGCAAGAAAAAGTTAGTCTGCCGATGGAGCAGTTTTGTTTTGGAGAAACCCGCCCCGTTAATCTAAACACATGAAACGCTTCCTGACCACTGGCAATAACTTATTTTTTAAAAGTCGTGTTTAGAGATTTCTCGATTAATGATGGGCTTAATCAACCTATGGGCGGGCAGATAAACTGCTCGTCACACAATCCCGGTAAGCTTGATCGCCAAACTGTAGGTGATATTGATAAAGCTCATGGTATAATAGTTGAAAAAGCTGAGGATAGTGACTCAACTGCTCATTGATATGAGCGTCTTTTTCCATGACCTGAATATATTCATGTGCATGCCCATAAAGGTGTTCAGTTTTTCTTAAAAAATATAATGAATCATATAATACTGCCCGCATTTTTTCTTGAGGATTTTCCACAGAATTACAAACAAAAAGGTACAGCTGACCGGAATCAGTGAGCTTAGTAATTTTTTTAAGAAACAATTTTAGACCGTATGGATTATTGGAATTGCTAGGGTCAAGAGTAACTGGACGGAGAATATTAAGTTGTTTATCTATATATCCTTTGTTAATCAACAATTCTACATAATTAAGCTTAAAACAAAAATCAATGATAGACGGCTTATAATTTATTGAAAATTTATTTAATCTAATAACATCAGGGTGGTTAAAATTTGAGTTATCCAATAATAATAAAAGTTTGTTTACTCGATTTTCACCATTAGAAAATGCTTTCTTGATTTCATTCAATTGCATTTTATTTGAAAAGGGAAACGCTTTCCCATCGGCTCGCTTAGCTTTTTGATGCTGCGCAGCAATATGGCCATGATGTAATTCATGCCTTGTCTTCGTATTAAAAAAATCAGGAGAACTTATTAAATTAGTTGAAAGCTTTAATTCATTATTGACATAGTCATATTGACCTAAGGTTAACATTTCTTCAGATCCAATCGAGTAGGACCATTCTGAGGGAGTAAAAAATCGAATGGCATTAAGCTGTCCCGCGAGTGATAACATTTTACACTGATTGAGTGGCTCATCCTTTAAATTTTCTAAGTGATCTTTCAAAAATTTTCGATTTTTAGTCCATAATGATTTATCCTTTTTATAAATTTTTTTAGCGTCATCGGAACATAATAACTTTACGGGTTTCCCCAAATCAAGAGTGCTATTACACACTTTCTTTTTTACGTGAGACGGTTTTTTAACAGAATAAGTAACATGGTCCGTTGATGAAGGGAAACTTATATCAGCGCTGATTAAATTCTCGCTATCTGTAGTTTCTTTTGAAGTCTGGCTAGCCTGTAAAACATTTATCAACAAATTTAAAGTTAATAGAAAAAACCATGAATTGGCTCGAGTTAAATTAAGGATGGGGATGATGATTTCTTGAGATTCAGTAGAACTTAATAAACGCTCCTTAGGTTGAAAGCCTTTAAACGGTTTAGATTTCGATTCAGAAAAGCGCTTAAATTCTTCAAAACGATAATTTTCATGTTTTCTCATTTGATTACGGCTTTGCCTAAAATCACTTGGCATGTTTGTCCTTTCTTTAGGGTTTTTTATTATAGCTTGATCAATATCAATTTTACATTGTTCTTTTCGAAAATTTTTTCAAATGTTCGTATAAAGACGTTGTTTTAGAGAAAGAATAGTAAGAATACTTGCTGCTGTCAATAAATTTTTTAAATAGTTCTTGATTTTCATTTAAATCTTTATCAAAGATTGATGGTTCAATCACAATAGTACCTCACCAAATGGATGCCTTTTAAAAGGACCCCACCTAAAGTATAGATAAAAACCAACCAAGCCAAAGAATACAGGGTGCCATTATAAAATATACTGGCTGAGGCGCTTCCAATCACGCCAAACCATCCCATTAAAAAAGAAAATAAGGCCACTCGAATCCCCATGGGTTGTTCAGAAGATTCTATAACTAAACGATTTAATGGGGCTAGAGATAACCCTCCTCCAAATTGAAAAATCATCAAGCTGATAACAATGAAAAATAACCGCGTAGGCCAGATATAAGAACTAATAACTGAAATAGTTGCACCCAACAATATCACCGGTAACGCAATTTTAAGAGTGCCTTCAATGCCCTTGTTATCAATAAGAAATTTTATAAACCAAGTTCCCATGATATAACTTCCCAACAGTATGACTTGAATAATACCAAACCATACTGGGGTTAAATGGAAATCACGGATTATTAATAATGGGCCAATCACTATCCATACGATTAGCGCAGCGAAAAGAAAACAAAAAGAACCAATATTAATCAAGAAACGACTATTGCAAATAACTTGCCAATAATCTTTGAAAACTTTATTTATTTTTAATTTTGATCTGTTTTCTGGATGTAAGCTTTCAGGCATCCAACGCTTTAACATCAAAACTATAATTGCGCCCCAAATCGCCAAGATGACAAACAACCACCGCCAGCTGGCAAACAGTAATAGAATTCCACCAAATAAAGGCCCAAATGCAGGGGCCAAAACCGCGACCCCACCCATCCAAGCCAAAGTTTTAACGGCCCGTTCAGAATCTAAAAGTTCATGAATACTGGCATAACCAGCAACGATAATGGCGCAAACGACCATACCTTGAAAAAACCTAGCGATGATCATCATCGTAATACTATCAACAATAGCGCATAAAAAGCTGGCCGCCACGAATAATATACCGCTGTATAAAAGCACCGGCCGTCGGCCAAAACGATCAGAAATCGGTCCTAAAATTAATTGCAATGAAGCACTGCCAACAAACCATGCTGTCAAAGTGGTTTGAGCTAATGAAGAAGAAATTTTTAAATCGTTCATGATACTTGGTAAGGCAGGTAAATATAAATCATTAGATAAATATGCAGCCATTTCATAAAAAACTAATAATAAAGGGTAAATAAAGAAAAGACGTTTCTGCATATCAATAATCTTATTTTCGTGCAACCTGTTCTTGAAATATTTTTCCAAATCTTAAATGGAAGAGAGAACACAGCCCCTAATTCCAGATTAGATAAGAGACAATTGTAACGTAATTCATCACATATAATCAAATTAAGTATTAATCCCATGATGAAATGGTATTATAGCCTGAATTCTGTAAAGATAGCGGGGGCTAATGGGTGACCCTAAACTTACTGATCGCTAATTTGTCAAAGATTGAAGAATATTGCTTTCAGGTTTTTCCTTACTTTTATTATTGACAGATGCAAAAAAAGATATTTTGGATTCACCGAGTGCCGTCACCATCTCGATATGATCATTGGAGGTTAGATATCCTAATGTTATAACCCAGAGGTCTTTCAATAAATAAGTATGGTCCTGGATCAATATATTATGAGCTGATTGAATGATTGCTCCAAATCCCTGCAACTGGTCAATCATATGATTTGGTATTTCAACTTTTGCGTCATCGGGCAGCGCTATGTTGCAAGGGAAATTGGGATCGGTGGGGAAAGTGAGATCTGGAATTTGGCCAATTCCCAAATAAAATTCTCGCACGATAGCCCCAATATTCTCGACGTTACTATTTATTTTGAGACGAGAGCGTGCATGTAACATCGAACTACTAAAATAATTAGATAATGAAATAGTCCCTTTTTTATTTTGTATTTTACATGTTGTAAAATAGTCTAAAAATAATGTTAATATCTCTGTATTGAAAAACACTATACTTTGTGTCTTTTGAATCCAACCTCCCCCCCACGTTTCTAAAAATTCTACTCGCATGTCTATAATCTCAAATTAAAAAAAGAGGACCATTGTAACAATTCTTAAATTGGAAGTACAGGTTTTGTATTGGGCCACCACATATTGCACTGCTAATGATCATAAAAAAACCCATACAGAGTGCAGAAAAAGCAAACTTAACTTTATATTTATTCATGAGGAAGCTTCAAGTTTTAATAAATAGGCTTTTTTATCGAGACCACCACCAAAACCGACTAAATGGCCGTTACTGCCAATGACACGATGACAAGGGATAATGATGGGAATAGGATTCTGGCCATTGGCCATGCCCACCGCTCTGGCTTTATTTTTATCGCCAATTTTTTCGGCCTGCTCGCCATAAGAAATCGTTTGCGCATAAGGGATTTTGAGTAACTCATTCCATACTTGAATCTGAAAATCTGTTCCTTGAATCACCAGTGGTAAATCAAATTTTTTTCTTTTACCCTGGAAATATTCGGATAATTGGTTCTTGGTACTTAAAATGGTGGGTTCACGAGGAGATCGAATCAGATGACTGAGAATTTTTTCGTACGCAGTCATTTTGAAATCACCATTCCACAGAATAGTGTGTAGCCCCTGTGGTGAAGTCACAATGATTAAATCTCCAACCGGAGAAGCCATTTTATCATAGGTAGCATCTGACGGTAAAAATTTCATTCCGCGGATTTTTTTCATATCATTTCCTCATTGAATATTCCAAAGTAAAATAGCTCCATAAGCTCGCCAGGGAGCCCATTTTTCAGGATTTAATTGTAGTCGTGATATTTTTTTCTGCAGTTCTAAATCAGTAGCTGGAAAGGCATTAGGATTACGCAACGCTCGCATGGCAATATATTCTACTGTCCATTGACCGATGCCTTTAATGGCTAACAATTTCCGACAAACCTCTTCCAAATTTTCAGTGCCATCGAGAATCAAATTTTTATTCATCACCTGAAATGCCAGCTCTTTCAAAGTTGAAATTTTTGATTGAGTTAAACCGAGTTGCGACAAATCGGCTGCTAGAATATTTTCTGGAGTCGGAAAAAAATGGGTTAATTTTATTGATTCATCCAAAGATTGTTTTTCACCGCAATTTTCTACCAACCGGCTTAAAATTGTTCGCGCTGCTTTAACGCTGATTTTCTGGCCGATAATCGCTCGTACAGCCAGTTCAAAACCATCCCAGCAACCCGGAATACGTAATCCTGGATATTGATTCAAGAATGGCATTAACTGGCTATCTTGTTTAAGATTATTTTCAATAGCCATCGGATCACAATCCAAATCAAAAATATTTTTCAATCGGGCTACAAATTCCATGATATTGGCCGTTTTATTTAATTTAAACTCAACCTCGATTCTACCCTGTTGATTTTGGGTTGCTTTAAACCATCCTCGGATATTGCCATAAGTAATGAGTCGCTGATAAGAATCGTCATCAACCCATTCCAATTGAGGAAGCGCGCGATTTTTTAAAAAAAGCATCATCTTATCCCAGGCATAAGGTGAACGGTAACTCAATTGCAAACGCAGCCCTGCCTTCGATAGCGGTGCTTTTCTAAAAGCTCTGGGGCTTTTCTGAAACCGGGTTTTAAAAGCATCATTGAAACGCCGAATCGATTGAAAACCTGAGCTAAAAGCAATTTCGGTAATCGAAAGAGTAGATTGGTCCAGCAAATTTCTGGCGATATCCAGTTTCTTAGACATCAGGATTGCCGATGGACTCACACCGACTTGTTGCTGAAATAATTCACGAAGCCAGCGTTCACCCACACCTAATTTCGCAGCTAATTCACTGACCGAGAATTCTTCAGTAGCAAAGCAATCCATCAGCCGAATAGCCCGTTGAATAATCGCCGATGTTCCCATCCAAGCCGTAGAACCCGGGGCTGTTTCCGGCCGGCAACGCAGACAGGGCCTAAATCCAGCCTCCTCCGCCTGAGCCGCATGGATATAAAATTCCAAGTTCTTCAATTGGGCTTTCCGAGCGGGACAAGTTGGCCGGCAGTAAATCATGGTGGTTTTAACGGCTACAAAAAATTGTCCATCAAATCGGGGATCGCGAGCCAAATGGGCACGGTAAAGTTCTTCTTTGTTATAAACCGAATTCATTCGCCTATGATATCACCAAAAATTGAATAAACTCGCCAAAATCGGAAGTTAATATCTTTTAAAATTGTGCCTAAGGACTGCAAGAAGCAAAGTCAAAGGCATCTGAACTGGCGGCAAATTTTGTTTTTATTAATTACCTGTGTGATATATGAAAATGATGGGAAGAATGACTCTTGGCAATATGCCTAGGGGAATCAATTTCTTTCGTCATCAGGATCTCCGTCACGATTTTATCCCAAGGCATGGAATAGCGACCTTTTTTATCTTGAAGCAATAGACCTGCTTTACTTAAGATTTCTACATCTTGGTGGACGTTACTATAATCTCTTTCTAGCTTTTTAGCTAGAGCTCTTATACTGCTGCTGCCGATAGCATGTAATTTTTGTAACAACTCTAGCCGTCGAGGTGTTAAAGTTTTCATCAATAAAATCGCATTTTCAAAGCTAATTATCTCAATAGGAGTGAGAAATTTTTCTCCTATTTCAACCTTTTCCCAAGTGGTTTTAAAATCTGCTAATGCCTCATCCAATGAGCTGACTTTCACTATGAGTTTTCTTTTTTTCATTTTACTTTCCTCCTTTTTTTTGGCAATGATAAATATCATGCTGAAAATCTTTCAATAAAGTTTCAATGTCCACAAATTGATAAATCACTTCGTCTTTGCCTAAATGCTTGTGATCACCTTTTCCAGTTTCATTATCATAACGAACTAGACATTGGCCATCAGCATCGCCGTAATATAGCCGGTACTTTAACCCATGAGGACGGTCCTTCGTTTTCTGAGGTAATTGCCACATCACTAATTCTGCAAAAGAACCGTCCTCAAACTCATGCCTTTGGCGTAAAATCAATTTTGCTGCCATATATGTTAATTATACCATATGGTGCTTATTAAGCAAATTGTAACTGATGGTTCACAATTAGTTATAATTCATGCAAGGAGTCGTTAAAATCTGACTGGAAACATCCCAGCCTTTAAAGCTGATTTTCGTCATTTGATAGAAGAAACTTTTAGCGTTCATGACACCAGTAAAGATCATCTTATCCCAAGCATAAGGTAAACGGTAACTCAATTGCAAACGCAGCCCTGCGTTCGATAGCGGTGCTTTTCTAAAAGCTCTGGGACTTTTTGGGCTTTCCGAGCGGGACAAGTTGGCCGGCAGTAAATCATGGTGGTTTTAACGGCTACAAAAAATTGTCCGTCAAATCGGGGATCGCGAGCCAAATGGGCACGGTAAAGTTCTTCTTTGTTATAAACCGAATTCATTCGCCTATGATATCACCAAAAATTGAATAAACTCGCCAAAATCGGAAGTTAATGAGTGCCAGGCTTGTCAATTTGACAATTTAATTTAAAATGTTAAATTGACAAGCCTGGCACTCATCATATGAAAAAATCAATTGTCATTATCGGTGGCGGACCTGCGGGATTAATGGCCGCAGAAATATTGAGTCAAAGCAATGTAAAGGTGGATCTCTATGACTCGATGCCCTCGCTTGGACGAAAATTTTTGATGGCCGGCAAAAGTGGACTGAATCTCACGCATTCTGAACCCTATCAAACCTTTATTACACGGTATGGCAGCAAACAAAAAGAAATCACAGCACACCTTGAGCATTTCACGCCCGATGATTTATTGGCATGGGTGAAAGAGTTGAAGGTTGAAACCTTTGTCGGCACGTCTGGGCGTGTCTTTCCCAAAGAAATGAAAGCCAGCCCATTATTACGGTCCTGGTTACAACGGTTGCAAATCAGCGGCGTCACATTTCATGTACGTCATCGCTGGAAAGGTTGGCAAGATGATTTCCTCATTTTCGATTCCCCCAATGGTTTGATAAAAATTAAGCCGGACGCCACCATCCTTGCACTGGGTGGCGTCAGTTGGCCAAAGTTAGGCTCGCGCGGCGACTGGGTTTCATCGCTAGAAAAAAAAGGAATTAGAGTGAAACCATTCCGTCCTGCCAATTGCGGTTTCATCGTAAATTGGTCCAAACATTTTCGTGAAAAATTTCATGGGCATCCAATTAAATCGGTGATTTTGTCCTTTAAAGATTTTAAACAGCAAGGCGAATTCATCGTGACAAGAACTGGTGTGGAAGGCAGCCTTATCTATCAAGCATCGGCAAGACTTCGTGACGAGATAGAGGCCACAGGCAGTGCTCTGATTACACTTGATCTCGCCCCTAACACATCCAGGGAGAAGTTGATTGGCGCCCTGTCACGTTCACGCGGCTCACGTTCCATAACCACTCATATCCAAAAAACAACTGGCATTCAAGGCATAAAAGTAGGTTTGTTATATGAATATATTTCCAAGGAAGATTTTAGAAATATAGAAAAGCTAGCAGACGCCATCAAAGCCATGCGGATTACACTGATTGCAACCACTCCCATAGCAACAGCTATCAGTAGCGCAGGCGGTGTTCAATTTGAAGAACTTAATGCCAATTTAATGCTTCGTCAAATACCAGGCGTCTTTTGTGCGGGGGAAATGCTGGATTGGGAAGCGCCCACAGGTGGTTATCTGCTCACTGCTTGTTTTGCAACGGGCAGAAGCGCCGGCAAGGGTGCACTGAATTGGTTGATCTAAATAATACTCTGTGTTAGGTCACTCCTTGACAGAATAGATCTTTTTTTATACAATTGCGCAAAAAACTATCTAGTAACTTCGGAAAACATTATATGTCAAGAGCAATCAACAGACTGCATCCTTCACCAAAGCCCGACATTCAAACTCAAGTCAATGATCTTACAAAGCTCACAGATGCCAAAGAATTACTTACTTGGATTAAAGAATCTAAAATTAGCGGCGAAGATTTCCTCAATTTATGTACAAAAAAAACGAATTTAGATTTTCACCTACTTAGTCTTTGTTCTGCTCAGACAATTCCTACAATATATAAGTATTTTTTTTATCAGGAACCCAGTTTATCCATTAAAAATGTTTTCTCTCAATCTTTACAATCTGCTCCAGGAAGCATCCATAAATTTATTACAACATTAACAGGGCAGGAATTAAATGATTTACTCGAGCGATATCCTAATCCCGAATTAGAAAAATTTATTTTTGCTGAAAAACTCGACCAAAAATTGCTTGAATTTTTATTGACTAAACATCAATCATCCATTTCAGAACCAAAAAAATCAGTGGATGTAATAGCTAAAAATAAGGCTCATGCCTTCGACTCTGCCAGGGTTTGCTTAGAAAAAATTGAAACACACGCCGCTAAGAATGTATTTTTAACACTAGCTAAGGATGCTTTAAAAATCATCATACACTGGGGGAATCTCGATGATGAGGAAGTAAAAACCGTACAGTCATTGGGTTTAAAAGTAATAGATTGGTCAAAGAAGTTAAACCAACCCACCCACATAAGGGGTTTAATTGATCAGGCATTATATTTGGGCACAAAGCGAATAAAGCCAGTTTCAGAGGGAAAAAACATATATGAAACTTTAATACAAAATAACTTGCTTTTCCTTGCTTTTAGTTATGCCAAAACACAACCACTTGAAAGCTGGCAGGATACATTGTCACTTGATAATCAAATGGTAAGCGTCCACAGTTGCGCCTTGATAAAAGAAACATTTGAGCTACAATGGCATTCAGACAATAGGGAACCTGTCATTTTGATGCTGGCAACTTTGTATGTACAGCATAAGCAAAAAAGTAAAAATGATGTTGCAATAGTGGGGGATGAAAAAGTAGATAACCCACTCAATCCGGAACAAATGTTGGAAATTGCTACTTTAGCTTTAAAAGAAAAAAATAGTTTAGTATCTGAATATTTCTTTAAAATGTTTACCCAAAAAATAGATACTGCATTAATAACAAAAACGTCACAATCAAGCAGCCGCCTCAAAATGCCGCCATTGACATTATTCATGTTAACTGTTTTTAAAAACAATCTACCAATAAAAAATCAACCCGAATTTAAAAAATTGATAAAAAATTATTTTGTTATTTTATGGGAGAAGGCCAATAATATATCTCTATATATAGATAAAGATTTTTTTTATTTCATGGCAAAGGAATACACGAATGCCGACCCAGTTGAAAATATTGCAGATGAGAAAGAGATCAAATCCCCTTTTAGCACAAAAGATATCATGGAAATCATTAAAATTGCTATTGAGAAAAATGACAAACCTTTATGGCAATATTTTTTTAAAATGCTCATTAAACGCTTGCCTATTACTTCAGGTCGAAAACAGTTTAAAGAACTCGTTTTTTCTATTTTATTAAAAGATAAAACCTTATTAAAAGATAAAACGGTTAAAGATGCTCTATTAAATTTAGTTCTTGAAAGAGATGATCAAGATTTTTCTGTGGAATTACGCATTGAGCATCACTCCGAACTTTTTGCAGATGAGGAAGAGGAAAATCCAAAATTAAGTATAGATCTTATTATGAAGATCATTTCGCACAGTATTTATCTACAAAATTACAAAACACTTGAACACTATTTTACAATGCTTGTTAATCGCTTAAATTCTATTACCCCAGAAGGACAAACATTCTTCTGTGGTGATGTTTTTTTGAAATCTTTTGAAGTAGGAATTAATATAATCTTATCAAGGCAGGGTACCTCGCTAAAAAATACCATATTAAATTGTTTTCTTAATGGCCGTATTCGTAATGAGTTCTTCAAAAATATACTAACTCAGCACCCCGAACTTTTAGATGAGGTCTATGATCATCCAAATTCTGATCTCAGTAGAAAATTATTTGCTCAATACTTTTTTATCAAAGGAACAATTAGAGAATGCATTGAATCAAAAGGAAGAACTGAAAAAGAATCAAAAATAAAGTCGGATGCTATAGCCTTTTTACTTAAAGAAAGCGAAGATATCAATAAAATCTATGACAACATCCATCAATATACGGATGAGGCTTTGGAGATCTTAGGCAAGCACCGCAACAAGCACCGCAATGTTAAAGAAGAGATCCTAAAACATATAATGGATTTACCATCGAGAGAGGAGAAAAGTCTAAAATTAGCGGAAATTTATGATGACGCAAAACAAGCCCAGAAAAGTGGCGTTCCCAAATTAGCTTTAACGAAATTATTTTTAGCACAGAGGGGGATAAAAAAAACCAATTGTACCAGTGGTGTTCTTATGAAAATTTATAAAAACATGGAAAGTTTAAAAGAAAATAACGCGGAGAGAAAAAGTGAACAAATTACCAATCCGATCCAAACATCCACCACGCCTTCTCAATTCGAAATAAAACTCCCAACACCCAGCGCTCCTTCTCAATCCGAAGTAGAATTTGAATTCGAAATAAAACCCCCAACACCCAGCGCCCCTCCTAAATCCGAAGTAGAATTTGAAGATGAAAGGCAACAACGAGCCGAAAAATATTTTAACTGGCCGGAGGACGATTTAGCCAAATTTTTATTGAGCATCGACGCTTCGCACAATCAGGCAGTTACTTTTTGGTGTAAATCTATAATAGGGGAAGAAAATTTGCTTCGGATTTGTTCCAAGCATACTGGTATTCTTCCTCTACTATTAAACAAAGTTAAAAATCAAATATCCAATTCTTGTTATGATATTTTGGCGGCTAAATATAAAGAGGAAACTGAAGTTAAAGAAAAGCAAACTGGCCTTTTTTCTACTAATCATCTTGACTATTGGAAAGATCAACTAGATTGGCTATTGTCTCAGGATGATTATACCATTGTTTATCTTTGTAAAGAAAAAATAGGTGAAGCTAATTTACCTGATCTTTTCTCAACTAATCCTTTGCTTATTCCGCGGCTATTAAGTAAAGTCAAAGACAATTTATCAGCAAATTATTATGTTGCCTTGGTTGAGTTGTATAATATTCAGGTTCCACATAACAAAACCGGTATACGAGCGGTTAACGTATTGGAAATAGCAGCTGCGTTACATGGCTATCATCAGGGTTTTCAAAGTTTGCACGCTAAGGAAGCGGATACTCTTAAAAAATTAATGGTATTAGAATATGACCACGAAGGATATTTGACTGAAAAGGGTAAAATTCAGTTGGCTGATTATTTTATGAAGCTCATTCTCGAACAAATCAGTTCTTGGTTGCCATTATTTAAAACAGATGTTTATAAAAAGCTGATGACCCTAATTGGAAACAAAGGCATTTTCGGAGACATCCTTCAAGATATTAATCGGCTTTATGCTTCTTACGCCCAAGATCCAAGTATAACAAAAATTCAATCGATAGATGATAAAATAAAACGTTTACGTGAAATTCAGCCAACTGGTGGTTATGAAATAAAAAATTTATACCCAAAACTGGCGCCTAATGCACATCTTCTAGAAAATAATACAGTGATCCATCCTGAAAACCAAAGCACTGTAAAAAATCAAACTATTTCTAGCTATACTGGGTTGAATTTATTCAATAGTTCCACAGTATCCATAAAAAATGAAGATAATAAAAGAACGCAAAAAATATCAACCACGGAGGAAAATCAACCACTCACTGGTGAACAGACTCCTTCACCTATTAAATATGAATCTAGTAAGGAAATTATGGAAGCTTTAAAAAATTTATCAGTTCCAACTCAAGCAGTACAGACGAATCCAATTCAAAATAAACCTAAATTCGACAGTAAAGACTCCTCAAACGTAAAAAAGGGTTTAAGCGTCATAGCACTTACTTAGGAAATAGTCATTTACTGCCTAAGATCGAGCCACTTACACAAAAAAAACCTATTAAAAATCAAAAACATAAATGCTCATACAACCAGTAAAAAATTACCGGATTCGTTTGTAACCATAGACTGGTCTAGCAAGAACCTGAAGTCGCGATGGGAAATCCCGGGTTGTTTGACGATATTCAGGTGCAAGTCCAAAGATTGAGGTTTGCAACCGCCGAAATGTACATAGTTAGAAAATAAACCTGTTTTCTACCCAATTATTTTAATCAAAACGTCATATAGAGTCGAATTTTTAATATTAGCCTAATAAATATATTACAAAATATTAGATAACAATCAATAAACAAAAAAGAGAAAATTATGAGTAGAGAAAATGTAAGTCCAGAAATTTTTTATTCAGAACTGGCTAAAAAAAAGCTGCGGGCTATAGAACGGCAAGTAAATTTATCGATTACTGAGTGTAAAACTTGGCTGGAAGCAGCAAACACAAGTCATGTAGAAAATGCCGGAAACAGATTGAAAGAAAAAGAAATAAAATACGATGAAGATCCGTGTATTCTCGCGAAGAATCTCATTAAAAAAGATCCAGAAGGTGCAGATATACTACAATCTCCCTTAATTGAGCTTGTCGAAGCTTTAGAAGAAGTAGAACGTTTAAATTCAATGTTAAAGGATAACTTACCGTCAAATTATAGTCAGTATACAAAGGTAGAAGGCTATTATCGCTATATATTAGAAACCCTTGAGAACATTAATTATTTGTTTAGTTTATCATATAAATACGAGGGACTAGATGAGCTTTCAAGGCATATAGAAGAGCTTTCAAAACATAAGGAAAATTTCCTTAAAATAACAAAATATTTTAAGGCTAAAATCGAAAGTTCTACTAAAAGTCTAAATGAATATAAAAAGCCTCCCGTTTTGCAAAACTCTGGGGTTAGCTTTATTCCAAAAGAAGTTAAGCTTACTGTCAAAGAAACAAATAAAATGCCAAGTCAAAACAATGGAAGTGGGGATCAAAAAAAATTGGTGAAAAAAAAGGTACGTTTTAATATTCCAGAAGAAGTTAAAGAATCTAAGAATGAAAAAAATCAGAAATCTCCACTAACTTTTTCGAACTCTACTAAAAATAACACAGACCTTTTTCACTTACCATCGGTTGAAAATAAACAGTCGCATACTCAAGGCGCTGAAGGTATTCAAGAACTTAAGTTGAAAACTCAGGGGGAAGCTTTAAAGAAAAGAATTTCTTCAAAGATGCTGGAATTGCTTTCAAGAAAGGTAAATAGTGATTCATTGGAGTCAGCTGAAATTTTAAATAAAAAGCTTGACTACTTAGCATGTGTTAATGAAAAACTAAAAAATTATCTTAAAAGCGGGAAAGAAGATGACTTAGATCTTTTACAAGCTGCATCTAGTTTCAAGGATGGCGGAGCAATAAAAACTTATCAAATTAGGGGTTTCACTTTTTCTTCCTCGTTGATTTCCACATTGTTCTCTTCTAGGATGGGAACACTGGAAATAATAAACCAAGTTAGACAGTTTGTGGATCAAGTAAAAGAAAACAAGAAAGTTGAGGTAAGCACTCCTGCAATCAGGAAAAACGAAGTAGCATTCTGATTCTAATTTCCCGGCTGCAATTAAAGCAGCATGGCGACGATCAGTTGGCCTACTCGCCGGGGAACCAGGGTAATCCAGCCGGCTCGCTCCTTGGCAGAATCAAAGTCAATATCGCCGATGATTCTGCCATCAGGCAGGCGGTTGATCATTTGTTTAGATATAGTTTTAGCAAGCGTCACATCCAGATCGATTGTTACTTTATGGATGAACATTAGACTAAAGGGGGATTCGGAAAATATCGCAAATATCTCCCAGACCATGCTCAGAAATACGTCTCAGACTTTATTATGAGCAATTTGCTTATTCTGCAGATCGTGTATCTGAACCTTCTACTAATGTATTGACCAGCTAGAGGCTCTTTTTGAAGAAAACCAACATAATCCTCAAGCACAATTGCAAATTATTCAATCTGCGCAAAAGTATTGGGAAAGTCAAAACAAGCATGCTTCGATTACGGCGTCTGAAGAAAATTTCAAGGAAAGGACAATAACATTCTGCAAGATGAACTTGAAAAATGGAATCAACGTGAGCGCCAGAAATCCTTATCACCAATTCACAAGGAAACTCTGGGAATATAAGCTTTGGTTAATTGAGTACTTAGGTTATAATTGCTTTCAGGAGCCAATAAAAAACGGAAAGACACCATGAAAAATATGATGAGGTTTTTTTCCTTAGACTCAAAAAAAGGTGAAAGCGCACCGCTGATTAAAAATTGGGTAGGCATTACTACAACCAGACGAAATGAGAATTTAGACATAAAGGCTGTTTTTCAAGGTGGCTTCAATAAGCGTTTCCAATCAAACGACTCAGAACTTTCCATTCTCTTCAGAAGACAATGTGAAATCTTTTCTGCTAAAACAGAAGCATTTTGGTGGATGGGGTATGGAATTAGAGCAAAGAAAAGTACTTATGTTTTAGAAACTCCTTACAATCAAGCGACATTAATCCATTTAATTAATGCTGGTCATTTTCATGAATGCTTTACTCAAGCCATTAATGTACGCGATTATAATCTTTTTAGCCATGATATATCATTACATCATAAAATAGACACTGTCGTAAACCCAAATTACCGCTGCTTATCCGTGATAACTCATTTCGATATGCAAATTGACGAAATATTACAAAAAACTGCAGAAAGCTCATTTGATAAGATTAAAGCTGTTTTTATTCCTTTAATTAACCGGTTATTCGATCAACAGGAACAATCGAAATGGATTGCTGAAAGAGCCGTTAATATATTGACGGCCATATTATCGATATCCAAAAATCAGCCTTTTTTCAAAGCCAGTCATTATTCTCCAGCAGTATCTGCTAAATGCTATCTTAGAGATTTGACTGAAGATGATTTTCAAAGCATAATTTCCAACGATCATAAACACCACCCAGACACGGAAGAAGCACGCAAGCTACTGATCTCTATTCAAAATCTTTGCGCACAAAATGTAATATCAGAAAATCATGGTATTTTTGATAAAGTTTCAGATTGTTTGGTTTATGATGCAAATAAATTTCCGTGCACTTACAACTATGACAGCTTTTATAAAAATCTTAATCCACGCCATCAGGCAAGTTTTTGGCTCATAATAATAAAATCAACAATCATATCTAAATCAGTTCGCGATAAGCTACCTTTCCTTTTCAGCATTATCCCCTCCAGAGATATGATCGATATTTATGAAAGTTTACTTCAATTTAGCGCTGAAAATCCTAATTCTGACGCCGCCTCTTTTTTTAGAAACAATTTTGAGATTGATTTTACAAATAAAAATGCAATTAAAAAACTATTGGATGAATATACCGGTTTGATTCTTGTCTTGCAAACTCTAGTTTTGGGTTATCTTCTCCCTTTTGAACACGCTAATTTAGATAAACCAGTCAGAATAAATTTAATACATAAACAAACAACGTTTCTTTCAGGAAGCAAAAAAAATTGGGAGGCCAAACAAAGTAATGAATCATTGACTAAAAATTCTTATTCCAACTACTTAAAAGGTTAACATGAAACTATTTTCATTACCAAAGTTATCAGATACAAAGACGGTGGTATAATTCACATATGAGAGCTAACATGAATTGTAAAATTTTAGGAGATTTCCATAATGAGGACTGATCCCATAAAGGAAAAGGCTTGCTGCCCATTTGCTGAAGGTTATATTGAAAAGTTTATTAGCGAATATAAGACACGGGGTAGCACGTTTAACTACGACCAATTGTATGTCATTGTAGAAACCATGGTCAATTTTTCCAATGCCTACGCAGAAACGTTTATGAAGCAAGGCTATGCGGGAGATGTGGTGTGGATATTTCAACAATTGGGCGTTATTAACGACTATGTTAAAGAACATGGCCGTGACACGATATGTAGTGAAAAAATAGAAAAGCCGTTATGTGACTTCCGTTTGTTTTTAAATAGTTACCACTCTCAAAGCCCACCTCGTTTGATATGTGATTATGCTTTTGTCTCTAGTATTACAAAACCTCATCAAATGGCTCGAGGTGAGATTAACCAGCTTAAATTACATAGGTTCAATCCGACGGGATACTATTTTATTCCCGAGCAAATGAGTGAATTTCATACACTAATTGGCATTGTGTTGAGTGCTGCTATCGATTACGTAAAAAAAACGGAACATTATGCTCAAACATTAAAAGGACAACACTTGTATTATGCTCCTGCCGCATTATCTATGGAGCTAGCTACTCCAAAAGAAAAAAAAGAAAGCCCTGTCAGTTTGTCAATGTCATCTGTAATGGGTACGCCTAATATCTGTGTTTTTAATAGCGTGAAATCAAAAGACAATGTTACTGTTACTGCATTGACAGAAAACGTTGATATTCGCATTCGTACTAAATCTGCAGAATCTACGGAATCTCTAGAATCTGTAAAACAAGGATATACATAGCGCATTTTTATTCGACAAATGCAAGGTAATTTATTGGCAGCTTTATCTTTGATTACGTTACCAACCTTATTATTCACACCAAGCTTAACCTTAATATTTGCGCTGAGTTATCTGCAGCACCCAGAACGTTTTGAATTAACGTAAACGTCTTCCGAAATACATCTTTTAAAGATTGAAAATATTGTTCAAGCTATATTTTTTTAATTAAAAGGAGATATAGCAGATGCAAAGCCAAGAAGAACGTCGATCCTACTGGGGAAAGATCGTTGCGGATCAAGCCGAAAGCGGATTAACCCGCAAAGAATTTTGTCGACAGCATAATATTGTCCTGTCTCAATTTGCCTATTAGCATTTGTATTTTAATAAGCTTAAACAAAAAACCTTAACCGGGGTTCCCCTCCGGCGATTTGTAAAAATATGAAAATACCATCTGCTTCTATTGTAGCTGAAAATTATAATCGCAAAGTTACTTTAGCAAGGAGTCTGTTTATTTATTTTGCACATTATTACGCCAACTATCAAATTAACGAAATTGCTAAATTTATCCTGCAAAACCCAGAAAGTATCAGTAGAACAATGCACCGACATTTGCAACTTATTAGACCAAAAGAATCCATGAGATCGATTTTAAATAATATTGAAAATGACTTAATTAAATTAAGTCATTGTTAATTTTTTTATATTAAGAATCACTATCACTCGGATTCAAAATGTAGGATGTGGGTTTTAACTCCTCCATAGTTGTCCATTTTCGATACGTACATCTTTTATCGTTAACTGATTGTATTTACTTTTTATTTTTAATAATTATCCTAATGTGACACCTCGTTTGACACCTATTATCCTAATGTGACACCTCGTTTTCGGTTATGGCTATAAACGCTCTGGCTAAAGCGCAACGATTGTCCTGCGGTCTTCCGACATAGCCTTTATAGTTTATAAATTTCTCTACTGATAAATTCTTTAACTAATTGATTCTTTGAATAATTGGTGTCGTTTCAAATCAGCCGCACCCAAAAACTATTGGGCAATAGATCTACTTAAAAAATCAGACTTGACCCTTGTTTCCATAACCACTCGGTTAGTGGAATTCAGTGACTACTTCTATGATCCAAGTCCTGGCTCTTTAGCGTATTCCGACATCAATCGAATAACTGGAGGTTTCATTTCTTTACTGGTATCGCTAAAAAATTGATATAACTTTGAATACCGGCTTTTATTTTTTAAAATTAAATATTCTCGAGTGAGTTTGTGAAGTTCTTTACTTGCATATGCATATGGTCCCTCTCTTTGCGATCCATCCGATGGTCCCAATAGTAAATCTATTTGCCTTTCATATTCTCCTCTAATCTTGAACTCGGGCTGGAACCTCTCTGGATACGCTTGATGATATTCTTGCATACGTTTTTCTATTTCATTGGTTAATTCATTATTTTTCCCTGTCCATTCTTCGTCCTTAAAAACTAACACAGGAAGGCTTGGGCCGCTGCAATGTTCGATAGAAAACAATCTTTCATAATAGCGTAAGAAGTAAGGACAACTGCCTACTTCTAAGTCGTAAGACGCCAATGGATTTTCTTTTTTACATTTTTCCGATAAAATTTGATCTATATGTTTTTCCTCCGGTGTTTGCATTTTATCTTCAGTAATTAGAACAGTTCCAGTTTTTGTGTGTCTAATGCCATCAAAACTATTATTACTTTTTCCTTTAGAGTTTAAGATCTCACTATATTCATCATTTATAAAATCACACATTTTTTTCACCATTTGACAATCACTACCATCAGTTATAATGTCTATAGTATATAATCCTTCCATACGACTAACTTCAAGTTGGAGAAAACTATGTGGAGTGGAATAAGCCTGTGTTAAAGAAATATTTCCAAGTTTATCTTTAAGGACTACGGCGAAACTAGGGTTTTTGATATATCTTGCTAATAAGCAGATATTTGGGTGTTTTTTTATATTTGTTCTGGCTGTCTCGTCGGGGCCTATTAAAATAATTTTTTTTCGCATAACCTATCCTGTTTTAAATTGTGTTAACTTTAGCAGTACTCTAACTCTTCCCTTGAAACTGACTCGCGGAAATTGCAAAATTACTGTCCGTCTTATCATTACAAATGATATCATGTTCACAAAAAAAATCAACAGCGCCTTTTACAGCAATTCCCGCTGGGTACAGCGAAAATTGGTTCCTTTTTTATCCTGCGCGAGGCTTTGCCGATGCTCGGACAGCGCCGTATAAATTGCAACTCTCCCTAAAATAAAGGTATATGAGCCTCTTGCAAAATTATTTACCCTACACGAGCCAAATTGGGATCAAATAGTTAAAATTTTAATAATTCACTGACCAATAGATCAAACCAGTTTATTTTTCACCACAATGATAGATTTTCTCTCCTAATTTGAATGATTACGGTAAATTAAAAATAACCGCTTTCCTCAGCGTCTATTTTTAGGCTGACTTTTTATTTTTCGGCATGAAAAAAATAATAAAAGTTACGTCACCAATCGCACCAATTGATCAACCGTTAAGGCAATGACACCAAACATTAAATGTGTCATCACTTTAGCGTGACCACGCACACGAACCATCAAGGCGCCAAATTCATCTTTTAATCGAGAATTGACTCGTTCTGCAGTGCTCCGCTCTTTATAACGCTGCGTTTCATGCGGTAAAAATTCTCGTTTATCGCTTTTAGAGCGATGATTAAAATCAATTAAAGATACGTGATTTAATGAGCGACTGTGATCACGTATAATTTGCGAGTCGTAAGCCGCGTCCATTAAATCATAGCAGGATTGCACCCGCTCAAAGCTCAAGGTCGCCAGGGGAATCGCCACTTGACTATCGTGCGTTGAAGCGGATGTTAAAATGGCAGATATCGGAATGCCTCCATCCGAACTAACTATCGCCAAATAATATTTAATGACGACAATGATCGTTTTTATTTTTATTCTTTATTGAAGCAAGTAACAGAAAAATTTAATTGCAAAATTCATCTTTTTTGTTTGATGACAAACCATATCCATCTAGTCATAGAAATAAATCACGTTCCATTATGGAAAATAGTTCAATCATTTGCTTCATCTTATGCAAGATATATTAATAAAAAAAATAAACAATCTGGACATTTGTTTCAAGGAAGATATAAAGCCAAATTAATACAGGATGAACAATATTTACTAACCTTGTGTTACTACATCCACTATAACCCTATCCAAGCTAAAATGGTCAATAATATTGATGATTATCTTTGGAGTAGTCATCAGAGTTATTTGGGTATACTTCATGTTAATATTGAGTGGTTAAGCACACACTATATACATCAAATTATCAAAAAAAGAAGTTCTTCAGCAGATAATTGTTATCTCGAGTTTATTAAAACAGAAGCACTACATTATTTTGAAATAAATATTTTCGACTTTGATGAAAATGGAATTTCAACAATTCATGATAGTATTAATGAAAAGATTTGTTCCAAAAAATTCGATGATTTCAGTTCTATTAAAATGGATAATATATTAAAGGTAATTTATAAAAATATGAAAATACCATCTACTTCTATTGTAGCTGAAAATTATAATCGCAAAGTTACTTTAGCTAGGAGTCTGTTTATTTATTTTGCACATTATTACGCCAACTATCAAATTAACGAAATTGCTAAATTTATCCTGCAAAACCCAGAAAGTATCAGTAGAACAATGCACCGACATTTGCAACTTATTAGACCAAAAGAATCCATGAGATCGATTTTAAATAATATTGAAAATGACTTAATTAAATTAAGTCATTGTTAATTTTTTTATATTTAAGAGTCACTATCACTCGGATTCAAAATGGAGGATGCGGGTTTTAACTCCTCCATGGTTGTCCATTTTCAATACGTACATCTTTTATCGTTAAATGATTGTATTTACTTTTTATTTTTAATAATTATCCTAATGTGACACCTCGTTTTCTTCTTCGAGCAAGAGGCACTGGCGCGTTACCACCCGTCTTGTGATTACAAACCAGTGACTAACACCTAATTGGTTTTGTGTGGAATAGCTCAGGAGTGTGACATGATGATTGCTATTGAACTTAGAAGTAATATTATGTTGTAATCTTATACTCAAAAACTATAAACTATGAGGTATATATGTTTGACAATACAAAAGAAGTTAATTCAAAGGATGATATCAAAACTATCAAAGACTCCATGAGCAGAATCAAGGACTTATTAAAGCTAAATAGTGCATGGCTGACGTCATCTGAATTTCGCGCGCTTGCATATACAACGCCAGAAGGGCTATATGAAAATTTAATAAATGCCCAAAAGGCCTGTAAAGAAGCGATACAGAACTTAAAAAAAATGAATGAAATTCAAGCAATCTTTGTTAATATGCAGAAATCCGCTGATTATGAGCTACTTTCTATGGTTAATATAAACAAGTCAATAATAAATGACTTATGCAATTCGTTAAAAATGGCACCAAACAGCCGAATGAGAGGCCTCTCAGAGGTAGATAACTATACAAAGCCGGAAAAAATTAAAGAAACTGTAAAAGTGGCTTTGGCTTCTTGTAACGCATGGGTGGAAAAAAATGACTCTATATTGAAAGCATATAAAGAAATAAACGCTGAAATAGAAAAAATTTTTAAGATGGTGCCAAAAAATTATGATTTCTTTACATTAGTTAAAGAACATACATCTCTTTACGACCAGATAAATATGAATGTTCTTATACCTTATTTGGATGATAGCAAACACCCAACAAATCGAACCGATGGCGATTACTTTAAACAATCGTCTATGTGGGTATGTTGTGATACTTTCTTTAAATTAGTTAGAAACCATACACCCATTGACGACCAGGTAAATGGAAGTATTCTTGTGCCTTATTTGGATGATGATAGCGAACACCTAAGAAATCAAATAAGAGAATTTTACTTAGATAAACTAGATCGGAGTTTAAAGATAATTAGCGACGAGATTCTAAAAATAAAGAAATACATAGGGTTCTACAGCGCCGTAGCCGAAAATTTTAAGGAACTTCATTTTATTTTTACGTGTTTTAATGGCCTTGAATCTAAACTTCTAGATGAGAAAACCAAACCTAAAAACTTACCTCTGCCATCGACCCCTAATATATCAGGAAAATATCTGAAAATGATATGTTTTGAGTGGAAGAAATGGTATCCGGATCCGTCGATAACGACTTATTCGCTTACTCAAATTATATTGTTATGTTGTTCTAATCTCAAAATAAAAACAGATGGAATCGTTATGAAACTTAACGAATTAGAAAATTTATTGGATAAACTTATTATGCTAGAAAACAGCTATGCAAATAACACCGAGTCAACAGCTAAAGTTGAAGCGGGCGAAAAGTTAAAAGCATTTTTTTAAAAAAATAAGATATACCCATCACACTTTAAATTTCGGTTTTTTCGTTTAAGGATGTGATGGGTATATGCCTCAATGGCACTAACTTTTCCATACTGACTAAACCTTTAGATGTTTTTCGGTCATCTTCTCAATAGTAAAATACTGTTGGTAATGGATTTGAGTACCTGATGACAAACGCTGATAAAGTTGCTCATCAGAATTCAGCTTTCTCATGGCTTCCCTTAAGGCATTTGGATCACGGGGAGGAACTACTAGGGCCTGTTTACAATTCACATAGGTAACCACATAATTCCGCATGACCATGGCCACCATGACACCTCGTTTTTCTAAGACTTGTAAACCCGCTGGGATAACAACTTTTGGACCGTGGTCTCCTCCCATCGCATCCAGCGCAATGGTCTTTAGCATGGAGAACTATTCTTCTTTTTCTTCTTCGCGAACTTTAACTTGGATAACCTGTTCACCTTTGTAATAACCATCAGGTCCAACATGATGACGGCGATGGGTTTCGCCAGTCATTTGATCGACTGAAAGTGCTGTTGCGGTAATAGCATCATGCGAACGGCGCATGCCGCGTCTTGAACGGGTAACCCGGCTTTTTTGTACTGCCATGGACTGTCTCCCCCTAAAATAATAAATTACATGAAACAAAAGCGTAATGGGAACTTCCCCCAGCAAAAAAATCAAGAACGATCAGCAACTCCCACTTTGCGTGAATTGCTTCCTGGTTTATATCCTGGGCTCTGGCAAAGCCAGAACCCAGGAATGAAGGGAAAGGTCGCTACCGCTCCCCTCTCCCTTGCGATCCCTCATCAGGAGGGGCTCTTCTGCGAAAATTATATTTTCAATGTTCTTTGGTATTACCATAATTTCGTCAGATTTATCTTTCACATCATGGGACAATGCGCTGGGCGCAAATTGACAGCAGGATCTGATTAAAATTCACTGTGAACTGCTGCTGGTAGAATTTCCCAATGTAAAACTATTTGAATCTTTTTGATTTTCACTTGTTTGCGACTGAGAGATGCTATTAGTGAAAGTGGAAAAAAGATTATTGACTAGAGACGGTTCGATTTTTATCACTTTATTGGCGTGACCTGGTCCTTGCTCTGCCGCCTTGCGCTTTCGATACCCGGGCGCCTCTTTTTGATCGCCCTTCCCCACGCCTTGACTAACAGCAGCACCGCAGTTCGTTAATTGTAATTGAGCATCTGCATGCCCTTGATTTGCTGCCTTACGATACCAGAACACCGCCTCATTATAGTCCTTCCTTACGCCCGCACCCTCCATAAAGCACATACCTAAAAAAAACTGAGCATCTGAATGCTCTTGAACAGCTGCTTTTCGGTACCAGGTCACCGCTTCTTTCTGGTCGTGCGCCACACGTCGAGCATAGGAACCTAACCAAATTTGAGCACTTGGCATACCTTTTGCAGCCGCTAACTTTTGCCATCTCAAGGCTTCTGATTGGTTTTTTGTTGTTCCTACTCCCAAATAATAATTTAGAGCTAATGCATATTGAGCGATTGTATCATTTTGTTGAGCAGATTTTAGATAATACTTTGTTGTCAGTTGGTCATTTTTTTCCACTCCCGCTGCATTTTCATAACATACTGCCAAATGAAATTGTGCCTGCGCATTTTCAAGCTCGGCCTGTGTATAAAACCATGTGAAATATTTACCCGCTTCTTGATAATATTCATTAGACTTAATTTCATTTCTGCACACTGCCTCTCCGTGTTTATACATTTCTCCTAAATACAGATAGGCTGGTGGATAGGGAAATGAATAGGCGATCGCTTTTTGAAAACTTTTCATTGCATCAGAATATTTTCCTTTTAAATAAATATTTTTTCCTACGTCAAATGCTTCTTTCCCAGCTAAAACTAATTCATTTTTGTAATCAGGTAAATTGAAAACATAGGTTCTAAAATTTGTAATAAAAATTTCAATTTCTAGGGAAGGGTTAGATGATTTAATTTCGTTTGTAAAAAGTTTTTCACATAGATTCATGTGAGGCGTAATTTTACGAATTAATAAGTCTCTACGTAATTCCAATTTTTCGATACTTTTTTTATCAGGAGTAGATTGTAAAATTTTTCTCTTATCGATTAATAATTTTTTTTCTAATTCAAGTTTAGTAATTTTAATATGCGTTTGTTTAATTTCATTAATCATCGCATCCATTTTATTTTTATAGTATACCTGGTGTTTGTTTTTCACAGAAATTGTCAGAGTGCAATGACCCTCTTCACTATTACGGATTTTAAATTGTGCTTTTAAAATTCCTTTTTTCTTATTAATTTCTAGCATAACAATTTCACCATTTTTCTGCTCTAATTTATACTCTTCAAACGGCAAAGTAGCATAGTTTAAATTGTAAATTGAGCACGTATTGAATACTGTATAATTTTGATATAGCATACTCTGAATGGAAAAATATTCTAATAATAAGTTTCGATTAATTGGTATGCCAGACACAGAATCAGACATTTGCGTTGTTTGATTTGCCACAATACAGGCATTGCTAATTTCTTCGGTTGTGAAAATTTTATGTTTGTTATGGACACCTCTAACCGCATTAGTCCACTCTACCCGTTCACCTTCTTTTTTTAATGACCTCTTTTGGCTATTTAATTGTATGTTTAAGTTATTTTGTTCGTTTAAATCTCTTTCGATTTTTTCTAGTGTTACGTCAATTTTTTCCATTTCACCATTTATTTTAACTGTGTCACCGTCACTCTTCATGTGGACAATGGCTGTATTAAGAGAATTGACTTCTTCGATGTTATTTTTAATTTCACTAGAGACCATAAAACTATTCCTTATGATTATGTAAATTACGCTGGACGATTACCCATTGACTTAAAATAACATAAATTTTTTAAAATCAAAAGCATTGGTTAGTTCCAGACCAGATTATGCTTTTCGTTCAAGATTGGCTCGTTAATGAACGTTCTCCTGATTCAATGAGTTTGCCTTGGTAGGATGGCATGGATGGGACGACGATTCAAAAATTATATAGAGGGAAGGTGTCACATTAGGATATTTCTGATAAATATTATTTTTAATCTGATAGTTATATACAGCAACTATACGTATAGAATTCGTACAAAAATCCTGTATTGCTTCGGCGTCAAATTTAATTGCAAAATTCATCTTTTTTGTTTAATGACAAACCATATCCATCTAGTCATAGAAATAAATCACGTTCCATTATGGAAAATAGTTCAATCATTTGCTTCATCTTATGCAAGATATATTAATAAAAAAAATAAACAATCTGGACATTTGTTTCAAGGAAGATATAAAGCCAAATTAATACAGGATGAACAATATTTACTAACCTTGTGTTACTACATCCACTATAACCCTATCCAAGCTAAAATGGTCAATAATATTGATGATTATCTTTGGAGTAGTCATCAGAGTTATTTGGGTATACTTCATGTTAATATTGAGTGGTTAAGCACACACTATATACATCAAATTATCAAAAAAAGAAGTTCTTCAGCGGATAATTGTTATCTCGAGTTTATTAAAACAGAAGCACTACATTATTTTGAAAGAAATATTTTCGACTTTGATGAAAATGGAATTTTAACAATTCATGATAGTATTAATGAAAAGATTTGTTCCAAAAAATTCGATGATTTCAGTTCTATTAAAATGGATAATATATTAAAGGTAATTTATAAAAATATGAAAATACCATCTACTTCTATTGTAGCTGAAAATTATAATCGCAAAGTTACTTTAGCTAGGAGTCTGTTTATTTATTTTGCACATTATTACGCCAACTATCAAATTAACGAAATTGCTAAATTTATCCTGCAAAACCCAGAAAGTATCAGTAGAACAATGCACCGACATTTGCAACTTATTAGACCAAAAGAATCCATGAGATCGATTTTAAATAATATTGAAAATGACTTAATTAAATTAAGTCATTGTTAATTTTTTTATATTAAGAGTCACTATCACTCGGATTCAAAATGGAGGATGCGGGTTTTAACTCCTCCATGGTTGTCCATTTTCAATACGTACATCTTTTATCGTTAAATGATTGTATTTACTTTTTATTTTTAATAATTATCCTAATGTGACACCTCGTTTTTGCGCTGCAAATCAATCCAAAAGATTTAAGCATTTTTTGATAGTCGCTTGAGCAATACTGATTGCCACGATCAGAATGAAAAATCACACCACGCGGAAATCTTCGACGCCATAAAGCCATCATCAGCGCATCGCATACCAGCTGGCGTGACATGGTTGGCTGTATTGACCAGCCAATGACTGAGCGTGAATAAAGGTCTATAACAACCGTCAAATACATCCAACCTTCATGATAGATGTTGAATTCCATCCTAGCCTCAAATGTAGAAAGCGCCTTAAAACAAATTTATCCATAGCACAGGTTTTCTAAGACAACCTTATCCCTGGCAACGGTTCCTCGAGAGCGCGTTCGATCTTTTCTACTTCAGTTATTCTTATAGTGATTTCTTGGAGTATCATCTTAATCCAAGAAGGATCATCAGGTGCTGGTTTTTCAAACATACCTGTGCTGACCGATGTACCTCTTAGACTTTTCAAAGTACCTGCCTTATAAGCAAGATAATTTGGTACACTCTTGTCTGCTTTAAAATATTTGGAAAGTCTTTGAAGTTCGTCTTTGCAATATACATATTGTATTAATTCTATAAAATGGCAGATAAGCTTGATTTTGTTTTCTTGATTGATTTCTATTTTTGTGAATTTTATAAATTGTTTAAGTTGATCATTAATATAATCTAATGTCACCTTCTCTTCTCCGGGAGGGACTGTCAACATCTGTTCTGTTAGGCCCAGTTCTTTGAGGCGTGGATTGTTACATAATTTTTTTACTTCATTTTCCGGCACCACAGCCACGGCTACAATATTTTTATTCTGGCCCTTGCGTATCCACGGCACACGATATCCTAGATTTACCAGCACATGGGCTATTTTATTTGGAAACAAGTTATTATTTAATTTTTCCCAACGACGACGATATTTGCTGCTGTCTATAGAATAAAGGGAATAGAACAACTTTTCTGATTCTCGCGTAATGTATATTTTTCTTAACCCAACTCTTCTCATAGAACCGAGATCTTCATAATAAGGACCCACTTTGGCATATTGTCTGAATATTTCTATAAAAGTGTTACATTCCTGCTGACTATAGTCAGACATTAATTTGTTCTTAGCGCTTTCTGTTGATAAAAGCTGATAAATACTACCAGGCCGATAGTGGAGCATGTTCTTAATTTCGTCAACACCATATCTACCAAATATATCATCAGCATCATATCTATATATATCACATATATCATCAGCATCAAAACAAATATAGCGCTCAGCCTCTGTCTCAGGAGGCAAAAAAATACCCTGCCCTATTTGCTTCAATTCTTCTGCCATACAGCCTAGCAATTGGCAGTCACTTGGAGCAAGTTGTGTCTTATATTTTGTCTCAGGATAACGAATTTGCAACGCTGAGCACTCTCGTTCGCCTAGTTCAAACTCTAACTTCCTTGGCCTAAGGATATTCACTAACAATTTCGATTTTACCATTTGATACCTAGTTAGGTTAAATTCAGATGGGTTTTCTATACCAGCTTGTTCAAATGGACGTGTTGCGTTTCCTAGAAAGTCAGCATGGAGTACCAGTATCAATTGTGCTCGTAATGCCGACGGCTCTACCGTAGACTCTCCCGTATAATCCTTAATAAGCCTAATAAGGACTATAGGTAAATATAAGTATTCATTCTCTAACTTTTCGTTTGCCTTTTTATACTGTAAGGTTTCATACATTTTCATGGCTTTATCCCCTCAATTGGTTAAGGAACTATAATATGAAATTAAAAATATGTCAAAGCTATTCATTTTTTGTTCAGATGTTTTAATTAGAAAGTAGAAATTTCTATTGTGACAAAATATATGAAATAACGGATTGGAAAAAATTACGGTATTGACGTCTCATAGAATTGGATTAAGATGCCGATGGTTTTGTATAAATTAATTTTTAAGGAGGAAACTATGAAAGTGATTGCATTCGCTCAGGTTAAAATAAATAAGCAAATCGTAAACGTTCGGTTAATTACATCTTTTAAATCTTAAGAGATCGGCTCAAGCTATATTTATTTTTTAACAAGGAGATATAGCGATGAATACCGAGCGTCACATGAAGCATGGTGTCACATTAGGATATTTCTGATAAATATTATTTTTAATCTGATAGTTATATACGGTAACTATAGGTATTAAATTCATACAAGAATACTGTATTGCCTTGGCGTCAAATTTAATTTCAAATTAAATTTTATATTTAATTTTATTTCAATAAGAATACTGTGCACTGCAATATGCCAAGGAGAACAAGGACACATTATTTTGAAGCGATGTACCACGTAATGCTTCGAGGTAATTATCGCCAAATAATATTTAATGATGATAATGATCGTTTATATTTTTATTCTTTATTCAAGCAAGTAACAGAAAAATTTAATTACAAAATTCATGACACCGCCATACGGAAAGTATCCGTAGAACAATGCACCGACATTTGCAACTTATTAGATCAAAAGAATCCATGAGATCGATTTTAAATAATATTGAAAATGACTTAATTAAATTAAGTCATTGTTAATTTTTTTATATTAAGAGTCACTATCACTCGCAGAGGGAAGGTGTCACATTAGGATATTTCTGATAAATATTATTTTTAATCTGATAGTTATATACAGCAACTATACGTATAGAATTCGTACAAAAATCCTGTATTGCTTCGGCGTCAAATTTAATTTCAAATTAGATTTCATATTTTATTTTATTTCAATAAACGTACTGTGCATATGCCAAGGAAAACAAAGACACATTATTTTGAAGCGATGTACCACGTAATGCTTCGAGGTAATTATCGCCAAATAATATTTAATGACGACAATGATCGTTTTTATTTTTATTCTTTATTGAAGCAAGTAACAGAAAAATTTAATTGCAAAATTCATCTTTTTTGTTTGATGACAAACCATATCCATCTAGTCATAGAAATAAATCACGTTCCATTATGGAAAATAGTTCAATCATTTGCTTCATCTTATGCAAGATATATTAATAAAAAAAATAAACAATCTGGACATTTGTTTCAAGGAAGATATAAAGCCAAATTAATACAGGATGAACAATATTTACTAACCTTGTGTTACTACATCCACTATAACCCTATCCAAGCTAAAATGGTCAATAATATTGATGATTATCTTTGGAGTAGTCATCAGAGTTATTTGGGTATACTTCATGTTAATATTGAGTGGTTAAGCACACACTATATACATCAAATTATCAAAAAAAGAAGTTCTTCAGCAGATAATTGTTATCTCGAGTTTA
The DNA here is from genome assembly GCA_963795715.1 of uncultured Pseudomonadota bacterium. Classification (GTDB taxonomy): domain Bacteria; phylum Pseudomonadota; class Gammaproteobacteria; order Coxiellales; family Coxiellaceae; genus JAFEDN01. Next base: position 2,037,586 of record CAWCIY010000002.1, read on the forward strand.
TTAAAACAGAAGCACTACATTATTTTGAAAGAAATATTTTCGACTTTGATGAAAATGGAATTTCAACAATTCATGATAGTATTAATGAAAAGATTTGTTCCAAAAAATTCGATGATTTCAGTTCTATTAAAATGGATAATATATTAAAGGTAATTTATAAAAATATGAAAATACCATCTACTTCTATTGTAGCTGAAAATTATAATCGCAAAGTTACTTTAGCAAGGAGCCTGTTTATTTATTTTGCACATTATTACGCCAACTATCAAATTAACGAAATTGCTAAATTTATCCTGCAAAACCCAGAAAGTATCAGTAGAACAATGCACCGACATTTGCAACTTATTAGACCAAAAGAATCCATGAGATCGATTTTAAATAATATTGAAAATGACTTAATTAAATTAAGTCATTGTTAATTTTTTTATATTAAGAGTCACTATCACTCGGATTCAAAATGGAGGATGCGGGTTTTAACTCCTCCATGGTTGTCCATTTTCAATACGTACATCTTTTATCGTTAAATGATTGTATTTACTTTTTATTTTTAATAATTATCCTAATGTGACACCTCGTTTTGCCTCGTTTTTGTGATTCATCGCATTCGCTCTTGCTCTTCTGACGCCGATTACCGACAACTACTGCCGCAATATATACCGCTTTAAAATCCAATGTAGTTTATCTGACGCTTACGGCGCAATAGAGTCAACAGAGACTTACACTGCATTGTTCCAGACTTTGGAGTTCCCATAGCAGGCAAAAATTTCTTGTTGAGACCGACTGTATATGGTCGACATATTTTTTATAAATGTTGAATAACGAAGCATATACACTTTTTCTTTTCGATGTAATTTTGAAGAATCTAAAGGATCTCTGAAGTAGACTACATCAATCCCCGCAATTCTTTTAACTTGATCTACTATGATAGCATGATTATAATCATCCCTGTAGCTAAAGGCGCCTTTTTTAAAAGAATATACCTCTCTTGAGTCCGTATCAAATCGTTTTTGTCTTATGGGTTTTTGGTCATAATAAATTTTTCCAAATTTCCCGGAAAACATCATGGCGCCATGAATTTTCATTAAATTTTTCAAAATATTAACATCATTGGAAGGTTTCCAATCAGAAGCCTGTACATTAAATTTTGGTAAAATTACATGAAGTAACTCAGCATATAACATAACCCAAGCGATATTCGGAATGGAAGACATCCATTGATACACTTCCGGTCCATTAAACACTTTTTCAGGCTCGATTCCTAACATATAACAAGCATCTCTCATTTGCAGGAATAGTTTATTAAAATTCGGATTTTTGGGACTGAATGTACAAAGACTATTTTTTATATACTTGTAAGCAAAATAAGAATTTGAATCCCCATCAAAAAAAGCTATTCTTCTCATGGCGTATAAAACACAGGCGCCGCCTTTTTGCCTCTCTAGATTTTTACGAATTTTGTTTTTGCTTAATTCCCCAGAAGGCAAATCTACTAATATATTATCTTCACATTTCACCATCTTTATGACCCTATTTTTTGTATTTTTACTTTTATATAATAATTTAATAATATTAAATTATTCTTAAGAGATATAATTAAATATATCTCTGATCTTGCGGGTAATATTTAAAAATGAAGGGAAAACGATAATAAAATATATTTTATTTCAAATTGCGAAGACCCAATTAGCGGCCAAACGCTGATGAAGAAAAATATTACCCTCGAATCCGCATTCGCTATTTTGACTATGCTCGGCTTGCTAAAAGATGAGAAAAATCAAACATCCAAATGAATAACCGCGAGTTAGCGCGGTTACCTCTCCCCTTCAGCAACCGCAGCTGAAGCGCATAGGCCTCAAGTTAAGACTTATTATTCCCTCTCCCACTCGTGGGCATAGGCGTCAAGCTAAGAATTTCGATTAAAGTATTCATATTAAAATTTCCTGGCAGGTCGCGCTCATCATTTTTTGATAAGTGGATTTTCTTTTTTTTCGAGGTTTTTCTTTAAGCGCAAAGAGTTTCAACTCCTTCCAAAACTCTTTAAAAAAATTGAATAATCGATAAGGCGAAGCTACCGGAAGCTGCGCATCGAACTTACGCACAGAACTATAAAGATTCGGCATTAGCTTATTGCATAGCTGTGGCATATAAAGAGGAACCTAAGGCGTCTGATGATGCGCCTATATTGCCGGAGGAATAGATAATTGGGGAAGTTATGATTTAAAAAACAGCACAGGGAAAGTACCAGAATTAGTAAATAAATATTTAGTTAAACAATATAATTCAATACATGGACCTAAGGTTCATTTAAATTTAATGAAGTGCATTGATAGGTACCATAGTAAAGAACTAGTACTGTTTGCATTTAATTTTGATAGGTTGACCTCACCCTGAACTTTTTCATTTGCACTCATCGAGAATTGCTGAATTAAATTGCTTTTATTATAAAATCTTTGTATTCTGTTTCGGATTAAGGATTACGCATAAGTACTCCAGAATTTGAGTATTTAACCATAAAGAGACCTATAAAATGAACTTATTTCCGAAAACACATAAAAAGATAGAAACTCCCTCCAGCGAACCTTTACTACTGGAAGAAAAAAAATCTTTGCCAACTGCAGATTCAACCAGTCAGTTCGAAACGCGTTTTCTACTTGCCCGAAAGCATCTGGAGAATATTAATTTAGAGAGTCGTATTAAACTTTTAAACTTGGTTGCTGAATCCAAAGAAAAATATCTAGCATTGATAGATCGCTTATTAAAATTAGATCCGAATGAAAATGTGACAACGCAATTTCAATTAGGTTTGTTATATCAACTATTAGGCATTAAGTATCGTAACAACGCGGTGCACTTCTATTTTTTAGCGGCTAAGCAAGGGCATGCTGAAGCACAATGTATTTTAGGGGTTTTATATGAAAATAGTGATGATGAGAAGAAAGCGGTGCACTATTATCGATTAGCTGCTGAAAGCAAATTGGCCGATGCACAATATAATTTAGCTGATTGTTACAAAAATGGTATTGGAGTAAATCAAGATATCAAAGAATCAGTGCGACTATATGATTTAGCGGTTAAGCAAGGGCATGCGGGAGCACAATATAATTTAGGGATTTGTTATCAATATGGCTTTGGAGTGGAGAAAGATGACCAAAGGGCAGTGGAATTATACCGTTTCGCTTCTAATCAATTAAATGTGGAAGCAACCAATCGTTTAGGGATTTGTTATGAATGTGGCATCGGAGTGGTAAAAGATGCTGAACATGCGGCAAAACTATATCAATTAGCTGCTGAAAAAGAATTAGCAGATGCACAATGTAATTTAGGAATTTGTTATGAATATGGCTTTGGAGTGGAGAAAGATGCCCAAAGGGCAGTGGAATTATACCGTTTAGCTTCTGATCAATTATGTGTGCGGGGAACCTATTATTTAGGGAATTGCTATCAATATGGTATTGGAGTAGACATAGACAAGGAACATGCACTGAAATTATATCGTATAGCTGCTGGAAAAGGACATGAAGCAGCACAAAATAAATTAAATTATCCCGAAGAATCTACAGGGCATGTGTTCGCTTCTTGAGTTTTCATTTAGCCGTCAAGTCAGCGCCGGACTCGATGTGGGGCTTTCGCCACTCCCGGCAACGGCAATGGATTGGTAGTATATTTCTGGGAGTATTGATCTAGCCCCATTTTTGTAGACACGCTTAAGCGACATTTTGCCACTGATTCTCAAACAATTCTGGGGCTATTGAACCAATTGTAGAATGCCGGCGAATACGATTATAGTACACCTCTATATATTGGAAAATACTTTGTTTAGCCATTTTTCTTGAAGTGTTGCGTTCAGTATATATTACACAGCATTATCCCAGCAGTTACCTTTGCGACTCATACTGCAAATCAATCCAAAAAATTTAAGCATTTTTTGATAGTCGCTTGAGCAATACTGATTGCCACGATCAGAATGAAAAATCACACCACGCGGAAATCTTCGACGCCATAAAGCCATCATCAGCGCATCGCATACCAGCTGGCGTGACATGGTTGGCTGTATTGACCAGCCAATGACTGAGCGTGAATAAAGGTCTATAACAACCGCCAAATACATCCAACCTTCATGATAGATGTTGAATTCCATCCTAGCCTCAAATGTAGAAAGCGCCTTAAAACAAATTTATCCATAGCACAGGTTTTCTAAGACAACCTTATCCCTGGCAACGGTTCCTCGAGAGCGCGTTCGATCTTTTCTACTTCAGCTATTCTTATAGTGATTTCTTGGAGTATCATCTCAATCCAAGAAGAATCATCAGGTGCTGGTTTTTCAAACATACCCGTGCTGACCGATATACCTCTTAGACTTTTCAAAGTACCTGCCTTATAAGCAAGATAATTTGGTACACTCTTGTCTGCTTTAAAATATTTGGAAAGTCTTTGAAGTTCGTCTTTGCAATATACATATTGTATTAATTCTATAAAATGGCAGATAAGCTTGATTTTATTTTCTTGATTGATTTCTATTTTTGTGAATTTTATAAATTGTTTAAGTTGATCATTAATATAATCTAATGTCACCTTCTCTTCTCCGGGAGGGACTGTCAACATCTGTTCTGTTAGGCCCAGTTTTTTGAGGCGTGGATTGTTACATAATTTTTTTACTTCATTTTCCGGCACCACAGCCACGGCTACAATATTTTTATTCTGGCCCTTGCGTATCCACGGCACACGATATCCTAGCTTTACCAGCACATGGGCTATTTTATTTGGAAACAAGTTATTATTTAATTTTTCCCAATGACGATATTTTCTGCTGTCTATAGAATAAAGGGCATAGAACAACTTTTCTGATTCTCGCGTAATGTATATTTTTCTTAACCCAACTCTTCTCATAGAACCGAGATCTTCATAATAAGGACCCACTTTGGCATATTGTCTGAATATTTCTATAAAAGTGTTACATTCCTGCTGACTATAGTCAGACATTCTTTTAGACATTCTTTTGTTCTTAGCGCTTTCTGTTGCTAAAAGCTGATAAATACTACCAGGCCGATAGTGGAGCATGTTCTCAATTTCGCCAACATCATTGCTAAATATATCATCAGCATCATATCTATATATATCAGATATATAATCAGCATCAAAACAAATATAGCGCTCGGCCTCTGTCTCAGGAGGCAAAAAAATACCCTGCCCTATTTGCTTCAATTCTTCTGCCATACAGCCTAGCAATTGGCAGTCACTTGGAGCAAGTTGTGTCTTATATTTTCTCTCATATTTTGTCTCAGGATAACGAATTTGAAACGCTGAGCCCTCTGGTTCGTCTAGTTCAATCTCTAACTTCCTTGGCCTAAGGATATTCACTAACAATTTCGATTTTACCATTTGATACCTAGTTAGGTTAAATTCAGATGGGTTTTCTATACCAGCTTGCTCAAACGGACGTGTTGCGTTTCCTAGAAAGTCAGCATGGAGTACCAGTATCAATTGTGCTCGTAATGCCGACGGCTCTCCCGTAGGCTCTCCCGTATAATCCTTAATAAGCCCAATAAGGACTATAGGTAAATATAAGTATTTCTCTAACTTTTCGTTTGCCTTTTTATACTGTAAGGTTTCATACATTTTCATGACTTTATCCCCTCAATTGGTTAAGGAACTATAATATGAAATTAAAAATATGTCAAAGCTATTCATTTTTTGTGTAGCAGCAAAGTTAAAACGTCCCTTTTTGATAAAGAAGAAGGTGGCAGAAATGAAATGGAGACAGGTGACGATGAGCCTAAAGAATTTGAATCGATTAGAAGTTCTGGAGAAGATTAAATTAAAAAAAATAAGCCAGAAAGAGGGCGCTGAACAATTGCATGAGGCATGGTTGTCCATTTTCGATACGTACATCTTTTATCGTTAAATGATTGTATTTACTTTTTATTTTTAATAATTATCCTAATGTGACACCTCGTTTCATAGCCGTTTGTAAGATGATTCCAGTGTTTCTAACGTTTGCGGCATTTTTTTTCCAGTTTGTTGTTCTATCACTGCTATTATGCGATATAAATCGCCATCCGGATCAAGTTTTTCTTCTTTAAGTTTGTCTTTTAAAACTAAAAAAAGATAATCGATTGCACTTTCTTTCTTTTCGCGACTGACCAGAAAAGAGTATACGTCAACCAACGTGGCATGCACAGCATTTCCGTGATGAGTACCCCAACGCCCGGCAAAAAAGCGCGCCCAAGAATTTCCTCCTCCCTCATAGCTTAAAGGTGAACAGCAATAATGCTTGACCTCGCTGGCTGAATATTCTCTCAAAAGAATACGAGCGGCAAAAAAATAGTGAAAATCTGTGGGCCAACCATGATTTATTAGCTTTTGATATTCTTCGTGTTTTTCATTAGTCGAATTTTCATTAATGTAATTTTCAAATTTCTTTTCCCAATATGATTGTGGTTTTCCCGCCATGATTTATGTCTCCATAAAACTTATTTTTTAGACGTTAACATAAAAACCAAGTAAAATAAAGAATGCAGGGATCAAGTCTCAGGGCTCCCTCATTAAAATCTAGCCATTAGGACGATGCCTAAGAATTCCGGATCCCAGCCAGCTAATTTTCGCATTCGTTTCAAGCTAATACGAGGCTTGTCCTTTTTAATAATATTTAACAAATTTAGAACAGTTTTTTTAATAATGGCTATATTTCTGGGAGCATTGCCTTTACGAATGCGCATTTGATCATCGTTATCGAGGCATGGTGTCACATTAGGATATTTCTGATAAATATTATTTTTAATCTGATAGTTATATACAGCAACTATACGTATAGAATTCATACAAAAATCCTGCATTGCTTCGGCGTCAAATTTAATTTCAAATTAGATTTCATATTTAATTTTATTTCAATAAACGTACTGCGCATATGCCAAGGAAAACAAGGACACATTATTTTGAAGCGATGTACCACGTAATGCTTCGAGGTAACTATCGCCAAATAATATTTAACGACGACAATAATCGTTTATATTTTTATTCTTTATTGAAGAAAGTAACAGAAAAATTTAATTGCAAAATTCATCTTCCTCCAAAACCCCGAAAGTATCAGTAGAACAATGCACCGACAGTTGCAATTTATTAGACCAAAAGAATCGATGAGATCGATTTTAAATAATATTGAAAATGACTTAATTAAATTAAGCCGTGGTTAATTTTTTATATAAGAGCCAACTCTATCATTCAAATTCAAATTCAAAATCTAAGGTGCAGGTTTTAATTCCTTTCATGGTTGTCCATTTTCAATACGTACACCTTTTATCGTTAAACGATTGTATTTACTTTTTATTTTTAATAATTATCCTAATGTGACACCTTCGTTGACAAAATCCCAGAAGAAATTTTGAAAAATAAGGTAAATTCTATCACTTTCAATTATGATATGAGTCTTAAATACTAACTTAAAGGGGTTTGGGATATGACTAAAAAGAACAATGCTTTTATACAGGAAATGAGTCCGGAACAATTAGTTAATTTAGGTATCGAATATGAACAAGGCATTGGTGTTGAGCAAGATGCCAAAATGGCAGAGATATTATATCACTGTGCTGCTGAGCAGGGTAATGCGCGAGCCCAATGGCTTTTAGGTTTACTTTATATAAATGGCAATGTAGTGAACCAAAACCTCAACGAAGGGGTGCGTCTATTTCGCTTATCCGCTGCGCAAGGAAACGCGCAAGCACAAAATAGTTTAGGTTTTTTATATTATCAGGGCCTCGGAGTTGAAAAAGACATAAAAGAAGCATATAGATTATATCGGTTAGCTGCCAATCAAGGGAATATTTTTGCACAATATAATTTAGGCTATTCTTACCAAAACGGCATTTTTGTGGAAAAAGACGCCAAAGAAGCGGCGCGATTTTATCGTTTAGCTGCTGAACAAAAACATCCATTTGCACAATATCAATTAGGTGTTATGTCCCAGGAAGGTATCGGAGTTGAAAAAGATGCTAAGGAGGCAGTGCGTTTATACCGTTTAGTTTTAGTTGCTGTTAAATATCCCGCAGCGCAATATCAATTAGCTGTTTGTTATCATGATGGCATCGGGGTGGAACAAAACATCGAAGAAGCGTTGCATTTATACCGTTTGATTATTGATAATTCAGATGGTAAGCATGTTGTAATTGGTCAGGACGCCAAAGAAGATATGCAGTTATGCAATTTGGCTTCTGTTAGACGCGCGCAAGCGGAATGCATTATAGGTACCTACTATTTAACTGGTGAATATGAGTTTGAAATAGATCCAATAAAAGCAGTTCGATTATTTCAGTTAGCTGCCCAGAAAGGAGTTATTCCAAAAGAACATATCTTAACTTCCTGTTACCAGAGCATTGGCCTAATGAAAGACAAGGAAGAGACTAAAAAGAACAATGCTTTTATACAGGAAATGAGTCCGGAACAATTAGTTAATTTAGGTATCGAATATGAACAAGGCATTGGTGTTGAGCAAGATGCCAAAATGGCAGAGATATTATATCGCCGGGCTGCTGAGCAGGGTAATGCGCGAGCCCAATTGCTTTTAGGTTTACTTTATATGAATGGCAATGTAGTGAACCAAAACCTCAACGAAGCGGCGCGTCTATTTCGCTTATCCGCTGCACAAGGAAACGCGCAAGCACAAAATAGTTTAGGCTTTTTTTATTATCAGGGCCTCGGAGTAGAAAAAGACATAAAAGAAGCATATAGATTATATCGGTTAGCTGCCAATCAAGGGAATGTGTTTGCACAATATAATGTAGGCTATTCTTACCAAAACGGCATTTTTGTGGAAAAAGACGCCAAAGAAGCGGCGCGATTTTATCGTTTAGCTGCTGAACAAAAACATCCATTTGCACAATATGAATTAGGTGTTATGTCCCAGGAAGGTATCGGAGTTGAAAAAGATGCTAAGGAGGCAGTGCGTTTATACCGTTTAGTTTTAGTTGCTGTTAAATATCCCGCAGCGCAATATCAATTAGCTGTTTGTTATCATGATGGCATCGGGGTGGAAAAAAACATCGAAGAAGCGTTGCATTTATACCGTTTGATTATTGATAATCCAGATGGTAAACATGTTGTAATTGGTCAGGACGCCAAAGAAGATATGCAGTTATGCAATTTGGCTTCTGTTAGACGTGCGCAAGCGGAATGCATTATAGGTACCTACTATTTAACTGGTAAACATAATTTTGAAAGAGATCCAATAAAAGCAGTTCGATTATTTCAGTTAGCTGCCCAGAAAGGAGTTATTCCAAAAGAACATATCTTAACTTCCTGTTACCAGAGCATTGGCCTAATGAAAGACAAGAAAGAGAAGAATGAAATGCGGTATTGGCAGACAGAAGTAGAAAAGTTTTCTGGAAAAAAAATCGAATTTATAGCTTAAATATTAAAGGGGTCAGGCCCTGCCCCCCCTTCCTTTATTAAATTGATTAGTCTTGGCATTTTGACTCGTAAAAGTAAACGCATTGTCGCCACTAAAATGTTTTGAATACAAAGTTAATGAACAAAATCAATGTGACAGAACGCCTTAATTAATAGAAATCTGATATAATATGAATATGGAAAAAATGCCATTGAGTAAAACAAACCCTTATCTTCAAAATCCTGTTACTAGTACTGTTTCAATTTAATTCTGACACTCATTAGAAGGCATTTGTCAACGGCACAATAATTCCTACGAAGTCGAAAGGCATCACTCGGAGTTGTCCCCAAGCTTCAAGGATTTATCCACGCTTTGTCCACGGACCGCCAAGCCAAAAAAAGAATTAATTAATAATTTCGGTACAAACCATTTTCCCATGTTTATTCTTTTGACAAATCGTTGTCTTCTGGAAATTTTTTGGTGGCGGAGGTGGGTAATCACACCCCAGCAAAACAGAACATATGGGCGAGGGACGAGAAGGATTACAAGCCGTTAATTCCATCGCTAAAAAAATAATCCTTAAAATTTTCCAAATATTTTTCATGTCTCACTCCTAATACTTAATCGTTTCGCTACAAACTTTAGAACCACCCTTGTACTTAGTAGTATATAATACCATACTGCACAGGGCCTACGCACGAAAAACCCTCTTGACACAGGCCATAAGATGAGTGTAGGAATTTATACGCATTAGGCTTTTAATAGACTGATCTGGTTTTTGTTTGGCTTTTTGCAATCCATTTAGGGTCGGGCTTGCGCCCTCTCAGCCTTACGGCGCCTCTAGTGGATCGCATACTCTTAAGTATATTTGCACACCGCCGTCAAATCACGTTTAACTGAGAGATAGCGACTGCGTTGTTGTCACAGTAGACGCGGATGTTCTCGAAAATAATCCGATATATTGAAAGCCGCTACACAAATTATGCAGCTCCTTATGTAATGGTTCAAATCGCTTAAGGTCACTTTCTACGCATTTAAATGCAAGCCGGCTGGCACGATCAAGTACCGGTGAATACTGACTAACGAAATTCTTGTGCAAGGAAAAAAACTGAATAAATAAGCAGCAATACTTATAAGCAAGGGTTTCCTCATGATCTTTTAATACGCCCTTGGAAGTTAAGTTGTTCGATAAAATGATTAATTGGTCCTTAATTTCCGGCATTGTCTCTGCTGCAACGTTTTCCAAATATTTTTCCGGACTTTCCAAAATGTTTTCTAGGTTCAAATTGACTTCTTCTCGATAGGGAACATAAACTTGGGAAGCTGAATCTAGGCGAATAAAACGTAAAGACTGAGATAATGACAGTACTAAAAACTGAACCCACCAATGTTGACCGACACCTATAAATAGGCAATGAAAAACTTTTTCCTTTTTGTTTGCCAGTTCGAAAAATTGCAAAATATTAATTCCCATCTGTAACTTAAGGTGAGGAATATTACCGCCAAAAGAAATTTTTTGATCACCGTTAAGGTCTGCATTGATAATAGTATAAGGAGAAAGATGGATGCTCTTCTGCATGGACAGCAAATTTTCATTCAATAAAGGAAAAGCGCGCTCTATGTATTTGTCCTTTTCTTTTAATATATATTCAAAGACATATTCTAACTTATCCGGAGTTAAGTCTTTCGGCACAGTTATGTTTTCCTCTGACCACAATATACCTTTGGCCCATCTTTCAAATATATCAAAGTTGGATCTAACTTTGCTTTCAAATTTTTTTCCCTCCGACCAGGCAGGCGAGAGTGGGTCTTCTGCGATAAACCGACAAGCATTATACAAACTATAAACCCCACAAGCTTCACTGTTGGAAGCTTGCTGGGTAGTTGGAAAATTGTATAATTTTTGATGACCAGAAATTTTAGCAAGACGTTCTATTCCAGCAGAAATTTTTTCAAAAAAAGAAGGCGTCAGATAGTCCATTATCTCCCGCACAATATCGCGTGGAAAAAATGAAAGAGATGATGTAATCTCAATAGTAAATCCTTCAATTAATTTCGGTATTAATTTTAGCGGCCTTTTTTCACCGTAATGAAAGCGGTGAGTGCCTAATAAATTCTGTTTTTCTAATTCTAATCCTTGTTCAAAAGAAATATAGCGATAGAAAGAGTCAAATTTTTCTAAGTAAAGATCAACGTTTACATTTTCTCTTAGAAATACTTTAGGAAACCATTTTAGGTTGTCTAGTCCTTTGCCTCGGTTATACATTAGGATATCTATATTCCTTTCATAAATCGTTAAAGCAATTTCTTTTTCTTTATCAACAAAATTTAATGTTTTTAGGAGTGAAATAAATCTCTTATTATAATCGAACTTATGGTCGCATTTATTTTCGTAGGCAATGCTCCCATATGGTTTTCTCTTAACAGTACTCGGGAACACTTCTGCAGTCTTACAGGCGATAATGATCATTAGGCTGCGAAATAAATTGCGATCGTAATATAATTCATTTTTAATGTAAGATTTGTGCAAGATTTTATTTTTAGTGTAATACTTTAACTGTAATTCATATACTTCCAAGAATTTATTTTTAGTGTAAGACTCGAATTCTTCATGCAAGAATTTATTTCCATATTTATAAAATAAAAATAAAGTGTCAATAATCTGACAGCATTCTAGGATAAAAGTATCAGCATCCCATGGCGCCTTAGTTGAATTTAAATTAAAAGGAGTGTTTACGAGCCATAATCTAAAAAACTCTTCATCAAAGTTTTTTCCGTTAACAGGCGAATTAATTGATTTTTTCTCAGTATTTTCACCATCTTTAGACGCTTCGAGCAATTCCCGTACAGTTATCAGGTCTTGCTTCAATAGCGCTTCCAATATTTTTTTATAGCGAGACTTCATTTGTCTTTTTCCTGTCTTCGTTAAAATTATTTATATGATAATAACATTTTTTAGGATAAAAAAACATGGCCGAGCAATTCCTCACTCTGGACATAAAGATCGTGTAGAAATATTGGAAGCCGCCGCACTAAAAACAGGTCGCCCCGCTTGAATGTAACCACTGTCAAGTATTAACCGCTGCAAGCAACTCACAGAGTTCAGCTGTCTTGAGTATCCAGGCGCACAAGCTGCTGCGAGGTAAATCAATTTCCAAACGCTGCCAGATCGCTTCTTGCTTAAACAATTGTTTACCATATTACAAACCACAAAACCAGTTCAGAAAAAGATGGAAAAAGGGATAGGCAGAACAAAAGCTAATAAGAAACCGGAAGCATCTGAGCCAAACTATAGAGCATTTACCGTATCTTCTAAGGCAAAAGAGAGAGCGAAATATACCTCTCCTACAGTCCTCAAGCCGTGGAAATTTTGAATTTCGGCGTTTAAGCAATTCTCGCGTGTACGTCGCGAATTATTAAACTTGGATAAAATGTATACTTGATCTGATCATGGCATTGACTTGCTGAGAATGTCATACTCAAGAAACTGATCTAGCCTGTCTGTCGCGAAATACTAATAAAGCCAGCATACTGATCATAGGGACTCATGGCCGACGTGGATTTAATCGGATGCTTCTGGGTAGCGTGGCTGAAGAAAGCGTGCGTATCTCTACAATCCCGGTTCTTTTAGTTCGAGGGAAAGAAAATATATAAGTTAAATGAGCTGGTGTAAAGAGGTCAACTTATCCCATCCATCGTGAATATTTCCCTGGAAACCCACTAACCAGGAGCTGAATTCTCACTGAGTACAGCAAGAATTGCTTCCTGGTTTATATTCTCCGCCCGGCGGAGCCAATGCTCGATTCGACGACGGTCCCATTGGTTGAAAAAAGGATGACTGGCTGAGTTCAGACACTTGTGGCATTAATGGTTGATTGGATTCTCTGGTTTGTAAATTGGCAACAATCATCGGCAGCAGCACATAGGTTGTAAAATAGGAGTTAAATTCAGGTTTTATCTTATGAAAAATACTTAAAACAGAATCGCCCTTTTTATCAGGAATACATATTTGCGTATAGGAAAGGCTATAAGCCAGACGAATGAACACATACGCAAATAAATCGTTTTCTGCGACTTGACCTGCCCAACGATGTAACAGGTTTTGGCCTTTTTCATCAGGCTCCAATAAAAGATCGAGAGGTGTTTTTGAGTCATTATCCTTTTCTGTTAAACTGAGTTTTAAAACATCCAGTAAATAAATAAATAAACTCACGGAAGGTAATTTTGCTCTCAGCAATACATGCAACAAAGTGCAACCTCCATGGGTAGTTTTGTGAATGTCCGCACCTCGACTCACCAGGTATTGGGCGATGTGATGATAGCTGCCATTGACTGAGATGGCCAACGCTGATTTAAATCTATCATTTTGTAACTCTAAAGCAGCTCCGGATTCCACTACAAACTTCACCCAATCTATATTCCCCTCGTCAACAATTAATTGCAACAAAGTTATGATACGAAGATCTCGTACACCACAGGTGTTTACATGAGCTCCTGTGGTAATCAACAATTTAAATGCAGCATCATTTTTGGTTTCTACCGCCTTAAATAAAGGATTTATGTCATCGCTTCTATCAAAACCCAACACTGTCACTGGGGGATAAAAAATATTTTTATCTTCGTCATTTCGATCTTCCAACTGACGAAAACCGTTGACATCAGCCCCGGATACAATGGCGTCCTTCAGAATGTCCAGACTGCCAAATAAAACAATAGCGTAGGTTAATGGTAATTCCCGGTTATTAACTTCATCGATCTTCAGATATTTTCGGATACAGGCTTTATATAACCAAAAATCGCCATTTTTGATCGCATGATAACAGGCGCTTTCTTTTTCTGCCTGTATTTCAATTATTCGCAAATTGTTTGCCAACGTTTTTCTGGCTGAATTTTCTGTTTTTTCCGGTAAAGGCTCTTCTAATCCCTGCCATTGTGTTTCAATATAATCCTGCAACTGATTAACAGCGACGCCGCAACCTAATAACACGCCTTTAAATGCTTCTTCGTTCGGGTAATCAAACATATCCAAATACCGAAACACTATGCTTAAAGAAATGTCTTTTAATAAAAAAGCTTCCATAAAGTCATAATCTTTTGACAGAAAGACAGGATTTTGCAGCAGCTGACGCGCAGCGATTTGCAATAAGGCTGTGGTCAGATCTCTTACCTTGACTTGATAAAAGCCGCCTCTTTCGGATTGCTTTTGAACTATTATGCAAGAGCCACGAAGATAGCCCAGGAAAGCAATTTTTAAATGATCCGCCAACCGCGCACTTTCTTTTTGACTTAAGTTTCTTATTTTATAAGTAGAAGCAAGTTTTGTTCGCTCCCATGGGAGTCCAGGCATTAAAGTCCGTAAATATTCAAGCATGATATCATATCTGGATTCCATCTCACCACTCAATATTATATCAGAAAAGATTGCTTCAGGATTTTTGTTTTGCGACCTCATATAGTCGGCATATTTTTGGTAGGGAACGGCTAAAAAATCCCAGGTTATAACCCGCGGGTTTTGTTTTTTTACGGTAGTGTGGATCTGTCTAGGAGTTAATTCTAATATTTTTTGAATTCTATTACTCTCTTTTTTATAACTTAAATATTGAAGATCGGCGATTTTCTGGAAAATGGGGTAGGCATTTGATTTTAAGTCGGCAAGCATATTTGCCAGATGATCGACAAGATAATCCAGAGGTATTTCCCCTTGGACATTATTCCAAAATAAACATTGCGGGGCTTGCTCTATTAAGAATCTTACTTTGGGAGAATAACCCTGTTTAGCGGCTGTATGTAAGGGCGTATTTCCCTCATCATCCTTCTGAAGCACGATAATGGGCAAATTCTTTACCATACACTGCATTAACTGCAGTGAATTTCCTTCGATGGCAAACTTCAGCCAGTTAAAGCCGGGATTGAATAGATTTAACATAGCCCCATGGCTAATTAAAAGTTCTGCTGCTTTATAATCCTGGTTACATAAACATTTTTCCAATGGTGAGCGCCAATAATTCTGCGATCCTTGATATTCTGTAAAAGAGAAAGATAAACAGGGTGAAGAAGCGATCAGGAATCTAAGAGTATCGTAATGATGGAGGACATTCAACAATACATGAACATGAACATCTTCATCATTATCCTCACCTTCTTCTTCTCCTAAAATATCTAAATCCGCACCCGAGGCAACCAAAAGTTTGAAGATGGTAAAATTTTCATTTTCCTCCTTTAGAAGAGAAGCTGTAAGCAATGGTCCAGCCTTATATAGAGTGCCCTTATAATCGTCTGAAAAATGCCAGGTATCATTCCAATTGACTCCAAAGGCTATCAGATCCCGGACAATTTCAATATTACCGCCGGTTACTGCATCGCCAAGGAGGTATTTTATATCTTTCCGGTTCGATGACTTCATAAAATCGGTTATGAGGAGATAATATCTAAATAACCAATAATTACCCTTTCGGGCGTACTGCAACAACATATATTCCCGGTATTCCCGGTACTCTATAGGTTGATTCAATTCATAATATGGATGAAACAAATCTTTGGAATCATGCATGTCCTTAAAATCGCTTAGGATAATACGCGCGAGTTGCTGTATAGAAGATTGCGTTTCCTCTGCATTTGAAATCTGTTGATTGCATATTAAATCCAGTAAATTCCATTCACTCTGAATATCTCTACTTATTGAAGAAGCATTCACTCCTGTATTTAGTAATGCATGGCAATAAGCGGTTAAGCAAGGATATTCGAACATGCCGCCACGGCGCGTTACTTTCTGCCAATCTTCTGATTTATTGTCCGGTAACCAAATGCGATTTTGATGTAAAGGAACAGACATTTTCTGCAGATATTTTACACTAATTCCGGAGATTAAAAGCCGGTAATTGTGCTCATGAATGCGCCCGATGGAGATGACAGCCTGCTTCAAGAGATGAGCCAGTTGTTTCGCCACTATTTCGACCTGCTTGCGGGTAAGATTGACAACTTCATACCGGGTGAATTCCTTTTCTTTATTCGTTTGCCAGTGTAATTGAGGCATTAAAATATTTAAATATTCGCACAGTACGTCATACATTTCACCTGATTTTTCATCGACAACCCTGTTTTTGTTTTCAGCCATTTCCGCATCAAAGGATGAGGACAGGAGACTTAAACGTGGCCATTTTATGCTTTGACCTTTTATATCGGTTTCATCAGTGTTGCTATTTTTACGTTTTAATTTATTATTATTGGTGATTTGGACATTCAGCGATAATGAATTTTCCTCATTTTTGTGTAACTGAATTTTTTTTTCTTTATTCATCTTGGGGTTCTCCATTGATATTCAACTACAAATTTTTTGACAGAATGTTACAGTTTAAGAAAATAAACTCATCCTTTGAAGATACTGTCACTGCGTATCATGTATTGAGTTTCCACTTAAACTAATCGAATCAATTCTACCACTCCAGTCAACAAGTTAAACAATGCCGCCAAATACTCGAAGCATATTAGAATTCACTTCCACGATCAAATTTTTAGCAATTCGCGCAATGGGAATAGTATAATCACAACTGACGCCGCAAATTTAGCTGAATTAATGATATGACTACAAAGATAAGTGAATGGAATAATTTAATGATGATGATTACATGTGCTGCTGTTGTTTAATTTGTTTTTTTTTGTTAGCATTATAATTGTAATGTACATTTATTTTTATATTTTAAAATGGGAGAAAAAAAATGAAAAGGATGCGATTCTCACCGGACGAAATGGGTCAACAAGAAGCTTATAAACTGACTGCAATGATTGTAAATAGTGAGTTTATGTTAGAAGACCCACCTACGCCGTATATTCAAGATGTCCATATCCTGATGCTAGCTGAACTGTGTCGTGCTTTTTATACTTTGATGCAAGATCCTAAGGATTTTTGTTTTACAGCAACTTCTTTCCAAAACCGGATTGATAATGTTGTGTATAAAGGTTTGGGATCTAGTGGCGAGGGTGGCGCAATAGATTTTTTCGAAAAAATGTTTGAGAATTTAAAAAAGTTTACCAACATACTTGAGGTTAACAAAAATGACTTTATTATAGGAAATGATAAAGAGAGGCTTACATTGGTAGATGCCTTGAAACAGCTAATGTCTAGTATGTATCCAGATTATAAGCTTCAGCTAAAAGAATCAAAGGAACCGAAGGAACTGAAGGAATCGAAAGAATCAGAAGTATCGGATCTAATTACTTATGTTACTAAGAATCACCAGATATGTTTTGTTTTCCCAAATGAAAATGAACGTGAGGAAAAACGGAAGAAGATAGGCTCTTGGAACTTATCATATTCTGCCAGAATGGCGCTAAAACATAAAGAAATCGTGAAGGAAAATGAAAAACTGGAACAGCCTGCTGTGTATACTACTAATAAGAACTCGTTTTACTTTACTCTTTGCGAAGCTCACAAAGAGCTATATTTCTCGATTGATGATGATGATAATCCATCAAAAAAGGATGAAATAGTAAAAAATTTTGTTGAGACAATGGGGTGGAAAGTAGATGTTATAAGTGAAGAGGATAAAAGATTGGGTAGATTGCAGTTTTGCAACGGGCTTTTTACTATTTATAAAAACCAAAAGAGCCGCATCTACATTACCAGAAATGCAAAATTTTTCATAAATAATAATATAGATCAAGTTAGTAATACATATTATAGAATTTCCAAAGGAATAGTGAAAGAAGTACAAAGAATTACTAAAACAGAACTTGCTAAAAAGAAAATACCACCTGAAAACATAAGAATGTTGTCGAAGCATGTGTATGAAAACGAAACGAAGGTGAATATGGGTTTCAATTCTTCCAGTTCCTCATCTTCGAGCTCCTCTTCTTCGAATTCTTCTTCTTCCATTCCCTCAATTGCTTTAAACTTATCAAGTTTTGTAAGTTCTCTTCAGGTGACTATGCCTCCGGAGATGAAACACAAAGACTCCCTGAATTTACAAGCGGAATTTAGTGAAGCTGGAGTTGGCATAACATTTTCTAATGTTCATGAGAAATTTTTCTCGGAAAAACTTAAGGAATATAAGGTGACGATAATAAGAGAAAATAACACATCATCGCGAATTTTTTTCGATCTTGAAAATTGTAACAAAGGGATATTCGGTAAGTTTTTAAAGCTATTGGATTTTAAAATAAAGTGGAGTAAAGCAATTGGCAATCTGAACAGACAGGTTTATAATTTAGCAATACCTGATGAAACTGTGAATAACATGGTGGAAGAGGATAGTCAGGCGGCATCCAAACAAACGTTTAAGGATGAAATCCTCTTCTGGTGCAACAAAATTTGGAACGGTCTTATGGAAGAACACCCAACGTTAAGTCTGCGCCAAGATGTTTCATCTGAAAACTTTTTCAGCTATGGAAGCACCTAGTATCTCTATGGCAAACGTGCCTGGTTCAAATTTTGGACTTTCAAGACAGAACCTAATCAAAGCAGGAGGTCATTATGGAAACGATTACACCTAAAGTAAAGCAACCAATAGATTCGCCATCACAGGAGTCCCCGGTATTAAATGCCGATATTTTAAAAACTTCTGGACTCTCTCCTCTTAAAGTCAGCCAATTTATTGATTTTCCTGCCGACAGTACACCAGGTAATGTGGGGGTTGCGATTTCAGGTGGTTCTTCACGCTCCATGGTGGCAGGTATGGGGCAATTGCGTGGATTACAAGCCTTGAGCAATGCAAAAGGCAATTTGCTTGGGCAGACCAAAGCAATTTCTGCTGTCTCCGGTGGATCATGGCTAACGGTTCCATTTATGTATTTAGATGTGTGTAGTGATGATGAGTTTCTGGGTGTTTATCAAGACCCATCGCTTTACACAGTCGATAATTTACAACAGTTAGATGAAAAGAATATTGGCGCCCGTTGTACTAAAGAGTTTTCAACTGGAGCCTTGGCGGCTCAAGCAGTGTTACTTGTTACCACTGGTTTACCGGCTGATTTAGTTTGGCAAACACTCATTGGTATTCATATATTAAAACCTTATCAGCTTTATTCTCAAGAAAAAGGAATACCTGATAGTTTTTTTTCTTATGATAAAAATTATTTAGCTAATAATATCCTAAAATCAAATCCTCCTCTAAGAAAAGAAGTGGTGAATTTAATTGCCACAGGCGAAAAACGAATACGACGGCCTTACTATATTTGCAATGCTTCTATGTTTGTTTCCGTACCAGGGCAGGTGCGCCTATCTTTAGTTCCAGTACAAAGCACTTCCTTTTTTACAGGTATTATTAGCACGCCCGGCAAAGCATTGGATGCTAATCATCAACTGGTTGGCGGAGGTGGCGTAAGTTCTTTTGCATTTAGCTCTAATCCTGTGGAAATTGACTCGGAAAAAGCGACTATCAATCAATCGCGTCAATTTTCTTTGATGGATGCTACAGGTGTCAGTAGTAGTTTTTTTGCTGAATATTTGGAAAGGAGGAGTGTTGTTTGGCGTGCTAATCCTAAACAATTTTTTGCAGAAATAAAAGATCAGTTAACAACAGACCGTTGGCAACATATTTTAGATAACATACCTGTAGGGCATGGTATAGTATTGCGAGGATTACTAGAGAAATTACAAGATTTAAAGCATACAGAAGCTGAAATTGGTAACGAACAATTATTAAAAAAGAATATTGATCCCGCTATCTTCAATCACGCTTTCGCAAAATTAGCTGCCATAGTTCCTCAATATCAGTATTGGCCAGTTAACTCAGCGCCTAAAAATAATATATTACCCACCGCTTTTGCTGATGGAGGTAATCTAGAAAATACAGGTATCGCTGCTTTATTAACTTACCAAGACATTGATAATATTATTTCCTTTATTAACTCATCTACACCACTTGCTGCCGCAGAACATGGAATTATTGATGCATCTGGACAAGAAGTTCCAGATACTCGTATTATGGTAGACTCGCAAGTCCCGCCATTGTTTGGTTACCAACCTTATGATAAGAATCATGGTTATAAACTGTATAGTGGTGATCAGTATCCTGTTCATCTATTACCTAAAAATAACCAAATATTTCCCAGCGAAGCATTTCAAGAATTATTACGAGGTTTGTGGCAAGTCAGCAGTAACAAAGACAATCCTGGTTCCAATCAATATGCTGCAAATTTTTTACAAAGCCTCACTACGGTTGACAATACTTGGTTGGGGGTGAAAGGAGGTAAAAAAATAAAAATACTATGGCAATATACTAATTTTATTAATGATTGGTATGAACAACTATCGCCTAATATCCAGAGCCAAATTTTTAATAATGATCCGACTCATTACTATAACTTCCCTCATTATAATACTTTCGATACTGAATTAACTTCTACGCAAATTAATTTACTGTCAGCACTTACTTCTTGGAGTGTGGCAAAAGCCAGCGGCGAGCAAATTTTAAGTATGTATGATTCCAGCCCAGGCCTATGCTAGGCTGGTTTTATTCTCGCGATTTTTTTCATAAGCGCAGTGTAGCATCCTCCCTATCAATTTTAAAATTTTAATCGCCAACGAGGCGTTTGGATAATCAGTCGAAAGTGTCCAATCAGTTTTTGTAAATTAACCAGGAAAAATTTAATCTCTGCTTCAGTAGAGAACTCCTCTTCCAGTTTAGCTAATTCGAGTAAAGCATGTTCTAATGAGGTGACTGAATTGAGTGCTGGATTTTTATAATATGAAACTAAGACTTGAATGGCTTGGCTGGAATAATCTGAAACTTTCTGCGGTAATATTGAAACACTTCTCAATGAAGTTAAAAAATTTTTAATTAAACGGATCAGTGAGATATTTAAATGATAACGTTTAAATAATAAACTAATCGGTTCATAGCGAAAATCTTTTAAATTTTGTTCGATATTTTTTAAATCCTGTTCCAGTTTTGTTAAAGCTTGATGACGTTGACCTGTTGAGATCACTGATATCGAAGCTTCAACATCATTCCAAAAATATATATAAGCTTCACGAACACAAACTAATAGACTCTTCGGAAATAAAAGCATTTGACCGGCAATACCAATGAGAATACCGACAAAAATATCTACCAGGCGACTTACCATATAATTGCCAATATCATTCATTCCAGACAATAGATAAAATAGGTTTGCCAACAAAACCGTGATGAAAAACATACAGAGGGCATAATTCGCTCGAACAAACAAAAATGCAAGAAACACAATCAACAAAGCTGACCAACGAGTGATTGGATAAGGCGCAAAGAGAAAATGCGCCAGCAAGATCCCTGCAATGACGCCAAGCGCAGTGCCTAATAAACGTTGGAACGCTTTTTTAGCACTGGCTCCCAAAGTATTCTGATCAATGACAATTACTGTTAAGGCTACCCAAGAAGCATTTTGAATTTGGAAAAATTGAGAAATCAAAAAAGCCACTGCAATCATAATTGCAATACGCAAGGCGCGCTGTATCAAATAAAAAGATTGATCCAAAGGTATTGACGGCAAGGTGGTCTTATCACGATCAAATAAGACATTCATACCAGTGACAATCGCCGTTCCTAAAAGAATTGCCTCAACACAAGGCAATACAGCAGTTGGATTGCTCCCAGGCAAACTATGCGCAATTACCATGAAAACCAGTATAAATAAACCAGGTGCGCTGCTACCCGAAATATAGCGTGGCAAGCAATACAACAAGAAGGAAGCAATTAACAGCCAAGTCATCACCAGCCAGTCGATTGAATTTAACAAAACTGTGACACCAACAGCCACCGCGCTCGCAATTCCCGCAGCTATTAAGCTTAAATGACGCATTTTTGCCGTGCGCCCAATTTTGCTAAACGGCAATAACGCCACAATCACCATCACCCAAATGAGTTGAGACATCGACAGCCATTTCGCTAAAAAAATAGCGATCGCCGTGGACAAGGTGATCATGCTGGCATTTTTAATGTCGGTAGCAGTCAATGATAATAGTGATTTATTCATGATGCTCCGAGAATAGACTAGATAAAGTCATTTGTTGTAAATGACCAGCCATAAGTTGGATATTGCTCCCTCGATAGGCAGGACGATGATAAAGATAAATTTTTATAGCGGTGGACTTATCTTTTAGTTTTACCTCTACTAACTTACCAGCGATGACTTTGTCCTTAACGGTAATATCCGCTGACCATATTAATCCAAGACCCTCTAATCCCGCGTAAAGAACGTTAATGCCGGAAGTGGCTGAATAATTGCCACTAACGGTAATTTTTTTATTATTTCCCAATATCCA
This sequence comes from uncultured Pseudomonadota bacterium, assembly GCA_963795715.1. Taxonomy (GTDB): domain Bacteria; phylum Pseudomonadota; class Gammaproteobacteria; order Coxiellales; family Coxiellaceae; genus JAFEDN01. The sequence continues at coordinate 2,060,205 of CAWCIY010000002.1, forward strand.
TTCATTCTTGGGTGACGCCTGTGTGGCGATTAAGCAATTATGCTTCTTTAAATCCATCATTGTTTTAGGAATACCATATTTTTTAATATATTTAGGCGCGACATAAATACTACGATGAACAGTAAATAAATGTTCTTTGACCAGTTGTTTCTCTTTAACATCTACTTCACTGATAATGAAATCCACTTCACCATTGAGCAAGGCTAAAGGGGAAGTTTCTTCAATAATTTTTAATTGTATCTTGGGATATCGGTCAAGAAACTTTTTAATGTGCTTAATAAACAAGTGATTGTTCAAAATACAATTCGGCACGCCGATAGTCAGAAGACCGTGTGGCTTTTCTTCTAAATGACAAATTTCAGTAAATATTCGTTAAACCTCTCGCTCAACCCGATTCAATAGGTTGTTGGTGTTCGGGTGGGGATGAGAAAGCCGCTGTGACTTTCTTTGACATGTTCCATGGCAAATACCCGCGGATATCAGCAGGCGTCTTTCCTCCCTGTATTGCACAGTCATAAAAATAGGTCAGCAACCAGGTATGTGGATTAATCTTCCACAGTTTTAATGTTTCAAATAGGGTAAACAGACAGGCAGCCAATTGTGCCGACCAAACCGCGCCTGATCCATAATAATTCTTTCTGCCGATAACACTGCTACGCAACCCGCGCTCTGCCGGGTTGTTATCCATCGGAATTTCGGGGTGATCAACAAAAACAGTTAACCCAAACCAGTGCGCATGTAAACTCTCTAACACTTTGCGCGCAGAGGGGGGCTTCATCATGTCCTTCATTTCTTCACCACAGATTTTTTCCATTTCTTTTACGGCAGCCCGTAATTGCTTATCGTGCTCTAAAAATAGTTTGGAATTGGGCTCGTGTTCTATCCGTTGATGATTGATGTGATAAAGATGAGCAATTCTTTCAACCCACAACAATCCCCAGGCTTCCTGCTCTGGATAGCCTTTGGCGTGATTTAAAAAATCCCGTCTGACATGCGCCCAGCAGAAAGCCAAAATAAATAATCCTGATTTCGCAATCACTTTATATGCCGCATACCGATCTACATTCAATATCCCCCCTTCATGGGATTCCCCAAAGTGTTCAATCAATACTGACGAGGAACGACTGTCACTGATTTTAAAGACAACACTTTCTGCGTTTTTAAAAATCCATAAAAACCATCGGTGATTGGTTTTGCCTTCTTTGGTTTCAAATACTTTCCAACCCGTTTCATCGGCATGCCAATGATGCGCTGCCACATTATGCTCCGTTATGGCATCATACACCGGCATTAACAGCGGTAATATTCTTTTCATACCATCGGTTACCGTTCCCATCGCCAGCGATAACCCATGGTTCGATAGCTGTTCCAGGGTCCGATAGAGTGGATGCTGATATTCATATTTATTGATCAACAGCAACGCCCAAACCGATAGACCCAATTTGCTCTTGGGGATTAATCGATCCGCACTGGGCGCTAATAAAATCTGGGGATCAGGATTTTGTTTACAACGACATTGGCGTTTGTATCGTTTTCGATTGATGATACGACGATGGGGCTGAACATGGATGACTTCTAATATTTCAGATGTCTCGTCATCATGTAATTCCTGGTAGGATAAACCACAACAACAGCAGCGCGCTTCTTTTTCAGATAGACGCACTGCTTCAACTGTCGTCGGTAACTGATCGTAATCACGTCTCCCATGGCCTGGACTACCCGGTTGTTGTCCACGCTTCTTTTTAGATTTTTCTGTTTGGCTGGTATTAGGATTATTTTCGGGTGTCGTGGTATTTTTTTCTGATCTTCTGCCAAATAATTGCTGTTCCCTTTTGCGTAATTTTGCTTTTAATTCTTCAAGCTCATCATTCAATTCCACTTCTCGCTTCTTAACTTGCTGAAATTGTGCTTCCCAGTAATTAGCCTTGTGCTTATAGTCAATCATCTCTAATGTTTGCTCTTTATGACGTAATTGGAGATCAGAATATAAATTCGCAAGTCGGGCGTGCAGGAAATAGGGCACGGTAAGTTCCGATGGTAGAGCGGGCAATTCGTTTGCAATTTCCATATATTACAACTCACTTCACTGCTTTGTGAGTTGTAAACTTATTCAATTATTGAGTTTTTTTCAAGAGGAAGAGAGGTTTAACGAATATTTACAAATTTCATTTCTAGCCTCTTGAATTTCCGTCAGGATTTTTTTAGCACGAAGTAAATAAATTTTGCCCGCTTCGGTGAGGGCAATATGCCGAGTTGTGCGATGGAAGAGCTTTTTACCCAAAGACTCTTCCAGGCGTTTAAGCTGATTGGTCAGCATAGGCGTAGATACCTGCAAATATCGTGCAGCCTGGCTAAAGCCGTTATGTTCAGCGACTGCCACAAAACCTTTGATACAAGATAAGAAATCCAGCGACATAGATTATTATAAAATCCATAATAAATTTTTATAAAATTGGAATATTATCATGTTTTTTATTAAATAGTATAATTCATTTCAGGTAAACCATCAAATTGGAGTATTATGAAAACACCTTTATTAACTGATCAAAATGATCAAATCAATGAGACCCTTGCAAGCAGCGAACATCAGGACAACCAGCAAAATTGCTATACTACAAACTATTTAATCAAGCCATGGGCGCTGACGTTTGATCCCTGTGATCTCTGGGACTGTGATATTCCTACGGAAGGCAATGAGAAGACTCACGTCGCTTGGGTTTTCTGTTGGCTTCCGTGTTGCATAGCCTGCTGTCCGTGTACTTTAGCTGCCAGCCTTTTCGGTTGTTTAATTGGCGCTGGCAAAGACATTCATAATTTTCCTAAAAAAGATTTGACGCAACTCGATGATAGCAAAGGGATTTCGATGAGATTGTTTTTCAAAAAACAAAATAAAGGCCCAGAAAGACAAGTCATGCAGGAAAAAGGGTGCTGTTTATGCCCTGAGTTTTAAGGGTAGAAAATGGTTATGAGGCTTGGAGAGATAAGTACAATGTTCGGCGGCTCACGCCAAAAGCCGCTTGCGTCGCCTCTAATCCATAAATTTCCCAAAATTTTAATACCTTGAGCTTATGCTCCGCTTTCTTTGATGCCATCTCCAAGTACCTCGTTGCATGCTTGGCTTTGGCTCTATTCAAAAAATCAGGATTAATTATTTGGGGATAGGGCAAGACAGAGAACAGTCAGCACTTGCATTCTTTTAGAATTCATCTAGGATAGTCGCAATGGATATCGCATTTAAATAACAGGGAATTTATGCTTTTTGAAAAATCTCAGTCTAATAAGAATTTTAAATACCCACCAGAGGTTCAAAAATATTTAAAATTTGAAGATATCTCTGATTATTCAAGAGATTTTGGAGGTATGGTATCGAAAAAACCTTGGGCAGTTTTTTTACCACCCACTACAGAAATTTTGCAACATTTTTTAAAGATAAATTATCATTATAATAAGAGAAAAATCACTCTTAGAGGAAACGGATATTCAGCATATGGACAAGCTCAGGTGGCAGATGACGACGGCATTATTATTGATTTAAAAAATATGGACACCTCCTTGGAATTTAATTCAAATGAATATTCATCTATCAGTGTACCGGCGTCTAAAACATGGTTAGAGGCCATTGAATTTTCCCTAACGAAGCAGAATAAAACCGTTCCTATTACAATTGACAACCTTTTTGGCTTAACTGTAGCCGGAACACTCAGTTTCGGCGGGATCGGCGGTCCAAGCTATCTTAAGGGGAGTTGTGCTGATCATGTGTTAAGCCTGGATGTGGTTACCATAGATGGAAAGCGTCATCACTGTTCAAAAACAGAAAATCGCGAATTATTTGATGCTGCGCTAGGTGGTCTTGGTCTGTTTTGTCTAATCGAAAAGGTCGTTTTAACTTTAATCCCAGCGAAAAAATATGTCAATGTATATTATATTTCTTATAATAATGCTACGCAATTTTTGCAGGATCAAAAAGTATTATACACTTCCAAAGTGTTTGATCATCACAAGGGGTTTATTAGGAAAAAAAATAGAGCATGGGAATATGTTATTGAAGCCGCCTCCTATTATGATAATCACGAAAATGAACGTGTTAGAGAAATCTTGATAAAATTATCATCCACCCAACGTGAAATGCAAACAATGCCATATTGGGAATTTATCAATATGGTCACTAACTTCGTAAAATTATTACGTGATAATGGAAAATTAAATGTCCCACATCCTTGGTACAACGTATTCATTCCTGAACCTGAAGTTGAAAGTCATCTTAAAAACGTGCTAGATACAACAACACATTTAAAAAATGACCCGATCATTATTTATCCCATGCATAGCGACCACTTCCAACAACCCTTACTCATCACACCGAAGGGAACATTTTATTTATTGGGAGTTTTGTACAATACTTCTCTGGAAGCAGAAGAGAAATTGCCTTATCAAGAAATATTACGGCATAATGAAAAATCATATTCCGCGTTAAAAGCAAGAGGGGGATGCCACTATCCTGTAGGCGCCATTCCATTTAATTCAGAGGACTGGCGTCGTCATTATGGTGAAAAATGGGATATGGTTTGTAGGTTAAAGGAAAAATATGATCCTCACCATTTATTATCAACGGGTATAAATATAAAATTTGACTCAAATTTAAAAACTGAGCATAGACTGGTCGCTAACTCTAAATTGTGAATGTTTATTGGACATAACATTTCCCCGGAATTGTTCATATTGTGACATATTCCTCTCAAATGTAGGCGTCCACATGCCAATGGTGAGCGCTGCCACAGGCTTCCATCGCCACTGTTTTCACGTCCAATTGGCAGACTATTCGGAAAAAATCTTTACGTTTTACCGAGCGGGTATAAACCACCTCACCCGATGCAGCAGAACTAAAAAGAAAATAAAGAAGGTAAAGAATACAAAGATCCTGGTGCAGATTACTATAATCAGAATGCCTCTATAAAGTGAAAGTCTTAGTTAGTCCATCAGTCTTTAGATCATTGACGTGCTTTTGATAAATTCTGCTTATTTTCCCAATAAAGGGATTGTTGATAAACTGGGAGGAAAAAGATTCTATAAATTTTAAGCAGGTAAGACATTTTTCTCTATCCATCAACCTGTCAGTGGGTTCTTCTAGTTTTATTAATGCGTGCAATATAATAAATAAGATTTCACTAATTTCATATAAATTTTTATTATTAGAAGCAGATGTCAAAACGTAACGTTCCTTTTCATCTTTTCCACAATAAAGTTCATAGAGCAAAATATCTATTAGATACTTCCTTAAAACCTCCGCATACAAGGTATAGTCTTTAGGAAGTATATCTATATTTTTTTCGTCAATTTTTCCTTTAAGGAATATTTTCGAAAAAAAACTAGGTGAAGTTACAGTGGAAAAACAAAGCAAGGTGATAAGTCTTCCCATTGCCTTCAAATTATTATTTGTTTTACGTTTGTTTAAAATTTCGCTAAAATATTTATCCATAATCTGATTTTTATTGTTTTGATCGTTTAAAACTTTGTTAAAACAAACATTGATGGTTTTATCGTTACTGTACTGCTCTCGAAAATCTTTGCATCCGCATAAGATAAAGAAAATAAATAAAGTAGGTTTTATTTTTTTAATCGAAAGATGCAAGAGAGTTTCCTTTTGATCACTCGGTTGATAAACTTCTCCAGGAGACAGAAAAGATATATGCGGAAGTAAATATTGAAATTGTTCTAGATCTTTCTCTAAAATGAAACATAAAAATTTGGCTCTATCTCCTGAAAATAATGCAATTCCATGAGATATTAATCTCTTTAAAGATTTTTCCGACTGTCTTGAAGATTTCAGATATTCTATGATGTTTTTCTGAAAAATAAGTTTCTTAAGAAGTTCATCAGACAAATATTCATCATTATCGACGGTTATGGCAAAACCCAAGCCTCGTTTTTCGAACTTTAACCACTCTTTTTCTTTAAAATGACTAATCAATGAAAAAAGACTTAAATTTTTAGAAAATACAGTTGATTCTAAAATTCCAGATTTTTCTAATTTTTTAAAAAATTGATCGATATTCGAATAATTTTCCGAATACTGCGCCGTGCATTGAAGACAATAGATAGCACAAGATAATTGCCAAAGGTAACCTAGAATTTCATTAACATTTTTTTTAATTAATAAATCGTAAAATTTTTCAGAAAGAACAAGAGCAGAAATAGTATATGCCATGATTTCTACATCTGTACAATGGTCAAGAGCATTAAGAATATCAAAAAAATATCGTCCCCCAGAAGACTTAAAAAGATCATCATTATTTTTATTTTGTAAAATTTTCCAAAATTCTATGACCATACTCAAATTGTTACAGCGCATGGCTAACAACAAATTTTTAATGATCAATTGATCAAGATGTTCTGAGGAGTAACCCAAATACAACATCACTTCGACAACACTAAAACGATGCTCAGGATTTACTTGTAATGATCCCGTTAATAATTTTCTTGTTTTTTCTCCCAAATCTGACGAAGGCAATGCATCGAGCAGCTTTAGGTCCACAGGAGATTTTGATTTATAAATCAAGCGCTCGAATTTATTAGGAGAAGATTTTGATTTATCAATCCAGCGCTCGAATTTCTCGCGCATAAAACTAAAAGGTTTGTCCGTAATTTTTTCGGACAAATCAAAGATGTTAATTTCCGCAGTATTTATTCGCGCTAATAATTGCACCAATATCACTGCCAAACTCCAGGTATCTACTTTATTAACCACTACTTCGGTGAAATAATTATAAAGAATTATTTCAGGCGCTAAATAAGCTGGAGCGCTGCCTCTGTGCCTTTCACCAAGATTATGGACCATACCCCTTTTATCTGCTTTAATCGCACAAGCGATATCTATTAAAATGCATTTTCCTTCGGACACTATGATATTGTTTCCGTTGAGATTTCCATGAGCTCCCAATAAATGGATATGTAAAACAGATTCGAAAATTTGTCGAAAAAGTGCTAGGGATTGATCTAAATGCTCTGCACTTATCTTTAACTCTTCTGGTAGTAAATTTTTTTCATCCTTTTCAATGATTTCAGTAAGATTTTTGCCTATTATGAATTCACAAATACCCGGTAGTTCCATATAATATTTTTTTGCTTTAGCTTCATTGACAAAGTCTTTTTTCTCAGATAATTCTTGTTGCTCAAACATTTCATAGTATCTATGCCACTCATGTAAAGCCAATTTGGGTGTAAAGTCCTTAGACTCGATCTCCATTTTTTTTGTCAACTTTTGAATAATATCCATACCCATTACCCGGTCCACGAGTGGGAAAAATTTGATAACATGAGGATGCTGGAATTCAGGGTCCATTAATCTTTTGCGAAGTTCTTCCGCATCGGAAGCTGAATAAATATTAGGATTTTTTTGAAGATTAATCAGGTATTTTTTTGCATTCCAAATAATAGCGATTGAAGAAGATTGTCTGCCAAATACCTCTTGACTAATAGAAATTTCATCTTTTTCAATGGCTTCGAGAAGGAATTGTTCGGATAATGGTGTTTTATTCTCTTGCAATAATTCTTGATGGATTATTTTTATTTCCTCCTTTTCAACGGTTTGGAGAAAGGGTGGACCGGGCAGTGGTGTTTTATTCTCATGAGATAACTCTTTATAATTTGTTTTTATTTCATATTTTTGATCCTTTTCTTGAATGCTTTTATCCTTGATAGAATACGTATTTAAATGATGTTGAGCATCCACTTGACCTTGTTTGGCGGCTTCACCCCACCAATATATTGCCTCTTTGTGATTCTTCGTAACTCCCTCACCTTCGAAGTAGCAGCGACCTAAAATCAATTGGGCATAAGGATCCTTTTGTTCGGCAGCTCGTGTATAATAATATTCTACTGCATCTATTTTGTTTTGCTTTACATGGAAACCATGATAATAACAATCACCTAGACTGATGAGTGCTTTGGTAACTCCTGCTCCTCCTGAATGGTCGTAATAGGGAATCGGACTGTCATGATTTACATTACAAAATTGGTAATAAAGTCCTAAATAATATAAGGCTACAGGATTAGAATCTTTTGTCGTTTGATCTCGAAACCAATTGATCTCTATTCGTGCTTTTTCATACCATCGTTCCGCGTGTTCTTTATTTTCAGGGACCCCCAATCCTCTTTCATAACATATACCCAATCTTAAGTAAGCGGGTGGATAGCGGTGTAATCTAGCTGCTTTCCAAAAGTATGGAATAGCTTGTGACCAATTACTTAAGAAAAAATATTTTTCACCCTCTTGAAATAATCCTTCGGGTGTTTTTTCGAGTGTTTTTATTTCATATTTTTGATCATCCTTGACATCGCAGCCATTTAAATTACGTTGAGCCTCCATTTGACCTTGTTTGCCGGCTTTACCCCACCAATATATTGCCTCTTTGTGATTACTGGTAATTCCCTGGACTTCGAGACAGCAGTTACCTAAAATCAATTGAGCATAAGGATCACCTGTTTTGGCAGCTTGTTCATAGTATTCTACTGCTTGCACTTTGTTTTTCTTTACACCGATACCATAATTATAACAATCACCTAAACTGATTAGTGCTCTAGTATATCCTATTCCTGCTGAATGTTCGTAGTAGGCAAGAGGGCTTATCCTATTAGGATATGCAAATTGGTAATAAAGTCCTAAATGATATAAGCTGATAGAATAACGATACATGCTTTCAGAATGAAAGGTTTCCATTTGTTCTCGAAACCAATTGAAATTTTCCCTTGCTTTTTTATACGCTTCTTCCGCTTTCGTTTTATTTTCAGCTTTTTGATGACATATGCCTAATCTTAAATAAGCCGGCGGATATTTTAAATCAGCTGCTTCCTGAAAGAATGAAATCGCTTTTTGCCAATCACTTAAGAAAAAATATTTTTCGCCCTTTTGAAATTCAGATTCGCCTGGTTGAAGGTTGGATGTTTTCATTTCACTCTCTGATTCTTCAGAACTCTTTCGCTCCTACTATCTTTTTTTGATTCTCTGGCCCCCAAACAATTACCTAAAAGAAACTGGCCATGACAACTTGTAGATTAAAATATAAGTTTTAGTATTATTGTTATTTGATTTCAATTGTACTAAAAAAGAAAAAAAATGGCAATAGTAAGGCTCGCGTCAATAGTACAAAAAGCGAATTTAAATTAGATTTATTCTGTGTGCGATATTCATTGTTTCCTCTTCCACTGGACTTTGACCATTTTTAGTGACTAATAGTCACATTTTCTTTATACTACCTCCACTAAAAATGGCCAAAGTCCAGCTTATAATTTGGGAGAATAACACATCAATTCGCGCATCTGCTCATGTGAAGACAGACATAATTTTTTAAACGCTGAAATTCGTAAGTTGTATACTGTCTTGACATGCAGATGAATGGCCATGGATATTTTGGATTAAGGCTGGAAAGTTTTTGTATGAGCCAGTTTTTATCACCTTCATTTAAATAAGGAATACCTGATTAAATTAAAATAGATAAAATATATTCAGCTCGTTCTTTCACGCTCACTTTGGGAAGCTCGATCATGTCATACCCATATTTAGGATAAAATTTGATTATCTGATCATATTCTTTTACTGCATCCTCAAATGAATGCTTTCTTTCGTCATCTTGGCTAAAAATTTCTTTCCAAGGCGGCGTTAAAAATATTGAATGATAAAATCTTAACTCGTTAATTAAGTAATCATATTTATGTATACCTATGGATTGAAAATAACTAACAACTTCCAAAAAACTACGATCAAAGAAAATAACATCATCTTTAACAGCCTTCATTTTTTCTGTTCGCCGCGAGCCAATGGGTCGAGATCACCGTATTCTTTGATAATTTCTCTACATACTTCTTCCCTAACGGCGTATCCTTGATAACTTAATTCGGACAGCAGTGTTGATTTCCCGCCTCCAGAGCATCCGGATAGAACAACCAATTTTTTCATTTTTGGATTTTCAACCATTCTGTTAGTTTAATCACTCAATAATAAATTGAGCGCGTTCCACGGGTGATACGCTGGGTACATGGATTAGTGTATAACCATATTCATTATATATTTCCTGGACTTTTATTCCAAAATCTTGCGCCATTTCAAATGACATTTTTCTTTCGTCGTCCGTGGTATAGATCTCTCGCCATGCCCATCAGGGATGGGTTTAATAGACATATTAATTCTCCTTTCAAAATTTCAAAAATATTGCCATCGTGAAGAACCTCCATGCAGTAATAATAAGGGTAAGCCATCGTTATCATTTTCTGCATAATTTATGTTTACATTTTTTGCGTTATAAATAAATTCGTTCATCATCATTACCCTTCGTCACATGACTCGGTGAGTTTTTTTACTTCTTCTATCAATAATTCAAGTTTTCTAATATTTGCAAACAATTCATCAGCATTTTTTCCTGTGTTTCCCATTATTTCCCTCACTTTCTCGCTGAATCCACTCGGACCAATTGCAAATGAATCAGCCGTCTGAATAGACCCCTTTTCGTTAATAAAATATCGTTCGTTAAGAGCAAAAAGCACTTGTGTAAGGCAAGCAATGCCTCGAAATAAACATCCAGACACATAAAAAACATCATCGCACACATTATTTTGAAGCGATGTACCACGTAATGCTTCGAGGTAACTATCGCCAAATAATATTTGGCGACGACAATGATCGTTTATATTTTTATTCTTTATTGAAGAAAGTAACAGAAAAATATAATTGCAAAATTCATCTTTTTGTTTGATGACAAACTATATTCATCTAGTCATAGAAATAAATCCCGTTCCATTATGGAAAATAGTTCAATCATTTGCTTCATCTGATGCAAGATATATTAATAAAAAAAATAAACAATCTGGACACTTGTTTCAAGGAAGATATAAAGCCAAATTAATACAGGATGAACAATATTTACTAACCTTGTGTTACTACATCCACTATAACCCTATCTAGGCTAAAATGGTTAATAATATTGATGATTATCTTTGGAGTAGTCATCAGAGTTATTTAGGTGTATTTTCAAAATCTAAGGTGCAGGTTTTAATTCCTTTCATGGTTGTCCATTTTCAATACGTACATCTTTTATCGTTAAACGATTGTATTTACTTTTTATTTTTAATAATTATCCTAATGTGACACCTTCGTTGACACTAAGCGTTGTTTAATATCATAAAAAAGTACGATGAGTACGCACCAGCAGTAAGGGAGAACAAAAAACAACAACAGGAGAGTAAATGAGCTTAGCATAAATAATAAAAATAACAGAAATATGACAAGAATAAATCGCCAGCGATTTCCTTTTGCTAACTCGCGTGATTCTTTAAAGGCTGCTAAAGTTTTTTTATCTTCTAATACAAGGATAAAATACCATAAAAATAAATCTGCCGAATAGAATAAAAGAAAAAAGCAAACTACTATCAACAGCGAAACGCTCCAAAAGTTAGAATTTTTTATCAATTTAAGAACCCAATACACGACTAATTCAAAAACGAGAACAGCAATGATAAAGATTGCTGCGGTTTGCAAATATGGCTTAATTTTTCCTCTAAAAGAAAAAAGTCCAAATTGATCGAGCGATTTTTTTTCTGCTGGTTGATTAATAAAATTTTGGATACAAAGGATGGTGGGTATCATAGAAAAGGTAACCAGAAAGAAGGCTATTATTGGAAAAATGCATATACCCACTACGTCACTAGGCGGAAAAAAGTACATAATGCACAAAAAGGCTATAGCAATTAATAAAATAAGACCAAGACTCAACAAATTGCAGAATATTATGGTACCGATACCAGATTTTAGAAGCCGATAGCCATCTACAAATATTTTAAAAAAAGAAAGTGGTTCTCTAGATAATTGAAACATCGACAAATTGTAAAAATTACTTAACCGTATGTCAACAGATTGAATTAGGCAGCTGATCGAACCAAGACTTCAAGAAATTGACCAGCAATATCCGATTTACCCAGCGCAAAGGAAAATGCAGACATGGTGTCACATTAGGATATTTCTGATAAATATTATTTTTAATCTGATAGTTATATACAGCAACTATACGTATAGAATTCATACAAAAATCCTGTATTGCTTCGGCGTCAAATTTAATTTCAAATTAGATTTCATATTTAATTTTATTTCAATAAACGTACTGCGCATATGCCAAGAAAAACAAGGACACATTATTTTGAAGCGATGTACCATGTAATGCTTCGAGGTAATTATCGCCAAATAATATTTAACGACGACAATGATCGTTTATATTTTTATTCTTTATTGAAGAAAGTAACAGAAAAATTTAATTGCAAAATTCATCTTTTTTGTTTGATGACAAACCATATTCATCTAGTCATAGAAATAAATCATGTTCCATTATGGAAAATAGTTCAATCATTTGCTTCATCTTATGCAAGATATATTAATAAAAAAAATAAGCAATCTGGACATTTATTTCAAGGAAGATATAAAGCAAAATTAATACAAGATGAACAATATTTGCTGACCCTGTGTTATTACATCCATTATAACCCTATCCAAGCTAAAATGGTTAATAATATTGATGATTATCTTTGGAGTAGTCATCAGAGTTATTTAGGAGTATTTCATATTAATATTGAGTGATTAAGCACGAACTATATACATCAAATTATCAAAAAAAGAAGTTCCTCAACAGATAATTGTTATCTCGAGTTTATTAAAAGTGAAGCACTACATTGTTTTGATAGAAATATTTTCGACTTTGATGAAAATGGAATTTTGACAATTCATGATAGTATTAACGAAAAGATTTGTTCCAAAAAATTCGATAATTTCAGTTCTATTAAAATGGATGATATATTAAAGGTAATTTGCAAAAATATGAAAATACCATCTACTGCTATTGTAGCAGAAAATTATAATCAAAAAGTTACCTTAGCAAGGAGTCTGTTTATTTATTTTGCACACTATTACGCCAATTATCAAATCAACGAAATTGCTAAATTTATCCTCCAAAACCCCGAAAGTATCAGTAGAACAATGCACCGACATTTGCAATTTATTAGACCAAAAGAATCGATGAGATCGATTTTAAATAATATTGAAAATGACTTAATTAAATTAAGCCGTTGTTAATTTTTTATACAAGAGCCAACTCTATCATTCAAATTCTAAGGCGCAGGTTTTAATTCCTTTCATGGTTGTCCATTTTCAATACGTACACCTTTTATCGTTAAACGATTGTATTTACTTTTTATTTTTAATAATTATCCTAATGTGACACCTTCGTTGCGGGTCGCGGCAGCCGTGGACAACGTCCTTGTTACCCACCGCTTCGCTTTAAAAAAAATTTTTGATAAAAAATACTGAAATGATATTTTAGATTAATTTGTACGATTAGAACTCCTTCGCCAGATTTACGCGGTTTTTAGCCGCCATCTACACTAAAAGGACATTATTGTACTGGTGTTAGACGTTTGGTCTCTGATCCAATTTCCATAACGGTCTCGGAACAATTCTTCCCATAACAATTCAAGGTTATTAAATAATTTATTAGCTTCATCCCAGAGCGATAACCCTGGAACATGATCCAGTATTCTGAAAGAATCTTGAAGTTTCATGTGTACATATTTTAATCCAAATCCCTCCCGTTCATGATATTTTACTCTATTCGTATGTTCTAAAAATACGTTGTTATCCATCCTCTCAAAAGAATATTGAGAACTGTTCCATAGTATAATTTCTGTTCTCGCTATGACATAGTTTTCATACCACACTTGCGGTTTAAAAACTATTTCTTCTATATACTCTGGCTTTATTTTAGTTCCTAGGTCTACAGTGGGAGAGAGATATCTAATAGGAATTGTTAAGCCCTTATTTTCTATAAAACTTTCAAGGCTAGCGCTAACCTCTGTAAGTTTTTTTGACCAGTTAGATGGCAAGTTCAGTTTCATTACTTTTTCAAGAAACAATTTTATTTCATGGCAATGATCATATAGATCAGATAATTTTTTTACTGTATCAAGATTGAGAGAATTTAAATTTAATTTTTCAACACCCAAGTAGTCTAGAATAATATTTATTACATCAGTCGGCACTAGTGTTGCGTCTTCGATGTCCCTTTGGACCTTACCGAATAGAGAGTAGTTAGAAATTTTAGAAGCTAAAGCTAGTATTTTTTTTTCTTTTTGTTGATCTATAAAATGTAAAATCCTTTTCATCCCCATCTTTATGTTATTGTATAGTTTTAGACACTCAGACAAGGGGTTTATACGGTCCTCACAAGCCTTTAGAGCGGTATTTACACACTTTTCAGATAAATTTTCAGATTTTTCTCTTAACAATTGCTTAATTTCACCAAAATACACTAACCTTTTGGATGTGAACGGTATCATGAGTTTTCTTTTGTGCTGTCTAATCTTTTCGATATCCTCAGGATTTTCTTTAAAATTATTTGCCTTCATAACCTCAATAATTTTGTTCAGGTAAGATTTTACCTGCTCGAGATCGTTATTTTTTTCGGTGAGGCGGGGGGAGTGCTTCCGTTCACAGGCTTCGATAACACTAGTGATAATTTGTACTGAGTTTTTCTGCGATAATTCTTTTAGTTGTAGGTATATAATTGCCCTTACCTTTTGCGTGTAATAGAGTGGCAGATCATCTACTTGTAATTTCTCTAATTCATTATAACATAGAAGTAACGCGTCATAAGATGATTTGATTTCATTCTGGCAATTTTTGATGTCGGCAGCATAATCTGCAACTTTCTCTTCTAACATACAGTTTCTCCAGTTTTTTTCGAAAAATTTTTTTTAGTATTTGGGCCTGTTTACAATTGGCCGTAATGCATTGATTAATAAGAGAAAACCCGTAGAATTGTAATTCTCAAAAAACAACAAAACGAGTTTGCAATGCCTAGACAGATGCTCACAGATGAGCGCTGGTCAAAGCTAAGGATAATTATGAAGGAACATGGGATATATGACAAGCCCAACTTACGAAAAACAATCGAAGGGATCTTGTACCGTGTCATGCAGACATGGTGTCACATTAGGATATTTCTGATAAATATTATTTTTAATCTGATAGTTATATACAGCAACTATACGTATAGAATTCATACAAAAATCCTGTATTGCTTCGGCTTCAAATTTAATTTCAAATTAGATTTCATATTTAATTTTATTTCAATAAACGTACTGTGCATATGCCAAGGAAAAAAAGGACACATTATTTTGAAGCGATGTACCACGTAATGCTTCGAGGTAATTATCGCCAAATAATATTTAATGACGACAATGATCGTTTATATTTTTATTCTTTATTGAAGAAAGTAACAGAAAAATTTAATTGCAAAATTCATCTTTTTTGTTTGATGACAAACCATATTCATCTAGTCATAGAAATAAATCACGTTCCATTATGGAAAATAGTTCAATCATTTGCTTCATCTTATGCAAGATATCAGCAATTCCGCTATGTGTATTGTCAAGGGTTAGGGACAAAGAAATCCCCTCCATCCGAAATGGTCTAAAAAATTAAGAGCCGAAGAACAGTCAAGGCTGCGCGAAGCGCACCCCGAAGGGGTTTAGCCTTGACTGTTCGCAAGCGACCCCATCATTGGGTGATGTGCTGTGATCAGCGATAGCTGATCACAGCGCATGATTACCTTTTTTCTTCAAAGATCTTCAGCATTTAAACAAGGCTTATTGCCCTAATCTGCTATTCGTGGTTATTTCCGTAGAAATACGCACAAGCTGTTCATTCAGTTTAATAAGGTGCGTGCCCCAAACTCGCTAACGTGGTCCTCTCAGACTCACAGGAATTGCTACGGGGTCACGCAAACTGTTGCTGCTTCACTTGATCTTTGATCGCTGCTCTCTTCTCATATAAGCATCCTGTTCTAATACAGGCTCTGATCCGCCCTGCCAGGTGTCGAGCTACCGCGACAATAGCCCGCTTCTTCCCTCGATGGGCGGATAATCTGTCATAAATCTCCTTCAAATTGGGATCTTGACGAATGGCCACCCATGCGGCTTCTATGAATATTTTACGGAATATAGACCGACCCTGTCGACTAATATTCCCTTGTCGAATGTGCTCTCCAGAAGAATATTCACTCGGGGTCAGTCCCAGAAAACTAAAGAGCCTCTTCTCGTTTTTAAACTGGCTCATATCCCCTAATTCATTCGCCAGTTCCCGGCCATGCAATAACCCTATGCCGGGGGGACACTTTCATAAATCATCGTTAATCCATCCTCCTGGGCTTGATTTTTGAGTTGCTCTTCAATCATCTTTAAACTCCGGGTTAAGTCCTGCCATTCCTGAGCATAACAGTGAATACTATACTTCAGGTCCTCAGGCACTTGAATATCGGATAGCTCATTTAATTTCTTCAGGATCCAGCAAGCAGATATCCTCGTATCATCTTCTACAGGCATCAATCCTTGCGTAAATAACAGGCCTTTCAATTGATTCCCTATTCGCTGCCGACTTTGCCAAATTTGCTGACGGAGTCGCGTGACGCTCCGTCGCCCTTCTTGTTCGACCGTCAGCACAAATATCCCTTTCAGGCGATGACTCGCTAGTTGGGTCGCTATTTTTAATGCATCGCGTTTATCCGTTTTTACCCGATCTCTCGATGCTACTTCAATGGCCCCAGGGTGCACAACCTAGTTTTTAATTCCGTGCGATAATAAAAAACGATGCAAATGAAAACCTGAAAATCCGGCTTCATAGGCTGTTTTAACCTCCGCTCCCTGAAAATGATTATGAATATAACTGAGTAATACCTCAGGCTTAGCAGGCATCGTATCACGCTTAATAACCTCTCCCTCGCAGATACTGACGCAACTATAGGTTTTTTTATGAACGTCAATTCCCATATATATCGTCTTTCCTGTATAATCGTACTTGTACATATATCTTCCTCCATTATTCACTTCAATACCTTATTTTATAATGGAGGAAGATTTCTTAATACATCATAGCAACTCGCTCTGCGTGAATTGCTTCCTGGTTCTTATCCGGAATTCTGGCAAAGCCAGAACTCCGGAATGAAGGGAAAGGTCGCTACCGCTCTCCTCTCCCTTGCGATCCCTCATCTGGAGGGGTTTTTCTGCGAAAATTATATTTTTCCATTATAACCCTATCCAAGCTAAAATGGTTAATAATATTGTGTCTGCAATATTTTATGTCAATTTGTTATGGATTAGTTTCCAATAAATTAACATACAAAAAAGCATTAAGAAGACATAAATCCACAACAGAGTCAGGATATTCTGAACGACAAGAAAACTGGCTAAAAAAGCACACAAGCTTGTAATTAAAACATTAATCAGATACATCGTTGCATTAGACGTTCCGGATATATGACGAAAAATCCCCATCCCTTTTCCCATCGATAATGGAAAAACAAATGCCGCGCCAAAAAACATGATCGCGCTGGCTAATGCTAGAAGAAATATACTGTTGGGGAAAAGATATCCAATGCACAGTAATACAATTGAAAAGGCAAAAAATAAATTGACAATGATTAACAGTAATTTTTCCATATTGACAAATTTCAAGAAAAATCGGCAAACCATCGTCGACAGCAAAAATACAAATCCTAAAATTAAGGCTAAACGTCCAAAATAAACAGGTGAATAGTGATACCGGGTTTGAATAAGAAAAGGGCCTAGGGTATTAAAAATAATAAGTAAAGAATAGGTTAACCCCATCAACATAACCAGGGAAACGAAAACCCGATTTGAAAGCACCTCGGTTAGATTTTTTTTCATGGTGGGTAAATTAAAAGCATGACGATTAAAATGTGTTTCAGGGACTACCCCAAAAACCACCATACCCACCAAAGACATCATGACGGCAAAAAATACAAATCCTGCTTGCCAACCAAAGTAAGCTTGCAGATAGCCTCCGATCAATGGGCCAATGATAGGGCCTATCCCCCATACCATCGCAAATATAACACCCATATTGACCAATTTTTCCGGAGGCAGAATGTCCGTACAAATAGCTCTTACCAAAACAGCAATGCCACCCAATGTTATTCCCTGCAAAAAACGCGCTAATAAAAGCATTTCGATATTGGGGGAAAACACAGGAATTAAACTGACCAAAACAAAAATAACAATCCAAATTCTAATTAAAGTTTGTCTCCCTAAAGCATCCGTTAAAAAACCCATTGAAAAATTTCCTAGCGCATAACCTAATAAATAAACCGAAATGACATCCTTAGCTACCTTTGCTGAAATGTTTAAACTCAAAGTGATGGCAGGTAATGAAGGAGATACTAAATCAACCGCCATGCCTATGATTGGATTTATGCATAGCAAAACCAAAACTATGACTGATGTTTGTTTTTGAGAGATTGACATATTATTTCTCCCCCGGTATCCAAAAAATGGTAAATAAGGCCAATAAAGCAATGATTAAGATAATAGCGGCTACAGAAATGATCGTTTGATTGTAAATCGCGCTGACGATGATGCTGGCTAAACTACTGAATCCCGTCATACTGAAACCCAACATGGCTGCGGCAAAACCGCCGCCATGCGGACTGGCGGACAGCGTTTCTTTAGCCAGCGGGCTGCCGGCTAAACCAAAGCCTGCAGCGTAACCCATCATACTGCCGACAAATCCATACAAGCTATGCGGCAAAATAATGCTGCACCATACCATGGCCACTGAAGATAAAACGATGATGATCGCGCCCAGCCAAATAATTTTGTGCGTGCCGTAACGTCGAACTAATTTTCCGACGAATAAAGAGGTTAACATAAAAGCGCCGAAAACCGCCAACTGGGTCAAACCAAAATGTTGTGCTTCTATTTTTAATTGATTAATAATGATAAATGGTGCTCCAGAGAGATACGCAATCATTCCGCTAAAAAACAAGCCATAACTGATCAGATGAGTCATGAATAATCGATTTTTTAACAAGGTCAGATAGTTGCTAAGCAACACCTTCGGCGCTAATGCTTGGTAATCCAGCGGTATTTTACTTTCGGGTAAGTATCGTCACAAACCCATTAAAGCAATCAATGCTAAAAAGAAAACGATAAAAAAATTAGCCCGCCAGCCTAAGAGCAAAAATATATATCCCCCTAATAAGGGGCCTAATAAGGGCGCCACAGAATTACAGACATTCAGAAAAGCTAATAATCGAACACAGTGATGACCGGTAAATAATTCATGAATCACCACAAAGCTGATAATCGTTAAACTGCATACACCGACACCCTGGAAAAATCGGGCGACAATTAACCAACCAATATGGGTACTGACCGCACATACCAATGTTGAGAGTAAAAATACAAACCCACCCCAAAATAATAACGCCCGGCGTCCATACCGATCTGTAACAGGCCCCATGAGTAATTGGGGTGCTGCAGCGCCTAAAAACCACATTGCTAAAGTCAGCTGCACCCAATGGTCATTGGTATTGAATACATGAACCAATATCGGCATGCTGGGCATGTAGATATCATTCGAGACATTGCCGGTAAAACTATAAAGAAATAAAAATAGTGGAAACCAAAATAAATTTTTAACCGATTTTTCAGGAAGACGAACAAAATTAGGCATTTTAACCTCCTAGCATAAAAACGAAACCCATTTAACAGATTGAAAAAATGTTAAATTTGAGTAGCTAAAGGGCTAAAATCATGTGGTATCATCCAAAAAATTAATGAACAGGCGTTTATTTTAAAGGATAGATGCTTCTAAAGCAAACAGGTATCTTGATACTTTCGACTAAAACACCTTTTTATGTTTATTGGTAAATTCTGGACAATACCCTTTTTTTGACGTGTAAAAAATGATGGTTATTGAAAACTCTTTAGAATGCGCTGGTTTTTGACCACAATTAAGCGCCAGTGATGGTTAAACTGAGAAATATAAGATGTGGAAAAAAAGTTCATCAGTTACCACCGTATCGAGAAGGCCTAGTGCGCTGAAGATTGAGGCTTTTTTGTGGATTTTTTCCTGAAGCCGTACTCATCCGTACGGTGAAGGAAAAAATTCACAAAAAAGCCTCAAGATTCAGTGCAATAGGTCTTCGCAGTAGGTGGCAACTGATTAATTTAGGATTACGTAAAACGGTTGACAATGGATTAGCAATAATTGAAAATACAATAGAGTGAAACTCTTGCAAAATTGAACGATGAAATTGTAGATGGGAGAATTTTTATGCGAATTCGTAAAAATGTTTTAGAAAAAGAAAACCTCGATAGTCTTATTAAAGTTACCCGGTTAATGTCTCCGTGGTTGGAAGAAAAAAACATAACACTCAGCAGTGATCAAAAGAATTTATTGCAAGACCTATTTAAATGGCTTAGTGAAACACAACACTCTTCTCAAGTCCCTGGTCAGCGAATGATTGATTCCATATTTTACCCAATAGCGAGAGACTTGAACCGGATTGCTGCCATCTTAGAAGAAGCAAAAATGGAAAACAATTTTCCGGAAAAATTTGTTGAGATGTTGAAGCTCATCTATGATGATTATCAGCTAGACACTACGATGAACCAAAGTGAGGCCGCTCATTTTCTCATATATTGGACGGAAAAAGAAATAGTCAACAAATTTGAAGGTCCCTATGCAGAATCCCTCAAAGAAAAAACCGGGCACAGCAATGTATCCACTAATTATCATGACCATATTACAGAAGCCAAGAAAAATCCTACGTCAAACATTCTTATTCGCCGAGAATTTGATAGACAAATATTAATGTACGGAATTCCTGCCTGTTTTCCAAATATGCCAGACAGATTATTTTATCCTACATTTAAAGTTAAAAATGGAGAGCTCGGGATTAATTTTGGCCCCGGTAAGAGCGGTGATGAATTAAGGAATAAATATATTAAACTATGGGGCATCCCTGAAGATCGGGATCCTCTCACCAAGCAGTATAGTGGAAAAGAATATGACAAATCTTACGGTAATGGGATTTTTTATACGTATGAAAAAAATCCCGGTTCAGTTTATTGGAATGAAAAAAAATTTGAACGACCCGACGTCTTTGCAGAAGTCTCTGATGGTCGGGTATTCATGACTACATTCTTGCACACAGGACCCGTCCCAAGCGTTTTGGTCAGAGAATCGGTGCGTAGCGGACTTGAGAAGATGCTCGGGTTAAAACATCAATCCGATGAGAAAAAAGCTGAATTCAATATAAACGGTTCTTTTTTCAGTGCACTCTCGTCTGATCCATCCTCACTACCTAATTCTGGTACACCGTTAGATTTAAATCATCCACAAAAGATCAAAATCTTTATTTTTTACCTTACCCATACGCTAGCATTAATACCAAAAGCTGGGGACACCGATCCGATGAAATTCGATAGCCTCACTATTTCTAACTTCGAGAAAAAAGAACTTGGATTTACGGCCTTTGCCGAGATGCAGACAAAGCTTCCTTTAAACGAATTGAGAGCCTCCATAAGCAATTTACTATCCGGATTCCCCTATAATCCCTATCACATGCAGGTGATGCGTGTTATTAATTATGAGTTTACATATTATCAAAAGCAACCTCACCACCCTATTAAAATATTTCGCGATGAGCATCTTGAAAAACTTAAGAATGTTACTAATTCTGATACTGCTCTTAAGTACCTGAAGGATTTACTTGATGATATACTAGTATTTACCTTCACTGCCGACAGATTGTTAAGTGTAACCGATAAGGGTGCCATAACGAAGACAAAAGAATCGGCTGAGAAGTTAATTAAAGACCTGGAAGAGCTGGATGAAATAGCTAAAAATGAAAACATTGTTCTGACAATGTAGTTCATGAAAAGATACAGTGTTTAAACAGCAACATATATAATCCGCCCATAGAATGACACACTAAAATATAGGGTTTTTTAATTTGAGTTTTTTGCAGAAATTGATGGAGTTGATCGACCACGTCTTGCACAGTCAACTGAAGATTTTTATAATTATCTTATGACTATAAATAATAATTGATTTATCCAATTATCCCTATATTTTGGCCTTGAGATTAGAAATACATCATGTTAGATTGAACCAATTATGAAAGATGAAAAAATACAATGGTACTCTAAATTGAAAAAAAAATTTACCTTTGCTTTCTTGGCCAGGCATTATCACATCCTGGGTTTAAAGGATCCATCACCCCGGTTATTAAATTTTTGGTCGGAAGCCTTTAAAGCCCATAATTTAGCAGAGTTATGGGAAAGCTGCGGCAATGCCCGGGAAAAAAATGAATTTCTTATAGACCTCATTTTTAGTAATAGATTAGACCTGGTTCAATACGCGAGATTCAATGAATTATTTTTTGATGAGTATAAAACTGAAGAAGATGGGAATTTATTTACCTTGGAACATTATGCAGCTATATGTGGGAATTCAGATATTTATTTGACTGTGCCTAAACCCTATGTAAGTTTTATCGCCTATGGAATCATAGACCTCGCAGTTATGCATGAGGATGCTGAGTTTGTCAGAACGGTATTAGATTATATATCAAAAACTAGAAAACTAATATATGGTTCTTCTGACTACAGAAATCCCCATGATGCACATCCTCATTTCCTAAATTCCCCTCTTACTCCACTGGCGTATGCTGCAAATCCTGAAATTTTAAATATATTACACAAAAAAAAATACGGTTTTTATATAAAAAATTGTGAAAGACAAATTTTTCTTGAAGACATGGCACAAAATAGGGTCCGTCATCGTTACCATAATATAAGCGAACAAAAAACTTATAATTTTTATCAGGCTCCTCTCGAAAATTTTCAATATTTATATTTAAAATATGGACATTTTGTCGATACTTTTTTCTCTAAATTAGATAAAGTCCGCATATTGTATTTAGCCGTGATTGCCAGCAACAACCAGGTTATACATCTCGAAAAATTTCCACATTTATATTTAAAATATGGAAATTATGTCGATTATCTTTGTAAAACTTTAGATCGAGACGGCCGCATATTATATCGAACAGTCAGTAATGGACCACTAATACGGTGGTTGATTCAAGGACAAGGCATAGAACCCGACTTTTCTAGATGGACTATGTTTCCTGATGATTCAAAAAGAGCGATGCTGGCTCAAGCAAGAAAGATTATTGCTGATGATAAACTCAATGTGGGTGAATCAAATTTAAATTTAAGCATTGATATAACTTATCAGAAATTATGTTCAATAAGAAAAGAATATTACAATTTTTTTCTTTCCAATCATACTTTAATTCCTATGATTAATTTTTTGAATCATTCATTAATGGAGTATCTTACCAAGGATATGATTGGTTTGGTTGCCCAATATGCTATTCCAATAGGCCATGACGGCCACGTTCCCGATGTGGAATACGTAAATAACGAATCCAAATTGAGAAAAAAGCTGTTAACAATTGCGGAGAAGAAGCAGGAGAGAAGAACCAAAAATGTGGTTTCACTTTGGAAAAATACACATTCCGATTTAGTGAATTCCTCCTTAATTTCAGCTACTTTGGCTTTACCTACTGTTCCTCAACTCCATAATATGGCAAAAGAATTAAAATCTCTTCAACATTCAGTCCCCTACTTTTGGGACCTTAATTCTGCCAAGAATTATATTAAGAAAATATTGGCCGATAACCAAGATTCTTTGCCGCAAGGATTAGGGAGCAGTTCTTTCTGGAGCTATTTATATTGTGCAACTGCGGGTATACCGCAGGAACCTACTAAACGCAATAACTATAGTGATATTAATAAAATATTAGCCGGTGACAAAAATTCTTTTCTAAAAGAATTAGAACGAATTCCCACCCTGGATTCTTTATATCATTGGGTTGAGGCCCTGGGACGAAAGATTTTCGAAAGCAATAATAATTTTCACTCTCCAGCACATAAATATATTTTTGACTTAAAAATTGCCAATTTGGCCAGAGTTTGTCATCGATTAAAGGAAATACAATCATCGAGCAGGCATGGTGTCACATTAGGATATTTCTGATAAATATTATTTTTAATCTGATAGTTATATACAGCAACTATACGTATAGAATTCATACAAAAATCCTGTATTGCTTCGGCGTCAAATTTAATTTCAAATTAGATTTCATATTTAATTTTATTTCAATAAACGTACTGCGCATATGCCAAGGAAAATAAGGACACATTATTTTGAAGCGATGTACCACGTAATGCTTCGAGGTAACTAAAAAGTTACCTTAGCAAGGAGTCTGTTTATTTATTTTGCACACTATTACGCCAATTATCAAATCAACGAAATTGCTAAATTTATCCTCCAAAACCCCGAAAGTATCAGTAGAACAATGCGCCGACATTTGCAATTTATTAGACCAAAAGAATCGATGAGATCGATTTTAAATAATATTGAAAATGACTTAATTAAATTAAGCCGTTGTTAATTTTTTATATAAGAAACAACTCTTATCATTCAAATTCAAAATCTAGGTGCAGGTTTTAATTCCTTTCATGGTTGTCCATTTTCAATACGTACACCTTTTATCGTTAAACGATTGTATTTACTTTTTATTTTTAATAATTATCCTAATGTGACACCTTCGTTCTTTCCATCGAATTAATTTTTCCATGTCGGCATCATTACCTATCAATAATTTCCTCAAAGTTTTTAGCGCTACCTTTGCGTTTCCAATTCGGTATTCACAAATTTGCTGAAATTTCTTTAATAAATTAAGCCCAAACCGTCTCAACAGAGATTCATTATCAACCTTTTATTTGAATTGTAGTAGGCTACTATGTTCTTGTTTGCGTTATAATCTATTAAATTTTTATAAAGCTCACTTAATGGGCTAGTACGTTGATTATCGTATTAAATCTTTAAGAAAAAATTATTCAAGAATGTTGCATATTTTCGCCGTCCGGCTATTTCGATTTTTATGATATTCTATTTTTGTTTGAATATCTTCATTTTTCGAAAAACTAGCAGCTACTGCTGATTTTTTAAATAAGGTATGATGCCAGGCGCCAAATAGCTGAGATCGACTAAATAACTTCTGGTTAAAAGACCATTGATATATTTCTTTAAATAGAGCATTATTTTTATAATGACAATTTCCACTATAATTGTTTGCTAATTTCCATGCTTTTGCTGTCCGGCTATTGGGATTTGTTTTTATATATACTTTAATATCGTTTTCAAGTTCCTGGTCAGTTTTTTGTTCTTTTCCGTTCAAATAATTAGTTTTCAAAAAACCACTTTGACCTTCCCATAACGCTTGATATATTTTTTTAAATGCAATTATAGTAGGATTAGTATCAAACCCAAAATAAGGTTTCACACTTCTAAATGCTTCCTTATCAGATTCGAGATTTTCTAATGCAAAAGAAAAAGGCGTTTGCCCTATGACTGTATGTTCTTCTTTTAATAAATCGTTGAAGTAAGTTGAATTTGTTTTTTGTAAAGTGTCCATCAGTCGCCAATTTCCACTGGCGGCGGCAAAAAACACAAAATTAGTTTTATTCATGCGCCATGACGGCATACAATTCAGTAAACGGGCCTGTTCTTCATCATTACCCTTCATTAAAATAGAAGAAATCAAAGCCCGGATTAAAATATGACGTTGCTCGTGGATGACATTAAAATGATGATAAAGATATCCACAATATTGATGAAATTGTTCGGTAATTTCTTTGTGATGTTGAGTCACAAATTTTTTGAATTCATTTTTATCGGAAATAATGATTTCGTGGTCAAGCGGTACACTACCTAATATTCTCCATAACCCTATTCCTTCACCCTCACCCATGCCAATAAATCGAGAAAATAATCTTTTCAATTCATCACAATCACTGAAATTTTCTCCCAGGTTACGAATAATGTCGACAAAAAAGCAGACTGTCCATGGACGCGATTGAAAAAATGGAAATTTAGGCTTTCCAACAGCCCCACTGATTTGTGCAGAGTGAGAACTATCTCCGGATGAGGCATCGATTTCGGCAATGGATTCAAGAATTTCTTTATCGTGTTCCGATAAGCCACGTAAATCGATGATTCGGACTACTTTACCGGGAGAACCATCCTTGTCTTCACCTTTATATTCAGTCTCACCCGTGATTTTACAGTCAGAGGTTAGCAGAGTGATTTTTTTAATTTTTCCTAATAATGGGTCAGTTAAAAAATGATGCGTATTTTCAGTCCAACAACCGAGATTAGTAATAATATCGACATGAGGTTTGTCGCTAATGGCGAGTGCAGTCATTAGAAAATATTCCACATCAGAGGGGGTTTGGAGATACCCAAAATATAAATTGTTTTCTTCGCAGTATTTTTCTGCAGATTTACTCTTAGTCAGTAGAGAAAACAAAGTCTGATTTTCAATTTCTTCGAGTAGCTGTTCTGGTTTTTTCCCTGACATCGTATAGCCAAGCATATTGGTATTGAATTTTATCCCTACATGATTTTTATGGACACCCATCCCATACACGTCATAGGCGTTACGATATGATTGAGGAACTGGTTTATGATTTGATCTATTGGTATGAAAAACAACTTGATGCCCATATTCACTAATACATTGTTTATAGCAAGTTTTGAGGTCGCACATGAGGAATATATCATCCTGATTAAAGTCAGAAGTGCTGCCGTTGAGTTTTAATCGCGTAGAAATATTAACCGTAGCCTGATGTCGTTTAACAAAATGTTCCAATAATTCTCGCGACTGAATCAATTTCTTAACAGGAGGAAAATTTATATGTTTTTTTCCATCAATCCAAAAAATGAAGCGTTTAGTGGTAGCCTTTTTTTCATCAAAAGCCTCTCGGCCTGGATCGATCAGATAAATATCCTGATCATTCAAGACCTTCAGGTACTTTAGCTGTTGCTGGATTGCATCGATCTTTTCCGGATGTACGATACAGAGAGCGCGTAACGTCACGATCTCTTTCCATTCCTGCAGAATCTGGTGATAGTAAGTGAAAAATTCCACCAGATGTTTAAATTCACCTACTCCGGCGAAATTGTTATAGGTATAAAGCAGTATTTCAAGTGGATCACCTGCCTGATTGCGTCGCTCTAAATGCTCATAAAGCAAATGAGTCAATTCCTTTGCATCTTTTACATTGGGGTACGCCGCTAAAATGGAGGAAATATTGTCGGATTGAGGATCAATAAGTTTGAATTCGTCATTTTTATTCATAATTACCCTTACTTTTATCTTCGTCATATTACTTTAGATTGTTTATATAATAACTATAAAAATATTAAGAATTACTTAAATTATGACTATTTATTAAAAAATGTCTCTGTACTGGACAATTTTTAAAAGGAGGGGTTATAAAGCAGAAAAGAATTGTTGAATAAGCCGCTGATTTGAAACAGAATATGCCTAGATTGAATTAAGTAAAGGACATATAAATGGAACAAATCAGCGAGCTGATGATTATACTGGGTCAATTATTAAATTGGAATAAATGGAGGCGTGATTGTTTAAGTAAAGCAATTCTTTCTCTGATAAAAGTACGAAATGTTAACTTACAAGAGTTGGCAATAGGTTTAAACACACAGGCATGGTGTCACATTAGGATATTTTTGATAAATATTATTTTTAATCTGATAGTTATATACAGCAACTATACGTATAGAATTCATACAAAAATCCTGTATTGCTTCGGCGTCAAATTTAATTTCAAATTAGATTTCATATTTAATTTTATTTCAATAAACGTATTGTGCATATGCCAAGGAAAACAAGGACACATTATTTTGAAGCGATGTACCACGTAATGCTTCGAGGTAACTAAAAAGTTACCTTAGCAAGGAGTCTGTTTATTTATTTTGCACACTATTACGCCAATTATCAAATCAACGAAATTGCTAAATTTATCCTCCAAAACCCCGAAAGTATCAGTAGAACAATGCACCGACATTTGCAATTTATTAGACCAAAAGAATCCATGAGATCGATTTTAAATAATATTGAAAATGACTTAATTAAATTAAGCCGTTGTTAATTTTTTATATAAGAGCCAACTCTATCATTCAAATTAAAAATCTAAGGCGCAGGTTTTAATTCCTTTCATGGTTGTCCATTTTCAATACGTACACCTTTTATCGTTAAACGATTGTATTTACTTTTTATTTTTAATAATTATCCTAATGTGACACCTTCGTTACACAGGTTAAACCCATCCAACGAATCAAAAGTAATCATTTCTTACTCAATAGCTACTTGTCCAAATAACTGAACTATCATTTTTTTGACAGTAGCAATAATCAGCTCCGGCTGAGAAAATGGGACATTATGACTACTATTTTCCGCTATAATTTGATAACCACCGGATGATTTTCTCACTAAATCGTTTTGTAATTCGCGAATTCTATCCTTGAACTTGAGCTCAGGGCCGCTATATAGTCCAGCTGAAATGACAGCCATGGGTTTATTTAAAATAGAGAGATTTTTCAGTGGCGATAGACTGATTTCAACATGGGAAAAAATATCTTGCATTGTTGATATCCATGTAGAGCAAGTAATCTCAGCCTGTATTCGTTTGCGCATCGCTACAGGAAGCGTTGGCGGGAGTGGGAATAATTTATTTACCACTAGCCTGAAAATTCCAAAAATTGACGCTATTTTTAAAATTCTCATCATGTTTGACGACGGTAATGGAATCACCTTAAGTTGTTCCTCATGATAAGCATCGACCAAAATAATTCCAGCCACTTCCTCCGGATATCGATAAGCGTATAACAGATTCAGCAATCCTCCATAAGAATGACCAACTAATATATAGGGCTTGGGCATGTCGAGTTTAGAAAGCAGGTCATGAAGATCTTCTACACTGTGTGAACTGGTGTTGTCATCCAGATTTTGCGGACTCCAACCAAAACCTGCTCGATCATAGCTTAAACAATTGGCGAACTTCTCAATTTCAGGTTGAACCAACATCCATGAAGTAGAAGACAAGCCATTGCCTGCTTCTAATATTACACTGGGGCCATGTTCAGATATTTTTTTGCGTTTAACATGTAGGAGTCGATGATTTTTAATGTCAATCATCTCTCCGAGGGGCGGATATATCCGTTGGTCTCGTTTTGCAGACCAAAACTGATAGGCAGCGCCTATAAAGATGAATCCAATCAAAAAACAAATGATATAGATAAGTACAAACATACTCACTCAGGAGCTTGTGTTTTAACGACTAAATTATTTAATAACGATAGTAGAATTTTTTGATCATGCCTGGAAATTACATCAAAAAATTCTGCATCCACTTTTTCAATAATAGGCACTAATTTGGATATGAGTCCTTTTCCTTTTTTAGTCAAGCAAACCGTCTTCATTCGGGTATCCCCTGGATGTTCGTAGCGCTGGATATAGCCATCCGCAACCAGCTTTTTTAAAGACTGTGAAACAGTCATCTTGTCTAACTTCGATTGATGGATGATTAAACTTTGAGTGACCTCTTGATGCCTGATTTTCAAACCATAAAGTAATTGCCAGGATCACAAATTGAGGATGGGAAATTCCGGAAAATTCCAATGCTTTTTTAATTAACCGTTGCCAGGTGATCGTGGTTTGCCACAATAAAAATCCTGGGCTATCTTCTGGTTTATCAAATCCAAAGGTAGAATTAGCTTTGGGCATATCGATTTCTCAATAAATTAACCAGAGAATCCGTTTCTTTTGCCGCGGAAGCAGCCACTTTTTTAGCGACTAATTGAACCCAGAGAAAGCTGAGTAAGCCCGTGACTTGGATGGTATTCTTGATTTGCAAACCATCTGGGGTTTCTTCTAACTCATGGATATCAAACATTTTTGCACCAAAAAACTGAGTGCAATCGACAAATTTTTTATTCTCAATCAGCTCGATGATTTCTACTTTAACTGCCGGCGCACCTTTGGGCTTTAGCATAAAATAATTTCCAACTACGAACCTGCCATATAATTGACAATAATCCAGATCATCATGCCATCGAGTATAATGATCGACATCAGCCCATATTTGCCAAACGTCTTCTTTTTTAATGTTTTGATAAACTTTACTATAAGATTTAATCCACATATCAACCTCGATTATGTAAAAATATATATTGTATATAAATTTACTATCTTGTCAAGAAGTTTTATTTTCCCTATCCGGTTAGATATAATGACTCAATTTGTGGCCGTCCATCATTTATAGATTTATCATGAAAAATACATTATATGTCCTTTCTTCGATTCATTCTTTTGAAGAATACGAACAATTCAAACAACAAATTGATATTTTAGAAAATATTGCCAAAGAAATTCTTAGCCGGCATCAAATGCCAGCAAGGTCACTTCACATTATTTTCTGAAGGCACTAATATCGTATTTTTGCACAATGATTCAAACGTTATTAAAATATTTCCCACCTTTTCATCAAGATCAATTTAATAGTGAACAATTAGTTCTGAAGCATCTGGAAGCAAAACTTTCCGTCAAAACTCCTCGCATTCAACACATCGGTGACATTGCCGGATGGCCATATATCATGATGACCAGGCTTAGACGGGACACTTTTAGAAACACTCTGGGAAAACTTAGATCACTCTAATAAAAAAATTATTATCCGTGAATTAGGTTCTTTAATTAAAGAGGTTCATGCCATACCTACTAATGGACTTGAAGAGATTGATTGCCATTGGGAAACTTTTATCAGCAAACAAATCATGAATTGTGTTAACCAGCATCGACGTAGACAGATTTCGGAAACTTTAATTCAGCAAATCCCTGATTATCTTGCACCGATTGAAAAATCCTTACGAACCATCCATAAACCAGTGCTGCTCACTGGAGAATATACACCCATGAATTTTATGGTTAAAAAAATTTCCGGTGTTTGGCACATTGATGGGCTTTTTGATTTCGGGGATGCGATGTTAGGATTACCGGAATATGATTTATTAGGCCCGGGCGCATTTCTCATTCAAGGAGATCGATCTTTATTACGAGAGTTTCTAGCGCTTATGGATATTCGGCAGAGCAAATGAATCAAAACTTAAGCCATCAATTAACAGCTTTAATGCTCCTGCATAAATATAGCCATTTGAAAGTCCAAATTAGAATAAATGAATGGGAAAATAAAGTAAAAAATATCCAGGATCTGGAAAGATTAGTCTGGGGATTTTAATTTTTCCCGTGGACTTGAACTCTCATTCCCTCTTGTTTCTAAAAAACAGAGCTGCTGATAAAGCATCTCGGTTAATGGCATTGGGTAGTGATGCGCTTTGGCGATGAATAGCGTTCTCATTCTGCCAAAGTTGTTTTTATATCACAAAAATTATTCAGTTAAAATCAATTTTTCCTGAGTAATCGTTTTTTGAATGGCGGTTAAGAAGTTTAGACGAGCGTGTAAGGAAATTTTGGCATGAGTAATAATTTCACTCCACTTTTTAGCATCGCCGTTCGCTAAATTCATCAGCATTTGTAAGGCTCGCGGTAAATGCTCAGCGTCATCTAGCTGAATATGTCGGTTCAGATAATATAGCAAGGGCTTGAGTTTAGATTTCTGTTCGCAAGGAATATTTAATTCCAGCTGTTGCACTAAAGGTGTAAATAATGAGGAAGTAATCGCTTCTCGACCATAGACAAAGGCAGCCGCCATAATATGCGTGTCATGCGAGAAGAACCCAAAGGTGGTGCAAATAAATTGCTGAATAGACGCTGGTAATTGGCAATTTTCGGCAGCCTGAATCAGCATTTCCTGCTGAGATAATCGCTGTAAAAAATGCTGAATGGGCCAGGTATTCGCACCAATGGCATGCATGGCTTTCAAATACAATTCAAAATGACTGCAATAATTTTTTCCGTCTTCAGTGCGATCGGTTTCTTCTTCCAATAAAATTCGGCTAATTAAGTGCGCGCTATAGGAGTCATTCGGGGGTAACCACGGCGCACGCGTGGTAACGATTCGAGAATGTAATTCTTTGAGCAAGCACATGAAATCCCAGACGCAAAACACGTGATGCTCCATAAAAATACGTAAATCATTCAGAGAACAAATGTGGGCATACAAATCATGTTGCTTAATTTTCCGGATTAATGGCGCTAATTGTTGATTCACGGTTTCAATGGGATGCATGATGATTTCCTTTATGTGTTGAACGATGGGAAATTGGGCCTGTTTTTTCCATATTTGAATGATTTTTTACTAATTTCAGCAATTCTTCAGCCATTTCTCGGCTTAATGGTTTTTCATAGGCTCCGATCATGCCGACCTCTGAACAGTGCCGGCGTTCGGCTTTACCCAAGTGCGCCGATAGAGCGACAACTAAAGACAATGAGCGTTCATGTGCCATTTGCCATTGATGAATTTGGGTGGTGACATCAAAGCCATCTAAGTCAGGAAGACCTAAATCCATCGTAATTAATGAGTAATCATGACTCTGAATTTTTTCCAAAGCTTGTGTGCCGTTGTTGGCAGTGTCCACTTCCACGTCGAATGATTTCAATAAATTCTTGATGACCTGCTGAACAATCAGGTGGTCTTCTACCACTAAGATCGATAGCGGAGATGATTTCGTTTTAACAGAAACCACTGTGGTTTTTAGGCTTAAATTTTCGAGAGACTTCGGAGCAATCACCGCATGGGTGTATTCTGCTCCCACTGACAGTGGAATCCGCATCGGTATCAAACAGCTAAACGTAGAACCACAACCTTCGGTGCTTTTTAAATGAATTTCACCTTTTAAATCTTCTACAAATCGCTTGACGACCGTTAATCCCAAACCCGTACCGCTATATTGGCCTTCATAGGCAGGATGTAATCGGCAGAACCGAGTGAATATTAATGCTTGTTGATCTTCTGGAATACCGATGCCGGTATCTTGCACACGAAATTCCATCACGGCCAGCTGTTCTTTTCGTTTGATCATCCGCACACTGAAATGAATCGAACCTTGATGGGTGAATTTAATCGCATTGCTCAGTAAATTGAGTAAAATACGTTGCAATCGCATGGCGTCGCTCATCACATAGTGTGGCAGATGTTTGTCGAGGGATATTTTAAATGTCAGCTTTTTCTCTTGCGCAGAAGGTTTCAGCAGTTCGACGATGTTTTTAATGACCGCCGTCAAATCAAATTTAATCGTCTGCACTGGCAAATCACCCGATTCACAACGGGAAAACTCAATCACTTCATTGAGCAAGTTCAGCAATACTTGACCGGCTTTCAATAAATCGGCGGCGGCGGCTTTGCCTTGCTGAGTTTTCACTTCCTGCTGCAAAGTTTCTGCCATGCCTAATAATCCGGTTAATGGCGTGCGCAGGTCGTGGCTGATATTGGTGATAAACACTGATTTGGCTTGATTGGCGATTTCAGCCTGACGCCTGGCCTGTTGCAAAGCACGTTCTTTCTTTTTAAGTAGAGTAATATCCGTAAAATAACCGACGATACCGAGCACTTGCTGATCATCATCTAAAATCGGCAACTTGCTGACCAAGGTGGTGAGTTTTTTTCCGTTAGGCAAGGCTAAAATTTCTTCCCGATTCGTCAGAGGATAACCATTTAACGTCTCCTGATCCCCTTTGATAAACTCCTCAGCCGAGTGCCCCGCCGGTTGCCAAGAGTCCTATTCTTGATACTCCCACCGTTGATATTGACGGTGGCGAAATCAAAGAAATTGAAGTCATTGACCCCACCCATCCATTATATGGAAGAAAATTCAACATCAGTGTTGAGCAATTAAGTGGGTATAAAACCAAACTCATTCAGGTCGATTATAAAAATAATACTAGACTGACGATACCTATTAGAAGTACCAATCTCAATTCTTTTGATACTGACTTAAAATCTTCCTCTGTCAAATTAACTTTCGATTCGATAAAACAAATAGTTTTATTAACTCAGGAGTTAACTTTATGCCAACCGACAATAAAAAAATATGGGAAAAAATCCCAGAAAAAACTCAAACAGAAATCTTAAATTCTTTAACTGAAATTTGTATGGAGATAGTTTATGAGCAAGAATATGTATATCACCAGTTATCATCTCAACAAGAAGGCCATGATTTACATTCGTCAGTCCACCATGCATCAAGTCATAAGTCACAAAGAAAGTCTAAAATTACAATACAACCTAAAAAATAGAGCAATACAATGTGGCTGGAGAAATGATCAAATTGAAATAGTCGATACTGATCTGGGCATCTCGGGTAAAACGATAGAAAATAGAGATGGTTTCAAACATGTTTTAACCGAAGTCGCTTTAGAAAACGTGGGCATCATATTTTCTTATGATGCGACTCGATTATCACGAAATTGCTCTGATTGGTATCAACTACTCGATATTTGCAGCTTTAAAAAATGTCTGATTGGGGACATTGATAGTATATATGATCCCAGCACTACGAATGGACGTTTATTATTAGGCATCAAAGGCCAGCTGGCTGAAATTGAATTAAGTACCATCAAAAGCCGATTACTCGCTGGTCGAAATAATAAAGCTGCCAGAGGAGAATTAGATGTCAAATTACCTGTTGGTTTGATTAGAACACTAGATAAAAGAGTAGAGAAAGATCCTAATTTGGAGGTACAGAACACGATTAATAATATATTTGAGACGTTTTTCCGTTTTAAATCTGTATCAATGACCTCTAAATATTTTATCAAAAATAATTTACTAATTCCAAGATATAATCAACTAAATCAACTGATATGGAAGAAACCAAAATTTGTAGATTTGCTGAAGATGTTAAAAAATCCGGCCTATGCTGGTGCATTTGTGTTTGGACAAAAACGCCAAGTGCCATCTCCATCTAATCCGAGAAAAAGAAAAACCCAAAATGTCCCTTATTCGGAATGGAAAATAATTCATAATAAATATCCTAATTATATTACTTGGGAACAGTACGAAATGCTTAGAAAAATAATTTCAGATAATTATTTAATCTACGAAAAAAATAGCAGAGGAATTTCCAGGCCTGGGGCTTGTTTGTTACAAGGAATCGCTTATTGTGGTCTATGTGGTCATAAGATGGTTGTAGAGTACAATAAAAGAAAATCTTATATCTGTAATTTTGGGGCTAGAAAATACTATGAAAAAAGATGTCAAACTGTTTTGGCGAAGGGGGCTGAGGAAGCTATCGTCTTAGCATTTTTTAATGCATTATCTTCCATCGAGCTAGATGCCTATGAGAAAATTCTTTCTAAGAGAGAAGAGGATTACCAAAAACTAAATGTTGCAAAGGAACAAAAATTAAGCCGGTTAAGATATCAGGCAAAATTAGCAGAAAATAGATTTAATCAAGTAGATCCCAATAATCGTTTAGTAGCAGAAGAATTAGAAAAACGTTGGGAACAAGCATTAATTGAACTCAAAGAAGAAGAGGAACAAAAACATTTATCTCAAAATAGTGGCTCATCTTTTATTCCAGAGGAACTGAAATTAGTATTCACTGATTTGGGTAAGCGACTACCTGATCTATGGGATAGTGGTATGCTAAACAATAAAATAAAAAAAGACTATCTGAGATGTTTAATAGAAAAAGTGGTCTTCACCCGCTCAAAACCAGATCAGGTTGATATTCGTATTGTTTGGAAAGGCGGAGAAGTGAACGAAATGTCGGTCCCTTACAAAGTCAGCGCTTATGAAAATTCATCGCACTATACTGAGATCAAAGAACTCATCAGAAATGCCTATAAAAATAATAAAACTGATCAAGAAATAGTAATCTTGCTCACTGAAAAAGGTCTGAAACAGCCTTTATTAAAACCGATTACTTTGGGTTCAGTACGATCTCTTAGATTTAGAATGGACTTGCTTCGACCGCGTGGAGGCAGGGGAAGTGTTCAAGTCAAAGGGTATTTAACTGTTCCACAAGTTTGTGACCGGCTCGGTGTGAATAGCGATTGGCTTTCTGGTAAAATTAAGTCTGGAAAAGTCAAGGTAAAGAAGGATCCCAAACGACGGGTTTATCTTTTCCCTGATACAAAAAACACAGAAGAGCAGATGAAGCTCCTGTGGGAGAACAAGCTCCACAGTCTAAACTTTATAGAGGAGTACCAACATGATTGATCCCAGTTTAAGTCTCTATCGCTTTTTCCAACGATATCTTCCGGCTTGCTAAGGCCCACCAGATGGGCAAAGTTCTCATTACACCCTAAATAGACCGATTCTTTATCTTTCCAAAAAATAAAATTAGGCAATGATTGCGAAATATTTTTTAAAAAAACTTTGAAGATATGGGCTTGGAGGTCATCCTTGCGAAATACTTTTTTGGTCATAGTGTCTTCCTGGTTGAGTGTTGAAGTTGGCCACCCACCAGAACGGGATTCCCCGGCAATCGGTTCGTCAGCCGCCCTGGCTCCTGAACTAAGATTGCCCACAAGGCATCCCTGACACCGAACATCCAGGAAGAAATCCCCTCGTAACCCCATACCATTTTAAAATGAAACAGGCAGCATCCTGCCGCATTGTAAAAATGCAGCATCATGCTTTTATCAAAAAGGAATTGACTCCGCCGGAACTGACGGTTCATCGAGACGACAAAATTTGTTAAGCTAGTCTTAGCCATTAAAGTCCTTAATCAACTTTGGTGGTTAGTACCTGGTTGGTGTTAGATGCACCTTCCGGGTACGCTTACTATGTTAGCTCGATTTTATTTAAATGCAAGCATTGGTTTTAATGCACATTCTTTGATCAGAACTTATGAAACATGAAAATATTTATTATTTATGACATTATGTGCAGAGAATTTTGGAGGGAGCGTAAATCCTACTCTGTTGGTGTCGGACTTAATAAATTTCTTCTATTTATATCTGATGATTGGGTATCCAGATTGATAGTGAGAACCTCACTGTTTCGCCGTCTATTGTTGGGAACTAAGACCAAATTTAAATTTAGATTGGAAAGAAATACCCGTGCTCTTGTTCCCAATTGACTAAAAGCAGTACAAATTTGATTATAATTTTTGTATGTCTTATAGGCTGCATACAGAAAAAAAACACTGCCCACTGAAAGCACCGCAATTTCAGCCATTGATACCCATTCACAACGGTTAAAAGCGTCATTATGTTCATTTATGGGTTGGTATAAAATTGGATTGATGCAGTCTACAAAAGTAGATCTTTTTATCATGTTTGAAGTGAGTTCTACTCCATAACATTCCAGAAGTTCAAGTTGATCGGGTCCATTATAAGACACTACAGGCATTTCTTGCCAAACACTATATGCATAAGGCTGAGTCATATTGAATATGACTCCACTGCATTTATTTTTAATCTTTTCAGGAGTTTGTTCTATTTCTGCAACGAATTTCTTCCCTGAGACTGCATTTTTCCGGAAAAAAGTACTACAACTGGGTGGTTCCTGATATCGCAAATTATAATATTCATTAAAGGGAATGTAGCCGATACCTATATTCTTAAAATCACTACAACGAGGATCACTGGAGGAAGCAGTATAATTCATTTTTATTTGGGGTTTTTCCTCAAAGAGAGCAGCTACTGCCTTTCCAATAGGTCTTAATAAATTGCTGATAAATAATAATTCCATATTTCCTCCTTTAACACCTAATTCTTTCTTGTCGCAGATTATCTAATTAGCCTCCTTTTGTCAAATTAATTAAAATTCTTGAAGGGAAGGTGTCACATTCTGATAGTTATATACGGCAACTATACGTATTAAATTCATACAAAAATATTGTATTGCCTTGGCGTCAAATTTAATTTCAAATTAAATTTCATATTTAATTTTATTTCAATAAGAATACTGTGCACTGCAATATGCCAAGGAGAACAAGGACACATTATTTTGAAGCGATGTACCACGTAATACTTCGAGGTAATTATCGCCAAATAATATTGAAAATGACTTAATTAAATTAAGTCATTTTTAATTTTTTTATATAAGAGTCACTATCACTCGGATTCAAAATGTAGGATGCGGGTTTTAATAATTATCCTAATGTGACACCTCGTTTTCGGAATCTGCTTAAAATTTCGGACTTGCCCCCCACCTTAGGTAGAATTCCCTAAGGTGCTAGTATTATTTACATTAAGCTTAAAGCCATCTGCTAAGGCATTAAAAGTTGAGATACTAGTCCAAGCCTTTTGGAATCTTTCAGCTCTTCCATTTTTCTGGCCTGACGGAAATAAAGAGATAGGTAATGCATAAAAACTATTAACTTGTTTTTTAAAATCTTTGACTGCTGCTTCTATAATAATATTTGCTCCATAATCAAAGAAATCCAAAAACTCGACGAATATATTACTGGTAGCCATGCAAGCTGCTGGAGCAAATCGAATACCTTGCCCATCTTCGCGCATTTGTATATAATCTAATTTATCCGTGATGTTCAGGTTGCTTTGTAATTGGTTAAAAAGTTCTATAGCAATCTTAGGACTCCTAAATATAAATTCTACTGGCCATTCTTCATCAGAGAAATTAGCATCAACGGGGAAATATTGAGGGATAGCAATCAAACTCGATGCTAATGTCCCAGAATGACTAAACATTCCAGTACTGCTGACAGAGCTTTTTGCTTCCGGCAACACGGATCCCTGTGATGACGAAGAAGAAGAAAATAATGATACTGAAGATGATAGAAACGATGAAGAATTTTTTTTAATTTCAATCTCTTTAGTTTCAAGCTCACCACTTTGCTCAGCCGACAATGCATATTGTTTGCTTTGTGCAGGAAGCTTTGTTATTAAACTATCAGGGGCGACGTTTAAAATTTTGGCAATTTTAAAAACGCCATTTTTATCGTATTCAACGAGCATTCTAACACTTTTACAATCATTTGCTACTTCTAAAAAAGCAGTAGAGACATTTCTATAAGCAAAAGGTTCACCCTCTCCAACAACTCTTTTCATCGAATTAAGCAATCCATCTTTTCCCCAACCTAACAACTGAACACCCGCTTTTCCACACCAGATGACACATTGTTGAAGAGTTAATTCTATTCCTACTAATGATTTAAAACTCTGGGCATGACTCTCTTTGATTTCTTCCAAAGGGGCCGTAAAAATATAATCGTCTGATGACGACGAAGAAGAAAATGATGATGCTGAAGATGATGTAAGTAACGAAGGATTTTTTTTAATTTCATTCTCTTCAGTTTCAAGCTCAACACTTTGCTCAGCCAACAATGCATATTGTTCATTTTGTGCAGGATGCTCTGTTTTTAAACTTTCAGCATCGACTCCTAAAATTCCGGCAATTTTTAAAATTCCTTTATCATCGTTTTCAACAACCATTCTGACCGTACAATTATCTGTTACTTCTAAAAAAGCAGTAGGGATATCTCTATAAAGAAAGGGCTGTCTAAACTCAATAACTTGTCTCATTGCCTTACGTAATTTATCTTTTCCAGAACCTACCTGAATACCTGCTTTTTCACACCAGGTAACACATTGTTTAAAGGTCAACTTTATTGCTGATAGTGTTTTAAAACGCTCTTGATGAATCTTTTTGATTGCTTGCAATGCTTTAAAAGGTCCCTTAACAATATAGCCATTTTCGTCATTGTAATCTACGTCTACATCTTTATCCGTAAATTCCTTAATAATTGCCTTCAATACGTCTATCCCCCGACCTTCCTTCTTGCCGATAACGTACAAACTCCTTGCCATGGAGCGAGTGAGGTGCATAAAAGGGAGTTCATTGAGAAATGCATATATTCTCTGGTAATCGTCTATATTTTCGATATTAAGCTTGTAAGACTTCCCATCAGGTAATACTGCAACTTGACCGCCCTGTGTTAAGTCTAAAAAGGATAATGCTTCAAGTACTCGGGCAGCGCCATAAAAAGGTAGTAAATAGAATTCATCATTTACTGAAACTTTTGAAAAAAGGAATTCTTGTTGTTCCTCATTTAATTCAATGTGATGATCGAATTTTCTTTCAAGAGATTCCAATTCAGCGTTATTATTACTTAAAATATTTTTATTAAATTGAGGGTCTTGTGATGGATGCAATACGAAACGGAGAGGCAGCCCAATAATATCCCTTAGCTCATCTAAGGCCCCTTCATCCGTCATTGATGAATTTTCAGGAGAATTATCGACTACAAATCGAACGAATATCTGTCCATCTTCAGTAATTCTAAAATCCATGGAGTGGACTAATAGATGCAACTTTGCATATCCAAGTGAGACTCTCAATGCATTACAAATACCCGGTATGGAATTATCGTAAAGACCTACTCCAGCTTTATCGAAAATTTTATCGCAATCGGCAACAGTCAATTCAACAGCAGGTAATTGATTATAATACTTTTCATAGATTGCTTGTAATCGTGCTGTTGCTAATTCATATTCTTTTTGATTTTTCACTTTTAGCCAATATCCATTAAGACTGTTAGGCATTATATCTAGAAAAGGGAAGTGAATTGTCCTTAAGGATTGTACAATCAGGGATTCATCTTGTATTCCTCGTTTTTCTGACATAAGATTTTGCATAAATGTCCTGTTTTCCATATCACTCAGAGTGAGTTTAGGGCCTCGCTTCTTAAGATTTTTATTTTCAGGGGCCCATTGTTGGGCGCACATATAAATACTTTTCGCCATGCCCGGTGGAATAGGAATTAGGCATCGTGCTTCGTTATATATGGGCATAAGCTTGGTTTTAAGTTGATCAATACGTTCTGCAAAAACATTGTAACCCCCTACATCATTCGGTCTTACCACAATATTTTCATTTTCGACTTTAAATAATAATTTTAATGCCACCTGTAATTTAGCCGCGCCATGTAAGCCTAGTAAAGGATTTTTCTTCTTATCTTTATTGACAACGATAGAATAAATAACATCGGCCATACTTGCATCAATGTGCAATACGGAAGGAAGATCCCAGGTTTTACAAAAAATTTCAATTTCCTCTGGTCCTAGTTTTGCTACGACTCCATTGCATATTTTTAACCATCGTTTATCAGATTTAAACAATTTCCGGTTTTCAGGAGAGAGAAATTGATGCAACCTTGAATGGATCTTAGAGGTTTTCTCTTCATACTTTTCATCACTTTCCTGCAGAATAGGTTTAATCAGTAAATTTATGAAATAGAATTCTGTATACTTATTTTTGTCTAACAAACTCTTTATATTTATTCCTTTGACATTTGCTTTAGTCATATTACCCACAAGGTTAGACGATGGTAACCGACGAGACAAATCTGAGGATGCTTCAATGGTCGAGGATAATAAGGGAGAATTCCCCATGAAATATGTTTGGTAGAGAGATTTAAATTCAGGTTTTTGTTCCAATATCTTACTAAAAGGAAAAACTATTTTTGATTGATGGATATATCCACAACCACTTTCTGTCTTTTGTTCTGGTAAGCACAAGATACCTTCATCAAGGTGTGTACTAGAATCTAATTGGACAGCTTGATAGTATTCTCGAAAACCTTTTTTAAGCGTTACTCTTTCTGGGCCGCTAGGGAAATTTTCATTTAGGCCAAATACAGCGTGATTTGAAGAAAAGAAATTAAGAATAGTGTCTTCTATCAATAAATCCTTTCTAATAGCGAACTCGATATCTTCAGCAAGTGTTGCTGCTAGTTTTTTTTGTTCAATAATTTCTCCAAAATTAT
Organism: uncultured Pseudomonadota bacterium; assembly: GCA_963795715.1. Classification (GTDB taxonomy): domain Bacteria; phylum Pseudomonadota; class Gammaproteobacteria; order Coxiellales; family Coxiellaceae; genus JAFEDN01. The sequence continues at coordinate 2,101,675 of CAWCIY010000002.1, forward strand.
TTTTATTGCCCAATTCGCCATAGCAATAAGCATTAATCATAGCTAAAAATAATTGACAATTCATTGATAAGAGTTCTGCTTTTCCTTGAGAACAAAGTTCAGACAAAGGACTGATTTCTTCCGCAAGCGCATTAAAATATTCTGGAACCGTACTGGAGAGTATGGTTGGAATAGCTTCAGAAACAGGATCACCATCAAAGTTAAACACGTATAGGAGGGTGGTAAAAGTATGCCAATTGGCTTGAGTGTGCCCATTTACGGATTGAGATAAAGTATTTAAATTTTCTAAAGTAAGGGTTTTCCCTGACAATTTATTATATTCTTGGATAATAATATTTTTTAGATTATTTAATGAGGCATCATCTTTTATTTGTTGAACGCCTGGATACTTTTTCAAATATTCGTTAGCACAATTTTCAATTAAAACATCTTTTTGGGTTTTTTTTGGCTTGGATTCGAATAAGCCGCCCTGATTAACCATCTTTCTCAAAGCACCACCCAGCCCTCGAGCACTCTCTTTACCTCGAGAAGCTGAAAATAATCTTATTCGTGGATTAAAAGCAGTCACATCATCTTCGTGTTCAGGGCTTAACTCGAATCTGACCACATTTTGATTATCAGCGCAGAACAGTTTCATTATTTCGGGAGGATATTTGCCATAACTAAAAAAATCTGGTGAAAGTGAATTTCTAAAGTAATCAAAAGTTTCTTCAATGATCTTCTGCGAGGATTGTAACTGTGCTAATCTTTCTTTTTTATCTTTTAAATTTTGTGGAACCTGTTGGCCGGATTTAAGTTCCTCATCCATTGCCCAAATATCAAAAGCTAAATCTGTAATATAATTTTGTACGTTATCTTTAAGAGTGGGCACTCCCGATTTTAATCCAAAGGCTTTTTCGGGCTCAGTGAGTGTTTTGCAAGTATTATCTCCTGCCATAACTATTTTTTTACCTGCAGGGATTGCCGTCGTTATAGGTATCAATATATGAAGTTTATTGCTTTTATCAAAATAAATATAGTCGTAATTTTTTTCTAATTCAACGTAAGAAGAAATTGGGCTATCTGAATGATGCATAAACAAGTCTCCTTAGTCATTATGACTTATATTTTTAGTTATTTATTGATCCTATAAAGTTTCTTAAAATGATTGGATTCAAAATATAAGGCTAGCATAATTAAAATTTCCACAAAATTCAAGATGACATTGGATGCCCTTTATAACCTGTACTGTGGCGTTACGTCAGCGACTCCTTTCTCAATGAAATTGACGAAATGACGCACAGCTCTCAACTTCGAATATTAATTTTTCAAGATCCTGAATCGGACCTAAGAAGTGAGACAAACATGAATTTACAATTAATTTCGTTGTTTTTCAAAGGGCTATTGTAAAATGTGTGGATGTGACACCTCATTGTCACAAAGGGGCTAGTAGTTACCAAAAAAATTGATATTTTGCTTATAAAATGAGAGCATTTTATCTCAATACTATTGATTAGATGCCGAAGCGGGGCAAGGTTAACATGAATAAGAGAAAATGACATGCAAGAAAAAAGTAAAATAAATTTTGATCAAAAATATTTCATCACAGCGACAAACAATCAGATTGTTTTTAATTTTCACGATGAAGCGGATCAACTAGAAATCTTAAATAAATTGAGCACACGGACAGTTTCCGGGGATTACAGTAATACGATAAAGGCATACAATCCCGATCTAAAAGAAATAAATGAATTAAAAATGCCTATGATTTACCCCAATGATAAAAGACGTTTTTATTTTCCTTATTATTTAAACCTCTATTTTGAAATTGAAATAAATTTTGGTGAACGCGGGAGCCAGGAAAGTGAAGATCCTGCTTTAAAATTGCTGCGGCTACTAGAGATAACAAAAAATTCTGACAAAAATGTAAATGTCAATGATTTCATTTACCATTATGAAAATAAACCAAATTGCTTATCCTTTAATAATTCTGCCATGATTTTTTTAGATCCCAATTTTTATTTTTGTAGTTCGAATGGGGAACTCAAGGAACAGCAATTTATTGACAATAAAATAACTCGTGAATCTATTATGGTAGATACACCGAGAGGAAAGAAATCAATCAATGTCATTAATCGAGATGACATAAAAATTGATAGACTGTTATTCCGCGGTAATCACGACTTATTTGTTGGCGAATGGAAAAATATAACTGTCGTCATTAAAGACCCTCGTAATGCCTTAAATCAAAGCGATATTATTAAAGAAGCCGCTATTATCGCTTGCGTTGAATCTTCTTTCTTAGTAGATCTGGTCGGTGTTATTTTAAAAAAACCCTTTTCTCTGGTGATGAAGTTTATGCCCCATGGAAATTTATTTGATCTCATCTATGGTAAAAAAGAACTACCATGGCCGATCCGTTGTCAAATAGCCTTGGATATTGCCATAGGATTAGAGGATCTGAATAATAATAATATTTGGTATGTAGATTTAAAAAGTGCCAATATATTAGTAGATGAAGATAACCATATTAAATTGGCCGATTTTGGTTCATCTCTATTAAAATCAGGCAGAATCGCTTGTGATGATGTATATAGGAAAGCTTGGTATTGGACGCCTCCGGAATTTTTTGATGATCATGTGGATGAAGTAACAAACGCAACAGACATATATAGTTTTGGAATGGTACTTTGGGAATTAATCACTCGCCGTCCCCCACCTCCGTTGATAGAGTTCAATGCTGATGGTGATGTTATTTTTATACGTCAGAATCTGTTTGATTCTAAAAATTCCCAGCATTTTATTCCAAAAGATACACCCAAGGAACTGATAAAAATCATGAAGGACTGTTTGAACAACGAATGGCCATATAGACGTCCTAAACCAGCTTTTTTGTGGAAACGATTAAATAAGTTATTTCCAGCTGAATTTAAGAGAATGCCGTGCCCACCACCCTTGCCGGAAAAATTTACGCTAAACTACGAAACAGTACTGGCCATATGTAGTCTAATAATAGATGCAGTACAAGGCGCGTTAGCTCGGAATTTTGAGGAAGACAAGTCATATAACCTACGAAACATAAGCAAAGCATTACCCTTAAAAAAAAAATTCATATAATGAAGAGCAAATATACCATGCTCTAACGACTGCTCAATGCGCCGAAAACAAACCTGCTTTTGCTAGAAGAATTTGGTCTGATGTGGTGAGTGAAACCCGTGGAATCAACCTAAAAAAACTGGTTGAATTCTCTAGTATTAAACAAACTATCATTGCACGGTTAGAGCGTTTAGGTTTTGGACTCGCAGCAGAATTTATTATTGACCAGGCTCCGAAGTATTTAAAGGAAAGCGGAGTAGTAACCTGGCCATTTAACACCCGTCGTTTATCTGGCTTTGAAACCAAACAAAATGATCACGATCAAAATAGAGAACTAGATTTATTTAAGCACTTATCCCCTAAATTATTACAGTTATTTAAAGCAAATCCGTTAGCGAGACCGCGTCGTGGAAGATTAATTTTACCTGATCGTGAAAATATTCCAGGTGTTAACGGAAGTTCTTTTATCACTTTATTTTCTAGTGACCAAATGTTATTTTTTCCTGAGGATTATTTTCGTTCTGATTCAAGTGCAGAGCGTTCTTATACACCCTGCTCCTTTGATACGATTGAATTATTATTATTGAAGAGTAGCGATGAATGGTTAAATTGTATTGCTTTCCGGATTTGCTTTAAAAAATTTCCTAAAGAATATGACGCATACAAAAATTACATTGAAGTACTCATTCCTTCTCAACTAAGCCTCTCAGAATTAGAATTATTATATATCCATGAACCTGAATTAGAAAATCTTAAGAATTCTGGTATAATAAAGATGTTAAAAGAAAGCATCAATTTAAATATCATTAATTCAACCGTTAACCCCTATCCACTACTACGTCAACAATTTATAACTGCCATTGCACAAGATAAAAAAGAAAAGGCGGATTGTCTCTTAAAAAAATATCCTACATTAGCGAACATTTCAAACGACCGGGGTTATTCTCCAATGGGTATTGCCGCTCAACATGGTAGCACCTTAGTTTTAGAATGGTTGATCTCAAAATACAGCGCTGAACATAAATGCAGATACAAAACCTCGCCCTTGCAGATTGCGATTTTCCACAATCAATCCAAAGCGCTCCGCTTACTGCTTGAGACAGGGGCTGATGTTAATCTGATTTTGCCCATTTTTAATCTTTACAACAATACTCTGGGTTACGACCTTTTCAGTCCTTTATATACTGCAATTTGCTTTAATTCAGATGAAAAAATAATTCATTTCTTACTGAATTATGGCGCTGATCCTAATCAGAAAATTTTTTCAAATAGAACACAAACTACACCATTGCAATTAGCGTTGCGGCAGAGACAACATATAGCCGGCTTACTTAAAAATTCTTTTTGGAAAAAAATAAAATTAGCCAGTGGTGAAGTGACAACCTGTACCTCAATGGAACCGCGTACAGGTTGTCGCACTATACGCAGAAATTCTTGGTAATTACCTCTTCTCAATCAGAGTAATAATTCCCAGATTTTTTTTAGCAGTTCGTCTTCATCTTCGTCATTCTCCTTATCATCGTCGGCAAGAATACAAACGCATTCCATAACAAATTCTCCCATACAAAATTGTGATCCCCGTTACTCTTAATGTACAAAACGACGGTAATTTGAACTTGGTTCATCTGGTAACTTCCTTGGGGGGGGTATTGTACCCTACAGAACGCTCTAAAACTATTAAGTTTGACTGTTCCAGTTAATAAAACATTAATAATCCTGAAATACAATTTATAATAATTGAAAACCAGTACCAAATATGAATAACTATATCAAAGAAATATATAAACATTTAGATGAACAAAAAAACCCGCTTTATTCCCACTTAGCTCAGGTTAGTCTAACTAAACTTGAACCAACCAAAGATATCCACATTCGTTCTAAAGAATTGATTGAATTGGCAAATAAAGAGGTCTTGATACAAATGTATAAATTTGTTTCCAACTCCGATGGTGGCCAACTCATTAAAGCTGCATTATCAACCTTACAACAGAAAGCCAAGAAAAACCAATCGCTCATCATTGTTAATGTCCTTATTAATACAAGAGGAACGTTAGCAGAATGTTTTTACAGAAAAAACGACAATGATGGTTTAGACCAGTTGAAACAAGAATTAAATTGCGAATCATTTCAAATCAACATAACCAGACATAGAGCAGATGCTTTTGGATCATTTCATTCAAAGTTGATCATTATTGATGGCAACCAAGTTATGATTAAAAGTGGAGAACCCATATATCTTAACGATTACAATAAGCATCTTCTTGAAACCGCGGTGATCAGTGATTTTAGTCTCGCTGATGAAGTTAGAAAAGAATTTGTTAAAGCTTGGAACCAAGATTGTGAAACCAATTTAAAAATGGTGGATATCGAAAGCAAGAAAATAATAGAAGAAAAATATTTTAGTAATATACCCGGAATTTTTATTGGAAAAAGAGCTGATGGCAACCCTAAAGTACGTTTAGGTCCCGGCGGTCCTTTTAAAATTGCCTTAATCAAGGCAATTAATATAGCGAAATATTCCATAAAAATTATCACTCCGAACTTAAATGACCCCGATATTATCGACGCACTTGCCAAAGCCTGTAACCGTAAAGTTTATGTGAACATCATAATGGCAAAACATCATAATGATTTTTTCGAAAACAAACCTGGCGCAGGAGGGAAGAACAAGTCAAAAATGGCTGAATTAGTTGATAAAGTTTCTTCAAAAAATTATTTATATCTTCAAATTAGATGGGCGACAAACTCAAAACTAGAAATTGTAGATCAAGAACCTTATGGGGTACACGGCAAATACGCCTGTATCGATGACCGTCTGGTTTTAACCGGCTCTACGCCATTAGACTTACAAGGAACCTATCATTCAAAAGAAGCTGATGTTATTTTCGAAGATAAAGACAAGGCTTTGGAATGTAATCAAGTATTTTTTTACGATAAATTTGATTCAGGAAAAGATTATTTTGCGGATATTTATGAGGAAATTGTCTCCAAACTGAAGGAATTAGTAAACGAAAAGGAAAGCTTAACCCAATTTTTGGTAAACCCTATTAGAAAAATAGAGCTTGATAATTTGCCTGCATACAAAAAATCGGGGCAACTATTAAAAATGATTACGCCAATTTTGGAGAGATACGGCTTAAAACAATCACTGGAATTTATTAAGAGTAACTTCGTTATATTCCAATGTGAAAATGAGGAAATTGAAATGAGCGGGACTTCAATTTTTTGCCAATCTAGGGTTTCCACCAATACAATTGATCAATCCAAAAATATGATAACCGAGGCTGCACAAAAAAATTATTAACATGGTAAAACATGAATAACTATATAGGAGAAATTATAAACATTTAGATAAACAAACAAACTCGCTTTATTCCCACTTAGCTAGGGTTAATATAACTACCCTTCAACCTTTGGACGCCAAGGCTACAGGGAAGGTGTCACATTAGGATATTTCTGATAAATATTATTTTTAATCTGATAGTTATATACGGCAACTGTAAATATTCGGTGAACCCGCCCGCCCTATTGCATGCTGAGTAAAATAAGGTTAATTTTAAGGCTGAAAAAATGAGCAGCAGAGTCAGGGAGACATGGATACAGCGATTGCGCACATTGACCTTCAAAATCAATTAGTGGATTTATACCGACAAATCAGTGTGTCGTATAAGTCATTGAAATTGGCGTATGAACAGCAAGGACAGGCATTAAAAGAATCAAAATTATCCGTGATCGATTACAAACACCAAGCCCATTACTGGGAAGCGCAGTTCAAACAAATTAAAACCCGGGAAGAAGAACTGAAAGCGGAACTAGAGGAATTACAAGCTAAATTACGCAAACGAGAACAGCAACTGTTTGGCAAGCATTCAGAAAAACAATCGACATCATTGGATCAGAAGAAAGTGGATCAAGAGGCAAAGAAAAAGCGTGGTCAACAACCTGAGAATGCTAGTCCAAATCGAAGGGACTATAGCGATTTGCCTGAAGTTGAAGAGGTTGTTGAACTCAATGATCAAGAAAATTATTGCCCCTGTTGCGGATTAAAGTATCAGGAACTGGCGGGGACAGAAGATTCAGAAGTGTTAGAGCTGATTAACGTTCAAGCCTATCGGCGAAGGATTTGTCGTAAGCGTTATAAACGTGCGTGTCGCTGTAAAAATAATCCAGCTCCGCAAATCATCACGATGCCGCCGATGGAAAGACCATTTTCCAGAAGTAAATTGGGGATAACGATCTGGGCACATCTATTAATACAGAAATATGGCTACCAAAACCCATTGAATCGAATATTATCGAATTTGGAATTGAGTGGCTTATCATTGTCTATGGGGACAGTGACTGGCGGATTGGAATATCTTTTACGGTTATTCATACCGGTATATGATGGGATTGCTTTACATAATTGTGCAGCGCAGCATTGGCACGCGGACGAGACGGGTTGGAAGGTATTTGAAAAGATAGATGGGAAAGAAAGTACTCGATGGTTTTTATGGATATTCCAAAATAGTGAATCCGTTGTTTACAAAATAAGTCCCAGTCGCTCATCTCAAGTGGTTAAAGATTATTTTGGTGAGGATCACGGAGGGGGTATTTTAAATGTAGATCGCTATGGGGCCTATAAAGCCATTGCGAAAGCCGGTTTGTTTATTCTGGCTTTTTGTTGGGCGCATGTGCGTCGTGACTTTTTAGACTATAGCAAAGCCTACCCTCATCAAGAAAGTTGGGGGCTTGAATGGGTAGAAAGAATTGGGCGACTTTATCATATTAATAATCAACGTATTGAACATAAACCGAGTTCTAAACAATTTCAATTAATGGATACAGAATTGAGAAAAGCCATCAAAGAGATGGCTGATGAAATGATAGTAGAATTAAAGGATTCTCAGATACTACCTTCAGCAAAGAAATTACTGAAAAGCCTATCCAATCATTGGAAAGGGTTGACTGTATTTGTAGATCATCCTGATATTCCCATGGATAATAATGTAGCTGAAAGGGGATTGAGAACGAGTGTGCTGGGTCGAAAAAATTATTATGGATCAGGATCAGTATGGTCTGCAGAATTAGCAGCGGTGATGTTTACAATACTGAGGACGATGAAGCTGTGGGAGATTAATCCGCATACCTGGTTATTGGCCTATCTTCAAGAATGTGCAATGCGTGGCGGCAATCCTCCAGACAACATTGATCCTTTTTTGCCTTGGAATATGAGTAAATCTTTACGGGAGTTAATGGCTCAGCCTCCTAAACATGAACCATTCTGTACTTCTTAATACGGGTTCACCGAATATTTACCGGCAACTATACGTATTAAATTCATACAAAAATATTGTATTGCCTTGGCGTCAAATTTAATTTCAAATTAAATTTCATATTTAATTCTATTTCAATAAGAATACTGTGCACTGCAATATGCCAAGGAGAACAAGGACACATTATTTTGAAGCGATGTACCACGTAATGCTTCGAGGTAATTATCGCCAAATAATATTTAATGACGATAATGATCGTTTATATTTTTATTCTTTATTCAAGCAAATAACAGAAAAATTTAATTGCAAAATTCATGACACCGCCATACCGAAAGTATCAGTAGAACAATGCACCGACATTTGCAACTTATTAGACCAAAAGAATCCATGAGATCGATTTTAAATAATATTGAAAATGACTTAATTAAATTAAGTCATTGTTAATTTTTTTATATTAAGAGTCACTGTCACTCGGATTCAAAATGTAGGATGCGGGTTTTAACTCCCCCATGGTTGTCCATTTTCGATACGTACATCTTTTATCGTTAAATGATTGTATTTACTTTTTATTTTTAATAATTATCCTAATGTGACACCTCGTTTTCTTGCTCCATGGGGTGATCAAGATTAAGAGGTGTCAAAAGTGAAAGGATTTTCCTAAAAATAGGTATTTTTTTAGTAGGTTGAAGCAGAAGGTCCCTGATACAATCAAGGCCATAACGAAAGAAACTATATTGAGGACGATGACTATCGCGATGCTTTTTAAAGCGAATAGGCCTTTGCTGAGCGCGCCACTCACCTGTCTTATGAGCCAGGCAAAAACCTAAAGCTAAAATGACCATGAGTTTTTCTATTCTCTCAGGTTTGGTAAGATGGGTATCCTCGAAACGAAATCCTCGTCCCTTGAGACTTTGGAAAAGATTTTCGATTTCCCATCTTCGAAGATATATGGCGATGGCATTTTGATGAGATTGATCAGTAGCGACAACCATCAGCTCACCTGATTCGGATCGAGACCCCCATAAATATACGTTGACTCCAAAAATCTCTATTTGCATCGGTGCAACACGGTGTTGAAGTGGGTTGACATCACGAAATAATCTTTTCACTTTATACAAACGTTTTCCTTTCATTCGAATCACTGAATCCTCTTTAATTCGAATATAAAATGGGATTTTTTTGCTTTTTAGCCAACTAAAAAAATGACCATTAGCAAATTCTCGATCTGCTAATAATCCTGCAATTTTTATTTCTCCAAAACCCAATAAAAAGCGATTGATGAAATCAATTTGTTCTTGAGCATTAGTGGAACCGTCTTTATCCAAAACCTTCCAATAAAGTGGAATAGCCATTCCTTCGTAGCAGATTGAGAGCATAAAAACATTGATATTTTTTTTGCCCCAATACCAGTTGGTTCTGTCAATGGCAATATAGATAGATTGCCCGGGTGAAAAAAATAACTTAAATAACCAACGGGCTATGGCGAATAAATCTATTTCAAAAAATCTCAGAAAACGATAGAGGCGTTTATAGCGAGAATCAATTTGTGCTTTTCCCCCTAAACCTATTGCCAACTCTTGTAAGTTAACATTTCGTACTTTTATCAGAGAAAGAATTGCTTTACTTAAACAATCACGCCTCCATTTATTCCAATTTAATAATTGACCCAGTATAATCATCAACTCGCTGATTTGTTCCATTTATATGTCCTTTACTTAATTCAATCTAGGCATATTCTGTTTCAAATCAGCGGCTTATTCAACAATTCTTTTCTGCTTTATAACCCCTCCTTTTAAAAATTGTCCAGTACAGAGCGTACCCTGTGTAAACAGACCCTAATTAATATTTCCTTAATAGACTACACGTAGAATGTGAGATGGTATTTAACTAGTCATTAAAGGAGGCGGTGTCATCATGAGAGATAATTTTAACAAAGACACAAGAGAGTTGGAAAATTTAGTACGAATTTATTGGACGCGCCATAGTAGGCGAGTCAATCGCCTTCTTAGAATTCCTAATAATAACATGCGGTTTTTTAATGGTTTTAGGAATTTTCTAAGCACGCTTGGAAATGATCTTATTGATCGAACCCTAGAGACCGTAGCAGAATCGCTCGAGGTTAAACCAGATGATATCTCCCATGTAGACAAAACGAATAGAATAGATCCTATTCGGGAAATCCTAGAGGCCATAACATGGGTCGAGGCTAAACCAGATAACCTCGTCCATCTAGTCAATGCGAGAAATACTGTTTTCAGTGCTTTATCAACAATTAAGCTTATCCCAAGTAAGGATGCGATGGATCAAACATTAGTTACAACGGCTAGCAGTATTCTTGAAAAAATCGATTCTTTAATCGCGCAATATCGACGTAAATTAGATACTGATTGTACGCCTACAACATTTATCATGTCAGGGAAGGTGTCACATTAGGATATTTCTGATAAATATTATTTTTAATCTGATAGTTATATACGGAAACTATACGTATTAAATTCATACAAAAATATTGTATTGCCTTGGCGTCAAATTTAATTTCAAATTAAATTTCATATTTAATTTTATTTCAATAAGAATACTGTGCACTGCAATATGCCAAGGAGAACAAGGACACATTATTTTGAAGCGATGTACCACGTAATGCTTCGAGGTAATTATCGCCAAATAATATTTAATGACGATAATGATCGTTTATATTTTTATTCTTTATTCAAGCAAGTAACAGAAAAATTTAATTGCAAAATTCATGACACCGTCATACGGAAAGTATCAGCAGAACAATGCACCGACATTTGCAACTTATTAGACCAAAAGAATCCATGTGATCGATTTTAAATAATATTGAAAATGACTTAATTAAATTAAGTCGTTGTTAATTTTTTTATATTAAAAATCACTATCACTCGGATTCAAAATGGAGGATGCGGGTTTTAACTCCTCCATGGTTGTCCATTTTCGATACGTACATCTTTTATCGTTAAATGATTGTATTTATTTTTTATTTTTAATAATTATCCTAATGTGACACCTCGTTTCTGACTACTATATTAATCAAATTTAAGATTTTTTTAAGTATTTAAGCATATAATTATACAATTCTTATAGCAGATACAGAGTTAAAAAATCTATGAAACCAAATTTTAATTTAGACGGTAGAACACTGAAAGCCATAGCAGACTGTTACAATAGAACAGATAAAAATAAAGCTAAAAATACACCTTTTGGAGACTTAAAAAACTACTTTAATAAAACCACCCCGAAAGGTGATGAGGAAGGTTTTAAACTATTAAAATCATTTTTTTCACTCACTGAGGCTGAGCAGTTTGAAGCAATAGCATTACACATTGAAAAATATAGTACCCCACCGCATCAAAACGATTACGATTTAAAAGAAGCTAAGATGGCACTTTCAAATCATCTAAAATGTTGTAAAAATTGGGATAATATCATCCAGTATATCACCTCCCAAACCAACGCAGAGCTTTTGCTGCCTTTAATTATGAAAGATAAGAGTCTGCACCCTAAAGAATTAAGGCAGATAAATACATTAATAGCTTTGATTGCTTCCCATTGTCGCTCAAGTAATCAAGATAATCCGCTTCACTCACTTTTAATACAATCAGTTGAGATGTATTTTTTAAAAAAAGGGGCTCTCCCAGAATTTAAAGAATTCCCACTGGAAAGCAAAATAGTAGACGAAATAGTGAAAGCATCTACTCTATATGCCGAAAAGGTACCAGGTGATTTAAAATTACCATATATATTTAATTTAGCTGAACGTGTAAGCCGAATGACACCTAAATGGGACCATGGAATGAAGTTAATGAAAAAGATTTTAATTCCTAATTTACGCTACTTAAAGGACGATTCTTTAATACATCATTTTCAAACTGTTGTAGAATCTAAAGAAGCATCAATGATTGAGGATTATATTAGCGTTCTTAACCAAAGAAAGTTTGGAAAAGATGATAAAAATCGTTTATTTACAATAATTACCAAAGCCTCTAAAAATATTCAACAGATTATTTTAACTCATTACAAATTTGAAAATAAAGATATTAGTTATTTATATGAAACTGCTAAAAATTCCGAGGATTTCGCAGAAATTCTTCTTGATAATAAAGATTTATGGCAACGGCTGGATGGTAAATCCACACTGCAATTAATTCTAAAGTATAAAAAAATCAGACACTCGTTGGCCCAAAAAGAATATAAATTATCCTCTGAAATTGTTCCGGACTTATTTAACTTTGTAGAGAAAGAAAACGATGAATTATTTACGCAGTTTTTGCTGGAAAAATATGCTTTTGACGTTAGCGGGATGCGTATTAAAAATTTATTTGAAAAATGTCGAGAAGAGATACAACAAAAAATAGTTAAAGTCTGGCAGAACCTCTCTTCTCAAGATAAAGATCTTTTAATTTACCAATTCTTCTATGCTGATAACTCTTTCTTAAAATTTTGCATTGAAAAACCATCTTTTATTACCTGGATTCTCCCTTATCCAACAGAGGGAACGTTTATTGAAGATCGATCCCACAGGCAATTACAGTTAGTGGCAGAAAATTACCAAGAAGAATTAGAAGACTCAAAAGCGCAAGATGCTACCTCAATTCGCAAAACCCATCTTAAAAATTTGCTCATAGCCATCCATGATTGCAAGGATTTATATTTATTTGATCCTTCAAATTTGGGGGACCACAAAGTAAATACGGATAAGTACAGATATCTATCACCTACAAAGAGGACAGCGGTTGAAGCATTAAATAGCTTTGAATTAGATTCTGGAAAATTGACCCAAAACGGTATATCACAAGTTCTTATACACATACTTATTACCTATTTTAAAACTCCCACTCCAGATCGAACAAATTTAATGAAGCGAATTAATTCTATATTTGAAGACAAACGTTTTGAAAAATTGGCCAATTATCTACATCCACTTATTCAACAATTGAATGAATGTATTGAGCGTCAGGATCAATCTATAGATTTCTCTTCAATGGTAAACAATTTTGTTTCAAAGGGTGAGAAAGAGCTTGGGGAATTGGAAAATTTAGTAAATAATTTAAACGCGTATCTAATAAATTGTTTTCAATCCATATCCATAGTTCCGAATATTCCCACCGATGATTTACCCACACCTTCCGCGCCACCACCCTCTGCATCGTTTCTATCGCAGGATTTTGGTCATTTGGGGAATGAAGAAAAAATTTCCTCGCTTCCGGTCCCAACAAATAGGAGTGACAGTCAAGATAATGTTCCTGCTTATAGTGTCTTGTTAAATTTAGTTAGAGCTTATTATTACACTTCCTCTCATCTTCGGTCTGAATTGCCGAAATTAATTAATTCAATTATTGTTGATGATCGCTTTAATAATTTAAGACTTGTTTTTATGGAAATTATCCGCTTTTGGGAGGATTGTGAGAAAAATATTCGAGATCAAATTGTGTCAGATACACAAATGGGCTTTGTGCCCGAGGCGGAAATAATCAATCTTTATCTTTCTGCTCGTCAATTAGAGAACCGTTGTATGCCTTCCGCTCCGCATGCCGATGAAACTTCAAACTCCGCGGAATTGAAAGACATTACCTTTGTTGCTAGTAATGTAGAACGGCTTCCGCCTAAGACAATATTTAATCCTGAATATGTATTCAATATCTGTGCAGACGTGCTTACTGCTTATAATGATGGGAAAGCAATGGAAAAAATTAAAGAAGAATGTACCCATACACTTAAATCCGGAGTTTTGTTTGACGCAGCACTTTATATTTACTTAGCAGCGTCTTTATATCGTATCACTAATTTCTGCACTCGGCCGAAAGATCAGAATAGTATTTCAGAATCTAAAGAACCATCTGATAAAGCTACTGATTTAAGTTTAACTAACAGTTTAGATATGAATACTATATCCAGCTCCGACATCCTCTCTATTTCGTCAGTTAATATGCCGCCCCATAAGGATACCCAGATTAATCAGAATGACCTTTTGGAATTGAAGAGAGAAGAATCTGAAAAACCTACTTTACAATTAGCTTTTAACAATAAAAATGTTTTCCTCGGCTGTGTCAGTACTGATGAAGACGAGGGAATTTTTATAGGAAAAAAGAATGTATTTGCAAGAATTGCTGATCCAACCAAGAAGCAAGAACTTTTCAATAAGCTTTCCAAAGATCATAGAAGTTATTTGGAAAAGCTTGTTCCAGCGCCTTCCTCACCGAATTCGTCAACGGTGAGATTATGGAAGCCACTTACTCCAGGAACAACACAAGCTTCTACAAATGATGGTCCGGCTTTTCCATACGCGTAGGGAAGGTGTCAGAGGGAAGGTGTCACATTAGGATATTTCTGATAAATATTATTTTTAATCTGATAGTTATATACGGCAACTATACGTATTAAATTCATACAAAAATACTGTATTGCCTTGGCGTCAAATTTAATTTCAAATTAAATTTCATATTTAATTTTATTTCAATAAGAATACTGTGCACTGCAATATGCCAAGGAGAACAAGGACACATTATTTTGAAGCGATGTACCATGTAATGCTTCGAGGTAATTATCGCCAAATAATATTTAATGACGATAATGATCGTTTATATTTTTATTCTTTATTCATGACACCGTCATACGGAAAGTATCAGCAGAACAATGCACCGACATTTGCAACTTATTAGACCAAAAGAATCCATGAGATCGATTTTAAATAATATTGAAAATGACTTAATTAAATTAAGTCATTGTTAATTTTTTTATATTAAGAGTCACTATCACTCGGATTCAAAATGTAGGATGCGGTTTTAACTCCCCCATGGTTGTCCATTTTCGATACGTACATCTTTTATCGTTAAATGATTGTATTTACTTTTTATTTTTAATAATTATCCTAATGTGACACCTCGTTTCCTCCGCTGATAACTCCTGCTTTATAACCATGCTATTGTCCCCTCGCTCTTTCGAGTCCAGGTAAGGTATCCACACCTCAAGGTCTTATATTCCGAACCTTGCTCAGTTTTCTGAGGATTCTTCAGCGCTCTAGCATGGCGCACACCCTGGTTCTTTAACGTATTGAAGGTTTCGTTCTCGATTTTCCATCGCGCGCGTCCGCCTTTCATGACGATCTCAATCGTGCCCGGATTTAACGGAATATCCGTTACCCAGCTAAAATGCCACTGATGACCGTCAGGACGGTGTTCCCAGTATTCCAGGAAATTAACCTCCAGATCAAACTGCGTCTCGTTGAGTGGTGCTCCGTTGAGCCATCGATAAACCCGACGCGTGCCCTCCTGGTCTATTTTTTCCAGAGTTTCCACCGCTGAGTGAGATATCCAGTCAAATAGAAAAGTATGATCGGTGGGTTTTGCTCCTAAAATAAAGCGCATATTCAAGTCCTTCAGCAGCCGAATGTGGGGACCATTTGACGCTAACCCATCTTCGGTGATGATCATTTTTAAATGGGGATGTTCGCGCCGAATATCCGATAATAAACGTTTGGCTGCGTTTCGTTCGCAATCATTCTTCGTGTTCCCATCCGATTTCACAATCGGTTCCGGCGCCAACGGAATCACTTCACGGCGGTTGGGATGCAACAAAACGGCGCCGAGCATAGTATGGTAATAGCTGACTTTGTCGCCGTGATGTTTTTCACAACAATTTTGGCAAAACACATGGTCTGACTGATACTGCCCTGTTCCATCCAGCGCAATCAAGTAATGACGATTCCAATATTCGTAATGTTTTAACACTTTGCCGCGCTGTACATCCGCTAAAATTTTCTTGAAAGCAGGCCGTAATTTCTTCGGCTCCAGGTGATCGAGTTCTTCTCGCAAATAAGTGTCACTGGGGGCTTGCTTGACGTGATAGAGTCTTTGTAAATTTCTTTTGATTGGCGTGTCCCGGCGCTCTTCATCGTATTTTAATAATGACGGCCACTTGAGACCAAAATCGCCAGACCGCTCATGAGGCAATCCACGATTTTAATGTCTCGTTTTTCTTTTAGGCCGGGTTCGGGTACTTTTAAGAATGTTCGATAAATGTCTGAAATCAGTCCAGAAGTGGATAAGTATTTACGCAATCGGCTCATGATTTGATCCTCCTGCTTGAACTCTTACTCACATTTTACTCTCAAAAGTTCGCGAAAACTATTTTTTTACCTGCCTTGAAAGCACCGCCGTTGCTCAGTTTTTAAAATCCCGGGAATTGCTGTGCAAACATTATATGTTAACTGGCCCCGGTAAACGCAGACCATTATAATGAGACACGCGTTCTGCGGGTCATGGTCTTATATGGAGAAAGATGATATATTTCAGATCGAAATACACACAATAATAAAAATGTGTACTTGATTAAACATTTTTAAACTTAAAGGGGATTTGGGATATGACTAAAAAGAACATAGAGGAAATGAGTCTGGCAGAATTGGTTAAGTCAGGTGACGAATATGAAGAAGGCATTGGTGTTGAGAAAGATGCCAAAATGGCAGTGCTATTCTATAGCCTGGCTGCTAAACAGGGTAATCCGCATGCCCAAGGGCGCTTAGGTTTATATTATATACATGGCGATGATGCAGTGGAACAAAACTTCAACGAGGGGATGCGTCTAATTCTCTTATCCGTTGAGCAAGGAAACGCGGAAGCACAATATAGTTTAGGCTATATGTATGAGCATGGCATCGGAAAAGTAAAAAAAAACATGAAAGAAGCAGTTAAATTTTATCAGTTAGCTGCCAATCAAGGGAATAAGTCTGCACAAAATAAGTTAGGTAATTGTTACGAAAACGGCATTATAGTGGAAAAAGACTACAAAGAAGCGGTGCGATTTTATCGTTTAGCTGCTGAACAAAACCATTCCACGGCACAATTTAAATTAGGTGTTATGTACCAGGAAGGTATCAAAGTTGAAAAGGATGATAAGGAGGCAGTGCGATTATACCGTCTAGTTATCGATCAAAAACAATTTAGACATCCCATAGCGGAATATCAATTAGCCGTTTATTATCATGATGGCATCGGGGTGGAAAAAAACATCAAAGAAGCGTTGCGTTTATACCGTTTGATTATTAATGATCCCCGTGTTAAAAACCCAATACAACCATTCTTCCCTAAGGCAGCCAAGAAAGCCAAAAAGAGTATCCAGTCACGCAATTTAGCTCTAGCTACCCGGACCCGTGCGAAAGCGGAATGTATTCTAGCTTTCTACTATTTCACTTGTCGATATGGTATTAATCAAGATCCAATGAAAGCAGTTCAATTATTTCAGTCAGCTGCCGGGAAAGAAGTTGTTCCAGAAAAATGGGTCTTAACTACCTGTTATGAGCACATTGGCCTAATGAAAACGAAAAACAAGAGAGATGTGAATGAAACGCGGTATTGGCAGACAGAAGTAGAAAAATCTTTTGGAAAAAAAATCGAATTTAGATTTTAAAGGGGTCAGGCCTGGCCCCCCTTCCTCGGCGGCCGCAACCCTATCCCACAGGTTTTTATCGCAACAGCCGATTCCAGCAACGACCAATCTGGAGTAATTTGCTTTTCTGTGTACCCTAGGGAAGGTGTCACATTAGGATATTTCTGATAAATATTATTTTTAATCTGATAGTTATATACGGCAACTATACGTATTAAATTCATACAAAAATATTGTATTGCCTTGGCGTCAAATTTAATTTCAAATTAAATTTCATATTTAATTTTATTTCAATAAGAATACTGTGCACTGCAATATGCCAAGGAGAACAAGGACACATTATTTTGAAGCGATGTACCACGTAATGCTTCGAGGTAATTATCGCCAAATAATATTTAATGACGATAATGATCGTTTATATTTTTATTCTTTATTCAAGCAAATAACAGAAAAATTTGTAAATATTCGGTGAACCCGTCGGCTATTGAAAAATGGGAAGAACTCAATTAAGTTAGGGAGCAAAGTTTAAGGATATTTGGATTATAAATTGGAAAAGATTAATCCGTTACAAGCCCATCAAGAGCGGCAAACTCAGTTGTCGGAATTAACCGAGCAAATGCTACATTCTTATGAGGCATTAAAATCAGCCTATCAGGAGCAGGGAGAAAAACTCAAAGAATTGAAGACATCAGTCATTCACTATAAACAGCAATCCAGTTATTGGGAATGGCAATTTAAACAGATCAAAAGCCGACAAGAAGAATTGGAAGCGGAACTAGAAGAACTCAAAGCCAAATTACGCAAACGAGAGCAGCAGATTTTTGGGAATAAATCAGAAAAGACGACAAGCCATTCAGAGCAGCAATCGGAAGAAAAAAAACATCAAAGAAGCGAGGACAACAGCCGGAGAATGACAGTCCAGCTCGCCGGGATTATAGTGATCTTCCTGAAGTGGAAGAAGTCGTTGAACTCAATGATAAAGAAAATTACTGTCCTTGTTGTGGGTTAAAGTATCAGGAATTATCGGGGACAGAAGATTCAGAAGTGTTAGAAATCATTGATGTACAAGCTTATCGAAGGAGGATTTGTCGTAAGCGTTATAAGCGCCAGTGTCGATGTAAAAATAATCCGCAGCCACAAATCATCACCCTGCCACCCATGGAAAGGCCATTTCCAAAAAGTAAGTTGGGTATAACGATTTGGTCGCATATTTTGATACAAAAATATGAATATCAAAATCCGTTGAATCGAATATTATCTTTTTTAGAATTACAGGGTTTATCGTTATCGATGGGTACAGTAACGGGTGGAATGGAACAAATGTTGTATTTGTTGACGCCGGTGTATGATGGGATTAGTTTACATAATTGTGCGGCACAGCACTTCAATGCCGACGAGATGGGTTGGAAAGTATTCGAAAAGATTGAAGGCAAAGAGAGCACCCGATGGTTTTTATGGATTTTTCAAAATTCAGAATCTGTGGTCTATAAGGTGAGTCCGAGCCGTTCTTCGCAAGTGGTGAGAGATTATTTTGGTGAAGATCATCCAGGCGGTATTTTAAATGTTGACCGATATGCTGCTTATAAGGTGATTGCCAAAGCGGGTCTGTTTATTCTTGCCTTTTGCTGGGCGCATGTGCGTCGCGATTTTCTAGAATATAGTAAAGCCTATCCGAAACAAGAAAACTGGGGTTTGAGCTGGGTAGAAAAGATTAATCACCTTTATCATATTAATAATCAGCGTATTCAAAATCAACCTGATTCTAAAATATTTAAATCCATGGACAGTTGAACTCAGGAAAGCGATAAAGGAGATGGCTGAACAAAGAGAATTAGAGTTAAAAGATCACCCGATTTTACCCTCAGCGAAAAAATTACTGAAAAGTTTGTCGAATCATTGGCAAGGACTAACGATCTTTGTCGATCATCCTCATATTCCGATGGATAATAATGCCGCTGAACGAGGATTGAGAGGAAGTGTTCTGGGACGAAAAAATTATTATGGTTCTGGATCGGTTTGGTCGGCTGAATTAGCGGCGGTAATGTTTACCATTCTGAAGACATTAAAGCTTTGGGATATTAATCCACACACTTGGTTACTAGCTTACCTTCAGGAATGCGCTATGCGCGGGGGTTCTCCTCCTGAACTGATTGATCATCTTTTTCCTTGGAATATGAATTCATCTTTGCGGCAGTTGATGGCTAAGCCTCCTAAATTCGAACATCAACATATTCTTTAATACGGGTTCACCGAATATTTACAAAAATTTAATTGCAAAATTCATGACACCGCCATACCGAAAGTATCAGTAGAACAATGCACCGACATTTGCAACTTATTAGACCAAAAGAATCCATGAGATCGATTTTAAATAATATTGAAAATGACTTAATTAAATTAAGTCATTTTTAATTTTTTTATATAAGAGTCACTATCACTCGGATTCAAAATGTAGGATGCGGTTTTAACTCCCCCATGGTTGTCCATTTTCGATACGTACATCTTTTATCGTTAAATGATTGTATTTACTTTTTATTTTTAATAATTATCCTAATGTGACACCTCGTTTCTCGGAAATTGCTGAATAGTACTTGACAAAATAGAATTATTGTATAAAATAAATCCTTGATACATAAAGAAAGGCAAAGAATATGAGATCAATAGAAGATAATGATGAAAAAAATACGCCATTGCTGCAGGCAGATCATGTAATAGCCATCAATAATGGCTCCCGCTTCATAGAATTTAAAGACAGAGACTTGAAAAGAGTATGCGCAAATAATTTTGAAATTAGAAATTTCTTATTAGAAAATTTTACTTCCCAAGGAATTTTAGAGATTGAAAGTGAGTATAAAGCAGCAAAAGCAAATATTGAAGAGATAAAAAAGTCTTGTCTTAGACGTAACATAGGATATATTTTTGGGTTTACAGTTTCATGTGCTCTAGGTGGGCTACTGTATGGAGGTTGCACTATGACTATAAATTATGCTCAGCAATCTACACAAGATCAAGGATTGGTCGTCACACCTGGTAATTTAACATCTTTAATAGTATCCGGATTGTATATTGTTTGTTCAATAGGGTGTATTTGGAGGGCAGTGGAGAATTTCGAGACTCCTGGGAGATATCTGCCTGAACGATTTTTAGAAGAGCTTGTTGAGAGAATAAAGAATCGAAATAAGATCGTCACAGATTTTTGGAAAACAATCCCACGCTCTCACAAGCCATGTGTTAAAATTATTCTTGAATATGTTCCGACCTTAAAGTAGAGGATTGGTTGGGAGGTATCCCTGGCCATAGGGAAGGTGTCACATTAGGATATTTCTGATAAATATTATTTTTAATCTGATAGTTATATACGGCAACTATACGTATTAAATTCATACAAAAATATTGTATTGCCTTGGCGTCAAATTTAATTTCAAATTAAATTTCATATTTAATTTTATTTCAATAAGAATACTGTGCACTGCAATATGCCAAGGAGAACAAGGACACATTATTTTGAAGCGATGTACCACGTAATGCTTCGAGGTAATTATCGCCAAATAATATTTAATGACGATAATGATCGTTTATATTTTTATTCTTTATTCAAGCAAATAACAGAAAAATTTAATTGCAAAATTCATGACACCGCCATACCGAAAGTATCAGTAGAACAATGCACCGACATTTGCAACTTATTAGACCAAAAGAATCCATGAGATCGATTTTAAATAATATTGAAAATGACTTAATTAAATTAAGTCATTGTTAATTTTTTTATATAAGAGTCACTATCACTCGGATTCAAAATGTAGGATGCGGTTTTAACTCCCCCATGGTTGTCCATTTTCGATACGTACATCTTTTATCGTTAAATGATTGTATTTACTTTTTATTTTTAATAATTATCCTAATGTGACACCTCGTTTTCTCGAATTTAGTGGCATCTTTTCAAGTAGTTATAACTTAGCGAGAATTGCCGTTGACCGAAAAGTTGTTTTATACTAGAATGCATTGGTGTAGTAATTATACATTTTTAATTAACAATAATTTGGGTATAAGTATGAAAAGCATAGAAGTTAAAAAAGCATTTTTTTATCCCCCCACAAAAGGCGAAGATAGGATGTCAGAGTCATCTTGCTCCGGTCGTTTTTTTGAATTTTCTGAAGATATCCGAAGTGAAATTATGGAAAGGGCTGTAAGGAGTTTAGATACTTTTATCATGAGATTGAAAAAACCAGAAGAATTAGAAGAAGACGGCTCAACTTTGAGCCGTTTGAATATTTATCTCCAAAAACTAGAAAACGGCGATGTTACGGTCAAAATGTCAACCTGTAATTTAGGCGATAGTGCTATTGTACTCTATAAAAATGGAGAGAAAATCCCCTTATTCACCTCCCATCATTTGCCAGGAAACCAACGCCATTTAGGCACTTTGAATATGAATGGTTCCATCAATGACCGTATTCATAAATTAGATCCTGCTTTTCTATCAAAACCCGCTATTCATCATCGTACATTCCAACTCAATAGAGGTAATCGCTTTACAGTCGCCGTAATGAGTGATGGAACAGAATATAGTGATGGGAAAAAGCTAGTTTCCACGGCTGATACGTTTGATACTAATTCTGATGAATTTACAGCAAAAAATTTAGTAAATAGATCCAAAAAAAAGGCCAAAGACAGTAAAAATCATGTGGATGACATATCCGTTTGGCTCGTGAAAGTGACTGCGCCGATTGAAGACAAAGAATTTTGTTGGACCTATGGTGTAGATGATGGCCATGCGGGATCTACAACTGCCGAGCTTTGTGCAGAATACTATGGTTGCATTCAGCAGTTTTGGATTACAATCTTTGACAAAGTGGAGAAAGGTATAATACCTCAAAGCCTGCTTAATAGGATACAAATGAGACTTGTTACTGCGTTGACTAATTTTTATAAAGAATCCATAACCATAAATCTTACCGACTTAGAAAATAACGTATATAATAGAAAAATAAAAATAACCTTTAAGGACTTAGAAAATAATTCAATTCTAGCTTCTTATTTAAATCAAAATTCGGAAACTGACCTAATAGAAAATGACCTCGATGTTATACTGAGAAAAATCGCTCAACATAGTCTTCTATCTGAGACAAAATCTCCAAATCTGGATGACTTCCCCGAGCTTTTCAATCAGCAAATAAGCGAACTTCTTAGAGATGAGCAGAAAGAATCAAACATCATTGAAATCATTAAATCGAAAATGAATAATTTGAATGATGAGATAAAAGATTTTTTTAAAAAAAATAAGACTCCAAGTGGAAAAAGTCTGAACTTCCAACTTAATGACTCAACCCTTCTTTCTGTTGCGACAGTTTGTCTTTTGGCGCATACCGATTCACAATCTGAGCTTGCTAATAAAATCTTAAATATTGCGGCACGCCTAGCTCATGAAATTATTCCCCCACAAGACAGCAAACCTTTTGTGCCGCCGAAAGATTCAGGTGAATTGAAACACTACCTTATCCATACTACCGCTAAAAATTGGCAAACTCCGGGTTGTATGCAATTCTTCTCCTTATTTTGCTGGACGAAAACTATAAAGGAATCTTATAACGGCAATAACTTATTAACTGAAATAAACAAATCTCGGCGAGGTTGGTGTGATCCTTGCGGCGCATTGGGAATACACCGCAGTAAGATCGGGATGTGGCGTCAAGCTAAAGCTAAGCGTGAGGATATCATTCAAATTGGTAGGAACGTTACAAAACGTTATAATTTTAACCTTTAAGAGTTTATTATTCCCTCTCCTACCTGTGGGAGAGAGTTAGGATGAAGGTTTTAAGAATCCCCCTCACCCCAACCCTGTCTGTCGCGAAACAAAAGACGGTGTCACATCCACAGAGCAATCAGGTGATGAATTAAATAAACTATTAAAGCTCATGCTAAAATAAATATGTATAAATTTAATGCGCATATTTCAAATTTTAACGATTGATTTTTTGCAATACTGAAGCAAAATAAGTGGATCTGACACCGCCATACGGAAAGTATCAATAGAACAATGCACCGACATTTGCAACTTATTAGACCAAAAGAATCCATGAGATCGATTTTAAATAATATTGAAAATGACTTAATTAAATTAAGTCGTTGTTAATTTTTTTATATTAAAAGTCACTATCACTCGGATTCAAAATGGAGGATGCGGGTTTTAACTCCTCCATGGTTGTCCATTTTCGATACGTACATCTTTTATCGTTAAATGATTGTATTTACTTTTTATTTTTAATAATTATCCTAATGTGACACCTCGTTTTGCACCTCGTTTTAGGTGTTTACAATTCATTCGGGTCTATTGAAATATTAAAATTTATGTGATTTACTGAGCTGATTGAATACTATAAAAGATGTTAATATGAAAGAAACTGTAGAAAACATGATCAATGCAGGCAATACGAAAAGCCTGAATACGTTTTTTTCCTCTTCTAATCATCTTCTGCACTTATCGTTTTTTCTATCTCCTGATGAGCTGCTTCGTTTATCATTAGCTTGCAGTTACTTGAGCAAATGTTTAGATGCCGCTTTAGCGAAAAAAATAAATAAGCACTTTCCCGAATATTTACACAAAAATGAATTAAAAAACTATGAAGGACAAAATTTAAAAACGCTGCTTAGAGTTTTATCTCTATATACTCGATTTACCCAAGATTTTGCCATTAATGCCGTTAATACGCTGCGTGATGAAAAATTGATTCATAATACTTTAGACGCTTTTCTGGCTAGAAATCGCTACCCTGATATCTGCTACTTTCCCTGGGCTGCCTATATCAAAGGTAATTTAATGCGTTTCAGATATGAGGACGAAAAGGCTCTTCCTTATTTTACGGATCCTCACCCCCCTTTAAAATTGGCAAAATTGAGTCTTTCTCTCATCGATGAATATACACTTAACGATTCTGAGAAAAAGCCAGCATTGCTTTTGTTAAAAGACATAACACCCGAAGACGCTGCTCATTATAAACGAAATGATTTCCTCGGATTAAATTGGTATTTTTATTGTCCTCTAATAGAAAAATTATTCGATATCAAACAAAGGCTTCAGTTTTATGAAGAGAGTTACCATTTTAAGTACATTTTCCGCCTATGGGAAAGTTATCAAAAATGGTTTCCTGGAATTCATAAAAATGAAAAAGCATTTTTTCAGTATTGGTTTGACAAAATGCTGGAAAATAAAGATGAATTTATCCGCATGCAAATTGCTACAAACTTATTCTTGCTACTTGACACGTATTCCGAGCAAATGCATCTAACAGATGAAGAACATGATTATTACATTGACCAATGTCTAAGCAATAAAGGAATTCCCTGCGTAGAAAGGATAGGAATGCATTATCATGGTATACACAAAATAAAACAATTCTTGCTTTCTGTTGTCGAAAACAAGATTTCCCATTCGCCAGGATGGCTAGGCAAATTCTATTGT
Organism: uncultured Pseudomonadota bacterium; assembly: GCA_963795715.1. GTDB lineage: Bacteria > Pseudomonadota > Gammaproteobacteria > Coxiellales > Coxiellaceae > JAFEDN01. Next base: position 2,126,869 of record CAWCIY010000002.1, read on the forward strand.
ACTTTTGCTCGCTCTTTTTATCGAGGGTCGTTAGTAGCACACGACTGGGGCTATATGTCGTTAATAACAGACTGGAGCTTTACTTGGCTGGCGATCTATCAAAGTTACTTACCAGCATTCAGTCGTGCTATTTTTCTTCTTAACGAGCTTTACCGGCAGTCTAAGAAAAGTTTACGCGAAATTTTAAATAATAGTGCCAAATTACCCGTTTTTAAGATAATTTTTTTGGCACGACTTATTTTATTCAATATAATTCCTATAGAAAGGAGGCGGCAATCAGTAGCAGAACTTGTAGAGTGTGTAAAAGACTTTTGTTATGACTCCGTTATCCCTTTTGTAAATACGTTAATGCACTTTGCCTTGAGCAAAGAGGAATCAGCACGGAACTCAGCACTTTCAAACGATCCAGAAACCTGTGATCAATACACAAAGTATTGCAATTCCTTCTTTCCCGAAACTAAACCTCAGCAGCCAGAACAATCTGACCTACGCAACACCGATGAGTCATTCTTGATTCAAACACTATTGAGGACTTAGGAACGAGCCCCAGAGTACCAGGGTCAAATCTTGAATTGTGAGCAGGAAAAAGTGATTTTACGGTATTCCGTGTAAGAAGAAAACTGGACATACTTACTCAGTATTACCTGCATTCCGCACATAATTATTAAGAACTAATTATTTTTTTCTTTTTTCCGATGAAGCGATTAACATCTTCTCGGTTAAACGTTTCCAGTTCTAAACCTTCATACTGTTCTAACAGGTGATGAATTAAATAAACTATTAAAGCTCATGCTAAAATAAATATGTATAAATTTAATGCGCATATTTCAAATTTTAACCGATTGATTTTTTGCAATACTGAAGCAAAATAAGTGGATCTGACACCGCCATACGGAAAGTATCAATAGAACAATACACCGACATTTGCAACTTATTAGACCAAAAGAATCCATGAGATCGATTTTAAATAATATTGAAAATGACTTAATTAAATTAAGTCGTTGTTAATTTTTTTATATTAAAAGTCACTATCACTCGGATTCAAAATGGAGGATGCGGGTTTTAACTCCTCCATGGTTGTCCATTTTCGATACGTACATCTTTTATCGTTAAATGATTGTATTTATTTTTTATTTTTAATAATTATCCTAATGTGACACCTCGTTTTGTTTACCCTCAATAGTTCTGATTAAGTGACGTAACGGTATCATTTCCGGCCGGTGGAGCAGAGCCGGTCTTCGGCAGAGAGGGCGAGGGCATAAAGTGTTGCGAGCTAGTCTCAGCTAACGGCGGTAGTTGCAACATTGATTTCGTAGTATGTTTTGAGTCTGACCCTGGTTGCTCCAGTCTACTTATTTTTGGTATTGGCGGCTTTTCTATCGTTTGTTTTATTTGTTTTCTGAAGTTTTCAAATTCCTGCTCTGTCTTTTCCCAGAACTCTTCATCCTTTTTTTTGGCATCATAGGGCTGACTTAGTCGTGCACATTTAAGCTTCAGGTTTTCCCAACTATATTGCTCCTGGTAGTGTTTACAAGCCCCCTCTAAATGAATCGATTTCATAAATTTATTGGATTCTATTTTTTGTAATAATTTATACCATTCCACACGATAATACAGCGGTCCGTATGTCCCTACAAAAACTCCTTTATAACATATACTGTTATGAGCCTCACATTGCCTCCATGTCATCGGTGCAACCCCATCGACTCGTGTCAACAACGCATTGATAATATTAGGACACATTCCCCAAACAGCCGCGCCTAATGGCTGCTCGCCTTCAGCATTCGGCATATCGGGTAGCGCGCCTTTTTCGAGCAACATACCGACTTGTTTCTCATCACCTTCTTTACAAGCCGTAACCAATTGATCCTGCAAAGCCGATTGCATAGGAGTTGATAGGAATTGAGATTTGAATAACTTCAATTGCTGTGTGCGAACTTTCCACAAAGATTGAAGAGCTTTGAGGTCTGCGATCACACTTTTAGTAGCAAGAGCGGGTTCACCAGGATTGATGCAATCTTCGGTATATGGCCATTCGGGATCCTGACGATGTACAACCTTTTCGGTATTATCTCTGTAAAAAGCATAAGCACTTCCAAGCTCCACGCCAAGGGCGAAGGGTATAAACCACGACATCGACTCCGTTTTACGTGTCCGCGGTAACGGAGACGTCCATTCCTTCGGGCACGGATTAAACGCTCTGTCTAAGCGGCAATACTCATTCACCAGGTGAGCAGGGAGTAATTTTTGTTCCTGGCCTACTCCCTGACTCCAAAACGTTTCTGCAGGCCTATTTAAAAACCAATGGGCGCGATGGGTATAATCCACATAAAACTGCAATGCATTCGTTAGTCCTGTTAACTTAAAATGCTTACCATACGCGGTAGATCTGATTTCCAATTCCCGCAATTGTATTTCCTGGTTTTCCTTTGATAGGTATTTCTGTATCATCGTCCACATATGCCAATCCACTGCCCATAAAGCATATTGAAAGGCCGTAATTTGCTTAAATTCCCGTCCTGATAAATCTTTCACCTCTCCTGAAAGCAATAATAAACCCTGATCTTTCAGGATCAGTATTTCAGCCTTTTCCTGTTCACCTTCGGCGACAAATTGCAGCAACTGGTTTAAATTATTTGGGGAAACTGGCAGCATGGTCTGTGGCGAGCCTACCCCCTCGGAATCAAATTTTGCTTCCGACCAAGGACTGATGGAAGACTTTTGCTGAATAGGCGATTTGCTAACGAGTTTTAATTCTCCGGGTGTTTCCGAGTATTTTTTAATTTCTGTTAGCTGTGCTTTGATTAAAAATTCCATATTTTCCTGTTCAGCAGCCTGTTTGTCTAATTTTTCCTGATGCTCTTTAAGTGAATCCTCTAACGCTGCCACGGCTTGTTCGCGTTCACTTAATTTTTTCTGCTGTGAATTGAGTTGCGCCTGAATAAAATCCAGCTCCGCTTCTTGTTCCCTGAATAAATCTAATTTTGGTTGCATTAACTGCTGTGCTAATTCGTGTTGGATTCGCAGTTGATTTGATTTAGTTCTTTCCTGTTCTAATTTTTTTTCTACTTGATTAAGTTGAACCTGATTTGAAGAGGAATTTGATTGCAATTCAAATAATTCTTTAGATAACCTCTCCTCTGAGGATGTTGCAGATTTTAACTTTATGAGTAGTTGCTCACTTTCTTTTTCAAAAAAAGAGCGTTCTGCTTGCCATTTTTTCAAAGACAGAGTTAACTCTGCCTCTTTTATCTGTAATTCCTGTTTTTGTTGCTCAAATTCCTGCTTTTCAATTTTGCCTCGGTCCAAATTTAACTCTAACATGAGCAAATCTCGATAGTCTTTGTATTTTTCTAAACAGGCCTTCCGGTAAGCAGGGTAATCGTTACGGCGGCTTAATCCAAGCAGGCAAGGTAAAATACCCACCGGTTCATATTCTGTCAGCCGTTTAATATAATCATCGATAGATTGCCAGTCATTTTGTTCTAAATTATACCAGGAGCGCCCATCGCGAATCAGATGATGACCCAGTGCGGGAAAAGTGGCTTGATAATCACCTTCCAGCATTAAAGGTAATATAAAGTCAGCCCTTTCGGGATCGCTCGATCTATCCTTATATTCTTTCAGAATAAACTGAAGTTCTTTATAAACATTTGTATTGCTGCCAGGCTCAGTGCGTGCAGCATAACGATTGGTGCCAATCAGCAATACATACTGGCTTCCCTGGATTCCCAAAAGCATTTTTTCATCCATTTCACCTGTCATTTGTGCAAGATCAAACCACGGTCTCATTCCCGCACTTTCAAAATCCTTTTTCATGGCTTTGAGAAGGCTTTGTAAGGCCTCGTTTTTTAATGTCTTTACCTCCCAGGCATAACTGAGAAAAACCTGTGGTTGGGTGATGGTTTTGATTTGTTTTTCATCAAGCTGTAAGTATAGTTTCGCCTGCTCTTTTATCATTTTTTTAACTTTTTTTAAAAATATCTCGAGTCTTCCCCGGGCATATAAATTGATATATTTTGAAGATTGAGGTAGGAATGATGCTTTACTCATAGTATTTTTTTCTCTCCATTTCATTTAATTCCTTAATAATTTTTTTTAATGCCTACTGACTTGGCGGAAAAATCACACCCGCAATCCTAACTCAAGAATGTGGCTCTACCCCAAATAAGGGGGCAATTTAATCGAAATTATAATACCTTAGTCATTGATTAGATGAGAATAAGGAGATTAAATATGCCCCAGAAGGATTTTATCCTAAATTTACCTGGCTTTTCCAGCAAAAAAGTCAGCGGTTATCTGCCCTTGATCCTCGATGTGCATTATCGACGCAAGGCTAGGTGTGCTTTCTGCCACGGTAAACAGCTGCGTAAAAAAGCCAATCCGTAACGTCAAACACGCACAAAAGACGGTGTCTTTTGATAAAATTATCCCTAAAAACAGGGTGTTAGTATGAGGAAATGTGCGGGTAAAATTGATACAAGAAAAACCCCGTATCGCTTTTCGCCCAAATCTTAATTATTTATACTCTTCTGACTTTATCTTCAGAACGGGAATAAACAATATGCCAAGGAAAAACAAAACTCATTATTACGAAGCCATGTGGATGCTACGCGGCAATTATCGCCAATCAATTTTCAATGATAACGAGGACTGCCTTTACTTCTAATCATTACTAGAAAATACTATAGAGAAATGATCATTTGCTTCATCTTACGCATGAAGTTTCTCAGATACTAGTTAAGGAGACAGAAACCGCAAGCAGAACGATGCCGAAAAACAACATCTTAAAAATAAGTATTATTAAAATAGAGAAAGATTTGAAAAAATTGGGTTAAAATTCCAAATTAAACATTCCAAGACTGAAGACAACAAATCGAAGCGAATCTTTCGAGCAATCAGGTGATGAATTAAATAAACTATTAAAGCTCATGCTAAAATAAATATGTATAAATTTAATGCGCATATTTCAAATTTTAACCGATTGATTTTTTGCAATACAGAAGCAAAATAAGTGGATCTGACACCGCCATACGGAAAGTATCAGTAGAACAATGCACCGACATTTGCAACTTATTAGACCAAAAGAATCCATGAGATCGATTTTAAATAATATTGAAAATGACTTAATTAAATTAAGTCGTTGTTAATTTTTTTATATTAAAAGTCACTATCACTCGGATTCAAAATGGAGGATGCGGGTTTTAACTCCTCCATGGTTGTCCATTTTCGATACGTACATCTTTTATCGTTAAATGATTGTATTTATTTTTTATTTTTAATAATTATCCTAATGTGACACCTCGTTTGTAATTAAACTCGGAATTGATAACTGTTTCTTGAATCATCAGCGGCGGTTTTCTTACAACAAAGGGTATTGTAAATACTGGCACAACATCCTGATATAAATCCCTTTAAATTCGGATTAGGCTCTAATGATTGATAAGAGGATGCTTCGAGACCGGTTTGAATATTTCCTTCAACCTTATTTTTACAACACCGATTAAATAAGCCATTAAAAATTTTATCGACTCCAGCTGAAAGTAAAGGGAATAATAGCGGTCCGCCAAAAGTTACTCCAAGGACACAGATCGTGGCTCCAACAGGGTGTTCAACCCAATCGGTAAGATCTCCGTAAAGGGTTTTTCTATTATTAAGATCAGGATTCTCTAGCCCTGAATAAGTGTAAACAACCGATCCTAAAGAATCTAAGGCATTTGCCATAAACACAATACCGGCTTTTAAGAAGTAAGTTTTCCAATTAAAAAATTTAGCCTCAGTAGAACCAGTCGCATAGATGGAAAGACTGGAGACAATCGAAGGAGTAATATGATACAAAAAAGTTTTTGGAATATTAGTACGTAAAAGAACAGACCACAAAACAGCAACTTGCCAAGAACGGGCATTAATCGCGCCGCCCAGGATATTCAGATAAGAATTTTTTTCTTCAATTTCTTTAAGATGTACTTCGCCTGAAATAGGTATATTTTTGCAATAAATATAAACGGTTCTTCCAGCTTTTACACTATTCCACCAGGCCAAGCCTATTAATTGTTGATCAGTTAAGTAAAACAACGCCTTGGCCGCATCATTTGGATTTTTATAATCTCTCAACTCAATGATTAAAACAGTTGCAGCATATACCGCAATGCCACCTTGTATTATCGCATTTCTTAATGCTAATTTTGAAGATCTCATAAGGCCTCCTTATAACTAATTTTAAAAAAATATAATAGAAATTGAAGTAGAATAGGAGAACTTTTTTGGCAGAAAAATGGCGAAATGCTTTTATTTTCCTTATCATTTGCAGTCCTTTCTTCCCTATGTAATGACTAAAAGCTAGATAAATTTTAACAAAATTAATAATAAATTGTCAAATTTTTATTACACTACGGTTCTAGTCTGTTTAAGGCGGCGCTTACGGCGGAGAAAATGGAGGATAATTGCCGCTTTTCGATGCCTGTGTTGAGAGCATTCCTGACGCCAAAAAGGTACGGGTGGTATTGGATAATTTCGGCACGCATTGTGCCTAACGGTGACTGCGGCAAGACCATCCGAATCATGGTTCGTTTAACGTCGAAATTTGTGTTGTAGGGCCGGAACACACAGATTTCGGCAAAGGAAGGAAAATATTTGTATTGTGGCTTTGCGATTCTTTTGGAGCAATTTGTTTTTCTTCAGCAAAACTGGTTTGTTGCGGAAATCGGAATTGGATGGCGTCTTTGTCAAATAGATTGAGATAATCTTGAATGGATGATTCATCTTTCGCTTCAACTACTTGTTTTAACGAAGTCGAATTATTTGTTTTACTAAAAAGTCTACCAAAAAAATGTTCCATCATGGTCGATTCAGGTTGAGCGCAGATTTCATTAGCAATATCCTTGCTGCGAGCAATGATGTTTTTAAATTTTTGAATTTGCTCATTTTGAGGATTAAATTTTTCTTCAACATCAGTAATTTGGCACAAATTACGCGCGGACATTGCATAATCAAATATTTTTATTAAACAACCTGCCATTTCTTGCACTTTTTTAGGAACATTATTATTTTTATTTTGTTTTAAATAGTTAAGTATCTCCCTTGTAGACCCTGGAAATATACCACTCTGATAAGAAGCGATCATTTGTTTGGCACTACGATAATTTTCATTATAAATCAGGCCAAAACCTAATGCCCAAAATATTACTGGACGAAAAAGATCTTCTTTTATAGAATCCTTATCACGACTTTCAATGAGTAAAGGTAAATTTTTTAAGATGATTTTTCCAAATTTTTCGGCTTGAGAGCCAACCTCTTTATACCAAATGTGAAGATATGACTCGAATAAATTAGAACTTGACATTTTTTCTGTGAAGCTGCGATGTATAACTACCGGAAAATTCAAACCAAATGTCGAAGCTTCTATTTGCTCGCCATCAGGATTTTTTAAAATTTCTGGGCTTTTAGTCCACTCTACTAAGGACTTGGGTGTATTGATCAAAAGACCTTTTTTTAAAAGCGCTCTTTCAACTATATCAATGGGCAGAGTGCGATAATGGAGTAATTCTATATTAGTAATTACTAGATCCAATAAATTATCAAAGTATTTTTCTTGTTGCGGGTCCTTGATTTGATCCACCATAATTGCACAATCGAAATCGGAATTAGGCGTGAGCTCTTTTCTAGAAAACGAACCAGTGCCGACAACGCAGAATTTGGGGGTTTTAAAACCTTTCGCTGTTAACAAATCCTCACAAAGTTGAAACAGGGTTTCTATAATTATGACTGATATTTTGTAAATTTCAGTTTCAATTTTACAAAGCTCCTTAGAATCAGGAATTTTCCATTGATCCCATAGGGTTTTTATTATGGATTTGTGTAATTTTAATTTTTCCTCAACCAAGTCATTAATGACTTTTTGAATTATCATTATGCGCTCTTGGAGCTCTTTAAAATCTTCAGGGCTCTTCTTACTTTCACTGACATATTCTAGGGCATGGCTAAGAATTTCAACTTGCCCTTCAGCCATTTCTTCAATTATTTTTTCCCTTTTTTTTTCATCAGTCACTAGAGTTAATTTAGCTTCATAGCGATTAACAAAAAAAGATGAGACACTCAAGGGGAATCTTCGACTACATCCTATTTTACTGGTCTTTATCCAAAATTTGTGTTTACGATAAATATTTTCAGCATCTAAAAATAGTTGCTCTTGCTCAGTAATAGGTATGAATTTTTTTATGAGTGGTATTAACTTTTCAAAGTTAAGCGCCAAAGAGAGCAATTCATTACTAACATTCGTGTAATCACTGGGGTTGTGTTTGTTTAGGATAGCGACCGCATCCGTTGAGCATGATGCCCATAAATATCGTAGGTGCTTTGAAAACTCATCTGAGTGTTCTGCCATTAATTTTTGGTCATTAATCAATTCTACACTGATATTTAATATTTCGGACAATTGTTTTTGGGAATCACCGTGAGACGTTTTAATTTCACGCAGTTTATCAAACTTTTCTTTAAAATTTCCCCACAAATTCCCATCATTTTTCACGCTTGCACCTTTTATCATCTATGTTGAATAAGCAATATATTTTAATTTATTAATCTTAAAAGAAACTTAAAATAGTATAAATAATATCAAAAATGATGGAAGAACAAAGATTGCCTCAGCGCTAAACGGAATTGCCCTTAGCACCACAACACCCGCTGCAACGGATGTATGGGCCATCCGTATGCAGCGTGGCGCATGACTGGTACAATATGCTAAGTTCCTTCTTTCGAAAGACGGCGTCACATCCACATATTTTGATAAAATTATCTCTAAAAACAGGGTGTTAGTATGAGGAAATGGGAAATATTCGGTGAACCCGTATTAAAAAATATGTTGATGTTCGAATTTAGGAGGCTTAGCCATCAACTGCCGCAAAGATAAATTCATATTCCAAGGAAAAAGATGATCAATCAGTTCAGGAGGAGAACCCCCGCGCATAGCGCATTCCTGAAGGTAAGCTAGTAACCAAGTGTGTGGATTAATATCCCAAAGCTTTAATGTCTTCAGAATGGTAAACATCACCGCCGCTAATTCAGCCGACCAAAATAATAATTTTTTCGTCCCAGAACACTTCCTCTCAATCCTCGTTCAGCGGCATTATTATCCATCGGAATATGAGGATGATCGACAAAGATCGTTAGTCCTTGCCAATGATTCGACAAACTTTTCAGTAATTTTTTCGCTGAGGGTAAAATCGGGTGATCTTTTAACTCTAATTCTCTTTGTTCAGCCATCTCCTTTATCGCTTTCCTGAGTTCACTGTCCATGGATTTAAATATTTTAGAATCAGGTTGATTTTGAATACGCTGATTATTAATATGATAAAGGTGATTAATCTTCTCTACCCAGCTCAAACCCCAGTTTTCTTGTTGCGGGTAGGCTTTATTTACTATATTCTAGAAAATCGCGACGCACATGCAACGTTCCGGATTGAATAAACTCGATGGCATTTTAGCCTTGTTTTTACGGCTGTTATGCCTGATCAGCTAGGAGACATTATCATCATGTGGTGCGACACTTACCCGGTTGGTTGTGTTTACCCCTAATAACTAATTTGTTACCATTCCCGTGCAGATCAGGAATCGCAGGTGAGAGATAATTAACAGAATGTGTAGATAAGTTAGAAGCAAAAATAGGAGAATCCCATAATGACTAAATTAGTAGCTTATTCAGAATCTATCGATGGCGGAACCCCCTTACATAAAGCTGCTTTTGATGGAACCGACATCGACCTTTTACTTGACGCTAAAGCCGATGTCAACCGACATGATAATCACGGAATGACCCCATTACATATTGCTACACAAAGAGGTCACTTAGAGTTAGTAGCAGAACTACTGTCTGCAGGAGCAAAGATTAACGAACCGACCCGGAATGGAGATACGCCACTCTTTTTATCTTTTGAAAATGATGACCAAGAAGATCACTTTCCTATTAAATACTTCTTAATTCTAAACGGGGCGGATGTCAATGCGAGAAACGCTAGGGGTATACCTTTCCTCATCGCTTATCTTGATGAAACTATTTCCACTTCTTTGTGGTACCACGGTTACTTAGTAAGACAAATTATACTGGCGGGCGCCGATCTAAATGCGCAAGATAATCAAGGATTAACTGCTTTACATTATGCTGTAAAATACAATGCTCTTAATTTACTAAAGACTTTACTGAAAGCGGGCGCAAATCCTAATATACCAGCGCACGATAATCGATGCCCACTCGAACTTATTCAATCTCGGGAAGCAGCAAAACTTTTAATAGAATACGGCGCGCAAATTCCTGAATCATTTTCTAAATGGGATAAAGATGCGTTAAGTAATATTCATCTGGAATCCTTTCTCGCCCCTTTATTTCTAGAGTTAAAAAATTCCTCATTATCCATACCAACACCGTCAACAGCCATTCTCGGACGAGATTGGGAGATGCTTTTATCTTTGGCGAAACAGCGTAGAAATATTTTTCTTGATCCTTATTGGTTTTTGTATCTATTTTTACAAGATAAAAATCTCAAAGAGGCCGTACTTATTATTCAAGAATATCTCCCTGAATTAGCAGATACCTCTTTTTCTTACGAGCACCCTATTGAACTAGCAAAACATTTTTATAATCAATTGATGCAATCTTCAATTCTACATGAAAAAAAAATAAACCTTTTTTTGGGCACGAACATATTCTCTCCCTCTTACGGTGATTCAGTGAATAAAAAAATCTATCAGCAAAAGCAACCTCAATTTAGAAAAATAAAAAATATAATAAAACGCTTGGAAGAAAAAGCTTTAGAAAAAGATCGAAGGATTCTGCTAGTCTACGGTCCTTTGCCTCTTAAACAAGAAACAGAGGCTTTAGAATTTCTACTGAACTCTTATTTATATGGTAAACCCATTCGTCCTAGTGAAAGAGAGGGCTGCTTAATTGGCGAGATTGAACTAGCAAAAGACTTCGACTATTGTGTTATCAATATAACTAAAATGCTGACTGGAGAACCCAATTGGGAGCACTTGCAAATTTTTCGAAATGATGATCGAAAACAAAAGGATTTAGATCAGTTTTTCCATTATATTTCTATTTCAAAACAAGAGACATTGCAACTAGGCTTTCAGAGCTTTATCAGGGAAAAAAATATTAAAGACAACAATCCACATAAAGGGGAAATTTTAGCTTTTTATTTGTATACCTTTTCTGCTAATAAAGAAATTAATGAATTTTTCAGATCGTGCGGGAAATGTGCTCTAGCTCCTGATTTTTCTAAACGGATGCTGTCAATTGGAGATATTTTTTTGATTACAGCTGTCAACGCGCTTAGACTTTTAGAACTTCCTTCTAATGAAGAAACCACGAAAGCCATCAGATTTTCTCGAGTTAGTACATCACTTGATCTGATAGAAGCCGCCCAAAACAGTTCTATCATTTATGAAAAATCTTTTTTAAGCACTTATAATTTTAAAAGTTTGTTTAAAAACAATGCTTTTCCAACTACATATAAAAATTCCAAACAGATTATTTTCATTATGGATAACTTTGTGGCAAAATCCATTAAGTCTCTTTCTAAATACCCGGGGGAAAGAGAAATTTTAGGGCCTATCGGTATGAGATCTATTTGTTTGGCTCAAGACGTAGATGAAGAAGGCCGTCAATTTCTGGTCTATAAACCAATAAGTGCTTTAACGATAAAGCTCCGAGCGGAAAAAATCTTTGACCAACGTCGTCTTTATGCGGCAATGCTTTTAAATAAACATTATCTTTATTTAATTCATTTTCATGATCTTTATAAAGGTAAAAATTTACTCGCTGCAAATATTTGGGCGGCTTTATGGGCTATCGTAAAGGGACACAGTTTTTTTCGATGCGTTAAATTAATTAAGGATAAGAACGAAAAAGAATGTGCTAAAGATGATCCAATAACAGCATGTGAAGAGCTAGTCGCCCAATCTGGAAAACTCATAAACATATTCACTAACGCTAACAACGAATCTGCGGGATTAATGGATATCAGCCCACTTTTATCTTTAGTGGATGAACTACCTAAATTAAGAGGACTAGATCATTCCCCTCCTCATCTTCCCAAAAACGCAGAGGCTTGCCTTGGTACAGATATACCGTCTTATGCATTATTCGAATTAATTTATCAGAAAGTTTATTCTGTTATCCCAGGATGCACAGCCAAGGGTTTCTCCACTATACAGCAAATTAGAACATCCGAGAGAGATTCAGAAATAAAAGATAATAATGCAACCAAAACCATCCTGAGAAAGTTAGGTATTCCATCACTCTTCTTGACCCAACTTTTGAATTTCATGGAGGAGGAAAAATTTTTTATACCTGAAATTATTCAGATCATCATTTCTTATATGTTCACTCCATCTAGGTCTAAGTCTGATTACATTAATATTTATAAAGATAGCCCCAATCAACAATATTTAGATAGTCTAGAAATTTCAGCCTTGCTAGATGCGGACCAGTTAATCTGGAAAATGCAATCAAAAAAAGCGCAACAAAATGCTGGCTATGAACAAAAAATTATTAATATGTCAAACCAAAGTTAAACCTAAATTCCGCAGTAGGAGGCAACTGCGGAATTTAGGTTAAAATGTCCAGCAATTCAGTGAAGAATTCGCTGTTATATGATTAAGGCTATTAGCTAATGAATTTAAAAAAGCCGTCAATGATTATTTAGATATGTGTCAGCAACTCAATCGGGAACCCATGAAACCCTTCAAAGGTTCGCTTAATGTCAGAATCGGCCCAGAATTACATAAAGAAGCTGCATTACACGCTGCCATGTATGGCATGTCTATTAATGAATTCATAAAATTTGTACCTATAGCTATTTATGGTGATAACGATATTCTTGCGTTTTTCCACCAAATCCATAAGCATCGGCCCGCGCATCTTCTATATGAATATAACTTTCTTCGTGAAGATTTTTCAATAAATTTTCAAATCCGGAAAATATCGCTTGAATGTATTCAGTTTTTTCATCTTTGGTATTAGTTTCATCAGTGATTTTAATACTCAGATAAAAACTATTTTTGTTGAGTTCTTTGAGTGTAATGCTGCCAATGGACCAATCATCATGATGGATATAATCAATAACTATAGCGGTGAGTTCACGTTTTTTCTTAAGAATACGACTGGTTATATCCAATAAAAGCTCATTAATTTGTCGAGTCAAATTTGCTGATCGATTACCACTGACTTTAACATTAAGAATTGGCATGTCGGTCTCCTCCGGTTAAATATTGTTGTAAAGAAATTACCTCAGCAAAAATGCCATGGATAGCGGCCATAAATCCGAAGTGGACATGTCGAGCTGAAATATGTTCATCTTGTAAAAATAAATCTTTAGTTGCGCAAGCGTCGCTGATTACTGTGCAGATGTAGCTTAAGTCATAAGCTGCTCTCACGGTTGAATCAACACACATATGACTCATCGCGCCACAAACAAGGAGATGATTGACTTCCTTTTGTTGTAATTTTTCATGTAACGATGTTTCACGGAAACTATTCGGATAATGTTTGGTAATTATCGTCTCTCCTTCGGATGGCTTAACTAGGGGGTGGATTTCGGCTCCAAATGTGTTCGGGATAAAAAAGTTGACTTTTGGGCGCTGAGATAAATGCTGGATATGAAAAATCGGCAACGCCTTATTACGACAATTATTCAATATTTGTTGGGCGTTAAGAGCCGCTTTTTCCATATCGGTCAATTCCATCCGTCCGCCAGAAAAGTAATCATTCTGAATATCTACAATAAGTAATGCCTGTTTCATAATTTCCCCTCTTTTAATGTGAGATTATTGTAATATTTTTGATTTTTAGATAGAATACACAATTTAGACAAATAATTTTTTCAAATTAAGCAAAAATAAGCGGGCGGGAGTCAATGCAATGTTCGAAGATATTAGCGCCTTTCAAGCAGTAGCACGTCAGAAGAGCTTTACCAAAGCAGCTCAACATTTAGAATTGTCTATTCCTGTGGTTACCCGACGTCTGGCGCGTTTGGAGCAAACTCTAGGTGTACGTTTGTTACAGCGCACTACCCGTCATGTACATTTGACCGATGCCGGAGAAGTTTTTTTGGCAGAAATCTCAGATGTGCTGCAAGCACTGGAAGCAAGTAAAGAAACCGTTAAAAGTTTAACCCGTTCCATCAGCGGTACTTTAAAAGTAGGTTTACCAGTCAATCTGAGTCATTTGTATATCACTCCGGCGTTACATAAATTCATGGCGCTGTACCCCAATATCCAAATTCATTTTGTAACTGGTGATTATTTATTGGATTTACTCAGAAATGGCTTTGACTTTATCGTCCATTGCGGACATTTACCCGATTCTAATTTTTATTATGAAACACTAGGAAAATGGCGAAAGTTATTTTGTGCAGCACCGAGCTATCTTGAAAAATATGGTGTTCCAAAAAAGATTGAAGAATTAAAAGCACACAATTGTATAGACCATTATGAAAATTTTGACAGAACTTGGGAATATCAAGAAGGTAAGGTGCATAAAAAAATCGCTATTAACGGCAATGTTCGTGCTTATAGCAATCCTGAAATTAGAAATCTGGCTCTCAGCGGGTTAGGTATCGGTTATTTAGGAAAATGTAGCATTTACCAAGAGTTGCAGAAAGGGTCTTTAGTTTCTATCTTAGAAAATTATCAAACTCCCGTGTTAGGGACTTACGCTGTTTATCCCCATAAAAAATTCTTAAATAAGAAAACGAGAGTTTTTATTGATTTTATTGCAGAAACCTTAGCTCCTGTCTATGTTGAAAAGCACTTCTAACATCCCTTTGCGTAAGTTATATTAAAGCTGTGTTTAATCAGGAAGTATATTTTTTATATTTGCATGTATCTAACCTTTTGGTTACGAAAATTTAAAGAGCGATATTTCTGGATCAGGTTCTTCCACGATTATGTTTGTTGATTCCCCGCGAATAATCCGTAAATTTTCTATACCGTCTTTTGCAGCTTGATTACCAGGCATAATACTTAATGCCTTAGAATAACAGACAAAAGCTTCTTGAGCATGCCGCTCAAGCGCGCCTGTTAGACGCAAGAAATCGCCTTTAAAAATATAGGCATTACACAAAATATGATTTGCCTGAGTCCTCGAAACATGTGGTAAAAGTTCTATTTGACGAATCAATTCGTTACATTTTTTTATAGCTTCACTGGCTTTATTTTGATTCCATAGTGATTTGGTATAGTTTAATTCTTTCTTCCAAGAACCAATTTTATCCTCAACAGTCAGATGTATATGATTGTATCGTCGATCGATTTTCAACGGTTTAATCAAAGCATAACTTTTAAATAAACCATTACCCGATATTAGGAAACGTTTCATTCTCTTAACTCCCTATATTAATATCATTGTCACTTTCTTATATTACCATAAATTGCGGCGTAAAAGCTTGGTTATCTGGATACTTAAGGGTATAATTATTGAGGGCACCTAATAAAAAATTGAAGGACACCATAGAATGAGATTTTTTTCCTTAGATATGTGAAATATTTTCTGATAAAGAAAATGCATTTTGGTGGATGGGATATAGAACTATGGGAAACACATTAACCATCGCCTGTGGTCAGCTGGAAATTAAAATGCTCACTAAGCAAGGGACTTTTATCGACATTCACGAATTCAGAAGCACTCCAGAAAAAATAGAAAAGCGGTTACAAAATCGGTGGGGATATGATACTCAGGAAAAAAAATACCGGCTTTTACCTGAATTCCTAGATATTTTATACATACTTCAAAATACTTTCTCATAGTGGGAAACACGCATGCAGCAGTTGGAAGCGTTGAAATTTGAATTAGAATTATTACCCAGTGTGAATCAGACATTTGGCGCGCACCTATGAGCAGACAAATTAAACCAAGTCACATGGTAGAAAGTTTTTTTGCATTACCAAATCACAAAAGAAAGCCTAAATTCTCGATAGAAAAGTTTATCCAGGCAGTTGACACGGGCAATCGAAAAAAAGTCGTACAATTATTGGCAGATTTGGAGAAAAATGAGAAAACTACAATTGGAGGGACGCCTACTATTATTTTAATGTTGACTGTTGTAATGCAACAGGGTCATGAATCCATGGAGAAGCATCGTATTTTAATGTTAGTTTTTACGATGGGATGTTGTTGTTATCCTCATATTTTAGCCGAAGTGAAAGAAAAAGATCACATCTTTTCTACTATTGTTCCAAAATCAAAATTTCAGTCTGTCTATCAGGAACCTAAATCTCATCCCTTACGAGGTGTTTACGATAAAATAGATAAGCTAATGCGTTCAAAAAAAGATTTAACTGGATTAGAAAAAAATGCTTTATTGGAAATGATACAACCACTATCCCATGCAGGTTGGGGGCAAGATATAAAAGAAAATTATAGATTCTTTAGACATCTTTCAAAAGCTACAGGGCAGCTAGGATGGGCGGAACTTTATTCCAAGGTAATGACTAATGCCTGTTTAGGCGAAACAGCTTATCGCGAACAATATGTGCAAAATGTCAGCAAAAAATTACAGAAAATATTGGCAGCCCATATCCCTCAAGCTTTATTGAATATAATTCTAGAATACTCTACAGATCTCACGGATAAACCGCAGCATGAATCTACTACCAGATGCATTATTTCTTAAAATTTCAGAACAAATAAAACGTGCCTGTCACGAAATACTAATTTTTTTGTATCAGGATTGGAAATAGGTTCTAAAGTATTTCCATATGCCCAGGTTGCCCTCCAGGTTTTTTTATTTCCTTTGTTCTGCTTCCAGCGTAAAAGCTTGGTTATCTGGATACTTAAGGGTATAATTATTGAGGGCACCTAATAAAAAATCGAAGGACACCATAGAATGAGATTTTTTTCCTTAGATTCCAAAAAAACTGAAAGCGCACCGCTGATTAAAAATTGGGTAGGCATTACTACAACCAGACGAAGTGAAAATTTAGACATCAAGGCTATTTTTCGTGGTGGCTTCAATGAGCGTTTCAAATCAGATGACTCAGAACTTTCTATTCTCTTCAGAAGACAATGCGAAATCTTTTCGGCTAAAACAGAAGCATTCAGGTGGATGGGGTATAGAGTTGGAGCAAAGAAAAGCACCTATGTTTTAGAAACTCCTTACGATCAAATAACCTTGATCCATTTAATTAATACTGGTCATTTCCATGAATGCTTTACCCAGGCCATTAATGTACGCGATTATAATCTTTTTAATCATGATCCATCATCACATCATAAAATAGACACTGATATTATCGATATCTATGAAAGTTTACTTCAATTCAGCGCTGAAAACCCTCACTCTGAAGCTGCCTCTTTTTGTAAAAATAATCAAGATAATGAATCATTGACTGTAAATTCCTATTCCAACCATTTAAGAGGCTAACATGAAACTATTTTCACCACCCATGTTATCAGATACAAAGACGAGTCAAGCGCTAAATTATGATAGAGCAATGCTTTATGATGAAAAAGAAATGATATTTACGTTTAATAAAGAGTTTGTAGAGAATTACAATAAGTTCCTCTGGGAAGAAAAATATAAGGATCAGGAGCAAAAAAATCCATGGAATAACCCACAATTGGAAGTTATTATAGAAACTGCAGTAAATTTTATTGAAAAAATTAGCAAAGTCTATGCGCCAAGAAAATTTTATGGTTGCGATTTATGGTTTCTAAATGAATTATGGAAGACAAATAATTATGTGGGTACAAGAGGTTATGTGACAAGAAGCAATGATCCACAATTCCAACAAATTACTAATCCGGTAGCAGAAGAACGCAATAAAATTCATAAAACAGGTATAGAGTGGCTAAAAAATTTTCAAAAAGAAATACATTATCCTTATTCTTTATTTGTTGGTGATTTTTGGGAATTACAGTTACAAAAACTTCAATCTCCATTACAAGGGGGTTTCAATCAATATCAAAGATTAGAAGCGATGCATATTCTTAACAAATTACTCTCGATAGCGATACGTTCACTACAGAATTCTCCCATCTACCAGAAAGCCGCCGCAATCGATGGTGAATTTTACCACAAATTAGTCCCTGTAAAAATTAGTCGAGAAGAGGCCGCGCTCTCGATGAAGCCAAAGGATGAGATCTTAATATCAGATACTAACTTGCGTTATACTTACAATATGTGATTTAGTTAAGGAAAATTTATATTGAACCTGTAATTTTCGGAAAATAATTTTCTATCTCTTTTTCGTCTTTTTTATCGATAACGTAATCACTGTACTTTGGACAAAAGTACGTCGTTACCTTGCAGCCATAATTTCTATATTTAAAATGAATTCTTTTTTGTCGCCTCTGACACCCTTTTCTGTTTTTACACCAGCTCAGCATTAAAATTTAACTTAATTGATTAAGTTTTGGCCCAATTGGCGTGATCATAAAGTGAGCCACTCTTGCTCCTTTATACCTTTTGTTGTATGTTATTTTGCTTGGTAAGAAACCAGTCATAAGGGGAAATGAAAATGAGGATTCCTGGTTCAACGCATCATTTAAAAAATATCACCACTCATATAAAAGATTGTTCCGATTTTCGTGAATTACTCAGTATTTTATATTCTCAAGATAGCGATTACTTTAATCACATCCACCTCTCATGCATCCTTCACCAGTGGTCTTTCTTTTGGAAAGAGGCCCATGAAAATAGAGATAAATATCAAAAAGAAATCCAATTGATGTCGGATCATTTAAACGGAGAAAGCTTCTCATGGATTATTAATAGTATCTATGAAGTGTTTGAAAACTTGAAATCAATAGACATTGCTTCTATTTTTAACGCCATTTCACATTTCCCCCACTCGCCGCTAGGGTCACAATTAGTCCTTTTCATAGCGAATAAAATAAACAAAAATTCTTTAAATGAATATAAACCTCGACAATTATCCAATTTAGCAAATGCGGTGGCAAAAATTGCTCCTGAAAACAAAACCTGCATCACCTTGATGAAGAAATTGGCTGATCATGTCAATAATCTGACTAGCCTCAAGGATCTTAAACCTCAAGAATTATCCATGTTAGCGAATGCGATGGCGAAAATGGCTCCTGAAGACAAAATCTGCATTACCTTGATGAGGAAATTGGCTGATCACGTCAATAATCTGACTAGCCTAAAGGATTTTAGCCCTCAAAGCTTATCCAATTTCGCGAATGCGATGGCGAAAATAGCTCCTGAAGATAAAACCTGCATCACCTTGATGAAGAAATTGGCTGATCACGTCAATAGGCTGACTAGCCTAGAGGATTTTAAACCTCAAGGCTTATCCACTTTCGCGAATGCGATGGCGAAAATGGCTCCTGAAGATAAAACCTGCATCACCTTGATGAAGAAATTAGCTGATCACGTCAATAGGCGGACTAGCCTCAAGGATTTTAACCCTCAAAACTTATCCACTTTCGCAAATGCGATGGCGAAAATGGCTCCTGAAGACAAAACCTGCATCACCTTGATGAAGAAATTGGCTGATCACGTCAATAGGCGGACTAGCCTCAAGGATTTTAACCCTCAAAACTTATCCACTTTCGCGAATGCGATGGCGAAAATGGCTCCTGAAGATAAAACCTGCATCACCTTGATGAAGAAATTGGCTGATCATGTCAATAATCTGACTAGCCTAGAGGATTTTAAACCTCAAGAATTATCCAATTTCGCGAATGCGATGGCGAAAATGGCTCCTGAAGACAAAACCTGCATCACCTTGATGAAGAAATTGGCTGATCACGTCAATAGGCGGACTAGCCTCAAGGATTTTAGCCCTCAAAGCTTATCCACTTTCGCGAATGCGATGGCGAAAATAGCTCCTGAAGATAAAACCTGCATCACCGTGGTGAAGAAATTGGCTGATCACGTCAATAGGCTGACTAGCCTTAAGGATTTTAATCATCAAAGCTTATCCACTTTCGCGAATGCGATGGCGAAAATAGCTCCTGAAGATAAAACCTGCATCACCGTGGTGAAGAAATTGGCTGATCACGTCAATAGGCTGACTAGCCTCAAGGATTTTAATCATCAAAGCTTATCCACTTTCGCGAATGCGATGGCGAAAATGGCTCCTGAAGATAAAACCTGCATCACCGTAATGAAGAAATTGGCTGATCACGTCAATAGGCTGACTAGCCTCAAGGATTTTAACCCTCAAAGCTTATCCACTTTCGCGAATGCGATGGCGAAAATGGCTCCTGAAGATAAAACTTGCATCACCGTAATGAAGAAATTGGCTGATCACGTCAATAAGCTGACTAACCTCAAGGATTTGAACTCTCAAAGCTTATCCAATTTCGCAAATGCGATGGCGAAAATGGCTCCTGAAGACAAAACCTGCATCGCCTTGATAAAGAAATTGGCTGAACACATCAATAAGCTGACTAGCCTAAGGAATTTTAATCCTCAAGAATTATCCAATTTCGCAAATGCGATGGCGAAAATGGCTCCTGAAGACAAAACCTGCATCACCTTGATGAAGAAATTGGCTGATCACGTCAATAATCTAACTAGCCTAAGGAATTTTAATCCTCAAGAATTATCCAATTTCGCGAATGCGATGGCGAAAATGGCTCCTGAAGACAAAACCTGCATCACCGTGATGAGAAAATTGGCTGATCACGTCAATAATCTGACTAGCCTCAAGGATTTTAACCCTCAAAACTTATCCACTTTCGCGAATGCGATGGCGAAAATGGCTCCTGAAGATAAAACTTGCATCACCGTGATGAAGAAATTGGCTGATCACGTCAATAAGCTGACTAGCCTCAAGGATTTTAAACCCCAAGGCTTATCCAATTTCGCGAATGCGATGGCGAAAATGGCTCCTAAAGACAAAACCTGCATCACCTTGATGAAGAAATTGGCTGATCACATCAATAGGCTGACTAGCCTAAGGAATTTTAATCCTCAAGAATTATCCAATTTCGCGAATGCGATGGCGAAAATGGCTCCTGAAGACAAAACCTGCATCACCGTGATGAAGAAATTGGCTGATCACGTCAATAATCTGACTAGCCTCAAGGATTTTAACCCTCAAAACTTATCCAATTTCGCGAATGCGATGGCGAAAATGGCTCCTGAAGATAAAACTTGCATCACCGTGATGAGAAAATTGGCTGATCACGTCAATAGGCGGACTAGCCTCAAGGATTTTAACCTTCAAGTTTTATCCAATCTGGGGCATGCTATGGCGAGAATGGGGATTGTTAATCAACCCCTTTTCTTAAAATTAGCTGAGAATTTTCCGTCATTTGAACAGCATCACTATACTAGAAAATCGTTATCGCAAATTTATAAATTTTACTTGTACACAAAATCAGAAAATTTAGACATCAAATGGGATAGTTCTTTTCTAAAATTTTGTCTTAAAGAATTGGAGGAGAAAACGCCGATACCGAAATCATCTCAGCTGCAGATTGACGCTACTAAGATATTGCGAGATTTATTTCGTTCCGATCCATCTTATTATCTCAAAGGGAAACATGTTGCGGTGGGTTCACGAGTAGATGTGGCTTTATTTAAAAAAAATAACCAAAGAGGTTGGCAAAAATGTGCCGCTGTTCAAATTGATGGCCCCACTCATTTCAAACCGGATACCCATGAAATCAATAGCCAAACGCATTTTAATACTCGGCTTCTCATAACCGAAGGTTGGCCTTTGGTAATACGAATGCCGTACTTTATAGTGGAAGAAGAAAAACCAAGCATAAAAGAGTTTTTTGAAAATAACCTACTTGTGCCTTTGCAATCGTCAAGGGGTGCGACTGATTTAGAACGACGCTCAGAAACTAAAACAGGAGTCGATCATAAATTGGACAAATCTGACTATTCTTACAATGAAAATTATCTTGAACCGGATGAAAGCAGTCCAAATTTAGGACAAACTTTGTCGTCAAGTACCACCGTCGTTTCAAATCAGCCGCACCCATCGTCAAGTGGGTCAAATCCATTCAGATTTCAATATAATCCCCCCAAAACAGTTACCAAATGCTCTTCCCTTAACCCATGTGCTGCTGAATTTTTTCCAAATCTTACATAGCCTTAAGGTAACGTAACCATTATCATAATTAAGCGCCTTGAGCTGGTGTCAGAGCTCATATTCCGCACCACTTAAGCCAAGTTTTTTGATTTAATTTTATACCATCTAAGGTTAAGTCCTACATTCCTGCGATCTTTTAGATTTTTTCTGATTAAATAAATCATACTAGCCACTTTATTAGTCATTGCTTCGCTAACGCTTCCAATGACGCTCTTGTTCCCTCTCCCGTACCCGGGAGAGGGTTAGGGTGAGGGTGAGGGCATTTGTTAAATTTTTGAGCCCCCTCACCCCGACCCTCTCCCCCGAGTACGGGGGAGAGGGAGGAGTAGAGCGCGTCTTTTCTAATATTTCCCCATCTTCTTTGGGGGTGGGGTGCTCGCAATGACGTGGTGAAATTTATTAACCTGCTGATTTTTATTGATAACTTAATTGTAAAACTTCAAAAAAGATCGCAGGAATGTGGGATCTCTCTTCAATTAAATAGATTTTCTTGGGGTCTCAGTTAACATTTTTTCAATGGCCTCAGCACAGCGAATAAATTTGTTATCGATTGCGCCGGAATCTTCAAATGTCCACCAGGCTGCTAACACGGCTTTGGAAAATAGCCAGCCGATAATGCGTTGCCGATCAAAACCAGAAATTTCGATAAACCGGTCCAGTCGATATCTTATTAATTTTTCATCGATGATTTTCTCTAGCCGCGGAAAAGGAATGTCAAATTCCCGTTCTCCGATGACGCCTTGTGGGTCAATGGCTTGCCAACCGTTTTGCTCTGACCAGAGAATATTAGCGTAATGCAAATCACCGTGAAGCAATACCTGCTCCCTCTGAGAATTTAATAACTCACGACTCATTTCTTTCGCTTTATTGACTAAACGCGGAGGGAAAGGGCCCGTATGACCCTCAGAATAGTAAGTTAACTTTTCTAATCCTTGAAACCAGTCACTCAAAGCGGGAAATTCAGAGGCTTCTGTTATTGGGCGATTTAATTTTTTAATCAGTTCAACAGCCCACATAGTCGCCTGGTTTTCATCCGGGAATTCTTCCAGCAAATGGCCCGGCGTGATTTTTTCCAGCAACATCACACCCGCTTCTTCAGCAAATTACAATAAACGAACAGCGCCAACACCATTAAAACATTTAAGCGCATTGGCCTCGGCGATCAACCCTCGACTGGGAACGCCACATTTTAATACCACTGCTTGAGCATTTTCTAGTTTCGCTGGAGCGACGTAATTAAAATTAGCATTAGCATAGCAATCATCTAATATTAGGTTCCAGGATTTGGAAAACTGCTGTAATAAATTCGGTAAGTTATTTAACCATTGCCGCCCTTTATCGCCATGGACATGAACAATATTGTTGATCAGCATTTCTGGAATTACCATCATGCCCTCGAAGCCGAAAAAGCGGCTTTTATTTTGGCTGGTAATGATTGACGCCAACAGAGGATATTATGGCCACCCATAAATTCATCAAAATACACTGACCAACCGTGCTGATGTAATTCTTCAGCAGCCTCCCGGCAGGCCTGCAAAGAATTGAAGGACTGAGAACTACCGTCTGCGAAAATTAATTCGGCAGGCAATGTCTCCAAACTGCCGGACTCTATAAAAAACCGGGTAGAACGTAACGAACTCGCGGTTATTAAATCATGCAATTCAACTTTTTTAAGGATTTCCAGGGACGGCGATTGCGCAATCACTTGACCAAATCGATGGGCACAAGAAATACCGGCATAAAATGCCGCTAAACCACTGGCGCTATAGCCCACGAGGGTAGTCCGTTGCGGAGCATCATCAATTGACAAGCCAGATTGCTGCTTAAGCATTTGAAAGAACTCGTCGGCAATAAAATGGGTAAATGTTGCGTTGCAATGATATTCTGCCATACGCTTATCAGGTGAATAATCTAAAAATACCGCCAGACAAGGTGGAATATCTCCCTGCATTATTAACGCATCCAATACAGAAGGCGTTAAAAATAAACCGAGGTAATCGCTACCATCCAGAAATAGCATCAATGGATAAGTGTTACCCGGCTGATAATTCGGTGGTAAATAAACCCAATATTTTCGCTCGGTATTTTGATAGTCAGGATGAAGAGATAATGAGGTACCGTTAAACTGCAATATATCTCGGAATAATCGCTTTTGTTGATAGAGTTCCATCAAATTATTTTTTTCCGAAATAAGAACGGCAGGTGCTTTTGGTAATTCCAGGATAGATTCTTTGGCCCAAAATTCAACCGGATTTTCCCAATCTTTATAATAAATAATAGCTTTTGGATTATGAGAATCAATACTCACCGCATTGTCTGCCATTAACTGATTGAATAACCAGAGAGAGCGCGCTAATTCGCCTGCCGGCAGCGGATAGATCCGCTGCGCAGACGTATTGTTCTCTTCATAATGATATTCGCGCGAGATGATCAAAAAACTATAACTCATGCGTAAGTTAGCAGGAAGTAACAAAGTCAAATAGTCTAAATCAGTTTCTGGATAATTAACTAGCATACTGCCGGGTGCGCATGGAAATCCTGTCGCGGGGAAATACAAATAAATCGATGCGCCTTGAACAGCGGGACGTTGAAATAAAAAAGTTACTAGACAATGATCAGGATCTTCATTAATGGTTTCTATTAACGGTGTTTGAAGATGAGAGAGCCATCGTTGCTTTTCAGAAATTGAAATAAGCCGCGTATATTCAGCCATTAATCGAGGTAAAATTTGTGATTGAATTTTAGCAGGGATATATTTCATCACCGATTTCTTCCCCCCTCAAATTTAAATATGTTATAGGGTTTATTTCTAAAATGAGCAATCTGCCGAGTATATTCTATCAGTGTCTGAGCACTGTAATGCTTAATGATGGCCCTCCAAAAACGATAAGCGCCTTCATTTCCAGGAAATACCATCACTTCCCAAAAACAAGTATACTAGGCACCTTAATTTTGATACATTGTACTCATATTCTAAAACAATATCTATTGGTTGAAAAAGCAATATCGAATAATCCATGAATTGATTATGTCTACTCATGGAAATGTCATAAATGCAGATACGGATATTATGATATTTTCAAGCGAAAAAAGCTGCTTATAGCTACTGAGGTTTTTTCATGAAAAAAATACGCTATATGAAAATATTTAAAATTTTCTGCGCTCTCTTATTTTTAAGTAATGCATGTGCGCAGAACAAAGAAAATACTTCAATAGAATTGCAAATACCAGAAAACCTAAAACCTTTCGTTGCTTTATTGGAGAAGCAAAAAACACAATTGCAAGGCGGTGCTATCGCAATTTTATATCAAGGTCATGTTGTGTATAAGTCAACCTTTGGCTTTCAAAAAGGTCAGGAATATCCTGTGACGGATACAACGCTATTTGAGCTGGGTTCTGTTTCTAAACCTGTTTCCTCTATGGCTATTGGATTAATGGTAGATCAAAAAAAGCTTTCATATGATGAAACGTATCGCTTGCCTTATTTAAAATATCCGGTCAGTTTGACCAATATTTTAAGCCATACGACAGGATATCATTTTCCTGGCAATACTCAAATTGAGTATGGCATAAATCGTCCTGAATTATTAAATCTTTTGATAAGGCAATCGCCAACCTGTAATCCGGGTAAATGTTTTTATTATAGCAATACATTATTTAGCTTATTGGAAGAGATCACCAAGACCAAAAATATTTCTTTTCATCAGTTAATAGATAATCTCAATTCCAGACTGGGATCCAATCATGATTTTGTAATATTGCCATTAACATCTCAAGCTAATATAGCCTATCCGCACATGCAGACGATCATCAATGGAAAGAAAACAACCCAGGTTTTGCCTTTCCCAAAATACTATCCAAAAGTTATCCCTTCTGCTGCAGGAATATTTGCCTCTTTAAACGGCATGATAAAATTTTTTAGGTTATCTTTTGGCTATAGACCAGATCTGATTTCCAATAGCACTTTAAATGTTATTCAAACACCTGTCAGCGTCGCTAACGATATTTTTACTTGGAATTTTAACTGGCCAATCAATTTAAAATATATAAAATCATATTATGCGATGGGATGGCGCGTGCTGAGGTTAAAAGACGATCCCAATAAAGAACTCATTTTTCATGGAGGGTATATTGATGGATATAGGGCTTATATTGGCTATATTCCTAATGAAAAAATAGGACTCGTTATGTTGGTAAATCAGTCAACAGAAATTCCAGTGGAAGATGGCATTACGCTATGGAGTATGTATCTTCCCGCATCCATTTCAAGAGTGACTCACCAATAAATTTTAGGCAATGCATCTGTCCATTCTTCATGAGCTTCTGTATTAGTGACTAAATCATTCAATAATGACAGCAGAATTTTTTGATCCTGTTTAGAAATGGTGTCAAAAAAATCAGCATCCACTTTTTCAACAATGGGTACTAATTTTGATGCCAGTGCTTTACCTTTTTTAGTCAAGTAGACAGTCTTCATTCCAGTGTCTTCTGAATGTTCGCGACGCTGGATATAACCATCAGCAACCAGTTTTTTTAATGACTGCGAGACCGTCATTTTATTCAGCCTGGATTGACGTACAATTAAATTTTGAGAGAAGGTGATATCCTATTGGCAGAAGACACCACCGGTCAAGGCCATATTACCCGGGCAGCCTTTATATGCACCCTTAACTTAATCAACAATTATTCACTTAAAATTAAGCTTTCCTGAGTAATCGTCTTTTGAATAGCGGTTAAGAAGTTTAGACGAGCGTGTAAGGAAACTTTGGCATGAGTAATAATTTTACTCCACTTTTTAGCATCGCCGTTCGCTAAATTCATCAGCATTTGTAAGGCTCGCGGTAAATGCTCAGCGTCATCTAGCTGAATATGTCGGTTCAGATAATATAGCAAGGGCTTGAGTTTAGATTTCTGTTCGCAAGGAATATTTAATTCTAGCTGTTGCACTAAAGGTGTAAATAAGGATGAAGTAATCGCTTCTCGGCCATAGACAAAGGCAGCCGCCATAATATGCGTGTCATGCGAGAAGAACCCAAAGGTGGTGCAAATAAATTGCTGAATAGACGCTGGTAATTGGCAATTTTCGGCAGCCTGAATCAGCATTTCCTGCTGAGATAATCGCTGTAAAAAATGCTGAATGGGCCAGGTATTCGCACCAATGGCGTGCATGGCTTTCAAATACAATTCAAAATGACTGCAATAATTTTTTCCGTCTTCAGTGCGATCGGTTTCTTCTTCCAATAAAATTCGGCTAATTAAGTGCGCGCTATAGGAGTCATTCGGGGGTAACCACGGCGCACGCGTGGTAACGATTCGAGAATGTAATTCTTTGAGCAAGCACATGAAATCCCAGACGCAAAACACGTGATGCTCCATAAAAATACGTAAATCATTCAGAGAACAAATGTGGGCATACAAATCATGTTGCTTAATTTTCCGGATTAATGGCGCTAATTGTTGATTCACGGTTTCAATGGGATGCATGATGATTTCCTTTATGTGTTGAACGATGGGAAATTGGGCCTGCTTTTTCCATATTTGAATGATTTTTTACTAATTTCAGTAATTCTTCAGCCATTTCTCGGCTTAATGGTTTTTCATAGGCACCGATCATGCCGACCTCTGAACAGCGCCGGCGTTCGGCTTTACCCAAGTGCGCCGATAGAGCGACGACTAAAGACAATGAGCGTTCATGTGCCATTTGCCATTGATGAATTTGGGTGGTGACATCAAAGCCATCTAAGTCAGGAAGACCTAAATCCATCGTAATTAATGAGTAATCATGACTCTGAATTTTTTCCAAAGCTTGTGCGCCGTTGTTGGCAGTGTCCACATCCACGTCGAATGATTTCAATAAATTCTTGATGACCTGCTGAACAATCAGGTGGTCTTCTACCACTAAGATCGATAGCGGAGATGATTTCGTTTTAACAGAAACCACTGTGGTTTTTAGGCTTAAATTTTCGAGAGACTTCGGAGCAGTCACCGCATGGGTGTATTCTGCTCCCACTGACAGTGGAATCCGCATCGGTATCAAACAGCTAAACGTAGAACCACAACCTTCGGTGCTTTTTAAATGAATTTCACCTTTTAAATCTTCTACAAATCGCTTGACGACCGTTAATCCCAAACCCGTACCGCTATATTGGCCTTCATAGGCAGGATGTAATCGGCAGAACCGAGTGAATATTAATGCTTGTTGATCTTCTGGAATACCGATGCCGGTATCTTGCACACGAAATTCCATCACGGCCAGCTGTTCTTTTCGTTTGATCATCCGCACACTGAAATGAATCGAACCTTGATGGGTGAATTTAATCGCATTGCTCAGTAAATTGAGTAAAATACGTTGCAATCGCATGGCGTCGCTCATCACATAGTGTGGCAGATGTTTGTCGAGGGATATTTTAAATGTCAGCTTTTTCTCTTGCGCAGAAGGTTTCAGCAGTTCGACGATGTTTTTAATGACCGCCGTCAAATCAAATTTAATCGTCTGCACCGGCAAATCACCCGATTCACAACGGGAAAACTCAATCACTTCATTGAGTAAGTTCAGCAATACTTGACCGGCTTTCAATAAATCGGCGGCGGCGGCTTTGCCTTGCTGGGTTTTCACTTCCTGCTGCAAAGTTTCTGCCATGCCTAATAATCCGGTTAATGGCGTGCGCAGGTCATGGCTGATATTGGTGATAAACACTGATTTGGCTTGATTGGCGATTTCAGCCTGACGCCTGGCCTGTTGCAAGGCACGTTCTTTCTTTTTAAGCGGAGTAATATCCGTAAAATAACCGACGATACCGAGCACTTGCTGATCATCATCTAAAATCGGCAACTTGCTGACCAAGGTGGTGAGTTTTTTTCCGTTAGGCAAGGCTAAAATTTCTTCCCGGTTCGTCAGAGGATAACCATTTAACGTCTCCTGATCCCCTTTGATAAACTCCTCAGCCGAGTGCCCCGCCGGTTGCCAAGAGTCCTATTCTTGATACTCCCACCGTTGATATTGACGGTGGCGAAATCAAAGAAATTGAAGTCATTGACCCCACCCATCCATTATATGGAAGAAAATTCAACATCAGTGTTGAGCAATTAAGTGGGTATAAAACCAAACTCATTCAGGTCGATTATAAAAATAATACTAGACTGACGATACCTATTAGAAGTACCAATCTCAATTCTTTTGATACTGACTTAAAATCTTCCTCTGTCAAATTAACTTTCGATTCGATAAAACAAATAGTTTTATTAACTCAGGAGTTAACTTTATGCCAACCGACAATAAAAAAATATGGGAAAAAATCCCAGAAAAAACTCAAACAGAAATCTTAAATTCTTTAACTGAAATTTGTATGGAGATAGTTTATGAGCAAGAATATGTATATCACCAGTTATCATCTCAACAAGAAGGCCATGATTTACATTCGTCAGTCCACCATGCATCAAGTCATAAGTCACAAAGAAAGTCTAAAATTACAATACAACCTAAAAAATAGAGCAATACAATGTGGCTGGAGAAATGATCAAATTGAAATAGTCGATACTGATCTGGGCATCTCGGGTAAAACGATAGAAAATAGAGATGGTTTCAAACATGTTTTAACCGAAGTCGCTTTAGAAAACGTGGGCATCATATTTTCTTATGATGCGACTCGATTATCACGAAATTGCTCTGATTGGTATCAACTACTCGATATTTGCAGCTTTAAAAAATGTCTGATTGGGGACATTGATAGTATATATGATCCCAGCACTACGAATGGACGTTTATTATTAGGCATCAAAGGCCAGCTGGCTGAAATTGAATTAAGTACCATCAAAAGCCGATTACTCGCTGGTCGAAATAATAAAGCTGCCAGAGGAGAATTAGATGTCAAATTACCTGTTGGTTTGATTAGAACACTAGATAAAAGAGTAGAGAAAGATCCTAATTTGGAGGTACAGAACACGATTAATAATATATTTGAGACGTTTTTCCGTTTTAAATCTGTATCAATGACCTCTAAATATTTTATCAAAAATAATTTACTAATTCCAAGATATAATCAACTAAATCAACTGATATGGAAGAAACCAAAATTTGTAGATTTGCTGAAGATGTTAAAAAATCCGGCCTATGCTGGTGCATTTGTGTTTGGACAAAAACGCCAAGTGCCATCTCCATCTAATCCGAGAAAAAGAAAAACCCAAAATGTCCCTTATTCGGAATGGAAAATAATTCATAATAAATATCCTAATTATATTACTTGGGAACAGTACGAAATGCTTAGAAAAATAATTTCAGATAATTATTTAATCTACGAAAAAAATAGCAGAGGAATTTCCAGGCCTGGGGCTTGTTTGTTACAAGGAATCGCTTATTGTGGTCTATGTGGTCATAAGATGGTTGTAGAGTACAATAAAAGAAAATCTTATATCTGTAATTTTGGGGCTAGAAAATACTATGAAAAAAGATGTCAAACTGTTTTGGCGAAGGGGGCTGAGGAAGCTATCGTCTTAGCATTTTTTAATGCATTATCTTCCATCGAGCTAGATGCCTATGAGAAAATTCTTTCTAAGAGAGAAGAGGATTACCAAAAACTAAATGTTGCAAAGGAACAAAAATTAAGCCGGTTAAGATATCAGGCAAAATTAGCAGAAAATAGATTTAATCAAGTAGATCCCAATAATCGTTTAGTAGCAGAAGAATTAGAAAAACGTTGGGAACAAGCATTAATTGAACTCAAAGAAGAAGAGGAACAAAAACATTTATCTCAAAATAGTGGCTCATCTTTTATTCCAGAGGAACTGAAATTAGTATTCACTGATTTGGGTAAGCGACTACCTGATCTATGGGATAGTGGTATGCTAAACAATAAAATAAAAAAAGACTATCTGAGATGTTTAATAGAAAAAGTGGTCTTCACCCGCTCAAAACCAGATCAGGTTGATATTCGTATTGTTTGGAAAGGCGGAGAAGTGAACGAAATGTCGGTCCCTTACAAAGTCAGCGCTTATGAAAATTCATCGCACTATACTGAGATCAAAGAACTCATCAGAAATGCCTATAAAAATAATAAAACTGATCAAGAAATAGTAATCTTGCTCACTGAAAAAGGTCTGAAACAGCCTTTATTAAAACCGATTACTTTGGGTTCAGTACGATCTCTTAGATTTAGAATGGACTTGCTTCGACCGCGTGGAGGCAGGGGAAGTGTTCAAGTCAAAGGGTATTTAACTGTTCCACAAGTTTGTGACCGGCTCGGTGTGAATAGCGATTGGCTTTCTGGTAAAATTAAGTCTGGAAAAGTCAAGGTAAAGAAGGATCCCAAACGACGGGTTTATCTTTTCCCTGATACAAAAAACACAGAAGAGCAGATGAAGCTCCTGTGGGAGAACAAGCTCCACAGTCTAAACTTTATAGAGGAGTACCAACATGATTGATCCCAGTTTAAGTCTCTATCGCTTTTTCCAACGATATCTTCAGGCTTGCTAAGGCCCACCAGGTGGGCAAAGTTCTCATTACACCCTAAATAGACCGATTCTTTATCTTTCCAAAAAATAAAATTAGGCAATGATTGCGAAATATTTTTTAAAAAAACTTTGAAGATATGGGCTTGGAGGTCATCCTTGCGAAATACTTTTTTTGTCATAGTGTCTTCCTGGTTGAGTGTTGAAGTTGGCCACCCACCAGGACGGGATTCCCCGGCAATCGGTTCGTCAGCCGCCCTGGCTCCTGAACTAAGATTGCCCACAAGGCATCCCCGACACCGAACATCCAGGAAGAAATCCCCTCGTAACCCCATACCATTTTAAAATGAAACAGGCAGCATCCTGCCGCATTGTAAAAATGCAGCATCATGCTTTTATCAAAAAGGAATTGACTCCGCCGGAACTGACGGTTCATCGAGACGACAAAATTTGTTAAGCTAGTCTTAGCCATTAAAGTCCTTAGTAACTTTGGTGGTTAGTACCCGGTTGGTGTTTCAGCACCCTCCGGGTACGCTTCATATGTTAGCTCAGTTGGAAATAAATGCAAGGCCCGTCCGTTTGGGCATTTTTTGACCTTCCGAACAGTTTGGCTATAGTCGCCATGGGAGAATTAAATGAAATCTGAAGTCACCGCCGTCCCTCCTGCCGCGAGTTCAATTGCACTCAAACATTTTGAGGATTCATTAGCCTTTGAAACGGATTGCTGGGATGTACATGCCGCTCTGTCCTCTGGGCAACCTGATTTTGTTTTGCTGGATGTGCGTAGCCCGGAACTTTATGAAAAAGGACATATCCCTGGGGCGATTAATTTGCCGCATCGCAAAATTGTTGCTGGAAAATTAACAGAATATCCTGAGCATACAATTTTTATCACCTATTGCGCAGGCCCACATTGTAACGGCGCTGCTCGTGCAGCGATTCGTTTAGCCCGTTTAAACCGACCTGTTAAAATAATGATTGGCGGCATGACTGGCTGGCTGGATGAAGGTTTTAACTTATCTACCTAATATGGCGAAATAACGATGGTCGTTACTATTCGAAAACCTGAAGTTAACGATAAAAATGCATTTCTACAGGCGATGCATCACAGTCAAGCATTGCATCATCCCTGGGTTCAGCCGCCGCAGACAGAAGAAGAATTTAATCATTACCTACAACGATACCAACAAGATAATCAAATTTGTTCCACCAATAATAGATCAAACTGTAAAGGCGAGTTTCCAAGTTGTTTATTAATGAAAATCGCAACCGTATGTGGCAATCTTTCAGACAATGCAATTAGGTTAAAACCATATAGCTCCAGTACTCGGTTTTTTTGATATAAAAACGTTTTGCTGATTCCTTTCAGCCAACACCGTAGTGGATATTATTCTCTGTTTTTGAAGAAATGGCGGGAGTCAGCGTTGTCTTTACTGGTGAACAGGATCTTGCAAACAACGTATATCGCCCAAACGTCTTGGCAGGTGTTGTTTTTTCCCAACATCTTTGCATCAACCAGCATCCTGTATCAACGATGGCTTTTATCCAAGTAGAATTCCTGTAGAGCAAAATGCTGAGTCCGGTAACGCCAAGAATGCTGGCGCCGACAGCAGCAGGAGTGGATAATGCGCTGATCAAATGATCCGCTGCTGATGAGTGACTGATCCCAGCAGCAACAATCGGTGAAGAATCCGGTGTCAGTGAATTATTTGGAAAATAAACTTCGGCAGCACCTTTAAAGTAAGGCAATGCTGATAATAAAGATTGTCTGAGAAAACGATTGGAGTAGGCGGATGAAGCGACTGTTTGCGAGTTAGAAATGGTTAAAGGATGGCATAAGTCTTGAGGAGATAAATTAGCATGACATAACTGCTCCTCACAAACATTTTTTAAAATTTGTTGAGTGAAACGGTTATAGAGTTGAAGGGCATTACTCAATCCAATTTCAACAAGCCATTCATTGACATTACCGTACAAGAGAAAGGTATTTAATTGAGTCAGACACGGCGTGAGATTTATTATAAAATTGGCCTGATCTATGCCATACACCGTACCATTGCGTGAGTTGGTTGAAAATACAAATTCATTGATTTGATAAGGAAAATGGATGCTAATATTATTCATCCAATCCGAATCCAACGGGTTGAATCTGATATCCAATATCTTCAATTGATCCAAACCAGAGAATACACCGGCGGGTGACTGAATAATTTGATTACTCGATAAATTTAACAGCTGTAATTCTCCTTGTTGAGTAAATAAACCAGCCGGTAGCGAGAAGAGGTTATTCCCAGAAAAATCTAAAAATTGTAGATGAGATAGGTTTGCCAACAGACCCTCTGGTAAACTAAATAAAAAGGGATTATTGATAATCACGAGCGATTGTAATTGAGTGAGACTGGCAAATAAGTTGGGAGGTAAGTCACCGGCAATAACGCTGGATAAATCGAGTTGTTGTAACTGACCTAGCCCTGAAAAAGCATCCGCTGCGAAATAAGCAATGGGGTTATTGCTCATTTTTAAAGATTGAAGATTGGGTACTCCAGCAAATGAAAACGCTGAGAGAGCATTGAAGGTATTATTGGATAAATCCAGCGTTTGCAACTGGTTTAAACCCAATAAGATATTTGAAGACCAATTATTCAATGTATTATAAGATAAATTCAACGATCGCAACTGTCTAAAATTCGCAAAAGCACTCGTAGAGATATTGATAATCAGCGATTCAGCCAATGAAAAATACGTGAGTTGAGTTGGAAAGTCATTTATCCAGGTTGATGAGATCGTGGCAGGGATTGCCGGATTTCCCCCGATAGATAAAATTTGCAATGCAGGGGGCCATAAACCAGACAAATTCATGGAGAAATTTTGTATCGCATTGCTGGAAATATTGAATGAAGTGACGGTAGGCGGTAAGAACATTAAAATATCCATCATTGCGCTGGTATTAAATAAATTGCCATATAAATCCAAAGATTCTAACTGACTCAGACCGGATAACAGATTGACCGGTAGGTCCGTTAAAAAATTATAGGCTAAATTTAAATACCTTAATTGTGTTAACCCATTAAATGCTCCTTCTAACACATATTTCAGTTGGGTATTGGATAAATCTAACGATCGTAATTGCGGTAACTGAACAAAGAGATTAGGTGACAAATAATTGAGAGGATTACCCGCGAGATTCAATAAATTTAATTGGTTAAGCCCAGTAAACAGATGAGAAGAGATATCATCCACTTGCGAGTAGGATATATCTAAAGCCTGTAATTGCCCGAGACTAGCAAATACATTGGCTGATAAATTACCCAAGGGATTATCGGCTAAATTTAAACTCTGCAACTGTGTAAGCCCATTCAATACCGGTGCTGATAGATTGTGGATTAAGTTGGATGATAAGTCCAAATATTGCAACTGCGTGAGATTGGAGAATATCCCTGGAGGTAAAAAAATAGTAGAGGCGTTGTGCATAGATAAATAACGTAGGGTCTCTAAGCCAGTGAAAAAATCTAATGGTAGATAGTTCAGTATGTTAGGGTATGCTGTTTCGCCACAAGAATCTCCTAAATCCAACGATTGTAAAACAGCGCCTTGAACATTGATGGCTTGGATAATCGATTGTACATCCATTGGTGTTAAACTCTTACAGCCTAGAATTAGACTTACTAAATCAGTTAAATGATAATTTAAAATTTCAAGCAAAAATTGAGAAAGGGTTTCAAGTCCCACATCGGGGTTAAAAAATTCTATCCGTCTTGTAAAACAGGTAGGAGAATAATCAGATGCCCAGGGCAAATAACCATCTCCCAGCTGAAATCCAGGCTTATCGGGACAGTGGATGGCCTTCACCAAACTGCTGGCAATGTTGTAGAAAAAATAAATTTCCAACATCAATGTACCGATTTTCAGTGAGAAAAAAGGCAAACGCTGCCACCACGAGGAGATGGATTGTCCTAGCCACCAAAGCCAAAAATTGGCGAGGAGACGACGGGGTGCGATTTTAATAGCACTTTCTCCAGGATATTTTTGAGAAAAGGAAATCAAATCTGCAAAAGCATGTGCTTTGATAAATAGCAATTGCGCTAGTACTGTTTTGTCATAGCCGATTGCTTTTAATCGCGGAAAATCTTTAAACCCAATGCCTTGGGCCAATTGAGCCAAACAAGCCAATGCTGTCCATTGAGGAACCTTTCTACCCCGTTGGGTAACCTGGCGAATCATTGCAAACGTATTCAGCCGGCTTTCCGAAGTCAGCTGTCCATTCCAGTTCAATGATTGAGTCAATAACCGAATTTGTCGACTGACTGAGAATAAATGAGAAAAGAGTGGGATACTTTCTTCAATGACATCTTTTCTCCATCCTGGACTTTTTTGTAAGTAGGTAGCTAGAGTATTAATACGTTGCAAAGTTTTTTCTTGACTATCCTGACTCGCCGTGGCGAATTCGAGTAAGCTTTGCACGCCTCCCAATAAGAGTGGAGCAGATAAAATAAACCGCAATAGGGAAGGTTGAAGCTGAGCTAATAAACCTGTCAAACTGTCGATGCCTTTTTGGTTGTTGGCACTGAAAATACTTTCAAAAGCACTAAAATCACGTTCACCGGAACTCGCCCATGCCCCTAACCGGTACAACAACATAGCCACAATAAAAATGCGGACAAACCCAAAAATGCCTAAACGAACACCGAGCAGTAATTCACTAGCGGCGTATGCTTTTCTTAAGCTAGATCGGTGATGCAATAAAATCGAGTATTCGTGTGGCCGAACTCGTGCAGATAGACAAACTTTTTGTGGGTTCAATTCTAAGTCACGGCGAGACAACAATAGACCATGCAAAGCATTCTCCATCACTCTTTCAAACCGACACCATTTCAACCAGGAGAGACCGCTGGTTTCTTGTTGAAACAATTGGCGCAATGGTTCTACGGGAATATTCAAACGCTCTAAATCCTCGGCAGTTATATCCAGACTGTTTAAAAAAATCATTAGCGGGTCTGTTTCGGTGTTTTCTTCAATTAAACCCGGCATGCGGTCATCCGCAAACAAAGAAGGGCTGCTGCTGGTTTGTTCCCTAATGGGAATACCAGGCAAGCTGTGCACGGAAACAGAAGAATTTAATTCTTGCTGGAATTTAACTGATTCATCGATTTTCTGTTTTTCATCTCCGTAACCAACGGACTCTGGGGCCATTTCTAATAGTACTTGTTGTCCGCTATGACTCAAATCTTGATCGGATTCGTTTATAGTGATTGGTGTTCCCTTCGCAGGTAAAATTGCAGTCAATTCAACTTTCATGGAATAATCCTTAATAAAAAAATAATCTCTCGATCAGTCCAACATTTTCGGAACTCAAAAAAATTAGCGCGGCGCTCAACTTTTTGAGCTAATTTAATTCAAAGATTGAATGACAATAACACCTCATGTAATTTGGTTTTTTAGTCAAAAATCAAAAAATTTACAGAGGAGGTCTTATGTTATTAGAAGATTTTATCATTACAGCCTATTGTGTGATAGATGCAACACTAAAAAATTTTCTGGGTACTCAAAAGCTTCGGCAAAGAGGATTTGAGCCAAATTTATCTGATAGCGAGATCATGACAGTCGAAAAATTCTTCAGCGACACTATGATTAAATTTTTGAGCGGGAGAATTTTTATATTCTTTGCAATCAGTCATGAGTAACGACTCATAATCTCGTGAAGGCCGATTGCTGTTTATTTCTCATATTCCAAATTAATAACACAAAACCAGGCGATTTTAAAATGCGTTTAAATTCTATTTTGGACTTTTCAAGATCAAACCAATGAAAAGCAGTCCCGGCGGTCACCCAATCTATCGATTCGCTGTCCAACGTGGGTGGCTTCTGCTGAACCATGAACACTGTGAAACTTCTGATAATGAGATAGGTACTGCTCTCCTGCGTTACGCATCGCACGGTTGGGTACTGTTTTAGTAAAACGGCTGATGCTATCAGACAGCATTTTGAGTCACCTCGTTTTTTAATCTTTTTTATGATTTCGTTAGTACCTCATTAATGATATGCCGACATTGCTGAGCTTCAAAGTTGTTGGGGCTAGTAAAACCTGCTGCGGTGATCAATGCTTTCCACAACGTCCAGGCTTTTGCTCGCAACCAAGTGTCAGCGCCAAGCGATAATATATCACGAAAAGCTGTCCGGCTTTCTCCGCTGAACAGTGTCCAGGCGATCACTAAATCGCAGGCTGGATCACCTACCGCCAGCTGACCAAAATCAATCACGGCGCTGAGTTGACCGTTTTGGACCAGTAGATTGCCAGCACTGACATCGCCGTGTACCCATACCGGTGAATACTGCCAACGTGTGTTAAGTGCGGCTTCCCAAGTTGCAGTAGCGGCGTCAGCATCAATTTGATCTTTCAGCTTGGCAATAGCTTCGCGTGTAGATTTGTCGTAATAGGCCAATGATCCACCGCGATAAAAACTGTGCATTCCTGCCGCAGGCCCATCAGTGGAGTCGATTGACTGCAGTGCTTGCAAAAAACGGCC
Source organism: uncultured Pseudomonadota bacterium (assembly GCA_963795715.1). Lineage (GTDB taxonomy): Bacteria > Pseudomonadota > Gammaproteobacteria > Coxiellales > Coxiellaceae > JAFEDN01. The sequence continues at coordinate 2,164,905 of CAWCIY010000002.1, forward strand.
AAGGCTCACAGCAAAATCACGCCAATTATTCATTCGTGCAGAAGCCGCCGGTTCACCTTCCAACCATTGATAAATCGACCATCGCCAAGGATAGCCTTCACCTGATTGCCCCATAGCTAAAGGTGTTGGAATCGATAGCGGCAAAGAAGGCGCTAACTTGGGCAACCAATATTGTTCTTTTTCCACTTGCACTGCATAGTCTGCAGCGCTGGGCATTCGCACCAACATGTTTTCACCCAGGCGAAAAGTACGATTGTCCCATCCGCCATTGGGGACAGCCTGAACCGGTAAATCTTGCCAATGAGGAAATTGAGCCGCTATAAGACGATTGACCAGCGCCACGTCAATCGTTAATTTTTCATTGCTATTCATGCTTCTTTCATATCCACATCCGACCAATCACCTTTAACTAATTGCACTTGTCCGTGTATTCTCAATACTTGCTGAGATTCAAATAAAAAATAAGCAATGACTTCTGCCTCAACCGGCAGGTTTTTTAAATTTTTCCCTTTGACGTAGTAAAGGGCGAACAATTCATTTCCTTTTTCCAAGAAATGCTGGTAATCAAAGTGATCAATAATCATATTTTGCCTTTGTGCCATGACATGCTGAATATATTCGGTACGGTTCATATGAACGCCGTTTATACATTGCTCATAATTCGGATGGTATAATTTTTCAATGGTCTCAACAACATCTAATTGAGGGTTATAAATTGAATTGGCAATATTTTTTAATAAATCGATGTTAGCCATTCTGCTCTCCCAATTTATCTGCAATGTCTTTGGCAGGGTCTTCTGCTTCATTCATCACGCCTTGTAGCAACAGCATATGGTGACACTGACCAGGTAATATTTTTTTAGAAACCCGGCATCCACTTTTTTGTAATTTTTTAAAATAGGCTTCAGAATCACTGCGCATACCATCAAATTCAGCAATTAATTGAATAGCCATCTCTTGCGGTAATATAGCTATCTGCTCTTTTCACATCGGCTGGTTTACCGGAAAATTCAATGAGTGACCCTTGGCGAAATTCTTCAAGCGATTGTTGTTCCAGCGGTTTAGAAGGATTGGCCGCTTCACGCTGAGCTAACAATTTAAAGAAATTTTTTTCAGATTGATTTAACGGCACGGTCTTTCTCCTCAAGGAAAATACTTTTACATGGCCTGCAGAAACAAGAGTTGCTGGCTAGTTGTCTTGCAATCAAAATCAATGATCTGATATTCCGCAACATCTACTTTGACAAAAGGATCTTCCATTATAATTGCTTTCAGCTTTTGTTTATCCATAGATTTTACTAGAATCGCTCCACCTAATTTGCTTTTTTTAGGGCTGGCGAACAAAAAGACACCTTCCTCGATATATTGCTTAACCCATTCAGCATGAGCAGGTGCATGCACAGCAACTTGTTCCGGTGATTGAGTGTATCCGACGATTAATAAAAACATAGCATTTCTCCTCTGGTATTAAACTAAGTAAGCATATTGTAATTCTCGAATCAGGTATATACAATATGTGAAATAGTAAAATGATTATTGTGTAATCAGCAACAATGAGACAAGACAAATGTTAGAAGACATCAGTGCTTTTTGCGCAGTGGTTGAGCAGAAAAGCTTCTCACGGGCCGCGAAACAACTTGGCGTATCGACAGCCGTTGTCACCAGACGAGTAGCACGACTGGAAAAATCCTTGGATACCCGCTTATTGCACCGGACCACTCGCCTGGTTTCTCTCACTGAACCGGGCCAGGCTTTTTACACTCAGGTACGTGATTTGCTGGACGCACTGGAATCCAGCAAAAAAACCGTCAAAAGTTTCACGCAAGAAGTCACTGGTACGCTTAAAATAGGTTTGCCGGCTTCAATCAGTTATCTGCACTTAACCCCCAATCTGCATCATTTTACTCAAAAATTTCCGCAGCTGAAAATTCAAATAGTCCATGGCAACCACTTGCTAGATTTATTACGTGAAAGCTTCGATCTGATTATCTATTGCAGCGCATTGCCGGACTCTAATTTTCATTATCAAAAATTGGGTGATTGGCGCAAAATTATCTGTGCTTCTCCGGATTATCTTAAGAAATTTGGTAAACCGAAAACTCCGGAGGATTTAGCAGAACATCACTGCCTTGATCATTATGATAATTATCAGAGGGTCTGGAAATTTAGTAAAAATAATAAATTAAAACCAATCGCTATCCACAGCGAAATTTTGGCTAATAGCAGCATGGATTTGACAAATCTGGCAGTCCTAGGACATGGTATTGCCTATCTGCCGAGCTTTACCGTTTATCAGGAATTAAAATCGGGGCGATTGATTTCACTACTTGAAGATTTTCAACCCCCTAAAATTGGGATGTTTGCGGTTTACCCCAGTCATCAATATATGAGCAAGAAATCTCAGCTGTTTCTGGATTTTCTCAAAAAATTGCTCGCACCGGTGTTGGCGCTTTAGTATACTCGATATGAATACTGGATTGCGTGATCAAGAAGTGTGTCGGCTACGCTGGGAATGGGGATATCCTATTCCAGAACTACATACCATTATCTTTGTGATTCCTAGCGAATACTCTAAAAATAAATGCGATCGATTAGTTGTTCTCAATGATATTGCCTTACAAGTGATTAAGGAAGTTCGGGGACAACATCCGATTTATGTTTTTACCAGAAAAGATGGCAAGAGCCGCATTCATGAAATGAATAATTACACTTGGAAAAAAGCCAGAAAAACACTCAACATTCCAGTGAGAATTCACGATTTAAAACATACGTTTGGCCGTCGATTACGTGCTGCGCAAGTCAGCCACGAAGATCGTCAGGATTTATTAGGCCATAAATCCAGCCGAATTACGACACATTATAGTCCTGCTGACGTGAAAAATTTAATTGACGCAGCCAACGCCCTGCCACCGTGGGTCGATTGGGGCGGCTACGAAAAGCCGACATGGCTTTAACTCCAAGTAAAACCGGCAGCCCCTTCATGAGGAACTTGGGAAATTGGCTGAATAAAGACAAAGTTTACCCTGACAATGTCCTGTGCCTGGGAACGGAATCTCACAATCAACATCACTGCGCCGCCTTTCCTCAGACATTGCCGACGTGGTTTATTCAGTTATTTACTAACAGCGTGCGATAGTGTTGGATCCTTTCGTTGGCAGCGGAACCACAGCGGTCGCCGCTTATCCGCTAACCCGGATATTTCATCATAGGATTGAAAAAGAAGTAGCAAAATCCTAATAATTTCCTTATAATTCAAATTGTTAAATCAGAAGAATTAGGAAAAGAAGGAGACTTTCGCTATGACAAATTGTACCAAACACCGAGTTTAAGATCGCTTTCGCGGTAAATTTCTATCAGGACGTACTAAGGTTGGACTCATTTTAAAAAGCATGGTTAATTTCTCTAATACCTCTTCCAATTCCATTTCCTTATCATACAATAGCTCAAACGCTAAATTCTTGATCGCATTAAATGAAACCGCTTTGTTGACTTTCTGTTACAGCTTTATAAAATTTTTTATTTCAATTTTATTAACAACTTTTCTTAATTAAGTGACAATAACGGCGTTTAAAATGTAAGCGTTCACGAGATTCTCAAGATTATTATTTGACTTGACAGTTTAATAATGTTACTCTTTCGATTTGGCGCATAAATTAATACATTCACAAAATAGGGTACATAAATTAATACATTCGCAAAAGAGGTAAAAAATATGAGTCGTCAAGCTGGCTTAGAGCAATCACTATTGAGAAATGCCCACGAAGTAATAATAGAAATCAATGATCACAAGGTAACTGAAGTTCAACTCAGAAACCTTCTTGGTAAATTCGAGCGAAGACTGAATCACAGGTTGGAAGAAAAATCAATTTCCTCCGATTTTTTAGACGTTGTATCTAATTGGGCTGAAGAGGATATTGAGTCTATCCAAAGAGAATTTTTAAAAAAATACACCAACGCACAAATTCGTCAAGTAATAGTATGGGTCAGTATATCAATAGGGGTAATTGCCAGTATGGGTTTGGGCGCGGTCATGGCGACTAAGCTTAACGATGGAGTAGATCAATACCTCAAATTCCTAGTAAGTTCGGTAGCGCTTGTGGCGCTTAGCTGCTCAGGACGTTGCCTATTTGAATTCAAGTACTTCAACACTGATGCTGTGGCTGATGAATTTTTGGATGAGTTATATCGAAGCACCCCTAAAAAACAAAAGGAAAGAGTGGTAAGTTTTTTTAAAACTAGGCCGGAAATACTGCCTTATGATTTAGCTAAGGTGATTGGAAATTATATTTATTCTTCAAAATAATAGTTTTAATTCATCACCCATTTTTTTCTGAGATTCAAATTTTCCCAACCAATAACATAAAAGAACAGCTGGGATTTTCATAAACTCAGTTTCTGGGAAATCTGGATTTTTAAAAGGCCCAAAATCAGTCAAAGATTGGGTAACAACTGATGAAACACCGCAGGAATTAATTTTAGATTTTGATCCCACAGATGATCCTGTCCATGGCCATCAAGAAAAACGATTTTTTCACGGTTATTATGAGAAATACTGTTTTTTGCCATTATATGTTTTCTGTGATCAACAACTGTTGGTAAGTTATTTACGCCCCTGTAATCAAGATGGAGCCGAGCATGGCTGGGCGATTTTATCACTATTGGTTAAAAGACTGCGGCAAGCCTGGCCGACAGTCAAAATTATTTTTCGAGGGGATAGCGGATTTTGTCGCCCGAAGATGTTGCAGTGGTGTGATAACTATGATGAAGCTCAATGGCTTTACGATGAAGTTTATTGTGCTCGGGGTGAAATGGAAAATCGCATTAAAGAACAGCAATTGGATTTATTTGCGGATAGGACTAGTTGCCATGATTGGTGGGCAAATCAATTTTGATTATTGCTTTCCAGTGCCGCTTATATTTTAATTTCGGGTATTCGTCGTATTGGTTTATCTGGAACTGAATTATCGCAGGCACAATGCGGTACAATTCGTTTAAAATTATTTAAAATTGGCGCTGTAATTATTCGTAATACCCGCCGTATTCGTTTTCTTCTTTCGAGCAGTTTTCCGTATCAAAATTTATTTTCGCAATTAGCCGCTAAATTATGCGCGGGATAGAGCGATGGCGTGCTGTCCCCGGCACGAGCAAAGAATGGGGGTTGGGGGAATTGCATCCAAAATCAGCTTTTTTGTTCAAAAAAAATAAAACGTCCTTATAATTTGGGAGAATGAACATCAATTCGCGCATCTGCTCATGTGAAGACAGACATAATTTTTTATCAGAACAGTATTAAATTAAGGACCATCCAATGAAATTGTTCAACTTGTTTTAGCAATGAAACAACATAACCCTCGATTTGGATATCGGCGCATCGCCATGCAGATTGCTAATGATTTTAGGATAACTATTGATAAAGGCGTTTTAGAAGGTTCTACTATGTTAATTTAAATGTTAATTTAAATTGACAAAAAAATTTAAAAAATAGACAATAAAATTTCTTTAAAAAGGTCAAGGAGTCAAGTCCGAAATTTTAAGCAGCGTTTTTTGTCCTAGAGCAGGTGAATTCTCGAAAAAATTAGGAGATTAATAATGAGAAAAAGTCAGTTGCGAGATTCGTGGAATTTTTATACGCAGTGGTTAATAAAAAATACAAGACAGTGGGCGTCATCTTTATGGAGTCTAGTTAACTCGGAGAACCCCGCTGAACCTCGATTACCAGTCGACATCATAAGCTTTGGAGCCCCGTTAATTATTTATTTCTCTACCAGCATTGAGATGCTAGGATTATCATCCAATATGAAGCAACTAGTTAAGGTGGCGTTTGGAATTATGGGAACAACGTTGTTAATGACTCAATTGGTATACGATCAAACTAATGCATTACAAATAGATCAAGAACTACAGAAATTATTGTCACAGATAGGCCCAGGCTCGCAGCAAAAAAGATCATTGCCTCAAACTTCCAATCGCTCTTCTTTAGTTTTTAATCAAAATTCTGAAAATGATTGGCGCTTTCGAGTTGCAGGATTCAATCCCAATACGGTTCCCAAGAAGTTAAAGTGCCCTTTCAGTGACCAAATATTCACTTACCCTGTTATACTAAAAGATAGCAAAGTAGGCGAAGTAGGCCCAATTGAAATAACAGCCTTATGCGACTGGTTAACGCTGACAGGCAAAGTGCTGAATATGAAAGCTTTAAAAATGATTATGAAAAATTTAAAAATGGATATGAAATTACTCCGCAAAGCTGAAGATTTTGTGGAGAGCAAGGTAGTAAGAATAAAAAATCTGTTAATTTATAGTAGCTGGTTGTTTGCAACTCTAGAGCGGAAAGAGTGTTCGATAATTGCTGCAGGATATGCAGTGATTGTTCTGGGGCATGATCAGTCAAGCTCATCTAAAAATTTGGTTATTAGCGCGGCTTCATTGAATACGTGGACGCCTCAAATTCCCAAAAAAATTACTGAAACAGTATTTGCTTACTGCGGAGTTAATTTTTTTGGAAAATCGCATTATATAGCAGTAGAAAATCTAAATCCGCAAAGCTGTCGGTCCGGGGGTGCATCACTTGTTTGATCTGTAATAGTTCAAACTTGATGTGACAGTTACCCGTTGGCATCTTCTGATCTGGATTATAGATCGGGACGGGTTCTGCTAATACTTTAATTTGCACGACCAGGTTATCCAATTTGATCGCCTGAGAAATCAAAGATGACGCCGGCAGGATTTCCCGAATTAGGCAAATCAGTACAAAAACAGTTGAGAATTTTCAATTGACATCTCCGATATTATTCGTTTGGGTTAACCATACCCTTAATTGCTTGGCTAATCTACCTTGACCTAATAATTGTTGAAGTGAACCAACACTCATTAAAAGCCGATATTCGGCTAGCGCTGTATGAATAGACCAAGGCGTTTGCAAGATGGTTTCTGGGGTAGCGTTTTGAATGGAATAACCCAATCTCTGTAACGTGTCTAACGCCCATTCAATGCATGAAGCCCATTGCGATTTATTTTGCATATACAGTTTTTTGAGAAGCTTTTACAATTAATTTAATCTTCATTGACTTTCCTCATCTTCATTAAGAAACTGATAAAAATTCTATTTCTTAACCCCAATGTATAACCCTCTATCTTTCATTAATCCATTTTTCAAAAATGAGCCTTTAATCCGTGTTCTCTTCATAATAGTCAAGCATTTTATCGAAATCAAACATGGCCAGCTCATGTCGTTTCAACAAAATGTTTCATTTTTTGATTTTTTTCAGCGATCAGATAATGCATATCCATGACAGATAGAATACCTCGCTTTTGGCTGACACAAAGTCTGGCAATTTTTATTTCTTCGCCATCATAGGTTGTCATCGTAGGTAATCCTGTTATATAAGCAGTTTCTGTAAACCACGGCTCTATAATCACTACCCCACCTACCTTCAAATGTTTTGCGAAATTTTGAATCGTTTTTGTTAGATTTGGATAGGTCTTTACATATCCTATCGAACTAAACAGGCATAAAATGACATCAAATTTTTTACCTAAATTCAGTTTCATCATATCCGCTTGTTTAAACGTCACATCAGAAATATTTTTTCGCGCAATGGAAAGCATCGCTTTATTGAGATCCGTTGCAAGAATTGAAAAAGAATCTTTGAGATAAGGGAGATGTTTACCTGTACCGCAAGCGACTTCCAGTAAATCGTGACCGTCAGATTTTTTATGTTTTTTAATCAGTGATTTAATTTTATCAGCTTCCTTCTGATAATCTTTCCATGAATAAATTAAATCATAATATCGGGCTAATTCATTAAAAATAGATTTTTTTGACATATCAAGTACTCACTGAAAAATTTTTCAATTTTTTCATCTTCTACGAGCTTAAACCGTCGGAACATACTGACCACTCCATAAAACCTGTTCAAAAAACATTTTCTTTGGTCGAAAAAACCATGGGTTATCTCCAAATTTTTCGCAGTGATATAACCCTTTATAAACAATCATTTCTTCTTTGGTTTCACTATGACATGCAATTCCCATCACTTCATACAATTGACCAGTTTTATAAGGACTATCCATACTACCCGAGTGACGTTTTACACCGGCAGGATTGATAAGGATGAAAGCGTACGGATTGACCCAATCGAAATTGTGCCCGATGATTGTTTGACCATCATGTGATAGCCTGAACTCTGTGCAGGCGTCTGCCATTGGGATAGCGAAAAAGGCAGCAACCGCTGCCAAAGATAATTCAGTAATTTTGTTTTCATAGACCCTCTGGTCGGGATAAAACAATACTATTATAACCCAAATGACTCTGATAAACTCTGCAGGATAAATCCTTGAGGCTCTATGCAAAAACAACAAGAATTTTGTCAAGTAAGTCGATTAATGATACCAGAAAAGACTGGGCCGTTTTCTTCCGAGGCAATCACTCAATGGCTAATGGGAGAAGATAATCTTTATAGTAAAAAAAAGCATGGACAGTCCGTTCAAGGACCAGGCCAAGCTCTGAAATGGAAAATGTTTGGCGCCGACCCTAAATGTTTTGTGCGTCAAGCGGCTGCGAACAACGAGCCCAAAAAAAAGATTCTATTCTGTGATGGATTGCTGCAATATTTGCTGAAAAAGCAGGGCTTTTATCCGCTAATATCTCGCCTGATTACAGACTATGATTGCTATTTCTGGGAAGGACCTGAGATGGATTTGGCTCGGGCACAGCCCATTCCATCAGCCGAATATTTTTGGGCAAATTTACATCGTGTTCAGCCAGCTGCTGAAAAGGACATTGTCAAGCATTTTAATAATAATGCTCAATTGGCGCTTAACGAATGGGTTATCCTGGATTACTCAGCTTTCTGGGAACGTTTTAACGTTTCTCGAAGACGATTAGTATTGCAGAATGCAGTGCTGAATGTACCGCTACATACTTTACGAGAATGTCAGCAAATTTTAGCTGGGATCAATGCCGAAGAAATTACCTATTTAGGCTTAGCCAGTCCACCAAATCCGGAAATGCTTAATTATCTACTCAGCGGGCTCCCGCAATTAAATACAATCAACTTACAGAATACTAATCCTGAATGGGTTAAAAAAAATCAACAAATATTTAATAATTATCAATTTAAAACGTACTCGAAAGGAAGGAATAAATTGGAGACATTTGAATGTCTTAAAGGACAAGCACTGACAAAGCAAGAATCTCCTTATTCGATACGTTGGCAGTCGTCTATTAAAAATCTTTTACCTCTTATTATAAAAGAACCTTATGAATTAGAGGAGTTAATAAATTCAGGAAAAGCTAAAGAAATCGAAGCCTTATCTATAATGCAAGGCGCAAAAGCCATAGCCATTTCTAGCGACCATTTCCCGAAATTAAAATGGTTGTCCTATTCCTCTTCTGCAGAACTTAAAGAATCTATAAAATTGGAAAATTTTCCGGCATTGGAATATGTACGATTATCTGAAATGAATGTAATATCATTGGCTAATAATCCAAAATTAATTCATCTTGAAGTAGAGGACGCCACCGTTAAATTTTCTGCACTTTTGCCCTCACTCAAAGTTTTGGTTAATAATCAGCTTGATTTAGATGAATTAAAATATGTTCCTAATATAGAATATTTATTTTGTAACTTCCATCAAAAGAAATTGAGTGGTGTACGTCTTAATAATAAAATTCGTTATTGTAGGTTCATAGATTGCGGAAATTTGTTAAATATAGAGACCGGGCCTGATTTAAAAGTATTTGAATATCTGAAATCTATTATTTCTTATAATGGCAATGTGGTAACACTTAGCCTAAAAGAATCGACAGAATTAGAAAATCTGATAATATCAGCTGACAAGCCAAAAATAATTGTAAACGGAGTCGAATCATTATCTAAATTGTCAGTAATAAAATTGACACCTGACAATGACACTATTTCATTGAGAAATTCGCCGCCATCATCCAACCTTAGCAATTTTCCTGCTGACACCATTTCTACCCACACTCAGCATAGCCAGACAATCACAGGTAAGAGTTTTTACTCCTTATCTAAAAGTGTTTCACCTAAGGTCTCTAAAGGAGGAACGAGCAATCTATACTGCTTCAGGTCAATTGATGATGGCTTTAGAGCAAAATAATCAACCTTTATCTAAATTGTCAGTAATAAAATTGACACCTGACAATGACACTATTTCATTGAGAAATTCGCCGCTATCATCCAACCTTAGCAATTTTCCTGCTGATACCATTTCTACCCACACTCAGCATAGCCAGACAATCACAGGTAAGAGTTTTTACTCCTTATCTAAAAGCATTTCACCTAAGGTCTCTAAAGGAGGAACAGCAATCTATACTGCTTCAGGTCAATTGATGGTGGCTTTAGAGCAAAATAATCAACCTTTAAAAATTCATAATTATCTGATCCAAAATTTCGATAAAATTATTTACGATTCTAGAGATCAATTAAACTTCGAATCTTCATTGGAACTATCAGAGTCTGTTTATCAATCCATTTCTAATTTGCCCAGTTCAGGGTTAATGGCTAGCCATGTCGTCAATGGCGTATTTCAAGGGAATTTGGTCAAAGGAGTCGATTACCCTTTGCCATTATCAACACCGATAGAAGAAAAAAACCTGAGAATTCAGGTAGACGCTCAATCAGGAGTCGAGCTAGGTTATTATTACGACTCCTATCGTAAACAAGTTTTCTTTCGATTATTGCAGACTAACTCACGATCTGCTCGAGTAAAAATTAATTATCAGTTTTTGCCTGATGCTCGTTATAACCTGCCTACCTTATCTCCGAAAGAAATTAAAGATAATGGATTACCTGAACCCTTGCGACTGAAGTTAGAAAAAGTCGTCAACGACGATAAGGATCTTCAATTTTTACTGAAAGAGATTTCTTTAGTAGAAAAATTAGATCAATTGCAGAAATTTCTCCAAAAATTTCGCTATGAGAAAGTGAACACAAAATTTAAGGACGGTACTCTAGAAGCGTTACTCGCTAATCTAAAGCATCGTCGCGGCGCCTGCGCACAACGCAGTCAGATTTTTATGTTATTAGGACGTTTAGCAGGCGCCGAAATTAATTTAATTCAGAATGAAACTCATCAATTTTGTCATGTGCGCAATCAAGATGGCAGTTTGACGTGCATGGACTTCGGTGGCGCGACCGGGCAAAATGCACCTGGTGTCAATCGCGATATCAAAGGATTGTTTAAACAGCAACCACCGACCATTGCACCCTTACTCCCGACAGAACGCATTGCCAATGAATACGAAGAGAAAATACACGCGAGTTTAACTCACTACCCGTGTTTTGATTTTAAAGAGTTTAAATCCGATTTAAAACCAGTGCTGATTCATCTCCCAAAGGGAATGACAACGCTCGCAGCTAGAAAACAGTTTTTTGACTGGAGCGGAATTCCTGAACCTTACGTTTACCTCGAAAATCCCAGTGATTTTAAGCGTTATTTGCAAACGTATCGTTTAGAAAACAGCCGTCGGGTATCCACCCTCGGCCCTTTACAGAAAATCTTCAATGAAGGCGGTTATGTTTTTATTAATTGGTCGCAATTTTTGCCTATCGAACGAGTGCGCTATCAGTCATTGTTAGCTGAAATTAAGGGCCAAATTAAAACGGTGGGATTTCTAGCTGATGATAATGAATGTCCGCCTGAATTTATTAATGCCTATCGAGAATACCATCTGCCAGAATCGTCTGTGGAGACTAAGGATGAAATGACTTCCATAACCGCCGAACCGATTGTGGTGGATTTATATCAAGAATCCGACGCTTATGAACCCGATTGGTATGAATTACTAGTTGCCGATCTTCAATATTCCGCGACTGGAGAAATTAAATCCATAGACGGTCCGTTATTGCGTGCGATCGCTGAAAATAGGCCTTTAAAAATTTGCCGCCCGCCCACTTTAGATCCTGAATTTGAACAATTTTGGCAGCAACTGCAAATTGAAAAACGATTTTGGTTTAACGGTGAATGGGTTTATACTCACAATATTCCTATCACCCTATCTACCACTCGCCAAATTCCCATTGAGGACAACATCGCTATTTTACCACCTGAAACTGAGTATAAAGCATCTGAAATTTATTTGCATAATGACAACTGGCATACTTTATATGAAGAAATCCAGTACCAACCGGTAGACAATAGCAAGCAGTTTATTGCAGTGAGTCAACCCGGGAAATTAGTCACTAACGCCAATAACAATGTGGTATTTGTAGTGACTGAAAATATTTCTAGTGGGAAGATGCAACGGGTAAATGATTTTATTCGCGACAAAAATATCCAGGGAAATTTTCGATTTTATTCAACTTCGAAGACTACTACTCCCATAAAATCAAAAAAATTCCAACCCAAGGAATTTGTTGATCATAAAGCCAGCCAATGTTTTTTCAGTAATGATCCTGAATACGCTACGCGCAAATTGTATCAATGGTGTGTTGATCACAAGCAAGAACCCGCTATCATCGATTTAACTCCTGACATGGAGGATGCTCAGTTATTAGAAAAAATAGTATTGGACCCCACTCAAACACAGGGAGTTCCTCAATTTACTAGAGAAGAATTAGGATTATTAACTGCTTTAAAAAAAGGCCGAACGGTCATATTAAAAGGAACTATTTCCAAAGCGCTCATGCAAGTTTTGCTGCCGTTGTTTTCAAAACATCCTTATTTAGAAATAAATGGCCAGCGAGTTGAAATTCCTGGACGTATTTATTTGGTGCAACCGGAAAAAGCTAAGCCGGCAACTCCCAGTTTCCTGCCGAGTTATGATTATTGTTTTGCCGATGCTAATTATTGCGAAGATTTGTTAGAAGAAAAAATCTCATCTGAATTGCTTACTTCAGCGCGTAAAAAAATGATCGATGACATTTTATTGTTTTTTAACGCCGGTGCTTGTCCTCATCATGGTTCAGGTATGCCAGAGAGTCTGGGGAAATGTTGGCAAAGTCTTTCACATCTATATCAGATACTTTTATCAAAACCTCGCGACCATGATCATAGCCATAATCCGGTTAAAGGCGCCAAGCTGTATGATTATGAAGTCTCTGGTGAATACTATGCATTCCTCAATGTACTGCTTAAATTTTTATTTGATAAAAACTCAGAAAATCCGATCAGAATACCCAATTTTCAGGATTTAAAACGAAAAATAGCCAACAAACCCAATTCAGGATTTGCTTGGCGGTTATTAAATACTTGCAATGGAAAAACCTTGCGAGAGATTTTAGGCGAAAATTGGCTATCTCAGAATAAAGATCAACTTTATACTCAGATGACAGGAGATCATTGGAAAATAATCAATGAAAAATTCCAACAAAAGTATTCGCAATTCACTCAGCCTAAAATTGTCACCTCATCAAAAGTAAAAACTGACAGAACTGTTAAAATCCAAAAACGTTTACAATATTTAATTAATCATGAATCCAACCCAGTGATTGTGGTTAAAGGCGAACCTGGTGTTGGCAAAACCCATTATTTGGATCATTTAAAGAATAATCCCGATTATCATTGCGCGGTGGGTTTGGATGAAATCGAAAAATGGATTGCCGGCAATCAAACCGGTAAAAAAAATCTGCTGTTGTTGGATGAAGCGAATATTGCCAAACCCGGCATGTTGGATTTTCTCAACGGCATCCATAGAACTCCACGAGTGATTTTTTATAAAGGGCAATGGCACGAGCTAACTGATAATCATAAAATTGTCGCCGCGGTCAATCCGGAAAGTTTTTCTGGCCGTTATTTCCACGATTTATTAAGACACGGCAATACTGAATTAGTGAAAATGCCGAGTCCGGAATCTTTAGCTCGCACTTTAGTGACTACCTATCAGCTTGAATTGACTGAGGCCCAACAAATTGTTGCCGGCGCTGAGCTGTTTAAACGTTATCAGCCATTAGTGGGCTATTCTTTCCGTAGCTTAAAAACTGCGGTAGAACGTTATCAGGCTTTAGTTTTGGACCCGAAAATTTCTGCTAATTCTAAGCAACAAATTTTGGCTGAAGCCATTTACGGAGAATATGGCTTGACAATTTCCGAAGTTGATCAGAGACATCGTTTTAAAACTGAATTGCTGTCGAGCTTAAAAATAAAACCTGAAGTTGAAGCTAAGGCAAAAACTCAAATGGTCGTAGTCAATAACAAAGCATTTGCTCCAGAAATGACTGATGCTCATATTGCTCTCCGGCAATCGTTATTAATTCGTAACAAGATCATCGCAAGTGGTGAGGATAAGGATCATCGCCGTGGTCTGTTATTGCAAAGCGCTCGCGGAGCCGGAAAATGGACTTTAACTGAAGCCTGTTTACAAGCGGCAGGGTTACAACCCGATAAAGATTATTCAGTCATGACCGGAGGTGAAGACCAAGATCAGGAAAATTTTCGAAAAAAAGTCAGAGAAATCTTTAATCGAGGCGGCATCTTAATCATAAAAAATATTGATTTTCTAAAACCGGAACAAGAAGGTTTTTTAGGGTCATTGTTAACGGGCAAAGACGGGAATAAGGCAGCGGAAAATCCAGGATTTTTTGTGATTGGTTTAAAAAGTACTGACCGAGAAACGGGAGCTCACGCACGGTCGCCGGCGTTACAAGATCGCATGCCTGCGATTCACGTGCCTGAATATGCAGATCATTCGTGGGAACAACTTGCTCTGTGGCAGTTGGGTTCGAAGGATAAAGCACAGAAATTGGTGGAAAGTGTTTGGAGCCCCGTTAAACCGTATCCTCGCCGGATGACCGGGCATTATTTTTTCAAATATTTAAATCAGTTTAAGCAAGAGCAAGAACCATTAAAATTGGATTCTGAATCTCAACAACTAGTCGATTCAAAAATTGAAATCCAGAATCCGCCACCAGAAAATGTGACCGGTTCTTTGGCCAATCCAAAAGATAAATTGTCACAGGGATTGGAAATTTTTTCGCAAGCAAGTGATATAAAAAAACTTGAGGATTATCTAGATCGCACTGGATTTACCCCACCAAAACCATTGATTAATGCTGATTCTAAATGCATCATTTCTTTATGTTTATATCGATTAGTTTTCAAAAGAAATAAACTGAAAGTGCAATGCAGTGCCTTAGCGGAGCGTCGAAAAACGGATAAGCTTTATTTTTTTCAGTCAATGTACATTACTCGAGAGTTAGAGATTAAAGAAAGAAAGACGATTGGCTTAGAATATTTAATCAATAATTTGTTACAAGGTATGATGCCAACCTCGGGTGAAAATAAAGCATCCATGAATGTCGGCGGAATAGTCGAACAAACTATAAAAAGTCATCCAGCTTTAATCAGTGGTACCCGTTCAGAAACCGAATCTGAAATTTTGGATCTGTTAAAATTTTACCAGCGCGATCATTTACATTTAAGTGTGTCTACCCAAGGGATTTATCGTCCTGAAATCAGAAAAGCGCCGTCATCCCGCGGCGTCAGTTCTTTGGATGGCAGTTTTACTTTTTCGTAAATTTGACGTCGATATCTTTCTCGCTTAGTAACCATAAATTGAGAACAACCCTATGTAAACTTCACATCGGCAATACTTTCAGGTACTCTAAACCAGCTATCAGGAAGGGATTCACTGATTATAGGATCGTTATTCAGGAGCAGGACATGGTTTTTCGAAGGAATGTATTACGATGGCTGCCATTGGCGATCCTGGTCTTATGTCTGATTTTATTTTTTTATTTTCATCTTTATTCCTATCTCAGTTTCTCAACGCTGAAACAACATCGGAAAGAATTGTTGCAATGGACCCGGCAGCATTATCTGTTGACGGTGATTGGGTATTTGTTTATCTATCAACTGGCGGTGGCTGTATCCATTCCGGGCGCGGTTTATTTGACGTTGTTGGGTGGATTTTTATTTGGCATATTGGCCGGAACGGTCTGCACCGTCATTGGCGCGACATTGGGTTCTGTCTGGTTATTTTTGGCGGTAAACACCGCATTAGGCAATTTTTTTGCTCATCGTTCGCAAAAATGGATCCATAAAATGCGACAGGGATTTGTCGATGATGCGTTTAATTATCTCTTAGTATTGCGTCTGGTGCCGATATTTCCATTTTGGGCGGTTAATATTGTTCCCGCCTTACTGGGAGTTTCTTTAAAGATATTTTTTTGGACTACATTAGTAGGCATTATTCCCGGTTCTTTAGTTTATACTATGCTGGGCAATGGTCTGGGTCACATTCTGGATGCAGGACAAACTCCTCAACTCACTATTATCTTCAAACCTTTTATTTTAATTCCCTTGTTAGCTCTGGCGTTGCTTTCTCTGCTGCCAGTCATCTATAAACACTTCAAAGGTAAATCTCATGGTAAACCTGTCTAAAGTAGATATTTGTATTCTAGGCGCTAATGCGGGAGAATTATTACTGCCCTGGATCATTCTAGTCAATGAAGGCAAGAAAATCGGTCATATGGCCAGCGTGATTGTTCCTTATCCTACTCGCAGTGAAATCAGTAAACGCGTGGCGGCGGAATATTATACGCCTATGTTGTTTTCTAAAAAAATCCGTTGGCTGGTCAGATTGTTGGCGCTATTCGAATGAGTTTAGTCAACTGGATTGTTTTTAGCATTTTATTGCTAAGTATTCTATCGTTTGGCATTTTTAAATCGGGCCAGGTGAACACGCGTAATCTTTACCTGCTCGCTGGCAGAAAAACCAAATTATTCGCCCTGATAGCTACTTTAGTAATGACGGAATTTAATACGGCTACTTTGATTGCCTTTGCTTCATTTGGATATCATATCGGCTGGAGCGCACTCAGCCTGCCGTGTGTATTTTTGGTGGGACTATTATTTTATGCGCTGACGGTTGCCAAAAAATGGAAAGAATTTGATGGGCTTTCAGTCGCCGATTTTTTTTTAGCCCGCTACGGAAAAGATGTCAGCATGGTGGTGCGAATCATATTATTCGGAGCAATGGCTGGATTCAGTGCGACTTATGTTAAGTCGCTGACCCTGATTTTTACGCTCTTATTTCCAGCAATAGATTACTGGATGTTAAGTGCATTATTATCATTAATTATTTTACTCATCATCTGGCGAGGCGGATTAATGTCAATTATTCGCACGGATATTATCAGCTTTGTGATTGTATTGTTGTTTTTTCCTTTACTATTACATCACGTTTGGCGCTTATCGCCTGTTTTCCACGCTTATTCCGCGCAGACGTTGGCGCCTATCCAGCAGATACTTCCAGTTAGATTTATTATTTCGCTTATTTTTCTCACCATGTTCAGCTATATCCTGGCGCCCTGGTACGGTCAAAAAATAACTTCCGCAGAATCCTCTAAAACAGCAGTTTTAGCAGTCACTATTGCCGCATTACTCGTTTTTCTATTATATGGCTGCGCGGTAATGACGACCATTTTTCTGGCGGATAAAAATATTATCCTGGCTCAGGCAGATCAGGCATTGCCTTATGTGATTCACAGCCTGCTTTGCCCGGGGTTACAAGGCGTTGGTTATGCAGTGCTTTTTTTAGCTGCCGCCACCACCCTGTCGGGAGTGTGGAGCGCAATGGTGACATTGTTAATTCATGGTCGAAATAATCAAACCGGAACTCGTCATGAGATGGTTTTGACGGGTATCTGTGCATGCACCTCTTATTTTCTTGCCAATTTATTTTCTGGGCAAATAATGAATAATATGATTTTAGCCAATATTCCGGTAGTGGCTTTGTCGTTTGGTTTATTGGCAGGTTTTTATTGGCGCAAGGCTAGTAAGCTGGGGGTGTATGCCAGCACCCTGACCGGTATGATTTGGGGTATTGCCTGCTATTACTATTACGGTGAAACACATATATACACGTGGTATTGGGCTATTTATGGTATCCCTCTCATTTTTATAGCAGGAAGCATAGGTTCTTTGCTCACCAGTCCTCCCGAACAAACCGATTCACGCGGAGCGAAATCAAACAGAGAAAATAAAGAGCCCATATGTTAAATGATTATTTTCAGGCACATTATCAGAGATTTTTACTCGATCCTGTTTTGAAACACGTCAATGTGCGCTGTTCACCGGTTCAAGTCACGCTGTTGGCAGGTTTCATTGGGTTGCTGGTATTTCCCGCGTTAAAACTGCAGATGCCATTATTGGCAACGGCGTTATTATTAATATCGGGTTTTTTAGATACTCTAGATGGCGCTTTAGCCAGAAAATTGGGCGTAACCAGTGATTGGGGCGCAGCGTTGGATATCATAGTAGACAGAGCCGTAGAGTTAACCATCATTTTAGCGTTATTTTCCCTGGATCCATCGCGTCGAGGTTGGATTTGTTTGCTGATGCTGGGGAGTATGCTACTATGCATAACGAGTTTTTTGATCGTCGGAATTTTTAACCGTAATGACTCGGCTAAAAGTTTTTATTATAGCCCAGGATTAATGGAGCGGGCGGAAGCTTTTATATTTTTTTGCCTGATGATTTGGTTTCCCGAATATATTAACGTTTTAGCCACTTTATTTATTTGTCTAACCTTATGGACAGCTTTAGTTAGAGTCAAACAGTTTTACAAACAGGGATTAGTTACATGATGAAATACGTGGTTTTTTTCTTCACTTTAACACTCAGCACTTTAGCGTGCGCCAAAACTGAATCAGCTATTTTTGCCGGCGGTTGTTTTTGGTGCCTGCAGGCTGATTTTGATAAATTGCCCGGAGTGACTTCGACCCAGGCAGGTTATGATGGCGGTCAGGAGCCCAATCCCACCTATGAGCAGGTTTCTGCAGGTTCAACGGGTTATGCGGAATCAGTGAAAGTGGAATATGATAGCGACAAGCTCAGTTATGAAAATCTGGTGGATTACTTTTGGCGTCATATCGATCCCACGGTCAGCGACCAACAATTTTGTGATAAAGGGCATCAATATCGGAGCGCCATATTTTATCTGAACGATAAACAGAAACAATTGGCAGACGCTTCGCTAATCAAGGTGAAGCAGCATTTTCCAGCAGTCTATACCGAAATCGTCCCTTCGACAAAATTTTATCCCGCCGAAGATTATCATCAGCAATATTATTTAAAAAATCCGGTTCGCTACAAATACTATCGCTGGAATTGTGGTCGTGATGCGCGCGTCAAGGAGGTTTGGCATGAATAATTATCAATACTAATTTTTTATAAATCATGTATAATCGCCCAAATAATGAGAACCGTAATATTAACTTTGAAATTCATAACCGTGTACGTCGCGAATTATTAATCAGCAAAAATTGATGTTAGGCTCTGTCACAAAATAACTTGGACATTTAGCGCCCGATAGTCGTTCAGATTGAGACGGCTAGCGGGATGCTAAATGTCCAAGTTATTTTGTGACAGAGCCTATCATATTTATTATGGCATGTTGGATAAAGTTGATATTTGATTTGATCAGCGCATTGACTAAAATCATGCAACCCAATGGTATGAATTCATTAATTACTGAGAATCTCATGCCCAAAAAACAATTAATGATTTTGAAACGGCAGCACAAACGCCGTCCGCAATTGAAGTCATGCGAATACTTGCTAACAGCCTAACGGTTAGCTATACTAACAGTTAGACTGTTAGGTAAAGAAAAGGAAAATCGCACATTGGATAATAACGATATAAATCAAATGCTTATAATGGGAAACGTCACTGTCCCAGGCGTGTTACCCCATTTGGATAACCTAAAAACCGCCCAATTTATTTTTGAGCAGAATTTTGGATTACCTGTACTGCCACAAGAGCCCGGCATTATAATGATCAGAGGGCCGCGGCAGTATGGTAAAAGCACCTGGCTCGAACAACAGGTGGCTGATACCATCACCGAATTTGGGGCAGGCGCTGCCTTATATCTGAATGGAGATGAAATAACAGATCGCACCGAGTTAATGAATGAAATCAGAGTACTCATCGAATTATTTAATCCAAATGCTAAAGTAAAGCGATTATTTATTGATGAAATAACGGCAATTGATGATTGGCAAAAAGCGATTAAGCGATTAGCCGATGCCGGAGAATTGAAAAATATTTTGTTGGTGACGACAGGGTCCAAGGCCGCCGATTTGCGTCGAGGCATTGAACGTTTGCCAGGCAGAAAAGGCAAGCTGGACCGTACAAATTATATTTTTACACCGATTTCCTACTCAGAATTTTTAAAAAAATGTGGTGATTTTTTTCGGGAAGATTCAGTGTGGGCTTATATTTTATCTGGCGGCTCACCCGTTGGAATAAATGCAATTGCGGAAACCGGTCGGTTGCCGGATTATGTGATATCTATTGTCAGTGACTGGGTGCTTGGAGAATTTTCGGCAAGCGGACGTTCTCGTTCGCATTTGTTGGCGGTATTACAAAGCCTCTATCGGATGGCGGGTACTCCGATTGGTCAAGCAAAATTAGCGCGGGAAAGCGGTTTGTCGAATAATACCATGGCGCATGGTTATATTGATCAATTAGCCGATCTATTGACGATCATACCGGCCTTCCCTTATGATCCGCAGCGAAAAATCGCTATATTTCGCAAACCTTGCAAATATCATTTTGTTAATTTGCTCGCGGCTATTTGTTGGCACCCTAAAAAACCACGTACCATTGCCGACTTAAAAAATTTAGGTGAAGAATTAGGCGCTATTTTTGAATGGGCTGTCGCTCAAGAAATTTGGCGTCGAATCTGCATATCCAGCGCCGATGAACTTCCTGAACATATTCATTTTTGGCAATCGCATGATCATGAAATTGATTTTATCTTACCCGAAAAAAATAGGTATCTTGAAGTTAAGGCAGGAGTCGCACATCCTACTGATTTTACCTGGTTTTTAAATACTTTTCAGAACCGTGAATTGACTGTTATCAATAAAAAATCTTTTAATACCCAAAAAATTACCGGAATCACACTAGAAGATTTTTTACTTACCACGTGAGGTACTGACATCGATCTCATATGGGTATCTCTGCGAAAATTCCAACTCAAAAATACCATTCTCTAAAACATCCTGATAGCAAGCGAAATCTTATGACTTGCTACCAGGGTTGGATGATTCATTCACACTTAGTCTAGCTTTAACCACTGACTCTTGACGTGATCCAAATGATTATTATCGATGTTATAATTTTTAACCCGTGGATTCACCAAACGAAAATACGTATGCTGATACAACGGAATGATCGTGTAATCATTCATCGCCAAGGTTAATGCTTGACGGATTAATTTGACTCGCAATTCCGGATCGAGTGTATTTTGCGCTTGTTTAAGCAGGCCGTCATAACCTTTCGTGCAACTATGTGCATCATTTTCAGGGCCGTTGCATTGATATAAGAGAGTATAACTATCAACCGAATCATAATCCGCAGTCCAGGCATTCCGAGCTATATCGTAGGCGCCGGTGTGCCGCGATTGGATAAAGGTTCTCCATTCCTGATTATTAGTGACTACTTGGATACTGGCCGGGCCAAATACCTGTTGCCACATGGCGGCGACAGCCAATGCCGTTTTCTTTTCGAAGTCTTTCGTATCATAGCTGATATTAATTTGCAGCGGATGACTGGGACTGTAGCCGGCTTCTTTAAAGAGACGCTGTGCTTCGGCAATTTGCTGGTCGCGCGGCCAACTGGCCCACGCATAGTCTAAACCAGCAAATTTTCCGCCTTCGATGGTTGAAGTGGCGTAAGCGTACGATGGTTTTTGACCTTGGCCCATGATGGATTTCGCTAAAGCTTCGCGGTCTACCGCCATCGATAATGCTTGGCGTAGTTTAATGTTGTCCTTATATTTGGGAGAATTCATATTAAAATCATAATATTCATGACGCTCCCATAATACCACATGTTCCTGGTCCGGCATTTGCGCTTTGATCGCCTTATACTGATCAATGGGTAATAAATAAGTAATGTCGATACTGCCGGTTTTATACTGGCTCAATGAAGCATTGGCATCGACAATCGGAAAATATTTCACATGTTCGATGGCGACATGGTCAGCATCATAATAATTCGGATTTTTACTTGTCAAAATATAACCCTGCACCACGCGTTCATCTAGTTTGTAAGCGCCGGAAGTCACCATGTTTTTAGGTTCAGTCCAAGCTGCGCCCCATTTGCTGATATTGGCTTGAGACACGACGCCCAATTCCGACATTGCGGCAATCGATAAAAATGAAGGGTCTGCATTGACCAGATTGATTTGCACGGTATTATCATTCACCGCTTTAACACCCAATTGTGAAACGGGTTGTTTGCCATCCAATATCGCTTGGCCGTTAACTAAATTACTGACTAAGAAATTATATGGGGATGCAGTTTTGGGATCAGCAATGCGCTGATAACTATAAACCACATCGGCGACAGTCAGTGGTGAACCATCGGAAAATTTGAGGTTGGGCCGTAAATAAAAGGTGTAAGTTTTACCATCTGGAGAAATTTCCCATTTTTCCGCTAATCCGGGAACGGGATGATTATGTTGATCTTCGGAAGTTAATCCTTCAAATAAATCATTAACCACTCTATAGCTTTGCATATCTTCGACCATTTGCGGGTCTAATATCGCCACATCCGCCCCTATATCAACATTAAGCGTACTGCTGTGAGCTTTTTTACCATTTTCCTTACCCGAACAACCAACGAGCGCTAAAGTAGCTATGCCCATCAGTAACGCAACCATCAAATTTTTAATTTTCATTCTCTACCTCTTTTCATGTTTTACCTCGACTGACCTAATATTTTAACAAGATAGGATTGGGGAAAGATTGCCAAGATGATCTATTAATCTGAATTTTTGAATTATTATGTTAATAAATTTAAAATAATTGAAATTATATGCTAAAATTAAATATATTAATAAAAACCAATAATTGGAATTATGGATCGCATCGATAAAAAAATACTTGCGTTATTGCAAATGGATAGCCAAATCAGTAACCAAGAATTGGCTGACAAGGTTGCTCTTTCGCCATCTCCTTGTTTACGACGGGTAAAGCAGTTGGAAGAGGAAGGATACATAAGAAAATATGTGGCTTTGCTCAACCCTGAAAAATTAGAGCTTCAACTCACTATTTTTGTCTTGATAAGTCTTAATTCACATGATACCCAAAAGATGGCTGGATTTGAAAATGCGATCAAGTCATCTCCAGAAGTCATTGAATGTCATTTGATCACTGGGCATACTGCCGATTATCTACTCAAAGTTATCGTATGTGATCTAAAAGAATATCAATCTTTTTTATTGGATAAGCTGACCAAGATAGAAGGCGTCAGCCATGTTCATTCTAGCTTTGTCTTGCAAAGTACAGTAAATAAAACAGAGCTTCCCCTTAGTCATTTGAAATGAATAGCAATTGAGGTAAAAAAATTTATACCACAGTTCGCCTAAAGTATTCACTTTAAATCAACGCTATCCTCAAACGCCCATTATAGGATTATTTATTGCTCTTTCAATTTATGCAAATTATGAAACAGTAAATCTGGAAAAATTCAATGATAGACTTTAGTCAATTAAATTTAATTTTCAATAGAATTAGATTAATCCCGATTAATTTAGAATATGCTAATGATATTAACACCCATTTCACTGCGGAAATCACTCGTTAAGTGCTATGAATCGCCGCCTCAAGAACTACAGTGCCAATGTAGGTCCATTATTGCCTTTAAGTAATCCATCGAGCTTCTCTAAGTCGTCAATTAATGCTTCAGTTTGTTTTTTAGTATTTTCTAAAATTCGTCTATCATTAATGGTAATGGAACTATAGTCTTCTGACTCTGAAAAATCTTTTATTTCACTAATTATATCCTTAAGAAGTTCAATAGAATTATTAGCATTAATCTGTTGAATCTTTTTAATAATATTAAGGCGTGATTCGTTCGTAGATTTTGTTTCAAGTCGATCTAACAAATTTTTAATTTCCATGGCTTGCCTTTTATAGGGATTGAAATTTTTAACTTGGCTTTTCATCTTGCTTTGTAAATCATTTAAATCAAGGAATACCCGAACTTTAGCAGTAGCCAAAAATCCAAGTTTTATATCAGCCTCACGAAAATTAAAAATAGTGACATCGTCGGGAAATTGCAGCAAAGCATCCGGAATATCCTGTTTTATTAAAGGCATTTTTTTTAATATCTCGCGGTAACTAAGGAAAAAAATAAAAATCTCGAACTCTTCTACCAGGTTTAATGGTAAACTAGAAAGAATACTATTATAAGCAGAAGACGAAGATAAGGTTGAACTGGATGAGGATAAACTGCTGGTCAACGAACAGTTGCTACCATTAAGGTCCTGTTTCTCATCTTTAGCAAATAAAGAGTTTTTATTCTCGCTTAAGTTTTTATTCTCAATATTTTGTTTAACAGGTTCTTGCTTGTCTTTTTTTATTTCATTTAGATCATTATTTTTTTCATATGGTGAATTATAAATTTTTATTGCTGTGGAAATAGTCTCAGCAAATTTAGTCCCTAATTTTGGGTCATTACTATTTTGATGTGCGTCAATCACGAAAAAACGGTATATTGCTCCTAGAGGTAGTTCGTTTGCTCGAATCACAAATGTAGTACAATTATCGGAGGATCGTTGTTTTACTGAATAACATTCAGATAAAAATTTTAATATTCCCATGGGACTATTATCTTTACAACACTTATTTAAATAGTCCAAATTTTTATTTAATGAAAACTCCAATCCATCCGTTGACACTATAATAAAGTATTTTTCTTTTCTCCTATCAAAATTTCGTGGAGTAATTTTAGGTGTTCTTCGCAAGCACCGATGTGTTGAATCACCAAAGCTAGCTGTTGGAGCTAGAACGCCATTCACTCTATTATTAATAATTTCTCCGCTTTTTGCTTCCTCTATCCTCCTCACTTCTTCTGGATTATGACAATTATCAAGCGTGTTAAGCATAAAAACCTGATTACCTATCCTTTCTTCGGGGTTTTCTGGAATACACAAAGTGAAACAATCTCCCATGTTACTATTACTAACTTTAATAATATTTGGATCGGTCGTGTCTATGGTTGTGACATGAAAACAGGCGCCAACTGATTTTAATTCTTCTTCCCTAATTTTAAATGAGAGATATTTATGAATAGATTCTACCTCTTCATTGAGGAATTTTTGTATATCTTTTTCATCTGCGCTTGCCAGAGGAGAAAATACAGGATTTTGAATACAGAAATAAAAAGCGTCCTCTTGTATTCCCTTATATTTTGTACCAAGGGTTTGCTTAAATGCTATATAATCTTCTATTTCCCCTTCTTGGCCTCCACAACCTGTAAGATTTTCCACAGGGCAGTCTTCTCCAGAGGGGCGTTCCCCATTTTTTATCTGTTTCAATTTCAATCTCATAATTAACCCCATTAACATTTACAAATTTGTTTATACTAGCAGCACCCATCAAATCTTGCAATTCATACGGTTTTGTTGCCCCTGAGCAACTAGACCATTACTACCCAACTTGGCAGGCAGCGGTCTTATTTATTGCGCTACTCGTAGTGACGCTGCGATCAATTCTTCTACTCCTCCCTTTTGATACAGCTTAATATAATTTCTTAATGTTTCTGTATCTAACAGCAATATTTCTGATACCTCTTCTAACGTCCAGCCGCCTCCTAACGCTAGCAGCGCTTTAATTCGATCTGCCGCCCATTTATCACGCGTTAGTTTATGAACTACTCGCAGTGATTGCAGCTCTTCTGGGTTCAGGTTAAAATTTTTCATGAACAATAAAATATCATAAATGTACGTTAATGACAAAAACTCAATCGCTTTGACTATAGAACAACTATGCGCGCATTTTTTTAAAACCCATTCGTTACAAATAAAAATATAGGGGTTAATATGTCTAAATTTTATAATCTTAATCCGGAGTTCGCCACTAAAGATATTAAGTTTTTTACTCAATCAAAAAAAACAAAGGAAAAGCTACAGAAAGAGCTAAGGGAGGATTCTCAATATGTTCAGACAATTAATTTCAATCATATGTCGTGTGTAGACCTTAATCGCAATGAATGGGAACTCCCGGATTTGCCAAGTATCCGGAAGCCGTTAGATGTCAAGCTCAACGATGTTCCTAAAGCCGCTGGCTATGCCTTAAGTACTAATGCTATGTCGATGATGAAAATGTGTTTGAATGGACATGAAAAAATTTCATTTTGTATGAATCGTCTGTATGGATTACCCAACGAGCAACGCGAAATTGATGACGTTCTTAGTATGCAATTTGAAGGCGCTAATCGATATTTACGGAGTCTCACTGATAAATCTTGGGAAAGTAGTACTACCTACTTGCGAATGATTATTAATACTTATAATTCGGATAGAATTCGAATTTATATCGTCAGAGCTGGGAGTGATGGCGTATTTCTAATTAAACGAGACCAAGAAACTTTAAAAGTTGAACAAGAAAAAAGCTCGATGTCTGAGTGCAAAAGAGGTTGCGGAGGTTTTAACACTTCAAATCTCAGCCGAATACCGCTAATAACATTTCATGAATTTTTGAGAACTAAAAATTCGTGCGAACTAGAGGCTATCATCCTGACCAGTGGTATCATTCGCGAAGCGCTTATCTTATCCTCATTAATGAATTCAACGAGTAAAACACCCCAAGAAATCGTTGAGGAATTATTGATATCTTGGGCACGTGACTCCAACATCGGTAATCTCTCTGTAGGAATGGTTTTGATTAACAAATTATTACACGAAGAACCTGGTTTTTATGACTTATTAATTTGCAAGGGTAATGGGCCATACGCTAGTTTGCTGTCAAGCACAGTTTGTGCATATCATAATGCTGATAGGATTTTTACTTGTCCCGTTGTTTTAGCCACGGGTCAGCGCTATAGGGATTATTTAGAATTCGAAGCTGGTTACAAAAGAAAAGTAATGCTTCCTGAGAATTCGAAGTTGAATCCTGATGTATCATTGGCCATGCCTCCAGTATTAAATGAAATAGATCTCGAAACAAAAGAGCTTGGCCAGGGCGGCTTTGGGTTCGTCTTCAAAGGCAAAATGGCTGGTAAAGACGTAGCCATTAAGAAATTAAGCCGTCCAAAAAGTCCACGAAAAATACAAGGAATGATTATAGAAGGAGCATACTTATTCGAATGTAAACATCCAAATGTAATTACCTGTCACGGATTGGATAAGGAATGTAACCTAGTTCTGGAATATATGGATTGCGGTGATATTCTAGGATATATTAAAAACTCCAATTCCAGTTTAGATTCCTCTTTGGCTATTGCTTTACAAGCAGCTTTAGGCCTGCAATACATCCATGGTAAAGGATTCGTCCATACAGATTTAAAAAGTAAAAATATACTGATAAATACTAATGGCGAAGTTAAGATTTGTGACTTTAATACTATAATCAAGAAAGATACGGTGACAGGGGAAAACGTACAGCAAACCGGAACTTTGCTTTATCACCCCCCTGAAATTTATTCGCAACCTGAATCAAAAGTAAGTTTTCCATACGATATTTTTTGCTTTGGGGAACTTTTAGGGGAGCTCATTGTTCAGCGACCATTTGTATTAGAATTGGGAAATTTTACTTGTAGGGAAGTCATCAATCTGAAGGAACTAAATCACATTCATCAATTTAATTCCATTCTTGAGATGACTATTCCCGAATCCGGAAAAGAGGGGATTTTAGACACATTACTTTCTTTACATTGCCACTGTAGGCACATAAGGCCAGAAAAGCGTCCTTTAATAAGCGAAATTGTTGAGCAGCTATCAGAGTGCGTTAAGAAATTTAATATAAATATTCCCAACACTTTGCAAACGGCTTTTAAACAATATCAATTGAAGCTTTTAGGCATGACCCCATTAGAAAGTAAAAATGTCGCCAAAGTCTCTCATCATTCGCTGATATCAATTGGTAATTCGCTATTATTGGATGATCGGCCATTAAAGGCAAGTTATTCTTTTAAAATCGCTGAAGAAATTAGCGATAGTAGAGATATAGCTTTAGGAAAGCAAGCTGTAATAATATATTATTCCCATCAAAATTGTCATTATAAAAAATATCCTCGTTTTTCATTTTGTGATCATCGTGATCAGGTTGATTTAATAATAAGACCTTCCGCTATTCAGTTAGCAATTATACAAACATATTTAAAAATCGGGAGGTATAATGTTAAAAATTTAGAAATCTATCTATCCGTAGTCATTGAAATGATTATGGATTTAATAAATATAATAACGAAATGTCGTTCTAATAACAGTGCTAATGTCTATGCATTCATGAATCAGATTGAGACTGTAATTTATTCTCGAGAAAAATTAACGGAAGCATTAACGAAAGCAATAGAAGAACAAAATATCTCTAAGCTAAACTCATGGTACCGTTTGATGGCGGATTAATATATTCAGTCGCAAATTATTAATTCATAAATACCAGGCTCTTCTTGTAGCACATCTCCCGCTTTAACGGTAATAACACGAAGCTATAGGTAATGAAGAAATTGTTATTGTATCTTTTATCTCTATGTTATTACGGTTTGAACTTTTCCTGACTTCGTAGGCACTCTAAACACCAGCCTTGGACCCAGCCAGAATATAATAACATATTATCTGTTCTTTGGTAGTCCGCCAAACAGCAATTCCGCTGAGTACAGCGAAAGGGGATAATTTTCTACGAAAATTATTTTTTTATAATTGCTGACTGCCAAAATATTATTGCCGTAGGCTTATTCAAAACGATTGTCAGTGTGTAAAAGATTTTAAAAAATCAAAGTTTTTGCGCTTGCGCTTATCAATTCCTCTATTGGAGTAGAACCTGCATTATTGAACAATAATTGGGGTAATCTTGCATATCCTAGAATAGCTGGAGGATGGCAGGTTTCGCTACTTTGTTTTTCCGTGGAACTTTTTTTAGAGAGCTCTTCTGATAAAGTGATATTCCATCGTTTCCATAGTTTATTAAAGTCAGCAAATATTTCTTTAATCAAGCGTTTATCATCTTCAGCATCAAAATAGTACATTAAAAATTGTTCTACGTTATCCCCAGATTGCCGACCCCATTTTTCAAGAAAGAGGGTTCCTATATCCTGTGCTGTTACTATTCTTGGGGCAGGGAAATGATTGCGAAAAAATTCAAAATATTTTGGGTCTAGTTCTTTATTGTTTAAATAACTATCAAAAATCTGGCAAAGTTCTCTTAAAGCCTTATTGTATGGATTGCCTGCTATCCCTCTTGGACGAGTGTGATAAACGTCTATGTAATTAAGAACGGGTTTTAATATTTCAGCAAAAAGGTATTCAAAGTCTTCCTCAAGTAAATTTATTTCAGTATAGTTTTGGTAATAATCAATGATTAGGAATACTACTCCCTTTGTAAGATTTAACCCAGTATGGAGATTTTCAAATAAAGTGTAGATGGGTCGTCTAGTTAAAGGTGATTGATCGAAAGATAATTTTTGATTCAGTTTTTGCTGTTTTATAGAATTGTAGCATGTTATAATACTGTATGACTCTTCAATCTGTAGAAATTGCAGCCATAAGGATCGAAGTTCCTCAAATATCTTTTGGCCCAGCTGGTTAACTACATTTCCAATCCCGCAAGCATATTCCTCCTCTTTATAAAAATCTTCTCCACTTAACAATTGTTCAAGTGCTTTATACGGGTTATAAAGATACGCCTTAGGATACTTACTTCTAATAGCATCCGGCCATTCTTCGCCAAGACATAATTTTACTAAATCCACTACAGTTGCTATTTTTGAAATTGGGAAAGATTCACGAAAAAATTTAAGCTCTTCTCGATTTAAAATTTTATTTTCTAGAACACTGTCATGAATCTTGCAAAGATCCGCTAGAATGTGATCTTGATGACAAGCCGATGCCGCGGAGGCTTTATTAGCTTTCTTAAACTCAAGAAAATGTTTTAATTTTGCACCACAATAATCTTTTAAAAGATTCTCAGGATCAAAACAATACTCAATGATCAGCTGTTCCCCACCCTGAAATATTATATTTAAGGAATTGAATATACCAAATAAAGTGATTGTAGGGTGAAAAATAAAATAGGGTTCAGTATTGAGTTCCTGTTGCATTGCGTTTAAAATTTTTCTAAAACAATCGTTGTTCAAGATCTTAATCGATTTTATAATTTTTACGTTTTTTTTTTCTTTCTCTTTGTCTTTGTCTTTTATTGCGCTTAAACGCTGAGACATTACTACTTTAGTATCATCAATATCGATTTGAGGCATAAGTAAGCATTGTAGAGATATTTCTGGTGTATTTGTTAACCTTTTAATTTGATCTAGCCCTAATCCCCAATTAAAGAATTGGTTTAAGGACAGGATTGCCAGTAGGCTTTCTTTGGCATCGGTGAGACTTTTCTTAAATAAAATTAATTTAGAATCAGCTATAGATGTTTCTTTAAACTCTGTTTGAGCTGCGCCATCTTCCTCCATAAGATTTGAAATTTCTTCTATTTCACTTTTTATTCTCTGAAACAGTAGATGATAAGGGGAAAGGTTTTCACAACCTATGGATACCTCACAAGCCTTTATAGCATTCTCTCTGGTTTTTTTAGTTAATTTTGAATCTCTGAGGAAAGGTAAAATTTTACTACGGAGATTAAAAATTCCTTGATTCTGAATATCATTCCTGGTGGGTATAGTTTTTAACAAGTTGCATAAAACTGTTATATAAGAAAATGATTTTTCTACTTTTTCATTTCGCATATAAAAACATGCCCCCATTTTTTTAATTTATACTTGTTGTGGTGGGCGATATTAGCATATTTTATTGTTTAAGTCCAAAAAATATTTTTCAGTGCGGTAGCCGCTTCTTGTTTTGATCCTGCGCTCGGTGAAGCCGATGCTCGGTTTGATTTACGGCACTTTAATTTTTTACTATGGGAGTCTGAAAATCAGGAAGAATTCATGAAGAAATTAAGGTTTAGGATAGAGCAAACTATCGGAAAAGGGAAAAATGAAACTCCTATATAGGGCCAGAATATTATTGCTCAGCAGCACTCATGATGACGTAAAAAAAGCTTGAATTTAGGGACCTCTCACATTATCAATGTCCTCAAAATATTAGTCGCACGTATCATAAAGCAAAGTCATTTTATGATCAATTACTCTATCGGCTGAGGAGGAAGTATTTAGATATCACACTTCTACAGTTTCTATTTTCTCAGCAAGTTTCGCTTCTAATAAACTGAGGTCAGGAAGCGTTTCTTTAAGTTCCTTCGGTAATTCGTGTGATAAGCAATATTCTGCAATTCCAATGGCTCCATCGGTACGTTTTAAGGAATATTCGGCGACTAATTTATTATGTTTTTTGCACAGCAAAAGTCCGATGCTAGGATTGTCATGCGGTTTTTTTAATAGATCATCTACCACGGCTAAATAAAAATTAAGTTTACCGATATGCTCTGGTTTTACCACAGTTGTTTTAATCTCGATCACAAAATAGCAGGAAAGATGGACGTTATAAAAAAGCATATCTAAAAAATAATCGTCTTCGCCAACCGTAATTTTATATTGATGCCCCATATAGGCAAAACCAGTGCCAAATTCAATAAACAATTCTCGTAGATGGGCCACCATGGAATCTTCGATTTCTAATTCCGCAGCTTTTTCGGTCACGGGTAAAAATCTTAGGTCATACGGGTCTTTAAATAGCTGGAGGGCAAGGTCAGATTGTGGGGAAGGTAGACGCTCGGCAAAACTGGTTATTTTATGAGCACTTCTACCTTGCCGCTCATATAAATTTTGCTCAATTTGTATGATGAGTACGCTACGAGCTATACCATTATTTAGTGTATTATTGGCATACCATTCCCGGGCTTCAGGGTCTTTAACTTGTTGCATTAAGACAATAATATGCCCCCACGGCAATTGGGAAACAGCCTGTTTCCCAATTTCAGGGTATAGCTGAGCGAACTGACGCATAAATTTCAAGTTCCTAGCAGAGAAGCCTGCTGTCCCCGGAAACTCCGTTTGTAAATCTTTAGACAGTTGGTCTAAAAACTTACTTCCCCAGGTCGTTTTGGCTTGCTTTTCAATGATCATCTGACCCAGTTGCCAATAAAACTGGATCATTTCTCGATTGACTGAGTAAGCAGCCTTGAGCTGGGCTTTTTGATAGTGTTGCTTGATGTCGGTTAGAAGCGCCTGATACTCCGGCTCTAAGGCAAGTGGTTTCATGGAATTTTCCAGTTAGACTTCAATGGATAGTAAAATGATTACTTTTAGTCATAAAGTCAATTACCGGGAGGAAACACGATCAGAATACCTCTGCCCAATTTCACGACGTCTCAGGCTAAAGCCTAGTCTTCCAAGGCTTTTATTATTTTACGCACATCTTCCTCAATAGAAATAGACTCTATGGATAGCGTGGCGACTTCTTCAAATAGGCTATCACGCTCAAGGTGCTGTTGATCCAGGAATGCTTTTCGATCAGCAATAGGGAGTAACGGAGATCGGCCTTCTAACCACCGCTCAAGTTGCACTGGTGTTGAGACTTTATGGTCTTTGCCGATGTAATGGGAGATGATTTCAGCTTCGCATTGATGAAAGGCTTCCTCACCTTGTTTCCCTAAAATTTCATTTAAGCTTCGGCCAATGTAACGTTCCAAGCCAGGATTGGCGTCAATAAACTGCCAACCCAGCTTTTTAGCTAAAGCTTCACCCCGCAATGATTTACCCGCACCGGTATGGCCGACGATAAAAAAATGAATTTATGTTAAGTTAATTCGTTTCTATTTGAAAGCCAAAGCATCTGGCTTTGCAGCGCAGCCAAGGCTTTGCAGGGAAAAGCGCTGTATTTAACATAGGAGTATGCCATGAGCATAACCCTGAAGCGTCGAGTAGATGCTTTAGAAAAACGCGTTGAGAAACAGCTCAAGAAAAAGCTTGGGCAGAAGAAATCTCAACCCAAAACCAAATAAAAATAGGAGAGCTAGCTCCCCTATCCTTTACTTGAAATCAATGCATTATATTATACCGATTTAGACTCTCAGAACTAATGCCTAAGACTTATTCTCTACGATGTTCTAATGCTTTCAGTATTCACATTTAAGACTTTGTGAAACAATAAATTTTTTCATAATTGGTTTTCTGCGTAATATGTTCATCAACTCCCAATAGCAATATCGAGCATATTCGCACTTAATCATCTCTGGAATTTTATAATTATAATTGGGTAAATCAGGATCTAGCTTATAATAACTTCGATTAAATTCTGGCTGCAAATACCTATGAATACCCCAGCGAATATTATTCAAAAACTCACAAATATAGCTAGATAAATAACCTAAGACATTATTTTGAAACATATTGCAAAAATCTTTAAGAGCGGCTATACATTCTTTTTCTGTTATAACAAAATCTGATTTATTCATAATTTCTTTAAATTTTTTAATTATACCAAATACACGTAAATCATTATGTTTTGTCAAATTACCACATATTTTGATCGCATCAATACGAGAAATGAAGATTGTTACATTTTTCTCTAATGAGGGCATCCAAATATTATATTTTTTTTCCTCACCAACCCACTTAATAAAATCTTCAGTATAATTTACTAATTCTTTTTCTGAGCTTCTAATAGAAAATTGAGGATTAGCACTTATTTTTAAAAGTCCATTTAGAAAAGTTGTTTTATCTATAAGGCCATTTTTATCTGTTTCAGAAAGAAAATCAGTTAAAAGTATATAGAATAATTTTTGACCATTTTCATCATGAAACATAACATTACAGCGAGGATCCTTTCCTTGTAAGTCCACAATTGAAAAATTTACCATATCATTTATATGATCGTATATACTCCTTTTCTGTAAGTTGAGTAAAAATATCATTAAGCAATCTCGAACTAGCTGCTCTCAGTTCATTATACCCTATTGGAATTCTAGTCATGCCTTGAAATGCATTGGCAAATAAATCAGCTTGATCCAGCGAATTAGGACTGAGCAGTTCATGCATAGGACGAGGACTGCTAGCTAAATACACTACAAATGCTGACCGAATTTCATTCGTTAAACCTTCATGCTGATAAAGTAAATGAATATCAAATAAATCTCTCGGATACTGCCGATCAAGCGCGGCGCAAATTTTTCCGGCATAAAGGTCAGGAATAGAAACTATCGGTACATCCACAACTGATTGCTCAAATAAGTTTTCAACTGCTGAAGAGGGTATGACCTCTTAATAATGTAAATATATCTATGCTATAGGAAAGCCATACTGATTTAGTTTTCCCCAAAATTGATTCCAATGTGTTCCTGAATAAACTAAAGTTCTCAAGCTTAACACAATGCTTGCACCCTTGTTTTTCCACTTCATCCCAGATTCACACACGCGTTGTTTTACAATCACCTCACAAGCAGCCTCAGTAACGCCAGAGCCAATAGCATGATTTTTTTGACATGCTCCGCGTAATTCATTAATTAAAGGTAACCTCCTGATACCCTCTGTCTTGCAATGACGAAGAATTCACAAACGACCTCCGAGTTTGCCGTAGTGAACTTTGGGTAGGCACGATCTGTTGGATCTCTTTCGATTCAAATTCTGTTTTTTCCAATTTAAATCCTGTTTTTTCATTTATAACCTCTAAAATGAAACCCAATTCTCTTAAATTAGAGTTCAATTTTCCATTTTGATCTAAATCATCATCGACGATTTTTGATATTTCTTTTAATATAGCAGGAACATTACGGCTGTTATTATAGTTATAAATCTGTTGATCTCTAAGCAACTTTCCAATTTCATTACCATAAGGAACATTACAGCGGCATCCCAAGGCTCTCCAAAAAGCCATGATTCCCAGGGTTGCAGACCAATAGCCGCCACCGCTATACTCTTGAAGAAGATACATTACGCGTGCCCAATCGTCAGTGAGAACAACCCCATCTTCTCTTGATGTATCCGCTTCTAAAGGATGATAGTCTAAAAATTTTTTAATAGGAGCGTTGTTCCATAGGGTTAAACACTTTTCTTTTGTTATGGTCATTTGATACCTCATGACGTTTTCAGTTATTTAAATTAAGCGCCCTTAAAAAGGATTGCTTGCCAAAACCAGCAAGAAGAATTTATCGCATTGGCCTTCATTTTGTCAATGTTATGACCTTGAATTAATGTAAAATTTGGCATACAATGGTTGAAAATTTATTTTCAAGGAGAAAACCATGTCAGCAATCCATAATCGCAAAAACGCAAGACAAAGTCATAGTCCAGATTGAAATCCCCTTAAGCAAATCGATGCTGGAAGGCGAAAGCTGGATTCAGGATGCGCTAAATAAAGCAGGCACTTTGGCCACAGGAGAACTTTAAAGCAATATGATACTGACGGCTCTCCTATTGAGCTAGGGTCAGTCAAAATGACGTCAAAGGGCTTAGTAAGCAAGCAATATCAAACACCGTACGGTGTTGCCGAAATTGCTCGACACGTTTAT
Organism: uncultured Pseudomonadota bacterium; assembly: GCA_963795715.1. Lineage (GTDB taxonomy): Bacteria > Pseudomonadota > Gammaproteobacteria > Coxiellales > Coxiellaceae > JAFEDN01. Next base: position 2,200,280 of record CAWCIY010000002.1, read on the forward strand.
CAGACATCAATAGGTGGCGCAACGTTTTGTCCATTAGATAGAGATGCACGAATTGTTGTGTCCTCGACGCCGCGCTTTGCGAAACAAATTAGCCATAAATTTGCTGAGATGGCCTCTACCCAAGTGAAAAAAGATTTTCTGGAAAATCATAATCGTGATGTAGCCCGATCATTTTTGCAAAATGTTGCGGATGCCGTTGGAACGATAGCGCTGTTGAAAGGAAGAAGATTGGCAATATAGTCCAACCGTGGTAGATGCCAAAGTGAGGACGGTGAGCATTGGGATGGATGGCACTTGTATGTTGCTATGCGAGGAGGGTTACAGGCAGGCTATGGTTGGCACGATAGGATTTTACGATAAAGATGGCGAAAGGCTTCATACGACGTATTTAGCGGCACCGCCGGAATATGGCAAAGAGAAATTCAAGACACGCCTTGAAGAAGAGATTGCGCGTACTAAAAAACGTTATCCAAAAGTCCATTATCTGGGTATTGCTGATGGAGCAAAGGAAAATTGGGATTTTTTAACCCCGCATACCGATGAGCAAATCGTTGATTTTTGGCATGCGACTGAGTATCTAGGCAAGGTAGCGGAAGCGATTTTTCCGCGAGACAAACTAAACGGGAAGAATGGTTAGATGATCGCTGCCATCGTTTAAAACATAAACGTGGAATGGCATCTCGCCTACTACACGAGATGGAAGCATTTAAAAAACAAAAACTCAGCGCCGTTGGTCGTGAAAAACTCATGGCTGCCATCAGCTACTTCAAAAATAATGATCAAGAAAGACGCATGGATTATGCTGAGCATGTCGAAAAAAATCACTCGATTGGTTCTGGCATTACTGAAGCAGCTTGCAAGGTGATTGTAAAACAGCGTTTACGTGAATCTGGAATGAAGTGGAAAAATAAAGGTGCTAGTGTTGTACTTAAGTATGAGAACATTAGTTTATTCAGGGACGCATTGGAATCAATTTTGGGGAAAACTAAGTCAATACGGATTCCCAATTGCAGCATAACAAATTACAAATTCACGCCGGGCCAATTGGTGAAATATTCACAACGATTAAAAAAAGATTGAATCCTTTATTAGGTGAACCACAGTGGAAATTAAACGATGGCAGAGCCACTTTATTTTATAAATTTTCTCCAGAAGGCATTGATGGCATCAAAGCAAAATTAAAAATCGAGATTAACACACTAGAACATTTTTCCATTTATGGGTTGCAGAAAAAGAAATTTTCGCTTAATTCAAGATGGTTTTCCGGAACGGCGGATATTGTTTGCTATCATTTAGATGAATTGATGGGTACTAAGTTACGAGCGCTGTATCAACGTAGAAAGGGACGCGATTTATTTGATTTGTGGGTGGCCATCAATCATGGTAGCTTAGAGTCCATGCTTTTCAAGAATATTTAAAACATGAAGGGGTAGCAGTCACCCGAGCGATGTTTGAGGCCAATTTAGCCGAGAAATTAAATATGATGAAATTTTCCCAAGATATTTCACCATTACTCTCACCAACCGTCATTTGGGATTTTCAAAATGCATTTCATCAAGTGATGTCAGAATTAATATTTCTACTGCCGGGTGAAGCATGGGCAAGCAAGAAGAAAAGTCTGAATCCGATAATACTACCTTAGAACCTGGCCCCCAATCTTCTTCAGAGGATACAAGATAACGTCTTGAATCAATTGTCATGTGCTTTATAACCCCCTCATTTTATTGTATGGATGTCTTTTTACCATTCAATCCTAAAATTTTTCCAATAGATGATATGAATCTCCGGTCATTACCTGCAGAGCTTGCCGTACTATACCCCTGCTTCGATTAACCCATAAGACAATAGAATAATAAATAAAAATCCGCTGATTTGGCCTAAAAAATCAAATTTTTTCTTATCATAAGAGTCGGTGTCAATTCAGACACAAATTTAAAAATCATTCTAAAATCAGTGTATTATTTTTAAAAAAGGTTATGCTTGACACTGCGCAATCTGAAAAGATTAATTTAGGATTATGTCCCAGCGTAATTACGGGTGATTGAGCCAATATTATTTTTAACATGCTGATTTTCTAATTTTGCAATTTGTCATCCCGACATTGTATATCAAACGTTCGGATCTACTTGAGTTAGATAGTTTTAAGCGTGTCCAACATAACCGAATGAAAAGAGCGTGAAATTTAAATGAAAGAAAAAACGCCCGTCCTAGTATATAAAGATAATGAGGTCTTGATGCTGCGGGAATGTTTGAAGTAATTGCTTGCGATCCACCAGTTCGAAGTCAGATCAGGGGAAATGCTTTTATCCATCATAACATCATAATAGAATAAAGTGACCCCCATTGTCTAGACCCACAGAATCCGGTTACTCATCTGATTTTGCTTTGCCATTAAATGGCTTGCTAAACATATGTGTTATAATGTTTTCTGAATAATGTTTGGCAATTTTTTCAATAAATTGAGGAAAATCAATATGGGCAGAATGATTAGCAAGATCAGATATGGTTCGAATGACCACAAATGGAATTTTATGGTCATGACACACTTGAGCTACGGCTGCCCCTTCCATTTCAACGGCGACTGTCTTGGGTTGATCTGACAAAATCGCTTGTGTGACCTTTGAATCAGAAACAAATTGATCTCCGCTGGCAATGGTTCCAACCACATATTCTGGTTTATTAATATTAAATTCTTTTAGAAAAGCGCTAAGATTTTCTGGTGGAGATTCAAGCACATCTTTGCAGGCGGCTTCAGCTCTTCTTATCAAGGCTGAATCCGCTTTAAAAAAAGTAATTCCAGTGAGTGGGACGACATGTTTTGCAAATAAGGGGCTTGCATTCATGTCGTGTTGGTAAAACTCTTCTCCAATGACAACATCGCCAATCTTTAACTTTGGCGAAACCGCACCGGCAACACCCGTAAAAATAAGTTGGTTAATTTCAAACTTATCAATTAATGAAGTTGCGCTAGCGGCGGCGGCAACTTTTCCCCAGCGAGAAAATACTAATACGACATCCGTATTATTTATTTTTCCAAGATAATATTTTCTTCCACCATAATCAACTTCAGAAATGTCTGTCATCTGTTTACGTAAAACATCCACTTCTTCGGGCATCGCACCCATAATTCCTATTTTCATTAGTCTACTCCTAAGTTAATGCCGTCGGTAGGATGAAATTTCTCAATCAGCAAAGGATCATTTAATAGTTCAGTCACGCTAGATTCTCTAATATTGATTCTCGTTACTGCTTGGTATAGGACTGAAGCTTTTTTATTATACGCGAAAAAATATAAGCGACCCGGATGGAATATTGGGTTCCATGGATACATCAGGCATTCTAAATGCCAAACATTTCTCTATGTTCCGTGTCGCAGGAATTATATATAAACTTTTAATATAAGCAAATTTTTATTTCCGATTCTTCACTAAATGAAATATAAATTTATAAAAATCAAGATTTATTGAAAATTGCAAACGATAACCGATTATCTCCTCATGTCATTGAAAATGACTATGTCCTCGGATGGCTATTGGCAAGGTGAACTTTTATCCAAACTATAGCAATAGATAAAAACTTATTGACTTTCGATAATAATTTATTGTATTTTATGGATAGTGTATCACTTGACTAGGGGAGACTTATGTCAGATATTTCAATCAAAATTAGAAGAACCAGTTCGGTATTTCGGTGGATATTTATTGTTTTTCTTGTGCTTTTACCGGTTATACACGTTGTGGCTTGGCTTCATCCTGACAGCGTCAATGTTTCTGGTAGCTTTGCATTTTTTATGGGCGCTTTACCAAAAGGTATCAAAATACTACACCCATTGGATTTTTCCACCAAATTCTATGGGATGCTGGTTGGCGCCATTCCATTGATATTCATTGAGTGTATATTATATTTTTTAGTTCGATTATTTCGACTCTATGAGCAAGGCATCATATTTTCAATTCGAAATGTCAAATATTTTAAAAAAATAGGTTATAGTTTATTGATTTATCAATTGATCGATATTGTATGCAGTGGCCTGCTTTCTCTAATTTTAACCATGAATAATCCTCCAGGTTTTCGAACAATCTCCATGAGTTTCTCAGGAACCAATCTCACTGTGTTGTTAACTTCTTTCATCATTATTCTTATTTCCTGGATTATGACTGAAGGTTGCCGTTTACACGAAGAACAATCATTAACTATTTAAATCGAAGAGAAACGCAAATGATTATCATCAATATCGATGTCATGTTGGCTAAAAGAAAAATCCGCTCGAAGGAACTTGCGGAAGCCATTGGAATCACTGAACAAAATTTATCAATCTTAAAAAACGGGAAGGCTAAAGCGATACGTCTCTGCACATTAAATAATATTTGTTCATTTTTGCAATGCCAACCGGGAGATATTCTAGAATATAAACCGGATTAGTTTCTTCGGCAAAAATAATTTTGAGTATAAAACTATGTTAAAAACAATTAAAATACGCAATATCATTTTTTCAATGTTAACCTTACTATCTTTATTTGTCCTCAATGATGTCGCGTTAGCTAATCAATCAAATTTATTAACTCTTCTATCCAAACAGGGGTATCAAGAAGTGCCTATTCGATTAGTGCAGAATGGCAAGTCCGTTTCATCTGTTTCGCCCGCTGTGGATTGCGTTTTCAACGAAAATAATAAAGGAACGTTTTCGTTAGATACCGGCGCAACAGAAGTGGATATCGAGCAAAAAATTTCAGTAACCAATCAATTTAAACCTGACAAATTTGCAAGAAAAAAACTATCTACCGGTGCAGATGGTGTGTTGCATGAGCCAAAAAGCGTCGTTATCCCAATGGTGCAATGCTCTAATTTTGTTGCTATTAATACAGTGGCATTAGTTAGAGATTTGACATTTATGGCAGCGGAATTTGGTCAACCGATTGCCGGTTTAATAGGTATCAATTTCTTACGCCAATATCGTTCTATTATAGATATATCAGCTCAACAGATTTACTTTCTCACAAAAGAAAAAAGTTTAATACCACAAAATAATGAATATCAATACCAATTATCTGCAGCAGGGTATCAAAAAGTTTTGCTAGAAAGTGCGCCCTCGGGACATGTTACCATTGTAGGTTATGTCAACGATCAGCCCATCCGTTTCTTACTCGATACCGGAGTCCCTAAAACAATTCTTTCAGCGGATTATATTAACAAGTTAGATCTAAAAATATTTAACAAACAAGTTGGCAAAGGTAGTGGAGGTGGTCATGTTAATTTTGCATACTCTAAAGTCAATAAAATTTCAATTGGTTCGATTTCAGGATCTCCTCAAGAAGTCATGGTGATGGATTTAAAAAACGTTAAGATTGGAACGCCTATTGAAGGAATTTTAGGTTATGATTGGCTTTTAGCGCATCGAGCAGTGATAGACTTTGCCAACAATATCATATTTATCAAATCTTAAAATAGTTTTTTTCAACTTGTTTTAGCAATTTTTAGATTTCGCGACCTACAGGGACACTTATAGATTTCGTATAAGTGCCCCACTAACACAAATTTATGCCTCTTTCGTTTTCAGATTTGGTTTTAAATTTAGTTAATTTTATCCAAAGTTCAAATTTAAGGATCAATTCAAATTATTTCTTTCCACGGCTCCCTTGGCGCAAATTGAATCCCCCAGATGGTTCTGTTTCTAAATTCCGACTACTATCAGTAGTGGGATTAAGTACTGGACTACTACTCCAGGCTGAACTACTCCTAACTGAACTACTACTGGTTGAACTACTACTGGCTGAACTACTATTATTCCAAAAACTTAGCTTATTAGGAGATGAAGCTCGCTCTAGTTGTACTGGTTCGTTAAGGTTTTTATCATCGGCATCTTTTACTTGATCTCTCACACACTCATAAATCAAAACCAAATTATTCCGGGCTTCCGCATCATCTTGAGCCTTCGCCAAACCATAAAGACACGCTGCCTCTTTGTCATTTTTTATTACGCCCTTTCCATTCTCATAACACCAAGCTAAATTAGTTTGGGCTTCCGCATTACCTTGATTCGCCGCCATTTTATAAAAACGCACTGCCTCTTTGGCATCTTGTTTTACGCCCTCCCCATTCATATAACAGTTGGCCAAATTAGTTGCGGCTTCCGCATCACCTTGGTTCGCCGCCATTTCATAAAAACGCACTGCCTCTTTGGCATCTTGTTCTACGCCTACCCCTTTCTCATAACATTTACCCATTATGTTTTGGGCTCGCGCATTATTATGATTTCTCGCCAAATCTTCACAAAGAAGGACTGCTTCTGTAAGACGCATTTCTTCATCAGAATTTCTTTTTTCGCCGATCCCATTCATATAAAAGCTGGTCAACTTAATTTGGGCCATCACATTATCTTGATCCGCCGCCAAACGATAATAACGCAGTGCTTCATTAGCATCTTTTTTTACGCCTACCCCTTTCTCATAACACAAAGCCAAAATAAATTGCTCTTTCGCATTACCTTGCTCCGCCGCTAAACGATAATGCACTGCCTCTGCGACAAGTTTTTCTACTTTCACCCTATCCTCAAAACTAAAAGCCGAATAAGCGTCGCCTTTCACATAAACTTTATCCGCCACCAAACCACAAAAACGCAAAGCCAAATGAGCTTGGGTTTTTAAACATTGTTCCGCCGCCAAATGATAAAAACGCAATGCCTCTCTGCAATCTTTTCCTACGCCCATCCCTTGCTCATAACACAAACCCAAATGCATTTGGGCTTCCGCATTACCTTGAGCCGCCGCCAAATGATAAAGATCCGCTGCTTGTTTAACATATTTTTTTCCGCATATCCCTTCCTCATAACACAAAGCCAAATGAGTTCGGGCTTCCGCATTATATTGTTGCGCCGCCAAACGATAAAGATGCACCGCTTCTTTAACATCTTTTTCTACGCCGTTCCCTTTCATATAACAGCTGGCCAAATTAGCTTGGGCTTTCGCATTACCTTGATTTGCCGCCAAACGATAAAGATCCGCTGCTTTTTTATAAAGCTCCTTTGCTTCTTTAACATCTTTTTCTACGCCGTTCCCTTTCATATAACAGCTGGCCAAATTAGCTTGGGCTTCCGGATAATGTTGATCCGCCGCCATTCGATAATAACGCACTGCCTCTTTGGCATCTTTTTTTACGCCTACCCCTTGCTCATAACATAAACCCAAATGAGTTTGGGCTTCCGCATTACCTTGATACACCGCCAAATGATAAAGGCGCACTGCTTCTTTAGCATCTTTTTTTACGCCGTTCCCTTTCATATAACAGCTGGCCAAATTAGCTTGGGCTTCCGGATAATGTTGATCCGCCGCCATTCGATAATAACGCACTGCCTCTTTGGCATCTTTTTTTACGCCTACCCCTTGCTCATAACATAAACCCAAATGAGTTTGGGCTTCCGCACCACCTTGATCCGCCGCCACACGATAACAATCCACTGCCTCTTTGGCATCTTTTTCTACGCCTACCCCTTGCTCATAACATAAACCCAAATGAGTTTGAGCTTCCGCATTACCTTGAGCCGCCGCCAAACGATAACAATGCACTGCCCCTTGGAAATTTTTTTCTACGCCTACCCCTTGCTCATAACATAAACCCAAATGAGTTTGGGCTTCCGCATTTTCTTGTTTCGCCGCCAAACGATAAAGACATACTGCCTCTTTGGCATCTTGTTCTACACCTATCCCATACTCATGACACTCACCCAGTCTATTTAGGGCTTTCGCATTATCTTGATCCGCCGCCAGTCGATAACAACGCACTGCCTCTTTGACATCTTGTTCTACGCCTTCCCCTTTTTCATAACGCAAAGCCAAATCAAATTGGGCTTCCGCATCATTACCTTGATCCGCCGCTAAACGATAAAGCCGCGCTGCTTCTTGGGCATCTTGTTCTACGCCTTTCCCTTGCTCATAACACATACCCAAACGTTTTTGGGCTTCCGCATTACTTTGATTCGCCGCCAAACGATAAAGCCGCGCAGCCTCTTTGGCATCTTGTTCTACGCCTTCCCCTTTCTCATAACAAAGACCCAAATTATACTGAGCTTCCGCATAATTTTGAGCCACTGCCAAACGATAAAAATCCACTGCCTTTTTGGCATTTTTTTCTACGCCTACCCCATTCTTAAAACACAAAGCCAAATGAGTTTGGGCTTTCGCATTACCTTTAGCCGCCGCGAAGCGATAATAACCCACTGCCATTTTGAAATCTTTTTCTACGCCTACCCCTTGCTCATAACATAAACCCAAATGAATGTGGGCTTTCACATTACCTTGAGCCGCCGCCAAACGATAAAAACGCACTGCTTCTTTAACATCTTTTTCTACGCCTACCCCTTGCTCATAACATAAACCCAAATGAGTTTGGGCTTCCGCATCACCTTGATCCGCCGCCAAACGATAAAAACGCACTGCTTCTTTAACATCTTTTTCTACGCCTACCCCTTGCTTATAACATAAACCCAAATGAATTTGGGCTTTCAGATACTCTTGTTTTGACCAATCACCAAGATTCGCTGCTTCTTTGAAATCTCTTTCTACGCCTAGCTCTTCCTTATAACACCTAACCAAACGATTTTGGGCTCCCAAATTACCTTGAGCCGCCGCCATTCGATAATAACGCACTGCCTCTTTGACATCTTTTTCTACACCTACCCCTTGCTCATAACATAAACCCAAATGAGTTTGGGCTTCCGCATCACCTTGAACCGCCGCCATTCGATAATAACGCACTGCCTCTTTGACATCTTTTTCTACACCTACCCCTTGCTCATAACATAAACCCAAATGAGTTTGGGCTTCCGCATCACCTTGAACCGCCGCCATTCGATAATAACGCACTGCCTCTTTGACATCTTTTTCTACACCTACCCCTTGCTCATAACATAAACCCAAATGAGTTTGGGCTTCCGCATCATCTTGATCCACCGCCATTCGATAATAACGCACTGCCTCTTTGACATCTTTTTCTACACCTATCCCTTGCTCATAACATAAACCCAAATGAGTTTGGGCTTCCGCATCACCTTGATCCACCGCCAGTCGATAATAACGCACTGCCTCTTTGACATCTTTTTCTACACCTACCCCTTGCTCATAACATAAACCCAAATGAGTTTGGGCTTCCGCATCACCTTGATCCACCGCCATTCGATAATAACGCACTGCCTCTTTGACATTTTTTTCTACGCCTACCCCTTGCTCATAACATAAACCCAAATTATTCAGGGCTTCCGCATTTTTTTGATCCGCTGCCAAATGATAAAGACGCGCTGCCTTTTTGGCATCTTGTCCTACGCCGGTCCCATACTGATAACATATACCCAAATTATTCATGGCTCCCGCATCACCTAGATCCGCCGCCAGTCGATAATAACACACTGCTTCTTTAACATCTTTTTCTACGCCTTCCCCTTCCTCATAACACAAAGCCAAATTATATCGGGCTTTCGCATCACCTTGATCCGCCGCCAGTCGATAATAACGCACTGCTTCTTTAACATCTTTTTCTACGCCTTCCCCTTCCTTATAACACAAAGCCAAATTATATCGGGCTTTCACATCACCTTGATCCGCCGCCAGTCGATAATAACGCACTGCCTCTTTGGCATCTTGTTCTACGCCTAGCCCTTGCTCATAACACAAAGCCAAATTATATTGGGCTCTCGCAACACCTTGATCCGCCGACAGTCGATAATAATGCACTGCCTCTTTGGCATCTTGTTCTACGCCTAGCCCTTGCTCATAACACAAAGCCAAATTATATTGGGCTTTCGCAACACCTTGATCCGCTGTCAGTCGATAATAACGCACTGCCTCTTTGACATCTTTTTCTACGCCTCCCCCTTCGTCATAACACAAAGCCAAATGATATTGGGCTTCCGCATGACCTTGATCCGCCGCTAAACGATAAAACCACGCTGCCTCTTTGGCATCTTGTTCTACGCCTAGCCCTTTCTCATAACACAAAGCCAAATGATATTGGGCTTTCGCATCATCTTGATCCGCCGCCATTTGATAATAATGCACTGCCAATTTGGCATTTTTTTCTACGCCTATACCTTCTTTATGACAGAAAGCCAAATAATATTGGGCTTGTACCGAACCATGAGCCGCCGCTAAACGATAATAACGCACTGCCAATTTGGCATCTGGTTCTACGCCTACACCTTTTTCATGACAGAAAGCCAATTTATTCAAGGCTTCCGCATTTTCTTGTTTCGCCGCCAAACGATAAAGACGCACTGCCTCTTCGGTATCTTTTTCTACGCCGGTCCCATCCTGATAACAACTACCCAAATTATTCAGGGCTTCCGCATTTTTTTGTTCCGCCGCCAAACGATAAAGACGCACTGCTTCTTTGAGATCTTTTTCTACGCCGATCCCATATTGATAACAACTACCCAAATTATTCCGGGCTCTCGCATTTTTTTGATCCGCCGCCAAACTATAAAGACGCACTGCTTCTTTGAGATCTTTTTCTACGCCTTCCCCTTGCTCATAACACAAAGCCAAATGATATTGGGCTTTCGCATCACCTTGATCCGCCGCAATTCGATAATCACGCACTGCCTCTTTAGCATTTTTTTCTACGCCTACCCTTTGCTTATAAAAAGGCAAATTAGTTTGGGCTTCCGCATTACCTTTAGCCGCCGCCAAACGATAAAGACGCGCTGCTTCTTTAACATCTTTTTCTACGCCGTTCCCATTCTTATAACAGTTGGCCAAATTAGTTTGGGCTTTCGCATTACCATTAGCCGCTGCCAAACGATAATAATACACTGCCTCTTTGAAATCTTTTGTTATGCCTACCCCTTGCTCATAACATAAACCCAAATGAGTTTGGGCTTCCGCATCATCTTGTTCCGCCGCCAAATGATAAAGACGTGCTGCCTCTTTAACATCTTTTTTTATGCTTACCCCTTGCTCATAACATAAACCCAAATGAGTTTGGGCTTCCGCATCACCTTGATCCGCCGGCAAAAAATAAAGACGCACTGCTTCTATATAAAGCTCCATTGCTTTTGTATCATCTTTTTTTACGCCCCTCCCATTCTTATAACAGTTGGCCAAATTAACTAGGGCTTTCGGATAATTTTTAGCCTCCGCCAAACGATAATAGTTCACTGCCTCTTTAACATCTTTTGTTATGCCTATCCCTTGCTCATAACATAAACCCAAATGAGTTTGGGCTTTCGCATCACCTTGATCCGCCGCCATTCGATAATAACGCACTGCCTCTTTAACATCTTTTTCTACGCCGCTCCCATTCTCATAACACTGACCCAAAAAAAATAGATCTTTCGAAGTCGCTTGCTTTTGTTGTATCTTCAAAAGACGAGCATTTACTACTTTTTTTCTGAAATTTCCTCTTGATGTGTGCATTTTTACCCCCCAAATATCTAATTTTAAATTATGAACCCTGATTTCTATGTCTACATTCAAATTATCGATTAATTTTACGACGACTGGCGAATTTATCAACAGACCCTCATAGATTAGTATAACGTGGAGCATCCGATCCCACGATAATATGCAATACATCTGTCGCTACCCGCATGATGCCTTTGCACCCCAAGATGGTGAGATGTTGGGTTAGCACGGAAGTGGCATCCTGCACTACGACGTGTAGTCAGTTTCTGAGGAATCTGCTTGCATAAATGGTTTTAAATTTAGTTAATTTTGTCCAAAGTTCAAATTTAAGGATCAATTTAAAAAGTTTTTATCATCGCTCATTAAATTAACTGATTTAGAAATTTTTTGTGCATGATAAGGAAAAACGATAAGCTAGCCAAATCGTCTAGGGCAAACTGATATTTTTGATTTGCCGCCGAACAATAATAATCGATTGCTTTTGTTTTATCTTCAAAAGACGTTTATTCACTTCCAATTTGCCGGAATCAGATGAAGTTTCTGTTGATATTTGTATTTTTACCCCCCCAATTATCTAATTTTACCTATCTAATTTTAATTATGAACCCTGATTTCTATGTCTACATTCAAATTGTAGATTAATTTTACGGCAATCCGGCGAATTTATCAACAGACCCTAATAGATTACTGCAATTCACAAGTCCATGTAAAATTCTTTCAAGTTCTGGCATTGTTTGAACATACATGATATTGATTGCAAATCCCCCTCCCCTGCTGTTTTACGACAAATAGAACAAAAACAGCGTAAAAATGGATAAGGAGTATGAGACTCAACTTCAAATTTGACCACCTGGCAATGGCAGGAAGCTTTCAATAACATTAACGTTCCCTCATTTGAGACATTATTTTACCATTAATTTTCCACTTACTTTAAATTCTCTCACCTCCAGTTCATTCGGATAGCCATCATATGCCTTGTTATACTAATCTATGAGGGTCTGTTGATAAATTCGCCGGATTTTTGTATGATTAATCTAAAATTTGAATGTAGACATAGAAATCAGGGTTCATAATTTAAAATTAGATAATTGAGGAGTAAAAATGCACACATCAAAAGAACATTTCAGAAAAAAAGTAGTAAATGCTCGTCTTTTGAAGATACAACAAAAGCAAGCGACTTCGAAAGATCTATTTTTTTTGGGTCAGTGTTATGAGAATGGGAGCGGCATAGAAAAAGATGTTAAAGAGGCAGTGCATTATTATCAAATGGCGGCAGATCAAGGTAATACGAAAACCCAATATCATTTGGCTGTGTGTTATGAGGAAGGGCTAGGCGTAGAACAAGATGCCAAAGAGGCAGTGCGTCTTTATCATTTGGCGGCGGCTAAAGATTATCCGAAAGCCCTAGTTAATTTGGCCCACTGTTATAAGAATGGGAGAGGCGTAAAAAAAGATGATACAAAAGCAATGGAGCTTTATATAGAAGCAGTGCGTCTTTATCGTTTGGCGGCGGATCAAGGTGATGCGGAAGCCCAAACTCATTTGGGTTTATGTTATGAGCAAGGGGTAAGCGTAACAAAAGATGTTAAAGAGGCAGCGCGTCTTTATCGTTTGGCGGCGGAACAAGATGATGCGGAAGCCCAAACTCATTTGGGTTTATGTTATGAGCAAGGGGTAGGCATAACAAAAAATGTTAAAGAGGCAGTGTATTATTATCGTTTGGCAGCGGCTAATGGTAATGCGGAAACCCAAATTCATTTGGCCAACTGTTATAAGAATGGGAACGGCGTAGAAAAAGATCTCAAAGAAGCAGCGCGTCTTTATCGTTTGGCGGCGGCTAAAGGTAATGCGGAAGCCCAAACTCATTTGGCTTGGTGTTATAAGCAAGGGGTAGGCGTAGAAAAAAATGCCAAAGAGGCAGTGCGTGATTATCGAATTGCAGCGGATCAAGGTGATGCGAAAGCCCAATATGAGTTGGCTTTGTGTTATGAGCAAGGGGAAGGCGTAGAAAAAGATCTCAAAGAAGCAGTGCGCCTTTATCGTTTGGCGGCGGATCAAAAAAATGCGGGAGCCCGGAATAATTTGGGTAGTTGTTATCAATATGGGATCGGCGTAGAAAAAGATCTCAAAGAAGCAGTGCGTCTTTATCATTTGGCGTCGAAACAAAAAAATGCGAGAGCCCGGAATAATTTGGGTAGTTGTTATCAATATGGGATCGGTGTAGAAAAAGATCTCAAAGAAGCAGCGCGTCTTTATAGTTTGGCGGCGAAACAAAAAAATGCGGGGGCCCAGAATAATTTGGGTAGTTGTTATCAATATGGGATCGGCGTAGAAAAAGATCTCAAAGAAGCAGTGCGTCTTTATCGTTTGGCGGCGAAACAAGAAAATGCGGAAGCCCTGAACAAATTAGCTTTCTGTCATGAAAAAGGTGTAGGCGTAGAACCAAATGCCAAATTGGCAGTGCGTTATTATCGTTTAGCGGCGGCTCATGGTTCGGTACAAGCCCAATATTATTTGGCTTTCTGTCATAAAGAAGGTATAGGCGTAGAAAAAAATGCCAAATTGGCAGTGCATTATTATCAAATGGCGGCGGATCAGGGTGATGCGAAAGCCCAATATCATTTGGCTTTGTGTTATGAGAAAGGGCTAGGCGTAAAAAAAGATGCCAAAGAAGCAGCGTGGTTTTATCGTTTAGCGGCGGATCAAGGTCATGCGGAAGCCCAATATCATTTGGCTTTGCGTTATGAGAAAGGGCTAGACATAGAACAAGATGCCAAAGAGGCAGTGCATTATTATCGACTGTTGGCGGATCAAGGTGATGCGAAAGCCCAATTTTATTTGGGTTTGCGTTATGACGAAGGGAAAGGCGTAGAAAAAGATGTCAAAGAGGCAGTGCGTTATTATCGACTGGCAGCGGATCAAGGTGTTGCGGGAGCCCAATATCATTTGGCTTTGTGTTATGAGGAAGAGAAAGGCGTAGAACAAAATACCAAAGAGGCAGTGCGGCTTTATCATTTGGCGGCGGATCAAGGTTATGCGGAAGCCCAATATCATTTGGCTGTGTGTTATGAGGGAGGGCTAGGCGTAGAACAAGATGACAAAAAGGCAATGCGTCTTTATTGTTTGGCGGCGGATCAAGGTGTTGCGAAAGCCCAATATCGTTTGGCGCAGGTTTATCGTTTGGCGGCGGATCAAGGTTATGCGAAAGCCCAATATTATTTGGCTTGGTGTTATGAGAAAGGGCTAGGCGTAGAAAAAGATGACAAAGAGGCAGTGCGGCTTTATCGTTTGGCGGCGGATCAAGGTTATGCGAAAGCCCAATATCATTTGGCTTGGTGTTATGGCGAAGGGGAAGGCGTAGAAAAAGATGACAAAGAGGCAGTGCGGCTTTATCGTTTGGCGGCGGATCAAGGTTATGCGAAAGCCCAATATCATTTGGCTTGGTGTTATGGCGAAGGGGAAGGCGTAGAAAAAGATGACAAAGAGGCAGTGCGTCTTTATCGTTTGGTGGCGGATCAAGGTAATGTGGAAGCCCAATATCATTTGGCTTGGTGTTATGGCGAAGGGGTAGGCGTAGAAAAAGATGCTAAAGAGGCAGTGCGTCTTTATCGTTTGGCGGCGAATCAAGGTAATGCGGAAGCCCAAAATCGTTTGGGTATGTGTTATGAGAAAGGGGAAGGTGTAGAAAAAGATTTCAAAGAGGCAGTGCGTTATTATCGAATGGCGGCGGATCAAAAAAATGCGAAAGGCCGATATAGTTTGTCTTTGTGTTATGAGAAAGGGCTAGGCGTAGAAAAAGATCTCAAAGAAGCAGCGCGTCTTGGTTATTGGTCAGATCGATATTATCTGAAAGTCCTAGTTAATTTGGCCAACAGTTATAAGAAAGGGCTAGGCGTAGAACAAGATATCAAAGAGGCAGTGCGTTATTATCAAATGGCGGCGGATCGAGGTAATGCGGGAGCCCAAAATCATTTGGGTATGTGTTATGAGCGCGGGGAAGGCATAGAACAAGATGCCAAAGAGGCAGTGCGTCTTTATCGTTTGGCGGCGGCTAAAGGTAATACGAAAGCCCACATTCATTTGGGTTTATGTTATGAGCAAGGGGTAGGCGTAGAAAAAGATGTTAAAAAAGCATTGCGTCTTTATCGTTTGGCGGAGGCTCAAGGTAATGCGAAAGCCAAAACTCATTTGGGTTTATGTTATGAGCGAGGGATAGGCGTAAAAAAAGATGTTAAAAAAGCATTGCGTCTTTATCGTTTGGCGGAGAATCGAGGTAATGCGGAAGCCAAAACTCATTTAGGTTTATGTTATGAGCGAGGGGTAGGCGTAAAAAAAGATTTCAAAATGGCAGTGGGTTATTATCGTTTCGCGTCGGCTAAAGGTAGTGCGAAAGCCCAAACTCATTTGGGTTTATGTTATAAGAATGGGATAGACGTAGAAAAAAATGCCAAAAAGGCAGTGGATTTTTATCGTTTGGCAGTGGCTCAAAATTATGCGGAAGCTCAGTATAATTTGGGTCTTTGTTATGAGAAAGGGGAAGGCGTAGAACAAGATGCCAAAGAGGCTGCGCGGCTTTATCGTTTGGCGGCGAATCAAGGTAATGCGGAAGCCCAAAAACGTTTGGGTATGTGTTATGAGCAAGGGAAAGGCGTAGAACAAGATGCCCAAGAGGCAGCGCGGCTTTATCGTTTAGCGGCGGATCAAGGTAATGATGCGGAAGCCCAATTTGATTTGGCTTTGCGTTATGAAAAAGGGGAAGGCGTAGAACAAGATGTCAAAGAGGCAGTGCGTTGTTATCGACTGGCGGCGGATCAAGGTAATGCGAAAGCCCTAAATAGACTGGGTGAGTGTCATGAGTATGGGATAGGTGTAGAACAAGATGCCAAAGAGGCAGTATGTCTTTATCGTTTGGCGGCGGATCGAGGTAATACGGAAGCCCAAAATCATTTGGGTATGTGTTATGAGCGCGGGGTAGGCGTAGAACCAGATGCCAAAGAGGCAGTGCGGCTTTATCGTTTGGCGGCGGACCAAGATGATGCGGAAGCCCAAAATCATTTGGGTATGTGTTATGAGCGCGGGGTAGGCGTAGAACCAGATGCCAAAGAGGCAGCGCGGCTTTATCGTTTGGCGGCGAATCAAGATGATGCGGGAGCCCAAAATCATTTGGGTATGTGTTATGAGCGCGGGGTAGGCGTAGAACCAGATGCCAAAGAGGCAGCGCGGCTTTATCGTTTGGCGGCGAATCAAGATGATGCGGAAGCCCAAAATCGTTTGGGTATGTGTTATGAGAAAAGGGTAGGCGTAGAACTAAATGACAAAGAGGCAGTGCGGCTTTATCGTTTGGCGGTGGATCAAGGTAATGCGGGAGCCCAAAATAATTTGGGTATGTGTTATGAGAAAGGGATAGGCGTAGAACCAGATGCCAAAGAGGCAGCGCGGCTTTATCGTTTGGCGGCGGATCAAGGTAATGCGGGAGCCCAAAATAATTTGGGTATGTGTTATGAGAAAGGGGAAGGCGTAGAACAAGATGCCAAAGAGGCAGTGCATCTTTATCGTTTGGCGGCGGATCAAGGTGATGCGGAAGCCCAAAATCGTTTGGGTATGTGTTATGAGAAAGGGGAAGGCGTAGAACAAGATGCCGAAGAGGCAGCGCGGCTTTATCGTTTGGCGGCGGATCAAGGTGATGCGGAAGCCCAAAATCGTTTGGGTATGTGTTATGAGAAAGGGGAAGGCGTAGAACAAGATGCCAAAGAGGCAGTGCGTCTTTATCGTTTGGCGGTGGATCAAGAAAATGAGGAAGCCATGAATAATTTGGCTTTCTGTTATGAGCAAGGGGTAGGTATAGAACAAGATTTTAAAAAAGCAACGACTTTTTATCATTTGGCGGCGGGTCACGGTTCGGCAAAAGCCCGATATTATTTGGCTTGGTGTTATGAGAAGGGGCAATATGTAGAAAAAAATGTCAAAAAGGCAGTGAATTATTATCGTTTGGCGGCGAATCAAGGTAATGCGGGAGCCCAAAATCGTTTGGGTATGTGTTATGAGGAAGGGCTAGGCGTAAAAAAAGATGCCAAAGAGGCAGTGCGTCATTATCGTTTGGCGGCGGATCAAGGTAATGCGGAAGCCCAAAATCATTTGGGTATGTGTTATCAGTGTGGGAGCGGCATAGAAAAAGATCTCAAAGAAGCAGTGCGTCTTTATGATTTGGCGGCGAAACAAGGAAATGCGGAAGCCATGAATAATTTGGCTTTCTGTTATGAGCAAGGGGTAGGTATAGAACAAGATTTTAAAAAAGCAGCGAGTTATTATCATTTGGCGGCGGCTCGCGATTCGGCAAAAGCCCAATATTATTTGGCTTTGTGTTATGAGAAGGGGACATTTGGAGAAAAAAGTGCCAAAAGTGCAGCGCGTTATTATCAATGGGCGGCGGATCATGGTCATGCGGAAGCCCAAATTCATTTGGGTATGTGTTATGAGAAAGGTAAAGGCGTAGAAAAAGATATTAAAGAAGCAGTGCATCTTTATCGTTTGGCGGCGGATCAAGGTAATGCGGAAGCCAAAACTCATTTGGGTATGTGTTATGAGAAAGGTGAAGGCGTAGAAAAAGATGTTAAAGAAGCAGTGCGTCTTTATCGTTTGGCGGCGGATCAAGGTAATGCGGGAGGCCAAGCTCATTTGGGTATGTGTTATGAGCGCGGGGTAGGCGTAGAACAAGATGCCAAAGAGGCAGTGTGTCTTTATCATTTGGCGGCAGATCAAGGTAATGCGGCAGCCCAAAATAATTTGGCTTTGTATTATGAGGAAGGAGTAGTTGTAGAAAAAAATTTCAAAGAGGCAGAATATCTTTATAATTTGGCGGCGGCTCAAGGGTATGCGGAAGCCCAATATAATTTGGCTTCGTTTTATGACCGAGGTGAGACATCAGGGGTATCGCGAACAGCACCAGATGATGGAGAAATTTATGGCCTCGCAGCGCGTCTTTATTATTTGGCGGCGACTCAAGGTCATGCGAAAGCCCAATATAAATTGGCTTGTTTATATGAGAGAGGTTCAGGCGACTTATCGCTAATAGAGTCTGTCAAAGAGGCATTACGTTTTTATGATTTGGCAGCGAGTCAAGGTGATGCGGAAGCCCAAAGTTATTTGGGTTTATGTTATGAGAAAGGGCAGCTAGACCTAGAAAAAGATACCCAAAAGGCAGTGCATTATTATTGTTTGGCGGCGGATCAAGGTTATCCGCAAGCCCAAATTTATTTGGGTTTATGTTATGAGAAAGGAGAAGGTGTAGAAAAAAATTTCAAAAAGGCAGCGCATTATTATGATTTGGCGGCAAACCAAGGAGATACGGAAGCCCTAAGACAACTAGTGAATAAAGGTAATGTGATAGCCCAAATTAATTTGGCCAGCCGTTATTGGTTTGGGAACGGCGTAGAAAAAGATGTTAAAGAAGCACTGCGTCTTTATCATTTGGCGGCGGATCAAGGTAATGCGAAAGCCCAAACTCATTTGGGTTTATGTTATGAGCAAGGGGTAGGCATAAAAAAAGATGTTAGAGAAGCAGTGAAGCTTTATCAAACGGCGGCGAATCAAGGTAATGCAGAAGCCCAAATGCATTTGGGTTTGTGTTATGAGCAAGGGGTGGGCGTAGAAAAAAATTACGAAGAGGCATGGCGTCTTTATCATTTGGCGGCGAAACAATGTTTAAAAACCCAAGCTCATTTGGCTTTGCGTTTTTATGGTTTGACGGCGGATGAAGTTTATGCGAAAGCCGAAATTCATTCGTATTTTACTTTTGAGCCTAATCTGAGAGTAGAAAAACTTGTCGCAGAGGCAGTGCGTGATTATCGTTTGGCGGCGGAGCAAGGTAATGCGAAAGACCAATTTATTTTGGCTTTGTGTTATGAGAAAGGGGTAGGCGTAAAAAAAGATGCTAATGAAGCACTGCGTTATTATCGTTTGGCGGCGGATCAAGATAATGTGATGGCCCAAATTAAGTTGACCAGCTTTTATATGAATGGGATCGGCAAAAAAAGAAATTCTGATGAAGAAATGCGTCTTACAGAAGCAGTCCTTCTTTGTGAAGATTTGGCGAGAAATCATAATAATGCGCGAGCCCAAGATATAATGGGTAAATGTTATGAGAAAGGGGTAGGCGTAGAACAAGATGCCAAAGAGGCGGTGCGTTATTATCAAATGGCGACGAACCAAGGTGATGTGGAAGCCGCAACTAATTTGGCCAACTGTTATATGAATGGGAAGGGCATAAAAAAAGATTCCAAATGGGCAGAGCGGCTTTATCTTTGGGCGGCGGATAAAGGTAATGCGAAAGCCCAAACTGCTTTGAGTTCATTTTATGAGTTTGGGATAGGCGTAATAAAAAATAACAAAGAGGCAGTGCGTCTTCAGTGTTTGGGGATGACTCAAGATGATGTAGAAGCCCAGAATAATTTGGATTTGATTTATGAGTATGTGAAAAGTCAAGTAAAAGATACCAGAGAGGCAGTGCATCTTTATCATGAACAAAAAATTTCTAAAACATCAGTTAATTTAATGAGCGATGATAAAAACCTTAACAAACCAGCGCAGCCAGAGCGAGCTTCATCTCCTAATAAGCTAAGTTTTTGGAATAATAGTAGTTCAGCCAGTAGTAGTTCAACCAGTAGTAGTTCAGTTAGGAGTAGTTCAGCCTGGAGTAGTAGTCCAGTACTTAATCCCACTACTGATAGTAGTCGGAATTTAGAAACAGAACCATCTGGGGGATTCAATTTGCGCCAAGGGAGCCGTGGAAAGAAATAATTTGAATTGATCCTTAAATTTGAACTTTGGATAAAATTAACTAAATTTAAAACCAAATCTGAAAACGAAAGTGCAATATTCGGTGTCAGCCTTGCCAATTCGTTGGGTAGTTGGCAGGCCCGTACTGGTGCGGAGAAAGCTTCATCGTTAGCCTATCTCTGGCACTTGGCCTATCCAGTATGGCCAGTAAAAACGTCCGGGTTGATTCACTCTTCCTCGATGAAGGCTTTGGCACACTGGATGAGGAAGCGCTTGAGACCGCACTCGAAACTCTTGCAAACCTTCGGCAGGATGGCAAGTTAATCGGCGTGATCTCACATGTACCCGCACTGAAAGAGCGGATCAGTACCCAGATTCAGGTAACACCTCAAGCGTGGAACACTCAAGTAACGGCGTTCCTACTGATTACAAAATCAAACCCAATTCTAAATAGGTGAATAAAGCTCTCACAGACAACTCGGCCAAGTAGGACAAGAGAAGCAAAAAAACTTTCTATCTGGAAGTCTGTATTTTATTTTGAGCAATAAAGTAATCGATTTCTTCATAAGGAATACGTTCAATTTTACCTTTTCGCTCTATCACTAAATAGGTGCATGTTTGCTTGGCGCGCTCCGCTGCCCGTAAAAATGCAGCATGGAGCGCGGAATCAATGACTTCATCTAATGAGGCCACAAGATTATTTTTCATGTTTAGTTTCCTGTATTTTTTGCCAGATTGCTGAATCATGCACTACCCAATCAGGGGCAATAGACAATTTCTTGGCGATTAAAGAAGGCTCGGCAAGACTATTGTCATAAATCGTAAACAAATTTTTAATCCCTCCGAAAAAGCGATTAATGATTTGCTGTTCGGGTATATCATGTCCACCTTGCGAACTCTGACCATTTACTCGTTCAATCGCTAAAGCGGGTGATGAAAGGTAAAGAAATACAATACTGGTCGCGTATCCGGCCTCTCGACATTTTTTCATTGTCAGGCGGCGTGTGGTACCGGCAGCAGTGGTTTCAAATGCAAAGTTTTGGCGGGTCTCGATCAAATGATCAATACGCTCTTTCATGATGCGACCCGCCGCCGCAGCAGCGGCATTTTGATTCAAAGGGGATAAGCCGCGGGCAATTTCATCAGCGTTTACAAATTCCCGGATGTTAAGGTAATCCGGCAATAACGTCATCGCCGCACTGGTCTTGCCAGCGCCATTGGGTCCGGCAATCATAACGACGTGAGGCTGTGACATAATTTCACTCGATCTTGGCTTCAAATTAAAAAAATCATCAAATAGTGAAATCTGTTAAAAACCAACACCTCGAAGTTTCTACATAGCTTCTACATGAAAAATTTTAGGTTTTTGACATTTCTTGCAACTACTTTGATTTTATTGAATCTGGCGATCTGAATCGAACAGACGACCGGCTGATTACAAACCATGCCGCTGTCGAGTTTGATCAAAACCAGCTCACAGGCGTTTATAGCTAACTAGTTGTTTTATAAGTATTTTATTAACTCGGACGCCCTTCACTACTTGATTAAATTTTAGCCAGATTTCCGAAATTGTGAGACCCCTTGTGACCCCCTAGATTCCGGCAAAATTCCGGCACGGAATTTTTGAGTAATTCTATCCTTTTTAAGAGATTTTTAAAAGACCACCTGACCTTTAGTCAGCACGTCTGATCAAAATAAGAATCATTTCTGTAAGGTTCTCTAATTTACTCCTCCTAGCTAATACAGTAAGATAAAAACATTGGAGTTTACCTTTGAAGTTCATATTATGCACAATCAAACCGTTACTGAATTTGACTATGCGCTCTCCCCCTTGAGAGAGGCTGCTGCCTATGAAGCACTCTGGTCGGAACCGAAAGCAACGGTGAAGACCATAGCCGAAAAATTACTGAAGGAGCATTTCTCACACCCTTCTTCTATTCTAAACTCCACTATTGTGGATGAATACGAACAGTTACTCATTCAGTTAGTTCAGAAAGCCGCTTCTTCATTTAACATCCAATTTATCGGAGAGGCCGATTACCCCTCTAAGCTTCTCGATGCCAAATACCCTGTACCGCTTCTTTACTATCAGGGAGCATGGGATTTGATTTGTTCACCTTCTATTGCGGTGGTAGGAACACGTAATCCTACTGAGCAAGGAATACAACGAACTCGAAAATTAGTCAAAGAATTGGTTAACGATAATTTTACCATCGTCTCTGGACTAGCCAGAGGCATTGATACGGTAGCACATGAAGCAGCCATCACTTTTGACGGAAAGACTATCGCTGTGATTGGCACTTCTATATTGGATTGTTATCCTCCTGAAAATCGCGTACTGCAAAATAAAATTGCTGCTGACCATTTGCTCATTAGTCAAGTGCCTTTATTACGCTATCAGCAACAAAATTATCAGCAAAATCGTTTTTTCTTTCCTGAAAGAAATAAAACAATGTCAGCTTTAACTCTGGCTACCATCATTGTGGAAGCAGGAGAAACCTCGGGTGCTTTAATTCAGGCCACAGCTGCTGTAAAACAAGGACGACGACTATTTATTTTGGATAGTTGCTTTCAAAATAAAACATTAACCTGGCCTCAAGAATTTCTTTCTCAGGGAGCTATTCGAGTGTCGGACTATCAAGAAATTCGACAGGTCATGAAAGATGGAACCACTCACTCTCATTAAACTTGACGAATTAGAGTTACTCAAACGGATCGACCTAAATACCACGGATCAATGTCGTTACTGGCAAACTTACACTCCCAAAGAAAATTATAATTTCAGCGAAACTAACCGATTAATCAAAAATTTCAAAATCTCACCTCAAGAAAAACATCGATTAACCCATAAAAAAGCGGCTATTGAGCAAATTGCGGATGAGTTTATGCAAATAATACCTGATCGGGTTTATGAAAATTTTATCTTCGTGCCTGTGCCGCCTTCAAAGCCCAGCAACCATCCCGAATATGATGATGTCTTAACAAAAGGAACTCATTTTAAGGTAATGCAAAAAATTCTAAATCAACACTATCCCCAAGCGCCCACGATTGGTTTATTCATCGCTCTTTCTATTTATGCAAATTAGGTAATCCACTAAATGAAAATATTTAATTTTCCAAAACCACGTTGTTACGCAATTATTAGTGGTGGCGCTGTCGGCTGTTCTTGTGGAGGCCCACTAAGTCAATCAGGATGCGATGTCCATATTCTTTTTCCCACCACGTATCATCAGATTATGAAACATGGTTTAACCATCCGAGAGAAAAATGGCGATACTTTATATCAATCCATTAAAGCTTATTCTGATATCAAGGATATGCCACCTTGCGACATCATCATTGTTGCTTTAAAAACAACTCAAAATATTCATCTTAAAAAATTGTTAACCCCATTATTAAAGAAAGATAGTATTATCATGACCATGCAAAATGGATTGGGCAGTGAGAAAGATATTGCTGCAGTAACAAAAAATCACTCAATTTTATCCGCAATTACGACGATTGGCGCGGTTAGAATTAACCCTTTCGTCATCCAATTGAATAATCTAGGAATAGTAAAACTTGCGGTTTATTATAATCATAATGCTTCTTTGACGGATAAAATGATTCAGAACATTGTGACCGATTTCACACGAGCTAAAATTCCAATAGAAGTCCATAACGATTATTTACAGTTACGATGGGAAAAACTGTTATGGAATATCCCATTTAATGGATTATGTATTACTAAAGGCCAAACTGCCGATAAAATCGCAAAGAACTATGCTCCATTACTTAGAAAGTTAGCAACAGAAATTATCGCGATCGCTGAAGCATATCATAAAAAAATCCCTAAAGAATATTTCGAAAATTTAATACACGTCACGCAAAATCTACCCGATTTTAAATCCAGCATGGTTCGTGATTATGAGGATAAAAAGCCTTTAGAAATTGGAGCCATCTATATGGAACCATTAAAAGCTGCAAAAAGCAAAAATATTCCCTGCCCTTTACTTGAAGATTTTTGTCACGAGTTAATAGCTTTAGATTTAAAGAACCGGTTAAACTCATCACCTGCCCCTGAAACTCAAGAATCATTCTTTAAAGCAAAATTATAACAACATAATGAGTTGACGGGAATTAGCTGTTTCATATTACGAAACTTTCCTAAATTGAAAAAGGT
The DNA here is from genome assembly GCA_963795715.1 of uncultured Pseudomonadota bacterium. GTDB lineage: Bacteria > Pseudomonadota > Gammaproteobacteria > Coxiellales > Coxiellaceae > JAFEDN01. Next base: position 2,224,607 of record CAWCIY010000002.1, read on the forward strand.
TATGCCAGCATTACTGATGGTTCGATTAAAACAGAAAAATTAACTGAATTGGCGATAAAACATTTTTCGTGTGCCACATCATGCAACTTTATGGCGCGCTCTGCCTGAGTGTGATCCGCCAGTTTAATCACAGGGTGTAAAACTACTTCCATAAATGAACCAGACCCATCAGAATTTTCCACCATTTTACCTGTGGGAAAATCTTCGTATGCCTCAATGACAATCTGGGTATCAGCACATAAATGCAAATACCAGAGCATGTGACAAGAGGCTAAAGAGCTCACCAGTAATTCTTCTGGATTCCAACATTTTTTATCTCCTCGAAAATCTGGATCGGATGAGCCTAAAATATTTGGCTTATTTTCACTGCGACAGACAAAGCTACGCTCATAAGCAGAATACTTCGCCGTGCCTGATCCTATATTTCCTGTCCACTGAATAGCTAATGAATAATGATGTTCTTTTTTAATGAAACTGCCATAAAATATTAGATCATGTGTGATAATTTTTCCCTGACGATCTCTGCATCATGAACCCTATGCAGATAAGAATAGCTGACACGCCATTTTTGACCTGCATTGGTATGTACCGTCGCCGTCTTCTGGTTGAGTCGCTGAACAATACCGACAAAATCCCGGCCATCACTATTAAATCCAACGCAATCGCCTACTTTTAAATTATTTGAAGTTAATGTACTGGTTTTTTCATGAATCGTTGTTTCTACTCTGTCTATATTTAACATGTAATATGGTATCAAAAAATCTTTTTTCTGTTCAAGATCAAAAACAACCGCTTGTTTTTGTCTTAGCGCAATCAATCTGGCGTTGATTGAACGATTTTGAACTCGATCAAAATAATACAACTCCATACCTAACCTCAGTTTTTGTTTAATGGTGTTAATCTGCTGCGGATTTTCCAATTCACGATCAATAGCGGCAGACAAGCGATATAAATCAAACAGACTCGCTTGACGCAGCTGATTTAAAAGTTCTGTATAGTCCACTTTTTCTACTCCTGAACCAAAGTAAAATAAATTCCGGTAAGAAGGCATCATTATCTCACTATTATACCACTCCCTGCAGAACAAGAAACTAATTCAGGAATTTGACTCGCATAAATAATCTATAAAATAGAGAGTATTTTTTTAACTGACTTTAATTTACAATAGAAAAGCGCCTGAACGCTTACCATGGAGATGTAAATGCCAATCACCACTGAAATTGTCACATTGATTGATAAAAGTTTAGCTGAAGAATTAAGCAAGCTTTATGTTCAAACATTTACACAATTACCGATATATGCTGATCGTCATCAATTATGTCTCAATGCCATCACTAAAGAAATTGAATTATTTAATAAATCAAATGGCTCTCGCCATGCGGTTATAGCCAAAGACAACAGCCAAGTCATTGGACTTATTTTCATCGACCTACTAAAAGATAAAATAAGGAAAGATCAATGACAACCTTATCAGATTCTGAAATTATTGATTCTTGGTACAGCAATGCTGCTGCCTGGATAAAAGTTATTGCCAATGAAGAAATTGAAAGTCGAACCCTGGTGACCAACCAAGCCATTATCCATCGAATATTAGAACATAAACCGCAAAGTATGTTGGATGTCGGTTGTGGTGAAGGTTGGCTATCAAGAGCCATTGCAAAAAATGGCACGCAGGTTTTGGGTATCGATATTGTTCCTGCATTGATTGATTATGGTAATCAACAAGGGAATGCCCAATTTGATATCTGCGCTTATGAAAATTTACCAACCTATCCATTCGGGCGACGATTTAATTGTATCGTTTGTAATTTTTCTTTATTAGGAAAAGAATCAACAGAAACCGTCATTGCTACTGCTAAAAATTTATTAACTGAAAATGGTAAGTTAATTATCCAAACACTCCATCCCGTAATAGCTGGCGGTGATTTATCTTATCAAGATGGATGGCGACTTGGATCATGGGCTGGTTTTAGCAAAGAATTTACTAAACCTGCCCCCTGGTATTTCAGAACGATTGAAAGTTGGTTTAGGCTATTTAACCTAAACAAATTTAAACAGAATAACATCTATGAACCTCTTCACTCTAAAACCGGAAAGCCCGCATCCATCATTTTTGAATGCTCAGTCTAACAAGTTAATCTCTTTTTCTTTTATTTGATGCAGAGTGAGTGCATTGCCTTCGTAATCGAAGATAATCGCCATTTGACAAACTGGCGTAGAAAATAAATCCATTTTAAATTGAATTCCACCCAAGCTCCGCCTGCCGAAATTGATCCAGGAGTTAATCCCAGAGTTTTTTCGTAAAATCGCCGCGCCCGTTCCATGTTTTGAACCGGATACATCGTAAACGCCACTTTTTTAAGCATATTGACTCCTTAACTAAATGAATCTGCGCCAATCATAATGCCTAAGAGATCACAAGGTTCTTGAGTAAAATTATTCCAGGTATGCATTGCCCCCTTTTGTACTACAAAGTCTCCTGGTTTTAATAATTTTTCTTCATCGTTATCCAAACGCAATATCACGTCGCCGCTTAAGATATAAGCATAATCGACCGATAGCGTTTTATGCATCATGTAATCTTTTTCATTCGCCGAAATAGGAAGATTATTATTTCGTGCATAAGTGAGCAATTCGCCCAGCGGAGGAATGCGGCAAATACAAATTCGAAACGCACCTGGCGGCAAGTTAAGATCATAAGGACGAATAGTATGGCTCACACTTAAATTTTGCGGATTTTGTTCCGTATAAAATAATTCCGTTACCGCAAAACCAGGATAGTTTTCATTTGTTAAAGTCACCGGAACTTGAGTATCTTCCAAAAACCGGGAATGTCCATTGGCGTCAATGGCGCTCGTCACTTTACGAATAAGATCTTTCATAATACCTCCTAACTCATGAAACTCTCATAATCGGCATCGCAGTCTAGAACTGGATTCTTTTTGTTGCTCAAATTGAGCATACAATGCATCATGACGCTGTTTATTATGCGTCACCCAGATTTCCTGCACAAACTGATTGTAAAAAGAAATTTCTCCTGCGGGTGACATCATTTCTGTAAGCAGACGATAAACGCATTGCGCATATATTTCACTTGAATTCGCCGGTTCCAATTTAGGATAACCTGAAACGCTTCTAATCAATACATTATTTGCAGCAATAATAGTGTGTTCGCTGTGCGTTCCTGAAACATTACCACCATTACTGGCAGCAAGATCAACGATAACAGCTTTCTCAGGCAAATATTTAAGGCTTTTCTCATCGATTAATAAAGGTGCTTTTTTCCCAGGTGTTCTTGCCGCAGTAATCACTAAAGTCGCTTGGGTGAGATAAGGTCTAATAAAATTGACTTCATTCGTTGACTGAGGTATCACCTGATAAGTTATTCCAACGGATTCTAATTCAGATTGAACGCTTTCTTTTCTACCCAAAAGACAAACTGGTATATTAAATTTTTTGGCTTCTTTTGCGGCGCTAATGCCGGCAGCGCCTGCTCCAATCACAATTAAATTCAGTGGCTGTTCCCCTTTATAAAGTTTTACAGCGTCATGAAAAGCCAATCTGCCCGCAATACGACTCATAACGGCTTGGGCATTTTTCGGATCATCAATAGAAATATTTTTAAATAAATCAAACGAAAGTGTTGTAATGCCTAATTGCTGCCATGTGGTAATATGATTGTCCGCAATAAATGGAAATAAAAATCCTAGCATAGCAGTATGACTATGAAACAGTTTATTTTCCATTAATTCCCGTTCTTTACTGGGGCGAAGTACTCTGACAATGAAGCTATTCGGAGGAAACCCAGATGAGGGTGAAAATATTTTTGCTCCTGCGCTGAGATAAGCAACATTGGAGAACCCGGCATTCATTCCAGCATTTTCTTCAACCCATACTCGATACCCTTTTTCTACTAATTGAGCAACTGCTTTGGGCGTTAAAGCAACTCTCTTTTCATCGTGGAGCGTTTCTTTAACGACTATGATTTGATCAAACTGCATAATGCTAACCTTTGTATTGATAATACACAAACATCTTGTGGAAAAATCCATAAAAAGGTTATTATATCAAAAAAATATTGTAATCACTTTCGAGGAACACACTATGTTATTTGCTCAACTTGCTTTGGTCATTTCAGCTATTTTCACGGGCGCTGCTATTTATATTAATCTCGTCGAACAACCTGCACGCTTGAAATTAAGCAATGAATCGTTACTGCTTCAATGGAAACCCAGTTATAAACGTGGTTTTGCTATGCAGGCCTCTTTAGCAGCGATTGCCGGAATTTTAGGAATTGTCGCTGCTATACTGACTCATCATCAACTTTATATTTGGGCAGCCATCACCATTCTGATCAATTGGCCATACACTCTTTTTTGCATTATGCCAACTAATAAGAAACTCATGGCAATGAAATCAGGTGATAGCAACAATGAAATCCGGCCTTTAATCATACGTTGGGGTAAGTTGCATGCTGTTCGCAGTTTACTGGGATTATCTGCAACCATTTTATTTTCAATTGCTTTGAATATAAATCTCTAAAACTATTTGCCCGGCATTACTGATGGTTCAGATCAAGAAACATTGTTTGCGCTATTTTTTTATTAAATTCTTTCCGAAATAAATAGTCATCAGGGATCCCATAATAATTACGGCAGCGCCAATGATGGTGAGTGTATCAGGAATATGATTCCATAACACCCAATCAAATAAGCCACCGAAAATGACCATAAAAAACATCAAAGGGGACATCAGTCTCACAGGCGCAGTGACGTAGGCTAATGTGGCGAAGACTTGGTAAATGGCGCCGAACACACCAATGCCTAGAAGCCACCACCAGATCTGCGCGGTGGGAGTTTGCCATTGGCATGCAGCAACGATACCACTCACTATCGTACTCACTAAAAAATAATAAAACAACATCTGGGTCACACTGCTGGTTTTACTAACGATGCGCATTTCGACAATGGCTAACGCTGCCAGAATACCAGAAACCAAAGCAATGCAAGAAGCGGTCGAAAAAATTTGATGACTGGGTCGCAAAATCAGTGCAATGCCAACAAAACCGATCAAGATACCCAATCCTGCCTTATATGGTGTTTTGGCTCCCGTTAAGAGATAAGCAATGATTGGAACGAATAATGGCGCGGTATTGTTGAGTAATAATGCGTTCACTAGAGGAATGAATTTCAATGCATAAAACATTAAAAATAAAGCTAAGAGCGCTGATAAAATTCGAGTTCCATAGCGCCCTGGATTATGCACTTTAAATCGAAATGAAGTACTACGTATCACCCATGGCAATAATAAAATAAAACTTATCGCGAATCGAAAAAAAATAGGCATCGATGTCGGTAAGTCTGTTCCTATTTTTTTCACGAAAACGCTCATCACTGCAAAATATTTTCATAAATAGATTTGAGTTTAATTCTGTAAAAATGTAATTTCTGAAAAAAATAAATGGAGAATCATATGAGATATTATGCAGATTTCGTTACTTCTTTTGATTAAGCGACCACACCCGTCGCACGGTGAGCGCTTGCGCGAAAAATTTCAATCATTCAACCCCTTACATCTCAATATGGCCATGCAGAGCAAACAGCCGATTTTTGCTAAAGTGATGACGAAATGATGATGATCCAGCGATTTTTTGTGTATCATTATCTAATTTTTTTAAAAAACCGATTTTTTTACCATTTTTTTGTAATATAGTGATGATGTTCGCATCACTTTGATTATTTATAGCCAAAGTAAATATGGGAAGACTGAAAGATTCTCAATTTCTAAATATGCTTATCAAAAGTTTTTACGCTATAGCCATCGACACACTTACATCCACAGAATTTATCGTATTTCATCAGGAGCATCTTGACTCCAAACTTGTAAATAAGAACCAGATGATTTGTCTAGATTGGAAAATAAATTCAAGTCCTTGGCTAACGGATATTTTTCTCGTCCTTTTTTACCATATCTAAGTTTTAGTTTTACTCTTCCATTGAGTATCTCTTTTAAACCATGTTGTCCCATATCAATTACAGCATCTCTAAAAAGATTAAAACTTTGAGGTGGCACAGTTGCACCTCGTGTATCATATTTAGGATTTTGATTAATTCGGCTCTCAATAGAAGAATTTATCTCATCTACAGTATATGAAATTGGAAAAAAAGATATATTTTCTAAACGCAAAATTATTTGCGCCGCTAGTATATTCTTGGGTTTTCCATTATCGTCATAAGAATAATCAAAGGCAAAAGTTACATCACGAAGTATTAATCTGTCTCTTAATGTTCGCCTGAATTTTAATTCTTCAAAGCGTAAAATACCCGTCATCATTGTAGCAAACACAAAAGTGGTTAAAGTAATTGTATATATCCAAGGAACTTTTTGAAGCCAACCTGCCATAAAGGTCAAAATTGTTACAAGAAAAGGCCAAGACCATTTTAGGAGCTGTATCACCAAGCTAGAAGAAATCTTTAGCAAAAGATTTTTTACAAATGTCCTCTTGGGGTTCATAAACTTTAACCAAAAATTAAAATTGCCTCATCTAAATTATACGTCAAACTAAATGATAAAAATTAGTTAAGGAAAACCTTACTTTTCCTCTTCAACAAGCGGCGGCTTTGCAAATTCTGAAAGATTACCAACTTTGCCAGGAGCCCCAGCTTTTCCACCTTTAGCAGTTATAACTCTTACCACCTTGCCACTTTTGATAAGTTTTAGGACTGTGTCACCACCATCCTTGCCACTTTCTCCTCCCTTACCAATTTCATATTGAATATAATCAAAACTATCTGTTGGTATGGAAGCTTGAACCATTTCACCTCCCTCACCTCCACCACCGCCTATGGCGCCTTCTCCTAAAGCTCCCGCTCCTCCACCACCCGCACCAGGCGCTGCCCCATTTGTGCCATTTAAAATGATCGTATTTCCGCCTTTACCTCCATCCCCACCTTTTGAATCGGAACTTCCAAGAACCCTCCTCCACCACCTCCTGCACCAGGGGCACTCCCACCTTTACCACCAACCTCAATTGGAGAAGAGTTAGGTTTAAAGTTTTCAAACTTGACACCTGACCATATAAAAAAAAGACCGAGAAAAAAAAGTACTACCCCAGAAATTACCAACTTAAGATTAGTAATAGTAATTTTGTTAATTAGGTCACTAATATCAATATTTAATCCAAAGCTCATAAATACTCCTAATGTAATCAGAAATTTGAAAATTAAACCCATTATCTGCTTGATAGCTGCCCCTGAAGTGGGAAAGACCCGAAAGACCCATAATGTGTTATCCAATCCTTCTACATATATTCTACATAAAATTTTCAGGATTTGCAGAAATGGTGTAAGTGCTTGAAAAGATTAAGCTAGCGATCTGAATCGAACAGACGACCGGCTGATTACAAAGCCTAAACTTAACGAAACAAAAAATCAAACTGTTGATTAACCTACTGAAAAATAACGAATTTTTAGTGTTTAATTTTAGCTCAACTCAGGTTGCCCGTTAGTAAAAAGCCTAGTTGAGTCTAGTAAGTCCTAGTTGTGTCCTGCAAAACTCCTACACAGCATTTAACCGTTCTCAATCACATTCTCCTGCATACTTTTGTAAGTTTGATCTACGCGATTTGGCTTTTCAGGGTATTTCATCAGTAATAAACCACGATCTACTAATGGCGTCAGGAAACGAGACAAATTATCTGGATTTCTATTTAACAATTCACTTAATTGCTTCCTAGATAACCACCTATCTTCACATAATTTTAAGATCAATTGCTCCATATCTTGCGGAGCCAGACGTCTTTTCTTTCGCGCAGGTTCGGCAATGATATGTAGGAACTGATTTTCCTTATGTAAGAAGTTATCTATGTTATGTGGGAAGTCAGCATCTTTATGTAGGAACTCCGGCGGCTTATGAGAGAACTCCCCATCAGGAGAAACTACAGTCATATCGGAAACTAACCGATACCGGCTGCCACGAGCCTGACCTTCTTGTGCGAGCACGCCTTTGGCAACTAGCCCTTGAAATATGCGCGTAATATCAGTTGAATGGCTATGGGTTATCTGTCGCATACGCGCATTATCTACATACTCTTCTACATCGGCTGTAACTAATGCTTGTACTTCCAACTTATTAAAACTCTGAAATTGACCGCCGAACTTCTTTTGGAGTCGATTCAAAGATTCTTCAGGAATTAAACTGACCATCGGCAAGTACCAGTATACCCGATCTGGTTGCATCCTTTCACGCACCAAAGGAGAACGCCAATGTTGAGTATTCCAGCCCTGGCGAATTTTATCGATTCCAGACCCTGCTTTTTCAGCAGCCCCAATCATCATGAACATCGTTTGCAATGTTTTATTGCGGCATTCGCTTACATTTCCTCGTAGTAACTGATCCAAAGAAACCAATAATGTTCCAGGATTAGAAAATTCGAAATAATCCTTATTTTTAATAATCACTATTCCACCTACTCCTTGATAATCCGCATGAATTAAGGCATTCACCAAGGCTTCCCGAATCGCTTCATGTACCTCTGTTTCACCTTTACGAAAAAGCTCAGAATTCAATTGAAATGGGAGTTTCAAATCAGTAGACAAACGTTGAATGACGCGAAGATAAAATTGAAATAAATTTGCTGTCCATGTGCCATCTCTCGTTAACCGATCAGTCCAACGTACGCTTAAATCATTAGAAAGCTTTTCGCGATAATCAACGTGATAATGTGGGATTGCTTCTCGAATCGCTTCATCGCTGCCAAACATGGCTAATCCCGCTACCGTCAATCCTTCTTGCCCAGTTGACCGATCTTGCCGCCAACCGCCAAGCTTGACTAATAATCCCTTATCATCTTCACTTAACCAAGGATGTATGGATTTAAGCGAACCTAATCTTTGTCGATATTGATGCAAACTGGGCAGATCAATATCTTTTAATCCAAAATTTTCAAGGATTCGACTATCGGCAGGAGATTCAGCTCGATCTGAAAGCATGCGCCCAACTTCTTGCTCATTACAATGATAATCACCCTCGTAGTTCCGCCGATAAGTTCCAATCAGAGGATTCTGCCCTTTATTTTCTAGTAAATAAAGCTGTTCCACTGCTGATCCTGGTAAATAATGTACTAAGACACTGATGTCCTCATTTGTGAGGTTACATGAGCGAAGTTGAAGTGCTTTTAATTTTTGAATACTTGAGGCCAACATCAGGATAGAATCGCCAAACTCGCTATTATCAAATATCAAGGTATCAATTAACAATGAAGAATTTATTCCGAGAGCTAGTTGAGCCATCGTTTCATTATCAAATTGCTGCTCAAGTAATTGAAGCGCTGAAATCATCGTAGAAGGTAAAGCTGTTGAAAATACATGCATACTAGTAGGTGTAAAAGAATTTCCTATTAATTCAAGCCACCAAAAATTGGTTTGATTCAATTGTTGCGCGAGAGCAATTATTCCTTGCTCTCCACATTGGCTGCCAATTCCAAAAATGTTGGTGAGCAAAGGCAAAGTTTTTAAACTATTGGTTAATGCCATGACTCCTTGATCCGTTATATTAGCGCTGATAAGCACTATAGTATTTAAAAAGGAATTTTGAACCATTTGTGCAAAGAACTTTGCACCTTCATCCGTAATATAATCACCACTTATCCGCAACTGTGTCAATAAGGGATTGTTTTTTACAATATTGGTTAATGCCTGAACGGTCTTATCGCCGACCTGAGAACCACTTAATTCTATCTGATGGATGGGCATAGTAGCTAAAGCTTGAGCTAATAGTTGACCCGCATTATCGTCAATGTTTGCACTCAATAAAAAAAACCCATCAATTTTGGTAGTGTTTAACTGATTGGCTAATTGGATAATTCCAATGTTATCCACGTTGGGAAAGCAAAGGATTATTTTGTTAATTTGTGTATTAGGCAATACATTTATAAGATATTGCAAACCTTGATTGGTGAGTTCTGTTCCTCCTATACTAAACTCATCCAAGCAACCTAATCTTATTGTCTGTATCTTTGATATACTTAGGTAGCCTACCAATGACTTCATATCAGTATCGGCAAAATTATCATATATAGTTAAATCTGTTAACAACGCTCCCTCGTTTCAATTGCTACTAAGATTTTCACCATTTCATCACCTGTTAGATTTTTATAATTGAGTATCAATTGAGTTAAACTAGTTAAATGAAAAAGAGAAATTTGCTCAACGAGTTGGGTAACAGGATCACTTAAATTAATAGTGCGAAATTGATTCATTAACAGGTCAAAGCATTCTACGGTGAACTCAGTCGCCCATTCTGGGTAACCAAAACCTAATTCAAATCCTGGCTTATCCGGACAATGAATTGCTTCAATAATACTTTTTACAATCTTACTCAAGAAATATAATTCCACCGCTAGCTCAGCAGCTTTTAATGAGAGAAACAGTGGATGGTGCCATAAAGTCATAGGATGCCCTAACCACCATAATAAATAATAAGCATAGATTCGGTGTGGCACAGCATTAATCCACTTTGAAATATCATTTGCTTTTTCATAAATACTTTTTAATTCTTGCTCAATTTCGTTATGTTCTTCTTTTTCATCAAGGGTGACTTTTCCAGCTAAGAGCCTCAAGTCAGCTAAAGCCTTGGCCTTTGTATACAAAATTAATGCCAATGTTTCCGATTTGTAATCTGCCTTTTTTAAGCGAGACAAATTTTTAAATCCAACGCCATGAGCTATTTTTGCTAGACTCTCCATCGCATTTAGTTGGGTTACTTTTTTCCCTTTTTTGGCTACATTGCGTATAATCTCAAAAGCTTGTTTTCGATTTTCTACCGTTAATCTTCCGTCCCAACGAACCGCATACTCTAATTTTTGAATCTGACTACTTAAAGAAAATAGACCAGATACAATCGGAACCGATTCTTGAAACACATCCCGGAAAAATCCACCTGGTTCTGTTATATGTTTTTCCACAGTAAATGCTGTTCTTTTTAGTTTGCTGGCCACTATTTCGACCGACCCTGACATTTTATCCATTTTCATTTCTTTTGCAGTGAACCGTTTAGCAATTAATTTGCCTTTCGCCACATTTATTTTCTTAGCTACCACTTCCTTAGCTTCAACATTTTTCATTTCTATCCCTGCTTCAGTCGTTTCTAGTTGATATTTTATGTTGAGGCTCGTCATTTCATCAACAGTAGTCGCTATACTACTCGATAATTTGTCAGCTTTTATTTTCTTTGATTTCGTTTTACAAATGGTTACTTTTTTCTCTTCGTCCATTTTAATCTGAGAGGATTGATTGTTTCCCTCTCCCGTATCCAGTCCTTGTATCACAAATTCATCTGAAAAAGACCCAATTTCTTCAATATACGTATCCTGTCCAGTAATATGATCAGCATATATTTTCCCTTCAATAGTGATTTTACGAACCGTCATCCAGTCAACCGTAATGTCGCTCTCTCCTAAAATATTTACATCTAGTAATAACTCTTTAAAAATCCAAAAATATTGGTATTCGACAGACCTTTTAAAAATCCTATGATTAAAGGAGCTGTTAAAATTAATTTTAACCATCTGCTATCTATTTTTGCTAAAGTCCGTACTAAACTATCAATACCTTTTTGTTCAGAATTACTGAAAACATCTTTGAATTCAACAAAACCGGTGAGTTCGGGTTGGAAGTAACTAATAAACCGATAAGCGAGCATTACATAAATGAAATAATGAACCGACTTAAAAAGGGCTCATTCTATCCCTTGGACAAATCCTCTCACAAAATTTGCTTTTTCCAATCCTTGTACGGTAGACAGTAGTATCGAGCGTTCTTCCTTCCAAACTGGCTTACATTTTTCCTTTGTTTCGGGATGTAAATCTGTCGCCAATATTACTAGTGATTGTAAAATTTTTTCTGCTAATTGATCTACCCAACTCCATTTCATCCAAGGATGATATAGTCTTTTTATTTGAGAACAACGTGAGGTTTGTTCTTTATTTTCTTGACGAATTTCTTGTTCAAAGATGTCAGACAAATGTTTCAATAGATCAGTGCCATCTTCATTATGTTTTAAAATTTCATTGTAATGAAATTCTAATTTATTTTCCGTTAAATAACGGTGCATATTTGGATATTTATGCTCTTCTTGTACCATATTCAATGGTTGCTTAATACTTTCATCATTCTGATCAATCTGTGTCTTCTCTTCGTTTAATGTAATTGACTGTGATGAATCCATTGTAGACTGATAATCAGAATTAGAATCGGAAGAATTATTCAATAAAGGTAAGGATATGTCTGCTGATGAGGAATTTGAAGACGATCTTGACATGACATACCCTCCTTCTTATGGTCAAAAACGTTGACTTCCTGTTTCGAAGCTGTAGCAATAAGTTAGAATACCATTAAAGGGATTACAAGCACAAATTCCTTTTTGAACAATTTTTGCTTAAACAATCCTTATGCCTTTAGATTCAATAAGCCATAGCTGATATATAACCACAACCATGGCTATTTTAATTGTTAACGGGTGCACGAAAATCTAATGTACTAGCTATGCGTTGGGATCAAATTAATTTAGATGGCCGGGAATGGCGTATACCCAAAGCAAAAAACGAAACTCCACAAATTGTGACTTTGTCAGAAGAAGCTTGTTTTCTTCTGAAGCAGTGTAAGGAAAAAGCTACTAACAATTTTGTATTTCCCAGCACGGGCAAAACTGGTCATTTAACTGAACCTAAAAAAGGCTGGGGTCGTATCCTTAAACAAGCTGGAATAGCAGACTTACGTATTCACGATTTGCGCCGAACATTAGGCAGTTGGCAAGCCCGCACCGGGGCATCCCTCGCCATTATTGAGAAATCTTTGAACCACAAATCGCCTCAAGCGACGGCCATTTATGCTCGATTAGACCTTGATCCTGTGCGCGCTTCAGTGGAAAAAGCGACTAGAGCGATGCTAGAAACTGCTGGTATTACAGGAGTAAAAAGAAATGAATTACAAACCACATCTTTAGGTAAATCAGAATGACGACTGACAAATTTTCTCTAAGCGGGATAAATGGCCAAATATTTTTAGACCCAAGGACTGAATCTGCCTAACCCATTTTAAATTTAAATAATAGAATAGTACTGGGTCTTGGTCAGCTACCCAAAACTCAAAGAATCTGTCGAAGCTAATGATGTGCTCGATATACGGGACGACGCACTGCTCACATTTGCAAAAGGAAAACGCATCCAGGATGCCGCACTGCTGGACGAACTGGCTTGTCGCACTGAAGAAGGCGGTAAATGTGGAAACAAAATACCTCGATCGAGCACATCATCGGCTTCAAATGATTTTTTGAGTTTGGTGTAGTCGTAACCTCTAACTTTATTATGGTGTAAGAATTATACGATCTTCCGAGGTATTTTTAGAAGGAGCAGATAAAGATGCAAAGATTGAAAAGCGTAGATTTCGAATTTTTTCTTGGGCAGTAATTTTAAATGGACCAATTATTGCACTAGCTAAATTAACACAATCACTATAGTTCTTTGATATGCAAGAAACTGAATTATCAACTATCCGTTTTATCCAAGTAATATTTTTATAGACTAATATTCCAGCTCCTATAGTTCCTAAAATGGCAGCAGATACAGTGGATACAGACAATGGGGCTTCCTTTTTTAAAAGGGAATCAGGTAAATAGTAAGAAGAAATTGAGAAACTCTTATTAGAATTATTAAACCACGTTGTATCTGAATAGCACAATTCATTTTGACAAAACTCTTTCCAACGAAAAGATTCAACTTCATATAACAAACTGTCAGAAATACCATTTCCTATTAAGTTTAACCTCTGCAAGGGTGTAGAATGATAAATATTCGCGAATGCAATTGCTCCTTCATTGGTAAGAAAATTATAAGACAAATTTAACTCAGTGACTGACGAACGGGGTAAGACTTTTACAAGAGAAGACACGCCATTATCACTAATGGAATTATTAAAAAAAGAAATACTGCGCATAGGTGAATTTACTAAATAAGGTGCAAGCAATTGAATACTATTGTCTGTTAAATTACACTCAACACAAGTAAACTCAATCAATTGTGACATCGCCGGAATCAGATACTGTAAACCTTGACTAAGATCGTTTTTCCAAATTAAAAAGAAATCGATTAGCGAAGACGAGATACCATCAACCAATATCTTAAATGCATTTTCATCTAAATTATTATCGATCAGATCAAAATGCCTAACTTGGGAAGATGGCAAATTTCGACTCAAAGCACTGGCGCTGTTCACCGTAAATTCATTACCCCATAAAGTAAACCACCATATTTGAGTTTGATTCAAAATATTGGCCAATTCAATTATCCCTTCTTCACCAGTATGGGTTTTCAATGTTAATTGCTTTAATGGAATAGTCGCGAAACTATTCGCTAATGATATGACCCCCTCATCGGTTATGTTGTTACCAAGAACACCTACAGTGTCCAAATAAGAATTTCTAATAATATTCGCAAAAGTGGTGGCACCTTTATCGGTAATAAAATTTCCTTCTATCCATATTTCAGTTAAATTTGGACTGTTTTTAACAACATCAGTAAAATAATTTATAGTTTGATCGCCAACTTTATCACCACTCAACATAATTCTCTGCATTTTCATAGTCGATAATACTTTTAGTAAATATTCTGCACCACTATCATCCATGTTTGATGTTGGCACATAAAATTTACTGATATCTGTTGAATTCAATATATTAGCTAAAGCAATATATGCCAGACTATCTACTTTGGGAAAACAGAGCCATAAAGAAGTAAGTTTTGTATAAGGCAAAACGTTTATTAAATATTGCATCCCTTGGTTAGTCAAAAACTCTCCACCCGGATATTCGTAGTCAATACAACCCAATTCTAATACTTGAATAGCGGAAGTTTTCAAGTATGCAGAAAATATTTGCATATCTACATCTGCAAAATGATCATAAATGTAAAGTTTAGATAGTTCTGCTCCTCGGTTTGTAATGCCATCTAAAATAGCCACCATTTCGCTACCTGTTAAATTTTTATATTGTAATTGAAAATTTTTCAAATCATTCAAATGAAATAAATTAATTTGCTCTACTAATGTTTGAACAGAATCAGAAAGATTGACCGTGCGAAATTGATCTATGTATTGGTTAAAACAACCAGTAGTTAACTCCGTTGCCCACTCTGGGTAACCAAAACCTAATTTAAATCCTCGCTTATCAGGACAATTAATTGCTTCCTGAATACTTTCTACAATCTTACTCAAGAAATATAATTCCAATCCTAATTTAGCAGCTTTCAACGAGAGGAACAGTGGACGATTCCACCAAACTACAGAATGCCCTAACCACCATAATAAATAATAAGTATATATCCGGCGTGAGAGAGTACTTTTTGAAATATCTTTTGCTATATTTTTCATTTTTTCATAAAGACTTATTGATTCTTGCTTGATTTCATTATGTTCTTTTTTTTCATCGGGAGTGACTGCTCCAACTAAAAGTCTCAGGTCAGCTAAAGCTCTGGCCTTGATATATAAAATTAATGCCAATGTTTCCGATGGGTAACCTGCCTTTTTTAAACGAGGCAAATCCTTAAATCCTACTCCATGAGCTATTTTTGTCAGGCTCTCTATAGCATTCAGTTGCGTTACTTTTTTTCCCTTTTTTGCTACATTACGTATGATCTCAAATGCTCGTTTTCGATTCTCTACAGTTAATCTTCCATCCCAACGAACCGCATATTCTAATTGTTGAATTTGGTTACTTAAGGAAAATAGACTCGATACAACGGGGACAGATTCTTGAAGAACATCTCGGCAAAACCCACCTGGTTCTGTCATATGTGCCTCTGCAGCAAATTCTGTTTTTTTTAGTTTGCTAGCCACTATTTCTATCGATCCTGACATTCTATCCATTTTTATTTCTTTTGCAGTTAAGCGCTTAGCAATTAATTTACCTTTTGCCACATTAACTTTTTTTGCTGTAATGTCTTTTGCTTCAACCGTTTTAAGACTCATCCCTGTATTAGTCGTTTCTAATTCATATTTTATGTTGATGCTTGTCATTTCATCGAAAGTAGTCACTGCGTTACTAGACAGTTTATCCACTTTCATTTCCTTTAATTTTGCTTTACTAACAGTTACTTTTTTCTCTTCATCCATTTTAATTTCAGAGGTTTGATTGTCTTCTTCTCCTGTACATAGTCCTTGTATCGCAAATTCCTCTGAAGAAATTCCAATTTTATCGATATACGTGTTCTGTCCAGTAATATTATTAGCCTTTAATCCTTTAATAGTAATTTTATGAGCCGTCATCCGATCAACCGTGATATCGCTTTCCCCTAGAAAATTTATATTTGACAAACCCTGTATAATTCCGATGATTAAAGGAGTCGTTAAAATTAATTTTAACCACCCACTATCTACTTTTGCTAAAGTCCGTACTAAACTATCGATACCTTTCTGTTCAGAATCACCGAATACCTCTTTGAATTCAACAAAATCACCTAGTCCAGGTTGAAGAAAACTAACAAACCGATAAGCCAGCATCGCATAAATAAAATAATGAACTGACTTAAAAAGACCCAATTCTATCCCTTGGACAAATCCCCTCACAAAATTGGCTTTTTCTAATCCCAATACAGTGGACAGCAGGATCGAGCGTTCTGCTTTCCACACTGGCTTACATTTTTCCTTTGTTTCAGGATGTAAATCTGCCAGCCATATTACTGGTGATTGTAAAATTTTTTCGGCGAATTGATCTACCCAACTCCATTTCATCCAAGGACGATATAATCTTTCTTGGGAGCAACGTGAATTTGGTTCTTTATTGTCTTGATAAATTTCTTGTTTAAAGATTTCAAATAAATCTCCTAATATCTTAGTTTCACCTTCATCATGTTTTAAAATATCATCATAGGTAAATCCGAGATTATTTTCCGTTATATAACGGTGCATTTCTGGATATTTATGCTCTTCTTGTACTATATTCGGTGGTTGCTCAGGATCTTGATTCTGACGATCAGTTTCTGTCTTCCCCTCTTTTATAATTATCGCTGCATTTTCATTTGATTCTTGCTGTGATGAAGTTGAATTTGATGTAATAGACTCATAATTAGAACTGGAAGAACCACTCAATAAATGCGTCTTCAATCCTGAGTTACCTTGTATAGGCTCTAATTGTAAATCTGAAGATGATCCTGATTTTAACATAGTACCCCTCCAATGATAAGTATCGACTTTCCTTTTCGAACAATTTGAGAATATCATTAAAGAATTTTAAGCGCAACACTCGAAATTTACGCAAATCTGCTTTTATTTTACTCAAAATTACTGTTCAAAAAACGAGGGCTAATTTGTACGTTTGGAACGATCAGTAGCTTTCCTAACAATTCATCTAAATAAAATTTTAGCGAGTTCTGGCTCTACTATCCCAATCGGCTTATTTATCTCTGTTAATAACATGACTTAATAACTCAAAGAATCTGTCGAAGCCGATGATGTACTCGACGAACGGGAAAATGAGCCGCTCACATTTGCAAAAGGGAAGCGCATCCAGGATGTTGTTAAGCTACTGTCAGATAAATCAGGAGAACTCAATGGACTCATTTGGTGTGCCGAAGAAGGCAATAAATATGAAAACAAAGCATATCGGCGATGAAAAGCAGGAATTTCCACATGTGTCGGAATAGAGGCCGTTTCTTTTCCTGTTTTTTTACCGTTCCAACACTGCTGAAAGAATCGACTACCCATGTTAGTGAAGAACTGTATCCAAGTGCTATTTTTATAAAGCAGAATACCGAATCCTACTATACCTAGAATCGCACCCCCTATGGTGGATGGAGTAAGATTTGATGGAACAAATTCATTAGTAGTATTCTGCAAAGTCGAAGCAAACTGAAAGGGTAAAGCTTCCACTGTAGACGGCCAATAAATATGATTCAATAAATCTTCATCGTGTAGCAAAGCGTTTCTTTTGGGTAACTGCTGACTTTGCAAACCATTACCTCTATTATTGTATTGGATATTAGCATGGCATAATTGATCTTGACAATATGCTTGCCATTGAATACTTTCTATCTCTGATAATAATTGAGAAGAAACGTTATTATGATCCAAAAAGAGCGCTTGTAGACGAGTAGAACGATAAACATTATACAAGGCTCGCGCACCTATATCGCTAATATTATTACTGGTCAAGCTCAAAATCGAAATTTTGGTATGAGGCAACGCATCCGCTAATGCAATGATCCCAGCGTCTCCAATTTTATTATCTGGTAAATATAGCCCTTCTATTGTCGATCCTGGTAAATAAGACGCTAAAATAATAACGTCATTGCTTGTCAAATTACAAAAATGAAGCTGAAGTGCTTTCAATTTTTGAATATTCGAAGCCAATATCGAGATGGAACCGCTGAATTCGCAATTATCTAATATCAAAATAGTAATTAACGAAGAATTTATCCCATGAGCTAATTGAGCCATCGTTTGGTTATTAAATTGCTGACCAATTAATTGAAGCTCTGAAATAATCGTGGAAGGTAGCGCTGTAGAAAATGCCTGCATACTGACGGATGTAAAAGAATTACCTATTAATCTAAGCGCCCAAAAATTCGTTCGATTTAATTGCTGTGCGAGAGCAATGATTCCTTGTTCCCCGCACTGACTGCCAATTGAAAGGCTATTAGTAAGCGAAGGTAAAGCTTGTAAACTATTTGTCAATGCCACAACTCCTTGATCAGTTATGTTATTGCTCTCAAGCCCTATGACATTTAAAAATGAATTTTGAATCATTTGCGCAAAATCTTCTGCACCTATATCGGTAATCAAATCACCGGTTACCCACAACCCTTTTAGTAAAGGATTTTTTTTCACCACACTGCTTAATGCTTGAATAGTTCCATCACCGATCTTAGGACTGGTTAATATTATTTGATAAAGGAGAGGCATAGACATAAAAGCTGGAGCTAAAAATTGACTCCCTTCGTCATCTATGTTGGAACTTAATAAGAAAAATTGATTCACTTTGGTGGTGTTTAACTGATTGGCTAATGGGATAATTCCAGTACTATCAATATTAGGAAAACAAAGCACTAATTGCTTAATTTGTGTATCAGGCAACACATCTATCAAATATTGCAATCCTTGATTAGTTAATTCTGTTCCTCCTGGAAAAATATTATCCTGACATCCTAAGCGTATTGTTGGTATCTTTGATGTTTTTAAATAACTCGCCAATGACTTCATATCAGTATCAGCAAAATTATCATAAATCTTTAAGATGGCTAGTTTCGCGCCTCTTGCTTCAATCGCGACTAGAATTTTGACCATTTCATCACCGGTTAAATTTCTATAACTGAGCTTCAATTGAGTTAAATCAGTTAAATGAAAGAGAGAAATCTGTTCAACCAGTTGATCGACAGGATCACTTAAGTTAATAGTACGAAATTCATTTTCTATTAATTGGTAAAAGCAATCTACAGTGAACTCCGTTGCCCATTCTGGGTAACCGAAACCTAACTCAAATCCCAGCTTATCAGGACAATTAATGGCTTCCTTAATGCTTTCTATGATCTTACTCAAGAAATATAATTCCAATCCTAATTTAGCGCCTTTCAACGAAAGGAACAGTGGACGATTCCACCAAATCATAGGATGCCCTAACCACCATAATAAATAATAGGCATATATCCGGCGTGGTATAATGTTCATAAATTTTGAAATATCTTTGGCTTTTTCGTAAATACTTTTTGATGTTTGCTTGAGTTCATCGTGTTCTTTTTTTTCATCAAGAGTCATTGCTTCAGTCAAGAATCTTAAATCAGCTAAAGCTCTGGCTTTTGTATATAAAATTAATGACAATGTTGCTGACAGATAGCCTGCTTTCTTTAAGCGGGGCAAATCTTTAAATCCAACCCCATGAGCTATTTTTGCCAGACTCTCCATCGCATTCAGTTGCGTTACTTTTTTTCCGTTTTTTGCTATATTGCGTATGACTTCAAAGGCTCTCTCCCGATTTTCTACTGTTAATCTTCCGTCCCATCGAACAGCAAATTCTAATTTTTGAAGATTACTACTTAAAGAAAATAAACTAGATACAACGGGAACAGATTCTTGAAAAACATCTCGGAAAAATCCACCTGGTTCTACAATATGCTCTTCTGCAGAAAATTCTATTTTTTTCAGTTTGCTTGCCACTATTTCTATTGACCCCGACATTTTATCCATTTTCATTTCTTTCGCAGTTAAGCTTTTAGCAATTAATTTACCCTTCGCTATATTCACTTTTTTTGCCTCCACTTCTTTGGCTTTAACTGCTTTCATTTCCATTCCTGTATCAGTCATTTCTTGTTCATATTCTATGTTAATACTTGTCATTTCATCGAAAGTAGTCACGGCACTACTCGATAGTTTATCCGCTTTCATTTCCTTTAATTTTGCTTTAGTAACAGTTACTTTTTCCTCTTCATCCATTTTAATTTCAGAGGTTCTATTATCTTCTTCTCCTGTATATAGTCCTTCTATCGCAAATTCATTTGAAGAAGGTCCAATTTCTTCGAGATATGTGTTCTGTCCAGCAATATTATTAGCGTCTATTCCTTTAATGGTAACTTTACGAGCCATCATCCGATCCATTGTGATGTCACTTTCTCCCAGAATATTTATATTTGCTAATCCTTTTAAAAATCCAATAATTAAAGGTGTTGTTAAGACTAATTTTAACCATATGCTATCTATTTTTGCTAAACTACGCACAAAACTATCAATACCTTTTTGCTCCGAATCATTGAATATATCTTTGAATTCAAAAAAACCAACCAATTCAGATTGGAAATAACTGACAAACCGATAAGCGAGCATCGCATAAATGAAATAATGAACTGACTTAAAAAGACCTAATTCTATCCCTTGGACAAATCCCCTCACAAAATTGGCTTTTTCTAATCCCTGAACAGTAGATAACAAGATCGAGCGCTCTTCTTTCCAAACCGGTTTACATTTCTCCTTCGTTTCAGAATGTAAATCTGTCGGCCATATTATTAGAGACTGTAAAATTTTTTCGGCTAATTGATCTACCCAACTCCATTTCATCCAGGGATAATATAATTTTTTTATTCGAGAATAATTTGAATTTTGTTCTTTGTTTTCTTGATGAATTTCTTGTTTAAAGATGTCAAACAAATCTCCTAATATCTTAGTTTCATCTTCATCATGCTTTAAAATATCATCATAGGTAAATTCGAGTTTATTTTTCGTTATATAACGATGCATATCTGGATATTGATGCTCTTCTTGTACTATATTTGGCAGTCGATCAAGAGTTTGATGAGGTGAACTACTCTGTGTCTTCCATTCTAATGTAATTGTCGCTGTATTCTTTTTTGATGCTTGCTGCAATGAAACCGTCGGATTTGGTGAATTAGACTCATAGTTAGGACGGTCAGAGTCGAAAGAACCACTCAACAAAGGCGTATTTAACTTCGGTTTATTTTTTATATCCTCTAATGGCAAATCTGAAGACGATGCTGATTTTCCGAACATGATGTTCACTCCTCTTTTATGGATAAACGATGACTTCTGTTTCGAAGCCGTAGCAATAAGTCAGAATATCATTAAGGGAATTACGAGTACAAATCTCTTTTTTTGGACATTTTTTTGCCTAAACAATATTATCTTTGAGATTCTAATAAGTCATGACTGATATACCACCAAAACCACTGCCTTACCCATTGGTGAAGCTGTCATCGAAATGGCAGAAGTAATTCATCTCACTCAGCATCATTGGTGATGTTGCAGTAACCCATGATTCACCGCGCTTGCGCAAGCTTGACCGGAATTTCAGTCAACGTAATGGTAACAATTATGTTACGTTACTATTTTAAGGGAGGTTTTATGACCAAAATCGGAGTCACTTATGAACAAGTGGCGCTGGCGTGCCAATCACTTTTGAAGGACAGTCTCCTAACTTCCGTAATGTGATGGCTAAGGCTGGAGGCGCTGCTAGCGTGGTCTCGAAACACTTGAATACGTGGCATAATGAACAGGAAAAGATCGTATTAGGCGCTCTAGGAGTCTGTCAGACTTGCCCTTAAAAACCTTCTTAAAATTACTTTTTGCAAGAAATTCATGCAAATTTCGCTTTAGCCGGGGGAAGATCAGGATTAGTGAACCTGAAACCTCTGGATACTTTTTCCACGACTCTACTTTTTCTGAGTTAAGTAAAATATCCGCTAATATTGTGTTGCATGACAGTCGGAGATTGCCGCAAAATGATTCAAAAACAAAATGAAGCCCTGGAAAAACGTATCGAGCGCTTAGAAAATCTTCCTCAAAAGCAGCGACCAAAAACAACCATTAAAAATTAATCGCGATGATTTGCAATAGCTGGTCATATTGCTACCCCATATCCATGTGATTTTTAAGATAAGATAATAGATATTTGGCATCGCCGTATCAGAAAAATAATTTATTCTGCACGGCTAATAGGGGTATTATTGAATATCAGACTTACTGATTTTCTTGCAGATTTTTAGAAAAATATGAAATAATCACCGATTTGTTTAAGACCATTTTATATTTAACGACTACTCCAGTGACAATTCTTGATCGCATCCAATTTCTTCAGCAAATAAAGATGAGAAAATTTTGTGAATTAATTTTTCTGATAATCTCTCCTCAAATTCTCCTTGCATGGTTTCCGCAATCACTCCCCAAAAAAAACGGAGTTTTATCTTAGCCCACCATTTATTGTTACCGAGTAGATTGGAATTCTCACGGAATAGGTTAAAAAATTCTCCCGTGAAATGTTGACTGATGCAATTATCCGATAATAACCTATGGGGCAAGCTGATAGAGTCAGGTATTTTATATTGTGAATTAAGCATAATTCTTTTTGAATGCTTAAAAAATCTATTGGTTGTAAACATAAAAGAAACACAATAAACAGGTTGTTTTCTCACGTTTTCACAAACAATCCATAAAGCTTCTCGATGATCAGGTATTTCAGCCAAGGTTGCTGAAATCCATAACTTGGGTTTTTCGTTTTTCCAACTAGAATTCACATTGAACATGAAAGTCAAGACAGCAATGCAGGCAAGAACATCTGTAAAAATCAATTGATAAACCTCATGGGTTATTGTTCATCCTTCTTTAGTAATAATCCATGACCTAAACAATATGAGATGAATGGCGCTTTTTTTCAAGAGGCCATTGTGTGAAAAATTCGTCTTTTTTCAATCCCATTAAAAATGGATTCATTTTTGATAACAGTGACTTATTTTTGATCAATAAATCCCCTACCACCCTCTCAAGGTTTAAGTATCAGTCCAAATTATGACATAAATTCTATTTTTCCAATGATAGTTTTTAAGAGTTGTCGAAAGTTATATAATCTTTAAACTTGTGATTTCAATAAAATATACTTTGACTTTGCTCATGAGGCCAGTAAAATAGATCACTTCTACAAAGTCCCAGTAGAAGAGTAGTTTATGGAAGTCTAGGAAAAGGCATTTGATTTTTAATTGGAGGGATTTATGAGTGAGTCTTTGTCACCCCTGATTGAACAGGACACTGATGTTATTGCACCGAATGTCAATTCTGCTGCTTCGGTATCATCAAAATCAGGCACATTGCGCGAAGCCGTTCGGGCGACAGTCAAAGAATACTTTTTGAGACTAGATGGCGCAACCCCCCAGAATTTCTATGAACTTTTTATGGCCGAAATCGAATCGCCGTTATTGGAAATGGTATTGCAATACTCTCGAAACAACCAAAGTTTGGCTGCTAAAATGTTAAGTATCAGCCGTGGCACTTTGCGCAAAAAAATGAAGCGATATGGCTATCTTGATAAAAAGGAATAATCATCCCACCGATTATATTATTTGGTTAGTAGGATTACCTATAATATCCACTTATTCAAGGAAGTTTTATGAGCAAACAACTTACTATTGAATCTGAATTCACCAAATTAGACCAAGAAGCAGAGATTAAAGAACAGCGAATTTTATTAAAAGAGTTCCTTAGCACAATCAAAAATATGATCCAAGAAAAAGCGTCAATTCATTTACCGACAACATTGAGCAGTGTTCAACGTTCCACAATCACTCGGCCACAAGTTTTTATCAGTTATGCATGGGAAGCTGATACCTCACCAAAATTGAATCATTTACAAACTTTTCTCTTGCAATTAAAAAATGATTTTGAAAAAGTCGGCCTTAAGACATGGTTAGACCTTTCTCGCATGAGCGCATAGGCGTCAAGTTAACCATGGTTACTGACCTCCCATCCCAATAACTGCCTGCTTGAAGGCCTCTTTTTGCGGGCTTCTTTGCCTGCAAATTGGCATATTTTTTCCCTTAGCCTAAAAATTAACCTTATTTTCTGATCATCAGGATATTCAAAAAACCATTCAATGTGCTTAATAAATATCTTACACGCTTTATAAAGACTGATTTCTTGATCATGAATAGTCATCGTGATCCCTATCAGCAAAATGAGAGCAATCAGGGAACTATAAATTGATATCATGGCACGATAATAATTGGTTTGCTCAACTTTCCTAAGATGGAGAAAGGTTTTCATGAGTTTAAATAAGAGTTCGATATCCCATAGATAAAACATCTATAAATTTCAACTTGACAAAAATAGATCAAATACCCAAGCTCGGGAGAACGGCGCTCTTAGCGTTGGCGACATGGGTAAAACAATATCACGACAGGAGTAGTCAAGTTGGAGAAAAACCATTGGAACCAATTTCCTTTGGCCAATCGCCGACGTGTAATCGGATTATTGGCACAAATGGCTCTAAAGAAAATGAATCGGATAACGCACAAGGAGGAAGATAAAAATGACAGTACACACAGCACACCGAATAAGTTCCCAGCTAAGGCAGTCTGGAAAAATTCAGACTCACCACCAAGATCGTTTAGCGATCATCTACATCAGGCAATCCACCCTCCAACAGGTCGAGCGTCATGGTGAATCGACAAAACTACAATACGGATTGGTGGAAAAAGCTATCCAGCTGGGCTGGTCAAAAGATAAAATTATCGTGATAGATGACGATTTAGGTCGTTCAGGCTCCAATGCAGAAGGCCGTCCTGGATTTCAGCGATTAGTGGCAGAAGTGGGTCTTGATCATGTGGGTTTGGTATTAGGTATTGAGATGTCCCGCTTGGCGCGCTCTTGCCGTGACTGGTATCAACTACTGGAAGTCTGCGCGCTATTTAGGACATTGATTGGAGATGCCGATGGAATTTATGATCCGAGCGTTTATAATGACCGCCTTTTGTTGGGTTTGAAAGGGACGATGTCCGAGGCTGAGTTACATGTGATAAAACAACGCATGGTCGCCGGGAAAAAATCCAAAGCGCGACGTGGAGAACTGGGAATGCAATTACCACGAGGATATGTCAAACGTCCTTCTGGAGAAATTATCAAAGATCCCGATGAACAAGTTCAATCAGTGATTGCAAGAATATTTGATTTATTTGAGCAATTTTGCACGGTGAATGCAGTTTTAAAATATTTAGTGACTCATCACATCCAGTTACCGGACCGGGTGAGGTCAGGTTTACAAAAGGGAGATTTAGTATGGCGGCGCCCTAATCGCACCACACTCACTAATTTACTCCACAACCCTATTTATGCAGGGGCCTATGTTTATGGTCGTCGCCCAACGGATCCACGTAAGAAAAAACCGGGCAGGCCTAGCACAGGACGGACCGTGGCGAAGCCTGCTGAATGGGAAATTTTGCTGAAAGATAAAATACCGGCTTACATTACGTGGGAGGCCTATGAACGTAACCTCAGACAACTGGCAGCTAATTCAACCCTAGGCATAGGCGCACCTCGAGAAGGGACTTCCTTACTAGCAGGTTTGTTAATTTGTGGTCGATGTGGTTTACGGATGTCAACGACTTACAGCAATAATGGTAACAAGTTGCGTTACACTTGTGGTCGAATGTTATCAGATTATGCAGAGCCGTTATGTCAATCGCTGGTGGGAAATCATTTAGATGAAGTTATCGTGCAACAACTGCTGGAAGCGATACAACCTTCAGCACTGGAGATTAGCTTATCCGCGGCAGAAGACCTGGAAAAAGAACGCCAGAGTTTATTATCTCATTGGCATCAACAATTAGAACGAGCCCGCTATGAAGTGGAACGTGCCTACCGGCAGTTTAATGCCGCTGAGCCTGAAAATCGTTTAGTGGTACGTACTCTGGAAAAAAAATGGGAAGAGGCATTATTAGCTGAGGAAAAATTAAAGCAGGAGCATGCTCAGTTTCTCAATACCCAGCCGGTTGCTTTATCTCAGGAAGAGCGTGACGCCATACGACAATTAGCGGCTGATTTACCCTCATTATGGCATTCATCGACGACCACAGTACAGGAACGTCAAGCTATTGTTCGCTTGCTGATTGAATGTGTTGTCGTTGCTATTGAAGGGCACACTGAAAAAGTATTTGTAGAAATACAGTGGTCTGGCGGCCATAAAACGCAAATCAATATAACCCGTCCAGTAGCTAAGCTGACTCAGCTGAGTTATTATCCTGAATTACTGGAGCGTGCTAAAGTGCTGCATGAACAGGGGTATAATATGAGCGTTATTGCCGGGCAACTCAATCGGGAAGGATGGCGTCCTGCTAAAAGAAAGGATCACTTTAATGCAAGTATGGTGGCTACTTTAATTGCCCGCCGCGGCGTGAATAGTGCGAAAACAACCCGCTCAGAGCAAGTAGCACGGAAGTTGCATGAATGGACTTTCCGTGAGTTATCGCAAAAAACAAAAACTCCAGAACCTACTTTATATCGTTGGATGCAAAAAGGATGGTTAAAGGTCAGGCGAGCTATGGATGTATCCCATCAGGGAATTTGGTTAATTACTGCGAATGAAGAAGAAATTAAGCGGCTCGCTTCATTAAAGGAAAAGCCCAGGCAATGGATTTATCATTCCCGGGTGAAAAAGGTTCATTAATAAACACTTTATTTTTATGGAGGCAGTATGACTGGCAGATCTCGATTTGCCACCTCACCATATAAAGACGCCATAAAATATGAGCTTCCACTTCAGCAGGTAAATTGGTCACTAATATCGTCCATTGATCTAATACATCCATTTTCCTTTTCTTTTTCTTCCCATTTTTTCTATTTTGCTCTTGTAAATTCTTCAAACGACGCTGATAGTCCTTCTCATTTAATCGCATTGCAATACATCGACAAGAAACCCCTTCAGTACCCAAAATAACCTCTAGCTCTACCGTATTTTCTAACGTTTGGGATAACAATTCCTTTAAAACAATTGGCTCACCACTGAGCGGATTCAACAAGCGGGTTCTTCGAAAGTATCGAGATAAAAAGAATGCCTCCTGGGCTATCACATGACGAAAAGTATCTAACGCAAAATAACCCAGATCTCCTATCCATAAATGATTTTTTTGAATATACTGCCAGTGCTTCCTATAGCCTTGATCAGTTTCAGTTCCAGGTACAATCTCTAAGGATTTTATTTGATTATTCATTGCGCTCATGATCGCTTGTATTTTCACTGAGGCGATATTTCTTGATCCCGGACATTGCTCTTTCAAGGAGGAGTCTAGACCCACCTGCGAACTATCTCCAATGATCACTTCCTGAATGCAGGGGATGGCTTTCAAATCGACTCCATCGCTTGAAAAACTTTTCTCTAATAAAGCCTCAACCACTTTTTTTGTAAACTCCACCGCTTTCACATCAATCTTTTGATGCAGCGCTTGCTTACTAATAGACAAATTATCACTTCCAAAAGCAGCCGCTAAATCTTCCAAGCTACTTTTGGGATGAGATAATGTCGTCGTGATCATATTTTCAATAAATCTTCTCGGCATGATTTTCCTTTCACGTTGAATGAACTTCGTTTCACGCGCTATTTTGATTAAAGCATCATCATTCATGATGGCATTTATTTTATTCATCACTTCAGTTACCATATCCATGGGAGTTTCCTTGTTCTGTGAAGAGGTTTAAGGTTTAAAAAACTCCCATTTTATCATCTCATTAAATAATTTTCTCCTTAACTTGACGCCTATGCGCTTCAGCGGCGCTATCCCTGAGCAAATGCGCACCAATATCAAACGCAGCCAACATGTTATTTTGATTGGTACTAATCGTTATGCTGAACGTACGCAACCTGACAGCAAAACTAATGTACGCGAAGAACTTAATCTTGCGTTAGCTGAGGCCAAGCATAACATCCATTTTTTATTACCCTTGATGTTGGAAGGTGATTATGGAACTACTTTCCCAAGCATTAGTAGTTATCTGATTCGAGATGGTCGTTCATGGTATGCACTGGATAACGGTCAATGGCAATTTGAAAAATTCATAAAGGAATCAACCCAATACGAAAAATCTATAGGAATTATCCCTTGTTTATTAGGACTGAATCGTAATGATGACTATCCTGAATACCGAGAAGAATGTCTAAAAGATTATAAAAAGCACTGGCGAGGATTTATAGCTGAATTAGAGCTTCTGAAAATAAAAAAATTAAAAGAAATGAAAATATCACAACAGATATTGACGTCACAGAATCCCTTTATTTTATTACTAAAACAGAAATAAAACAAAGTCCAGAGCAACTTAATCTTCAAGATCAGTTAATTACTGCTTGCAAACAAGGTGATGATAAGGAAGTAACCTTGTTACTTCGAAAAGGAGCAAAACCAGATCTACCTAGCCAAACTGATGAATTACCATTGGGCGCAGCGGTTTGGGGCATGAATCCCGCTGTAGTTAATGCTCTACATCAAGAAACGGGAGGTATGTTGATGACTTGGGAAAATATAAAAAATCATAATCTAAAATATTACAATGAAGTATACATCATCAAAAAATTTGATCCCCCTAATAATAAGGAATGGAGAATCATGTTGAAAAAAATAGCGCCATCCCCTTTCATACGTATGATCCTTTTAGAGAAAACTCTCAGGTTTACACGTAGAGGAGATATTCAAAGTTGGAACGATATCATCAATCCTAGTGAGAGCGCGTCACTTTATTGGAGTACCATGTGGTTTGCTGAACAAGGATGTAAAGCTAGGGGCGTTAGAGGGGTGATTGGCACCATAATGTCTGAAACAGAAAAAATTTATTCAGATTATAGAGAACACATTAAAGTAATCATTGCATCGGCATCGTACCAAACTGTAGAAAAAACTTATGGTTAACTGAATTCTAATGAAAAAATATACTCCCTACTTAATTTTATCTTATCATTGTCCATTTTTACCCCATGCTAAGCAAGTGAATGATGTAGTTATACAATGAAGATATTTTTGATCTGATTAATTTTCTCTTGTTCCCGCACCAAATGTCCTTGGTGAATCGCTAATTTCTCTGAAATCGCTTTAAGCTGTTTGATCGTTTCGGGAGTCGCCACCGTATTTTTATCATTAAAACCACAAATCGGAATAATCAATTGAGCGAGTTTAATTTGTAAATTTTGATTCAGTTCCTGCTGGTGTTGTAATTGATGTCGGTCAGTAAATAATATTGCTCGGCAGGAGGTAATGGATTTTCCATAGGTGCAGCGATAGGAATTCATAGCCAATAATTTTTTTCACAATAGCTGGCTTTCTTTCTGTTCGTTCAAATTTTCTTGCAGTGATTGCGCTTCCGCCATTAAATTTAATAACGGCTGACAGTGAATAGAACAGCACGATTGCAAAGTATGAATGATGGCAGCCAGTGTCAAAGCAATATATTCTATCCTGTTGGCGTGCGCTAATGTCACTTGAGTTCGATGTTCAATGGCAAGTTGTCTCTGTTGGATAATTTTCTGGCGATGATCATCTATTTTTTGCTCTAACCGCTCGACTCAGTGTTGCAAACTGGTTTTAGCTTTTTTAACCTCTTCGGCTATTTTCTCAGCCGTGGGTTTTTGCCCTAATTCTCTTGCCAAATCATGATAAACAATACGGGCATTGCCTTCACATTGGATTTGATGATAAATATTTTCTTTTGAAAATCGTGCTTGAACCATTTTCATATCATAGGGTCGCAGTGGATGGGTGTGCGAAAATAAAGATGAATGAGACTGAAAGGTAGCCATTACCTGGGATGGTGATGGTAACTTCTGGTCAAATGAAGCAGTCTCCTGGAGGGTCGTATCCACAATATTTTCTAAATTATTCATCGATTCGCGTCGGGTTATGCATTCTTGGCGAATAGACTCATAACGCTGAGCTTGCTCGTGAGTTAATACACCATGATTTTTGGCTTCACTCCCAATTTTGTTACGCACAGCTTCCGTAACATTAGCAGTTGAAATGGTATCATCGGCTTGACGCAAAGCGATTCGCAGATCATCTGTATTTTTTGAAGCAGTTAATGTCGATTGACTTTGTTTTAATCGCCATTGCCAATCCGATTCTCCAAATAAAAATGGAGAATGCTGCAACAAGAATAATATTTTTAAAGCGAAGGCTTTCAGTAGATTCAGAGCATATATCCCAGAATTTTTTTTAACGGCTTCTTTTAAGAACGCTGCTTCCAGGGCATTTAAATACAATACATAATATTTCAATTCCAGTGACACCTCCGCTTGTTCACATAATATTTGTAAATATTTCATAGCTCACCACTTTTAAGCATAGGAAGAATAGGGGAATCATCGAACCAGTTCCCGGTTTTTATGACCGGGAACTGAATCCAATGATCAGTGCAACACGAATCAGGGATGACATTGGTGGCTAACCTACCCAGCAAGTAACTACCGGTGCAGGCG
Source organism: uncultured Pseudomonadota bacterium (assembly GCA_963795715.1). GTDB lineage: Bacteria > Pseudomonadota > Gammaproteobacteria > Coxiellales > Coxiellaceae > JAFEDN01. The sequence goes on from CAWCIY010000002.1 coordinate 2,255,375, forward strand.
GTTGGTTTAATACTATATGCAGCCCTTTTGCAGCCTCTTTGCCCTTGATCTTCCAGATACCACAGGCCCAAGCAATACCTACGGAAAAAACCGTCGCTACACCTTTGACAAATTTCATCGCCCAACTATCGCGGCCCTGTTCGATGATTCCCCGCTGATGCTTGAATTGTTCGCGAAAATCTTTCAATTGTTCCGGGGCAGATTTAACCGGCGTGTCCAGCGTAGCTTGTAATGCGCTCACCGCTTGATATTTCTGCACGACTAAAGGCGGAGATTGGTCGGATTTTCCCATGGCTCGTGTCGGCTCCGCCGTCAGTTTTTCCACCGGCGGTCTGGCATCCGCGACTCTCGTCACTTGAGCACGCTCATTCACCGGCGGCGCACCAAACAATAATGTTCGGCTTTGGGCGGTGATAAAATAGTTCTGCTCAGAGTCCTTTTTGGCCTGGCCCTCAATTTCCACGGCCAAATGATTTTTATACTCTTGACATAATTGCCGCAATTCCTGTTTTTGGCGGACGACCGGCAATAAAGTCAATAAACTTTTCTGAACTTGAAGACAGCGTTGCTGCTGATTGGCTTGCCATGGACACCAACGATGAATCGCATTTCTCAAGGTGTCATAATGGGCTTTGTTCAATAAATCCATTTTATCCAGCAATCGAGTCAATCGGGCGTCTAAGGCTTTATTGAATATTTTTTGCTGTTGAGTCGCTTCCTTTCCTTTGAGCGTGTTTGCGTTTCGGTTTTGGCTTGCTCAATAATCGCCAGAGCTTCATGGTCTAATGCTTGGCTGATATTAAAGACCGAACCTTGCACCGCACATTGACGATGGGTTGTTAAAAATTGTTCGATGAGTTTGCTCATAATCTTTCTCCTGAAAAAAATAAAAAATAGTGATTGAATGAATGTGATCAGGTTTTTTGGATTAACCTAAACTAGAAATCGGGACTAGGGGTTTTAAAGTCTCCATGATCTTTTCTGATGCCTGCTGACCCTTCACATTCCAAATACCGCAGGCCCAGGCAATCCCGAGCGATAATACCGTCGCCACTCCTTTCATAAATTTCATCCCCCAGCCATCACGATCTTTTTCAATGATCTTGCTCTGGGATTGAAAGGTCTGTTTGAAACTCTGCAATTGCTGATGAACAGGTTGGGGAGTGTTTAAGGTGCTCGCCATGGTATTGACAGCGGCATATTTTTGGATGGCGGCATTTAAACTATCGCTGCCGTTGGGGATGCCTTGCGGATGATCGGCCACAAACCGATCCATGTTTTTACCCGCTTGGGTGACTTGCTGCGGCAATTTCCCGGAATCCGGCAATGGAACACCTCTGATTTTCTGATTGGCAGTAAATTGAGCGTATTCCTGCGGATGATTTTCTTTCAATTCGTTCACAATATCTTCTTTCAAGTGCAACTTATAATCCTGGCAGATCACCTGTAAGGTCTGTTTTTGCCGAGCTTGAGGCAAGACGTTGAGTAATACCTTACGAACGACTGGACCTTTTGATCAGGCTGCCAGTCTTCAATCGCCGCAAACACTTCATTGAATTGCTGAGTATTCGCTAAATTCACCCGCGCCAATTCCGCAGTGACTCGTGCGGCAATGGCCGCTCTCTGCACATCACTCGGCTTTCCGGAAATCGCTGAAGAATAATGTTCGGCTTACCGTGAAGCTTGGTCAACCAATAAGGCGGCATGACGATTGAGCCGCTGGAGCCGATCCTGTTTAGAATCTCCTAATTCCGGTTTGGCTTTGGTTTGAAGTAATAAGTGAATGAGGTTGACACTCTGAAATTGACGCATGGTTTTTTTCCTTTCGTTTTGTTTTTACATTCGCGCAAGCACCATTTTTTGAATCGCTCTTGCGCTTCCCTTTATCCACACAGATCAATTTATTTTTAGAGGGTTTTACCCTAGATAATTTTTTCGAGTAATTTGAATACGACTATGGCCGAGTTCTTCGGTCAAGATCATTCGCGCCAACGTATCTTTACGGCTCTGTTCATAATCCAATGTTTTTGGGTCAGGCCCTCCGGCAATGGGCGCGTCCCAACCGGTCAGTTCTTTATAACGTTCTTGCGCGTACGCATGGCGAAGCCCATGCGAACGAATCCCTGAATGACGCAACTGCTGATCGTAAACATAGCGGTGCTGAATATAGGTTTTCGATTCTGGAATTAAAGATCGGTTCGCATGCCAGGCTAATAATTTGGCCTCATCCAACCATCGACGTTGTTCGGCAGTCCGAATCGGAATCTCACGAGAACGATTACCTTTACACCATGAAGACAATAAAACTAATTTGTATTCATGATCTGCCAAATAAGGTTTTATTTTTAACGATTCTTCCCGACGCAGCCCAAAGTGTCTTTGAAGTTCCAGGGATACTCGCACATACGGATCAGTAATTTTAGTAATATTGGGATTGACAATAGCCTTATTTTTAAGCGGTTCAGTGTGACGGGAACCCACTTGTAATGCTTTGTTATCGGGTATAAAGGGTTTGTCGATTAAAATCGCCAGGCGACGTAAAGCGGAGAGTCGATTCTTAATGGTGCTGACTTTAAGCAATTGACCTTGCCAATGCTGCACTAATCCTTTGACATGTTTTTCTTTCAGTTGTTGAACTGAAGACAGTTTATAATCCAAATCATGCAGTTCTTTGGCAATCCCAAATAATATTTGCGTTCGATCATGCCGGGTGGCAAAAGAATTTTCACGGTCTTTTTGCAAGACCTGATATAAAGATCGCTTAAATTGTTTTCTAAAACTCATAATTCCTAAACTCCCTGTCTGTTTTGACGAAAATCCCTCTAAAACGGTTATTGTGCTTAGTGTTAAGCCCCAATTCACACCCCGTTAAAAGTGTGAAAGGCTGAATTGCTTCAGCTAATGAGCTAAAGGTCGAGGGTTTTAGCCACGAAATAAGTTAATAAATTTGTCTTTTATGTTTTGTAGATTGTCTTCTGTAATCAATTCATTAATAATTCTTTTAACGCTGAGTGATATTTGAGTTGCTTCAAAAATACTCTCCTGACATTGTTTTATTTTTTCATATTGCTCTTGTTTAATGTAATTTGATTTGATTTCTTGATTGTTATTATTTTTATTATTTATTCTGTTTTGCTGTTCAGTCATATTTTTCTCTCCTGTAAAAAATAAATTTTCAATTTTCTGTTTTTTATTTAATTTTTATTTTGTAACCTGTAACCTATTCAATAATTTGATGTAGATTGATATTTCTTTATTTTTTAATCTCCTGTTTTTTTATCGTTTCAATATTCACGATTTTAATGCTGTTTTTTGTATTTTATTAAAAATGACATTGAATGAATTTTTTAATCTGTAATTTATAATTTTTAATTTTAAGGTTGTAAAATCGATTTAAAATTATTATTGATTAATTTTTATCTATTAATTGTATTTATACTTATGTATCCATTCCAAAAAGAAAGGACATGCCTATTCTCAAACGAGAAAATGCATCAATAGAGGAATAATAGTCTTGTTTAAGGCAAGACTATTAAAGTTAACTGACGAGCAGTATAACTTAGGAAGGTTGAATGACAGGACGAATACTCGAAGCTATCACATGTTTTACTGGCTTAATGTCGTGTAAAACGCCGACTCATAGCGCATAGTGTAAATGAATTTTATAAAAAGTCAATAGTTTTTTTAAAATATTTTTAAAAATAGCCTATAAAAATAGGGATTTTTATGACTGTCCCCAGATTTTTCTCTACCATCCCTTGTTTTGAGTGACAAATCTGGTGAAATAATTATTTGAATTGAAGGTGTTAGAATTACAGTGATCGCTACGTCACTGAGTAAAACTCAGTGACGTAGCTATGTGAAAATTTAGATCAATTTTATTCGATAGTGATTTTTATTCCTCTTGAAATAATCAGGCTGATCACACCCACCAATTTTTTAATTGGTTTTAAAAATTTCTTCCTGTATTGCCGGGAAGTATTTTTACATTTTTGGTACTCCTCCTCCCCAACTTCGTTCATATTTTAATCTCAACCTATAAACCCAGTAGAGAAAATAAAAGCCACTAACTTAAAATATAGAGCTATTTGCCAACATAGAGCAAATTGTATGCAGCAATAGGCGGTGTGAATAAATAATTCCATTAACTCCTTTATCTCTCCTTGCATAACTCTGATAAATAAATCAATAATACGATGTCCCGATATAAAGCCAATCAGAAAAAACTCATCGAAATCATAAGGAGAGTGACAATATGAGATTTCAGCTTCAATCCACTAAAGAACCTGCTCCCATGCCCGGCGATTTTTCAGTGTCTACGGAAGATAAACAGCCTGTTGACATAAAAGACATAAAAATAGCGCTGCCGGAGGTCAATACCACTGAAACCGTCATTGAAGAAATCGCCTTACTCGGTTTCGTCGACGCCTTACCTGATCTCAACCAGGATGAGAAAGCCTGGACAACTCTACAAAGCATTCTTCACCCTCAACCCTCCGAGATAGAGATTGATGAGGATTTTTTATGCCCGATCACTCAATCGCTCATTCGTGATCCGGTGGCAACCTGCGACGGACAAATGTATGAGCGCGAGGCCATTGAGCAATGGTTTAGTAAAGGCAATACGACTTCACCCAATACCAATAAGCCACTGAAAAACACACAACTCACCCCTAATGTATTCGCCAAAAAACAAATCAACTCATTAGTGGAGAAAAATTCTACACTCAAAGATTCTGAAGAATGGTATCTGCCACAAAGTTGGATTGTGGAGCTGCAAGCGGCTTGTAAAACCGGAGATGAAAAGCAGATCAAAAGACTGGCCAGCCGTGACCGGCGTTTACTGGTTCATGCGTTTAAAGATCAGTATGGCGGTCAAACAGCGCTGCATTTTGCCACAGCGGGAAATCCCAAAGCGTTGGAAGTGATGATTGAACTGTTGGAAAACCGGCAACGCGGCTTAGCGTTAGCAGGGCTGCTGCAAGCTGATCGGGAAGGCCGGTTGCCCTTTCATCAAGCATTGCTGGCGAAACAAGACGCTCAAACCCTGATCAAATTGATGACCCAAATGGGCAGGCAGATTGCGCAAATCCAGCCGTTGCCCGGAGGTTGGTCGCCGGGATTTGACCGGCGCGCACTCAACGAAGCGCTGGCCTGGTGTGTCGGGCAGGAAGATGAAGATAAAATCCGTTGCCTGCTGCGTTTAGGTGCTGACCCGCAGGCGAAAACCGCCCAGGGAGAAACCCGAGTCTATCAGGCAGTCAAAAAAGGCTGCGCGCGTAGTTTGAACGTATTGCTGGAATGTAAAGCGGATCCTAACCTGGAAGACAAGCGCCTGGATGATTCACCATTACACGCCGCCGTGCGCCGAGGAGATGCGGGCATGGTGACTGCTTTATTGAAAGCGGGCATTAAAACTAATCGCGTGCTCAACAACGGTAGAACGCCATTGCACTTGGCTGCCGAACAAAATGGCCCTGAGATGTTAGTAGCGTTAGCCGACGCTAAAACCTTGCCCACAGATCTGCGAGAAGCGGCCGACGCTGAAGGGTGCACTCCTTTGCATCGCGCCGTCACTGAAGGATCGCTGAGCACGGTCACCTGGTTGCTAGATCACGGCGCTCATCTGCAAGCGGTTAACGCCAAAGGTCAGACGCCATTGCATCTAGCAGCAGGCGCTAATCGTACAGACATCATTAGCTTATTTTTGGAGCGGAAAGCATCCTTGAGCGCCATCGATCATCAAGGCAATACCGCTTTACATACCGCAGCTGAAGCTGGAGCGAATCAAGCAGTAGTAGCGCTGTTAAAAGCGGGCGCTGCGTCAGGTTTGAAAAACAAAGCCCGGCAAACAGCGCAGCAATTAGCAGAAAGTCAAAATCATACCGATACAGTAAAAGAACTGAACCAGACTGTAGCCGAGTTACAGGTAGCGGAAGAAAAAGAACTCAAAAATCATGGCGTATTGGGCATATTTTTATGGAAACAACAGCAGATTATTCGAGATCAGCAGGCACAGATCGAAGTACAACAAGTGGAAATTAAAAATCTTCAAGCTCAAATTAAAACACAACAAGAAGTATTAGGCCAATTGGTTGAGCAAGAAAAAAAAGAAGCTAATACAAGAAAAGATGCTACACAAAGCATATCGCAGGAGTTGAAAATACACGAGGTTAATTTGAATCAACTATCACAAGAAAATAAAAAAATTAAGGAAGTGATAAAGCAACAAGAGGAGAAAGAAAAGATTTTATCGAAATTGTCATTGGTTGTCGGCAACGGTGTACGATGGGATAGTGGTTATTACTTTGAAGGAAGGGGGGACATAGTACCTAGGGATTCATTGTCGAAGAACGTAGCGGAGTTGATGAATAAGCTTAAGAAGTAGTCGGCGGAAGTCACCGATCAGTACGGTGTTGGCATTATCCGTAATAATCGCTCAGTTACTTCGGGTCCGCTAATATCTGGCAATTTTAAATCCAGAATAACCACCGTGGGTCGAAGCTCTCTCGCCAGCCGAACACCTTCAGTACCGGTATCCGCCTCGCCGATGTACCGTTAAATAGAGAACGTAATCCCTGACGCACTAAGGTGTGGTCGTCAATTAGTAACACTTTGATCATGGGTCAGGACGTCCTTGTCGGCTTTAAATTATTTCTGACGAGTAGCTGTACCATTCGGGCCAATTATTTTGAGTCTTTCTAGCGAATCTATTTGCTTTACGATACCTTCTCTATCAATAAAACAAAAGTCTTTCTTAATTTCATTTCTGGCATATTTCGTAAATGAATTAATCGTTTCTTGATCTTGCGCACTATGTTTTGATTTTTCTGCTTCTAGCATACTGATGACTGTCCACAAGATTAGTTTTAAATTCGCGGCTTACTTTTTTAACTTTATTGGATACATCTACCATTGCGTTAACTGCCGAAACCGGGACTGGCCGGCCTGTGATTTCCATGAAAATAAATCTTCAAAATATTTTGTGCGAGTTGTAAAGAAATTGGCTTGATCACATAATCATTCATACCGGCTGCCAGTGCTTCAGCCTTGATAGATTGATCGTCATGTGCAGTTAATGCAACAATCGGTACTGGATATTCACGATTCCTTTTTTCTTGTTCTCGAATCAGTCTCACAGCCATGATGCCATCTATTCCAGGCAATCCAATGTCCATAAATACAAAATTGTAGTGGTTTTCCATACATAATATCACCGCATCCTCGCCAGTGGACGCAATATCCACACAACAATTGAGTTGCTCTAATATCGTTTTAACAATTTTTTGTGGTAAAGGTGAATCCTCGACCAAAAGTATTTTCTTTTGCTGCATATCTTCATCCCTCCAGGATTTGATTTGACAAAGGTATTTTCAGAGGCAATACAATCTGAAATACCGTTCCCTGATTTAATTGACTGTGCACGACAATATCGCCGTTCATTTCTTCGATAAATTGCTTGACGATTCTTAACCCCAATCCACTGCCTTTGTATAACCCTTTGTTACTCGGTGTTAGTTTTGAAAATTTCTCATAAATAAAATCCATTTTTTCCGCAGGAATCCCAATGCCACTGTCTTTTATTATCATTCGGATCACTTTTTCCTGTCGATTTAAATTCGATTTTTCTATCTGGACACGAATTTTGACGTAACCCTTTGGGGTAAATTTAATGGCGTTACTGATTAAATTAATCAAAACTCGCTGAATCCGGTAAGCATCACCCATCACCACATCAGGAATGGATTTTCCGTAATGCACGGACAACCGAACTTTTTTTAATCGCGCTGCCGGTAGTTGCATTTGTAACACTGAGCGGACTAATGCTATCAAAGAAAAGGGCTGCCGCACTACCGGACGGGAGCCATATTCGACATGTGTAAAATCTAAAATATCGTTGCAATAATCCAGCAACTCTTTAGCCGCATGTGAAATTTCAATTAAATGAGATCGGATATCCGGTGGAACTGAGGTATTGCCTGCTAATAATTCCGTCATACCATAGATGCCGCTGATCGGAGTGCGAATATCGTGCTGCATATTGCGGATAAAATCGGTTTTTAAACGGTTAGCGGCTTCGGCTTTGTCCCGCTCGGCTCGTAAAGCCAGTTCTGCTTCTTTCAGCGCGGTGATATCGACATAAATACCCAGCACCCCTGCTATTTTATTGTTGTTATCATATATGGGAACTTTGCTGGTCAATAGAAATAAATCTTTGCCATCCAATTGCCGCTGTTTTTCTTCAATGTTGGTTTTCGAGAGGCCGGTTTGTAAAATTTCCTGATCATCACGAATAAATTTTTGCGTTTGCTCAAGATTCCAGAGTAAGTCATGGTCAGTTAAGCCAACAATCTCATCAGGATGGTTTAAACCGACCTGTTTGGCAAAATTGTCGTTACAGCCCATGAGTTTCAAATCAGCGTCTTTCCAAAATACAAAACCAGGGACTTGGGTGATAATATAACTGAGCACGGCTAACCGTTGCCGTAGCAATTCTATTTCACTAATATTATCTTCTCTTATCAAAAATGCGTGGTCTTCCATGATGATTGCTCCAATCAATATGGCAGGGTAAGTGCTAAATCGCGAGAGGCCTTTGATACCCGTTCGGGTTTGGATGCAGGATGGAAAATCCCATAATGCTCCATCGAGCGCGCTAAGTCTGGGGGCCAGGCCGGAATGTTAAAACCATTTAACATGCTCAAGCATATTTGTTATAGAGAGTTTTTGTGAGATACGTGCAAAAACTTTTTTAATTTGTTCTTCTTTAGGAAGAAGGGAAAGCTCATCTAAATGAAGATCAAATTCAAAAGAATGTTTATCTTGAAAAAACCTAATTAATTCCAGTTGTACTATCTATCTCTCCTTTTACACCATCAAAAAAAACAGTGCCAGCTATCATTTTTAATTTTATATTAACTTTCGGCGGAACCTTTAATTCGATTATATATCGATTTTTTGGCCTAAAAAAGGATTAAAACTAGTGGAGATTATATTAAAAACATCTTGATGCATGAGAATTTTAGGAGAAAGTTCAGCTGTGGTTTTATGATACCACTGGATGCGACAAGCAACTTGACCTATTTCTCCTGGCAAAATAATAACATTTCCACCTAATAAATTAATATTAACTGTAGATAAGCGATCATTTTTAAAAAACGACTCATCATCAAGTCGTTTAATAAAATCTTCACATTTAGGTGGAAAAAACTTTTTTTTATTTTCTGAATGACACATGTTCCATATCTACGAGAATTCTTATCGACTAAAAAACCAGCTCCATTGTAACCCATTTTTGGAACTAACACTTAGTCTTTCTATAGCATCTTTCATAAACCCTCTGGGCTTCTCCATGAGTAGAAAAAAATGGAGAATATCATTCCAAGTTGCTGTAACCTTAAGAAGGTTCGGCCGGGATTCTGGTCAAAAAGGGTCATATCTTTAAAGTGTGCAAATTACATGCATCTTACATGACCAAATCATATGCTTAACTTGCGCGCCAGACGGCTCGCAATTAGCCTCGGGCAGTAAAGATTAAGCCGACCATTGGCTGAGGAAGCGTCCTTAAGTATCCCGTAACAACGCCGTTTAAGTACTTTGATTTTATTATTCAGTCCTTCGATAAAACCACTATTCTTTCTCTGCTTCCTATAAAAATAATTTAAAATATCATTTTTGTATTTATTCAATGTAACAATAAACTTCTTAAAGCAAGACAATTCACTTTCGTTAACGCTATTTATCCATTCGTTTATTAATTTTTCTGCTTCTTGCTGATTAATATTTTTGTTAAATATATCAGTTAATTTGTTTTGAAATTGATAGACTTGTTCAAGAGGTGGGGAATACTTAAATAGCTCTAACACATATGATGATGTTCCAGATTTTTTAGCTTATATTGCGCAATGATGCCGGAAGGTTACAACCTAACCCACAGTGATTAGTCAGCGCTTCGCATATCGCATTGGGTACACTACCAATACCAATTTGCAAAGTAGTATGATCAGAAATCATTATCTGAGTTAAGCTAAGCAGCCTCTTTCCAAAAATGTTGCCTTAATGCCTTACCATCTCCTCAACCATTTCCGCAATATTAATATTGCCATTGTTTTTGTGAAAGTTATACCGACCAGTAAAGAGTCAAAGTTGAAGACTATATCTTCAACATTATGACAGGACCTGATAAGATACCTGCAATTCAGCCATCCCACATCCCCTGTCAAGGAGCGACCACCATGCAAGAAATGTATCCGCAAAATTCATCTGGTTCACCTAACGATATATTACGGCCCTCCCAAACTCCAATCGCTGATAAAGACAAACAAGTAACCCTGGTTCGTCAGGAAGCAAAGCGTCTGTCGGGATTACCCACCTTATACACTGAAGCCTTAACTGTTGAGGGTTCTCCTATCTTCGATGAAACTACCATGAGGTTACAGACTGGCCGCTACCAAGGGCAAACGGTGACGATACAGCAGGCAGCCTCATTGGTCTTCATAGAACAACGTGCGTCATTAGGTGCGTTTGTGCAGAGTGGTTCACCCTTCTGGTTACCGGTAGTGGGTGTGATTGAGGGAAGCGACACTAGCGCCTGGGTGATGCGCGCCTTGCCTGAAACATGTTTTGACACCTGGTTGGTTTCCCCTGCATCTACTTCCTGGGTTGAGCGCTGTCGCCTGGTGCGCGATGTGGCGGTGGGGTTGTACCAGCGACGTGCAATTGGTGCTACTCATATCAGCTGGGATGCACGTCAATTGTATCTGGATAAGCAGGGCCGCGTACAAATCGTACCCTTGCTCAGTGAAACAGAGACCGCCGAAACCGACGATGTTTATACCCTTGGGCAGTTGATCTGGCAGGCCACCAGCCGCAAGACAAAATTGATAGACGATTGGCAGCAGGGCAAAGGCTTGCCGCAAGATTGTTCGCTGGAGATGGTGGCGTTCATTCAAGCGTGCACCAACTCTACCATTTCTGAACGCCCCTCGTTAAAAGCCTTGGCTAAGGGATTGGATGCCTTCTGGCAGCGAGCGGAAAAAGGGCTATCTGATGCTCTGCCGCAAGTCATATCTGCGAAAAAAGAACAAAAATACGAGATTGATTCCTCCGTCGATCGATCGTCGATGGATCCGATGGTATGGCAGCCAACGCTTACTGAACCCACGATCACCACAATAGGCCAAAAAAACCAATTGGACTTTGTGTCCAGTAGTGGTTCTGTGAATCTCTTGTTAGTGGACGATCAAACCGTGAGTTGGTTAAGTGTTACCGATCCGCGTTACCAGCTGGGCGAAAAACTATGCGCCTTGCGCGACAGTGTCGATCAATCCACAGAGTCCAAAGCCTCACCGCCGGCGTTGCAGCAAAAAATCCAACATACCTTGGTGAAATCGAAGGTGGGAATGTTGCTCTGGGTGGGCGCAGCTGATGAGGACCCCAGCGAGGCCTTCATAGAAACTGCCTGGCATTTATGGCAGGTGTCTGCGTGGCAAGCGTATCGTCCCGGCGATCCACCACCCACTGCCTGGCTGCCACTGTTCATTCATCTACATCCAAATCAATCCAGCATCAGTTCACCCACATTTACCAACATGCATCAACACCCCAAAAATGTAGCGGATTTTACCGAAAGCGAATGGGAGTTATTACACAATCACTATAAAGTGTTCTGGCTGGCGCAAGGAATGGGTGGACTAACCAAACCCTGCAATCTCTTCGACATTAACAGATTGGATCGAGACCACTCACGCTTACTGCTGCACAGCACGCCATCCACTGTATTTAAGCTGGAAGAGAGCACTTATCTGATGCCGCATGGTGCAGACGATCAATTATTACCCGCCCACTATGCACGTTTTACTACGGATCCCGCCTGTGACTTCAGCACTTGGAATGGACGATACCAAGGCAAGATGGGTAGTGAAGTGCCGGAAGCCACGCCTCTTTCTCTCGCGTCAACGCCAACCAAAGATTTAGCGCTGAACCGGGATCAGCTGATTTTGCCGGTTGCCGATGGAAAAACCACATTAGGGGAAGGCGCGTTTGGTGAAGTGTTACGTGGGACTTATTACGATCAACCGGTTGCGGTGAAACGCTTTAAGGAAGCTAAGTTCTCGACTGAGCAGCAAGCAAAACTCAGAGATGAAGCTAAGGTGATGGCAGAATTGCACTCCCCGTTTTTAATCCGTTCTCTGGGTTTGTCACTGGAGACGCCACCACTGTTGGTGATGGAACTGGCAGCAGGCAGTCTCTATCAGCTGTTGTATCAAGGGTATCATCAGGTGTCGATTTCCTCTACATTGCCTGCCGAGATAAAGCCGGATATCTTATACCTCAGCGTGAATCACTCAACCCAAGAAATCCTTGTGCAATCTACACAGATACCATCGGTTAAACTCTTAAGCGAATCACACTATAAAAAATTACAACAAACACTGACCGAAGCGAAAATCGCCTGGACGATCTTACCCATAGACATTAGTAAACTAGAATTAATCAATACCATCACCACACTTTGCGACTGTACCATTCCTCACTGCGAATTGCCCTGGTCGCTACGCTGGCGGCTATTGCGCGATATCAGCCTGGGATTAGACACTCTGCACAGGCACGAGCTGGTGCATCGAGATTTAAAGAGTCTGAATATTTTGTTGGATGCTGATGGGCGTGCCAAACTGTGTGACTTTGGACTGTCGACGTTAAAATCGCAGACGGGAAAAGATCGAGGAGTAGGGACGGCGTTATGGCATGCGCCGGAAGTGTTGCAAGGCGGAGAGGCGACGTCAGCCAATGACATGTACGGTTTTGCTATGATCGCTTGTGAAATAGCCACTCGCCACTTACCCTACCATGATTTTGAGACAGGCAAGGTCGACCCTGCCTGGCGACAACGAGCCATTCAAGGACAGCGCGGAAATCTCCCCCTGGATTGTCCCTCCGAATTAGCAGTGGTGATTAAAGCGTGCTGGTCGCAAGACCCTAAAGACCGTCCCACTGCTAGTCAAGTGGCCCAGGTGTTGGAAGGGTTATGGCAGCAGACAACGAGGGCTGAGCCATCCCCATCGTCCTGGACGCAACCGCCCCTGATCCATGATAGCAAGCAAGTACAACCGTTAACGCAGGTAAAAATCGAGGAGAAAGCTTCCTCAATTCCGTCTGTGCAGATGGAGGTAAAAGGGAATTCTTCTTCTACTGCTATGCCTAATCCCGTATTGAACGGTCTAGGACCGGAAGAATTATACAGCCTAATGCCGGAGTTATTCCAACCCAGTATCATGCCCGCAGAGAAAAAAGCAGAGTCACCCGTCACTCGCGACCAAACTTCCTCATCGAGGACTGCTGCCGACGAAGATCACTTTCCAATCCCTTCTGGTAGCGTGGGACAAATGGGTTCTTCCACCACAACCCCCATTGATCCTCAGTTTAATGATTTACCGCCTGAATTATTACACAGTCTCATGTCAGATTTGATCAAGCAAAGTGTGACGCCACTCGAAGAGAAAAAAATAAGCCGCCCAGTTGCACGCGATCCAATACCATCGCCAATGTCCGTGGTTGAATTTAAAGCCCTATTGACAAAAAGCCCAATACCCTGCTGGCATAATAAACAATCTCCTGAATACAGGTTAGGCTTGAAACTTTTTGGTCTGCGTAAGTATGTATTGAACGATCCTCATATCACCCAGGAACTCTCATGCTATATCGAACCCAACGGTCAGTCGCAGATAGGGATAGGACAACCCTCCGATCCTCTGTATCCTTGGGTGGAACGTGAACTGTTGCAAGAGGGTACCGCCGCCCAGGTATTGTTGCTGCAAGGCCAGGCTGGTGCGGGCAAAAGTACCTTTAACCGCTATTTACTGAGAACCCTGTGGCAAGCCCCCGCTTGGCAGACGTATCGTCCCGGCGACCCCGCACCACAAGCGCCGATACCCCTGTTTATCCCGCTGCAGTCTGCTCAAGTTAATCCGGCTGATCTATGGGATTACTATCACCAGGTACCGATTCCCGAACATGGGAGCTTTACTACTGCGGAAATCCATCTGCTACAGCGCGACTATCGCTTTGTGTGGATTGCCGACGGTTACGATGAAATACCCGGACAAATAGTCCCTAATGTGTATGACGCCAATCAGCTGGGAAAGGACCCAGGACGCGTCAAGCTGATCATTAGCTGTCGCAGCCAGAGGGTGCAGACCCTAAATGAAGCTGATAGCTTGGCACCACATAGAGTCGATACGGGCGCGCCAGATTGGCCACGTTACCGAATGCGTTATGTCTCCCCGTTTACCCCACAGCAAACACAGGGCTATATCGAAAAATTTGTGGCGCAACAGCACAATGACCCCAATCGTCCCAAAGATTGGGATGCGGCGCGCTATCAAAAAGAATTTGCCGCCATTCCCGAATTGCAAACTTTAATCGATACACCGTTTATGCTATGGATGACCTTATCGATTTTGCCCGAGTTAGCGAAAGAACCCTCACACACCGAAGAAAATATTCTAGTGGAGATCAAAAAAAATACTTTGACCGAAAAAGAGACCAAAGAAATAAAGGAATCCAAATCCGCCACCCGCATCACCCGCACTGCCCTATACGACCGATTTATGGATGCCTGGTTTACCCGTCAGGCTAAGAAAGCCTGGCAGCAGCACAGTTATCTGCAAGACCCAGCTGGCCTGCTGGGCAAACCCAAGCTGCAAGCCATTAAAGAAGAATCCGCTAAGATCGGTGGCGACGACGTGCAGGTGTATTGGCTCAAAGCAGCGTATCGGGTATTTTGCCTGGCGTTTGCGCAACAACTGACTCAGGCTGGCCAGGTCAGTGCGCGGTGCGACCAAGAGAGAGAAGTCAAACGAACTGGTGACAGTTGGCAACAGCAACTGTTAGGCAATGAATTGATCGACAGCAGCCAGTTGCGCGAGGGCAGTCCCTTACGTGAAAGCAGCGATCATACTTGGAGCTTTCTGCATGCCTCGTTATTGGATTACTTTCTAACTACTGCCATTGCTGAGCAGTTATGCTTGAATCCACAAGCACCATCCCAGCAACCCGATGAGTCATCAGAAGCACCAGACTCCCATATCTCAACCACCCCGTGCGTTTTATTCATCCAGGCCCATGCCCAAGCTATCATTTTATTGAATCAGTCGCCGCTAACGCCTGAACAAATACGCTTTCTGATGGATCGATTCAAACAAGCACCACAACTGAAACCCGCCCTGTTTGCGGTGATTGAACGCAGTAAAACCGATCCTGGTGTGGCCACCGCCTCGGCTAATGCCGCCACCGTACTCAATGCTTGCCGGGTGAATTTCAGCTATCAGGATTGGTACAAGGTGCAATTACCCGGAGCGGATTTGCGTTATGCTCTACTGGCTCATAGCGATTTGCGCGGCGCCAATTTGCGGGGTGCGATTATCAGCCATGCTTTCTTTTATCAGACGAATTTGGGGGGTGCTGATTTACGCGACGTTCGCTGGGGGGAATGGCCACGACTGCAATGCGACACACCAGTTAATACATTAGCTTACCACCTTCGCCACTTCTGGGTGAATGCAGTGGTTTACCACCCCCATCGTCCCTGGGTGGCGGTAGCGCAAGGAAACAACATTGAGATTTGGGATATCGGGATGGGCCAGCGCATGGGTAAACCCTTGTGTGGGCATACTCGTGAAGTAATGAGCGTCGCCTTTAGTCTGGACGGTCGGCTGTTGGCCTCGGGTAGTCGCGATGCTACTCTACGGCTGTGGGATCCTCACACGCAAGCGCTTATAGGTAAGCCCTTGGTAGAACATGACCGTGAAATCACAAGCGTCGCCTTTAGCCCGAACGGTCGTCAGCTGGTTTCGGGAAGTTGGGATAAAACCCTGCAGCTGTGGGATACCCACACACGAAAGCCGATGGGTAAGCCCTTGCGCGGGCATACGGATAGGGTGACATGCGTCGCCTTTAGCCCGGACGGCACGCAGCTCGTTTCGGGAAGTCGAGATAAAACCCTGCGGCTGTGGAATGCCCACACGCAAGCACCGATCGGCAAGCCCTTGCGTGGGCATACTCATGAAGTGACAAGCGTCGCCTTTAGCCCGGACAATCGACAGCTGGCCTCCGGTAGTTACGACACCCTGAGATTGTGGGATCCCCACAAGCAAACGCCAATAGGCGAGCTGCTCGGGCACAGTAGTGGGGTGTTGAGCGTTGCTTTTAGTCCAAACGGTAGGCAGCTGGTTTCCGGTAGTAATGATAACATTCTACGACTGTGGGATCCCCATACACAACAGCCAATAGGTGAGCCTTTGCATGGACATGACTCTAGGGTAAATAGCGTTGCCTTTAGCCCGGACGGTAGACTCATCGTCTCGGGAGATGGGGAGAAAGATAGGGAGAGTATTTTTAGTTCTATAGCCACCCTGCGGCTGTGGGATGCCCACATGCAAGCGCCGATAGGCGAGCCCTTAGAAGGGAATAAGGCGGGGGTGACATGCGTCGCCTTTAACCGGGACGGCACACAGCTCGTCTCGTGCAGTTGGAGTAAGACCATACGACTGTGGGATGCCCACACACAAGCATCGATCGGCAAGCTCTTTAAAACACATGTTGTAACGAGCGCCGCCTTTAGTCCGGACGGCAGGCGCATTGTCTTGGGTGGGAAGGTTCTGCAGTTGTGGGATATCCACACACAAGCGCTGATAGGTGAGTTCGTGAAAGAGCATGACACAGAGAACCACTGGGGGGTGACAGACGCAGGCGTCACCTTTAGTCCAGACGGTAAGCGCATCGTCAGCTTTTGGGGTACCGCCCTGCAACTGTGGGATGCGGACACGCAACAGGCTTTGGGTGGGCACTTGGAAGGACATAACGGGGGTAAGGTAACATGCATCGCCTTTAGCCCGGATGGCCAACGCATCGTCTCGGGGGGGTGGGATACCCTGCGGCTGTGGGATGCATACACGCAACAGCCTCTGAGTGAGCCCTTGCGCGGACATACTCATCATGTGCAGAGTGTCGCCTTTAGCCCGAACGGTAGGCAGCTGGTCTCGGGTAGTAACGATAAAACTCTGCGGTTGTGGGATGCCGACACGCAACAGCCAATAGGCAAGCCCTTGCGCGGGCATACTGAAGAGGTGACTAGCGTTGCCTTTAGCCCAGATGGCCAACGCATCATCTCGGGCAGTAAAGATAAAACCCTGCGGCTGTGGGATGCGGTGACGGGAAAGTGTTTAACGGTCTTACATTGGCATTATCCTATTAACTCCATCACGGTGGTTGCCTCACCTACAATCTTGCCGGATAAAAAAACCAGTACTTCGGATTTACCAAGCTCACTCCCTAGGATTAGTGAATACTGGCTGGGGCTAGGTGATCATTCAGGCATGATCAGTTTTTGGGCAGTGTCATACCAGAAAGCACGCATTCGCTTTATTGGCATGCCACACCATAATGCCATGCCTTTGTGGCTTGACGGCGCTTATCTACGCGGCTGTCACATGGATGTCCAGGGCCAACGCCTGCTGGCGCAGTATGGGGCGAAGGTCGAAGACATAGTACTGGAAATGCCCGAGGAGAAAGAAAAAAAATCAATTACGTCATCCACTCGTTCTTTTTTGTCGGGCGCCGTGGGATATAAGTCGTCTAAATCGCGAGATATCTTATTACCACAAGCCGAGCAGATGTTAGATCAGCTCTATCCGCCGCAAGCGGGTGGAGAAATAGCCTGGTTGCGGCAACCCTATGTGGCGCAACTCGATGATTTTAGAAAACGCCTGAATACCCTAACTAAACATGATAAAGAACGCTTAGCAGCACTGGTGAAGACGCTGCGTCAGTTGCGGGATTACCAACTGGCCTCCCAGACAGCGGATCTTTTAATTCCCCCTGGCAAAAGCGCTGGCCTGCAGCGTTCCTTTTTAGGCAGTTTAACGCAACGCTTTAAACCTAAAAAATTCCCTACCAGCAGCGTTGTCAATGGACCAAAGACAACCAACCACAACCACTCCTCATCATCTTCCTCGTCCTCCATCGCGGGTATGGGTGTGGTGGGCACTGCAACTACCATTAATCTGAGCCGTGATAGATCTCTGGAAGACCTATCCACTACCTCTCCCTTATCGCCACCATCGGATTTATCGACCCGTGTTAAACCAGAAGAAAATAAGCAAAAAGGAGTCATTGCCCCCCATGCGCAATTATTCTCCCCATCTATGCCTAAAACACGAGCGCCCGCACACATGTCATCTCTGCCGACTTTCAGCCAATCCACCACTATCACCGGTACGACATTGACTTCACAAGAGCCGCCAGCGACGATGACTTCAGTTAGTACGCCTGTCTTATCGACCGAGTCGTCAGCCGTATCAATAGCGCCGCATGCGGTAGTATTTCCACTCCAGTCTTCTCCCCCCTCAAGCCGCCTAAGCGAAAACTCGCAGCAAGCTCAACCAGTGCTCCGCTCTATTCCCCCTAACATAACATAAATTAATACACTGTCCGTAAACATGTGTGATTTTTAATTCGTTAAGATATTCATCTGCAACTTCTTTCTCGACTTCGGATCAAAAAATTTATCAAATTTAAAATAATTTTTATTATCAATGACATGCATCATTTTTTGGTAAATATTCGGTGAACCCGCCCGCCCTATTGCATGCTGAGTAAAATAAGGTTAATTTTAAGGCCGAAAAAATGAGCAGCAGAGTCAGGGAGACATGGATACAGCGATTGCGCACATTGACCTTCAAAATCAATTAGTGGATTTATACCGACAAATCAGTGTGTCGTATGAGTCATTGAAATTGGCGTATGAACAGCAAGGACAGGCATTAAAAGAATCAAAATTATCCGTGATCGATTACAAACACCAAGCCCATTACTGGGAAGCGCAGTTCAAACAAATTAAAACCCGGGAAGAAGAACTGAAAGCGGAACTAGAGGAATTACAAGCTAAATTACGCAAACGAGAACAGCAACTGTTTGGCAAGCATTCAGAAAAACAATCGACATCATTGGATCAGAAGAAAGTGGATCAAGAGGCAAAGAAAAAGCGTGGTCAACAACCTGAGAATGCTAGTCCAAATCGAAGGGACTATAGCGATTTGCCTGAAGTTGAAGAGGTTGTTGAACTCAATGATCAAGAAAATTATTGCCCCTGTTGCGGATTAAAGTATCAGGAACTGGCGGGGACAGAAGATTCAGAAGTGTTAGAGCTGATTAACGTTCAAGCCTATCGGCGAAGGATTTGTCGTAAGCGTTATAAACGTGCGTGTCGCTGTAAAAATAATCCAGCTCCGCAAATCATCACGATGCCGCCGATGGAAAGACCATTTTCCAGAAGTAAATTGGGGATAACGATCTGGGCACATCTATTAATACAGAAATATGGCTACCAAAACCCATTGAATCGAATATTATCGAATTTGGAATTGAGTGGCTTATCATTGTCTATGGGGACAGTGACTGGCGGATTGGAATATCTTTTACGGTTATTCATACCGGTATATGATGGGATTGCTTTACATAATTGTGCAGCGCAGCATTGGCACGCGGACGAGACGGGTTGGAAGGTATTTGAAAAGATAGATGGGAAAGAAAGTACTCGATGGTTTTTATGGATATTCCAAAATAGTGAATCCGTTGTTTACAAAATAAGTCCCAGTCGCTCATCTCAAGTGGTTAAAAATTATTTTGGTGAGGATCACGGAGGGGGTATTTTAAATGTAGATCGCTATGGGGCCTATAAAGCCATTGCGAAAGCCGGTTTGTTTATTCTGGCTTTTTGTTGGGCGCATGTGCGTCGTGACTTTTTAGACTATAGCAAAGCCTACCCTCATCAAGAAAGTTGGGGGCTTGAATGGGTAGAAAGAATTGGGCGACTTTATCATATTAATAATCAACGTATTGAACATAAACCGAGTTCTAAACAATTTCAATTAATGGATACAGAATTGAGAAAAGCCATCAAAGAGATGGCTGATGAAATGATAGTAGAATTAAAGGATTCTCAGATACTACCTTCAGCAAAGAAATTACTGAAAAGCCTATCCAATCATTGGAAAGGGTTGACTGTATTTGTAGATCATCCTGATATTCCCATGGATAATAATGTAGCTGAAAGGGGATTGAGAACGAGTGTGCTGGGTCGAAAAAATTATTATGGATCAGGATCAGTATGGTCTGCAGAATTAGCAGCGGTGATGTTTACAATACTGAGGACGATGAAGCTGTGGGAGATTAATCCGCATACCTGGTTATTGGCCTATCTTCAAGAATGTGCAATGCGTGGCGGCAATCCTCCAGACAACATTGATCCTTTTTTGCCTTGGAATATGAGTAAATCTTTACGGGAGTTAATGGCTCAGCCTCCTAAACATGAACCATTCTGTACTTCTTAATACGGGTTCACCGAATATTTACATTTTTTGCCCCCTGACTGTTGTGACTTGTTGTGAAATAATATGCGCAATATATTAATGAAAGGATTCACAACAATGTTCATCAGAAAAAGGAAAAATAACGGCGGCTCAACATCGATCATGTTGCTGACAGGAGAGCGCAAACCGGGAAAAAAGCATGCTGCATTCACGCATGATTAAAAATTTTGGCGCATCAAGTGATGAAGAAGAATTAGATAAATTAATTCAACAAGCAGAAGAATATAAACGATATTTGTTATTAGTTTCACCAAAGGCATCGACATTAAAAATCACATCACCTCGCGATATTAAATCTTGTCTTTCATTTACTGTTGGATTTTTAGATGTTTACGGAAAATTTTTTGATAAAATTTTTTCAAAATTAAATTTAAAAGCACATGAATTAAAAAAATTACATGATTTAATCGTGATGCGCATTGCTTACCCTGCCAGCAAAAGAAAAACGGCCATGATATCACGCGAGTATGGTATTGAGTGCAATGTTGATTCTATTTACAAACTAATGGATCAATTAACAGAAAATACGATTATTCAAGCTAAAAAAATAATTTACAATCATTCAATAGAATTATTAAGGTGCAAAAAGAAACGGTTGATGTGATGTTTTATGATTTAACAACAGTTTATTTTGAAACCAACTCACAAGATACTCTGCGAGATTTTGGATTTTCTAAAGATGGAAAATGCCAGCATGTACAAATTATGTTGGCGGTGATTGTTACAAAACATGGATTGCCAATTGATTATGAAGAATTTCCAGGAAATTGTTATGAAGGACATACATTAATTCCCGTGATTGAAAAAATTAAAATACGTTATAACATTGATAAAACCGTATTGGTTGCTGATGCTGCATTGATGAATAAAATTAATTTATCTGCATTAACAGAAAAGAAAATCAATTACGTGATTGCAGCACGTGTTAAAAATACAAAAAAAGACATTCAAGAAAATATCTTAGATCAGACAATCCTATCAAACTATTTCTTCAACCAAAGAAGATGTCATTTTATCTAAAGAAATTAAATTACCAACAGGTGACACGCTTGTTGCCTATCACAGCAGTAAACGTGCTAGAAAAGATGAATATGAACGAGAAAAAGCTATCGAAAAAATAAAAAAATATATTAACAGTACCGCAAAAAGTCAGCTCACGAGCCGATTAAAAAAACCATATATTAAAGTGAGCAGAGCAGCATAAATTAGAAATTGATTTGGATAAATTAAATCAGGAAAAAAAATTTGATGGATTTTTTGGTATTCAAACTAATTTAGAAAAAATTAATCCAAAAGAAATATTGAGTACTTATCGTGGATTATGGCAAGTAGAACAAACATTTCGAATTGCAAAATCCAATCTTGAAATAAGGCCCGTTTTTCACTACAATACTAATAGAATTAGAGCACATTTTTTAATTTGTTACATAAGCCTCGCATTAATTCGATATGTTGAATTTGAATTACTAAAAAATAATTTGCATTATCCCGATCGATCAATTACATTTTTTATTAAATCAAATGCGAGTCACTAAAGTGCATCATGTCTGATAACAACATTTATGTTTTGCTTAGAAGACCCACCACCTGAATTAGCATCAATTTATAAAGCCCTCAATATCAAGTGGCATAAAAAATTTAGCCAGGAAGCCGTTTTGTTGTGACTCGAAAATTATAACCAATTGTAATTTAAGATTTTTTTTGATTTTCGATCCGAAGTCGAGATGAAAACGTGACGATGAATCTTCGTAATCTAAGTAGGTGAAAAGAACCCTATAGATAAATTAGATGCGACTTCCGCCGCCGTTTTAGTTGTCATTCCTACATTTGTTAAATTTAAAAGAATATTAATAAAAAACTGCATTGAATCTTGCCTGATGTTCAACATAGCTTCATTTATATTTAAACCTGAGCTGTATCTATTAACCTCATCTTTTTCTTGAAGCTGCACATCTAATGGGCCAAATTCAGCGTAATCACTCATAATAATTTCATCTGAACCGATTGCAATCAGTGTTCCAGCACTTTTACAGAAACTATCTACGCACAAATAAAAATTTGTATATTGATTTTACAAACGTCTTGCAATCTTAAAAGCGGCATGTGGGCATCCGCCAGGCGTTCTTAGTATAAAAAAGACATTTTTACCTTTAGGGCTAGAGGTAATTTCAAAAATTTTTTTCGCACCCTCCCCACTAATCTCATCCTGATAAATAATGATATCAGCATCTAACTCATATGAGAGCGTTCTTAGATTCTCCAGTAAGTTTTCCTTCACTTTAATTTCCCTATAAAAAATGGCATCCGCCTATCAATACAATAGCCTGTAAGAGAGAAGAACCCCTTTTTAAAAAGGGGTTCGCGGGCGTGAGCGATCGTGAAGCAATGGGTTAATTAACCGTCTGGATCCTGATCCTCATCCCGTGCTCTCGATACGTTTGAATAGTTGATTGGGACTTTATCAGCTCCCGCTTACAATCTTAAAAATTAAACATATCGAGGATAGTATGTCATTGTATAATAATTTTATAGGTATTGATATTGGCAAATTTCGTTTTGTAGTGGCTTTGCAAGGTGAAAAACAAACCCAAGAATACGAGAATACCGCGGAAGCAAT
The DNA here is from genome assembly GCA_963795715.1 of uncultured Pseudomonadota bacterium. Classification (GTDB taxonomy): domain Bacteria; phylum Pseudomonadota; class Gammaproteobacteria; order Coxiellales; family Coxiellaceae; genus JAFEDN01. Next base: position 2,278,421 of record CAWCIY010000002.1, read on the forward strand.
CCAGTTCGAACTTTGTAGAAATTCGACCAGAACACATCCCCTGAAGACATTGATAGGCACAATTTTATTAGCCAGTTTATGCGGCATTGATAGCTTTAGCGGTTTTTATGATTTTACAGAATGTCATTATGAAGAACTTCAAGAGCATTTTGATTTTCCCCAATATTAATGGTAAAATTATAAGAAATAGTGGGGTACGGCGGATACCGGGAATACCGCGGAAGGGGAAATAATTTAAGGTAGGGGCGTATGTTGAAAGAAGAGAAAAAAGAAGATTTACTCGAGACAGTCAACCATCAAGCGATAATAGACTATCCCATCATCACCGATTTAAAGTGTAATTATCAAAAAATCCTGGGTTCGAGCGAGTCAAGTACAGTATTTGAAGAAACATGGAACTCCCGGACAGTAGCCGTTAAGAAGACTAAAGATTCTAAGAACATTAAAAATGAAATAGAGGTGATGATGACGGTGTGCCCCAAATCGGGGAACTTGGTGCAATTATTGGGCGTTGTTCAGGAAGGGCCGTATTATTCTCTGGTGATGGAGTATGTGCCGGGAGGCAATTTGTGGGAGCTATTGAGTAGCGAAAAGGAAATAAGCTGGATGCAGCGTTATCAGATTACATCAGATATCGTTCGTGGTTTGTATGATTTGCATTCGAATGAATGGAGGCACGGCGATGTCAAGAGTTTCAATGTACTAGTGTATGGTAATTATCGAGCGAAGTTGTGTGACTACGGGCTTTCAAGACAGTCAAAGACAAATTCAGGCGAGCTAGTAGGAACCGTGCCTTGGGTGGATCCGAGAGTATTTGATGGAGTTACCGATAAGGCATCGGATATTTATAGTTTTGGAGTGGTGTGTTGGGAAATAGCCGGTGGGCAATTTCCTGTTCTTCGTAATATTCTTCATTTGCATGGGTTTCCTGTTGTGCGAAAGCACTGCCTTCTGATTCTAAAAGACATACCAGTAAAATTTGCAAATTTGATAGAAGCTTGTTTGAATCCCTCGCCAGAACAGCGTCCGAATGCGGATAGATTAGTAAAATTGTTCCCCGTTTTTTTAGAGTCAAAAAACGAATCCGATAAAAAAATAATAACCGGTGGACCCCTTCTTGAGGCTATTGAGAAAGATGAAATTTTCATCGTTCCAAATGAATTGGATGGCGAGAAATCCGCTCTCATCAGTATCATTTGGAATTTGGAAAAATACCTCGTTATCCTTCCAAAAAACCCGAATATTCGCTCAGAGGCTGATGCAGAACAACTTCGTAAATTATTAATGGATCCTGAATTTCAGCATCCCCACGTTATCAAATTTTTCCCATCCATCGATTCGGTAACGAGCAGGAATATTATTCAAAAACTGACAGAGAAAGTGAGTGGGGAGTCTAAGGATTTTCAACCCAAACTGGCTTTAAATGAGTGGCATAAAAACTATGAAATGTTTAGCCAACAAGAGCAACTACCTGAGAAAAGCCTGGTCAATGAAGCTAAAGCAAAAAAACGTCATATGGAATCAATGAGTATTTGTGAATTCATTGCGAGTAACCGCCTTATTGAAACCATTCAAAACGATGAAAAAAATTTACTCTCAGAGTTAAAAATCAGTGAACGGCATTTAGATCAATCACTGGCAATTTTCCGGCAAATTGCAGAATCTGTTTTACATATCAATTCTATATTTGGCGCCCATGGCAATCTCAACGGAAATAATATTCTAGTGTCCAGCGGCAAATGCATTTTAATAGATACCGATTACGCAATTAAAGCGGATAAAGAAGGTTTGGCCAATCATTTTCATGAAAGAAACCGAGGCGCTGTGAGCTATTTAGCGCCTGAAGTAGCCCTTGCTGATTCTTCCACTAAGATAGTAGTTAATAAAATAGATACCTGGGGTTTAGCAGTGATATTGGTGCAATTATTAGCTCGAATAAAGACTTTGGAAATTTATATCTTTAATTTGTCCGCAAGCCTTCCGAAAAACAAAGACCCTCTGGAATTTCTGTGTTACAGCTTCAGGATCTGCATGAAAAGACAAAGGTCTGCTTTGGATCCAAGGGTGCTCGAAGCATTATCTGAGTCATCCTTGGGAGAAACAATCGCAGTATTATTATTTGAATCTCTTCAAGTGGATCCTTTTCAACGTTTCAGTGTTGTCGAAATGATGCTGTATTTGGGTTACTCTCCAGAACAGAGAGATCAATTGATTATCAGAAATCTGTTGCTGGCCATGCGCTGCAACAATCTGAGTATGGTAATAGAATTTTGGAAATTTTTGCAAAATAAAAATGATCTTTTGATGTCTTTGGAAGGGAAATACTTTTTTGATATCCTTAATGCTCTTGAGCATTGTCAAGATGTTGAGATCATAGCTTATACTACTACTGCCCTTATTTTTTCCGAAAAATTTTATGGTTTATTAATCAAAAAAAGTGATAATGGGCTTATGGATTGTCTTTACCAATTAGATTGCGCTGCTTATTACCTTGAGTGCACGCGATACTCAGCAGCATATCCCATTGAAGAGACCATGAGGGGATTTTTGAAAAAAATACAGCAGTCAAAAATAGGCTTAACAGTTAAAAAAGAGATTTCTGAATATAAAAATAGCTCGTCATTGCTCAATTATCGTGGCGAAATGGGTAGAAGGTGTCGAGAAAAACGCGGTTTAGAGTTTGCTATAGCCGCCGGTAATGCTCTCTATTTGTCTGATGAAAGGCTTATTCAAATTATTGTGAAGGAAAACATTATAGATTACTTGAGATCTTCAACCAAGCATTCAGAATGTTTTAAAAAAATAATAACCCATGGAATTAAATTATTTTCAGGACCCATTAATTTTTTATGTTTTGTTCTAGAAAAAGAACCGGAACAATTTAAATATTTATTGCCGCATATACCGAATCTATCGGATAGAGAAGTTCATCAGCTGAGTGATCAAAAAGAAACTCTTTTAAAACTTTCGATAAAAAACAAACAACCTACTTTATTTATTCTATTTATACTATGCGGCAAAGATTTTAAAAACAAATTTAATGAAGATAAAACCATTGAAAAGTGCTTTAAAGAAGTTTCTGCAGATTGTAAAACCAATGAAAATAATATTAAGCTCATTGGAAGGCTGATCGATTTACTGTGTTCTACCTCTAGCTCTTCATCTTCATTTTTTCTAAAAAAAATAACATCTACAGAAATTGAAGAAAATGAAATAGATATACTCCCTAAGAATTATACTTTATATAAGAGGATTTTAGCGAAATACTTACAAGATGTTTTACTCAGTGATCTGGGAAATAGTAAAGGGAATCCGTATGTTTTATCACCTGTTTCTGGTAATAAAGATTTATATCAAGCCAGTGAAATTCTGTTTATTGTACTGCAAGCATTAATAAAATTAGAAGCACCTGATGAGCGTTTGACGGATAAAGAAGAATGTTTTAACTGCTTAAAATGGCTAGAATCTTTTACCTTGCAGTTTCCGGATAGCCCCTTTATTCAGAAAATAAATAAAATTTATCAAAATCATGTCAGCTTTGACACGGATGCAGTCCGTAGGGCAGAGGCTGAATCAGTTGCTAAAGAATTGCTGGAGCATATAAACAAAAGAGAAGTTGAGAAAGTTAAAACTATACTGAAAAAGGTTCAATGCTATTCTCCTAACCCTGTGCTGTTCAGAAACGAAGTAGATCAAATGACGCCTCAGGATCGCTTAGTAGAAGAAATTTTTACTAAACAAGCGAAGTGGTGTAACGATAAAGAGCTAAAGCAATTGCTAAAAACTTCTGTAGGACTTCAAGATTATAAAGATGTCTACCATCGATATAAGTTTGATCGCATAGAATGTGAGATACTCTATGCTCGGGTTAGAAGACGGTATACAAAAATTTCTGCTCAACGTGGGTCTGCTGATGAATTCTTTCTTTATTTGCAACGCATGGAGATTATTTGCCCTTTAGAACGGATCACCCGATGTCGAGATTACAATCAAGGTTTTTATGCCATGATGAAGGAATGTGAATTCAAAAAAGTTAAATCATTCATTGATAATGGTATGAAAAATTGGAAAGAATTTGGTCAAAATTTCATGAATTCTTTTAATGAGCATTTCGAAATTAAAACACTGCTTTCGAAGTACCCTTTGCAAGAAAAAGAAAAAGAGTTAAAAGAATGGGTGACTCAAATGCGAGATTGTGTCTATGACGTTGTAGCGATGTCGACGAAGTTATATGTTTTTAACGATTTTAAATACTACGCGAAGTTGATTCCTATTCCACAAGAACTACATGAGATGAAAGCACATTTGCGGTCTTTTACTTATTGCCGACCAGGTATAGACATTCCTTTGCTCGGTGCTGGACAGATTTTCTTAGCATGAGCCCTGGATAGCACTCTGGGTACATAGACTGATCGGAATAATTGCGCTAGTATCGTTTGTTCATGAATATTCTAATTTACGACAATGATTACGAGAGCACCGGGCCGATCAGTATAAGAGAACTTCATAACAGTTTATTGGCGGTAGTGAACCCTCGATATTCCATCGAACATGTTTCTTGCGATCATCTCAATAATGATCACTGGGAGGCTTCTACCGCCTTGTTGGTGATACCGGGTGGACGAGCCAGACCCCATTATCAAAATTTGGCGGCTGGAGGTAATCAAAAAATTGTTGAATATGTTCGTTCTGGCGGTAAATATTTGGGATTATGTGCGGGCGCTTATTACGGTGCTGCTCAAACCATTTTTGAGCGCGGAGGAGATTTAGCGATTAATGACTCCGGACCACTCAATTTTTATCCTGGCATCGCTGAAGGGCCTGCATATGGTTTGGGAAAATTTAAATATAAAGACGAATCAGGCGCTCAGTTGGCCACAATCTGTTTTGAAACCGTTGGAAAAATTTCCAATATTTTAAAAATATATTTTAATGGTGGCTGTTTTTTTCATAGTCATCACAATAAGCAAAATATAGAGATTTTAGCAAGATATCATGACATTCAAGATCAACCTGCAGCTATTGTAGAATGCGCGGTCGGAGCTGGTAAGGCAATTCTATCTGGAGTCCATATTGAATATAGTCATCGCGATATCGAGGAAGATTTACGTCTTGGTTTTTTTGCCAGTGTGCTAAAAAGATTAGATCCTGCGAGCTGTTTATAATTTTATCTTTGGCAAACCAGGTAAATCTGCGTTAATTTGAACCGGGGTTTGTTGCGGTGAAAGATATTTTTGAATTATTGGAATTACTCCGGCCCAAACTGGGTGTTCCATATCTTCTAGATAATCAGTGACATCACCTTGCCGGGTCTTTAAAACCGCTTCGTTAATAGCTAATTCTAAAACCTGGGTGCTGTTAAGTTCTTTCTCAGTGGGTTGGCGCAAATACTGCCACCGTCCCGGTAGCCAATTTTCAAACATTTTTTCAAAAAGATGTTTTTTTCGATCGTTGCTAACCTCTTTAAATTGGCCATAAATACAAACCGAGCGATAATTCATCGAATGGGCCATTGCTGAACGAGCCAATACAATACCGTCTAATATAGTGATGGAGACGCAAACCTCGATTCCTGTCAGCAAATTTTTTAACAATCGGCTACCGTGGGAACCATGAATGTACAGATGATTGTTAACTCGCCATATTAAAGTAGGGATGGCGTGCACTTGATTGCTCTCCGTAAACGCGATGACTCCTAAAAAAGAATGGTCAATAACCTCATCAATTTTTTGGCGATCGTAATGAGAGCGTTCAGGTTTTCTACGAACACGAGTGCGAGATGTTATGGTTAATTGATCGCTCATTGTTATTCTCCATGATTAAAGTGGTGTAATTATATGGTAAAATATGGTTATTCAATAGGTCCAGTTTAACTCAACCGAGAGTACCAGATGCTACCCCGTTATCAGCAATTATATGAATCACTGCGCCAGCAAATCTTGGCAGGCTCGCTGGCGCCTGGAACTCGTTTGCCTTCCTCTCGGGTACTGGCTAAACAATTAAAAATCTCGAGAAATACAGCAATTTCTGCCCTTGAACAGCTGTGCTCAGAAGGATATGCCGCTGCCAAAAAGAATTCTGGAATCTACGTCTTACCCACTCTTCCCACCAATTGGGATCAATCATTGCATTCACAAATTACTCAGCCGTTACCGTTATCGCGACGTGGTCAACAACTTTTTGATGATTCTCGCATGAATATTCGTAGTGGCGCTTTTGCTACGGGCATTCCCAACCTTAAACAATTTCCTTTTAGTTTATGGAACCGCTATATTTCTCGATATGCTCGCAATCCTCGCTTGAATTGGCAGGGCTATACCCAACAAGGGGGTTTATTAGCACTACGTAAAATCATTGCTGAAAGTTTACGAATAACTCGTGGAATCCAATGTTCTCCGCAACAAGTATTGATCACTCGTGGGACTCAATTTAGTTTGAGTATTACTGCAAATTTATTAACAGACCTCGAAGACAGAATTTGGTTAGAGAATCCAGGTTATCCAGGTGCTAGAGCGGTATTTTCCGTAGCAGGTTTGAAAATTGTTGGTCAAACTGTGGATGCGGAGGGCTTGTCTCCACAGAAAAAAGCCTGGAATAAACCACCCAAGCTTATTTATGTGACTCCTTCTCACCAATACCCTTTGGGTGTGGTAATGAGTGCCGCTCGGCGCCGCCAACTGTTGGCTCAAGCTGCCTTACATAAATCTTGGTTGCTGGAAGATGATTACGATAGTGAATTCCGCTATGCTGGAGCTCCTTTAGCTGCTTTGCAGGCATTGTCACCGAATCAAGTGATTTATCTCGGTACATTTAGTAAAACATTATTTCCTGCGCTACAAATCGGTTATATGGTATTACCCGAACATTTAGTGGAACCATTTCGAACTTATCAAGCACGTCATCATCGTGAACCTGCTTATGTGGTGCAAAATGCGCTACATGATTTTATTTGTGATGGTCATTACAGTGCGCATCTTCGTAAAATGCGGCAAATATATCACTATCGAAAAAAATTATTAATTTCACTCGGCCAAGAATATTTAGGCACTGATTTTCAATTTAATGTTTCAGATACCGGTTTGCATTTAACTATTTTGCTTCCGTCTGATATAAACGATTTGATCATAGAAGCAGAGGCATCTCGAGCAGGCGTAGTCGTCAATGCCTTAAGTCATTATTGTTTACCTGGCACTCCCAAATCTCAAAAACAGAGCGGTTTAGTCCTTGGTTTTGGTGATGTTTCGGAAAATAATCTGCAACGGGCTGGGAAGATCTTAATGTCGATATTGCGAAAAAAATTTTGATCCCACATTCCAGGGCATAGGCGTCAAGTTAAGCGGTTAAACGCAAAAAAGCATAGTCATTGCGAGCGCGAGCGAAGCAATCCAGTAAGTGAGTAAAAAACTATCATTGTTCTATGATCACTGGAAAGTTATTATTGTAAACAACCCCAAGCAATCACGCCCCAGAAAGTAGCTGCCACTTTCGTGCTAATATCAATATGCCAATAATCAAAGTGCCCCCAGCCGTAGTGGCGAAGGTAATAAGAGTTGTAGGATCCTTGGCAGAAAAATTCAACATAATGACATTAATATAACCGAAATTAACCAAGAAATAACCCTGAAGTTAAATTTTCGGGGTTAATTGAACCTGCGCATTGGCTCAGATTAAAATCTAACCGGAAAGCGTGGTAATCGCCACAAGTTGCATAATGCGTTTTTCTTGAAATCAATTCAAACTAAGAGCAAAGTATAACCATGATTTACGAAGGCAGTTGTTGTACCCCTATTTATAAGAGATTTCATAATGGATATCAAAGATTTATCTAAAGTATTAGAGGGCATTCATACCCAACTATTGCAACATGCCAGTCGGGCAATTAATCTCTCCTTGACCCTGAGAAATTGGCTTTTTGGATATTTTATCCAAGAATATGAACAAAACGGAAGCGATCGTGCCAAATATGGTGAAAGGGTTATACATAATTTGGCTGAAGTACTCGAAAAAGCCCATGTTCCCGCCGCCTCGGTGCGCCACCTCAGATTATGTCGGCAATTTTATCAATCCTACCCTCAAATTCAGCAAACAGTGTTTGCCAAATTAGAAAAAATATATAAAAACAACCACTTAAAGAGTGTTATGCCAATTCGGCAAACAGCGTTTGCCGAATTGAATGATAACCAAACACCTAGCCTCCCTCCAGAAAAACTGGTTAATACGCTTTCGTACAGTCATTTTTTGGAGTTAATGAAAATAGAAAAATCCTTAAAACGGAGTTTCTACGAATTGGAATGTGTTTCAGGCCACTGGGCTGTCAGAGAATTAAAGCGACAGATTGCCAGCCTTTATTATGAACGCTCGGGTTTATCAAAAGATAAAAATAAACTGGCTTCTCTGATAAAAGCAGGCACTCAAGCCAATCACCCGAAAGATATTATCCGCGACCCATACGTTTTTGAGTTTTTAGAATTAAAATCACAGGAAATTGTTTTAGAATCCAATCTTGCTAATGCACTACTCGACAAATTACAAAAATTTCTCATTGAGCTTGGTAAAGGATTTTGTTTTGAAGCCAGAAATAAAAAAATTTTAATCGGTGATGAATATTTTTTTATTGATCTCGTCTTTTATCATCGCATCTTGAAGTGTAGCGTGCTCGTAGAACTCAAGACGTCTGCATTTAATCATCATTATTTAGGTCAGTTAAATACCTATGTTAACTATTACAAAAAGCACGAAATGCATGCACAAGATAATCCACCCATTGGAATTCTATTATGCACTGAAAAAAATCACGCTCTTGTTGAGTACGCATTAGGTGACACCAATAATCAAATATTTGTTTCTCGATACAAACTGGAATTACCCAGTGAAGAAGATATGAAAATTTTTCTTGAGCAGTCTCTAAAAGAACAAGCTGAATTTTCCGAATGATAAATTTATTGCCTGTACATTAAGCGCTAATCGCAAATTAATCATCAGCGGCAACAAGCTTAAAAGATCAAAGAAGTAGCAGCCATTGGCTATTCTTTCATAGATTTCAAATTTGTATTAGATTTTATTTTTATTGAATTTCTGACCTTGAAACAAATTCAAATTATTTTAAAGATATTTCAAAGTATCAATCGGAATGATTCCATGATTTTCAGTTTCTTGAGCACTAGCCATCGTTTCCGCTCCAGTAGCTGCAACTCCTATTACCTGATTAAAAGAGTTAATAGCTGGCCCTCCACTACATCCCGCAATAATTGAAGCGTTTGTTAATATTCTTCTAATGCCAGAAACTGGTCTAAATCCTATTACTAAACCAGGAGTAACAATACCAGTATCGCCGAACTTATAGTTGGGATAACCTGCCACGACGATATGCTCCATTAAATTTAAATTGTCAGCCGATCCTATTGGCAATCCCAGTCCACTTACATCTTTTATTTCAATACGCGCCAAATCAATATCTTTATTTTGGGACAAGATAGAAAAGGTCACTCAAGTCATTAAAATTATAAACTTCAATTAAATGATTTATTGTCTTCGTGATCTGAAAACCGATCATCTCTAACGAAGGTAATTTTAAATCAAAATTTATGGTATTATTCATCATATTTTGAATTTTATATGGCCTGCAAGCATCTGGTCAATTTTTAAACAATAGTCTTTGTGAACAAATAATCATTGCATTTCCCCTAATGCAAGTGCCTCAAACATTTTCTCGATAGGCTTCTTTTTCGCAATTGGTACGATGCTTCAACAAAAAATCTTTAACGGTAATGAATTTACCCACTTTTGTGGAAATCTCCGGTTAAAAGCGGGGTATCCCAAAATTCTTTTCATCTCGGTTCCTTCCTAAACAATGAAACAAATTCGACCTCTTCTATCATGCCATATTTTTAAAACATCTCAACATTTTTTGGCCTACCTTCATTCAAGCTGCTGACATAATAATTAAGCTATCGACCCTTGACTGAAAACGTCATATAAAATAACATAACGTAACAATAATTGTTTTGTTATTTTATTTTTATTAGGAGGATTTATGGCTAAAACAGGAGTATCTTTTGAACAAGTAGCCTTGGCGTGCCAATCGTTATTGAAAGAAGGACAAACCGTCACTGTGCGGGCAGTCATGGCTAAGACTGGGGGCGCACCAGGCAATATTTCAAAATTTCTACAAACTTGGCGCAGCGAACAAGAAAACATTGCCTTAGCTACAGTGGATGAAGAATTGTCATCTCAAATTAAGCAGGCTATCTTAGCCGAATCAGCACGCAAAACAACACTTGTGAAACAACAATTATCGGGCAAAATAAATGCAATGGAACAGCAACTAGCCGAAATGGGAGAGCTGCTGTTGAAATCTGAGCTGGAAAAAGACGGACTAACCCTAGAATTACAGAAAATGCAGCAACACACTATTGAACTGGACAAGCGACTAGCCATTGCTGATCAGCGTCTTTTAGATGCTCAAAGCCGCTGCCAAGAACTGGAAAAACTCTATAGGGAATCGGCTCTAGCACATGAACGCGCCCACACCGAGAAATTGATGATCCAAAAACACAATGAAGTCCTCGAAAAACGCATTAATCATTTAGAAAACTCATCAAAAACAGTCTTGACGAGTGTGTAGAAAAATTAATAATGACTGACGATTTTTGCAATATTTCGTAAAAACTCTACTGAAGTACTATGCTGTGAAGATATTTTTAATCTGATTAATTTTTTCTTGCTCCTGCGCTAAATGGCCTTTCTGAATCGTCAATTTATCAGAAATAGCTTTTATATTTTTTACATCTTCAGGAGCTACTGTCGAATTTTTATCATCAAAGCTGCAAATTGGAATCACTAATTGAGCCAGTTGATTTTGTAAATCCTGATTGAGCTGCTGTTGGCGCTGTAGTTGACGGCAATTTGTAAATAAGATTACCCGAATGGATGTGATCGATTTTTCATAATTGCAGCGATGCGCATTCATCGCTAATAATTTTTCTTGCAAGAGCTGACTGTCTTTCTGTTCGTTCAAATTTTCTTGCAAAGATTGCGCTTCCGCCATTAAATTTAATAACGGTTGACAGTGAATAGAACAACACGATTGCAAAGTATGGATGATGATAGCCAGTGTCAAAGCAATATGTTCTATCCTGTTAGCGTGCGCTAAGGTCACTTGAGTTCGATGTTCAATGGAGAATTGTGTCTGTTGGGTGATTTTCTTGCGATGATCCTCTATTTTTTGTTCTAGCCGATCGGATCGGCATTGCAAACTGCTTTTGGCTTTGTGAACGTCTTCGGCTATTTTTTCCACCGTTGGTTTTTGCCCTAGTTCTTTTGCCAAAGCATGATAAACAATACGGGCATTGCCCTCACATTGGATTTGATGATGAATATTTTCTTTTGAAAACCGTTCCTGCGCCATTTTCACATCATAGGGGCGCAGTGGATGTGTATACGAAAATGGAAGTAAATGAGATTGAAATGTAGCCCTTGTCAGTGATGGTAATGGTAACTTTTGGATGAATGGAGCAGAATCTTGAAGAGTCGTATCCACCGTATTTTCCAAATTATTCAGCGATTCGTGTCGAGTTATGCATTCCTGGCGAATAGACTCATAACGCTGCGCTTGTTCGTGAGTTAATACACCATGATTTTTGGCTTCACCCCCAATCTTGTTACGCACAGCCTCCGTCACATTGGCAGTTGAAATAACATCATCGGCTTGACTTAAAGCGATTCGCAGATCATCTGTATTTTTTGCAGCAGTTAATGCCGATTGACTTTGTTTTAATCGCCATTGCCAATCTGATTCTCCAAATAAAAATGGAGAATGCTGCAACAAGAATAATATTTTTAAAGCGAAGGCTTTCAGTAGATTCAGAGCGTATATCCCAGAATTTTTTTTAACAGCTTCTTTTAAGAGCGCTGCTTCCAGGGCATTTAAATACAAAACATAATATTTCAATTCCAGTGACACCTCCGCTTGTTCACACAACATTTGTAAATATTTCATAGTTCACCTCTTTTAAGCGTAGGAAGAATATGGGCATCATCTATCCAGTTCTCAGTCGTTGTGACCGAGAACTGAATCTAATGATCAGCGAAACACAGAACACGGATGACATCGACGGCTATCCCACCCGGCAAGTGACTACGGGTGCAAGCGGTTGGCTTAACACAGTTTGTAAACCTTTGGCTGCCTCTTTGCCCTTGATGTTCCAGATGCCACAAGCCCACGCAATGCCAATTGAGAAAACCGTCGCGACCCCTTTGACAAATTTCATCGCCCAACTATCACGGTCTTGTTCTATAACCTCGCGCTGCTTTTTAAATTGATTCTGAAAATCCTTCAATTGTTCCGGCGCGGATTTAACCGGCGTGCTGAGGGTCGCCTGTAACGTGCTCATGGCTTGATACTTCTGCACTGCTAAAAACAGGGGTTTGCCAGATTTTCCGATGGTTCGCGTGGGTTCCGTCGCTAGTTTTTCAACCGGCGGCCTGGAATCTATAACTCGGGTCACCTGGGTGCGTTCATTCACCGGCGGCGCACCAAATAACAATGTCCGACTATTCGAGCTGACAAAATAATTTTGTTCAGAGTCCGCTTTGGCCTCTTTCTCGACTTCAACAGCTAAATGGTCTAGATATTCCTGACACAACTGCCGCAATTCCTGTTTTTGGCGGGCAACCGGCAATAAATTCAACAAAGTCTGCTGCACCTTAATACAGATTTGTTGTTGATTAGGCTGCCAGGGCAGCCGAAGCGGCATTGAATAATTTTTGCTGACGTTCAGTATCGTCGGGTTTTCCTTTGAAACGATTTCGATTTCGGGCTTCAGTTTGAGCCTGATCAATGATCGTTAAAGCTTCCTGGTCTAATGCTTTGCTGATATTGAATACTGAATTTTGCGCCGTACATTGATGATGGGTTTCTAAAAATTGATCGATGAGTTTACTCATAACCTTTCTCCTAATAAAAATGATGAAAATAGTGAATGAATAAGAAGTGATTTCTCTGGATTAACCTAACCGGGAATTGGCGCGGGTGGTTTTAAAGTCTCCGTGATCTTTTCCGCCGCTTGTTGGCCTTTGACGTTCCAAATTCCACAAGCCCAGGCAATACCGATCGATAACACCGTCGCCACTCCTTTCATAAATTTTGTGCCCCAGCTATCTCGATCTTTTTCAATGATCTTGCTCTGGGATTGAAAGGTTTTTTCAAAACTCTGTAATTGCTGATGAACGGGTTGCGGCGTGCTTAAGGTGCTAACCATCGCATCGATGGCAGCATATTTTTTGATGGCGGCATTCAAACTCTTACTGCCATTGGGAATGCCTTGCGGGTGATCGGCGACAAACCGATCCATGTTTTTACCTGCTTGAGTGACTTGCTGGGGTAATTTGCCAGAATCCGGTAATGGAACGCCTCTGATTTTCTTATTGGCAGTGAATAGAGCGTATTCTTGCGGATGTTTATCTTTCAATTCATGCACGATGTCTTCTTTCAAATGCAATTTGTAATCCTGGCAGATCACCTGCAATTGCTGTTTTTGTCGGGCTTGCGGCAAGACGTTGAGTAATACTTTTCGAACGATTTGGCATTTTTGATCTGGCTGCCAATCTTCAAGAGCCGAAAATACCGCATTGAATTGTTGAGTATCCGCTAAATTGACTCGCATCAATTCCGCCGTAACTCGTGCGCCAATGGCATTTTTCTCTTTTTCAAGATAATGACTATTGATCGAAAAATCCTCTCCGGCTCCACGTGAAGCCTGGTCAAACAACAAGGCAGCATGGCGATTGAGCCGTTGAAGCCGATCTTGTTTAGAATCTCCTAAAGCCGGTTTGGCTTTGGTTTGAAGTAATAGATGAATTAAGTTGACACTCTGAAATTGACGCATGATTTTTTCCTTTCTTTTTGTTTTTAATTAGCGCAAGCAGTATTCTTGAATCGCTCTTGCGCTTCCCTTTATCCACACAGATCAATTTGTTTTTAGGAATTGCCTAAGGCATTTTTTTATCTACTACACATAAATACTGGCTACCCACAATAATTTTTAGTGATTTGAATTCGGCTATGACCAAGTTCCTCAGTTAAAATCATCCGCGCCAAGGTATCTTGGCGGCGTTGCTCATAATTAAAAGTTTTGGGATCAGGGCCGCCAGCAATTGGCGCATCCCAGCCGGTGAGTTCTTTATATCGTTGCTGGGCGTAAGCATGACGCAGCCCATGTGAACGAATACCTGAATGACGTAATTGTTGATCGTAAACATAGCGTTGCTGGATATAATTTTTTGATTCAGGAATAAGTGACCGATTCACATTCCAAGCCAGCAACTTGGCTTCGTCTAACCATCGGCGTTGCTCAACAGTACGAATCGGTATTTCCCGAGAGCGATTACCTTTGCACCAGGTAGACAATAGGACTAATTTGTATTCATGATCTGCCAAATAAGGCTTAATTTTTAATGATTCTTCTCGGCGCAGCCCAAAGTGCCTTTGTAATTCCAATGATACCCGCACATACGGATCAGTAATTTTAGTAATGTCGGGATTAACGATAGCTTTATTTTTAAGCGGCTCGGTATGACGGGAACCTACTTGTAATATTTTGTTATCAGGCACGAAGAGCTTATCCATTAAGATTGCCAAACGCCGTAAAGTGGAAAGCCGGTTTTTAATGGTGCTGACTTTCAGTGATTTCTGCTGCCAATGCTGAACCAATCCTCTGACATGTTTTTCTTTCAATTGTTGTACCGAAGCCAGTTTGTAATCTAAATCATGTAATTCAGCCGCGATTCTAAATAATATTTGGGTCCGGTCATGCCGGGTGGCAAAAGAATTTTCACGATCTTTTTGTAAGACTTGATATAGAGATCGTTTAAATTGTTTTCTGAAACTCATGATTCATTAACTCCCTTGATGTGTTGACAAAAATCCCTCTAAAACGGTTATTGTGCTTAGTGTTAAGCCCCAATTCACATCCCGTTAGAAATGTGAAAGGCCGAATTGCTTCGGCTAAAGAGCTAAAGGTCGAGGGTTTTAGCCACGAAATAATTGAATAAATTTGTCTTTTATTTTTTGTAGATTGTCTTCTGTAATGAGTTCATTAATTATTCTTTTAACGCTGAGTGATATTTGTGTTGCTTCATAAATACTTTCCTGACATTGTTTTATTTTTTCATATTGCTCTTGTTTAATGTAATTTGATTTGTTTTCTTGATTGTTATTATTTATTCTATTTTTCTGTTCAGTCATGTTTTTTCTCCTGTAAAAAATAAATTTTCAACTTTTTAGTTTATAGTCTATTAAATGATTTGATGTAGATTGATGTTTATTTATTTTGTTATCTCCTGTTTTTTTATTATTTCCAATATCTCAAGTTTTAAGGCTGTTTTTTGTATTTATTAAAATTACATAGAATGAATTTTTTTAATCAGTGATTTATTATTTTTAAGTTTTTAAACTGATTTATCGATTAATTTTTATCTATTAATTCGTATTTATACCTATGAATCCATTTAAAAAAGAATGGACATGCTTATTCCAAAAAAGAAATAAAGCATTAAGAAAGGAATAATAATATTGTTTGACGCAATACTATTAAAGTTAACTAACGATCAGAATAACTTAGGAAGGTTGAATGACAGGACGAATACTCGAAGCTATCATATATTTTACAGGTTTAATGTCGTGTAAAACGCCGACTCATGATGCTTAGTATAAATTGTTTTTTGAAAATGTCAATCGTTTTATTAAAATATTTTTATGAAATAGCCTATAAAAATAGGTATTTTCATTACTGTCACCGAATATTTCTCTACCGTCCCTTGTTTGCAGTGACGAATTTAATGAAATAATTATTATAATTGATAGCCTTAGAATTACATATATCGCTACGTCACTGAGTAAAACTCAGTGACGTAGCGTGTTATTTTTATCGGTTATCTTTTTATTTTTTTAATGGATTTTGATTTATTTTACTAAAATAAATGCTAAAAATATGGTGAACGAGCTGCAAGGAAATGGGTTTGATTAAATAATCATTCATTCCTGCCGCAAGCGCTTCGGTTTTAAGGGCTTCGTCGTTATGCGCAGTTAATGCAATAATGGGTGTTAGATGTTTACTATTCGCTCTTTCCTGCTCTCGAATCAATCGCGCTGCCATAATTCCATCGATGCCGGGCAGTCCAATATCCATGAGTATCAAATTATAGTCATTTTTCATACACTTTATCACGGCGTCTTCGCCGGTAGAAGCAATCTTTACCTGACAATTGAGTTGTTCTAATATAGCTTTCACTATCCTTTGCGGTAAAAGTGAGTCCTCGACCAGTAATATTTTCTTTGATTGCATTGCCTTACTCCTCCAAGATTTGATTTGACAAAGGTATTTTCAGCGGCAAAACGATCTGAAATACCGTTCCCTGATTCAATTGACTGTACACGGCAATATCGCCGTTCATTTCTTCGATATATTGCTTGACGATTTTTAGCCCCAATCCACTGCCTTTATAGATTCCTTTATTACTCGGCGTTACTTTTGAAAATGTCTCATAAATAAAATCTATTTTTTCTGCAGGAATTCCAATGCCAGTGTCTTTAATGACTATTCGAATGACTTTTTCCTGTGGATTGGTATTCGATTTTTCGATATGGACACGGACTGTGACATAGCCTTTTGGTGTAAATTTAATGGCGTTACTGATTAAATTAATCAATACTCGCTGAATTCGGTAAGCATCACCCATCACCACATCAGGGATTAATTTCCCGTAATGCACGGACAAACGGATTTTTTTCAATCTCGCCGCAGGCAGTTGCATTTGTAATACTGAACGGATTAGTGCTTTCAAAGAAAAGGGTTGATGTACCACCGGACGGGAGCCATACTCAACATGGGTAAAGTCCAAAATATCGTTACAATAATCCAGCAATTCTTTAGCGGCGTGGGCGATTTCAATTAAATGAGATCGAATATCCGGCGGAACAGATGCATGGCTTGCTAATAATTCCGTCATACCATAGATGCCGCTGATCGGAGTGCGAATATCGTGCTGCATGTTGCGGATAAAATCGGTTTTTAAGCGGTTAGCGGCTTCGGCTTTATCACGCTCGGCTCTTAAAGCAAGCTCCGCTTCTTTCAGCGCGGTAATATCGATATAAATACCCAACACTCCCAAGATTTTATGGTGATCATATAAGGGAACTTTGCTGGTCAATAAAAATAAATCTTTGCCATCCAATTGCCGCTGTTTTTCTTCAATGTTGGTTTTCGAGAGACCAGTTTGCAAAATTTCCTGATCATCACGAATAAATTTTTGCGTTTGCTCGTAATTCCAAGGTAAATCATGGTCGGTTAAGCCAACGATCTCATCAGGATGGTTCAAGCCAACCTGTTTAGCAAAATTATCATTACAGCCCATGAGCTTCAGATCTGCATCCTTCCAAAACACAAATCCCGGGACTTTGCTCACAATATAGCGAAGCATGGCTTCACGTTGCCGCAGCGCCTCGATTTCACTGATGTCTTCTTCCATGATCATTCCTCGGTTAACAGCGAAGTGTGGGGATCAGGGGTAAATCAGAGAATTGCTTGGGTCCAAAGTGATGATGAAAAATTCCCTGGGTTTTCATCCATTGCGTTAAGTCTGGGGAGTGTCGCGTCAGACGTTGCCGCAATTGTTCAATGAATTGTTCTGTTTGCAATCGTCCCAACTGGTGTCGCCAAATTTTACCGCCCTGTTTCGTTATCCACTCTGTCAATACGGCTTGATCCAGAGCCGTATCGATCCTATTTAACCCGTTTTTTAAAGTTGAATGGATCAGTAACTCTTCTCCGGCTTTCAAAAACAAGGCAAAGATCGGGTCTAAGTACATTACTTCGGTGGGGTAATCCAGCATAAAATTAACAGGTTTTTTACGATTCAGAATTCTGTCCGCCGTGAAGCGCAGCCCAAAATCATCGCCAGTGCTCATGTTGGCCAGTAGAACCACACGATCAAAATCATTCTGTGAAAAATGTTGAGACATAGCGCCCTCAACACCGGTGGCGGTAATGACTGCCCACATCTCAGGCAGAATCTTTTTAATTTTCTCAATACTTTCAGGATCACGATCATTCAAAAATAAACCGGAATATCCTTGCTTCATCGCCTCCAGGTAGGCTTTTGGAGAAATGTCCACCACAAAAATATTCTTTTTTTGCACGCCCGCACTTTCTAAAGCGCTGGCAATGCCTTTACCCACTTTGCCAAAGCCAAAGATCATGAATTGATTATTTGAAAATAAATGATCGACCTGAACTAAATTCAACAAGGTCGTCAAATATAATTGATGGTGCGGGGAGTTTTCGTTCCACGCTTTCCAATTTAACACTAACGCCGCCACGGATTGCTGAATGAGGTGGTGCACTACTCTGACAAAACTATCTCCCGTGCCTAAACCGGTTTCAATAGATTTGGTCTGAGAGGAGTCCACTGTAATCACCGGGAACGGCACAGTACGATAAATATCTGGAGAGACATGGGTGAGTTGCACCATTCCCCTGGGAAGGACACTTTTCATACCCGCACCGCAGTTATACACCACATCGTAATAATATTTTTTCTTTTCCTCGGGAATCGACGATAAAAATGGAATCTGGGCGGCCAATAATGGTTGCAAGGCGTTTTGATGGATGACTAATTCCGGCGATACGTGACTTCTACCCGAGCACCGGATTTCAGTAGGGCAATAATGAGCGCCAAAGTAATCCGTGTTAAGTGCATATTGACTAAAACGGTCTTGTCTTTCAATGGCTTGCGCTGTTCCCAATCGAGTTCTAATTGGTGCAAACAATGGCGGTCTTTGATCGGGATATAGGGTGCGTAAGCATCCAGTAGTGGTTGATAGCGGCTGAAAGTATGCAATAAATGTCGCTTAACATGAGGGAAAGAGGCTGGAATTCGGTTAATCGTATTTCTGGCAAATGAGACTGTGTTCATATTTTCTCCTATGGGATTGGTGTTTTTTCTGTTCAAGGGGCTGATTTATGTTAAAATAATGGCCAAACACCAACGCCCATAGGAAATTCTGGAGGAACCCCAGTCCTATGCGGCGCTGACGCATGAACTGGTTCGTATTAACCATACGGTTCAATGGCTTGGGCTCTTCCTCCTGAAGGGGTTTGCCAGAATAGGCAAATAGGGATGCGAGCGCATCATAAAAATGACGCGCTCTAGCATTATTTTCAAAAGGAATTTTGCTTTGCGAATGCGTAAAATCATGCGCAAAGTCATACACAAGAATTGAATTTTCAGTTAATATTGGCACAGCCATGTAATAAGCAACCCTTATTATTTGGTTAGAGGCCCCAGGTGCTATCAACCACCTGGGTGTCTCGCTAGGGATTATAACCCCCCTCAATTAAATTGCAAACAGGAAAATTTTTGCTCGAATTCCTTGACAGGATTTAATCGTAAAAAGGAAATATTATGAAGCCATATCTTATTTGCCATGTGGTCAGTTCAGCGGATGGCAGAATCAACGACACGCGCTGGCCTATCGGTGGTGAAGTGTTTGAAGCTTCTGCAGCGACGATTAAATCGGATGGATGGATTGTCGGGCGAACCACGATGCAAGCTTATGCTAGCAAAAAAACACGTCGCAAACGTAAAGGTCGGTTTTCTTCAAACAAAACTGATTTTGTTGCAGAACATAGCCAAAAAACTTATGCGGTGGTGATTGATCCTTCCGGTAAATTAAATTGGGAAGTGAATCATGTGGATACTGAGCATGT
This sequence comes from uncultured Pseudomonadota bacterium, assembly GCA_963795715.1. GTDB lineage: Bacteria > Pseudomonadota > Gammaproteobacteria > Coxiellales > Coxiellaceae > JAFEDN01. Next base: position 2,298,187 of record CAWCIY010000002.1, read on the forward strand.
GATTGAAGTACTCACTGAAAAAGTCTCTGCAGAGTATCTCGATTATTTACGCACACGCAAGGTATCCTATATTTTAGCAGGCAAATCCAGTATCAATTTGAGACTGGCCGTTGAAAAGTTAAATAAACTTTTTGGTATTAAACGAATGATGGTTCAGGGTGGCGGGCTTAACAATGGCGCATTTTTGAATGCAGGATTGCTGGATGAGATCAGTCTTATCATTGCTCCCGTAGTTGATGGTCGAATAGGAACAACGGGGGTATTTGATTTTTTCCCTGAGAAAAAGAACACCCCTCCCATAAAGTTGAAATTAAAGTCTGCACGACGTTATAAAAAAGACTATGTGTGGCTGAAATTTTCTGTTGACAATAATTCCATTTTATAATTTTTATTATTGATGCCAATATTGCCGTCACTAACCAACACGTAAACATTTGAGAAAATTCTGCTTTAAATAATAGCGATATGGCGCTTTTTACCTACAGCGTGCGTAACTCTCTCCAAGCTACGTAAAGTCACTAAGGTTTCAGAAAATAGGTTACGCATAATTCTTGAACTTACTTCTCATTTTTAGTACTGTTGTCTTTAGCTATCCTTCATTTTCGATAGTTAAAAACTTTGAATTGTATAAATAAAACAGGGAACTTTATGAAAAACGATATTTTAGAAGATTTTTCTCCAAAAGGTGATGAAAATAAATCTGAAAATAAAAAGATCACACCAGAAAAAATTGTTTGGGAAGGGAATGTTCCCCCCGGTTATCACCTTGAATCGACGGGCGGTTCTGTCACAATTACAGGCAACCTCGGCAAAGGCGCCATTGCCAAATCAAAATTTGGCTTGACTATTGGTGGAGATGCAGAAGAAAAATCAAACTCTTATGCAGAAAATGGCCCTATTACCCTAAAAAATGCAAAGGACGGAGCAACAATTGAATCTCCTCAGCTATTTGTTAAGTTGAAGAGTGCAGGAAATAACGTCACTATTAAAGCGGATACCTATATTAAAGTAGAAGCAGAGATTGGCAGTGATTGTAAAATATCTGCTTCTAGTACTTACGTAGAAGCAAAAAAAATTGGCGCTCGCACCGAAGTTACCTGCAAAAAAGGAGAAATTTTTACTGACATTATTGGAGAAGATGCTCGCGTCATTGGTTGGAGGGTCAAGACCAAACGCGTCGAAGAGCGAGCTTATGTCCGTGGAGGTCTCGGTGGTGTCATAATCCAAGAGTATGCCGCACTTTCAGCTGATATAGATACGACCCAAGGAGGTCCTCTTCTCCGGCCAACCAAGCCTCCAGTTTCTTCTAGCCACTCTCAAAATAATCCGATAGAAATCAGTGTTGGAACAAACGAGAAAACTATTTTAAGTAATATCAGTTTTGGACTTTTTAACATGGATTTTAGCAAATCTGGATTGAGCACCAGTGCCGAGACTGACCAAAAATCGGAGTCAGTAAGCAATAAGGACAACACTGATCTAGCAACTCGACATAAATCTAAACCATTTTCCACTTCCACAGTCATGTTTCCTCTTCCTAATGGGCAACTAAAAAAGATAACGGTTTGTTTCTATGAATCATTAGAGAAGACAGGAACTCTGTCTGATATTGCGACCAATATTCCCTATGGGAAATCAGTTTTGGAAGTCACTTGGGGCACAGTGAAGAAATCTTTTTCTTTAGAAAAATATTCTGCCGATAACACCTTAAATTTTTACGAAGAAGACTTTGGTTCAGGAACTCGTGTGCTTGCACCAAAACCTACTCTCGTGGAAGAAAAAGAACGCTATAATACTCAATCTCACTCTTCGAGCTCCCAATCTTCAAGCCTATCTTCGAATGAATCGAGCTCTTCACAATCCGTTAGCAGCACTAGCCATTCCGGATATTCAACCAAATCAAGTTCTGTATTAGGAGGATTAAGTTCGAGTCACTATTCTGCATCATCACCAGCCACCTTTAAATCCAGTGAATCAAAGAGAGAAGTATCCTCACAGCATCCTCCTACTGTCGCCGATTTAAATAATATTTTAGGTCATGTTGGCCTGGTTACGAGCGCAGGCGAAGCATATTCATACAAATTCATTATAGATTTTAATCCAAGCCTTTTAACATCCTATGAATCTATAGTAACGAAAAAATTATTGATTGATATTCCGAATGTGACTATTACAGAAGGAGGTAATGCTCCCCGGCTCTGTATACCGCATGAGGTTTACAACCAATTCATAAAAAATGTTACAAGCGCCCTAAAAGTGCTGAGTGAATCTACAACGAACTTTAGTTATAGTTAGGACGACCTATTGGGCGCAAAAATCTGTTGAGCAAGTAATACTTCCGATGAATCTAAGTAGTTGGGGAGGTGGTAATTGAATGCAGCGGCAGGATTAAATTTGTCCTTTTAAAGGACGAAGATAAATCAATCATTTATTTTTGAAAAATAGGGAGAAAACGATGACTCAAGTAGGTAGCCAGTTTATTAATGAGAACTTCGAGATGTACCGAAGCTTTTAAAGTTTCGGAAAACCCTGAACAAAGAGACACATTTCTTACCAGCGAGATGTGAAAGGCGGCTCGTAATGGCCTGGGATCAACCTGCCAAGTACTTTATCAATACGCTGGTGAAGAAATGCTTAGAAATGCTGGCGCAGGGGTCATTGGTGCAGAACTCACATTAGGTAAGCCAGAAGCAGAAGACTATGCGCAGAAAGCAATAAATAAAATAAATGAAATTCCACCTCGACTCGAACGTTGTAGTAGCAGCGGATTTTTCCCAACGGAGGGGCAGAAATCCAGTATTGAACAAGCAAAAATTTGTCAAAGTTATTTATCAGAATTTCTCGAGCTACATCAGCAATGTCGATCACTTTCTGGCAAATGATGCTTTCTTAAACTTTGTGTTAACTATTAAATCTGTTTTGCGTTCTGCAGATGTAGGTTCATTAAATTAGCTTGCCTACTCTGCAAGCGCTTTAAAAATCTTATTCAAATCATTATACGGACTTCCTGAGAAAGCGTACTTTTTTCATCTAAAGTTATATCTAAATAAACGCCCGCTTTCAAGATTCTGCTATCCTCGGTTTGTGTAGATGGCTGGCAATTGCTTAGACCAAAATTTAAAAACAGCTTTATGAGTTGCCAGCATGGACAGTTGTCCGGGTCGAAAACTGATGTCATGGCAAAATTGCAATATTTCAAATAAATTCAAAGAACCAAATTTTTCTCTCATGAGCTGAATAGCACGTACGGAAAAATGTTGCGAAATGTGATTTTTGATCTTTACCGGTATATATTTTTACAATATTCATAAGCCCTCTCTGATAGATAATTTAGTGAATATCACCCACACACACGTACTTGGTTTCCAAAAATTCCTCCAACCCTTCTTTGCCACCCTCACGACCATTGCCGGATTCTTTATAACCTCCGAATGGAGTGACTTCCGTCGTAGTAATGCCTTCATTAATCCCGACTACTCCTGCTTCGATAGCCTCGCTGACCCTAAACATACGCCGTAGGTCATTCGTGAATACGTAAGAGGCAAGCCCGTAAGGCGTATTGTTCGCTTCTTTCAAAACTTCATCTTCTGACGAAAAAGTGTAAATAACTGCCACAGGTCCAAAAATTTCTTCATGATAAATAGCCATTTTAGCATTGGCTTTGAGGACCACAGTAGGTTGAAAAAATGTGCCCCCTAAATCTGCAATGTCGCCGCCACAAATCACTTCAGCTCCTTTAGCAATAGCATCATCCAATAAACGACGTATTTTTTCCACCGCCGCCTCATTAATCAGGGGCCCTTGCGTAATATTGGCTGCTAAGCCATTGCCTAATTTAAAAGCCTGTACCGCTTTAACAAAACCAGCCATAAATGGCTCAAAGACCTTTTCATGTACGTAAATCCGATTGGCGCTCACGCAGGTTTGACCCATATTTCGAAACTTAGTCGCTATGGCCCCTTGGATAGCCAGTGCTATATCCGCATCTTCAAAAACAATCAGGGGTGAATTCCCACCTAACTCTAGGGATACTTTTTTCACGGTATCCGCACACTGTTGTTGCAGTAACTTCCCTACCTTCGTTGAACCCGTAAAGGAAAATGCCCGGACTAAGGGATGTGATGTCAATACCTTGCCAATCTTTGGAGGATCTCCTGTGATTATATTTAAAACGCCTGCCGGAAAACCAGCTTCTTGAGCTAATACGCCTAATGCTAATGCGGAAAAAGGCGTCAGTTCTGATGGTTTCCCGACTACAGTACACCCCGCAGCTAAAGCCGGCGAGGCTTTTCGGACAAAAGTTGCCATCGGAAAATTCCAGGGAGAAATAATACCTACTACTCCTATTGGTTGCTTCATAATGAGGATACGATGATGCCGTTGATTAGCAGGAATCATTTCACCATAAGCTCTGCGTCCTTGCTCGGCGAACCAACGAATAATGTTGATCCCAAACTGGATCTCTGCTTTAGATTCCGATAATGGCTTACCATGTTCCGAAGTCATGATCATGGATAAATCATCTAAATTAGCCTCTATTAAATCAGCCCATTTTCTCAGATAATTGGATCGTTCCAGACTCGTTAAGCCCCGCCATTGAGGCCCAGCATTTTTCGCCGCTTCAATGGCCAGTTGTGTTTCTAATTCCTCACATAGCGGGATGACGCCGATAACACTTTGGTCGAAGGGGTTAGTCACCGGCAGTGTTTTCCCACTCTTGGCGTCTACCAATGCAGAGTTAATAAAATTTTTTTCTACGAACAACTGCTTATTTTTTAGTAAATTCTTAATAATCATAATTTTCTCCTGTCATATTTATCTGACATAGATTATAATATAAAGAATTTAAAAAGTAAACTACACGGTGTATTTTTATGAGAAAGAAAAGCAAACAACCTTTGCAAGCTGAAATTAAGCATGAATTAATTTCGACAGCAGCCAAAAAGATATTTTTACAATATGGCTATAAGGCCACGAGCATGGATCTAGTTGCTCAAGAGGCGGGGGTGTCAAAAAGGACGGTTTATGATCATTTTGGAGATAAGAAAACCCTCTTTGAAACCATATTAAAGGCTCATTGGGATAAGTTATTGCCAGATAAATATAGCTTATTTGATGACAATAAAACAGTTGCTGATAATTTAAAAGATTTTGCCCATATTTTTTTAAAATTCCTTTATAAACCAGATACTATCGACTTATTTAGATTATTGATCAGCGAGACGCCGCAATTTCCAGATTTAGCCGACAATATTCTCAGAGAGGAAAAAGCCCCCTATACCCAGGCGCTTGTTGTTTATCTCCAGTCCAAAAAGATGACAGGAGAGCTCGCTATTGAAAACACCCACCGTTCGGCAGCTTATTTTATGGGTCTATTGAAGGAATATCATTTTTGGCCGATGATGATGGGTCTAACCAAAAAAAAGAAACTGGTTGATAAAAACAAATTAATTGATGAGGTGGTTATTCTATTCCTGAAAGGCTATACCTGCCCATAATAGGACTGACCCTTGATTAACTGCCCCCTGAATTGGGAAAGACCCCGATGGTTCCATCAACGCTATCTTTTAGAAAACCAGGAAACTCTACAAAAAAAATGCCCCAGAGTCCTGGGTTTAGACGAGCATTCTTTTAGCAAAAAAAAAGGTTATGCCACTACGTTTTGTGATTTGGCACAACATAATATCTTCGATGTGGTCCCCGGAAAATCATCTGCTGATCTTTCAGGCTATTTAAATCATTTACCCGGTAAAGAACGGGTTAAAGTGGTCTGTATCGACTTAAGCACTGCTTATCGCAGCATCGTTCAACAACATTTTCCCAATGCCATGATCGTCGCTGATCGCTTTCATGTCATTCGATTAGTCAATCAGATGGCCATGCAAACTTATCAATCGATTGACCCAACCATCCGATATCAACGCGGTCTCTTAAACGCATTACGCACCAACCCTGACCACTTAAAAACACACCAGGTGCTAAAGCGCGATCAGTATTTTAGACATCAACCCGCTATCGCTGCGGTTTACGCCTTTAAACAAAAATTACATCGGCTCTTGATGTTTAAACACCGCAAGGCTAAACCGTGTAAACGGTTAATTAAAATCTTTTTAGATTACATCCAGCAGCTTAAGGAAAGCAGCTTTTCTTTCCTCAATAGCTTAGGAAAAACCTTATGGCTTTGGCGAGATGAAATCGTCAGAATGTGGCGATTTACAAAAAACAATGGCATCACTGAAGGCTTCCATCGAAAGATGAAACTGATTCAAAGACGGGCCTATGGCTTCCGTAATTTTGAAAATTACAGAATTCGGGTTAAAGTATTATGTGCTTGATTAACTGCCCCCCTAAAGTGGGAAAGACCCTAAAATTTCATTTAAGCTTCGGCCAATGTAACGTTCCAAGCCAGGATTGGCGTCAATAAACTGCCAACCCAGCTTTTTAGCTAAAGCTTCACCCTGCAATGATTTACCCGCACCGGTATGGCCGACGATAAAAATACGTTTATATTTCTTCACGTAAATACACCTCAAAGGTAGCACCAGAGTAGCACCGGAAATTTTGTATTTTTGGGAAGTAGCCTAAGTGATTGAAAAGATTAAGCTGGCGATCTGAATCGAACAGACGACCGGCTGATTACAAAGCCTAAACTTGATGAAGCGAAAAGTCAAACTGTTAACTAACTCACTGAAAAATAATGTATTTTTAGTGTTTAATTTTAGCTCAAACCGGGTTGCCCGTTAGTAAAAAGCCTAGTTGAGCCTAGTAAGTCCCAGTTGTGTCCTGCAAATCTCCGATCACCACTTTAAGTTACATTTCCCGAAAAAGAGCTTTTATCACCTCCAAATTTTTTTAATTTCATTAAGACCTACTGACTTTCGATCAGTAATCCTTGTGTATATCACACTTGCTGCCAATGGCAGGTTTGTTACCTCTACAACCATCGCTGCTGGAAGGCTGATTCTACGGAGCACCTCTTTTAGCGATTTGTCGGCGTGCAATAGCCATTCCTTGCTGACGGCCTACGACGCGACCAGTGGCTTGTCCATCCGTGTAATCTTTGGCGTAACCACGAATCCTCAACCGCTTCCATTAGCAGCACTTTCCAAGATACCGAAGCCATATTTTATTCTCGCTCAAATTTAGTATTGCGAGAATCATAGAACATTTCCGCCTGTTATACGAATACCATGATTTTTCCCCACTTTCTGAATAATCCGCTATTATGTACCTATAAACACACTTCCTCGCGAATTACACCAGCGCCATTAAGACCTGTACGGTAAACTGCGGGTGCTTCATCTCCGGCACACGACCCCTGGAAAATAAACAATACGAAGTTTCCCTGCCCGTAGGTTTATCTCTGTCCTTGTCTTTGCAAGAGGATCGCCCTGTTTCCAACATCTGCTTGGTCACACAATTTTGGGTCATTCCCGATGACCGGCGCGATGATGCCGTCTGCGATCACACAGCAACACTCTTCATCATCGGGTGATCTGAACGAGAGTTCCTGTTGGGGAACTATTTTTGTTGAGATTTCCTGGAGACAGCGTCTTGCTGTCTCGAGTCGTCCTGCTGCCTCGTATCAATGGAGAATCCGACTCTAACGGCACAGAAGGACGAGGAATCTGCGAGGGCCGGTGTTGATACATCATCGATGGCGACCCTCCGGAGGGTGAACCGATTTCGATTAACGTATCCGTATCGCGAGTGAATGAGCCGGTCTCATGGAAGGGCATCAGCTCAATTTGAGTCTTGGACGAAGGATCGGCCCTTTCCGCAACCTCCAAACCTGGAGCGTCCTCTCGCTCGTCTTCTTTGCTCTCCATTTCTCGAATTTTTTGGTTTTGAGGCACGATATGGATCGTAAATTTTTCTAAGATCACACCGGCTTCGTCTTCCGCCTGCACCACTAACTCGTCCCGAGGATCAATAGTTGGGACCACTCCTTTGGATCGCAGCGTATTACTATGCTGATCATAGATCAACCACCAGGGTAACCCATCACTCCCTGGCAAATGCCACTCTTTCGGCTTAAAGAACTGGCAACAACCTTTTGACTCCTTCAAGGGAATGGCTGTGCGGATATGGTGTATTTCTTCTCTAGGCGTGGTAAATGTATAAGCAAAGGGTTGACCGATCACCGCCGTCGGATTGCTTTCTCTCATTAACGTATACTTATTTTTCCGGCAGGGATTTAACAACAACGCCCGGTATTCATACAGCGCATACAGCGTCGTCAGAAAGGAAATCAAGGGCGCGCCAATCGTGATCGCTAATTGGCCCCATGAGACGCCTCCCACCTCAATGTTGAAATTGGCGCTAGCTTGACCTTCAACGCTTTTCGCCAGGATCTCAATACCAACGGTGCGGGTGGCGTAGAAATTCGTATCTCCGTGACCGGGGGTTCCCGAAAACGACAAGGATTGATTATCAAAACTCAGCCAATCCGGTAAGAGTGATCCATCCTGCTGCGTGACATTAAAGACCAGCGAGTTGTTATGGGCATCGAAAAACAGCCCGGGAGGCAGAACAGAACTAAAGGCTTGACCCACGGTCGCCACTTGCGTCGATAATGCCTGGGTCACCACCGGCGGCACATCATCGCGTATTACTAGATTAAAGTTCATCCCTACACTGGCTCCTCGGGTATCATTGGCGACAACGGTGATCGTCACTGTGCCGATATCATTGATGCTGGCATTACCCGAAAAGCGGAGACGTTGACTATCAAACGTCAACCAACTCGGTAAAGGGCTGGTGGAGTAAGACAAACCCACCTGATCCACGTCGTCGAAGCTGGTGGTCGGAACGCTAAAAGCAAAAGGTACGGCTCGCTCCACTACCGTCGATTGGAAGTTAGCTACTACGGGAAAATGAATTACTTGCAAGGTGAAATTACTGGTGACCGAAGCACCGACCAGATCGGTGGCGATTACCGCCAACGATAAATTTCCTCGATCCGTTTCTAGCGGTACGCCGGAATAAAATTGATTCTGCGGATTAAAGACTAACCAATTTGGTAACGGTTTACCGCTGCCGGTGGTTGAAGTATACGTTAGGGGATCACTGTCTTTATCCAGAAAACTATTGACCGGCACAGTAAAAGTAAACAGCTGATTGATATCGGCTAATTGGCTGGGAATGGGATAAAATACTTCAGGAAAATGCTCCACGATCAATGAAAAATCCGTAGTCGCTATCGCGCCTTCCGGATTAGTCACTGAAGCTTCCAGCAGGTAAGTCTCTGCGGCCGTAGCATTAGGCTGACCGCTCAATTGACGGGTCACATTGTTAAAATTCAGCCATCCCGGCAAGGATCCACCATGGGACTGTTGCACAGAATATAACAAAACTGCCTGGTCTGCTGTACTAAACGTTCCACTGGGAATCGTGTAGTTATACCAAACCCCCATATTTAACAATTGCGGAGGGATAGGAGTTACAACGACAGGGAAGTTGGTAACGGTTAAATTAAACCATTGTTGAGCCTGTGCCCCATTACTATCTGTAGCCACCAGTTGCAACAACATGGTTTGCGCATCCGTTGACGATGGCGTTCCCGAAAAAAGCAGTGAAGAGGGATTAAATGATAACCAATTCGGCAACAAGGATCCATCTGCCTTGCTAGCAGTATAGGTCAACAGATTATCATCTAAATCTATGAAGGCGTTGGATGGAACAACCCAATTAAAACCTTTTCCCACGGCAACTAACGGGGGCCGCAGTGGATTGTTGACTTGAGGAAAATATTCCACAATTAAGGAAAAATCCGTGGACGCTGTTGCACCCACTGGATTTGTAGCAGAAACTTCCAGCAAATAAGTCCCTGCGTCTGTCACATTAGGCCAGGCACTCAATTGCCGGGTAGTATTGTTGAAATTCAACCATCCCGGCAATGGTTGGCCATTGGATTGTTGTGCAGAATACAACAGTACTGCCTGGTCCGCTTCGCTGAATGTCGTGTCGGGTATGGTGTAATTATATGGAACACCCAGATTTAACAACTGTTTAGGAATAGCCGTCATCACTACCGGAAAATTGGTCACCGTTAAATTAAAAATTTGTTGAGCCTGTGCTCCGCTTCCATCGGTCGCCACCAGTTTTAATCCTAAGATCTGTCTATCCGTTAATGAAGGCGTTCCCGAAAAAAGCAGTGAAGAGGGATTAAATGATAACCAATTGGGTAACAAAGACCCATCTTTTTTGCTGGCGGAATAGATCAATACTTCGTTGTCTAAATCTATAAAGGCATTAGAAGGGGCTACCCAGTTATAAGCCTTACCGACTTCCGCTAAGGGTGGCTGCAACGTACTAGCGGCTTCAGGAAAGTGTTCCACAATCAAGGAAAAGTCCGTAGACGCTATCGCCCCTTCAGGATTAGTCGCCGAAGCTTCCAGCAAATACGTCCCTGCGAACGTAGTGTTAGGCTGACCACTTAATTGCCGAGTTACATTGTTGAAACTCAGCCATCCCGGCAAAGGTGATCCATTGGATTGTTGCACAGAATACAATAAAACCGCTTGATCTGCTTCACTAAACGTTCCGCTGGAGATGGTGTAATTATAGACAACGCCGATATTTAATAATTGTTTAGGGATAGAAGTCATCACTACTGGAAAATAAGTGACTGTTACAGTAAAGTTTCGAGAGGCTTGTCCACCATTTAAATCTGTGGCAATGAGTTGCAATGATAGGTTTTGCACATCGAGAGAAGACGGTGTTCCGGAAAAAATCAAGGACTGGGGGTTAAAGGACAGCCAATTAGGCAATGGCCCGCCATTCGATTGGAGAGCAGAATAAGTGAAAGGATTGTTATCCAGGTCAACAAATGCATTGGATGGAATTGTCCAGGAAAAAAAGAGTCCCACTCCTGCCAAAAGCGGTTTTAACGAAATCGCTGGATTCATGGAAGGGAAATGTTCCACGATCAATGAAAATACTGCCGCTGTTTGTCCCTGGTATTCGTCACTGGCAATAATCTCAAGAAAATAAACGCCGGCGTCCGTACTATTGGGACGACCAAAAAACTGTAGTAAGGTGCCGTTAAATTCCAGCCATACAGGCAAGCTCAACCCACTTGTTTGTTGAGCCGAATAAAACAGGGTAAAGCCTTCCTGACTGAAAAAAGTAGCAGCCGCTACTGTGTATTGATAGAGCGCTCCAATGTTAGCCACTTGATTGGGGATAGCCTGTTTCACTACCGGTAAATGGCTTACTAACATATTAAATGTTGTATTCACCGTGCCGGAAATATGATCGGTGGCGGAAAGCACTATGGTAAAATTCCCTTTATCTCCTTCCAATGGAGTTCCGGCAAAAGGTAGCAGAGATACTATTAAAACTGAGCCAAGGCATTAAATTCGATTGTCCTTGCTGTATTGCAGAGAAGGTAATGGGATTATTGTTAGGATCGGTCACTACCCCCTGAGGGACGAAGTAATTATAAAGTTGACCTATTTTGGCATATTGGGCTGGAATAGTACCATTAATGACAGGCGGTCCTTCGACAAATATTTTAAAACTGATTGTTGCAGTGGCCCCTAATTCATCCGTGGCAGTGAGCACCGCTTGATAGTTTCCTATATCAGTTGTCGCCGGAGTTCCTATGATTGTCCGTTGAGAAATATCCATTATTTGTAAATAGTCATCGCTAAAATCCCCATTATAGGCTAATGGCCCCAGTAAGTAAGAACAAAGCAACGTGGGAAAATTTGTCTCACCGATCAATTGGGGCCGGGTGGGTTCACTCACATCAATGATTATCAATCCCCGGACCATATCCGCTATAAAGGCTAACGTTCCCTGAATGAAAACCTGTGCGGCCCCTGTACCGCTTAATGCGATACTGCCAAGTAAATAAGGAATAAAAGGATTACTCACATTTAAAATCAATAACCCCTGTGACATCCCGGCTAAATAAAGTATGTTTCCTTGAAGAGCCATACCGGAAGTAAAATCAGTGATTGCGTAGGCGCTGACAGCGACCGGATTTCTTGGATTACTCACATTCACTATCAGCGTCTGATTCTGTGGGGTGTTACCACTATACCGGTTCCCGATATAGGCAAGTCCATCCTGAACCTGTATAGCTGTTGGGTTCATATTTAAAATCCCTGATCCGCTCATTAATTGTCCTAAAGATTGTATGGATCCAGGGTTGGTTACATTGATAATTTCTAATTTATTCTGACTGCCACCACACCAGGTCAGGTATGCTAAACCTGCTGATGATTGGGATCCCATAAATAATCCACGTAAATAGCCTCCAGAAGGGTTATAAGTATTTATTTTTATCAGGTTTGATGGATCACTCACATTAAAAATAAGTAAACCTTCGGAAGCCCCTGCAACGTATGCGAGTTCCCCCTGAATTTGCAAATCCAAACAAAAATCGGGTGTCGAATAGGTTGATAATATCTGAGGATTCTCTGCATTTGTCACATTAATACTCTGAAAACCATTATTAAGCGATACATAAGCGTAACCAGCCTGGACCTTAATGTATTGGGCAGTGGCACCCAGCGCCACCTGTCCCACGAGGGTGGGTATTACTTCCAAGTAAATCCATGGATTGATGGAAGAACCTAAAGAGTTAGTCACCATTAATTGAAAAGTCAGATTGTGTTGATCCACATGACTGAATAATACATCGCTACTTATTGCCACATCCAATGTCTGTCCAGTGAAGACAGATTGATCAGGAATATTCCCAATCGCCTTCGGTAGATTTGAATCGATCGTTAGTTGGAAATCCTCATAACTTAAACAGTCTCCCGATAATCCACAAGCAGATACACGAACAATAAACTGTTTTCCTACATTCGATACACTCGGTGTTCCAGTCAATTCATTTTTTCGTAAATCAATAATTTTTAAACCTCCCTCAGCATCCGCCAAGTAAGCAAAAGTCCCTATGATCTGCATATCAAAAACATGACCGAAAGTACTATATTGAGCGATCACAGGAGTTGGATTAGCCAGATCAGTGATATTAGTTACTATAACCCCTTCATTATCCACTCCAAGATAAGCAAGCCCCCCATAAATTTCCAACGCCCGAATGTTGGCCCCGGCTATATTCCCCACTTTACAAAGGACAGATGGATTTTGAGGATCGCTAATATCCATGATAATAAAATTGCCTTGTTCCCCTATGTAAATAAAATTACCTTGTACCTTGAAACCTGTCAGATAAGGATACCAATCAAAAGGACTGGGAGATTGATAGGTCGCTAAAGTGGAAGGCGCCATGGGATTGCTGACGTCAAGGGTATAAAGCACATTATATACTAAGCTTACTGTCGTTGTAGCCAGATAAGCTCGTTGATCCTGGATTTGAATACCTATGGGAGTACCACCACCATATGGACTCGGGGAAGTAGTAGACCATGACCCGATAGGAGATTGTAAATCTGATGGCTGGCTGATGTTAAACACATACACGCTAATCGGTAGGGTATGCGAGGCGGAAACCACATAGACAAAATCCCCATCAACCGCGACACCGCCACTGCTTCCCGGCAAAGGATAATCATCCACCAAGGTCGGATGAACAGGGTCAGAAATATTAATAACCTGCAATCCCACACCATTATCGTTTGCCAGATAGACTAAGCTATTCACAGCGCTAATGTCTAAAGACAATGGATTACCAACAGGCCCACTTCCTATTAAAATCGGATCAGCCGGATTAGTGATATCAATAAGCTTTAAACCATTATTGTAATCGGCTATGCAAGCGATATTTCCCATGATTTTTATAGCTTGATATTGCACTGACGTTGGGGTATAAGCTCCCACGATATCGGTTGTACGGAACTGAAGCCAACCAGGAAGAACATTCTGTCCTGCTGTAGTCACTATCAGAGTTGTAAAATTTCCATTAAAAATTTGGGATCCATCCAAAGGATAACTATACTGTTGAGCAGCATCTATGGTTTGATCAGGAATATTTTGAACAACAGTAACCTGACTGGAAGCCTGCAATAATCGCCGCTGATTGGCCTTAACCGGGGTAAAATCAATTTCAACGATCTCTTCATCTTGTTCTTTCCTGATTTCTTTCTCAGTGCTCTCCAAAAATAATTTTTGTTGCAAACTTATTTTAAATTTTGACAATTCTTTTAATTGAGATTGACGGTTTTCAGCTATTTGGTTGTATTTATCTGCTAATCCTGAATTACTGGAACCGAAAAAATCTTGTACACCCTGCCTAATCCATTGCATCCAGTCCGCTAAAAAACCATTGGCGCTCTTAGTTTCTTTTTCGGCTTCTTGAAGATAAAAATTATGCTGTTTTCTGGCATAATCATATTCGGCCTTTAAATCCGCTTCGGCTTCTTGCAGCAGATCCATCAATGCCTGGCCGTTATAGACGTCAGCAGAATGTAAGGTATAATTCTCAAATGCTTGAGTTAATCGCTGTTGCTTATCCTGAGCAGTCAGCGCTTCTTGGTGAATGGCTTCTTTGGGATCATGCCAGCCTTGCCGGGTCATTAACAGGGATAATATATTTGCTGATTGATCCGAGAAAGAAAGTGAATGGGTTGAGTTTAAAACATCAACTCCTGACACATTTAAATCCGTTTTCATGATCAAGCTCCTTTTTCATCATGAGACAATAAATCAGTTTAAGCAACCCAAACATTATTGAATGGTTTCTGCTTCAATCTGTGCGGATTGAGGCGTACTTTGAGCATTCTGCTCTCGTTGCCTTCTGGCTTGTTCAAAATCAATCGGCGGTAAAGTAATGGGTAAAAATCCAGCGTTCCAACTCAAATCAGCCACGACTTTTCGCGCGTAAGGATGCAAAATCCCCGGACAATATCCTTCCAATAAAAATTTGCGTTGCTCCGACGTACTTTCACTGATTCGAAAAATACCAGCCTGTTGCACTTCGCAGCGCAAGGCGGTTTGCTGCTGAATTTTCAGTGTAATATGAAAACCCAACGTCACTTCATAACGATGATCGCCCAGTTCCCGGGAATCAATTTTCATTTCTACCTGGGTTTCCGGTTTAGTCTCTTTATTGTCGATTTGCAGTTGAAAAATATTCGGGGCGTTCGGTGTTTGCGTCGATTGCTGCTTGATATACAAACGCTCAATTTCAAATTGAACGGGTTTATTTCCCTGCTCCAGGTTAACACTGGGTTTTTCCATAAAAAAAATCTCCATAAAATTGAAGTTTTTTATATTCTAAAGTTCTGTCAGTCTTGTCAAGATTATTTTTCTTAAGAAATGCTTAAACCTGTTCCTAATGTCAGCATACTGCATTTTTTAATCACCACGAAGGTAACCAAGGGCAATTATATGAGGATATTCAGCTTTATTTTTAAGATGCTAATCATATTTATGGCTTGCATTTAATTATTCTTTAGCTTGACGCGTATGAAAGGTCGCTCCGCTCCCCTTTCCTTCGGTCCCTCATCAGGATAGGATTTCAGTGTGGGCTGAGGTTGCAGGGCAGTGGCTGCGTCACTGTGGCGTTGCAGCGAGATAAAAATCATGTTTTAATTAAAAACGCAGGACGGCGGCCCTTAATAATGATCTATTTTGATCAACTTGACCTGTACTATTTTTTTGATGAAATAATCGTAATCGATAATTATTTAATAACTGTTCTTTACCGAGAAACTTAAAACGATGTTCTTTCTTGATCTCTTTAACAAAATATTGAACATCCTCTTCTAAAGCATGAAATGCTCTATCATCACTGCGATTAGGTTGAACTATTTTTAGATGTCCATTGAGATCAGAAATATAATCCTCGTAAACAGCCAGATTCCAGCTCTGAGACTTTTTCCCTTCTAATTGAGTTAATTCATCTATCAGCGGTTGGATTTGGCTTAATATATCTTTGCTCTTAAGAATACATACTTTCAGGTCAAGATAGTGAGGACAAGGGATCTCTGTTTCTGGTTCGGGTTTAGGCTTTATTTTGTGGAAAACAATCATCAATAAAGGGATAATAGCTCCAAATATAGGACTTATTAAGTCTGAGGGCCCCGGCTTTGGGTATAAAAAATGGTGTTCAATCTCTTCCTTAAGAGGAGGCTCAGACCAGAACAGCATAAGGTTCCAGTTCCAGGTGTTTTAGATCATGACTTTAAATTTTATGACATTCCTGCATGCGTAGAAAGAAGAGCTGGTAAAAAGAAATGAAAAATTATCTCTTTATACTTCTGATATTATTTGTCTCTTCAGCCAACGCAGTTAAGGTAAATTCAATGAATATTAATGGGGGAAGCTATAAATTACTACATATCATTAATAGAAATAATTCGGGATACATCTATTCTGATAATTACCGACATCAGAAAATTCTCATTTATAAAGCCAGTTTTCCTTATCCTCCAAATAGTGTGTTCGGGTCAGATCAAATAGATATGACCGATATACTGAGCATTGATTTTCAATGTAATCAGGAAAGTAATATGGGATGTACTCGTTTTTTTAATCGTCAGACGGATAAATTAAGTGATATTTACACTTACATATTGGATTATAATGCTAAAAAAGATATCGTTGCCTATTATATTAAGGATAAAGACTTAGTGGTTATTAGTCGAGCCTTTAAAACCTGCAAAAAGCCCTTAACTTATCCTGTCAGGCTGGAAGAGAATTCTGATTTTGGCGTTAAAACAAAATTCCTCTCGACGGGCGATCTACAATTAGATTATGAGACGCCCGATGGCAAAGATGCCTTTAAAAAAATTCATCCTGATTACGGAAAATTATTGAGTCACTGCGGTTAATATGCCACTTTTACTTTTTTGATAGAATAGACACTAAGGAGATGAATTGATGAGTTTTCTCGAACGTCTTAAAGCTTGTAATCATTTTGATCGAAAATCCGTATTACCTTTCTTAATTGATCAAAAACAAGTAGGCTGGATTAAAAAAGCTCACTATCCCTTTCTCAAAAATAAAACCGAATTTTTTCAATTAGGCAGTGAGCAAGTTCATTTGACTGATCAGTTAGATCATTATGATAAAAGAACACAGGCCCTTACCAAACTAGTCTCTGACTTACGGAAAGAAGGCATTCTCTCTGACTGGCATAGCGAGCTATATCCGGTTGCACCCGCCTATGGACAACAACCATTACTGGCTATGGAAAGGTCAGTTGCCCCTTTTTTCGGGATCAAAACTTATGGTACTCACTTAAATGGTTACTATGAAAAAGATAATCAAATTTGGGTTTGGATTGCACGGCGTGCCTCACATCTAAAATTTGCCCCGAATAAGTTAGATAATATGGCGGCAGGCGGTTTAACTTTGGGTTTATCACCGCAAGAAAATATGTGGAAAGAAGCCACTGAAGAAGCCCAAATTCCTACTCAGTTATTGTTAAATATGCGAAGCACAGGCACTGTATCCTATCTGATGGACACACCCCGAGGGATTACCCCCGATACAATGTTTATCTTTGACCTTAAGTTACCGTCTGATTTTACACCAACAACGGACGGCACTGAAGTCAGCAGTTTCATGACCTATTCTTTAACTGAATTAGCAGCATTAGTATATGATACTGATAGTTTTAAATATAACTCTGCTTTAGTGATCATAGATTTTTTGATTCGGCACGGTAGCATTTTTGTTAACCACCCCGAATATTTAGAGATAATGACTGCATTCAGGCAACCCTTAGTTGCAGAGGATATCAGTAGGCGGCAAAGTTGATAAATATCATTTATGAATATCCCCAATCCATTAAAATTCATTCGATTTTATGCTACATTAAAATTTTATTGGAGTTGAAATTTACCTAAAAATAGGTCTATTATACAAATTTTGTTAATGTCAGATTTTGTTTAAATTAAGGAGATTTTTTATGAAAAAAAGTCGGTTGAATCCTGAGATTGAAATCAATGAAAAGAATTGGGCAGTTTCCATTGTGAATACTAATGGAACTACTTCTGGAGCTATTTTGGGCGGACACTCCGCTATCATTGTAGAGGGTTTCGTAAGAAAGTATCCAAAGTTAACAGATACTGAGTTTTTCTACGGTTATTATGATATCAGAGCTCGTCCATGGCCTGAAGAGGAAGAAACAGGTAGTCTTCAGAAGATTAATAAAAAAGGTTATATTTTTAAAATTACTGTTAAAGAAGATAATAAATATCCTTCTGACGCTGATGAAAAATTTAGCAAATATTATATCGGTACTAAACCCGTTCTCGGAGAAGAGCGAGATTCTGTTATTAGGGTAATGAATCGAGAACCTACCAATAAAGAAAAAGAGAAAGTTGTTGCTTGTAGAGAAATTTTAATCATTAACAAACAAGGTCATTATGAAATAGGCTTTTATAAGCAAATTGATGATAAGTATGAACAAAAAATATTGAAAATAGAACTTCCTGAACTGAAAGAAATGAAACATGATAGCATTATAGAAAATTTAGAAATCCGAAAAGCTATTTTTAATCAATGTTCATCTTGCGGTGGAAGTGTTCAACAAAAATCAGTTCGTAAAATGATTCAATCTATAAAAGAAGATGAAAGAAGAATACTCAATATTGACGGGGAGTTTGGGTCAGGTGGAAATCCAAATAAAAGCCTTTACCCTGCTTGGGAACTGATAGGAATGGATACTATATTTGGCTCACAAGGCAGAGGAATGAATTGCGCCAATTGGTGTGCTGATAAATTATTTATCGCTGGCATTGGCGATGGAAGTCAAAAAAAACCAGGGTGTATTATTTCGTAAGTGATTCCACAAAAGAAATTGTGAGATAAACGTATGCAAGAAGAAAAAATAGAGAATATAAGCGTTGACACTTATTTTAAATTAGCCTATAAAAATATTCAAGAAAATAAATTAAATGAGGCAACGAAGATTTATCAAAGAATGATAGATGAACAAAAAGATGAAGACGTGCAAAGTGTTGCTCATCAAGGTTTGGGTCATATTTATTATGAACAAAAAAAAATCGAAGATGCAAAACAACAATTTAAACAAGCTTACGAGTTATACTCCAATGCAGAAGTGTGTATCGCTTATTTAGCTTTTTTAATTCACCAAAGAAGAGAATTCACAGAGATAATGCCAGTATTTAATAAAATATTATCTATTTATTCCAATGATGCTTCCATTCAAGAGAATTTTTCATCTCGTTACTCGATTATTCCTCATCTTAAATTATGGAATGTTGACAATCCACAAAATATAAGGAATATCTTATTCTCAATTCTACGAATGAAGATGGCTTATCATATGCAAATACAAGAAGCTGAGGAAGTGAAGGAAATCGAAAACTATCTAAGAAATATACTAAGCCATTCAACACAACCACTAACTGAGCAAAATCAAAATTTTTTATCAAAGAAAAAACAATTGCAACAAATAGCCACGCTGGAGTTAATTCGTCCAATTTGGATTGAATTATTAAAAGGAAATATGATTCAAGTCATTCAATCATTATTACCTCCGTTAGAAAAAGAATTTCCCAATGACATTGTTTGCATTTATTATTGGAAACCCTATGTGACTCGAAATAGAAATGATAAAATAGGAGTTGGGCACGTTTCCTTACAAACCACGAGTATATATGCCAGTTTTTGGCCTGAAGTTAAACCAGATATTTATTCTTGTTATCAGGAACGTGGTGAGTGGCACGAAGATTTAGAGGCTGACATACGTGCAGAAGGAAGTCAAGAAAGAACAGGAATGCCAGATGATATTGTGTATATTCCAGGGTTTAGCCCTCAAAAGATTAATAATATAAATCAGTATTTTAGAGAAAATAAAGCTGATTACTGGTCACTTTGTTCTGTCCGAAATTGCAGCGGGATGGTTGCGAATTTACTTGATGAAGGAGGAATCAAGGATATTGTAAAAGAATTTCGAAGTTCACTGAGTATAAGAAATTTAGACAACATTAAATGTAAGTCCTTAACCCTATATTTCATTGCATTTACTTCTCTTGGTTTCGGAATTTCAAATTTTAATCCGTATTCTACTATCATTGCTTCGCTGTTGATTATGGTTCCGTTCATGTCTTTTTGGAATTATTGGGATAATCGAAAAAAAAATAATTTTGAACTCAATGCAGATTCCTTTACAAGTATATTGTGCTATGTGCTTTCCCTTTTAGGGCCTATCGGAATAGTGTTTTATACTGAACAATTATTAGATCAAATAGAGAATCCCAATTTAAAGACATTAACTTTCTGGGCGATTTTCTTTGGCTCCATATCCGTTACTTTTTATACTAGTAGAAAACTTTTTGATTTCCTTTTTCGTTGTTGTTTTTTTGGCACTGATTTTATAATTAGACCTGCAGGAACTATTAAACTCGCAAAATATGCAGCGCAAATGGCAAGGGTAACTCCCAGAGTCCAAGGACAAGTTAATTTTCTACAACTTGGTCTATGCCCAATATTTTTCTCATTTCTTTTGACTATACTTAACTCTTCTATATCAGAGGTCAGAGGATACTTGTCCGCCGCCACTATATTACAACCATTATACGCTCAATATGCGTGGTATCGACATGAAATATATTATGAATCTAGGTATTTCAAATATGATGAAGATTCTAAACAACATTGGCATGATGGAGAAACACCAAGTCTGATTACTGCAGAAAGTGATTTTTTATATTTTAATGCTGCCTCGAAAGAAATTTTAAATTCTTCATTTTTTCTTGCTGCCCTTCATCTTGGAATCATGTGGGGTAGCTGGGGGGCTGCCACTTTTTTTCAACCCGATAACTTATTCACTCAGGGACTAACTGTTGGTGCCGGAGGACTTGTCAGTGGTTTACTACTCTCTAGTATAGTATATTTATCAATAAATTATATTCGAAAATCTCCTAAAATCACCATTCAAAGGGAAGCTGATGAAACCAAAAGGCCACTTTTACAGGAAAATAAAGTTTCGATTAGTCAATTTGCAGCCAGTGGACGTAGTCTTTATTCATCTGTGGAGCCAGTGTACCTAAGTGAATTTCAGACTTCCGATCAAAGGCTTGAAGAAGATAAAGAATTGCAACAAGGTACACAAGACTATTCAAGACCTTCGAAGTACTCTTGTTTGATTTTATAATTTTTCATGTTAAAGCCATAAATTAAATTTGAGTGATCCCGTGAAGCATTCCAATTAAAATTAAAATAGGAATTTTAATGGAGGAAATAATAATTTTGAATGATCAAGTCCTTAGCATGAATTTAATGCATAATATATTCATATAATGGTTTGCTGATCTTTTAAAATTTGTTTATAATTAAAGTGTTTAAGTTATCTAAATAACCTATAAAATCCAATCGTTGTCTCTAACTTGAGGTTAACTTAAATGAATTCATTGCATGTAGTTTTTGATTTGCCCATTAGCTCTGCTATCGAAGTCGGTTTAACCCCTGAAACAGCCGGGCAGGAAGCCAGAAAAATGCTGGCGCTTTTTCTTTATGAACATAAGCGCATTTCTCTGGGTAAGGCATGTGAATTAGGTGGTATGAGTTATTGGGAATTTACGGAAAGAAATCGTGAATTAGGCATTACGATCCCCTACTTCGACCAGGATTTGCAAGCGGACTTAGGGCGTTTAGAGGATGTCTAAAATCGTAATAGCAGACTCTTCTTGCTTAATTGCACTCAGTAAAATTGGCGAGTTAAGATTGCTGGAACAGCTATTTTCACAGGTTTTCATACCGAAAGCAGTCTATCAAGAAGTCGTTATCCGTGGCGGAAGACGAACTCATGGATACTTCGACAAAATCTGAATTTTCTTCTCTGTGTGAGCTAACAGAGTCACAGCGCCAAGTGGCGCTAGATCGTTATCGCATCATAGAACCCTTTATTGAGGGGAATAAATCACTGAGCCGGGTATGCCAGGAAAATAATCTTTCACTTCGCACCGCTAGAGAATGGGTGGGTCGTTATCGAAAAGGAGGATTGTCGGCATTAGCCAGAATGCATAGAAAAGATAAAGGCAAACATCGCCGCTTACCCCTTGAGCTGCAACAATTGATAGAAGGACTATATCTTAAATCTTCCCATCTCAGTTTTGCCAGTATTTATCGGCAAGTAAAACAGCATCAAGAAAACCTACAACGTCCTTACCCTAAATACCGAACCCTCTGCACTCTTTTGAACCAGATACCCGAATCCATGACGACGTTGGCTCATCAGGGTAGCAAACAATACAGTCGCAATTTGATTTATTGTGCTTGCATGAAGCCCATCAACCGAATGCCCTCTGGCAAGCCGATCATGCACAACTTGATATTTGGTTAGTGAACTCTCAGAAAAAACCACACCGACCCTGGCTAACGATCATTTTTGATGATTATAGTCGAGGCATTGCTGGCTATGAGCTTTCCTTTCTAGCACCTTCTTCGATGAAAACGGCTTTATGTTTACGCATGGCCATTTGGCGGAAAAAAGAACCCCTCTGGACTATCGGTGGGATACCCGACACACTTTATACTGATCACGGTTCTGACTTTACTTCAGCCCATATAGAGCAGGTGTGTATTGACCTCAAAATTAACCTCATTTTTTCGCAAG
This sequence comes from uncultured Pseudomonadota bacterium, assembly GCA_963795715.1. Lineage (GTDB taxonomy): Bacteria > Pseudomonadota > Gammaproteobacteria > Coxiellales > Coxiellaceae > JAFEDN01. The sequence continues at coordinate 2,320,703 of CAWCIY010000002.1, forward strand.
TCGGTCAGCCTCGGGGACGCGGAAAAATCGAACGATTTTTTTTAACTTTAAATCAAAGGCTACTCTGCGAATTGCCGGGATATTTAAAAAACAAAAATAAAACCCCTCGATTAACGTTAGCTGAATTGGATGCCTTAATACGCCAATTCATTATGGAATATAATCAAAGTGAGCATTCACAAACCAAGCTACCACCCAAATTGCGCTGGGAACATAACGGATTTTTACCCCGAATGCCTGAATCCATTGAACAATTGGATTTACTTTTACTGACCTTAGTCAGTCCCAGAAAAATCATGCGGGATGGCATTCATTTTCAAGGACTACGTTATCTCGACCCCGTGCTGGCTGATTATGTCGGGGAATCCGTCACGGTTCGCTATGATCCGGCAGATTTAACGGCTATTCGAGTGTTTTATCAAAATCGCTTTTTATGCCAACCCATTTGTCAGGCGTTAAGCGATCAACAAGTGAGCCTGAAAGAAATTCAGGCCGCCCGCCAAGCTAAAAAGCGAGCGTTGCGTCACGAAATTAATCAACGGCTTTCTTTAGTGGATGCTATTTTAAACTCAAAAAGTGGAGTTCCCGGTGCATCCCCCCAAGAGAACTGTTCCCCGCCGCCGATGAAGCTACCGATGAAATTGACTCGGTTGAAATTGTATGAGTCAGATAACTGAATTTATTACCACCAAAGAATATAGGCGCTTTGTAGAATTTTGTGCGGCCTGTAAGAAAGAAAATTATATCGGCTTATGTTACGGCCCCGCAGGAGTAGGCAAGAGTGTAGCCGCCGATCACTTGGCTAAGTGGTATGACGTGCAGTCAGAGTTACAATGGCAAGCCAAGCTCGCGTTAACGTATATGCGGCCACCCTTCAAGATGAATGATTTTGATACCGTCATCTATACCTCGGAGGTCAGTAATTCACCCACACGTGTTTACATGGATATCGAAAAACTCATTTCTAATTTTAATAAGCTCGTTGACAAATCCTTGTTCAGATCATGCCTGGCACCCACCAATTACGTGAAATTATTAATTATTGATGAAGCAGATCGGTTACAGCCGAAGAGTCTTGAACAAGTACGTGATATCTATGACCGCAGGCAATTAGCGGTCATTTTAATTGGTATGCCTGGGATAGAAATACGACTGATTCGATTTCCACAACTATATTCCAGAATAGGCTTTGCTCATGCCTATAAACCCCTGAGTAAAGAAGAGATCACCTTTATTGTTCAACATCATTTGCAATCCCAGCATATCACGGTGGACATCGAGAACCTTTCCGATCAAGAAGCGATAGCCACTTTTACCCGGATTACTCAAGGTAATTTTAGGCTCATTAACCGATTATTAAAACAAACTATGAGGGTGATGGAAATCAATCAATTATCCCGGGTTACCAAAGAGGTCGTTGAAGCGGCGAGAACCTGCTTAGTCGTTGGAAATGTCTACTAGAGTGCAAAATAATTCAGCTCAAACAGTGCAATTTAATTCGGCCAGTTACAAACTGGAGTAACTTATGAACAAGTCGCCTTGGCATGTCAATCACTCTTGAAGGAGGGGCAATCTCCCACCTTCCGTACGGTGATGCCAAAAACAGGGGGTGCTGCAAATGTCGTATCCAAGCACTTGAATACCTGGCGTAATGAACAGGAAAGTATCGTATTGGCCGCTCTGGATGAAGAGTTATCCCCACAAATTAGGCAGGCGATTCTAGCTGAATCAGCACGCAAAACTACGCTCGTGAAACAACAACTATCCGGTAAAATAACCGCCATGGAGCAACAATTGGCTGAAATGGGAGACATGCTGCTAAAAGCCGATCAAGAAAAAGACCAATTGACTACGGAGTTACAGAAAGTTCAGCAGCAAACTCTTGAACAGGATAAGCGATTAGCTGTTACTGACCAGCGCCTTTTAGATGCCCAGGCTCGTTGCCAAGAACTAGAGAGGCTCTATAGAGAATCCGCTCTCGCACATGAACGCGCCCACACTGAGAAATTAATGATTCAAAAGCAAAATGAAGCCCTGGAAAAGCGTATTGATCGTTTAGAAAATAACCGACACGAACAACCATCCCATCCTCCACAGCCACAGGTTAAAACAAATACAAAAAAAGTACCTCAAAAAGCTCAAAAATCGAGTGTTGTATTAATTTAAAGAATTGGGTGCCATTTTTTGACTTTTTACATCGAATGGGTAAAATAAGCATCTTTATTTCTATAGTCCCGATAGAAAGCGGTTAATGAGAATTTTTTGAGTGAGAGGAGATTTATGAACCAACTTTTATCACCCTTTGTTGGACAGGATACGGACGTCATTGCACCAGAAGTTAATTCTACAGCTTCGGTATCATCAAAATCCGGTACATTGCGCGATGCGGTTCGGGCTACTGTTAAAGACTACTTTTTGAAATTGGATGGCGCGACACCTCACAATTTCTACGAACTTTTCCTGGCTGAAATGGAATCGCCATTATTGGAAATGGTGCTGCAATTTTGCCGTGACAACCAGAGCACTGCCGCTAAGTTGCTCAATATCAGCCGTGGCACTTTACGTAAGAAGATGCAGTTATACGGGTTACTAAAGACAAAAAATAAATCAAAATGATTCAATTATGGCAGATAAGGTGTAAATGCAGATTTTTCGCCATATTTCTTAAGATATGAAATAGTTATGCTGTGAAGATATTTTTAATCTGATTAATTTTTTCTTGTTCCTGTGCCAAATGTCCTTGCTGAATCGCCCATTTATCCGAAATGGATTTAAGCTGTTTCATCGTTTCGGGAACCGCTGCCGTGTTTTTATCATCAAAGCCGCAAATGGGAATCACCAATTGAGCCAATTGAGTTTTTAAATCCTGATTGAGTTGCTGTTGATATTGTAATTGGCGGCGGTTGGTAAATAAGATTTGCCTAATAGAGGTGATTGATTTTTCATAAGTACAGCGATGCGCATGCATCGCTAATAATTTTTCTTGCAAGAATTGACTCTCTTTCTGTTCGGGTAAATTTTTCTGCATGGATTGAGCTTCCGCCATTAAATTCAACAAATGCTCGCAGTGACACGGACAACGCGATTGTAAAGTATGGATGATAGCAGCCAGCGATAGAGCGATATTTTCAACTCGATTAGCGTGCGCCAGGGTTACTTGGGTACGATGTTCAATGGCAAACCGAGTCTGCTGAAGGATTTTTCGGCGATTATCCGCTATGTTTTGCTCCAGTTGTTCTGCACGATATTGTAAACAGGATTGAGCTTTTTGAACGTCTTCCACCATTTTTTCAGCCGCGGGTTTCTGCCTTAATTCTCGCGCCAGGCTTTGGTAAACAATGCGCGCATCTCCTTCACACTGAATTTGATGACGAATATGTTCTGTGGATAAACGCGCTTGAACCATTTTCACGTCATAAGGCCGCAGGGGTTGAGAAAACTCAGGGGGATGAGGCCGAAAGGACAGAATGTTTTAGTTTAATACGGGTATGTGCTCGATGAGTTGATGGGTTTCATGGAGCGTAGTATTCACCGTGGTTTCCAGCTCATTCAGCACTGTTTGCCGTGTTAAACATGCCTGGCGAGCGGATTCATATTGTTGCGCCTGTAAATCAGGCAATACCGCACGATCTTTAACCTCTCTCCAAATTTTTTTGCGTACGACTTCGGTCACACTGGCGGTGGAAATCACCTCATCCGCTTGATGTAAAGCCCTTCGTAATTGCTGATCATCACCGCAAGAGGTTAATGCGGATTGGCTTTGCATCAGCAATGAATGCCAATGGGATTCGCCCCATAAACAGGCTGAATGTTGCAATAAAAATAAAATTTGGAGTGACAATGCTTTCAATAAATGGAGTGCATACAGCGCCGATTTCTTTTTCACGGCTTCCCGCAAAAGAGCTTCTTCCAGGGCATTCAAATAGGGATAATAATAGGTTAGGGTTAAATGCACATCCGCTTGTTCACACAAAGTTTGTAAATATTTCATAGATGACCTCTTTCAATGATGGACGGAATAGAAAATCATCCGTCCAGTCCCCGGTTTTTTATAACCGGGGACTGAGTAGACGATCAGAGTGGTTTCATCAACCCACTCGACAAGTCACCACGGGCGCCAGCGGTTGGGTTAACACCGTTTGCAACCCTTTGGTAGTTTCTTTGCCCTTAACGTTCCAGATGCCACAGGCCCAGGCAATGCCAAACGAGAAAACGGTTGCAACGCCTTTAACGAATTTCATCGCCCAACTATCCCGATCTTGTTCAATGACCTCGCGTTGCTGCTTATATTGCACCCGAAAATCTTTCAACTGTTCCGGTGCGGATTTAACCGGCGTGCTAAGAGTCGCCTGGAGTGCGCTCACGGCTTGATATTTCTGCACCGCCAAAGACGAGGGTTTATCGGGTTTTACAATCGTTCGTGTTGGCTCCGACGTCAATTTTTCCACCGGCGGTCTGGAATCATTCACTCGGGTCACCTGAGCACGCTCATTGATGGGGGGTGCGCCAAACAATAATGTCCGACTATTTGAGGAAACAAAATAATTTTGCTCAGAGTCCGCTTTGGCCTCTTTCTCAATTTCCACAGCCAAATGGTTTCGATATTCCTGGCACAACTGGCGCAATTCCTGTTTTTGGCGAGCCACCGGCAATAACGCCAGCAAGGTCTGCTGAACCTGGACACAGCTTTGTTGCTGATTAGGCTGCCAAGGACACCAGCGATGAATTGCATTTCTGAGCGTGTCATAATGGGCTTTGTTGGTCAAATCCACTTTATCCAACAGCCGAGTCAAGCGCGCGGCTAAAGCGGCATTGAATAATTTTTGCTGACGTTCATCATTCCCTGTTTTTCCTTTAGAACGATTTCGATGTCGGGCTTCTGTCTGGGCCTGTTCAATCACCGCCAGGGCTTCTTGATCTAATGCTTTGCTGATATTAAATACCGAATTTTGTGCGGTACATTGACGATGGGTTTCTAAAAATTGATCGATGAGTTTGCTCATACTCTTTCTCCCTCATAAAAAATTTAAAATAAAAAGCGTGAATGAATGGGATGGAATTTCCCTGGATTAACCTAAACCCGAGATTGGGGCTGGCGGTTTTAAAGTTTCCGTGATCTTTTCGGACGCTTGCTGACCCTTTACATTCCAAATGCCACATGCCCAGGCGATGCCGAACGATATGACTGTCGCCACGCCTTTCATAAATTTCATTCCCCAGCTATCCCGGTCTTTTTCAATGATTTTGCTTTGGGATTGATAGGTCTGTTTAAAACTCTGCAATTGCCGATGAACAGGTTGTGGCGTGTTTAAGGCGCTCTCCATCGTATTGACGGCGGCGTATTTTTTAATGGCGGCATTTAAACTGTCGCTACCATTAGAGATGCCTTGCGGATGATCGGCGACAAACCGATCCATGTTTTTACCAGCTTGGATGACTTGCTGGGGCAATTTCCCAGAACCTGGCAATGGCATTCCCTTGATTTTCTTATTAGCCGTAAATTGAGCGTATTCTTCAGGATGTTTTTCCCTTAATTCACCGACAATATCTTCTTTCAAGTGCGCTTTATAATCCTGGCAAATGATTTGCAATTCTTGTTTTTGTCGCGCTTGTGGCAAAACGTGGAGTAATACCTTGCGAACGACTTGGCCTTTGATCTGGCTGCCAGTCTTCAATGGCTCTAAAAACCGCATTAAATTGCTGAGTATTCGCTAAATTTACCCGTTCCAGTTCTGCGGTGACTCGCGTGGCAATAGCCGCCATTTGTATATCGCTCAGCTTTCCCGAAATCGCTGGAGAATAATGTTGGGCCTCCCGTAAGGCTTGGTCATACAACAAGGCCGTATGACGATTGAGCCGCTGGAGCCGATCGGGTTTAGAATCCCCTAATGCGGGTTTAGCTTTAGTTTGAAGTAATAAGTGAATTAAGTTCACGCTCTGAAATTGACGCATGGTTTTTTTCCTTTCTTTTTGTTTTTTTACAGTGGCGCAAGCTCTATTGTTGAATCGCTCTTGCGCTTCCCTTTATCCACACAGATCAATTTGTTTTTAGGGATGTTTTATCCCAGATAAGCTTGTTTAGTAATTTGAATACGGCTATGGCCGAGTTCTTCGGTTAAAATCATTCGCGCCAACGCATCCTGGCGGCGTTGCTCATAATTAAACGTTTTGGGATCAGGGCCGCCAGCAATGGGTGCATCCCAACCGGTCAGTTCTTTATAACGTTGCTGCGCGTACGCATGACGAAGCCCATGTGAACGGATACCGGAATTCCTTAATTGCTTGTCATAAACATAGCGTTGCTGGATATACGTTTTCGATTCGGGAATTAAAGCCCGATTGACACGCCAGGCTAATAATTTCGCTTCATCCAACCATCGGCGCTGTTCTGCCGTACGGATGGGGATTTCACGAGAACGATTGCCCTTACACCAAGTACCTAACAGGACTAATTTATGTTCCTGATCGGCCAGGTGGGGTTTGATCTTTAATGATTCTTCGCGCCGCAAACCAAAATGTCTCTGTAGTTCCAGCGACACCCGCACATATGGGTCAGTAATTTTTGAAATATCAGGATCGGTAATCGCTTTATTTCTGAGCGGCTCCGTATGACGGGAACCAATTTGCAATATCTGGTTATCCGGCACAAAAAGTCTATCTATTAAGGTCGCCAAATGCCGTAAAACGGACAGCCGATTCTTGATGGTGCTGACTTTGAGAGAATGATTTTGCCAATGCTGCACTAATCCTCTCACGTGTTTTTCTTTTAATTGTTGAACTGAAGACAGTTTATAATCTAAATCATGTAACTCGTTAGCCATTCTAAATAATATTTGAGTACGATCATGCCGAGTAGCATACGAATTTTCGTGATCTTTTTGTAAGACCTGGTATAGAGATCGTTTAAATTGTTTTCTAAAACTCATTGTTGACTCCCTGTGAATAGGACAAAAATCCCTCTAAACGGTTATTTTGCTTAGTGTTAAGCCCCAATTCACACCCCGTTAAAAGTGTGAAAGGCCGAATTGCTTCGACTAAAGAGCTAAAGATCGAGGGTTTTAGCCACGAAATAACTGTATAAATTTATCTTCTATTTTTTGTAAATTGTCTTCTGTAATGAGTTCATTAATAACTCTTTTAACGCTCAGTGATATTTGTGTTGCTTCAAAAATAGCTTCCTGACACTGTTTTATTTTTTCATATTGCTCTTGTTTAATGTAATTTGACTTGTTTTCTTTATTTTCTGGGTTGTTATTATTTTTATTCTCTATTTTGTTTTTCTGTTCAGTCATGTTGTGTTCTCCTGTAAAAAATTAACTGTTCACTTATTTTCAATTTTTTATTTATTGAATTAATATTTAATTTCTATTCTGTAACTCGTTAAATTGTTTGATGTAGATTGATGTTTCTTTCTATTTTATTCTCCTCATTTTTCATCATTTCACGATTTCATAGTTTTAATGCTGTTTTCTATATTTTGTTAAAAATGACATCGAATGAATCTTTAACTTGTCATTAATAATTTTTAAGATTGTCAATGGATTAAAATATATTATTTTATGGTTTTTATTGATTAATTTGTATTTATACTGATGAATCCATTCCGAAGGAAAGGACATACTCATTCCCCAAAGAGAACAAGCATAAAGAAAGGATAATAATAATGTTTAAGGCAATATTATTAAAGTTAACTGACGAGCAGAATAACTTAAAAGGTGGAATGACAGGACGAAAACTCGAAGCTATCATATATTTTACAGGTTTAATGTCGTGTAAAACGCCGACTTACATGAAGGTTAGTATAAAGGATTTTTTTAAAAAGTCAACGGTTTTTTTAAAATATTTTCAAAAAAGTGCTATAAAAATAGGGTTTTTTGTAACTGTCCCTTGTGTTTTCCCGGGTGTCCCTTGTTTTCAGTGACAAATGGGACGAAATTATTATTTAAATTGAAAACGTTAGGATGACTATTTTTGCTACGTCACTGAGTAAAACTCAGTGACGTAGCGTGCGATAGAATTAAATCAATTTTTTATTCGACAGTGACTTTGATGCTTCTTGAAATAATTCTGATCACAATCACTCATTTTTAATAGGTTTTAAAAATCGCTTGCTGTATTGCCAAGAAGCATCTCTGCTTTCGGTATTTCTTCTACCCCATTTTATTTTTAATCTTATCCATGACTTACTAATGAAAAAATACAGAGTAACCTAAAAATGTAGCGCTATTTGCCAACATAGAGCAAATTGTATGCAGCAATAGGCGGTGTGAATAAATAATTCCATTAACTTCTTTATCTCTCCTTGCATAACTCTGATAAATAAATTAATAATACGATGTCCCGATATAAAGCCAATCAGAAAAAACTCATCGAAATCATAAGGAGAGTGACAATATGAGATTTCAGCTTCAATCCACTAAAGAACCTGCTCCCATGCCCGGCGATTTTTCAGTGTCTACGGAAGATAAACAGCCTGTTGACATAAAAGACATAAAAATAGCGCTGCCGGAGGTCAATACCACTGAAACCGTCATTGAAGAAATCGCCTTACTCGGTTTCGTCGACGCCTTACCTGATCTCAACCAGGATGAGAAAGCCTGGACAACTCTACAAAGCATTCTTCACCCTCAACCCTCCGAGATAGAGATTGATGAGGATTTTTTATGCCCGATCACTCAATCGCTCATTCGTGATCCGGTGACAACCTGCGACGGACAAATGTATGAGCGCGAGGCCATTGAGCAATGGTTTAGTAAAGGCAATACGACTTCACCCAATACCAATAAGCCACTGAAAAACACACAACTCACCCCTAATGTATTCGCCAAAAAACAAATCAACTCATTAGTGGAGAAAAATTCTACACTCAAAGATTCTGAAGAATGGTATCTGCCACAAAGTTGGATTGTGGAGCTGCAAGCGGCCTGTAAAACCGAAGATGAAAAGCAGATCAAAGGACTGGCCAGCCGTGACCGGCGTTTACTGGTTCATGCGTTTAAAGATCAGCATGGCGGTCAAACAGCGTTGCATTTTGCCGCGGCAGGCCATCCCAAAGCATTGGATGTGATCATTGATCTGCTGGAAAACCGACAACGCGGATTAGCGTTAGCAGGGTTGCTGCGAGCAGATCGGGAAGGCCGATTACCTTTCCATCATGCGGTGTTAGCAAAGCAGGACGCTCAAATCCTGATCAAACTGATGACCCGAATGGGCAAGCAAATTGCGCAAATCCAGCCGTTACCCGGAGGTTGGCCGCCTGGATTTGACCGGCGTGCACTCAACGAAGCGCTGGCCTGGTGTGTCGGGCAGGAAGATGAAGATAAAATCCGCTGCCTGCTGCGTTTAGGTGCTGACCCGCAGGCGAAAACCGCCCAGGGAGAAACCCGGGTCTATCAGGCAGTCAAAAAAGGCTGTGCACGTAGTTTGAACGTATTGCTGGAATGTAAAGCGGATCCCAACCTGGAAGATAAGCGCCTGGATGATTCACCGTTACACGCCGCCGTATACCGAGGGGATGCAGGGATGGTGACTGCTTTGCTGAAAGCCGGCGCTAAGTCCAACCGTGCACTCAACAACGGCAGAACCCCGCTGCATCTGGCTGCCGAACGAAACGGCCCTGAGATGTTGGCGGCATTGGCAGGCGAAGCTAAAACCTTGCCTGCCGATCTGCGGGAAGTAATCGACGCCGAAGGGTGCACTCCTTTGCATCGCGCCGTTACTGCCGGGTCGCTAAGCACGGTCACTTGGTTATTAGATCACGAAGCTAATCTGCAAGCGGTCAACGCCAAAGGTCAAACGGCGCTACATTTGGCGGCTAGCACTAATCGTGCGGACATTATCACCTTATTGTTAACACGAGAAGCGTCTCTGGGCATTGTCGATCATCAAGGCAATACCGCTTTACACACCGCGGCTGAAGCCGGAGCTAATCCAGTAGTTGTGGCATTGTTAAAAGCGGGCGCCACGGCGGGTGTAAAAAATAGAGCCAGGCAAACGGCGCGGCAATTAGCGGAAACGCAACATCATCTCGATACCGTGAGACAACTGGATCAAACTGTATCGGAACTACAGGCGTCAGAGGAAAAAGAACTCAAAAGTCAGGGTGTATTGGGCATATTTCTATGGAAGCAACAGCAGATTATTCGCGACCAACAAGCCCAAATTGAAGCACTGCAAGAACAAAACCAAACTTTACGCAATGAACTCACTGAATTGGTGCGTCGTGAAATCAAACCCATACAAGAGTGGCGCGGAGGATTTTTTACTTCTGACCGTGAGCAAATGATTGTTCGCCTGACCGACCGTGAAAAAATAGAATTCATTAAAGAGCAAAGAGAGATTAAGGAAAAAGAAGAAGTCCGGTTAAGAGTGGAGGCTGAGGCAAAACACAAAGCGGAGCAAGTGGCTAAACGCCTGGATCTGCGTCCTACTTTACTTCCTCTGCAAAATAAACTCATTATGGCTTGCAAACAAGGTGATTTAAAAGAAGTACAAGAAGCTTTCCGCCAAGGAGCCAAGCCTTATTCATTGGATGAAAAGCAAGATGAACATCCGCTGGGAGCTGCGATATGGGGTATGAACCCGGATGTGGTCAATGAAGTCATTCAACAAGCGGGCGGCACTGCACCGATGACCTGGGATGAATGCGAAAAGCATAATTTGAAGCGCTATAAAGAAGTCTTTATTGTACCAAGGTTTTATGCACGGTCCTATCAGGAATGGAAACAAGAACTGTCGAAGTTGAATCCCAATCCATTTATCCAAAAATTCTATCTGTCGAAAATTAATGATTATTATATATCAAGTTGGTCGAAATTGATAGAAGAGGTTGCGCAAGCAGCGTACACCGAGAAGAGGAGTGGTGACTGCTGGTACGATGGGTCTGCCTATAAATTGAAGGAGACGGTGCAGGGGTTAGACGGTTTCAGAGCACAGATTAAACAAAAGGTAGAGTCCGCAAAACAGCCAACGGTGGCGCCAAACTTTTAGAGCAGCATTGTTATAAATTGAGAAATCTTCTTTGCCAAAATATTTAAGCGCTGCGGATAACCATGGTTTCCAATTTAAAATATCACGTAGCCCACCAAAACTCAAGGAGATAAACCTGCGCCAATACATTACCAGGCGAGAATAACTCACTTGCTGCTCCTGAAGCCCAGTCAGATTGGTTGCCATTCGACTCAACGTTTGTTGACTGATCTTCAACCCATCTGGGCTGAATCGATTAACCCAGAAAATCAATCCCTTTTTCCACACGCCCGGTGTCGGTATCAGGATGCTTTTTGACTTTTAAATCTTCCAGCACTTGATTCATCACGCTAATCGCCTGCTGCTGTAATCTTTCACAACCCAAACACATCTCATCCCTGTTGTTGACAAATCATGACTACTGTAAAAATTCTTTCAATAACTTGGGTTACAAATGCATGTTATTTCTACTCACTAGAATTGCAGTTATTAGGTTAGATATCTATAAACTGTGTAAAAAAATTATTGAGATTTTTTCTTCAAATAAGGATTCATTTAATGAAAATAAATCTTCAAAATATTTTGTGTAAGTTGTAAAGAAATGGGCTTGATTAAATAATCATTCATACCGGCTGCCAGTGCTTCAGTCTTGATAGATTGATCGTCATGTGCAGTTAATGCAATAATCGGTACTGGACGCTCACGATTCCCTTTTTCCTGTTCCCGAATCAGTTTCGTAGCCATGATGCCATCTATTCCAGGCAATCCAATATCCATAAATACAAAATTGTAATGGTTTTTTATACATAATATCACGGCATCCTCACCCGTAGCAGCAATATCCACGGAACAATTCAGTTGCTCTAATATCGTTTTAACAATCTGTTGCGGTAAAGGTGAATCCTCAACCAATAATATTTTCTTTTGCTGCATATCTTCATTCCTCCAAGATTTGATTTGACAAAGGTATTTTCAGAGGCACAACAATCTGAAATACCGTTCCCTGATTCAATTCACTGTGCACGGCGATATCGCCGTTCATTTCTTCGATAAATTGCTTGACGATTCTTAACCCCAATCCACTGCCTTTATATAACCCTTTATTGCTCGGCGTTACTTTTGAAAATTTCTCATAAATTAAATCTATTTTTCCCGAAGGAATCCCGATGCCACTGTCTTTGATGATCATTCGGATCACTTTTTCCTGTCGGTTTAAATTCGATTTCTCTATTTGAATACGAATTTTGACGTAACCCTTGGGGGTAAATTTAATGGCGTTACTAATTAAATTAATCAAAATTCGTTGAATCCGGTAAGCATCGCCCATCACCACATCAGGGATTAATTTCCCGTAATGCACCGATAAGTGAATCTTCTTAAATTTTGCTGCGGGTAGTTGCATTTGTAATACTGAACGGATTAATGCTTTCAAAGAAAACGGTTGCTGCACCACCGGACGGGAGCCATACTCGACATGCGTAAAATCCAAAATATCGTTGCAATAATCCAGCAATTCTTTAGCCGCATTGGAAATTTCCATTAAATGAGATCGGATATCCGGTGGAACCGACATACATATTGGTTCCTAATAGTTCCGCCATACCATAGATGCCGCTGATCGGAGTACGGATATCATGCCGCATGTTGCGGATAAAATCAGTTTTTATGCGATTGGCGGATTCGGCTTTGTCCCGCTCAGCCCGCAAAGCCTGCTCAGCGTCCTTCAAATTGGTGATATCAACATAAACACCCAGCACGCCTGAGATTTTATGGCCATCATATAAAGGGACTTTGCTGGTCAATAGAAATAAATCTTTTCCGTCGAGCTGCCGCTGCTTTTCTTCGATATTAATTTTTGGAATACCGGTTTTTAGAATCTCTTGATCATCGCGGATAAATTTTTGAGTTTGCTCTTTATTCCAAGGTAAATTGTGATCGGTCAAGCCCACAATTTCATGGGGGTGATTTAATCCAACTTGTTTGGCAAAATTGTCATTACAACCCATGAGCTGAAGTTGAGTATTTTTCCAAAAGACGAATCCGGGAACTTTCATAACAATATCACTGAGCATCTGCGTCTGTTTATGCAGGAATTCAATTTCACTGATGTCTTCGCCTATCAACAAAATCAACGGCCTGTTTTTTTTCGGCAATAAGGTGTAGGTATGCCAGCGAATCGTTAATGATTGACGATTAGAAAGCCTTATTTTTTTGACGACATGTTTAGGTGCATTGTTCATTAGCCGGTGAGGTAAAATATGACGAATTTTTTTGGATTTTCTAAAATAACCTCTGGTTTTAGCATTAGCATATAAAATATGATTTTCCTCCAAGACCACCAAAAAGTGTTGGGAATTTTCACAGAAAAAATTAAAAGCAGAGTTTAATACACGGTCTTCCATGACGATTCCTCTGTCAACAGCACGGTATGGGTGTCTGTTGCAAATTAGGAGATAATTGGGATTCGGGGAGATAATGAAAAATCCCTTGACTCTTTATCAAAGAGGCTAAATCTTGCAAGGGTTGTATTGGGTTTTGACGCAAATGTTGCATGAATCTTTCGGTTTGTATTCGTCCTAGCTGATGTCGCCAAATTTCATCGCCATGTTGCGCCATCCAATCCGCCAACACTGTTTGATCTATCTCGGGTGCGATGGTATTTAACCCGTTTTTTATGGTGGGGTTCGTTAACAATTCTTCCCCAGCTTTCAAGAATAACGTAAAGGTCGCATCCAAATACATGACCATGGTCGGGAAATCCAGCATAAAATTAGCGGGTTTTTTGCCATTAAGAACTCTTTCTTGAGTAATGTGTGATCCAAAATCGTCTCCGGTGCTCATATTGACTAATAAGGCGACGCGATCAAAATCGCTTTGCAAAAAATGTTGAGAAATCGCACCTTCAATGCCGATAGCCGTGACGACCGCCCATATTTCCGGCAGGATTTTTTTGATTCGTTGAATCGTTTCTGGATGATAGGTATCCAGCAATAACCCGGAATAACCCTGTTTCATGGCATCCAGATATGCTTCGGATGAAATATCTACCATAAAAATATTTTTCTTAGGCACACCGGCGCTTTCTAACGCACTGGCGATGCCTTTGCCTACTTTACCAAAGCCAAAGATCATAAATTTATTGCGCAAAAACAATTGATCGACGTTGATTAAACTCAGCAGTGTTGTTAAATATAAAGAGGGGTAGGTCATACGAGTATCGGCCAGATTTTTCCAATTCAGCACCAGAGTAGCAATCGATTGTCGCATCAGATGGTGGATGACCCGCACGAAGCCATCTCCGGTTCCCAAACCGGTTTCAATCTCTTTAGTTTTGGAAGAATCAACGGTAATAATTGGAAAAGTCATCTGCTGATAAAGCGCCGAATCGGTTTTGGTGAGTTTGACCATCCCATTGTTAGGGATAATTTCATTCATCCCGGCACAACAGTCATACACAATATCGTAATAATTCTGTTTCTTTTCATCAGGGATGGTGGAATAAAAAGGAATTTTTGCCGCTAAAAGAGGCTGTAAGGCATTTTGATGAATTACTAATTCAGGAGAGACAGTGACTTCCACCCAAGCGCCGGATTCCAGTAAGGCGGTGATCAGCGCCAGAGTGATGCGCGTTAAATGAATATTAACCAGAATAATTTTGCCTTTCAATGGTTGCCGCTGCGCCCAACTTTTTTCCAATTGATGTAAACAATGGCGGTCTTTCAGCGGGATATGCGGTTCGTAAGCCTCTCGTAGAAGTTGATAACGGCTTAGGTTAAGCTTTGAGTCTTCTGCCTCCCCCTTTAAAAAAGGGGGATTGAGGGGGATTTTTTTATATAAAATCCCTCCTAACATCCCTTTCTCAAAGGGAGGAATTCTCAAACCTGCTGTGGAAATAAAGAACGGCGTTCTACTAATCCTGTTTCTGGCAAATGATATCGCACGCATATTTTTCTCCTATGGAATGGGTGTTTTTTCTGTTCAATGGTCTGATTTGTGTTAAAATAATGGCCAAACACCAGCGCCGATAGGAGATTCTGACATGGCAATCGCATTGAATTTCTCTTCTCCCTATTTCAAATTTAGAAGTCTTTCTATCTCTTGATTTATCAGTCTTTTTTCTTTATAAAATAGTGAGTTTTATACTAGGAAAGGAGTGCCTGATGAAATTGGAAAATACTTTTCTCGAACATTTTTCAGATCTCAAAGACCCTCGATTAAAGTCCCATCGTAATTTTAAATACAATCTGACTGACATTTTAGTGATCACTGTTCTCGCCACGATCTGTGGGGCTGACAATTGGGTAGAAATTTATAAATTTGGTTTAGCGAAAGAATCCTGGTTAAAAACATTTTTGGAATTACCGAGTGGGATTCCCTCGCCGGATACATTCGCTCATGTATTTGCTCGCTTGGACCCGGTGGCCTTTGAGAGAGGTTTTGCCCAATGGATAGCCTCTTTAAGCATTGATTTAAAGCAGGAAATCATTGCCCTGGATGGTAAAACAGTGAGAGGGTCCGGAAATAAAAGGCAGGGACATCCCGCCATTCACCTGGTCAGTGCCTGGGCTACTCGAAATCGGATGATGTTAGCGCAAGTCAAAACCGCTGCCAAATCCAATGAAATTACCGCCATCCCCCAAGTACTGGAAATGATTGATGTCACAGGGGCTACCGTCACCATTGATGCGATGGGTTGTCAGACCAAAATTGCCAGACAGATTATTAGGCAGGGAGCGAATTATGTTCTTTCACTCAAGGAAAATCAGCCGACGTTGTATCAAGCCGTCTGTGCCATTTTTGCTTTAGCCGAAGGTGGAGAAAAGAAATATAAAAATATGTTACACTTACGTAAAGTAGAGAAACTTCACAACCATGGCCGAATCGAAACACGGCGCTATACATTGATATCTGCCCGGAAAGAAGCGGGTTTTAGCGTCCGATTTCCGGGTTTAAAAGGGATAGGGAAAGTGGATATTACCCGAACCACCAATAATCAAGTGGAATATTCCACCCGCTATTTTGTCACCAGTTTAAACTACGAGCAGATCAATACTTTTGTGAAAGCGGTTCGTCAACATTGGCAAATCGAAGTAGACTTACACTGGTCTCTAGACGTGAGTTTCCGCGAAGACTTGAATCAATCTCGTATTGGGCATTCCGCTGAAAATTTAGCGCTGGTGAGACGGATAGCACTGAATCTTCTTAAACAAGAATCAACTCATCAACATGGCATCAGCTGTCGTCGCAAAACCGCTGGGTGGGATCACCAATATTTACTCAAAGTGCTCACAGCTGATCAACGTTTTAAATAAAAATTCAACAAACTTCGAAGTGTATTCTTGAACCCCTGACCGTTACTTTGTAGTCAGCGAGTAGTGAATTTTTAAAGGGTGGACTTCTCTACCTATTCAGCATATTCATATCAGAAAAAACTACTTACAATCAGACTCTTTCAGTTATTACCTCGGATAAAATTATTTCGGCACAGGATATTAAAGAATTTTTTTCAAGGTTTGTTTCAATGCGATTGCCATGGAGATTCTGAAAGGACTCCAGTCCTATGCGGCACTGACGCACGGACTGGTTCATATTAACCATACGATTCAACGGCTTGGGTTCATCCTTCTGAACAGTTTCGCCTAAAAAGGCAGATAGGGATCGGGCGCACGTGTAGTGATGCACCCGAATGGTTTTTTCAAAAGGAATCATTTGACTTCTCGAACGAACGAAGTCATACACAAGAATTGAATTTTCAGTTAATATTGCTACAGCCATGTAATAAGCACCATCTTATTATTTGGTTAGAGGCTTCCAGGTGTTGAACGCACCTGGATGTCTCGCTAGGGAATTATAAACCCCTTCAATGAAAATGCAATCGGAAAATTTTTGCTTGAATTCCTTGACACGAGTTCGAGAAAAAAATTTATAAAATATCAATGCATTATAAAAAATATAGAGGGCACATTCTAGTCCCAAGTGCGACAGTCATTTTTGGTGAATTCTAATTAGAAGTGCGACAGTGCTAATGGGAAAAATTCTGGTGCTACCCTGGTGCTACCGATGCAAGCTTGGTCTTGGGGGTCTTAGAACTTAGAGAAATTTTAAATTGGCTTTTACTTGAGGGGAAGGGCTGCAACAACATCAGTGAGCTTAAAAAGCAGATTAAATGTCGGGAGTGCAATTGTAGTCTGGATATAGAAAAAGAATTTTTCGGATATCGTCTTAATGGTGGTCAGACTGTAGTGCGGGAGAGAACGGCCAAAGATTATCAAGAAGTTTTGCTGAGAGATTATACTTTTTCACACTCACCCCATCGATATGAATAGTTTTGATAGAGTGAGCTGCATCTCTATTTTTTATCTGTTAAAAATATATTTATATTTGCCACACCATTTGATACTGTCACATCACAATTTACTAAGTAAATGGGGGCTTTCGGGTCAGATTCGCATAGCGTGCTTTGTAGCGTTCCCGTATTATCTATAGCCATACCTACTTCAACACCATTACCAGTTGTCGAATTTTGATCAAACCAGGTATAAACAGATGCATTTCTTCCAGCAGTGATAATATCATATACGGCTTTAAGGCTACTCCCGGATTTAATCTGATCTGGGAAAGGAGTAACCGCTATGACATTATCCGCGGTAACATGAGTAACAGGATAAGACGAGGCATTATAAAAATTTGCACCTCCCGAAAACACTAGTTCATAGTATAGGAGTTCCATCATTTGATGTAATTTTTGCCGGATTCGCATACATGGCCCCCGAAAAAGATAATCCTAAAATACAAACAAAGTAACCGATTTTTTTAAACATAAAAATACCTCTGAGATCTACTCAATTAAGATTTTATCCCCCCCGAATATTTCTAAGCATTTGGAGCTTATTTATCCACTTCATAATACAACTGTTGTAAAAAATAAACAATGAGTATAATTTAGCGCCCCACAGAAAAAATCGCTCCCTTTTTTTCAGAGCACCGTACGGTCGCGTACACTGAGAAATTCAAAAGCATTCTGAAATAAATCTACAGGCATAGATGATATTAAACCACTATATTTTTGAAGGCAGATTTCTTTATTTTCTCCTTCTTTATTTTTTTAGGAGATATCTTTAATTTGAATAGAGTAAAAATTTAATTTATTACTCTATTGATCTTATTCTCTTCCCATTTTCTTCTGCGCTATGGTTCTTGTGTCATATTCAGCTAATAATATCCGTTCTTTTAAAATATTTTCAATACACTATTGTAATTCTATTTATCTATTTTCGTTTAGTGAACCAGGGTAAATTGTTTGGGGTAAAATTTTTCTGTCCGTTAAGTTTTCTATTTTATCTTCCCTGGCGAGGAATAGCCCGACATTTTTCAGCGGATATGCTTTAGATTCCTCAGGTGGCAGTTTATCAAAGGCAAAACGCAAATGGGCTTTTTTTTCCTTTAGTAGTGCCAGGACCAGCACCCAAATAATCATGATCTTTTCAGTATAATTAATCCCTAATCCTTTAATAAGCAAATAGCAAACAAAAACGAAGATGGCCAATCTAAATATATCTGTAGGAAAACGACGCCGAAAAATGTGTTTGCTAAGCTGCTTAAACTCCCTTGTGTCTATTATTTTATTGACAGTGCTTGACTCTAAGTTTTCCTGAATTCCTTGGAAAGGATATCTGGGCGACGCTGACTGCAATAATCCCATGTATTCTTCTACAAAAGTAGGATCAAATTGTTTCGCTTCCAATAAAAATACGCACGGCTCTATATTAGACTTTTCGTTTTTTTGTAGATTGGCACATTCATTTTCAAATCGCGTCGAATAAAGTAGAGCCATAATAGTTGGATGAGAAAAATCAAAATGAGGGGGAATTTCAGAAAAATTATTACGTTTGTTATGTGGATAGAGCAGACCACTAGCTAGACACTTTAAATCATCACCCGTAACCGTAGCCTTATACTTTAATAGTAATCGCACGAGTTCTTTATCTTGCTTGTTTGCTAATCTTACGCTAGCGGCAAAAGATAATAGGCTGGGAGTATAAAATTCTCCAGTCGAAGTTTCAACCTTCGGAAGCCCCTTTGTAAAATCGACGCCTATATAAAGTAAGCGCCGTATTTTTTCAAGGTCCAGAGAATCGCTCCTAATAGTGTTTAATAAAATTTCGTCGTATTTTTTTTGAGTATTTTTATCCTGATCAAACACTTTTTTTCGAAGAGCTATATCACCTATGATAGTATCGCGCCATATTCTAGAACATAATACAGCAACCATTAATTCAGGGAACGATAGATAAAACAATATTTCCTTATCTAACACATTTGGTATTAACGCTATGCTTCTTTTCATCGTTAAGACTCCTATCAACTGCTTTGTAATATCATAATTGAGCGTAACCTTACTATACTATACCAGAGCCAATGGGTAAACCCATTTCAACCGCACTTATATAATCAAATCAATAGGTTCAACAAATAGTGGAGTCCTTCTGCAACCACTTAATCTGGCTGGTTTTAATTTTCATTACAGCGGCATTTAGCCAAGCTTTTACATCAGCCTCATATTTTTGTTGATTAAAATCTGTTTTTGATATCACGACCTACTTGATCTTAATTTTATTTTGATTGACGATGGCACAGTAAAATTGTACGATTATAGAAGGGAATTAATAGAAGGGGCAGTCTGATGTTTGATTTAGTTATGAAATGTCTTAATAGAGTATTTGATAAATATTATTATAATGAGCGCTTACTTGCCCTTGACACCGACACAGAAGAATTAATTTATTTACTTCATACAAGAAAGCTTAATCCAAATTATCAAAGAGAAGGGTTTAATGCTTTACATAGGGTAGCGATTACTCCCAGAGAAAAAGATGCTTACGAACGAGTGAATATTTTGTTAGCTGCAGGTGTGGACGTCAATAGCCAGGCTGAAACATCTTTTCTTAATACACCTTTACAACTTATGATAGCTAATGAAAATACAAATTTAGCTCAGCATTATCTTGATAAAGCCCGTGAATTAAAAATTACTATTAATTTTGCTATTCAAGACCAGTTTGGGGCCACCTCTCTCATACTTGCATCCAAACTGCGATTAACGGCGTTGGCCTTATCTGTGCTCAAATGGATCCCTTCTGATTCGAAGAATATCTTAGATTTACAAGATAATGATGGCATGACGGCTTTACATTATGCTTCGGCGTTAGGTCAAATTGAATTGATCGAACGATTATTAGCTAAAGGAGCTAATCATGAGATTGAAAATTCTAAAGGCGAATTACCAAAGCAAATGACGGATTATAAAGAAGCTGATATTAGAATAATACTGAGTTCGGTTTCAATTAATCCAAACAGAGATGAAAAAGCGGTTTTAAATAATTTCCACGACGTAAATCGTCAGCCTCTCATGCTTTTATCTATGCCGTTACCGTTATATATACCTTCTACGAAAGAAAATGAAGATCCAGTTCGTGAACTTTTGTCTTGTGAACTAATGGATACCACAAAATTAGTTTTCCAAAAAGAAAGAATGCCTATGTCAAAGCAAGAGAAAAACTTTATACGGAAACAATGCGAAAGCTTTACAGGAAGAAGTTTGATTTCTGCTTGTATGGCCTATCAAGCAAAAGCAAAAAAATATTGGCTTAAAAGAGAAAAAAATATAGAGAACAAAGAAAACCATACTAAAAATTATTGTTCTTTTAGTGCTGAAATTTCAAGGCAGAATAAAAGTTCCAACCAGTTAACGCACAAAAATCAATTATTCCTGAAATAATTTTTTCTAAAATAAAATATAATTTTTTAATCAGGAAAAAGAAGATTTAGGGAAAGATTGGTTAGCAGGAGAAGCATAAAAGTTACGTTTTTTGCGATTAACAAGCATATCTGGCGAATGACTCAACTTATTGAAATTTCTTACTCTAGAAAAATTTATGTAATTTACTAAAAAAATAGCAGACATGTGGTATAATATGAAATATCTGGGGAAAGAATTCTGTGCTATTTGTTGTTGATTAATATATATTATTTATTTATAATTTAGTTAGATCAACTTTTATAAAAGGTAAATAAGAAAATGAGAGACCCAAAAACTATGAACTTACTATATCGTCGTGCTATCGTTGCTAAGTCGGAATTAGGATGTGCAACTGCCCGGATGATATCTTTGTTATTTTCTTTTCCAAATTTTACTTTTTCCTTCAATGAAGACATTGCATTCCAGTGGTTAGGTAATATTACTAAGCGAATTAAAAAAATTTTATCAGAATCTTCACAAGGGTGTGACCTCTTTTTGATGTCAAACGGACCTAGTATTGAAGTATCAGATCGATATAATTTATATCTATACAAAGAGGATAAGGAAGAAAAATTTTACTACAAAATAAAAGGCCAAGATGAAAAGCAATATCTCGGGCGTCCGAGTTAATAAAATATTTATAAAACAATGAGTTAGTTCTAATCGCCGAGCACCTTTAGCAACACTCTAAATTCTGCAATTGAGGGGAAAAAGAATGTGCAGAAGACTCATTTCTGTTCACCCAATGGATGAATTTTAAAACCGGCGTCCAAGGAATCTGCGACACAATTGAACAGAAAACCGGGTTATGACCCGTTATTTTTCTGGGTGAATGGCTTTTTGCCGAGTCAGCATTTATAATGAAGCTGTTTTCACATTGATAGCTTTTTCATCAAAATAAGAGAGTGAAGTGATGACCCAAGCGATTCGACAAGAGGTCACTGTACAAAAAGATCATCAGATTGAAATTTTTTCCCCTGAACTCAAATTAGGGGATCATGTTGAAGTGATCGTCTTACTCAGTCAGAGTGAACCTAAAAAATCCAATCTAGGCTCCCTATTTGGCGCAGGTAAAGGCAGTTTTTCTTCTCCCGAAGAAGCAGACGATTTTATTCGCAGAGAAAGAGAGACATGGGAATAAAGTTATCCAGGCAGGGGAACATTTATCTGGATGCCAATATCTTTATTTACTTGCTGGAAGGTTATGCTGATTTCGCTACTATTCTTCAGCAATTAACGAATTTTATTGATTCAGGTCAATTACAGTCCTTTACCAGTGAGCTTTCACTCGCTGAAGCATTGGCCAAACCCATCCGGGACAACAATCAGGGTTTACAGAGCCTTTATGAAAACATGATCCAATCCACCCGTAGCCTGACCGTTTGTTCTATTAACCGCGACATTTTAATCCAAGCTGCAAAATTCAGAGCGAAATCTGCAAATAATATGATTCGCTTGCCGGACGCCATTCATTTGGTGACCGCGCAGGTACATCAATGCAAGTGCTTTATCACTAACGATGTGAGGCTGAAAAATTCTCTTGCCGACATGGAAGTTTTATTGTTATCTGACATCAAAACTCATCAGCTTGAGTTGATTTAACATTTCATGAGTTTTGCAATATAGACTTTTTTGGCGGTTGATTTTTTAACAACGCCAGATGTTTTTGAGTATCGCGACCGCTTGATGTTGAATTTATTGTTGCAGCAAATCAAATCCACATTCAGTCATTTAATCTCCAAACGATGTTTGCATATCCAGGGCCCTAACGGCGTTAAAACCGCATTGACTTGGCTCCATAATGTGATGAACGCCAAAACTTACCATTATGTGATCAGGGCCGACGTCAAAGGTTACTATGCCTCCATTGACAGACGTATTCTCCTTCAGCAAACTCAACAGGCTTTTCAAGACCCGCGGGTGCAACAGTATTTGGAAGCCATTATCACCGCACCCATTGACGATGGCGGCAGATTGTTAACGCCAACCACCGGAATTCCCCGGCGCAGTCCTCTGTCCCCATTTTTAGCAGGTCTTTATCTCACGCCGCTAGACCAAGCCTTTGACCATCATCCCGGTGTTTTTTACCTCAGATATATGGACGACATCGTCATTTTGGCGCAAACCAAAAGCCAATTTGTCGCCGCGCGGAAAAAATTATTTCGCATTTTGCGGCAACTTAAGCTCAAATTGTCCGACGCTAAAACTCGTATGGGTAAACTGCACGAAGGCTACCATTTTCTCGGTGTCCAATTTCAGGTTCAACCGGCAGCGTCACAAAACCTGCCGGAGGAAACCCCAGTCATGTCAGCTACGATTCATAGCAGATCGTGCCGACGGGCCCTGGAGCGAGTCAGCGCGATGAAATCTAGTGCTGTTTTTTATCCAGCCGAAATCCAGCGATACTTGCGCCGTTGGGCAAACTGGTGGGCGTACACGATGGTTCCGATTACTGTTAACAATCTTTTCCAGGCTTGGTGCGACTTCACCAACGTGGTTGAACCCGCGTTGATTTGGGTTGCACCTGGGATTTATCGCGACCCGAATTGGGTCTGATTGGTAACGGACAATAATTGGGACCGCAGCAACTCCAACTGCTGCGTGCGCGTCTCCCACAAGGATTGGAGAGCTTTGAGGTCGGCCACCACGCCGCCCCGACCCCCCACCTCGCCCCGCCAGCGCCGCAGGAACCCGTAATAATATCTGCAAAAAGCAAAATTAAGTCCCAACCCATCTTTAGAAGAGGGGGCCACAAACCATGAGCCCTTCACCGTTTTCGATTGGGTACTGTCCCAGACGTCCATTTCCCGCGTCCGGGACAACTTCGATTCCCATTCTTGCGGACAGGGTTCAAACGGCCTATCCGCGCGACAATATTCATTCACAATATGCACCGGCAATAACTTTTGCTCCCCCCCTACTTTCTTACACCACTGATCCACCGCTCGCTGGTCATAGTTCCATTTCGCAGCATTATCCACATACGTTTGCAGTGCTCCGGTCAAGCCTTGCAAATTAAAATGCTTTCCATACGCCGTGCCTTTGGTTTCGAGTTCTTGCCACTGTTGCGCTTGGGCTTCCTGCGGTAAGTATTTCTGGATCATCGTCCACATGTGCCAGTCCATCGCCCACAGCGCATATTGAAACGCCGTGATCGGCTTAAATTCACGGCCTGATAAATCTTTTACTGTTCCTGCATACAACAGTAAATTTTTGTCTGTTTGTATCAAGGCTTCGGCTTTATCCTGCTCGCCTTCGGCCACATATTGCAGTAATTGCTGCAATTGGCTCAAAGATTTTTGATCTAACGGCTTTAGCGTTGGCTTCGGCGGCGGCATCAAGGTTTGTGAACTTCCCGATAACGACGGCAAGGGCGTCAGTTTCTTCAATTCCTGCTCTTGCTTCGACGGTGTCAACGGTAGTTTATCTTTGGACTCCACCGGCTGCCGCTGAATCTCTTTGAGTTCTTCTGCTCGGCGGCGCTCTAGCTCCGCTTGCTGACGGGCATTGTCTTCCAGTTTTTTTTCTAATAGCAGACGTCGCCGCTCTTCTTCTGCTTTTTCTAATTTCAACCGCATCACTTCGCCCAACAACTTTTTCATTTCGGCGTCCTCAGTTGCGCCTGTCGATACGGACTTTGGCGACTGCGGTGATTCAGGGAAGCCGGATAACCGGGGTTGCAATTTTTGCTCGGACTGAACCAGTGGCTGTGCCGGAAAGTTCAAGGGATCTGAAAAAGTGACCAGTGATTTGCCTTCAAAGTCATCTACCGGTAGCGGGGCGCTACGACTGGAAATCGAGGACGACGCGCTGCTGCTCATCGACGCAGAAGAACTACTAGAGTGAGAGGAAATCTGGGTTTTCTTGTGCTCCGTTTGCCATAACGTATCCAATCGTTTCGCTACCGCAGCCGCGGAGGGGCGTTTGCCAGGGTCTTTATCCCAACCCTCCAATATCAGCGCTTTATATTCCTCTGGCGTTCCCTCAGGTATCGTTTCCTGCTCATCCGACATAATCCATTGGATCGCCACTTCCTGGCTGGCGGCGTCGGCAAACGGGATTTGACGGGTAATGAGTTCCCAAAAAATCATCATCAGCGCGTAGATATCCGAAGCAGTCGTTGCTTTGGCCCCGCGCTTAAACAGTTCCGGCGACAACCACCGGGGCGTCCCTTTCAGTCCACCCGCTGTCGTGCTCGTTGAACTCAGTTTGAGAGTCGACAATCCAAAGTCTGCTAATTTAGCTCTGAAATTCAGGTCTAACAGCACATTCAGGCTTTTTAAATCCCGGTGCAAAATACTTCGTTGGTGTAAATGATGTAAGCCAATGGTCATATCCAGACTGATGCGATAGCGCATCGTCCAGGTCAGTTCCTGGCTGCTTTTGAGCAGGTGAAATAAATCCCCACCGGGCAGATATTCCATCACCAGTGAATAGTGGGGTTTTCCTAACACAATCCCCCGTAATTGCACTAAGTGTTTGGATTGAGCACCGGCGGTCGCCATGATTTTGGCTTCCTTGAGGATCTCATGTTGAGTTTGCTCACTGAAATCCTGAGCCATATATTGCTTGATGGCGACGTCTTCAAACTGCCATACGCCCTTAGATACTTTGCCGTAAGCACCCCGGCCTAGCTCATCACCCAAAGTGAGGTCTTCAAAGCGGATAGTAAAATTCAGCAAGACCTCGCCGGGTTGACTCACTGGCACGGATTCTCTTTTGGGTACAGACCTGGATGACTGATCGCGCAATTTGGCCTCTGTGTGGTGTGGTTGTGGGGAGGGTAAGGCCGTCATCAAGGAACTGTCCTGTAAAAAGGGCTGGGGGGAGGGTTGACGGCCTGACGAGCCGGGATTTTGGGGGTTTTGCATGATTCAGATTCTCCTTAATCTAATGATTCCTGATGATTTTTTGTTTTAATACCTTCATGGGACTCAGCCATTATGATTAAAAATCATCCATACCGCAAGTGATTGTCACTTTGTGCAAGCTCAAGGCGGGATGACTTGAGCGATAGTAACAGTGGGAAAATTTCTCTATGGATGATAAAATTATGGAATGGAAAATGCATCATTTAAATCATCCCAATCATCGCTTGTATTAAAACAATTAGCCCGTCGCTATGTGTGGTGGAATACCCCGGAATGGGCTTTAAAACATGTTAATATTCTTCTTGCGAACATTATGAATCTTGGCAATTGGGATGACATCCAGTTATTAAGAAAAACGATGGGTGACGAAGCCTTGAAGCAGGTATTGCGTCGAGCACCGGCAGGCTACTTTAATTATCGCTCTTGGGATTATTGGCATATAAAGTTTGGGATAAGGCCAATTCCTCCGTTACCAAAGAGAAAACTGTGATATGCTGGTACATCTTGAAATTCTCCCCCCGGCGCAGCTTAAATTGTGGCCTCTTTTAAAAGGCATTCCCTCTAATTTTATTCTTTATGGAGGCACGGCTATCGCATTACAATTAGGCCATCGTGTTTCGGTAGATTTTGATTTCTTTTCAGATATACCCCTCAATAAAAGTGAGTTGCTGAGTAGTTTCCCACTTCTCTCCCAATATCCGTTAATACAACCTGAAATCAACACGATAGATAGTTTTATTGAGATCCCTGAAGGGATTGTCAAATTGCAATTCCTTGCCGGCTTGGGAGACCGGCAAAAGCGCGTAGAAAATCCCATTATCGCTGAAGATATTCAATTAAAAATTGCTTCTTTAAAGGATTTATTTGCAACTAAACTCAATACTATTCAGCAACGAGCCGAATGCAAAGATTATATTGATATCGACGCATTAATCCGATCAGGATTAAGTTTAGAAGAAGGTTTAGGGTGCTCTATTGCCGTCTATGGAAAACAGTTTGATCCCGCCACTTCTTTACGAGCGCTTTGCTCCTATCGAGACGGTGATTTGAATGAGTTGGACGAAAAAATCAAGTCTCGATTATCAGCAGCCGCTCGGGCTGTCGAAAACATAAAAGAAGTCACACCAATAAACTAATCCCTCAGAACCTATCTCGCAGGATTTGCGGTTTACTTTTGCGGAGCTGCCCAAATTTAATAAGATCAAGTCGGAATAGCAAAATCACCATCCAGATAGAATGGCGCTGATGGGTTATCACGACCCCAAGCTCTGGTTATAACTCGCGGTGGACGATAATTGAGACTGTAGCAACTCCAACTGCTGCGTGCGCGCTTTCCACAGGGATTGGAGTGCTTTGAGGTCTGCACACACACCCTTCCACACAGAATCACCGCCATTCAACGGCGAGATTCCACTCATAGTATCGCAACCCTGACACCGCCCCCGCCCCTGCAACCATTTATATCTTAAAAAAGCATAAATAAGTCCAAGTCCATCTTTATTAGATGAAGAGGGTATGAACCACCACGATCCCTTAACATATTTAGATTGCGCACTATCCCATATTTCGGGAACTTCCCGGGTTCGAGGCAACTTCGCCTGCCATTCTTGCGGACATGGCTCAAACGCTCGGTCGGGGCGGCAATATTCATTCACCACATGCGCCGGTAACAGTTTCTGTTCGCCACCTACCACTTTACACCAATGATCTCCCGCTCGCTGGTCATAATTCCAGACTTTGTCAACATTATCCACATACGTCTGTAACGCTCCAGTCAAGCCTTGCAAATTAAAATGCTTTCCATACGCCGTGCCTTTGCTTTCTAATGCCTGGAACTGCTCGGCTTGCGCTTCTTTGGGCAGATATTTCTGGATCATCGTCCACATGTGCCAATCCATCGCCCACAACGCATATTGAAACGCCGTGATCGGCTTAAATTCACGTCCTGATAAATCTTTTACTGTTCCTGCATACAACAGTAAATTTTTGTCTGTTTGTATCAAGCCTTCGGCTTTATCCTGCTCGCCTTCGGCCACATATTGCAGTAATTGCTGCAATTGGCTCAAAGATTTTTGATCTAACGGCTTTAGCGTTGGCTTCGGCGGCGGCATCAAGGTTTGTGAACTTCCCGATAACGACGGCAAGGGCGTCAGTTTCTTCAATTCCTGCTCTTGCTTCGACGGTGTCAACGGTAATTTATCTTTGGATTCCACCGGCTGCCGCTGAATCTCTTTGACTTCCTCTGCTCGGCGGAGATCCAATTCTGCCTGCCGTTTGGCTTGCTCTTCCGCTTTTTTTTCCATTTCCAGGATTCGTTGTTTATCTTTTTCTTGTTCTAATTTCAGCCGCATCACTTCGCCCAGCAGCTTTTTCATCTCCTCGTCTTTTGAATCGGCTGTAACGCCCGGCTTGGGCGAGTCTTCCATTGATGAAGAGACGGGTTGCGATAATTTTTGCTTTTCATCACGGTTCACTAACGGTTTCAGCCGCTCTACCACTTGAATCGCTGTGGGCCGTTGGGACGGCGTCAAATCCCAACAGGATTCAATGATCGGTTTTTTCAGCCGGGCAGTCCGCCGGGATTTCTTCTTTTTCTCCATCTTTAATCCAAGCCATCGCTTGCAACTGGTTTTGGGCATCTTTAAACGGAATTTCTCTGGCGGCCAACTCCCACAACACCATGCCTAAACTCCAAATATCCGCCGCCGCCGTGACTTCCGCTTTGCGTTTAAATAATTCCGGGGCCATCCACAATACCGTGCCTTTCGCAATCGTCGATTGACTGCTGGTCTCCTGTTTCACTTTCGCCAGGCCAAAATCCGCCAACTTCGCTCGCAACCGGTCATCCAGCAGAATATTTAAACTTTTCAAATCCCGGTGCAAAATGGAATAACCGTGCAAATCTTTCAATCCCCACGCCGCATCCAACGCAATTTGAAATCGAATCGACCACGGTAACGCCTGCCCGTTATGTAATAACTGATACAGCGATCCTTTCGGCATCAACTCCATGACCAAGGAATAATGCGGCGCTTCCAGGCAGATTTTTTTCAGCGGCACGATATATTTGGATTCCACTCCCAATTGAAACATGATCTTCGCTTCCTGACGTAATTCTTCAATGGCCTTCTCCGTCAGGTGCTGAGCTTTCAGCCGTTTAATGGCTACCGGTTGGTCATTCCACACCCCTTCATACACCGAACCGTACGCCCCTTCCCCTAAGAGTTTCACTAGCGTCAGCGCACTGGCCGGAAGGGTGATATTCATCCGCAAACTGCCTTGGGAATCCAGTTCGGCTAAGGACAGTTTCGACGGTAACCATAGCTTTTGGCCGGTTTTCAAATCCGGCAAAGGCAGATGCTCCGGCGAAGGGGATTGAGTGACTAACGAACTGTCTTGTAAAAAGGATTGGGCAGGTGAGGGTTGACGACCTGACGCGCCGGGATTCATCCGACAAGAAATGGATTTGAATGATGGGAGACAGTAAATCCTTTTGTTCCACTGGAACGATGCTCTCCACTGTTAAATAACGGCCAGTGGGAACTAAGGGTGAATTTTTGGCCCATACGGTTTCCGATAACGTGATAACGGATAACATCAGCACAGTAAAACAAGTCCATTGACGCCATAATCTTTGATCAGAAACCTTCATCTTCAAACTCCTCTGATTTAATTCACGTAAAATAAGTTGCATTCAATGGATACCAGTGTGGCAGAAGACGAAGATGGGGAACAGGTAATTGACTAGGGCAAAATTGACCTTTTTTTTAGGGAAAATTGCCCGAAAAATTAGGGCAATAAATAAAAATCAATCAATAAAAAACGAAATCAGTTGACAGATCAAAAAACTCATGAAAATTTATCACTCATGTATACGCTGACGTCGAAAGAGAGAATGCTTCACTGAAGAACCTTGTGCGAAAAAACTGATACGCAGGAATCTGTTCGAGGTGCATTTGTAATGAAACCAATTTAAGGAGGAGTAAAAGCAATGCGCTACCAATTTATATGTTGACGGCCAATATTTATGGAAGTTCTACAACTGATAAAAGATATAAACAATGGATATCTAACGATGTAGATATTAACTGGTACAGTGGGATTAATAGTTTTTTAAATTTCGTTACCTTGAAAATTAAATTTCAAGTGTAATTGAACTAAAATTCAGTTGATTTTCAAGAATTTTTTTATGTGGATTTTTTATTTTATCTATCTTTGGCTTATTTACTGGATTTTCAATTTCAACTTCATTAATATTAGGCACACCAAATACCCGATAGATACAATATTTTTCTTTATATCTGCGCATTGCTTCGCACTGATTTTGTTTAAATACCGTGCCGTGTTTCACTAGCCAAGAGGTACTTTTAATTTCTATGTAACGTTCTTTTGTAATGAATTTTCCATCTGAATCGGTTGATATCTGTCGCATTAATTTCATTTTAGTATTTTGGTCTTCCACTAAACCTTGCCATGATTTTTGCATAATCTGAATGTACTGCTGAACCAAAAGCAAAACTACAGAAACGTTAACGGTTTTTTCTCGGTAGTCAGCTTTTTTATTAATATAAAAAAGTTTAACAGATAAAGATAAAGCAGAAAAAACAAAAATATAGGTATTAATAAACTGAGCTTTTAATTCATAATCGTCTGGCAGTCGTGCAAGTAAAAATATATCGTAAGCTCTCTTTTTGGTAATACGCATATCTATATTTTGAAATTTTTCATAATTCCTTCGTTCCATTAGATGATCACATTCTTTTGGCCACATATTTAACCATTCTACAATGATACGGACTTCTAATTGACGCAGACCCCTTTGTTGAATTCCTACTAATTCAAAGCCTTTAAAACCACTATATTGCTTGGCTTCAAAATTAGTTAAGACTTGTGGAGGGAAAAATTCTTTAATTATACCCGGGTATTTATCACGATAATGCTGTCGTAGTTTCTTGTAAACAAAATATTCACCCCATTGACCGATATGAATTACATTATTGTTATCCTCGACTACGTTTTTACGATGCTCCTTGATTTCACGAAGCTCTTTTGTCGGAAATTTTGCAGTTGATGGCTCAGGTGAAGACTGTGAAGTCGTGAACTCTATACCTCGATAGTAAGCCTCTTGTTCTTGCTCACGGTCTTCTAAATTGTCAGAATGAGGAATGCTATTTAATGGCATTATGTCTGATACAGGAAAAGATGGTTGATCTGTAGGCGCCTCAATATCATCTGTTAGTCTATTTAAAGTTAAAGGTTTAAACTCTGTATTCAAGATATCGATAGTGCTTAGTAATGACTCCAAAGCTGTACTTTTAACATCATTCGGAATCACATTTAAATTTTTCATTACATGGAAACAATCTATCAGGTTTTTAATTTTATGCCGGTTTTTGAAGGGTTGAGGTTTAATTAAATCGAATAGATGATTGAACTGTTGATAAACTATTTCCAAGGGGGGCACTAAATTGAAATTCTTTAAAGTGAGATTGCCATTCTTACTAATAAATTGACTAAATAACTGCACTCTTTCAAACGGATTTAAAACTGGACTATTACGAGCACGGTAATTCGAACCAAGATCTTTTGTTTCCTCACGAAAATTTTTGAATAAAAGATGAAGATGGGTTTCATTATCGCTATTCTGAGAGTTAATATCTGCTTTGTTTTCTAATAATAATTGAATAATATTGATATTTTCTCGATTAATTTTAGATATATACATTATTGGAGCTAGTTTTTTATTATCCTTAACATTCACATCTGCCTTCGCGTCAATAAGTTTTTTTAATGTGTTGTAATTCAAATTCGCATTTTTTAAAATATGATGGAGAATATTACGGCCATTCTGATCGCACATTGAAATACCACTAGCCGGTTTAGAATACATTGCTCTACAGGGTGATTCTTTTGATATGAACGCTGAGGTTTCTCCTCTTTTATTTTTCAAATTAGGATCAGCTTTCATTGCCAATAAAAGTAATTGAACTGTCGGCCACTCCAGTTTCTTTTCTTCGTAAGCAGCACTGTGAAGACAGGAATTAAAATCTTTATCTACACAATTAATGTTATTAATTCGGTATAACAGTAATATGAAAAAATCTATATCTATCTCGGATTTCAAATTTCTTATCAATGCATGCAAGGGTGTTCCTTTGTAATCATCTTGAATAAAATCTAAAGGAATATTATCAGGTATCACACTTAATAGATCCTCTAAAATCTCAATTTTATATTGAAAGAACTTCCCACGGAACTCTCTTATATAGTTAATTAAAGTTGGAAATTTATAAATTTGGTTAGATTCTTCAAAGGTTCCTTCCTGAGAACTTTCATAATAGTCGTCCTGAGAATTTCTATCATTAGTATTAAGAGCGGATTTTTCAAAAATTTCACTGGCTAAACTTTTAATAATTCCTCTTATTAATTTAATATTCATAATAGGAATGGAAAACTTTTTTTCAAATTCATCGCTTTTATAGACGAAATCTTTAATGATTTGGTCTAATGAATATTCTTTATGTTTTTTTATCCATTGGTCTATTTTATCCTGATGTAGTTTTTTAATAATATCTTTACGATGAACTAGTAAGTTATAACTTAAGTTTTTGATTAAGTTTTTCAATTTTCGTAAATTATTTCCAGATGGATCATTGAAGTTTGAAAGAGTAGTCAGGTCACTTAAGCAATCATATTGATTGGCAATTACTTGGATTAACTCTTGATAATTTTTTAAAACTTTTTCAAGCGACTGTGTATCTATTTTTTTTGAAGCTAAATTTTTTGATGAGGTTTTTTCAGTACGCTTGCTTGCAGTATTTTTTTTTCGATAAATTGAAAATATGTCCTCGAGAAGAGACCTGACACATGAGCTTTGATTGATTAAACGCTCTTGAATATCAGTATGTGTTAATATCAATTCCTTGCTTTTTCGAGATTTCTTCTGGTAATTTTCTGATATTTTTTTCTCTTCATTAAAATGACCTGGACTTTTAACATGAAGCTCATATCCCGTGAATTTCTCATTAATATTTTTTAACGATCGATCTAAATTTTCTATTTCATCAAATATACCTTTAAATTCGGTGCTTATAGGAGAATACCAGCCTATTTCATGCTGATAATCGCTAAACATTGAAACTTTAGAGCTGTTTTGTTTATAAATCTTGTCAGACTTAGTCCTTAAACCACGAATAATAGTTGAAGCACTCTCGGCATTGCGAATAATTTTAATTTTATCCGCTATGTCTGTAACAGATATTTCGGTGAATTTTTGGTAAAGATCACGCTTATTTTCAATTAGCCTTTTTCTCCGAGCATTTACATTCCCCCAGTGCAATTGATATTTATGTCTTTTGGTTTCTAGATATTGAAAAAAATATAAGCAATCCGTATTACCCCAGTATAAGTCATAAACATAACAGATTTTTTCTTGCTTAATATTATCGTCTTTTTCTTTTCTAAAACCACGCCCACAACTTTGTATTTTAATAATTTCCGATTTGGTAGGGCGGAGATTGATGATTATACTAGTATGAGGATTATCAAAACCTTCTATCAGCATATCAGCGCCGGTTAATATTAAAATTCCACCTGCCCGATATTGTGTAATGATTTGTTCACTTTCCCGCTTATCTAATTTTGAATTTACTGATTTAGCTACACAGAAGTCTCCTAACTCTGTTTTCTTTCTGTTTTTTTCATAATTTTTACGCAAAGACTTATCAGGGTCTACAAGATCCAGGTCAGTAATTTTTTCTCTAAAACGTTCGGCCAGTTTTTGCGCTGAAGCGATACCTGGACAAAAACAAATACCTTGTTGGCCGCGATGCCAAATTTTCTTACCTTCATCGTTCTCGGTATCCCCACCGTTCATATAAACGTCAACGATAGCGGCATAGATATCTTTTTTTTGTTCATCTAGTTGATTTAACTGATTTCCAGCCAGAACTTCAGAGATTTCCCTTTCAGCATTTTTTTGTTCCAGTTTTAACTCAATACCCTCTATTTGGATCAGCGCGGTAACTATTGGTACATTAGCACCAATTTCAATAGCTTCTTTAAAACCAAGAGAAGTGATGATGTTTTTTGGGTAATTCAGCAACTCCTCACAACTGGTTACACTGCCTTTTCCACGTTTTATTTTCCTGTTATTGGGGGTCGCCGTGTAGGCATAAACGTTGCATTCATTGCTAATAATCGTCTTTACCATTTTTGATCTTTTTTCGGAAAAGGAGCGGTGAGCTTCATCAAGTACCACGGAATCTATTATAGACCAGGGTATTTTTTCTAAATGTCTAACTAACATTGAGTATGTAGTGACAACACAATTATTCGAATTAAATAATTTTATTAAACTTTCTTTAGTTGGCCTTGACTTAATTTTTCTGATATTAAAATCATTAGTTTTATCTTCTTGTGGATTATTTTTTTTGGCATACTGTTTTAAACGATCAATAGTTTGTCCGCATAAGATATTGCTGGGGCAAATAATCAATGTTTTTTCTCGGGTAATGATAGCTATGCTGCCAAACAAGAAGGTTTTACCCACTCCAGTAGCTATTGAAAAAATAATCGCCTGCGGAGTAGAGGTTTCCTGGCGATTTTCATAAAATTCTCTAATAGGACTAAGCTGATAAGAAAATGGTTCTTCAGTGATATATAAAAGCTCAGATTTTTTATAAGCTTCAATCCAGTTTGCCAATCTATCGGTGCTTGTTCTTAAATTGGTTTTAACGTCTTTCGGAATGACTAACTTAACTTCAACTTCTTTTCTTTCTTCTTCTCTTTCATCTTCGTCATCTTTCTCCTCTACTTCTCCTTCTCCTTCTCCTTCTCCTTCTCCTTCTCCTTCCTCATCTTCATCCTCATATTTATCTTCATCACTTCCATCCCGATCTATCAACTTATTGGTTGATTTGATTTCTTCTAAGTTCATCTCAGCTATTTCTGAATCAATTCGAAAGCGTGTTGATGCAGTTGAGGTTACATTTAAAAATGGAGTGATCGGCGTCTCCACAGTTTGATCGTGTTTTCTTTTTTTACCACGCATAGGGTACTTTGTTCTATTATTTCGAATCATATCACTGACCCTGCTACAATTCAACGGACACACCGAACAGAGGTATAATAACGACAAAAAAAGAGGTGTGTAATGGCAAAGAAGAAATTTGATAAAGATTTTAAGTTAAATGCTGTACGTTTAGTCCATGAAGGTAAATTAACGGTTAAGCAAGTGAGCCAGGATTTAGGGGTTGGTTATTCTACCCTCGAAAGATGGATTCGAGAAATCAGAGCGCATGGTGAAAAAAGTGTATTTCCAGGCAGTGGATATCTAAAACCAGAGGATGACCGCCTCCGGAAATTAGAACGGGAAAATGAAATACTGCGTCGAGAGCGAGATATATTAAAAAAAGCCATGGCCATATTTTCGTCACCGTAAAACAAAAATATGAGTTTATGCAGCAACAGTCGGTGAATTGGACGATAGAAGATATGGCAAAAACGTTTGGAGTTTCGCGGAGTGGTTATTATGATTTTTGCGGGCGGAAGCCGAGCCAAAGGCAACAAGAAAATGAGGTGTTGTTAGAAGCTTTGCGCCGAATTTTTCAAACCAGTCGTGAAACTTATGGAAGTCCTCGAATGCATGCCGAATTAAAGGAACAAGGATTTAAATGCAGCCGGCCTCGCGTAGCCCGACTCATGAGGAAGTGTGGATTGTCCGCCAAAATGCGGCGTTTATTCAGGACCACCACCACCCTGTCTAGCCGAAGGACTGCTGCACCTAATTTGCTAGAGCAGGATTTTACGGCCCCAGCGCCAAATGAAAAATGGGTGGCGGACGTGACATATGTGAGGACTCTGGAGGGATGGCTTTACGTGGCGGTGGTATTGGATTTATTTTCACGTAAGGTCGTGGGTTTAGCGATGGATAAATCATTGCATACAGCTCTGGTATTGAGGGCATTAGAGCAAGCTTTATGGCGACGCCAACCAGACAGTGGTTTACAGCATCATTCTGATCGGGGATGCCAGTATACGAGTGAGGTTTTTCAAGCGCTGCTGACAAGAAATAATATTATTTGCAGCATGAGCGGCACAGGGAATTGTTATGACAACGCAGTGGCTGAAAGTTTTTTTCATACGCTAAAAACCGAATGGATTTATTTTGAGCGTTATGATAGTCGAGAACAAGCTATGCGTAGTATTTTTGAATATGTGGAAGTGTTTTATAATAACCAGCGCCGACATTCTACGGTAGGCTATTTATCTCCCGTAGAGTTCGAGCGACGGTATTATCAACAAGCCCTCTGTTCATAGTGTCTAAAAAATTGTTGCAAGATCACTTTCCAGCAGTAAAGACAACGCTTTTTCAATGATGGGGCAAAAATCTTTTTTCCAAGACTGATGGGGGGAACTGATATTGACTGAAAAAACTCCCGCTCCCAGCTTGTAGACCATCACACCTTTGTCAGGCAGGATTTTTCGATAACGATAGATTTCTTGAAAGGGGGTCACCGGAAAACCATCAGGAACCATTTTTTCAGATTGATAATCACCTTCTATTTTCAATAGATCTGAAAATTTTTTGAATATCTCTTCATCTACTTTCATACCTAAAGATTCGCTGGATAAGTCAAATTGAGGAATTCCCCATTGTACTTCGACCATCATTTCAACTAAGGGTGAGTGAGAAGTAATAATATGATTAATCTTAGTAGATTTTTTATTCATTAACGTCCCTTTCTATTAACTTATTGATCATTTAATTGCGAAAATGTTCAACAAATTCATAGCCTACATTGTACCACAAAAAAAGTTAATATAATCTGAAATTTTCATTTTTTAATGCGACCCTAACCTTGAAGATATTCCATTTTCAATGGCAAGAGTTTAACAAGAATTTAGTTATTCTCAATTTTCGCCAGGGTTTGTTTACATTTCTACTGCTAACCCATTCATTATTTGATTTTAAAAATTGTAGGGTCAACAGAAAGGTTTTTCGATAATTCATCGATCGCTTTCCGAGGTAATTGCCGCACCCAAAATGAAGGGAATGAAACGACACTGGCCTTTTCATCGATGCGCACAATATCCTTGCCCCGCGCACTTCCTAACAGAGTGTTTAAAGAATAAAGATAGTTTTTCTGCTGAGAAGAAGAAACAGGCAGCGTTAGGACGTCCATTTTTTCATCCGCCACCTGTTTTTGCCAGGTGGGTAAAGAAGAAAATTCTCCCAACTCTGGCAATACCGCTTTTTTTACAAACGTTTCATAGATTTGTTTAGCCATTGCGACATAATAAGAAAAAGACGTTTTTGATAAGTTACAAAAATGTCTCGGAGCGTAAAGCTGCGTTTTGACTCCATAAGCGCTGATATATTGAGTAAATACTTCGGGAATTGTATCAGGATAAAAACACAGTCCCAAAAAAGTATCGGCGATGACGGCCTTCTGAGGCAAATGAGCAAAAAATTCTTGAATAGAAAGGTTCTTTTCCATCAAAGACGCAGGAAGTTTCGGTACATTCGTGACCACCAGGGAATGAAACCGTTCCATACCCCATTGAGCCTGGGTAAATTGTATAGGAACATAAATACCGTTGGAATAGCCGGCGCGAATCAGTTCCATCAGAGTTTGAGCGGTGCATTCTCCACATTCACCAATATTAAATTGCGCTATGACTAAATGCAGCACAAAGCTATGAAAAAAAGAACCATTTGATAAATCATTTAAATCTGAATAATGTGGCAATAATTGCTTAACTTCCGGTGATTTATTTAAGTGATTTATATATTTTGAAATTTCTTGCCGGTACTGATTTAATTTAATTTTAAATCGACTTAATTTTTCGGGGACAAGAGGATGATCATAAAAATACGGATGATCTATCCTATTCACGATATCATGAGAAGTTAACAGCGTTGCTTTAACTTTCTCGATGATCTGTTTTATTTTTTTAATTTCTTTATCTTCTGAAATTTCTTTTTTTGACATAGCCAGCTCCTTGCTCTCTTGCGAATCACTCTTTCCAAAAAATCCCGAAAAGTGCTGATAGGATTTCATATACTCCATCGCTGGAGGATAATCATCATCCACTGCTTTCTGTATCCACGCTAAACCCTCCTGCTCGGTTCCTTGAAATCTTTTTGCCAATATCCCTAAACCGAGTTCAAATTGCGCCTGCACCCAGTCTTTTTCTGCAGACAGGATTAAAAATTTTTCTTCGAGAACGGAGTCAACAAGCAGCCCTATTCCCTTTCTATAGGCAAAAGACTTCAGATAATAGCCCCAGGCACTTTTTTGCTCGACGGATTTTTCTAACCATTTCAATCCTTCCTGAATATCTTTCTGAACTCCGACACTCCAGAAATAAGCATAAGCCACTTTGGCCTGGCAATCGCCATCATTGAGATGGGCTCCGCGCAAAAAATACTGGAAAGCTAACTCATCATTGGTTTCTACCACACGGCCAATCGCATAATATTGCCCGATTTGATAAATCGCATAGACATCATCAAATTCGGCTGCCTGATGATATAAGGCCAATGCCTTGGCATAATGGATTGTTGTCCCATACCCACACGCATGACACCGCGCTAAATAACTCATGGCCTCAACGTTGCCGTGCGCAACAGCTCGTGAAAAATAATGAAAAGCTTGCGTCATATCCTCTGGCGTAAAACTGCCTTCAAAATAAGTGAGTCCCAAATTTAACTCGGCCATGGGATAACCGGCGTCTGCCGATTTTTTCATCCAATAGAGTGCCTTCACGTCGTCTTTTTTAGGTTCTCCGAGAATATACGATTTAGCCAGCATAAATTGAGCAATGGGATGCGTTTTAGCCGCCACGTTTAATAAACGAAATCCTTTCTTAAAATTTTTCTTGACATAGCGCCCTTCGATTAAAAAACTACCCAATTCCATATAAGCATCCAAATCGCCTAATGCTTTAGCTCTATTTAATAACGCAATGGCTTTCTCTTTGTCATTATACTCTTTGACTTCACCAATCAGATGCAGGTTGGCAATCACCACCATTGCACCGGTATCACCCGTTTCTATCCGAGTTTCCAATTTTTTTAAATAAGACAGATGCTTTTCGGGATCATTGGAATCGACCAGGACAGTCAATATTTTATTTAAATCTTTCCCAACATTTTCAGAATGTTTTTTCAATTTGACTTTGTAGGAACCGATATCCGGATTGATTTCTGAAATCTCATCACAATAGGGTTTTAATAATTTCGGCAAAATTTTTTTTAAAACCCCACGCGAACCATCGGCAGCGATATGTTTGCCTCTTCCAGTTATAATGATGAATTCGGTAATTTTTTCCTCAGCGACCTTGTCAAAGTGTTTTTTTAACAATGCTTTGGTTTTCGCTACCGATAAGCCATGTAAATCGATAGACAAATAGCGTTCTGTTCGCATAAAAACTCCTTGAGAATATCCAGATAATTCCTCGTTAGCTGACTACACAACATCGGCTCGTTGTTAGTTTCTGATCGTCATCCAAACGACCAATTTTCAATGGTCGCCTGGGTTGGGCGGTGAGCAGCATAGACTGTGTGGTCTTTGTATCTTGCTGATTGGAAGGCGGCTGATAATTGCCTAATTTTCCTTTCACTGCTACAGCAATATTCTCGACCTCCGATTCCAGTTGCTCGGGCGTGACTTCCGGTGTGAAAAAACGCACCAAACGAGCACAAGAACATAATCCGACTTCCGGCACCAATTTTTTGCGAGTTTCGCGTGCCACTACATGTAAAAACCGGGCACGTTGAGTGGCGCCGAGTTTCCGCAAATCCACTTCGACTCCCCGTTGGGACAACGCATCGATCAAAACAATAATGGCTACCACGGCATCCTGCATCGTCCGATTACTGACATAACCCATAAATCCGGTAATTTTCACATATTCCAAAATACACTTGGCAATGGGTCGAATGACATTTTTATGAAAATCGACTTGTTCTCCGGCAACCCCATCGGATTCAGCAGCTTTCTCAAAATATTGTTCCGCACGCCGATTGATAAAAATTTTCAAACCTAGAAATCCTAAGCTGGCGACACCGCTGACCACTGCACCAATGATCGTATTACGCAAGGAAGTGGAAGTTTCTGTGCCAGAGGGTAGATTGAAAGTAATCTGTGCATTCTGCGGGTCCGTGGACAGACCATTTCGGTCAGTCACCATAACCGAGTAGGCCGGCGCTTGCAAACTGCCATCATGCTGAAAGGCCACTTTCAAATAATCCACGTCATATTGAGTAAACCCTAAAATAGTGCGATTGGTCTCTAGCGCCATAAAATAACCATGGCTTTGATTGAGGATCGCAATTTGTAATTGATTGTCATCAGTCGTATCGTCTATCGCTAATAAATTAGTCGTTGAGAGCGTGACGGTTTGCCCGGGGCTGAGGGTTAACCGGTTATTCATTAATATCGGTGCGGTATTTAAAAACACTTTCGCCGCTTGCGGCAGTGTGGACATGCCATTCCCGCTGACCAGGACATCATAACCGGGGGTAATGCGGGAGCCGTCTTGGGTAAACTGCACTTCCAGGTTATTGATTTGTTGTTGGCTAAATTGAGTCAGCTTATTAGTGGAATTTTCAACGGAACTAAATTGTCCATGCTGAATATTACTGACAGTAAACGTTAATGCCTCGTCGGGATTATTTTCATAGACGGCGCTTAAGTTTTCTTCACTGAGAATAACGGAACGGCCTTGTGATATCTGTAGCTGATTATTGACGATGCGTAGCGCATTTCCCCCGGATGGCGTAAAGCTAATCTGAGCGTTTTGTGGGGGGCAACTTAAGCCGTCTCCGTCGGTCGCCGTCACGGCATACGCCGGAGATGAGGGTGAACCGTCGTGAATAAATTCTATGACGGCGTTCATGATATCGGCTTGTAAAAATACAGTCTGTGGCTGATTTGGCTGAGTGACCGATGCAAAGTAACCGTGCTGAAGATTGGTGATGGTGAATATGATATTGGCGTCGGGCGTGATGTCGTCTACGGCCTTCAAGTTAGCGATCGTCAAAACCACGGAGGCGCTCTGCTTGATATCCAAACGGTTATTAATCAACACGGGTTCGGTATTGAGACTGACTTTACCGGCTTGTTGCGAACTGTTGAATCGCCCGTCCCCTACTAACACGGTGTAAGCAGGTACATTGCGTGAGCCGTCCTGGATAAACTGAACGCCGCCGCCATTGATTTGCGCTTGGGTGAAAGACAGGATCGCAAGGGATGGATTGATCACTTGAGTAAACTGACCATATTTGATATTACTGGCGAAAAACGTGAGATTTTGCGGTGTGATCCCCGGACTCACATCGGTGGCTTGCAGATTACTGGCCGTTAAGAGACTGGTGCGTCCTTGTAATAACGCCAACTGGTTATTCACCAGGATGGGCGGATAAGTGATCACCGGCGTTGACGGCGGCAAGGAAAAATAAGGATCGCTCATCGTCATCTGATAGTTAGGGGCGATATCCGCACCACTATGATGGAACTGCACCCGGTTAGATCGAAGCTGCTGTTGTGTCCATTGATCGAT
Source organism: uncultured Pseudomonadota bacterium (assembly GCA_963795715.1). Taxonomy (GTDB): domain Bacteria; phylum Pseudomonadota; class Gammaproteobacteria; order Coxiellales; family Coxiellaceae; genus JAFEDN01. Next base: position 2,361,911 of record CAWCIY010000002.1, read on the forward strand.
GCGTGAATTGGAATCAGTCGACTCAAATTGCCCGCCGACCAGATTGCTGGCCTTAAATATCACCTGGTCATCAGGGTAGTCCTCCATCACATTCATTTGAGTTGGCGTCACCAGCACAATCGCTCCTGGGGTGACGGTGAGCTGATTGACGATCCAAACAGGCGAGCGATAGAAAAATACCACGGCGGAATCAGCCGGAATAGAAAAATAAGGATCTTGGCCTGTGATCTGATAAGCAGGCGGTGTGGTGCTGCCGTCGTGAATTAATTTCACCTGATTACCACTAATCTGGGCAGCGGTGAATTGGGTTACCGTGGTTCCAGAAGTCAATGCAAAGCGGGCGTTTTGAATACCGCTCACCGTGAATTGAACTAAATTGGGAGGATAATCATCCGAGACGCTCAGCATATCGGATGTGATCAGCAGATTTTGTCCTTGATTGATCGAAACCTTATTGTTGACCCAAGCCGGTTGACGATAAAAAGTAACGTTAGCGTCGAGCGGCACGAGTTTGAAATAAGGGTCGCTAATAATCATTTGATAAGCCGGTAAGTTTGATGAGCCGTCCTGGACAAAAATAATTTTATTATCGATCAATTGTTGTTGAGTAAACTGAGAAATAGAAGTATTCTGCGGCGTCAGTTGAAATTGTCCGTATTTGGTATTCACTACAGCAATCATTACCTGCTCACTGGAATAATCATCGATCACGGTCAGTTGATTTATGGTGAATAGAATACTTTGACCTTGGTTAATGGATAATTGATTACTCAAAACAGTAGGCTGGCGGTAAAAAGTAATATTAGCTGTTTGGAGAGTGGATATCGCGATCCTGCTGGTTGCTTGAATGGTATAAGATGGAGCTAATTGACTACCATCATGGACAAATTGTATTTGTCCATTTAAAATTTGGGATTGATTAAATATCGTAATGGCTTGATCAGGATTAAATAACAATTCAAAATATCCATGCTGAATATTGGAAATACTAAAAGTGGGGATAACCAAACCTGTCGCATTCAGATTGCTCGTTGTCAGTGCGAGTGTTTCTCCTGAGTGAATCACTAATTGATTTGTCCAAATTTGAGGAGATATATCACCAAATACCAAATAGCTCCGTCCTATATTATTTCTATGGTAAGGTGCTCCAATAAGCAGGTCGGCATAGCCATCGCCGTTGATGTCTCCTGCTGCGTTAACGGAGTAGCCACTCTGATCATTCGATGCCTCCCCATCGAGCTTAAAGCCGTTTATGCCATTGAGACTACTTAATGCCAGTAAACCACTACTGCCTCCCCCTGGACCACCCAACACCACATAGCTCCGTCCCGTATTACTTGCATGGTAAGGTGCTCCAACGAGCAGATCCCCATAGCCATCACCGTTGATATCTCCCGCTGCGCTGACCGATTGGCCACTCTGATCATTCGATGCCTCCCCATCGAGCTTAAAGCCGTTTGAGCCATTGAGACCGCTTAATGACACCGACCCATTACTACCTATTCCCGGACCACCAAACACCACATAGCTCCGTCCGGTGTTACTTGCATGGCCAAGTGCTCCAATAAGCAAATCAGCATAGCCATCGCCATTGATATCTCCCGTCATGCTGACCGAACAACCACTCCAATCCCAGGATGCTTCACCATTGAGCCTAAAGCCATTTGTACCATTGAGACTGCTTAATAACAGTACCCCGCTACTCCCTACTTCAGAGCCACCAAACACCACATAGCTCCATCCACTACCACTTTCATAGGAATCTGCTCCTATAAGCAGATCAGCATAACTATCGCCATTGATGTCTCCTCCTGCGCTGACCGAGCTACCAGCATTTGCTCCACCATCGAGCTTAAAGCCGTTTGTGCCATTGAGGCTGCTTAAAGTCAACAAACCACTACTCCCTACCTCAGGACCGCCAAACACTACATAACTCCGTCCTGTATTATTTCCACTTGCGTACCCATAGGCCCCAACGATCAGATCAACATAACCATCACCATTGATGTCACCCGCCGTGTTAACAGAGAAACCACTCTGATCGTCCGACACCTCGCCATCGAGCTTAAAGCCATTGATCCCATTTAAACTAGCCAGTGAAATGTTCGCTGGGAAAAGCGAAGGCGTGGAAATTGATAAGAGTTGCCGTTGGTGACTGGAATGAGCAAGGCTATTTTCCATACCATATTCTTCAAATTCTTGTCCTAATTCATCTACTCGCAATGCTTCAAGACAATGGGATAACTGAGTACTTTGCGCTTGATGTTGACTAGCTATCGTAGTATACTTTTCCACTAATTGTTCCGCCGTCGAACCAAAAAAGCTTTTGACACTTTGGAATGCCCAGTTTTTCCATTGCGCAACATAACTGAATGAAGTGGCTTGTTTTGTTTCACTTCCAGCTTGAGCTTGATAGTGAGCTTTTTGGCTTAGTGCATGATCATACTTGGCTTGAACAGATTTTTGTGCCGCTTCCAGTGCCGCAATCAGTTGATTTTTATAATGCCTTTTGGGCTTTTCCATATAATTCTGAATAGAGAACTTTAATTGTTGCTCGATCCCTTGCTGTTTTGCTTCTGAGGTATAAATCTCTGTGCGCAGATCGCGCCATCCCCAACTTTCCATGAGTCCCTGTAATAAGCTTGTGATATTCATTGTGTTAGGGGCTGTAGAATTTAATAATGAAGTAGAGGATAGAGAAGATACAGGTAGTAAAATAGACCATGATGATTCTCGCATTGTTCAAGCCCTCCTGATGGGTTGAGTCTAAAATGATTCTATCCGGGACTGAGATAGAGAAAAAAATATTCCAATGAATTTACTGAACCGTCATTTTTTCAGTGATGACCGTTCCTTCTGCTGTCGCCTCCGTTTGACCGGATTCTTTGGGTTTAGCCGATTGACGTTGTTGATATAACGCCTCGAAATTAATCGGCGGCAACGTAATGGGTAACAATCCGGCATCCACGGCCAAATTCGACACCACCTTGCGGGCGTAGGGAAACAATAATCCTGGGCAATAAACATCCAGCACCCGTGCTTGAGCCTCGGGTTCAAAAGCGCCCAATTTAAAAATGCCCGCTTATTGCACTTCCATCATCAATACAGTTTGCTGTTGTTGTTTCACGGTAACATGTAATTTCAAAGTGACTTCAAATGTGTTATCAACCAGTGCTTGATGGTGAATGCTCATTTCCAAGGCAGTACTGGGCTTGTTTTCTCCAGTCAAGACGGTTTGTTGCTGAAAAATACTGGGGGCATGAGGTACTTTACAGGTCTGTTCTTTCACGTACAAAGATTGAATATCGACCGTGCCCGGAGCAGTTGCTGTTTTTTGAGTCGTTTCAACGGTAGTTGATTTTAATTCAGACATAAAAACTCCTTATTTATTTAGTTCTTCTTTCTGAAGTCTTCCCTCAAAGTGAAAAATCCCTTCTTCACATAAACGTTTTTGACATTCTACTGCCATTTTTGTTTTTATAAAAGATGAAGAAAAAAATTAGCAGGTAATATACCAATAGCTTATTTAATTACCGTTTATACAGATTAGATATTATATTCATAACAAATTAGGATTCAGATTTTAGGAGCTGCCGTAATTTTTCAATGGTCTCGACACCTAATTTTTTAAGCCCTCGATATTTGATATTAAATACCGTCTTAATACTAAGATTGAGTTTTTCCGCAATAACTTCGTGCGTATGATCTTGCGCAATCAACGCTAACACCTAATATTCTCGATGAGATAAACTATTCATCGGTTGAGAATATTGAAACATATCCAACACTAAATCCGGCTGCACGTAAGTTTTGCCTTCAGCCATCTGTTTAATCAGGTGGGGAGTCAAATATCCTGAGTCTTTTGTTATAAATCCTTTAGCATTATACATGAATTGCCGAAACTTTTGTTTTACCTACCGACTATATCTGTTTTTACGAAGGAAATCCAAATTGAAAAGATGAAGTTGGTTTTTCTACCAGTTGTTCAATTTGTTCCTTACATGTATTCAATTTTTGATGCGCCTCTTCAATCATCAATTTATGGTGATCAAAATACTTTTTCACACTATCGTCACCAGGACGAGATTGAGCTTTACTTAAACGTCCTATATATTCTGTCCATCCAATGTAGGATGAAGTATTAATTCTGCCCCATCCATTAAGAGTATTCTTGAAATAAGGAAAGTATATTTCTTGCAAAAAAGGTGAGCAGTTAATTTTTTGAATAACTTGATACCATTGACCAATAGAATATGGTCTATCAGAAATCAAAAAAATTTCCTTATAATGCTTTAGATTATGATTTTTACATTCACTCCAAGACATGGCTTGAGAAGATTCCTCTAATAAACATTTTACAATTCTAAAATTCATACCCCATACTGCTGCTCCTAACGGCTGCTTACCGGCTCTATTAGCTAAATTGGGTTTTGCGCCTTGGGCAAGAAATGCCGAAACTGCCTTTATATCGCCTTGCTCACAAGCAATAACCAGTTTATCCTGTAATTCTAGTTGTTGTTCATTATTTAATTTTAATGGCGCATGCAAATTTTCAGTAATGGGCATGAGAATGTGTGAATTTTGTGAAACTGGTATATTTTGAAAATGGCCCTTCTTTAATTTTTCTGTATTTATTACTCTTTCCTTGATTTTTAATTGATATTGTTCAAATTCAGCGGCTTTTTTAACAACCTGATGAGTATAGAACGGCATTTCACATAACTTTTTGTCTTTCAAAGGATCTTGCCACGCCTGTGTAGTACCATGAAAACTAACCCCTGTGCCAGACAAAGAAGCATAAATATAAGCCTGTGTCCAAGGACTCTCAAACTCCCATAACTTAGAATTATCGTTTAGATAAATCTGCTTAACAAAATTATTCTGTTTAATATTTAGAAATAATTTATAGTAATCGCCAAAAGTTAAGGGATAGAATTTAGTGATTATAAATATTGCTCCATATTTTTCCAAATTATGCTTTTCGCATTCTCCCCAAGTCATCAGTGTAATATCGTTGGCTGCTTCAAGCAAAGCATTCACGATATTGGGACACATACCCCAAATTGCCGCTCCTAATGGCTGTTCACCTGTGGCATTAGACAGTTCAGGTCTTGCTCCTTTTTGAAGTAAGGCTTTGACAGCCATCTCGTCGCCTTTTTTGCATGCCGCAATCAGTTGGTTTTGTAACTGCAATTGTTCAGCACTGATCTTAGATCTTAACGTAGGCATAGTAGCCGGTGAAATAACCTGCGAGATTGGCGGCATCGGTTTCGGTGCTGAAGTTTGACCAGATATCAGGGATTCTATGAATTCCTGTCTACGCTCTGATTTTTCTATCTCTTTCGTTAGAAGTTTTTGGAGTTCATTCTTCTTTTCTTGTTTTTTAGCTTCCAACTGTTGTTTAGCATCATTAGTAGTATCGATCAGTAATTGTTCGGGTAATTCAGTTGCATTGCTGGATGAATTGGCACGGCTGGTGGTGGATAATGATGAGAGACTACCGATTATTTTCTTAGAAGCTGCAGATTTTTTAAAATCATAATGCATACCACGCGGCATCACCATACCAATCTTTGCTGACATACGGCCAGTGTGAATAGGGATATCATCAACATAAATTGTAATATCAAAATAAGCCCCTAATAATGGCAGCTCTACGTTTTTACTAGCCCAGAGCGCTTTGACAACGCTGTCATTGTAGAGTACGCGAGTGCTCGTTTGGCTGAGCCAAGCTTTTATGTTTTTCTGCCAAGGATTAGAACCTATCGGTTCAGAGACTGCATTTATTTGCCTTTGTAATGCTTTGCCAAACTGACCTTCTCTTAAATAAGAGCTTTGAAAAATCTGTTCAAACGAAGGCATATCAAAACGGCTAGTTTTTTCCTCCCTCGCTTGGTGTACCATACCAACCAAATCTTTTAACATTTGATCCACTAATTGATTCCAGTATTTTTTTACTAGCGTGCTAGTTAGCATACGCAAAATAGGATTCAGTTGCTCGTATGTTTTAAATTCATAGCGCTGATTGTAATGCGTGATCACCCAATTTTTCACTTGCTCTGGAGTAGAATCTTTCGCTGGATTTAATATATTATGACCGAAAATACGCAAGAAAGAGGCATGTTGGGTGGTATCCAGTATCAAAGTACCTGTAGCAACAGCTTCCATTAAGCCGATGGCAAAACAATAAAAAGCGCAACTACCATTGCCTTTTACGATAACAATATCGGATGGGGTGAAGGATATACTGGACTTGACTTTCTGCTCTTCAGCTGTTGCTGTAGATGTTGCGCCGTTGGATGAGTATTTATTTTCATGTGATTTATTTGGTTGAATCTTGCTATCTGTAGAAGCAGAAAGGGGTAACGAAGTTGATGAATTAGAATTAGTACGAATCTCATTGGTTCCAACAGACTGGGAATTTACTTGGCGAATCGAAGCTGTTCTTATTTTTTCTTGAATTTGCGCTCTAAAGCTTACAAACTCATTTTCTGTGTTTTCCCATACTCGACCATGTCGCGCAATTGTATCCGGATTCACCAACAAATTCCATCCCGAAACTATCACGCCCCCTATCACCCCTGCCCTACTTTTGACGAAATTTTTTAAACTTTCCCAACTCGAAGAATCTACATCATGCCATTGCTCATCGGCTTTTATGAGATGGGAAGAACGGATAAATAAATTAGCATCCATTTTTTGCAGTAAAATATACCATTCATTAAAAGATGTGGGTTCAAATTTCGGAATCATAAATATCGTCTGGTAATGATTTAAATTGTGTTTCTCGCATTCATCCCAAGTCATCGGTGAAACATCGCCAGCCTCCTTAAGTATGAGACTGACTATATCTGGAGACATACCCCAGACTGCTGCGGCCAATGGATATTCGCCTTTCGCATTAGGCATGTTTGCTTTTGCACCCCATTTAATTATTGCTTCAATGGCTTTTTTGTCTCCCTGTTTACAAGCAGTAATCAGCTGATCTTGTAATTTGAGTTGTTCATTAATAGGTAGTATTTTTGGTGCATATATAGAAGCTTCTGAGTTTATAGAATACCTTTTTTCATCTTTTATATGCTCAGTTTTTAATGATTCTTTCTCTTCTGTGTCAATATTTTTATTTTGTTCCAATTTCGCAATTTTATCCTTCATTGCTTTTATTTCAGTTTGTTGATTTCTTTCCGCCATTCTCAATTTTTCCAATTCTAATCGTCTCTCTTCTTCATCCTCTTGTTTCTGTTTGGCTAAAGATTTTTTTGCTTCTAAACGAGCATTCCATTTTTCTTCCTGTCCCGTTTGTGTCTTCTGCAATTCTTCTAATATCAATTGTGTTTCTACTGATGAAGAACGCATTTTTGACAATGCGGTTAATTCCTGTTGAATTTCTGTTAGCGTAATACGATTGTCAGGCTTCTCTTCCCAACAACGTTGAATTATTTTAGCAAAAACATGTGGGCAATGAGTGGGAATTTTTTCTCGCTCTCGATCTAATAGAACCCATTGTCTAATCAAATCGGGGTTGCCCGCTGAATCTGCAAAGGGAATACCATGCGTTACCAATTCCCACAACAGCATACCATAACTATAAATATCTGACGCCGGTGAAGATTTTCCACCTCGTTTAAGTAACTCTGGCGCCATCCATGCCAATGTCCCTTGGTTTTCTTTTCTTTGAGTAGTTGTTGTACGTACGCTATTTTTTACAGTAGATAGCCCAAAATCGCTGAGTGTTCCTCTCACTCTTCCTGCATAAATACGCAACAATACGTTATGGCTTCTCAGATCACGATGTAAAATAGATTGTCGATGTAATAAATCTAAACCATTGGCAATATCTAATGCTATTTGATACATTAAGTCTTCTGGTAGTTTAGGCCATCTTTGTAATAATTCAAATAACGTACCATAAGACATATATTCCATGACTAAAGCATACATTGATTTTTCTTTTTCTACGACTAAACCAAATAGTTGGACAGTTGGGTATGGTTCTTTAGTGACTTGTGATAAATGAGCCATAATCCCGGCTTCTTGGTATAATTCTTTTTCTGCTTCTACGGTTAAGGTGCCGGTCAACTCTTTAACAGCCACCCATTTTTCTTGCCAATAACCTCGATATACCTCGCCATAACTACCACTACCCACTTTATCGTTTTTTCTGTCGTAGTCTAATTCGTGAAAAGGAATTTGAGGAACTGTTATTAATCGAGGTGGACGAGGAGACTTATTATCAGAAGTTTCATGAGGTCTGGCCAACAGTTTTAGTTTGTCCATCAAGGCATCTTGTTGCTGTTTGTAATACTTTAAACAAGCTTGCCGATATTTGAATAACTGACGTTCTCGACGGTTTAATCCTAATAAACAGGGTAAAATACCTAATGGTTCATACTGTGTGAGTTGTTGGATATAATTTTCAAAAGATTGCCATTGGCCCTTTTCTAGGGAATACCAAGAACGACCATCATGAATCAGATACTGACCCACTGTAGGAAAAGTCGTACCGTAATCACCTTCCAGCATCAATGGCATTAAAAAATCTGCACTTTCATCGTCAGAGTTTATTCTTTTTTTATATTCTTCTAAGGCAAACTTCAGTTCCTTATGTACGTTGGTATCACTACCTAGTTTAGTCCGTTCGGCGTAGCGATGAGTACCAACTAATAAAACATATTGACTTTTTTGAATGCCTATACGCATCTGTTTGTCAAGATCCCCAGTCATTCGTTGCAAGTCGAACCACGGTATTAACCCTGCTGCTTCGAAATCGTCCGCTAAATATTTCAGAAAATACTGCAAATAAGTTAATCGTGGCGTATCTGCTGGTTCCCATGCATAACTGAGAAAAACCTGTGGTCGGGTTAGTACTGAGCGTTTTAATTCATCTAAGGATTGGGGCAAATGCAACTTGGCTTGTTCTTTTACTATACTTTTAATACTAGCGAGGAATTCTCTTAATAGGTTTTGTCGTTCCCTAATCTCAGCTTGTTGCACTTGCTGACGTAATCGAATGACTTCTGATGATTCAGTTTGAGTTGATAGTCTGTGCACAATATTGACTCCATGGACAATCGAATCTCTAACGAGAGGCTAAAGATATCCTTGTTCTTGGGCAAGAGCTATTTTTTATTGTTCTCATTATACCTTCATGCCCCAAGACTTTACAGACTGACATGTTATTTACTGAATCTTCAAAACATAGCACCATTATAGCACCAGAAATTTTATGTTTTTAATTGATGTTATAAGTGCTTGATTTTATTAAGCTGGCGATCTGAATCGAACAGACGACCGGCTGATTACAAATTCTAAAAATAATGGTTTTAATACATTTCAACCTGTTCTAACGACTCCTAATAAGTTTTAAAACTCTTTACATTACAATCAGTTATCGGCATAATACCCCCTAAGGTAACTATTCAGCCCTATTCCCATCGGTTATGATTCAGAGAAGAATTAAAAGTAAAGAAATCAATGACATGATCATATGTTAATGAGATACTGTGCAGGCAATGGATGAGCTACCTGATTTATCAAAATTAACGGACGCAGAGAAGGATCAATTATTATCCTTACTCTGGGAACAATGCCGACTATTACGCGCCCAGATACCGCAATTAGAAACCCAGATTAAAGCCCTCAAAGATCGTTTATCAAAGAACAGTCAAAATAGTAGTAAACCCCCATCAAGTGATCATGGGAGTAGGCCGAATCCTAAATCTCGTCGAAAAAACAGCGGCAAAAAAGCCGGTGGCCAAAAGGGTCATGTAGGCCATCGTCTTAATCCTACGGACACACCGGATTACATAGTGGAATATTCAGTGAACCATTGTGAGCATTGTGGGGAAAATTTAGAAAAGGTTGCGGGAGAATATGATCGACGCCAAGTATTTGATATTCCAATTTTACGAGTGGAAGTAACCGAACATCGAGTACAAAGGAAGATGTGTGCATGCTGCGGCTATGAGACGCAAGGAGATTTGCCAAAAAGCATTAACCAACTGACTCAATATGGCCATCGAATTAAAGCGTTAATGGTTTACATGAATCAATATCAATTATTACCGTTCCACCGATTGAATGATTTTTTTAAAGATGTATTTCATCAAAGGATTAGTGTAGGGACTTTTGTTAATGCAAAACAACACGCCTATAAGAAATTAAGTCTGATGGAAGAACAAATTAGAAACCTATTAAAGGCCGGGAAAAAACTACATGTGGATGAAACCAGCTTACGTGTCATGAAGCAGCGAAATTGGTTGCATGTGGCCAGCACGAATCAATTGACTTGTTACGATATTCACACTAAGCGCGGTACTGAAGCATTGGATGAAATAGGTTTATTGCCGGATTTTAAAGGAATATTAGTGCATGATCACTTTAAACCTTATTTTCATTATGGTAGTGGCCATAGTCTTTGTAATGCGCATCATTTGCGTGAGTTAACTTTTGTTCAGGAGCAAGAGAATCAGCAGTGGGCGAAAAAATTAGAAAAATTATTACTAAATTTAAAACACAAAGTAGAGATTCATTATCAGAAAACATTGACTCGATTACCTGATCGAATTTTAAGAGGGACCCGCTCGCGTTATATGGGAATTCTTTACAGAGGACGCACAGAATGTCCAGCAGCAATTGATGAGAAGAAAAAAGGGCGTCAGAAACAATCCACATCCAGAAATTTATTAGAGCGGTTAAGGAAATTTAATCAGTCTGTTTTAGCCTTCATGTATGATCCCGCGCTTCCCTTTGATAACAATCAGGCAGAAAGGGATATTCGCATGGTTAAGGTGCAGCAAAAAATATCGGGATGCTACAGAAGTTGGCAGGGCATAAAAGCTTTTTGTAGAATCCGGGGTTGTCTTTCGACACTTCGGAAAAATGGTCTTAACCTGCTGACTACATTAGAAAATGCCATCCAAGCCTCTTCGGCTATACCTTTACCTCAATTAAGGGCTGAATAGTTACCCCCTAAGTACTTTTAATGTATTTTCTCTATACCTTCTACACTGTTTCTACATGGAGGACCGACTGATGCGATTAACTAAGACCCTACTGGACCACATTGAAGCCCCGCTCGACCGCGATCAATCCTTTTACCGCGACGCTCAGCTCAAAGGCTTCGCCGTCCGTGTCACCGCCAATGGTATCAAAAGTTTTGTCGTGGAAAAACTGGTCGGCGGTAAAGTGCGCCGCATGACCATTGGCCGCTATGGAGAATTGACCGTTGAACAGGCCCGCAGGGAAGCTCAAAAGCTATTGGGCAAAATTGCTACCGGCATTGACCCCCAGGCCGAAAAGCAAAACGCCGAGCTTCACGGCACCACCCTGGAGCAAGTGTTCCAGGACTATCTGAATGCCCGCAAAGAACTCAAGCCTAAAACCCTGTACGGTTACCGGCGAATGATGGCGCGCGTCTTTTCAGAATGGCGAAATAAACCCCTACTCGCCATTACCAAAGATAAAGTCTCTAAGCTGCATACTCGATTGGGCGAAGAAAACGGCCATGCGTATGCCAATTCCGCCATGCGGTTATTACGGGCCTTATTTAACTTCGCCGCCGGGCAATATGAGGACGCCCAAGGCCGCTCGTTGATTACCGACAACCCCGTCAAGCGATTATCCCAAACCCGCTCCTGGTATCGTGTCGACCGGCGGCAAACTTATATTAAACCCTACGAATTAGCGGCCTGGTATCGAGGACTACAAAAAATGACTAACGAAACGCACCACGATTATTTACTGATGGTTTTGTTTACTGGCTTGCGAAAAAACGAAGCCGCCAAACTCAAATGGAGCGATATTGATTTAAAAGCAAAAACATTAACCGTTCCTGACACTAAAAATCACCAACCTACCCTACCCTTATCCGATTATTTATCCGATCTATTGGTTCGACGTCAACAGCATTCTACCAGTGGGTATGTTTTTCCCAGCAGCGGTAAAGGCGGCTACATCGTGGAGCCACGCAAGCAAACCGCCAAAGTGATTGAAGATTCCGGCGTGACGTTTACCATCCACGATCTACGCCGCACCTTTATCACCCTGGCCGAAAGCTTGGATATTTCGGCTTACGCCGTCAAACGCCTGATCAATCATAAAATGACTAACGATGTGACGGCGGGCTACATTATTTCCGATGTTGAACGGCTACGGAAACCCATGCAGTTAATTACAGACCAGTTGCTAAAATTCATGACTGAAGATATTCACTCAACACTCGCAGCAACCTGTAACACATAATAGAAAGCGACCCTGTCGCGATGTGTCGCAATATGTCGTAATATGTCGCAATACTTTTCTATTCCACGAGTTTCCAAAGAATCATTCGGGCTTTACCTTCACGTTTAATGAACCCCATTCGCTCTAGCTGTAATAAATCTCTCTGAACTGTTCTGATAGAAGGAGAATTTTTTAGTTGACGGGTGATCTCCGCACCATTGAGCGAAGATTCTTTTAATATAGATAATATTTCTTCTTGCCGGGGTGTGAATTGATCTTTGTTTTCTTTCATACCTGGGCTGATAGGCTCTTTAAATTTAAACATCACCGCCAGACCACCCGTCCGCTGGGAAAACTGAGGCTCCGGCAGACCATCCGCTTTACACAGATCAATCATTTCAGTAGTACCTCTACCCCATTTCTCGATATATCCTCTGACATAAAATGCGTTTGCAATCAGCTTATTTCTAGGATTGGAATCATGACGACGCCTTAAATCTTCAAGCGTTAAATTGTCGGGGAGAAGCCCGCAATTCCATATTTCGAGGGAATCATCAAAAATAGCTAAAGAAATATCAGCCGACCGGTTAGCGTAGTCGCGATGACAAATAGCATTAATTAATGCTTCGCGGACTGCCATAACTGGCAATGCTGGGGTGTCAATTCGTTTAAACTGATTAGGTTTGAAAGTACTGGCAATGGGTAAATGATTTTTAAGGAATTTATCAGCCGCTTCTAAAAGATCAAAGCAATTACCTAATATTTGCTGGTTATCAATAAAATTTTTGAGCTTACCGGTACTCCTAAATCGGGCCATTTTAATCATACATTGCATGAAGCCTAAAGATTCTTTTTTAGCATAGAGCGCTACAGCCGCATTTTTTAAGTAGTCTCCTTCCATTAATCGAAGTCGTTTCAATATGCCTTCGATATCATCTTTTTGTGCACTCGCGGGAATACGATTTTCCCGGATACCCTCGGCCACGGTCTTAAATATTTCCTCGTGATCAAGATCACTTATTTTATAATCTCTGGCGATCATTTCTTCCCAGGAATGGTTAAGCTGTCCACGAGCAACCAGTAATTGTTCATAACGATGCTGAGGCATTCTACTGGTTGTCGATTGCTGTCGCTGAAAAGCGCGGCTGTCATACACATAAGGGGCATGATCGTTAGCAGTTACTTGAATCGCGATAACTGACCTATTTTTACTAACCGCAACATAATGAATATCGGGATGGACTGGCGGCTCAATTTTATGGAGTTCATTGGCAATTTCCTGGCGTGTATTGTCTGTCACCTCTTGACCTACAAAATCACCTTTGTCATTTACGCCAATCAGGACTAAACCCCCTTTCCCATTTAAAAACGCGCAGAGCGTCTCGAAAGCTGCGCGCAGTAATCCCGTTGATTTTTTAAACTCAACCGTCTCTGATTCTCCCTGCTTAACCAGCTTTCTCAGTTGCGCTAACTTCATCAATATTCCTAGCTGTAAAGACGATGTTTATTATATGATCGGTACTCATAGCGAGTAAAGCATGAGTATACGTTTTATATCCCCACAGAGAAACTTTTAAATCCCGGGGTCAAACGACACCAGGTGAGCGTCAAAGAACACCAGCTTGAAAGCAAAGGACACTAGCTCAATGGCAAAAGACACCAGCCTGATTCCAACAAACGACAGAAAGCAGCATCCCTTTCTTGCCTCAAAAGGCTCCCAGTGAGGTTTTTCGCTCCAAATACTGCTTATCAAAAAACAATCTGTCAGAAATTTCAAATGTTCTGTCCATGCCTATATTTTTCTATCTTTTACTAAGGAGTTCTATAGAGTTCGATAATGATCTGGCGAAAATGACTAACCCTCAGCAGCTTAAATTTAAAAAACTCATTATTACAGCTACTTACAAAACAGCAAAAAACTTTGTAATTTCAAAATTCCGTCAATGGGAGATTTTAAGGCCCGACCACATATCTATTTTTCATCTGCTCCTCTGCTAAAATAGTCATCCTTCTGGGTACTTAATACTCTATCATACAACCTGTGCCGGAAAAATGCCGGAATGGTTAAAGTATCCTAAAAAAGGATGATTCTCATGAAAAAACCGGAAAGACCCGATTACCATTGGTGGGTTTTCAGCATGGAAGTTTGGACGTTGAAGCAAGCCACGCTCTTGCTGCATGGCCTCGACCCTAACCGGCATCGTTCCTTAAAACCGTATGCCCGCAAGCTACCCCCGGAATATGCCCCACTGCAAAAAACCTACTTAGTGCTGTTTCAATATCCCTGGAAAGAGTTACTGCCCAAAGAGTATTATGACCTTGGCAAAAATAAAAAAGGCATTCATCCCGTCGCAATTATCAGCGTGGCCATTCAAAAAAAATTGCCGTTGCCCAAGCGATTACGCAAAGCAGTGATGGAACGTTTTCAACGAGAAAAACAGGTTAAAACAAGGGAACTAGATATTCCCACGATATTAATTCCTTACCTTCCTGATCTTAAACCATCATCACCTAAAATCATTCAACGCACCTTGGGTTTTACCGCACGAGAAAGAAAAAATTTATTGCGCAGTTTAGGTATTGTGATTCGCTTGTGGTTGGGGGATGAGAAACATTCACCCCGTTACCGGTATTGCTCATCGACTGAATGCTTTCCAGATCGCTCAGACGATTTTAGAGCAGGCGCAACAAATGGGTTTGCCCATTTCAGGATTGAAAAGTTTAGACCGAAAAATCACCGAAGCGATGGCGTTGCTGGATACCGAATCCGATGACTGAAACCCTCACGACCGGATGATGGAGATATTACAAAATTTCTATTTTTCCCCTCTGTTTTTTCCATTACCGACTGTGACATGCTGTTTTTAAGTTTTTTTAACCCTTAGGAGTAAACAGTATGGACACAGCAGTATCGCGACTCGATTTGATGCGGGAATATGAACACGCCCCCGACTCGGCCTTATTTTCACAAGACACGGTAGCGGCTCTACGGGGTTGCTCCGTAGCCTTAATTGAACGTGACCGCTGGGCAGGCACCGGTGTGCGTTTTGTTAAAACGGGTCGCTTGGTGCGTTATCGCAAGCAGGATATCCGTGAATGGTTGGAAAGTCATATCGCTTTTCAATCCACCACGCAAGCGCAGCAGAATAGGAATGCGCGAGGAAGCCGGTCATGACACGGCAGTTTTATCGTCAGCGGCGACGGCACTTTAATCCGCAATTATTACCGCCGCCGCTTCAGTATTATCAATCCGAGTTCCCCGGTGTGATCACGAAAAAAGCCGGTTGGGTGAATGTGCGTTGTTGTTTTCATGAAGACAACGAACCCAGCTTAAGTATTAATTTAGATTTCGGCGGTTTTCGTTGTTTCGGTTGCGGCAAAAAAGGCGGCGATATTGTTGCCTTTCACCAACGGCGTTATCACCAGCCGTTTGTGGAAACCGTGAATTGTTTTGGAGCCTGGGAGTATGACGATGATGAATAATTCCCCCGAAACACACGCAAAATGGATTCGTCCGATGCATCAGCGTGACGGACAAATGTTTGTCATCGGTGAACCGGATTTTCCCAGTAAAAAACCACTCTATCAATTACCGGCCATTCTACAACAGCCGCAAGCCACCGTGTGGATTACCGAAGGGGAATGGTGTGCTGATAAATTAAGCCAGTTAGGAATTATCGCCACTAGCTCTGGCAGTGCGGATAGTGCTGATGCTGCCGATTGGACACCACTTACAAACCGAAACGTCATTATTTGGCCGGATAATGATGCAGCAGGACTGAAATACGCCCAAACGGTGACGACTCTATTGCGAGCATTAAATTGTACCGTGCAATGGGTAAATATTTCCGCCTTGAATTTACCAGATAAAAGCGATTGCGTGGATTGGTTGTTAGCGAATCCTCATGCGACAGCTACAGAAATTACAGCATTAACACGACAAGAACCTACTTTATTGATCGCCCCATCCTCAGTCAATAACGAAAATAAACTCACGTGCTCCGAACGATTTAAAAAATCTGAAAAATCCGACAGTGGCTTTATCGTCAATGATCAAGGCGTATTTTACAGCGACGGCGACGAAAAACGCTGGATATGCTCGCGGTTAGAAATTCAAGCCTTAGTCCGTGATAGAGCGTCTGAAAATTGGGGCAGATTATTAGCGTTAACTGATGCCGACGGCCAAGTTCATCGCTGGGCAATGCCGATGGAAATGCTCAAAGGTAGCGCCGATGAATTACGGGGCGAATTGCTGCGGTTAGGGCTGCAAATTGCGCCCGGCCTGAAAGCACGCCAACGACTGATAGAATACATTACCACGACCCAACCCGAAACCCGCGCCCGTTGTGTCACTAAAACCGGCTGGTATCAACAGGTATTTGTATTGCCTGACCATACTATCGGCGCAACGAATGAGCCGGTGATTTACCAGGCAGATAATCTCACTAATCCTTATCAAACCTCCGGCACGTTGGTTGATTGGCAACGCCACATTGCGGCGTATTGCGTAGGTAATTCGCGATTGGTATTAGCCGTTGCCTGTGGCTTTGCCGCGATTTTATTGCATCCCGCCGGTGCAGAATCTGGCGGATTGCATTTTGTCGGCGAGTCCAGCACCGGCAAAACTACCGCGCTAAAAGTAGCAGCCTCAGTGTTCGGCGCACCGGATTATTTACAACGCTGGCGCGCCACTACCAATGGCATTGAATCGCTGGCCGCATTAAGATCGGATACGTTACTGGTCTTAGATGAATTAGCCCAGGTTGATCCCAAAGAAGCCGGAGAAATTGCTTATATGCTCGCTAACGGCAGCGGCAAGGCCCGTGCCGGCAAAAACGGTACGGCAAGAACCCGCCAGGAATGGCGATTATTATTTTTGTCGGCAGGTGAAGTGGGATTAGCCCAACATATCCGCGAAGCCGGTAAAAAAGCCAAAGCCGGTCAAACCGTGCGGCTGGTGGATGTGCCTGCCGACGCCGGGCAAGGATTCGGGATATTCGACACTTTACACGGTTGTGCATCGGGTGCGGCACTGAGCAAACAACTCATAGACGCCGCCGCTATTGATTACGGAACGGCGGCTCAATCCTTTCTGGAACGCATCACCCAGCCCGATGAATGGGCGCATTTACCTGCTGCCATCCAAACTCATCATCAAACATTCCTCGAAAAAAACTTGCCAAAGGGTTGTGGTGGTCAAGTGCATCGTGTTTGTGACCGCTTCGCCCTGATTGCGGCTGGCGGTGAATTGGCAACCCACTACGCCGTCACCGGCTGGCCGCCAGGAGAAGCCGAACAAGCAGCCACTTGCTGTTTTCAAGCTTGGCTAGAACAGCGTGGCAGTTGTGATAACCAAGAACGCACGGCCTTTTTAGCCCAAGTACAAGCCTTCTTTGAAGCTCACGGCGCAAGCCGGTTTGAAGAGATCAACGCCAGCGAGCCACGCCCGGTGATTAACCGGGTCGGGTTTCGGCAAAATACGGTTTTGGGGCAACATGAATATTTTGTATTGCCCCAGATGTTCCGGCAAGAAATTTGCCAGGGCTATGATTCAAGATGGGCAGCCAGGATATTGATTGAAGCGGGTATGTTATCGCCCAGCAGTGAAGGCAAATTTCAAATTACCTTCCGTCTGCCCGGTGAAGGAGCGAAAAGATGTTATCGCTTTATCCGTACCGACCCTCTCGGCGAACTATGATCATTATTTTGTTTCACATCCAATCATTTTGATACACACATTCCTGCTGATGCTGAATGAGGTGCTTGATCTTCTATACGAACATTCATTATTGTGACGTTGTGTGATTTTGACTTGGGTAGCGCAATCGTTTTATAATCCGGTTTCCATTGACAGGATAATGCGTCATGGATAGTCTCAATAAAAAAGCCTCCCCCCCCGATGGCTACCGGCACGCTTGCAAGCTTCGGCGGCCCAATGGTTGAAGCAACACCGGCGGCGTCATCGCTGTGCGTCGGAAAAAAGTTCGTGGTGGGATTTCGTTTACCGTTGGCCTCGGGAAATTCAATCCTGGATGGATGATTTTATCGCCGGAAATTATCGTTTTTCTCCACTCATCCGTTATCACTTTGCGGATGAAACGCCAGATGTTTTTGAGTATCGCGACCGCTTGATGTTGAATTTATTGTTGCAGCAAATCAAATCCACCTTCAGTCATTTAATTTCCAAACGATGTTTGCATATCTAGGGCCCTAACGGCGTTAAAACCGCATTGACTTGGCTCCATAATGTGATGAACGCCAAAACTTACCATTATGTGATCAGGGCCGACGTCAAAGGTTACTATGCCTCCATTGACAGACGTATTCTCCTTCAGCAAACTCAACAGGCTTTTCAAGACCCGCGGGTGCAACAGTATTTGGAAGCCATTATCACCGCACCCATTGACGATGGCGGCAGATTGTTAACGCCAACCACCGGAATACCCCGGCGCAGTCCTCTGTCCCCATTTTTAGCAGGTCTTTATCTCACGCCGCTAGACCAAGCCTTTGACCATCATCCCGGTGTTTTTTACCTCAGATATATGGACGACATCGTCATTTTGGCGCAAACCAAAAGCCAACTTGTCGCCGCGCGGAAAAAATTATTTCGCATTTTGCGGCAACTTAAGCTCAAATTGTCCGACGCTAAAACTCGTATGGGTAAACTGCACGAAGGCTACCATTTTCTCGGTGTCCAATTTCAGGTTCAACCGGCAGCGTCACAAAACCTGCCGGAGGAAACCCCAGTCATGTCAGCTACGATTCATAGCAGATCGTGCCGACGGGCCCTGGAGCGAGTCAGCGCGATGAAATCTAGTGCTGTTTTTTATCCAGCCGAAATCCAGCGATACTTGCGCCGTTGGGCAAACTGGTGGGCGTACACGATGGTTCCGATTACTGTTAACAATCTTTTCCAGGCTTGGTGCGACTTCACCAACGTGGTTGAACCCGCGTTGATTTGGGTTGCACCTGGGATTTATCGCGACCCGAATTGGGTCTGATTGGTAACGGACAATAATTGGGACCGCAGCAACTCCAACTGCTGCGTGCGCGTCTCCCACAAGGATTGGAGAGCTTTGAGGTCGGCCCATGAGCCCGCAACACCCCCACCCCACACACCACGACAATCACACGCATCCCCGTAATTATATCTGCAAAAAGCAAAATTAAGTCCCAACCCATCTTTAGAAGAGGGGGCCACAAACCATGAGCCCTTCACCGTTTTCGATTGGGTACTGTCCCAGACGTCCATTTCCCGCGTCCGGGACAACTTCGATTCCCATTCTTGCGGACAGGGTTCAAACGGCCTATCCGCGCGACAATATTCATTCACAATATGCACCGGCAATAACTTTTGCTCCCCCCCTACTTTCTTACACCACTGATCCACCGCTCGCTGGTCATAGTTCCATTTCGCAGCATTATCCACATACGTTTGCAGTGCTCCGGTCAAGCCTTGCAAATTAAAATGCTTTCCATACGCCGTGCCTTTGGTTTCGAGTTCTTGCCACTGTTGCGCTTGGGCTTCCTGCGGTAAGTATTTCTGGATCATCGTCCACATGTGCCAGTCCATCGCCCACAGCGCATATTGAAACGCCGTGATCGGCTTAAATTCACGGCCTGATAAATCTTTTACTGTTCCTGCATACAACAGTAAATTTTTGTCTGTTTGTATCAAGGCTTCGGCTTTATCCTGCTCGCCTTCGGCCACATATTGCAGTAATTGCTGCAATTGGCTCAAAGATTTTTGATCTAACGGCTTTAGCGTTGGCTTCGGCGGCGGCATCAAGGTTTGTGAACTTCCCGATAACGACGGCAAGGGCGTCAGTTTCTTCAATTCCTGCTCTTGCTTCGACGGTGTCAACGGTAATTTATCTTTGGATTCCACCGGCTGCCGCTGAATCTCTTTGACTTCCTCTGCTCGGCGGAGATCCAATTCTGCCTGCCGTTTGGCTTGCTCTTCCGCTTTTTTTTCCATTTCCAGGATTCGTTGTTTATCTTTTTCTTGTTCTAATTTCAGCCGCATCACTTCGCCCAACAACTTTTTCATTTCGGCGTCCTCAGTTGCGCCTGTCGATACGGACTTTGGCGACTGCGGTGATTCCGGGAAGCCGGACGACCGGGGTTGCCATTTTTGCCCGGACTGAACCAGTGGCTGTGCCGGAAAGTTCAGGGGATCTGAAAAAGTGACCAGTGATTTGCCTTCAAAGTCATCTACCGGTAGCGGGGCGCTACGACTGGAAATCGAGGACGACGCGCTGCTGCTCATTGATGCAGAAGAACTGCCGGAGTGAGAGGAAGTCTGGGTTTTCTTGTGCTCCGTTTGCCATAACGTATCCAATCGTTTCGCTACCGCAGCCGCGGAGGGGCGTTTGCCAGGGTCTTTATCCCAACCCTCCAATATCAGCGCTTTATATTCCTCTGGCGTTCCCTCAGGTATCGTTTCCTGCTCACCCGACATAATCCATTGTATTGCCACTTCCTGGCTGGCGGCGTCGGCAAACGGAATTTGACGGGTAATGAGTTCCCAAAAAATCATCATCAGCGCGTAGATATCCGAAGCGGTCGTTGCTTTGGCGCCCCGCTTAAACAGTTCCGGCGACAACCACCGGGGCGTCCCTTTCAGACCGCCCGCCGTCGTGCTCGTTGAACTCAGTTTGAGGGTCGACAAGCCAAAGTCCGCTAACTTGGCTCTAAAATTCAGGTCTAACAGCACATTCAGGCTTTTTAAATCCCGGTGCAAAATACTCCGTTGGTGCAAATGATGTAAGCCAATGGTCATATCCAGACTGATGCGATAGCGCATCGGCCAGGTCAGTTCCTGACTACTTTTGAGCAGGTGAAATAAATCCCCACCGGGCAGATATTCCATCACCAGTGAATAGTGGGGCTTTCCTAACACAATCCCCCGTAATTGCACTAAGTGTTTGGATTGAGCACCGGCGGTCGCCATGATTTTGGCTTCCTTGAGGATCTCATGTTGAGTTTGCTCACTGAAATCCTGGGCCATATATTGCTTGATGGCGACGTCTTCAAACTGCCATACGCCCTTGGATACTTTGCCGTAAGCACCCCGGCCTAGCTCATCACCCAAAGTGAGGTCTTCAAAGTGGATGGTAAAATTCAGCAAGACCTCGCCGGGTTGACTCACTGGCACGGATTCTTTTTTGGGTACAGACCTGGATGACTGATCGCGCAATTTGGCCTCTGTGTGGTGTGGTTGTGGGGAGGGTAAGGCCGTCATCAAGGAACTGTCCTGTAAAAAAGGTTGGGAGGATTGACTGGATGATGAGCCGGGGGGCTGAGTTTGTTTCATGGGCGATTCTCCTTCTCTTAAAATAATTCCTGATGATTTTGTTCTACCAATGGCCTTTATGGGACTGAGCTATTATTATTAAAATCCATACGCTTCGCAAGCCATGGGTTAGTTTTTTAGTCAAAAGGGTCAGCAATTTTGAACATCGACATTTTTAGGTGTGACACGTGTTACAGGTGTTACCAAGTTAAAAAATAACTACCTTATCAAAAGGTTAAATCAACTCAACCTCTTCGAGATGCCAGGTGTTACAAGGTGCGACAGGTGTTACAAAAGGCAGATTGTAACACCTGTCGCACCTTGTAACACCTTGAATTTTTAATGCACTCATAGACCTTCTTTAAAAAAATTCATTTAAAAAATAATAGGTTAGAATACAAGATATAGGTTTGTTACACGTGTTACACCTGTAACACCGAAAAAATTGAATTCATGAATTTAATCCAGGATTCATAATTGAACCGGCATCAGCTCAATGAAATTTTATTGAGACCGTAATTAGGGGACGGAAACACGTTGAAAGTTGCGGCCCCGTGGGACTTCTGCTAAGGTACCCAATAAGGGGAAGTCTCCGCCTGCCTAGGGTTTCTTGGGCGCAAAGGCAGAGACTTCACTGAAGCGTCCCGGCGCAGTGCTCGACACACCGCAACCAGGACTAACCAAACCAACTAACCTAAGGAGTTGATATGGCTAAAAGTAGTCTATCTGAAAATTCATCATTTGTCCTACCTTCGCACCGAGGTTTAACACCTCTGGAAATCATTCAAGACTGTATTGAAAAAATACAACTGTTGTCCGCCCTGGACATTAGTCATCATGAGGAAATCGAGCGGACGCAATGTCTGCAACTATTCTCTCTGCTCGATGATTGGAACGCCATCGCCAAACACCAACTTAAAACGGTGATGGTGAACTACATCGAACCTGAAGAGGTTTTATAAAAAAAATATTCCTGGGCAGGCTGAACCTGATTTATTTTCATGGTGCGGTTCTGTTCAGGAATTTTTTATTTCTCTTCTTATTTTTTCCTAATTTTTATTCAAAATTATTTCAAATTATTTTTATAAAATTTTCTGCAACATCATTAAAGTGATCATTAAACTGATTAATAATTTTTTTTTTTATGTGAACCTACTTTTTACTCATGAATTACCTATAAACTCTAAAAAAAATATTTTATTGTCATTTTCAATTTTCAGTTAAAAATAATGAGTAAAAACTTTTTAAAGAAAGTAAAATATAATCGAAACCCACCTTATTTATGATCGGTGAACTTCAAAAAAATTTTTAATTTGCTCATGGAAAAATATAATTTCTAAAAATTTTTTAATACAGAATGACTTATGTTTTTACGCTGTTTTCGTTGTTTTTGCGTTTTTGGGTGCCACACCCGTCGCACTGTGAGTGCGCTGGCGGAAAACCTCAATCATTCAACCCCTTACACTGCGGTACGGTCATGCACGAAAAACAGCGGTTTTTTGCCAAAGTGATGATGATGCATCATCACTTTTCCAATAAAAATAATCTGCACACTTGCAGCATATTTTACGATTAAAATTTCTTCATGCTTATTTCTAACTTATTCCAAACTAGATTTTATGATCACAGCACCTCTTCAGCACCTCAACATCATCACTTTGCATCACTTTTCAAGATTATTTTGGTATAATACAATTATTCTCTTTTCAACGAGAATCATAGAAGAAATTGATCATCAACAAAAAAAACGGAGAATTTTTATGGCTCGACTCACGATCACTTTAGCAGAGACGCAACTTGAAAAAATTAAAACGCTGGCAGAACAGAGATCAATAACTTTATCTCATTGCAGCACTCATTTAATCGACTTGGGTTTGCGCGTGGAAGACGCCAGCAGACAACCCAGAGCTTTAGCGGATGATATATTCGCGTCATCATCTCACATTCCGCTGCCTAACAAGCAATGGCAAAAGCTATTAACCTGGACGCTAGAATCACGCTATCTGATACGATACTTGATCATGCACAGCTTGCAGCAATCGGTCGAACAACGTCAGGCTTTCGTGGTAGAGGCAAAGCAAAAAGCTTCTACTCGAATAGAAAAATTTATTCAGGATACGTAAGGACAATCATTTTTTCGGGCGGGTTTCACCCTTAAAGGACCACAACGCCAATACCCCACCGGTTTACAGGGGTAAGCCAGCCCGATGATGCATTGGCGCATGACTGACCCGTTTTACGAGCGCTTATCGCATCCTTTCGACCATTCGACCGCCGCAATACCAGTGAAGTTCCGTGAACAGTCCGGCCACGGTTTAATACCGGCGCAGCCCTTTCTAATAAGGCGCGCATAGCCGACAAGTTATATTGTTCAACAGAAAAATTCACCGGAGATTTCCGGCGGCGATTTTTAAAAAGGATTTTTTATCGTATAAACTAGGCACAGCCATGTTTAGAATTACCTGTTAAGATAATGTGGTTAGCGTGACGCCAGGTATTTAGGGTACTTGGCTCACGCGCTTACTATGCCATAGCCCCGCTTTGAAAATCAACAGTATTGAGCGGCGGTCAGCAGTTTCTCCGCCCTTATACCTTTTCGCATTCCTGACAGATGACACCGAACGTTATGTGGTTAAGGAGGCTGCCAGCTTCACCCGCAACCGACTCAGTTTAAAATCCGCCGAGCTGGCGGTCAGGGCGTTATCGGCGTAGGCGATCATTGCTTTGACTTTGACGATTGGTGAGCAAATTTAAATCAATAGTAACGTAAGAGTAACGTTACTCATAGTGTTACTGTTACGTTACGTTATCTTAAATATAGAGCTGATTATTCATTTTAATGGGCAGTGCCTTGCTGGTTCCGCGCGACAGTCCGCGGCAGCCGTGGATAGCCGTGGAAAAACATCCCTGTTTTTCCACCGCTGCCCACAGACCGCTCGCGACCGACGCGCCGCCGTGGATAATCGGCGGGCTTTCGCCATCCATGGCGAAAGCCCGCTGAGTTATCGACCGCGGCGCTTTACAAGTAAAGGCTTATCTGTTTATCAACGAGAATTCTGCCATGAATGGTTATGATTGCACTTAAAGAGTACAGATTACTTTTAGCTCTCTGCCGCCAATTCCTTTAGCCGTGTTCAAAAATATTCGCCGTCGCCAAGATATCAGCGATGCCGATTTTGATAAAAATATTCACAAGCATATTGTCATCTGGAAGCAAAAAATAGAGCTGTCATGTAGTAAACATGACAGCGTGAACGAAATTTTGATTTAAAAATGAAAGAGTTATAGTACAAAAAAATGTGTCCTTCCGGCAAGCGTGCGTGATTTTCTACCATTGACTTCGTTATCCTAATGGCTCCGTTCACTTATTATTAAAGGAGCCACTATGACAACAACCTCTCAGCAGCCTTCAGGCCACTTAACCCTGGATTCGGTTAAGCAAGCTTTCGACCATTGGCGCAGCCACAAAGGCAATGATAACAAAATACCCGATTCCCTTTGGCAGCAAGTCATTCAACTCGTTCCCCACTATCGGCAACGCCGGATATTAAATACTTTGCACCTCAACCATGCTCAGTTGCGCCGACGTCTCCATTCCGTTCCTCAAATGCCAGAAGCGCATCCACCGGTTCAGTCGACGCCAACTCCTCAACTGCCATCTCCTTTTATTAAAGCTTTTTTACCCTCCACCGCTGAGCAGCAGACTTATCAAGTGGAATGGCAACGTCCTGACGGAGCACGATTAACCGTTAACAATCTCGATTCCCCTGGACTCACCACCCTCATTCAACAGTGGAGAGCTTGAGCCATGTTATCATTAACTCCCACTCAACCACTGTTCCTCGCTATTCAGGCCTGTGATTTTAGGAAAGGTATCGACTCTCTGGTGGCGCTCTGCCAGCAACAGTTACAGCAAGACCCCTATTCCGGCACTGTCTTCGTCTTTACCAATAAACACCGAACTGCCATTAAGGCTTTAGTGTATGATGGTTCCGGCTTTTGGCTTTTCATCAAGCGATTTTCTGTCGGTAGATTAAAATGGTGGCCGACCACTTTCGAAGATGCTCACCGCATTAAACCGGTCGAACTCCTGATCTTGTTCAACCAGGGACATCCTCTCCCGGCTCGATTGTCCGAGCCCTGGCGACGGGTCACTCCTTCGGTTTCACCCGTTAGGCCGCCAGACGTAAACACATCCTGGCCAACGTCTGCCGATAATTCCACGGCAGCCAGGCCTCAGGCTCCTTAAATACCCACGACTTATAATCTTGTAAAGCGACCAGATACTCATACGGATTTTCTCCCGATAACGCCGCCGTCTGGATTAAACTCGTTAAAATACTGCTGATCGTTGCGCCATGCTCCGTCTTGTAAAACATCGCCGCTTTACGGCCTCGGATTGGGATTTTGAGCGCCTGTTCCACAATATTATTGTCAATGGGTGCGCCAGGAACCACCAGAAAACGACGTAGCTCTTTCCAGTGCTTTAACAGATAACGCATGGCTTTTCCCAGCGAACTGTTCGGCTCCACTTGTTTCTCCTCCAGTTGCGCCTTCAACCACCGATTCAGCTCTAACATCACTGGTTTGCTATACTGGCGATGATACCGCCAACGTTCCATCGCCGACATCCCCTGGGTTTTTTCTTCATTCTCAAACACCACCGCCAAAGATTTCATCACCTTCAAACACGGTTCAGGGAAAAAATCTAATAAATCACGGAATTTCCTAAAACCATGACCCAGGCAATTGCACAGAATCGTTTTAAATGACTTCGGAATATTGACCGGCAACGCATCGCACATCTGAATAATCGGAGGTTTAGTACTTTCACGATGGCGCAGTATTTGCGCTAAATTTTCTCCTGCGTGGCGTTTTCCCGTATAGTATAAGGCGATGGTATGACCTTCGCTTTTGGCGATAATGCAACTGGTGTGCATGCCGGGGCGGTCTTTGTCTGGGTTAGCCTTATTCTCTTGCATGATCGATAATATCTTCACTTTGGTATCATCGTTGTGAACTAATTCCCCATTGGCGGCTTTCTTTTCTAAGCTATTCACTACCGGATACGCCGCATCGGCCACGGATTCCACCAGCTCAAATTGCGTGGCGTCAGGCAAGGGAAATCCTAATAATCGTTGCACGTTTTCCTGACGATAAAAGGGAACCGCCACATAATATTTTTGAATGGCCAATTGCGCCTTGAACGCATGATCATATTTTTCCTTCGGTGCATTCGGTGGTAACGGAGCGGTCATCACATCACCACACAAATGGCAACGTAACTTCTCTAAAATATAACGGTGAACTGTGGCTAATGCGTTACCGGTGACACGAATCACCATACCGGGATTCTTGAGCGGATATAAACGTCCGCCGCACTGGCCAGGACATTCATCACCGGCTTGCACGGTACTTAAAGACACTCGGATATTGATCGCTGTGATGTAGAACTCTTGCCCTAATCGACCGTGGCCTTTACGGGTATTGCGGGTGGCTTCAGGTAGAGGCTGAACCTCCAGATCACCGGGTGGGTTGTCACCATTCGTGTCAGTGTCGCCGGGAGGAGGATCGGCGTTCCCCTCTGCATTCGACGAGGTAGACGACTCCATTGATTTTTCCGGAAGATTCGATGAATTTTTAGGGTCTTTCTTTTTTTTCTTCTTAGAGCGACCGCCACCTTCGCCGAATAACAAGCGTTGGAGGTTGCGAATGCTAATATTTTTTTCGCGAATCGCTTCAGGTAACCAGGTCGCAAATTCAATGCAACCCGTGACTAATTCCTGGTCCTCCGGATTCAAATTCGTTTCGCGAATCTTGCGCAGCAAGGCATCCATTTCTTCCGGGGATTTATTGATGATTTTTGGCAACTGGTGAGTGATATTCAGTTCAAACTCCGTTTTATTCTTCATGACGATCTTGTCATGGGCAAGGAGTCTGTATTAAAACAATCAAAAAATCAAGACATGTTTCGATGATAATGCAGAAAATAATGCGGTACACTCATCATAATTGAAAAATTTAATTAAGGCACGCACGCTTCCCGGAAGGACACAAAAAATCGCGTCACTGTAGATGCGCTTACGCATCAACAGTGACGCGATTCTGTTAGCAGAATATGAATAAAACGCCATTCTTAACTTTTTGATCCTGTCAATAACAATTCAAATTGCAAATGCGGATTACCAAGCTGTTTGTTAATGAAAATGGCGATAGTGTGTGCCAACACTTTCCTAGCAATACGATTGGTTAAATACCATAGTTTCCGTGCTCGGACTCTTTCAATGTGAAAGCGTTCTGTTAATTGGCCAATCACGGTTTCTACCAAACGGCGGGTTGAAACCAGACATTGGATGAAGTCTTTGCCCCGTTTTTCTTTCATATTGGTTTTCGCTGTGGTTTGTAAATTGATTTGCGCAAAATAACGTAGCTCCTGTTGAAAATCAATGCCGATTAATCCTTTATCAGCAATCACATCGCCTCGAATACCGGGCGTTAAATCCAAAAATGAATGCCTTTCATCTATGTTAGCGGCTGTCGCCGTGATTTGAGTAATCACTCCTTCCGAGTTAATCATCACATTGCCTTTGAAGCCATAGTAAATTTCCTCTTTAGAAGCGCAATAGCCATAGTCGGCTTCCCCTTCAAAAACTTGACTCGCATTCGCTCTCTTGAAATGACACACCGGCATTGGAAAACCATCAGCCAGATGTAGAAAATCAGAAAATGCCCCGAGTTGAGTGGCTAACCGAGTTTGAATTCGTTGAGTCACATTCCACAGGTTCGCGGCATGTTTCACATAATTGGCTCGTGAACTTAAAGCTGGAAACCAGTCATGCCAATGCTGGGTAAAATATTCCCAAGCTCCTTTGTCAGTATCAATCCCCAAAAATTCAGCCACGATTTCTATGGTGATAACCTCGCTATCAGATAAATTTGGCTCGAATCCTCTTTGCCGGAGCTTTTGAGTACTCCAAAATTTTTTTAACGTTGCATCTATTAAACAATAGGTTGTAATGATAAAATCCTCTAATAAAATAAGATCTCCTCTGTGTATTTTTGTCTGTTCAACAAAATTACAAAAGGTCTTAATGTTATTCAACATCTAAATTAAAGTATGGTTAGAAAGCTCAGAATAGCATTATTCAAATCTAGTTATTAGTGTTATTTATGTTCAAGGAGGATTAAATTATGTCAAAATCTGATTCATCTAATTCAATGAGTTCTTCTTCGTCCGGTAGTAGTTCCACACAGCAAAGCGAATTGAAAGAAAATAATCGAGCACAATCACAATTGCAAGACAACTTAGTGACTGCTTGTGAAAATGGTGATATTAAAGCAGTAGAAGAAAGTATAGAAAGAGGCGCGCAACCGCTACTCTTAGATTCAAAAGGTAAATGTCCATTTTTGGCAGCTGTGAGGGGAATGAATCCCAATGTTATGGATAAATTGCTAAATTGTACTAACGGTATGACACCCTATTTTTGGGAAGAGTACGTAGAGCATAATAAAAAAAAATATAGAGGAATATTTCTAGTGGAATTCGAGGACACTGAAAATATACAAACACATGGAGGATACTACACTGTACTAAGAAAAATAAATGAAAGTCCTTTTTTAAGAGAATGGTACTATTCACCTCAGATGGGAGGTTGGGGTTCGATAGAAAGGGTTGAAACAATTATAAGGGGTGGCCCGGACGTATGGATAACAAATCCCCGAGATCAGCAAAACAGAGAAAAGGAATATAAACTAATTCATATAAAATTTAGCGAGCTTAGAGGTAGCATAGAACAAAGAATCAATGCAGCAAGAAGATTGAGGCCAATGGATGAAGAAATTCAGCAAGCCCTTCAGAGAGCGGAGCAAGGCGATAAAAATGCTCAGTATTTCATAGGATGGTGCTATACTCATAAATTCATTGGTGCAGAAAATGAAGCGAAATTTAATGAAGAAAAAGCTATCGGATATTATCGTAAAGCAGCTGATCAAGGACATATGATAGCTCAATATTTTGTAGGATTTTCCTGTGAAAATACTGGGGATGAGAAAGCAACCGCATGGTATCGTCAATCAGCAGAACAAGGATATAAAAGGGCTCAATATGCTCTTGGAGTTCATTGTGAAAACCGTGCGAACTTAGAGCAATATGAGGAAAAAGTTAAAGACTCAGAAGAAGCTAAAGAGGCTTTTGAATGGTTTGTAAAATCAGCTGATCAGGGGTACAAAGAAGCACGTTGTGCTTTAGGTGTCTGTTATGAAAAAGGTATCGGAACGATTCAAAATCGGATTAAAGCTATTTCTCTGTATCATGAATCAGCTAATCAGGGATACCTAGAGGCTCAATATAGATTAGGTCTTTGGTATCATTTTGATAGCCGTGATCAAGATGAAAAGGAAGCTGTCGTCTGGTATAGAAAGGCTGCTGAGCAAGGACACCTTGACGCGCAATATTACCTTGGTAATTGTTATGCTAGCGGTAAAGGTATTGATCTAGATGAGAAAAAAGCTGTCGAATGGTATGTTAAAGCAGCTAATCAAGGCCATCAGAGATCTCAATACAATTTAGGTCATCGTTATGCTAATGGTAAAGGTGTGGATAGAGACCAGAAGTTAGCTGTTGGTTGGTATCGCAAAGGGATTGACCAGGGAGCATATTATGAACTTTGTTTGATGTCTGGTAATGTAAAACCAGAAGAAGGCAAAATTTATTTCAGGAAAAAAGGAGATTTATTGGAGTACATCGTTCTTCGTCCTCATACGAAAAAACCAGTAAAAAGTAAAATTACAGAAGTTGAATTTCAAGCTGAATGTACACAAAGCATTCCAGAGCCATTGGATATCAGTAGATTAAAGCTAGTTACCAGAGATTTTAAAAATCATATTTAAAAAAGATCACACCTCACAAATGCAAACGCACAGAAATGTGCAATATTATCTAGGCACTTGCTATGCTAATGGTAGGGTGTTGAGCAAGATGAGAAAGAAGCCACCGCCTTATATCACAAGGCCGCAGAACAAGGGCATCAAAATGCTCAATTTAATTTAGGTTGGTGTTACGCTAATGGCAAAGGTGTTAAAAAAGATGAACAGAAAGCTGTATTCTGGTATCGCAAAGCCGCTGATCAGGGACATAAGGCTGCACAAAATAGTTTGGCCTGGCGTTATGAAAATGGTATAGGTGTGGATAAAGATGAAAGAACTGCGGTGCACTACTATCGATTGGCGGCGGAGCAAGGTTATTTGTATGGGCAAGCAAATTTAGGACGTTGTTATCAATACCAAGAACAGAATATATCCGAAGCAGTGAAATGGTACCTTAAGGCAGCAGAAAGTACAGAGGAAAATAATGACCGAGCTTATGGACAAAATTTTTTGGGTTGGTGCCATGAAAAAAAGGTGAAGGTGTAGCACAAGATGATAAGCTAGCCATCTTTTGGTATAAAAAAGCTGCTGAGAAGGATTTTACACTGGCACAAGGCAATTTAAGCCGTTGTTGCAGAAAGGGTATTGGTGTAGAAACTAATGAAGGTGAGGCAGATCGATGGAGAGAAAAGGCCAGACAGGTGAATGATGCCCATAAATCTAATGCTGATTTTTTTGCCTTATGTTATAAGAATGGGTGGGGGACTGAAAAGGATGAAAAAGAAGCTGAAATTTATTGCAGAATGGCTGCTGGCGAATATAAAGAAAGTGAGTCACAAGAAATCAATAATGTTTCTCAATTCCCCCAATCCCCTGGTGCTCCAACAGGCCGACTTTCCATTTCCGTAGGTGAAGAACAGAAATTAACAGTCCCTGCACAACCAATAGATATAATGCCTCCCGAAAATAAATTACTGCAACAGTCATCTTCTGCTCTTTTTAAAGAGAAACTAAAAACCTTACTAAATGACAACTATCAATTTTCCATCAAGCGATTTCCTGCGCAAGACTTTGACTATTCAATTTATTTCGCGAGAAAGAGTTCAAGGTGCTCCTAGGCGTATTGAAGGTAGATTAAACGATTTAGTAGAATCGTTTAAATCAGCAATAGCTGAGAAAAATATTAAAGAAAATCAGTATGAAATGAAGACAGATCTGGAACAGGGGACATTAGTAATAGTAGTAGAGCCTGAAACGGATGCTGCGGATGATATAGGCGAGTTATTGGAAGCAAGTGGCTGGTTGGAGGAGACTTCCTATTTAGCGCCTCTTTCTCAATCCAAAGATACATTATATGGGAGTAGAAATAGAAGAGTTAATAATGATGTTCCAGAATTAGAAATAAAATGCTCAATACAATAATAAGGTTACTTTATGACCATCATGATACTGTTTATTTAATGATCTTAAAACCTTCCGCCGAGCTGGCTGGATTCATGGATTCAGAAACTCAGCGCATTCGGGATTGATCGCTCATTGAATAAAGACAAAGATAAAGTAATATCTTACTTTATCTTATCAAATTATCAGGAAAACCAGATAAACGCTGAAACCCATGTTCAGCTCTCTAACCAGCCTGGCGGATTTTGAAACCACCAGCGTTCACTGTCGCGCTTCAACTTTTGCAACAACGCCACTGTACACACCGGTCTCTATTTTTTTCATCCCAGCCGCCCGCTGTGTCTCACACGCCAAGGCACAGCGGAGCAAGTTTAACTTCACCATCGCGCACCGATGATGACGCACCAATCTCTTACACCAGAAATTTAACCGTGTGATTAGCTGCTATTGGGGGTGATGCAGATGAGTTACGGGTTGTATCCATGGAATAGCGTTAAATAGTGCACAAGGATTCAAAAAGGAGAAAAACATTTTGCAAGGTAAGAGGTCATGAGCCGGAGTATCGCGATTACTAAAGTACCCATGGATGACTCAAAAAGTTAATCATTTTTCTCAAAATATTTTTACGAAATTGCCTATCAAAATAGGGAATTCTTATTGACTATCCCTTGTCATTTCCCGCCTATCCCTTGTTTTCAGTGACAATTTGGATGAAATAATGATTTAAATTGAAAGTGTTAGAATGACAATTATCGCTACGTCACTGAGGAAAACTCAGTGACGTAGCGTAGATATAGAAATTCAGAGAATGTTAAGCGCCGTCCAGCTTACGAACTCAGAACTCCTTGCATCTCTCTTAAAGATCATAAATAATTCCTTGTCCCAGAATATAGGAAAGTACTGATTCACGCAAAGGAGCACAGCGATGCAACAACAACCGAAATCTACTAATCTCTCACCGAATCCGTCCGGTACTGCTTTTCTCCAGGACAGTTCCTTGATGACCTCCCCACCGCAACCTGTAGGCGGCAGCCATATACCACCCGTTTCACTTCCGCACGAACAGAAAAACCTATCTCCTGCCAGAACAGGTCTTGCGCAACTCGACTCTCAGGGCGGCATCCGAATTGATTTATCCGTTCCCGCCAGCGCCTTGATCTTGGGACGCTTATTAGGTAAAGGGGGTTTCGGCGCTGTATATGAAGGCATTTACCAAGGCAAACCCGTGGCCATCAAACAGTTGAGCGGGCATTTAAGCGCGGACGCCTTGGCCGAACTCAAGCGCGAAGCGGAAATTATGTTCCAACTCGGTATTTCGTCCGAGCATATCGTAAAACTCATTAAAATTTGCCTGGAAACGCCTTACTCGCTGGTGATGGAACTGATGCCGCAAGGTTCTCTCTATGATGTATTACGTAACGGTCAGGACTTACCCTGGCAAACCCGTTATCAAATCGCGGCAGACTCGGCCCAAGGACTCTCGGATTTGCACGAACGTAAAATTTTACATCGGGACTTAAAAAGCTTAAATATCTTACTGAGGAATGGACGGGCTAAATTAGCGGATTTTGGGTTGGCGAAAGTCAAACACGAAACCGGTAGCCAATCGTCGGTCACGGCCAAAGGGACGGTGTTATGGATGGCCCCGGAATTGTTTGATGACGAACCTAAAGTCACCACTGCGTCAGATATTTATAGTTTTGGTATGGTGCTGTGGGAATTGGTGACCCGGCAACTGCCCTACGCGAAAGCGCCGAATCCGATGGTGGCGGCGCGATGGATTGAAAAAGGGAAAAAAGAAGAAATTCCGGGCGATTGCCCACCGGCATTGAAGAAAATTATCGAATCGTGTTGGGAAACCACGCCCGCACAGCGGCCAACGGCCATCCGAGTGCTGGCGGATTTAAAACCTCTGGCGGAACAAAAAGTATCGCCGCCGGATGACTCTGAATCGGAAATCAAAAAATTAAAGGCACAAATGGAACAAATGAAGTTAGCGCACGAACATCAGATTGCGGAAGAAAAACGGCGATTAGAAGCAGAAAAACAAGCTGAAATTGAGCGAATCAAACGGCAACATGAAACAGAATTAAAACGCGCGAAAGATTTGAAATATGAGACGCTGGTTCAACCGCCAAAATCAACGCCGCCGCTGCCGCCGGTATCGCAAACGATTCCGCAAACTATCATGCCCCGCCGAAACCGAAGGCCAGCCCTGAGCAATTGCAGTTGCAAGATCAACTCATTGCCGCTTGTAAACAAGGGGATGAAAAAGCGGTCACGGCATTATTCAAACAAGGCGCGAAACCAGATATCGCCAATGCGAAAGGCGAACAGCCATTAGGGGCGGCGGTGTGGGGGATGTGTCCTGATGTGGTCAATACCTTACTCAAAGAGGCGAAAGGCATCGCGCCGATGACATGGCAGGAATGCGAGCAACATAATAAAAAATATTATATAAGAGGTGTTTATCATACCGAAATTTGACCCACAGACTTTTGAAGAGTGGAATACATTATTACAAAAGATGGATCCCAATCCATTTATTAGGGCATATCATTTGAAGAAGGTTGATGAGCAATGGCATGATAAAGATACTAAATATTGGGGGGCGTTTAAGAGGTTCATGGGTTTGGAGAGAAGAGGGAGTTGGGGTGAACTGCGAAGCTAATGGGGATATCTAACTTTATCGGAGAGGATGGTAATTCAAAGTACAGAAGCAGGGTATGTAGGTTTCAGAACACAGATTAAACAAAGTGTAGAGAATGCAAAACGTCCGGAGGTGGTGAACAATTTTTAGAGTAGCGCTGTAACAAACAGAGTAAATTTTCTTCGCCAAAATATTTAAGTGTTGCGGATAACCATTTGTCCCAATTTAAAATAT